>CAVTTP010000006.1:0-1366463 GCA_963737705.1 uncultured Actinomycetes bacterium
TGCTCAGGGCAACGGCGGCACGGTAGCGAGCGGGGCGGGTGCCGGCGCTGGTGACTCGGCGGCTGCTGGCGACAACACGCTGCTGGCCACGGGTCCGGCGTGTCAGATCTTGACGGCCGCCGACATCCAGGCGGCCGCGGGAACGCCACTGGGCAACATCACCGGAGACATCAGCGGTGGCCCGCAAGGGGCCACCAATTACCACAGCTGCATCTGGACCAAGGACGCTTCCGGAACGGGTGCCGCGGTGAACCTCTCGTACGCAACGTACACATCGGCGAGTGGCGAACTTGCCACCGAGAAGGCACGCGATGCCGGCACCGCCGACCAGCTGAACAGCATCGCGCCGAACTCGCAGACCGTTAAGGACGTGTCAGTCGGCGACGGCGGCTACGAGCTCATCACTAGCGCAGGCCCAGATGACGCCATCACGTTCACCAAGGGCCAGCAGGTGGTCCACGTCGAGGTCGTCAAGGGGGTGTCCGGGGCAGCAATGACGCTCGCGCAAAAGGTCGCCGCGAAGCTCTGATTGGTGCGCCGTGCGCGCCCGCTGATGGGCTAGAGTCGAACATGTGTTCGATTTTCTGGCTGAGCTGAACCCCGAACAGCGCGCGGCGGCGACCTTCGAGACGCCGGCGCCGCTGCGGATCGTGGCCGGCGCCGGCACCGGAAAGACGACCGCGCTGGCCAGCAGGGTCGCCTGGCTGCTTGCTTCCGGCACACCGCCCGAGCGCGTGCTGCTCCTGACTTTCACTCGCCGGGCAGCCCGACAGTTGCTGGCGCGCACCGAAACGATGCTCGCAAGGGTGCCGACCCCACGGCGCGGCGCTGGTCGCGTTCAGGGCGGCACCTTTCATTCAGTGGCCCACCGCACGCTGCGCCACCACGCACCCCGACTCGGCCTGCCCGACGGGTTCTCTGTCCTCGACACCTCCGACGCCACTGATTTATTCGATCTCGTCCGCGATCAGCACCTGGGCTCCTCGACGGCACGGCGACGGTTACCGCGCAAGGGGCTGCTGCTCGACCTGTACTCGCGAGCGGTGAACACCGGGCAACCGCTGTCCGACGTGATCGCGGTCGTTGCGCCGTGGTGCGGCGAACTCACGGAGTCGGTTGCCACCATGTGCAAGGAGTACGTCGTGCGAAAGCGCGCGCTAGGGCTTCTCGATTTCGACGACTTGCTGCTCTACTGGCGGGCGGCCGCGCTCGACGCGATCGTCGGGCGGCAGCTCGCTGCTGAGTTCGACCACATTCTGGTCGACGAGTACCAGGACGTGAACGCGTTGCAGGTCGACGTGGTGGCGGCGTTGCGCACAGCTGATCGCCGGCTCACCGTCGTCGGCGACGACGCGCAGGCGATCTATGGGTTTCGCGCTGCCGATCCTGCGCACCTGCTCGACTTCGAGCTGACCTTTCCCGACGCTACGACAATCACGCTCGAAACGAATTATCGTTCGTCGCCGCAAATCTTGTCGGCGGCGAACGCCGTCGGCGCGCAGGCACCGGCAGGCTTTCGCGCGATCTTGCGGGCTGCCGAGCCGGAGCGTTCGAACGGCAACCGGCCGCAGCTGCTCCGTTGCGCCGACGAAGACGCGCAAAGCAACGCGGTGTGCGATCGCGTGCTCGAGCACCGCGAGGCTGGCCTTCGGTTGCGCGACCAGGCCGTGTTGTTCAGGGCCGCGCACCACTCCGAACATCTCGAACTCGAACTAAGCCGGCGCGCAATTCCCTATGTGAAGTACGGCGGCTTGCGTTATCTCGAGGCCGCTCATGTCAAGGATCTGCTCGCCGCCTTCCGGCTCGCCAACAATGCGCGCGACGAGGTGTCGTGGTTTCGGCTCTTGCAACTTCTCGACGGCGTGGGTCCGGCGACCGCGCGTCGCGTCATCGACGTGCTGGCCTTGTTCGAAGACAAGACTGGGGCGGACGCCGATGTGCTGACGCGGTGGTCCGATGCGTCGGCACTGCTGCCGGCACGGGTACGACCAGCCGCTGACGCCGCTGTCGCCGCCCTCGTGTCGCAGGCGGGTGAGGCGGTCGGTGTCCACGCCGAACGGTTGCGGGTCGCCATCTCGCCGTTGATCGAAGCCGCCTACCCCGACGCTATGCCCCGCATCGCCGATCTCGACGTGCTCGTGAACGCAGCAGCAACGTGCGCGCGACTGGCCGATGTGGCCGCCGACTACGCACTCGAGCCGCCACGCTCGACCGGAGACTTCGCCGGACCGCCGCTCGTCGACGAAGACTGGCTGATCCTGTCGACCGTGCACTCGGCGAAGGGTCTCGAGTGGGACGTCGTGCATCTGCTGCACGCGGCTGACGGCAACTTTCCCTCTGACATGGCGCTCGGAACAGCGCAAGGCCTCGAGGAAGAGCGACGACTCTTCTATGTGGCGATGACCCGACCGCGCCGTGCCCTGAACATCTACGTCCCGTTGCGCTACCACCACCATCCGCGCGCACACGACGACGCACATTCGTGGTCGCAACCATCACGGTTCCTGGCCGGCGATGTCACGCACTATTTCGACGAGCAGTGGATCCCAAACCCTGATCTCGTACTACCTGCCGCAGACATGACGACCGTTGTTCCAGCTGCTGAGGTGGTGGCCGGGCAACTCGACGCACTGTGGGCATAGCCAACTGTGGGCATAGCCAACTGTGGGCTTAGACGTTCGCTTCCGCGCTGACCGGGTCGTGGCGGGTCCGACCCGCCAGCAGCGCAACGCCGATCACGATCATGAGCGTGAGCCCGACACTGACGTTTCCGCGCCCCCAATTGAGGCCGCCTAGCTTGTGGGGGGTGCCCATCCAGTCGGCGAGCGAGGCACCCAGCGGGCGCGTGAGCACGTAGGCGCACCAGAATGCCGCGATCGCGTTGAACCCTGTGAAGCGATAGGCCAACGCCGGAACGCAGATGGCCGCGGCGAACAGCAACGCGGATGAGAAGAAGCCGAGGTGGAGCGTGTACGCCGTCATGTCACCCGCCGCGGTGCCCAATGCGAAGGTCGCGAGCACCGTCGCCCAATAGAACAACTCACGTCGGGTGGTGTTGATGCTATGGATCGACAACGTGCCCTCAACCCTGTACCAGGTAGTGAAGACGGCCGCCAAGACGATCGCGAAGCCGATCGTTGAGACCACATAGGGCACGCCGAATCGAACGTGGATGACGTCGGCGGCCATGGTTCCGAACACCGCGACCATAACGACAGCCAGCCAATAGATCCACACGACGTATTCGCGCAACCGCAACTGCAACGACAATGCAATGACGAAGGCAACGAAGCCGAATGCAACTGCAATGACGGGGTCAACCTGATGGACGCTGTAATCGGAGGTCGCTTCACCCATGGCTGTGGTCAGGATCTTGACTACCCAGAACCCGATCGTTACCTGTGGAACCTTTACCCCGATGCGCCGAGTCAACAGCACGCTTCGAAACCCCCTGCAGCCAAAGACCTCGACCTTATGGGCCAATACCTGACGAATTCCTGACGACGCAAAGACGGCTGCGAAGTGCAATCCTGACATCGTCCATTGCCTCGCGATAGCCCTACGCTTAGTGCATTCCGGCCAATCAACAGGGACTCATACGTCATGCCAGTCACCATTCATGGTTCGCCCACACACGTCCTGATCGTGCACGTCGTCGTCGTGCTGCTTCCCGTCTCGGTGCTAGCGGCGCTCCTGCTGGTCGCGGTGCCAGCGACCCGGCGCGCATACGGCTTGCTCACCCTGGTGGTGGCCTTCATCGCGTGCGCCGCTGTCCCGTTCGCATTCCTCAGTGGCTCCGCGCTACGTGCTCGATTGCCACGGACACCGCTTATTGCGAAACACGTCCAACTCGCTCACCAGCTGCTGCCACTTGCCGCCGCATTCGGAATAGCGCTCGCAGCGTTCTTCGTCGTCGATGCGCTGCGCCGTGCGCACGCTGGGCAGCTGAACGTATTCGAGAGCCGCGTCGTCGACGCCACGCCCAATGTGAGGCGCTACGCCGAAACTCACCGCCTCACTGGGGCCCACCGCGTGGCCGGGGTACTGGTCGTCGTTCTGGCGGTAGCCACGGGTGTACAGGTGTACCGAGTGGGCGACGCCGGCGCCAAAGCAGCCTGGGCCGGACGCCTTTCCAATAGTGCGACACCGCCGTCTCACTGAGTCTGGATTTGCGGCGACGCGCTCCCATCGCTGCTAGCCATCGCGGTGGTGTCGTCGCTCCCATAAAGTGACCTGAAACAACGACACGGGTCGACTCGAGCTCGGCAACGGCACGGTAAAAGAGAGGTGGTTGCCGTGCAAGGTATGGGTGGGACCGTCTCAGACGGCAACCCGCTCATTCTCGCCGCTTTTGAGTCTGCTTTGCGCCACCAAGCGCTCATCGTGCTCGTGCTCCTGCTGATTGCGGCAACCGCCTGGGTCTGGCCCTACACCGTGCCCAAGCCGAAGCCGGACGCGAACGAAGGCTCCGAAACCGCCGAGACCGCCGAGACCGCCCGGACCGACACGGTCGCCGACCAAGTCGTTACGGAACTCGGCGAGCATCCAGCGCGGAGGTTTCTGCGCATCAGCTTCGGCCTGCTCTGGATTTTCGATGGTTTGCTGCAACTCCAGCAGGCAATGCCGGCTGGGCTGCCAACGCAGGTCGTCCAGCCGGCGGCGACGAGCTCGCCCTCATGGGTTCAGCACCTGGTCAACGACGGCACCTTGATCTGGTCACGGCACCCCATTTCGGCTGCGGCCTCGGCAGTGTGGATCCAAGTCGGCATCGGCGTACTGCTCCTTGTAGCGAGGAGCGGTCGCATCTCCCGGCTAGCCGGCGCCGTGAGCGTCGCCTGGGGTCTTGTGGTCTGGGTTTTTGGCGAGGCGTTTGGCGGCATCTTCGGTTCTGGCCTCAGCTGGTTGTTCGGCGCACCCGGCGCAGTGTTGTTTTATGTCGTCGCGGGGGTGCTGCTCACGCTGCCTGAACACGCGTGGGCGGGGCAACGTCTCGGCCGCGCGCTGCTCGGACTTCTGGGATTCTTCTTCGTCGGGATGGCAATTCTGCAGGCGTGGCCGGGGCGCGGATTTTGGCAGGGACAAGGGAATCCACACGCGACGGCCGGCGCGCTCACGTCGATGGTGCAGGCGATGGCAAAGACGCCCCAGCCGCATGCCCTGTCATCGGTGGTCAGTTCGTTTGGGACGTTTGATGCGCAGCACGGCTGGATCGTTAACCTCTTCATCGTTCTCGCGCTCGCGGGTCTCGGGATGGCGCTGCTCACAGGTCGCGACCAGGTGATATTCGTGGCATTGGTGTGCAGCAGCGTTTTATGCATCGCGGTCTGGGTTTTCGTTCAAGACCTCGGGTTTCTCGGCGGTCTTGGTACCGACCCCAACAGCATGATTCCGACCGTCGTGCTCATCGGCGCTGGTTACCTGGCGCTTACCCGGCAAGCCTCGCCTGCGGTGCTAAAAACCGAGAACGTGAGACCGACGAGCGTGCGCTCCGCAATGAGTTCTCCAGCCGTGTTGGGCCTAACCGCAGCGATTGCCTCATTCGGCATCGTGTTAGTCGGTGCCGTGCCGATGGCGTTCGCATCGGTCAACACGCGTACCGACACGATCGTCACCGAGGCGATCAATGGTCAACCTGAGCCGACAGACACCCCTGCTACGCCTTTTGAGCTCACCGATCAGAATGGCGCAGCCGTCAGCCTCGCGACACTCGCAGGCCGTACCGTTGCCCTGACGTTTCTCGACCCGGTGTGTACAAGCGACTGCCCGTTGATCGCCCAGGAGTTTCGCCAAGTCGACAACTCACTCGGGGCGACTGCAACCAAGAACACTGCGTTCGTCGCGGTAGTAGCGAACCCCACGTATCTCGGCGTGCAGTTCGTACAAGCCTTCGACGCCCAAGAGAATATGAACATGCCCAACTGGTATTTCTTGACGGGATCGCTCGCCCAGCTGACCACGGTGTGGAATGCGTACGGCATTCAGGTACAGACAGTCGGTAGCGGCGGAATGGCGGCGCACAGCGACACGACCTACGTCATCGACGGCGCTGGTCACCTACGCACCATCCTCGGGGCGGATCCGGGCGACACAACGACAGACTCAGCGTCATTTGCCACCTTGCTGAGCAAAGAAATGCGCGCGGTCGCAACAGGATGAGATCGCCGAAAGGCACGTACGCCGCGACGGCATTGGCAATCGGGGTCTTGGCGGTCACGATGGGCTGCAGTTCTCACTCGAGTGCCAGTTCTACGGCGACCTCGACCAACCCGTCGGCCGACGTCGTCCCGCTCACGACATCGGTTGCGACGTCGAGTGGCACGTGGGCGACGTTTCCGATGGGCCACCTCGACGATCCGACCAACACGTTCTGGGAACTGTTCACGCTGCCAATCGGAAGCCAACGTTGGGCGCAACACACCCCGCCCGATGTCGCCGACAACGGTGGGCTGGTCGTCGCGCCTACGAGCACGGGGGCGGTCGTGGGCTTTCGCCCGAGCGAGCTACTCAGCTTCTCGCCCCTCGCGGCTACCAACGACGCCGGTGCCACCTACACACCAGGGTTACTGTCGGGTGGCTTGGCCAATGTGCCTGACGCGCTCAGCGTCTCTCCAAGTGGCGAGGCGGCCGCGTTGACCACCACAGGGATATTGACCAGTGCCGCAACCCTGTCGGGGTGGCAGCCGGTGACAACAGTTGCCGCAATCGGTGCGTCGCCGACCGGTCAGGCATGCGGCGTCCGGCAGGTCACCGCAGTGATGACGACCGGCACCGACCTCGTGGTCGGCCTCTCATGCTCGAAGCCGGGCGTCGTCGGATTGCTCCAGCGCACAGGGTCAGCGTTCGAGGCGGCCAGCGTGCAGTTGCCAAGCGCCGATTCGCACGACGTCATCGACGTGCTGCGCATAGCGGCGTACCAACAAGGCGTCGCGGCCCTCATCGGCGTTCACAGTGGTTCCACAACCAGCTACATCGCAGCCTGGAATTCCACCCCCGGTTCGCCGACGTGGACGCTATCTGCTCCGGAGCCGGTCGGCGGCGCGCTCGTGTCCACGGGTGTGACGTCAGGCTCTGGCTTCGTGGTACTCACGAAGACCAGCTCAGGCGCACTGACTGCAGCAGTCGTCGCCGTGCCGGGAAAGACGTGGACTCAGCTCGCGACTCCGCCGGCAGGCACCGCGACCATCTCGATATCAAGCGACCGCAGCGATGCACTCGTCGTGGGCTCCGACACGTTCACCGATTACCAGCTGACCGCTGGGCAATGGGTCAAGGCGCAGACCGTGCAAGTGGCGATTCCTTATGGCTCTTCGGGCTAGACCTTTGAGCTCGCAGGTACGGCGAGTGCGCGAGGCGTCGCGCGCTTGGTGTCGTCGTCCAACCATTTCATGACGGTGTAGAGGATCGACGGAAGGAACGTGACCTCACCGCACACCCACAAGATGGCCCCCGCGATTTGCTGATCGCTCGCTTGTGCCGAGGCCCCCCGACTGGCGTACCAGGGGTAGAGATCATGAGTGAACATCACCATCGTCATGGCAATGATGACCATCGTCACGTTCGATGCAATCAACGCGGCAACCCGGCCCACGGGCGCCAATGCTGGACGGAACGGGTAAGAGCCGAAGATCTGCAGCCACAGACACACGCCGAGGCCGAAGAACGACCCGTGCTCGAGCCAGATATGAACAGTCTCGTTTCGAGCAGCGAGATCGAACGGACCGGGCAGATGCCAGATCAACATATTGACGTTGAACAAAACCACGGGTGTGTAGGGCTTCGCTGCGATCCGCCGCACGGAGGCAGCCGTGTGCCAGACCGGGCGAGTTGCAACGGTCCGTCGAGCACGCGTGTACCGGAGCAGGTGTCCGTACCAGCGTGCGACTGGCTTCGGCAGCCCACGTAGCAGGGGGACCCATGGTGCGCCCAGCACGATGAGCGGGGGCGCCACGAACGCCAACAGGATGTGTTGAACGACGTGCGCACTCAAGTAGGTCGACGACCAGTAGTCGACGGGCGATACGACCGCCAACAGCAAGACGATGAGGCCTGCCCAGAAAATGAGCGCTTGACCGATCCACGGACGGACCGGCCGACCAGACTTCGCGATCGCCCGAATGTGTCGACGTAACCCACGACCGTGCACAGACACAACGACCGCGATCACCAGAATGAACGGGTCGAAGGACCAGTGCTGAAAAGCGGCGATCGAGCATTCCTCTCTAGGTGGTGATGCGAGCAGTGGTTGTAGTGTTCCTGCGATGACAGACGCTACGACTCCGACGGAAACGCCGACACAGGGGCCGACGTCGCCGCAACCGTGGCTGGCCTGGGTCCTGGGCCACCGCAGGCTCAGTATCGCGGGCGCCGTCGTCATCGTGCTCGCCCTCGTAGCCTTCGTCGACTGGCCGCATCGCGCGACGGCTGGCCAACTCAGGTCGGACTTCGCGCAATACGCGACCCAGGTCAGGGGTGACGTGCAGTCGTGCAGCGTCGAGGTCGAAGAGACGCTGAGCGCCTACAACCAGATCACTGCCGGCGTTGTGCGCGATCGACAAACCGCCGAAGCAATCGCAAGCCAGACCGCCCTTGACTGCACCCCGATGGGAAATAGCCGCATCGACGATCTCGGAACCCTGCAGCCGCCATCGTCGCTGGCAAGCTTCGCGCTCGGCGGCTCGACCCAACAGCTGTACCTGTGGTGCTTTCCGACGGCGGTCGACGTCGCCCAGGACATCGAGCACTTGCTGTCGTCCCCCGGGGACCCGGCGACGCTGGCCGACGTAAAGGCCCGCCTGGCTCAGATCAACACCGCCGGCACCAGTGCCCAATCCGTGTTCAACAAGACAGCAGGAGCTCTCAGCACTCCGCCGGTCGACTTCGGTCTCGACCAGGTGCGATCCAGCGTCCTGGTCGGCTAGTTTCCGCGGCGTTGGAAGAATCCCCACACCACCGCGGCCACGAACATCGTGACGGGGAAGACGAACGTCATGAACTGGCTGGTGTGCATCGCGCCCTCAGTTCAGCACGGAGAAGAGGATGAACAGCACGATATTAACGAGCGCCACGAAGACTACGAACGCCTTCGCACCTAGAGCCGAGCCCGAAAACGCAAGCTGAATGCGATCGTCGCGGTTCGGGCCCTCGGGCGACAGCACCCATCGCACCCGCAACGACCGTGCCAGCAGCGTCTCCAGCCAATATGCGGCGGCAAGGCAGTAGATAGCGAACAGCGGCATGGTGGCGACGTAGACCGAGGCGAAGCCCGATGAACCGGGCCCCCAGCCAAGGTTCGTCATGCTCGCAAGTTGCGTGATGGCGGCAGCGAGAAACAACAGGGTCGCGATCCCGCACGCCACCCGCCAGTCAGCGGAGTTCGTGCGCGCTCGGCCCGACTGCCACGACCAGGTGTAGAACCAGAAGAGAGCTGCTCCGACGAGAACCATCGCCAAGACCGACACGCTGACGAAGTCAGACTCTCGCTGTCCGGGCGCCCGCCACAACGTGTCGTTGTCGAGTGAGTGCAGGTAGAAGTAGGCGAAGACAGCAGACCCGAAGAGCATCGCTGACAGCGCGACGAACATACGCGAGCCCGTCCAGTAAGCGCCACGGATCGACGTCCGCTCGAGACTGAGATCACGAGCGCGATTCTCTGCCTCACCTGGCGCCAGACCGCCTGAAGTTGTCGTCATGTCAGCTCACCCCTTCAGCCTGGGTCGGGACGTCGGGTGGCTCGCCACCGATGTAGGCCATCGGTCCCGCGCCGGTGCCGTATTCGTACGGGCTCGAGACGACCGTCGGCACGTGCGCGAAGTTGTATGCGACCGGTGGGGTGGAGGTCATCCACTCCAGGCCGCGCGAACCCCATGGGTTGCCGACTGGCTCGGTCGGGCGTGGGTCGATGAACATCGTCTTCACGAAGTTGTAGACGAAGATCAGCATCGACAGACCGATCAAGTAGGCCGAGATCGACACCCAATCGTTAAGACCCTGCAGCGCCTTCTCGTACTCGAACACGCGTCGCGGCATGCCCAACTCGCCGATGGCGAACAGCGGCAAGAACGTCGAGTTGAAGAAGATGAACAGTGTCCAGAAGTGGATCTTGCCGAGCTTCTGGTTGAGCTGGCGACCCGTCATCTTCGGCAGCCAGTAATAGACGCCACCGAAGAACGTGAAGATGAGCCCGCCCATGATCGTGTAGTGGAAGTGCGCCATCACAAAGAAGCTGCCGTGCGCGACGGCATCAGTCGGAACATCGGAGAGGAAAACGCCTGAGATGCCGCCGATCAGGAAGTTGAAGAGCATCCCGAGCACGAAAAGGACGGGGACGGTGAGTCGTAGTCGCGCGCGCCACAGTGTTCCGACCGCGGCCAGATAGATGATCCCCGTCGGGATCGAGATCAGTTCGGTAGTCAGCATGACGACCGGCCGCATGTCGGGGTTCATGCCGCTGACGAACAGGTGGTGCTGCCACACGAAGAACGACAGGACACCAACGCCGACCATGCCCGCGACCGCGGTGCGGTAGCCGAATACGGGCTTGCGCGCAAAGACCGCCAGTAACTCCAACGCGATGCCGAAGCCGGGAAGCGCGAGAATGTAGACCTCGGGGTGCCCGAAGAACCAGAACAAGTTCTCCCATAGGTACGAGCTACCGCCATGAGCCGCATCAAACAACGCGGTCTCTGCGGTTCGATCCATCAACGACATGTACGACGCCGCGACCAGAACGGGCGCGGCGAGCACCATGAGCATGGCCGTGACCAGCATCGACCAAACAAACACCGGGACACGGGTCCAGGTCATTCCCGGTGCGCGGTAGTTGATGATGGTGGCGATGATGTTGAAACCGCCGACAATCATCGAAAGGGCCATCAGCCCAAACGCCACCAGGTAGGCGTCTTGGCCCTCGCCCGCTTCGATCGAGAGCGGGGCGTAGCCCGTCCAGCCAGTCGGGAAGCCGCCGACGATGATGCCCGACAGCAGCACGATGAACGCGGCCGGCGTGATCCAGAACGACAGCGCCTCGAGGCGTGGGAACGCCATGCGACGTGAGCCGATCATCAACGGCACGAGGTAGTTGCCGAACGGTCCGAGGATGACCGAAGTCATCATCATCATCATCATCGTGCCGTGCTCGCCGACAACCTCGAGGTACGTGCCCGGCTGAAATATGTGGCGGGTCGGCGAGAGTAACTCAGACCGGATCCCCAACGCGAACAGTCCAGCGACGAAGAAGTAGAAGAGCATGGCGACGAGGTACTGCACGCCGACGACCTTGTGGTCGAGGGTGTAGCTGAAGTACGACCGCAGGGTGGGCTTGCGCTCGTGAGCTCCCTCAGCTTCGGTCGCGGGCGCGTAGCCGAACAGCTTTTGGAAGGGGTAGTTCAGCGCGCCGATCCCGGCCAGCCAGCCGAAGGTCGCGAACAGGTAACCGAGCACCAGCGCGTGGTTGTTCTGACCCTCGCCCTCAACCTGTTGGTAGTCGTGAGCGATCCAGTTGCCCACCATGTGCCCGATTGCGTAGCCAGCTGCAGCGCCGACCAACGCAAGCACGATGTTCGGACTCAGCCACCAGGGCCGAGTCGCGCGGGGCGCAGGTGGTCCGCCGGGGTTACCCGCCCTGTCAACCGCAGGGGGCGCCGTTGTATCCATTGCCATGAGTCGCGGCCTCCTACGGAATCACGCTGGGCGAGGCGGGACCAGGAGGAGGTCCGCTTGGCAGCGGATCCTGGCCTGGGTCGTAATAGCCACCGTCGGACTGCGGAAGGTAGATGTCCGCGTATGGCGGCAAGAACGGGATCAACTGTTGGTAGGTCGATGCTGCGCTGGTGACCCAGGTCTTGAAGTCGGCTGCGCTGACGACTTTGCCGGTCGAGGTCATCGACCCGTGATACAGGCCACAGAGCTCATCGCACCGGATGTTGATCGAGCCGATTTTGTCAGCAGTGGCGAACGCGACGTTGTTCACCCCAGGGTTCGCGTCGGCCTTCACTCCAAGGTTTACGGCCCAGAACGAATGGATCACATCCAGGGAGGTGACGCTGTACTGAACCTCTTGACCAGCAGGTATGACCATCTCGGAGGTCTCGAGGCCGCCGTACTGCGGGTAGCGGAACGTCCATCGCCATTGCTGTCCGATGACCTGGACCACCAGCAGCTTGCTCTTGGTGACATCGGCGTTATAGCCCGTCGGCGTGAAGATCGGAAACTGACCCGAGCCCGTTCCTGCCCCGTCGTTGTGAGCGAGGTCGACGGTGCCGAACACGAACAGTGCGAGCACGGTCGCCGTGGTGACAGCGAGCCAGGTCGCTTGGAATCCACGATGCCCCTTCAGCGGCGGCCCGTCGCCAAGTTCGTCGACAGGAGTGCTCGACTTCACCCGCCAGTTGATGAGCACGTAGCCCAGATAGACCCAGATGAACACGAAGACGGGGACTGCGATGGTGCCAAGGAGGCGGTTGCCATCTTGTTGCACCCGCGCCTGGTCGGAATCCTTGCCCGGCGGCATGTGCGGGCCCCACACGAAATAGACCAGCACCATCCCGACGACCGACAGCACGAGCCAGACCACCGCGATCCGCAGCATGTGCTGCCGATCGGTTCGTTCGTCGCGCACGGACACCTGCGATCCCGCTGGCTGCGTCATCAGGCCACGACCTTCAGGAAGCCGTTCATGTAGCCGAGCGTCGACATGCCGCCACCGTTCCCGTACGGCCAGCCGAGCCCACAGGGTACGAAGCACTGCCACGGGTAGAGCCCCGCCGCCGGGGTCTTGATGGTGAACGTGACTGTGTTGTGGTCGAACGACGCTGCGCAGGGCGCGATACTGCATACGTTGGTATCAGCGGACGGAATACCCGGCATCGGAACCGAAATACCGAGCGTGGGCACCGCGAACGTGTGCCCGATCCCGTTGTCGGTGTTGTCGTTGACGATGCGCACCGGCGCTCCACCGTTAATGGCCGCAGTACCGTCGACAGTGCCTTGCACCTGATCCATAAATGAGTTCCGCAGCGTGCTGCCGGTGTCGTACTGGTCGATCGTGAAATGCACGAGCGTGTTCGCCTTCAGCTTGAACATCGTCGTGTGCACCCACTTGCCGTTGATGTCGGCCAGATAGGAGACGTACGTCGGGTGCGGCCCGTAACCGAGCGCGGGCACGGTCTGGAGATGGATCTCCTCCTGCCCGTTACTCCCGGTCGTCGCGGCGGCGGCGACTGTCGGCGGATAGTTCAGGAAGTACAAGAACAACATCGTCACCCCCGCCACGAAGACGGCGAACGCGACCCCAACGGCGGTCGCGCGCATGGGTCTGGTCATCTCGACCCTCCTGTCGGCGGGAGCGCGCAAAACACATGAGTCATACCCATGACCGCACCAGCACATCGAGCGACGCTGCGATACAGAGCAAGCTCAAGTACGTGATCGACCAGTGGAAGAGTCGCAGCGGCTTGGGGTCGTCGCCTCGAGATACCCGGCCGCGAAGCGCGTGCGCTTCGCGGATAAACACCGCTCCAAGGCCAACAGCCACTGCGAGGAACACCACGCTTAGATGCGCGACCGGGAAGAGCAGCAGCGACGTCGCGACCATGGCCCAGGTGTAGAGCACGATCTGCTTGGCAACGACCGGCGCGCTGGCCACCACGGGCAGCATGGGCACACTCGCCGCCTCGTAGTCCTTGCGGAAGCGGAACGCGAGGGCCCAGAAGTGCGGCGGCGTCCACAGGAACACAACCCCGAAGAGGACGACGGGGGTCCAGGTCAGCGAGCCGGTGACCGCTGCCCAGCCGATGAGGACAGGCATGCAGCCCGCTGCGCCTCCCCACACGATGTTCTGGGACGTCCGCCTCTTGAGCAGGGCCGTGTAGACGAGCACATAGAAGGCGATCGCCGCCGCGGTCAGACCTGCCGCCAACAGATTCGTAGCGAGCGCGAGACCGACGACCGAGACCACACCTAGCGTCAGGCCGAAGATCAACGCGCCCGTCGGGCTGATTGAACCGCGCGATAGCGGGCGCCGTTCTGTCCTGTGCATGAGCGCATCGATGTCGCGGTCGAGGTAGCAGTTGAGCGCGTTCGCGGAACCCGCAGCGAGCGCGCCACACACCAAGGTCGCGCTGAAGACCCGAAAGGAGGGGACACCCCGAGCGGCGAGCACGAGTGCCGGCACGGTCGTGACGATCAACAACTCAATGATGCGTGGCTTGGTGAGCGCGAAATAGTCGCGGGCGATGGTCAGGCGTGAGCGCCAGACCGGAGACGCGACGGCGGAGACCGCGGCCACGTATCGCCACCCTTCTCGGCTGGTGAGAGCCAGTTCTGCGCAATCGGTTGCCCGGTTGGTGCGTCACTCTAGGACGTCCTGAACCGCAACGCACCAGGTCGGCGCGGATATTTTTGATCAGAGTTTTCTAAGGTTGGCGCAGGTTCGTCGTCATGTATTCGTAAGGTTCGAGGGCTATAAGCGACAGGCGCTCCAACGCGCTGCGGCGCACCAATGGGCCTTCATTCGTGGCATTACCCTGTGCCGCATGCGCACCAGACAGTCGGCCGTGAGCGTGGCCCTATGGACTGTGGTCGTGCTCCTTCTGGTGGTCGCGTTTGTGATGCTCGGTCGCTGGCAATGGCATCGGACCTACCGGGCCGTCGACGGCTACTCGGCGGAACCAGCTGCAGTTTCCTTGGAAACACTTGTCCCAGCGGGCGCCGCGATCCCTGCAACTGCGCTGGCGCGACAGGTCACTGTGACTGGCAACTACCTGACCACAGGTCAAGAAGTCGTGCCGGGTCACTCGCTCAGTGGTCAGGTCGTCTCGTGGGTGGTCACCCCTCTTGTCATGGCGGACAAGACCGAGGTGCTCGTCGTCCGCGGTTGGATTGGCTCAACCGAAGGTGCACTCGCAACCCCGCCAACCTCGCCGGTGTCTGTGACAGGTCGGGTTGAACTCGGTGACGTTCTAACTATTGGAACGATTCCGGCCGCGCAGTCGGCACTACCAGCCGGCTACCTGATCCGCACCGCGCAATCGCCGCCCGATCCGCTGTCATTGCAGCCGGTGCCGGCCGCGGCCCCACGAACTCATGCGCCCAAGCAATTCCACCTACAGAACGCGATCTACGTCGTCCAGTGGTACTTGCTCGCGATCATCGCTGCCGTTACCTGGTGGCGATTCCTGTGGGCACGACGCCGACCGCAACCGGTCGATGATCAACTGCCCCTCGCTCCGGCCGTGTAGAAGTTAGGCCAGGCTCAGGTCTGCGCGACGACCCCGTCGAGTACCTGCTTCAACTCGGCCGCGGTGGTCGGGCCGATGACGCGGGCCGCGATGCGACCGCGTCTGTCGAGCACGAGCGTGCTCGGGATGCCCATCTGCGGCAGCACCTTCAGCTTGCTAAGCAGCGCGCCCTGCGGATCAACGAAACTCGGATAGCTCATCCCCGCCGAGGCCGCGAACGCCCGCCCCGCTGACGTGGTGTCGGCCTCGTCTATGCCGACGAACACGACGCCCTGCGCCGCGTAGGTCTTCGCTGCCGCGCCAAGCATCGGTGACTCCTCACGACATGGCCCGCACCACGAAGCCCAAACGTTGAGGACAACGACCTTTCCTTGTCCGACCGAACTCAACGACAGCGCACTGCCGTCGAACGCTTTGCCCTTCAGCGACGGCGCTGCGTGCCGGTCGTTGATGGCGTAGGTCGTGAGACCGACAACGTCGACTGACGCAGCGGATTTAGACGCGCCGCCCGCAGCGGCGCCGCAACCGGTGAGCGTGATCGATGCGGCAACCAGCAAGACCACGGAACCCCTGGGCATCTGGACAGGCTAACGCGGCCTTACAAGGGCGCCATCCACGCGCGGGTCCGAGATCAGCCCGTCAGGGGTTCGTCATGTGCGGCGGCCATAGTGGGCTCGTGAGGTCAGCGCATGCGGCGAACACCCATTGCCGGCTCACCCGAAGCGTCGTACTCACGCTCACCAGCCTGACCCTCGCGTTGGGAGGCTGTACGGCGTCGCATGTGCGACCCGTGCCAAAGTCCGCAGCGACGCCGTTGCAGCCCTCCGCGAGCGCCCCCCGAGCAGTATCGGCGCCCCCCGTAGACGACGCGCCGGCGCCGGCGTCGTCGCCCGACTCCATCAGCGGGTCGAGCAGCCCAGCGCGTGCGCCGAGCGATCCGACTCCAGTTGCTACGGCCCCTGTGGTGACGGCCACGAAGATCTCTGTGGGGCTGCCAGTGGCGTTGTCCCGGGTAGTCGCCGTCGCGTTGAGCGGAACCGTGGTCGTCGCCGGTGGGCTCGACGCGCGGCAGGTCACGACTTCTCAAACGCTGCTGTTTGATCCGAAGTCGCTGTCGATCCATCCTGCAGCCCACCTCGCGATCGCCGTGCACGACGCTGGCGCGGGCGTCGTCGGCAGCACAGGGTTCGTCGTCGGGGGTGGCTCCGCCGCTTCGAGCGATGCGGTTCAGGCGGTGCAGGCCGATGGCACCGCAGCGCTCGTTGGACGGCTCCCTCAAGTTCGCTCAGACGATTCCGTCGCCGTTGCGGGGCACGAGGTATACGTGATCGGCGGGTACGACGGTGTTCACGAGCTTCCTGGTGTCCTGGCGACGACTGACGGCGTGACCTTCCGTCTAGTGGGACAGCTCGGTGAGACAGTGCGGTACGGCGCCGCCTACGCGTCGTCCGGCGCGGTGTGGATCTTCGGCGGCGAGCATCAGGGCCAAACCGTGGCCGACATCCAGCGTGTCGACACCACCACAGGCGTAAGCACGGTCGTCGGCAAGCTCCCATACCCATTGGCACACGCCGCAGTGGCCGTCATCGGCGGTCAGGTTCTGATTCTCGGCGGCTCCGACGGGCACAACCCGCAGAACACGATCTTCGCGTTCGATCCAGCCACCGGGTCTGTGAGCCTGGTCGGCTCCATGCCCGAGTCCGTTTCTGACATGGCGACTGCGGTTGTCGGCGACACGGCCTATGTCCTCGGTGGAAACGCGTTGACCGCGGAGCAGACGGTTGCGCCGACCACCGCCATCATTACCGTGAAGATCGCGTCGGTTACTGCGCAGGCCAGCGTCCAGGGCGCGCCGGCCGCGCTGTTCAGCGGCAAGCTGCTCATCGCCGACCGTGGCAACAATCGCCTTGTGCTCGTTGACCCAGCGGGCACGATCGACTGGACCTTCCCGAACGCGACAGCGCTGGCCCCGGCGTCCGGATTCTTCTTCCCTGATGACGCCTTCTTCATCGACCACGGCACCGCGATCCTGTCGAACCAGGAGGGCAATAACACGATTGTCGAGATCTCTTATCCTGCCGGAAGATCGCTCTGGTCTTACGGGCACCCTGGTGTCGCCGGTGCGGCGACCGGGTACCTGCACGAACCTGACGACGCCTACAAGCTCGCCGACGGGCGCGTCATCGTCGCGGACGCCAACAACTGCCGCGTGTTGATCATCAGCGCACAGGCACGGTCAATCGGCCAGATCGGAACCACGGGCAGCTGCGTCCACAAGCCACCAACCTCGCTCGGATACCCGAACGGCGATACACCGCTGCGGAACGGCGACGTGTTGATCTCGGAGGTGACGGGCTCGTGGATCAGTGAGTACACGTTGTCCGGCGCTCTCGTCTGGACAGTGCACCTGCCGTTGACGTACCCGTCGGACCCACAACAGATCGGCCCCGACACCTACATCGTGGCGGATTACACCAAGCCAGGCGGAGTCGTCGAGTTCGACCGAGCCGGGCACATCTTGTGGGAGTACCGCGTCCCGAGCGGGCACGGCATGCTCGACCACCCAAGTCTCGCCGAGGTCCTGCCAAGCGGTGTCATCTGCGTCAACGACGACTACCGGCATCGAGTGGTGATGATCGACCCGAAGACAAACGCCATCGTCTGGCAGTACGGCGTCGACGACGTGTCAGGCACTGCACCGGGCCTGTTGAATACGCCAGACGGATTCGACCTGCTGGCATCCGATGGCACCACGCCCACGCATCCATGGACGGGTTGACCTGCAGTGGTCGCTGCTCACTTCGCCTTGTCGAGCGCGGACTGCAACGACCGGATGTAGCCGTCGCTCGTGTAAGTCGCGCCCGACACCGCTTGAATATTCGCACTTTGCGCACTTAGCGTCTCTTGAATCAGAAGGGGTACGGCCTGCTGGTCGATCTCCTGATCGACGTCGTTGCTGTCGGGCAGCCGAACCGGGACGACATCGGTGATCTGAGTTCCAGTAAAGACCACCTGCACCTCGACATCGCCGTAGCGGGTTCTGATCGAAGATCCAGTCACGGTGCGACTCTGAGCCTTTGCCGTGGGTGTCGGTTTCGCTAACGTCGCGGAGGGCGTTGCGCTCCCCGGTATCGACGTCTGGGGTGCTGGCGTCTGGGGTGAGGACGTCTGCGGCGCTGACGTCTCTGGCACGGGCGGAGTTGAGGCGGGCGCCACTGGAGGTTGCGACGCCTGTCTAGCCGAATGCGTCTTGAAGCCGAGAAGCAAAATTAGCCCTGCGACGGTGGCGACGATCGCCGCAAACGCACGCTTCATCAGGGTGCTCCGAGCACGCCGAGCGCCGCCGTGTGAGCAGCCGCGAACGAATACGGAGGTACGAGATCAACCCCATCGGGGATGTTCAGATACCCGTCCGCGATACCGCGCACGCCGGTGTGGCCGTATTGCCAGACAACCGTGTTGGTGTGCGGGTCAACGACGATGACGCGATCGTTCAGGTCATCGTTGAGGAGGACGTCGCCGTTCGGCAGCGGGAGCGCAAGGGACGGATGATTCAAACGGTTCGACCCGGTCGGAGCGTAGCGCCAGAGTGTCTGCCCGGCCTGGTTGAAGACGACTACCTGACCTGGCAAGGAGTAGTCGACAGTGAGGTATTTGTTGGGGCCAATCTCGTTGGTGTCCGACGGGTATCGCACGCTTGGAGGATGCGTAGCCCAGTACACGTGACCCGCAAGGTCGATCTCATCTACCCAGTCGCCATTGATCTCGGTCACGAGATAGTGGCCAGTTGTCGTGGGGAACGCGCCGTTAGGACTACCGAAAGTGGACGGCGGGTGGTGGGTGCAGTGCCCGGTGACACCGAACTGGCGCACAACTGTCTGCGCCGCCGGCGACACGACGACAACGCGGCAGTTCTTGATGTCGGCGGAAATCAGATCACCGTTTGCCAGCATCATCGCGTCGTCAGGGTTCCACACATATCCCGGTCCCGATCCATGAACTCCAGGATGACCATAGCTACCGACGATCCGGTGGGTCGCGACGTCGATCACGCGTATCGCAAAGTCATCTTCTTCTGTCGCAACGATGTACTTCCCATCCGCACTGAAGAACGCGTCGTCGGGAATGAGAAAAGTCTGACCTGTGGCGAGGTCACCCGGACGCGGGAACTGCCACACCAGACGTCCCTGTGGATCGACGACGATGAGCCGGTTGTTTCTCTTGTCGGCAATAAGAACATCAGCGGGCAGCACGCTGGGGTCAGATCCGGGCTGCAGGAACCCTGTCGCGCCGGCAGGGGCGACCGCCGTCCATGACGGATCGGCAACGGTCGAAGGGGCGACCGTCGGGGTTGTCGTCGTCGAAGCAGCACTCGGCGAG
Source organism: uncultured Actinomycetes bacterium (assembly GCA_963737705.1). Lineage (GTDB taxonomy): Bacteria > Actinomycetota > Actinomycetes > Acidothermales > Acidothermaceae > PALSA-607. The sequence continues at coordinate 19,617 of CAVTTP010000006.1, forward strand.
GAGATCGCAGGAGCCGGCACGGCTGACGCAACTGGCGGGCTGGAGCTCTGCGGCGCTGCAGTTGTTCGCGCCGCCGCCGACGCGCGCGCAACTGGCGGAGAGCCAGTCGCAACCGCGCGAGGCGTGCCGGCCGTCGAAGATGCGGAGGTACCCGACAGCACTCCAACCACCGCCGCAGCGGCAGCGGCAGTTGTCACCGCCGCGACCAATGCGCGGCGACGATTCAACATGCTTCCAATCTCCCCGACCGACCTTACGAACGAGTGACGGGGCTTCAGCAGTTCGCAGGCCCCGGCTTTAACGCCATTGTCAGGTCTGCCGCACAAGGTGGATCTTGAGCGGCCTGCGGAACTGAGCGGATTCTCAGGAATTTGTCAGACGCCTTTATGTCACCAGTCAGACACGTGCTCCAAGGTCGGAGTGAACGGATAACCGAAACCAAACGATGTGTTGATAGCGCGTCACTGCACATAGGAGGTCGCAATGACCACGCGAGCGGACGGAATGCGCCGAATTGCCACGGCCAATGCAACTATTGCGACCGCAGGTGTCGTCGGCGTCGTCGGCCTAGGCGCAATGCTTGCCCAGCAAGGTATCCACCACACTGCGGCCACTGTCCCGACCACCGTGACGAGCACCACACAGACTACTTCGACCAGTTCGCCGGCCGCGAGTAACTCGAGTGCGACAGCAAGCACGTCAAGCACTTCCTCGGACGACACCACAACGACTGTCACCACTACCCCGCAGGCCACCGTCCAGCAGTCGACGACGTCGGTGCAGCACGCAGTTACGAGCGGATCATGACGCTGACCACCGCGCAATGGCCCGCGATCGGCACCACAGCGCGGGTCGTTGTCACCGACCCGACGTGCCTCGGCGACGCCCAAGCCATCGTCGTCCACGAGTTGGCACAACTGGATCTCGCGTGCAGCCGGTTCCGATCGGATTCTGAGGTCGCGCGACTCGCTGCGCGCGGAAATGCGTGGACGGCTGTAAGCGACGTGCTCGCCGAAGTCTTGGAGTGCGCACTTGATGTCGCTCGCGTTACCGACGGCGACGTCGACCCCACGATGGGCGCCGACCTGAACCGCCTTGGCTACGACCGTGACTACGGCAAGATCAAGGAGGCGTCGGCCGCCGGTGCACACGACGGCGTGCTGCCTCTTACCTATCGCCTCGTGTACCGCACGACGTGGCACGACGTTGAGCTCGATCGCGGCAGACGCCGCGTGCGCGTACCGGCCGGACTCGTACTTGATCTAGGCGCGACGGCAAAGGCGTGGTGTGCGGATCGGTGCGCGACTGCGATTCATCGCGACCTCGGCGTCGGCGTGCTGGTGAGCCTTGGTGGCGACATCGCAACGGCTGGAACAGGACCCGACGGCGGCTGGGGAGTGCGGGTGCAGGACCTACCTGAAGCCAGCCTCGGCCCGAACGCTGTCGTTGTTCTACGTGACGGATACGCAGTCGCGACGTCCAGCACGATCAGTCGCACCTGGCAACGTGGTGCGTCGCGGCTTCATCACATTCTCGACCCGGCCACCCGACGCCCTGCTGCGCCGATTTGGCGAACGGTGACCGTCGTCGCGAGCACTTGCGTCGACGCGAACGCGTCAACCACCGCCGCGATCGTGCGCGGTCGTGCGGCCAAGCCATGGCTCACCAGTCGCGGAGTGGCCGCCCGGCTCGTTGACCATGACGGCAACGTGCACGCCCTCGGCGGATGGCCATCGGAGGTTGCGGCATGAGCACTGCATCGATCGACAAGGCTTTGTGGTACCTCGGACGTTCCAGTGGTGTCGTCAGCCTCGTGCTGCTCACACTTGTCGTCGCCCTGGGCATCGCGACTCGCTCAGGTCGCCCGCTGCCAGGTCTTCCGCGTTTCGCGGTCAGTGCGGTGCACCGCTCCGCGAGCCTGCTTGCTGTTGTCTTTCTGACAGTGCACGTGGTGACGTTGACACTGGATCCGCAGTCGCAGCTGCGCTGGCTCGATGCGGTGGTCCCGTTCGGCAGCCACCCGAAACCGCTGTGGATCGGGCTTGGTGCTGCGTCGCTAGATCTCATCGTTGCGCTCGTGGTCACGAGTCTGCTGCGTCAGCGCATCGGACATCGCGTGTGGCGCGCAATTCACTGGGCGGCGTACGCGCTCTGGCCGTTCGCTGTTCTGCACACCATCGGTACCGGTACGGACATGCATCGCGCCTGGATGCTCGGCGTCCTGGCCTTTTGCGCGCTCACGGTCGTCGGATTGACCGGCTGGCGACTCTCGACACGATTCCTCGATGAAACGGACCGGACGGTCGGCACCCAGTTGCCGTCACGACAAACCCGCTTGCTCGCAGTCTCGAAGGGCCTCCAATGACAATCCTGTTCGACGAAGACATAGAGACCGACGCCAATGCCGCGAGCGTCGCGCGCGGAGCTCTTCAGGGGCAGTCGCCAGCATCTCAAGACGAGCTACGCACTCACCTCGCTGCACACGGTGGGCTTCCCAGCATGCACGCACACGCAGTGGTGCAGCTTGCTGCAGACAGCGGTCTCGGCGGGCATGGAGGCGCTGGCTTTCCCCTGTATCGCAAGCTTGAAGCAGTGATCGCCGCCCGCGGCCGCGCAGTCGTGGTTGCCAATGGTGCCGAAGGCGAGCCGGCGAGCGCGAAAGATCGGTGGCTACTCACCCGGCGTCCGCATCTCGTGCTCGATGGTTTGCAACTCGTCGCGCGCGCGACGAATGCGGCGGATGCCTTTCTCTACGTGAACCACCGGCTACCGGTGACGAACGTCGAAGCGTTGCTCGCCGAACGGCGCCGCGCGGGCCTCGACCCAGTCGCGGTCACCGTGGTCGCGGCGCCCAACGCGTTTATCTCTGGCGAGGAAACGGCGGTTGTCAGCCACCTCTCGGGCGGTGCGGCTCTTCCTCGCTTCAAGTCGCCCAGAGTGACCGAACGCGGGGTGCGTGGTCGACCAACGCTAGTGAGCAACGTTGAGACGCTGGCTCTGCTCGCACTAATCTCGCGACGCGGCGCGGCGTGGTTCCGCGCGTTGGGCACCACGGACGAGCCCGGCACGATGCTGCTCACTGTCGGTGGCGCGGTTCGTGCGCCTGGCATTGTCGAGACCGCACACGGAACACCCTTGGCGGCTGCGCTCGCTCTCGCCGGCGGACCATCGGCGCACCTTCAAGCCGTGCTTCTCGGGGGGTATCACGGATCATGGCTGACGGCGAGCGAAGCCGCCTCCGCCAAGCTGTCACGAGCCGATCTCGCTGCGCTCGGCGCCTCCCCTGGCGCCGGCGTTGTCGTCGCGATGGGGCACGGAACGTGCGGGCTCGTTGAGATGAGCAGGGTCATGAGCTATCTCGCTGAGGAGTCAGCAGGTCAGTGCGGGCCGTGCCTGAATGGGCTGCCGCGCATCGCAACACAACTCAAAGCTGTGGCGTTCACGGGCGGCAACCAGCAGGCCGTTGACGAGATGCGCAGACTCGCAGGACTTGTCGTCGGCCGCGGGGCGTGCCATCACCCCGATGGCAGCATGCGCTTCCTGCGCAGCGGGTTGCGGGTGTTCGCCGGCGAAGTCGAGCTTCACCTCGCTGGCCATTGCAGTCGTACGTCCGGCGATGCGGTGCTGCCGACGGCGGTCACGCGATGAAGACGGCCGCGATGAGGAAGGCTACGTCGCAACCACAGGTCGTCGTCGACTGGACTGCCTGCGACGGTCGTGGTCTGTGCGCCGAACTGTTGCCTGAGCTGATCAGCCGCGATGAGTGGGGATTCCCGCTGATTTCCGATCCGGCCGTGCCAGCAGCACTGCACGATCACGCCGAGCGGGCAATCGCGGCGTGCCCAAGGCTGGCGTTGCGGCTCTCGAAGACATAGAGCGTCACTGAAACGTAAGGCATCGCTTTTAGCGTAGTAGCCATGCAGTTTCGAAGGGGCGAGCTCGTTCGATCGTCTGAACTTGCGGCGGAACGTCGTACACACGGTGTGGAAGAGAACGCACGGCTGACCAGTTCGATCGCGGCCCTGTTGCTCGTCCTACTCGCTGCCGAGGGTGTGACACTGCCCGTGCTGCACGCACTGCTGCGAGCACATGTCTACATCGGGTTCGCCCTCATCCCGCCGGTAGCCCTCAAGATCTGCAGCACGCTCTATCGATTCGCGCGCTACTACACTCGCGCTCCGGCGTACCGACGGAAAGGCCCGCCGTCCACACTCCTGCGAATACTCGGTCCCGTCGTTGTGCTGGCGACGGTCGTGCTCCTAGCGAGCGGCGTCGGGCTTTTGTTCTTCGCGCGCTCGTGGCAGAACACGATGTTGACCCTTCACAAGTTGAGCTTTGTCTTATGGTTTGCAGCCATGACGGTCCACGTTCTCGGCCACCTGATCGAAACGGCACAGCTCGCTCCGCGTGACTGGACCCCGCGAACGCGCAACCCGTTACCGATGGCGGCCGGCCGCCGCTGGCTTGTTGCGGCGAGCGTTCTGGCAGGCGCCCTTCTTGGCGCCTGGGGACTCGGTCACATCGGCGGATGGGTGGGCCACGCCTAAGATCGCGCGATTCGGCGCTCTGAAACGGGCTATGGTCTCGTCCATGAACACAATGCTGGTCACGATGACGATCGACCCCGCTCGAAGCGATGACGTCGAACGGCATTTTCGTGAGGACGTTGCGCCGTGGGCCACTCGACAGCCCGGATTCATCAGCGGGCAATGGCTTCGGCTTCCAGGTGGCGCACAGGGATTCGGCATCGTGGTGTTCGATTCACAAGAACATGCGGACGCCGCAGCTGCCGGTCCGCGATCGGCACCCCGCATCGAAGGGCGTGCGTGGAACACCGACAGCGTGGTCGTTTTCGATCAGGTCGTCAGCGCCTAGCTCGACCGGAGCCCTCGGGTCACGATCTGCAGGCACGCATCGATAAGTGCTTGCCGCTCGTCCAGAGGAACCGCCGACAGAGGGCCGAGCAGCAGCATCGATAGGCCATGCGCGATACCCCAACCAGTCTTGGCGGCGGCGTCGTACTCGTCGGGGTTGAGTACACCGGTAGCGACCAGCTCATCGAGCCGGTCGGTGAGCAGCGTCTCGGGTGTCAACAGGTTCTCGGCGTTTGCGCGTTCGTGCATGCCCGTCTTCTCCGGTGACGTGAACGCGGTCGCGAACAACCCAGGCTCGTCGAGAGCAAAGCGTACGTAGCCCCGACCCACTGCTTCCATCCGCGCCTGCGCGTCGAGCGCAGGGTCGTCCGTCGGCAGGCACCGATCGAGTTCAGACTGCATCACTAACGCCATCCGGTTAAGGGCGACCAGCGCGACCTGTACGACCAGGTCAGGTAGCGAATCGAAATGCCGGTACGCCGCATTTGGCGACACCCCCACCCGCCGGGCCGCTTCGCGCAAGACAATCGCGCCCGGTCCACCCTCATGAGCGAGCTCGACGGCGGCCTCGATGAGCGCATGGCGCAGGTCGCCGTGGTGGTACGGGTGGGCCCTGGGTGAGGCAGCGGCTGGTGCGGGAGGGGGGGTCACGAGAAACATGTTGACAGCGTGAACATCCATATGGCAAGTTCACGGTGTCAACATCAAGCAGCCGACGTCAGGGAGCCTGCCGTGTTCTACACATTCGGATCGATCATCGCCAGGCGTGCACGGCTCGTTCTGGCGCTCAGCGTCGCGGCGCTACTGGTGTTCGCCGTTCTCGGCGTCGGCGTCTTCGGGCGGCTGCTTTCCGCCGGCTTCGACAACCCGGCGTCCGCCTCGAGCAAGGCCAAGGTGCTGCTCGACCAGAAGTTCGGCGGCGACCCCGACATGATCTTCCTGGTGCACGCCACCAGCGGCACGGTCGACGGCGCCGCAGCGACAAGCAGCGGCGAGGCCCTCGCGGCGAAGCTTGCGACCGACCCCAGATTGACCGGCGTCACCTCTTACTGGACGACGCACTCCCCAAGCCTGCGGTCGAAGGACGGCACCGACGCGCTGATCCTGACCCGGGTAGTGGGCGACGACAACCAGGCGGCGACCACGTCGACCAAGTTGCTCTCCGACTATGCCCACGAGAACACCCCTGCCGCGACCGTGCGCATCGGCGGCGCCCTCGGCACCGGCATCGGCGGTCAGGTAACCAAGGACCTTGCCGTCGCCGAGAGCATCGCGGTGCCGCTCACCCTCATCTTGCTGATGGTCGTGTTCGGCAGCGTGGTCGCGGCACTGCTGCCACTGAGCATCGCGGTGCTCGCAATCTTCGGCACCCTCGCCGAACTCAACGTGCTCACTCACGTCACGAGCGTCAGCATCTTCGCGATCAACCTGACTACTGCGCTCGGCCTCGGTCTGGGCATCGACTACGCCTTGTTGATGGTGAGCCGTTTCCGTGAAGAACTCGCGAACGGCGTCGACGTGCCAGAAGCAGTAGCGCGGACGACGGCAACTGCCGGCCGCACGATCGCTTTCTCGGCGTTAACAGTGGCGGCTGCGTTGGCAGCGATGATCGTCTTCCCCGTCTACTTCCTGAAGTCTTTCGCCTACGCGGGCGTTGGCGTCACGGTGTTCGCTGCCATGGGCGCACTGGTCGTGATGCCCGCGCTGCTGACCGTGCTCGGCCACCGGGTCAATGCCGGCCGCATCCCTGGCATCAAGAGGGTGCGCAGTGCCGAGACTCCGTTCTGGGGACGGCTGGCCAAGGCGGTCATGCGTCGTCCGATCATTGCGGCAGTGCCCGTCATCGCCGTGCTGCTCTTCATGGCAACTCCACTTTTGAAGGTGACCTTCGCGGCACCTGATGACCGGGCACTCCCGACGAGCGCAGCGAGCCACCAGGTGGGCGACGCGTTGCGTAACGACTTCGCCACCGCGCCCAGCGTCACCGATGTCGTGGTCTCCCCTGCGTTGTCACCGGCCGCCCTGGCAACGTATGAAAGTGAATTGAGCGCAGTGCCAGGAGTGCAGCACGTCGTCAACTCCGGCACGGTGTCCGGCACGCAGCGACTCACAGTCACGACCGGCCTGTACAGCACGTCTGGTGCCGCGGCAACGATGGTCAAGCAGGTCCGAGACATCGCGGCACCGCCCGGTTCGCACGTGCTCGTCGGTGGTGACACGGCCGCACTGATCGACGGCAAAGAGGCGATCAGCTCACGCTTGCTACTCGCCGGCGGCATCATTGTCGTGACCACGTTCATCCTGCTGTTCTTGTTCACCGGCAGCATCGTGCAACCGGTGCGGGCGCTGCTGGGTAACGTGCTCACCCTTGGAGCAACCCTCGGCGCGATGGTGTGGATCTTCCAGGACGGCCACTTTTCGAAGCTGCTCGGGTTCACTCCGACGCCCACGAACACCTCGATGCCCGTGCTGCTGTTCTGCATCGCCTTTGGCTTGTCCATGGACTACGAGGTTTTCCTGATGAGCCGCATCAAGGAACTGCACGACGGCGGCGCATCGAACGCTGACGCCGTGACCCGCGGCCTGGCGCGAACCGGCCGAATCGTGTCGACAGCTGCAGCCTTGCTCGCTGTCAGCTTCTTCGCCTTCGCGACCAGCAAGGTGAGCTTCATCCAGTTCTTCGGTCTCGGTACCGGCCTGGCGATCCTCATCGACGCCACACTCGTGCGTGGTGTGCTGGTGCCTGCCTTCATGCGGGCATTCGGTGAGAACAGTTGGTATGCGCCGAAGGTGCTGCGTCGCTTGCACAACCGCATTGGCCTCAGCGACGCCGAGCCACCCGCGCGCCAACTCGTCGACGCGTGAAAGCGCCGGTCGAAGCCGGCGCCCCGACGCACTTCGCAGCGAAGCGGCAGCCCTTAGCACTATCAGCGGCAGACTCGGCCACTGCGATGTCGGCTGCGCTGCCGGTCACGACGAATGCATCGTCACGCATGCAAAGAATCACGCATGAAATGAATACTGCCCTCCCATTGGGCTGATCGGCTCAACAGGTCAGCCGAACGGTTCCCCGAAACTCCTGCTCCCGTCGAGTGCCGGCCGCTAAAGTCGTTCAGACTGCAGACTTGGCTTGGGTTACATACGGGGGATTCATGCTGCACCGCAGACCGTTGCGCGCCCTGACCGCAATTGTCGTTGGCACCGCGAGCTTTGCTGTCGTCGGCCTAACGGTAGCGAGTCCGGCCGGCGCGAGCCCCGGTCCGGTCAACCTCGACTCCGGGGTTTCGGGGCAGCCGAAGGATGTCCATCTCTGGGCCGCAAGCACCGCGGGCATTCTCTACTCGGTGACCGACCTCGGCGGAGGTGGCACGGAGGATACCTTCATGCAGCCAACCGGTGGCTCTAGCACAACGCTGCCGGCAGACATCGTCCCGTCTAGCAGATCATCCGCGATCGTCGGCTCGATGATCGGGAGCTTCGACGACGTCTCGACGTTCACGTACATGACCATTACCGGCTCTGCCAGTGGCACGGCCACCGTGCCTGCGGGCGCTACGTTCCAGGCGACCAGCGCTGATGGATACCTGTATTCGGCAGTCCCGAACGGCTCGACTGCGACCCACATTTACGACTTCAATGTCAGCACGCACGCAACGACGGACATGGCCACGGTGCCCGGCACCCCGTCATGGTTCTACGTGTATGCCTCGACGAGCGGCGTCCTGATCGAGACCTACGAGACAGAAGCAATTCCGCCCGCGTCGCTCTACTACGTCAGCTACGCCGCACCGACCCAGCTCATTCAGTTGGCGTCGTCAGCGCCGGTCTCGAGCCTGCCCGTGCTCGGTACCGACTCGGCGGCCTGGATAGAGAATCCAACCATCGGCGAAGACGAATCGACGTTCATGCCGGCCGACTCGACCGTCGTCCGCATCCGGCTCGACGGCACGAATGAAGTTCGCACGACGCTGCCCTACGCGGCCGGGGTCGCCATAACTCCGACGCAAACCGGCGTCACGATCCAAAACCCCGACTTCTCCGAATACTTCGAGACGATGCCAGCCGCCGGTGGAGCGCTGACCACCTATCCGACGTCGGCGTCTGACATCGCCCTCGCCGCAGGCAACTCGTTCCTCGTGAGCTTGAACGGCACCCCAGCCACGGCCGGCTTGTACACGATGACCTCTGCCGCAGGCCCCGCGACCCAAATCATTGCCGCCGGTCCGCAGGCCCTGCACGCGACCGCCATCTCGTTGTCACCCGGCCGCGCAACGTGGGTCGACAACGGTATCGGCGCGGGTACATGGAGTCGCCCGCTCTCGACGTCTGGGTCGACGCTCACACCAGGCACCCCCAGCATCATCTCGTCGGTGTCCGACCCATCGACCGACACTCCCCTCTCGTCGTCGGGCTCTCGAACTGCCTACATGGTGAACACTCCAACCGCTGAGGCCCTTTGGGTCAGTGGGCCGACTGGAACCCAGCAGATCCCGAACCCCATGGGAACAGACGGCGTGACAATCTCGGGTACCCGGCTGTTGGAAAACCAATACGACGGTTCGGCGATGCTGTTCGACTTAGTCGCGGGTACGTCGACGAACCTTCCCGCGCCGGTAGGCCCGACGTGGGCGTCGTTCAGCGGCCAGCAGCCGTACCAGCTCTCGGGAAACAAGCTCGCCTGGCTAGCATCCGACGGTTCGGTATGGGTGAAGAACCTCGACACCAACGTGGCGACCCAACTCTCGCCGGCGCTCATTGGGGCGGGACAGACCGTGACCGGCAGTGTGGCGATCGCGGGTGACACGGTCGCGTGGAACGTGTCGGTGTGCACAACCTCCGGGCTCACTACGACGTGCCTCGGTCAGTATCTGAGCTACCGAAACATCGCCACGATGGGCCCCATTCAGACCATTCCGTCTGCCGGCCCGCTGCAAATCGCCCTTTCTCCGCAGTACCTCGCGTACAACACCTACAACCCGGCGACCACCAAGTGGGATTTGTACGTCAACCCGCTGTACACCTCGACGGTGACCGACATCGCACCGCTGACGGTCGCCTTCGAGCGGCAGTTTTCAATATCGGGATCGACAATCGGTTGGCTGGGCAGCGACGGACTTGCGCACGCTCAGGCACTCGCGCACATCACCGAGCGGCCGCGGTACTTGGGTAACGGCATCGCACCCTCGAGCCTCGTCGCCGACGGCACGCAGACCTGGAACGGCGACTTCGTTGCGTCGACGAATCTCACGACCTGCACGGTGACCATCAAGTCAGGTTCCACGACAGTGCGCGCATTGCCGTGTGACTCGAGCCAGACGCCGTTTGGCGAGGGCCTGGTCAGCTGGGACGGCAAGAACAGCGGGGGCACCCTCGTCGCTGCCGGTTCGTACACGTGGACGTTGACCGGCGCGAACGCTGACGGCACTTTGCTGGACGCCGACGGTGGCTCGACCGCAATTACCGGGACGATCACTGTGACAGCTGCCACGACCGGCGGCGGTGGCGTGGCGGCGGCGGTGGCGGTGGCGGCGGCGGCGGTGGCGGTGGCGGTGGCGGCGGCGGCGGCGCTAGTTCCGGCGGCGGCAGTGCGGGTGGTTCGACGGCTGCTGTCGACAGACTCTCCGGTGCCGACCGTTTCGCTACGGCGGTTGCGGCGTCGCAAGTGGAGTTCCCGTCGGGCGGTGCGGATGCAGTGGTACTCGCCCGTGCCGACGACTACGCCGACGCACTCGTCGGTGGACCGCTTGCCGCGCAGAAGAACGGGCCACTTCTCCTCACCACGGGCGCAGGGTTGCCTGCGGCGACAAAGGCCGAACTGACCCGCGTGCTCGCCAGCGGAGGACAGGTGTATTTGTTGGGCGGCACGTCTGCCATCCCTGCTTCTGTCGAGGCACAGCTCAAGGCGATGGGTTACCAGACGACTCGCCTCGCCGGGTCGAACCGCTACGCCACTGCAGTGGATGTTGCCAACGCCCTCGGCGATCCGGCCACCATCTTGCTCGCGACCGGTGCCAACTATCCCGACGCATTGGCGGCCGGGCCGGCCGCGGCTCATGTTGGTGGTGCAGTGTTGCTCACAGGCGGATCGGTCATGCCCAGCGAAACAGCTACCTACCTAGCAGCTCACGCGACGACGACGTACGCGATCGGCGGTCCGGCCGCGGCTGCGGCTCCGACGGCCCACGTCATCGCCGGTGCTGATCGGTATGCCACCGCAGTCGCCGTCGCCACCACGTTCTTCACGGCGCCCACGACGGTAGGTATCTCGACAGGCACCAACTTCCCTGACGCGCTCGCGGCCGGGGCATTGCTCGCGCACGTCGGCGCGCCTCTTGTTCTGACGAGCGCCGACAGTCTCCCCAGCCTGACACTGCAGTACCTGACGTCGGTCGCCAGCTCCGCGACGTCCGCCCATATCTTTGGCGGCACGTCGGCGGTCAGCGACTCAGTGCGGACGGCGGTCAGCACCGCCCTGCAGCACTGACCGCCTCAGGAATCGACACGACTCAGCCGTTGGCGGCGACGCCTACCCGGTGTCCCTGCGCATCGGCGAACACACCGAAGCTGGTGCCGGGAACGTGCTGGGCGGGCTGAATGATCTTGCCGCCGAGCTTCTCGGCCTTGGCGAGCGTGGCGTCGACGTCCTGGACGCCGACGAAGAAGAGAACCTCGTCCTCCGCGCTTTGGCGCGGGCTGATCGCCACGTAGGTGCCGCCTTCCGCTCCGGTGTCAATGAAGGTGTAACCGGGAAATGCGCCTTCTGAGGCGACCTTCCAACCGAACAACTCACCGAAGAACGCGCGCGTAGCGTCGGGGTCGGCCGAACGAATCTCGGCGTGAATCACGGGATGGGCCATGACGATGCTCCTAAGTCGATGCGGTCGCGTGGAGGGGATTGCAGACAACTTCACGACGATCCAGCGGAGCGAAAATCGACAGGGGCCAGCCGTCCGGTTCACCGATGAATGTTGGTCGGCCGGGACGTCTTAGCTACTTGGAGTCCGAGTGCAAAGGAGCGGGAGATGTCCCAGACGCTCGACGAGCCGCGGATCGAGGAACGGGCAGCACATCGACATGGAGCGGCAACTGGAGGTGGAGGTCGGGTTCGCGATCGCAAGCTCGCTGGACGGCGACGAGCGGGCGTTGGTGGGGGTGTTGCCAGCGGGACGCTACGCAGTCACCGTGCACCACGGACACCCCGACGGCCTGATCGGTGCAGTCACGGCGCTACTCAAGTGGGCGAAGGCGCAGGGTCTCGTCTGGGACATGACACCCGAGCCCGGAGGCGAACGATGGGGATGCCGCCTTGAGACCTACCTGACGGACAGCCCCGACATGGACACGTGGGACACCGAGCTCGCGTTCCGCCTTGCTTGAGCAGCAGTCAAACTGGTTCGCAGCACCAAGCTCAGGGGAATGTCAGGGTCATCCACGAGGTGGCGAGGGCAGGAAGTTCGGCAGAATGTCGGCCTTCGGTGCGAGGTTAGCGGGGTGATTATGCGTTCTCTTGGACACGGACTCGGATCCGAAGTGAGCCGGATTCGCGACACCATCAGCCGCCGGTGGGTGGAGCGTGGTGTCCGGGGCTACCTGCTCACTGCCGTCATCGCATCAGCGATCGTGCTCATGTGGTGGGCGGACCACACCGCAGGTAAGTCGGTAGTCGCGATGTGTTGCGGCGAGCGCGAGAACGCACCGATTGGTGTTTCGTTGGTGCGGGTGCCTGGCTCGCTTCTCGCACCGGCAGCGCTGTTGCCGGTATGGGGCTCTGTGGTGCAAGTCCTGCTTGCGTTCGGAATCTCGGAGGCCGCCGTGGGCGCTCGTCGGACACTGACGGTGGCCGGCCTGGCGCACGTGATCGGCACGCTCGCAGGCCGCTACTTCGTCTGGTACGCACCCGCGGTACTTGGCGGACTTCCCGCCTCCTGGCGGTATGCGTTGGATACCGGACCATCGGCCGCGACCTGCGGCCTGGCTGTGTATGTCGCCATTGTGATGGGCTGTCCGCGGCTTGGTGGCTTGCTCGCGGTTGCTGTGTTGGCTGCTTGCGCGCTGCATCCGGATTTGGCCGGTCGAGAGCACATCGTTGCGCTCGTAGTCGGCGCTGCAGCTGCCGCCGTCCAATTAATGATCTTCCGCCGCGCTGCGCGGCAACTCCTGGCTAGCGGTAGCGGCCTGGAGGACGACTCAGTTCGGCGGGTAGCCATCGCTTGAGTTGTCCTGCGGAGCCCGATTGGCGCCAGGAGAAAATGACGACGACGAACGCCATCAGCGCTAGAGCAGCCGCGGTCCAGGGATACACCGCGGCGTAGAACGGCGTTTCTAGCTGCAACCGACGTCCACCGTCGGAAACCCTTAGCGCGACGCGGTCGCCCTGGTCGACACCCGACGCCGTACTAACGTCGAGTTGCCCGGTTCGGTTGTGGCCCGCCCACAGGTACCGGACGCTCGCGATCCGGTCCGCCCCCACTCCGACCACCGACGCGGCGACGTAGTCGGTGTTTCGGTAGGCACGCTCGATTGACGCGCTCTTAACCTGGCCGGCGACCAGCGTCAGCACGGCGGCGATCAACAGTGATGTGACGGCGAGGGGTGCCGCAGAAGAACGACCGTCCCGTACCACCCGCATGGTGGCCCGCCCTTCAACTCTCCGAATCTCAAACGCCCAGTCAGTAGCAGCGCATTGTCAGAATCGCGATGACGGCGAGGCACGCATCGAACAGGCCGCACACCATCACCGCGCCGACCGCTACATAGCCGACCGCTCTCACCAGCCACCCCGACTCAAGGCGTACGCGCTGGCCCCATTGCGTTGGCTGACACCGCTCGCGCCAGTGGACCCATGATTGATCTTGCTTGCCTTAGCTGAAGACTTCGTGAAGGTGCCAGGCGTGCATCTTCACGCACTCGTCATGCGATACGAATAGCTTCGCCGAAAGAGCATCGCGGCTTGGTAACGGTCGCGTCCGAATAGTGGCGGGAGGGACCGCGGCCGATGCGTTCTTTGCGGCGTCTGCGTTGGCGGCGAGTGGCCGTCATAGCAGCGGGGCTTTGTGTGATCGTCATTGCGACGGTCGCAGTGATCGGCTCGGTGCTGTTCGGGCAGATTCACCGCGTCAACATCCGCCTCACGGCGCCGCCGTCCTCGACACTCACCGGCGGCCCTACCGCAACCTCCACAGCCGCCCCAAGTGTGGTTCCCACTCCAACCTCCGCACCGGGCTCGGAGAACTTCCTGCTGATGGGGTCAGACAGTCGTGACTTTGCTGGTGGCCAGGCTTACAACGTCGCACCGGGTAGCGCGGCGTTCGTCACCGGCCAACGGTCGGACGTCGTGATGCTGGTGCACATCCCGGCGGGCACCGCAAAGGCAACGGTCGTGTCATTTCCGCGCGACTCTTGGGTGAGTTTGCCGGCCTACGTCGACACGAAGAACGTCACACATCCGGCAGTACATGCCAAACTCAACGCCGCGTTCTCGATCGGCGGCGCGCCGCTGCTGGTAGCCACGATGGAACAACTCACCGGACTTCACATCGACCATTTCGCGTCGGTGAACTTCCCCGGATTCCAGGGGATGGTCAACGCACTTGGCGGTATCGATGTGTGTGTCGCGACAACCCGGCACGACACCAATTCGGGCGACTTCCTGACTGCTGGCGAGCACCACATAAACGGGGTCCAGGCGCTTGCGTTGGTTCGCGACCGTGAATCGTTTCCCAACCAAGACCTGGAACGGATAAGAGATCAGGAATACTTCCTATCGGTGATGTTGCGGAAGGTTCTTTCAGCTGGCACGTTGACGAATCCACTGAAGCTCACCGAGTTCCTTAACGTGGCCACCAAGTCGCTGACGGTCGACTCCGGCCTGTCACTGGGCGACATGCGCAAACTCGCCTCCCGCTTCAGCCACCTCGACCCCACGCACGTGAACTTCCTCACCGCACCGATAGCCAATGCGAACTACAGGGCAACGAGCAGTGTGTACGGCAACCTCCCCCAAGACAACGTCGAGCTAGACCCGGCGGGGATGGCGGCGCTCTTCGCCGGCTTTGCAGACGACGCCACTTCTCCGACCGCGTCCGCGACGCCTTCGGTGCTGCCCGCATCGCCGTCGGACGTGCAGGTCAGTGTCGAGAACGGCACTGGCAGAACCGACCTCGCGCGGATCACAGCCACGCAGCTGCAAGCCATTGGCTTCCACATAGGCGTCGTCGGAGACGCGGCGGCCACGGCCATTACCACGATCAGCTACGGCCCGACCGAGCTAGCGGCGGCCGAGGCGTTGCAGGCACACGTACCCAACGCAACGTTGAATCCGGCGACGTCAGCCGGCATTGTGCTGACTCTTGGAGCTGACTTCACCAGTGCGAGCTCCGCGTCCGTACCGGCTGTGGCTGTGGCGTCCCCCGTGGCACCCAATCTCTCCTGCGCCCCCTAGGCGTCACGCACTCGTCATGCGACGCGAATAGCGTCGGACAGGTCGGCAGCGCATCCAGATCGGGGCAAACGTGCGTGGGAAGCGGGCCGCGCGGCCGCCAGTGCTCTTGCCGTTCGTGCTTGGGCTGCTCGTCGTAGCTGCGGTCGCCGGCTGGGCGCTCGCCGAGCAGTGGCGACCACCGCAGAACGCACTTTGCGATACGAGCAGCGCGAGCGCACCCCGGCCGACCAAGCTCATGGTGATCATCGGCGAAAACGAGAGTCAGACAAACATCAACAACAAGACCGCACCTTTCGAACAGGCAGTCCTTAGCAAGCAGTGCGGGTCATTGGGCGACATGCACGCGCTCACCCACGGAAGCGAGCCGAACTACCTCGGCATGACTTCAGGCGCATACCCCAGTTGGGCTCTGTGCGACCAACCGCCGAACACGACCGACAACGATTGCCCGCAGTCACCGTCAAGCTCGATAGCGGGAACCAATTTGTTCAGCCAGCTCGCCGCGAAGTACGGAGCCACGGGCTGGCGCACCTACGCCGAAAGTATGCCCAATCCATGCAGCGCCGTGGACGGAACCAAGTACCAAGCAAGCACCGGCCAGATTCGCTTCAAATACGTGGCGCGCCATAATCCCGCCGTCTATTACCGCGACTTGACTTCGTGCTCCGCCGACGACGTCCCGCTTGGAAATTCGCGAACAATGAAAGGCGCGTTCTACTCAGCCGCAAGGGCGGCCAAGCTGCCCAAGGTGAGCTTCGTCATTCCCGACAATATTGACAACGGCCACGACACAACACTGACTGCGTACGACCAGTTCCTTTCGCGAACGCTCCGCTTCCTGCAGACGACAGCCGACTATCGAAGTGGCGCGCTTGTGATCATCGTCACGTTCGACGAAGGCAGCGTGATTGCGGGCTCCGACGCCTCGACCGGCGAGAATTGTTTGGACCCGAAGCCCGCGTCGTCGGCTCAGTCTTGCCTTATGGCGGCCTGGGTCGTCGGCCGCTACGTCCCGCACATTTCTGACCCCGCTTTCGAGAGCCATTACTCGGTTCTGAAAACCATCGAAGTGTGGGCCGGGCTGCCGCTGCTAGGTCATGCTGCAGACTCTGACACGAATCAGATCGACCCTCGACTCATTCGGGCCGCCTAGGCGTCGGCAGCGTGAAGGGCACCATCGGTCATGCGGACGATCCGGTCAACGTTGCGGATCACGCTGGCGTCGTGTGTCCCGATCACGACGGCACAGCCCTGCGCTGCCAGCGATCGCAACGCGTCGGTAACTGCCAACGCGTGATCGGCGTCCTGATGAGCCGTCGGCTCGTCTGCCAACACGACGGCTGGCGAGTGCGCGACCGCGCGGCACACGGCGACACGCTGTTGTTCACCAAGTGAGCAGTACTCCACATTCCTGTCTCGGAGTTTGTAGACGTCGAGAGTCTGCATCCATTCGGTGACCCGAGGAGCTCCGTCGAGTCGAGGTGACAGCCTGACCGGAAGCATGATGTTCTCCATGACCGTCAGCTCAGGAACGAGGCCAAGTAACTGCGGCACGACAGTCAGCTCGTCCCACGACAACGACGCCGGCGGTCGAAGCTGGCCGACACTGTCGAAGTTGACGGCTCCTTCGTCCAGAACCTCCCAGCCCGCAAGCACGAGAAGCAGGGTCGATTTTCCTGAACCCGAGGGCCCGACTACCGCAACGCACTCGCCAGACCCAACGGCGAAGTCCACGTTCCGGAGTGCGCGCACCGTTTCATCGCCGTGCGGGTAGCTACGCACGCCACCGACCATCTGTAGCAAACCGTTCACCGTTCTACCCGCCGTCCATCAGCCAACCGCACGACAGCGTGCGCGGTCTCTACAAGTGCTGGATCGTGCGAGCTGGCGACCACCGTCAGGCCCTTTCCGGCCAGCAGGTGCAGGGCGTCAATCACCGACGCGCCGGCGACGCTGTCAAGTGATGCGGTCGGCTCGTCGGCGACCAGAACGGTGGGATCTCCTGCCGCAGCGAAGGCAAGCGCGAGCCGTTGCTGCTCGCCGCCCGACAACTGCGCGGGCCGGTAGGTTCGCCGCGACTCCAAGCCGATGAGATCGAGCAACGCGTCATCGGCAGCGCTTGGTGCGCGTCCTCGTAGCTGCGCTCCTAGCCGGACGTGCTCGTCGGCACGTGCGTAGCTCAGCAGGTTGAACGCCGGCTGTTGGAAGACGTAACCGATCCGTAGCCGTCTGATCGATCGCCGCTTGCGGGTGCTCAACGCGGCGATGGATTGCCCGTGCAGCCACATGCCGCCACCATCAGGTCGGTCCAAGATGCCGAGCATGCGAAGCAACGTGGACTTACCTGATCCCGACGGCCCGCTGATCACCGTCAGAGCACCGGCCGCGAAGTGCGCGGTGACGTCGGCGACCGCAGGAACACGCTCGTCACCGACAACATATGCGCGAGATATGCCTTCGACCCAGACGCCTCCTGCGGGCAATGCGCTCATCATCGAGACCGCCGTTCAGTTGGCTTCACGAAGTACCTCCACGGCACGTACGCGATCGCTTCCCAGCTGGACAGCGGTCGCTGACAAGGCCACCAACACCGCGAGCGCAGCCAGGTCCGCGGCGGCAAGCGCGAACGGCCAACTCAACACGGCGGACGGCGGGAGGCTCGCTTGCACCGTGAAGCGCGAGCGCAGGAATACAACGGCGATCGCACAAAATCCCAAGGCGACGACGGCACCGGTCGCTACCAACACAGAAAGTTCGATCAATATCGACAGGTAGTGTGCCGTGCGCGTCAGGCCCATGCGCCGGGCCAGCACATACGACAGGCGCCGTGGGCGTGACCTGGCATCGAGGTAGAGGAGAACACCGCCCAGCGCCACTGCACCGATCACCAGGATGACGGCGTCGAGATACGCGAACGTGTAGCTGACGGGTTGCAGATACGAGGCGTCAATCACACTGTCAGCAGTGAGGTTAAACGTGGTCGTGATATGCGCGGCGGCTAGTGCGTCAGCCGCCGTAGCTGGGCTTCCACTGATCCAGAATTGGTACGTGCCAACCGGATCAAGACGCTTGAGCGCAGCGAGATCGACGTAGAGAATTTCATAGCCACCCTGCTCTCCGGGAAGATGCGCTGCGCCGCCAACGATCGTCACATTGGTCGTCACCGGGTTACCGGCTGCGACTGCCATCAGCCGACTACCCGACGCGACGCCGCCTCCCGAGAGCACTCCGAGTAGCGGCTTTCCCGGACCCTGATCGTGGAGGCGATGAATGAGGGCAGGGAAACTCTGTCCAGCGATCCCTGCGTCCCAGAATGCGCCGGATTGGAAAGTCGCCGGGTCGACGCCGACAACGCTGACCAGCTCGTTCCCGAAGGTGGGGTGATCGATGCGAAGCACCATCGTTGCCCGATTACGTAGCGATGCCGGTACCGCGACTGAACCCTGCAGGTTCACCACGTCGTCTGCTCCTACAACCATCCGGGAGGAGTCATGCAGCGTCCGTTGCACGGACGAGTTGACGAACGCGCTGAATACGCTGATGGCGAGTGCGGGCACAAGTACGGCAACGAGGGTGGCAGATGCCTGCGCGTTGCCGCCAATCCGCCGCCACGCAAGCCAGTTCGGAACGCGCAGCCGTCCGCCCCGCCGGGCAGACCCGCGAATCAACCGAACAAGGATCTGCTGTGCCGCTGCAGCGCCGACGATAAACGCCAACATCGGCAACACGATGACGACCGGGTCAACGTGAGCAACCTGCGGGCCGCTGCCGGACAGGTGCGTCCGATGACTCAACCGTGCCGCAACGACGATCGCGGCGATCGCCACAACTACCGCTGACGCGACGATCGTCCAGACTCGCTTCTTGCTACTGGCGCGAGGCGTGGGTGGGACTTCTCGGCGTTGACAGCCGCGAGTTGCAGCGGCGACCAAGAAGATCAGGCCGGCAATCAAGCTGATCAGCGCGACCACTCCAACGTCAACGAGTGGGCGGCCGGCGAGCAACGAACTCGGGCCAACAGCACGAACCAGGGCGTAGGCGAGGGCGACCCCAGCTAGACCGCCGACCAAGAACGGTATGCACGCCTCCAGGGCTGCCTTGATGCCGATCGCGATCGGCGCGGTCCCACGGGCAATCAGAACGTCGACCTCGCGCCGGCGCCGGTCGACCCAAAAGCCGCCGGCGACGAACACGAGCCCCAGTGACACGAGCACCCCCGCGATAGCGATCGGGGTAATCGTGCTCGGCAAGGCGCGTCCGACGGCCGAGACCCGGTCAACGGGCAGGTCGATCTCGGTCTCTGCGCGCTCAGCGGCTTGGAGGTCGAGGCGGTCGTTCGGCTGGAATGTGGGATGCGCGCTGGCGTAGGTGTTTTCCACGGTGGTGCGCTGCGCGCTCAGTTCACCCGGCAGGGCGAGTACTACCTTGTCCAGCGCCTTGGCCAGGTTGCGAGCTTGAGGCAATGTCAGCCCACCCGGACGAAGCGTCCACACAGTGGTGTCCTGCACGTTGAGCGGCAGCGCCTGCGCCGCGCTGCGCATGGCGTCCTGACTCAGGATTCCGAACGGAAAGACCGGCGGAGGGTTGGCCGACGCAGGCGGCACGATGTACTGCTCTGCGTCACACCAGAAGGGCTGAGCAGATTCGGTCTCAAGGTCGCGAAACGTGCCCGCAACCTGGAGTCTCATCGGTGCGGAACTCTCACTCGCCTGCAGCGCGATAGTGCCACCTGCTACGACGTGTAAGGCGCTTGCTGTTGTATCAGCTAGCCAAATACCGTCGACCCCTTGCGCCCGCGACAGAACGTCAACGTGCGCAACGTCGCCAGGTTTCGATGCGAGCGTGATCCAGGCGCCAGCGCCCGACCCTGCCGCACTCACCATCACGTGCGGAGCGAACAGCATCCGCGTTGGCACGGACAGATGCGCAAGCG
This sequence comes from uncultured Actinomycetes bacterium, assembly GCA_963737705.1. GTDB lineage: Bacteria > Actinomycetota > Actinomycetes > Acidothermales > Acidothermaceae > PALSA-607. The sequence goes on from CAVTTP010000006.1 coordinate 39,865, forward strand.
CTGGCACGCTGGTGGTTCGACCTGTGCCGTTGATGCCGAACATACCGTCGGCGAACGGATCCGGTCCGGAAGCGAAACCCGCATAGTTGTCCGTTGACGCGACGGTCAGGCTGCCGGTCTCGCAGCCATTGTTGAGCTGCTGCGCGAGGCTCGCATTCTCGGCAGATGACAAGAAGAGCGGTGCACTAGCCGACGCGAGCCCAATCATGAGAGCCGCGCCAGCCATGACGAGTCCGACCTGGGGTCGCTCCGTCAGGAGCAAGAGGGGCGCCCTCCGCCAAGGCAAAAGGTTGAGCTTCACCAGGGATCCTCGCAACTTCCGAGGGCGGGCTCGCCGCGCTCTAGGCCCGTAAGCAAATCGAAGAGGCCAGCAGCCTCCCACGTACGGTTGCGCTCCCCTTGGGACAGCCTTTGGAGAACACCGGCTCGCTCAAGTTGACCGAGCGCCTGGTTGACGACCGCCTTTGTCCGGCCAACCGCCGCCACGGCGACCGGAAGAGTCACCACAAGGTGAGCGGGCAGCACATCAATGACACGCCACGCAGCAGCGTCAGCACGGGGATCGAGAGCTGTTCTTAGTTGAGCCCGCCAACGTTCCTGTAGATCCTCAACTGCCCCCAGATAGGAGTTGGCAAGGCGAGCGCCTTGAGCGGCGGCTGAGGCGAAGTCCGTGATCCAGCCGTCGACATCGTCATCACGGAAACGCGTAAGGCCCCCGATGTAGCGAGACTTATTGGCCGCCAGCACAACGCTGATTGGCGGCACATAAGTCGGCGCCAAACCCCTTCGGCGCAGAACCAGATGGATCAACGCACGTCCGGTGCGCCCGTTGCCGTCGAGGAACGGGTGAATGGTTTCGAACTGGGCATGCACGAGCGCCGCTTGCACCAGCGGTGACAAGTTGTCCTCGGTCATCGCGACGCAAAGATCTGCCAGTAGTCGCGGCACCTCACCCGGCGGCGGAGTCACGAAGTCAGCACCGCAAGGGTTGTAGCCGTTGCCGCCGATCCAGTTTTGGGTAGCCCGGATCCGTCCTGCGATCTGCGAGTTCGGTACCCCAGCCATCAGAACACGGTGGATGTTAGCGATGTCCTCGATCGAGATTTCGCGGGTCGAGCTTGCTTGATCGATCGCGAGTTCCATCGCATCGATGTTCGCGAGGATCTCGCGAGCGGTTGGTCCCGCCTTTCCACCCGCGTCGACGCGCGCTTCAGCACGCGCCAAGTCGCGGCCGTCGAGCTGCATGCCCTCGACCTTGGACGACGCGATCGATTCGGTGCGAAGTAGCAGCCGCGCGAATGGGGCCAACGCCGGCCGTGCTCTTGCATTGAGGGCATGTATCGCCGCCTCGGCCTCGGAGACCATCGCCGCGGTGTCACTGCTCAGGGATCCGACAAATTCGGAAATCGGATCCGGTACGAAGGCGTCGTACGAACATGCTCGGCGATAACGCGGAGCGGCGTACAGAAAAGGGTCGTGCTTCCAGGTGCTCCGTTCCAAGCGGCCCCTCGTAATCACACCGCCAGCCGTTAGTATGGGATAGTAGCTAAACCATACTGCATATCACGTCGGCACTCGGCCGCATGGACACCTATCCCCCGCACTCGCTGGGCGTCATCGGTGCAAGGCCTCCGGCGATTGCGATGATGCGTGATTGGGACGCGTCAAGCTTGAAAACGAGATCAAAGCGGCCTTGGTGAACGACGTAGCCGGCACGGGGGTCAATGCCACCAGTAGTCGGCATCGGCACGAAGTTGGCGGCCGTGCCGTAGATCTCGCGCACACGTGCCGCCGGGTCACCCAGATGCAACCGGAGGGTGGTGACGATGGGTTGCTCCGTGGACTGCGATCCCGTAGCGCCGACGCACGAGAAGTCGCCGCTGACCGATGCCGCGGGCTGCCCGGCGAAGTTGCTCAAGTACAGGTAGGGCTGTGAGCTCGCCCGGCCTCCCGCCGGCTGGAGCACGCCGTCTCCAACTTCGGTGAACGCAGAAACGCCTGCCACGTGGGCTGCTGCGGCGCTCGACGTTGACGACGAGCTGGAGCATGCTCAGTGAGTTCAACGGGGTTCCTCATTCGCGCTCGGTGCTTCGTGGTGTGCCGCGCTGCCACCAGCCCGACTGCGGCGCGGCGTCGTCACTCAGACGGGCGAGGAACTCCAGCCGGAGCCGCCGCCGTCGGCCCAACAGAACTTCCACAACCCCCGACTCGCAACCGGTGCTGTGAGCGTCATGCGTGAGGTGATGCCTCATTACGCGATTGGAATCGCCCGGATTACGCGATTGGAATCGCCCGGCAAACCCGCAATGGCCGCGCACACTGGGTCGCATTCTCGGAAATGACAGGGTTACGGCATGCCTGGTACTTGCCCAGAATGCAGCGCGCTCGTGATGGACATCGCTGTGCACCAGTCATGGGACTATGAGGTGACTCGCGACGGGATGACCAGCGTTCTGGACACGGAGATCGAAGCTGAGTCGACCAACGATGACCCCCTCCCTGATAACGGCGATTGAGCGGTCAGTGTTCCGGCCTCATCCGCCGCCCGACGGGGTGACTGCGGACATCTTCGGGAAGAGGTGACAAGACTCGCCGCCGCTCCATGAATCCGGCCGTTCGGCTGGGTTGATCGGCGTGATCATGGGTATCTCGTCCTCGGTCACTCCTGCTCCCGGTGGCGTTTGCGTTCCCGTCGTCTAGGAGACCTAGGTGGGGCTGGACACTCAAACCGGCGCGAGCGGCGGCCGGACATGCCTGGACTCGAGCCTCGTGGAGGCCCTCTACTCTGAGCATGGATCCTTGTGCTACCGATTGGCGCGCAGCGTCATCGTTGATGAGCACCTCGCGCAAGATGTCGTCCAGGACGTCTTCGTCGCGGTGTGGTCGGGCCGCGCTGGCGTGTTCGATCCGGGCCGCGGGTCGATGCGGTCGTGGCTGCTGCACGTCACCCATCACAAGGCGGTCGACAGCGTCCGACGCGCCCAGCGCCATTCCGCCCGCAACGCGGGACCGGACATGTTCGCGGGCATTGCGTCTGAGCACGACGTCGAATCGGACGCCTGGGATAGTCAGCGGCGCGACCAGATCACGACTGCGCTAGCAGGGCTGAGCGCCGAGCAGCGCCGTGTCTTGGAAATGGCCTACTTCGGCGGCCATACCCAAGCCGAGATCGCCCAGATCACCTCGACACCGTTGGGGACCGTCAAGACCCGCACGTGGGCGGCGTTTCGCAATCTACGCAACAGTCTCGAGCTCGCGGCGATCGTCGACGCGGATGGATGGACGGGGTCCGCGGCGACGCTGCCGGCCAGCGCGACCTGATCTTCTCCTCAACCGGTGGCGTGCGATGAGCGTGCCCGGGCGAACGCCGACGCGCGACAGAGGACCATAACCCTCTCGGACCCGCTGAGCAGCGAGGCGACAAAGCCTGCCCGCTACACCGCGGCGGCGAACGTGACGGCGAACGCCTCGCCTCTACTCCACCGCATCTGGCGCAGGTGTCGGCCACAGTCGAGCACAGCTGCGCGCGTCATCGGGCTCGCGTAGGAGATGGTTGTCGCGAGTCCAATGCCGCAGCACATCGTCTGGGACCTCACGACCCTCGCCTTAGCGCTCAACCGTCAGCGCGTCACGCGTCCCGACGACGTCGCCGGACAACCGAAGAATCTCCGCGTGCGCGTCGGCGCGATCTTCGGCGGCTCTGAGCGCGGCGACCGCGTCCTGACCCGGCCACGTGAGCATCGCTGAGGCGCCGAGGCGCGAACGAACCTAGGACAGCAAGCAGGTTCACGGCTGCGCTCAATAGCGCACCAGGCATCGACGCCGTGTGCGCGGCGTACCAAACGCCGACGCGACCTGGGCAGCTGATGTTGCTGGACCTGCCACCACCTCACGTTCATCGATGTCACCGGGGTTCGAGCGCTGTCTGATGTTCACGCCCATCTCAGCGGGTTGGGCTATCACCTGCGGGTTGCCCGCCTTCGGATGAATTCACCCTGTGGACACTGAAGTTCGCGGTCCGATCGGGTTGGCTGGCACCGCTGTTCGCCAACGGTGATGAGCGTTGCCGTTGGCCCCAGAGATCCGCATGTCCTGGATTTTGGCAGACGCCCGCCGAACGCACTGTTCTGCCGCGTTGACCCACATGCGATGTGACGGACGTCGGTGGCCGGTATCAGAGCTTCGCGGTTTCGATGTGAGGTCCACTGGATAAGCGGTGCGTAGAGCACGACACCGACCGCGACCACGGTATAAGACGCGTGCCAGGAAGACACACGGTCTGGAGTTGTGAACCGGGTTTGGTCGTCCTCTTGTTGCCAAGCCGTGTACATCAGCGAGCCCGGCTCCGTCTCCGTGACCTTGGCGACGAACGACTCGATGGCGTTTACCACTACAGGCACCGCGTCGGCTTGCACCTGGTAATTACGTGCACCTGGTAATTAATGGGTGGCCTGTCACTCACGCCAGGCGAGTCCCCAGCTTGCGCTGTGTGATTGTCCCGGCTCTAGGCGGATCAGGTCCTGTCCGGTGCGAAAGGCATTGGGCGGGCACGTCATCGGTTCGACGCCGAGACCGGTACGCCAGTGCGGCGCGGGTTGCGTGTGGGCGGTGTAGATCTCGAGGTAGGGGTAGCTTGCGTCTACCCATAGAGATAGCGCGCCGTGCTGCAGCGCCGACAGGTGTACCCATGCCAGCCCGTCGCTGCCGCGCGCGAGGTCGGTAAACGTGTAGTCGATGTCCTGTGCACCAATCTGTCGCGGACTGCGGAAGTCGAAGGGTGAGCCCTGGACCTCGGCTAAGCCGGTCGGAAGGCCTCTGTCGTCGGTCGGCAGCCATCGGCCGGCGTCGAGGTGCAGCTGGCACTCGTCGATCAGCGCCGTACCCAGGCTCAGGTACGGATGCTGCCCGGTCCCGTACGGGCAGGGCTGCGCGCCGATGTTGGTGGCGGTCGTGCGGACCGTCAACCCGGCAGCAGTGAGCTCATAGTCGACGCGCACGTCAAGGGTGAACGGATAGCCCATTTGCGGATGCAGGACGATACCCATCGCGACCTGGCTTTGGGTGTGCTGGTGGCACACCCAGTTGCGCCAGCGCCCGAAGCCATGGATGGCGTTGTGCGCCGCGGGTTCGGTGAGCGGCAGCTGGTAGTCGGTCCTGTCGAAGGTGTAAGTGCCGTCCTGGATCCGATTGGGCCACGGAACCAACGGCAGACCCCTTGCGCCGGTGCACTGCTCTGCAGGTGAATAGCCGTCGAGCAGCTCACGTCCGGCGACGTCATACCGGCGCAGCCCGCCGCCCACTTCGACCACAGTCGCGTGGTGCTCGCCGTAACTGATCTGGAGCTGTTGCCCGGACGGCGTCGCCGGGCCAGAGCGGATTTCGTCGTCGGCCGTGGATTGTGTCATCGGTCTTCTCGATTCTGTCCGTGACGATGCGGGTGTGCGTGCTGACTGTTCTTCCCGCGAGGCGGTGTTCCACCCTGGTCAAGAGCTGGAGCCGCATTGCTTGGCACAGCCTTTACTCTTTCGCGCCAAGTGCGTCGACTGTGCTGCGTCATGCGAAGGCTCCGGCCGCCTTCCGTCGCGGGACGTCTGTTTGGCCGTCCGGGCGCCGGGTAGGGCCGCAGCAAGTAGCAACCGTGACTTCGAATGCGCGATGGGGCGGGAGTCTGCTCGCCCTGGATCGGGAGACCTGCCATGCCAACAGTCAGCGACTTCGTCGTCCAACGCGTAAGGCAGTGGGGCGTGACGCGAGTGTTCGGGTTCCCCGGCGACGGAGTGGGCGAGCTTGACGGTGCTCTCGGTCAGGCGGAACGCGATGGCGTAGGACTCAGCTATGTCCGACCTACACACGAAGAGATTTGTGCGTTGATGGCGGTGGCACACGCTAAGTTCACCGGCGAGGTCGGTGTCTGCATCGCGACGTCCAGCCCGGGGGCATTTCATCTGATCAACGGCCTCTACGACGCCAACATGGACAACCAACCCGTTGTCGCCATCGTCGGCCAGCAGGGCTTGAACGCCCTCGGCACCTTCAATCAGCAAGAGAGCAACCTCGAGCGAACATTCGCCGACGTCGCCGCATACGTGCAGACCATCGTGTCGCCACAGCAGGCGCAGGCGGTCATTGACACCGCGTTTCGCACCGCACGCGTTCGGCTTGCGCCGACGGTCATCATCATCCCGCACGACGTACAGGCGATGGAGATGGAAGAACCGACTGCCGCGACCTGGGTGTCACGCTCCAGTGCGGTCGCGCCGTCGTTAGCTATAAGCCCGCCGGAGAGCGAGATCGTCAAGGCGGCCGAGATCATCAACAGCGGTTCGAAGGTCACCTTTCTCGTAGGCCACGGCGCCAACGGCGCGACCGACGAAGTGCTCGAAGCGGCGCGGCTCGCCGGTGCCGGCATCATCACCGCGCTGCGTGGCAAGCAGGTAGTGCCCTCGGACATCGCTTTCCACTCGCAGCAACTAGGACTGCTCGGCTCGCGACCGAGCGCGGACCAGATCGCTGGGTGCGACACGCTCGTTCTGCTCGGCACCAACTATCCGTACGGGCAGTTCCTGCCGAAGACCGGCCAAGCGAGAGCGATCCAGGTTGACTTGAAGCCCGAGCAGATGGGCCTTCGGTATCCCACCGAGGTGAACCTGTGGGGCGACGTCAAAGCGACCTTGACCGCACTGATTCCGCACCTGCAGGCAAAGACCGATCTCGGTTGGCAGAACATCGTCGTACAAGGCATGCGTGAGTGGGACGAAGAAATCGAAGCGCAAGCGATGCTTACCTATCCCGATGGCGTGAACCCGCGGCGCGTCTACCACGAGCTGAATAAGCGGCTACCAGCCAACGCCATCGTCACCGCTGACGCCGGCACGACTGCCGACTGGTACGGACATCACATCCGACTGCGGCGCGGCATGATGGGCGATCTCTCCGGCCGTCTGGCGACCATGCTCGCGGCGATGCCCTACGCCGTCGCAGCGAAATTCGCCTACCCGGATCGCCCGGTGATCTGCACGATCGGCGACGGGGCCTTCCAGATGCTGGGCATGAACGAACTCATCACCGTGAAGAAATACATGGCGCAGTGGAGCAATCAGCAGTTCATTGTTCTGGTGCTGCACAACGACGACCTCAACCAGGTGTCGTGGGAGATGCGCACCGAAGACGGCAATCCGGTCTGGCCGACCTCGCAGGACATCCAGTCGGTCGACTACGCGGGCTGGGCGGAACTGCTGGGCTTCTCCGGTATCCGGGTGAAGTCTGACGACGAGGTGGAGGCGGCGTGGGAGACAGCTTTCTCCAACCCGGGCATCACCCTCATCGACGCGTACACCAGCAAGAACATCCCGCCGCTGCCGGCGCACCTCACCAGGGAACTTGTGATCGACACCGCCAAAGGTCTTCTCAAGGAGGGCCCTGCGGCCGCAGGCCCGCTTCGGGACTCGGCCGAGGCGATGTTGTCCGAAGGTCTTGAGCGGGTCAAGTCGGCGTTGCACATTGGTGACGACGCTGATGGCTAGGCCACGAGCGTATGGCTGGCCGAGCAGCATCGATGATCCCCCGGCGACACCGGCAATCAACGACGGCCCGGAGGAGCAAGCTGGGTATGGCCTTGGGTTTGATCAGCACAGCGCGCATGAGCGTGGTCGGCCGATCGCCTGGATAGTCGTCGCGGTGATCATCGCCGGTACGTTCATCAGTGGGATCAGCCTCATCGTGGCTGCGCCGCCTTTGTTCTGGACTGGGGTGGGCGTGGTCATTGTCGGCATCATCCTCGGCCGCGCCACGCACGCGATGGGCGACGTTGCTTATGCGGAAGAAAGGCTGAAGTCGTGAAGCGCGCGCAGCCGATCGGAATCGACCGCTTGCTGGCCGACATCCGGACAGGGCACTTCGAGAAGACGCTGTCGGCGCTGGCCGCCGTCGGCGCAGCCGTAACAACCGGGGAAATCTACCTATCGCATGACTCGGCGAGCTTCGGCAACAAGATGATGTGGGTGCCGGTCTTTGTGATGCCGACCATCATTCCCGCTGGTATCGCCGCCGTGTTCTCCAAGCGAGCCGCCAAGACTGTGCTGCCGCTGGCTTCAGCGGTGGTGGTGCTGAACGGTTTGCAAGGCACCTACCTGCACCTGCGCGGAATCTCTCAGAAGCCGGGAGGCCTGCGAGCAGGCATGCGTCTGTACAACGCGGAGATGGGGCCGCCGGTCTTCGCGCCTCTCCTCGCGAGTCTGGTTGGCGGCATGGGAATCCTGGCCGCGATCCTTCGCCGCGAAGGTGAGTGAGCCGTGGTCTTCATCGCCGACAGCGTCCGCGGCCGCACTCCCGGCTCACGTCCTTCGCGTTTTCCCGGATTCGACGTACTCGATGAAGTCGACCGCTGGGACGCCATCACCGCCGGCGTTGTGCTGGCGCGGCTCACTCCGTCGCCTGAGTTGTCGTTCTTCACCGGGGTTGAGCAGGCGACTGCTGAAGCGTTGTGCGATCAGCTGCTTGCCCAGCACGACGAGCCGCGGGTGCCGGTGGCGGCACTGATCGACGTCCGGCTTGCTTCGGGTGAAACCGACGGATGGCATTACGCCGACATGCCCGAGGACGGCGAGGCGTGGCGGCGGACGTTGGCCCACCTCGACGACGACGCAGCCGTTGAGTACGGCGGTACTTTCGGCGAACTGACGAGTGCTCAACAGGCGGGGATCGTGCAGGCGATTCAAGACCTCGACACCGCGCGCTGGCACGATCTGCCAGCGAACCAGGTGTGGTCGCTGTGGACCAGGTACGCCTGCACGGCGTTCTATTCACACCCCTGGGCCTGGAATGAGATCGGCTTCCCCGGCCCGGCATATCCCCGTGGGTACAAGAACATGGGGCTCGACAAGCGCGAGCCTTTCGAGGTTGCCGACGCGGTGAATGCCGATCCAGTGCACGGGCTCGCCAGATGAGCGGACACTCGGCGGACGGCGACGCTCGGCGATGAAGGTCGGTGCCAACCTGTCGCTTTATCGCGACGTCAGGTCACGTAACGACTCGGCCTGGTTGCTGCCGAAGGCGCCCGGCTTCCCGCATCAGTTACGCGACGACATGCGTCGCTACGACGAATCCGACGAGGTTGACATCGTGATCGTCGGCTGCGGAGCAGGCGGCGGCACGTTGGCGCAGCGACTGGCCCGCGCGGGGTGGCGGGTCGTCGCCCTCGATGCCGGACCGTTCTGGGATCCGGAAACCGATTGGGTGAGCGACGAGCGTGGCTCACACTCGCTGTACTGGACCGAGCCGCGGCTCATCAGTGGCGCGAATCCAGTACCGATGGGTTCGAACAACTCGGGTCGCGGCGTCGGCGGCTCGATGGTGCACTATGCCGGCTACACGCCGCGATTCCACCCCTCCGACTTCGCGACGTTCACCAATGACGGCGTCGGCGCGGACTGGCCGATCACCTACGACGAGTTGCGGCCATACTACGAACACCTCGAGCAAGAACTGCCCGTCGCCGGCCAGAACTGGCCATGGGGTGACCCACACGACTATCCGTTTCATGCGCAACCGGTGTCGGGTAACGGCGACGTGTTCATCAACGGCTGCGAGACGCTCGGGATACCGGTGCGGGTCGGCCCCGTGGCCATTGCCAACGGGCGGTTCGGAAATCGACCGCACTGCATCTACCGCGGCTTCTGCTTGCAGGGCTGCAAGGTCAATGCCAAAGCGTCACCACTCATCACGCATGTGCCCGACGCGCTCGCCCACGGTGCGGAGATCCGCGCGCACTCGCACGTGAGCAGCGTGCTTGTCGACGAACACACCGGTCTCGCAACCGGTGTCACCTATTTCAAGGACGGCGTGGAGCGACGTCAGCGGGCCCGGATGGTCGCCGTCGCCGGCTACTCGATCGAAACGCCGCGGCTGTTGCTGCTCTCGACGTCGAAGCGATTCAAGGATGGTCTTTGCAACGACGAGGGGCAGGTCGGCCGCTACGTCATGGTGCAAGGCGCCCCACAGACGGCAGGCCGCTTCGAGTCTGAGGTGCGGATGTACAAGGGACCGCCGCCCGAGGTGAGCTCCGAGGAGTTCTACGAGACCGACCCAACCGCGTCGTACCGCCGGGGATTCTCGATCCAGACGGTGTCGCCGCTGCCGATCACCTACGCCGAGCACGTGATCGCCCAGGGACACTGGGGCGAGGCGTTGCGCGAGTACATGCGCGACTACGTGCACTGGTCGTCGCTTGGAGCGCTGTGTGAGCTGATGCCGTTGCGTGAAAACGGTGTGACGCTCGCCTCTGAGGTCGACAAGCACGGCCTGCCGGTAGCCAATTTCAGCTACTCGATGTGTGACAACGACAAGCAGCTCATGGCGGCTGCGCAGTTAAAGATGGAGCAGATCCTGCGCGCAGCTGGGGCGACGGAGACGATGACGATCCAGCGGTTCGCCCATCTGGTCGGCGGTTGCCGGATGGCAGCGTCGGACGAAAGACGGCGTGGTTGACGCCAAACAGCGCACGTTCGCGGTGCCGAACCTGTATCTCGCCGATGGCAGCGTTCTGCCGACGCAAGGCTCGGCCAACCCTGCGCTGACCATCATGGCGCTCTCCGCGCGGCTGGCCGATCACCTCGTCGGGACTTCTCGTGGTTGAGTCGCTTGGTGCAGGTGGAGACTTCGACATCGTCTCCGTCGACGTTTCTGCGTACACCGTCCCGACGGAACTGCCTGAGGCCGATGGCACGCTCGCCTGGGACAAGACCACCCTTGTCGTGGTGGATGTCGAGACACGGGCAGGGGTTCGCGGTCTCGGGTTCGCGTACGGGCACACCGCGATGGTCGATGTAATCACGCAGACGCTCGCTCCGGTCATCATCGGCAACGACGTGCATGAGACAGGCAACGCGTGGTCGGCTATGGTGCGCGCGATTCGCAACCTCGGCCGCCCAGGGATCGCATCGATGGCCATCTCCGCCGTCGATCTGGCGGTGTGGGACGCGAAAGCCAGGCTCCTCGACATCCCCCTCCACAGGCTGCTCGGTGCGATTCGAACCGCCGTCCCCGTTTACGGAAGCGGCGGGTTCACGACGTACACGATGGACCAGTTGCTGACACAGCTGCGCGGATGGGTGGGCCAGGGCATTCCGCGGGTGAAGATGAAGATCGGTACCGACTGGGGCGTGTCGTGGCGCCAAGACGTCGCCCGCATCGCTGCCGTGCGCGACGCGATTGGAGACGACGCCGAACTGTTCGTCGACGCTAACGGCGGCTACGACCGGGTCCAAGCCCGCCGGCTCGGCGCGCAGTTTGCTAGCGACTTCGGGGTCACCTGGTTTGAGGAGCCGGTGAGTTCCGACGACCTCGCCGGCCTCCACGGCTTGGTCGACGCGCTGCCCCTCGACGTGGCAGCGGGGGAGTACGGCTACGACCTCGACTACTTTCGCTCGATGCTCGCAGCCGGCGCTGTCGACGTCTTGCAGGCCGACGTCGGGCGCTGCGGCGGAATCACCGAGTGGTTGCGCGTTGCTGCACTGGCTGCGGCCGACCACGTGCCGTTCTCGGGTCACTGCGGGCCGGCGATCCACCTGCATGCCGCAACCGTGCCACCCAATCTCCGGCACCTTGAGTACTTCCACGACCACGTGCGGATCGAGACCATGTTGTTCGACGGCATCATCCAACCCCGCGACGGCACCCTCACGCCGTCGGACTTACCTGGCAACGGCTACACACTGAAGACTGCCGACGCCGAGCCGTACCGCGTGCGTTAGCGGCCGAACGCCGCGTCACGTGTCGAAATCCAATGGAGAAGAAATGTCGAGAATCGTCGTCGTTACTGGTGCCAGTGGCGGCATCGGCCGGGCAACCGCAGAAGCTTTCGGTGCGCGCGGTGACGCCGTCGCTTTGCTCGCGCGCGGTGAGAAAGGACTGCACGGCGCGGCGCGGTGCATCGAACGAGCTGGTGGCAGCGCGATCGTGGTGCCGACCGATGTCTCCGACTCCGACCAGGTTTTCGCCGCCGCGAAAAAAGTCGAGACCGACGTTGGGCCCATCGACGTGTGGGTCAACGTGGCGTTCACCTCGGTGTTCGCGCCATTCGACCAGATCAGCCCCGACGAGTACCGGCGGGTGACCGAGGTGAGCTACCTCGGCTACGTATACGCGACGATGGCCGCGCTGTCTTACATGAAGCCCCGCAACGCAGGCACGATCGTGCAGGTCGGCTCGGCGTTGGCGTACCGCGGAATTCCTTTGCAGTCCGCCTATTGCGGAGCCAAGCACGCGATCCAGGGGTTCCACGAAGCGTTGCGTTGTGAGCTGCTGCACGACAAGAGCAACGTGCACGTGACCATGGTGCAGATGCCGGCAGTGAACACCCCGCAGTTCTCTTGGGTGTTGTCGCGCCTGCCACGCCACGCCCAGCCAGTGCCACCGATCTACCAGCCGGAAGTTGCCGCCCGCGCAGTCATGTTCGCCGCCGACCACCCCAAGCGACGTGAGTACTGGGTCGGCGCCAGCACGATGGCCACCCTCGCCGCGAACGCGATCGCCCCCGGCGTGTTGGACAGATACCTCGGAAAGACCGGTTTCGACTCCCAACAAACTCAGCAGCCGCGCGATCCAGACGCGCCGGTCAACTTGTGGGAGCCCGCCGACGGGCCGGCCGGCCGTGACTTCGGCTCGCACGGCGTGTTCGACGACCGCGCTATCGAGCACGACCCGCAGCTGTGGGCGTCGAGGCACCACGGCCTGATCGGCCTCGCCGCTGCGGCGGCCGCGACCGCGCTGCGTTGGCGCCGACGATGAGCTCCACCGGTAGGCGCGACCTCACTGTGCTTGCAGTCGCCCACGCTGTTCGCGGCGCAGCGTTGCTTATTCAGCCTGCCGCAGCGAGCTCGGCCGGCCCGGGACGTCAAGCGCCGCCGCCCTGGGTGGCGAAAGCGTTGGGCCTTCGCTTTCTCGGCCAGGGTGTCGCTGAACTCGCGCGGCCGCGCCGGGCAACCGTGATGATCGGGGCGGCCGTCGACCTCACCCACGCCGGCAGCATGCTCGTCGCCGCCACAATGCTTCCGCGGTACCGGCAAGCCGCGCTGCGAAGCGCCGCGGGCGCTACCGCATCCGCCGCTGCCGCCGCTGTGGTCCTGCGGAACTGGCCATGAAGATCGCCGACCCGGTTGCCGGCGAACCCTTCCCCCCACAGGTGCTGCGCGAGTACGCCCTACTCGCCGACGGTGAACGCGGCGCGGTCGTCGGCCCGCACGGCGAGATCGTCTGGATGTGCGCACCCCGGTGGGACAGCGACGCCGTGTTCGCGTCGTTGATCGGCGGTCCAGGCGGGTACGCGGTGACTCCGGTTGGCCGGTACGTGTGGGGTGGGTTCTACGAAGACAGCTCGATGATCTGGCGCAGCCGCTGGATCACCGGCAATGGCATCCTCGAATGCCGCGAGGCTCTCGCGTTTCCCTGTGACCCCCACCGCGCGGTGCTGCTGCGACGCATCCGCGCTGTCGAAGGAGATGCGTCGGTGGCGATCCGGCTGCAACCCCGCGCCGGCTACGGGAAACATGAAATGACCGACCTGCACCACCACGACAACTCCTGGTCAGGGCGCAGCGGTGACCTGCACTTTCGCTGGCAAGGCAGCAATGCCGCCCGCCCCAGAAACGGCAACCACGGGCTGCACGCCACCCTGCTCTTGGACGCTGGCCAACACCACGACCTGGTGCTGGAAATTAGCGACCAGGAGTTACCGGCTGAGCACGTGGATGCGGACATCGCATGGCGCACGACCGAAACCGCGTGGCAGGACGCCGTACCGTCGCTCGACAACACCCTCGCACCCCATGACGCCCGGCGCAGCTACGCCGTGCTGCGCGGCCTGACCAGCCAGGGCGGCGGCATGGTCGCCGCTGCGACAACGAGCCTGCCCGAACGAGCCGAAGCCGGCCGCAACTACGACTACCGGTACGTGTGGATCCGCGATCAGTGTTATGCCGGGCAAGCCGTTGCTGCGGCAGGATCCCACCCGTTGATCGATGACGCGGTCAACTTCGTCGCCGACCGACTGCTCGCCGACGGTGACCACCTGGCACCCGCCTACACCACAACGGGGCAACCAGTGCCAGGTCAACACCGGCTGAACTTGCCCGGGTACCCCGGCGGATACAACATCATCGGCAACTGGGTCAAGCAACAGTTCCAACTCGACGCGTACGGCGAAGCCCTCCAGCTGTTCGCTGCCGCCGCGCGTCACGACCGCCTGGACACCCAACACTGGTCGGCGGCCGAAGCCGCCGCCGGTGCCATTACCCGGCGCTGGACGCAACCGGACGCCGGCATCTGGGAGATCGACAACCGGCCGTGGACGCACAGCCGGCTGACCGCCGCCGCAGGCCTGCGCGCCATCTGTGCCGCTCACCCCGGCCACTCCCACGCCGCAGACTGGCTCACATTGGCCGACCACATCGTCGCCGACACCGCCACCCACGCGCTGCACCCCGATGGGCACTGGCAGCGGTCCCCGCACGATCCGGCGCTAGACGCCGCGCTGCTACTGCCCGGTCTACGTGGCGCGGTCCCCGCCGACGATCCGCGCACCCGCGCAACCTTGGCGGCCTACCTCCACGAACTCACCAGGGACGGCTACGCATACCGATTCCGCCACGACGACCGGCCGTTGCACGAAGCCGAAGGATCGTTCTTGCTATGCGGATTCCTGGTCGCACTGAGCCTGCACCAGCAAGGACATCACGTCGAGGCCCGCTCGTGGTACGAGCGCACCCGCGCCGCGTGCGGGCCACCGCAACTATTCAGCGAAGAGTACGACGTCGCCCAACACCAAATGCGGGGCAACCTTCCGCAGGCATTCGTGCACGCCTTGATGATCGAAGCGTCCGCGCGACTCCAGCCCGCGAGCGATTAAGACACACGCCCGCCACGTGGGCGATCGACCGCGAAGGTTGGGCGCTTGCGAACTCACCATCGATGGACTGGTCGCTGCTCCTAGCAACGTCCCCCATCTTCCCGACCCATCCGTGGGTGAATGGCGTGGTCTGAAGGAACGGATGTCACCGACTTCCGGCGCTTCAACGCCGTTAGCCCAGCCTCTTGCCGTGTGACCGCACATCGAAAAGTGTTGTGTGGGTCAGGTGATCGCCTGTGTTGGGGTGCTCAGTGTGGCCAGGATGTCGCGGTGACGTACCCAGCCGATCAGGTCACCGTCGTCTTTGGTGACTGGGACGGCGTTGTCCCCGGCGTCGAGGCGCCGCAGTGCCTCGCCGATCGAACTGTCAGTTGTGACTGGGTTCGTTGTCACCATGAGCGCACCGACGGTGGTGTCTTCGCCTGCCGCGAGGGCGTCCATGATGGCGTGTGCGTTGATGGTGCCCATGTAGCGGCCCGTGTCGTCGAGCACAGGAAGTGAGCTGTCACCGGTGGCGGCGAAGCGACCGGCGACGGCGCGCAGGTCGGCGTCCAACGGAACCGCGGCAGGCGGGTTGACCATGAACGCGGAGACAGGTTGGCGGCGCATGGTTGCATCTGCGGGTTCGTCGATGTCGATGCCGCGGCGCAGCAACTTTCGGGTGTAAACGGTGTCGCGTGAGACGAGGTGGCTGACACCGGTGGCGAGCACGATAGCAAGCATCAACGGCAAGATGATCGTGTACTCGCCAGTCAGTTCGAATAAAATGACGACCGCGGTGATCGGCGCTCGAGCTGCCCCGGCGAAGACTGCCCCCATCCCGACTAACGCGTAGGCGCCGACGGACCCGCCGGCCTGCGGTGCGATCGCGTGAACGATGTCACCAAAGACAGCTCCGGTCATCGCACCGCAGAACAGACTGGGTGCGAACACACCCCCCGAGCCGCCGATGCCGATCGTCAAACTGCACGCAGCAAGCTTGCCCACGAGCAGCGCGATTAGGAAGGCGATCGTGTACTCGCCCGCGACCGCTCGGCCGAGCACCGGGTAGCCGACGCCGTACATTTCCGGTAGCACGAGTAGCAGGCCGCCCAGCAGGACGCCACCGACCGCGGGACGCAGCCACTCCGGGCCGTGCCACACCCAGTCGCAGCCGTCTTCGATCGCATACAGCACCCGGGAGAACACCACCCCGACGAGGCCGGCGAGCACGCCGAGGATCGCGAACAGCGGGTATTGCACCAGGTTGTCGATGTGGAAGGTCGGCAGCGTCAGGAAAGGGTTGTTGCCCAACACCGCTCGGCCGATGACACTGGCGGTGACCGAGGCGAACACGATCATCCCGAACGACTGCGTTTCCCACCGCCGCAGAATGATTTCCATCGCGAAGAACACCCCGGCCAACGGTGCGTTGAAGGTGGCGGCGATGCCGCCGGCGGCACCGCACGCGACGAGTAGCTTGATACGGCGTTCGTCGAGATGGACGAGTTGGGCAAGTGACGAACCCAGCGCGGAGCCAATCTGCACGATCGGGCCCTCGCGCCCGACCGAGCCACCGCCGCCGATACAGAACGCACTAGCGATCGCTTTGACGACCGCAACCTGCGGCCGGATTCGGCCACCTTCTCGGGCGACCGCGACCATGACCTCGGGTACGCCGTGACCGCGCGCCTCGCGAGCGAACCGGTAGACCACCGGACCATAGATCAGCCCGGCCACCACTGGGGTAAAGATCACGAACCAGTGCCCGAGCCACGGCAGGTGCGGGTTGGCGGCATGCCCGTGCCCTGCGTAGTCGGCGTAACCGGTGAATGCCCGAGTCAGGGCGCTGATCATGTAACGGAAACCCACCGCGCCGAAGCCGGCGCCGACCCCGACGATCATCGCGAGAACCAGCAAGCCGCTCAGGCTGGACGCCGCGGCGTTGGTCTTGAATCTGGTCGCTTTCATCGTAGCCACATTTGCATTATGCAATGTTTAGCATATATAAAGCAAACGAGACAATAACCTGAGGAGTGGTCATGTCGGACGAGCCGACGGTCGATGAGATCGTGGACGCGGTCATGGCGTCTTCTCGCGCGCTGGTCGCGGTGTCCGCGCGGTCGATCGCCGGCGCCAAGGGTGTGACGCTGCCGCAATACCGGATGCTCGTCGTCCTGCAGGGAGCCGCCACGAACCTCAGTGGACTGGCGGCGGCCCTGGATGTCGCACCGTCGACAGCGATGCGGATGGTGGACCGGTTGATCGCTGCTGACCTGGTCGAGCGCACCGTGCCGCCGGACAATCGACGTGAAACCCACTTGGAGCTCACAGCAGCCGGTCGCCGCACAGTGCGCACCGTCACCGCGCGGCGACGCCGTGATCTACTCGCCATCATTGAACGTGTACCAGTCACCCAACGAATAGGGCTTGCGGACGCCATGGCCGCGTTCGCCATGGCCGCGGAGAAGCTATGGGCTGGTAAGTAGCGACGCTGGCTGCCTGTTTCGACGCGTTGGTCGACCCCCCTCCGACCCCGATGCGTGCGGCAAATCTTCGGCCGTGTGGCGTGCGCGGGCGCACCGGGCGGCGGCGACGACCGCAGCGACACCGAGTCGGAAAAGGCCGCGACGGGCGGGTCGAACCCGAGCACGCCGGACGCCAACCGTGCGCCCGCGTAGATCTAAGGGACGGTTGGTGTGGGTACGGTTGTTGCTGATGGGCGACGAGTTGTTCTGGCTTGCCGACGGCACCACGCCGCAGCTGATCCTCGTCACGTGAGGCACACCAGCGAGCGAAGCAGACGCCCTGCCTGTGACCTACGCATTGCAGGTGCGTAGCTCACGGTCCATGCATGTCCTGCCGGTGTCTGTACGTGCGAGCCACCGAGGGTGCCGCGTGCGCAGCAGCCCGTCTAGGTCCGTGGCCGTCTTCGTTGGCTACTTCGTTGGCTACTCGCACGTCGCCGCTGCCCGGCGTCCGCGTGTGCTTGGACCCGCGGAAATGCAGTGTCAGCGTGGGTGTGGCTTATTCATTGGCTACTTGGCCTCGAAACGACCGGCCTTAACAAACTCGAATTAGGCCTGTGACCTGCGGAAATGTGAGCCGCTCTAAAACTGACAGACATCGTTGACACTGCGGGTCTCCGGAGATACGGAGGCTGCATGAGTGAGCCACAGCTGTCACGTGAGGTCAGGCATCGCCTGGCCGTGTTGCGCCACGCGGAGGAGTGACCGGCAACGTCGCGATGACGTGCCGGTATTTCGGGATCAGCCGGCAGGTGTTCTACATCTGGCTGCGCCGCTACCAAGACGAGGGCGTGGAGGGCCTGGCACCTCGATCTCGGCGGCCGCACGTCAGCCCGGGCGCGACCCGGGTCGACGTGGTCGGCAAGATCTTGTATCTGCGGCAGAACTACCACTTCGGGCCGCGCAAGATCGCGATGTATCTGCACCGCTACCACGAGGTGACCATCAGCCCGTCCGGGGTTTGGCGGATCCTCAAACGGCTCGAGCTGAACCGGCTGCCGGCCTCCCAGCGCTACAAACGTCTGGACAAACGCTGGAAGCGGTATGAGAAGCAGCTGCCCGGCCACCGCGTCCAAATCGACGTGAAGTTCATCGAGCCGCTCAAAGGCGCGCCGAGCCCGCGGCGGCGGTTCTACCAGTTCACCGCCATCGATGACTGCACCCGGCTACGGGTGCTGCGCATCTACCCGCGCTGCGACCAGAAGACCGCGATCCAGTTCGTCGACTACGTGCTGGAGCGTCTGCCGTTCCAGGTCCAGACGATCCAGACCGACAACGGCGCCGAGTTCCAGTCGGCGCTGCACTACCACGTGCTCGACAAGGGTGTCGGCCACGTCTACATCAAACCCCGCACTCCGAGGCTGAACGGCAAGGTCGAACGGTCCCACCGCATCGACGCCGAAGAGTTCTACCGACTGCTGGACGGGGTCGTCATCGACGACGCCAAAATCTTCAACGACAAACTCCAAGACTGGGAAAACTTCTACAACTACCATCGCCCCCACGGCGGCCTCGACGGCCAAACACCTTACGAACGACTACGCCAAAAAACACAGGCCCCAGCTGTCACCGATGCACGTCAGTCGCACAACACAGGGGAGCCGCCTTGGAGATTCGAACTCCAGACCTACGCATTACGAGTGCGTTGCTCTGCCAACTGAGCTAAGGCGGCGAGCCGCCCTCGGTCTACACAACCGACCTCGGGGCGACCCGGAGAGTCTAACGGGTCGGCTAAAGCCTACGGAGCGGGCGACGAGGCGCCCGGTGGCGGCGGTGTGCCCGCGGGCGGCCCGCTCGACTGCGGCGGCGCCTCCAGCCCAAGCATCCCGTACAGCCTTGAGTCCAGAGTGCCCTCGAGCGCAGGTTGGGCAACCCCTCCTGCGGTGACAGCGGTACCGCCACAGCCGTCGTCCTTGAACACGAGCGGTTGATGCGCGACCTCGAACGTTACTGTGAAGGTCGGGTCTCCCAGCGGGCAGTTGACGTCGGTCGAACTCGAAAGTTCCGCATCAAAGGCGTTCAACGCCGCCGCCAGAACCCGCGCGCGCGACGAATCCCAGGTGTAGGTATGCACCGCGCCACCACTTTGGCGCGCAACTACCGTCACCGCCGCAATGTCCGAAGGCACTTGTTCGGCAGTCGTACGCAGCGGCCGCACCAGCACCTGTGCGAAGACGCTCACTCCGACCCCAGCGCCTTGAGGCACGACATCGACCGAAAGAGACGGCGCCCCATAACTGGATGTCGCTATCCCAATGAAGTCGACACCTCGCGATTTGAGTGTGCCGCTGCTGCCAGTGCTGCTGCTTTCCGTGGTCCCGTTCGCGACCAATCCGCCAGGTGGGTGCGCTAGAACGTACGCAATGACGGCGTCCACGGCTACGGGCGCTGAGAAATAGCGCACCGCGATCACAGTGTCCTTGGTCGGCGCTTGGAAGGTGGGGAATGTCGGCGCGCTCACTTGTGGGCTAGCCCCTGTAGGGAGGCGTACTTCGGCAACAAGTTGATTCGCGACCTGCTGCGCGGCTGCCTTGCGGGCCGCGTCCGTAGTCGTAACCGCCTGCCCGGCAACGACTACGGATCCACGACCACCAACAAGCAACGGGACGACGACAGCTGCCGTCACCGCAACGGCAACACTCGCGATGGCAAGCGCCTGCTTCACGCGACGCTGGCGTGACCGAGCAACCAACGTCTCGAAGGGCGGCGTAGATACCGGACCACCCCGGCTCGCCTCCCTCGCGAGTAGCTCGTGAAGATCAGGCATGGTCGGGACTCTCCTCACGCAAGAGCGGCGCGAGCGCAACACGCGCACGTGACAACCGTGACTTCACCGTGCCGACGGGAATGCCGAGAGAGCTGGCGATCTCGACGACCGGTAGGTCGAGCAGGTGATGCAGCACCACAACTTCTCGTTGATCGATCGGGAGCGCGGCGAGCGCACGCCCGACGTCGACGCTGTCGCCTGTTATCTCGTTTGTCTGCACCGCATGAGACGCTCGACGCGATGCTGCCACGGCATTGCGTGACCTTCGAAACCTGTTCGACAAGATCTTGAATGCGACCGACCGCACCCACGCCTCGGGATCGTCGTAGGTCGAGATCTTCGACCACCTTGGAACCAGTCGAACGAACGCTTCTTGTACGACATCCTCGGCCTCAGATCGACTGCCCGCGACGAGCGTGAGTACCTGGACCAGCCGGCCATAACAGGCCACGTAGAGGTCGCGCGGATCCGCGGGCACGTCGGCCGCAGCGCTCGGCGACGAACTGCGGACGGCACGCATACGACTAACACCCCCGAGTGCCATGCTCGGTTCCATGGACAACGCACAAATCTTGGCGGAACCGTCGCCCCGAGATCTGGCGACTTACGTGTGGTCCTTGCACGTCGTCCCCGGCGCGGGGTCGGTGAGCGATACGAGGAACGTCTTCACTACGGCGTCCACGCACCTTGATTGCAGGAAAGCCGTGTGACCGTCTCCGTCATAGCTGAGCAACGGGCCTCTCGCTTCCTTCGCTAGGGCCTGCGCCCACCGATAGGGCGTCGCCGGATCGCGCAGTGTCCCGACCACCATGACCGGCGGCGATCCGGCCGGAGCGATCGGCCCCGGAGCCAGTTCGGCAGCCACTGGCCAGTCGGCGCACGCGACATTGCCCCAGCCGATGAACTCACCGAAGGTCGGGCCATCGTTCTTGGCGCCCGCGAGAGCCGCTGCCGCGTAGGCCGAGATAGGGCCGAGGCTAGGACGGTCGACACAGTTGATGGCCATGTTCGACTCGATCAAGTTGTCGTAGCTGCCGTTAGGTTGCCGCCCGTCGATCTGGTCCGACAACGTCAGCAGGCCGGCCGGGTTGCCTTTCATCGCAGCGGTGAGGGCAGCCGTCAGCGGTTGCCAATCCTGCGTGGTGTAGAGCGCGGCGGCGATGCCTTGGACGGCGAGCGGCAACGTCAGCGTGCGGCCGCCCGATGCGGCAACTGGTGCCGACCGCACTGTCGCCAGCCACGCATCCAGACGTTGTTCTGCGGCGGTCGCGGACGTTCCGACCGGACACTTCGATGACGTCACGCAACTCGCGATCCACGACTTCAGTGCAACCTCGAAGCCCTGAGCCTGCACGTCGTCGAGTTCGACAGCCGACGCCGACGGATCGATGGCGCCGTCGAGGACAAGCGCCCGAACGTTCTGCGGAAACAACTGCGCGTAGATCGCGCCGAGGAACGTGCCGTAAGAAAATCCCATGTAGGTAAGCTTCGGTTGGCCAAGAGCAGCGCGCAGCACGTCGAGGTCGCGTGCCGTGTCGACGGTGCTCACGTGCGCAAGCAACGCGCCGGACTTCGCTTTGCAGCCGGCGGCGAATCCCTTTGCCAGTTGGTCTTGTTCGGCAACCGACGACGGCGACTGCGGATCCGCTTCGAACGCGACCCACTGGTCGAGCTGCGCCGAGCTCAGGCAGCGGATGGGCGCACTCGAGCCGACGCCGCGCGGATCAAACGATACGACATCAAACTCGTTGCCAAGCTGACTACGCACAAAGCCAGCAGCAGACTGAAGGAATTGATTACCTGACGCACCAGGGCCGCCCGGGTTCACCACGACCGCACCAAGGTTGGGCTTGCGAGTGGTGAGCTCGCGCGAGACGGCCAACTGAATTGATCCCGCAGACGGGTGTGCGTAGTCGATGGGAACGGTGAGTTCAGCGCAGGACAAGCCGCCGCACGACTTCCAGGTGAGGTGCTGCGTGTAGAACGCCGCGAGCGTCGTCGGATCGATCTGCGGCAACGCAGTCGGCACCGGCGCCCCCGCAGGCGACGTTGCTGCCGACGTCGCCGCGGTTGCGGGCGATGCCAGAAGGGACGACGTCGGTGCAGGCACGGTGGAACTGATGGGCGGCGCCGGGCTCGAAGCGACCGCCGACGATGAGGTCACCTGGGAACTCGGTAGCGAACTCGCGGAAACGGTCGGACCTGCGACATGCGGTGACGTAGACGTGCACCCGCTCAAGCACAGGAGCGCCCCCACGGCAACGGCGGCCACCCAGCGGGTCGGCCCGATCACGAAGGAGGGGTCTCCGGGTAGGCCGCGTCGTACTCGATTCGCGATCCGCAGACGCTCGCCTTCGGGCATGCGCAGCGCTTACCCGTTTCGGCGACCTTCACGATGACGGTCTCGCTCGGCACGTTGTAACCGACCAACGTGCCGTCACCCTCCGGGGACGACACCGCGGTGCCCATCTTCGGCAGATCCGACTTAAAGTCGGTGTACAGCGGGTGCTCGTACTTGAGGCAGCACATCAACCGCCCGCACGCACCGGAGATCTTCAACGGGTTCGGCGGCAGATCTTGATCCTTCGCCATTCGCACACTGACCGGTTCGAAGTCTTTCAAGAACGTCGAACAGCAAGTGTCGCGACCACACGGGCCAATGCCACCTTGTACTCGCGCTTCATCGCGCGCACCAAGTTGGCGCAACTCGATGCGCGCATTCAACGTCCGCGCTAGGTCGCGCACCAGAGCACGAAAGTCGACGCGCTGGGGTGCGCTGAAGTAGATGACGAAACTGTTGTCGGAATCCAAATAGTCAACGCCCACGACCTTCATCGGCAACTCGTGTTGGCGAACGAGCCGCTTGGTGGTGATCCGCGCTTCGGCCTTGCGTGCGCGATTGCGTTCGTCACGAGCAAGATGGTCGGAGGTCGCGAAACCGGCGCACATGGGGAGGCCGCCGATCTCCTCTGAGACGTAGGTCGGAGCCCAGATGCACTCGGCGACCTCGTCGCCCGCCGTGGTCGGGAACAGCACCTTGTCGC
Source organism: uncultured Actinomycetes bacterium (assembly GCA_963737705.1). Classification (GTDB taxonomy): domain Bacteria; phylum Actinomycetota; class Actinomycetes; order Acidothermales; family Acidothermaceae; genus PALSA-607. Next base: position 63,085 of record CAVTTP010000006.1, read on the forward strand.
CGACCTTCGGTGCATGCGGCCCTGGATCGAGGTAGTAGAGGCGGCCGTAGCGGGTGAAGCTGACCGCCATCATCATGCTCATGGCGCAACTCTAGACCGAGCCTCGTGCTGCACACAGGCTGCGTCGAGCATCCCTACGTGTTCGCCGCGAGGATCCCATCGTTGCCAAGATCCGACTCGGTGTATCCCGCGACTGTGGTGGTCGAGCTCACGTCGGCCCCACTGCTGATCAGACCGCCAAGCCACCCACCGCCGTCGAGACTCGAGACATCCGTGATGTCAGCGACCTTGTCGGAGTCGACGAAAAGCGCGAGTCGTGTCGTTTGGCCATCGGCGAGCGTTGCACAAATCCCGGAGATCTCGAACTCTTGCGAACCAAGCGGCGTTGGCAAAGACCCTTGCTCGAGAATCGTCGGCGTCGACGACAACGTCACTGCGCCCTGATTGCGTTCGATGAACCATCGATCCGTCTCGTTCACCACGAACTCGTAACGCACGTCCGTCGTCGAGTCCGGTCCGCGCCGACACACCAATCCGAACCCCGCGCTCGTCGGCGCTCCCGGTGACTCGTGCGCGGTCATACTCAGGCTGACCTGTTGGACCGGGTCGTCGTACGGCGCGTATGCGAGCCAATGCGCCGCGACCGTGCTTGTGACGGTGTAGCCGTCGGCCGTATACGCAAACTCGGCGCCTTTCGGATCCGAACCAGTTGACCATCCCGACGTCGAGTCGGTGAAGTCGTCGGAGTAAACCTCGATGCCGCTCATCGGAGTCACGGGCGACGTTGCGGTCACGCCGTCAGATGTCGGACCAGCGCTGGGCGGGGGCGTCGGATCGGACTGGTTCGCTTGATTGGTCTGCGCGGGAGCAGCGGGCTGCGCCGTGGTCGTCGACGACCCCGGATGCTGCGCCTCGACGGCCACGACGGCGACCACAAGTGCAAGGACGATCCCGGCGATCAGCAAGCTGCGGCCGCGATGCGTCGGCTGAGGCGGCCCATACGAGTAGGGGGACGGCGACGGGTAGGCGTAGGCCGGAGCGGCATAGGGGTTCGACGGCAGCGCTGCGTAGGAGTTCGGCGGCGTAGCCGCGTAGGGGTTCGGCGGCGTAGCCGCGTACGGATTCGGCGGGGGTGGGTAGCCGTAGGGATTAACCGGCGGCGCCGGCGGCGGCCAGGCCTGCTGCGCCGCCGGCGGCGGCTGCCAGGGCTGCTGCTCGCTCATGCGGCGGCACGCGAGGAGGTAAATCTCACTCAACCGTCGTCGGCGCACATAACGGAGCGGCTCAGGACCATTCGGCCCACGCTCGGCAGCACATACGGTTGGCGTGAGCCGAAAGGATTGACCGCCATGACGCAACCAGACCCGACCGACACCAAGCTGGTACCGGCAGACCTTGCCGTACTCGCCAGCGGCCACCTCGGGGTGCTGATCACCCTGAAGCGCGACGGTCGCCCGCAATCGTCGAACATCGGCTACATGTACGACGAAGCGACCAGGCAAATCTCAATCTCGACAACCGCTGACAGGTTCAAGGTGGCGCACTTGCGTCGGGACCCGCGGGCGACTCTGCATGTCATTGCCGCCGACGGCTGGGGTTGGGCGGCCGCCGAGGCCACCGCCGTCCTCTCGCCGATTGCGCAAGAACGAGACGACGCGGTCGTCGAAGAACTGATCACGATCTACCGCGCCAATGCTGGCGAGCACCCGGATTGGGACGACTTCCGGCGCGCGATGGTTGAAGACCAGCGCCTCGTCGTCCGCCTGAAATTGGAACGCACCTATGGCTCAGCACCGCGCTGAGCCATAGGTGCGATTCGTCGCCGCGGGAACCTACGGCCGGGTCGTGACGACCGCGCCGCGATTAGCCAATGGCCACGTCGGCAGCACCGTCTTGGCCCACGTCGCATTGGTCACTCCCGCGAAGGAGGCGTACCACGCGAGTGCCGCAGTGACCAAGCCGACCCAACCGCCAACCTTGATGAGGTCCTTGCTCGTGTTGCCTGTGGCGAGGTTGCCAATCGCAAGGAAGATGAAGGTGAGCGACAGAGCGACGAAGACAGCGAGCACCGCGCCGCTCGTGCGCATTGCGGCGATCGTCATGTACAAGGTGAAGATTGCCCATGCGATCAGGAACACCCCGACCGCCTTGTGCGCCTCCGTGGCAGGAGAGAGCTTCGCGGCGTCGTAGGTGAGCAGCCAGTAGAACGCCAGCCAGAATGCGCCGAAGGAAGTGAAGGCTGTGGCGCCGAAGGTGTTCCCCTTGCGGAATTCCCACATGCCGGCCAGTAACTGGCCAAGGCCGCCATAGAACAGCGCGAGCGGGAGCACTGCAGCTTGCAAGCTGGGGTTCAGAATATTCGTGTTGAAGATGTTCAACACGAATGTCGTCATCGCGAATCCGGCGAGCCCTAGGGGGCCGGGATCGGCGATGGATACAGCAGCCGGCGCGGTTGCGACCGGAGTCTGACTGGACACTGTGCCTCCTGGATGAGAACGGGGTCCTGGTTCGATACGGGCCTCAGTACAGGCAGAGCCTGGGAGCGGTTCCAGTTCTTCGCAACGTCTGCCTGCCCGTGGCGCGCCGAGCGGATCTTTTTGTGCGCCGAGTGGTGGGAGTGATCGCCCAGCGGTCACGCGCGCCTCTTTAATCAGCCGGCTTCCCGGCCTACTGTCGGGGCGTGAAGTCGGTAGCACTGGGCATCGGTCTTGGCGTGATTGCGATCGCCCTGGGGAGTGCCCTCTGGTACTGGCGGCGGGGCAGCCGAGGGCTCGGCACTCCTTTGCAGCGAACGACGTACGACGTGCTGCACACCGCCGGGTCGGCAGCGCGAGCCCTGCGGGCCGGGCTGACTCGCGAGAGCGCGGCGCGGTCGGCACCCGCCTTGCGGGCGCTGCTAGCGGCGCGGGCGACAGCGATCACCGGCACCAACGGGCTTCTCGCGTGGGACGGCCCTGGAATCGACCACGCCCCATCGGTTCTGGTAGGCGCGCGGCAAGTGCTCGCCAACGGCAAGGCCATGGCTCTAGGCCCGCGCGACCTGCGCTGCGCCGACGGGGTCGACTGCCCGCTGCGGTCAGGGGTCGTCGTCCCGCTCACCAGCGGTGGGGTTGTCGTCGGGACCCTGGTGGCGCTGGCGCCGTCGACCCGCGCAGGGCTGCTGCGGGCAGCTGGCGAGGTGGCTCGCTTTGCGTCGACGCAGCTGGAGTTGGCGGAGCTCGACAGTGCGCGGGCGCGGGCTGCGGAGGCCGAGCTGCGCTTTCTGCGCGCACAGATCTCGCCGCACTTCGTGTACAACGCCCTGACGGCCATCGGGTCGTTCATGCGCACCGACCCGGATCGGGCCCGCGACCTGTTGCTCGGTTTCGCGGATTTCATCCGCTATAGCTTCAGAAGTAGGGGTCAGTTCGCGACGATCGCCGACGAGCTACAGGCAGTCGACACGTACCTGGAACTCGAGCGCGCGCGATTCGGCGACCGGCTGCAAGTCGTGCTGCGAATTGCGCCTGAGGTGCTCGCTGTGGCGGTACCGTGCCTGCTCATCCAGCCACTGGTGGAGAACGCAGTGCGACACGGCCTCGAGAACAAAGAAGGCGTGGGCCACGTGACAATCTCGGCCCAAGACGGCGACGTCGAGTGCGTCCTTTCCGTCGAAGATGACGGCATGGGAATGGATCCAGAGCTCGTGCGCCAGCACTTGTCCGGACGGCGGGACCGTGGCGTAGGGCTCGTCAACGTTGACGAGAGGTTGCGGCAGGTCTTTGGTGCCGATCACGGCATCACTGTCGAGACCGCCTTGGGCGCGGGCATGAAGGTGACTGCCCGAATTCCCAAGTACCAAGCCGGAGTTCGTGCGTCGTGACGGCATCAGCACCGAGTTGGTCGTCAGAGCCCGACGCCGCGGCCTTACGCGTGCTCGTTGTCGACGACGAAGCCCCGGCGCGCGACGATCTCGAATTCCTTCTTCGCGATCAGCCTGCAGTGTCGGCAGTCGACGTTGCCGCAGATGCAACCGAAGCACTTAGGCTTCTCCAGAACGAGCACTACGACGGGATGTTTCTCGACATCCGCATGCCGGGCCTCGACGGCCTCGAACTAGCCAGGCTGCTGCTGCATTTTGCCGACCCACCGGTCGTCATCTTCGTGACGGCGTACGAGTCGCACGCTGTGGCGGCGTTCCAAGCGCACGCGCGCGGATATCTGCTGAAGCCAGTGTCGGCTGACCGCCTTGCTGACGCCGTGGCGCAGATTGCCGAGGCAAAACGCCAACGGCCCATTACGCAGACGGCGACGGATGAATCGCGCACAAGTGACGACCTCCTCGTGGTACCGGTTGATGTCAACGGCCGCACCGTGATGGTAGAGCGAGCCGACGTGTGCTGGATTCAGGCGAACGGCGACTACGTGCGTTTGCACACCATGCACAGCGGCGCGCACTTAGTGCGCTTGCCGCTCGCACTATTCGAAGAACGCTGGGCAGATCACGGGTTTGTTCGGATTCACCGCAGCTACCTCATCGCTTTGCGGTACGTCGTCGAGATCCGCACCGGCGCAGCCGGGGCAGCCGTCGTGCGAGTTGCCGGACAAGACCTCGCCGTGAGCCGACGGCACGCGGCTGAGTTGAAGCGCCGCCTGCTGCGCGTGCAACATGGCCGCGCAGCACGGTGGTCGGCAGCCGTGAGACCTCGAGTCGGACGACGCCAGTGACCGAACCGACGGTGACCGAACCGACGCCACCCGAACGGCCCGTGCGCACGACCGTGCGCTCGACGGGCGGCGTTGTGCCACGACGCGGCACCGAATCGCAAGCATTCGACGAGCGCACCGAGTACAGCGACGTCCTGCTGCATTCGCTGATGCGGGCGCAGTTCGGCCTCACCTTGGGCTTCATTGCGCTTGCGGTCGGGTTGCTGATCTCGCTGCCGCTCGTCGTCAGCCTGGTGCCATCGCTTGCCGACAAGCACGTCTTCGGCCTGCCGCTGACGCTTGCCGTGCTCGGCATCGCCGTGTATCCCGTCCTGGTCATCATCGCGATTGCTTATGTCCGGCTCGCCGAACGCACCGAGCGGCACTTCTTGGAACTTGTCGAGAAACTTTGACGGTCGCGCCGCTCGCGCTTGCCGCGATCATTGTGGTGACGCTCATCACGATGATCGTTGGCGCCCTGGGCATCAGGGTGGCGAGAACTCCCGACGACTTCATGGTTGCGGCGCGCGCGGTGCCGCCATTTCGCAATGCCGCGGCGATCTCTGGTGAGTACTTGTCGGCGGCGTCATTCCTCGGTGTCGCCGGACTGATTCTCAAGGACGGCTTGGGAATGCTCTGGTATCCCGTCGGCTATGCGGCGGGTTATTTGATGCTGCTGCTCTTGGTCGCGGCGCCGCTTCGACGCTTCGGCGCTTACACGATTCCCGACTTCGCCGAGGGGCGTCTAGGCGAGCCGCGATTGCGCAAGGTCGCAACCGCGTTCGTGCTCGTCATTGGCTGGTTTTACCTGCTACCGCAGTTGAAGGGTGCCGGCCTGACCCTGAACGTCCTGCTTGGCACGCCCTACTGGGTCGGAGTCGGAGTGCTGGCGATCGTCGTGACCAGCAATATCGCCGCCGGCGGCATGAAGGGGGTGACATTCGTGCAGGCGCTGCAGTACTGGATCAAGCTGGTGGCAATCGCCGTCCCCGCTGTTGTTCTGCTTGCCGTTGTCGGTGGCATCCACCGCGAAGCACTGACGCGGCCGGTGCCGCCGGTGTTCGCGACCCAGACAACCATTCACGTACAGACCTCGGTCGACATCAACGTCGTCACGCCCGTGACCGTGACGGCCAACGGAACGATCGAAGGCGTGAAGGTCGACGGCCCACTGAACTTGGTTCCCGGCAAATACGAAGTGAAGGACGGCGCGGTGCTGGTGTTTCCGGCCGGCGCGCCAACGCCTCACGCAACCGGATTGCCCATCCTGGATGGCAAATCGTGGGTATCGCCGTTCGTCGACGCCGGCCATCGAGGCGCGCATCCTCTTGCGGCGACGTACTCGCTCATCGTGGCCACGTTCCTTGGCACGTTGGGATTGCCGCACATCCTGGTGCGCTTCTATACCAACCAGGATGGTCGGGCCGCACGCCGCACGACGATCATCGTGTTGATGCTGCTCGGCGGCTTCTACGTGTTCCCGGCGGTGTTCGCGGTACTCGGCCGATTACGAGATCCAGGTCTGTATCTCACCGGCCAGACCGACTCGGTGGTGCTGGTCTTGCCACACGCGCTGATCGGCGGCATCGGCGGTTCGGTTCTCGGTGCGCTCGTCGCCGCGGGCGCATTCGCCGCCTTTCTTTCCACGTCGTCCGGCCTGCTCGTCAGCGTCGCGGGCGCGATGGCTCACGACTTGATGCGCGGTGGCGTTCGCACCTTCCGGCGATGCGCCGTCGTGGCGGGCGCGGTCGGCCTCGTCGCCGGGCTGCAAGTGCAGAGCTTCGACCTAAACATGTTGGTGGGGTGGTGCTTCGCGATCGCCGCGTCGACCTTCTGCCCGCTGCTCGTGCTGGGCATCTGGTGGCGGCGACTGACGTGGGTCGGTGCAATCGCCGGGCTCGTGCTCGGCGGCTGCACGTCGTCGGTCGCCATCATCTTGACGATGGCGGGCGTGGGTCAGGGTGGGTGGCCAGAGGTGCTGCTCGGGCAGCCGGCGATCTGGACGGTGCCGCTCGCCTTCCTGGCGATGATCGTCGTTTCCCGCGCGACGCCTTCGTACCTGCCGACCGATCTCGAGTCGAAGCTGCTGCAGTTGCACCTGCCTGAAGCGCTACGGCCGCGCCACCCGTCGTTTGGCGAAAGCTGACCAGCACAGATTTGTCTCTTGCGTAGAGTGGTCTGTAATGCAAAGCTAGCTGCATGACGGACGCATCGGTGCCATCGGGCACGCCCCACGAGTTACTGTCGGCTACTCGCGAACTGACCCGGCGGGTGCGCACGACCCAGCGCGGCACCGGATTCCCGCTGCTGGTGCTCGGCGTGGTCACGCTTCTCGCGGCGCCCTTCGAGCGGTACGGCCACGTCGTACGAACGTGTGAGTCCAATCACCCAGCGGGCACCAACGTCTGCTCGCTGTACCCGAGTTGGCTGTTCGTGTACTGGCCGGTCGCGCTGACCCTGGCCTACGCAGCGATCGCCGCCATGGCGATCCGACGGTCTCAGCAGCGTGGCGTCGGCACCCGCATCAGGCCCTATGTCATCGCCGGCGTGGTCCTCGCGTTGGCGCTCACAGCGATCACGCTGTTGATCGCCCACAACCCCACCGCGCATCAGGAATTCCTCGGTGGGAGCGTCATCGGGAGGACGCAGCTCTCGACCTATGTCCTGCGGCTCGTTAGTCCGGCGGCCGCGATCGGCCTGGCACTGCTCGTGTTGGCCAGAATCGAACGCAACTGGACTCTGCTCGCCTTCGCCGTCGGCTATCTCGTCATCGTCGTCGGCGCGCTCAACTTCGGTTGGGATGTCCCACGCTCGTCTCACTGGGTCTTCCTGCCGCACCTCGTTATCCTCGGCGGCGTGCTCATTGTCGGCGGAATCTGCTTTCTTGCCGCAGAGCGGCGAAGCGCACCGTGAGTCATCCGGCGAACGGGCTCGACGACGTCGTTCACCAACGAGTCCGGCTGGGCATCTTGACGATCGCGCACGAAGCCCGGCGAGTGGAGTTCGGTTTTCTCCGCGACACGCTCGACCTCACCGCGGGCAACCTCGGTCAGCACCTGACCGTGCTGGAAAAGGCTGGCCTGGTCGACATCGAGAAGGGCTACGAAGGCAAGCGCGCCCGCACGTGGGTCAGTCTGAGTGCCGCCGGCGAGAAAGCGCTGCGCGACGAAATCACCCAGCTCAAACGGCTGATCCACGACATCGAACGCGCAACTCCAAAGAAGAACGGACGACGATCCGCCGCGCCCTAGAAGCGGTCTAGGCCTGCGCAGCCGCTGCTGCCCTGGCCGCGACCTTCGCGATAAGCGAAGTACGCAGAGCCGTGGGCACCGTGCCGCCGATGTTGAAGAAGTCGACTTCAGCTTCGATCAACGGGCCGGTGATGAACGCGATGTCGAGGTAAAAGGCGAGCTGCTGGCCGGAGACAGTGACCTCGATCTTGCCCGAGCCGGTCGCAACAACATTGCTCGGACCGCCTCCCGAACCCGGGGTTACCTCAATCTCGGTACTGGTCAGTGTTGCGCCGGCAGGCAGGGCGCCGAGCTCGCTTACCGCAAGCTGCTTGTAGCACGAGTCGATTTTCGGACTCTTGAGGATCGCGATGTCAGACGTCACGTCGGCTTGGGACTTGAAGCTAATCGCGGAGGAGGAGACGCTGGCGTTGTCGAGCGCGTAGTCGTCGGAGTTCGACTCCCCCGTTTCGTCCGGGGACGTGTCCTTCCCGCCGACACATGCAGCAAGTGCGGCGTTTTCCGACGCCTCGTTGGGGTCGGGATCCGGTGGCGTACCTGCCCAGCCGGCCGGCAGGTCGGAGGCGTGCAGCGCAATTGCCGTCAGTTGCGGCGTGGCAGGAGGACCTGCCGGGGGCGAACTCGCGGCCACAGGCGAACTGGCCACCGCGGAGGGAGCCGCGCTGCTGACGGATGGCGCCGAGGCGCTGCTCGCAGCGGGAGCACTGCTCGCCGCGGACGCGCTGGCCACGGGAGCGGCCGACGCTGACGTTGATGGCGCGCCCGCGGGACTCGACGATGCCGCGTGTGGGCTCGAGCTCTTGGAGCATCCGGCCAGCGCGACCGCGACTGACAACGTGACGGCGATGGATGAGCAGATCCTGAACCGCGACAATTGTGACATAAGTGAAGACTAGGTAATGCCATCTTCAAGCCGTGCACCGGGGCGCGCGACACGTCGTTAGGATCGCGAGCCGTGATGACCGCCGATCCAACCGAGGTCGGCGACGGGCGCCCGTTTCGAGTGCTGTCGATCGACGGCGGCGGCATTCGCGGCATCGTCCCGACCATCGTCGTCGCCGAGATCGAACGACGCACCGGCCAATCGGCGTCCCGCCTCTTCGATCTCATTGCGGGGACGTCGACCGGCGGCATCATCGCGCTCGGCCTCGCCATGCCGGGTGCGGAGGGACTAGCCGCGTGGCGGGCCGAGGAGCTCATCGAGATCTACGCGCGCGACGGCGCGAAGATGTTCCCGCCGGCGCCGCTCGGCGAACTGCGCGCGATGTTCCGGCAGCGCTATGACGAGGCCGCGATCCTGGCGCTCTTGCACGGGTACTTCGGCAACACGATGCTGTCGCAGGCATGTTGCGACGTCATGGTCACCAGTTACGACGTGCTGGCCCGCGAGGCGTTGATCCTGTCGAGCCGACACGCGAGCGACGATGCGGCGTTCGACCTGCCGCTGCGCGTTGCGGCGCACGCGACTGCGGCCGCGCCGACATACTTCGCGCCGGTTCAAGTGACATTCGGGAATCCATTGCGCGAGCGCGTGCTGATCGACGGTTCGGTGTTCGCGAACAACCCGTCGATGTGCGCGTTTACCGAAGTGCAGCGCCGCACGTATGGCAGCAACGTGGTCGTCGTGTCGCTTGGCACCGGATCGCTCACCCGTCGCTACCAGTGGGACGACGTCAATGGCTGGGGACTTGCGCACTGGGCTCGGCCGCTGCTGCACATCGTGGTCGACGGTGCCGGCGAGACCGTCGACTTCCAGCTCCGCACGATGCTCGGCGAAGACCGGTACCACCGCTTCCAGATTCCGCTGAAGCACGCGTCGGACGACCTCGACGACGCCTCCCCCGACAACATCGAGGAGCTGCGCGAAGAGGCGCAGCGGCTCATCGAGGGACAAGACCGCGAGTTGGACGACGTCTGCCGGCAACTCACGGCCTAATCCCCCCGAGCCCTCGCCGCCGTCGTCCGGCCGTCCACTCCTCAAAGAAGCAGGCACGCTCCGCACAGAAGCAGCTTCCACGAGCTGGGAGAGCTGTCTCTGTGAGGAATTCGCAGCCTTGCAGGGCGGGAACCTGAATTAACCGGCGCGCAGAGCCAGGGTCAGTGCTTCGACGGTGAGGAGCGGGTTGGCGTTCGCGTCGAGCGACGTGCGGCACGCCAACACTGCCGACAACCGGCGCACTGTCGACTCCGCCGACGACGACGCGGCCAAGGTAGAGATCGCTCCCGACTCATCAACATTCGCGATGTCGACGCCGGCACCCAGCTGGACGACGAGCACGTCGCGGTAGAACCCGGCGAGGTCGGTGAGCGCCCGGTCGAGTGCGTCGCGCTGGGTGCGGGTGGCGCGCGACTTCTGCCGGCCTTCGAGATCCTTCAGTGCCGCGGCGGCCGAGCGGAGCGCGCCTCGAGCGGCAGCACCGCCACCTGCGGCAGACCCGCGACCGAGCCCGGTCGCCGTCCCTCCCTCGCCGAAGGCTTCTTTGTATGACGCGGTTTCGGCCTCGTCGAGCGCTGACGTGACTTCGGCCGACTCCGCACTCACGGCCTTGACCAGTGCGCTGGCGGCCGCAAGGCAACCGCCGACGTCGGCGAGTGCCGACGGCAACTGCAATACCTCGTGCCGTCGCGACCGCGCGAGTTCGTCGGTCGCGAGCCGTCGCGCGCGGCCGACGTGACCCTGCGCCGCCCGGGCCGCAAACTGCGCCACGTCGGCGGAGACTCCGTCGCGCAAGACAAGCACCGCGGCGACTGCATCGGTCGGCGGCGTACGCAGCGCGACAACGCGGCAGCGCGAACGGATAGTCACGACGAGGTCTTCGGCCGACGGCACACAGAGCAGCCACACCGTGCGCGGCGCGGGCTCCTCGATCGCCTTCAACAACACGTTCGCGGCGCCCTCTGTCAACCGGTCGGCGTCCTCGATCACGATGACCTGCCAATGGCCACCGGACGGCGCGAGCGCGGCCCGACTGACGAGTTCGCGAGCTTCTCGGACACCGAGAGACAACCCTTGCGGCGCAACGATTTCGACGTCGGCATGTGTGCCCGCGAGAACCGTGTGACAGCCCAGGCAGACACCGCACCCTGGCTCGATCTCACCGCCCCCAGAAATGGCGGCCGTGCACTGCAGGGCCGCCGCGAATGCGCGCGCCGCCACCGATCGGCCTGAGCCGGGCGGACCGGTGAACAACCACGCGTGCGTCATCGCGGCGCCGGGCACGGCAACGACGTCTGGCAAAGCCGCCGGTGGGTAAGACAGAACACCGAACAGATCGCCACCGAGGTCGCTGGCCCACGCAACCTCGGCAGCGGAGATCGCGACCGATCGCAGCAACGCGACCACCCGCTCTTGGCCGACGAGATCGTCGAACACGCTCATTGGTGTCCGACCTTCAGTTGCACTGTCGGCTGAAGATCGGGCGACAACTCCGGCACGAAGTCGGCGATCCGTCGCACGATCATTTGGTGAATCGTGGCGGCCGGCAACCCGGCGTCGATGACGAGGTAGCGATCGGGCGACGACTCGGCGAGCTCGCGAAATGCCGCTCGAACGCGCTCATGGAAATCGGCTGACTCGGCTTCGAGTCGGTCGGGCAGCTCGTCGCGAAGTGAGGTCCTGGCGATGCCTTCAGTCACGGAAACGTCGAGCAGCACCGTCACATCAGGACGCAAGCCAGAGGTCGCGAACTGCGAGAGCCGCTCGACCTCACCGGTCGACAAGGATCGGCCGACGCCTTGATACGCCAACGATGAATCGACGTAGCGGTCACTCACGACGACGGCTCCTCGAGCGAGTGCCGGCCTGATCACCATGGCGACGTGTTGCGCGCGGTCGGCTGCGTACAGCAGCGCCTCGGCTCGCGGTGCGATCTCGCCGTTGTCGGGGTCGAGCAGCAGGTGCCGCAGTTGGCGCCCGATCGGCGTCGCGCCCGGCTCGCGGGTGGTCACGACTTCGTACCCGCGCTCGACCAGCCATGACGCGAGCAGTTTGCTTTGCGTCGACTTGCCGGCTCCTTCGCCGCCCTCGAACGCGACGAACAGGCCGGTCGTCACTCCGCGGCCCTCAAGCGGACGCCAGCCGCGTAACGCAGCCATCAGGTCACGCCGCAGTGGTACGTCACGATCATCCATCTGACGGTAGGCGATCACGCCGACAGCGCAGGCGATGATCCCCGCCCCCAGCAAGGTAAACGCCGCGCCGTCCTCGCGGATCAAGACGTGCGGCTTGAGGTGCAGCGTGTGCACGCCGATCGCCCCGGAGATGAACGGACCAGCCGCCACCATGAGCAGCAGATCGACTTGCATCATCGATTGCAGCGTGGCCCACGTGCGGCCGCGTTTCTCGTCCTCGACCTCGAGACCGAGCAAGGTGTATCCGGTTACCCAAGCCACACCAGAGAATGCGCCCATAATCAGCGCGCCTAGTACGACAAGAACCAGGTTGTGGACGATCGCGGTCAACGCCAGTGTCGCGCCGGACGCGGCGATCGAGAGTCCGAACAACCGGCGCCGAGGCAATCGGCGGAAGAATTTCGGGCCGAGGAACATGCCGACCGCCAGCCCGACGAATACCGAGCCGAACATCGCGCCGTACGCGGGGTCACCGCCGCCCAGGTCGAGCGTGTATCTCTTGGCGAGTCCGACAACGACGCCTGCGGCCGCAAACGCGCCAAGCATGCCGACGACGAGCCCGCGCACCACCTTGGTCTGCCCGATGAACTGCCAGCCTTCGGCGATGGCGCGAATCACCGACGGTTGTGAGATCGGCACGACCTCGGGACCGTTTTCGAATTCGGCGCGCCGTCGTCGTCCGCCCTGGTGAGAGATCTCACGCAAGGTGAAGATCGTCCCCGCCGAGACGAGGAACGTTGACGCGTCGAAGTACAGCGCCAGGTCGATCCGGTTGGTGGTGAAGAACGGCCACGCGTGACTGAGCACGCCGGTGAACAGCGACAGCAGCGCGAACACGAGAGCGGCGATCGGAGCCGAGCCGTATGTCGTCAGCAGGCTCAGTTGGTTGGCCTGCTCGAGCTGCTCGCGCGGCACCAAGTTCGGCACCGTGGCTTCCTTCGCCGGAATCCAGAACAGGCTGAGCGTCTCGATCAGGAAGGTCGCGACGAAAAGCCACCACAGTGTGTGCACGATGGGGATCGAGACGTAAAGCGAGAACCGCCCGATGTCGGCGATGACCATCGTGAGTCGGCGGTCGAGCCGGTCCGCGAACGCGCCGGCCAACGGAGCAAGCAGGACGGCGGGCAGCAGGCGCACGAAGACGACGAGCCCGACGGAGGAGTTCTGGACGAAGTAGGTGTGACCGACCGCGAGTTCGGCGGCCAGAGCGGTCTGCGCCAGGAACCCGAGCCAGTCACCGAAGCTCGACAGCGACAACGCAATCCACAGTTTGCGGAACGCCTTGATGGCGAGCACACCACGAATGCCGCTGACCTCGCCGGCCGTCGTTCGGGCAGCGTCGAGACGCGGAGCCGGGGGCGGCACCGCGGCGAAGATGTCCTCCGAGATGGCTCAACTCCCCACTGCCAGGACGCACCGCTGGACACGCCAGTATCTCGCGTCCGCGCCGTCAGGTCCGCTTCGCGGGCGCCTTCTTGGCCGTCTTGCGGGCGCCCGCCTTCTTTGCAGCGGTCTTGCTCGCGGTCTTGCTCGCGGTCTTCTTGGCCGGCTTGCGCGCCGCGACCTTCTTCGGTGCCGGGCCGCGCGCCCGCTTGTCAGCCAGCAGCTCAGACGCCCGCTCGAGCGTGATGGCGGCAACGTCGTCGCCCTTGCGAAGGGTGGCGTTCGTCTCGCCGTCGGTCACGTAAGCACCGAAACGACCATCGCGGACGACGATTGGTTTCTGATTTGCCGGATCGACACCGAGCTCGCGAAGCGGACCTGCGGCGGCTGCCCGGCGTCCGCGCAGCTTGGGTTGAGCCAGCACGTCGATCGCTTCTTGCAAGCTGATCGTGAGGAGTTGCTCTTCGTTGTCGATCGAGCGCGTGTCGGAACCCTTCTTGACGTAAGGTCCGTAGCGCCCATTGCTCGCCACGACCTCTTCGCCGTCGACCTCGCCGAGAATGCGCGGCAACGTCAGCAACCGCAGGGCATCGTCGATCGTGACGGTGTCGAGCGACATCGACTGGAAGAGACTCGCCGTGCGCGGCTTGGCCTTCGAATCCTCAGGCAAGATCTCGGTCACGTAGGGGCCGTAGCGGCCGTCCTTCGCGACGAGTTCGCGCCCCGAGATCGGGTCGATACCCAGCGGCCGGTCTCCGCTCGGCTTGTCGAGCAGCGCCTGCGCGTACTCCTGCGTCACCTCGTCGGGCGCGACCCCGTCGGGCAGGTTCGCGCGCTGCCCATCGCGTTCGAGGTAGGTGCCGTACCGGCCGACGCGAACGACGATGCCCGAGTCGCCGAGCGGGAACGAGCTGACATCTCGCGCATCGATCTCGCCGAGCCGGTCGTTCACCATCGCCTTCAGGCCCGGGTTGTCGTCGCCTGGGCCGCCCTTGGCGCCTGTGGCAACACCATCGAGTGGGCCGCCGAAATAGAAGTGGGTCAGCCAAGCCGTACGTGCCGTCTCGCCGTCGGCGATGCGGTCGAGGTCTTCTTCCATCTCGGCGGTGAAGTCGTAGTCGACGAGGTCGCCGAAGTGCCGCTCCAGCAACTGCACGACCGCGAACGCGAGAAACGTCGGGACCAGCGCGCTGCCCTTCTTGAATACGTAACCGCGATCAAGGATCGTGCCCATGATGCTGGCGAACGTGCTGGGGCGACCGATACCGCGTTCTTCCAGTGCCCTGACCAGGCTTGCCTCGGTGTAGCGGGCAGGCGGGTTCGTCGTGTGCCCGACGGGTTCGAGCGACGTCGCGCGAGCCGTGTCACCCTCGGCCAGGTTCGGGAGCCGGCGCTCGCTCGTGTCGTCGGATGTGTCGTCGTCAGTGCTCTCGACGTAGACCTTCAGGAAGCCCTGATGCACGATCACCGTGCCAGACGCCGAGAACTCCGCATCGTGACTCGTGTGGGTTGCGTCAGGGCGGGTGGTGCCACCAAGGCGCATGGTCACGGTCTGGCCGGTGGCGTCGGTCATCTGCGAGGCGACGGTGCGCTGCCAGATCAACTCGTACAGCCGCGCCTCGTCGCCGGCGACCTGCCCGGCGAGTTCACCGGGAGTCGCGAACCTGTCACCACTGGGCCGGATCGCCTCGTGCGCTTCTTGCGCGTTCTTGACCTTCTTCTCATACCTGCGCGGGACATCAGGCAGGAATTCACTGCCGAAGAGTTCGCGTACTTGGTTGCGAGCAGCGTTTAGCGCGGTCTCGCTCAGCGTCGTCGAGTCGGTACGCATGTAAGTGATGTGGCCGTTCTCGTACAGCCGCTGGGCGATGCGCATCGTGGTCTGACTGCTGAACCGGAGCTTGCGGCTCGCCTCTTGCTGGAGTGTGCTCGTCATGAACGGCGCCGCGGGGCTGCGCCGGTACGGCTTGCTCTCGACGCTCCGCACGACGAACTCGGTGTTGCTCAAGCCCGTTGCCAGCTCGGTGGCGCTCGCTTCGTCGAGGTGCACCAGGTTCTTCGTCTTCAGGACGCCGACGGAATCGAAGTCACGGCCCTGGGCTACGCGCTGGCCATCGACCGCCGCCAGAGTGGCCTCAAAGGTCGGCGTCGTGTCGAAGACTGCGTTGATGTCCCAGTAGGAGGCGCTGCGAAACGCGATGCGGTCACGCTCGCGGTCGACGACCATGCGGGTCGCGACGCTTTGCACCCGTCCGGCCGACAGCCGCGGCATGACCTTCTTCCAGAGCACCGGGCTCACTTCGTAGCCGTAGAGCCGGTCGAGGATCCGCCGGGTCTCCTGAGCATCGACGAGCGCCTGGTTCAACTCCCTGGGGTGCTGGGCCGCCTCGCGGATCGCGTCGCGGGTGATCTCGTGGAAGACCATCCGGTGGACGGGCACTTTTGGGTTCAGCACCTCGAGCAGGTGCCACGCGATGGCCTCACCTTCGCGGTCCTCGTCTGTGGCGAGGTAGAGCTCGTCGACGCCGGCCAGGGCGGCCTTCAGCTTCGCGACCTGCTGCCGCTTGTCGGCGTTGACCACGTACAGCGGCTCGAAGCCGTGGTCGACGTCGACGCCCAGACGCGACCAGGGCTCCTTCTTGTACTTGGCCGGGATGTCCGCTGCGGAGGTCGGCAGGTCGCGGATGTGGCCGATGCTCGACTCGACGACGTAGTTGCCACCCAGGTAGCCAGCGATGGTCTTCGCCTTGGCTGGCGACTCCACGATGACCAGACGGCGGGTGTCGTCGTCGGATGCAGCGGGAGTGCTGGCGCGCGCCACTACGGGGTGCTCCTCATCGGTTGTCCATGCGTCTATCGGGTGCGGGCGTGGTGCGGTTCACGGTCGATCGGGTGGTCGGAACAGCCCCTCACCCCGAGCCACGGTAACCGTTCGGCGCCAACGGGGTGGCCACTGACCCCGCGACGCAGCCTCTCGGCGTCCGACCTGTGACTCTTGCACCGCCCCACCTGGCGGGTGCCAGACGTCCGCGAAACGAGCCCTGGACCAGCCCTAGACCACGATGGCGGAGGGCGTGTCTTCGTCCTCGCCGGCACCTACCGCGACGCTGCGGCGCTTGGAGATGACCACCGACGCGGCGATGATCGCGAACGCCAGGATGGCGATGATGATGCGCAACGGCGCGTTGTGATGGACGCCCACCGAGTACCGCACGATCAGCGGCGCGATGAGCAGGGCGACCAGGTTCATCACCTTGAGCAGCGGGTTGATGGCCGGGCCTGCGGTGTCCTTGAACGGGTCGCCGACCGTGTCGCCGATGATCGTCGCCTCGTGGGCGGGCGAGCCCTTCCCGCCGTGATTGCCCTCCTCGACCAGCTTCTTGGCGTTGTCCCACGCGCCACCGGAGTTCGCGAGGAATACGGCCATCAGCGCGCCAGCGGCAATCGCGCCGACGAGATAACCGGCGAGCGCACCGACCCCGAGCGCGAAGCCGGTCGCGATCGGCGCGAGCACCGCCATCAGACCCGGCGTCGCGAGTTCACGCAGCGAGTCGCGGGTCACGATGTCGACGACCTTGCCGTACTCCGGCAGCGCCGTCCCTTCCATGATCCCGACGATCTCGCGGAACTGCCGCCGCACTTCGTAGACGACCGCGCCGGCCGCGCGCGCTACCGCGTTGATGAGCAGACCCGAGAAGAAGAACACGACCGCTGCGCCGATGATCGCGCCAACGATCACGTTGGGTGAGGTGACGTCGGTTGACAGGCTCGCCGCCGTGATACCGGTGAGGCCGGACGCCGAGGTGCCGGCCGTCGTTAGCGCGTCGCTGATCGCTGACGTGAACGAGCCAAACAGCGCGGTGGCCGCCAGGACGGCCGTCGCGATCGCAATGCCCTTGGTGATGGCCTTCGTCGTGTTGCCCACAGCGTCGAGCTGAGTAAGTACGACGGCGCCCTCGCCCGTCACGTCGCCAGACATCTCGGCGATGCCTTGGGCGTTGTCGGATACCGGCCCGAAGGTGTCCATCGCGACGATGACGCCCACGGTTGTCAGGAGGCCGGTGCCCGCGAGCGCGACGGCGAACAGCGACAGAACGGTGATGCCGCCGCCGAGCAGGAACACGCCATAAACCGCGGCCGCGACGATGAGTGCCGAATAGACGGCCGACTCAAGCCCGACCGATACGCCGGCGAGGATCACTGTCGCCGGGCCGGTCAATGAGGTCTTGCCGATGTCGCGCACCGGGCGCCGGTTCGTCTCCGTGAAGTAACCGGTCAACTGCTGGATGACAGCAGCGAGCACGATGCCGATGACCACCGCAATGAGCGCGAATACCCGCGGGTTGCCCGAGTGCGAGGCGATCTCGTCGTTGGTCAGACCCTTGAGCCCGGAAAACTTCGATGGCAGTTCGGTAAAGGCCAGAACGGCAACAAGCACGACGGAGAACGCGGCCGAGATGAAGAACCCGCGGTTGATCGCGGTCATGCCACTGCGGTCACCGGCGCGGGGAGACACGGCGAAGATGCCCACCACTGCAGTGAGAACGCCGATCGCCGGCACGATGAGGGGAAAGACCAGACCGAGGTTGCCGAAGGCGGCCTTGCCAAGGATCAACGAGGCGACGAGCGTGACGGCGTAGCTCTCGAAGAGGTCGGCGGCCATGCCTGCGCAGTCGCCGACGTTGTCGCCCACGTTGTCGGCGATCGTTGCGGCGTTGCGCGGATCGTCTTCGGGGATGCCTTGCTCGACCTTTCCGACAAGGTCTGCACCGACATCGGCGGCCTTGGTGAAGATGCCGCCACCGACACGCATGAACATGGCTAACAGGGCAGCGCCGAACCCGAATCCTTCAAGCACCTTGGGAGCGTTCGCGCGGAAGAACAGCACAACGAGGCAGGCGCCGAACAAGCCGAGCCCCACGGTGAACATCCCGGCAACGCCACCGGTGCGGAAGGCGATCCGCATCGCACCACGAGATTCACCGCCGCGAGCGGCCGCTGCGACCCGAACGTTGGCGCGTACGGCAAGCCACATGCCGGTGTAGCCCGTGACACCTGAGAAACCGGCGCCGACCAAGAAGAAGATCGATCGACCGATGCGCTGGGTGCCCGAGTCGGCGGGCAGTAACAGAAGAAGGAAGAAAACGATGACCGCGAAGACGCCGAGGGTGCGGAACTGCCGCTTAAGGTAGGCGCTCGCGCCCTCTTGAACCGCTCCCGCGATCCGCTTCATGTTCTCGGTGCCCTGATCGGCCGACAGCACCTCGCGCACCAGCGCGAAGGCCACTCCGAGCGCAAGCAACGCCACGATCGCGACGATCCACACCCATGTGTAGTTGCCACCGGTGACGCTGGTATCCGCTCCATTCGTCGCGCTGACCAGGTCTAGCCCGAGCATCTGTCCTCCTCGACCGCTGCTGCGCCATTGCAGGAGCGAAAACCGATTGGCCGCCCGACTCTGCTGACTCCAGATAGTTGGACGTCAAAGCGGATGCGGGAGTCTATGTCTCTCACCGTGGCCCTGGTAGGCCGTGTGTCAGAAGTCACGTCCCGCATCGCGCGAACCACTTCCCGCGAACCACAGAACATGCGGCTGTTACCCGATCGGCCAGGTCATCGTCACGACTGACCCGGCCGCGAGGTACTCGACCGTGACGTCGTCGACGAGCCCGCTAATGACAGCGAGTCCAAGGCGCTCGTGCCCGCTCAGATCGACGCTGTCGACCCGGTCGTCGTCTGTCGTCAGGTCGAACGCGAGCGCGCCATCGGCGTCAGGCGCCGGCCGACCCACTGAGTCGGCAACCTCGACGGAGAAGGTGGTGGCCTCCTCGATCAGCCTCAGCTCGACGGGCGACGACGGTGCGTGGGCCAGGTTGAAGCGCACAGCCAACGAGCACGCCTCGCTCACAGCCAGCTTGATCTCGTCGAGCACGCCGTCGACGACACCGGCCCTTCGGGCGACAGAGGCGGCGATGAAGCGGGCTGTTCGGACGTGTTCGGGTAAGGGCGTGAACGAGACGGTCACGGTAGGCAAAGCGCGCCGCTCAGTCGGTGGCGGCGACGGCCTCGTCGACCGACCCGTGGATCGGAAAAACCTTGGTGAGACCGGTAATCCGGAAGATCTTGAGAATGCGCTCCTGCGTGCAGACCAGGCGCAGCGAGCCGTCGTGGGCACGAACGCGCTTCAGCCCACCGACCAGGACGCCGAGGCCGGTCGAGTCGAGGAACTCGACGTTCTCCATGTCGACAATGATGTGGTAGCTACCCGCGGAGACAAGGTCGATCAGCTGCTCACGCAGCTTGGGCGCGGTGTAGACGTCGATCTCGCCACCGACGACGACAACAGTGTGTTCGCCTTCGGCCCGGGTAGACAAAGACAGATCCACTGCATTCCTCCAGCTTGTGACCGCACGCGGGCAGGACCATCTAACGCCCGGCGGGCGCGATCTGGAGCCTGAGGTACCCGGTAGGCACGAATCTAACCACGCTTGTCGGGCTCTTCCCCAACCGGTGTCGCTGGCGCGGGAGCGCATTCCGTCGTTGTCCGATGCCAGACTGGGCTTGGTGTCCGCCGAGAGTTACGCCCCGAATTCGTTGCCGAGACCGGTTGGCCCGGCGCGCTCGAGCGAGCACGTCCTCGAACGGCTGGTCCAGCCTCCAGGACGCCGCGACCGGGTCACCCACGTCGAAGTGATCCCGGCCAGGCTGGCGCGCTCGACGCCTTGGCCCAGCTGGGTGTGTCCAGAGATTGTCGGCGCGTATGCCCAGCTCGGGATCGAGTTCCCGTGGGAGCACCAGGTCGAGGCTGCCGAACTGGCCCGCCTCGGCCAGCACGTGGTCATCGCGAGCGGCACGGCGTCGGGCAAGTCACTCGCCTATCAGCTGCCGGTCTTGCAAGCGCTGACTGACGGGACGCCGAACCGCGGCCGCCTCGAGCCGGCGACCGCGCTCTACCTGTCGCCGACCAAGGCACTAGCCGCCGACCAGTTGCGCGCGGTCGACGAGGTCGCCCTGCCTGGCATTCGAGCGGCGACCTACGACGGTGACACGCCCTACGACGAGCGGTCCTGGATCCGCGCGCACGCCAATCTGGTCTTGGCCAACCCCGACCTCGTGCACCGGTCGATGCTGCCGTCGCATCGGCAGTGGGCCTCGTTCTTTCGTGGCCTGCGGTTCGTCGTCATCGACGAGTGTCACGGCTACCGCGGCGTTTTCGGCGCGCACGTCGCACAGGTCATCCGCCGGCTGCGACGGGTGGCTGCTCGATACGGGTCGTATCCAGTTTTCGTGCTGGCGTCGGCAACAGTGTCGGAGCCTGCAGTGTCGGCGTCCCGGCTGATCGGCCTCGATGTCGCAGCAGTCACCGACGACGCCTCGCCACGGGGCGCGGCGCGTTTCGTCCTGTGGGAGCCACCGTTGATGGCGGTGACTGGACGCCGGTTTGATCCCGACCGCGACGACGACGGCGTGCCACACGAGGCGACCGTGCGACGGTCGACGAGTGCAGAGACTGCGGACCTGCTCGCGGATCTGGTGCTCGACGGCGTGCGGACGCTGGCGTTCGTCCGGTCGCGACGCGGCGCGGAGGCGGTCGCACTCGCCGCTCGTCGAGCGCTCGACGAGGTCGGTGGGAATCTGGGTCGGCAGGTCGCCGCATACCGAGCTGGCTACCTGCCGGAGGAACGACGTGCACTCGAGCGCGCGCTGCGGCACGGAACGATCGTCGGCCTCGCCGCGACCACGGCCTTGGAGTTGGGCGTCGACGTCTCAGGCCTCGACGCGGTCCTACTCGCGGGCTTTCCTGGCACTCGAGCATCGATGTGGCAGCAAGCCGGTCGGGCCGGGCGAGCCGGCCAAGAGTCGATTGCGGTGATGATCGCTCGCGACGATCCGCTCGATACGTATTTGGTGCACCACCCCGAAGCGCTGTTCGGGCGCCCGGTTGAGGCTGCGGTCTTCGATCCCGACAACCCGTATGTGCTCGGGCCGCATCTGTGCGCGGCAGCGAGCGAGTGGCCGCTCGCCCCTGAAGACCTTGACCTGTTCGGCCCGACTGCGGCCGACGTCGTTGCCGACCTTGTCGAGCGCAGATTGCTGCGCGCGCGGCCGACCGGGTGGTTCTGGACGAAGCGCGAGCGCGCGTGCGAGCTCGCCGACATCAGGGGCACTGGCGGCGCTCCCGTACGCATCGTCGACGAGGTGACCGGGCAGCTACTCGGCACCGCGAACGCGGCGGCTGCCGACTCGACGGTGCACACCGGCGCGGTCTATCTCCATCAAGGTGCGACGTACGTAGTGCGCAGCTTCGACGTCGACGACGGCGTTGCACTCGTTGAACCGGCGGACGTCGACTACTTCACCTCGGCACGCGACGTCACCGACGTGCGGATTACGGCGACGTCGCAGACAACCCTGTGGGGCGCCGCCGAAGTGAGCTTCGGTTCGGTCGACGTCACCACGCAGGTCGTCTCCTATCTGCGTCGTCGTGTTGTAAGCGGAGAAGTGCTCGGCGAACAGGCGCTCGACTTGCCGGAGCGGCAGCTGTCGACGCGCGCGGTTTGGTGGACGATTGGTGAGCAGCAACTCGCACAGGCCGGCTTCGTCTGGGCTGATCTGCCGGGTGCCGCGCACGCCGCTGAGCACGCATCGATCGGTCTGTTGCCGCTGGTCGCCACCTGCGATCGGTGGGACATCGGTGGGGTCTCGACCGCGCTGCATCAAGACACCGGTCGGCTGACCGTCGTCGTGTACGACGGGTATCCGGGCGGAGCCGGCTTTGCCGAACGTGGTTACGAAGCTGCTGCGATCTGGCTGACCGCAACCCGCGAGGCCATCGCGGCCTGTGCATGCGAAACCGGCTGCCCGTCATGTGTGCAGTCGCCAAAGTGCGGCAACGGCAACGAGCCACTCGACAAGGCTGGCGCGATCAGATTGCTCGACGCGCTGCTGGCGGACGCACCGGCTCCGGCCGACACGCTCGCCCTGCCCGCCTGCGATGACGGGATTGATGACCCAGCTGTCGTCGTCACCCTGGCCCGGCCCTAGCACTCGCGCTAACCGCGTCGAGCCCGATGCCTCCGAACCAACTCAGTGCGGGGATCTGCACGCGCGCGGTGACGTCGACGACCTGCCCGACCACCTGACACGTCGTGACGATCGCGTTATTCGCCAGGGCAACGGCATTCGCCGCTGCACACACCTGCAACCCCCCGTTCAACCGCCCGCCTGCATCGCCGGCCCCCTCACTGCGCGCAATCACCGAAGCAGCGGCCAATGCGCTCAGATCTGCAGCCGTCGCTGCGCGGTGACGTGCCACGACCGCCACGCCACCAAGTACGACGCCCGCCACGCATACCCAGAGCACCATCGCCATCGACAACGCCCACAAGCTCGCCGAACCCGCGTCGCGATCGCTCATGGCGCCGCCTCGGAGTCTGCCGCGGCTGTCGCCGAGACCATCGGTGCGGCGATAGCAGCGAGCGGCCCGAGGCCGCCGCCGACGCGGGCACTCACCACGACGACAACCCGATTGCCGTCGTGATGCACATCGATCTGCGCGCCCTGTGGCGCGGCCGCGGTCGTGGCAGCAACGACCATGGCGTCGGACTCACCTCGAGCTGCCGCCCTCGCGCCGTCCCTTGCCGCATCGACGCACCGCAACTGCGCGCCGGCCACCGCGACGGACCAGAGTCCGACAGCGAGCAAGAGCGCGAGCACCGGCAGCACCATCGCCGTTTCAGCCGTGACATAGCCATCGTCGGCGACACAGCCATCGTCGGCGACATAGCTACCGTCGGCGACATAGCCACCGTCGCCGCGGCGACCACTAGAACGGCACGTGTAGCGCACGTGAGACCACGCCGGTCAGCAGGTCGAGTACTTGCGTGCTGGTGATGACCTTGTAGAGCAATGCGGCGAACGCGCAGGCTGCGACCGTGCCTACCGCATACTCGGCCGTCGTCATGCCTGCATCGACGGCGGTTCGGATTCTCTTTGCCCGCTGGGCAATTCGCTTGATGAATGTCATGTGACCAGCCAACCCGGTTGGCCTACCGTCTCGGGTTCGTGCGACCGATCTGTGGAGACTGACCGCACCTGTGCGCAACCGATCCGGCCCATGATCATCACGACGGCCTCAGGACCACAGGGCGTGGGCGAATCCTGCAACCACCGGTACGACACCAACCAGCACGAAGGCCGGCAGAAAACACGCACCTAGCGGCAGCACGATCGCAATACCGGCGCGCTCTGCAGCGGCTTGCGCGTCGGTGCGAAGTGCGCGCCGACGATCGTCGGCAAGATGCACGAGGACGTCGCTCAGTGCGGCACCTGAGTGATGCGCGCGAATCACTGCGCGCGCGACAGGCGACCAGCGCGGGTCGCTCAGACAGCTTGCCCATGCGGTCTCAACCGGCGCACCAAGCATCGCGAGCCGCGCCACCAAAGACAGCATGCTGCCGACCTCGCCGTCGAACGCTTCACCGACCGCCGCGAGCGCCTGCGCAGGTGCCGCGCCGGCAGCCAGACACGCGGCAAGCAGGTCGAGAGCGGCCGGCAGTTGGCGCGCGACCGACCCGCCCGACGCACGCGAGTGCCCTTGCCGCACACCACGTCGCAGAACTACGAACGTCGCTGCCGGACCGACCGCGAAGCCGAACACCCAACCACCGACGAACCCTGCCAGCAGGCCGACGACAGCTCCAGCCGCAACGGCCGAACCCGGTTGGCCCCGCGAATCAGCGGTGCGGGACATGACGACCTCAGCCAAGCTGCGCGGCGCGACGTGCGATTCGACGCGACCACGCGACGCCAAGACCATCGAGGACAACGGCACCGAGCACGCACGCAACACCTAGCGCGGACCCGAAGAGGAACGCGATCGGGCGCGCGCCAATCGCCGTCCCGAGAAGCAGGCCGATCGCCGGCAACCCGGCGAGCACATGCACGGTGGCACGCGGGCCGGCCATGATCGAGGCGACCTCGCGGCTGAGGTCGATCTCGTCTTGGAGCGCATCGGCGACCCGATCAATCGCAGGTGCGAGTGCCGCGCCCGACGCGGCCGCCACTCGCCAGCACGCGACCACCGCACGTAGCCCGTCGCAGCCTGGAGTCGCTGCGATCCGGGCGACCGCGTCGGCAAGATCGCCGTTGTCACCGCGGCGACCGACGACGACCGCTGACTGGAGCGCGGCCCTCAACTGAGGTGGCGCCGCCTGCACCGCGGCAGCAAACGCCTCTGCTGAGGGCCGCCCAGCGCGCAGTTCTGCCGCCATCGCCCGGCACAGATCCACGACAGCGGCCCGTGTCAGCAGCAGTTCGCGATCTCGGCGGAAACCTCGCCGACGAGCCCAAGCACTCAACCCCCCCATGTGGTCGACGCCGGTGCTTGTGCGAGCGGTCGAGCCACTCACGGTGACCGCGTCGAGGCGTACCGACGACCGGCTCACGCCGCGAGCACGCGATCGAGAGCGGCCCTACCCGCATCGTCGATCCAGCGCCCATCGCATCGCCGCATCGCCGGCTGTACCTCGACGAGACCACTGGCGCGCCGCATCACGACACCGACAGAGTCGAGCACGCGCTGGCCGTCATGCCCACGCCCGAGATGGACGACAACGCGCAGCCCTGCACCAAGTTGGCTGTGCGCTGCCTCACGCGACAAACCCGCGGCGGTGCACAGAGCCTCGATCCTGGCCGGCACATCGATCACTGAGTTCGCGTGCAAGGTCCCAGCACCACCGTCGTGCCCGACGTTCAGCGCGGCCAGCAAGTCGACACATTCGGCTCCGCGGACCTCGCCGACAACCAGTCGATCCGGACGCATCCGCAACGCGTGCCGGACAAGTGACCGGAGTTCGATCGCGCCAGCGCCCTCGATGTTCGGCGAGCGCGCTTCGAGCCTGACGATGTGCGGATGGTCAGGCCTTAGCTCACCGGAATCCTCGACGATGACCACGCGCTCGCGCGGATCGACACAACCGAGCAGCGTCGACAACAACGTGGTCTTGCCGGTGCCGGTGCCGCCTGTGACCACGAACGATGCCCTCGACGCAACGACACCCGCGAGCAGCGTTGACGCATCGCGCGACATCGCACCCATCTCGACGAACTCGTCGAGGGTGAAGGCGCGACGGCGCGGAATCCGAAACGACAGGCACACCCCGCCAGGCGACACTGGCGGCAAGACTGCATGCAGCCGGACGCCGTCGGCGAGCCGGATGTCGGCGTATGGCACTGCATCGTCAAGGCGACGCCCGGCCGCCGCCGCGAGTCGTGCGGCCAGCCGACGGATTTCGCGATCACTACTGAAGTGCAGGTCAACGCGCTCGAGCCCGCGGCCGCGGTCGACCCATATCTCGTCGGGACCATTGACCAGAACGTCGGTCACACCAGGCTCGTGCAACAACCCGTCGAGAGGTCCGGCACCGACCAGCTCGCTGCGCAGCGTCTCGACGGCCGCGAGTACCTGCGCGGCACCCCGAACGCCTGCCTCTTCGCGAACCAGCGCGGCCACCCGGGCGGTCGTTGGCGGCGTGACGTCGTCGGCGAGTCGACCACGCACCTTGGCGACCAAAGCCGCATCGAGCGTCATGGCGACGCCATCGGACGCCAGCCGACCGTTTCGAGGCTGTCGACGGCGAGGTCGGTCAAGTCAACTGGCACGCGACCCATGTGATCGCTGCCCACATCGCCTGGAAACGTCAGCGATGCGAGCAGCCCGCGGCAGAACTGCGCGAGTGGTCCGCGGCCCTGACCCGCCGGCGCCTCACCACGTTCGAGCCGTGCGCCCAGATTCGACTCCGCTTTGAGGTACCCCGCCAGCGGTAGGCCGAGCGCCGTCGCGACATCGAGCGCGGCCAGGCCACCTGGTGCTGGACCTCTCACGACGACTCGAACGTCGTCAACTGCTGTGGCGACCGCGGCGGCGATCCGTGCGGCGGATGCCACCGCGCGAACTTCTGCCGGGACGACGATGAGCGCAAGGTCGGCCACTTCCAGCACTACGCCCGACGCGGCGTCGAAGTGCCGCGGCAGGTCGGTAACCGTCAGGTCGCACACCCGAGCGGCCGCCGAGAGCACGCTCGACATCGCGTCTGCCCGTAGGTCGAGCGGATCGCCGCGGTCATACGACAAGACCGCCAGTGAGCCCATGTGAGGTAACGCGGCGTGCAACTCCTCGCCGCCGATCCGGCCACTCGCGCCGGCGATGTCGCACCAGCGCAGACCCGCCGCGTGCTCTCCACCGAAGAGCAGATCAGCCCCGCCGCCGTATGGATCCGCATCGACGAGCATTGCCCGCCGTCCGCTTCGCATGGCCGTTACGGCGAGGGCAGCGGCAAGCGTGCTCGCACCTGCTCCGCCACGCCCGCCGATCACGGCGACCGTCAGCCCTAACGCAGCTGATTCGTCGACGGCATCGGCAAGTCGTGCGATGAGCCACGACTCGGCGTCGGGGAGCAACGCGACGTGCTCGGCGCCGACGCCTACCGCCCGTTTCCAGATGTTGCCGTCGTCGAGGTCTCGCCCAACAAGCACGACTCCGACCCGGCGCCGCACGCCGGCGCGACCAAGAGCGATCGATACGTCGTCGCCCACCAGCACCAGCGCTGCCTTCGTCCACCCGAGGCGGGCGCCGGTGGGATCGTGCGCGACGTCGATGTCGACGCCGGCCGCGGCACCGAGCCGCAAGATGTCATCGAGCAGGTCTGGATCGGCGGTCACCAGCAGGGGTCGGGGGCTGGCAACAGGATCGGGCGAGATCGGCATAGGTCAACGATCAAGCTCAGCACCGCGTCGATGGCTTGTCCGGCGACGATCTGTGGACCCGGACCCTTGCTGGTTCGAATGGGGACAACGTCCCGACGGGCGCGGTGGCAACGGTCTGGCAAGGTCCGGCAACGGTCTGGCAGCGGTCCCGGCGCAACCTGCCCCGGACATGGAGCGGCCCCCGCCGGGGGGGTAGCGGGGGCCGTTCACGAAGGGTCCGACTCTGGGGGGAGAGCCGTACCGGGACTAACGTAAGGCAAGCGCCCCGATAAGCGCATCCCCCTGTCGCAATCAATTCGTGACAAGAACAGGTTGTGACAAAAGGCCCATGGCGACGCACAGGTGATCGCGCCCGGCGCCTTATCCTCAGAACATGAGCACCAGTGGCCGGCCGGCGGCCTTTTTCGACCTCGACAAGACGATCATCGCCAAGTCGAGCGTCATGGCTTTCGGACGCCCGTTCTACCAAGGCGGCTTGATCAACCGGCGGGCCTTGCTCAAGAGCACCTATGCCCAGTTCGTCTACCTGGTCGGCGGAGCCGACCATGACCAGATCGAGCGGATGCGCGCTTACCTCTCGCAGCTGTGCAAGGGCTGGGACGTCGAGCAGGTCAAGGCGATCGTCGCGGAGACGCTGCACGACCTCATCGACCCGCTGATCTACGACGAGGCTGCTGCCCTGATCGAGCAGCACCACGCGGCCGGTCTCGACGTCGTGATCGTGAGCACGTCAGGCATCGAGGTGGTCGAGCCCATTGGCGAACTACTCGGTGCCGACCGCATCATCGCCACCCGCATGGTCGTCGAGGACGGACGATTCACCGGCGACATCGACTACTACGCGTTCGGTGCGGCCAAGGCGGCGGCGGTTATTGAGCTCGCCGCGCAGGAGGGTTACGACCTCGCGCAGTCCTTTGCGTACAGCGATTCGTCGACCGACATCCCGCTCTTAGAAGCGGTCGGTTTCCCCTCGGTCGTCAATCCCGATCGCGCACTGCGCAAGGAGGCGGTCAGCCGCGGCTGGCCAGTGCTCAACTTCGACAACCCGGTGCCGCTGCGGGCGCGGGTCGGTCTCGGTTCGCCACGCAGTCCGGTGTACGCCGCCGCGGGTTTGGGCGCGGGCATGGCGGCCGCCGGGCTGGTCTGGTACGCCCGCCGCCGCAGCAAGGACGGCCCCGCGCTGCGAGCAGTTACCAAGAACTGAATCAAAGTCTGAGCATCTTCCAAGTCGCAAGGCTCTTCCGATCCAGTGGCGTTAGGCGTAGAAACAAAACATGGGTCGGGTACTGCGAGGGGTCTCCCCTCGAGGTTCCGGACTCGCGCACGACACCTCAGGCACCCACGCGGAACCAGCCGAATCAGGCGGTCGAGTCGGGCGGTGACTCCTCGGAGTTGCCTGCTCGCCGACACTTCGCAGGTGCACGCTTGGTAACCAGAGGATCGTGCGAGCAGCGGCGTCCCGCGCAAGCGGGGCGCCGCTCGCATCATTTGCGGCGCTTGCGGGTACTTGATCGGACGGCGACCGGGTGCCAACTTGGTGCGGTACGAATTGCACACGCTTGCAGTTCCAACTGAACAAGACAAAAGAACGGAAGGCGCATCGTGACCGGAGCTGTTCCCGAGGCCAGCCTGTCGAACTTGTTGCACGAGACGAGGCGGTTTGATCCGCCGCCGAAGCTGGCCGCGGATGCGATCGCGAAGAAGGAAATCTACGCAGAGGCTGCGAAGGATCCTTTGGCCTTCTGGGAAAAGCAAGCGAATCGGCTGACGTGGGCACAGCCGTGGTCACAGACTCT
This sequence comes from uncultured Actinomycetes bacterium, assembly GCA_963737705.1. GTDB lineage: Bacteria > Actinomycetota > Actinomycetes > Acidothermales > Acidothermaceae > PALSA-607. The sequence goes on from CAVTTP010000006.1 coordinate 92,099, forward strand.
CGACTGGAGTGATGCGCCCTTCTCGAAGTGGTTCGTCGGCGGCAAGTTGAACGTCGCCGTTAACTGTCTAGACCGCCACGTTGAGGCCGGTCATGGCGACCAGGTCGCGTACCACTGGGAGGGCGAGCCCGGCGACACCCTCACGATCACCTACGCCGAACTCACCAGGCGGGTGTGCCAGGCCGCGAACGCGTTGACTGAACTCGGCGTCGGAGCGGGCGATCGAGTCATGATCTACATGCCGATGATCCCTGAGACCGTCGTCTCGATGTTGGCGTGTGCGCGCATCGGTGCGCCGCACTCGGTCGTGTTCGGCGGATTCTCGGCCGAGGCGCTCGCCGGCCGCACGAACGACTGCGAGGCGAAGTTCATCATCACAGCCGACGGCGGTTACCGCCGCGGTGCCGCAAGCGCGCTGAAGCCCGCGGTCGACTTGGCCGTCAAGGAGTGCCCACAGGTCGAGACGGTCCTGGTGGTACGCCGCACAGGCCAGGACGTCGAGTGGTACGAGGGCCGCGATGTGTGGTGGCACGACGTGGTCGACAAGCAGCCGGAAACCCATGCAGCGCAGGCATTCGACGCCGAGCAGCCGCTCTACATCATGTACACGAGCGGCACGACGGCGAAGCCGAAGGGGATCCTGCACACCAGCGGCGGGTACCTCACGGGCGTGAGCGCCACCCACAAGATGGTCTTCGACCTGCACGAAGACACCGACATCTATTGGTGTGCCGCCGACATCGGCTGGGTCACCGGCCACAGCTACATCGTCTATGGCCCACTCGCCAACCGCGCGACGTCCGTCATGTACGAGGGCACGCCCGACACGCCTGGCAAGGACCGCTGGTGGTCGATGGTCGAGAAGTACAAGGTCTCCATCCTCTACACCGCCCCCACCACGATTCGCACGTTCATGAAGTGGGGCGAGGAGTTCCCGCAGATGCACGACATCTCGTCGCTGCGGCTGCTGGGTAGTGTCGGTGAGCCGATCAACCCCGAAGCGTGGATGTGGTACCGCAAGAACATCGGTGGCGACAACTGCCCAATCGTCGACACGTGGTGGCAGACCGAGACGGGCTCGATTCTCATCACCCCGCTGCCGGGCATCACGTCAACGAAGCCGGGCGCCGCGATGACCGCATTCCCCGGTATCGCCGCTGACATCGTCGACAACGACGGCAAGTCGGTCGGCAACGGCGAGGGCGGCTACATGGTCATCAGCCAGCCCTGGCCCTCGATGCTGCGCGGCATCTGGCGCGACCCCGAGCGTTACAAGGAGACCTACTGGTCGAGGTTCCCCGGTCTTTACTTCGCCGGCGATGGTGCGAAGAAGGACGAGGACGGCGACTTCTGGTTGCTCGGTCGCATCGACGACGTCATGAACATCTCCGGCCACCGCATCTCGACGACCGAAGTCGAGCACGCGCTCGTCGGTCACCCGAAGGTCGCAGAGGCAGCTGTCGTCGGCGCTAACGACCCCATCACCGGGCAGGCGATCGTGGCCTTCGTCACGGTGAAGGGCAACGTGCCCGATAGCGAGTCCGGCGGTGCGGCGTTCGCGGCCGAGCTGCGGGCGCACGTCGCCAAGGAGATCGGCGCGATCGCTAAGCCGCGCGACATTCTGATCAGCCCCGACCTGCCGAAGACGCGGTCGGGCAAGATCATGCGCCGCTTGCTGCGCGACGTCGCCGACCACCGCCAGCTCGGTGACACGACCACGTTGCTCGACCCGAACGTGGTCGCGACCATCGCGGCTCAAATGCCAGCCTCGACCGAGGAGTAAAGGGGCAGCCGCGCTCTCGCAAGTTGATCACGTTAAGCAGCCGTATAGGGCCTGAGGCAGGTGTATGCGCCTGCCTCAGGTGCCTCAGGGCTCCTTAACGTGATCATCGGGGAATCGGGGATAGGCTGCCGCTTGGTGCGCCGGGAAGACTGGTCGGCATGGTTTTTCTGTGCCCGACTTCAGGCTCGCCGACTCCCGTGAGGTGCACCCGTGCGCGACGTCACCTCGTTCGGCGGCGCGGTCCTCGTGTGGGGTCTCGTGGGCACGGCCGCGTTGCTGGCACGTCGGGTTGCGCGGTGGGTCGGCATCCCCGCTCCGGCGGTCTTTCTGCTCGCCGCCGCTGTAGCGGCCAACTACATCAAGTCACTTCGCACCGCCGTCGACTTGCACGTCGTCGAGAACGTCGTCACCCTGGCCCTGATCGTCATTCTCTTCGACGGCGGGCTGCACCTGGGACGCCGGCGATTCCGTGAAGCGGCGGTCCCGGTCGTCACCCTCGGAGTGCTCGGGACTTTCGCCACGACAGCACTGATCGCGGTCGTCTCACACACGGTCTTCGGTCTCGACTGGAAGTTCTCAGCTGTCCTCGGGGCCGCATTGGCACCAACGGATCCTGCCGTCGTCTTCGCGGTCCTTGCAAACAAAGAACTAACAGGCCGGACGGCGGCGGTGCTCGAAGGCGAGTCGGGATTCAACGATCCGGCAGGCATTGCCCTGCTCCTCGGCTTCGTGCAACTCGCGACGCACAAGCATGGGTCGGTCGCAGCAGTCTTCGGAAACTTCGCCGTTCAAATGGCCGTCGGGTGTGCCCTGGGCATCGCGGGAGGCGCAGCACTGCGATGGCTGTTACTCAACCGCCGTCCAGCATTGGAAATACAACAACCCTTGCTCGCGCTGGCTGCAATCCTTGCGGTGTATGGCGTGGCGACCGTCGCGCACGGGTCGGGATTCCTCGCGGTGCTCATCGCCGGCATCGTGGCAAGCGATGCCGTCGCCGAGGAAGCGCCGACTGTCGAACGTTTTCACGCCACCCTCGCGAGCCTTGGCGAAGTCGTCGCGTTCGTGCTGCTTGGCATCACCGTTCGCCTACATACCCTCGTCGAACACCACGCGTGGCTCATCGGGATCGCCCTTTTCGCGATCCTCACAGTTGTTCTGCGCCCACTGGTCTGCGTGCCGCTCCTTACGGCTCTCAGGGTCGAAAGGCGCGAGACCACCTTCATCGCATGGGCCGGGCTGAAGGGAGCGGTGCCAATCCTGCTGGGTGCGCTCGCGGTCAGCGGAGGCGTGCCAGACGCCGCGCGGCTGTACGCAATCGTGTTCGTCGTTGTCGCGCTGTCGGTCGTCGTCCAGGGCGGCTCGTTGGCGTGGGTGGCCCGCAAGCTCGGCGTCGCTGGGCCGTGAAACGATCAATCGCATGATGCGGGAACTTGAGACGGCCCGAACGGTTTGGCACTAGTGCGATTGCTTCATACTCGACGCGTGACGACACCTCTGGGCGAGCGTTCGCTGGGCGAACTGGTGGCCACCCTCACCCGCGACCTGGCCCTGCTGCTGCACCAGGAGATCGAGCTCGTCAAGGCTGACCTCCTAAAGGCGGCAAAGAAGTTCGCGGTCGGTGCGGCCGGTCTCGTCGTCGCCGGGGTCCTGGCGGTGTTCGCGGTGCCGGTCATCTCCGTCGCGATCGCGCTCGGCATCCATGGGCTCGGGGTGAGCCTGGGCTGGTCGTTCCTCATCGTCGGCGGGGGCTACCTGGTGCTGGGCGGTATCGCGGCATTTATCGGCGTGAAGATGCTCGGCAAGGCCAAGCCCTCGAGCCGCACGGCCGACTCGGTCAAGGCCGATATCCACGCCATCGTCCGCAAGCCGGCCCGCAACGGCACCACGTAGCCGGAGAATCCCCAAGGACCAACTCCCCCAACCTGTGGCACGCTGGGCGGATGCCCGTACCCGACTCCTCCGTGGTGATGGTCGACGGACCATGGACTCACCGCGAAGTCAGCGCGAACGGAATGCGCTTCCACGCGGCCGAGATGGGCAATACCAACCAGGACCCACTCGTCATCCTGCTGCACGGTTTCCCGCAGTTCTGGTGGTCGATGCGCCATCAGCTTCAGGACATCGCGGCCGCCGGCTACTGGGTATTGGCCCCTGATCTGCGCGGCTATGGGGGTAGCGACAAGCCGCCTCGCGGCTACGACGCCTTCACCCTCGCCTCCGACGTCGCCGGCATTGTGCGATCGCTCGGCGCCCGCGACGCGATCGTCGTCGGACACGACTGGGGTGGCTACGCCGCCTGGTGCACAGCCGTCCTGCACCCGGGCGCCGTCCGCGGCATCGTCACCCTCGCGGCGCCCCACCCGCTGCGCTTTCGCAACGCGCTACTTACCGAACCGCGCGGCCAGTTCATGGCCAGCGCCCACCTCGTCGGCTACCAGCGACCATGGGTCCCCGAGCGGCAGCTCGTACGAGATGACGCCGACGCAGTCGGGCGGATGCTGCACGCATGGTCGGCACCGAGTTGGCCAGACGTTGAATCCGAGCGGCGCTACCGCGAGCAGATCCAGATTCCGCACGTTGCCCACTCTGCGCTCGAGTACTACCGCTGGACCCTGCGCTCGCAGTTGAGACGCGACGGCCAACGGTTCAATCGTCAACTACGCCAGCCCGTCGGCGTCCCGACGTTGCAGTTGCATGGCGCTCTCGACACCTGCGTACTTCCGCGGACGGCGGCGGGTTCGGGTCGCTACGTCGGTGGTCCCTATACGTGGCGACTGATCGAGGACGCCGGTCACTTCCTGCAGGAGGAATCGCCCAAGGCGGTGTCTGCGGAAATCCTGCACTGGCTGGACGAACTCGACCACAGCCGCTAGCCATGGCAGTTGAACGCGACCGTGACCTGTTAGGTCGCGCACGCAACGCGAGGCCGCGCGACGGGCTCGGTCGACCGTTGCCGCGCGGGTCGGGCGCGGGTAGCGAAAGGGTGCCCGACGAACTGCACATGAGTGTCGACGACACGATCGCGCTCGCACAGAGTTATCTCAACAGCGGTCGTCCGTTCCATGCGCATGAGGTTCTCGAAGCACTCTGGAAAACGCAGCCCGCGAGTGAACGCGACCTGTGGCAGGGGTTGGCGCAGATCGCAGTCGGCCTCACGCATGCGATGCGCGGAAACACAGTCGGCGCGACGACGTTGCTGCGTCGGGGTGCCGGCCGCGTCGCGAACTACGTGGGCGACACGCACGATATCGACATCAACGGCGTCCTCAGTTGGGCCGAAGCTGTCGCCGACGCACCGAGCGCCCAACCGCTCCCACTGACCCTCCGCCGGCCCACCCCTTCGTGATGCCCGCCCACCCCTTCGTGATGCCCGCCCACCCCTTCGATGCCCGCCCACCCCTTGGTGATCATGGGGAAATGGGGCACTCCGCCGACCAAAAGTGCCCCATTTCTCCATGATCATCGGGAAAAGTGCGGGGGCGGCTAGTCGCAGCCGCGGGTGGAGACGGGTGCGGTCGCCGTCCGGCCTGCTGCCGCCGCCGCGCTTACCTGCGACGCCGTCAACGCGTATCCGGTGCTGGCGTCGTTGACTGCCCTGCCGAACACAACTCCCGCGACGCCACCTGACGTGTCGAGCAAGGGTCCGCCGGAGTTGCCGGGCTGAACCTGCGCACGCACCGCGTAGATGTCGCGTGTCACGTCGGCGTCCTGGTAGATGTCAGGCCCGCGCGCGAGTTCAGCACCACGGATGCGCGCGGCCACCGTCTGGTAGGGCCCGTCTTCAGGAAACCCAGCCACGACAGCGTTTGCCGACGGCGCGAGAGGTCCGCTGAACGTCAACGGCGTGGCATGCAGGCCCTTCACCACGAGAATCGCCACGTCGACCTTCGGGTCGTAGTAGACGACGGTGGCTGCCAACTGCGGACCGACGCCCTCGACTTGCACCTGCGGATTGCGCACACCCGCGACCACATGTGCGTTCGTCATGACGCGGCCGTCGGCGAAGACGAATCCGCTGCCCTCGATGCGGCGCGAGCACGACTTCGCATCGCCGGTCACCTTCACGATGCTGGCGCGTGCGGCGACAACCCCGGGCTGTCCGATGACGGCGAGGTCGGGTGGCGAGACCGGGATGATGCGCTCGGCACCCAGCGCTCCGAACACCTGCGGGAAACCACCGTCGGCGACCACCGCACGGAAGTCGGCGAACCAGCCACGAACCCGCGACGGCACCTGATGGTCGACGGCCGTGAGCACGCGTGAACCGTTAACTTGTCTTGCCACTGAAGGAAATGGCGCCTGCACCAGCGAACTGCCGATGAACCAAGCAATAAGCAGGACGGCGAGGCCGGACACGATTGCCCCGCCAACCGAGTCAACGGTGCGGGCCGGTTGCCATTTCAGCCGGCGTCGCAGGATGGCGCCGAGGGCACCCGCTCCGATGCGCCCCAGCGAGGCGAACGCGAACACGATGGCGACACCGGCAAACGGGGCGACCGTGCCGGAGAAGTGCTTCGCGACCAGTGGCGCGATCTGCGCGCCGATGACCGCGCCGCCGAGCAGTCCGACGAACGAGAGCACTCCGACGACGAAGCCCTGGCGGTAGCCGGAGAACGCCGACAAGACGATCAGCACGACCAGAATCAGGTCGAGGGCGTCGGCGTGCACATGGTCAAACCTAACGGGGGAGCTGCCGCGAGGGCTGCCGCCGCTCGCCGCACGCTCAGCTGATGATCAGTTGACCGGTCATTCCTTCGTGCTCCTGGAAATGACAGTCGAACGTGTAGACCCCGGCAGCCGGGACGTTAAATGTGACCGTGGTCGAGCGCCCAGCGAAGATCGTCTCGGAATGCACATTCAGGCTCGGTACCTCGAAATCCTGCGGCACGACGCTCGGATTGGTGATCGTGACGCGAAGCTGCCCCGGCTTGGCGTACACGACGTCCGGCTTGAAGTGACCGTCGTCAAGGGTGTCGATCACAATCTGCTGGACGCCGTCAGCTGCCGGTTGAGCGGTTGCTGAGGCACTCGCCTGATCGGGCTTCGGCGCACCCGTTCCGGAAACGTGCAGCGTGGTGTTGTTGGCGGAACACCCTGCTATCAGCAGACAACCGGCGATCAGGAGCGTGGGTCTCGACACGCGCTTCACGCTACAGCGATGGCAGATCACGGACGTCGGCAGCGTTCCAAGGCTGCGACCAGCCGCCGATCTCGAGCAACCGCGAGAGCAGCCCGGCAGTGAATCCCCATACGAACAAGTCCTCGACGTCAAACGCATCGCCGACGTAGCCGCTGGGATGTTGCACCCTGAACCGGTTCGCCGGATCAACCAAACGGGCAATCGGAACCCGCGCCACGGCCGCGACCTCGTTGGGATCGGCGACGCCCACGACCGACGGCGCTCGCCACCACGCCAGGACCGGAACAACCATGAAGCCGGACGGCGGGAGCCACAGGGCCGGCAGTTCGGCGAGCACCTCGACGCCGGTCGGGTCGAGACCCGTCTCTTCGGCGGCCTCGCGCAACGCGGTCGACGCCGGCCCATCGTCGTCCGGCTCGACGGCACCGCCGGGAAACGCCGCCTGGCCGGCGTGCTGACGCGAGTGGCCGCTTCGCTCGATCAGCAGCACGTCGGGCCCAGCTGGCCCCTCACCGAACAGCACGAGAACGGCGCTCTCACGACCACCCTCCGGCGGCGCGGTCGACCGGCTCAGATCGGCCGCTTCGAGCCCGCCGGCCGCCTTGAGCAACGTCGCCAGCCACGGCGGCGGCGCTGCTTCATTGTGCGGAACCGGTGTCACGTGGTGTCCGTCACGGTGACGCCCAGGTACTGCGCCGACAGCTTCGCCAGCTCGCCGGGTGCCAGCACCCCGATCTTGGCGTGGGTCACCGCGCCGGCCGCGTTGACGAAGATCGAGACCGGAATGCCGGGCACGCGCAGGTACTGCACGAACTTGCCGTTGGCGTCCCACACCGAGGGATACGTCAGGCCGAGTCCGTGTGAGGCGTCGAGGGCGTCATCCCACGTCTCGCTGCCGTTGTAGGCGCCATCGACGACGCCGAGCACGGCGACTTTGCCCGCAGCCGCAGTGGCGAACGACCGCATCTCCGGTGCCTCGACCTTGCATTCGGTGCACGGACCGGCCCAGATGTTGATCAACAGGGGGCCGCGTAACTTCGCCAGGTCGACCTTCGGACCGTTGCCCAGACACGGAAACGTGTACGACGGCAGGCCCGAGGCGACCGTGCCGGTACCGGCCGCTATCGGGCAGTCAGGCAGGTGGGCCGCGGCGATAAGGGACGCGCGCAAAGGCGTGGAGCTGTTGTGTTTGGCCGTCGACCGATTCACCAGCAAAGCAATGACGACGAGGACGACGACACCGAGCGCGGTCAACCACGCTCGCCGCTTGACGTCACTCACAGCAGGGTGTCGACCGGGCCGGTCTTCACCAGCTTGCGGGCGGTCGCCTCATCGGTCGGACCGATGCCGAACGACGGGCACCACCGCGCCAGCCCGCACGCACCGCACGCGGGCTTACGGGCATGACACACCCGACGTCCGTGCCAGATGACCCGATGCGAGAGCAGCGTCCACTCTTTGCGCGGGATCAGCGCCGCGATGTCTTGCTCGACCTTGACCGGATCAGTGTTCGTCGTCCAGCCAAAGCGAGTCGACAGGCGCAGCATGTGGGTGTCGACGGTCAGGCCGGGAATGCCGAACGCATTGCCGAGCACGACGTTCGCGGTCTTGCGGCCGACACCGGGCAGGGTCACGAGGTCTTTCAACCGGTGCGGCACCTCGCCTTTGAACCGCTCGCAGACCGCTTGTGCCATGCCGATGATCGAGGTGGTCTTCGCGCGGAAGAACCCGGTCGACATGATGATCGCTTCCATCTCACCGCGATCGGCGCCCGCATAGTCGGCGGCCGTGGGGTACTTGGCGAACAGCGTGGGGGTGACCATGTTCACCCGCTTGTCGGTGCACTGGGCGGACAAGATCGTGGCGACCAGCAACTCGAGGGGGTTGCCGAAGTCGAGCTCGATGTGCGCGTCGGGGTAGAGCAGCGTCAACTCGCGGTTGATCGTGCGCGCCCGCCGGACAAGTGCAAGCGGCGTTTCCTGTTCGATCTTCGGCCGCGCCACGACGTCGAGCCTAATCACGGCGACTGCCATTCGACTGGACGGGTGACCTGAAGGGCCACCCGGGTGACCCCGGCCCAGAAGCCCTCAAGGCCCGTGCCGGACCCGCCGATGCGGCCTGAGTAGCCAGTTGTAGCCAGCAACACACCAAGCCAGAAATACAGCCGCAATCGGGACGGGGTCGCCTTGAGCGCCGGGAGCAGCCAGTCAGGCACTCGCCATACTCCTGAGCGCAGTACCGACTTCGACCATCTCTCGATCGGTGACCTGCGCAACTACCGCGCCGCTCTTGCCGAGGAAGAGAACCGGGTCTCCTACTGGCGGCGCATCATCCAAGCCAGGCTCGACGTCGTCCGGGCCGGCGAGACCGGTGCGGCCCGAGTCGACAACTTGCGCAATGTGCTGGCCGACGCTCACCTCACGAGCAGCCGCCGAGCGCTCGTCACCATCTTGCCGATCGAAGACGTGCCGCCGCTGCCCGACCTTGCCTCGCTGTGGGAACGCGAGCCGCGACCTGGCGACACCGACCACAACGAGCTTTTGGCCCGCGACCTCGCCACTGCCGAAGCCCAGCTGTCGGCGTACCGCAACGCCTTGCACCGCCGCATCACCGGGTCGACCGACGAACTCATCGCGCGCTACCGCGAGGACCCGGGTCTATGCCTGCTCGCACTCCCCGCTGATCAGAAGGAAGCCGCGAGCAGACGGGCACTCGCCGAACGCCGCTAGCTCCCGAGCGGCCATCCGTGGCAACCATCCGCGGCAAAAGGTGTGAGAATCACACGCGTGGACGATGTGCTGAGCAACCTCCCCCTGTTTGCCGCGCTCGACGACGACGCCAACGTGGCACTGCGCGTCGCCATGCGCCACGAGAACTTCTCACGGGGCGACGTCATCTTCGACGAAGGTGACCCCGGCACCAAGCTGTTCGCGGTCATCGAGGGCAAGGTGAAGCTGGCCCGGACGGCTCCGGACGGCCGGGAGAATTTGCAGGCTGTCCTGGGTCCAGGCGAGATGTTCGGCGAACTGTCGCTCTTCGACCCCAAACCACGGACCGCTGGCGCGGTGGCCTTGACCGACACCGTGCTCGCATCACTCGCCCATGAGGAACTGCGGCCCTGGATCACCGGACGGCCTGATGTCGCCGTCCAACTCTTGCAAGCGTTAGCGCAGCGGCTGCGTCGCACGAACGATGTCTTGGCCGACCTTGTCTTCAGCGACGTGCCATCACGCGTTGCAAAAGCCTTGCTGGGTCTCGCCGAACGCTTCGGTCAGCCGACGAACGAAGGCATCCATGTGGCGCATGACCTCACGCAAGAAGAACTCGCGCAACTTGTCGGCGCCTCTCGCGAAACCGTGAACAAGGCGCTCGCAGATTTCAGCGCCCGCGGGTGGATCCGCATCGAGTCGCGCGCAGTTGTTATCCGCGACGTCGAAGGCCTCACTCGGCGGGCACGCTGACGCCCTCGTCGCGCAGATAGTCGAGCTGCGCTAACAACGACCACCGCGCCGCGAATTGCAGTTCCGGCGCGACGTCGCCATAAACCGCTGTCAGAACATCGTCGACGGTGTTGCTGGTGATCGCAGCCGCCCGCACCTGTTGAAGGCGCTCCTCGCGATGCTGCAAGTAAGCGTCGATCTTCGCCGCCGGATCATCAACGACAGGACCATGCCCAGGCAGGACGACGAGAAGTTTGCGTTCGTCGACCAGTGCTGCTAGCCGACGCAGGGTCGCCAGGTAGTCGGCGAGATCGCCGTCGGGGCGGGCAACGACCGTGCTGCCTCTGCCGAGAATCGTGTCGCCGGTAAGCAACGCCGCGTCGGCGTGGATGACAAAGCAGGCAGAGTCGGCGGTGTGGCCAGGCGTTGCGATGACGTCGACGTGCACGCCACCGATTACTAGCCGCTCGCCGTCAACAAGTGGCTGCTGACCTTGCGAGCAATGCGCGGTTGCGACAGCCCGGATCGGGGCTTCGGCCCGTTGCGCCAGAGCCGGCGCGCCCTCGGAGTGGTCGGCATGACCATGCGTCAACACGATCAGCGCCGTCCGCTTCGCGCCGGTCGCTTCGACCGCCGCCATGATCGCGTCGCGGTGCGCCTCGTCGTCCGGACCAGGATCGACCACGATCGCCTCGTCGCCACCAGGCTCGACGAGTACCCAGGTGTTGGTGCCCTCCAGCGTCATCGGCGATGGGTTGTTGGCGCGTACTAAGAGGGCCCGTGCGGTCGGGTGGTCAGGACTGGGGCTCACGATCCGATCATCACCCAACGTGGTGGCTCGGAGTCGAGATCTATGCGCACTTGAATCGGGGTGAGCTCGCGGTTGTCGGCCGCAGCGAATACGTCGGCCGCGGACGAAAAGGTCGCGAGTTCGCGAAGTGTCCACTCGGTGGGTGGCATGAGCAACCAGTCACCGCTTCTTTGCGCGTTGACAGCGGATGCCGGTGCCACCCATTGCGCGGCGTCGGCCTCACCGCCGACGAAACGAGCATCGTGCGCTGGGGCGATGGCGACATAGAAATGCGTGTCGTAGCGGCGCGGTTCGAACTCAGGGGTAATCCAGCGGGACCACGGTCGCAGGAGGTGTGGCTGCGCGACAGCCTGGTGTCGGGCGAGGACATCATCGAACGTCGCGCGATGCTCGATCAGGGCGAGCCGATCTGCCTCCAACGTCGAGCTGTCTAGGTCGGCGCGCGATGCCAGCAAGACGCCGCACTCTTCGAACGTCTCCCTGATCGCCGCGAACGCATGAGCATCCTCGTCATCGCGGCCAACGTGGTCGGCGGTGTCAACCACACCGCCAGGAAAGACGTACATGCCACCGGCGAAAAGCATTCCCCTGTGGCGCCGGATCATGAAGACCTCGAGCTGTTGCGAGCTGTCGCGCAACAAGATCACGGTCGCTGATGCCTTCGCGGGCACCGGGATGCCGCCCGACTCGCGGTACGCACGTGCCCGGGCCACCAGTTCGGGGCTTGGCGGCAGCGGCTCCTGATCGGCGTCCGACATAACCGTGAGCGTAAGCGGCATCGCGGATGCGAGACTGCCGACATGTCGTTCAGTGCTGATGAGTTGGCGTACGCGACCGAGGTCGTGGGTCGATGGGTACCGCCGACGCCGCAATACGCGTGGCCGCTGCTGAGTGCGGAGGTCGGTGCCGACGTGTGGGTGAAGCACGAGAACCACACTCCGGTTGGCGCCTTCAAGATTCGCGGTGGCCTGGTTTATGCCGACCGCCTGCGCGGGCGGCGACCTGACGTGTCTGGCATCGTCTCTGCGACCCGCGGCAATCACGGCCAGAGTCTCGCGTTCGCGGGTCGCGCGAACGGCCTCGCCGTCACGATCGTGGTGCCTCATGGCAACAGCCCGGACAAGAACGCCGCGATGCGTGCCTTGGGTGCTGACGTCATCGAACACGGCCATGACTACCAGGCATCGCGGGAGTATTCGATGGAGATCGCGGCGGAACGCGGCCTCGAGCTGGTACCGCCGTACCACGCCGACTTGGTGCTGGGCGTCGCGACGTATGCACGCGAACTGCTTGCGGCGATAAGCGACCTCGACACGGTCTACGTCGGCGTCGGGATGGGCACCGGAATCAGCGGGTTGATCGGTGTTCGCGACTTGCTCGGGCTGCAGACCGAGATCGTCGGCGTGGTGTCGCAGATGGCACCCGCAACGGCGTTGTCCTTTGCGGCCGGCACGCTCGTGACGACCGAGTCGGCACGCACGTTCATCGACGGCGTCGCCACGCGCGTGCCCGACGCGAGCGCCATCGACGTCATCAACGCGGGTGCAGCGCGGGTCCTGCAAGTCAGCGAGGACAGTTGCGCGGACGCCGTTCGGTTGCTGTTGTCGACAACGCACAACGTCGCGGAACCGGCCGGAGCAATCGCACTCGCCGGCCTCCTGTCAGAACGTTCGACCGCCCGCGGCCGTCGGGTAGCGGTAATTCAGAGTGGCGGCAACATCGATACCCCGATGCTGGCGCAGATCCTGGCCGGTCAAACACCCGCTGCGTGACGTTCCTTCAGCGGCTCAGCAGGTCGTCGAGACGAGCAACTAGTGCGTCTCGAGCCTCGGGCCATTCGTCGGCAAGCATCGAGAAGAGCACGGTGTCTCGGACCGTATCGTCGGCGCGTCGCTGGTAGCGGCGCAAGGTGCCTTCGTATTGCGCGCCCAGCCGCGCGATCGCCTGCTGTGACCGAGCGTTGCGCACATCGGTTTTCAGCTGGACGCGCCCGGCATTGAGTGTCTCGAACGCGTAGCCGAGCAGCAGCAGTTTCGTTTCCGGGTTGACGACCCCGGCCCAGACTGCGGGCGTGTACGCGGTGAAACCAATCTCGAGTCGAGCGTCGCGCGGCGAGATCTCGAGGTAGGACGACGTACCGACGACCGTGCCCGCATCGACCCCGGCGTGGTCGATGGCGAGCCGCACCACCCACGGCCACCGACCGGCGTCCATCGCTTGCGTGAGAAGTTCTTCGTAGCCGATCACATCGCGCGGCCGGCCTGCCACGTGCTGCCACACAGCGTCGTGGTCAAGTGCGGCAAACAACTCAGGTGCATCGCGATGCGGATCGGCCAGCTTGAGTTCGACACAACGACCGCGCAGCACGATGTCGTGCGGTGGTGGCCATGGCATCTGCGGCCACTTGGTGTCATTGGGACGAGCGTCGACGCGTGGGGCGAACCGAGGATTCGTCATCGTGCGGACATTCTCGCTGGTGCGCGCCGACCAAGGCGAGCGGGTTATGCGTTCACCCGTGGTCGACGATCGGCCGGATCTCGACCCCGCTGTGGTCAGCTTGCACCTCGGGCAGCAACGCGACGAGTTGCTCGACCTCGTCAACATTCGCTGCCTCAAGCAGGTAATAGCCGCCGAGGATCTCCTTCGTTTCCAAGAACGGCCCATCAGTCGCGGCGGGAGTGCGAGCCTGGTGACGTCGGCGCACGGTCCTTGCCTTCGCCGGCGATTCCAGCTCCTCGCCGTTGATGATTCTCGAGCCCGCAGCGTTGGTGAAAGCGACATGCGCAGCGTCATGGGCGCGCATCTCGTCCGCGGACATCGCGTTCCAGCGCACTTCGTCGCCGTAGATCAAGACCAGAAACTTCGCCATGTCCTCGTCCCATCGTCTCGAGCCCGGTTGGGCCGCTTACCCCTCCGACGAGCCGCGCGGGCGGCAGATCGACATCTGTGACACAACAACTTTTGTCAGTCGGTGAAACTACGCTGCTGCCGGGTTCGCGGTGACGGACGTCTCATCGGGCTCCTGACGCAGCGACTTTCAAACACACGGAGGCTGGCATGGCAAACACCGTCGACTACTTCGAGATCGGCACACCCGACGCAGCGGCGTCGACCGCGTTCTACTCGGGCCTGTTCGCATGGGAGATCGGTGAACCCGAGGGTCCGGCAAAGTACGCCATGGTCCAAGGGGGCGACGGCGGTCTTTGGGATACCTCCGATATGGGCGGCGCCCACTGGGCGATCTTCTATGTCCACGTCGAGGACGTGCAAGCGTCGATCGACAAGGCCGTGGCCTTGGGAGCCACGATTGCGATCCCCTTCACCGACAATGGGCAACTCCACTTCGCCCATCTCGTCGACCCCCTGGGTAACCGGTTCGGCGTCTGGCGTCCGAAGCCTGAATAGTCCGAGGCGCCGCGGCGCCGCACTGACGGGGGCGCGGTGCCACACTCAGCCATGAGCACGCTGTGCCACGATCAGCCATGAGCACGCTGTGCCACGATCAGCCATGAGCACGTGGGGTGAGTTCGAAGCAGAACATCCGTCGCTCGCGGAGTTCGGCGCCACGCGGATCCAACGCCGGGCGTCCTATCTCGCGACCGTCCGAGCCGACGGCACACCCCGCGTGCACCCCGTCATGCCGGTGATCGGACACGGTCGGTTGTTTCTGTTCATGGATCCAACCTCACCGAAGCGTCACGATTTGCGCGCCAGCGGTAGTTATGCGTTACACACGGGAGTCGAGGGCACCGGCACCGGCGGGGAGTTCTACATCACCGGCACAGGTCGCCCTTGCGATGACCTGACCCTGCGAGCGGCCGCAATTGCGGCGGCAAGCTTTGACGTCGACGATGCGTGGATCCTGTTCGAACTCGATGTCACGACCGCGCGCGGCAAAGGCTACGGCGACGTCGATGTGCCGGAGCCGAACTCCTGGGTGGGACGCGTCACCTAACGGCAGGCACCTGACGGCGCAGCGTACGGACCTACTCGTTCGGACACGTGATGCCGATGTCTTGGACCGTGCCTTTGACAATCTTGACTACCACCGGTTCGCACGCGACTTTGTTCACACTCGCTTGCACGCTGTAGGCGCCCGGCTTCAGTTCGAAGTTGAACGAAGACACCGGCGCGACGTCGCCGACCTGGCTGCCGCCGAGGGTGTAGACGTCCACTTGTCCTTGTACGGGTTCCGGGCTTGAGCCTGGTCCGCCGAGCGTGGTCAGTGTTCCCTTGATCTCTCCCTTGTCCGGCGTGAGTGAAGCGCCGGTGAAGTTCACGGCCTGGTGGTGGTCGGGGCCGCACGCGCTCAGGCATAGCGCGGCCAGTGCCATCGCCATCACGCAACCGAGGCGAACCTTCATACATCGAGAGTCTCACTCTTGCGCCCACCGTGGAGACCGAGCGTGAGCTGTCCGTTCATTCGACCGCCGACGTGGGCACTTCAGTCCGAGCGCACGTCAATCCGGTGCGTGCTCGGCAAGTTCTCGGAATCCGTCCGGCACCTGACCGACGTCCGCGAACTTCACGCTTGCGTAGCCAATGGCGTCACGCCCGAAGCGCGACCGGATCAAATCGACCGACCGGTCGACGACCCACCGCGCGGCACCAGTGCGAGTGCCTGGCCGGCGCTCACTATCGTGCAACTCCAGTGGCAACTCCAACTGCAGCGAAGCCTGATCGACGAGCTGCGATACCGAGATTGCGAGCAGCGTGACCTCTCGCTCGTCGGGGTGATCGCCCAGGGCTGTTTCGGCGAGTGCCGTCGCGACCTCTGTCAATGTCAGCGTCGCCGACAGCGCGGCCGGAACAGTGATCGAACGCGTCACTGAGCGCAGATCGGCGAACCGCACCCGAACCGTGATCGTGCGACCAGCCACCCCCGCAGCACGCAGCCGCCCACCAACCCGATCCGCGAGGTAGCCCAGCGTTGTACGGATGAGATCGGGCGTCACCACGCGTCGTCCGAGCGCTGCTTGCGCACCAACGGAATGCGCGGACCTCGTCGTCTGGATTCGCCGCGGATCCACGTTTGTCGCGAGCGACGAGAGCTTGTCGCCCGCGGCCGTTCCGAGCAGGTGTTTCAGATAGGAATTTCGGTGTCTCGGCGAGCTCGCCGATCGTACGAATTCCGACACCCGCCAGCCGGGTGCGAGTGACCGCGCCCACGCCCCAGATGAGCCCGACCGGCAGCGGGTTGAGGAAGGCTCGCTCCTGCCCGATCGGGACGACGACCAGGCCGTCGGGCTTCGCGACCTGCGACGCGATCTTTGCCAGGTGTTTCGTGCCGGCCACGCCGATCGAGATGGGCAAGCCGATCTCGTCCTTCACCCGACGCCGGATGGACGTCGCGATGCCTATCGGCGAGCCGAACAGCGTGATGGCACCGGCGACATCAAGAAACGCTTCGTCGATGGAGATCCGCTCGACGAGCGGCGTGAAGTCGCGGAACACGGCCATGACCTGATCCCCGAGGCTTTGGTACTCGCGGAAGTGGCCGCCGACGAACCGCAGACCCGGACACAGTTGGCGCGCGCGCCGGCCCGACATGCCGCCCGTAACGCCGAATGCGCGTGCCTCGTAGGAGGCGGCGAGCACGACTCCGCCGCCGACGGCGATCGGGATTCCTCGCAGCGTGGGATCCAGGAGTTGCTCGACGGAGGCATAGAACGCGTCAAGGTCAGCGTGCAGGATTGTCGGCTGCCCGCCGGGCGTCATACCCAGGCATGTTACTCGAACACACGTTCGAATAGGTAGGAGTCGGGGCTTGCTTTTCCGCACTGATGCACAGGCGAGCCGCTCGACTCCGCGTTCCTCAGAGAGAAGCGCGTTCCTCAGAGAAACAGCTCATCCGCGCCCTCGGAGCTGCTTCTCTGCGGAACCCGCCTGCTTCTGTGAGGAATGGGCGCGAGGGCGGTGGGCGGACGGCGGGGCGGTGGGCGGAATCGGGCGCCGCGGTCGCGCCGGGGCGGTGGGCGGACGGCGGGGCGGCGAACGACGGCGGACGGCGGGGTGGTGGGCGGAATCGGGCGCCGCGGTTGGGCGGCCGATATAGGCCCGCCGACTACGCGGGGGCGACCTCAGCGATGAGCTCGACCTCGACCGGGGCATCCCGAGGCAGGACGGCGACCCCGATCGCACTGCGCGCGTGCGCGCCGATCGGTGTGGCGTCAGCGCCGGCGGTGCCGAACACCTCGAGCAGCAGCTCGCTCGCGCCGTTGATGACCTGGGCTTGGGCGGTGAAGTCGGGCGCACTGGCGACGAAGCCGAGCACCTTGACAATGCGCACCACCGAAGACAGTTCTCCGACCACGCCACGCAGCGCAGCCAACGCGTTCAGCGCGCAGATGCGAGCCGCTGCATTTGCTTGCTCCGGAGTGACCGATGCGCCGGCTCCGGTGCCCACCTTGCCGACCGCGACAAGCTCACCGTCGACCGTCGGGAGCTGCCCCGAGGTGTAGACGTAGTTACCTGACCGCAGGGCCGGAACGTAGGCCGCGAGCGGTGCCGCCACCACGGGCAACGTGAGGCCCATGGCGGTCAGCCGATCCTCTGGCGTCGTCAGGTCTGGAGTGCTCATTCGACCGGCCGCTTCATATACGCGACCAGTTGTTCGGAGTTTGGCCCGGGCACGATGGCCACGAGCTCCCATCCATCGCCGCCCCAGTTGTCGAGAATCTGCTTGGTGGCGTGCACCAGCAGTGGCACGGTTGCGTACTCCCACTTGGTCATGGGCGGGAGCCTAACGAATACGCTCGACGGGTGAACGCGCAGCGAGGCAACAGCCGGCGCGATCGCGACTGGGACGGCGTCCGCCTCCACATCGTCACCGGCAAGGGTGGCACCGGAAAGACCACCGTCGCTGCGGCGCTCGCGTTAGCCCTGGCAACCGGCGGGAAGCGCACCCTCCTCGTCGAGTGCGAAGGACGCCAGGGCCTCGCGCGACTCTTCGACAGCCCGCCGCTGCCGTATGCCGAACGCCGCGTGGCGGTCGCCCACGACGGCGGCATCGTGTACGCGCTCGCAATAGATCCCGAGGAAGCACTGCTCGAATACCTCGAGATGTACTACCACCTGGGTCGCGCCGGGCGCGCGCTGCGACGGCTCGGTGCCATCGACTTCGCAACCACCATCGCACCAGGCGTTCGCGACGTGCTGCTCACCGGCAAGGTCTACGAAGCAACGCGCCGACGAACAACACACAAATCAACGCGGACGTCGCCGGCTGATCGGTCAACGGACGCAACCGACGAGTTTGTCTATGACGCCGTTGTCATGGACGCACCACCGACAGGGCGCATCGCGCGATTCCTCAACGTCAACAGTGAGGTCGCCAGCCTGGCTCGCGTCGGCCCGGTGAACCGCCAAGCCGAATCCATCATGCGGCTGATCAGATCGCCGCAGACCGTCGTCCATCTCGTCACGATGCTTGAAGAGATGCCCGTGCAAGAGACGCTCGACGGGATTGACGAACTGCACGAGTTCGATCTTCCGGTCGGTGGCATCTTCGTCAACCGCGTGCATGAACCGTTGTTGCCCAAGACAGAGTTGAAGGCGGCCAGCACCGGCGCGATCGATCTCACGGCGCTCGCGCGCGGGCTCAAGTCAGCAGGGTTACCCGCGGGCGACGCGATCACTGCAGGCTTGTCGAGGGAAGCAGCCGATCACGCCCTGCAGTTGGCGATCGAACGCAAGCTGCGTACCCGGCTACGCGCCGCCGCACGACCGACGTATGAGCTCCATGACCTCGACACCACTGATGTCGGTCGGCTCTATGCCCTGGCCGCTGAACTCGTCGAGCAGGGTGCCGCATGACGCGTCTCGATATCGAAGCGCTCATAGCAGACCGCGGCACGAAAATCATTGTCTGCTGCGGATCCGGTGGTGTCGGGAAGACAACACTGGCG
Source organism: uncultured Actinomycetes bacterium (assembly GCA_963737705.1). Lineage (GTDB taxonomy): Bacteria > Actinomycetota > Actinomycetes > Acidothermales > Acidothermaceae > PALSA-607. The sequence continues at coordinate 111,180 of CAVTTP010000006.1, forward strand.
GCTGCCCTCGGCGTCCGCGCTGCTGAACAGGGCAGGCGCGTGGTGACCCTCACCATTGATCCTGCTCGGCGGCTTGCGCAGTCACTCGGACTCCAAGAGCTCGACAATGTGCCACGCAAGGTCGTTGGCATGAAGCTCAAGAAGCGAGCGGACGGCGCGAAGAACGAAGGCGAGCTGCACGCGATGATGCTCGACATGAAGCGCACGTTCGACGAGATCGTCGAAGCACACGCGTCGCCCGCGAAGGCCGCTCAGATTCTGGCGAACCCGTTCTACCAATCGCTGTCGTCGAGCTTCGCGGGTACGCAGGAGTACATGGCGATGGAGAAGCTCGGCCAGCTACGCGCCTCAGACCAATGGGATCTCATCGTTGTCGACACACCGCCCGCGCGATCAGCGCTCGACTTTCTTGACGCGCCCGCACGACTGGCGCGCTTTCTCGACGGCCGGTTCATTCGCATGCTGCTGGTGCCCGCGAAGGTCGGCGGCCGCGGCTACACGAAGGTGATGCAGGCCGGGCTCGGTCTCGTGACTGGAACGATGATGAAGCTGCTCGGAACGCAGCTACTGACCGATGTCCAGACGTTTGTCGCCGCTATGGACACGATGTTCGGGGGCTTGAGGCAACGAGCCGACGCCACCGCGAAGCTGCTGCGCGCGCCGGGCACCGTGTTTGTCGTTGTGGCGTCGCCCGAGCCTGACGCACTGCGGGAGGCGTCGTACTTCGTCGATCGGCTGGTTGAAGAAGAGATGCCGCTTGCGGGCGTCGTCGTGAACCGAGTGCATCGCAGCACGGTGCCGCAGATCACCGCCGTCAATGCGCTCGCGGCAGCGGAAGCCCTCGAGGACGCCGAGCTGGCCGGCGATGGCGATTCGGACAGCGCGCTTACTGCCGGGGTACTTCGGGTGCATGCGCAACGGTTGACGATGCAAGCGACCGAGCAACGCAGAGTCGATGGCTTCGCGCTTGCGCACCCCAACGTGTTGTTGGCGTCAGCTAGAGCGCTGGCTCAGGATGTGCACGATCTGAACGGGCTGCGCGCACTTGGCGACGCGCTCGTGGAGCCGGCGTAGGTGAAGGCGGGTCAGCCGGTGGCGAAGTAAGTCTCGGCGGCTTCGCGCTCGAAGTCCGACATCGCGGTGCTGAGAAGGTTGGCCCACGAGGTGACGTTCGGACGGCGGCGCAGCAGGGCGCGACGCTCGCGCTCGGTCAGGCCACCCCAGACGCCGAACTCGACGCGGTTGTCGAGGGCGTCGGCCAGGCACTCAGCCCGGACCGGGCAACCGAAGCAGACGGCCTTGGCCCGGTTCTGCGCGGCGCCCTGGACGAACAAGGCGTCCGGATCGGCGTTCTTACACCCTGCGCGGGTGGTCCAGTCAGTGGTCCAAGCCATCGGGAGCCCCGTCCGTTGCTGTGGATTTCTCGAGCTACCGTCCCCAGGTGGGCTCGATCCCCCGACGCTACGGAGTCAGGCGTGGCCCTCAACAGTCTCCGTACGGTCCGTTCACGCTCGTACGGATGGACAATCGCCGAGCCAGATGGGTGAGCGGCCTAGTCATCCCTGGCCAGCGGTTACGCTCGACTGGTGGCAGATGGGCGGATCAACTTCGGCGGGCGCCTGGCGCGCGCGTTCATGCTGGGGGTCCTTTCGCTGCTCGTCGGGCTCCTGGTGGCCGGCCTCGCGCTGCCCGCCGCGGCTGGGCTCGGGGTCACCACCAAGAACGCCATCGGGGACATCACCTTCAACGAGCTCCCGGCCTCGCTGCAATCGCCCCCGCTGTCCCAGCTCTCGGTGATCAAGGCTGCCGACGGCAGCACTCTGGCGACCTTCTATTACGAGAACCGCCAGTCGGTGAGCCTCGACGACGTCGCTCCGACCATGCGGCAGGCGATCGTGGCGATCGAGGACTCCCGCTTCTACGAGCACCACGGCGTCGACCCGAAAGGCATCCTGCGGGCACTGCTGACCGACACGTCGTCCGGCGCGGCGGTCCAGGGTGCATCGACGATCACGCAGCAGTACGTACGCCAGGCGCTGGTCGAGACGAACGCGGCCGACAACAACACCGCAGCGGCCGCGGCTGCGACCTCAAAGAACCTGACCCGCAAGCTCACAGAGGCGCGTTACGCCTTGGCACTCGAGCAAAAGCTGTCGAAGGACCAGATCCTTGAGGACTACCTGAACACCGTCTACTTCGGCGACGGGGCATACGGCATCTCGGCCGCCGCGCAGCACTATTTCGGCGAGTCCGCCGACCAGCTCACACTGCCGCAGTCAGCATTGCTCGCCGGGGTGATCAACAACCCCACCACTTTCGATCCGACGGTGAACCCGATCGACGCGACGACCCGCCGCAACATCGTGCTCGACCGGATGCTCGTCAACTACCCCGCCAGCTACACCGCGGCTCAAATCGTGGCGGCCAAGGCGGCCCCCCTGGCGCTCCACATCGTTCCGGTCCCGAATGGTTGCGCTACCTCGACCGCCCCGTTCTTCTGTGACTACGTCGTGCACGACATCCTCAACGGCTCCGAGTTCGGCGCCACCGTCGACGACCGCGCGAACCTGCTGCGTCGCGGCGGCCTCGTCGTGACGACCACGCTGCAGCCCACCGTCCAAGCGGCCGCACAGCTGGCGGTCAACACCGTCGTCCCGAAAAGTCCCACTCTGAACGCCGGGCTGGCGGCCGCCATCGACATGGTCAACCCGCAGACCGGTGCGATCGAAGCGATGGCGGTCGACCGCGACTACGGCACGGCATTCGGCCAGACCGAGGTCAACCTGGCCGCCGACTACGTGAACCACGGCGGCTCACAGGGGCGGAACGCCGGCTCGACGTTCAAGATCTTCGTCCTCGCGGCGGCGCTGGAAGAAAAGATTCCAGTCGGGACGACGATCAAGTCGCCTGCCAAGATCACCATCCCCAAGGGCAGCACGACAACCTGCGACGGGCTGCCGACCTCGGCGTGGAACGTGGTAAACGCTGAAGACTCCGAGGGCGGCACGTTCAACATGGTGCAGGCCACTGCGCAGTCGGTGAACACCTACTTTGCACAGCTCGAGGTGAAGACCGGCCTGTGTGCGCCGGTCACGATCGCCCAGGATCTCGGCGTGCACAAGGCAACCGGCGGCGACCTCGACCAGATCCCCGCGTTCACCCTGGGTGCTGAGCCGGTCGACCCCCTAAGCGTCACGGGCGCGTTCGCAGCGCTGGCGAACAACGGAACGTTCTGCACCCCGCAATCGATCACGAAAGTCACCTGGCAGGTCGGTGACGTGACAACGAACCGCCCCGTTCCCGGGCCCAACTGCGGCAAGGTGCTCGACCCGACAATCGCCGAGGGCATCACCACGCTGCTGCAGGGCGTCTTGGCCAAGGGCGGCACCGGCTACGGGCTGGCTCTAGGCCGCCAAGCCGCCGGCAAGACCGGCACGGACGACGACTTCAAGAACGCGTGGTTCAGCGGCTACACGCCGAATCTCGCGTCGTCGGTGTGGGTCGGCAACCCCGACTCGACCGTCCCGATGCAGGCCATCACGGTCAACAACAAGAAGTACGCGTACGTCTTTGGCGCGACGCTGCCCGGGCCGATCTGGCAACTCGCGATGAAGGGTGCCCTGCTCAATCAACCGATTGAAAGCTTCGTCAATCCACCGGACGCCGTGTTGCACGGCGAGCGAGTAAGTATCCCCAACCTGCAGGGCCAAGATCCCACCGCTGCTGCCGCGGCCCTGACCAAGCTCGGTCTAAGCCCAGCAGTCGACCCGACGAAGGTCACGTCGAGCCAGCCGCTGGGCACTGTCGAGACCACGGTTCCTGGACCCGGCGCCAGCGTTTACCCAGGGACACTAATCAAGATCGAGTTGAGCGACGGCGTGCCGCCGTTCACTCCTCCGCCGGCATCGTCGGAGCCACCAAGCTCAGAGCCGCCGAGTTCACAACCACCGGGCTCGACGTCGCCGTCACCGATCACCATCACGGGACCAACTCCGACTCCTACTCCGACTCCCGGACCGGGAGGGCCCGGAGGGCCTGGAGGCGGTCCGCCGACCCCAACGGCCACCGCGACGCACTAGTTCGAAGCGACTAGCAGGGACGCGTCCTCGCTAGCCCGCGAGTTGCCGCTTCACCTCGGCGGCCACCCGCCCGCCGTCCGCCCGACCTGCGACCAGCGGATTCACGACCTTCATGACCGCGCCCATCGCCTGCTGGCCGCTCGCACCTGTAGACGTGACGGCCTGCGTCACGAGGTCGCGCAACTCGTCATCCGACAACTGTGCTGGCAGGTAGGCGGCGATGACCTCGCCCTCTGCACGCTCCCGGTCAGCCAGCTCCGGCCGGTTGCCGGCCGCGAACGCCTCGGCCGCCTCGCGCCGCTTCTTGCCCTCGCGGGTGAGCACCTTCAGCACCTCGTCGTCGGACAGCTCACGAGCTTGCGTGCCGGAGACTTCCTCGTTGGTGATGGCAGACAAGACCATCCGCAAGGTTGCGGTGCGCAGCTCGTCACGAGCCTTGATCGCGGTTGTCAGGTCGTCGTGCAGGCGCGTCTTCAGGGCGGCAGGGGACATGTCCGCAGTCTCTCACCGCCGAGTCTGCGAAACTCGAGGGTATGCGTCGACTCACCGCCGTCCCCCTTGGTGCTCTTGCCCTTGGCAGCGCTGCCATCGGATATGCGTCAGGTATCGAACGGCGCTCGCCGCGGCTGCGCAGGTTCGAGGTGCCTGTGCTGCCCGCTGGGTCTTCTCCGCTGCGGGTACTGCATTTTTCCGACGCGCACCTGACACCTGGACAGACCTGGAAGCGCGACTGGATCCACTCGCTCGCCGCCCTTGAGCCCGACCTGGTCATCAACACCGGCGACAGCATCGCGCACGTCGGCGCAGTGCCGGTGTTTCTCGATGCGATCGGGCCACTGCTCGAAAAGCCGGGCGCGTTCGTGTTCGGATCGAACGACTACGCGGCGCCAGTGTTCAAGAATCCGGCGCGATACCTCTTCCCCGACGACGGCGCGCGGCCGAAGGGCGTCGAGTTGCCGTGGCGTGCGCTTCGAGAAGCGATGCTGGACGCCGGTTGGCTCGACCTCTCAAATGCCCGCGGGTATGTGAAAGCTGATGGCCGGCAAATCGAGTTGGTCGGCGTCGACGATCCGCACATCGGCCGCGACAAGTACGACGTGGTCGCCGGAAATGCTGACCCTGATGTGCCGCTGACTCTTGGGGTAACGCATTCACCGGAGCCGCGGGTACTGGCGCGCATGGCGGCCGATGGGTGCGGGCTGATCCTGGCCGGCCACACTCATGGCGGCCAGCTGCGAGTGCCGCTGTATGGGGCGCTGGTCACGAACTGCGGCCTCGACCGCAGCCGGGCTCGAGGATTGTCGCGTTATGACGGCACCTGGTTGCACGTATCGGCAGGGCTCGGCACGTCCCCATACGCGCCGATGCGGTTCGCCTGCCCGCCGGAGGCAACGCTGCTCACGCTGGTCGCCGTTCACTGAGGTTGGGGTTAGGCGGTTCGATCGGGCTCGTTCGGGCTAGTTCGGCGGCCTCGGGTCGTCGGCTAGACTCCCCGTGTTCGAGAGTTGCAGTGTTCCATCGGGGTGTAGCGCAGCTTGGCAGCGCGCTGCGTTCGGGACGCAGAGGCCGTGGGTTCAAATCCCGCCACCCCGACGAAATTGTGCGGAGCGCGACTTCGTGCCACCGGTAAAGTGCACTACTCTCACAAGCAAAATCGGCGGGCGGACGTCGGTTAGGTGCGGCCATCGGCCCGTGGGGGGTGCGATATGTGGCGACCGCGTGTCGGTGCCTGCGTCGCCGCCCTGCTCCTGTTCGCGTCCTTACTCGTGGCCAATGTGGTCAACTCGCCCAAGGCCCGCGCGGTTACCGTGGTCCCGCGCCCTGACCACGTCGTCATTGTGATCGACGAGAACCATGAGCAGAGCATCATCGGCGACTCAGACGCGCCGTACATCACCCAGCTGGCGGCTCAGAATGCCAACTTCACCCAGTCGTACGCGATCACGCACCCAAGCCAGCCGAACTACCTTGCACTGTTCTCCGGATCCACCCAGGGCGTGACAACCGACGACTGCCCACAAACATTCAGCACCCCCAACCTCGGCAGTGCATTGATCGCCAGCGGCGCAACCTTCGCCGGTTACAGCGAAGACTTGCCGAGCACCGGGTACACCGGCTGCCAGTCCGCGAACTACGCGCGCAAGCACAACCCGTGGGTGAACTGGCCGGCCGTGCCAGCCTCGGCCAGTCTTCCGTTCACGGCATTCCCGACCGACTTCTCCACGCTGCCCAACGTGTCGATCGTGGTGCCGAACCTGCAGGACGATATGCACGACGGTTCGGTCGCGATGGGTGACGCCTGGCTGCAGAACAACATGGACAGCTACATCACATGGGCCAAGACCCACAACAGCTTGTTCATCCTGACCTTCGATGAGGACGACAGCGCCGACGGGAACCGGATACCGACCATCTTCGCCGGGCAGCGGGTAATGCCGGGCAACTACGCCGAGACGATCAATCACTACAGCGTGTTGCGCACAGTCGAGGATGCCTACGGCCTCTCACCGATCGGGGCGAGCTCGACCGCTTCACCCGTGCTTGATGTCTGGACGCCCGATCAAGGCAGCACTGCACCGACGGCTGCCTTTGGCTCAGTGTGCACGCAGCTGGCGTGCTCGTTCGACGGCAGTGCGTCAACGGATTCGGGCGGGACGATCTCCAGCTACGCATGGACGTTCGGCGACAACGCGACCGGCGCCGGACAGACGACGACCCATACGTACGGAGCGTCGTCGAACTACAACGTCACGCTGACCGTGACCGACAACCTCGGCCAAACCGGGAGCATCACAAAACAGGTGCTTGTGTCCGGGCCCGCTCCGACTTTGGCATCGGACTCCTTCAACCGGACGGTCGCCTCGGGGCTAGGGAATGCCGACATCGGCGGTACGTGGACGACGACTGGGGGCGCGGCGACGAGCCTCTCGGTCAGTCCAGGCGGTGCGAACTGGCGACTGGGTACGAATGGCGCGACCAGCACGCGCTTCGCTGAAGACCGTCTCGAGCACCGACACCGATCTATTGACCGTGTTCAGCTACGACAAAGCCCCCAACGGCAACGGCGTTTACTTCAGCGCGATCGGACGGTCGGTCGTCGACAACACCGACTACCGGGCGCAGGCACTGATGAGCGGCACGGGAGTCATCCTGACATTGCGTAGGACAGTCGCCAACGTTGCACGACGCTCGTGGCAAAGACGATGTCAGGTATCGTCGTGACCCCGGGCCAGTCGTTGAGTCTGCGCGTGCAGGTGACCGGAACGAATCCAACCACGATCCGATCGCGCATCTGGCCGACTGCGAGCGCCGAGCCGACGACATGGACGGTCTCGATAACGGACTCGACCAGCGTTCTGCAGGCGGCCGGTTGGTTGGGTTACAACCTCTACCTATCGTCGTCATCCTCGAGCGCGCCGGTGACTATCAAATGACCAGCATGCTGGCCGACCGACAGTAACCGCACCCGTGAACCAGCCACCGGTCGCCGCGTTCACCCCGACCTGCACCCTGCTCGCGTGCACGGTCGACGCCGGCGCCTCCGGTGACCCCGACGGCACCATCACCAGCTACGCCTGGCAGTTCGGTGACACCACCACCGGCACCGGCGTCACCACCGCGCACACCTACGCCACCGCGAACACCTACCCGATCACCTTGACCGTCACCGACAACAGCGGCGCCACCTCCACCATCACCCACACCGTCACCGTCACCGGCCCGACCAACCAGCCACCGGTCGCCGCGTTCACCCCGACCTGCACCCTGCTCGCGTGCACGGTCGACGCCGGCGCCTCCGGTGACCCCGACGGCACCATCACCAGCTACGCCTGGCAGTTCGGTGACACCACCACCGGCACCGGCGTCACCACCGCGCACACCTACGCCACCGCGAACACCTACCCGATCACCTTGACCGTCACCGACAACAGCGGCGCCACCTCCACCATCACCCACACCGTCACCGTCACCGGCCCGACCAACCAGCCACCGGTCGCCGCGTTCACCCCGACCTGCACCCTGCTCGCGTGCACGGTCGATGCCGGCGCCTCCGGTGACCCCGACGGCACCATCACCAGCTACGCCTGGCAGTTCGGTGACACCACCACCGGCACCGGCGTCACCACCGCGCACACCTACGCCACCGCGAACACCTACCCGATCACCTTGACCGTCACCGACAACAGCGGCGCCACCTCCACCATCACCCACACCGTCACCGTCACCGGCCCGACCAACCAGCCACCGGTCGCCGCGTTCACCCCGACCTGCACCCTGCTCGCGTGCACGGTCGATGCCGGCGCCTCCGGTGACCCCGACGGCACCATCACCAGCTACGCCTGGCAGTTCGGTGACACCACCACCGGCACCGGCGTCACCACCGCGCACACCTACGCCACCGCGAACACCTACCCGATCACCTTGACCGTCACCGACAACAGCGGCGCCACCTCCACCATCACCCACACCGTCACCGTCACCGGCCCGACCCAACCAGCCACCGGTCGCCGCGTTCACCCCGACCTGCACCCTGCTCGCGTGCACGGTCGACGCCGGCGCCTCCGGTGACCCCGACGGCACCATCACCAGCTACGCCTGGCAGTTCGGTGACACCACCACCGGCACCGGCGTCACCACCGCGCACACCTACGCCACCGCGAACACCTACCCGATCACCTTGACCGTCACCGACAACAGCGGCGCGACCTCCACCATCACCCACACCGTCACCGTCACCGGCCCGACCAATCAACCGTTCGCTAGTGACACGTTCGGCCGGACGGTTGCGAACGGCTGGGGGAGCACGTCTCCTGGCGGCGCCTGGACGGTCACCGGCACGGCGGCCAACTTCTCAGTCAGTGCCGGCGTTGGGTCAATCCTGTTCCCGTCGGCCGGTTCTACCCGCACCGCGTACCTACTCGCCAACACCCGCACCGACGCCGACGTCGTTGTGGCGATGAATGTCAGCAACATCGGGACCGGCAGCGGCTTGACCGCAGCGGTCGTCGGACGTCTAGTCAGTTCTGGCAACGACTACCGGGCCACCGCCCGGTTCAATCCCGCAGGCACGATCACGTTGACCCTGAGCCGAGTGATCGCCGGGGCCGCGACGAACCTCGGCACGGCCGTCACGATTCCCGGACTGACTTATGGCGCCGGGACATCCATTTCGGTGCGCGTGCAAGTGACAGGCACTGCGCCGACGACTGTCCGCGCGAGGGCGTGGCTCACCGGTACGACCGAACCAACCACCTGGGCGATATCTGCCACCGACTCGACCGCGGCTTTGCAAGTGCCTGGCTCGGTTGGCCTTGTCGGTTATCTAGCCAGCAATGTCACGAACGCACCGACCACTTGGCGGATCACCTCGTTCATCGCCAAGCCGACGTCGTAATACAAGGTCAGCGCACGACGGCTAGCGACTACGGTTGCGGGATCAGCACACTCGGGCGGCCGGTGCCGCCGTACTGCTGATTGGTGATTTAGACGGCGTGCAACTCGTCAACGCTATACGTGAGCGGCCCACTGGTGACCGTCTTACTGACGTATAACGACAGGCCGATTCGGCCCGGCGTCTGCAACGCCGACGTGCTGTCGGTCGTCGTTAACTGGAATGCAGTCGGCGCTGCGTTGCTCGTCTGCCACACCATCGACTTAAGCGTCGAGCCTGCGCCGACGGTGGTGAGCTGGAAGCGCAGCGACATACTTGTGCCCGGCACGTAGGTGAAGCCGGGCAAGATGTCGGTCGCGAGGATGGTTTCCGTCGTTCCCACGTACCTGGCGAGATACTCGGTGACCCCACCGGTGGCCGACACAATCATCTTGAGCCGGTAGTCACCGGCCGCGGTGCTCCGCAGCAGGTAGTTGAACGTCGCGGTCCCGGCGGTGGGCAGCTTGTCGAGGCTCACCGTGATCGTGGCGTCGACATCTTGGGCGTTAACCGAACTTAGGTACAGGTTGCGGGTGACACCAGCGGCCAGCGACGCCAATCCAACTCCACCTGCGACCGACGTGCCGCCCGCTGCCGTCCACGCGCCGCCAACGTCCGCCGTGCCCCAGTTCGTCGTTGAGGTACGACTGAACGTGTCGGTTGCCACCGCACCGGACGAGAGCACCAGAGTCTGACTGGTGGATGCGCTCGACCCGCGACTGTCAAGCACCGTCAGTACCACTGTGTAGGTACCGTTGGCCGTGTAGGTGTGCGACGCAGTTACCCCCGAGCCGTCGGCTGTGCCGTCGCCCCAGTTCCAGTCGTAGCTCAGCGTCGCCCCGTCACTGGCTGTGGACCCACTCGCGTCTGCGCTGACTGTGAGCCCGCTTGGTGTCAAGGTCATCTTTGGGACCGGATTCGCGTGGGTCGCCCCGCCGTTCACCGCCACGTTGACGGTGGCGCTCTTCGACTGATTGCCATCGCCATCGACCGCGATCACCTGATAGGTGTACGTCCCCGTGCCCAAACCGGTGTCGGTGAAGGTGATCGGCGAATTGGTCCAGAAAGGCGAAGCCTTCGTGACGGTGAACACTGGCGTCGCCGTGCCCGTCCGCATGATGTTGTACGTCAGGTTCAGGTCGTCGTAGTCGTAGTTCTGAGCAATGGAGACCTGGGCCGATCCGGTCCCGACCGCTGAGGCCGTCGGAACCCACTTTGCTCCCGCGAGCTGCGGCGCATTGTGGGCTCCCGAGACGGGCTTAATAGCGAAGCGCACCAAACCTTGTTGCGTCTTGCCGTTGACGATCGGAAATTCGCCACCCGCGACCACGTAAGTGCCGTTGCCGGTGATTGTCCAAGCGGCTTGGCCCTGACCGGTGAAGGAACCCGTGACGAACTGCGGGTACCAGTTGATCATCGCCGGGGCCGGCTGGCCTTCCCAGTCCTTGTAGATGCTGCTGACGACGTCGGGCCGGGTCAGCGTGCCCTCGACCGCGGCGGTGAAGGCCTGTGCATGGGTCAGGTTGCCGGGCGCAGGCGTCTTATTCGGAAAAGCGCCATCGCCGGTGCAGTCATGGTTGTGGCTGACCGTATACACGTTTGTGCCGTCGGAGTACGAGCTGTAGGTGTCACCGTGGCAGTCTTCGAGCCACTTGATCGCACCGGTCGTCGGATCGGCCGAGAAGCTTCCCTCCAGGTTGCCGATCGACGTATCCGCGAAGACCCAGCCGGTTCCGTAGACGTTCGTGGCATCGGCGCTGAGTGAGTAGATGCCCGCCTTACCGTAGTTGGACGAGCCGCTCGGGCCGCCGCCGTCGACGACGGTTTGGGGAGCCAACCAGGGCAGCATCGAGCCATCGATGAGACTGAGGGCTGCAAGGCCGCGCTGGGTGACCCCGTTGACCTGGCCGAAGCGCCCACCGATGATGAGCTTGTCCTTGGTTGGCGTCAACACCATCGCGTCGACCTGCAAGTCGGTGGTCGGCGCCCAGTTGACCAGCTTGCCCGCAGTGGTAACCGCCGCGAGGTTCTTTCGCGTCGTGCCATCAGCGGCGCCAATCAAGCCACCGACATAGACCGTGGTGCTGCTCGCGGCGATCGCGTTGACGTAAGACCCACCGATCTGCGCCGAAAACGAGGTGTTCAGCGCACCCGTTGCCGTGTTGAACGCGGCAAGGTTGTAGTGCTCAGTGCCGTTAACGCTGTTGAACGCCCCTCCTACATAAAGGGTGCTTCCATCGGGTGAGACCGCAAGCGACTTCACGGCACCGTTGATCGTCGGGGCGAACGAAGTGATCAGGTTGCCGGTCGTGAGGTCGAACGCAAGGATGTTCGACCGCGGCGTGAGGTTGGTACCTGCGGCAGCCCCCGCTGGGCGCACGTTGCTGAACTGGCCACCCGCGTACACGGTGTTACCGACGATGACCGTCGCCCACACGACGCCGCTGTCGATCTGCACAGTTGGCAACGCGTCATCGGTCACCAGGCTCGAGCTACGTTGCTGGACCTGTGGCGGCTGCGAGAATGTAGCAGCGCTCGCTTGAGCGGGGACCAGACTCGCAGCGGCAGCCGCAGCGATGGTCGCTAACATCACCGGTACCACTAGGGTCTTGGTCACGGCGTTGCGAGTGAAGCGCACTCTGTTGCCCCCCGATCGAACAGGCGACGCGGCCACGTTTTTATCTTTATATCCCTCACACACGCGGGCGCCGCGCATCTGGTTCGGCGGATCGTCCACTGTTTCGCGGGGAACTGAACCGCCGTCACCGTGAGTGTGTAAGAACGGATTTCGTGATCGAAAAGGGACGTCGCCCGGCTACTCGCTGTACTGAGCGGCGTGCATCGACTTAGTAGGTCGCGCGGCCGCCGCTAATGTCAAAAACCGCTCCGGTTGAGAAGGTCATCTTGTCGGAGGTGAGCCACGCGACGAGCTCGGCAACTTCGTCGGGTCGGCCCATCCGCTTCATCGGAATCAAGCCGGTCATGTATGCCAGTACCTCCGGCGAGTTACTGGCATTCATGGGCGTCGCGAACACCGCCGGCGCGATCGCGTTGACCAGAACGCCGCTCGTAGCCAGCTCCTTGCCGAGTGACTTCGTCATAGCGATCACCGCACCTTTCGACGCTGAGTAGGCCGACAAATTCGGGTTACCGTCCTTGCCGGCCATGCTTGCGAAGTTGACGATGCGGCCCCATCCAGCTGTACGCATTCCGGGGACGAAGGCATGACACAGGTTGAAGGTGCCGAGCACATTGACAGCGAAGACTGCACTCCAGTCCTGGTAGTCGATCTCCCACAACGGCTTGTTCGGCCCGACAATGCCGGCACTGTTGACAAGTATGTCGATGGGTCCGATACGGGCGGCGGCGGACGCGACGGCAACCGGATCTGCGACGTCAACGACGAAGTCGGCGTCCGCGTGGATGTCCATCGTGATGACTTTGATGCCATCGCTCGCGAGTCGAGCCGCACAGGCGGCTCCGAGTCCGCTGAGTCCGCCTGTTACAAGCGCGGTCTGTGTCATCGTCGAGCCTTCCTCGCTAGCGCAAACGCGTTTGGATGCGACGTCCGATAATCTCGCCTTACGGCTGGCAACGGTATAGCGGCCACGTGCGGTTGGAGGGACAGCTCACCGCCACCCGAGGAATCGACAGCGTTAGAGACTCGCCGCTGGCGTGAGGCGAATCACGTTCCATGATTCGGGCTGCACCGTCACCGTGCAGCCTGTCGGATCGACATCGCCGACCTGACTTACATGTGGAACTGCCCGAGCTGGCTGCGATTGGTCGTTGGTTGCCGCCCGTTGCGCTTCGCCGCCGTAAGTAATGTGCTCCACAAGCCGCATCAGGGGTAGGCCTCGCCAAGCGACACGCAACGTCGTCGACTCCGTCTGAGAACGGTTTATCGCGAAGATGGCAATGTCGCCGTTATCAGGGTCCCGTGTTGCCACGACATCGGTTAGGGGCACGTCGCCGTAAGCGCTCGTCTCGTGCCGCGGGGTGTCGACCCCGAGTCGTAACACATCACCTTGTGCGTGCCGCGCAGTGAGAGAGAAAGGATAGAAAGTCGTCTGCCGCCATGCAAGACCGTCCGCCTCGGCGCGGATCGGTGCAATGACATTAACCAGCTGCGCAAGACACGCGATTCCGATTCTGTCGGCATGCCGAAGCAGGGTCATGAGCAAACTACCGACGACCACGGCGTCGCGGACGGTGTACTCGTCCTCAATGAGCCGCGGTGCAATCTCCCAATCAGCGTTCGTGCGCCCAGCAAATCGCTGCGTGTACCAGACGTTCCATTCGTCAAACGAGAGTTGTAGCTTCCGCCCAGAATGCTTCTTGGCAGCAACGCGGTCAGCAATGGCAACGACACCGTCGATGAACTTGTCCATGCCGCACGCAGATGCGAGGTAGCTAGCGACGTCGTCACCAATGGGTTCGAAGTAGGAGTGCAATGAGATGTAGTCGACGTAGTCGAAGGCATAGTCGAGGGCAGTCGTCTCCCACGAACCGAACGTTGGCATCGAAGCGCCAGAACTGCCACACAGCACCAGGCGAATCGTCGGATCGACCTGTCGCATCGCCTTCGCGCACTCTGTTGCGAGGATGCCGTAGGCGTCGGCGTCCTTATGACCGATCTGCCATGGACCGTCCATCTCGTTGCCCAAGCACCACAGCTTGATGGCGTACGGTTCCGGATGCCCATGTTTCGCCCGTAGATCCGACAGGTAGGTGCCCCCCGGATGGTTGGCGTACTCGAGGAGGTCGCAGGCCTCTTGGATGCCTCGAGTGCCGAGATTGATCGCCATCATCGGTTCGACGTCGGCTCGCCCACACCATGTCATGAATTCAGCGAGCCCGAACGCATTGGATTCGATCGATCGCCAGGCAAGGTCGAGCCGTCGAGCTCGTTCAGCGACCGGACCTACGCCGTCTTCCCATCGGTAGCCCGAGACGAAGTTGCCTCCGGGATAGCGCACCACCGTAACGCCGAGCTCTTTCGTAAGGTCCAGAACGTCCGTGCGAAGTCCGTCCGAATCAGCCTCAGGGTGGCCCGGCTCGAATACACCGCCGTAGACGCAACGACCAATGTGCTCGACAAATGAGCCAAACAGCTTTCGCTCGACGGGAGCCACGATGGAGGCCGGGTCGAGCGTGACGTGACAGGTAAGCACCGTGCTCCTTCTGATCTAGGAGTGCCGACTACTCGCGACGCTTCTTCTGCGCCCCGTGAAGGCGCACGATGAGACAGCGCCAGCACGCCGAGATCGCGACGTCCGATAATCTCGCCTTACGGCGGCAACGGTATAGCGACGACATGCGATTGAAGGACAGGTCATGCGAGCGTTGGTGATCTCCGCCCCGGGGGTTGCTGCGGTCGAAGACGTCGCGCCCCCCGTCGCCGGGCCAGGGGAAGTCGTCGTCGACGTTGAACGCGTCGGGGTGTGTGGCACTGACGTGGAGCTCTACACAGGCGAAATGCCATATTTGCACAACGGGATTTCGTCCTATCCGGTGCGGCTCGGCCACGAGTGGTGCGGGACCGTCTCCGCTGTGGGCGCAGGTGTCGCGAGTTCATGGATAGGCACCCGAACGACGGGCGACACTCAGATCGGCTGCGGTCATTGCTACCTCTGCCTGCACGGCCGACAGCACGCGTGCGAGAACCGGTCCGAGGTGGGTCTGCGCGGTCGCTATCCGGGGGCTCTCGCTGAGCAGCTTGTCGTCCCGGCTTCGTCGTTGCACGCCTTGCCCGACCAAGTTGACGCGACGGCTGGTGCGATGGTCGAACCCGGAGCCAATTCGTTGCGCGCAGCCTGGGGTGCGGCTATAGAGCCAGGTACTCCCGTACTCGTCCTTGGTGCCGGGACGATCGGGCTGCTCACCGCGCAGTTCGCAGTGGCACAAGGTGGCGAGGTCACCGTGGCAGATCGCTCGGAACGGGCACTGCGATTCGCAGAATCGCTCGGCGGTTTCGCCGTCTACAACATCGAGCAGCTTCCGACCGCGCCATATGACGCTGTCATCGATGCATCGAACGATCCACTGCTCCCTGCACGAGTGGTTGATCTCGTCCAGCCTGGCGGGCGAGCAGTGTTCATCGGTCTGTCGGGGTCACCCAGCATGCTCGACTCTCGAGCGATGGTGTTCAAGGACATCACCGCCGTGGCGATCCTCAGCGGCTCACCGGGAATGGCATCAGCGGTCGAGCAGTACGCATCGGGCGCAGTCGATCCCAGGCCTCTTGTCGCCGCGACGATTGGTCTCGACGAGGTCCCGGCACTGTTCGCGGGAAATCGGCCTGCTGGAGCTGGACCAGGCCCGAAGGTGCATATCGATCCGCGCGGGTAGCACTGCGGTCAATGGGATTCGCGCGACACCTTGTCGCCGCTGGAGCCCTGCAGGAAATCCAGATCTGCGCCAAAATTTGCCTGCTGCACGGTCCGCACGTAGAGCTGTTCCCAGCCCCGCGTCGGTCGCGCATATGCATTGACTGTTGCCGCATCTGGCAGTCGGGTACCAAGCTCGGCGGCATCGATCTCGATGTCGAGACGCCGAGCGACAACGTCGAGCACGATGTAGTCACCGGTGCGGACCAGCGCGAGCGGTCCACCAGCTGCTGCTTCAGGCGCTACGTGCAACACGACAGTGCCATACGCCGTCCCACTCATGCGTCCGTCACAGATGCGGACCATATCGCGTACACCTTGCTCGAGCAGCTTCTTTGGAAGCGGCAGGTTTGCGACTTCGGGCATGCCTGGGTAGCCCTTCGGCCCACATCCCCGGAGTATCAACACGGAGTCAGCATCGACATCGAGATCTGGATCGTCGATGCGCGCATGCATGTCCTCGACCGAGTCAAACACCACTGCCTTGCCCCGATGTTGCATGAGGTGCGGTGACGCGGCTGACGGCTTGATCACCGCCCCATCGGGCGCCAGATTTCCATACAGGATTGCGATTCCTGCATGGGCCTGCAGCGGCTCGCTACGCGGGCGGATGACCTCGCGATCCCAGATCTGCGCGTCACCGAGATGGTCGACGAGCGGTTTCCCGGTGACGGTGAGTGCGGTCGGATCGAGCAGATCCCGAACTTCACGTAGTACCGCATGTAATCCGCCGGCGCGGAAAAAGTCTTCCATGAGAAAACGGCCTGCTGGCTGAAGGTCGACGAGCAGAGGGACGGCGGAGCCAACCGAATCGAAGTCATCTTGGCGCAAGTCAATACCGAGCCTGCCGGCGATCGCCAAGAGGTGGACAACGGCGTTCGTCGAGCCGCCGATAGCCGCAAGTGCGACGATCGCGTTCAGGAACGATCCTCGAGTCAGCAAGCTCGACGGGGTCCGCTGAGTGGCGACCATCTCGACCGCGAGCCGACCGGTCTCATGCGCACTCTCGAGCAGTCGACTGTCGGCTGCCGGCGTGCCGGCCACACCCGGCAGCACCATGCCCAACGCTTCGGTGATCAGGCCCATTGTCGAAGCGGTCCCCATGGTGTTGCAGTGTCCGCGGCTGCGGATCATCGAGGACTCCGACTTGATGAACTGCTCATTCGACAGCGTCCCGGCTCGGACCTCCTCCGAGAGGCGCCACACATCAGTGCCACAACCGAGTGCCACACCCCTGAATGTGCCGGTGAGCATCGGGCCGCCGGGAATCACGACTGCGGGCAAGTCGACCGACGCCGCCGCCATCAGCAAGGCAGGTATGGTCTTGTCGCACCCTCCGAGCAGCACGACGCCGTCGATCGGGTTGGCGCGAAGCATCTCCTCGGTCGCCATCGCGGCCATGTTGCGCCACAACATCGCGGTGGGACGGACGAGGGTTTCCCCGAGGGAGACGACCGGCAGATTGAGCGGGATCCCGCCAGCCTCGTAGACCCCCTGCTTGACGCTCTCGGCGACTTCGTTCAAGTGCGCGTTGCAGGGCGTGAGATCGGACGCCGAGTTGGCGATGGCGATGTGCGGACGGCCATCGAACGCATGCGCTGGAAGGCCGCGACGCATCCATGCGCGGTGAATGTAGGCGTTGCGACTCGTACCGGCGTACCACTGGGCGCTGCGCTGCTCAACCAACTGCCTGCCCTCGCTCGGCCGTTGCTCTGGCAAGCGCCAGGGGGGCACTTCCCGTGCCCCGATCGTAGACGGATACCCCTTTGGGACCAGCCGGTGGTTGCTTATGATCGGAGCAGGATCGCTGATCCGGAGGATGTGCTGTCGGCGATACGACGTTACTTGCGGCGACTGCTCGACGAACTGCAGTCGCTGCTACGTGACGTCGGCGCAGCGTGGCAGTCCGGACGCCGTCCTTGGCTGGCGACCCTGGCCTGCCTGCTCATCGCGGGCGTCTACGGCGCTTGGCATGAGGAGCCCCAGAGCCACCAGACCCTCGTCAGAGTCGGCGACGCATACGCCGGTCAACCGCTGCACGTCGAGCTGGTCCGGGTGCCGGCATCAGTCTTTCTCCCGACCTTCGACCTGCCGTGGTGGGCCGCGGTCATCCAGGTCGCTGCAGTCTTGGGCGTTGCGGAGCTGCTGCTAGGTCGTCCCGGTCTGACCCTCGTCGGCGGCCTCGCACAATTCGCCAGCACACTGCTCGCGCGGGTCATGATCATCTACGGTGCTTCGGTTCACATCGGCCTCCCTCTGAGCCAAGCCGGCATCCTCGACACTGGCCCGTCGGGGATCACGACCGCGATCGGTGCGTGGCTGCTGGCGCGCCGACACGCGTACGCGACGTTGACGCTGCTCGTTGCCGCACTCACAGTCGCAGCGTTTGTGCAACCGAACATCGACGGGCGAGAACACGAGACGGCGCTGTTCGTCGGGATCATGGCGGCCTTGCTGCAGGCCCGTCTTGGTGCGCCCGTTCGACAGCGACTTCACCGGGGCGATGCTCAGTCAACTCAGCTATGACATGTCGAGGATGAGGCTGCTCCACGAAAAGTCGTGCGCGCCCTGCCCTGTCGCGTCGTACGGGTCGTAACACTCACGAAGTCCCGACAGGGCAACCATGTGCTTCGTACGGCGCGAGAGCTCGCGGGCGACATCGTTGTATCCGTGTGTGCGCAAGCCGTCGCACAAGTACCAGTTCAGATTGACCCAAGACGACCCTCGAAAGATTGCCTCGGCCGCAAAGTGCGGATCGAACGTGGGCTCGGTCGCGGCGACACTCGGGACGGGGTAGGGCAGCCAGAACTCTTCGTCGTTGGTGAGATGCCCCACAAGCCGCGTTGCTATGTCGGGAGGAACGTCTTCCAAGATCAACGGGAACAGGCTGCTGACCGTGAGTATCTTCACTTGAAGGGGTCGCGGACCGCCCTCGACGGCCAAACTCCGGTACGTGTCATAGAAGGCACCGCTTGGTTCGTCCCAACAGTCGCGCAGAAGCGCCGCCGTGGTGTTCGCCGCGATCTGGCGCCACTGCGCTGCGGCATCAGCGCGTCCTTGCTCCTGTAGAAGACGGGCAAGCGCTCGAGCCGAACAGGCGTAGATGCTATTGACCAGCACGTCTTGCCAAGCGAAGACTCCGCGCCCACTGAGATCCTCGTCGGGGTCGCGGTCTGCGCCGTACGACGCAAACAGTTCTTGCATCGCTGCGTGCCACCGCAAAGAAATTCCATTGCCCTGCATGCCAGCCGGGATCCCCAACAGGCTGTCGTACTTTGGACTCATGTCGAGGCCCGACTCGTCAGGCTGAAATGTCGTCACCAAGCCCGTGTCCGCAACATCACGCCGAGTGTGCCACCACGACATGACGTCGACGAGGTCCGGCAGGACTTGCTCGACCCAACCCTTATCGCTGTTGGCTCGCCAGACGCGCTCCACCGCAAGTGGCAGAGCCGGTGGCTGCGTCGTCAGCGTGTGCCACCCGGCGGAGTCAACCGCGATGGTGAACTCGTTGGCGGCCCGTGTACGGAACTCGTCTTGCCACAGAACCATGTGCGGCAAGAAGCCAGACGGCTGCTTGGCAGCTAACAAGGTGCTGATCTCTGCTTGAGCTCGCATCGGGTCGTAGCGTGCTAGCGCGATCGCATGGAACGCGGAATCCCAGTTCCATTGGAATGGGTAGGTCTGCGTCGAAGGGCAGGTGTAGTCGTACTCAACGCGGGGCACTTGCGAAGCGCCCACGCGACGGTTCGCGTCGAGCACCGACCGCGCCATGGCATCGACGTCCGGCGAATGCGTCACATCGGCAAGGTTACCGATGCCAGGCGATCAGGCTTCGACCTCGAACTTGTCGACGTTCACCCAGACGTAGCGCGAGTTCGGATTCGATTCGGCGAGCACCGTGAGTACGCAGACGTGCTCCCCACGCGGAAGAACCTGGCTTTGCCAAGCAAGCCCGCCCTGCTCCCGCTCGGGCGCGTACTGGTCGATGATCGTCGGCTCGCCCCCGTCGACTGACAGCGAGGCCTTGCCGTGGTTGGCGGCGACAACACCGTAGAACCTGATGCGGGTACCGACGAATCGAACCGTGCACGTGTCGCCGGGCATGCTGGAGTGCGCGTTCGAGCCGTCCGACTCAAGGTTCGCCGTTGCGTGGCCCCAGGTGCCTTCGAAGTTGCACTGGTTGATCCCCGTACCCATCACCTCGTTAGGTACGACCGTCACCCCGTTGACTGTGGTCACACCTCGCACCGGGCCAGCTTCGACGTCCACACGGGTGTCTTCGACGTGATCGAAACGAAAGCGCTCGACGATCGAATGCAGCGTCTGTTCAATGGTCGCGACTTCAGCCGCAACAGTGCGTGCCTTGGCTCCTGCGTAGGCGCCGAGTCGCACCGCGTTCGTGAGCGACCGGACGCTCGATGCGAGCGCAACGGACTGATCTGCAGCGTCTGCGGTGCTGCGCGCGATGGCCTGAGTCGTCGACGTCTGCTGCTCGACCGCAGCGGCGATGGAGTGCTGCCGCGTGCTCATGCCGTAGATCGTTTCGCTGACGCTTTGCATCGACGATCCAGCGTGTTCGGATCCCTCGTCGATCTCGCGCATGGTTGCGGCGACGTTGCCAGTCGCCGAGGCAGTTTGCTCGGCGAGAAGCTTGACTTCACTCGCCACTACCGCAAATCCACGGCCATGCTCGCCGGCACGCGCTGCCTCGATTGTTGCGTTCAAAGCCAGCAGGTGTGTTTGGCGGGCCACTCCGTTGATAAGTCGGAGAACTTCCTCGACCCGCTTCGAAGCTCCCCGCAGATCCTCGACACTCTTGCCGGCAACAGTGATCTGCTCGACCCCAGATTGGCCAAGGCCTGACGCGTCAATTGCGTGCGCAGCTACCTCGCGCATCGTCGCGGTGGTCTCCTCGGTGGCGCTCGCGATGAACTGAATGCTCTGCGAAACCTCAGCCGCCGCGCGCGCCGCAGCAGCGACCTCAACGACCGTGCCTTCAGATGCGTTCATCATCGACCAAGCAACCTCGTTCATGGTCTGCCAGCCACCCGCGAGCAAGTCCGCACAGCGGTCTGCCGCCGAAACCAATCCGCGCATCTCGAGAACGATGTCGCGCACCGCAATCTCGAGCTCGCGAAGCTGTCCTTCCGAAGTGACCTCGGCACGAACCCGCAGGTCGCCTCCGACGATCCGCTGCAATTCGCTGATCACGCCGTCCATGGAGGCGTTCCTGCGGCCACGCACCAAGCCGGAGGCCAGCCCGCACAAGGCACTGATCAGGGCGACCGCGAATAGGTCGGCAAGCCCCGACACCGAGTGAAGCGCACCGGTGATCGCTAACACCGTGAGCGCCGCGGCCGTCGCCACGGCGGGGATCAGGTAGTCAGTGACCCGGACGGCGATGGCGAAAACGGGCACGTCGCTCGAGGTCGGACCATCGGACGCGGCGCGTGGAAGCGGCATCGATGGCTCCAGGTCGAAGGGCGGACTCCCCCGTTAATCGACCGGAATCACAGCTAGTTGAGCCCTGAAGACCCGCTCTGCGCCCTACGACGAAGCGCGCTGCGCCCTACGACGAAGCGCGCTGCGCCACGAGCGCCCGAGCCAAGGTGGCATCGGTGACCAGACTGTTCACGTGCCCACTAAGGATCACCGACCGCAGCGCCGCCAGTTTCGTCGGGCCGCCGGCGACCGCAATCACGTCGTCGATTGCCTTCAGCTGCGTGCTGTTGATCGAGATGCACCGGTCGGTGAAGTCCTGCGCAACCGTGTTGCCCTCCGCATCCAGCAGCGTGGCGCAAATCTCGGCGGTGACGCCGCGACGGAGCAGCGCCGTCCGCTCTTTCGCTGGCAATGCGTCATAGAGCTGGGACGACGGAGGGTTCCACGAGCCGACCGCGACGACCGCTTTAGTGACAGTGGGAAAACGGCGGTGCGCCTCGGCGACCTCGGGCTGCCGGCGCAGCATCGCCGCTGTCGCGGCGTCGGGCAAGACCTGCGGGATGTACATCGGAAACGCCGGCCCGCCGTTGCGCGCCGAAATCTGGCGCACGAGCTCGACGCTGTTCTCCTCCGCATTGACGCCCAGCAGTGCACCGGTCAGTTGAACGACCGGGCAGCAGGCTAAGGAATCCATCGTTTGGGCCATGATCGTCAGAGTTCGTCCGTAACCAACCCCGAGCACGTCGTTCTCGGTGACGAGCTCGGAGACCAGCGCGGTGGCGGTTCGCGCGAGCGCCGTCCGCAAGTGCACCTCGGTCGCCTCGCCGGTCTCGACGGCGACGACGTGTCGCAGGTCGTAGGCCCGCCGAAGCTGCTCGGACAGCGCGTAGTCGATGTTGTCCGGAGCAGAGATCTCGATGCGGACCAGCCCAGACTCCCTCGCCTGCTCGAGGATCCGCGCAACCTTGAAGCGATTGATGCCTAGTTCGTCGGCGATCTCGCTTTTCGACTTCGATTCCAGGAAGTAAAGCCTGGCCACGGTTGCGGCTCGCACCAACTGAGCCGGCCGCAGCCGGGCGGGTTCTTCGGGCGGCAACTCACGTCCTCCACGTAACGAGTTGGCCACAAGAGTGGCACACGGTCTTGACGTAATCGAAAGTCCACGGTGAACTTGAGCCGCTCAGGGGAGCATACTACATGCTCATTTGAGCACAGGTCAGTCGGGATCGCCATCGCTGACCGCACACGGGCATTAACCGAGGAGGAACCAGTGCAGGTCCGTCCACTAAGGCATCGCGGGGCGTTGATGCCCCTGATCGCGATCGTCTCCGTAGGCTCGATCGCTTTGTCGGCGTGCAGTTCGAGTAAGCCGAAGGCAGCATCGACGACTGCTCCTGCGGCTTCGACTGCCGCGCCCGCTGCGACCACAGCAAGCGCGCCGTCTACCGCAGCATCCGCACCAGCGGCGTCAACAGCGGCGTCGGCTTCGGCGCCGGTAGCTGCATCGTCCGGCGCCGCATCTGGTGCCACGTACACGGGGCCGCCGGTGACAATCACGGTCGCCGTGACGGCGAACCCGTTGATGACGACGATCGAGAAGCTGACACCAGCTGGATTCCAGGCCAGCCACCCCAACATCAAGGTGAAGTTCGTTACGTACGACGAGAACACTGAGCGCGCCAACGTCGAGAAGGACGTCGCGGCGGGCGGTGGTCAGTACGACGTCGTGATGATCGGCCCGAACGACATTGCGTCGTGGGCGAAGAACGGCTGGATCAAGGACCTCACGTCAGACGCAGCGAGCGACCCGAGCTACGACGTCGGCGACCTGCTCAAGCCGATCAGTGATGCCCTCTCATCGGGCGGCAAGCTCTACGCCGTTCCGTTCTACGGCGAGTCGTCGTTCATGATGTACAACAAGAAGATGTTCGCCGATGCCGGCGTCACGATGCCCGCAAACCCGACGTGGGCCCAGATCGCAACATTGGCAGACAAGTTGAACAACCCGTCCAAGGGCGTCGCCGGCATCTGCCTTCGCGGTCTGACCGGTTGGGGCGACAACCTCGCCGCACTCGACACCGTGGTGAACACGATGGGTGGTCAGTGGTTCGACACCAGCTGGAATGCGCACCTGACCGACCCGGCATTCGAAGCTGCAGTGAACTTCTACGTCAACCTGATCAAGAAGGACGGCGAGAAGGGCGCGGGTAACGACAGCTTCAACGAGTGCCTGAACATCCTCGAGCAGGGCAAGGCAGCGATGTGGTACGACGCGACTGTCGCGGCAGCCACCGTCGATGCACCAGGTAGCCCGATCCAGGGCAACGTGGGATTTGCACCTGCACCGGTCGACAAGACCGCGGCGTCAGGCTGGTTGTGGAGCTGGGCGCTCGCACTCGAAGGATCGTCGAAGAACCAGCAGGCAGCGTGGGCGTTCATGGACTGGGCAACGTCGAAGTCGTACATCGCCTACGACGCGGCACAGAACGGTTGGGCGGCAGTTCCCCCCGGGACCCGCACGTCGACCTACCAGAACCCCAGCTACCAGGCCGCCGCGAAGGACTTCGCTGCACTGACGTTGAGCCAGATCAACTCGGTTAACGTCACGCAGCCTGGCGTGGCACCGCAGCCGGTCCCCGGCGTGCAGTACGTCGGTATCCCGGAGTTCGAGGACTTCGGCCAGAAGGTGTCCGCTGAAATCACAGCGGCAATCGACGGCCAGGAGTCGGTGTCTACCGCGCTCCAGAAGAGTCAATCGATCGCGCAGCAAGCGGTCATCGCCGCTGGTTACAAGAAGTAAGAACGGCTCGAAGGAGTAGCGGTGCGCGCACGTCGGCGGCGATTCGACCGCCGACGTGCGCGCCACAAATAGCGTGAACAGTCGGAGCGGAAGGACGAGGCATTGGTTGCATTAAGCGACCCGGTGACCGTTACTCGCGAGCGTCGAACCCTGCGGCCCAGAACCGAAAGCTGGGTTCGCCGCTTCCCACTCGTCCCGGCTCTCGTGTTCACGGTCGTGGTGACACAGATTCCGTTCCTGCTGACGCTTTGGTACAGCCTGCAGAAGTACAACCTGAACTATCCGCACCGGCCACGGCAATTCCCGACGCTGGCCAACTACCGACTCATCTTCAAGGACCCGACGTTTCGCATCGCCGCAGAGAACACGGTGCTGCTCACCGTCGTCCCGGTCATCTTGTCCATCGTCTTCGGCGTCGGCATCGCCGTCCTGCTCAACCGCCATGTCTTCGGGCGCGGCTTTCTGCGCACGTTGATCGTCAGCCCGTTCCTGGTGATGTCGACAGCTGCAGCGCTGGTCTGGAAGTTCACCATTCTCGACACAACGTTCGGCGTGCTGAACTTCTTCTTGAAACCGTTCGGTGTGGGCCAGGTGAACTGGATCGGCGTCCATTCGCAGGCGACGATCATCACCTTCCTCACCTGGCAATGGACGCCGTTCATGGTCCTGCTCGCGCTCGCGGGCTTGCAGAGTCAAGGCGACGATCAACTCGAGGCGGCGCGCGTCGATGGCGCGGGCAGTTGGCGAATCTTCCGCGCGTTGACGATTCCGCACCTGCGGCCTTACATCGAGCTCGGGGTGCTGCTCGGATCCATCTACATCGTGCAGGCGTTCGACTCGATCTACATCATCACCGCCGGCGGTCCTTCAACCGACACGACAAACCTGCCGTACTACATCTACCAAGTGGCGTTCCAGGCCTATGACATTGGCCGCGCCTCTGCGATGGCCGTGGTCGTGGTTATTGCGACGATCCTGATCGCCACGCTCGCATTGCGCATGATCTCGAGTCTGTTCAGCGACGAAGGGATGCGTGGGCGATGAGCTCGATCACACTCGCCGGTCAGCAGACAAAGCCACTCACTCGGCTGCTGCTGGGTGCACTGACGTGGATCATCGTGCTGCTGTTCTTCTTCCCCGTCTTCTGGATGGCGCTGACGGGTTTCAAGACCGAAGCGACTGCGGACACCAGCACACCGCACTTCATCTTCAAACCAACGCTGAACGAGTACAAAGCGGTCTGGAAGGGGGCCGGAGGCACGACGGGGCTCCGGCCCTACCTTGAGCACTCCATCGGGATCACGGTGATATCGACCGTCATCGTCTTGTTACTAGCGCTCCCAGCGGCCTACGCACTGTCGATCAGGCCGGTTCGCAAATGGCGCGACGTGCTGTTCTTCTTCATCTCGACGAAAATGCTTCCTATCGTCGGCGCGATCATCCCGTTGTATGTCATCGCGCGCGATCTGCACGTGCTCGACCACCAACGGCTGCTCGTCGTTCTCTACACAGCACTGAATCTGCCAATCGCGGTATGGATGCTGCGCTCGTTCCTTCTCGAAGTACCAGCCGAGGTGATCGAGGCCTCTCGCGTCGACGGCGCGGGGATACTGCTCCAACTGCGATCGGTGATTCTGCCCATCATCAGCCCGGGAGTGGCAGCAACGTCACTGATCTGCTTCATCTTCGCCTGGAACGAATTCTTTCTCGCAGTCAACCTCACGACGATCAAAGGCGCGACAGTGCCGATCTACCTCGTCGGTTTCGTTCAACCAGAAGGGCCGTTCCTCGCCCACCTGTCGGCCGCAGCAACGGTGGCCTGTCTCCCTGTTCTGCTCGCCGGATGGGCCGCCCAAGACAAGCTCGTCCGAGGGCTGTCGATGGGCGCGGTCAAGTAGTGATCATTGCAATCGCAAAGGTGGTGGGCACGTGCAAGCGGTAGTGATCAAAGCGCCACACGAGGTCGAGGTTATGACGGTCGATGACCCGACGCCCGGACCTCGTGAGGTCATCATCGATGTTGCTGCGTGCGGCATCTGCGGTACCGACTTGCACATCCTCGAGGGCGAGTTCGCGCCCACCCTGCCGATCATTCCGGGCCACGAGTTCGCCGGCACGGTCGTCGGCATCGGATCCGACGTGACCGAGCTAGCAGTTGGTGCTCGCGTCGGAGTGGACCCATCGCTGTATTGCTTTGAATGCCACTACTGCCGTCTCGGCAAGAACAACCTGTGTGAGCGATGGAACGCGATCGGCGTGAGCGTGCCAGGCGGTGCGGCCGAGTACGCGATCGCCCCTGTCTCCAACTGCGTCCTGCTTCCCGATTCGATGCGGCTCGAAGACGCCGCCCTCATCGAGCCACTCTCGTGCGCGGTTCGCGGCTACGACGTGCTCAAGTCGCAACTCGGCTCGCACGTCCTCATCTATGGCTCGGGCACGATGGGCCTGATGATGCTCGAGCTCGCAAAGCGAACGGGCGCTGCATCTGTCGACATCGTCGACATCAACCCCGACAGGCTGACGACTGCGGTGGCACTTGGAGTCTCGAGGACCGCGAGTTCTGCCGACGAGCTCGACCAGGCGCGCGGCTGGGAGCTGGTGATCGACGCGACAGGCGCGGCTGCCGCAATTCAAGACGGGTTGTCGAGAGTGTCGCCTGGGGGCACATTCCTGCAATTCGGGGTCTCGGCATACTCGGCCCGCGTGACGATCGAGCCGTACCGCATCTACAACAAAGAGATCACCATCACGGGTTCGATGGCGGTCTTGCACAGCTTCGAACGTGCCGCCGATCTCTTCGCGACGGGCATCTTGGACCCAGACATCTTCATCAGCCACCGGCTCCCCTTGAGCGACTACGTCGAAGCTCTTGGCCTGTTCCAGCGCGGTGTCGGACGCAAGATTCAGGTCCTTCCGTAGCCTTCACGCGTCCGCATCCGCTGCATATCCTGTACGGATGAAGCGACGGATGCCGTCCATCGTCTATAGCGTGGATGCAGGCGGCTCCGGCACCGTGGTAGCCGTGTGGCGAGCCGGCGTCGTCGTCGACACATCCTTCTACCCGTCGATTGCGATCGCCTCGACCGGCACGACGGCCGCCTGCCAGTCGCTGTCGGACCTGCTTCGCGGGATTACCGAACACGTCGGTAAAGACGCGTGGGCTCTGGGCTGCATCGGCTCATCTTCGATGCCGGTCGCGGCGGAGGCTCCTGCGCCCAAGCCCTTGCTCGACGTCATCGCCGTGCACGCACCGCGGGGGCGAGTGGTCCTCGTCAACGACGTTGTCCCGTTGCTGTGGTCGACGCCGCTCGCAGGTGTTGGCATCGTCATCTGCAGTGGCACTGGCAGCAGTGTGCTTGGCCGAAACGCCAACGGGGAGCAGACGAAGGTCGGCGGCCACGAGCACATCGTCTCCGATCAGGGCAGCGCTTACAGTCTCGCCCGCGAAGGGTTACGGGCCGCTGGCCGTTCCAATGACGGCACCGGCCCGACAACGAAACTGCAGTCGCTTGCCGAGAGCTTTTTCGACCTGCCAATTCCGGCACTCGGCCGCTGGCTTGCCGAACTACCGCGACCCCGCACGACGATCGCCAGTTTTGCGCCGCAGGTTACGGCAGCTGCTGAATCCGGCGACCTTGTGGCGGCGGCCATCGTGCAGAGCGAGGCGCGCGCGCTCGTCGAAGCTGCGGTTGTGGGCGCCGCCCGACTGTCATTCCATACCCCGCCGCGTATCGGTCTCGCGGGCGGCGTTTTGCACAAGAGCGCGTACTACCGCAAGCTCGTCGAGGAGGAGTTAGCGCGCCAGGGACTTACCGACAAGAGTTACCGAAACGTGCATCTGATCAATGGGGCCCGAGCGGGAGCCGAATATGCGCAGCGGCTCGCGACGGGTTTGCTTGACGATCAACCAGTGCCATTGCCGGACGGCGCGGTGCTGGGCTCGCTGAACTAGTTGCTACCTGGAGAGTGAGCCGCCATGACTGCAGCCGACCTTGTGCCGATCGACCCGGACGAACGGGCGACGGCGTACGCCACGCTCGTTCTGGCATTCGTCACTGACCCCGGTGTGCGCTGGCTCTATCCCGATGCGCATCAATACCTCACGCATTTCCCCCGATTCCTCGCAGCGTTCGGTGGTCGCGCGTTCGACGAAAAGACCGCGTGGAGATTTCGAGACTTCTCCTCCGTTGCGTTGTGGCTGCCGCCAGGAGCAGAGCCCGACGGTGACGCGATAGTGGCCGTGCTGACCGACAGTGTGGCGAGCGACAAACATGAGGACCTGTTCTCGGTCTTCGAGCAGATGGATGCCACTCATCCGACTTACCCGCACTGGTACTTGCCCTGGTTCGGCGTCGATCCCGCGTTACAGGGACAAGGCGTGGGGAGCGTGCTCATGACGCAGTGCCTCGCCATCGTCGACGAGGACAAGCTGCCCGCCTACCTCGAGACCCCGAACCCGCGCAACATCTCGTTTTATGTACGCCACGGCTTCGAGGTGGTGGGAGCCACGCAGGCAGGCAGCGCGCCGGTGATCACGATGATGCTGCGTGCAGCTCGGTAGTGCGGCTCCCGGACTCGTCCGTCCGGCCGCGCCTGACGTACGGTGGCACGATGAACACTTCGCCGGCTTCCGAGACCGCGACCTGGTCGAACATCGGTCCGGTGAAGCACGGCTACCCGCCGCCGCGCCTCTCCGTTGGCGCGGTCACCACTGCCTATTGCGGAGCCGAGTTGATCGTCGAAGGTGAATGCTCCGACCGGCCGCCGCAGGACGCCTGCGCGATGTGCGCGCTGGCCTGGGAGAACAGCAAGAGGCCTGGACGCCGATGGGCTCGCGCTCTCGGTATCGGCCGAGGCATCCCACGTTCTCAAGATCCCGAATGACCCCTGTTTCCGACTCCTCGTCTGACACGCGATGGAAGGCACGTTTCCACGCCGCGCGCATGTCGCTGCCCGAGTGGGCGATGCTGCGTCCCGACCATTGCGTCTTTGTCAGTAACGCCAGCGGCACGTTCGAGATCTACTCCTGGGACCGCACCACGGGGATAACCCAGCAGGTCACGAAGCGGGCGAACGGAACCACGCTCGGCACGATCGATCCAACCGGCGAGTGGATCTGGTGGTTCGACGACCGCGACGGCGACGAGTTCGGTGTCTGGCGCAAGATCCCCTTTGATTACACCGTGGGTGATTACACCCTGCGCGGCGTCTCAGCTCCCGAGGCAGTGCCGGGACTGCCGCCGTCTTACTCCAGCGGACTGTCTCTAGGCCCCGATGGTCTCGCCATCGTCGGCCGCTCGACCGACGACGGCGCTGCTATCTACGCGGCGCAGCCTGGGCATGACGCGAGGCTGCTCTACTCGCATGCCCAGCATGCGAGCGTTCTCGCGCTCTCCCGCGATGGCACCCTCGTCGCGATCGAGCACAGCGAACACGGCGACGCTCGGCACCCGGCACTGCGAGTTCTCACGGTGGCGGACGGCGCTGCTGTGGCTGACCTCTACGACGGCCCTAACCGCGGTCTCGAGGGCGTCGCTTTCGCGCCCGTCGCCGCAGACTCGCGATTGATCTGCCGGCACGAGCGCCTCGGTCGGTGGATGCCGTTCATGTGGGACGTTGCGACCGGCGCGGAGCAAGCCCTCGCGATCGACCTGCCAGGAGACGTGTCCGCACACTGGTTCGCCGACGCGTCTGCGCTCCTCGTCCTGCACGAATACGAGGCGCGCAGTTCGCTGTATCGCTACGACCTCGCGACAGAGTCACTGGAACCCATCGACATTCCCGCCGGAACCATCGCGGGAGCAACCGCGCGACCGGATGGTGTCGTTGAGTTCATGTGGTCGTCGGGCGCCGAGCCACCGGCAGTGCGCGACACGCAAGGACGCGTCGTGATCCGCCCACCCGGGCAGATCGCACCGGAATCCGTCCCCGTCTCAGATGCCTGGGTCGAAGGCCCGGGCGGACTGATTCATGCGCTGATCTCCAAACCCATCGACGCGGTCGTCATCGACGGTGCGCCCCCGCTGCCATCGCCGACGGTTTTCCTCGTACACGGCGGCCCAACCGCGCACGACACCGACGCGTTCTTCCCAGGGGTCGCTGCGTGGGTCGACTCGGGCTTCGTCGTCATCCGCGTGAACTACCGGGGCTCGACCGGCTACGGCTCGGTGTGGCGCGACGCGATCGAACACCGCGTCGGACTCACCGAGCTCGAGGACCTCGTTGCGGTGCGCGATTGGGCGGTCCAGTCCGGGCTATCGGACCCCGCACGCATCGTGCTCGCTGGCGGATCATGGGGCGGCTTCCTCACGCTGCTCGGCGTCGGACTCACCCCCGACGCGTGGTCCGTCGGTGTCGCAGGAGTGCCAGTTGCCGACTATGTCGCTGCTTACGAGGACGAAATGGAAGGCCTGCGCGCATTCGACCGCTCACTATTCGGCGGTACCCCCGACGAGGTGCCCGATCGTTATACGCAGTCGTCACCGATCACCTACGTGGACAACGTGAAAGCACCCGTGTTCATCTCTGCGGGCGCAAACGACCCACGGTGCCCGATCCGGCAGATCGAAAACTATCTAGAACGACTACGCGAGCGCGGAGCCGACTTCTCGGTCTACCGCTTCGACGCCGGCCACGGCTCACTCGTCGTCGACGAACGCATCCGCCAAACCGAAGCCCAACTCAACTTCGCCCGCACACACCTCGGAATGGATCAGCGATAGCGATCCACGGCGTCGGCCGACCGTTCGAGGAACTCTCCCATCGATGCTTTGGTCTGCTGCAATAGTGCAGCAGAGCAGGTCTGCTGCGTACCTGCAGCAGTACAGGTCTGCAGCGTACGTGCAGCAGTACAGGTCTGCAGCGTACGTGCAGCAGTACAGGTCTGCTGCGTACGTGCAGCAGAGCAAAGCGGCAGCAAGAGCGGGCGGGCCTGCCGTCCACAGGCGCGATTTCGCTAGTCCCAACGTCGCTTCCAGTCCGGCGAAGGGCTGCCTTATCGGCGACGCTTACCTGGTGAACAATTTCTCCGCGGATCTATACATGCGGGCTGCGCGCGCGATCGCTGACGTTAGTCAGCGCGAACTCGCTATGCGCGCTGGCCTGCCGTTCTACGTCGTCGCCCGAGTTGAGAGCACTCCCGCAAACGCGCGGGTACAGCAGTTCGCGTGCTTGCTCGAAGCCGTCGGCCTGCACCTTGTCGTGGTAGATGACGATGGCCGAGAAGTGCACCCTGAGAGCGTCGAGCAAACGAGACGTGTCGATCGTGGGCGCCGGCGCT
The DNA here is from genome assembly GCA_963737705.1 of uncultured Actinomycetes bacterium. Taxonomy (GTDB): domain Bacteria; phylum Actinomycetota; class Actinomycetes; order Acidothermales; family Acidothermaceae; genus PALSA-607. The sequence goes on from CAVTTP010000006.1 coordinate 142,603, forward strand.
TTCCTGCGCATCTTGATGTGCGGTCGGGCAAAGAAGACTGGTGGGGCGACGGGTGGCCGATGTTTGCGGGCAAGACGCCGGAGTACACGTTCGACCGCAGCCGCGGGTATCGGGACTGGCGACGCGAGCGCAACGCGCGGGAAATTGAGCGCGCAGAGCGAGCACGCCGCGAGGTCAGCGGCGCAGAGCGAGCACGCCGCGAGGTTAGCGGCGCTGAGTTAGCGGCCGGCGAGGTCCGCGGCGACGAGTTCGGCGATTTGCACGGCGTTGAGCGCGGCGCCCTTGCGCAGGTTGTCGTTGCTGACGAACAAGGCGAGCCCGCGATTGCCGTCGACCCCGGGGTCTTGCCGGATGCGTCCAACGAAACTGGGGTCGGCTCCGGCGGCTTGCAGCGGGGTGGGGATCGCGGTCAGTTCAACGCCGGGGGCGTCGGCGAGTAGCTCCAGAGCCCGGGCGACCGGCAAAGGCCGTGAGAATTCGGCGTTGATCGACAGCGAGTGGCCGGTGAACACCGGAACGCGGACGCAGGTGCCCGACACGAGCAGCGACGGAATCCCCAGAATCTTGCGGCTCTCGTTGCGAAGTTTCTGTTCCTCGTCGGTCTCGAACGACCCGTCGTCGACGATCGACCCGGCCAGCGGCAGCACGTTGAACGCGACCGGGCGCACGAACTTCACCGGCGTCGGGAACTCGACCGCCGATCCGTCGTGCGTGAGTTCGGCCGCGCGGTCGAACACCTGACGCACCTGCTTGTCGAGCTCGTCGACTCCAGACAGTCCCGCGCCCGACACCGCTTGGTAGGTGCTGACAACGAGACGAACTAGGCCTGCTTCGTCATGCAGCGGCTTCAGTACTGGCATCGCGGCCATCGTCGTGCAGTTCGGATTCGCGATGATTCTCCTGCGCGCTGAGTGCACCTCTAGCGGGTTGACCTCGCTCACGATGAGCGGCACATCGGGGTCCATCCGCCACGCGGATGAGTTGTCAATCACCATCACGCCCGCCGCCGCAAACTTTGGTGCGAGTAAGCGCGAGGTCGCGGCACCAGCTGAGAAGAGCGCGATGTCGAGCCCTGACGGGTCGGCCAGTTCCGCGTCCTCGACGGTGATGTCGACACCGGCCCACGGCAACTTCGTGCCGGCCGAGCGAGCGGAAGCGAAGAAGCGGAGTTCCGATAGCGGGAAGCCGCGCTCAGCGAGTACGCGACGCATCATCGCGCCGACCTGGCCGGTGGCTCCGACCACGCCTACGCGATACGAGCGATCCGAACTGGCACTCATCGACCGGTCCCGCCATAAACGGTCGCCACGTCGTCGCGGGAATCAAGCTCGAACGCACTGTGTACTGCGGCGACCGCGATTGGCAGTTCGTCCTCGCGCACGACGACAGAGATGCGAATCTGCGACGTCGAGATCATCTCGACGTTGATCCCGGCGTCCGCCAATGCTGTGAGAAAGCGCGCTGTCACACCCGGATGCGTCCGCATCCCCGCGCCCACGAGTGAGACCTTGCCGATCTGGTCGTCGGACTGCAGCGACTCGAACCCGATCTGTGCTTGCGCGCGCGACAATGCGGCAACTGCTGCGGGGAGGTCGGTACTGGGCAGCGTGAACGTGATGTCGGTGAGTCCGGTCGCCACCGACGACACGTTCTGCACGATCATGTCGATGTTCACGCCGGCGTCGGCAACCACGGTGAAGATCTGTGCGGCCTCGCCGGGCTTGTCCGGTACCCCGACCACGGTGATCTTCGCTTCGCCGCGCTCGTGCGCGACGCCGGAGATGATCGGGGCTTCCATAGCTTCCTCCGCGGGGATCTGGACGATCCACGTACCGGTCTTCGTCGAGAACGACGATCGGACGTGAATCGGTAGCGCGTAACGCCTGGCGTACTCGACACATCGCAAGTGCAGGATCTTTGCGCCCGCCGCGGCCATCTCGAGCATCTCCTCGTAGGAGATCCGATCGATCCGTCGCGCGGTGGGCACGATCCGCGGATCCGCAGTGAACACCCCATCGACGTCCGTGTAAATCTCGCAAACGTCGGCACCCAGGGCGACCGCCAAAGCCACCGCGGTGGTGTCAGACCCGCCGCGACCCAAGGTGGTGACGTCTTTGGTGTCCTGCGATACGCCTTGGAAGCCAGCGACGATCGCGATGTCGCCCTGGTCGAGCGCCTCACGGATCCGGCCCGGCGCGACGTCGATGATCTGCGCCTTGCCGTGTGTGGAGTCCGTGATCACACCGGCCTGGCTGCCGGTGAACGACCGGGCCTTCATGCCGAGGTTCGCGATTGCCATCGCCAGCAGCGCCATCGAGATGCGCTCACCCGCGGTGAGCAGCATGTCGAGCTCGCGGGCCGGCGGCAGCGGCGAGACCTGCGCGGCGAGGTCGAGGAGCTTGTCGGTGTCGTCGCCCATCGCTGAGACGACCACGCACACGTCGTGACCGTCCTTGCGGGTCGCCACGATCCGCTGCGCGACCTTCTTGATGCGCTCAGCGTCGGCGACGGACGAGCCACCGTATTTTTGGACGACGACGCCCACGAGCAAACAACTCCTTGGCAGGGATGATCGGGGGCAAGTCTACCGGGGCCAGTTAGCCTGACCCTGTGGATTTCGTCCGGGGCGAGGCGGTAGGCACGCGCGGCAGGTCGCTCCGGCGGGCCAATGCCTCGGTTCTCGCGGCCGGTCTAGTGGCTGTTTTGGCGCTTGGTTCTGCGTGCAGCACCCACTCACATCCCGCACCGCCCCCGCCGTCCCTTCTTGAGTCTTCTTCTGGACCGAGCGCTGCGGCGCAGCTGGCCGCCATCGCCGCGATTGCCCGCGGGGCCCAATACACGGGGACTTACTCCGCCGACAGCTCCGACAACCCGCCGCGCGCGAGCACGATCAAGGCCTACCGCACGCCCACGAGCACCCGGCTCGATGTCAGCGAAGCGGACGGGCGAGTGGTGATCCAGGTCGACCCGACCGGCACGTACACGTGCAACCTCCCGACGGGCGGGACGCCGAGTTGCCTGACCTTGGCCGGACCCGGCGATCCCGTACCCGCGAACGTCAACCCGTCCGGGCAGGCGCTGTTCACCACGACTCTCGACACGTTGGCGCAAGGTGTCGACCTCACCGTGTCCCTGGAGGCACCGCGACCGGCGGCAAACGGGATCCCCGCATCGTCGTGCTTCGCGCTCATCGCAGCGCCCGACGGGGTGTCGCCCGGCACGTACTGCTTCAGTGCAGCGGGCGTTCTTACCCGCGCGCAGTTCCGCTCGAATGTGCTCGAGCTGACCGCCCTGACGACCCCACCCGTTCAGAGCGACTTCTCGCTCCCCGCGTCCCCGTCACCGATCAGTTCCACTGCAGAGAGCAGCAGCGCACCCGCATCGCCGGCGACGTCCAGCTGATCTAGCCGGCCAGCCCCTCGACGTCCAGCCTGGCATGGGCAACGACGGATTGAAGGGCGCGCAAGGCTGCGCCAGCGTGGGTGCCCCAGTGCGAGACGTAGGAGAACTGCCACCACCACAGGGCCTCGATCGGGCGGCCGGCCTGGTAGTGCTGGAGGCCGTGCAGCAAGTCGCCGGTGACGTCGGCGAGGTCGTCGGAGAGCACGAAGTTGGCGGCGCTCGGCGGCGTCTCGTAAGGGTCGAACACCTCGACGTAGCGGTCGATGGGCGCTAACAGGGCGGCAAGGCGCTCGCGCAACTCATCGATGTCGGGATCGGGACCCGCGTCGGGCTCCCAACGTTCAGTCGGGACGACGTCGCCGATCGCCCCGAGCCGGCCGCCGGCCAATAGCAACTGCGACACCTCGAGAAGCAGCATCGAGACGGCGCCGCCCGGCTCCGCGCCGCGAGCGACCTCGCGCACCGCGATCACGAAGCTCTCGACCTGGTCAGCGATTTCGGCGGCGAAATCACTGAGATCGTCCGTCGGACCTTCGACCACCAGCTCAGACATCGATCTGTCTCCTCCCCTCGAACGCACGACCGAGCGTGACTTCGTCGGCATACTCCAGGTCTCCACCGACCGGCAGCCCACTCGCCAGCCTGGTGACCCGCAATCCCATCGGTTTCACCAACCGGGCCAAGTAGGTCGCGGTGGCCTCACCCTCGAGATTCGGGTCGGTCGCGAGGATCAGCTCGGTCACGGTCCCATCAGCGAGCCTAGTCATGAGCTCGCGCACCCGTAGGTCATCAGGGCCGATGCCTTCGATCGGACTGATTGCGCCGCCCAGCACGTGGTAGCGGCCTCGGAACTCGCGCGTCTTCTCGACCGCGACGACGTCCTTGGACTCCTCGACCACGCAAATCACGGTGAGGTCGCGGCGCGGATCGCGGCAGATCCGACACTGATCTTCCTCCGCGACGTTCCCGCAGATCTCACAGAACCTGACCTTGTCCTTGACCTCAAGCAGGACCTGGGCCAGCCGCTTGACGTCGACTGCATCGGCCGCGAGCAGATAGAACGCAATGCGTTGCGCGCTCTTCGGACCGACGTTCGGCAACTTGCCCAACTCGTCGATCAGGTCTTGGACGACCCCTTCGTACACGTTCTACAGTCCGAGCCCGGGAAGGCCGCCCGATAGGCCACCCAAGCCCTCAGCCAGTGGGCCTAGCTTCGCCGACTGCAGTGCAGCCGCCCGCCCAGTCGCCGCTCGGACGGCGGCGAGAATGAGGTCTGCCAACGTCTCGGTGTCGGCCGGATCGACGGCTTTGGGGTCGATGCGCAAGTCGACGAGTTCGCCCGCCCCCGTGACCGTCGCGGTGACCAGCCCACCGCCCGCATCACCCACGACGCGCTCGCGGGCCAGGTCTTCTTGGGCGGACATCAGCTGCTGCTGCATCTGCGACGCCTGCTGAAGGAGTTCTTGCATGCTCGGTAAGTCGCCTGACGTCATGCGTACCCTCCTGCGTCGGATCCGTTCGTGGGTTCGGGGAACGTGTCGAGCCTACGCGGGAGCGGTGACGCTGTCGGTCTCGCGGGCGGGCAGCGTGGCAGCATGAGGTATGGCCCGACGGACTAGCACCGCCCGCCGCACCCAGATCGTCCTCGTGATTGCCGCCTTCTCGGCGCTGGCGGCCTGCAAGACGTCGACGAAGCCGGCCCATCTCAATTCGCCACAGGGAAGCTCTGCAGCCGCCAGCTCGGCAGCCGCCAGCTCTGTAGCCGCCAGCTCGGCAGCGGCAGGATTCGGGCCGGCCACCTCCGAGGCGGCGTCATCCACAGCCGCCCTGGCGTCTACCGCGGCGTCCATGCCAGCCTCCTCAGCGTCGTCAGAGCAGCCGGCGACTCGCTCGGCCATCTCACCTGTCCCAGCGCTGCCGTCACTGACCCCGAGCCCAAGTCCGAAGGCGACGCCCAAGCCCAGCCCCTCGCCGTCCAGCCCGACGAGCTCTCCTGGTCAGCGAAACGGCTCGCCAAAGCCACCAGTGGCGACCCCGCTGCCGTCGGCCACTGCGGCTGCGCTGACCGGGCAGCAGCTGACGGGCAAGGTCATCGTTCTCGACCCGGGGCACAACCTGAACAACAGCTCGTCGATCAACAAGAACGTGTATGCGGGCAACGGTGTCTACAAAGCGTGCGACACCACAGGCACGTCGACGGATGCCGGCTATCCAGAGCACGCATTCACCTGGGACGTCGCGAATCGCACGGCGGCCATCTTGCGGGCCGAGGGCGCGACGGTCATCTTGACCCGACCGAATGACACGAGCATCGGGCCTTGCATCACGACCCGCGCACAGATCGGCAATGATGCCCACGCGAACGCGTTCATCGCAATTCATGCGGACGGCGGACCAGCGGGCGGGCACGGATTCTTTGTCATGCAACCACCGCCGAACGACCCGAACGTGAACCCAGGTGGTGCGCCGCAATCACGCATTCTTGCGACCGTCATGCACGACACGTTTCACGCCGTCACAGGGATTCCGTACTCGACGTACATCACGAACGGCTATTACCCCAACACGACAAGCACAGGTACGATCAACCTCTCGCATGGTCCAGTCATCACCATCGAATGTCTGAACATGAGAAACAGCGGAGACGCCGCAATCGCCACCAACCCGACGGATCGCCAGTCCATTGCTACTGGAATAGCCGCCGGGCTGACCGCCTTTCTCACCAGGTGACCGAGACTGAGACCGAAAACCTGACGCCCTGGCACCGGTATGTCCGGGCGCCGTTGCGAACGTTCTCCAGCAGCGAGACCAGTGGCGCAGCGATCCTGCTCGCGAGCACGATTGCCGCACTGATCTGGGTCAACATCAACGCCCACTCATACAACGCCGTCTGGCACACAACGTTCGCCATTCGATTCGGCCACGGAACGGTAAATCAGGACCTACGAGGCTGGGTCAACTCCGGCCTGATGACGTTCTTCTTCCTCGTCGTCGGTCTCGAAGCGCGCAGGGAATTTGACATCGGCGAGCTGCGTGAACGCAAGCGCGTGACGTTGCCGTTGCTTGCCGGCGTCACCGGCATGATCGTGCCGGTCGGGATTTACCTTGCCTTCAACGGCGGCCGCAACAGCGCACACGGGTGGGGCACGGTGATGTCGACCGACACCGCGTTCGCGCTTGGCATGCTGGCACTGGTTGGCCCGCGTTTCCCTGACCGGCTCAGAGCTTTCATGCTCACCGTGGTCGTCGTCGACGACATCGTCGCGCTGCTCGTCATCGCCACCGTGTACACCAAGCACTTGCGCTGGATGCCGCTCTTAATAGCGCTCGCACTGTTCGCCTGCACACTGGCGATTCGCGCATTCAAGCCTCCTTACCGGATGCAGCTGTACGCGGTGTTCGGCGCAGCGATTTGGCTCGCTCTCTTCAAATCTGGCGTCGACCCGGTTGTGGTCGGCCTCGTGCTCGGCCTACTTACCTACGCCTACTCCGCGAGCCGGCCTGCGCTCGACCTCGCCACCGAAGGCTTCCGGCAATTCCGCGAGCAGCCAACCGCGCAACTCGCGCGGCAAGCGCGAGCGAGCGTCGAGGCAGCGATCTCACCGAACGATCGGCTACAGCAACGCTTTAGCCCGTGGACCACTTATGTCATCGTCCCGCTCTTCGCCCTCGCCAATGCGGGCATCCCGATCAGCGCGCACTTCGCGTCGACGGCGTACAAGTCGCCGATCACGCTCGGCATCGTGGTCGGCTACGTGCTCGGAAAGCCGATCGGGATCGCGGGCATGTCGTGGCTGGTCACCGCGATCACCCAACGCAAGTTGCGCCCTCCGGTCGGGTGGGCGGCGGTCGCCGGCGCGGGTTCGATCGCCGGTATCGGATTCACCGTCTCGCTGCTGATCGCATCCCTCGCGTTCACCGGCACGCAACTGCAAGAAGCAAAGGCCGGGGTTCTGACCGCGGCCGTTCTCGCGTCGTTTCTGACGTGGGTTCTCTTCCGGATCACCGAACGGCTGCCCACGCGACAGCGCATCATCGCGCTGCTCGGACGGTCAGAGGCAATCGTCGACCTCGCCGACCCGGTCGATGCGGCGCGCGACCACATTCGCGGTCCGCATGAGTCGCTCGTGACGCTGCTCGAATACGGCGACCTCGAGTGTCCCTACTGCGGGCAAGCCGAGCCGATCGTGCGCGAGTTGTTGTCGGAGTTCGGCGACATCCGCTACGTGTGGCGGCACCTGCCGCTGACCGAGGTGCATCCGAATGCACAGCTCGCCGCCGAGGCCACCGAAGCTGCCGACGCCCAGGGCAAGTTCTGGGAGATGCACGACCTGCTCTTCCAGCATCAGGATGCACTCGGGCTGCGAGATCTGATCCGCTACGCGGGCGAGCTTGACCTCGACGTCGCCCGTTTCACCGACGACGTCAAGCATCACGTCGGCGCCGCTCGAGTTGCCAGCGATGTCGACAGTGCCGACCTCAGCAAGGTGTCAGGCACGCCCACGTTCTTCATCAACGGCATCCGCCACCACGGCGCCTACGACATCACGTCGCTCAAAGCAGCAGTCAAGGCCGCAGGCGCCCGCGCCACCATCGCCTCGGACTAACCAACTCGCTCGCGAACGGACGTCGAGGAGCTGAGCTCGTGCGCGAAGCCCTCGCGCCACGACGGGTATGCAGGCTTCCAACTCAGTTCGGCCTTCGCCCGTGCGTTCGATACCGGCGGCGCCTCGACGGTCAGCAACGCTACGCCGTCACCGGCTACCAGCTTCGCCAGCCAAACGGGCGCATGCCGCGGCGGCTTGGCACCGAGCATCGATGCCATGGCCGGAACCCACTCGTGGAGCGCGGCCGGATCATCGTCAACGATGTCGTAGCGACCAACGCCGCGGGTGAGCGCGGCGAGAGTGGCACTCGCGGCGTCATCGATGTGCAGGAACTGGAAGATGGTGTCGCCCGAACCGACGATCGGTAGCAGCCGCCGGCGAATCATGGTGGTCTGTTCGCCGTCACGGCCCAACGAAGTACCAGGTCCGTAGAACCCGCCGTAGCTGAGAACTACTCCATCGCGCTCAAGAACAGAGTCCTCGAGTGATCGCATTGCGTCGCGACCGGCGATGAGACCAGCTGGGGCGCCGGCATCCAATCGCGGTGCCCGTGCGAACGCCAGTGCGCAGAAGCCCTGTGCGACGAAGCGCGTGACACCAACGTCCCACGCAGCATCGAGCAGGTTCTGCGTACCGACAGTGCGCAGCTGATTGGTAACCGCGAATGCCTTGCCGAGATTGCGCGAAGTCCTACCGAGGTTGGCCAGTGCGGTCGCCTGGTGCACGATCACATCGGGTTTCGCGTTAGCGATCGCGCGCCTAGTCGCAGCGGCGTCGAGTAGATCGAGTTGCACGGCGTCCGCACCGAGCGCCGTAAGCTGGTCAAACTTGGTCGATGTGGTCGTTGTGCCGGTGACCTGATGTCCAGTAGAGACCAGTAGCGGCACCAATCGGCGTCCGATCGCACCGCTTGCGCCTGCAAGGAAAACTCTCATGACACTCCTCCAGTTTCGTCGTCCTACGCATGAGACTCCTACGCATGAGACGAGGCACCCCACGGGCCTGTGACAACGCCTCTTGACCCCAAGGGCTTGTCACTGGCGGACCGGCGAAATCGTCATACGGTGGAGGAGAGGGAGGCAGACCATGTCGGACGACGATGAGCTGGCGCGCACGTACACGGAACTACGTCCGCTGCTCTTCTCGATCGCCTACCGCATGCTCGGAAGCGTGAGCGACGCCGAGGATGTCGTGCAGGAGTCCTTCGTGCGATACCGGCGCGCGCTCGATGACGGCGTGGACGTTGAATCGACGCGTTCGTACTTAGCGTCGATCACCACGCGGCTGTCACTTGACCACCTGAAATCTGCGCGCGTGCAACGCGAGACGTATGTCGGGATGTGGTTGCCCGAGCCGATACTTGCCGACCCAATGCCCGACGTCGCGGCGCATGCCGAGATTTCCGACTCGTTGTCGACCGCATTTCTCGTTTTGCTCGAGACTCTGTCGCCGACCGAACGCGCGGTGTTCTTGCTGCGCGACGTGTTCGCCTATGAGTTCGACGAGATCGCCGCAGTTGTCGGCAAGAGCTCCGACAACTGCCGTCAGTTGCTCGTGCGCGCCCGCAAGCGCATCGACGAACGGCGACCTCGCTACGAGGCATCGCGCGAGCAAAAGCGTGCGCTCGCCGAGCGGTTCTTTGCCGCTGTCGAGGCTGGCGACGTTGCCGGGTTGCAGACCATGCTCGCCGCCGACGTCACGTTTACCGGGGATGGCGGCGGCAAGGCGCCCGCGGCGGCTCGCGCTGTGATGGGCATCGACAAGGTCGGCCGCTTCATGATCGCCCTGGTCGCTTTCGGCGCCGAGATTGGCATGGTGTTGACCCCACTCGACGTCAACGGCGAGCCGGGCATGATCTTCACGACGGACGGCGGACTCGTCCTTGGCGTGCTCAGCCTCGACATCGCCGACGGGGAGATACAGGCGCTGCACGCGGTCGTCAATCCCGACAAGCTCCAGCATCTCGGCCCGGTGGGCGACCTACGGACACTCGTCGAGCACGCCCGCATGCACAGCACAGCACAGCACAGCGCAGCGCAGCCACCGCAGGCCTGACCTCGAGCAGTAGACAACGCAGACCGGCGTGCGGGCCGTTAGGGTCGACTGACACTCTCCCAGCGCCCGGAGCCGCACCCAGATGTCTGAGCCCGTCAGCGATCTCGAACCAGCCCTCGACGAAGCAACCCGACCTCGTGCCCCGCGTCACGACGACGCAGTCGGGACGGCGGCGGGCCGGGCTTCGGCGCAGCTGCTCGCGAGCGTGCACGAGCACCTGCGATCCGAACTCGACCAGATCCGTGACGTCGTCGCCGAGGTCGCAGTCGGTCGTTCAAGTGCCGCTGTCGCGCGGTCATTGATCAACGAGATGTCAATGCGGCAGAACTACTGGTCACTGGGAGCCTTCTGCGCGACCTACTGCCGGGTGCTGACGATTCATCACGCGATCGAGGACGCGAACCTGTTCGTCGATCTCAAGTCACGCGACGCCGACCTCACACCGGTGATCAAACGCCTCAGCGAAGAGCACGAAGTTGTGGCCGCCGTTCTGTCACGCCTCGATGCGGCGCTGGTCGCCATGGTCGACGATGACGAACACCTCAGCAAGGTGCAGGCCGAGGTCGACCGGCTGACCGACATCCTGCTGTCACACCTCGCCTACGAGGAGCAAGAACTCCTCGGCCCGATCGCTAGGCTCGGCATCGGCATCTGAACCGAGTAGGCCGAGGACGGCTACGACGTGACGTCTGCGGTCGTGATGCGCGACCACGCCGCAGCGGTGAAGACCGCGAAGTAGCCAATCGGAACCAGCATGCCGTGCAACAGCTGGCTCGTGTCGACCTGCGTTCGCAGCAAGGTGGCGAAATCGAGCCAGTGGTGGGTCAGCAGGATTCCCCGGATGCCGCCCAACTGAGGCACAGTGTCAAGCACCGTGAGGATGACCGCGAGCACCACCGTTGCGGCCATCGCACCGACCGGAACTTCCGTCAGCGTCGAGAAGAACAACGCAATCCCTGCGAGCCCCAGCAAGTCGACGAACACGTAACCCGCGACCGCAAACGAGCGCAGCAGCCCATTACTGACGGACACGGTGTCACCGGACAGCAGCGTCATTCCGTGCGTGCCGAACAACGCGACTCCGAGCACGAGTCCAACGACCGTCACTAGGGCAATCGCCGCGACCATGAACGCGATCACCCCAGCTGTCTTTACCGCCAGCAGCCGAGTGCGTGAAACGGGGACGGTGAGCAAGTACCGGAGAGTCCCACTATTTGCCTCGCCGGCGACCGCATCTCCCGCAACTACGGCGACCGCAACTGGGAAGAGAAAGGGAAGGCACAGAGTCAGAGCCGCGAACGCGAGGAAGAGCCCGTTGCTGGTGATCTGGCCGATGAACGCGGGACCCTGCCCTCCGCTAGGAGCACTGATCTTGACTGCAATGCCGATAAAGATCGGGAAGGCGCCGAGCACCGCGAGGATCGCGAGATTGCGCCGACGCCGGAAGATGATCGAGATCTCACTGACGAACTGGCGAACAAAGACCCCGTGATAGCGGACACGCGGAATGACCGGCGCGTGCAGCTCAGCGACCATGTCAGCGGACGACATCGAAACCCTCCCCCGTCAGCTTCACGAACAGATCCTCAAGAAGCGGCCGCTCGACGCGCAACCCGCGCACCGCGACGTCCGCTCGAACCAATGCCGCGTTGATGACGTCAGGAGTGGAATCACCCATCGTGACCAACAAGTGGTCGGCCGTTTGCTCCGACACCGACACGTCCATCTCTGCAAGCACGCCGAGAGCACGCTCGACGTCCGGCGTCTCGATCCGCAGCAACGCCGCCGCAACCCCCAGCACCTGATCCAGCTGGCCCTGTCGCAACAGCTTGCCGGCGCTCATGATGCCCACGTGCGTGGCGACCTGCTCGATCTCGGCGAGCAGGTGGCTCGATACCAACACCGTGGTTCCGTCGGCGGCGAGCTCGCGAATGAGCCCGCGCACCTCTCGAGTACCTTGCGGGTCGAGGCCGTTCGTGGGCTCGTCGAGAATCAGCAGGTCGCGCGGCCGCAACAGTGCGGCGGCAAGTCCTAGCCGCTGTTTCATGCCGAGCGAGTAGCGGCGGTAGGTCTTCTTCGCGGCCGCCGACAACCCCACTCGCTCGAGCGCAGAACCAATGCGCGAAGCGGACGTCGAGGGGTCGGTGCTCGCGTCGTAGGCGTCGAGACGCCGCAAGTTGTCGTGACCGGTGAGGTAGGGATGGAACGCCGGCCCTTCGACCAAAGTACCGACCCGGCTCAACACATCACCGGCTGCTGCGGGCATCGCACCGCCGAGCAGTTCGACGGTGCCCGCATGCGGTGACATCAGGCCAAGCAGCAACCGGATCGTGGTCGTCTTGCCCGAACCGTTCGGGCCGAGGAACCCGTACACCGCACCTCGCGGAACCGCGAGGTCGACGGAGTTGACAGCTATGTGCTGCCCGAACCGGCGGGTGAGGCCGTGCGTCGCGATGGCAAGCGACGTATCAGTCGGAGTCGACGTCAACGCCGTGGCGACCGCGGTCACAAGCCGTGTCCGCTCGAAGCGACCTTCTCGATATTCGCCACGCTGACCGGGCCGACATAGGCCGTGCCGTCATGCGTGATGTAGATCGTTAGGAGCGCGGTCGTGATCACCTCGCCACCAGGGACCTGCGTGGCTATGTCATCGAGAGGTGAGTCGCGCCGGATGGTCACGGCCGGACCACTCGAAGACGCCGGCCCACTTGACGCTGGGCTCGACGGTAGCGGCGGACCGACCGAATCTGCGGGCACCGCGTTGGTGATCTTGATGACCGCGGTCCAGCCCTTGCCAAGCTCGGTGACTTTCCGGGCTGGCGTCACGTTCGTAGACGTGTCTCCCGGCGTGACGAGGGTCTGTTGTGGGCCGCTAGGTGCACTGCCTCGGATCCGAGTGTGGACGACGAAATTGCTGTTGTTGCCGAACGGGGTGTCGTCGAGGCTGTCGCCAAACGGTGCGGTGTCCTGCTCGACGCTCGCACCGGCGGGCGGCACGAACTCGAAGACAGAGGTATTGGGCACGTTGAAGCTGACGCTGGTGAACCCAACCTGGAACGCGGGGCTCGTCGCACCCGCCGCGAAAATCTGCAAGCGCAGCGGCACGGAGGTCGCAGCATCAATGGCGATCTGCACACTGCCGATGAGCGAGCGAGTGTCTTTCGGCGAGAGCTGCAGCTGGTACGCGGCGCGACCGGCGACTCGGGCGGTGCGATCGACAACCACGGCAGTCGTCGGGTCGATGGCGGCAAGTGCCTTCTCAGCCGCAGCCTGCGGGTCGAGCGACGGCGCGGCGCTGGCGATCGAGGAGCCGACCTGGTCGGACTCATCCGGAGTAAGCGTCTTATGCGTAACCGTTCGAGTACTCGAGTCGTAGCTCCACAAGTCGCTACCGTTGTGAATGAGATCGTCCTCGGAGAGCTGCCCGAGCAACGCGAACCGCTGCTTGTCCTTGCCGGCGTACCACACGTTCATCGTGTTCGAGCCGGTCACCAGCGACTCGAGCGACAGGCCCGAGCCTCCGCTGGAACCAAGCAACCCGGAGATGTCCGGCAGCCCGAGTTTCGCGGTCTCGACAATCGTGCCCGACAACCCGGCGGGCGACGCATTCTCGACAGCCACGAGTAGCTGGGCAGCGGTCTTCGGCGCCAGCTTGGGCTGACCCGATGCGCTTGCGGCAGCGGTGGTGGCGACGGAAGCAACGGCGATGGCGGCCGCAATTCCGGCTGGCAGAAGCCAGCGGAGGCGGCGCGAAGCAAGACGTGTCATGCGATCACTATCGGCGGCCACCCGCCGTCCCGCATCTTTGTGGCCCTCGGCGCTCAGCAACGTCACAGCATCGGGCGGCTGTGGCATCGTGACGCCTATGCGATTGCTGATCGTCGAGGACGAACACCGCATGGCCGCCGCGATGCAGCGCGGCCTGGTACATGCGGGATTCACCGTCGATGTCGCGGGTGACGGGATCAGTGGGCTTGAGATGGCGACGGCCGTTGGCTACGACGTGATCGTGCTCGATGTGATGCTGCCGGGACTCTCCGGGTACGAAGTAACGCGGCAACTAAGAGCACGAGAAATATGGACGCCGATCCTGCTCGCGTCTGCGAAAGATGGCGACTACGACCAGGCAGACGGGCTCGACCTCGGCGCCGACGACTACCTCACGAAGCCTTTCTCTTTCGTCGTTTTGCTTGCTCGCATCCGCGCGTTGCTGCGTCGCGGTGCGGCCGGTCCGCGGCCTTCGGTCCTCGCAGCGGCTGGTCTGACCCTGGACCCTGCTGCGCGAACTGTCAGCAAAGACGGTACGCAGATCGACCTGACCGCACGCGAATTCGCGATGCTCGAATATCTGATGAGGCAGCACCCGCTTCCGGTCACCAAGGCAGAGCTGCTCGAACACGTGTGGAGTGACGCGACGACCGAAGCGAATGCGGTCGAGGTGTACGCGGGCTACCTTCGGCGAAAGCTCGGCCGCGACGTCGTGCAGACCGTTCGGGGTGCCGGCTATCGGTTGCGCGCAACGTGAACCCGTTGAAGTGGTGGGCTCGGCGGACGCTGAGGCTTCGCGTCACTGCAACGGCTACCCTCGTTCTCGCTGTCGGACTCGTCCTCGGCACCACCGTGCTGAGCTCATTGTTCTTTCACAGCAGGGTCAAAGTGGTCGACCTGACCGTGCACGCCGAGCTCGCGACCGTCACTCAATTGGTCGTCGCGGACGCCCTTCCTGTGCCATTGCCGTCGGCGCCGGGCGGCACCGCCTTCGCCCAGGTTCTCGACGCTGCGGACACTGTGCTCGCCGCGACGACGTCGGCGAGTACGGTCCTGCCGTTACTGCCGGTGTCGCAGTACACACATCGACTCGGCCACGCGTTCACGACCACGGCGAGCTCCCTAGGTACAACGCCATTGCGCGTCGAGGCACAGACCGCGATGCTGCGCGGCGTCCCTGTGACTGTGCTTGTCGCCGTACCGTTCGCCGACGTCACATCGGCACTAGACGCGTTGCGCACCGTGGTTGTGATCGTCGTACCCCTCGTGCTACTTGCGGCTGCCGCCGCAACATGGCTCGCCGTCAGTTCGGCATTGCGTCCCGTCGACGACATGCGTGCGGCTGCAGATGCGGTCGACGTCAACGCGAGTAACACTGCGCCGCAACTCGCCGAACCGCCGAGTGGTGACGAGTTGCGACGGCTCGGGCAGACCCTGAATCGAATGCTTCGCAGGTTGCACGTCGCTGGTGAGCAGCAGCGCAGCTTCATCGCCGACGCCGCCCACGAATTGCGGTCGCCGATCGCCTCGGTGCAGACCCAACTCGAGGTCGCTCTTGCCACCGACACTGCACCGAATGAGTGGCCCGCGGTCGCACGCGACGTGCTTGCCGACGTCCAACGGCTCAGCCGTCTTGCCGATGACTTGCTGTTGCTTGCGCGCCTCGACAGTCGGCCGCCCAAGCTCGACTCGGCGGTTGACATCGGGCTCATCGCCTGCCCCGGCGGAGCGTCGATTCTCGTATCGGGCGACGAGGCGGCGCTGTCGCGCATGCTCGAGAACCTCACCTCGAATGCGGGCCGGTATGCCAGTGCCGTCTCGGTACACGCGACGGCTGTTGGCGGTGAGGTCGTCATCACAGTCGACGACGACGGGCCGGGCATTGCACCAGCCGATCGAGAGCGCGTCTTTGAACGGTGGGTGCGGCTCGACGCCGGACGCAGCAGCAATGACGGTGGATCGGGTCTTGGGTTGGCAATCTCCCGTTCGATCGCGCGCGCACACGGAGGCGACATCACGCTCGACGAGAGCCCGCTCGGCGGTCTCCGCGCGCAAATCCGCCTGCCGCAGCGCTGACTCGTACGGCCGGTTGGCCTAATCCGCCTGCCCGTGCTGTCGATAGGAAACCAGCCATGAGGATTCCCCGTGACCGTCATATAGCGACGGCGCCTCTCGACTCGCTGACCGACGTCCCGACGATGGTCGGCTGGCTCGCCATGCTGATCGTCGCAGGTGCACTCGTCGCCGCATCGGTGAACGTCCTGCCCTACTGGCCCATCGAACACAAGAGCGTCAACTGGGTCATCGCGGCGGTGATGCTTCCGGTCGGTCTCGTCATGTGGTTCGGTCGCAATCGCGCGCCGCACTGGGTGATCCACGCGGGTCTCATCGTCGGCGTCGGCTGCATCAGCTGGTCGGTGTGGGCGGCCGGACCCACATCGGAATCACAGGCAGCTGCCCTGTTCTACGGATTCATGTCAGCGTTCGCGAGCGCCTTTCTTCTCCGGAGGCAGGCGGTGGCCTACGTCACCCTGGCCGGAGTGCTCTATCTCGCGGTGCTGCTCACTCACTGGCGCGAGCAGATGGCGACCCAGTGGACGATGAACATGTTCGCGATCGCGATTCCCTGCTTGGTGATCGGGACGCTGGTAGGGCGGCTGCGGCTTCTCGCCCTGCACGACACTCTGACCGGGCTACCGAACCGCAGACTCCTAGAGGAAACGCTGACCGCCCAAATCAACATGGCCACTCGCGACAAGCGAGCCTTCGCCGTCGCCGCCATCGACCTCGATGGATTGAAGCACGTGAACGACACCGAGGGCCACGCCGCGGGCGATCGGCTGCTGCAGTCGGCTGCCGCAGGCTGGACGTCAGTGCTGCGGGCCGGCGACTCGCTCGCCCGCGTGGGCGGCGACGAGTTCGTTCTCGTCTTGTTCGACACCGATCTCAGTGGTGCGCTCGAAGCTGTGCAGCGACTTCGCGACGCGACCCCGCAGGTGAGTTTCTCTGCCGGGGCCGTGTGCTGGACCGGCCAATCGATCGACGAACTGCTGCGCCGCGCAGACGCGGGCTTATATGCGTCGAAGAAGATGGGCGGCGGTATTACGGTCACCGACCCTACTGCCGCATGGAAGAGTGCGACTGAAGGACAACCCCTGGACCTAACAAGCTGACGACGGCGTTCGCAGCAGCTCGGCCCGCGCGAGTTGCCCCGATCGTGCTGGACGACGGCCCGTACCCGACGAGATGCAGCCGCGGTTCTTTCGCGACCTGAGTGCCGAGCATCCGAATCCCGCCGCCGGGCTCACGAATATCCAGCGGGGCAAGGTGCGCCAGCGACGCGCGGAACCCGGTGCACCACAGGATGACGTCCGCTTTGATCTCGGTCACCTCATCACCGTCGCGCCACACCACGGCGTCCGTCGTGATGTAGTCGAACATCGGCAGCCTGTTCAGCACACCGCGAGCCTTCGCGTCGGCGACCTCTGGTGTTAGACCGAGACCAGTCACGCTGACCACACTCTGCGGCGGCAGTCCTTCACGTACGCGTTGCTCAACGAGGGCGACCGCAGCGCGGCCGGCCTCTTCGGTAAACGGACCTTCGCGCCACACCGGTTCGCGGCGCGTCACCCACGTGGTGGTCGTGACCTTCGAGATCTCGGCAAGTAACTGCACTGCTGAGTTGCCACCACCGACCACGACTACGTGCTGACCGGCAAACTCATCCGCACTTCGGTAGTCGACGGTGTGCAGCTGGCGGCCCTTGAACGTCTCCATTCCGGGATAGTGCGGCCAGAACGGATTCGACCACGTGCCTGTTGCGTTGATGATCGCTCGTGCGCGCCAGGTTCCTTCGCCGGTGACAACGTCGAGCCGGTCGTCGGCGCCCCTTGTGACTTGGGCAACGTGCACCGGCCGGTGCACCGGCAAAGCGAACCGCTTTTCGTATTCCGCGTAGTAATTTCCGACGATTTCGGACGCCGGTTTGCTCGCGTCGACCTCACCGAACGGCCAGCTGGGCAACGGGTGGATGCGGTGCGCAGTACCGAACTTGAGTGACGGCCACCTGTGCTGCCACGCGCCACCAGCTTCAGGATTCGCGTCGAGTACGACGTAACCAGCCTCGGGTTCGGGACCTGCGTGGTTCAGGAAGTAAGCAGCCGACAACCCGGCTTGCCCTGCCCCGATCACGACAACATCGACGTCCACGCTGGGTTCAACGTCGCCTGGTCGGGCCCGATTCCGGGCGGCCTATCTGCGCTGAGCTTCGATCAGCACCGCGAGCTTTCGCGATCAGCGTCCTGGCGTATCCCAGCAGCGCGTTCGTGCCACTCGCGACGATGCCCTCGTTGCTGCAAGGCTTCGCGCGCAACCAGACCGAGACACTCGTGATCGACGCAATACGACCTTCTCAACGGGACGGCGGGGGGGATCCGTCGTGTGGGTCGCGTTGCTGTCGAGTGTTGGTATCTCGGTCGTGTCGATCACCGTCGACGGCTTCTGTTATCGCGGCCGGAAGGCTCGATAGCTGTTGTCCACACGTCGCGGGCTACATCCACAGCTGTCGTTCTCGCGCCCAGCCCAGTCCGTCTGTGGGCCACGCTCGATCTCATGACAAAGAGAAGCCGGCCGCCGATCGACCCGCAGACTGCTGCCTGGCTCGATCAAGAAGACGCTCGAGTCGCCGGCCTCATTCGCACACACGGCTGGGCTATCGAATATGTGATCGGCGACGAGAAGCGCCGGCGAACCTCGATTGCCTACACCGTGGGCTTGTTCGGAATGGGACATCCCGAGCTGGTGTTTCTCGGCGGCTGCACCCATGACGCGGCCGGTGTCTTGAACGACGTGGGCGGCCGAGTGAAGGCTGGCGAACAGTTTCTGCCGGGCATGCTGATCAGCTTCGACTCGTGGCCGCACCGGCTCACCGTCGAGGAGGTGCCCAATCCAGCCGCAATTCTGTTCAGTGCGAACCGGCACTACGGGCGACCAGACGAGGCATCGGTGTCAGCGCTGCAGCTGACGCACGACGACACCGAGGGCCGGTTCCCATGGGACTTTGGCTATTCGATCCCGGCATGGGTTCAACCGCGTCCTGGTACGTACACGGCTTGAGTCGACGCCCGCACTGACGTCGCCCCTCGGGCAGCCACGATAGCGTCGCATCGTGGAACTCGACTTGTGGACAGCCGGTGGCTGACGCCCGCTCCCCCGATGTCGTCCTCGTCACTGGCCGACAGATGCGCAAGCCCGATCCCGAGATTCATTTGTTGGTCGCCGCGCTGGAGCACAAGTCGATCGGCGTCGTAATCCGGCCGTGGGACAACACGACGGACTGGCCATCAGTGCCACTCGTCGTGGTCCGCAGCCCGTGGGACTACTCCGACCACCACGAAGCATTCCTGTCGTGGGCGCGTGGCGTCGCTGCCGTGACCCGGATGGTCAATCCACTCGAGGTGCTCGAGTGGAATAGCCACAAGAGCTACCTGCTCGAACTCGCGGCGGCGGGCGTATCCACTGTTGTCACAACACTTGTGAAGCGGGGCGCATCGCCCGCCGAGCAAGCTCGCGCGCTCGCTGTCTATCCGGGCGAGCTCGCCATCAAGCCGGCCGTCTCGGTCGGGGCGATTGGTGCACTCAG
Source organism: uncultured Actinomycetes bacterium (assembly GCA_963737705.1). GTDB lineage: Bacteria > Actinomycetota > Actinomycetes > Acidothermales > Acidothermaceae > PALSA-607. Next base: position 162,076 of record CAVTTP010000006.1, read on the forward strand.
GGCTGGGTCGTCTTCACCCGAAGCCGCCACACATCTCGCCGAACTGGCTTTGGACGGCGACGTGCTTGTACAGCCGCTAGCTCATTCGGTGCTCCAGCGCGGCGAATCATCACTCATCTACTTCGGCGGGCAGTTCAGCCACGCAATCCGCAAGATCCCCGCTGACGGCGATTACCGAGTTCAAGAACATCACGGTGGGTCGGTTGTGCCGCACGAGCCGACCGACGCTGAGTTCGCAGTTGCTGCGGCAACACTGGCTGCCGCGCCGGCAGCGACTGCCTACGCGCGCGTCGACCTCGTCGACGTCGACGGTTCGCCAGCCGTCATGGAACTCGAAGCCATCGAGCCCCAACTGTTCCTCGACCGCGACGCGGGCGCGGCATCCCGCTTCGTCGCGCACATCGCCACCCTGCTCCCTTAGTCGCGGCGCACAACGCTAATTGGCGCGCTTTGCTCTGCTGCATATACGTAGCAGACCTGCACTGCTGCACATACGTAGCAGACCTGCACTGCTGCACATGCGTGGCAGAGCTGCACTGCTGCACATGCGTAGCAGACCTGCACTGCTGCATATGTGCAGCAGAGCAAAGCGCGTGAGGAAGCAGCGGCGTTCAGCGCCCGTTTTGCGTGCGTATAGCTTCAAAGCTCCCGGCATGCAGCTGGTCGAAGCGGTTACGGGGTCTCGCCCTCGTTGATGACAGTCGCGCCAAGGTGCCGTTGCAGCAACGCGAGTCCGGATGTGCCGTCGTCGGCATCGTCGTCGTCGGGATTGGGTTCGTCGAGCACGATCTCGGCAGGTGCATCAGGCACAGCAGCGCGGCGCGCGCGGGGCTCTTTGGGTTCGGCGGCTGCGGCGCGGGCGGCGGCTGAACGCGATGGCGCGCGATCCGCAGCCATTGACTCACTCGGCGTTGGCAGGGTGGGCGGCGACTTCGCGGCAGCGTCGCTGTCGGCTAAGACCGCAGCGGTGGCGGCGGGTCCGGACAGCGTTGTCTCGATGCGCCAATCGACGCCGAGCACCTCTTTGAGCGCGACCTGCAAGATGTCGACGTTGTCACGCGTATTGAATTGCCGCTCGACAGGACCACTCGCGAAGCCGAGCACAAGCACATTCGCACGCACGTCAACAACCTGCGCCGGACCAGAGAGCAGCAACGCGTGCGTCCGGCGCTTCAGTCGCTTCGCGACTTCGAGCACGTCGTCCCAGATGCGCCGAACCGCGGCCGCATCGAGGTCACCGGCCGCCAGCGGAGACGCGGCGATCAGGCCCGACGGCGAAACAGGGGGCGCGGGGTCGGACGGCACGCTCACAGCCGCCGGTGCCGCGGGAACTGTAAGAACCGGAGTCGGTGCAGCGTCAGCCGGAGCCACAACCCGCTGCGTCGGTACGGCGGCAGGTTCGGTCGCTGCGTGGTCGGCTGCTGCGGCGGCATGTTCCTCCGCTGCGCGCCCGACTGCTGCGGATTCCTCCGCTGCGCGCCCGACTGCTGCGGATTCCTCCGCTGCACGCCCGACTGCTGCGGATTCCTCCGCTGCACGCTCGACTGCTGCGGCGGCGGGAGCGGCGCGCGACACCGCTGGATCGGCATGATCACGCGACACTGCTGGGGCGGCATGGGCGCGCGACACCGCTGGCGCAGCAACCGCGTCTGTGTCCCCCGCAATTGCGAACCGCCGCTCGAGTCGTTCGAGCCGCACCAACAAACTTGCTTCGTCATCACCAACGGCTGGCAACAACACGCGGGCGCAGATCAACTCGAGCAACAGCCGAGGCGCGGTCGCACCGCGCATCTCGGTGAGGCCGGTGTTCACGATGTCGGCTGCACGAGTCAGCTGCACGCGACCAAGTTGCGCCGATTGCCTGCTCATCCGCTCCAACACATCGACGGGAACGTCGAGCAGACCTTTTTCCCCGGCGTCCGGCACTGCGTTGAGCACGATGAGATCGCGCAGTCGCTCGAGCAGATCCTCGGCGAAGCGTCGAGGATCGTGGCCAGCCTCAACGACCCGATCGACGATCTCGAGCACCGCACCGCCGTCGCCGGCGCCGAATGCATCGACCACATCGTCGAGCAGGCTCGCGTCGGTGTAACCGAGCAGCGCGACCGCATCGCGGTATGTCACGCCATCTGTAGAAGCGCCTGCCACAAGCTGGTCGAGCACCGACTGTGCGTCGCGCACCGAGCCGGCGCCGGCTCGCACCACCAATCCGAGTGCGGCCGGTTCGATCGTGACGCCTTCAGCGACGCAAATGCGCGCCAGGTTCTCGCGCAACGCCCCAGGCGGCACCAGCCGGAACGGGTAGTGATGGGTCCGCGACCGGATCGTGCCGATGACCTTCTCGGGCTCGGTCGTCGCGAAGATGAACTTCAGATGCGGCGGCGGCTCTTCGACCAGCTTGAGCAGCGCGTTGAAACCAGCCGTCGTCACCATGTGCGCTTCGTCGATGATGTAGATCTTGAAGCGCGCCTGAATCGGTGCGTAGAACGAACGCTCGCGCAGGTCACGCGCATCGTCGACACCGCCGTGTGAAGCAGCGTCGATCTCGATCACGTCAATACTTCCAGGGCCGGACGGCGCGAGTGCGACGCATGACTCGCACACGCCACAAGGAGTAGGCGTAGGACCCTGCTCGCAGTTGAGCGAGCGCGCCAGGATCCGCGCGGACGACGTCTTGCCACACCCACGTGGGCCGGAGAACAAATACGCGTGATGCACCCTGTTATTGCGCAGCGCCTGCTGGAGCGGCTCGGTCACGTGCTCTTGGCCGATGACCTCGGCGAACGTGCTCGGCCGGTATTTGCGGTACAGCGCGAGACTCATGCGCCACCTCCGCGGTCACCGAACGAACACCAACTCAAAAAAGGCGACCCCCCGCGCACCCGCCAGGGCCCGCTTACCCTTGCTGCCTTCCGGCCCTGGGGGGGTTCGTGGGATGGACGCCACGCGAGGGGTCTGCGCCCGAGTCTAATGGCGGACGCCGACACCGTGCGTCCGCTATCCACGGGATAGCCTGCTCGGCGGAGGATTCGCATAGTGGCCGAGTGCGCACGCTTGGAAAGCGTGTAGGGGGCAACTCCTCGCGGGTTCAAATCCCGCATCCTCCGCCACGGAGCAGTGGGCCCGAGGCCTACCGGACCCCGGCGTCGCGCGGTTGGTTGATCCAGACGGACATCAGCGTCGGCTCGAGCGCCTGGTGCACGACGGCGGCCAGGTCATCGCGGACCGATTCCAGGTTCACGGTGTCCTTCAGCCGGCCCGCGAACGCGGTCACCATCTGGTCAGCGTCATAGCGGGCGCGGTTGAAGCGCCGGTCGACCTTGAGCTGAACCCGCCGACGCAGCGGGCTGAACAACGAGGCCGCGATCAGCGTCGATCCAGCGACCGCGACAGGCGTGTGGAGCGGCAGCACATGGGTGGCGAGCAGCACCAACCCGGCGTACAGGGCGAGCAGGGTGCCGGTCACCACCGCGTAGGCCAGCGTGCGGGAGACCAGGCGGTCGATGTCGTAGAGCCGGTAGCGCAGCACCGCTACCACGCACGCCGCCGGGATCCCCATCACCGGTGTGAGCACGCACAGGATCCATAGGAGGTTGCCGATCCACTGCGCCCCATTGCCTCCGAAGGCCGCACCAAGCAGCAGCACCGCGATTAGGCCTAGGGTCAGCGCGCCGACGTAGCCGAGCCATTGCAGCTGCTTGCGCAGCTCCGCCCCCGCCGTCCGGCGACGCGCGAACACCGACAGCACCGCCGTCAGCCCGGCCGCCACTGTCAAGAGCAATGACACGCCGACGAAGCCAGCACCCCAGCCGTGCGCAGGAATGACGCCCACCGGGTTGCGGTAACTGGCGTGCGCATTGTCGAGCACGTCGGTCAGGCCGCCGCTGATTTTCTGACCTGCTTGCATCTGGCTCACCAGCACCGCAAGCACGACCACCGCAAACAGGAGTCGAGCCGGCCGCCAACGAAGCGAAGGCAGCTTGCCGTCCGGGAACAAGAGCAGCAGGAAGAGCACCGCGAGGATGGCCAGCGCGGTGAGCACAACCGAACACCAGCCGATGACCCTCACCGCGAGCAGTGAACCCAAGGACCCCGGCTGGCTGACCAGGCCGTAGACCGCGTATTGCTCCGCGAATAGCTCCCCGGCTAAGAGCAGGCCGATCAGCGCAAGCAGCCAACCGATGGCGTTGCCTGGTACCCGTCGACTGAGCAGCAGACCAGTGCCCGCGTACAGCACAACCGCGGCTGCAAGCACGCTCTCGAAACCCAGCTGGGCCGGATTGAGATTGCCGGCGTTCAAGCCCAACAGCACGAGCGCTGCAACGAGAACGATCACCGTGCAGCCGGCGAGCAACTGGGGCCCGCGCCGGGTCACAACGCGGCCGGTCTCGCTCACAGCAAACACGCTAGGGCAAGGCCGTTCCGAAAACGTTACGTCCCTTGACTGCTCAGTCAAGGAAGCCGTTGTACGCCGAGAGCGCTCCCACTCGGCCGTGGGACCATCGGTTGCATGCCGACCTTGCTCGCCCATGTGCTGGCTTTCGCCGGCGCCGCGCTGCTCCTCGCGATGGCACCAGGGCCCGCGACCGCGACACTGCTTCGCCAGACCATTAAGTACGGACGGCGGCGCGGCGTCGCCACCGTCGCGGGCATTGAATCCGGCGTTCTCTTCTGGGCCGTGACTGCGTCGGCCGGCCTCAGCGCGTTACTCGCGGCGTCCACCGTCGCGTATGACGTCCTTCGCATCGCCGGCGCGGTCGTGCTGCTCGCCCTCGGCGTGCAGGCGCTCGTTCGTTCCCGAACGGAGCACGAAGAGAGCGAGCTGGACGGCGGCGAGGGGGGCACCTCGTCGCTGGCTGGCCGCGGCGGGTGGAGCGCGTATCGAGCCGGACTCGTGACAAACCTGGCCAACCCAAAGGCCGGGGTCTTCGCGATCTCGTTCTTGCCGCAGTTCGTCCCGCACGGCTATCCCGTACTTCCGACCGGGCTGCTACTCGCGGCCGTCTGGGTGATTTGCGACAGCGTCTGGTACCTGACGCTGACTGCTGTCGTGCACGGAGCCCGCGCGATGTTGTCCCGCGGCGTGGTCCGGCAGCGGCTCGAAGCCCTCTCAGGCGTGGCGTTGGTCGGCTTCGGCGTCCGGCTTGCCCTGGAGTCGCGCTGATCCGCTGGTTCTAGCGCTCCGGGGAGACCGTCAAGGCGCCCTCAAGACTCGCCCAAGCCAGCCCCAAGCTGAGCATGATCAGATCAGCCGCGACCCATGGTCATGGGCGAATTGACCTGCTACCGTAATCCGCGGTCGAGGTTCCAGGTACGTGTTCTCACGCCCGCGGAACGTCAGCGCGGGCCTTTCGTTTCTCAACCGACAGTGTCGTTTGTCGAGCGAAATGCCCACGCCGGCCCGGTGACCGCGAGGTGCGGGGACCGAATCCTGGTTAGGGAGAGCACGTGACGCAAGGTGTAGTGAAGTGGTTCAACGCTGAGAAGGGCTTCGGCTTCATCGCCGTCGAGGGCGGCGCAGACGTCTTCGTCCACTACTCGGCCATCCAGTCCGACGGCTACCGCAGCCTCGAAGAGAACCAGAAAGTCGACTTCGACATCACGCAGGGCCCGAAGGGCCCGCAGGCGGAGAACGTCCGCCCCGTCTAAGTTCGCAGCGTCCGGGTGGCCCACGTCGACTGGCGTGGCCACCCGTTCGTGTTTCGTAATGACGTTCACCGCAACGTCGATCGCTCGGGCGGGCGCATCATAGAAGGATGAACCGCCCGCGGGACGACGACGAGCGGCCGCCATCTCCCCCACCCGCCGTCTCTCCAGAAGCCGTCCCTCCTGAGGAAGATGGCGCGGGTCGACCCATCGGCCGCCGCATCGTGCTCGGCATGCTCGGCCTCGGCGCGGTCGGCGTCATCTTCGGCAAGCAGCTCGAGAACGTCCAGAGCGACGTCCTGGATCCGGTCGTGCGCAACGACCCCACCGGACTCTCCGATCTGCTGCCCGCCGTCGACCGGTTCCGCTACTACAACGTCGCCTCCTCAGAACCGAATCGCACGGCCGCCGAGTACCAGCTGACGGTCGGTGGTCTCGTCGATCGCCCTATGACGTTGAGCTACGCGGATCTCCAGGCCCTGCCGCAGACCAACCTCATCAAGGACTTCCAGTGCGTGACGGGTTGGCGGGTGCCGCAGGTGCACTGGTCGGGAGTCGCGTTGCCCGACCTGCTCGACCACGTCGGCGTCAAGAGCGGCGCAACTGCGCTTGAGTTCACCTCGTTCGACGGTGTCTACACCGAAAGTCTGACGCTGGCACAAGCACAAAGGCGCGACATCATCGTCGCGCTGACCATGCTCGGCGCGCCCGTCACACGCGACCACGGCGGACCGGTCCGGCTCTACGTCGCCCCGATGTACGGCTACAAGTCGTGCAAGTGGTTGGGCGGCATCACGCTGGCCAACAAGGTAACGCCGGGCTACTGGGAGGACGAGGGCTACGACGTCGACGCGTGGGTTGGCAAGTCGAATGGCCGCGACGACGATGCGCCGACGAGCTGACGATGACGAAGACACGGCCGCCTGCTGAGCTACTCCGCTTCACCCGCGGCGAGCGATGGGTGCATCGCGCGACGGCCATCCTCATGGGCATCTGCCTCGTGACGGCCGCGATCCTTTATATCGATGTGCTGTCGCAGTTGTTCGGCAACCGTGCCGTCATCGAATGGATCCACGTCATCGCTGGCATCAGCTTGCCAGTTCCCATCATTTTGGGCCTGCTATCAAAGGCTTTTCGCGCCGACACCGGTCGTCTCAATCGATTCACCCGCAACGACTGGAAGTGGCTGCGGTCGCGTCAACGTCGTAACGGCGTGATCCCGGTGGGCAAGTTCAACGCCGGCCAGAAACTCAATGCGAACTTTCAAGTCGGCGCCATCTTGACGATGCTCGGCACCGGACTCATCATGCGCTTCGCGAACTTCTGGCCGGTGTCGCTGCGTACTGGCGCAACCTTCGTGCACGACTGGATGTCGTACGCGATCCTGGCCATGGTGTTGGGTCACATGTACATGGCCAACCGCGATCCGTACGCGCTGCGCGGGATGCGCACCGGATATGTCTCAACCTCGTGGGCGCAGCGCGAACACAAGGCTTGGGCCTCGCGCGAAATCGAGCGGACGAAGGCAACGAAAGGCAGCTGACCGCCGTCCGGCAGTATGGGGTTTATGCCCTTCATGCCAGGCCCACCGGACGTCGAAGGGTATGGCCCGGTCTGCCCCGTGAACGTTGCGCACCCGGTGATGATGCACCGCTGGGACACGTTGACGTTCTTGCACTGGTCGTATGAGCCGGACGTCGTTGCGCGGCTGCTGCCGGTCGGGCTCACTCTCGATACGTTCGAGGGCAAGGCGTGGGTCGGGCTCGTCCCGTTCAACATGCTGGTGAGCCTGCCGCACACGCCGTCGCTTCCGTGGGCGTCGCGGTTCTGCGAGACCAACGTGCGCACGTACGTGATCGACGAGTACGGCCGGCCCGGGATCTGGTTCTTCTCGCTTGATGCGTCGCGACTCGGCGCCGTCCTGACGGCGCGCGCGACCTTCCGGTTGCCGTACATGTGGTCGCGCATGTCGCTGAGGAGGTCCGGCGACGTCGTTACGTACTCGTGCTCACGTCGATGGCCGGGCCCCCGTGGCGCAAGTAGCAACGTGACCATCGACATCGGGTCGCCGTTCAAGCCAAGCGAACTCACCCAGCGCGACCACTTCCTCACCGCTCGATGGCGGCTGTTCAGCGTCACCGGGCCGGGGGCTTTCCGGGGATTTTCCGCGTCGGCGTTCTCGCGGGCCGGCGCCGGCAGTTGGCGGCGCTACGGCATTGCGCAACACGACCCGTGGGTGTTGCACCGTGCCACGGCTCGCGTCGTCGACGACGGCTTGGTGGCCGCCGCCGGACTTCCACAACCCGTCGGCGAGCCGCTCGTGCACTACTCGCCGGGCGTCGACGTCCGGATCGGACCGCCGCATCGGCTCAGGTAAGTGGAGCGAGGTAGGTGGGTCGCGCGGTAAGTGCGGCGCGGTAATTGCGTGGCGCCCGCCGCCGCGCTGGGCTTACCCTTCGCGGATCCCCGAGTGCGAGAGGAGTTGGCCACTATGACCGTCTTCGTCGTTGTGCGCGCCGCCCTCTCGCTCGGTATCGCCTGACGCCATACCGAGCGCCCACCTCACTTCGCAGGAGCGCTCGATGTCTTTCGACTCATCGTTCGACGCCTCTGATCCGGCGTCCGACGACACCCTTGACACCCCATCCCTAGCAGCACTCGGCTGGGACGATTCACGTGCTGCCGAGCTGGCTGCGCTCTCATCATCGCGCGGCATCGAACTCGCAGCCGCTCGCGTCGCGCGCGTCGACCGAGGCGCTTTGACGGTGCTCACCGGAGTTGCCTCCACACGCGTACGCCCTTCGGGCCGGCTCTTCGAGCCGAACCCAGCTGGCTTCGATGAACCGGTCGGTACGCCGGCCGTCGGCGACTGGGTTGCCCTCGACGGCACCGTCGCTGTCGCTGTGCTCAGCCGTCGATCGTCGTTCGAACGGTCGAGCAGCAACCGCCAGACTGTCGCCCAGATCGTTGCCGCGAACGTCGACACCGTGTTTATCGTGGCGCCGCTTGTCGGGCGAGCGCGTCCTCGCCTGTTGCAACGCTGCCTCGCGATGGCGTGGCAATCGGGTGCCACACCCGTCGTCCTGCTAACGAAGGCCGACATCGCGACTGACGTCCCGTCGCGAGTCGCTGCTGCAGAGGCCGACGCGGTGGGCGCTGATGTTTTCGCGGTGAGCGCTGCAACTGGTGAGGGACTCGATGCGCTCGTCGGCTATCTCGCGCCTGGGCAGACCATCGCAATGATCGGGCCCTCCGGTGCGGGCAAGTCAACGCTCACAAATGCTTTGGGCGCAGGCACGTTCGCGTTGCAGACAGGTGCGGTCCGCGACGACGGAAAGGGTCGGCACACTACGACCGCACGCGAACTTGTGGTCTTGCCGTCGGGTGCCGTCGCGATCGACACACCGGGACTTCGCGGCCTCGCATTGTGGGAGGCCGAAGAGGGCATCGGCACCGCGTTCGCCGACATCGTCGAGTTCGCTGCCGACTGCCGATTCGCCGACTGCGCGCATCATGGCGAGCCGGGGTGCGCGGTGGGCCGGGCGATTGCCGAGGGCGATCTCGATGCGTCGCGATTCGACGACTACGAGAAGCTGTTGCGTGAGCAGCGACGACTCGAGACGCGCCGCGATGGCCGCGCCCGCGCCTTAGAACACGCGCGTGCGAAGGTTTTCTACAAGGCCGTCAAGCGACAGCCGCATCGCTAGACGAGTGCGCGCAGTTCGTGCGACTTCGCGGCGACAACGTTGGCGGCCTCGCGCAACCCGATGAGTGCTGACGACGACGATTCGGCTGCTCGTGCAACGGCCGAGACTCGAGCGCCGATCTCAGCTGCCGTCATGCTCTGCTCTTCGACTGCGCTCGCGATCGTGGTCTGTTCTGAGTCCATCATCTCGATCGCGTGCACGATCTCTTCGAGTGCTGCTGCAGCCGCGGCAGTGTCTGCCTGGATCGCAGCAACTGTGCTGGTGATGTCCTCCGTCGCTTCGGCACTACGCCGGGCGAGTGTCTTAACTTCGCTCGCGACCACGGCAAATCCTCGACCTGCCTGGCCGGCCCGGGCAGCTTCGATCGTCGCGTTCAGGGCCAGCAGGTTTGTCTGGCCGGCGATCGAGCCGATCAACTGACTCACCGCCCCGATGCGATCACTCGAATCGCTGAGGCGTGCGACGAGGTCGGTAGCCGATTGCGCCGAACGCACCGCTCCTGCCGTGTTGCCGACCGCGGTCGCTGCGCTACTGGCGATCTCTTGGATGCTGTCGGTGAGTTGGTCAGAGCCGGTCGCGACTGCGTACGCCTGTTGCGATACCTCGGCGACTGCGTTCGCCAACAAGTCGGCGAACACGGTGCATGACTCGGCAGTCGAGAGCAGCTCGGTAGCAACCTTGGTGACCACCCCGCTGCCTTCGCGTGTGTGCGTTCGGTCTGACCAACTGGCAACGAATCCGCCGGCGATCCGGTCGATCGTCACATCCGCATGTGCCTGACCCGACGTCGTCTTCGCAACGATCGGCACCGTCAGCGGGTACTGGCCGGCGGACCGGGAATCGGTGAGCGCGGCGCGGACGGCGTCGAGCAACGCCCCGCCATGTGTGGCGCGCATCCGCTCGTCGAGTCTGCGGGACGCCGCGTTCTGGTAGACGACCGTCGCCTGCCGGTCGATCACGACGACGCAGCGCGGCGCCTTCTCGAGGATTTCGAAGACGTCGAATGCTGCGAGCGCAGCGCGGCCAGGCGACATCGGCGCGCGGCTACGTCTGGACATCGGTCCGTCCTCGTCGAGGGTCTGCGTTCGATCTGGTGTCGCCCCATCGGCAGCGGCGCGCAAGCGCTGAGCCAAAAGGGTGAGCCAGCTGGGCCCGGGGCAGCCGAGATGTACCTTGGGCAGGCGCCCACACCTGCCCAAGGCCCTATACGGCTGCTTAACGTGATCAACTTGCCGCCGGGCATCGTGATGAAGTGGCAGCTACCCAATGGTCAAGCGGCGGCGGGCGGGACGTCGGGCGGGAACTCGTCTGGCGATGGAGTGGGCGGTGCGTTCGGGTCTGAGCGATAGCGGGCGAAGGCGGGGACGGCGAGGCCGAGCAAGATGACGCCCACCACGCACGCCAAGCCGCCACTTACCGCGCTGAAGACCGGACTCGTGAGCGCTGCCACGCCGCCGGCCTCAAGATCACCTAGGCGCGGGCCTCCGGTAACCACCACGATGTTGACGGCGCTCAACCGCCCGAGCAACGCATCGGGCACGTTCTGAAGCAGCATGGTTCCCCGGAAGACCGCGCTCACCATGTCGGCGCCACCCGCAACGGCAAGCAACGTCGCGCCAAGCAACAAGGACCGGCTGATGCTGAAGCCGGCGATCGAGCCGCCCCACACGACGATCGACACGAGCACGGCTAGACCCTGACGCCGCACGCGGGCCAGTGGTCCTGAGAACGCGGCGCCGATGAGTCCACCGATAGCGGGTGCCGCATAAAGAACGCCGACTGTCCGCGCACCGCCGCCGAAGTGGGTAGCCGCCAGTGCGGGGAAGACCGCCCGCGGCATTCCGAAGATCATCGCGTTCAGGTCGACAAGGAAAACCATCGCGATGACCCGGTGCTTGCGGGCCCATCGCAAGCCCTCCGCAACGGCTGCGAATCCTGGAGGAGCGCCACCACCTTGCGGTGGCATCGGGCGCAACTTCACGATCGCGTACACAGCAATCGCAAACGTCGCAGCATCCGTCGCATACGCAGCCTTGAGGCCCGCGGCCGCGATGACAACGCCCGCAAGTAGTGGACCAATCGTGCCACTCAACTGAAACGACAGCTGGTTCAGCGCTTGCGCCGCTGGAATGCGATCCGCCGGCAACAAGCGAGGCACAAAAGTGGAGCGAGCTGGCTGGTCTATCGCGAAAAGTGCTCCCTGGAAGGCAATCACGACATAGAGCAGCCACAGTTGTCGAAGGTTGAGGGCCGCTTGCAACGCAAAGACAAACGAGAGCAACGCGAGACCGGAGCTGGTGATGAGTACCAACTTCCGCCGGTCGACGGCATCAGCGAGTGAGCCGCCGAGTAGCCCGACGACGATAAGCGGGATCGCAACGGTGAGCCCGATTGCACCGACCGCGAATGACGAATGCGTCATCGCGTAGACCTGGACCGGCACGGCCACGTTGGTCATCTGGTTGCCTGTCGCCGACAACCCCTGGCCGATCCACAGCCGCCGATACTCCGGCGATTCGCGCAGCGGTCTCAGGTCAGCAAGCAACCGCCCGCGCTCGGCCTTCAGCCCACCGGACGGCTGCTGTGAACCTCGCTTACCGTCGTCCGTCTCGTCAGCGGTCAGCCGAACCAGCCCTGCCGGCTATCGCACGCTCGATGAGCTGGACCGTCGCCAACGGATCGTCGACCTCGATCACCAACCGCTCGAAGTTGTCGTGTTCGAGCTCGATCACGACGGCATTGTCGCCGTGGTGAACATCCCAAAAGATTAGTTCGCCGTGCTGATGGAACGTACCGGCTGTGATGACGCCGGGCACATTGCTGCCTGGGCCGCGCCAGCCTTTCGACTCGTGCACGATGGTCGGATCGAACGACGCACCCTGCACATGAGCCAACGGAATGTCGAGTTGGCTCTTCATGCTCCACAGCTTGTCGAGCCCTTGCATCACAACCGTCAACGTGTCGCCCTCGACACTGACGGTCGCCGCCACGAGCCCTCCTCCGACGAAAGCCGGCGGGTTAGTCTCGGCGCGTGAACAACCCGAGACCACCGCTGGTCATGGCTGAATTATCTACCGCCCGGCTGGTGCTTCGTCCGTTGGATCCCACCCTCGACGCCGCTGATCTTTTCGAGATGGACGCCGACCCGCTGGTGCATCAGTACGTGTACGGGTCGTCGCCGAGCCACTCCATCGAGCAACTGCAGCGTCGCCTGGCCGCAGATCTCGACCAGAACGGCGGCATGACCTGGGCGGTACGGCTGCGCGACGACCCCACAGTGCTTGGCACGATCGGCATCTTCGCCGACCAAGGCACCACGATCCGCGGCCTGGGCTGGAGCTTGCGACGCAGTCACTGGAGTCAGGGACTTATGAGCGAGGCGGCGTGCGCTGTCGTGCCCTTTCTGCTCGCACAGCCGGGAGTCGACGGCCTTGAGGCATGGGCCGACTCGCGCAACATCGGCTCGCTGAAGGTGGCCGTGCGCGCGGGCCTGGCCGAACGGGCCCGGTTGCCGCGGTCGTACGACGACAGTGTCGGGCAGACCGTCGTGATGGCGATCGCCGCGCAGCCGGTCGACCCGACGGTGTTCAGCATTACCGCGGCACTCGAGGTTCACGACGTCGAGGCGACGGCGCGGTTGTTGTGCGACGTGCTCGGAATGCACATCGCCTGGATGTACGGAGACCCGGTCGGCGTCGGCGAGATCGCCGTCGCCAGGTGGTCGGGGAGCGCAGGGATTCAACTGCGCCGCCGAGGGGGCGAGGTCAGGGCGTCCGAGGTGACGTTCGAGGTTGGCGTGTGGGTCGACGACATCCACGCACGCGTGCAGGCGGCCGGGCTGCAGGTGGTCGAGCCGCCCGCGGATCGCCCATGGGGGCGCCGCGACTTCACCTTCGCCCTGCCAGAGGGCCACCGCATCGGCGTCTCCGGCGCCACGACCCCCGCTCATTGGGCCTAATGACGGAGTTGGAAGCCCCACGGCGCTCAAGAGAGCGTCCTCGACCAACCAACTTGCGACTCGGGCCTCTCATGAAACGATGAACCCATGTCTGTCATCGACGAGCTTCTCGACAACAACCGCCGGTACGCGGAGACCTTCGTCGGCATGGTGCCGATCCGCCCGGCGAAGCGCCTCGCGGTCGTCGCGTGCATGGATTCACGCATCGACGTCCACGCATTGCTTGGTTTGCAGGTCGGCGACGCCCACATCATCCGCAACGGTGGAGGCGTTATCAGCCCGGACGTCATCCGCTCGCTCACCATCAGCCAGCGGGTGACCGGCACCCGGGAGATCATCCTGATCCACCACACCGACTGCGCGAATCTCGGCCTCGACGAGATGAAGTTCAAGGCCGAACTCCAGGCAGAGGTGGGATTCAAGCCCGACTGGTCATTCGACTCGTTCACCGATCTGGAAGAGGATCTGCGGCAGTCGGTGTTGCGGCTGCGGTCGAACCCCTTCATCGCTTACACCGACAAGATCCGCGGCTTCATCTTCGACGTGGCAACAGGCAAGCTCGCCGAAGTGATCTAGCTCGCGTTGAAGATGTCCTGGCAGAGCACACCTTCCTTGGCGGCGTAGGCAGCCGAGTCGGCAGGCGCGATCTTGTAGAACGGGTCGCTGCCGGTGTAAACGAGAGTCGTCTCCGGCGGGTCGGCTGGCGAGAGCTCACAGGTCGTTGAGCCCTTGTGTGCCTCGACCCACGGGGTGGTGGCGCCTGGGACGGGCGCGAACCATTGCGCCTGGTCACCAATACCTGGCACCGGCGTCGTACCGGGACCGTTCACCGGGTTTTGGTAGAACTTCTGCGTCGGATCGTTCGCGTAGATGTCGATCTTCAGGTCCCCGCCGTACCACGAGCATTCGCCCGGGTTGTTGACGACCGGAGTGACTGGCGCCTTCATCAAAGCCTGGACGTCGGCCGGCTTGACCGCAGCGCATAGCTTCGACTCGTCGAGCGCGCCGCCTTTCCCAGTCGCGCCGGCAATCGCCGCCGCGGCGCCGGGCGGGACCGAAACACCTGCGGCTGCCGCGGCGGCCGCGATAGACGCGGCGGCCCCCGTAGCGCCGCCGCTTCCAGGTGAAGCCGACTTGCTCTTGCTGCACCCGCTCAATAGACAAGCCGTAGTCGCAACCAAGGCGATGCTGAGCAAGCTTGCGCTGCGTGAATTCGTCGACATCGGTACTCCCCTGGATAGCTCGAACTAACCTCGTCGCGCACAGTTCAGCGCCCGCGCGTAACGTCCCGGTAATTCGCCCGCACACCGAGCCGCCTACCATTTCGTCGGTGCGGATCGACGTGCTCGGCCAGGTGTCCGTCAGCAATGGCGACGGTCTCGTTGGTGGCCAGGCATTGGGCGGCCGCCGAGCCCGTGTGGCGCTGGTCGCCCTCGCGCTGTCACAGCAGGCGATCCCCGCAGACCGGCTCGCCTCGATGATCTGGGCGGACGAACTCCCTGCAACTTGGCAGGTCGCGTTGCGCGGCGTCGTGCGCGGTCTGCGTACGGTGCTCGCCCCGATCGGCGGCGGCGATCAGCACGTCGTCGCCACCGCGCCGTCCGGATATCAGCTCGCTCCTGGCATCGAGGTCGACGTCCGGCTGGCCGAACTTGCGATCAGGCGGGCCGCCGAATTGCTGGCCGACGGACGAGCCGCCGCGGCGCTTGAGTTGGTCGAACCCGTCGCCGACCAGACCGGCGATCAACTGCTTCCAGGCGAGGACGCCGAGTGGCTGGGGCCGCACCGAACCGCGGCCGACGCGACGGCGGCCCGCGCACTCGAACTGACCGTCGAGGCGGCCGGCCGGGTCGGCGATCACCACACGGCGATCGCGGCGGCCCGCCGAGCCGTGACCAAGACCCCGCTCGATGAGCGCGCGCACCGTTCGCTGATCCGCGCGCTTGACGCCTCGGGCGATCGCGCGGGCGCCGTGCAGGCGTACGAGCAATGTCGCGCCGAGCTCGCCGAGCAACTCGGCATCGACCCCGCCGCGGAGACCGTCGAGGTCTACCTCTCTGCATTGCGCGACCAGAGCGCGTCGTCGGCCGCCCGATTGCCCGTTATGACGTCGACCTTCATCGCGCGCGACCGCGAGCTCGCACAACTCGACGCGGCCCTCTCGCAACCAGGTCTCGTCACCGTCGCCGGCCGCGGTGGCGTCGGCAAATCGCGCCTCGCGGTTCGTGTTGCGTCTGCTCGGCGTGACTTCGTCGGCGGCCGGTTGTGGGTATCCCTCGCACCGGTTGCTGAGGACGCCCTCGTCGCATCGACGGTCGCGTTGGAGGTTGGCGTCGCGCTTGGTACCGACGATGCAACCGCCGTGCTGGCCGAACATTTGGCGCCGCTCGGACGAGTCCTGCTCGTGCTCGACGGGTGCGAGATCGTCGTCGATGGCGTGGCCTCGTTGGCGAGCGCGCTGCTGGCAAGTTGTCCGCACCTCACGCTTGTGGTGACGAGTCGCGTGCCACTCTCACTTGAGGGCGAGCGAGTCGTCACCGTCGAGCCGCTCGATGCACCAACGGGCGACGACCCGGCCGCATTGCTGGCAAGCGCGCAGGTGCGGATTCTTATCGATCGAGTGCATGACAGCGGTGGCGACCTGCAGGTCGATGAACGGCTCGCGCCGCACGTGGCCATGCTGCTCAGCCAATGCGGCGGCTTGCCGTTGGCACTTGAACTGGTCGCGGCGCAACTGTCTGCGATGCCGGTCGGCGACTTGCTCGACCACCTGTCTGAAGTGCTCGTCGACGGGGAGGATCGGCTTCGTCGCGTCGTCCGCGGTAGCTATGCCTTGCTCGACGATGACGAAGCGGCGGTGTACCGGCGACTCGCGGTTCTCGACGGTCCGGTGGGATTGCCGTTGATCCGGGCGGTGGTGTCAGGAGGTCCGATCGCGCCGGTGCGCGTCGTCCGCATCTTGCGTGAACTCACTGCGCGCGGCCTGCTCGCCGTTGATCGCACGGGCGCGCGATGGCGCTATCACCAGGACGACGATCTGCACCGGTTTGCACGCGAACTACTCGTCGAAGGTGGCGAGGAGAGCGCCGCGTTCGACCGACTCGCCGACGCAGTGCGGGCCGCGTTGCCCGACGACGCGCGCGTCTCGCCAGCTGGCTATCGGGAAGCGATCACCGACATGCTCGGCTCGATTCGCTCACTGTTCGGCGCGGCGATGCAAGGCAGCACCAACCGCGACCGATGCCTCGAACTCGCCTTCCGCCTGCATCGCTACTGGGCCGGGGCGAACGTGGCCGAGGGACGTTATTGGCTCTCGCGATTGCTCGGCGACGGGGCAGAAAGCGAGTGGACCCCGTACGCCACTTACGCGATGGGGTATCTCGACTACTGGTCGGGTGACACCGCTAACGCGATCAGCGAACTCGAGACCGTGGTGCGACTGCTTGAAGGTGTCGAGTCTCCGTACACCGCGCACTCGCTGATTTACCTCGCCGGGTTGCTCGACGATCTCGACCGCGGCGCCGAAGCACTCGACTATGTGCGCCGCGCGATTGGCGCCGCGCAGCCCTTCAGTACTGACCTCCAGGTGACGGCCGCGATGGGCATGGGCAGCGTGCTCTCCGAACGCGGCGCACCCGAGGCGGCGCGATACGCGGCCGACGCGATCGCGTTGTGCAGGGCCGGCGGTTCGCTCGAACAGTTGGCCGCGGCGATGCCAACAGCCGCGATGGTGTGTTACCAGGTAGGCGCGCTTGACGAATCGCGCGCATATGTCGCAGAGGCTCGTCCCATGCACGCCGACAGCCGCCGCATTGCGCGGGTCGTGCTGTTGTCGACGTCCGCCGGACTCTCTCTGGCCGACGGTGACCTCGACGCCGCGGTCGACTTCGGCGAAGCGGCCGACCACGAGGCGACCGAGCTAGGCGTCGAACGGGAAGTGCCGCTGATCCGGTCGATTCTTGCGCGCGCGTTGCTTGCCAGGGGCGACGTCGCGGGTGCGGCGCAATGCGCGCTCGCCGCCCTCGACGCCGCGTTCTCCATCACTTTCGAGTTCCCCCTCGCGATCTGCCTCGAGACCGCCGCCCTCGTCTTGCGTGCCACCTCCAGTGCCGCCGGCGACCTCGCGACCCTCCTCGCCACTGCCGCCGTCATCAGGGAGCGAGGCGACCGGCCCGCTCCCGCGCCGCTCGCCGGTGCTGTCGTCGCGTTGCGCGCCGAATTGCGGAGCGAGCTTGTCGGCGTCGCGACCTTGAGCGCGGCGGACGGCGGTGGGCTCGCTGTCGCGCTGCTCTCCGCCGTGCCGCCCCGACCCGCCCCGCCTGGACACGAGTGACCTCCGAGCGCCGGTGTAACGGGCTCGCACTCCATCGCGTTCGCGTAACAGCCAGGTAATGGCGGCCTCAAACTCGACGTGGGCGAGCCACATCTACGAGGGCGATCGCGGCCAGCACCATCACCACGAGGCCGTACTCGCGCGCCGTCGTCAGCACGCCCAGGTGCTCGACAAGGAACCCTGCGCCGACTGCCGGCAGACCCATCGCGAGGTAGCACACAACGTAGATCGCGGAGAGCACGCCGGCCCGCTCGTGCATGGCAGCCAACGGCAAGACCGTCCGCAGCGCACCCTGGAATCCGGCACCGAAACCGATGCCCGCAATGGCGCTTCCAAAGAAGAATCCAGCCGCCGATGCGTGGGAGATGGCCACTAGCGTGATTCCGACGCCGACCACCAACGACGAAGTCCCGAGCACCATGACTGCGCGCGCAGGCATGGTCCTGATGAGCAGCAGCGTGACTGCGGCGCTCGCAGCGATGGTGAAGAGCGACAGCCCTCCGAGCACGACCGAGTTCGATCCGGTGACGACGTGCACGAGCGTCGGACCGAGCGAACCGTAAAAACCGGCAAGGGCCCACACGGCGACCAGAGCCGGTGCCACGAACAACAAAGGACGACGAGCAGCCGGCGGGACGGCGAGTTGTGGCCGCAGCGATGCAAGCGCGCCGGCTTTGGGAGTAGCCGTCTCACGCATCAGCGCCACACCGACACCCTGCAGCGCGAAGATTCCGATCAGCACCAGATAGACGAGATGCGTGGGCTCGGGCAAGAACTGCACCAGTAGCGCGGATCCGAGCGCACCGGACGCCGTTCCCGAAACCGCCCCGACCCCGTTCGCGACGGTGCCCTTTGCGCGGTCGATGTCGAGCAGACCGGCACCGAGCGCACCGAGCGCAGCACCTGTCGAGAGACCCTGGACGATGCGCGCGACGAGCAACGTCGTCACGCTTCCCGCGGTCGTGAAGACGACCAGCGAGGCAACTTGGGTCGCCAGCGCCGCGAGCAGCACCGGTCGGCGTCCGATGTGGTCGGAGAGTGAGCCGACCGTGAGCAGCGCGCCCAGCACTGCCAGCGCGTACACGCCGAAGACCACCGTGATGGCGATCGGCGAGAAGCCCCACTCGCTCTGGTAGACGCGATACAGCGGCGTCGGCGCGCTCGACGCCCCGAGCAGCGACACCAGCATCGAGACCTGCAGGGAGAACGCGACCGACTTCGGCAGCCGGTAGTTGCGCCGAGCCGAACGCCGCCCCTCTGTGGGGATGCCGTCGGGCCGGGTGGTCGCCGGCGTTTCAGTCAGAGTTGCCATCGGAGCTTCTTTCGCCTGCGGGATGGTGTCCTGGTCCCGCGTACTGATTAGACAGGTCTGTACAGGGAGTGACAGTAGACAGATCGGTCTGTTATTGTCAAGTCATGGCTGCAACAACGACCCCCAGCGCGACGGTTCGCACGACTGTGACGACCGCCGCCCCCCGCAGTTCCGACCGGATCTCGGCCCGCGACCGGCTACTCGCCGCAGCCGACGAGCTGTTCTACGAAGAGGGCGTCCATACGGTCGGCATCGACCGCATCATCGAGCGCGCCGGCGTCGCGAAGGCGTCGCTCTACAACACATTCGGTAGCAAGGACGAACTCGTCCGCGCCTACCTCGAAGGCCGCCACGCCGCACGGCAGGCACGAGTGACCCGCTTCATCGAGCGTTACTCGACCCCTCGTGAACGCCTCCTCGGAGTCTTCGACGGCCTCGCCAGCTTTGTCGCCGAGCCTGGCTTTCGAGGTTGCGCGTTCGTCAACGCCAGCGCCGAGAGCCTTCCGGGCGGTGCGGTCGAAATGGTGAGTGACGAGTCGAGGGCCTGGACGCGTGCACTGTTCACCGAACTGGCAACGGCAGCAGGAGTCGTCGACGCGAGCAGGCTCGCCGCCCAACTGGTGCTGCTCTACGACGGAGCAATGGTCGGCGCCCGAATGGACCGAACTCCGGCTACCGCTCTCGCGGCTCGCGCCGTTGCCGAAACCCTGCTCGACGCCGCTCTCTAACGACGACAGCGTGGTAATTCCGACCGCAAGTTCGGCTGGGTCGATTCCGACAAAGTGCCGATGACTGGCACCGCTCCCACCTACAGTGATATTCCAGGTCAGGGCGTTGCACCAACACGGGGGATCATGTGTCGTCGGCCACGCAGGCAAGCTTTGTGCGCCCTGAAGGGCGTCCGCTGTCGGGTTTTAGGCGCCAACTGAAGCGGATCAGCACTGCGGCAGCCGTATTGCTCGCCGTGCCATTGGCCGTGGTGGGTGCGTCCGCGCCGGCAGCTCACGCAAGCGCCTCGAACGACGTGTACTACGTGACAGCACCCGCGACGGCTTCGGTCGGCGACGGCATTTACGTTTCCCTACAGGTGGGGATGAGCCCCGTAGGTGGTCCGCCAGACACCTTCTACACGGGCACCGTGCACGTCTCGACCACTGACTCGGCTGCGTTCACGCCGGCCGACACATGGGTGCCGTCGCGCGACCAGGGCAAGGTCGACATCGGCCCGATCATGTTCAAGACTGCCGGGGCGCAGACGATTACCGTGACCGACGACGCCTACCCGGCGCTGAACGGTTCGGCTGTCGTTGACGTTGTGCAGCCAGGGCCGGTAACCGGATTCGAGATCGGCGCCGTTGCCAACTACGCATTCACCGACGAGCTCGCCACGAACGCGGTCAGCGACATCGCGATCGTGCCCGTCGACGCGACGGGAAATGTCGTACCCACGTATCGCGGAACGGTTCATCTGAGTTCAACTGACCCGAGCGCGCAACTGCCGGTCGACTACACCTTCACCGCCAGCGACGACCAGCCGTTCGTCGGCGAGGCTCGGTTCGGCAGCGCGGGAGTGCAAACCATCACAGCGACCGACACCGCGAATTCTGCGATCACGTCGTCGACCGATGTCGATGTCATCGATCCTGGTCCGGCGGCATACATGACGGGATCAATGACCGTCGAGCCCGCTGTTGGCGGAACATCTGTCGGCTCGAACGGCACAGGGCGAATGCTCGTGACGGTGTGGGACGCAGACGGCGTGCAGGACACGAACTACCGCGGCACGTTGCATTTTCTGGGCATCGGCTCCGGCGTGACGGTGCCGCCCGACTACACGTTCACCGCGCAAGACGCCGGCAAAGCGGTCTTTGCGATCGGCTTCTCGGGTACGACCACACTCGGTGTACAGGCGAATGACACTGCCAGCTCCATGTTTGCCCAAGCCTTTGCGTGGGTCCCGCCGAGCACAGGGAATGGCGCGGCGACCCAGTTGATCCTTGCCCCTGGCGGCCGCGCTTCGGTCGGCGTGCCGACCTACCAGTACGTCGAGGCTGACTCGACGAGCGGCGGCCTGGATCCGACGTTCCAGGACATGCTCAATGTGACGACCACGGATCCTGCGTCTGTGCACCCGGCTACGTATCCCGCCGAGGACGGATCCGCCGTCGTCCCGATCACATTCAAGACGCCCGGTCGGCAGGTCGTGACGCTGACCGACCCCTCGACCGGATGGACGGTGAGCACCGCGTACACGGTCGTCGCCCCCGGCCCGACCACAGCATTCGCCGTCAGCCTGGACGACGAACGGTTGGTCACGGGCGATGACATCGACCCGAATCTGGCGAGCGTGGTGCCGGGCGTCTCAAGCGATCTGTACATCGAACCCGTTGACGCCAACGGCGATCCGACACCGTCGTACACGGGAGCGGTTCACGTCAGCTCCTCGGATACGGCCGCCACACTGCCGGCCGACGCGACCGTCAGTGACAACCCCGGCGATGGCGGAACCGACATCGGATCCGTGGTGGCAGCGACCACCGGAACGCAGCGCGTCACGGTGACGGACGTGTCCAATCCGTCGATTCACGGCAGCGCCACGATGGAGGTCTTGCAGGCCGGCCCCGCCGCGTACCTCGCCGCAACCGTCGCGGACGGCGGCGAGAACTACGGCACTGTGTCGCTGGGCAGTGCAGCAGCTGTGGGAGTCGTTGCCACCGACGCTGAGGGTTTCCCGGTGCCCTCCTACCAGGGAACGGTCACTGTCAGCAGCTCCGACGCTCTTGCGCAACTTCCGCCGTCCGTCGTCGTCTCCGGTCAACACGAGGGCGGGGCAATCGCCCAGCCGCTCGTGTTCGGAACGACCGGCGTGCAGTCGGTATCGGTGACCGACGGGACGTTGCACGGCGCCACAAGTGCGAACGTGCTCACTGCCGGCCCGGCAACGCACCTTCGTGTCGACGGGCCGGCGCAAGTAGCTCCGGGGGCGCCGTTCAGCGTCTCGGTCGAAGCGCTCGATGCGCACAACGACCTCGCACCCACTTACACCGGAACTGTCCACTTCACCTCGACAGCTGCAGTGGCCACGATGCCGGCCAACGCGGCTTTCACAACCGGCGGCCGCGGGCAACTCACTGTCGCTGGCACCAAACTGACCAGCCTTGGTTTCCAGACAATCTCTGCAACTGACACGGCCCACGCATCCATTGCAGGCTCACTCGTCACAGATGTCGTCACGGTCCCAACCGGCGGGGGAACCGGCGGCGGCGGAACCGGCGGCGGCGGAACCGGCGGCGGCGGAACCGGCGGCGGCGGAACCGGCGGCGGCGGAACCGGCGGCGGTACTGGCGGTGGTGGCGGAGTTCTCAGCGGCAGCCCGGTCGCCGATCGGCTCGCCGGTCCCGACCGTTACTCCACGGCTGTGGCAACGAGCCGCGCGGAGTTCCCGAACGGTGGCGCATCCGCCGTCGTCCTCGCCCGTGGAGACGACTACCCCGACGCCTTGGTCGGTGCTCCGCTTGCTGCGGCCAAGAACGCTCCGTTGTTGCTGACCTCCGGTGCGAGCCTGCCGTCGGTGACGAAGACAGAACTCCAACGCGTGCTAGCGGCCGGGGGCACTGTGTACGTGCTCGGTGGCACCTCAGCGATTCCGTCATCGGTCGAAACGGAGCTGACAACGCTGGGCTATCACGTCGTGCGGTTGTCGGGTACCGATCGGTTCGCGACTGCTGTTGCGGTGGCGAACGAGCTCGGTGATCCAAGCACCGTGCTGTTGGCGTCGGGCATCAACTACCCCGATGCGCTGGCTGCCGGCCCAGCCGCCAGTCACATCGCAGGCGCCGTGCTCCTGACCAATGGCAAGACGATGCCGGGGGCGACTGCGACATATTTGAGTGCGCATCCTGGCAGCACGTACGCCATCGGCGGTCCGGCCGCCGCGGCCGATCCGGCCGCGTCGGCAATCGTTGGCGCCGACCGCTACGCAACGGCAGCAGCCGTTGCAACGAAGTTCTTCACTGCGCCGACCATCGTCGGGTTCGCGACGGGATCCAACTTCCCGGACGCCCTCGCAGGTGGGGCGTTGCTAGCGAAGGAAGGCGCTCCGTTGCTGCTCGCGACCGCCAGCGGCCTGTCGACGCCGACCGCGACCTACCTCACGTCCGTCAAGTCGTCAGTCGGTACGGCACAGTTGTTCGGTGGCGACACCGTCATATCCGCCGCGGCCTCGACCGCGATCACCACTGCACTGAACTAAGCCCGCGCTGAACTAAGCCCGCGCTGAACTGAGCCGGCCGTTACGAGAGCAACGTTGGGGAAGCCCGTGCGACCAACGGTGCGATGACCGGCGCCACGACGACTCCGTCGCGGCCCGTGGCCTTTGCTCCGTACAGCGCGCGGTCGGCCCGCTGCAACAGTTGCTCGGCGTCGAGGTCGGACTCCTGCATGTGCGCGACGCCAAAGCTCGCCGTCACATGAACGTCTGGACCGACGAAGTCCAGCGTGCGCAACGCGGTGCGCAGCCGCTCGGCCACGATGCGCGCGTCGTCATCACTTGCGTCCGGAAGCAGCACCAGGAATTCCTCGCCGCCGATGCGGGCGACCATGTCACTTGGTCGGATCGCGGTGCGAACCGCGAGGCCGACAGCCCGCAGTACCGAGTCGCCGGCAGCGTGGCCGTGTTCGTCGTTGATCCGCTTGAAGAAGTCGAGGTCGAACGCCACCAGCGCCAACTCGGTGTGCATCCGGCGGCCGCGAGCGAACATCGCGTTCAGTGAATCTTGAGCACTGCGGCGGTTGGGCAACCCGGTGAGGTGGTCGTAGGCAGCGTTGAACTCGGCGGTCGCTTTGAGTCGCCGGAATGACGCGAGCATCGCGGCCAATACGACGCCCGCCGACAGCATGCCTAGCGTGCGCCCGGCGTACCAGCCGAAGCTGTAGCGCAAATGTGAGTTATAGCTGATCACGAGGTCGCAGAGGCAGCCGACGATCGCGACGACTGCCCAGCGCTCAGGTCCTGTCGCACCACGGATACCTCGCACGCAGAAGAACAAGCTGATCAAGATCAACGGCAGGCCGACAGGCCCAGTGACCCGAGCCATTTGCGTGGTGTCGAGGCCACGGATGAGCACGGGTAGCCGGTGCGCGTTCGCCGCGAACGTGGCGATCGTCGCCAACCCGACTGCGATGGTCGCTACGGCAGCACCCGCCAGCAGTCGCCGCCTCATCGGGTACGCGGTCTCATTGGCGTTGGGTCCAAGCCACGGACCCCAAGCGGCCCCGAGAAGCACCGGGAATCCGGCGTGCCAACACATGAACATGTACGGAGCCATCGACACCGTGACCGCGAGTGGCGGATGGCTGGAGATAACTCCGGGGAACGCGAACGCATACGCACCCATAAGCAGGAGCGACCACAAGTACGCGCACGCCATGACGAGATACCGGCGATCCCCGGTATCGAGGAAGTTTCCGGCCAGCAGCCACGCAGTCAGAACGTCGAAGCAGGCGGCAGCCGAAAGCGTCATCGGCAGGAAGCTCAGCCCGGGGCCGAGATACCGACCGCCGAACGGCAGGAGCGCAAGGGTCACGGCAACAACGGCAGCAGACGCGAGCAGCGGGGCAGGCTGCGTCGCGCGAGTTCCGGGGCGACCCATGAATCTCTTATCGGCGAACGAAGCCGCCTCAAAAGGATAAATTTCGCCGCGTCGGGTCGGGGGCCAGGAGGGCTCAGGGCAGCAGCAGTCGGGTCCAGGCGTCGAGCAGCCAGCGCTCGAACCGCTCCGGCGTCCACCGTCGGACGCCTAGTTGGCTTCAAGAAATAGGTATCTCCTTAGGCCTATCTAAGGAGATCTCCTCATGCGCTGCGGCCGGGCCGGACCGATGGTGGGACAGACGCCACCACTCTTCGAGCCGGAGGCAACAGATGCCGCTATTCATGGACGTTCATCACAAGGTTGACGGGTTGACCGCGGACGCGGTGGCGGGGCGCACGCCCGCGATCTCGAGGTACAGGACGCACACGGCGTCAACTACCTGCAGTACTGGTTCGACGAGGGCTCGGGCAAGGTGTTCTGCCTGGTCGACGCACCAAACGCGGAGGCCGCGCATGCCTGTCACCGCGAGGCCCACGGGCTGGTTGCCGACGAGATCACCGAAGTTCAGGCCGGGGCGTAGGGCTTAGCCATGTGGAACACTTTGGCTGTGGCCGAGTTGCCGTCGAACGGTGCCTTCGTCGGTCGGGTGGCGGAACTCGACAGACTGGAGTCGGCCCTGGCTGCGCTCCCCGAGCGGGGTGCTGCGACGGTCATGCTCGGCGGCGACGCAGGCATGGGAAAGTCTCGCCTCATCGAAGAATTCAGCGCGCGAGCACGCAACCACGGCAGCATCGTCGCGATTGGCGCGTGCACGCCCGCGGAGGGCGGCGGACTTCCCTATGGTCCCGTTGTTGGCGTGCTCCGAGACATCGCGCGCCAGCTGCCGGCCGGTGACGTCGCAGGGGTTCTCGGCTTTGCGCAACGGTCCCTTGGGTTAGCCGCTCCGTTGGAAACCGACGGCGACGCAGCGCCAACGAGCGGGCTGGTCAAGACAAAGTTGTTCGAGGCCCTGCTGCAAAGCATCGAGACATTGGCCGCGCGGGCATCGGTGGTGCTCGTTTTCGAAGACCTGCAGTGGGCCGACTCCGCCAGCATCGAAGTGATCGACTTCCTGACCCGCAACCTCCACGACAATCCGGTACTGCTCGTTGCCACGTACCGAGCTGACGAGGTCGAACGAGGCGGCGCGCTTCGCCGCCTGCTCGCCGAACTCGGCAGGCACAACCGCGTCTCGCAAGTCGAGTTGTCGGGTCTCGATCGCGTCGAGATCGCGACACTCCTCACCGACATCGTCGGAGGTTCTCCCGACTGGACCCTCGTCGACGCCGTTCTGACACGTTCGGGTGGCAACCCCTTCTTCGTCGAAGAACTGGCCGCAGCACGGCACGCCAAGACCCTCCCGACTGTCCTGCGCAACGTCGTCATGATGCGGATCGAACGCCTCTCTGCGCACGCGTCGCACGTGGTCGGAGTCGCGGCTACAGCAGGCGTAGCCGTCCATTACCGATTGCTGTCGGCGGCCTCGCAGTTCGATGCGGACGAGCTCGACGCTGCGGTTGCCGAAGCAGTCGAGCACAAGGTCCTGGTGACAGACGAAGACGAGAATTCCTTCCGGTTCCGCCACGCGCTCTTGCGAGAGGCGGCCTACGACGCACTGCTACCTGGTGAACGAGCGCGGTTGCATCGCGCAGTCGCGCACGCGTTGACCGAACATCCTGAGCTCGGCGCTGCCGGCCCCGGATATGCAGCGATGGAGTTGGCCGAGCATTGGTGGGCGGCCGCGGATTGGCCCGAGGCGCTGCGAGCGTCGGTCACCGCTGCCGATGCCGCAGCCGCGGTGATTGCCATGCCCGAGGCATACGCGTATTACGAGCGGGCGCTGGCGGCGGGCGAACGCGTCCCCCTCGAATCCGATGCCTGGCACGGAATCGACCGCATCGATCTCGACATGAAGACGGCTGACGCGGCCTACATGTGCGGTGAGACGGAGCGCGGCGTCGACCTGGCGCGACACGCACTCGATGCCCTCGACGTCGATAGCGATCCGGGGCGGGGAGCCATCTGTTACACCATGCTCGGGCGCAACGCGTGGGCCTATGGCGAGTCGCAACTCGCGATCGACGCTCTGGAGCAAGCGGCTGCACTATTGCCCGCAGACCGCCCGACGGTCGAGTTGGCGGGGGTCCTTGCAGAGCAAGCTCGAAGTCTGATGCTCATGTCGCACAACGACCGAGCGGACGCGAAGGCACGGGAGGCCATCGCTATCGCCCGCGCCGCCGGAGCCCGCATGGAAGAAGGTCACGCGATCAACACGCTTGGCTGCCTCCTCGCCGACCGGGGCGACATCGATCAAGGGCTCGCACTTGTGCGTGAGTCGCTCATGATCGCTGAGGAGCTGGGCAATCCCGACCAGCTCTACCGCGCCTACAACAACGTGGCTCACGTGCTCGGCGTCGCTGGGCGGCACGAGGAAGCCGCTCGTCTGGTTTTCGAGGGTGACGGTCCGGACGACAAGTTCATCGGGATCCGACTTGGGGCGGCCGGACAGAACAGCGCAGAAGCACTTGCCCGCCTCGGCCGCCTGGACGAGGCAGACGATCTCCTGCAACGAATCACCCGCGGCAGCGGAAACTGCGTGTTCGGACCGTTTGCGGTACGCGCGATGATCGCGATCCGTCGCGGGCTGCTCGACGACGCAACGGCGCTGCTGGTCACCGCCGATGAGTTGTCGGGTGGGCTCGACACGGCGAACGTGCAGGGATGGCTGCATATGTTGCGCGCCGAGATCCACCTCGAGCGCGGCGAACCGCAGGCAGCAATGGAAGAGGTCGATCGCGCTCTCACCACGGCGGTCGGAATCGACGACGACGTCGTTGTCGTCGAAATGCACAGCCTCGGGTTGCGGGCGGTTGCCGACGACCTCGATGCGGCCCGTGCCAGGCAACGGCGAATCGATCTCGACAAGGTGCAGCGGTTGGCGAGTGGCATGCTCGGCGAAGTCGACGAGCTGATGGCTGCGCGGGCGGCGCGCGGATTCGCGCAGACGCCGATCATTGCCGCGTTCGTCGCGCTTTGCCGCGCCGAGGCAAGTCGCGTGGCTGGACCCGATCCGGATCTGTGGCGAGATGCTGCGAGGCTTTGGGACGCGGGCCACGAGGCGTTCCCTGCCGCCTATTGCCGCTGGCGTGAAGCCGAGATCTTGCTCGGCGCGCGACTGGATCGAAAGCGCGCGACCGAAAGCGCGCAAACGGCGTGGCGGAGCACGGTGCAGATGGGTACGCCGCTGCTGCGCGCCAAGCTGGAGCGCCTAGCCGAGCGAGCCCGCATCACACTCACGGACGCCGAACCGATCGCTGCCGCTACTACGCGGTCGGTGGCCGACGATCTCGGGCTTACCCCGCGCGAAGTCGAGGTGCTCGCTCAGTTGGCCAAGGGTCGAACTGATCGCCAGATCGCCGAAGAACTCTTCATCAGCAAGAAAACGGCGAGCGTGCACGTGTCGAACCTGCTGCGCAAACTCGACGCATCCAACCGCATCGAAGCCGCTGAGATCGGCCAACGAGTCCTGCTCGTCTAGCAGCCGCCGCGCCCGCGTCCTCACCGATGATCATGGGGAAATGGGGGCTCTGAGCGCGCAGAACTGCCCCGTTTCCCCATGATCATCGCGGGAAGGTGAGCGGGCGGGGAGGTGAGCGGGCGGGAAGGTGAGCGGGCGGGAAGGTGAGCGGGCGGGAAGGTGAGCGGGAAGGTGAGCCGGCGAGCAGGTGAGTTACCGGCGGCGGAGGCGTTTGTCGGTGAGTCCCGGATTGAGCACGAACATGTTGTCGTCCGGGTTGATCTCGGTGCCCGGCGCGACGATTTCGTCGATCCGGTCGAGGATGTCGTCGGTCAGCTCGACGTCCGCACTTGCGAGTAGGTCACTGAGCTGCGACGGCGTGCGCGGGCCGATCAGCACGGCCGTGACGGCCGGGTGCGAGCGGACGAACGCGGTGGCCAGATGGGTCAGCGGCATCCCCGCATCAGCGGCGAGCTTGGTGAGCGCGTCGACTGCTTCGAGCTTGACTCTGTTGGCTGGCACTGACAGGTCGAACGCCTGAGGTGAGCGGGCCGTGCGATTGCCTTGCGTCGGATCGGCGCGACCAGAGAGCCAGCCGCTGCTCAGCGGCCCGTAGGTCAAGATGCCCATGCCATAGCGCTGCGCGGCCGGTAGTACGCCCGCCTCGATGGTTCGCGAAAAGATCGAGTAGCGGGGCTGCTCAGTGCGGAATCGTTGATGCCCCCGCTTCTCCGCGACCCATTGCGCCTCGACGATCCGCTCGACCGGAAACGTCGACGAACCGATCGCGCGGACCTTCCCCGACCGCACCAGATCAGACAGCGCCCCTAGGGTCTCGTCGATGTCGGTCAGGGGGTCGAACCGGTGCAGCTGGTAGAGATCGATGTGGTCGACGTCGAGTCGGCGCAAGCTGTTCTCGACAGCCCGCTTGATCCACCTAGGCGACCCGCCCTGGTAGTTCGGGTCCTTCGCTGTTGGCAAGCCGAACTTGGTGGCCAGCACCACGTCGTCCCGCCTGCCTTTGAGGGCTTTGCCGACGATCTCCTCAGACTCGCCGCCCGAGTAGACGTCGGCGGTGTCGACGAGGTTGATGCCCGCGTCGAGCGCGGTATGGATCATGGCGATCGACTCGTCATGGTTGGTGTTGCCCATGGCGCCGAACATCATCGCGCCCAGCGCCATATCGCTGACCGTTATCCCGGTGCCACCCAGTACGCGCTGCTTCATGTCGACTCCTCACCGCGGGCATTACCTGAACGTTACGTCGGTCCGTTGTGCTGGGCTCCATGGGATCGAATCCATCGACGTCCGACCTCGCACTCGACGACCCGTACGACGCGCCGCCGCCGGGCATCACCCGCCGATCGTTCCTGGCGGCGGTCAACGCACTCGCGCTGGTTGCAGTCCTTGAGGCATGCACCGGCAAGCATCACTCGGCGGCAGCGACCGGAAGCGCGACGGGGTCGGCCAGCGCTTCGGCCAGCGAGTCCGCAGCGGCCGCCGCCCGCAGCACCGCGACTGGAGACTTCTTGGCCGTGCTGCGGCAGGCGGTTCAGGCGAGTCCTGACTTCTTGCAGCACGCCGCGGCGAGAGCTGTCGCGACCAAGGACATCGCCACGATTAGCGCCTTCGTTCGCGACCGGATTTCCGTCGTCCCGTCGTGGAACAAGGGCGACGATTCGGTCTGGTCGAGGCGATGGGGAACCCGAGCGACTCTGCGCGGTGGAGCCGGCTCTCTGCGCGATCGGGCTGACCTCTTGGTCGAGTTACTCACGGCGGCCGGCTTCACCGCAACGGTGATGCAGGCCAATCTGCCATCGGCGATCGACCTGCCCACGCTGTATCAAGTTCGGGCGACCGACTTCGAGCCCGACGAGCAGCTCTATGCGAAAGCGCTCGCATTGCTCCCGGCCGGAACGGAGGTGCCGACCTACCCCGCGGCATCGTCGGCTTCCTCAGTTGAAAGCCCGGCACAAGCCGCCGCGAAGTCGGTCGCTGCCGCAATTCCGACGTCCCAGCAAAGCTCAACGATTCGCAATGATCTGCTCCCACCGCTTGTGCCTGTAGTGGCAGTCGTCGCGACGCCCAACGGGCCGTCACCGAGCGCAGCGTCGGCAAGCTCGGCAATGCAATACATCTTCGCGCTCGGAGACCTGACGCCCACAGCCACCGCGCCGTCCGGTCTGGCGAATGTCAATGCTGAGACCCCGACTCCCGGGGTCACCGTCACGATTTCGGCGTTGACGAACCCAGCGCCCGGATCCACCACGCCGCATGGTGAAGTCGTCGAACTCGTGACCGGGTCGTGGCTGGCCGATGAGGTGTTCGGCCGGCAGGTGCTGCTGAACTTCGTTCCGCCGAGTGGCGCGATCGGCTTCCTGACTGGCGACCCTGCAGACCAGTCGGTACGGATCCCAATGCTGCGGGTACAAGGCGAGTTGGCTGCCTACGCCGCGCCTCCGATCGCGGCGTCGAGCCCCCCGGCGTCCACCACATCGTTCGGGACGACGGCAAGCTCCACGTCGACCACGGCGTCTCAGGTTTTCAACGGGCCGCCGATCACGCTGCAGGGCGATGTCTTATCACCGCCCAACGGAAGCAGCAGCGACGCAGCGGTGCCGATCGGTGCTTACGGGCCTATGACCACACTCTCGGCCAGCCAGCTGAAGAGCGCGATCGCGTCCGTGACGACCATGAACGTGACGGCCAAAGCGTCGACGTTTCCCGAAGTCGAACTCGACGTCGCCGTGACCGATAGCGCCGGCAATTCCGTCGACGGCCTAGACGCGGCCGCGTTCACCATCACCGACAACGGGACGCCGGCGCCGGCGGTCGCGTTGATGTCAAACACGGTGAGCGACAACAAGCCGCGGATCCTCGTCATCTATGACACGACGGGAAGCGTTGCGGAGACATGGCCATCGGCAGCGGCCAAAGCGTCGTTCGAGCAGTCACTTGCAACGACGCTCGTTTCCGCCGCCGGACAGACACCCTTCGACGTCCAAGTCTTGGGTCTGAACACCGCGCCCAGCCCTGATCCGACTAAGTGGGCGGCCCCTGATCAGGCAACGCTGGTCGCCGCGTTCTCCAATGCCGGCGGCGAATACTCGGTCGTCTGGGGAGCTCTGAGCGGAGGCGGGCTCGATCAGGGCGTAGTCGCCGTGCTGATGGTGAGCGACTTTCAAAGCAACGGTGAACAGCCAGCCGATATCGCGACCGCACAACGACGGATTGCGGCAGCTCACATCCCGATCATTTGCCTCACTATCGGCAAGCCTGACACGGCTGCAGTGTCAGAGATCATCACGCTGTCAGGCGGTACGCAGCTCGCCCCCCTTGCATCGACGACATCATCGGCTCTTGCTGCATTGATCAAGCCACTCGTCGCGGCCCGAACGCAGAACACCTACCGCCTGCGCTACATCGCCTCAATCGGCGGATCACCAATGCACACCGTCACCCTCAAGCTCGCAGGTCGTAGTACGCCCACAGGGACGGCCACGTACACGGCGCCAGCAACTGCCGCGACGCCGTGGTCGTTCGCGGGTCTCTACGTACGGATCAGCGTCGGAGCCTACGACTCCGGCGTCCGTCATCTGGCCGGAGCCAATCTTGACGGCAGCGGTTATCCGATCCAGACGCTGGACGACGCGGCCGCTGCTACCGAAACGCGCGCAGCGATCTGCGGGCTGACCACAATCGCTTTCGAGCCAGGAAGTACTACGACAGCGGCAATCGTGGACGATCTCATCGCTTCGGCGCAGTCGGTTCAGCCAGTGGTGAGGTTGCCGAAGACGGCCACCGCGCAAGACATCGTCGACGCTGCTAGCAAGAGCGGGGTACGGCGGGTGCCTGCCGTGCTGGCGTCGCTGCTGTTACCCGCAGTCGAGGACACAAGGCCGGCGGCTGTACCCACGATGCGGGTCGCGATTCTGCAGGAGCGAGCCAACGCGGCCGGTGGCGTCGATATCCGCATGGACCTACCGCCGAGGTTGAACACGATTGAGCCGCTCGGGAGCGATCCCGTTGCAGCATTTGCAGCGGCTCTCGCGCTCTCCGGCAAGGCCGCCGCGGCGGAAGCGACGAGCTTCGATGTGTCAGCATTCAGCAGCCTTGCCGGTCGGCCGCTGACCTTCTTGCCGGCCGACACGCGCGCCCCCTGGGACACGTTCATCAATGCGCTGCCGACAGCGCAACAGTCCGCATGGGAGGCCGTGCTCAACACCACGTTCTACGGGGCGACGCTGCATGCGCTCGTCCCCACCGGCGGCACGACTGCGGCTTTCTGGGTGGTCGATTCCCTCACCGGAGCTGCCACCGCAGTCCTGCTTGATGGCTCGGGCGGCGCGCTGATCAATTCCGCGAGCTGCACGCCGTGGGACGGTTACGTGGCGGAGATGCTCAACCTCTTGAACGCACTCCTTGCCTTCTACACGCTGGTCTGCTTGATCCCTGCGAGTGCTCTGTTCTGTATGGGGGAGGTGACGAAGGCGCTTTATCTCACTACGGCAATCCTTCTCGCGGTAGTCGGTGGCTATCGCACTGGCGGCTGGCTTGGATTGGCGGAGGGCGCCGCTGGCGTCGTCGGCGCGTTCCTTCCGTTTAAAGGCACACTGCCCCAGCAGGTACTGAAGGCCGTTGGGGCGGTGGATCTGTACTTACTCGGAATCAACGATGTGTGCGACGACGAGCCCACACCCGCGCCTGCGCCGACCGACTCACCAGGCGAATACGTCCGACCCATTCCGGAGTGTCCAGTCGATGATTCGGTGGGCGGGACGTGCTCGGAGCCAATCCCAGTGTCCAGTCCATGAATCGGTGGGCGGGACGTGCTCGGAGCCAAACCCTTAATGGAGGTTGGCGATCATAATCTTCGCCATCGCGACGTCGGGCGCGTAGTTGTCCTTGAACTCGGCCGAGGTCAGGCCGGAGACCTCGATGCACTTGTTGCCGAGCTTGACGTCCATGCCAATCTCGAATCCGAACGCATCGTCACCAACGCCCGACACCTTGGTCCCTGGACCTTGGGACTCTTCGAGCTGTGTGTAACAACCGGCTAGTGAGATCACCTTCGTTGTCAGGTCCTGAATGTCGATGGGATCCGAAGAGCCGTTGTTCTTGTAGTCGCACGTGTCGAGACCGGCCTCGAAATGCTGCGGCGTGGCAGTTCCGTACGTCACGCCGTTGATGGCCGATGCTTGTGCGGATGTCATGAGCGAGCACACGTCAAGGGATCCTCCGCCGCCGGCAGCAGGCGCGGGTGTCGTCGCGGCCGGTGAACTGGCTGCAGGGCTGGTGCTTGCGACCGGCGCACTCGACGCAGCCGACTGGCTCACCCCTGATGTCGACGGGGATGCGGGCGTGGTCGAGGCTTCGGGAGACTCGATGACAGTGGACGTTGCGACACCTGCGGTCGGAGCTGGGGTCGTCGTGGCGGCCTTCGACTTGGTTGACGGGTTGCACGCTGCGGATCCCAACGCAACGACGGCGATAATGGCGGCTGTTGATAGCACTCGGACCTGCATGGCTGCTCCCTGCTCCGACGGTTGCGTTTTGGCGAGGGACGCCCCGCCACATCGAAGCTAGGTGCGCAGCCTCGCCACGGAATCGGGGCAAACCCTCGATCAGGGCGGGACGTCGAGGGGCGGGCGTACGCTGGCCGCGCGCCCGCTTCACCTGCCACCTTGATACCGGGGCCACGGGGAGACCGATGTCCGAGTCGGAACAACTGCGGTCGGAACAACTGCGGTCGGAACAACTGCGGTCGGAACAACTGCGGTCGGAGCAACTGCCGTCGGGGCAAGTACGGGGCGCTGACCTCGCGGACCTGATCGGGCGCGGCCCAGAACGCGACGCGATCCTGGCGGCACTCCATCCATCGGCTGATCGCATCGCCGCGGTCCTCCTGACCGGCGATGCAGGAATCGGCAAGACGGCGATCTGGGAGTCGATCGTCGCGGATCGGCGCGCAGCCGGTGATCACGTACTGATCTCGCGCGCTACCTCGGCCGAGGCCCGGCTGCCGTGGGTCGGCATGACCGACCTCATGCGCACGATGCCGTTGACGGCGCTCGAGTCGCTGCCTGACGTGCAGCGTCGCGCGCTGGAGGTGGTGTCGCTGCAGAGCGGATCAATACAAGCATCGGACACGCTCGACGAACGCATGGTCGGCACCGCGCTGCTGTCGGCACTGCAGTCGGCAACGAAAACAGCACCCGTGTTGTTGGCTGTGGACGACCTGCCCTACCTCGACGCGGCAAGCGCGTCGGCAGTCACATTCGCGCTACGGCGAATCGAAGGTCCGTATCCAGCGCGATTACTCGCCACCGTTCGCGACAACGATGCGCGACTGGCGGCGCTCCAGGGTTTGCCCAGCGACCGATGCTCGGTGATCTCGATCGGCCCGTTGACGCTCGGCGCTCTGTTCGATCTGCTGCAGAGCCGCCGCGGGATCCGGCTCGCTCGACCGATGTTGCTGCGCGTGTACGAAACGTCGGGAGGCAACCCGCTCTATGCGTTGGAACTCGCCCGCGCCCTCGACCAACTCGAGATCAGCCCGAAAGCAGGCACACCACTGCCGGTGCCGGCCGGGCTCAACGCTTTGGTCGATGCGCGCGTGCGCGACCTACCGGCCGAGGTCGCCGATGTCGTCGCGGCGACTGCCGCCGCCTGGCGGTTCACCGCCGATGATCGCGACGGCGAGGCGATCGAAAAGGCCGTAGCAGCGGGCATGGTTGTCGTCGAGGAGCCGGCCGTGGTTGGTGCGCCCCGCGTGGTCAGAGCGGCCCACCCGCTGCTGAGTGCGGCCGCCTATAACGGCCTCACGACCTCGCGGCGTCGGCAGCTGCACTCACGACTCGCCGCCGCAGCGGACGACCCCGTCGAGCGCGTGCGGCACGCAGCACTCGCAGCGACCGAGCCGCAGGCCACCCTCGCTGCCGACCTCGACGTCGGCGTTACCGCGGCGCTCGCCGCCGGCGTCCCCGATATTGCGGTTGGTCTTGCGCAGTTGTCTTTGGAGCACACGACCGACGCTGCGTTGCGGCCCGCGCGGCTCGATCGGCTTGCCGACGCGCAGTTGCGTTCGGGTGATAGTTCGGGCGCGTGGCAGTCGCAGTCGGACGCAATCGCGATGACTGCGCCCGGAGCAGCGCGGGCCCGGCGTCGGATCAGGCTTGCGGAGATCGCCACCGAGGCCACGAGCTGGGCGGACGCCGAGCGCGAGCTGCAGGTGGCCATCACGGAGGCTGCAGATGACCCGCTGGTATTGGCCGAGGCGTTGCTGACGGTCGCGGCGGTGACCGATGACATCGACGTCTCCGAGAGTTCGGCACAGCAGGCCGTCGATCTCCTTGTGGCGCAGGAAAATCCGGATCCGATGATCCTGTCGGGTGCGCTCGCTCAGCTTGCGGGCGCGATCTTTCGGGCGGGTCGCGGACTCGACCATGAACTGTTCGCGCGCGCCATCGACATCGAGCGCGAGCATCCGTCGCGACGGCTGTCCGACCGTGCCGACGCGAGCTATGCGGCGCTGTTGAAGTACGCCGACGACATCGACGCCGCCGAAGGTCGGCTCCTTGCATTGCTCGAGGAGGCACGCGCAACGGGCGATCTCTCGTCGATCACGTACGCGCTTGGGCATCTCGTTCCCATCTACCTGTGGCGCGGACAGCTCGCGCACGGCCGGGCCTACGCAGACGAGCACTTCGCGGTCGCCGTTCAAGGTGAACTGCAGAGCCAAGAAACTCAGTCGCGATACAACCTCGGGCTTGCGATGGCCTATCAGGGCCAACTCGACGAGGCCTCGCGCATCTTGCTCGGCGTACTCGACGCCGAGAGCACCAACCCGTGGATCGTGCATCGAGTGCACGCCGTCCTCGGCTTCATTGCGTTGTCTCGAAACGACGCGATCGGCGCGGTCGAACACACCGACGCGTGGCATGCGGCGTTAGTGGATATGCACTTCGGCGAGCCCGGCTACAGCCGCTCGCACCTCGACCACGTCTGCGCCCTAGTAGAAGCAGGTCGGACGGCGGATGCTGCCGCGTTTTGTGACGAGCTCTCCGAACAGGCGACGCGATCCGGCCGCAAATCCGCCGCGGCCGTTGTGTTGACCGGGCGAGCAATGGTCGAAGCGCACGCGGGACGGACGACTGCAGCGCTCGAGCTTTCAGCGTCCGCACTTGCGTGGTACGACACCTCGCCATTGCGATTCGACCGCGCGCGAACGCTGCTGATCGCGGGGCGGATCAGCCGCCGTGCGAAGGCAAAGTCCGATGCGCGCGCGTTGCTTATGGAAGCGGAGAGCGAGTTCGCTTCTTTCGGCGCGGCTGCGTGGGAGGCGCAGGCGGCAGCAGAGTTGGCGCGCGTCAACGTTCGCCCTTCGGCGCCCTCTGAACTGACCGAAACCGAGCGGCTCGTCGCGCAACTCGCTGCGTCGGGGCTCAGCAACAAAGAGGTCGCCGACCGCACGTTCTTGGCGGTCAAAACCGTGGAAGCAAACTTGGCGCGGGTCTACCGAAAGCTCGGTATCCGCTCGCGTGCGGAACTGGGAGCCCGGATGGGCTCGAACGCCTCGTGATTCGCGCGGCCTTAATAGGCGTGCGGTTGACGGTCGGCTGACACCAGCCGGTCGCAGCGCAAGTCCGCGCGGCGCGCGAGCTCGCGGACCGCAGCCTCGTCGTCCGCCCTGAACTCAAAAAAGACGACCTCGTCGGCGGGGATCAAAGTGCTCGCGACAAAGGTCGCACTGTCATCGCCTAGGTCCGTGAGTCGGCGCGCGACAGCATCGACGTCGACGGCCGTCACTCCCGGCCAATAACGCTCCACCAGATATCCGGCCATGTTCGCCACCGTAGGTGCGCCCTACGTGCGGCGCTAGATGCGCCGCCCTGATCGAGGGTTTGCCCCGATTCCCCGTCGTGCGCGCGAATCTAGCGTCAGCAAGGTGAACACAGATCTGCTTGGTCCCGCGTCGATGGTCGAGTGCGGACGCTGACGTGCGACTTCAAGAGCACGCTGGGGCCGGTGGTCTGGCCGACATTCCGCGCAGCGCTTCCAACGTCATGGTTTTGACCATGCTCACCGTGGTACCGGTGAGGGTCGCGATCTCGGCCTCGGTGTGACCGCCGAAATACGCCAACTCGAGTACGTAGCGCAGCACGGTGTGGAGCGTCGGCGGCGAGCCGAGTTGCCCGATGTCGACGACGCCGTTCGACCGCGCCGGGCTGTTTCGAAGTACAGAGACGGCTCGGCGGTGGGTAGCCCGCAGTAGCCACGACTCGACCGAACCTCGGGTCGGATCGAAGACGCATTCGCCGGACCACACAGCCACGAAGACGTCCCGAACGATCGTGCACGCCAGTGACTCGTCAGCGACCATTCGGTACGCGAGGCGGTAGCAAGTGGCGCCATAGATGTCATAGAGATCTTCGAGAATGACGGCGTCTCGGGTCTCGATCCGCACCTCGATCGGCACACTGCCCGCTTCCTTGACCGCGCGGCGAGTCGCGCACTACCTTGGACAAACTCTAGACATACTCTAGACACAGCGTCAAGATAGGTGTCCGTCGGGAGGTGTTCTGCCATCGCTGCAGCGGAGAATCCGGATCTTGAGCTCGTCCGGATTGGGGATCTGGCGCGTCGCGTCGGCGTGCGGGTCGACACGCTGCGGGCCTGGGAGCGTCGCTACGGACTACTTCACCCCAGCCGGACAAGCGGCGGATTTCGCCTCTACTCAAGCGGCGACGAATCAGTTGTGTGGTCCATGCTGGCCGAGATCGAGCGCGGCTACCCGCCGTCCCAAGCAGCAAAGCTGGCACTCGCGCGAGCGGGCAAGCCCGACAGCCAGGCAGCGCCTGCACTCACCGCAGAGCCGGACAACTTCGGGCGCCTGGAGTCGCTGCGGACCCAACTGAGCGAGGCGCTAAAGCGCTACGACGGCACCCGCGCGCAGGAGTTGCTCGACGCCGCGCTCGCAGAGTTCACTCTCAACGCGGTACTTCGCGACGTCGTGTTGCGGTGTCTTAGCGACATCGGCGACGCGTGGGCGCGCGGCGACATGACTGTTGCCGAGGAACACTTCGCGAGCCAGCTGATCCGCGAACGACTACTCGCACTGGCAAGGGATTGGGACAGCGGCCTAGGCCCAAGGGCGCTGCTCGCGTGCCCGTCCGGGGAACGCCATGACATCGGGCTCATCTGCTTCGGCATCGTGCTGTCACGCAACGGGTGGCGCGTGACCTTCCTCGGACCAGACACCCCGATCGGCGCCCTCACCGGAACCGTCACCGCGGTCGAGCCCGACCTGATCGTGCTCTCTGCGATCGTCGAAGAATGGTTCATCTCGATCACATCGCCGCTACGCGCATTGGCCGCGGAACGTGAAGTCATCATTGCCGGCTCGGGAGCTACGCCGCGAGTCGCGCGAGCGACCGGAGCGACCGTTCTTGCAGATGGCCCAGTCGAGGCCGCGCTGCAGCTCGCGAACCGCCAGCCCTGATCCTCTCGGACCCGCCGGCCCTGATCTCAGAGGTCGGCGACTCTCGGGACCACTTCGGTGCCGAGCAGCTCGATGCCACGCAGCAAGTCCTTGTGGGCGAGCAGCGGATTAGTCATCTGGAGCGAGACACGATCGACCCCACCGAGTTGCTCCGACACTCGACGCAGCTTGGTCACGACGGTGTCGGGATCGCCCATGAAGAACGCCCCGTCAGGCCCGCTCGTTGCGTCGAACTGCGCCCGCGTCGGCGGGGCGAACCCGCGCTCCTTCGAGGCCGAGGTGAACATCTTGTGCCAGCCCGGATAGATGGTGTCGGCGGCCGACTGGACACTGTCGGCGACGAAGCCGAACACGTGCAGCCCTACCTGAAGTTGCTCGGGGGCGTGACCGGCCTCTGCGCCAGCGCGTCTGTACAGATCAACGAGCGGACCAAATCTGCGCGGTTCACCGCCGATGATGGCCACCATGAGCGGCAGCCCGAGCAGACCGGCGCGCACGAACGATTCGGGTGTACCGCCGACGCCGACCCAGATCGGCAGCGGGTTCTGCACTGGGCGTGGGTAGACGCCTTGACCCGTGAGTGCCGGGCGATGTTGACCCGACCACGTGACGTGCACGTCGTCGCGGATCTTCAACAGCAAATCGAGCTTCTCGGAAAACAGACGTGTCGTAGTCGTCGAGGTCTAGCCCGAACAACGGGAACGCCTCGATGAACGAGCCGCGTCCGACAATGAGGTCGACACGGCCCTTCGAAATGAGATCGAGGGTCGCGAACTGCTGGAACACCCGCACCGGATCAGCGGCACTTAGCACTGTGACCGCACTACCGAGACGGATGCGGGTCGTGCGCGCGGCGGCGGCCCCGAGGATCACCGGTGGCGCGGAGTCGTAGTACTCCTCACGGTGGTGCTCACCGATACCGAACGAGTAGACGCCGGTCGAGTCTGCGAGCGCGATCTCCTCCAGCAGATGTTCGATTCGCTCCTCGGGACCGATCTGGCGTCCGGACGACGGATCGGTCACCGTCGAAACGAAGCTGTCGATGCCAACGTGCATCGTGTCCTCCAGTCAGTCGAGGTCGCGGATGACGACCCTGAGGCAGCTGAGATGTACCCGAAGCAGGCCTGTACACCTGCCTCAGGCCCTATAAGGCTGCTTAACGTGATCAACTTCCCGTGCCCGGGCTCGGCCCGGAGGCGAGGCGGGGGGCGCCGGGGGCAACGGGGGGCGGGCTGGCGGCCGAGAAATTTTGGCGGTGGAGGTGGGATTTGAACCCACGGAGAGCTTTCACCCTCACACGCTTTCGAGGCGTGCGCGCTCGGCCACTACGCGACTCCACCGCGGGAGAGCCTAGCTGACCCCTCGGTGGCCGCCGAAGAACGCTCGGATCAGCTCACCGCACTCGTCCGCGAGCACTCCGCCGACCACTTCGGGGCGGTGGTTCAGCCGGCGGTCACGGACGACGTCCCACAGCGAACCCACGGCGCCGGCCTTCGGGTCAAAGGCCCCGAACACGACTCGGGAAATCCGCGCCAGCACCAATGCGCCGGCGCACATCGTGCAGGGCTCGAGGGTGACCACCAGCGTGCAGCCCGACAGCCGCCAACTCCCGACCGTCATCGCCGCCGCCCGCAACGCGAGGATTTCGGCGTGTGCCGTCGGGTCGCCGGTCAACTCGCGCGCATTGCCCCCGACGCCCACCACTTCGCCGTCCGGATCAACGACAACGGCGCCAATCGGGACGTCGGCGGTGTCCGCGGTGAGCACGGCCTGCTCCAAGGCGAGGAGCATCAGCGACTCGTCCGAGGCGGTCGTCAGCGGTAGACCTCGATCTCCTCGGCACAGCCGAGGCGTTCGCAAACCGCGGTGATCACGTCGGCTGGCAACATGCCTTCTTCGGCGCACATCGCCAGCAGTTGCGCCGCCGGGATGCCGAGGTCGGAAAGCACGTCGGTCGCGCCGCGCGGTTCGGCGTCAGGTCGAGCTGCGGGCTCTTCTTCTTCCTCATCGAGATCGACGTCGTCATCGTCGTCGAGTGACGACTCGGGTTCTTCGAAAGCGTCCTCGGGAGGCTCTTCCTCGTACACCAAGGCTGCGAGCTCGCTTCCGGGCACGACGCGCGCGTCGGAGATGAACGTCCGCGGCTCTCCGACACCGTCGACGCGAACGATGGCGAACCACTCGTCGTCCTCTTCGACAAAAAGCAAGACCGGGCCGTCGTCGACGGATGCGTCACGCATGACGTCGGCGACCTCATCGATGTCCGCGAGGCCATCGAGTTCGACCTCTTTGCTGTGCCAGCCGTCATCGGTTCGTGCTGCTAGGGCTGCGAAGTGGGACACGCACTCTCCCGAAAGTGGCGCCGGTGGAGGTTAGTGAACGCCCGCGTCGACGAGGCGTTCGAGATCATCGCCGAACCCGAGCCTGCGAGCTATTGAGAACAGCATCTCATCGGCATAAGCGTCAATGTCGGAGAGCATTAAACCGAGCTCGATCTCAGGCAACCCGAGGTCGGAGAACAGGGCAAGATCGCCGGCGGGGACGACATCGTCGAAGTCCTCGTCCGCTGGCTCAGGGACGCCGAGCCACTCCAGCGCCTCGCGCGCCAAGGCCCACTCGTCCGCGGCCGTCACGTCGGACAGCAGCAGCCGGACGTCCTCGCCGCTCAGTCGCACCGCGATGAAGAAGTCGTCGGCGACGTCGACAAGACCGACGGTCACCTCACCGGGCTGCTGGCGCAAGACCGAGATCAAGGACTCAAGGCTGGACGACGCGCGTTCGGGGAGCAGTCCCAGCTCCCAGCGCCCCTCCTCGCGGTAACACACGACGGCGAAGTCGCGGCCGGCGTCGTCCTCCGACCCCGAGCTGACCTCCCGTGCCCCTGGCCTGCGATCGCTCGACATGCTTGCATCGTGGCACGCGCTCCCCAGGCCAGCCAATGGGAGGGCACCGAGAATCCAGATGTACGGTTCGGCGCATGCGAAATTCTGGTGGCGGACCATCCCCTGATCGCCCACAAACTCACCGCGCTGCGCGACCAGCGCACCGACTCCCCCACGTTTCGCCGGCTGGTCGATGAGTTGGTGACCTTGCTCGCCTACGAAGCGACCCGCGACGTGCGAACGAACGAGGTCGACATCGTCACCCCGGTCGCCCACGCCCGCGGCACCAGACTGTCGCGACCCCGGCCCCTCGTCGTCCCGGTGTTGCGTGCTGGCCTCGGCATGCTCGACGGGATGTGCCGGCTGCTCCCCACCGCCGAGGTGGGGTTTCTCGGGTTGGTGCGCGACGAGGACACGCTCGTCGCGACTACTTACGCGTCACGGCTGCCCGACTCACTGATCGGCCGCCAGGTGTTCGCGCTCGACCCGATGCTCGCGACCGGCGGCACCCTCGGCGCGGTGATCCAGTTACTGCTCGAACGCGGGGCCGATCAGGTGACCGCGATCTGCCTGTTGGCGGCACCCGAAGGTCTGGCCTACTTGGAAGAACAATTCGGGACGGCGACGGTGCCTGTTTCAGTCGTGACCGCGGCGATCGATGAGCGACTCAACGAGCGCGGCTACATCGTCCCGGGCCTCGGCGATGCGGGTGACCGCCTCTACGGGACGGTCGGCGCGGGCTGAGTTCGCTAGTTCGCCGAGTAGATGATGACAGGATTCCCGGTGGTGTCCCACACGTTGCCGGTTGCGCTGACCAGGTTCGTGGTGAGGTCATCGACGATGGCGCACCGTCCGTTGTAGCGCGACGACGTGTGACCGAAACGGTTGTTGTCGACGCTGATGCCATTGAGCGGCAACTGCTTTCCGGCGCCATTGTGGCCAGAGAAATTGAACGAGCAGCCGCCGCCGTCCGCCCAGTTGCCGTTGATGTAAAGCGAGCTGATGGAGCCGATCGACTGGGTGACTTGAATCGCCGAGTTGTCCTTGGTCGCGGAGTCGAGCCAGTTGCCGGTGACGTCCATATTGGAACCACCGAGTATCTGAATCGCGTCGTTGTGCGTGTGGCCGTCGGACTGTCCGGGGTCGTGGGCGAAATAGGTCAGCCCGTGAATCCAACTCGCACTCACTGTTGAGTTGCTGAACAGCTTGATGCCGTCGACACCGCCGTGAATATTCAGCCGCAGCACGGTCGCGCCCGCCACGCGCATGTCGTCATTTCCCAGTGACGGATAGGTATCTGTCACCTCGGAGTCCTCGATCAAGATGTTCTTGCCGGACTTGATGTCAACGCTGGAGTCCTGGCCTTTCGCGCCCTCGATCAGACTTCGCTTGACGGTGACGTTGTTGGCCTCAATGATCAGCTGGCCCTTGATGTCCTTGCTGTCGATCACCGTTCCGTCGACCTTCACATCGATCGAGCCGCGGATGACCGTGAGCTTCGTGCCGGCGGGCACGCCAGTGTTCGTCGGCCCTGGCTTGCCGGGCGGCTCAGGCACCGTCGGCGACACGGTCGGTGTGGGCGTTGGCTTCGCCGTAACAGTCGGCTTCGCGGTGGGTTTCGGTGTCGGCTTGGGCTTCGGTTTCGGCTGCGTCGTCGGCTTGGCTATTGAAGGCGATGCGGACGACGGGGGCGCGGTTGCAGACGACGCGGACGTCGATGCGGGCGCTCTCGATGAGCCCGGCACGACGAGCGCCGGCGCACTTGAAAGGGACGACGATGTGCCGGGCTCCGATGAGGTCGGCGCCGAGGGACTCGCTGACGATTCAGGCACCGACGAGCCCGTCGTGGTCGTCTGCCCTCGATCGAGGACGGCCGCGACGATCAGTCCACCGAGGAGCACTAACGCCAGCGTCCCTACGACGACACGATCTCGAACTGCACCAGACATGGCGGTCAGATTGCCTTGACGGCCGCGACCAGCTTCGAAAGCGAGTCCTTCGCGTCACCGAAGAACAACGTGGTCTTCGGGTGGTAGAGCAACGCGTTGTCAATGCCGGCAAAGCCCGGGCGCATGGAGCGCTTCATGAACACGACGTTGGTGGCTTCGTCGACGTTGAGGATCGGCATGCCGTAGATCGGGCTGCCCGCGGAGTCGCGAGCGGCCGGGTTCACCACGTCGTTTGCACCGACGACAACGGCGACGTCGGTGGAACTGAACTCAGGGTTGGCGTCGTCCATTTCCTTCAATTGCTCGTAAGGAACGTTCGCCTCGGCGAGCAAGACGTTCATGTGTCCCGGCATGCGCCCGGCTACCGGGTGGATTGCGTAGAAGACCTCTACACCACGCGATTCTAGTAGATCGACGAGCTCTCTGATGGCGTGTTGGGCTTGTGCGACCGCGAGACCGTAGCCCGGAACAATCGCGACTTTTCTCGCGTATGCAAGCAGAATCGCGATGTCGTCCGCGCCAGCGGATTTCACCGCTCGGTCACTGGACACGACTTCATCGGTCGAGCCGGCGGTCGACGATCCGGAGAACGCTCCGAACAGCACGCCGGTGATCGAGCGGCCCATCGCGCGCGCCATCAGCAGGGTCAGCATCGTTCCGGACGCTCCGACCAGCGTGCCGGCAACGATCAGCAGCGTGTTGTCGAGGACGTAACCAGATGCGGCGACGGTCAAGCCGGTGAATGCGTTCAGTAAGGAGATGACAACGGGCACGTCGGCACCGCCGACGGGGAGCACGAACAGCACGCCAAGGCCAAGGGCGAGAACAGTGCAGATGACGAGGAACGTCACGCTGCCGGTCTTGCCGCTCGCAGTGGCGACGGCTGCTATTCCGCAACCGACTGCGCCCAGGCCGACCAAGGGAGTGATGACGCGCGCGCCCGGCACCAGGATCGGCCGGCCCGTCATGAGTTCTTGCAGTTTGGCGAACGTGATCAGGGATCCGGTGAAGCTGACGCTGCCGACGATCGCGGTGAACGCGACGGCAATCGCGG
The DNA here is from genome assembly GCA_963737705.1 of uncultured Actinomycetes bacterium. Classification (GTDB taxonomy): domain Bacteria; phylum Actinomycetota; class Actinomycetes; order Acidothermales; family Acidothermaceae; genus PALSA-607. Next base: position 206,565 of record CAVTTP010000006.1, read on the forward strand.
CGGCGGTCGAGTCGACTCGGTGCAGCCGCAAGAACTCGTCAAGCGCCACCAGCATCGCGGCGCCACCGCCGACGCCGTTGAACATCGCGACCATCTGCGGGATCGCGGTCATCTTCACCATGCGGGCGGCTGGCACCGCGATGATCGCGCCGGCGACGATCGCGATGATGATCGGCACGCGGTGGCCGAGGTGTCGCTGGGAGACCGTGACCACCACGGCGACGGTCGCGCCCAATGCGCCGACCAGGTTGCCGTTACGCGCGTGCTTGGGGGAGGAGAGTCCCTTCAGCGCGAGGATGAAGCACAGGGCCGTGAAGAGGTAGGCGACCTGGGTGGCGGTGCTCACGAAGCCGGCCGATCCGTCGCGGCGTTAGCCGCCGGTGTCGCGGCGTTCGCGGCCGGTGTGGCAGCGGTTGCTGCTGACGCTTTGCTCGCTGCTTTCGCGGCCTTGCCGCGGCCCTTGAACATCTCCAGCATCCGGTCGGTCACGACGAATCCACCGACCATGTTCGCCGTGGCGAGAACCACCGCGACGAGGCCGAGCGTCAACTGAACGCCGCCCGACGACGTCCCGGTAATGAGAATCGCGCCGACCAGGATGATTCCGTGGATCGCGTTCGCGCCCGACATCAGCGGGGTGTGCAGTACTGCCGAGACCTTCGAAATGACTTCAAAGCCAACGAAAATCGACAGCATGAAGATGGTCAGCAACCCGACGTTGTTCACCCGCGCACCTTTTTCATCAGCGCACGGCCCCGTCGTGCACAACCATCGCGCCGGCGACGATCTCGTCGTCAAGGTCGGGCGTGACTGTGCCCTCTTTGGTCATCAGTAGCAGCAGGTTCGCCAAGTTGCGCGCGTACAGCCGGCTCGCGTCGAACGCCATTCCGCTGGCCATGTTGCGACCGCCCCACACCAACACCCCGTTGTGCATGATTTCCTCACCGGGTCGCGACAGTTCGACGTTGCCGCCGGACTCCGCGGCGATGTCGATGATGACCGTGCCCGGCCGCATGGCTTCGACCATCGCGGTGTCGACGAGCATCGGCGCCTGTCGGCCCGGAACAGCAGCAGTGGTGATCACCGCATCGGAAGCGGCGAGAAAAGGGGTGAGGAGTTCGCGCTGGCGAGCCGCCCGATCCTCCGTCATCTCCCGCGCGTAACCGCCGGCGCCTTCGAGCGCTTCAAGCTCCAGCGCCACGAACGTCGCGCCAAGGCTTTTGACTTCCTCAGCTGCCGCCGTCCGCACGTCATATGCCGAGACGACCGCACCGAGGCGGCGCGCGGTGGCAATCGCCTGCAGACCCGCAACACCGGCGCCGAGCACGAGGACTTTCGCCGGCGGCACCGTTCCGGCGGCCGTCATCAGCAGCGGGAAGAAACGCGGCAACCGCTCGGCAGCGATTAAGGCTGCCCGGTAGCCGATCACCAGCGACTGCGACGAGAGCGCATCCATGCTCTGCGCTCGAGAGATTCGCGGCAGCCGCTCCAGCGACATCGCGTTGACCTTGTGCGTAGCGAAAGTACTTAGCAGCTCGGGTTCGGCCGCTGGCTGCAGAAAGCTCAACACCAGCGCGCCCTCGTGGAGCAACCTGGCATCGGTGAGCGGGAGCGGTTGCACCGCAAGAACCACGTCGGCCAGCTTCAGCGCGTCGCGGTCGACGAGTTCGGCACCCGCGGAGACGTAAGACTCGTCGCTGTAACCGGCTGAGACGCCTGCGCCGCGCTCGATGGCTACGGTCAGGCCGCCAGCCAGCATCCTGGTGACAGTGTCAGGAACACACGCGACGCGGCGCTCATACGCTGCCGTCTCGCGCGGCACCACCACTTTCACGCCCGAAACTTACCCCACGCGGTTGCTCCCCCGGCCCGAAACGAGGCGCGGCTGGCTGTTCGGTGCCGCCGTTCGCCCGAGAAGCCAACCAACCGACCCGCCGGACCCGATCGGTGAGCGCGAAATGCGCTTTTCAGTGGGTGAGTACCAACGAGTTGGCGTGCAGCGTGACCAGCAGGCCAGTCGCCGTCACGCTTACTGCGGTCATCTGGACGCCGGTTGGCAGGCCGGGCATCTTGACCGAGAACACGGCCTGAGCGAGCACCTGCTGCCGAACCGCGGCGGGCACCGGCTTCCCGTTGGCCTGCGAAACGTTGAGCGCGCTGAGCACCAGCGCACCGCCCCGAACCGTCACGCCCGCCGTGACCAGGACAGTCACGCTTGTCGGCCCGGCCGCTACGACCTCGCTCACCTTGAGCTGGTTGCCGCCCGGAGTCGCCGAGATGATCGTTAGACCCGGAATGTCCGCGACCGCCAGTAGGTCTGAAAAGGGAATCGCCGCCGTGCCCGTCACTTCGTGCACGGGAACGGTGCCGACGTTCCCGTGCATTGCCTTCGACAGCGGGATCCGCACGCCGGCGAAGTCGAGCTTCAGCACCGATCCGACCGGCTCTCCGCGCTGGAAGATGTCGTCCGCCGTCACGTCGATGTGCTTGTACTTTCCGTTCGCGACCTGCGTCAGGAACGGGAAGCCCTGGATGACCACGTGCGGCTTCTGCGCGAGTTTGGCGTCCTTCTCGACGGCTGTTGCGATCTGTCCAGCCGCGACGTGGGCGGCGTAGCGGTCCCCTAGAAACCCGAGGCCTCCGAGGATCGCCAGCACGATGAGAACCCAGATGGTCCGCTTCATGCGCGAACGCCGTACGGCAGCAATAGCACGCGATTAACCGACCATGATGCGGGCGACGACAAGTACGGCAGGGGGGACGACGACCAGCGGCAAGGTCGCCGCGACCGGCCAGGCCACGACGCCAGCTGGAACCTTGGCCAGGGCAGCCCGCGCGCCCACGGCGAGCGCGACCGCCACCAGCGCGACAACTGCTCCGGTTCCAAGACCGAACGCATCCGTGGCATGACTGACCAGCAGTCCGGCGCCCGCGCCGAGGGCTAACCCGGCCGGGATCGAAGCCCACAGCGGCACGTGCGGTTGCACCGGCAAAACGCCCACAGCGACGGCGGTGAGTGCAACCGCAACCAAGGTCGTGCCGTGCGGGCCGCCGCGCACGGCGATCAATACCGACACCGCGATCGCGAGCGCGCCCGCCGCCACGGATGCTGAGATTGCGTTGGTCAGCCGGTCGCGGCCGTCGCGCCTGGCCAGCTGGATGACAAACGCGACGATGACGAGACCTGCGAGCACTCCGGCCAGCCCGCGAACATTGGCGCGGTCATGCGTGCGAAGCAGCACGACGTCAGCCGCCACAGCCGCCGCAACCGCGGCCAAGGCCCCACTCGCCTGACCAACCGTGGTCAGGTGCGCGCTTGCGAACCAGCCAATGACAAGGGCGAGTTGGACGACGAGCAGTGCCGACGCCAGCAACACCCTGCCACTCGACGACGCAGCCAGAACAACCACGGCGAACAGCGACGTCGAGATCGCTGCGAGAGCGGCCAGCAGAGCGCTCCGGGCGGAAGATCCGGACGGCACCGCGGACACGGGCGGTACCGACGGCCCAGGCGGTATCGACGGCCCAGGAGGTATCGACGGCCCAGGAGGCACCGGCACGGAGGTCACCACCTCATGGTCGCATCCGCTGGAGGTTGGAAATGCCGCGGTTACCTGCGTTCACGGCGCCGAAACCCGTTGGAAACACTCCGACTCGTATCCTTGGCATTAGTTCGTTGGGCTGCCGAACAAATCCAGCGCAGCGAACGCCCTCAGCGTCGAGGGGTGTGGCACCCATTCTGGCGAAGTTTTTCGTGAGGGGAGGCCGACGTGAGCACCCTGTTGTTGCTGACCAACGCCTTGCAGCCGTCGTCCGAAGTCGTGCCCGCCTTGGGCCTGCTCTTGCACAAGGTGCGAGTTGCCCCCGCCGAGGTGTCGGCCCTGCTCGACGCGCCCCCGGCTGACGCGATCCTCGTCGACGGTCGCCGCGATCTTGCCCACGCCCGTTCGCTGTGCCAGCTGCTCAGAACCACCGGGGTGTCCTCCCCGTTGTTCCTCGTCATGACCGAGGGCGGCCTTTCCGTGGTCACCGCGGAGTGGGGTATCGACGACGTCCTGCTCGACACGACCGGTCCGGCCGAACTCGAGGCGCGGCTGCGGTTGGCGGCCGGCCGGCTCGAGTTGGCCGCTCGCAGCATCGACGCCGAGGACGAGGTCATCCGCTCCGGTGAGTTGACGATCGACGAAGCCACTTACTCGGCGCGACTCAAGGGTCGCTCGCTCGATCTCACGTTCAAGGAATTCGAGCTGCTGAAGTACCTCGCGCAGCACCCAGGGCGGGTCTTCACGCGGGCCCAGTTGCTGCAAGAAGTCTGGGGTTACGACTACTTCGGTGGCACCAGGACAGTCGACGTGCACGTGCGGCGCCTGCGCGCCAAGCTCGGCACCGAGCACGAAGTGCTGATCGGCACGGTCCGCAACGTCGGCTACAAGTTCGTGCTCCCACAGGTCGAACGGTCGGCCGGCCACAGCGAAGCCGCCAAGGACCAGGCCGACGACGAGGACGCCGCCGAGATGGTGCTGCGCGACCTTCGGGAGATCCGCATCCGCGACTAGCTTCACGCACCTAGGCGCGCCACGCACCTAGGCCGACACACCTAGGCCCACGGCGGTTGGTCACCTAGGGTCGACGGGTGGCTGAAGACCTGATCCCGGACCTCGACCCCGACCGCGACCGCGTCGCCGACCGCGTCGATGTCGTTGGCCGGTTGACGCCGGAGCAGATCGAGGCTGTCACCAAGGTCGTCGACGAGGCGACCGAGGTGGACGGCGTCCGGCCGTTGTCCGAGCACGTGATGCTGCACCTGCGCTACGGCGGCGACGAGCCGGCCCGCAATTTGTTGCTGTGGCACGGCTCGCAGCTGGTCGCCTACGCGCATCTCGACACCACCGATCCCGTCGACGGACCGAGTGCGGAGATGGTCGTCGCACCGGCGACTCGCCGTCAGGGCTACGGCCGCGCAATCATCACCGCCGCACTCGAGCACGCGCACGGGCCGTTGCGATTGTGGGCCCACGGCGGACTCGCCGAGTCGACGCTGATGGCCGAACACCTGGGCTTCCATCGCATTCGCGTGCTGTTTCAACTTCGCCGATCGTTGTTCGCGACGCTGCCCCCCGTCGTCCTGCCTGACGGCGTGACGGTCCGAACATTTCAACCAGGTGCGGACGACGAGGCGTGGCTCGCCGTTAACGCGCGCGCGTTCGCTTCGCATCCGGAGCAAGGGCAGTGGACGCTCGACGATTTGCGACAACGGATGGCCGAGGAGTGGTTCGATCCGGCCGGATTTTTCCTTGCAGAGAAGGAAACCGACGGCGTAATGCGGCTGATCGGGTTTCACTGGACGAAGGTTCACGGCCATCGCGTTGACGAGCACGGGCATGAACCGATCGGCGAGGTCTATGTGGTCGGTGTGGATCCGTCCGCGCAAGGCATGGGGCTTGGCCGACAACTGACGCTGGTCGGGCTGCAGTATCTGCGGTCGCTCCGTTTGCAGCAGGTCATGTTGTACGTCGACGAGTCGAACGTGCCAGCGATCAAGCTCTACGAATCACTTGGCTTCAGTCGCTGGGACACCGACGTGCTGTTCCGCCACGACTAGCTAACGCACGACTGGCTAACGCACGACTAGCTAACGAACGTCACAACGCCCAGCGCGCTATCGATTGCGTCGGTCGACATCGTCCCCGTGCTTGCCGCCGCGACGATGATGAGTTCGCTGTAGAGGTCGATCTCATCGAGAAACGCCGAGTCGTGGATGCGCGGATCGAACTCGACACCGCCCCGAGCTGGCAGCGCACCCGGAACTGACGCACCTGGAACTAAGAGTGTCACTGTCCCCTCCTGGCCACCGAGTAGCTAAAGCCACCACAGCCAAGGGCCAGAGCGCGACAGCGATAAACAGACGCTAACCGCCCGAGAGGGCGGATTCCATGACCTAATCGTGTCATCTACGAATGTCGGGAAGGCCCTACGACACCGGGAGATTGCCGCCCTGCCTCGTCGCTCAGTTCGGCAGCCGCACCTGCCGATAGACCACCATGCAGATCATGTACGTCGAGACGTGTCCGGACTGCGATTGCGTCGTCGTCCGCGCTCCGACAGGTGACACCAAGCCGTCACGCTTGATGGCTGGGTGCACGGGTTGCGGCTGCCACAAGTCCTGGCAGAAAGCTCAGGCCCAACACGGGATGCCAGAGCAGGGCCACGCGGATGACTCCGAGCAGTTGACCCGGATCGCGTCGTCCGGCAGCTAGGACATGAAGTCGCGCAGGGATCGCTGGACGACCCCGCTCAAAGCGGCCAGCGCCGCTCGATACGCCCGTTCGGCTGCTAACTCATCGCTCAGCTCATCCGGTGAGAGCGGGTCGATGTCGCTCGGCATGGCCGGCCCCGCCGTCGTGGCGGAGATGTCGGCAGCTACTAGCCCGACCGCATCGAGGTGCTCGACGGCCGCCGCGTGCGCCTGTTGATAGGTCAACAGCCTGGTGTCCTCGTCGTCGAGGTCGACGCGCGGTGGAATCACACCGGCACCCGCCGCAGCGCAGCCAGGTTCCGTTCGCTCGTCACGCACGCCTCGCGAAGCGCGCGTTGGTTGGCCTCGGCGAGGGCCGTGACTTCCTTGATCAAGGTCCGAAATGCGGCCCGGTGAGCGTGAAACAGTTCAGTCCACGGCGTTGGGGCGACAGCGGCGAGATCGGAGAGTGTCGCGCCGGGGGGCAAGCCCAGTGAAGCCGCCAGGTCGTCGACCTCGAGCGCCCTGGTGATCTCGACCAGTTGGAGTTGCTCGAGCACCAGGTCGATTTCATGGGTCGACCGGGCGAGCCACCGAATGCCGCCGGCACGCAAGAGCAGTCGTTCGGAGTCGAGCTTGAAGAGCAGCAGGTCGAGGAGCTCGCGCTCACGCCAGAGGGTGTCAGACACCTCGGCAAAGCCGGACACGTCGCCTCCTCTGCTTTCTGCGCGCAAAATTTCTAGATCACTTCTAGATCACTGATGGATCCTGGAGTTGAGTGTCCATCGGCAGGTCGGGCGGCAGCCTGAGTCCTCCGCTTGGGTCTTTCGCCTCCCAAAGCCCCAATCCCGTTAGCGCAAACGGGCCATCCGGCCCCGTGCTGGTTGTCTGCCCCGGACTAGTCACTCGTGACCGTTTCGAGGCTCGTAGTCCATTTGGAGTCAAGGAAACCCTAGTTCCACGGCGATGACTGTCTTATGGCAGCCAACGGAAGTGCGGCAGTTTCTCCTCAGGACCCGTCTCCTCAGGACCCGTCTCCTCACGGCGCGAACTCCGAGAACCCCCAGGTCGGGCATGCCTGCGATGACCTCGTGCGCGAGCACTTGCCGCTCGTGGGCTACCTCGTAGCCGAGGCGGCGAGCAAGCTGCCTGGTCACGTCAGCCGTGACGACCTCACGTCCGCCGGCATGATGGCACTGGTCCAAGCGGCCCGCGGCTTCGACTCCACGCGAGGCGTTCCATTCGCGCGCTACGCCAGTGTGCGGATCCGCGGCGGCATCATCGATGAGCTTCGCGGCCACGACTGGGCGAGCCGATCGGTTCGCATCAAAGCAAGGCAACGCGGGACGGCGGAAGAGTCGCTCGCGGCGCTCCTTGGCCGTCACCCGACGCAACAAGAACTTGCCGATCACCTCGGCGTCTCACGGCTCGAGCTGTCGTCTGTCGAGGGCGACGTGCATCGTTCGGTGGTCTTGAGCCTGCAAGGCTTCGCCGAAGCCGGCACCCTCGAAGGGATGCTGCCCCACCAGGACGCAGGCCCCGAGGAGCAGCTGCTCAACCGCGAACGCGAGTTCTACCTGCTCAACGCGGTCGCTGCGCTGCCGGATCGGCTTCGCGTGGTGATCCAGGGCTACTTCTTCGAAGAGCGGCCGATGGCCGAGATCGCCGACGAACTCGGCGTGACCGAATCACGGATCTCGCAGATGCGCGCAGAAGGCCTTGCCCTGTTGAAGGACGGCATGACCGCGATGCTCGCGCCGGAGCAGTTGGAGACACAAGATCGCCCCGACGGTTGCGTTGCCCGCCGCAAGGCCGCGTACTACGCAGCCATCGCCGCGAGCTCGTCGTACCGCGCCCGCATGAGCATGTCCGAGCAGACCGAATCCAGTAAGCGCGGGATTTCTGGCGCTGCGTGACCCACCTTTCTCAGGTCCGGACTTCCGCGGCCGAAAGGGACTCTGACCACGCGATGTAGGTCATCGAAGACTGGGCCGGCAGCCGCCGGTGAGCGCCGGTCGCGGACGGAGTAGGTCACATGATCGTCTTGACCCGCCTCAACGGGCCGTCGTTCGCGTTGAACCCCGACCTGATCGAACGTGTCGAAGCCAACCCCGACACGGTGGTCGTGCTCATCGGGGGCGCGAAATATCCGATCGCCGAATCCGTCGAAGAGCTGCTCGAGCGCGTACGTGACTACCGAGGCCGGGTCATCGCATCGGCACACGCCGCAGAATTCCCCGCGACCCAGCTCCCGCCGTCCGACCCTTCTTCGTCGCCGGATCGCGTGCTTCGGATCCTGCCGGTCCCCGGCCCGGAATAACTAGCGCCGAATAAAGAGGGCCGAAAGTCCTTGCCTTGATCCATCTGGCTGCCGACACGGCTTTCGTGAATCACCGCGTGAACCGCAGCCGGGTCGCCGCCCGATGACGTCCGTCGGCGGCCACCCGCTCGCGCAGACGCTCACGCCGAATGCGCCGGTACTCATCCGCGTCGGCAATCAGCACGACCGCGAGTACACGTCTCGTATCGAAGACGTCGAGACCGACGCGATCACCATCAACTCACCGGCGGGCGCTAGTGCTGCGCTACTTGCGAGCGGCTCCCGCGAGGTCGACCTTTCGTGGCTTTCGCCGCGCGGCCGCTACGAACAGCGTTGCGTTGTCGTCGAGCATGCAGCTGGTGGGCAAAAGCAGTGGCGACTTCGCCCTGTGCGACGGGCGGTGCTGATCCAACGACGGCGTTTCGTCAGAGTCGCTGCGCAGGTACCCGTTCGAGTTGTGGTTGAGGGTGTCGAAGTACCTGGGCTCACTGTCGATGTCTCAGAGGGTGGCTTCCGAGTAAGGCTGCCTCGTATGCCGATCCCCGAACTCGCATACACAACGGTCATGGCAAAAATCGGCGGCGTGCAAGTCGCAGTGTCCGGCTATGTGCTGCGGACCAGCGAAGCGATGCCGGACAGAACAGATGCGGTCATCGCATTCGATGCTGGGACCGGTGAAGTAGAAGCGATCAGGCGCTTCGTTCTCAATGCGCAACTGCGAGCACGGGCCGCCCGGGCAATGCGCGACTAGCTCTCGCCTGCTGCTACTGGCTAACTCGGGCCCGCGCTACTTGGCGCCGCGAACGAGTTCGCACCACACGGTCTTTGCCGCGTCGGTCTGGTCGACGCCCCACGCTTGCCCGAGGCTCTGAACCATCTGAAGGCCGCGACCTGTTGTCGTCTCGTTCGAAAGTCGCCGCATCGACGCGCGCGCCAGCGGTCGGCCGTCGGTAACCGCTACCCGGATGCGTGATGCATCGTGCGCAATGCTCAGCACGAACGGTGTGCCGGCGTGAACTACCGCGTTCGTAGCGAGTTCGCTGACGACTTGCGTGACCGGCCAGGCGTCGTCACCCGCGCCGCTGGCCTCGAGCACGGAGTTCGCGAAACGGCGCGCTTGCGCAACGCTGCTCGGCTCGCCATCGAACTCGACGTGGGTTTCCTGCACGTCCGAGATCCTACGCGTAGGTGAGGAGCTCGTTTCAGCCACGCGCTGGCGTTCGGCCCGTTTCGTCGCCGGCTCGCAGGGTACGAAACCCAGCGACAGTCGAGGGCGTGCAGCCAGCGACATCAGCACGACGTCACATCACGACATCAACGCTGCGGGTGCAGCACGTCATCGGAGGTTGTTGTGGGCATCGGCGCATCGGTCTTTTTGATCGCCTTGGGCGCGATCCTGACGTTCGCGGTTCACGCCAGCGTCAGCGGGATCGCCATTCACACCGTTGGCGTCATCTTGATGATCGCGGGCGCACTTGGCCTCATCGTCACGCTGACCATCTTCGCGCCACGACGTCGGGCCGCTCTGTACCAGAGCACGACAACGACCCGCACCACGCCGACCGTCTGAGCTTTCGGCACCTGAACTCGGGCGCTGCCGACGACAATGGGCGCATGGTCAAAGCGCGCGACATCGGACTACTGCGGCTGATTGCACAACGCGTCGCGGGTCCGGGATCGACGACGGCGGCGGACGCCGTGCGATGGATGACTGCGACGCAGGCGCAGGACTACACAAGCGCAGTGCTGGCCGTCGCTCTGCGAACCAAGTCGCGCCGCCGCAGTGATGTTCACGCCGCGCTCGACGACGGTTCGGTCGTGAGGTCATGGCCGATGCGCGGCACCCTGCACTTCGTTGCCGCCGAGGACCTTCCGTGGATGCTCGCTCTAACCGCAGACCGATCGCTCGCGACCTCGGAGCGGTACCTCGCGCAGTTGGGGCTCGAGCTCTCGGCCATCGAGCGTGCTCGCGAGGTCGCGATCGAGAACCTGTCAGGCGGCCGCAGCGCATCGCGCGCCGATTTGCTTGCGTTATGGGAAAAAGCAGGGCACAACGTGAAGGAGCACGGGTACCGGCTGATCTGGCAACTCGCGCAAACTCGCACCCTGTGCCTCGGTCCAACCAGCACAGGACCAACGAACGAGCAACACTTCGTGCTCTTCGACGAATGGATCACGACACCTCGACAACTCGACCATGACGAGGCACTCGGGGAGTGGGCACTGCGCTACTTCCGCAGCCACGGACCAGCGACGGTCAAAGATTTCACCTGGTGGACCCAACTCAAAGCGGCCGACGTGAAGATCGCAGTAGCCATCGCCGCGCCGCAGCTCGAACGCATCGCTGTCGACGACGTGACGTACTACGTCGACCCGCAGACGCTCGCGTCGCTCACAGCGCTGCGCCGAAAAGCACGCGACGTCTTCCTGCTTCCCGCCTTCGACGAGTTCCTGCTCGGCTACCAAACAAGGTCCGCTGTCTTGCCCGCGGAATTCGCCGAGCGAATAGTCCCCGGCGGCAACGGAGTGTTCCTTCCGACGGTCATTTCGGACGGCGAGGTTGTCGGTACGTGGAAACGGGTGGGAACTGGGACGAAGCGGACCCTTGCTGCGGTCGCCTTCAACGATTTCGACGAACGGGTTAGCGCCTCCGTCGAACGGGTATACAGCGCCCTTCCTGTCGGCTGATCAAGTTCGAGTTGCCCGAACCGATACGTGCATGTTGGCCACGAATCGGTGCCGAAAGGTCGGGCAATGCGGACAAAAATGCACGCGGGACTACGAATGCGACGGGGTGCAACCCTCGTATCCGTCGTCGCAATTGCGGGTACCGCGCTCGTGGCGACGCCGAGTCCCGCCGCCGCCGTCAACCTTCCGACCGTCTCGAACGTTTCGCCCAACCGCGGCCCGGACGCCGGCGGTACATCCGTCACCGTCACCGGTACCAACCTCACTGGTGCAACCGCGGTCTACTTCGGAGCAGTGCAAGGGACGTCGATCGTTGTCGGATCGGCGACCTCGCTGACCGTCACGTCGCCGGCGCAGACCTCATCAACCGTCGACATCACCGTCGTCACACCCGGTGGTACGTCACTCACCAGTGCGGCCGACGTCTACACCTACGAGAAGGTGCTCTTCACCGACTCGTTCGCGAACGCTACGACTGCAGAACCGATGTACCTACCAGCCGGTACTGGCGCAACCAACGTCGCGTGTCTCACCGCCGGATCATCGACCACGCAAACGCCGGTGCCCGACTGTGCGTCGTCTGGTGGAGACACTGCGGGGAATGGAGTTCTGCGCCTGACCTCGAACGCCGGGAACCTCGAAGGGTCGGCGTTCTACAGCACGTCGTTGCCGACCGCGAACGGGCTCGACCTCACGTTCAACACCTACCAGTACGGCTCCTCGAGCGAAGCCGACGGCATCGCGTTCAGCCTCGGCGCGACCGATCCATCGAACCCGAGTGCGCCGGTGAACATGGGCCCGGCCGGCGGTCACCTGGGTTACTCGGCGGGCACCGCTGCGCCGGCGGGTGTCGGTCTCGCGCACGGCTACATGGGTTTCGGCCTCGACGTATACGGCAACTACACCAACAGCCAGTACGACGGATCCGGCTGCACCGACCCGAGCTGGCTGACGAGCGGTGCCCACGCGCAGAACATCACGGTCCGCGGGCCAGGCAACGGCATGGTCGGTTACTGCGTACTCGACTCGACACTGAACACCACGCACGGCGGCGGTCTCGGCGGCAAGAAGCTCGACAACATCACCGGTACTGACAGCACGCGTTCTACGTCGGTCGTGCCGGTTGAAGTCGCGCTCAACCCTTCAACGGCACCGGCAGTGACCCAATCTGGCATCACCATTCCGGCTGCCAGTTGGATGATTCAGGCCACCCCGATCGGCGGCACCGCGAAGCTGATGACTGGGTCGCTCCCGAGCATCGCGAACGGCCTCTACCCGTCGAGCTGGATCAACCAGGCAACGGGAATGCCGTACACGCTGACGTTCGGCTGGGTCGCATCGACCGGTGGTTCGACCGACGTTCACGCGGTTGCCAACGTGAGCGCGACAACACTGCAGCCTTTGAGCTCAACGGTCTTCACTCTGACAGACACCGACAGCGGTTCATCGAACCTCACTGGTGGAAGCAGCTACACCTCGACGTTCACACCGACTCTTAACGCACAGAGTGGCGTCGAGCAGCAGCCGATCACGGTCGCCGGCACGTACCCCGCCGGCTTGGTTCCGACCACCATCACCGGCGGCACAGGCTGGACCAACTGCCAGGTAACCGGTCAGACATTCAGTTGTACCTATCCGGCCTCCGTAACAAGCCCTGTCACTGCGGGGACGACGCTGCCTGCAGTACAGGTCGGCTTCACGGTGAAATCCGGTGCGTCGCTCGTCACTAATGCAAATGTGGTGCAGGGGCAGGTCACCGCGGCGGATGCCCTCCCGGCGTCCGGCAATGACTACACGACCGTGACCTACGGAACCCCAACCGTGACGACGATGGCGCCAACGCAAGGCTCCACGTCCGGTGGCACTGCAGTCGTGATCACGGGCACGAACATGTACGGCGTGACTGGAGTGACATTCGGTGGGATCGCGGCGACGTCGATCAGCCATGACTCCAACACGCAACTGACGGTTTACTCGCCACCGAACTCCGCGGGCAGCGGATCCGTGGTGTTGAACTACGGGACTTCGAGCACGGTGACCGCGGGCACCTTCACGTGGAACGTGAACGCACCGACGATCACGTCGATCACGCCGGGCAGCGGCCCGACGTCCGGCGGCACCGTCGTGACCATCGTGGGTACGAACTTCACGCCGACAACGACGGTGCTCTTTGGCACCAACCCAGGTGTCTCGTTCACCTACGTCTCGTCGACCCAGATCACCGTCACTTCACCACCGGGAACGGCAGGCCCCGCAGTCAACGTGACGACGACGAACGGAACCGGCAGCACCGCATACGGCTCAGGCTTCGTCTACTACACGACGCCCGTCCCGAGCGGCCTCTCACCGGCGCAAGGACCGACGACCGGGTTCACGACAGTGAACATCAGCGGTAGCGGTTTCACATCCGTGACAGGCGTGGATTTTGGCGGAACAGCGGCTTCGAGTTTCACGATCAACTCCGACACGTCGATTACCGCGAGCACACCGGCGCACACAGCCGGCGCGACGACAGCGCACCTGACCTACGGCGGCGGCACAGTATCGGCTGGCACGTTCACGTTCATCGGACCGCCGACGTTCACGTCGATGACACCGACGTCAGGCACCACCGCTGGTGGCACAACGGTCACGATCACCGGAACGAACCTGCAAGGCGGCTCGGTCAGCGTCGGCGGCGTGCCTGGTACCAACGTCATCGTGGCGGCTGACGGCTCGAGTCTGACGTTCGTCACGCCCGCCGGAACCGCTGGCGCGACCGCCGTTACCGTCGGCGCCCTGGGCGGCAACGTGTCCGCCGGCAACTACACGTACGTTGCGCCGCCCGTGATCTCCGGCCTCGCCCCGACGTCGGGTCTTGCGGCTGGCGGCGCCAGCGTCGTCATCACCGGTACCGGCTTCACCGGCGCAACCGCAGTGCAATTCGGCGGGACGGCGGCAGCGAGCTTCGTTGTCAACTCCGACACTCAGATCACTGCTGTCTCCCCAGCGGGAAGCGGTTCGGTCACGGTCGGCGTCACAACCCCTTACGGTTCAGGCACTTCTGCCGGAACGTTCACCTACATCCCGCCGCCGGCAGTCACGGGGTTGGCGCCCACGTCAGGCCCTGCGAGTGGTGGCACCAGCGTTGTCATCACCGGCACCGGATTTACCGCAGCAACCGCAGTGAAGTTCGGCAGCACCAACGCGGCCAGCTACGTGGTGAACTCCGACACGCAGATCACCGCCGTTTCCGCTGCTGGTACTGGGTCGGTCACCGTCAGCGTGACAACGGCTAACGGCACCGGCACCTCGTCGGGCACATTCACGTTCTTGGCCCCGCCTGCCGTCACCGGCCTTGCGCCGAACTTCGGGCCTGAGGCCGGTGGAACCAGCGTCGTCATCACCGGCACCGGATTTACTGCAGCAACTGCGGTGCAGTTCGGCAGCACGAACGCAACGAGTTACGTCGTCAACTCGGCCACGTCGATCACGGCGGTGGCGCCGGCAGGCACCGGTGCGGTAACTGTCAGCGTGACGACTGCGAACGGCACGGGCACGTCAAGTGGAACATTCAGCTACCAGCCAGCGCCAAGTATCTCCGGCCTGTCGCCAACGTCTGGTCCCGCGGTCGGTGGCACGAGCGTCGTCATTACCGGTAGCGGCTTCACCGGTGCGACCGCCGTCAAGTTCGGCAGCACGAACGCAACAAGCTTCACCGTCAACTCGGCAACGCAGATCACCGCGACCTCACCTGCCGGCACCGGTTCAGTGACTGTCAGCGTCACCACTGTCAACGGCACGGGCACGTCGTCGGGCACGTTCACGTTCGTCCCCGCACCCACGGTGACTGGTCTCGCGCCCACGTCCGGCCCGGCCACTGGTGGCACGAGCGTCATCATCACCGGCACGAACTTCACCGGTGCAACGGCCGTGCAGTTCGGCAGCACGGCTGCGGCCAGCTTCACCGTCAACTCGGCAACCCAGATCACCGCGACCTCACCCGCGGGCACCGGCGCGGTGACCGTCAGCGTCACCACAGTCGGCGGCACCGGCACATCGGCCGGCAACTTCACCTTCGTACCCGTACCGACCGTCACCGGCCTAGCACCGACATCGGGCCCAGCGACCGGTGGCACGAGCGTCGTCATCACCGGTACCAACTTCACCGGCGCCACCGCGGTCAAGTTCGGCGCCACCGCCGCAACAAGTTTCACCGTCAACTCGGCAACCCAGATCACCGCGACCTCACCCGCGGGCACCGGCGCGGTGACCGTCAGCGTCACCACAGTCGGCGGCACCGGCACATCGGCCGGCAACTTCACCTTCGTCGCTGCGCCGACCGTTACCGGCTTCGCGCCGACGTTCGGCCCTGAAAGCGGCGGGACCAGCGTCGTCATCACCGGTACCAACTTCACCGGCGCCACCGCCGTCAAGTTCGGCGCCACTGCTGCGGCCAGCTTCACAGTCAACTCGGCGACACAGATCACCGCGACCTCACCTGCCGGCACCGGCGCGGTGACCGTCAGCGTCACCACAGTCGGTGGCACCGGCACATCGGCCGGCAACTTCACCTTCATGCCGGCGCCGACCGTCACCGGCCTTGCTCCGACGTTTGGCCCGGCAGCGGGTGGCACCAGCGTGGTCATCACTGGTACTGGGTTCACCGGCGCGACCGCCGTGCAATTCGGAAGCACCGCCGCGACAAGCTTTACGGTCAACTCGGCGACACAGATCACCGCGACCTCTCCCGCGGGCACGGGTTCGGTAACGGTCAGCGTGACGACACCGAACGGCACGGGCGCATCGAGCGGCACGTTCAGCTACCAACCGGCGCCTAGCATCTCTGGCCTAGCGCCGACGTCTGGGCCGGCTGCAGGCGGCACCAGTGTGGTCATCACCGGCACCGGCTTTACTGCTGCAACCGCAGTGAAGTTCGGAGCCACGAACGCCACGAGCTACGTCGTGAACTCCGCAACGCAGATCACGGCGGTTTCGCCCGCCGGCACGGGTTCAGTGAACGTCAGCGTCACCACCGTGAACGGCACGGGTACGTCGGCGGGCACCTTCACGTTCGTCCCGGCACCGACGATCACCGGCCTTGCTCCGACGTCCGGCCCAGCAACTGGTGGCACGAGCGTCGTCATCACCGGTACGAACTTCACCGGCGCCACCGCCGTGCAGTTCGGCAGCACCGCAGCTGCGAGCTACACGGTCAACTCCGCGACCCAGATCACCGCAGTGTCGCCAGTTGGTACCGGCGCAGTGACGGTGAGCGTCACCACTGTCGGCGGCACTGGCACATCGGCCGGCACCTTCACCTTCGTTCCCGCACCGACCGTTACTGGGCTTGCGCCCACGTCAGGGCCGGCGACTGGTGGCACGAGCGTCGTCATCACCGGCACGAACTTCACCGGTGCGACGGCGGTCAAGTTCGGTAGCACGAACGCGACAAGCTTTACAGTCAACTCAGCGACGCAAATCACCGCGACATCGCCCGCTGGTACGGGTGCGGTCACAGTGAGCGGCACCACAGTCGGTGGCACCGGCACCTCCGTCGGCACCTTCACCTACGTCGCGGCACCGACCATCACCGGCCTCGCCCCAACATCTGGACCCGCGACCGGCGGCACGACCGTCGTCATCACCGGCACCGGCTTCACTGGTGCAACAGCTGTTCAGTTCGGAAGCACCAACGCGACAAGTTTCACGGTCAACTCAGCGACGCAAATCACCGCGACATCGCCCGCTGGTACGGGTGCGGTCACGGTGAGCGTCACCACCGTCGGCGGCACCGGCACGTCCGTCGGCACCTTCACTTACGTTGGCGCACCCACAGTCACCGGTCTGGCACCGACCGCTGGACCGGCGACCGGCGGCACGAGCGTCGTCATCACCGGCACTGGCTTCACCGGTGCAACGGCTGTGCAGTTCGGCAGCACGAACGCGACGACCTTCACTGTCAACTCTGCTACCCAGATCACCGCCACATCGCCGGCCGGTACGGGCGCAGTGACGGTGAGCGTCACCACCGTCGGCGGCACCGGCACCTCCGTCGGCACCTTCACCTACGTCGCAGCACCGACCATCACAGGCCTTGCTCCGACATCTGGCCCGACGACGGGTGGCACAAGCGTCATCATCACCGGCACCAACTTCACCGGCGCAACGACCGTGCAATTCGGGAGCACCGCAGCTGCGAGCTTTACCGTCAACTCGGCAACGCAAATCACCGCGACCTCGCCTACGGGTACGGGGGCGGTGACCGTGAGCGTCACCACAGTCGGTGGCACCGGCGCATCCGTCGGCACCTTCACATACGTTGCCGCACCGACCGTTACAGGTCTCGCGCCGACATCTGGACCGGCGACCGGTGGCACGAGTGTTGTCATCACCGGCACCAACTTCACAGGTGCGACTGCCGTCAAGTTCGGCAGCACGAACGCGACCAGTTTCACCGTCAACTCGGCAACGCAGATCACTGCAACGTCGCCCGCAGGTACCGGCGCAGTCACCGTCAGCGTCACCACCGTCGGGGGGACCGGTACGTCGGCTGGCACCTTCACCTACGTCGCTGCACCGACCATCACAGGCCTGGCCCCGACGTCTGGTCCGGCCACTGGCGGCACGAGCGTCGTCATCACCGGCACCGAATTCACCGGCGCAACGGCCGTGCAATTCGGAAGCACCGCCGCCGCTAGCTTCACCGTCAACTCAGCGACCTCGATCACTGCCGTCTCCGCGGCCGGTACCGGCGCGGTAACCGTCAGCGTCACCACGGTTGGCGGCACGGCGCGTCGGCCGGCACCTTCACCTTCGTTCCTGCACCGACGATCACTGGGATCGCACCGACGTCCGGCCCGACTACCGGTGGCACGAGCGTCGTCATCACCGGCACCAACTTCACCGGCGCAACCGTGGTGCAGTTCGGTGGCACCAACGCGACAAGCTTCACTATCAACTCCGCCACGCAGATCACCGCTACATCGCCAGCCGGCACGGGTGCGGTAACCGTCAGCGTCACCACAGTCGGCGGCACCGGCACATCCGTCGGCACCTTCACTTACGTTGCAGCTCCGACCGTTACCGGGCTCGCGCCCACGTCAGGTCCGGCGAGTGGCGGCACCAGCGTCGTCATCACCGGCACCGGATTCACCGGCGCCACCGCGGTTCAATTCGGTGGCACCAACGCGGCCACGTACACGGTCAACTCGGCCACTCAGATCACTGCCACGTCACCGGTCGGCACCGGCGCAGTGACCGTTAGCGTCACAACAGTCGGCGGCACCGGCACATCGGCGGGCACGTTCACCTTCCTGCCGGCCCCCACCGTGACCGGCCTGGCACCTACGACGGGCCCGGCGACTGGTGGCACGAGTGTCGTGATCACGGGCACTGGGTTCACGGCTGCGACTGCAGTCAAGTTCGGAGCCACGAACGCCATCAGCTACGTCGTGAACTCCGCGACGCAGATCACTGCGACCAGCCCCGTCGGCACCGGCTCAGTGACCGTTAGCGTCACGACGGCGAACGGGACTGGCACGTCAGCCGGCACCTTCACCTACGTCCCGGCTCCGACGATAACCGGGTTCACCCCGACGTCCGGCCCCGAAAGCGGTGGCACCACTGTCGTCATCACCGGCACCAGCTTCACCGGCGCAACGGCAGTGCAATTCGGGTTCGCGAACGCGACAACTTTCACCGTCGACTCGGCTACCCAAATCACCGCGACGTCGCCGGCCGGTACCACCCCGGTACAGCTGAGGGTCACAACGATTGGTGGCACGAACCTGTCGCCGGGCACGTTCACCTTCCTGCCCGCGCCGACCGTCACTGGCCTCGCGCCAACGACCGGCCCAGCAACGGGCGGCACCAGCGTGGTCATCACCGGCACCGGATTCACCGGTGCCACCGCAGTTAAGTTCGGCGCCACGAACGCGACAACTTTCACCGTCAACTCGGCAACGCAGATCACCGCGACATCGCCGGCGGGCACGGGCTTGGTGACCGTCAGCGTCACGACGCCGAACGGCACCGGCACCTCGGCCGGAACCTTCACTTTCGTCGCGGCGCCGACTGTCACTGGCCTCGCACCAACGTCTGGTCCGGCATCTGGTGGCACGACGGTCGTCATCACTGGCACCGGCTTCAGTGGCGCTACCGCCGTGCAATTCGGAAGCACGCCGGCAGCGAGCTTCGTCGTCAACTCGGCGACCCAAATCACCGCAACGTCACCGGCGGGCTTGGGTTCAGTGACCGTCAGCGTCACCACGCTCGGTGGTACCGGCATCTCCGCTGGAACGTTCACCTACCTGACCGCGCCGACCGTCACCGGACTTGCTCCCGCGTTCGGCCCTGAAAGCGGTGGCACGACCGTTGTCATCACTGGCACCCAGTTCAGCGGCGCAACCGCCGTGCAATTCGGCAGCACGAACGCGACATCGTTCACCGTGAACTCGGCGACGCAAATCACCGCAACCACGCCAGCCGGCACCGGCAACGTGACGGTCAGCGTCACCACGCCAGGTGGCACGGGTACCAC
This sequence comes from uncultured Actinomycetes bacterium, assembly GCA_963737705.1. Taxonomy (GTDB): domain Bacteria; phylum Actinomycetota; class Actinomycetes; order Acidothermales; family Acidothermaceae; genus PALSA-607. The sequence goes on from CAVTTP010000006.1 coordinate 226,329, forward strand.
TGCCGGAACGTTCACCTACCGTGCTGCACCGACCGTCACCGGTCTCGCGCCGACCGCTGGCCCCGAAAGCGGCGGCACGACCGTCGTCATCACGGGCACCGGGTTCTTCTTCGGTGTATCAGGTGTCAACTTCGGCACGACCGCAGCGACAAGCTTTACAGTCAACTCGGCCACGCAAGTCACGGCGACGGCGCCAGCCGGCACCGGCTCAGTCACCGTTAGCGTCACGACAGTTGACGGCACCGGCACGTCGCCCGGCACCTTCACCTACATTCCTGCACCTACAGTCACAGGACTCGCGCCGACATCCGGTCCTGCAAGCGGTGGAACCAGCGTCGTGATCACCGGCACCGGATTCACCGGTGCAACAGCGGTCACGTTCGGTACGACGAACGCCCTGAGTTACGTGGTCAACTCGGCCACGCAGATCACGGCGGTCAGCCCGATCGGAACGGGGTCGGTGACCGTCAGCGTGACGACGGCGAGTGGCACCGGCACGTCGGCCGGCACCTTCACCTTCCTTGCGGCACCGGCGATCAGCGGGCTCGCCCCGACGTCCGGCCCTGAAAGTGGTGGCACGACCGTCGTCATTACCGGCACCGGCTTCACCAGTGCGACCGCCGTGCAGTTCGGCGGAGTGGCCGCGTCGAGCTACAGCGTCGACTCGGCAACACAGATCACCGCGACCAGTCCCGCGCGAACCGGCTCGGTGACCGTGACCGTGACGACGCCGAACGGCACCGGGACGTCTGCCGGCACGTTCACTTTCCTTGCTGCGCCTACGGTTTTGGGCCTTGCACCGACCTCCGGACCTGAGGCAGGTGGAACTACCGTCGTGATCACCGGTACCGGATTCACCGGTGCGACGAGCGTGCAGTTTGGTAGCACGCCGGCCACGAGCTACAACGTCGACTCGGCAACGCAGATCACCGCGGTTAGCCCGGCAGGCGTCGGTGCGGTCACGGTGAGTGTGACGACGCCGAACGGCAGCGCCACGTCGACCGGCACCTACAGCTACGTTCCGGCACCCAACATCGCGAGCTTCATCCCGACGTCCGGTCCGGAAAGTGGTGGCACCAGCGTTGTCATCACCGGCACCGGGTTCACCGGCGCGACTGCGGTCTTGTTCGGTAGCACCGCGGCGGCCAGCTTCGTGGTGAACTCCGCGACGCAGATCACCGCGATCAGTCCTGCCGGTGTTGGCGCAGTGAACCTCAGCGTCACAACGACGGCCGGCACGGGCGTCTCGTTCGGAACGTTCACCTTCCTGCCGCCGCCAACGATCACCACCTTGTTCCCGGAGGTCGGGCCTGAGGCTGGTGGCACAGTCGTCGTGATCACCGGCACCGGCTTCACCGGTGCGACCGCTGTGCAGTTTGGTGGCACGAACGCGACAAGCTTCACCGTCAACTCGGCGACGCAGATCACCGCGACGACTCCGGCCGGCACCGGTGCGGTGACCGTCAGCGTGACGACACCGAACGGCACCGGCACGTCGGCCGGGACCTTCGGATACCAGCCGGCGCCGAACATTGCTGGCTTCACGCCGACGTGGGGTCCTGAAGCGGGCGGCACCACGGTCGTCATCACCGGCAGCGGATTCACCGGCGCGACCGCGGTTTCGTTCGGCGGGGTTGCGGCGTCCAGCTACGTCGTCGACTCGGCCTCCCAGATCACTGCCGTCGCCCCAGCTGGCACCGGCGCGGTCAACCTCAGCGTCACGACGACCAACGGCACTGCGGTTTCTTTCGGCACCTACAGCTACGTGCCGGTTCCGGCAATCTCGGGACTCGCTCCGACCAGTGGCCCTGAGTCGGGCGGCACCATCGTGGTCATCACAGGCACCGGATTCACCGGCGCGACTGTGGTGAACTTCGGTAGCACGCCGGCGACGTCGTACACCGTCGATTCGTCAACGCAGATCAGCGCGCTTTCACCTGCTGGCACTGGTGCCGTGACTGTCAGCGTCACGACCCTTGGCGGCAGCGCAACGTCAGCCGGCACCTTCACCTACGTCCCGGCCGGCGGCGGCTTGGGCGGTAGCGGTGGCGGTGGCGGTGGCGGTGGCGGCGGTGGCGGTGGCGGTGGCGGCGGCGGTGGCGGTGGCGGTGGCGGCGGCGGTCTTGGTGGCGCCTCGACCGGCATCATCGTGACGCGCATCGGCGGCCCTGACCGCGACGCAACCGCGAACCTGATCTCGCAGGCGATGTACCCGATCGCGCATTCCGCGAAGGTCGTGATCCTGGCACGCGACGACGTGTTCGCCGACGCACTGGCCGGCTCACCGATGTCGAAGGTGTTCGACGGCCCGGTGCTACTTACGCCAAGCAACTCGTTGGGAGCCAGTGCGGAGGATGGCATCACGCGCGTCCTGAACCCCGGCGACACCGTGTACATCCTCGGCGGGACGTCGGCCATCAGCGACGGCGTGCTCGCACAGATCAGAGCACTCGGCTTCGTGACCGTGCGCATCGGCGGCACCGACCGCTATGGGACTGCGGCGTTGATCGCGGCGAAGCTCTCGACGTCCGAGACGGTGACGAAGGTCTACCTCGCGACCGGCGTCAACTTCCCCGACGCGTTGTCCGCTGCGAGTGCGGCCGGATCGACCGGTGGCGTGATCCTGCTGACCGATGACACGTTCATGCCAGGCGTGACAGCGGACTGGCTGACAGCGCACGGCTCGTTGCAGCGCATTGCGGTCGGCGGTCAGGCGGCGAAGGCATCTCCGGGAGCCACGGCACTGGCCGGAACCGATCGCTACCAGACAGCGGCTGCCGTCGCTGCCGCTACTTTCCCGAAGCCAACGGGGTTGCTGTTGGCGACGGGCCTGAACTTCCCTGACGCGCTCGCGGGTGCTGCGTACGCATCACAACAGGGTTGGGGCCTGCTGCTGGTCGATCCCGGAACGTCGTCCGTGACGGGTACAGAGGCGCAGTACCTGCGCGATGTCTCTTCGACCGTCGTGTCGATCGTGATCCTCGGTGGTACCAGCGCGTTGCCCGACGCCGCCGCGACGGTGATCGTTCGAGCGGTGACGCCGCCCTCCACCCAGTAGCGGTTCGGCAGGTCAGTATTTACCGGACTTCACTGCGGGCGACGACGACGCGACTGCAGCAATCTGCGTACCCGCCGGTGACACCAGGAACCACGTGCCTGCCTTGCCTTGTCCGCTCGTGTCGCCCGCGGCCTTATCGCCCTTGAAGTAGTACAGCGGGTGACCCTTGTATGTGACCTGACTCGAGCCGTCGGTGCGCGGACTCGTACCGAGCAACGTCGCAGTCGCACCCGCACCAGCTTGTGGTGCGCCGTTCGTCAGCAGCGCCGGCCAGTTCGCGACGCACTGCCCGTAACACGTCGACGTCGGCGAGGTGTCCGGCAGGTAGAGGTAGAGCGACCTTCCACTCGCGTCAGTGAGGTACGCACCGAGCGGGCCTGTCTTGGTAGCAACAGTTGCCTGACCAGTCGGTCCGGCCGCAGTAGCGGCCGCACTACCTGCGCCGGCGCTCGTGGCTGCGGAGGTGGCTGCGGAGGTGGCTGTGGAGGTGGCTGGCGGCACACTCGAGGCCACTGCGCTATTCGATGCCTTGCTGGCACATCCGGCCATCAGAAGTGCAGCCATACCAACGAAAATCGTGGCCCTGATCGCCGTTGACTGTGCTCGCATCGCGTTCCTCATCCTGTGACTCTCGCACACGCTGGTTATCGAGTGCCGCCGGTCGCCCGGTGCCATGCGGCGCCACCCGGAGAGTGGCGCCGCATGACGGTTCGGTCAGCTCATGAACTGGCCGCTGCGGCCGGTGCGGACGACGCTGCTCCACCGATCTGCGTACCTGCAGGTGTCACCAAGTACCACGTGCCCGCCTTGCCTTGCCCGCTCGTGTCGCCGGCGGCCTTGTCGCCCTTGAAGTAATACAGCGGGTGACCGTTGTAGGTGACCTGCGTCGTGCCGTCGGTGCGTGGACTCGTGCCGAGCATGCCCGCTGTTGCACCCGTGCCGGCCGTCGGCGCGCCCTTGGTCAGCAGTGCGGGCCAGAACGCAATGCACTGCCCGTAACACGTCGACGTGGAGGACGTGTCAGGTGTGTAGAGGTAAAGGCTGTTGCCGCTGGCGTCGGTGAGGTAAGTGCCGAGAGCGCCCGTTTTTGTGGCGACAGTGGCAGGTCCGGCTGGGGCGACGGCCGCGCCCGATCCAGCGGCAGCGGCACTCGCAGGTGCTGCACTAGCGGGTGCTGCGGCCGCAGCGGTGCTCGCGGGTGCTGCGGTGGTCGCGGCCGCCGTAGGAGTGCCGGCGCTCGACTTCGTGCTGCTGGAGCATCCGGCTACCAGCAATGCGGCCATTCCAAAGAAGACCGTCGCCTTGATCATTGGTGATCTGCTCATCTGTGGCTCCCCGGTGTGGTGGTAGGCATGCTCGCTCCCACTACGGATGCCACCGCCGTCCCGTTCAGGCGCCCGTTCGATGCGGCCGTTCAATGCACGCGGAATGTCGTCCAGGGACCCCCGTAAGGTGACGGTCATGCCTGACGAGATCGATATCGGCTCGACGCTGCTGGGTTCGCTGATTCACGCGCTCGACGCTGCGCCGCCGTACCGGCTCGCCACCGTGCTGCACGAGTTCCTCACGGCGAACCTGGGTGCGCAATCCGCGACGATGCTGCTTGCCGACTACGAGGAACGCTCACTCGAACCGGTGCCCGACGCCGTGCCGTCGCCAAACCTGGGCGCACAACGAATCGACGGCAGCGAGGCCGGCCGTTCCTATCGCGATCAACAGGTCGTCGAAGTAGCAATGCCGGACGGCGGGGTGGCGCTGTATCTCCCGATCACGCAGCGCGCAGAGCGGGTCGGGGTTCTCGAAGTGCAGCTCGCGTCCGTGACCAGCGCCACCCGCGAGCAACTCGGCGAGGTGGCCAGGGTTTTGGCGTACATGATCGCGGCGGCCCGCCGCTACACCGATCAGTTCGAGCGAATCCGCCGGCGGCGCGACTTGCAGCTCGCGGCCGAAATGCAGTGGGAGATGCTGCCCGTGCTCGCCTACGGATGCGCCGAGTACGACATCGCCGGCAGCCTCGAGCCGGCGTATGAGATCGGTGGCGACACCTTCGACTACGCAGTTGCACCCGCGGATCTCACCCTCTCGGTGTCCGATGCGATGGGGCACGGATTGCGCTCGGCAATGCTGGCGAACCTGGCCGTGACGACGATGCGCAACGTGCGCAGGCAAGGCGACGGCGTGGTCGAGCAGGCAACCAGGGCAGCGGCTCATGTCTCCGCACAATTCTTCGGAGAGTCGTTCGTGACGCTCGCGCTCATCCAGGTCGACGTGCCTTCTGGAGCGGCCGCGGTCGTGAATGCGGGCCATCCGTTGCCGATCCTGGTTCGTGATGGCGCGGTTCGCACGGTGCAACTCGACGCCGCGCCCCCGCTCGGCATGTTCACGGACACGCTGTACGTCCCGGAGCGGTTTCAACTTCGGCCGGGCGACCGCCTCCTCTTGATCAGCGATGGGATCGTCGAGGCCAAACCCGTGGGAGGCGAAGCCTTCGGCGACACCTCGCTGCATGCCATGTTGCGCGACATGAGCGACCTGTCTGCGGTCGAGACTGTCCGGCAAGTGACGGCGGCGGTGGTCGCCCACCGAGCAGGAGACTTGCAGGACGACGCCACTGCCGTCTGCCTCGATTGGCGCGGCCTCGCCTAGCCGACGGCACGCGTGACGTCGGCACCGGTTGCCGGCCCAACGTCCAGCACGTACCCGGGGTCTCGGGGGACGCACTCGCTGGAACGTCCCCGATCGTATGGGCCCCACTGTCCGTATTTCAAGACCGGCGGAAACACCCCAGAACAGCCGTCATCCCCCAGCCGCCAGACCTTGCCGAAACTCGGGGCTCCCGATCGTCTCTTGGAAGATCGACGGATTGACGGCACCCGACAGCACCTGGTCGAGCAGTTCCGCGAGGGTGTACCCAGGGTCGGCCGTCCGCGCGCGATCGATCGCGATCCCGGCCAGCGCGCCTTCGCCCCGCAGGTAACAGACCCACGCGAGCACCGTCAGCGCCGCCGCGGCACCTGGCAGCACCGATCGCCGGACCAGCTCCAACAGAAGGGAGCGAGTCGCCTCACCCCGACCGCCGTCGAACCACGTGAGGATCTCGTCGCGCACGCCCCAAAGATCAAGAGACACGATGAGCCTTGCAGCGTCGTCCGTGGTGATCTCTGCAACTGAGGCGCTATCGGACCGAGCGTCGACGTGGGCGCGGAAGAGCGCAACCGATTCGGAGACCACTTCGCTTTTGTGACCCGCGGAAACGCGCGCGGCGAAATCGTCGTCAACACGCGTGCTCGCGTACGCCATTGCAGCCGCCGCCATGCCGCCAACGGGGTCGAGCATGCTCGCGAGTTCTTCTCGAGACCCCAACACAACGCGGCCTTCGACGGTCATCGCGACCGCGAGTTCGGAGGTCGCGTCACGTTCGATCAACGTCCCGGACGGCGGGCAGCACTCGACGTCCGTACATTGCATCGACCACCATCGGCCATCGCAGACGCACAGCACCTCGCTGACTTCGATGCGAGCGCGCGTCAGGTGCTTCATCAGTGCGTCAGCGAGTGGCTTCACAGAGGGATGCAAGATTCCATCGGACGACGGGTAGAGCACGATGATCGCCCGCGCGGCGCCGTCGCGCTTGAGGTAGCCGACGAAGTTGCGCGCACACGCGGTCGCAGATTTCGCGCCGGGGAGGTCGACGCGCGCGGTCAATCCGAGACGACTGCGGGGGCCGCGCAATGAGAGCACGACGAGCGACTCGTATGGCTCAAATCCCACCAGATAAGGGACCGCATCGATGATGTCCGCTGGCGAGCGAAGTTTGACCCGGGCTTGCGTGTCTGTCGTCATGCGACGAAGCCTGCGTCACCGCAGCCACCCGCGACGCGGTGGAATGTGCGTTGTGGAAGCCGTGAAAGTTACGCACAGGGCCTACGTAGCTGCGGGGCCTACGAGTTCCGCGTACGCCACGATGTCGTCCTCATAGCTATGCGCCTTGGTGTTGAACGCGCCGCCACAGGTGATCAATCGCAGCGCGGAATAGGCGGTGTTGCCGTAGACGAGGTTCGTCGGGAACGCATCTTTGGCGTACTCATGCACGCTGAGTACGCGGAAAACAGCAGTGCTGCCGTCCGCACGCGTGACGTCGATTTCGGCGCCCGGCAGTAGTGAGTGCAGGCGGTAGAACACGCCGTCGACACCTGCCCAGTCAATGTGGCCGACGATGATCGCCGGTCCGAGCTGTCCAGGTGTCGGGGCACCGGTGTACCAACCCGCGGGGAACGCGGCCGGCGGAACTTGCAACGATCCATCGGCCAGCAAGCCGAGGTTCATCAGCGTGCTGTCAACGCCGATTGACGGAACCCGCACGCGTACTGGCACCGACTTGCTCATCGGCTTTGCGATCGGCAGGTTCGCCAGCTCGGCCGCAGTCGCAACAGCCAATGGGACGTCGGGCGCTGACGGCAGGATCGAATCCATCGGCGAGTCCGACACGGGCGCGGACGCCGGTGCAGACGACGCCGGCGTGGACGCATCCGCCGATGACGGTACGGGCGCTACGGAAGGCGCAACGGTCGCCTTCGTCGAGTTCGACGTTCCGCATCCAGCGATGAAGACTGCCGCGATCGCGATGCCGACGGCAATGCGCGCCTTCATCTTTGACGACGGCGACGGTGAGCGAGATTCGACGCAGTCACGCTGGCGCCGGCAACGGCGAGTCCGAGCGAGGCGATCCCGATAGCGACAACCGGTGGCACGCTGCTCGCACGCGGGATCGAGCTGCCGTCACCGGTATGAACCGCGCCGACCGGAACGCGTTCGATCTGCGGTGCACCAGGCGCCGCGATTCCGGCGCCCGCTCCCAAAGCCGGCGCTGCTGCAGCGGCTGCGGCCCTCAACGCCGCTGCCGACTTCGACGCTGCCGCTGCTTTTACTGCGGCGGCCGCTTTCGCTGCGGCTGCGGAGGCCGACGCTGCGGGAGTAGTCGGCTTCGGTGTGGCGGAAGGCTTCGGCGTGGCCGAAGGCGTCGGCGTCGCAGTCGGCTTCGGCGTTGCTGACGCGCTCGGCGTCACAACCGGAGTTGCGGCGCACGTCGGCCGCAGGATCGTGTCGTGAATCAGCGTGACCGCACCCGACCCTGACGCCTGCTCGCCGGCGAGCAGCCGACCGATAACGGTGACACCACTGCCCAGCGAGATGCTCGTGTTCGCCATGACAGTGCCGTCGAGAGTTGATCCGGCACCAAGAGTCGCCGAACTACCGATCTTCCAGAAGATGTTGCACGCCTGGGCGCCGCGGATCAGGTTGATGTTGCCGGTGCCGCCAGTGATCAGCGTGCTCGCCGTTTGGAAGATGAAGACCGAGTTCGCGTTGTTCGCCCCGTCGAGGGTCAGCGTGCCTGACATCCCAAAGGTGCCGGACGCCGATGTGTAGACGCCCGCGACAAGTGTCTGACCCGCGAGCTCGGTAAGAACGACTCCCGGAGTCTGCCCGGCGGCGTTGTTGTACGCATTGGTCAGCGCCGCCTTCGCGCCCTGGGTCACCGCGTCGTTCGGGTTAGGGCTCGTGTGGTTCGCGCCAGTCAGCGTCACGCAGTTCGCGCCCGGACACGCGGCGAACCCGGTCTCCGCTGCGGTCGGCGACGAGCCGACGTCGCCGCTGATCGTCGTGATGCCGGTGTTCGTGATGCCCGACCCGGCGAGGATCGCGTACGTGCCCGCGGTGCCGAGGGGGACGGTGGTCGCGGCCGCCTGGGCAGTACCGGAGGCCATGACCAAAAGGCCCGCCATGGAGAGCGCCAGGACCGAGGTCGCTGAAGCGTGCCTAAGTGAGATGCGTGTCATTCGAATGCCGCCCTGTCGACGAGGTAGCGGCAAAGGTGGGCACGAGGTCCGGACCGGCCATGAACACGCTAAGTAGTCGTATCGTCACACAGATCGGACATAGTGAGGCATTCGCGGGAAGATATTCACCCATTTGCCGGAATACATTCGGCCAACGGCACCAGCGACAACGTCTCCCCACGATGATCATGGAGAAATGGGGGTGTTTCCGGCGCTGGAGTGCCCCATTTCCCCATGATCATCTTGAGGGGGTGTCCGCGGTTAGGCGGCGGGGCCGCTGCCCAGCGTCACCGTTGCGGTGTGGGTCGCACCGGTCGCGTCGGTCCAGCCGAGCTCGACCTTGGTGCCCGCGTGGTAGCCGGCCATCAGCGTCGACAGCGTGGTCGCCGAGTCGACGGTGTGCCCACCGAGTGAGGTGATCACGTCGCCTTCCGCGAGGCCCGCCTGCGCCGCCGTCCCGCCGTCAATCACGCCGGCGATCTGCGCACCCGAGACAGTCGATTCGCCGTAGTACGAATCAGCCGATGCCAACTCGACGCCGAGGAACGCGGTGCTACCGATGTGCACCGTCGCCGATGCCTTGCCGGCGACCATCTGGCGGGCGATCGTCAACGCTTCGTTGATCGGGATCGCGAAGCCCTCGTTGCTTGAGCCGCCCGATTCATAGGCAGCGAACGGGTCGTCCTGCCCGTTCGATCCGGACGCTGCGGTGTCGATGCCGATGACCTGTCCGGCGCTGTTGACGAGTGAGCCGCCCGAGTCGCCCGGCTCGACGTCGGCGTTGACTTCGATGAGTCCGGTCAACTGCTCGCTGGTGCCGCCGAGTTCGTCGCTTGCGGTGATCGGCTGGTTCAGCGCGATGATCGATCCGCCTGCAGCGCTTGGAGTTCCGCCGGTGCCGCCCGCGTTGCCGATCGCGACGACGCCTTCGCCGACGGTCGCCTTCGACGAGTCGCCGATTTTTGCGACCTTCAAGCCCGACGCGCCCTGTAGTTGCAGGACGGCGATGTCTTGCGTCGCGTCATATCCGACGACGGTTGCCTTGTAGGTCTTGCCGTTGCCGACGTCGGTGACGCTGATCGCGGTGGCGCCGTCGATGACGTGGTTGTTGGTCAGGATTTCACCGGTTGACGTGAGCACGATTCCGGTGCCCGCGCCCGACGCCTGCTCGTAGCCGAACGTCGAGTTGATGTCGACCAGGCCGGGATCAACGGTGGCCGCGATAGCCGACACATTGGACGGCGAGCCGCTACCCGAAGTCGTGCCGCTTGACGACCCGCTCGACCCGCTCGACGACCCGCTCGAGCCGGTCGAACCTTGGCCGTCACCGTACCCCGGCACGTAGCTCCACGGGTCGCTGTAACCGCCGTAGCCATACCCGTAGCCGGAGCCATAGCCGCCGTACGGCGACCAGTACGCGTTGCTGATCGACGAGCCATCGGACGACGTGCCAGTACCGGAGGACGTGCCAGTACCGGACGAAGTGCCAGACGACGTGCCAGTACCAGACGACGTGCCGGACGACGACGTGCCGGACGTCGGGTTGCTGGCGCTCGCGGCGACACTGGGCGTCTTCGCCGCTGCCGGCTTGTCGAGCTGGCCAATGCCGACCGCACCAGCGACGGCTGCGGCAACTACGGCGGCAAGCACGACCGTCGAGCGCCCGCGGCGAAGGCGACGGCGCGGCGGCACCACGGCGGTGGCGTCGGGTGCGGGCGCGGTGTTCGGCGGGATCGGGTTATCGGGTGTGATGTCGGCGCTCATGGCTGGCTCCTGGTCGTAGATGTCGCTGTATCTACTGTCCGACCGTCTGCTGTACGTCGCATGAGACGTCGCTAAGAAGCTCCTGAATTCCGAATTACCCAGGCGTTACGGGCCAGGGCTCAACTAGTCCCGCCACTTAACCGGCACGGAAGCAGCAGAGGACTAGCTATGGCCATGCAATTGCGAACGGCGAACCTCACCCACGCTGGGGATCGCCGGCTCGCCCGGATCGCCGTCGTCGGCATCGCCATCTCACTTGCCGCAGGCGCAGCGCGGCTTCTCCACGTGCTGCCGTCGGGCGCCGCCGCGGCGATTGTGCTGATCGGTGTGGTCATCGGGCTGCGAGTCGCGCTGATCTACGCGTCGCGGTCGGCGACGTCCGCCACCCGCGCGAAGACGATGACGATGGTGTCGAACATCGGGCTCGCCGTGTCAGCGGTCACGGTCGTCGCTGCACTCCCGCATCTGACAAAGCAGGGCGGCGCAGGGGACTTCTTCTCCGACGCGTTTGGTCAACTCTGGACGATCGCTGTCATTACTATCGCCGCCGGGCCGGTTCGCACGATCGGTTGGCGCGGCTTAGTCGGTGCCGGCCTCACCGGTTTCCTTGCCGTTACTGGACTTTCGCGGCTGATCGATCGGCCGCTCGTTAACCATTTCGGCGTTACCTCGTTGTTCGCGGTCGCAGGCGTAGTGCCGATAACCGAAGAGTTGTTCAAGCTGCTGCCTGTGCTACTTGTCGTGCTCGTAGCGATTCGCCGCACTGACATAAGGCCGTCCGTTCTCGATCTCGTACTGCTCGGCGCGTGGTCTGGCGCCGGCTTCACGCTGTTCGAGGACGCGTCACTCGGTAGAGGTGGCGCACAGTTCGGGTCGTTCCCACCGTTCTCGTGGCTGTCACCGGGTGGCGTGCACGCGAAGGTCTGGGGATCTAGCTATCTCTCGGTTGGACACCTCGTGCACACCGCATTGATCGCGCTCGGGCTCGGCGTTTGGATGCTCTACCGGCACCGGATCAAGTTCGCCTGGGCATGGCTGCTCATACCGATCGGCGTTTCGCTCGCCGACCACATGCTCAACAACGGCATTGCGACCGGACACGTCTCGCACGGTGCTGCCGACCCGTTTCTGGTCCTGACTCTGTGGGGTCACCTGTCAGTGCTGCTGCTCCTTGGCGGCGTGGGCTACCTGTTCGTCCGCGAGGGCCGATCCGTGGGATCACTCAAACCCGCAAAGGAATGGCTGCAACTCACGCCGGAATTGGCAGCCCAGCGAGGAAAACGCCTCGCTGCAGCCCAGGTCACGCCAGCGTCGCTCGCTCCAGCCGAAGGCGGCCAGTCATGAGCCTGCTCCTTTACGTGGCATCGTGCGTCAGCTGCGCGCCGAGCTCGAACAGCCTCGGCCCAGGGCTCGGCATGCTCGCCGGCGCGGGCGGCGCGCTCGGTGTTGTGGGTGCGATCGGAAACCTGCTGGGCGGCGGCGCCGACCCAAGCACAGACCCCGGCACAGATACCGGCACGGACCCTGGAACAAACAGCGGGGCGGACGCCGGAAGCGGGCCGTCTGCCGGAACCGGAGGCGCCAGCAGCGGTGGCGGCACGGGTGCGGGCACCGGGACTGGTGGACCGACGGAGTTCGGGCCCGGCACCGACCCTGACGCAGACCCGACTGGTGGACCGACTGGGTGGAACACCATCACGCAGAACGGCGACGGCACAGCGACCGTCACTGGTGCCGACGGCTCCGCAGTCGGGAATGGCTGGAACACCATCACACCGAACGGCGACGGCACGGTGACCGTGACCGACCCTGATGGCAACGTCATCCCGACCGACTCCGACCCGATCGTGAATCCTGACGGCAGCGTCAGCGTGCACAACCAAAACGGCAGCGTCGACACAACAGGTCCGGGCTACTCGAGCCACTCGACACCCGACGGCTCGCAAGCTCTTACGTCCGACGGCACAGGTGCGACCGCCGCCAACGCACCCGACGGCACCGTCGTAACCTCGCACGCGAACGGGATGAACAGCGTCGACCAGCCCGATGGATCCAACGACACCAACTTCGGCGGCAGCGACAGCGGATTCAGCTCCCACACTGACGCGAACGGCACCACGATCACCGGCCCTGATGGCAGCACAACGACTTTCGGCTCCGACGGGACGACGACCACGACGCATCCTGATGGCAGCGGCGTTACGAGTTCCGCCGGCGTCACGACCGTGACCGGCTCCGACGGCACGGTCACGACGACCTACCCAGACGGCACGTCGACGGTGAACACGCCCGGCCAAGGAACGACCGTGCACTTGCCCGGAGGTCAGACACTCAACCCCGACGGCTCGCAAGGTTTCGACCCGGGCTGGCAACCTCCCGGCGACGGTCCGTCGTCGTGGCACGACTCGAACGGCTCGACCACATCGGTGGGGCCAAACGGCGAAGTCGTGACACAAAACTCAGACGGCACCGGCAGCGTCACACTGCCTGGCGGCACCGTGATCACGGGCGGCGGCGGTACCGACGTCACGACGACGAACACGGATGGGACGTCGACAACCAGCACCCCTGGCGGCGCTTCGACGACAGACCTCGGCGGCGGGGTCACGTACAAGAACGACGGTCAGGGAGGGTCGACGTTCAGCACGCCTGATGGTGGATCGACGACGCACACCCCAGGGGGTGGTTCGGTTCAGACCGGTGGCGCCGCAGACTCCGATGTCGGCGATGGCAGTGGTGACGGCACGACTGGGCATCCGCCTACGTAGTCACGTACCGATGTGCGACTGCAACATTTCATCTTCAATCGTGTCGACCGCCTGAACTGCACCACACTGACGGAGACACTCGAATGCAACGACGCGCAGCGCTAGTTCTTGTTTTCATTACTCCCGCTTTACTCATTAGCTCGTGCAAGTCGTCAAGCAAGAGCAAGGTGACAACGCTGCCGAAGGTGTCGGCGACGGCGATCGCGCCCTCGACAACCCCACCGCCCGCGCCGGCTTCGAGTTCGTCGTCGACACCGATCCCGCTACCACCTCCAGCGCCCGCAACCTCGGCGCCCGCCTCGCCGTCCGCATCACCGACGCCGACGCCGACCGCATCAGCACCCGCGTCGCCCAGCGCGTCGGGGTCGCCCGAAAACCTTGACCCGTGCCAGCTCGTCACCCAAGACGAAGCATCGACGCTCGCGCATGCGACCTACGGTCCAGGGGAAGAGAAGACCATCTCCGCTAGCAGCAAGGAATGCGTCTACGGATCGCAGACGCTCAACGTGATGGACATCATCGTTGCCCAGGCGGCGACACCCGGTGAGGCACAAGCGGACTACACGGCTGAGTTGGGCGAGGCGCAAACCCTGATCGCGACCAAGCTGCCGCCGGGCGTCTCGGTCAAACTCGACACGGCAAACACGGCAGGCGTCGGCGACCAGGCGTCGACCGTGACCGGCGGTGAAACGCTGCTGGGCAAGCAAATTTCGTTCACCGGCATCTACGTGATCTCGGGCTCAACCTTCTTCACGATCGGCGACCTCGTCGTTGGAGCCGCGCCGCCGACCGCGACTGCGATTCAGGACCAAGCGAAGGTTGTCGTCGGACGCGTCTAAGGCAGGCGCGCGGCGATGCTCTTCGCCGCTACCTGCATCGCCTGCACGTTTTGCGCCGGGTCGTTCAACTTCACCAGATTGAGGTCGACCCAGTTGTCACCCTTGCGGATGAAGATGCCGTCGTCTTCCTGATCGGCTTCATCTCCGATGCCAGGCACGGTCGTGAACTTGTGGCTGAGTGTGTCGCGGTCGATGTCGAGTTCCTTCTTAGCGCCATCACCGACGATGATCTCGACCTGCGCAGTCGGCCCGCTCGGATCACTCGTGTACTGACACAGCGTCTTCGTACCGTCGGCACCCGCCTCGGTTGCCGGGTTCAATTTCACGCCGGCCAAGGTCTCCGCTTCTGGCAGCGTGAGTAGCGCGCACGGGTCGATCACCGGCGGCAGCGAAGCGACCTCACTCGCGGGCGCACTAGCCGGAGCAGAAGCAGCAGGGGCGGACGCCGGGGCGCTGGCCGTCTCAGTAACCGTGGCCGTCACGGTGACGGTTTCTGTCACCGTCTTGGTTGAGCCTGCACATGCACTGAGGGCCATAGCTACTCCGACCACTGCCACTACCGGGGTGAAACCTCGCCACATGCGCGCCGTCCCTCTGTTGTCGTGGTTACGAACCCGCACTGCACAGCGGCACATCAGGAACAACCTGTGCGCGGTGCAGCAACGTCGTGCTGGTTTCGATGCTGTATTTGAACTTTGTGCCCTTCGGCAAGATCGCTTTCAAAATGGGGACAGCGGCTTCGCTCAGCTCCAAGCCAACGCCGGCCCCTCCCTTGAGATCGAGAGACGCTCCCCTACATCGCGCAAGCGACGCGCCAAGTGACGAACCGTTTGTGAGTCCGAGCGCAACAGTGATGGTGGCGAACGGTCCGACGCTCAGCGCCGACGTCCCGATGCCGACCTGAAACTTCATGTCGACCGCGAGCACGATGCCGCTCGGTCCGAGAGTGATGCCGGAAAGACTGTCGATAATGCTTTGCTGCACGGTAAAAGTCGGCGCGAGCAGCTTGCTTCCGTCGATGCCGATCGGACCAGCAAGACCCCACTTACCGCTAGCCACCAACGTCGAGTTTTTGCCGGTGATCGCGGTCTCGATGATGAACTTGTACTTGACCTTGATGTTCATCGGCAGGTTCGCGGTAGCCGGCGAGGGCGGGATCGGAATGTTGAGCTCGATCGGCAGCTCGATCTTGATCTTCTTGTTGTCGACCGATCCGCCAGCCGCACCGGCATCGAGACTGACAGTGAGCCCGGTGATGCCGGTCACCTGAAAACCGCTGCGCGTCGTCTGACCGTTCGCGACGCTCTCGATGCCGTGAATCTGCAGGTTGTTGGTGTCGAAGGCGAAACTGACGCCGACCTTCAGGGTGCCCTGACGTTCGACTGCGAGACCGAGCTTGGAAGAACTCGCGATCGGTGAAATCTTCCAGTCGCTGATCGTCACATCGCCGCCGGTCTTGTTGGCAAACGGCAGTGAGCCAGGCGCCGGTGGTGGCGCGGCCTGCGGCTGCGCGGCGGCCGGCAGTTCGGCGGCCGCGCGGCGGCCGGCAGTTCGGCGACGGCAGGCTCCGCGATGAACGTGCCGTGCCCACCAAAGGACGTCGGCGAGATCTGCGTCGACGGCAGGTCGCCGGTGTCAGGGTCGGTCGCATCCCACGGCAAATCAGGGATCGTCTGGTACTCGATGTCAGCGGCATTGAGCGGTTGGTTGACGTCGATCGAGCCGTTGCGCAGCACGTCGGTGATGTCGATGGGCGCCAGCGTGACGACCCGCGAGTCGCCCTGGTCTTGAATGGCCGCAACTCGCCCCGCCGCGACGCTGGTCATCAGCATCACCGACCCGACCTTCAGCTTGCTCGCGCCCGGCGCGGACTTATCGATCGTCCACACCAAGCCGTTCGCGCTCGCCGACCGGATCGCGGATGCGCCACCTCCGACGACGACAACGTCGGGCTGGTAGTCGACGCCGGTCGCCTTCGCCCCATAGCCGTAGGTGGCGACCGCATCGCTCGCCGGCTCAGCCGACCCCGAGCTCGGAGCGTTCGATCGCCGGCGCGCTCGAAGCTGGAGCACTCGGAACCGCTGACGCTGGAGCGCTCGAGCCAGCCCCCGACACCGCGCTCAAAGTGGCGCTAGACGCCGGTTGGGCCGCCGAATGATGACCTCCACAGGCAGCGACCAGAGCAGTCACGAGAACCGCCGACGCGCCTGCCCGCCAGCGGCGGACCCCAGGTGTTTGCACGCACGGGATTGAACCAGAATCCGGTAACGCGTAAGTAACGCCCCAGCAAACCTCGGGCAGCTGAAAGTCGTGGCCGTTCGTGGGAACCTTTCTCGATCGCCGCGGCGACAGGGGGGATATGGACGACCGTGACTGCCGAGCCGACCGCTCCGACGAGGAGCTCTTGCGCGCGGTCGCCGACAGCGACACCGCGGCATTGCGCGTTCTCTATGACCGGCACGCGCCGTGGATCTCGATCCGGCTGGCTCGGCGGTGTAACGACCAGGGGCTTATCGCAGAGGTGCTACAAGACACCTTCGTAGCGACCTGGAAGGCGGCGGGCAGCTTCAGGGGCGACGGCGAGGTAGCCGCCTGGTTGTGGGGCGTGGCGATCCGGCGGCTCGTGTCGCGCCTCCGCAAACACGACCAGAAGGAGATGCCGACCGCCGACCTCGAAACGCCCAACGAGATCAGCGTCGAAGAGCGCGTGCTTCAGGGCGTCGAGTACGGCGACCTCGGCCTCGCGCTGCAGAAACTGTCGCCGGAGATGCGAGCGGTCGTCCAAGCCACGGTGCTTGACGGGCTCACAACCCGTGAGGCGTCGCGGCTACTGGGAGTCCATCAGGCGACGGTGAAGACCCGCTTGCATCGGGCAAAGGCGCAGTTGCGCCGCGATTTGTTGGAGGCATCGGCATGAGCGCGGCAATGTCGAGTGAATGGCACGTGGACGCCGATGTGTTGCGGCAGTGGGTCGACGGCATCGCCGATCCGGCGATGAGCATCTCGGTCGAACAGCACGTGGTGCGGTGTGCGAGGTGCCGTGCAGACGTCGCCCTCGTCGTCCGGCCTGAGCCGTTGCAGGAAACGTGGGACGCGGTGATCGAGGCCATCGAGACACCCAAGACCAGCCGAGCGGAGCGGCTACTCGCAAGGGTCGGCGTGAGTGAATCCGACGCACTCGTGATCACGTCAGCTGCGGCACTAAGAGCAGCCTGGTTCGCCGCCATCATCGGAGTGCTCGCCTTCACGGTATTTGGAGCGGTCGTGGCAGGCGACGGCATCTCGTTCTTCTTGTTCGGCGCTCCACTGATTCCGGTAGCTGGGGTCGCCGCGATTTACGGGCCGTCTTCAGATCCGTCTTACGAGCTCACGGTCGCGGCGCCCTATGTAACCTTCAGGCTGGTCTTGTTACGCACCGCGGCGGTGCTCGCGACATCGGTTCCGTTGGTGATTGCTGCCGGTCTTCTGCTCCCCACCTCTGCAGCCACGGCTTTCGCGTGGTTGTTGCCGGCAACGGCGTTCATCGCCGCGGTGTTGACGGCAAGTATCTGGGTCGACCCGTTGCACGCCGCCAGTGTGATCGCATCCGGCTGGTTCGTCGTGATGGTGCTTGTTACCCGACACGGTGACCCGCTCGACATTTTCGGACCTAGCGCATTGATCGCTTATCTCGTCGTGTTTGCCGTCGCCGCAGCAGTGCTGGTGCAGCGACTTCTTGGAACAGCGCCGTCGTGGCGACTGCGCTGACATCAAACGGAGGAATCGTGGGTGCATCAACTGTTCAGCTGCGCGGTGTCGGCAAGTCGTTTCACGGCAGTCCGGCGCTCAGCGGAATTGACCTCGAACTAAAGCCTGGCATCGTCGGTCTGCTAGGCCCGAACGGTGCTGGAAAGACGACGCTGCTGCGAATCCTCGCGACCGTGCTCGGTGCCGACAACGGCAGCGTGCGCATCTTGGGCAACGATCCGGCGCAAGGCAAACAGCGCGTCGAGATCAGGCGCCGGCTCGGATATTTACCGCAAGAACTCGGCTATCCCCGCGGCTTCACGACGTACGGATTCGTCGACTACATGGCCGTGCTCAAGGAATGGAACGACGCGGCGGCACGACGGACCGAAGTCAAGCGAGTGCTCGAGCAAGTCGGTCTCGCTGATCGATCTACCAAGCGCATCCGCGCGTTGTCGGGCGGCCAGCGCCGCCGGGTCGGGCTTGCACAGGCACTCCTTGGCTCCCCGCAGCTCCTGGTGCTCGACGAGCCCACCACCGGCCTCGACCCGGAACAGCGAGTGGCACTACGGCACGTGCTCGCCGAAGTCGGTCGCACCGCGACTGTGGTCATCGCAACTCACCAGACCGAGGACGTTGCCGCACTGTGCGAGCGCGTCATCATCCTCGACCACGGATCGGTGCGCTACGACGGTGCCGTTCAGGATCTGATCGCCCAGGTCGCCAACCGCGTCTGGCTCGCCGACGCCGCCGACCCGCGTGCACAGACGAGTTGGCGCACAGCAGCCGGCCGGTATCGCAACTTAGGCGACCAAGCTCCCGCGGGGGCCGAAGTCGTCGAGGCGTCGCTCGAAGACGCCTACCTACTCCTGCGCGGTCTCACAACGAGGGAATCTGAGGTAGCGGTATGACTACAATCACGTTGCCAGAAGCGCGCGCCACCGCCGCGCCGTCCACCACCCTTCGCTCGTTGGCGTGGCTCGACGCCAAGCGCTACGCGAAGCACCCGCTCTTTTTGGTCGGGCTCGTGCTCGCCACCATCACGAGCCTCGTCAAGAGTGGCCCTGACGAGCTTGACTACCACGTGATTCCGTCGTTCTTTATCGGCGTCCTCGGCATCATCGTCGCGGGCCGACTGGCATCGGCAACTCGACGGTCGGAGCCAGTAATCGGCGCGACGCCCGTCAGCGAATTCACGCGAACCGCGGCGCTATGCCTCGCGTGTCTGGTGCCCGCGGCCGCCGGCGTCTTTCTCGTCGTTTTGCACCGCATCTACATCGCCGCGAACCCGTATCCGAACTTCGACTACGGCACCTACAGCACGCTTGATCGCTACCTCATGACGATGGTCGTGCCGGTGATCGCTTGTGCTGGTGCACCGCTGCTCGGTGTCGCGGTCGCACGCTGGCTGCGGTTCCCGGGCGTGAGTTTGCTCGCCGCTGTCGTCGTCGTGCTTTGGAGCGCCGTGTCGGGATACACGGAGCAGGGCGGCGCCGCGCCGACGTCGGGCTTGAACCAAGTCGCGCACATGCTGACGCCCTACACCGCGTTCGGAGCGACGAACGCCAACTCGAATAAGCCGTCGACAATCGTGACCTCATTCACCGGATCCGTCGGCTGGTTCGCAGTCTGGACGCTGTTCTTGTGCGGCCTCGCGGTGACCGCGGCGCTATGGCGCAGTCACGGCGCGTGGCGTCGTCGGGTCGGCCAGACATTCATTGGGCTTGCGGTCTGCGCAGTCATCGCGCTGGTGCTCGCCGTCGCGAACGGCAACCACCGGCTCTACGACAGCTCGAAGACCGGCACCGTCCCGGCGACCGCGTCGGTCCACTAACTCACGGGACGGCGGGGGTGTTGGTGTTGGCACTCGGCTGGCAGGCCGGCACACGTGTCGTTCGATCGGCACCGTGGACCGGCCTGCTCAGTGTCAGCTTGGCGGCGGCCTTGCTCCTCAGCGTTGGAGCACGACTGACCAATCTCGTGCCGGTCATCGTCTTCCTCGGACTCTCGACGTGCGGCGGAGCAGCTGCATACGTACTCGACGAGGAAGCGGCCCCGATCGCCGATGCGACGCCCACTTCGCGTGGCCGTCGCGCGGCATGGCGGCTGTCACTGCTGGTACCACCGCTGGCGGTAGGGATCGTGGGTCTGTTGAACCTCGACCGGCAGGATCCGTCGGCGCACTGGTGGCGGCTACTGCCCATGGTGGTCGGCGCGTTGGCTGTCGGCGTCACGAGCGCCGCGGTACTGCGCCGGCGCGGCTGGGCAACTCCGGGCGATATTGCCGGGCCTGTCACGGCACTCGGGGTCACCCTCGTCTGCGCCATCGACCCACTCCGACGGTGGGTCTCGCTCGCGCCGCTCGGGTCAAGTTCGCACGTTGGGCGAAGCGTCACGTTATGGACGTTCATCACAGTTTCCTGCGCGGCAACGACGCTTGTGTGCAGCCGAGATCTTGTGCAGCAGAGACCTCAAAGGGATGAGAGTGCGGAGACATCATCCGTGAGGAGTACGTAGCCGCGCGCAGATCGTCCTTTGTGCCGACGCCGTTGATCAGCGCAGTATGCAAATCTTTCGGCTTGCCGTAACGCTTTCGGAACGCTGCATCACCAGATTGGCCACCGGGGCCTAAGAAAAAGGGGAGTAATACGCACATGAAACTGAACAAAATGATGGGCATGGGCGCAATGTCGGTTGGTGTCGCAACCGCACTCGTAGCGGCCACAGCAGGTTCGGCCGTGGCGAGTCCGGCCAACCCGCCGTCCTGGCAGATCATCAAGACGATCTCGTCGTCGTTTGTCGGACCGCTACAGTTCGCCGTTGACGGCCACAACGTCGTCGTGGCTGACAACTTCACCTCGACGTTGTCGATCGTTGGGCGTGCGACGCCGCTGGTCGTGGGTCCGGATCC
The DNA here is from genome assembly GCA_963737705.1 of uncultured Actinomycetes bacterium. Classification (GTDB taxonomy): domain Bacteria; phylum Actinomycetota; class Actinomycetes; order Acidothermales; family Acidothermaceae; genus PALSA-607. The sequence goes on from CAVTTP010000006.1 coordinate 247,232, forward strand.
GTCTACCGGCGGCGACATCGGCGGTGTGGCGGTCGACCCAGACACCCACCAGATCGCCTACACCACCAGCAACGGCGATCACAGCTACACGACGTTGACGATTGTCCATGCCGGTGGGAAAAACCTGACCGTCAACCTCGCCGCGTTCGAGAAGAAGTACAACCCTGACCAGATCAATCATTACGGCGGCATCCACTCCACGAACGCGTGCGTGCTGAACACACTCAGCGCGGCCGGCGTGCAGGCGAACTACACCGGGCAACTCGACTCCCACCCCTACGCGGTGGCAGCTCTCGGTAACGGCGCCTTCGCGGTAGCCGACGCCGGAGCTAACGACCTCCTGAAGGTCGACAAGTGGGGACACATCTCCGTTCTCAGCGTGCTGCCACCGCAGCCGGAGAAGATCACCGCCGCCGTGGCCGCCGCGAACCAGTTGCCGTCGTGCATGGTCGGCTTGACCTACCTCGCCGAACCCGTGCCCACCGATGTTGAAGTTGGCCCACACGGACAGTTGTTCGTCACGACCCTGCCAGGGGCGCTCGACGGCAACTTCGGCAGCGTCTACGCGATCGGTTCGCACGGCAACGCGGCGAAGGTTGCGGGTGGCCTCACCGAAGCGACCAACCTCGCCATCGACCCCGCCGGCCACATCTTCGTCGCCGAACTCGGTAGCGGGCAGATCGCGGAGATCGTTCACGGCGCGCCGTACCCGGTCATCTCGCTACCCGATGTCGCCGCAGTTGAATGGGCCAACGGTCATCTGTACGCCTCGACCGCACCAGCAGCTAACGGCGGCAGCGCGCCCGGCACCATCGTCGAACTCGGCTGCGCGTCAAGCCCGCCGGCCGTCTAAGGCGTCGAGATCCAGGGGCCGGTGCATCCCGACAGTTCGGGACACCGGCCCCTCGGATTCTCTCGCTCGGTGTTGGTGTACAGCGGTCGGACGGCGGTTAGCGGCCGAGCGCTGTACTGAATTCGGTCTGCGCTGCTGTCGATACGGCGCTCGCGCCGCCGAACACCAAGGCGCGAGTGACGCCCGCCTCCGCCGCCGTCAGGTATGTCGCAACAGTTGACGGCAACGTGTTGGGATCGGTGAGCAGCAAGGGTCCACCGACACGTGCCAGGTAGGCGGCCGCTGGCAACGCGTCAGCGAACGTCACACCGCTCGCCAACCCGACGTTCGTCGGCGCCGCAAAGAACCGCTGCGCAACAAGGGCTGCGGTCGCATATCGATCAGTTCCAGAAATGGCGGACGCCGAGGGGTCGGCCGTCGCTGCCGGGCCTCCGACTGCGTATGTGGTGCCGGGATGCGCTGCCAGGTATGCGGTCGTCACAGCGGGCATAGTCGTGCCGTTCGTCAGCAGGATGGCGCCGACAACATGCGAAGCAGCCGGGCCTGCGGCGAGAGCATCTGCATAGTTCGCGGCAGTCGCCAAGAACACGGTGCTCGGCGAACCCATCGCGCTGGCCACCGCAACCGCGGTGGCGTAACGGTCAGCACCACTGATGCGTACGAACGGATAGCCCATGGCAGACAGCTGTGTTGCGATGCTGGGCGGAATCGCATTCGTGCCACCGAGCAAGTACACCGTCTTCCCCGGCGCCAGAACGCGAGTGATTTCCGCTGCGGTTGACGCAGGCAACGCAGCACCCGACGTGTAAAGCAGGGGTGCATTCTTCGACGCCGCGAAGGGAGCGCCAACCAACGCATCGGGATAGGTATCCGACCGCGCGAGCACCACGGCGTCCGCCCCGCCTGTGTCGTAAGCAGCACTCGAGATCGCGGCCGCAGTGCCGAAGCGGTCGACCCCAGCACGGCGAGACACGACCGGCTTGGAGTTCGGACATCTGATCGGCCGCCACCCATACGGTGTGGGTAGTTGGATCGACGGCGATGCCGTTCGCGCCGCCGCCTGTAGCCGAGACGGTTACCGAGCGGATGACCGCATTGTCGGTCGCATCGATAACAGTGACCGCACTTGGCACGGTTTGGAAGAACGACGTGTCAGGGTCGCTGACGTAGAGAAGGCCGGCGCTTGAGTCAACCGCAAGCGACGTCGGCGTCGCGCCTACCGGGATCGTCGCCGTGACCTTGTCCGTGGTCCCGTTAATGACTGACACCACGCCGTTCGTGTCGTCCGATACGTAGACCGAGTGCGTCTGCGGGTCGATCGCAATCGCCTGAGGGGACGCACTGACCTTGACCACCACAACCGACCGCAGAGTCGTGCTGTTGTAGACAGTCACCACGCCGGTAGCAGGGTTGCTGACGTACAAGCGCTGGATGGATGAATCGACTGCAACTCCGGCTCCGCCGAAGGTGACCGGAGGTCCCGACGTGGTGATGAGTCTGCCTTTCTCATCGAGCACCATCGGAAGCGCCAGGACACGATGGTTGAACGTATCGACGGCGAGTCCGCCGAGCGACAAGAACGGTCCGGGAACGGTGGTAAGAATCGCGTTCGTCGTGGTATCGACAATCGATATCGAGACGGTCTCCTTCGACGTGGTGCGATCGTCACCAATGATGAACAAACGATGAGCTGCCGGGTCGATGGCCATTGAGCTTGGCGTATAGGGCACGGTGATGGTGGCGAGCGTTGACCCTGTAAGCCCGTCGAGCACGACAACCGTTTGGTTCGGCGCGCCCGCGACGTACACCCGATGTGACTCGGGGTCGACAGCCACAACCCATGCGTTCGGGACGCCGGTTGGCTGCGTCACGTTATAGGCGGGCAGCGGCGTATCAGCCGAGGCGGCGGACGGCAATGCAACTGCAGCGGAGGCTAGTGCCCCGACAATCACGAATCGCATTGCCCGTCTGATCGGCATGCGTCCACCTTGTCAGACCCCGTGACAACTCTCAGCCGTTTCGCTGCGTGGTCGTGGGCCTGTTGATCGTGCCATCGAACTCAACGTGCGGGAACGGGATCGGAACCGCGAGCAGGTTCTCGATCGCCTCGGGAGCAACTGGCCTCGACATCAAGAAACCCTGCCCGAGGTGACATCCAAGCGCCCGCAGCTGGGCAAGCTCAGCCGGCAGTTCAATGCCCTCGGGAATGATCTCCAGCTCGAGGTGGTGAGCCAACCCGATGATGCCCTCCAACAGCGGGTTACGGGTGTCCGGCGAAGTACCCGCGACGAACGAGCGGTCAATCTTCAGGAAGTCAACCGGTAGCTGTCGCAGATAGCCGACCGACGAGAAGCCGGTCCCGAAGTCGTCGAGCGCGATCCGCACCCCCGCGGCACGCAGCGTGTTGAGTACTTCGGTCGCGCCGCCGTTCGGGTCAGCGAGAACCGACTCGGTCACCTCGACCACGATGCTCGACGGATCGACAGCGGCCGCCTGCAAGATCGAGCGGATCGTCGTCGCATAGCTCGGTGCTTCTAGTTGACACACGGAGACGTTGACAGACATCCACAACGCGCCGCGTCCGTAGCGGCGCTGCCAGCTGTGCAGTTGGTGTGCCGCGTTTTCCAGCACCCAGGCGCCGATAGGCAGGATCGCACCGGTCTCCTCCGCGAGCTCGATGAAGGACGACGGAGGCAACAGGCCGCGGGTCGGGTGCTGCCAGCGCACCAGCGCTTCAAGCCCGACGAGCTCGCCCGTGTTGAGCTCCACCACTGGCTGGTACTCCAGGACGAGTTCGTCGCGAGCAGCAGCAACCGCGAGTTCATCCTTGAGCTGTTGATGGGCGACAGCCGCGTCGTCCAATCCGGCGTCGTATTGCTCGACACGATTCTTGCCGCGTCCCTTCGCCGCGTACATCGCGACGTCCGCCTCGCGCACCCAGCCCTCGATGGTTGAGCTGCTGTGGCGCAGGGCGAGTCCAACGCTTGCTCCGACATGAACCTCACGCGTGCCGATGTGCACTGTCTGCGCCAGCGTGACAACAACGCGTTGGGCCAACCTCAGTGCATCGGCTGGGTCGTCAAGGTCGGTAAGCAGCAGCGCGAACTCGTCGCCGCCGAGGCGGGCAACAACATCGGTCGCCCGAACAATCGCACGTAGCCGGCCAGCCACCACGCGCAGGAGTTCATCGCCCGCGGCGTGACCCAAGCTGTCGTTGACATCCTTGAAGTCGTCGAGGTCGATGAACAGCAGCGCCTGCCACCGTTGCGGGCTGTCCGGTTCGGCCAGCATGGTGGTGAGCTTGGCGTAAAAGGCAGCCCGATTCGCGAGACCGCTCAACGAGTCGGTATTTGCTTCCTCGGTCAAAGTCCGTTGGCTGCCGGCGATCGCGTCGGCCATCGCATTGAAGCTCGACGCAAGTTCGCCGAGCTCGTCAGCACGGCCGACGGCAACGCGATGGTCAACGTCGCCGCGGGCTAACCGATTCGCCGAGTCACGCAACATGCTGACCGGTCGAAGAACCTCATTCGACAACTGGTGGGCCAAGCGCAGCGCGAGAGCAATCGCCAGGAATTCGAGGATGATCAGCGCGGCCACACCCTCGCGGTCGAGTTGCGACGCTTGAGCGAGGTCTTCGCGGATCGCAGCGCGATTCGCCGTACCCGCTTGATCCAGCAGACTCAACACCACCGGCGTCTGCGCCGCCACAGCGTTGCCGCGAGCGGTCAAGTCGGTCGGATGATCAGCGGTTCCGCCCGAGGCGACAAGCGCATTCCATTTCACCAGTGATGCGGCGAGCAGGCTGCGCGCACCGGCAGACTTCATCGTCAGAAGGTCGGTTGCGTAGTCGGCGTCGATTGCCGTGAACGCAGCATGTTGCTGATCCTGCTGCGCCACGGTGGACGGGCTTGCAAAGATGATCACGCCTGCGACGATTTCGTTACGCAAGTCAGCGCTCGATGTTGTTTCCTGCTCGATCGCGACCGCCGAGCCACGAAAGCTGTCGACGATGAGTTGAATGGCCACAACGCTGGCCGTGCCGCTGAGCATCACGACTGCCGCCAGCAGCGCGAAGGCCCGGCGCCACCGTGAGCGCAAGCTCCGGACACCGCGCGAACGCCGACGCACGGAGGAATGGAAAAACGAGGAGACAGTGCCGGGAGTCTGGGACACATCCATATGGGCCGTATCGGCCTTATCGCGAAGTGATCAGAGGATCGCAGGTCCCGGTTTGGCGGGACTAAGGTCTGCCACGGACCTGGTTACCGGCCGAATGCCGCACTGAACTGCGCCTGTGCCACGAGAGACACGGCACTCGGCCCACCGAACACCAGGCCATGCGTAATACCGGTCTGCGCAGCAGTCAGGTAGTCAGACGCAGTTGACGGCAACGCACTCGGGTCGGTGAGCAGCAACGGGCCGCCCACACGCGCCATGTAGGCGGCTGCCGGTAGCGCGTCAGCGAACGTCGTGCCGCTTGCCAACCCGACGACCGTCGGCGCGGCAAAGAACTGCTGCGCAACAAGAGTTGCGGTGTCGTAGCGGTCAGTGCCAGAAATGGCGGACGCCGATTGGTCGGCCGCCGCTGCCGGTCCGCCGACTGCGTACGTGGTGCCGGGATGCGCTGCCAGGTAGGCACTTGTCGCCGGCGGGATGGCGGTGCCGTCAGTGAGCAAGATCGCTCCGGTCGCGTGCGCCGCTGCCGGGCCAGCTGCAAGAGCGTCGGCATAGTTCGTGGCCGTAGCAAGGAAGACGACGCTCGGGTCGCCCATGGCGTCGGCTACCGCAACTGCCGTCGCGTAACGGTCGGCGCCGCTGAGTCGACTCACCACGTAACCCATGTGGGTCAACTGGGTGGCGATACTGGCAGGGATCGCACTCACGCCACCGAGCAAGTACACCGTCTTCCCCGGCGCCAGGACACGAGTGATTTCCGCTGCGGTTGATGCCGGCAACGCGGCACCCGACGTGTAAAGCAGGGGCGCGTTCTTGGCAGCCGCGAAGGGAGCACCGACCAACGCATCGGGATAGGTGTCCGACCGCGCGAGCACCACGGCGTCCGCCCCGCCTGTGTCGTAAGCAGCACCCGAAATTGCGGTAGCGGTGCCGAAACGGTCGGTGCCTGCACGCCGAGAGACAACAGGGTCAAGTTCCGTCAGCTGGCTGGCTGCGAGCCAGACCGAGTGAGTGGTGGCGTCGACGGCAAGTCCGACTCCGGTCTCGGTTGTGCCGGTGACGGGCACCGAGTAGAGAACGTTGTTCTGTGTGGCGTCGAGCACCGTCACCGTTCCGGCCGGAAGGGGACCCGATTCGACGAGCACGTTCGGCACGGTGCTCACGTACACGAGGCCCGCAGTCGGGTCGACCACGACCCCGTCTGCGGCAGCGACAGGAATACTGGCGGTGACAGCGTCGGTCGTTGCGTTGATGACCGACACCACACCGTTGCCTTGGTCGGATACGTACACCGCGTGGGTAGCAGCATCGACGGCGAGTGCGACGGGGTTCGGGCTGACCTTGACGTCCGCGACCCACTTGTAGGTTGTGCTGTTGTACACCGTGACGGTTCCTGCATAAACGTTCGCGACATACAACCGTTGGATCGTGGGATCCACTGCGAATGCGTCGGTTCTGCCGAGCGGTGGCGTGCTCGGCAGGCTCTTACCCGTTTCGTCGAAGACGGCCGGAAGCGCGAAAACGCGATGATTCACCGTGTCTACCGCGAGCTGCTGCTGCGTACCGTCCGCCGGCACGGTCACGGTATTGATGATGGTGTTCGTCGTTGTATCGACCACCGACAATGAGATGGTGGCGTTGGTGCGGACAGTACTGCGAGCTGTCGCCGAGCCAAGGATGAACAGTCGGTGCGTCGCCGGATCGATCGCAATCGCATAGAGAACGTACGGCACGGTGATCGTCGCGAGCACTGACTGCGTGAGTCCGTCGACGACGGCAACGGAGTTGTCCGACCGGGTCGCGACGTACACCCGATGCGTCGTCGAGTCGATCGCAACAGCAGATGCATTCGGGACGCCGGCGGGCTGCGTGACGTTGTAGGACGGCAGCGCCGAATCGGCTGAGGCGACGGACGGCAGGGCCACCGCAACGGCAGCTATGACCGCCACTATCGCGAACCGGGTCGCCGAACCAACCACCGCGAAGGACGCCACGAATACCTCCGAGCTGAGCCAAACGTTAGGTGAGCCCACTGTAGGTGGCGCGGCCACATCTGAGGGTCAGCAAGCTCAGCGATGCAGCGTGATGTCCCTGCGCGGTAGGCCGCGCGAGAGCGCCGCAAAGTGGCGATCCCCGTGGCTCCAAGTCGTATCGACCCGAAGGCCCACGGGCTCCGCATATCCCCGCAAGGCGTCGATTCCGACTTCGGCCCAAGGAAAGTGTGGTCCAAGCGTCTTTCGTCCGTCCGCGAACTGAACGAGACCGCGCCGATCGACGTCGGAGGTGGCGTGAGTTTCGACGAGCAGGCGACCACGCGGCTCGAGTAGGTCGCGGGCTTTATCGAGGAGCCGTGCGACGTTACCGCCGATACCGATGTTGCCGTCGAGAAGAAGCGCCGTCCGCCACTCGCCGCTACCCGGAGGCAGACGCAGTACGTCCGCACGAACGGCGTCGACGCCACCCGACTGCGCAATCGCAACAGCGCGCTCCGAAATGTCGATGCCGACGGCTGCTATGCCGCGGAAAGCGAGCGCTCGCAGGATCCGACCCGGCCCGCAGCCGATGTCGAGCACCGGGCCGACGCAGTGGTCAAGGATCGTCCCATCGCTAGCATCCGCACGCGCCAGCCAACGCGGCACGTCGAGTTTTATCCACGAGCCATTGTGCCGGCGAAGGCTCAACGGACCACCGTGCTCGAGCGCCTGCTCGTACGGAGCCAACGCACCCGGCATCATGCGATCTCCCCGAGCGCAACGGGTACCAGCTCGGCATAGCATGCGGCGAAACGGGTGTGCGGATCCATCTGCGCCACCTGCTCGGCGTCGGCCGGCGTATCAACGTCGACTAGCGCATCGAGCATTTGGACTCGTAATCCCAGCGAGTAAAGGCGTTCCAACTGCATTCGGCCGGTGCGCTCGGTCGACATCGGCACACCCTCGATGGCCAACCGGCCCCTACGCGCATCGGCGAAACCAATGGTCCAGTACCCGCCGTCCTCCGTAAGACCGAGGCAGCAGTCATAGCGGTCAGGATCGAACGCGGTCACCTGAGCTGGGCGCAACTGCGGCGTGTCCATGCCGATCAACTGAGCGGAGCCAGTACCCGCGCTATCGAATGCCCTGCACAGGCGTAGATCCAGGTCACCGTTGCATTGGGCCGCCAGCGTCCAGCCAGTGCGCAGCCAGTCTGTTGAGTCGCCCTCGAAAGCCAACACCCGCTGCCCCGCCGGCACCTGACCTGCGACATCGAGCGTGTCACTGAGGGCAGCCGCTGCTAGCTCAGCACTCTCGGAAGCACTGAAAGTGGCCATCAGGCGCGTCTTTACGCGCCCCGGCACCGGTTGTTTCGCAAGCACGATCAGTGTGTCGATCACCGCAGAATCCGGCTCATGTCGCGGACCGCCTGGATGCTGCCGCGAACTGTGCCGGTCACCTTCGAGTCCCCGATCCGGGGAAGATACGCCACGTCAACTTGTTCAACACGCCAACCCGCTGCGGCCGCGAGCACGAGGGTTTCGACCGGGTATCCGGAGCGGTTGTCGACCTGGCCCAGGCCGATCAGAGCCGTTCGGCGTGCCATCCGAATTGGTCCCATGTCGGTGATTCGCAAACCAGTCCGCTTCCGGATTCGTCTCGCAAGCTCACGATTGGCGAGCCGAGCGTGAAGTGACCATGCTTCGCGCGACACGGGACGGCGACGGCCAACCACGAGATCAGCTCCCGCCTCGAGTAGCGCGAGCATCTTCATTGCCTCCCCCGGGTCGATGGTGGCATCGCAATCACAGATGACCACATACTCCGATGTCGCTGCGGCTAATCCAGCCTGGCAAGCGGAGCCGTAACCCCTTCGTAAGCATTCGACGACCTCGGCGCGCATCGATCGCGCTACCGTCGCTGAGTCATCAGTTGATCCGTTGTCCACCACGATTGCGCGTGCCTGGGTGGGAATTCGTGGCAGAACCCATTTCAGCGCAGCCGCCTCATTGAGGCACGGCAAGACGATGTCGATCAACGGCATCGCGTCACCCTACTTGTCATGCAACGAGCGCCTTGAGTGTGATCGAGGGAATCCGTTTGGCACTTGCGGTGCGAACACACCTCGAGATCGACTTGAAAACAATCATGGAGGCGCAATGCCAAGGAACATGAAAGCAGTGATGGCCGGGCTGGTCGCCACCGTGGCAGCGGTAAGTCTTACAAGCTGTAGCTCTTCGCACAAGCCCGTTGCCACAATCGCCACACTCAGTGGCAACACAACGTCAGTCGCACTCGACAGCGGATTTGTCGCGGCGCTTACAACGCTGAAGTTGACGCCAGGTCTCGTCGGCACGGCAACGATGACCGGCACCACAGTGACATTCCCCATTACTGGCGGCCACGTCACCGTCTACAAGAAGGGTGCCGTCAAGCCTTACGTCCAGGGCGAGCTCGACCACGCTGGCAGCGGACTGTCGCTGACGTCGGGTAGCACGAAGGTTGAACTGGAGAACTTCGTCATTAACCCTGGCAAGAACTCGGTACTCACCGGTGACGTACTCGTCAACGGTCAGTCCGCCGCGAAGGGTGCGCCGCTGTTCAACCTCGATGGCAGCACGTTGCAACCGATCACCATCACGAACGGTGTCGCGGATCTCACCGGCACCCGCGTGCTGATGTCGGCAACCGCAGCTGGCTTGCTCGACAAGACGTTCAACACCACTGCCGTCAAGGCCGGGTTGTTGGTGGGCGTCGCAACAATCAAGGCTACTGGCAGCTGACGGATTGAGCTCTGAAACGGCCGCCGTCGACACACTTGGCGGCGGCCGTCTCGCATTGATCCACGAACGCCCGAGGCGAGGACTGCGATGCGAGTGCTGCTGACCGGCGGTGCCGGCTTCATTGGCCGACATGTGCGAGAGGCGCTACAACAGCGCGGTCACGAAGTGCACGTATTCGACTCCTTCCGCACCGACGTCCACGGTTTGAACCCCGTTGTCGGCGACGCGATCGTGGGCGACGTCCGCGACGCGCAGGCCGTCTCGGCGGCGATGGTGGGCATTGACGCCGTCGTCCACCTTGCCGCGAAGGTCGGGCTCGGGGTTGACGTGCACGACATGCGCGACTACGCAGACACGAACGTGACCGGAACTGCGACCGTATTGTCAGCGATGTTCGACGCTGGTATTCGACGGCTGGTTCTCGCGAGCAGCATGGTCGTGTACGGCGAAGGACTAGGCCGATGCACAGAGCATGGCTCCGTTCGTACCTCGCCTCGTCGGCCAGCTGATCTCGCCCGAGCCCAGTTCGAGCCACGTTGCCCGGCGTGCGACCAACCGCTTGCACCCACGCTCGTCGACGAAGATGCGCCACTCGACCCGCGCAATGCCTACGCAGTCAGCAAGCTGGCTCAGGAGCAGTTCGCTGCCGACTGGGCCAGATCGTCACAGTCATCGGTTACGGCTTTGCGCTATCACAACGTGTTTGGCCCTGGCATGCCGCGCAATACTCCCTACGCCGGCGTGGCAGCGATCTTCTTATCGGCGCTGCGCAATGGGCAACCTCCGCAGGTATTCGAAGATGGCGGGCAGCGCCGCGACTTTGTCCATGTTCGCGACGTGGCAGCTGCCACCGCGGCAGCGGTCGATCTCACCGATGATGGGCTCCGCGTCCTCAACATCGGCTCGGGAGTGCCACGAACGGTCGGCGACCTTGCGCAGGCACTTGCGACGTCGACGGGTGGCCCCGCGCCGGTCGTCACCGGTGATTTCCGGCTTGGCGACGTCAGGCACATCACGGCCGATTCGGCACGCGCACGCGCCGACCTCGGTTGGCAGCCGCTCATCGAGTTCGAACACGGCGTTGCCGAGCTCGCCCGTGACTGAACTCGACGTCCTGCCTGCAACCGACGTCCCGGCGACCGCTTTGCTACCCAGCCGTTCGCGCGTGACGCGGACAATCCTCGTTGCATTGTTCGCCGTTTACGCAGTTCTCTTCGCCACGTTGTTCCACCGCTCCGGCGACTATGTCGCGATCCTGCTCGTGATCACGTCGAGCGTCTTGTTCCTCATGCTGCTCGCATTGCTGCGGAAAAGTCGACTGGGGCGTCGCGCCGAATCCGGCGCATTGCTGGGCGGATCCGCACTGCTGCAACTGATCGCGCTCACCAAAGCACCGACAACATCTGACGACGTCTACCGTTACATCTGGGACGGTCGCGTTCAACTTAGCGGGACAGATCCGTACGCCTACGCACCGCAGGCGCCGCAACTTGACCACCTTCGCGACGGGCTTCTCTTTGGGCCGACGTCTCACTGTGCGTATCAAATCCCGGGCAGCTGCACGGCGATCAACCGGCCGGCGGTGCACACCATCTATCCACCGGTCGCGCAGCTGTTCTTCGATCTCGTCCGGCTCCTTTCGTTCGGTGGTCACGGCGGCGTTCGCCCCTTCCAGATCGCGGCTGCGGTTGGTGTCGTCGCCATGAGCGCGTTGTTGCTTCGCGACCTGCGCAGACGTGGTCGACCAACGTGGTGGGTCGCCGTATGGGCTTGGTCTCCGCTGGTCGTCATCGAATATGGAAACAACGCGCACATCGACTGGTTGGCAGCATTGTTCGGTGTCACAGCTATCGTGATTGCACGTTCGGGGCGAGCCGTTTGGGTCGGAGTGCTCCTTAGCGCAGCGACACTGACCAAGCTGTATCCGGCGGTGCTGGCACCGGCGTTGTTGCGTCGACGTCCGCTAGTGGTGGCCGCAGCCGCCGTCGTTGTTGGTGTTGTCGCCTACCTGCCCCACGTGTTCGCGGTCGGCCTGCGCGTGATCGGCTACCTGCCCGGCTACCTGCGCGAAGAGGGATACGACTCTGGCCGTCGCAGCCTGCTGCTCGGCGCGATTCTGCCGCACCCGTTCGACACCGTTGCGGGCGCGCTGATCATCGCCGGTGTCGCGTGGTGGGTGTGGCGGCATACGGATCCCCTCGCACCTGAGCAGACCGCGATCGTTATGGTCGGCAGCGCATTTCTGGTCACGACGCCTTCTTACGGCTGGTACGCGGGCCTCCTGCTCGCCCTCGTCGTTGTCTCACAGTGCTACGAATGGCTGCCCGTCGTTCTGGCGCCGATGTTGACGTACCACGCGGGTGGTGTCGTCGCCGGCACCACCATCTACGGAGTCGCCGCACTGCTAACGCTCGCACTGAACAGCTACCGGCGGGGTCGGGTAGCTGTCGCGGCTGAATCGACGAGGGCCGCAGCGTTAGCTCGTCGGCGATGAGCGTCCGTCTGGGCCGGCTCTGCGTTCGCGCTTGTACGGCAGCGATCGTGCTTCTCGGCGTGGCCGCGTGTTCGTCCAACGATCGGCCCGGCGCCGCCGAACCGGCTAAAGCACCGACAGCTTCACAGTCGCCGGCCGGTCTCGTCGAACCGGTCGGGGCGGACGCCGAAGGCATCGCCTACGACGCGACTACCGGCTCACTGGTGGTGGCGGTGCACGCGCCCGACCGGTTGCTCATCCTCGATCCGCGAACGCTTCTCATTCGCGGCGGCGTAGCGTTGCCGGGCAGCGCGCGTCACGTCCAACTTGCAGGCGCGGGTGGACCAGTACTGGTTCCGCTGGAAACGACAGGGCAGCTCGCGCAGGTGTCGTTGCCGGCGGCCACCGCCGCGCTCACTCTGATAGACGTTGGCAAGCAGCCGCACGACGCAGCCGCAACCGGCGACGGGACCATCGTCGTCGGTAACGAGTTTGGTCATTCGCTGACACTGATCTCCAACGGCTCCGTGCGCGCGGTACTCGGTGGCGTTACGCAGCCCGGCGGTGTCATCGGCGACGGCGCCCGCTTCGCCGTCATCGACGTCGCCACTTTCGAAGTCGATCTTTACGACGCAAAAACCGGAGCCAAGATTGCCAGTGCAGCAGCCGGTGCGGGTCCTACGCACGGGGTGTTGGCCAACGACCAGCAACTTGTTGTTGCCGACACCCGCGGCAACGCGATCCTGGTGTTCGGACTCGACCCGCTGCGCCAGCTATCGCGACTTTCATTGCCGGGAAATCCTTACGGTTTAGCTGTCGACCGCTCAACTGACACCGTCTGGGTTACGCTGACAGCACTGAATGAGGTCGTCGGTCTCGACATCGCCTCCGGCACACCAACCGTCATCGCGCGGTACCAAACCGTTCGTCAACCGAACACGATTGCGGTAGCCCCCGGGAGTACCACCCTCTGGGTCACTGGTACGAGGGACGGCACGGTCGAACGAATTTCGCGCTGAACCTGCCACCGACGACGTCCGGTCAAAGCACTTGTAGCGAACAGACACACAACAGCGACGCAATCAAGCGAAGGAATGTGGCGGGTGACGGAGACAACGCGGACGGCGCCCGAGCGACCTGCGTGGTGGCCGCGCTTCACGAGCCCGCTTCGCTCGACCGCACTGACTGCGCGCGTCGGGCGACTCCTCGGCATCGGCTTCGGGATCTGTTTTGCGACCGGCATGCTTTCGCACTACCAGTACCACCCATGGAGCTGGCTACCCGAGCCCGCCAGTCCAGTATGGGCGTACCGGGTGACCGAAGGCGTGCACGTCGCGACCGGCACACTGTGCATCCCACTGCTGCTGCTCAAGCTCTGGTCGGTCTACCCCAACCTGTTCAGATGGCCACCAGTCAGCTCGCTCAAGCACGGTGCCGAACGTTTCAGCGTCGCGGTGTTGGTGTCCAGCGCCCTTGTGCAACTCGTCACGGGATTTCTGAATGTCTTGAACTGGTATCCGTGGTCGTGGAGTTTTGTTCCGGTCCACCGCTTCCTGGCGTACGTGATCATTGGATCGATCCTGCTGCACATCGCCGTCAAGCTGCCCGACATCCGTTATGGGCTCAGCGTTCCGCTTCGCGACGGCGACGTCTTGACCGAGGTGTCGTGGTCGGAAAACCCTGACTCCTATAGCAATAACGAGCACGAGCCATCCAAACCACCAGTGCCCACCGGCATCTCACGTCGTGGGGTGCTCACCGCCACGGCCGCCGGAATCGGGCTCGTCGCGGTGACAAGCGTCGGCCAGACACTGACGCCGCTTGAGTCGATCGGTCTGTTAGCTCCGAGGCAGTTTAAGAAGGGTCCTGCACACGTACCGGTTAACCGCACCGCTGACCAAGCGATGGTACGCAGCCGTGCGCTAAACCCCGACTGGCAACTGGTCGTGCACGGCCCGAAACCTTACGTTCTGACCCTCGCCGACATCGAATCCATGGCGCTCGACGAAGCCAGCTTTCCGATCTCCTGTGTCGAAGGATGGAGCGTCGGCGCGCACTGGCGCGGGCTGCGGCTACTCGACGTCGTGAAGCGGGCCGGCGGCAACGCCCAGTCGAGGGTCACGGTCCGATCGCTCGAGATGATCGGCTCCTACCAAACGTCTGTCGTCGAAGGGCCACAGGTCAGCCACGCGCTGCTCGCCACACACCTGAACGGGCCGCGCATCGACATCGATCACGGATATCCGCTACGCCTCATCGCCCCCGACCGCGCAGGCGTGCTCAACACGAAGTGGCTCGCGTCGGTGGAAATCTCGTGAAGCGCACCCGGATCGTGTTAGCCACGGTCGGCATCGGGCTTGCGCTCTTCGGCGTGTTTCGGCTGCTGACTCAGGTCAGCATCGGGGGCGTCGCCTTTCTCGCCGGGTGGTTGATTGCAGCACTGGTGATTCATGACGGGATCATCGCGCCAAGCACGTTGGGCCTCGCGACGCTGATCCGCCGAAAGGTCCCGCCGCGAGGGCGCCGCTACTTACAGGGTGCGCTGATCTGCGCGGCGGCAGTGACGGTAATCGGGCTGCCGATGATCTACCGAGCGCACAGTCAGCCGAAGGTGAAGGCACTGCTCGAGCAGAACTTCCTCGTCAACGTCTTGCTCTTGTGGGCTGTCATCGCCGTCGTCGCATTTCTCGGCTACGTCGTGCAACTAGTGCGCGATCACGCGGGATCAAACGTCGCTCAGGCAGCGGACCAACCGGCCGAACACCTCCCCAAGAGTGCCGGCGGCGAACACACCAGCTAACGCCGCGCTCAACGCCGCCGGGCGGAGGCTGGCTCGACGATCGGTGGCGGATATCCGACGCGGCGCCGCGTTTCGGCGTCCGGGTTGCGCGCTTGCAACGCAGGCAAGTCGGCGAGCTCGGGCAGATACCGCCGGATGTAGATCGCCTCGGCGTCGAAGCGCTCGGCCTGCCGCACTGGATTGAAGACGCGATGCCGGTTCGTGTCGGTCCCGGTGCCGGCCACCCACTGCCAGTTCATGTTGTTCACCACCACGTCGCCGTCGACCAAACCGCGCAAGTAGTGCCGCGCGCCGTCCCACCACGGCAGGCCGAGGTCTTTGGTCAGAAACGAGGCCGCGACCATCCGCGCGCGGTTGTGCACGAACCCCTCGGCGTCCAACTGGCGCATCGCCGCGTCGACCAGCGGATAGCCAGTGCGACCCTGCACCCACGCTGCCCAGAATTCCTCGACGCGCGCAGGCTCCGGCGTCCATCGTGCGTCAGGCTCCGACCGGTAGTTGCGCCACACCACGTCCGGCTGCGGCGCGACGATCTGGTGGAAGAAGTCGCGCCACGCAAGTTGCCGCACGAACGGTCCACCGCCTGGCCGCCCGCGCAGATGGGTCGCGATCTCCAATGGCGACAGGCAACCGAAATGCAAGTACACCGACAGTCCGGACGTCGAAGCTGCGGCGAGATCGTCATGCTTGGCCTCGTAATCGTGCAGGCCCCGTGCGCGCCACTCGGTGACCCGAGCCCGCCCGGCGCTCTCCCCCGCCACGTCAGAACCAGGCGCGAGCTCGCGTAACGTCGCCGACGGCCCGTCGGCAATCGCGTCGACGAATTGCGGCGGCGGCGAAACCCGATCCGGCGCGGGCAGTACCGCCCGCCACGGATGTGATTCCCATGCGCGCCAGTACGGCGTGAACACGGAATACGAATCGCGGCTCGACGGAACAAGTTCCCCAGGTGGCACGACCGTCAATCCGACTTCACGGTGTACCGCGATTCCCGCTGCTTCGGCTGCTGCCTGCAATGAACTCAACCGCCGCCCCGAAAACGGGGTGATGTCGTCCGAGACGTAGATGTCCGTGGCGTCCACCGACAACGCGGCGCGCATGACCTCGTCAGTCCACGCGCCCCGTCGAACAACCAGCCCGCCGCCACGCGAGCGCAAGGACGAATCGAGATCAGCCAGGCTGCCGGCAAGAAAGGCGAGCCGTTGTGGTGGCGCGGCGACGGCACTACGCAGCAACTCGTCGTCCAGCACGAAGAGCGGCAGCACGAACTCGCTGCGCGCGATCGCCGACGTTAGCGCCGGGTTGTCATGCACCCGCAGATCGCGGGTGAAGACCATCACGCTGGTTCTGGAGATGCCCAACACTCTAAGGCGACGGCTCGCTACCCGCTGTCGCCGGGTGTCGCCATCAGCTGATCGCCGCGCCGATCGCGGTCTGCACGCCTGCGCTCAACACTGCTGCGCCGCCGAAAAGGTAGGCGCCCGTGAGGCTTGCGCTCGCCGATTGCAAGTAGCTCGCGGTGTTCGTTGGCACCGCATTCGTGTCAGCAAGCACCAGCGGCGCGCCGAGGTGCGCGAGGAACGCGCCACCCGACAACGCATCGGGGAAGTTCTCGCCAGTGGCAACACCGACGGTCGTCGGCGAGCTGAAGAACGTCGTCGCGACCTTCGCTGCAGTCGCGTAGCGGTCAGATCCAACGAGCGCCTGTGCGGCCGGGTCGGCGGTCGACGCCGGACCACCGATGGCGTAGACCGTCGTGCCGTGAACGTTCAGGTAGTCACTCGTCGGTGTGACCATCGCAGAGCCCGCGGTAAGTAACACGACGGCGCCAGCCTTCGCGGCGGCCGGCCCGGCGGCCAGCGCGTCGGGGAAGTTCTCGCCCGTCGCTAGCAGCACTGTCGTCGGGTCACCGAGGGCGTCGGCGACGGCGACTGCGGTGGCGTACCGGGTCGTGCCCGAGTAGCGGACAACGACGTAACCGAGCGCGGTCAGCTGCGCCGCGACGCTAGCCGGGACGGCGGACGTACCGCCGAGCACATAGACCGTCTTCCCTGTCGCGAGTACACGTTGAAGTTCGGCCTTCGTGACGGCAGGCAGTTGCGCGCCCGTCGTGAGTAGCAGCGGCGCATTCTTCGACGCGGCCAAGGGAGCACCCACGAGTGCGTCGGCGTATTCGTCACCGCGCGCCAGCACCACTGCGCCCGCGCCACCCGAGGGGAACTCGGCCTGCGAAGTCGCAACGGCAGTGCCGTAGCGATCAGAGCCAGCCAGGCGGACGGCGGGACCGGTCGCGAAGGTGATGGGCTGCCAGAAGTGCCCGCCGTCGCGCGTGATCCACAGCTGCGAAGGCGGCGTCGCCGGGTCGCCTTCGATGGCGAAGCCTTGTTGCGCCGTCGTGAATCCGAGGTCATGCCAAGCCTGACCACCGGTCGTGGAATCGAGCACCGTCTGCCAGCTGGCGCCGCCGTCGAACGTGGCGTACAAGAACGAGGCGCCGGACGCCGAAGCCACCACGAGACTGCCTGGCTGAGCTATGGCCAGATTGAGCGAAACGCCACCACGCGGCGGGCTCGCAGTTGTCGGCGCGAACGTCAGCCCACCGTCGGTCGAGATCGAGACGGTCTTGGTCGCACTGCCCGCACCGGGATCGCTCGCGCAGCCAAGCGCGGTGTACGACGCCGACGGTCCGACTGCGAAATCGCCCGTGCAAGGCGCGGTCGAATGGCTCCACGTCGTGCCGTTGTCCGCGCTGTGGTACAGCGTGGTCGACGAACCAGGGTCGAGCACCCACACGTCGTTACCGTGCACATCGAGGTCAAGATTCGCTGGGGCCGGCGTCGTCACCGTCAGCACCGAGGTGAAGGTCTCGCTGCCGACAGGTGACCGGTAGAGCTGCCCAGCAGTACCGGTCTGGGTTGGTGCGATCAGCACGTACACGAAGCCGTTGTACGCAGCCAACTGCACGGCGAAGCGCGAACCGGTGCCGGGCAGCGTCGACTGCTGCCACGTCGCGCCACCGTCGTGGGTCACCCAAAGCGCGTCGCCGAACGCGTAGCCGTCGTTCGCATCCGCGAACCGCAGCCCATCCAAGCCGTCGCGGCCATCAGTCGAGAGCTTCTCAGTGGGCGCCGGGACACCGGCCCACGTGTGGCCACCGTCCGTCGTCCGGACTATCGAGGTGCACACCGGATTCGCGCACGGCGCAGAACCCAAGACCCAACCGTCGGCGGCGGAGATGAAGCTGACCGACGCGGGTTCGAAGCCGGACGGAACCGGGCCGCCAGTTGGCGCAGCCACGGCCGGGCCGGCGGCGAAGACCGCCACCAGACACGCAGCGACGACGCTCACAACGCCGACATCGACGATCCTTCTCGCCGATGACATGTGCTTGCGTGTCGCGGCTGTGGCTCGCATCGTCGCTGACCTCCACGTCATGATCTTCGTCGGGATCTCATACATACCCGAAAAGGATCCTCCGCGTAAATGCCGCGGACGGTAGCGATCGGCGCTAGGCGCTTTGGCGCTGGAAGGTCCTCGTGCCCCAGGCCGCGAGCAGCGCCGCCAACGCGAGCGTCACCACGATCCCCCACAGCACGTCACCGTTGCCGAAGTCGCCGCGAAACAGCGCCCGCGTCGCGTCGACCACATGCGTGAGCGGGTTGACCTGTGACAGATGCCGCAGCCAGTTCGGCGCGAGGGACATCGGCAGCAAAACTCCGGAGAGCAGCAGCAACGGCAGCGACACGCCCTGGATGAAGGGCGCGAACGCGTCTTCGTCTTTCAGGATCAACCCCATCGCGTACGACGCCGCCGACACACCGATTGCGAGCACGCACACCATGACGACGGACGACACGATGCCGTCGAACGACGCACGCAACCCGAACGGCAGGGCAACGAGAATCAGCACGGTGCCTTGCACGCCGATCGTCACGACGTTGCCGAGTGTGCGGCCGAGGATGAGCGATGCTCGACGGGCGGGTGTCACTCGTTGCCGATCAATAACGCCCTCGCGCAACTCTTGGATGATGCCGAAGCCCGCAAAGCCCGCGCCGAAAACGGCGAGCTGCAGCAGCAG
This sequence comes from uncultured Actinomycetes bacterium, assembly GCA_963737705.1. Lineage (GTDB taxonomy): Bacteria > Actinomycetota > Actinomycetes > Acidothermales > Acidothermaceae > PALSA-607. The sequence goes on from CAVTTP010000006.1 coordinate 266,368, forward strand.
GCCGGGGACGAAGATCTTCCACGACGAGTTGCCGCCAAGGCCGCCGCCGCTCACGCCTTTCAGCAAGGGGCCGAACAACACGAGATAGATGATCGGCTGCGTGAGGCCGAAGAAAACCCAGACCGGGTTGCGCAACAGGATGCGCATCTGGCGCTGGAAAACAAGGAAAGTCTCTGTGGCCATGGAAGTCTCCTCAGGCTGTCGGGACGAGCTCGTCGGAGCCCTCGCGAAGGGTGCGGCCGGTCAGGGTCAAGAACACGTCGTCAAGCGAAGGCCTAGTGACGGTCACCGACGAGACTGCGAGCCCCTCGGCGTCCAACGCTCGAAGCAGTGGCGCGACCGCAATCGCGCCTGCCTCAACCGTCACGACCAACTGCCCGTCTGCGACGGCAACTTCGCGGACGGCGGTTGCCTCGCGTGCGATGCGCGTCGCAGGGGTCGTGTCGGTGTCGCGATCAAACGCAATGGTGATGACGTCGCCGGCGATGCGCGCCTTGAGCGCTTCGGGGGTGTCGTCGGCGACGATCAGGCCGCCGTCCATCACCATGATGCGATCGGCGAGGGCGTCGGCCTCCTCCAGATAGTGGGTGGTGAGGACGATCGTGACGCCGGTGTCGTCGCGCAGGCTGCGGATGTGCTCCCACAGGTTCGCCCGGCTCTGCGGGTCGAGGCCCGCGGTCGGCTCGTCGAGGAAGACGAGTCGTGGCGAGTGCATGAGGCCAAGGGCGATGTCGAACCGACGGCGCTGACCACCGGAAAGCTCTTGCAGGGCGCGACCTTCGAGGCCACCGAGATCGAGCCTGGGCGCGACAATCGCTAACCGCGCGTTCGCATCGGTTTTCGACAACCCCTGCAGGCGAGCCTGCGTGATGAGCTCTTCACCAACCAGTGTGCCGGCGCTGGGTGCGGCACCGACTTGCGCGACGTATCCGATGCGGCGGCGCACCTCGCGCGGCTCGCGAACCAGGTCGTGCCCCGCCACCGTCGCGACGCCAGCGCTGGGCATGAGCAACGTCGTGAGCATGCGCAGCGTTGTTGTCTTGCCGGCGCCGTTCGGGCCGAGCAGGCCGACGATCTCACCCTCGGCGACGTCGAGGTCGATACCGCGGACCGCATCAACCGGCCCGCTCTTCGTCTTGAAGCTGCGGGCCAGGCCGCGAGCAGTGATCATGATGGCTCCTCTTCGTGTCCCAGCAGACTTGCAGAGGGCGCCGACAATAGTCAAGCTTGATTAATCAGGCTCCGCGTTTGGGCACGGCCTTCAGCTCGCTCACGGTGTGACGTTTGCGCAGGGGCGCCTCCGGAGTTGCCGCCGGAAAACCCTCTTCGCCCGTGAAGCAGTAAGCGCCATCGCGGAGGCGGCGCTGCAGCGCACGCGTCCATTCGAGCTCGGCCTTCGTGCGCCCGGACACGAAATCGAGGATCTCGCGCACGTGCTCGGGGATCAGCCCGTCGGCGCCAGTGGCACCGTCGCGAATCGTGTCACGGATGAACGAGTTCGAAACAAGCGTTGCCTGAAGCTGCGACGTGCGCGACTTCAGCGCCGCGATCAGCTCGGCCCGAGTCATAAAAGGCATAAGACACAGGCCTGGAGCGAGTGGCTCGGTTGCCGAGGTGACGTTCCACCAGGTCTGCTGAAGCAAGGTCTGGAACTCCTGCTCGCCCTCACCTGTCATCACATACGACGTGCGCTCAGGTCTGCTGTCTTCACTAGCCCGAGAGTGGACGGCGATGCAGCCGTCGCGTTCGAGCGTGCGGATCGCGGAGTAGATCGAGCCGGGCTTCACGTTCGCCAGCTCTTCCACCCGCCAACTCACCAGTTCGCGACGGACGTCGTACCCGTGCACGGGCTGCATGATCCGGATGACGCCAAGAACGAGGAGGCGGGTCGCCGACATGGCGCCCATCTTAGTCAGTCTTGACTACGTTGGCGCAGGCGGCGAGCGAAGGCTCAGTGCACGAGTCGCAGGACGGACTGCGCACGTCTGATGACGACCCGCTGGCCCGACGTCAAGCCGATGTTGTCGCTCTCGATGCCATCGCCGAACAGCACGAGGTGCTCTGACTCAATCGTGATGGCGAGCCCGCTGTCGGTCAGCTCGCCTTCAGTGCAGCTCGTGCCAGTAACGGGCGACGGCCACGCTTCGCGCACGAACCAGGCCAGGCGCGGATCCGTGGGCTGCGGCAGCGTGAGAGTGCTGTGATGCTCGAGCCACACCGAGCGGCACCACCCTGTTGCGCCCGTTCCGGTGGCGACGATGAGGCCGGACGACGCCTGCGATTCGGCTGCTGCATCGGGCGGCGCGATTGTGTATCGCGCGGTCTGGTGACTCGCGTGGCCGAGGTAGATCTCGTTGAGAGCGCGCAATTCTTGGCCGTCGTCGGTGATGGCTTCGACCATCGTTCGGGTTTCGACGTGGTCGAGCGACCGAAGCAGTTCGGTGAGGTCGCCGGGTTGATGTGCGACGAGCACTCCGGGGTTGCGCACGGTGTCGGTGTTGATCCCGATCACCGGTTGCCCGTCGAGGTACTTGGCAACGTTGGCGACCAGGCCGTCTTGCCCGACGACGATGATGACGTCGTCGGGCGCAAACAGGAATCGCGCCAGATCGGCCCGCTCGACGACGCCGCGCCGCCAGTCGATCGGTATCGCCGCGCTGACCGTAGCCAGCGCGGCGTCGGTGGCCTCATGTCGAGCCACGACTTCGTCGATGCTGCGGTTTCGCGTAGACAGGAAGAACGCGGCCTGTCCACGTGTGCCGTGGTGGGCAAGGAGTTCGTCGAGCTCGGTGGCCCGATGAATCACCACGGCACGCGGCGCGAGTGTCATGACTTCGCCGCGCCGAGACGTGCCAACACGGGAGCGAGCAGGTCCGGCGTGAGCACCAGACTGTTGATCTGCGGCAGGTGGCCGGCGAGCTCCTTCAAGGCGAGCCCGAAGAGGATCCCCTCAGGTAGGTCGCGGTAAGCAGCGAGCTTGGCCGCTTCGGCAGCGGCTTGGGCCTCTCCCACTGTCCGGACGCCGACCGCACGAGATTCGGCGAGTCGCTCCGCCCGCTGGGCCTCTGCTTCAGTGGCGATCTGGCCGGCGGCGGCGTCCTCCTCCGCTCCGCGCCGAGCGTTCGTGCCGCGCTGGCCGACGAGCTGTTCCTCTCGACGTGCCAGTTCGATCTGACTCTGCAGTTCGTTCTCGCTGATCGCCCGCTCTCGCTCGACCGCGACCGCACGCCGCTCGTAGGTCGCACGGTCCGCTTCCTGCTGCACGAGCTCGCGCGTCGGCGTCCGCAATGCCTTCTCCACTTCTGGCTCTGGACGGATGGCCACGACGCGAACACCGATCACCGCGATGCCGGTGGCCACCAACCGCGGATCGTCGGCGATCCCCGCCGCGATCGCGGCACGCACGGCCGCGACACCTCCGACCAATGCGTCGGTCAGGGCCATGCCGGCGAGCAGGTCGAGCGCGTGTTGCTGCGCGGTTTCTGCGAGCAGCCCCGCGACCTGCTCGAGGGGCGTCGCGCGCCACCGCCCGGTATCGGGATCGATCGAGAAGTCGATGCGTGCTGCGGCGAGCGCAGGATCGGTCAGCCGGAACGTCAGCGTCGCCTGCACGGTCACGTCCTGAAAGTCCGCCGTGCGGGCGTGGAACAACAACGGGAGCTCCCGGTCGTCGACCGGGATCTCTGAGAGCACCGCACTCAACGGGCGGAACCAGAACGAGCTCCCGGTGCCGGCGTGAATGATCTTTCCGTTGCGAACGTGCTCGATGTGCACGGTCGCGGTACCCCGCAGGTGTCGAACGAGCGGGTAGCGGCTGATGTCCGCCATGAGAACCATCTCCTTTAATCGTCATACTGACGATAAGCCCTCGAGCAACCTATCGTCAAGTAGACGAGAAGTAGGACTAGGATCGCCTCATGAGGGACTACGACCCGGACGCGTACCCCCGCGTCGCCGTGACCGTCGATCTGGTCGTGTTCACAATCAGGGACGACGAGTTGTGCGGCCTGGTGATCCGTCGCGGCGAAGCGCCGCAGAAGGGTCGCTGGGCGCTGCCGGGAGGCTTCGTTCGCGAGGGCGAGGATCTCGAGCATGCCGCCGCCAGGGAGCTGGCGGAGGAGACGGGTCTGACCGCGGCCGACGTCCACATCGAGCAGCTGGGCACCTACGGCGATCCACATCGCGATCCGCGCATGAGGGTCATCACCGTCGCCTACTTGGCACTCGCACCTGACTTGCCGATCCCACGCGCTGGCAGCGACGCCGCCGCGGCTCAGTGGATGCCGCTAGCCGAGCTGCTCGACGGCGCCCGCCGACTCGCCTTCGACCACCGCGCGATAGTGCTCGACGGTCTCGACCGGGCCCGCGCGAAGCTCGAATACACCCCTCTCGCGAGCGCGTTCTGCGCGCCCGAGTTCACCGTCGCCGAGTTGCGCCACGTCTACGAGATTGTCTGGGGAGTTGAGCTTGATCCGCGCAACTTCCACCGCAAAGTGACAAAGACTTCTGGCTTCCTCGAGCCCACCGGCAAGACGACAACACGCGACGGTGGGCGGCCGGCTCAGCTGTATCGACGCGGCCACACCACGCTCTTGTATCCGCCGTTGTTGCGGGGTGGCGACGAGATACTGGACGCGTGACAGAACTCGACCCTGACAGGCGGATGCGCTGCTTGACCTGACACCCACCGGGTTGCTGCCGGACGGACCCCCATGGAGGATCAATGAGCCTCGAAGATCGAGAGGCGATCGTCGCGACGGTTGAGGAAACGTACGCGCTCATGGGCCGCGCTCTGAGTACGGACATCCCCGGCAGCCTCAGAGAGACTGCGGTCCGTCCCGAGTTCATCGAGCTAATCTCGGCCGCACAGATGGATCCGTATGTCACGGACGACGAGATGCTGCGTCTCTTGCAATTCGCATACATCGACCTTGTTGAGACTGTGCTGCGCCTTCACGAGGAGCTACTGGGCAAGGACGGCGAGCGTTATGACGAGGTGCTAGGAGCTGTCGCGCTTACCGGAAGCGGACGCGCCGTTAAGGTCGGTGGCTTTCGTCGGGCGCTTGGGCGCATCGCGAGTGTGCCAGGTCTGCGATGGGTGAAGACAGCCTTCAAATGGGGCAACGTCATCCTTGGCAGCCTGGGAGCGGTGCCGGGCGTCGGCATACTCGCGGACCCCATTAGAGAACTCAAAGAATCGATCGAAGCTCAGGGAGAAGACGACCAGACCCCCTGATCGAAGCAAGCGACCCTCGCCAGAAATTCGGGGGCGACTGTCCGACCGACCCGTTAGCGTGACGGTGTGACGGCGGTGGCTACGAGCGGGACACCGCTACGCATTCGATCGCGCACGCTCGGGCCACTCGTTGTCGTGTTCTTGGCGGTCGGGCTGTCGACTGCACTGTCGTACCCGTTCCTCTCGCTGTTCCTCACCAGCGCGGTGCACGCCGGGCCTATCGAGTTGTCGGTGTTCCTCCTCGCCCAACCCCTGTCGGGCGTTGTGGTGTCCACCGTCCTCGGCCGGCTTTCGGACGGTCGGGTGGCAAGGCGCCGGGTGCTGATGCTCGCCTCGGCGGCCGGTTGCACCAGTGCCGCGCTGTTCTCGGTCCTACGCAGCTACTGGCCGCTGCTCGTGCTGGCCTGCACGGTGACGGCGATCGGCAACGCACTCCTGCCGCAGGGGTTCGCATACGCGCGCGCTTTCCTTGTGAACGAGCCGACGGCGCCGATGATCACCACCACCCTTCGGACGTTCTTCTCGCTCTCGTGGGTGGCAGGTCCACCACTCGCATCATTGCTGCTCAACGCGGGCGGCTTCAGCACTCTCTACGCCTGTTCAAGCGGGCTGTTCGCCCTCGTCTTCATCGTGGTCGCGCGCTGGATCATCGAGCCGCCCGCCATCGTCAAACCGTCGACACACGATGAGAAGACGGACGTCGATTTGCCGGCTGCTCGACGGTCGCTATGGCTCACCCTCGGCGGACTGGTCCTGCTGCAGAGCGCGAGTGGGTTGAACGTTCAGGCTTTGCCGCTGCTCATACGCCACAACCTCCACTCCGGCGTGGGACCCGCTGGCTTCATCTTGGGCATCTGCGCAGCTCTCGAGATTCCGATCATGCTGGGCTTCGGCGTCCTGTCGAAGCGGGTGCCCTTGCAGCGGCTCGTATTGATGGGTCCGTTCTTCGCCATGGCCTACTACGGCATCGCGTCCGTCTCCACGCACGTGTGGGAGTTAGGCGCTGCGCAGGTACTGAACGCCAGCTGCATAGCCGCGGTCCAGGGCCTGGCGATCAGTTACGTGCAAGAGCTGCTGCCGTTGCATCCCGGCCGCGCGTCGACGCTATACAGCAACACATTCGCCTGCGGCGCGATCCTCGCCAGCCCGCTGCTGGGCCTGGGCGCGAAGTTCGGCTACCGGTACTGCTTCATCTCCGGGATCGGACTCGCCGCCGTCGGGCTTCTGCTCCTGACCGTCGGTCGTCCCAGTCGGAGGTTGGCGACTCAGTAGCCAGCTGCTCGGTGCCCTCGCGTAGCGATCTGTATCGCGCGCACGATCACCGTGATGATCAGCCCGAAGATCGCCCACCCGAGGAGTGCCCCGACCGCGACGGGTGGATGAGGTATCTCGTGATAGAACGCGCCCAACGAGTCATAGACCATGTGCGCGATGATCAGCGGAGTGATGCGCCGGGTGCGGCGGAACAACCAGATCGCAGTGGCTGCCCATAACAAGAAGACGATGACGCCCGGACCGTAGTAGACGTGGTAGCTCAGTCGCAGCGTGAGTCCGACGACGTAGATGACCCAGACCTTGGTGCGCGCCTGCTCGAGCACCGTCACCAGAAGCGCGACAACGACGAGCTCCTCGACGATGCCGGCCGAGATCGACTGCGGGATCTCGTAGATCAAGTGCCACGGCTTCGCGGGCAGAAACGGATACTTCGCGTGCGGACTCACGGCGCTAAGCAATCCTCCCGACGCCAGCACCGCGGCGACGAAAATCATGGACGCGCCGAACGCCTGCCAGCCGTATCCGTGATGCTTGCGCCAGGCGGGCGCCCAGCCGATGTCGGCGAAGCTGAGTCCACGCAGCCGCGTTAGCGATCCGACGACGACGATCGCCATCGCCGCGAGGGCAAATTCGGAAACGCCCGAGAGCACGCCCTCGGAGACCGAGATGGAATTGTGGTTGATGGGCTGGTGCGCGTCATAGAAGATCGCCGCGAGAACGCTGGCGAGGAAGAACATCGCGAAGACGCCAAGCACCTCTGTCCAAGCGCGACGAGCCGAAACAGAAATGGTCGGACGCCGACTGCTGGGCGGAGCGGGCGGCAGCATCGACGCTGCCCAGCCGCGAAAGCCTTTACGGCGATGCGGCGGAGTGGGCTCGCGCCAAAACTGCCAGCCGTAGGGTGCCGGCGGCCAGCTCGGGTCAGGCAGCCAACCGGGTGGCGGCTGCCAACCAGCCGGTGGCTGCGGCCACCCAGGCGGCGTCGCGAACTTCACCAACAACCCCGTTCTCAATGGCGGCCACTAACGACCGCACAACCATCATCGGAGAAACCCGGTGGCAGCTAAATGGCTCTGCCCTTAGTCTCGTGCGGTTATGCCTGGACCCCTGGTGATCTCAGTCGTCACTCCCGCGCACCTACCCGACGGGAGTGAACCGTCGCGCGCGTGAGGAGTTGACGTTCCGATGTCCGTAACACCGTTGCCTGCCGCAACCGAAGAGACCAACGGTCTCGAGCGCTTGACGTCGCTCAACCGCGCGATGCCCACCGACGTCCGCGATGCATTGTCTTGGCTTGCTCACTTGCTCGACGCGAGTCTGCCATTGCGGGCCAGCGAAGACAGCGATGAGTTTGCGAATCGGCATCTCCACCGTGGCGGGGTCGGGCTTGTCGCGCTCTGCGAGCACCTCGGCCCGCTCACAGGTTCGGTGATCGCGCACGCCTTCGGCGACGACATGCGCCGGCATCCACCGATCGAGGTAGCAGGGCTGTATTCAGACGAGAGCCCAGCCTGGGATGTGCTCGACCTCCCGGGCAGCGATACGCAGAGCGTGCCCAGCGGCCTGGTCGCAGCGTTCGCGGCGGGCACGCTCGCCGATGTCGAGCTTGTGGTCGTCGTCGGGATGAACTGGAAGCCGAGCCGCATCGTGGTTCACGCGCGGGCAGAGGATTCGACGGCCGCGCAGGCGTATCTCGACGATCTGCGGAGGCGCGGACGCGAGGCCGAGAGTTACCTGCGCGGGCGCTGCCTCCAGGTGCGTGGCGACCACGACGACATCGCGGTGACGCCGATCGATGTTCCGACTGCGCATCGGCGCGACGTGATTGTGAGCGACGCGGTGTGGCGCGAGCTCGACCTCAACGTATCGGCCCTGTTTGCGCGTCGCGAGTTGCTCACACAGATGGGGCTCGGGACCAACCGGGGGATGCTGCTGTTCGGTCCGCCCGGCACCGGCAAGAGTGCACTGTGCCGGGTGCTGGCGGCGGAGCTTGCAGGCGATGTGACCGTCGTTTTCTGCAACGCACGCGCGATAGGTGCCCACATGGGCGCTGTGTATCAGGAACTGACCAGGCTGGCACCGGCGCTCGTCGTGCTCGAAGATCTCGACCTCGTCGTAGGCAATCGTCGGTCGGGTCGTGAGGGAGGCGGCTTGCACGATTTTCTCACGGCGCTGGACGGCGTGATGAGCAACCACGACGGCATCGTGACGATAGCGACCACGAACGACGTGAAGGCATTGGACGACGCCGCTGTGCGTGCTGCTCGCTTCGATCGAATCATCGAGATCCCTTTGCCGGACGCCGGCTTGCGGGCGGTGATCTTGCGCCGGTACCTCGGTGCGCTCGGGGGCGCGATCGACGTGAACGCAGTCGCGACTTCAACGGACGGTGCAAGCGGCGCGGCATTGCGCGAATTGGTGCGCCGTGCAGTTCTGGTGGACGGCGAGGGGTTCACGACCGCGATGCTGCTGCGCCTCGCCCGCGAAGTACTCGGCGCGACAATGACCGGCCAGTACCTGTAGCCGACGCAGTTCAGCCACGGAGGATCAGGACGCTCGCTGCCAAGTCGTGGAGCGGCGGGCGTATTCCCAGATCATGTTGACCTCGCACGTCGTCAGCACGCCCGGCCTCTTGCGCAACCACAACGCGATGTCACGGCGCCCGACGACCGGCACGTCAGCCGGCTGCTTCTTAATGGTGAGCTCATCACACAGGACAACGATCAGTGGTGTCGCCGCGATCGGAACGCCACACGCTTGCGTCAGGAGTCGCGTCGCCCGCGCAGCCTCGTAGCGTGAGTTCCGCAAGTAGTACGGCTGCTTGTGGCCATCGACCAGGATCGCATGCTCGTAGACGGTGACTCGGTGACCTCGGTGAGTCTTCGTGTTCAGTGTGAAGACACCGCCGGGCCCAATCGCGACATGGTCAATGTCAGAGCCTCGGGTGCCGACGTTCACAGCGTGCAGGACCCGCCAACCATGCGACTCCAACGAGGCGAGTCGAGCACCGACAGCTTCTTCGCCGTCCGCGCCGACGCGCCACGCACGCTCTTCAGTGTTCAGATCAAGCGCCCGAGCTAGGAAGCTCCCCGCTTTGGAACGTTCCCGCATTGCCTCGCGATGCGCGATAGCTTGCTCGCGCGCTGCCTGGCCGGGCCGGTTGTCCGCGAGATCGACCCAGACTGGTTCGCCCGCCGCGTAGACGCGGGAGGTGGAGCGCGCGGAACTGGCAGCGCCTCAGACCAGGGCCGGGCTCGGCCGGCAAAACCTCCTTGGCAAGGGCAGCCTCGAAGGCGTCGGCGAACTCGGGACGCTCAAGAACCCGCTCTCCGGACAAGTTATCGAGCCAGCCGATGCGAACACCGTCGGCGCCGTTTACGTAGAGCCGGTCCTTGCCGTACCGCCGCCAGCGACTGACCTGGACTTCTGTCATGCAGAGGTTCGTCGGCGCCTCCGAGGCGAAGCCTCATCGGCCGACTGGCGCAACCGGCTTCTCGGGACATCGCCCGCACGATCCTCTGCCGCGCCCGTTCAAGTCGTGGTACGAATCCCCCATGACGATTGGTCGACGAGGAGATCCGAGCACGGGTGTTCTCGTGGCTTGACGCTTCAGGTCGCCATCTACGGCGACCAGATCCCCTGGAAGGTGCTGCAGTCATTCGAGCTCGACGGCAAGCCAGCAGCGCTCGTCACCCAGCGAGGTATTCGGTGGCTATCGGGGATGCCGGCACTGGCGTTCACGACTACCTATTCCGCCGACCCGGCGAAGGCTCCCTACGCCGACCACGTTGGCGTCGATGGGCTACCTCGCTACAAGTACCAGGGAACGGACCCGAACAAGGCCGACAACGTGGCGATGAAGCTTGCGGCGCAAACTGGCGTTCCCCTCGTATGGTTCGTCGGAACCGCTGAGGGTGTCTATACAGCCGTGTATCCGGTATTCGTTGGCGCGTCGGACGATGCCAGTCTCGATTTCACGATCCTGGTGGACGCCGAGCAGCGAGCGGTCGAGTCGGACGATCGGATGGATCCAGCCACCAAGCGAAGATACGTCGAGAGATTGACGAGACAGCGATTGCACCAGCCGATATTCCGAAATCAGGTGCTGCGGGCGTACGAGACGAAGTGCACGATCTGCAGACTCAAACACGCCGCGCTCCTCGATGCAGCGCACATCTTGTCCGACTCACTCGGCGGCCAGCCCGTGGTGTCGAACGGCTTGGCAATGTGCAAGATCCATCACGCCGCGTACGACCAGAACCTGCTCTCCATCACGCCCGAGTATCGGGTGCAGGTCAAGCCGTCGGTCCTGCTGGAGAGCGATGGCCCGATGTTGCTACACGGCCTGCAGGAAGTTGACGGTTGGGCCATCGAATTGCCTCAGCGGAAAGTGCAGCATCCCGACCGCCAGCTGCTTCTCGAACGGCACGTCAACTTCCTCCGCAGCGCGTAGCTGCTTAGATGCGCCGGCCGATCTTCCACTCGTTACGGCACCTCCGGCATCTAAACGTCGCCCAGTCGACGTTGTGCCATGCGGCCATCGGATCCTCACGCAGCTCTTCGATGTCCTCCGCTGCCCATCCCTCGTATCCCGTCGATTCAATATCGACGGAACCGCATCGCTTGCATGATTGACGTGGTACTCGTGTCCAGGAGTGGCCGCAGTCTTCGCAGGTGAGCTCGATGAGATCCCGACCCTTCTTGGCGCCGTATGGTCCCTCGCTTGAGCCGCAGTTTGGACACGCAAACTCGTCCTGGGCGACCTCGCTGCCTCCGTCACTCACTTCGGCCGCCAACGACTCGCTCGTACGTAGGCGGAGGACTCGGCACCAACGCAATCCCTCCGTTGTGAGCGGTGGCGAGGAACGACCAACGCGCGCCAGCGGCGACCAGCCAAAGTGCGACAGGTCCGCTCTCGGCTAGCCGCACCAGCTCGCGATACTTCCGCCCAGAGTTCGTCGCCGGTATCTCGGCGCCGGATGCAGCGAGTGCAATCCAGCTCGCAAGCATCGTTTGGAGGCTGTCCGGCCCGGCGGCCCTTGCTTTGGCCTCGACGGCGAGCACAACCGTGCCGTCGGGCGCGAGCCCAAGTGCGTCGAACTCGCCTCGTTCGAACTCGACTTGTGATGCGGGCCAGCCGAGGTCAATGACGAGTTCTGCCGCGGCCCCGATCTGGATCAGGTACTCGAGATTGACCGCGAGCCCGTCTCCGTTTCTGCTGAAGAGCGCGTAGCGGCCCGGCGGACTCTTCGGTCGAGCGCAATGCACGGTGACGTACCCCGCGGCATCAACCGTCGCTAGCTCGAGGTCGACCGCGCGGAGGAAAGAGGTTGACTCGTCGCTGTGTAGCCCACGCCGCGGCCACGCGACCGCGGCTGAGAGCACGTCAGGTCGCACCTCGGCGAAGCCCATCGCCGACTGCGTCAACAGCTCTCGCAGCGCACGCACGGAGTCTTTCTCGTCGACGTCCGGGCTGATCGCGGCAACGGCGGCTGCTAGCCAGTCGGCAGTAATCATTGCGGCCAGCTCGGTCGTGCTTCGTTCCTGTCAAGTGCGTCCAAACTCATAACGTCCGCCACTCCACCTGCCGTCGATCTCCCTCGATCAGCCGTGCCTGAATCCACATGTATTTCCTGCCTCATTCGACCCTCTGTCAGACAGAGGATGCCCGCCTCTGCTGACAAAGCGCGATGTCAGCGGATAATCGACTTGATCGCACGCGGCGTCGTTCGATCGCAATGAAGGGCCGGAGCGGTGGATTGCGCGCAGTGCGAGCAGCCAAACGCGGCGGTAGTCGGTCTGAGCTTCGTCGCACGGAAGTCTCAAGGATCAGCCGAAGTAACTGTCAACCATCAGCCCAAACCGTGTAAAGCATCAACCGAAGCCGAACTGTCAAGCATCAGCCGGATTACTACATCACGTGGGTGGGCCTGTGAGGCTCCGGTTGAGGTGAGACGTTTTGGCTCCGGTTGAGGTGAGACACCTCGCGCTTCATTAAACCGGGTCAGCGAGCCTTTGCGGCTCGTTTTTTGCGGACCTCCTTGGTGTCGGTGCGCACGATCGTCTTTAACAGTTCGTCACGGTGCCAGACCTGCATCAGCTGCTGCTCGACATGGACGTCGACGAGTTCACCAGCGCGGTGTTTGCCGACGCTGAACTGCTGCCACGCCACGCTGATCACTCCGTTCGCGCCGACTCGGCGGGTGATCCATGTCGGCCCGGACCGGTCGGGCCCCGGGTCACGCTGGGCGGGCAGGTTCAGCAGCGACGGTTCGCGGCCGGCGGCGTTGAACCGTTGCGCGGGCACCGCCATGCCGATGCCTTGGTGGGGCCGGTTGGTGTTGTAGTCGAGCACCCACGCGTCCAGCTCGGCTTGGGCGGCGGCCTGTGAAGGGAAAACCCGGCCGGTGAGGAACTCGGTGCGCATCGCCCGATGGAATCGCTCGATCTTGCCGGTCGTGGTCGGCGAATACGGGGCGGTGCACCGGTGGGTGATCCCGTTCTCCCGACAGATCCGATCGAACAACACCTCGCTGTCTTTGATCCCGAACCGGCCGGTGAACACTTTCCCGTTATCGGTGAGCACTTCTTGGGGAACCCCGTGGATGCGCATCGTCGCGGCGAACGCCTCACACACCACCCGCGCGGTCGCCCGCGCCATCAACACCGCGCAGACACAAAACCTGGCGTGGTCATCGATACCGGTGAGCGCTTTCAACTCGGTGCCATCGACTATCGCGATCCCGTTGACCACGTCGAACTGCCACAACTCCATCGGCGACCCGCGTTCCCACCGCCGCCACTTCTCCGCCCGAGAACGCCGCGGGTTCTCCGCAATCAGCCCGTGGCGCACCAACCCCCGATAGATCCCCGACCGCGACGGCGCCGGCGACAACCCCGCCCTAGCGGCCTCATGCACCAGCCGGCGCGGACCCCACCCAGGATGTCGCCTGCGCCACTCCAAGATCTGCGCCACCACCTCAGCAGGCATCTGATGGGGACACTGCTCCGGGCGATGCGACCGATCCGCAAGCCCCTCCAAGCCGCCCACCTCATAGCGGGCCAACCACCGGTGCACGGTCTGTCTTGCGACCCCGAACCGCGACGCTGTCTCCGCGACCGAGACACCGTCCAACACCGCCAACACTGCCTGATAACGCTGCTCCACCACGCTGATCTCCAGCAACACCTCGGGCCCCCTTCGGCTCGAGACCGAGCCTCACAGGGGCGAACGCGAGGTGTCACACATCAACCGGAGCCAGTGTCACCAATCAACCGGAACCGCGTCACACATCAACCGAACACGATGTGTCGCACATCAGGCGGAGCTTTACAGTCAAGTGGGTGGGCCGCCCGGGGGTCGAACCCGGAACCCGCGGATTAAAAGTCCGCTGCTCTGCCAGTTGAGCTAACGGCCCGTGGGAAGAGACTTTAGCCGCCCGAAGCCCCGGGCCTTCCGCGCGATAGACATAGGGAGGGCGCGGCTGGGGAATGGCCGTGGCGACCAACCGAACTGGAGACCCGTGGCTACTCAACAGACCATCGCCGTGCTTGGCACAGGGATCATGGGGGCGCCCGTCGCGCGGAACCTGCAGAAGGCTGGCTTCGCCGTCCGCGCTTGGAACCGCAGCCAGGACAAGGCCGCAGCCCTCAAGAGCGACGGCATCACCGTCGCCGACACTCCGGCCGATGCTGCCCAAGGCGCCGACTTCGTCATGACGATCCTCATCGACGGCGACGCCGTCGAGCAGACTATGGTCGACGGCGGAGCCCTGAACGCGATGAGCAACGACGCGATCTGGCTGCAGTGCTCCACCGTCGGCCTCGAGGCCATCGAACGTCTCGCGGAGCTCGCCAGCCAAGCGAACGTCGGCTTCGTCGACGCGCCAGTCATCGGCACCAAGAAGCCCGCCGAAGACGGCAAGCTCACCATCCTCGCGGCCGGAAACCGAGACCTAGAAGCACAATGCCAACCGGTCTTCGATGCCATCGGCGCACGAACCATCTGGCTCGACAACGTCGGCGAAGCGTCGAAGCTGAAGCTCGTCGTCAACAGCTGGGTCCTCGCAGTCACCGCAGCTATCGCCGAAGCGATCGCGCTAGCGGAAGGCCTTGGTCTCGACCCGCAACTCTTCCTCGAAACCATCAAGGGTTCGGCTACCGATAACCCCTTCCTCCATGCGAAAGGGCAGGCGACGATCATGCGCGACTTCGCCCCGGCCTTTCCGACAGATGGGGCCTACAAGGACATAAAGCTGATCCTCGCCGCCGCACAGGCCGCAGATATCGATCAAGACCTCATGACCGCCGTCCAGCAAAAACTTGAACGTACGGTGCAAAAAGGGCACGGCGACAAGGACATGGCCGCGATGTTCCACGCGACCGCGAAAGTCACAACGGCGTAGTCCAAACGCCAAAAGTGACGTCATCCGTCTGGGGGGTAGCCCTCGGCATTCGGGCTAGTTAGGTTGCCGTGGGGAGACACAGATCCGCTCGCCCGACCTACAGGTCCGGCGCGCCTACACGGAGGGACTAACCCATGCCCAACGCACACCCGATCGTCCGCTTCACCAAGAGGCGGGTGATTGCTAGTGCACTAAGCGTCGGCGTTGCAGGCGCGTTGCTCGCCGCTCAAGGAGCGACTGCGGTCGCCGCGTCGCCAAGCTCGAACTCGACGACTCCGACCACGAGCGTTGCCCAATCAAACGTTGCCCCGCTGGCTGCAGGTACGCCGCTGGGCACCACCGACCCGAACACTCCCGTACAGATCTCGATCATCCTGCGGTCTCCCCAGCTCAACCAGCTCGAGAGCCGGGTTGCGAACGGCTGGAACGGCCCGTACCTGACCACGCAGCAGTTCGCCAACCAGTACGGTCAATCGCCATTGCTGATCGCGGCCATCGAGCTGTACCTCAAGGTCTACGGCATCAAGACGAACGCGCTTGCTGACCGCCTCGACATTCAGGCGAGTGGCACCGCCGGTCAGTTCAACAAGGCACTCGGCGTCTCGCTGAAGAACTACCGGATCAAGGCTCCCGGCATCCACGGCGGTTTCAAGACCCAGACTGTTTTCGGCAGCATCACCAACCCGAAGGTGCCATCGCAGTTCGCCAGCCCGATCCTGGCCATCCTCGGCCTGAGCAACTACTCGCCGTTCGTGTCGAACGCGAAGCAGGCGCAGGGTCAGAAGGTCAATGTCACGCCGGAGGCTGGCACCGGCGTCCCAGCGGGAATGATGACTCCCGCTGACTTCGTGAAGAACTACAACCTGAAGCCGATCGAAAACCAGGGCTACAAGGGCCAGGGCGAGACCATCGGCATCGTCACGTTCGCGGCCATCGACCCCGCAACGCCGGTCGCGTTCTGGAACAACGTCCTCGGCCTGAACGTGCCGGCGAGCCGCTTGAAGATCATCCCGATCGATGGTGGTTCTCCCGGCCCGAGCGCGGCTGTCGGTTCGGACGAATCTGACCTGGACGTCGAGCAGTCCGGTGCGATCGCGCCTGCCGCGAACGTTCGGCTCTACGAAGCGCCAAACAGCGACCCCGGATTCGCGGACGCGTATTACACCGCGGCGTCGGACAACATGAACGACACCATGTCGATCAGCTGGGGCGAGTCGGAGACCTACATTCAGCAGACGGTTCTTCAGGGCACCGAAACTCCTGGATACGTCGCGTCAACCGACCAGGTACTCGCTGAGCTCGGCGCGCAGGGCACGTCCAACTTCAGTTCAAGTGGCGACGCCGGCGCATACGACGCGCTCCCCGACGTCGGCAGCACCAACCTCGCCGTCGACAACGGCGCGGACAGCCCGTACACAACATCAGCCGGTGGCACCACGCCGGCCGGACTCCAGACCTACGGAGTTGCGGACTCGAACGGCAACCTCATCGGCACTGAGTCGGCCAACATCCCGGCCGAGCGGGCGTGGAGCTGGGACTACCTGGCTGATCTGTGGAAGGCACTCGGCTTCCCCGACCAAACGACCGCAGCGAAGACTCTGATCTCCGGTGACGGCGGCGGCTACAGCGTTCTCGAGCCGCGGCCTGTCGTACCAGAACGGCATCTCGGGCTTCAACGCTCGGCAGTACTTCACGGGGACCGACTTCCAGCAGGTTGCTCCTGGCCTGACGGAACCGACCGACGTGAGCTTCAACCCGAACCCCTCGTTGACGAGCGGTCACCAGAGCCAAGGTCGTGGCGAGCCTGACGTGTCGACGAACGCCGACCCGCAGACCGGCTACGCCGACTACGACCCGGTGTTGTTCGCCAGCTCGGGCGGCTTCGCGCAGTACGGCGGAACCAGCTTCGTGTCACCGCAGCTCAACGGAACCTCCGCGGTGATCGAGAGCTACGTCGGCCACCGGGTTGGTTTCTGGAACCCGAAGATCTACCACTGGGCGAACGGCGGCAACTCGCCGTTCACCCCGCTGAACGACACCACGGTGTTCTCTGGCAAGAAGTACCTCTTCCAGACCGACCTCGCGACCAATGTCACCACGGCATTGCCGGGCGTCTTCAGCAACAACAACGAGTACTACACGGGTAAGCAGGGCGCGACCTGGAACCCGGCATCAGGGCTCGGAGTCCCGAACCTGACGCAACTCGCGAAGGACTTCGCGAAGTAACGCTTTACAGGTAGCACAAAGGAAGCCGCCACACGGTTCTTGCAGCTTCACCTCTCGCACTCCATGTGCTCAGGGGCGAATGTCTGCAAGAACCGTGGGGGCGGCCGATGGGGCTTTATGAGACTGCAGCGAGAGGTCGACGCTCGACCTCACTCTCGTCTGGGCCCGCTCCTGGCCCGGTTTGGTCGGCCACGCCTCGCCGTGGCGCCGTCCATCGCGAGCCCGCGTGCGATGGCGGTCACCGCCGGCGTCCTCTATATGGCGGCTGGCATCGTCACGCTGATCGCTTTCTCCCTGCCACACGAGCCCGGAGTGCACGCTGCCTTCGTGCGCAGCGTCTCGTTCGGCGGCATCGGCTCTGGTGCGTTGATTCTGTGGCAAGGCCATCGCCTGCCGCGGTGGAGTTACCACCTGCTGTTGCTGGCGGGCAATGCGTTCATCGTCGTCGGCGTTTATGCAGGTGGCGGTGGCGTGACGTCGGTCGCGTGCACGACGCTCTTCGTGTTCGTCGCGGTCGACGTCTTCTTCTTCTTCGCGTGGCCGTGGGCCCTCTTGCACCTGGTCATCACCATCGCCTCGTGCGTCGTCTCACTCGCGCTCGTCGGTGCGGCCGGTGACGGCCAAGTTGTCATCACCCCCGGAGTCCTGATCGCGGTATCGCTCGTTGTCGGACGACTTGTGCGGGCCGCCGACGATGCCGAGATCGATCCGCTGACCGGTCTGTTGAATCGTCGCGGTGTCGACCGCGTTTTGACGGAAGCCCTCGACCACGCAGCGTCGTCCGGCACGGTGTTGTCGTTGGCGCTGCTCGACATCGACCACTTCAAGCTCGTGAACGACACCGGCGGCCACATCAGTGGCGACCGCTTGCTGCGTTCGATCGCGAACTCGTGGCGCGCGTTATCTCGCGAACACGAGGTTCTCGGACGCTACGGCGGCGACGAATTCGCCTTGGTACTGCAGGAATCCACGTTGGCCGAGGCATCTTCGCCGACCGAGCGATTGCGCGTCGCAGTCCCGGGCGGCATGACGTGTTCAGCAGGCATCGCTGCATGGGAACCGGGCGACACGTTGCCGATGCTGCTGGCCCGCGCCGACGCCGCGCTGTACGACTCGAAGCGCGCCGGCCGCAATCGCACCAGCCTGCGCAGCGGCAATCGCGCGGCAGAAGCAATGCAACTACGACATGCCATAGCGGACGACGAGTTGCGGCTGTTCTACCAACCCGTGGTCGACCTTTCGACTGGCGTTGTCACCGGCGTCGAGGCGCTGGTTCGGTGGCTGCGCCCCGGACCGGACGGCCCGCAGCTGATTCCGCCCGACTCGTTCATCCCGCTCGCGGAAGAGAGTGGCGCGATCAGTCTGCTCGGCAAGTGGGTGCTTGAGACCGCGTGCCGCCAGGCCATGCTGTGGACCTCGCAAGGTCTGCCACTCGCCGTGAACGTCAACGTGTCGGGTCGTGAACTCGTCGACCAGGGTTACGCCGACTCGGTGCTGGCGTTGCTGGCGTCCATCGGGCTGCCGCCGTCGCAGCTCGTGCTCGAGGTCACCGAGAGCGCGCTGGAAGGTAGCTCCGAAGGGGCGGTAACTGCGTTGAGCACGTTGCGGTCGTTCGGGGTGCGGGTGGCGTTGGACGACTTCGGCACCGGGTACTCGAGCCTTTCGCGACTCGACCGGTTGCCCGTCGACATCGTCAAGATCGACCGCTCGTTCGTGATGGCGCTGCCACCCGACACCTCTCGGGCACCGCTGGTCGCCGCCATCATCGCGATGGCCGGAGCGATGGGCATGCGCGTGGTTGCTGAAGGCGTCGAAGCCGGTCATCAGGCTGCGTTGCTCCAGACCCTCGGCTGCGACGAGGGCCAGGGCTACTGGCTCGGCCGTCCGCTGCCGGCCCACCAGGTCGACCTCTCCCGCCGAGAGGCAGCCGTCGGCGCGAGGACCTCGCTGACCGCGTAACCGCACGCCGCCGTCCCCGACTTGGTTACGCCAGGACGCTTTCTTGAGCGTCCACAGGCTTCCAAGTTGCGGCGCACTCGAACGGAACCGTGGTTGGCTTGATCACGTCGAACCCCCGACAGTTCGAGCGGGTTCGCACCTGGAGGAAACACAATGCCCGGCACATCGGCGTCCAAGAAGTCAGCTTTCAACGGCACTGCCGTGTTGGCCATCGTGACCGCAGGCGTGCTGCTCGCCGGCTGCGCGAGCAAGAACTCCGCCGCGGGTAGTGGCGGGAAGCCGCCCAAGCTCCTGATCGGCACCGGCACCGGCCGAGGCGGCCGCAGCCCCGATGATGGCGGCCGGCGTCGCCCCTGGTGCCGTCGCACCTCAGCCCGCGATCGGTCACTTTGCTGGGTTCGGCGGCTACGTGATCTCCGGAACCCTGCCAACCACGCCGACCCACGCGCCGATCTGGACGTGGCAGTCAGGCAAGGCCAGCGAAGCCGACGTCACCAAGCTCGCCTCCGCCCTCGGACTCTCCGGCACCCCGCAGCGTCACGCATATGGCTGGGAACTCTCGACGTCGACCGGCGACCTGCGCGTCCGCGATACCGATGGCGAGCAGTGGTCGTACAACCGCGCCGACGCCGTCCCGTGCCCCGCGTACCAGACCGACATCGACAACGCAGACGGCGCTTCCGTCGGGTTCGGCTGCGCAGTCTCCACGCCACCGGTGTTGGTGTCGCCCGGCACGACGACTCCGACCCCCACGACTCCGATCGCCCCGACGCCGGGACCCGACGAGACCACCACGAAAGCCGCTGCTGACAGCCTTTTGTCGAAGCTGGGCGTCACAGGTGATGAGCAGTTCAACGCCTCCTCACCGGCGTCGACCCTGACGGTCGCGCCGCAGATCGACGGCATGCCGACGCAAGGCATCGAGACCAATGTGGACGTCGATGCGAAGGGCATTCGCGCCGCTACCGGTCGTCTGGTGGCACCGAAGGCCGGCGCCGACTACCCGTTGCAGACCGCGGCGGCCGCGTTCAAGTCGCTCGCCGACCGGCCAACGCCGGCGATCGCGATGTACTGCGGACCCGTACCGGGCGGCCCCGTGCTTCCCGTTCCTGCGGCCAGTGGCCCGAACACCAAGTTCCCGCTGAACCCGAGCGCTTCTGACGTGCCCGCTCCAGTGGCGAGCGGACCGAACGTGAAGTTCCCGTTGAACCCCGCCGCTTCTACGTCACCGAACACGGTGCTGGTCGCGTCGCCGCCGCCTGCGCCAGTGAGCGCCCCGGCCATCGACAGCACCAGCCCGATCGCCGTACCGCCGGTCGAGTCGGCGTACCCGTGCCCCACGCCGACGCCGCAAAAGGTGACCGGTGCGGTCATCGGTCTGCAGGTTGAGTACAACGCGAGTGGCGCAACAACGACTGCCGACGGCTCGACAAGCGGCGGCACGAACATCTTGGTGCCGACGTGGTTCTTTACCGTCGAGGGCTCGACGGACCCGCTGACGGTCATCGCGGTCGACCCGTCGTTCCTCGGCGACCAGACGATCCCGCCGGTCGGTGGACCGGTCGCCTCGACGTCCGCCGGCTTTGAAGGATCGGGTGGCGGCGCATCCGCTAACTCGGGAACCGTCGCCGTCCCGCCGTCCGGCCCCGTCCTGCCACCGGCACCCGCAACAAAGTCGTAAGGCACTGGGTTTCGCTCCGAACCCGCGCCGCCCGGTCGATGGGCAGGAGTGGGACATGACCTCGCGGCCGTCAACGCAGATCTGGCTGCGCACAAGATGTTCACCGACTCGTTGCTGGCCAGCGCCGGCGCCGGGATCGTGGCCTGCGACAGCACCGGGCAGATCACCCTCCTGAACCGCACGGCTCGGGTCTGGCATGGTCTTGATCCGAACGTCGAGCCGACCCCCGAACAACTCGCAAATCTGCGATCGGAACTCTTCGAGGCTGACGGGCATACTCCACTCACTCTTGAGACAAGCCCGCTGATCCGCGCGTTTCGCGACGGGACCCTCTCGAACGCTGAGCTGGTGATCGCTGCGCCCGGCGCACCCGTCGTCCGCGTCATGGTGACCGGCACTGCGTTGCGCGGACCAGCAGGCGAAGTCGTCGGCGCCGTCGTCACGATGCACGACGTCACCTTGTTGCGCCAGCGCGAATCCGAATTGGACGACGCGTGGCGGGCGCTTGCACTTCGCAAGCAGTTCGACGAAGCCGTCTTAGAGAGTGTGAACGTCGGAGTCATGGCGTGCGACGTCGACGAGAATGTCCTGCTGCGCAACGCTGCGTTACGCCGGATGACCGGACTCACGGACGGCGTCTATGTCGGCCTCGACGACGCGATGGCTCAGATCACCGTCTCCGAGTTCGACGGATCAGACCTTCCGGCGCAAATACCGCCGTTGCGGCGGGCGCTGTCGAATACGCCGATGGTTGACGTCCCGGTGAAGATCGGCCCACGAAACGGATCACCTAGCGATGTGACCATCACCGCACATCAGATCTATGCACCGGACGGCGCGCTGCTAGGAGCTGTCGCAACGTTCACGGATGTCACGGCCGAACGCAAAGTGCAAGTACAGCTTCGCGAAAGCGCTGCATTTCACGATGCGGTGCTTGCGGCCAGCCCTGACCTCATCTTTGTGGTCGAACCGATGACCAATCGCATCGTGTGGTCGTCGCGCAACCTCACCAGCATGATCGGCTATACGCCCGAAGAGATCCGCAGACTCGGCGACGAAACGATCGACACGCTTGTCCACTCAGATGACCGCTTCAAGATTCGCGAGCAAAACGCGGCCGCCCAAGCCTTGGGTAACGGTGAGGTCGTCAGGACCCGGTACCGCATACGCGTCGCCGACGGCACCTACCGTTGGCTCGCCCGGAGCGTCACTCCTTTCGCGCGCAACGACACGGGCCAGGTGACACAAATCCTCGGCGTCGCAAGTGACGTCACAGATGTCGCGCAGCTCGAACTGCAACTCGCCGCAGCGGCGCTGCATGACGGCCTGACTGGCTTGCCGAACCGCACACTGCTTGCCGACCGTCTGAGCAAGACCCTCGCGCGGGCCGGCCGTAGCGGGCATCAGCTCGCCGTGCTGTTCTGCGACCTCGATGGATTCAAGGCCGTCAACGACAGCGGCGGTCACGCTGCAGGTGACGCCGTGCTCCAAGCCACCGCCGAACGGCTGCTCACCGCATTACGCGCTGAAGACACGGCCGCGCGCGTCGGCGGCGACGAGTTCGTCGTCGTCCTCGAGCCACCGTTGCGTGGCTGGCCGGGGGCAGATGGCGAGCCACTCGACGTCCGCGATTACGCCGTGCAGGTCGCCAACCGCATCAAGAATGCGCTCGCTGTGCCGGTCGACTACGACGGACGCGCCTACGCCGTCACCGTCAGCATCGGGATCGCCTACGGCCGGCTGGGCGATGACGTCGAAGACATCTTGGCCGAGGCCGACGCCGCGATGTACCGGGCAAAGAGCCTCGGAAAGAACCGCCACGAAATAGCCGCCGCAACGAGGTAGGTCAGCGCTCTTCCTGCTCGGCCTCGAGTGAGCGCAGGATGTACTCCGCCCGTGAGCTGACGCCAGCCTTTCGATAGATGCGGGTCAGGTGCTGTTCGACGGCCTTCGTCGACACTCCCAATGACTGGGCGATTGTTTGGGTGCGCCAGCCCTGCAGGATGAAATTGGAGACGCGCTGCTCGGTCGGCGTGAGCGGTTCGCTGGCTACGTGGCTCGGCGTCGTCGCGCACGCACTGTCGATCGCCTCGACGCGCGCGACGAGTTGCCAGATGCGACTGAGCGGGCGACGGAGATGCTCGAACAGATCGTGTTCGGCCGCCGTGAAGTCGCGATCCTTGCGACACACGCCGAACCCGACGGTTCGTCCGCCCGACGTCGAGACCGTTTGGTAGTCGGCGTACTCGATGCGGCGCGGGCGGTAGAAGTCCTGGTAGAACGCCGATCGGCGCAGCTCCGCGCTCGAGCAGAGGTCGCTCAACCGAACCGTGCACGCCGGGCGCCGCCTGACCACGTGCGCCACCCAAGGGTGTTCGAGTGGCCTTGATTCGTACGCGCGAATAGCGTCCGGCAGGGCGGTGCTGGGAGTCGGGTAGCCGACGCTCGACACGACGCGTCCGGTGCCCGTTAAGACTTCGCTGTGGCTCGTCTCGTCGGCGTGGAACATCCTCTGCAAGACGGGCAGCACGTTCGCGACCAGCTCGGCTCGCGTGTTACTCGCAGCGGCCCGGTCGAGCAGCAACAGGCCGCGCAGGTGATCAGACTCACGCACATGCATGACGCCCCTCCCGTCAGGCGTGGACACCAGTGTCGGTGACGTAGCTGCCCTCTGTAAATGCAAGGCTTGTAAATGCAAGACGCAGATTCGGGTGCGCCCGCTGCAAGGCCCGCAGTGTTGGGTTTTCCCTATCGCGGCTGGCCGACCCGGTCGCCTAGCTTTCACCGCATGCGACGTTTCCGTGTCATAGCCGCGATACTGGCGATCGCGAGCACTGCGCTCCTCGCCACTCCCGCGCTTGCCCAGTCTCAGCAGCCGCCGACCCGGTGCGCGAGCTTCAACGGCCCGCTGTGCAGCGTGTCGCTGCCCACCGGCATCACGATGCGTTACCTCGACATCGGGCCAGCAGACGGGCCGGTAACCCTGCTCCTGCACGGCTTTGCTGACGACGTGCAGAGCTGGTCACTCGTCGTCCCGCAGTTGCAGCGGCTCATGCCGTGGGCACGCTTCCTGATCCCCGACCTGCGTGGCCAGGGCGAGACGACCGAGCCGCCGGCCGCACTGTGCGCGGCCAACCCCGACAACTGCTTCCGGCCGATCGACTACGCCAACGATGTCATCGCGTTCCTTGACGCCGAACGCGTCGCGCGCGTGTCGATCGTCGGCCACTCTGTGGGCACGCTTGTCGCACAGGAGATCGCACTCGATCACCCGAACCGCGTCTCGCGACTGGTCCTCGTGTCGACCGCAACCGTGGGCGCCCAGCCGCTCGTCGAGGCAGTGCAAAGCGAAGTCGTGCAGGGTGAGTGGCAGCAAGACTTCACCGCGGCGGGCTACACGTGGCCGGCTGGCGTCTACGCCCTGAATCCTGCTGTTGCCGTTCCTGACTTCACCCAGTTCATCGACGACGAGTACGAGACGTCATCCGTCGCACCGCCGAGTCTGATGACTCGACTCCAGGCAGACGCACAAACCGTTCCGGTAGGCACCTGGATCGGCACGCTTGACGACCTCCTCGTCGCTGACAACACCGCGCGGCTGCAGCACCTCGGCGTGCCATCGCTGGTGCTCTACGCGACGCAGGACGACGTCTTCTCACCGGCCGCCGAGCAACAGCTGATCAGCTCGCTTGATGTCGCAGCCAGTCACGGCACGCCGTTCTGGTGGAAGCAATACGGCGCGCTGCCACCGACTGCCACGGGCGAGCAGACCGACCTCGGCCACAACATGCTGTGGGAAGCTCCCGCCGGTGTAGCAACCGATACCGCCGCGTTCCTGGTGCTAGGTGTGCCGACCTGCACCCTCTATCGGACCGACTACCCAACCGACGTCCACCGGATTCTCGCCATCCCGAATGCGGCCACGATCGTGCA
This sequence comes from uncultured Actinomycetes bacterium, assembly GCA_963737705.1. Taxonomy (GTDB): domain Bacteria; phylum Actinomycetota; class Actinomycetes; order Acidothermales; family Acidothermaceae; genus PALSA-607. Next base: position 291,083 of record CAVTTP010000006.1, read on the forward strand.
CGCCGGCGCTGGGCCACGCTGCATCTGAGGGCAAACTGAGCCCACGAGGGTCCTCGGACCAGCACTTTTGCTGCAATTCCGCCCCAGTGGGTCGATGATGTTGGAGTGAGCCTCCCGCCGTATTGCCGAAGGTGAACGGTCACTCACGCGCTGCTAAGACCCCGCCGTCGCGTTCGCCCGACTCGACACCGGATCCCGCCCGCCGCACTGCGCGCCGCGGTCGCCTTGCTGCGCTCGGAATCGTCGTGCTCTTGCTCGCGGCCAGCGGCTTTGCCATGTGGTCGTCGCACGTCACCCTGGCCACCGAACTTGTCATCGTCGTGTCTCGGTCTCCTGCTCGCGGGTGTCTCGTCTGGCTTCATCCGCAGCTACCGGCGAGAGCTCAAAGCCGAAAGAGCAGCGGCCGTCGAACGTTCCTTGCACGACTCACTTACCGGGCTTGCGAATCGCTCTCTGTTAGTCGATCGCCTCGAAGCAGCATTGCGCGCCGCGTCGGTATCGGGCGCGCTGACCGGACTCCTGCTGATCGACCTCGATCGGTTCAAGGAAATCAACGACACGTTCGGGCACAACTACGGCGACAAATTACTGATTCAGATCGGACGTCGATTTGCCGCGGTAGTCGGAGACGCTGACACGGTTGCCCGCATCGGCGGCGACGAGTTCGCGATCCTGCTGCCAAATATCCACGACCTCGGGGCTGCGAACGATATCGCTGAGAACCTCCAGCGAGCTTTGGAGGCCTCGTTCAACGTCGAAGATGTCGAGCTCGACGTCGACGCGAGCATCGGCGTCGTGCTGTCGGGCGAACACGGCGGCGACGCGACGACGTTGCTGCAGCACGCAGACGTTGCGATGTATGTGGCCAAGACCCGCAACGTCGGTGTCTTCGCATACAGCAGGGAGGTCGACGACTACTCACCGGTGCGGCTCGCGCTGCTCGGCGATCTACGCCGCGCGCTGGAGATGCGCGAGATCGTGCTGCATTACCAGCCCAAGATCGATGTCGCGAGCGGCGACGTCGTGGGCGTCGAAGCACTCGCCCGCTGGCAGCACCCGACGCTGGGGCTGGTGTTCCCGGACGCATTCATTCCGACGGCCGAACACACCAACCTCATCGGGCCGTTCACGAGCTATGTGCTCGACGCGGCACTCGCCCAAGCCCGCAGCTGGGCGGACGCCGGTCGACCGATGCAGGTGTCAGTCAATCTTTCCGGCCGCAACCTTCTTGACGAAAACCTCCCGGAGGAGGTGGCCCACTTGCTGGCAACGCACGGCGTGCCGGCATCGCTGCTCGAGCTCGAAGTCACGGAGTCGGCGATCATGCTCGACCCGGTGCACGCACAACAACTTCTGCAGAGTCTGGCGGATCTCGGAATCCGGCTGTCGATCGATGACTTCGGTGCTGGCTACACAAGCCTCAGCCAGCTGAAGACATTGCCCGTCGACGAACTCAAGATCGACCGCTCCTTCGTCATGACCATGGCGTCGGATGCTCGCGATGCGCTCATCGTCCACAGCGTCATCGAACTCGGGCAGAACCTCGGACTCAACATCGTCGCCGAGGGCGTCGAGACGTCCCGTGCGCTCGTGTCCCTTCGCGGCTTCGGCTGCAACGTCGCGCAGGGCTACTACATCGCCCGCCCGGCGTCCGTCGAAGTCTTCGATGCCTGGCTGGCAGCACGAGAACGTGTCGGTGCTGTGCCACTCGACGTGACACCGACCCGACGGGCAAGTGACGCCGTGCTGACCGAACGAGACCTTGGTGAGTCCACCTCGCCCGCCGCAGCATTGCGAGCCAGCGAAGAGCGATTCCGCGCACTGTTTACACTCGCTCCGATCGGCATCGTCGAAACACGTCCCGACGGCACGCTCATAGCTGTGAACCCGCGAGCGTGCGCGATGCTCGGCTATCAGCCCGACGAACTCATCGGGCAGCCGGCCTCGATGCTCGCCGACCCGCGCAACCACGCTGACCAGGCGCACAGCATTGCCGCAGCCGCCAGCACGGATGGCTACGCGGCTCGGCGCACGTACCTCCGAAAGGATCGCAGCACACTTACGGTTCTCATGAGCGTCGCCGTCGTGCGGCAGACCTCGGGCGCTGTATCTCGCATGGTCGGCATGATGGTCGACCTTGGCGAACTAGAAGAGGCGCAACAGAAGGTCGCCGCCGCAAGCCTGGAACTAGCCACTCACCAGATGTTCACCGACTCACTGCTCGACAACGCCGGCGCGGGGATCCTTGCGTGTGACACCACCGGCAACGTCACTGTCATGAATCGGACGGCGCGCAGCTGGCACGGCCTTGACCCAGACGCCGAGTCGAGCCCGGAAGAGCTTGCGCGGCTGAAGGACGATCTGTTCGAGGTCGACGGCGTCACACCGCTTCCGATGGAAAGCAACGCGATCGTGCGCGCGTTTGAGGACGGGGTTGTCTGGAAGACGGAGATGATCATCGCGCCGCCCAATGCGCCGGCAACACGCGTGATCACCACTGGCACCCCGCTACGGGGAGCGCTCGGCGAGGTCATCGGCGCCGTGGGCAGCATGCACGACATCACCTTGCTTCGGCAGCGCGAATCCGACCTGCGCACGAGCACGGCTTTTCAGAGCGCCGTGCTGGCGGCGACCCCAGACGTCATCTTCATTGCCGACGCCATCACCAATCGGAATCTGTGGACGTCAAGAACCCTCACTGAGTACGGCTATACCGATACGCAGGTGAAGGAGTTCGCAGACAACATCGTTGACGAGCTCGTGCATCCCGCGGATCGGTTCAAGGTCCGAGAGCAAAACACTTCTGCTCTCGGGCTGCTCAATGGCGAAGTGGTGCGGATTCGCTATCGGATACGAGTGGCCGACGACGCGTATCGCTGGTTCTCTCGCAGCGTCACTCCATTCGCGCGCAACGATGCCGGCGAGGTGACTTCAGCTTCTTGGCGTCGCAAGTGACGTCACCGAGCTCGTACGGGTCGAACAGCAACTCGCCGATGCAGCACTGCACGATGCGCTCACGGGTCTGCCGAATCGGGTTCTGCTCACCGACCGTCTGAGCAAGACACTCGCCAGGACGAACCGCAGTGGCCACGAACTCGCCGTGCTTTTCTGCGATCTCGACGGATTCAAGGCTGTCAACGAGGACGGCGGCCACGAGGCCGGCGACGCAGTGCTCAAGGAGACGGCCGACCGACTGCTCGCAACGCTGCGCGCAGAAGACACCGCCGCTCGCGTTGGCGGCGACGGTTTCGTGGTCGATTGTCGAGCCGTCATCGCGGACCTGGGCCGGCCCCGACGGCGCGCCCATCGACGTCCGCTCGTATGCCGTTCAGCTTGCCGAACGCATCGGGGAAGCGCTCGCGGTGCCCATCGAATTCGATGGGCACGAGTACGCCGTGACCGTCAGTATCGGGCTCGCGTTCGCTCACGCCGGCGACGACGTCGAGGACGTCCTCGCGCAAGCTGGGTCCGCTATGTATAGGGCGAAGAGCCTCGGCAAGAACCGTCACGAGATCGCGACCGGGCTGCTCGGCACCCAAGTCAGCTGACGGACCTTAACCCTCAGGGCCTACTCGTCGGCTCCGCCGAATTACGTCCGTTCCGGTCGCAACGTCAAGCCATGTGCGCGTACCGCCGAGGGCGGGAATCGCCTGCGATAGAGCCAGCGCTGCGACCGGAATGGCTGCCAGCGGCGGATAAATGGCCCAGAACCACAACCCCGCGAGAAACGTCGCCACGAAGGCCGCCACCAGGAGGAACGTGCGCCCGAGCAACGATCCGACACGAATCCGGCCGGCGTCCTCGTCTACGACACACAACCCAGTGAGCCACTTGCCGAGCGTCCGCCCCGACACCGCGACCGCCACTGCCTCGTAGATCGGCCAGGCGACGAGGAACCACACAACTGAACCGACCACAGCGAGGATCTGCAGCCCGAACTGCCAATCGTCGACGCTCGCCTTGGGCGGTTGGCCAGAAACTGCCCAAAAGAGCCACACCACGGGAGCGACGAGCAGACCGACGTCGATGATGCGGGCCGCTGGGCGGCGCCAACCCACCGAGCCGCCCGCGCGTCGCCTGCGCTCGAGCCTCGACAGCGCGTCGTCGCTTGAACTCACTGGATAGGGCACCGGGTAGTGCCACGTGTCATCGCCCACGACTTGGTATCGGCGGCCACTCGACACGGCTGAACGGCAGCAGATTCGTAACAGCGGCCGACGGCCACGGTCGCAAGCGTTTGTCGCGCGCGCAATTTGCGGCGGCCGAAACCGTGGTGTGGACTCTCGTTCATGGTGAGCTTTGGAGGGTCGACACCGGGACGTCTCGCGGTCTGGACCTCGGCACTGACGAGGCCAGGGATGTGGGGCCTCTCAAAACCCCGATGGGACTCCGTAGCGAAGCGTTCGATCCGCGCCGCGGTCGTCATCCCTGGGCTGTTCGCGTTCGCTGACAAGGTTCTCAAGAACGCGCAGATCGCGACCTTCGCCTCCATCGGCGCCTTCGCGGTACTCCTGCTCGCTGACTTCGGCGGCCCCCTGCGCCGACGATTCATTGCTTACACCGGGTTGGCCGTCGTCGGCGCCATCTTCATCACGATCGGCACGCTGGCCTCACGAGTCACCTGGCTGGCGGTCGTCGTCGCTGGGCTCGCGGCCGCCCTCGTGCTGTTCCTCGGAATCCTGAGCGGGTACGTCGCCAAGGGCTCGGTCGCGTCGATGCTCGTGCTGATCCTCCCCCTCACCCTCCCCGCGAAAGCGAGTGCGATTGGGCCACGACTTGAGGGCTGGTCGCTCGCGGCGGTCGTCGGGACGCTGTCGGTCTTTCTCGTGTGGCGCGATCCGCCGCAGGCCGGTCTCGGCACGCTGGCCGGCAATGCGTTGCACCGGATTGCCGATCACCTGCGCGCGGTCCTCGGCGGCGAGCCGGTCGAGGAAAACTCCAAGGCAGCAGAGCAGGCCGTCGCGAAGCTCAAAGGTGCCTACCTGGCCACCCCATTCAGGCCGACCGGCGCGACGCTGTCCGAGCAGGCAATTGTCCAGCTGATCGAGGAAATCGACTGGCTGCTGACTCTCACGGCCAAGCATGACGACCTGCCCGACGACGGCTACGCGCGCGCGACGGCGAAAGACCGCGAGCTGCTGACGCAGTCGATCGCGGTGCTCCATGACGCGGGCACCGCACTCATCGATGCCGACGCGGGCGGCACGAAGAAGGTGGCGTGCAAACCGTGCGACGAGCCGGCGCTAGTCATCGACCTCGAGCTGCTCGGGAGCCTGCGCTCGCAAGCAGCGATGGCGACGGCCGAGCTCGTCAACAGCTGGTCCGCTGCAAACATCGAGGCGGACGCCGATGTGCTGGAGTGTGCGTTCCACGCTCGGTCTGTTGCCACGACGACAGCGGTTGCCGCGTCGTCCGCCCTAGTCGCTTCTGGCAACGCCGATCACGACGCCGTGCGCGCCGAACAGTCGCGCTGGTACGGCGCAGCGGACGGCCCGCAAACCGGCATCGGCGAGATCACCCAGCAGGCACTCGCGCAGACCAGTCTGCGGTCGGTGTGGCTGCGCAACAGTCTGCGCGGCGCCGTCGGCGTTGCAGCTGCGGTGCTGGTTGCGAAGGTTACCGGCGTGCAGCACGGCTTCTGGGTCGTGCTCGGAACGCTCGCCGTGCTGCAGGTCGAACGCCCTCGGCACCGGAGCCATCGCGCTGCGCGCAATCGCCGGCACGTCACTTGGATTCATCGTCGGTGGCGCGCTGCTCGTCGGCATCGGACACAACACAACCGCGTTGTGGATCGTGCTGCCGTTCGCCGTCTTGCTCGCGAGCTACGCCCCGTTGAGAATCTCGTTCCTCGCAGGCCAGGCCGCCTTCACCGTGCTGCTGGCCATCCTCTTCAACATCGTGCAACCGACGGGTTGGCGCGTCGGCTTGGTACGTGTCGAGGACGTCGCGATCGGCTGCGCCGTCAGCCTTGTCGCCGGCTTCCTGCTCTGGCCGCGCGGCGCCGGTCCTGTCGTTTCTGCGGACCTCGCCGATGCCTACCGCACCGGCACTGCGTACTTGTCGTCTGCGGTGCACTCGCTCATCGGCACCCACGCCACGCTCGGCCAAGAGGCAGTCAGCGAATCAGCAGCCGGAGTCGCGACCGTTGCATCACGAAGAGTCGACGTCGCGTTCCGTGTCTACCTCGCGGAGCAAGGCACCAAGCTCGTGCACCGAGATGAGCTCGCCGCACTCGTCGGTGGTGCGAGCCGGTTGCTACTCACCGCGAACTCGCTTGCCACCCTCCCGCTAAGACAAAGAGGCGGCACGAAGAACGACGAGCTTTTCCTGGACGGCGAGTTGCACAGCCTCACAACGGCACTCGACGGCATCGCCGACGACCTGTCAACGAGCAGCACCACCCCGCCGTCCGACGTTGCGCCTGAAAGCATTGTCGGTGCACCAGAATCAGTGTGCGCACGATGGATTCATCACCACCTGAGTCACTTGCAGGCGGGTATCGGCTCGCTGTCGCAAGCGTCTGCCGTCGTGCGATCAGGGGTGTTGAACAAGCACCCGATCGTGCAGCATCGCCGCAATGACGTGAGCCTCAACGGGTCGGCTGAAGAGATAGCCCTGAGCGCGGTCGCAACCAAGCGCGACGAGCCGGCACCGTTGGCCCGCGGTCTCGACGCCCTCGGCGACGGCGACCAATCCTGACCCGTGCGCAAGTGCGACGATCGCACTGATGAACACGTCGGTGCCTGAGTCGGCGTCGAGCGTGCTCACGAAGCTTTTGTCAATCTTGAGCTGATCGACGGGCAACGTGCGCAATCTCGCGATCGACGAGTGGCCGGTGCCGAAGTCGTCGATCGAGAAGTGCACGCCCATCGCGTGCAGCTCCTCGATGATGCGCTGCGTCTCTGGTGCGTCGGCCATTGCGGTTGCCTCTGTCACCTCGAGCACGAGGCGGTCGGCATGCAGGCCGGTCTCCCGCAGGATGTCGCGCACGAGTTGCGGGAGCTCTGGTTCGAGCTGGCGAGGCGAGAGGTTGACGGCGATCTCGATGTCGCTCGGCCAGCGGGTCGCCTCGGTGCATGCGGTACGCAACACCCACTCGCCGAGGCGAATGATGAGGCCGCTCGCTTCCGCGATCGGCACGAATTCCATCGGAGCGATCAGACCGCGCTCCGGATGCTGCCAACGGATCAGCGCCTCGGCACCGACCATGCGGCCAGACGGCAGCTCCTCGATCGGCTGGTAGTGCAGCACAAGTTCGCCGGCGCCGATCGCGCGCTTGAGTGCCTGCTCGGTGTCGAGGCGAACGATGGTGTCCAGATGCATGTCGGGCCGGTAGCGCACGTAGCGGCCGCCACCCCTGCGCTTGGCTTCGTACATCGCGAGGTCGGCGCTGTAGAGCAGCGACTGGCTGTCAGGCTCGGTGAACTCGGAGACCGCGATGCCGATGCTGCCGCGCATCGTCACGTCGCGGCCGTTCACGACAACCGGCTCGAGGAGTACTTCGAGCAGCCGCGACGCCAAGCCTTCCGCAGGTGCGGCGTCGGTCAGATTCTCAACCAGCACGGCGAATTCGTCGCCGCCGAGCCTCGCGATGGTGTCGCCGGGTCGCAGTGATCCAGCGAGCCGGTCGGCAAGGGAGACAAGTAACCGGTCGCCCGCGTCGTGGCCGAGGCTGTCGTTGATGTCCTTGAAGTCGTCGAAGTCGAGGAACAGCAGCGCGATCGGTGAGCCGGTGCGACAGCCGCGCACCCACGCTTGCTCAAGCCGATCGCGCAGCAGCGCCCGGTTGGGGAGCCGAGTCAGCTCGTCGTGCATCGCATCGTGGCGCGCAGCCTCGAGTGCGTGGTGCAGCGACTGCGTCGTCATCGCGTCGGTGAGCGCAAGGCTGACGTGGTCGGCGAACGACAGCAGGATCGATTGCTCAGCCTCGCTGTACCGGCGACCTGCTACCTCGCTCCCGACGACGAGACTGCCAACCACGATGCCGTTCTCGTGCACCGGAGCGGCCATGGCAGCTTGGGTTCTGGCCTCTACCCAAATCGGCAGCGCGTCGGGAGCTTGCTGGTAGTCGTGGATTACGACCAGCCGCTGCTCCGAAATGGCCCGGCCACCGGCCCCGACGCCGACCCTCGATCGCTGGCCCAACATCGATCCCTCGTCGATCTGGACCCCGCACAACACGACTGCCCACTCGGGATCCAGCGGATCGATGCGACGCAGACCAGCGAAGGACGTGTCCGCGATGAGTTCGACCGCCCCGTCGACAATCGTCTGTAGCACTTCGGGCAGCGGGGCGCGGCTGTTGATCGACCGAAGGATGCGGGTGAGCCGCTCCATCAGACGCTTGCCGTTCGTTCATCGCGGCGAGCACCCGCGCCGACTGCAGGTTCAGGGCGAGAGCGCGACTCATTCCCCTTAGCAGGTTGCGTTCTTCCGCGGAAAAGGCGACGTCACCTGTGCGCGCAACGATGAGGGAGTAGTCGCCCTGCGACTCAAATGACGCGCCTGATACGCAGCACGGGCCGACCCCCGGCAGGTCAGCTTGGGTGAGACGACCCGAGACGGTCGCGAGCAGGGTCTCGACCGGCGCCTTGCCATTTGCGAAGCCGATCGAACTGATCACGTTGCCGTCAAGAATGAGGGCAGCGACCTCGGCCTCCATGGCCTCCGCTGCCCGGTCGAGTGCCTCGAGCACGACGGCGTCGGGATCACCCGCGCTCGCCAATCCGAACAGGTACGCGGTCAGCTGTTCGAGCGCCCACCCGCTCGCACCCGGCGTAGATATCGGCATGCCTACGACACCGCGAGCACGACGAGTGTCTGGTTGTGGAAGCCGCCTGTCCCCCTGGTCCGGGCGATCTCTCCGTAGCTGTAGAACCCCGCGACCGGCACACCGCGAAGGGCGGCGCCGATGCGCCCGACCTCTTCCTCGATGCCGGTGTCGCCAAGTACACCGCGACGCGCGATGCAGTCGAACGCAAGAACGCCCTTGGGTTCGTGGCCGCCGAGTTGTTCGAGGGCATCAACGCACGCGCCGTCCGTCGCTGCAAGAACGGACTCGCCGTCGCCCTCCATGATCCACGCGATGCCGCCTTGCGGGACCTGCGCGATGCACTGCAAGGAGCGCTCGGCGAAGTCGGCGCCCGCGATGAAGCGGACCTCTTCTCCGCTGCGCTTGCTGATGCCGAGCGGGTGCGTCATGGCGAAGCGCGAGAACGCCGCAGGATCGATGTCGGGTGACGCGCCGTTGCGGCGCAGGTAGACGTCGAGCGCTGGCTCATCGTCGAGCGTGAGCACTCTGGTGCCGATGCTCGCGGTGACAAGGATCGGCTCGCCGACCCGGCGCCAGCCGTGTCGAACGCCAATGCCGAAGGGGGACGTCGACCCGATGGCCACGCCGACGATGGCGTTCGTCAGAACCTGACCATTGAAGAAGACGTGGGTCGTCTTCATGTGCTGGTCGTCGCCGGCGCAGCCGCCGACAAGCGGCACGCCCGCCCCAACGACGCTGTAGGCACCACGCACGATCTCCTGCTGGTCGCCAGCCAGACCGTCGGTCAGCAGCAACAGGATTCGGTGCGGGCGGTCCTCGAGAAGACTGACGGCGCCCCCGACTGCGGCACCGGCCTCACGCAGGCCGGCACTGACGTTCTCGGCGACGGCGGCGGCTACTGAGAAGTCGTCTCCGCCGAAGGCGGCAACGACGACCGACCTGTCGCCCGGACCGTCGGTGCCGATCTCACCCGCGGTGGTGCAGCCGACGACCGGCACGCCTGCCTCAACCGCACCGCGTAGGTCAGCGCTGAGGGTGGCCAGTTCCAGTTCGGACGACGCGAAAAAGACGATGAGCGCGGGCTTTCGACCAGCCAGGGCCGCGCGCAGCGCCCGGGTGCCCATGCCTGATTGGCTGGGCCGGTCGGGGTCTCCGGAGGCCTCCTCCGACGCCCTGCCCACGCCTATCCAACGGCTGGCTGAGACCTCGGACTCGGGCTCGGAAACCAGTGTCAAAGAGACCATGCCCACCTTGTCGACCAAGCGCGGCAAATCCTGAGATCTTGCGCGGCTGATCCGAGCGCTGGGGACTTCCCGTAGTAACACGCGCGCGCTACTCTCCGCGCCAACGGTTGGACGAGCCACTACCCCAGGAAGGCGACGCGTGACGACACTGCCGCGAACCGAAGCCGAGATCGAGATCGTTGCCGAACTCCGCGAAGGTGAGTACGGCGGGAAGCTGACCGCCATCGAACCCGGCGGGGCTGAACTCATCCCGCTGTCGGAGCGCCACGGCAATCCGCTGCAGCTTCTCTGGACCTGGACGTCGCCCAACCTCGAGTTCGCCACGGTCTTCGTCGGGGTGTTGGGTGTCGCCGCGTTCGGGCTCTCGTTCTGGCAGGCAACCGCCGCGCTGGTCCTCGGCACCGCGCTGGGCTCGGTGACGCACGCCGTGCTGTCGTCGCAGGGGCCAAAGTTCGGCGTCCCGCAGATGATCTTGTCTCGCATCCCGTTCGGCTACCGCGGCAACTGGCTGCCGGCCGGCCTGAACTCGGTGACGGCGGGCATCGGCTGGTTCGCGGTCAACAGCGTCAGCGGAGCGTTCGCACTGAACACGTTGACGCACATGCCGAAGTGGCTCTCGCTGCTGATCATCGTGGTCGCGCAACTGACGATCGCGTTCTTCGGACACAACCTGGCCCACGTCGTCGAGAAGTGGGCGCTGCCGATCCTCGGCCTGGCGTTCCTGCTCGCGGCGATCTCCATCTTCAGCAAGGCCAACGCGAGTGCGCCGCACGGCCCATCTGCGTCATACGGGCTCGGCGGAACGGGTGGCTTCATGCTGACGCTCGGCGGCGCGTTCGGCTACGCCGTCGGCTGGAACCCCTTCGCCTCCGACTACACCCGCTACATGAAGCCGACCACTTCTCGGCGGGCTGTCGGCCTGTACGCGGGACTGGGCGTGTTCGTGTCGTGCGTGGTGCTCGAAATGATCGGTGCCGCGTCGGCCACCATCGGTAAGTCGACCGACGCGTTGAACAACCCGACGAGCGCGTTCACCGGACACATGAGCACAGCGTTGGCCGACTTCGTGTTGGTCGCGATTGCGATCGGTGCGGTCTGCGCGAACGTGCTGAACATCTACTCGGGCGCGATGTCGTTCCTTACGTTGGGCTTCCGGTTGCCGCTGGCGCTGCGGCGCGCGATCGTCGCCGCCGTCGCCGGCACCATCGGCTTCATCGTCGCGCTGACCGGCCTGCACGACGCGGGTGAGAAGTACACCAACTTCCTGCTCGTCGTCGCCTACTGGATCGCGCCGTGGCTGGGCGTCATGTTCTCCGACATGCTGCTGCGCCGGCGGGTGCGCGTCGACGGATTCCTGTTCGACACCAAGCACAATCCGTGGGCCGGCTGGGTCGCGATGGGCATCGCGATGGTGGTGTCGATTTGGCTGTTCTCCGACCAGACCAAGTACCTCGCGCCGATCCCGAAGGCACACCCCGGCCTCGGCGACCTCACCTTCGAGGTCGGCTTCGTACTCGCCGCGGTGCTGTACGCGATCTTCTACAAGCTGCAGGGCGGCCGAAAGTCGGAGACGCTCGTCATCCCCGAGTACGGCGCCGGCAAGAAGTAACTCAGCCTCTCGTCCGGCCCCGTCAACCCGGGCGAGGCTAAGGGCGGAGGAAGGTCACTGGTTGTTCTTCGCCGTCCCAGATCACGGTTGTCTGCGCTGGGGCGGTGCGAGCAACGACGCGACCACCGCGGACGACGAGAAGCCGGCGTGATCCGAGCCTGATCGCGTCGGTGTCGGTGGGCGCGTCAAACACCACGAAGTCGGCGGCCGTCCCCTCGACGATGCCGTAGCCCTCGATGCCCAAGGCCGCCGCGGGGTTGACGGTCACCATGTCGAGAAGCCGCCGCAACTCGTCGTCCCCGCTGTAGTGGCCGAGGTGCACGAAGACGAACGCTGCCTGCACAGGATCGCCGTAACCGAGCGGGTACCACGGATCCATCACGGAGTCGTGGCCGATGCACACGTTGACGCCGGCTTCTTGCAACTGCTTCACGCGCGTGTGGCCACGGCGGATCGGTCCGGTGTCGAAGCGCCCCTGCAACACCGCGTTGTCGAGCGGGTTCGTCACCATGTGCATGCCGGCGCGCTTGATGTTGTTGACCAGCCGGTACGCGTATGCGGCGTTGTACGAGTGCATCGCGGTGGTGTGGCTCGCGGTCACCCGGCCCGACATCCCGCGGCGAATCGTCTCGGCGGCCATCACCTCGACGAAACGCGAGTGATCGTCGTCCGTCTCGTCGCAGTGGATGTCGACCCGCAGCCCGAACTCTTCCGCCAGCGCAAAGGAAAACTGCACCGACTCGACGCCGTCTTCGCGGGTCAGCTCATAGTGCGGGATGCCACCGATGACGTCGGCGCCGAGCTCGACGGCCTTGCGCATCAGCTCGCGGCCACCGTCGAAGGACATGATGCCGAGCTGCGGAAATGCGACTAGCTGCAGGTCAATCTGCCCGCGCGCCTCTTCGCGAATCTCGATCAGCGCGCGCAGCGCGGTCAACTGCGGATCGCACACGTCGACGTGACTGCGCACGTGCTGCACGCCGTTGGCAAGCTGCCAACGCAACACCTCGCGCACTCGCGTCTTGACGTCGTCGACCGTGAGGTCCTTGACGCGCTCGCTCCACACCGCGATGCCCTCGAACAGCGAGCCCGACCTGTTTGGCCGTGGCTGGCCGACGGTCAGCACCGCGTCGAGGTGAATGTGCGGCTCGACCAGCGGCGGCGTCACCAATGCACCCGCGACATCGATGACGTCAGTCGCGTCAGCCTCGGGTGGCGCGAAGAGACCGCCGCGCACCCCGATGTCGGTCAGCCCAGCAGTGCCGCGAACCTGCGCGTTGCGGAGTAGCAGATCAAGCATGCGCCGAAACTACGCTACGGACACACGAGCGTGCCATGCATGGTGACGGACTTGCCCGACTCATCCTTCGCCACGATGCCGTCGACGTCGAAGCCCTTGCCGTCGGTGTCGAGTGCCTTGTTCAGGAAGCCGGAGTCGAACTGAGTGTTGTCGGGGCCGACGAAGCCAAACTCGTTTGCGCTGATGTCGCCGGGGAAGTTTCCGGGCTTCCCGGTGAAGGCCGCATCGAAGGAAGCAGTCGTATTGGGCCCGCTGCCGACGCAGAGGATCGACGTCAGCTTGCCGCTGTAGTCGCCGTCGAACGTCACCGCACCGGAGCCGCCTGCAGCCGCCGGCGCACTAGCCGCGGAACTCGCCGCCGCGCTGGACGGCGCTGCGCCGCTCGCGGCTGTACTGGCCGGAGCTGCACTGGCCGGAGCCGCACTGGCCGGGCTCGCGGTCGTGGGAGCAGCGCTCGCAGGGGCGGCAGCCGCACTCGTGGTCGCCGCAGCCGCGCTCGATGCAGCGGTTGTCGGGGCGGCCGATGAGGTGGACTTGCTGTGGCAGGCTGCCGTCGTCAGCGACAGCGCCACGACGCCGACGGCTGCCATTACTCGATGGATCCGCATGTTCGTCTCCCGAGCTCGCCCGCGACCGGGTGCCCGGGGTGGACGACATGCCATCAAGAGCGCGTAACGGCTAGGTAACGCGGCCGCTTTGCTCTGCCACACATGTGCAGCAGAGCAGGTCTGCCACACATGTGCAGCAGAGCAGGTCTGCCACGCATGTGCAGCAGAGCAGGTCTGCCACGCATGTGCAGCAGAGCAGGTCTGCCACGTATGTGCAGCAGAGCAAAGCGCGCGAGCGAGACATCTCGAGCCGGGCTCGGAGCAACCCTTCCGAGCTAGATCACCGGCACCAGGCGGCGCGCGCCCGCGTACTCGGCCGCGAACGGCTGGGCGGCCAGCGACGAGTACTCGACCGGGCTCCCGGTCTGCAGCGAGCTCAGCATCATGTTGTTGCCGACGTAGATTCCGACGTGGTGCACCAGCCCGTTGCTCGCGAAGAAGACCAGATCGCCCGGGCTGCAAATCGGCTCGAGCGACGGCTTGCCCGACCCTCGCCTGCGCGTCGGCGTCGCGCGGAATCGTGATCCCGCGCAACTCGAACACCAGATGCGTGAGCCCCGAACAGTCGAACCCGAACGCCGACGTGCCGCCCCACAAATACTGCAAGCCAAGAAAAAGCTTTGCAGTGCGGACGACGTCAGCTGCCGTCGCGGGCAACGGCGCGGCGCCGTTCGCTACGACGGCAACGTCGGCCGCGCGCAACAGCACCACGCGACCGTCGGGCAGCTGCGAGTGCACCCACTTGGCGTCGACCGAGAGTGCCGGCAACCGGGTTGCCATGCTGACTTGGACGACGCGCGTCACCCCGTCGGTCGCGTAGGCCCATGCCGTCGGCGCGAGCACAACTGCATCGTCGGCGCCAGTCGCTGGCGCGCGAAAAGTCAGCTGGGCGGCGGGAATCCAGCCCGGATAGCCGCGAGCATCAAGTGGTGTCGGTTGGTCGGGGACGACGACGTGCGCCCACGTGCCCTGCCGCCTGTCGACGACCACCTTCTCGCCGAGCAAGAGTTGGCTGTCGACGCGACCATTAAGGGCCAGCCGTTGCGCGGTCGTCATCGCCGCCAACCACGCTGTCACCCCGGCCGGTTGTTGTAACTCAGCCGAGTCAACCGCACGCGGCGAACTCGGACTGTGCCACAGCGTCGCGACCGACACGTCGACGTACGCAACCCCAGTCGTCGGCACCGCAGACACCGACGCAGACACGGTTGGAGACCTAGACGGCGTTAACGCCGGGGTGCTCGCCTGCGACGCGGTTGGCGCCAGGTGTCGCCGACTGCGACTCGACCGAGCGCAGTACTCGACCGAGCTGCAGTACTCGACCGAGCTGCAGTGGCGGACGGCGCCGTCGGTGCCACTGATGGGAGGCTGACGGCGCCGCCGATCCCACTGACAGCACGGGCGGCGTTGCTGCCAACGACTGCGATGTAACGGGTACTGCCGATGGCTGCGTCGAAGGTGCTCCCACCTGCGCACCCGACGCCTGCACACCCGACGATTTAGCGCTGCTCGAACAGCCCGCCAGCATCCCCAGCACTGCCAGGCTTACGCCCGCCCATCGCCGTCCCCGCATCGTCCTACTCGTGACACTGCACCCCGCGCGGGTGCCGCTCATCACTACCTGGCGCCGAGCCGCCAGCGCCCGGGCAGCTTCGTTGGGCACATAGCCGAGTCCCGCGGCTATCGCCTGAACCCGAGCACGGGTCTCCGCTTTGACGTTCGGCTCGTTACAGAGCGCACGCGACGCAGTCGACTTCGATACTCCGGCGGCGCTGGACACCTCTTCCAACGTCACCGACGGACGTACGAGCTGCAGCCTTCTCGCATTCGTGATCATGTCGCTCCCCTTTGTGAACCGTACCTTCGCCTAGCTGAGCCCCATCTCGGGCTCGAGAGCGACACTGGCAGCCGGATGTGACGCGAACGTTGCCGCTGAGCAAAGCCTCGGTTACCGATTCGGGTAGCTCGGATAAGCGGTCAGATGACGCGGTCGCGCACCAGCGTTTCAAGCACGGGCAAGGCAGCAGTCAGGACGGCGATTTGCTCGGGGTCGAGCCGTTCGATGCGCGCCGTGAGCCCGGCGGCTCGCTCGTTCCACAACTCGTTGAGGGTTTCGCGGCCGGCGTCGCTGAGCTCGATGAGCGAGACGCGTCCGTCAGTCGAGCCGTGCGCCTTTTGCACGAGTCCGAGCTCCTGCAGCGACGCAACGACACGCGTCGCGACCGGCGCACCGATGAGTTCGTAGCCCGCGAGATCGCTCATGCGGATCGGCCCGAACTCTTCGATCGTGGCCAACGCCGAAACCTGGGACGGCGTGAGGCCGGCGGCTCCGTGTTGGCGCACCGCACGTGCGAGTCGCGAAATGACCAGCCGCAGCCGGGCGGCAGTCTCGGCGTCCGTGCTCGTGACCGTTGCAGTTGGCCGCGTCATGTGCGGTCATCCTGCAACGCGAGTTCGCCTGGCACCGCGCCCGAAACGATCGCCGCATCGCCGCGGTGCTCGTGGTCTGGGTGCGCGACCTCGACGTCGTCGTTGTGGACGTAACGCTTGCCGCGCAGCAGTGAGCAGATCGCACCGACGATCGAGAGTGCGATCGCGACGGCGAACACGATCACGAGGCCGTGATGGAACGGCGATGCGATCAGGTTCGGGAAGAAGTGCTTGCCCGTCAACGTGGCCCACTGCGCATTCGACACGTCGGCCGCCGATTGCGAACCGAGCAGTGTCTGCAGCGGGTTGAATCCGAGGAACGACGCGAACAGGCTGCCGACCGGCGGCTGATTCGCAACCGTGTGCGCCTGCGCCGACGCCGACGCCGTTCGCGGTCAGGCCCTTGAACATGGCTGACGGCAACGTGTTCGCGAGGCCGACAATCATCAGCGAGAAGAAGATGCCGATCGACAACACCATGCCGGAGTTGAGGAACGTCGCCTGCACACCAGCTGCACCGCCGCGTTGGTCGGCCGGCACGCTGTTCATGATGGCGGTCGAGTTCGGCGCGGAGAACAGGCCGCCGCCGATGCCGTTGAGCAGTACCAGTAGGGCAAACGCCCAGTAGGAGAAGTTCGTCGGCACAAGGAGCAGGCCAGCGAAGCTTCCGCCGACGACGACCATGCCGAGCGTCGACAACGCACGCGCGCCGTGCCGATCGGAAAGGTAGCCCGAGATCGGCCCCGCGATCAGGAAACCAATCGTCAGCGGGAGCAAGTAGATGCCGGCCCACAACGGAGTGTCTGCGTACTTGTAGCCGTGCAACGGCAGCCAGATGCCCTGCAGCCAGATGATGAGCATGAACTGCAGGCCACCGCGCGAGATTGCAGCGAGAAGGCCCGCGAGTCCGCCCGTGGCGAACGCGCGAATCTTGAACAGTCGCAGGTTGAACATCGGTGAGTCAGAGTGCAGTTCGATCCACCCGAACGCGGCGAGCAGCACGATGCCTGCGACGAACCCGACGATCACCTTCGGCGACGTCCAGCCCATCGTGTGATGGCCGTAGGGCTGGATGCCGTACACGATCGCCGCGAGTATTGCCGTGAGTCCTACCGCAAAGGTGACGTTGCCCCACCAGTCGATGCGCGCCTTCACCCGGCGTCCGTTGTCCTTCAAGCTCTTGTACGCCCAGACCGTGCCGACCGCGCCGACCGGGACCGACACCCAGAACACGAGTCGCCAGTCAACGACCGACAGCAGGCCGCCCGCGATGAGTCCGATGAACGAGCCGGCGATCGCCGCGACCTGGTTGATACCGATCGCCAGTCCGCGCTGCTCGACCGGGAAAGCGTCGGCGATGATCGCGCTCGCGTTCGCGAACAGCATCGCGCCGCCGACCCCTTGCACGAGCCGCCACAGCACCAGCCACAACGCGCCGCCGCCGCCACGCATCGGGTCGAGCGCGAGGATGATCGACGCGATCGAAAACACCGCGAAGCCCGCGTTGTAGATGCGCACCCGGCCCAACATGTCGCCGAGGCGGCCAAGGCTCACGACCAGCACGGCCGTGACGAGCATGTAGCCCATCATCAGCCAGAGCAGGTAGCCCACGTTGCCGGACGAGAGTGGGTTGATGCCGATGCCGCGGAAGATCGCCGGCAGCGAGATCAAGATGATCGAAGAGTTGATGGTCGCCATCAGCATGCCGAGCGTGGTGTTCGACAGGGCGACCCATTTGTAATGCGGGCTGGGCAACGTCGGCTCCCGATGATAGTTGCTTGACTAAAAGCAACTATATCCTCGGCCCGGTCGGCTGTCACCTTGAGGGTTCGGGCGGCTGGGGCTCAGACGTCGCCGGCGACTCCTCACAGAAGCAGGTCGACTCCGCACAGAAGCAGCTCAGTGCCGCCAAATTTCCTGCATCTGTGAGGAATGGGCGGCTGGCCCGGGCGAAGAAGCGGCCGCGGGTCAGTAGGCCGCTACATCAGTAGTCCGCTACGTAGCCTGCGACCTGCAACCGGCATACCGTTACGTCGTGACCGCAGGGTCGGTACCGGCGTCCGCCCAAGTGGTGGCTGTGCCCGACCGCGCCGTCGTGCTTGCCGAGCTGACGCAGACCGTGCTGGCCGGCCGAAATCTGCTGCTGACCGGGCCGCCGGGGATCGGCAAAACGTGGCTCGCGAAAGCCGCCGTCGCCAACGCGGAAGCAGCGGGGCGACCGTCGAAGGCGATCTTCGGAACGACGTCGTCGCACGAGGTGCCGCTCGCCGCGCTGAGCCCGTTTCTGACCGGCACCGAGGCTCCGGCGGAGAACGGTCTGTTGCTCGCCCGGGCGCGCGAGGCGATTGCCGCGACCCTCGCCGCTGACGGAATCTCCCTGCTACTTGTCGACGACGCGCAGCTGCTCGACGGACTTTCGGGCCTGGTTTTGCGGCAGCTTATGGATTTTCAAGGCCTCCAGGTCATCCTCGTCACGCGGGTCGCGGCCGACTTGCCGCCCGCACTGCGCAACTTCGCGGACGGCGACAACATGCTCGCCATCGAGATCAGCCCACTCGATGAGGCGGGCACGACGGCATTGCTCGAAACGACACTGGGCGGGCAAGTTTCGGCGCGTGCGTCGCAACGCCTGCATCATCTGAGCCTCGGTAGCCCGCTGGTACTTCGCGAACTGATCCGGGTCGCCCTCGCCAACGACTCGCTGCGCCAGCACCGCGGTGTCTGGCAACTCGATGGCGCATTGCCGGCCGACGCGCAGTTGGCTGAGCTCGTCAGCCTCCGGCTTAGTGCTCTTGATGACGGACGACGAGAGGCTCTCGAGTTGGTCGCGCTCAGCGAACCCCTCGATTTCGACACCATGCTCGGGCTCGCCGGAGGACCGACCGTCGAGTGGCTCGAGCAACAAGGCCTCATCACGATCGCCGCCGAATCAACGACCGCCGGCCCGCAGGTGCGGCTCGCGCATCCTCTGTACGGGGAGTGGTTGCAGTCGGCGTTGCCGGCGAGCCGGCGACGGAGGTTGGCGGAACAACTCGTCGCCAGCTCCCCGCCGTCCGATCAAGACTCTGATCACGCGCCCGCCGATGCACTGCGGATCGCGTTGCTGCGCGTGCAGGCCGGGCTGGCCACCGATCCGATGGCGCTGATGAGCGCCGGCCGGGCAGCGATGCGCCACGATGCAGCCGCCGCGCACACGTTGTTGCGCGCGGCGGTTGCGGCTGGTGGCGGGGTGCTGGCTCGCCTCGCCCTCGCCGAATCGCTCGCGCTTTCCTATCCAGAGCAGACTCGCGCGCTGCTTGCCGACCTGGCCGCAGAGCCGTTGCCCGACGAGCTCGCGATGGGGGTCATGGCGCTATCGGCCATGGTCGCAACGCTCGGTGGCGACGACTGGACTCCGTTGTTGGCACCCGCCGGGGACGTGCAGTTCGCACCCCCGCCCATCCAGTTGGCCGCTGCGTTGGCGCACCTGCTGGGCGGTGACGCGCCGAAGGCGGTGGCGTTGGCCGAGCCGCTGGCGACCAACCCCCAGCTGCCAGGTTTTGCTCGGTGGCGAGCGGCTGTCTGCACGGTGGCGGGGATGGCGACGACTGGCCAGTTGGACGCCGCGATCGAGCTGTCCGATCGCACGTTCGCCGAACTCGGTGACGAGCCAGACAGCGGCGGGTTCGACGTCGCCGCGTTGTTGTCGGCGGTGATACTCGCGCACGAGCGTCGCGGAGACTTGAGCACCGCCGACACGATCGCGCGCGATGCGTTGGTGCGGCCCGGCACCGACGACGCCGCTCGCGCGCGGCCGCGCATGCTGCAGTGCATGGCGCGCGTTGCGATGTTGCGCGGCGAGCCGACGATTGCCGCGCGTCAGATGCGTGAGGTTCTCTCCGACTTGGGCGGCTCCGATGAGGCATTCGCCGCGTGGAATCTCGGCTGGTTGGCGGTCGCCGACGCTTTGCGCGGCCGGGTTGATCTCGCGCAACAAAGCCTTGCAGAGATGGATTCCGCCCCTCATGACCTCGCCGTCTACCGCCCTGAGCAGGAGTTGTGCCGAGCCGATGTGCTGGCAGCTGCGGGCGATCTGCCAGGTGCGCGCGCTGCCGCTCTTGCCGCGGCCACGTCGGCTTGGTCGGCCGGCCAGGCGCCCGTCGCGCTCATGGCCTGGAACGCGGTCGCGCGCTACGGCGATCCTCGAGCAGCGCGCGAAGGTGCGCGGCTCGCGGCCGACTGTGTCGATGGACCGCTAGCACCGCTGCTCGCCAACACCGTCGAGGCACTCGCCGAATCCGACGCACCGGCGCTGATCGATGTCGGCGATTCCTTGCTATTACTGGGATTTCGGCCGCTTGCTGCCGACGCCTATGCGTCTGCGGCTTCCCTGTTCGCCCGGCGCGGCGACATCCCAGGCGAGATTCGCGCGGCTGAGCGGTTGGCGAACGCGCTGCACGACGGCGAGCCAATCGCCGTCCCGGCTGCGTCTGTGCTTTCTACCGCGCGCACGTTGACCGCTCGCGAGCGCGACGTCGCCTCGCTGGCCGCGATCGGCGCCTCCGACATCGACATCGCGCAACGCCTCGGACTCTCTGTGCGCACCGTGCAGACCCACCTCGCGCACGTCTATACAAAGACGAATACGCACGGACGACGGGGGCTGGCCGATCTGCTCAGCTTCCCGACCCAATCAACGGGCTCCTCGGACAAGCCGACGACCGTGTAGGGCTCGCGGGGCGGTTGGGGGTGGCCGGTGCGTCCGGCTGCCATCATGGCGGGGTGCACATCTCCGCGAAGACCGACTACGCGATGCGGGCCATGCTCGTGCTCGCCGAGGCGCCGCGCGATACCTGGGTGAAGGCGGAGACGATCGCGGGCGAACAGCATCTGCCGCGCAAGTTTCTCGAGGCGATCCTGTCTGACCTGCGCCGGGCTCGGTTGGTTGAAAGCCTGCGCGGAGCCGAAGGCGGCTACCGGCTGGCACGGCCGGCCTCGAAGATCCAGGTCGCCGACGTAATGCGAGCGGTCGACGGACCGCTAGCCGAAGTGCGAGGCCTGCGTCCGGAGACGCTCGTCTACGAAGGCTCGGCGGAGAAGCTTCAGGACGTATGGGTCGCCGTCCGCGCAGGCCTTCGCGCTGTTCTCGAGCGGATCAGCGTCGCCGATGTCGCGGCCGGCAAGATGCCCGCGTCAGTGCGCACGATGATCCGCGACCTAGAGGGCTGGGTTCCCCGCTGATTGGCGGCCCCCAGAGCCGGACGCCAGCTGACCGGAACCAGAGAGCGGTCGCCGGAGTCTGATCGGCACTGGCGAGGCAGCGAGGTGGTCCGATGAACGCGGCGCGACGGGGAGCTGCCTGCGCGGTGGTCGCTTGGCGTCGTCGTGGTCGGGTGCGGCAGCGGATCGGTCCACCATGGCAGCGCGACCGAGTCATCGGGCGTGGTTTCGGCGGCGCCGGCGTCATCGTTGCCGGCGTCATCGTTGCCGGCGTCATCGTTGCCGGCGTCGTCCGCACCGGTCGTTGATCCCACGGCTGATCCCACGGCGGGCACCGCGGCCGCACTGGCCAAGGACCACTGGAGCACGCTGCCGCCCGCACCGATCACTGCGCGCGAGGATCCTGCCAGCGCGTGGACAGGGCGGCAGTTGCTCGTTTGGGGTGGCAACTACGGGCCACGAGACGACCAACTCGCAGGCGACGGAGCAGCGTACGACCCGACCACGAAACGTTGGACGAAGCTTCCGGCCGCGCCCATCAGTGCCCGCTCGCAGATGGCAAGCGTCTGGACAGGCAGCGAACTCTTCGTGTGGGGAGGCAACGCAGCAGACGGGATTTCCGGCGACGGCGCGCTGTACAACCCGACCACGATGAAGTGGCGCACGTTGTCGCCGAGTCCACTCAGCGGGCGCGTGAATCCGCAGGCCGTGTGGGTCGACGGCGAGGTCATCGTGATCGGCGGCGACCCGCCTGCGCAGTCATCGAGCCAGCAGGTGCGCACCGACCTCGCCGCGTTCAATCCAACGACGAACACGTGGACGACGCTTGCCCCGATGCCTCTCGACAGCAATCAGTTGGTCCTCGGTGTCGTTGCGGTCGCGACCAACGACCGCCTCTACGCGTGGGAGGAGTGGCAACATGCGGTGAACAGCACGGACGGTTCGGGGACGATCTACTCGGGCCTCGACCTCTACATCTTTGATCCAGCGCGCAACACCTGGACGCACGACGTTGCAGCCTCGCGACCCACCGACGGCACGTCCGACAACAACTCACCGGGTGGCATCGAGTCGGCACTCTGGACAGGAACTGACATCGTCGTTCCGCCGCCAACCTCGAACTGGTGTGGGAATTGCCCAGGACCGCCGTTACTCGGCGGCCGCGGCGACCTGTTGAATCCGACCACGAATACGTGGACGAAGATTCCGGTTGGTCCGATAGACGATGCCAATCCGGGCGTCTTCGTGTGGACCGGCAGCACGTTGATCGACTTCGACACGAACTCCGAGACGAACGGCCCCGGTGGCGACACATTGCCCGGCCAAGCCGCGGCGTGGGATCCGCGCACCGGCGCGTGGACTCGGCTGCCTGCCGCGCCGTTGTATGGCGGCGACGTAGAAGTATGGGACGGCGACTCGTTGCTCGAATGGGGAATGTTGAGCGTTCCCACCTCGAATGCTTACGTACCAAGCGACACGACCGGTGTGCAGTTCGGACCTGACCCATGACCACTTACTCGGTGGCGTTCACGTGAACGCGACGCGACGAGCAGCTGCGTGTGCGGTCGCGATCACGGTCGTCGTTGTCGGATGTGGCAGCGGATCGATTCATGGCCGCAACGCCACCGACTTGTCCGGCGTCGTCGCACAATCATCGCCGGCGGTGTCACCCGCGTCACCTCCGGCAGTCGTCAATCCGTCGGCTGGCACCGCGGCCGCATTGATCGGCGACCACTGGAGCCAGCTCCCGGCGGCACCAATAGCGCCCCGCATATCCGACGTCGTCGCGTGGACCGGTTCCCGATTGCTCGTGTGGGGTGGAGCGTCCGACGATCGAAGTAACACCACGCTTTACGCCGACGGTGCCAGCTACGACCCGGCCACAAACGCGTGGAAGATGCTCCCACCCGCGCCGTTGAGCGCCCGGTCGGACGCCGGGTGGGTCTGGACAGGGAGCTCGCTCGTCGTGTTCGGCGGTTACGGCGGTGATGCCGCGGACGGCTCACAAGCGCTGGATTCCGACGGCGCGGAATTCACGCCGGCGACTAACTCATGGCGAAAGCTTGCGCCGAGTCCGCTGTCTCCCCGCTTCGATCCGCAACTGCTGTGGGACGGCGAACAGGTGCTCGTGATCGGTGGCAACCCGGCAGACTCATCGGACGCCGGTACGGGTTACGCCATTGGGTCGGCGGCCTACGACCCGGCCCGCAACCGTTGGACGATGCTGCCGGCGATGCCGATGACTGCCGGGCACGACGTCCGCCATCTTCGTGCCGTCGTCACCAACCGCGGCATCTACGTCGGACAGCTATGGCAACACGTGACGACCGATGGGAACACCACCGACCTTGGTGCCGGCGTTGATTTCGTCGTCTACGACCCGGCGAACAATACGTGGACGAAACGCGAGACATCGGCCGCCACGAACGAGGATCAACCACCAGGGCTCGATGGCGAAACTGTTGCTGGCGACCAGCTCCTCGTGTTGCCCGGCCAGGGTTGGCACGGTGACGACTCGACCTGGCCGGCCATGCTGGGTGGTCACGGCTATCGGCTCGATCTCGCAACTAATACGTGGAGTGCGATGTCGGCGGGCCCGATCGACGCTACGGACCCACTGGGTGTGTGGACCGGGTCCGCGCTGCTCGAATACACCGGCACCGTCGACTCCAGCATCGATGCCGGCCCCACCACAGGCCCGGGCGAGAGTGCAGTGTGGAATCCCGATACCGATACCTGGACCGCACTCCCGACAGCACCCGGTGGTGGCTTTGGCGACACCGCAGTGTGGGCAGGTGACCGGCTACTTGAGTGGGGCCTCAGCGGATTGCAGTTCGGCCCCTAGCCGAGGAGGTCGTCGGCCCCCGGGACACCAACCGGTACCGGAATTTCGGGCGCAGCGGGGAGCACGTCGCCGCGTGCGTGGCTCACGTAAACCAAGGTCCCCGGCTCGAGAGTCAACCGATCTGTCGCTTCTCGCGCGAGCTGGGCATAAATCGGGCCGCCCTGCATGTCGAGATCGACCACCGTTTGGAAGCCCAACCGCGTGACGCGAACGACGGTGGCCGGAAGCGCGCCGTCCGATGCCTCGTGGGCCAGATCGAGGTCATGTGGGCGAACCAGCAACGGACCGAAATGCGTGACAGGCCCGAGAAAACTCATGACCCACTCATTCGCCGGGTGTTCGTAGACGTCGTTCGGGTGGCCGACCTGCTGCACCCGCCCGTCGTACAGAACGACAATCTCGTCGGCGACTTCCATCGCCTCTTCCTGGTCGTGCGTGACGATCACCGTCGTCACGTTCATCTCGTCATGCAGTCGACGCAGCCACGTCCGCAACTCTTTACGGACCTGCGCATCAAGTGCACCGAAAGGCTCATCGAGCAGTAACACTCGAGGTTCGACAGCGAGGGCGCGAGCCAACGCCATGCGCTGCCGTTGCCCGCCCGAAAGCTGGTCCGGGTAGCGAGTCTGGAACTTCTCCAGGTGCACGAGTTCGAGCAACTCGTTCACCTTCGTCTTCGTCTCCGCCTTGCCAGCCTTGCGCACCGTGAGCCCGAACGCGATGTTGTCGTACACGGTCATGTGCTTGAACGGCGCATAGTGCTGGAACACGAAGCCGACCTCGCGCCGTTGCGGCGGCAGGTGCGTAGCGTCGCTGCCTTCGATGCTGACCGTCCCGGCATCGGCGGTATCGAGGCCCGCGATGACGCGCAACAGCGTCGACTTGCCACTGCCCGAAGGCCCCAGCAAGGCAGTCAATGACCCTGTCGGAATATCGACGCTGACGTCATCGAGCGCGGTGAACTGCGCGAACCGCTTCGTCACGTGGCGCACTTGGATACTCATACAGCGCTCCTGCTTCGCGTCCGGAACCGCCTGCTGATCAGCAGGCTGCCCATCGCAATGACCGCCAACAAGACGGCCGCCGAATACGCCGCCGGCTCGTCGAAGTTCTGCAGCCGTTCGTCAATGAACAGCGTAAGGGTCAGCGTCTTCCCGATCACATGCCCCGACACCACGGTCACGGCTCCGTACTCACCAAGCGACCGCGCCAGGGACAGCACGATCCCGTACGCGAGCGCGTCGCGAATCGACGGCAGCGTGATCCGGCGAAACGTCTGCCAACTCGATGCGCCAAGCGTTCGCGCGGCCTGCTCCTGTTCATCGCCGAGTTCAGCAAGCACAGGAGCAACTGAGCGGACGACGAGGGGCAGCGAGACGAACGCAGTCGCCAGCACCATTCCTGGCAGGCTAAAGATGATCTTGATTCCGTTGCGTTCGATCCATGACCCGAAGAAGCCGAACTTCCCGTACACGAGGATCAGTGCAAGCCCGACGACAATCGGCGATACCGCCTGCGGAATGTCGACCAGGACGTCGAGGAGATGACGTCCAGGAAAACTCCGACGTACCAGCAACAATGCGGTGCCAACACCGAAGATGGTGTTCAGCACGACGGCCGAAATCGCGACGATCAGCGTCACCTCGATGGCACTGCGCGCCTCGCCCGTCGTCAAGGCGGACCAGATCGGCCCAAGCCCGTGCTGGAACGCGCGATAGAACACCATCGCCACTGGCGCGGCGAGCAACACCAGCAGGTAGCCGAGGGCGACGAACCGCAAGCCGTAGCGCCCGAATGGACGGCGATTGCCCCGCACCACGACAGTTCCGTCGCTGCCACCAATACCCGATGCGCTAGCCACGATGCACGCCCCAGCGCTTCAACCGATCGAGCGAGAACAACACGACGAAGGCGATGGCGAGCAAGACCGTCGACTGCGCTGCGGCACCGACTGGATTGTCACTTTGGATCTGGTTGTAGATGTTGACCGCGGAGACCTCGGTGCGAAACGGCAGGTTGCCCGACAGGAGGCTCACCGAACCGAACTCGCCAATTGCCCGAGCAAATGCAAGGCCAGTTCCGGTCAACATCGCAGGCACCAGGTTCGGCAGGATGATGCGGCGTGCAATAAGAAACGGCGACGCGCCTAGTGAGGCTGCGGCGGCTTCCATATCGCGGTCGAGCTCGATCAATACCGGCTGCACAGTGCGTACCACGAACGGCAAGGTGACGAACAAGAGCGCGACCGTGATCGCCGTCCGGGTAAACGCGATGTTCACGTGCGCCGGGCTACGCGGCCCATAGAGCGACAACAACACGACGCCGGCAACGATCGTCGGCAACGCAAACGGCAGGTCGATGAAGAGCTCGACGACACCCTTGCCAGGGAAGTCGTCACGCACCAGCACCCACGCGATGACCGTGCCCATCACGAGATTGAAAAGCGCAACGCCAACCGAAATTGTCAGCGTGAGTTTCAGTGCGTCCCACGCCTCGGGTGTCGTCACCTGGTGCCAGAAAGCCGACCAGCCGTTGCTTTGGGATTTCCACACGACTGCGCCGAGTGGGATCAACACCAGGAAGCTGAGATACAGCGTCACGAGCCCTAGCCCGAGTGACGTTCCGCCCCGCGAATTCTTCCCCGACCGAGCCGCCCACCACGACGGAACGGGTGCGTCCGAAGTTGGCGAAGCGGACCGGGCGGGTGCGCCCGATCCGCTCGCGTCGTCCAGCATGCTATTTGGTGGTAGCGACACCGTTGGACTTCTCGATCGCCGTGATCACGCCGTTCGTCGGGTCAAAGAACTTCGTCGTCACTGCCGGCCACCCGCCGAGCGATCCGATGTTGAACAGTCCCGTCGGTACTGGGAACTTGTTCACCGTCGACGTCACGCCAGGAAGCGTTGGCCGATAGCCGATGTCGGCGAAGATCTGCTGACCGGCTTGCGAATACAGGAAGTCGACGAACGCCTTGGCCTGCACTGGGTACTTCGTCGTCGTCGTGACGGCGACCGGGTTCTCGATCAGTAGCGTGTCGTTCGGGATCACGTAGTCGACCGCCTGTCCCTTGGCCTGCGCGTAGATCGCCTCGTTCTCATACGACAGCAGCACGTCGCCCGCACCCCCGACGAAGTCGGCGAGCGCCTTCGAGCCGCTGGCATCCTGCACGATCACGTTCTTGAACAGCGACTTCAAGTAGTCGGTCGCTTGCGCGTCAGTGTCGCCCGCTTTGATCTGCGCGCCGTACGCGGCCATGATGTTCCACCGCGCGCTGCCAGACGAGAACGGGTTCGGAGTCAGGACTTTCACGCCAGGCTTGATCAGATCCGACCAATCCTTGATGCCCTTCGGATTGCCCTTGCGCACGACGAGCGAGACTACCGAGTCGGTCACAAATCCGTGCTCTGGGTTGGCATCCCAGTCGGGCGCTACCAGCTTCTTGTTGACCAGTTTCGTCATGTCGGTCAGCAGAGAGAACTCCACGACGTCTGCCGCCTGGCCGGCGATGACCGCGGCCGCCTGGTCGCCCGACGCGCCGTAGGACTGCGTGAACTTCACGTTCTTGCCCGCCGGTGTCTTCTGGAACGCGGCGATGAGCTTGGCGTAAGCCGGTTGCGGGGTCGAGTACGCGACCAGGTTCAACGTGGCGGGACCACCCGCCGCAGCGGAACCGCTAGCTGCGGGGCTCGTGGCGGCGCTGGAGCTGGCCGGGGTCGAGGCGGCCGACGACGCAGCAGCCGTCGTGGGGGCCGCGGCTGCAGATGACGCAGCAGTCGAAGATGCGGCCGCCGAAGGGGACGACGCGGTGCTTGATTTCGACGAGCTGCACCCGGCGGCCAACAGCAGGCCGGTAGCGGCGAGCACGCCGAAGACGCGATTGAGGGGTCGCACGGGAGTTCTCCAGATTGTCTAGGTCAGTATTGTCTATGTAATGGCTAGGGAATACGTGACACACAAGCGCCCGTTTCACGTCGAAAGTCGGCGCGGAACGGGCGTGGTGAGCGAGCGGGAGATCAAGCGAAAGATCAGGCGGGACGCCGACAGGCGGCCGATTCGATTGCGGATTCGACTAGGGCCGGCGCTTCGATCTCAGCAGGGCCGACAGACGGCAGACGTCACACGCAGCAGGTCGACATGGAGTCGCTGCGTCAAGAAGACGTTGCTCATGGGAGGGGACCCTAGCACAAAGCGGCCGCATTCTCTTCTTCGCCTGTAGAGATGCAACCGTGGCTTCCCGGCCCAGGGGTTTCCGATTCGCCTAGTGGAGGCCGGCGATAACCAACTTCGCCAACGCAATCGACTTGGGCCAGGCTGTGCCCCCGGTATCCGCGTCGCGGATGTCGATGATCTTGCTGCCGGTTGCGACGACGAGCTGCTGCCCGACGCCGGCCGCTTTGTCTCCAACTCCCGGAACGGTTGTCGGCGTCTTGTCCGTCTGCTGAGACTCCTTGGCCGACGCGAGTTCGGCGTCGAAGGTATGGAGGTCAGACACGTCTTCGACATGGATGCTGAGCGAGTCTTCGCCTTGGTAGAAGCAGAACCCATTGGTGTTCTGCGGAGCCAGGTAGGTGGAGCCCATCACCGCGGTCACCTGAGCTGCGGTCAACGGGCAGCCTCCGGACGCGGCCGCGCCAGCCCCAGTTGCGGCGGGTGCGCTT
The DNA here is from genome assembly GCA_963737705.1 of uncultured Actinomycetes bacterium. Classification (GTDB taxonomy): domain Bacteria; phylum Actinomycetota; class Actinomycetes; order Acidothermales; family Acidothermaceae; genus PALSA-607. The sequence continues at coordinate 319,749 of CAVTTP010000006.1, forward strand.
GCGCCTGAATCGGCTGCCGACGCTGCCGGTCCCGGGGCCCCAGCCGCGGTCGTCGCCGCAGTCCCCGAATCGGTCGAACTCGCCTTCTTCGAATTGCATCCGGCGACGGACACAGTGACGGCGAGAAGTGCCGCGATAGTCATTTTCTTAGTTGATGGCATGTCGACTCCAGCTTCGCCGTCGGGCAGGTGTTCACGTCGCCGACATTAGGTTCATGACGAGCCTGGGGAATCGGTGCAAACCCTCGATCAGGGCGGCAGATCCAGCGCCCAACCTCAGCCTGCACGCGCCGTCAGATGAACGCCAGCTTGGGGAACGTGCCGCCCAGCACCTGCTGAGCGTCAGCGCCCAGTTGGTTCTCGAGCACCGTGGCGTAGACCGACCGGAAGTCGACGTTGTACTTGAGGTCATCCATCGATAGATCCGTCAGGCTCGGCTGATCGCCGTACATGCCACCGTTCACCGTCGCGCCCGCGACGAAGATGTTTCCCGCCGTCCCGTGATCGGTGCCCTGACTACCGTTCGCCGCTACTCGCCGGCCGAACTCGGAGTACAGCACCATGACGACGTCCTTGCCGTGCGGGCCGGCGGCCATTGTCGTCAAAAACCCCGACACCGCGGCGTCCAGTTGTCCTAGCAGTGAGCTCTGAGCAGCCTTCTCGTCGGCGTGGAAGTCGAATCCGTCGAGCTGCACGCTGTAGACACGAGTCGGCGCGTTGGCGGCGATGCACTGCGCGACGATGTCCAGCTGCCCGGCCAGATCGCTCGAGCCATTGGCCTTGGCGGCCGCAAGGGTGGGACCGAATGTCTTGGCGACCCGAAACAGATCCGACCCGGACTGCGCGACGCGCTGGATCAGCGGTGTACTGCTGTTCGATACCACGTCGAGGATCCGAATTCCGCTGCCGTAGGTGCCGGTCGGCATCGTGATTCCCCCGCTTGATGGCACCGCTGCTCCGGCGCAGTGCTGACCCGCGAGCATCGGCGGCAGCACCGGGCCGACGTTCACTGCGAGCAGCGGGTCGGCGCCGTTCGCGTCGAGCCAGCGGCCGAGCCAACCGGTAGATTGCGGCGCACCAGGAGACGCGGTCTGCCAGATCGACATCGACCTGAAGTGACTGCGGTCGGGGTTCGGGTAGCCGACCCCACGCACAATCGCCAGCTGCCCAGCGTCGTACAGCTTCTTGAAGCCGGTCATGGTCGGGTTGAAGCCGAGGCCATCGGCGAGGGGCAGCACCTCGGACTCGTCATAGGCAAGCTGCGGGCGACCCGCGTAGTAGGCCTTGTCGGTGTAAGGGATCACGGTGCTGAGTCCGTCGTTGCCGCCGTACAGGGTGACGAAGACGACGATCTTCGTGCCCACCTCAAGCGGCTTACGTTGGCCGGCCACCATCAGCTCTCGCAACGTGATGCCGGTGGCGCCCGCGGCCAGCGCGGCACCGCCAACAACACCGCTCGAGATGAGGAACTGCCGTCGCGACATCGTTCGTGGCATCGTCGACCCCCTTAATTCACAACGTATTCGGGCGCGCATAGCGCGAGGGTGACGAGCCACTCCGCGTCGTGCGCTACGTGCGCAAGCGCGACGCGGGTCTGGGCACCCCACGAGTCAACCGACAACAGGTGCGCGGCCGCATCAGCCCGTGCCGACACCGGCTCGTCGGCGACGGCGGAAATGTCGCCGCGGGTAGCGATGTATCGGGCAAACCTCATGCGGTTGTAGCTGGACGCCGTGGTCAGCCACCCCTCGTCAACCGGCCAGCCGCCGACGTTCGGTGGCTCGAACGGCAACTGCCCGAGTGCTTGCAGGAAGCCCAGGTAAATCTGGTTGTCGGCCCGCATTTTCAACGCGCGCAACGCACCGACGACGTACTCGACCGGCTGCTTCACCAGCTCGCCCTTGGTCTGCAGGAACAGCGGCGACGTGAACGTCGCGGTCATGAGCGCATCGATGTTCAGCTGCTCCGAGTACGTCGTCATCAGGGTGTTGACGACTGGGTCGGTCGTGATGGTCTTCGCGAACCGGCTCCACACACGCGTGCTGATCCATCGGTGCGACGCATCGCTGTGGGTGAGAATCGTGATCAGGTCGCCGCCGTCGAAGTTGCCGGTGTGGCCGAGCACAGTCTTCACACCGTTGTCATGCTTCGCCGCAACTTCGGCGAAGGCATCGGAGTTCTGGTTGTAGTGCCACCCGGTGTAGCAGCGCGCAGCTTCTCTCACGTCGTCCTCGGAGTAGTTCCCATATCCGAGGGTGAAGAGTTCCATGTTCTCGCGGGCGAAATTCTCGTTCGGGCGCCCAGCGATGTTCTGGTTCTCATCGAGCCAAATCATCATCGCCGGATCGCGCGCAATCGCCAGGTCGAGAGCGTCGAACGCGCCAAGACCCGACGTTCGAAGCAGCTCGTTTTGGCGCAACATCAACGCCGCGCTGCGCACCTTCGCCAGCGCCGTCGCGAAGTGCCCGTGCCAAAAGAACGTCAACTTCTCCGGGAACGGATTGCTCGCCATCACCATGCGATCAAGCCACCAAAGCGCGAGCGTTTTCCCCTCACTGCTGACCCGCGCCTGGTAGGCGTTGCGCTGCGCCGCGGTGTCATTCACAGCGGGCGCGGTGGCAACTGTGAACTGTGGCGGCGGAGTTGCCAGCACTCCTTGGTCGGACGCCGAGGGTGGCTGTACGAGCGCAGCAACAGTCGCGGCGTACCCGGCGGTTACCGCAGCGTCGAGCTCGGCCGGCGTCGCTCCGAAGCCGGCCCGGCGGTACAGATGCGCCAGGTCGCTCCGCAAGGCGTCAGACGCGCTGGTCATCCCCAGAGTCTGCCGCGCAAATGTTCGGGGTGCGTAACGTTCGCGAAACTGTCGGGTTCGGGCGTTAGTACCCGAGTTCGTGCAGCCTGTCGTCGTCGATCCCGAAGTGATGGGCAACTTCGTGGACGACGGTCTTGCGGACCTCCGCGATTACCTGCTCCTCGGTGTCGCAATAGGCGCAGAGCGTGGAGCGGTAGATCATGATCCGGTCGGGCAGCACCCCGGCGTAGGAGGTCGTGCGCTCGGTGAGCGGAACTCCGACGTAAAGGCCGAGCAAGTGCGGGTCGGCCGGGACGTCCTCGACGAAGACCGCCACGTTGCGCATCGCCTTGGTGAACTGCTCGGGAATGCCGTCCAGGGCCTGGGCGACGAGCTCCTCGAAGCGCTCGCGCGAGACCTCCACCACCCCGCCAGCAAACCACGGGGCCGTCCCCTATGCTTGACCAGTCCCCGACGGATGACGCCGGGGCTGTGGCCTATCGACGCAAATCTGGCTACCGTCCCCATCGTCTAGTGGCCCAGGACACCGCCCTTTCAAGGCGGCGGCACGGGTTCGAATCCCGTTGGGGGCACGCAAGTCGCAGTTTTCAGTCCTAAGGGCACGGCAGCAGTAACACGGATGGTCCCGTGGTGAAGCCTGGAGTTCACGCCGCCCTGTCAAGGCGGAGGTCGCGGGTTCGAATCCCGTCGGGACCGCAACACGCACCAGCTGCAGTTTGAACAGGTGTGGCAAGGCCCCAAGATTTTGGCAAGGCCAGGTAGCTCAGTCGGTATGAGCGCCCGCCTGAAAAGCGGGAGGTCGACAGTTCGATCCTGTCCCTGGCCACCCAAGCAAAACTCCGCGGCCGATCAGAGCCGCTGGGCGCCGGCGTTGAACCGGGCGGCTGAGCCCTCCGTTGTGACCAACAAGCCGTCGGAAACCCCACATCGTCGGTGCGGAGGAGACTCATGGGCCCGACCAAAATCCAAGGACTCCCAGCCCACGTCTTGTTGGTGCACCTCGTACTGGCCGCCGTCCCGATTGCTGCACTCGTCCTCGTCGTTGCGGCCCTCTGGCCCGCCGCCGGCCGCCGCCTAGGGATCATCACCCCGATCATCGCGCTCGGTGCGCTGGTGACCGTTCCGGTAACGACTCACGCCGGTCAATGGCTCGAGGCCCGAGTCACGATTACGCCCCTCATCCGCAAACACGTCGCGCTTGGCAAAGAAGTGCTGCCATGGATGATCGGCCTTTTTGTGATCGCGCTTGTCGTGTGGCTATGGGCACGTACGGATTCCGTTGCCTTGCACGGGACCCTCGGCCGGGTTGCAGTCGGCGTCCTGGCCGTTGCCATCTCCGTTGGCGCCGTTCAGCAGGTCGTCAGGACAGGCGAAGCAGGCTCGCGCGCGGTGTGGACGGGCAACTTCACCGACCAACCGACGAAGTAGCGACTCGGCGCGTCGATCGTCCGGTTCGGCTGCCCGAAGAAAAGCCCTGCACTCGATTCTTTTCTGTGACCTGACATCATTTGGGTAAAGTCACGCCGCCATTTAGGCTGGCTGCATTCACGGTGTTGGCCGGAACTGACCACGTGGCGGGAGGGACAACGATGCCCGAAAGCGCGATGCCGGACGCCGAGGATGCTGCGCGCACGTACACCTGGCGCGGTGTCGCTGGCCCATTCGACGTCGTCGTTGATCCCGGCGTCTTCGTCCCCAGCTCGACGAGCAAAGTGCTGGCCGAGGCGTTGCGGGTCGATCCCGGCGATGTCGTTGTCGATGCGGGTTGCGGATGCGGCGTGCTGTCGCTCGTCGCAGCGAAACTCGGCGCCGCGAAGGTGATCGGTACCGACCTCTCGGAGGCCTCCGTTGCATGCTCTGCGGCCAACGCCGCACGCCTGGGCCTGTCCGACATCGCCGAGTTCCGCAGCGGCAATCTCCTTGAGCCACTAGGCGACACAAAGGCCAACGTGGTCATCGCCGACGTCTCGGGGATCCCCGACGTGATCGCCCAGGTCACTGGCTGGTTCCCTGACGGCAAAGGCGGCGGTCGCACCGGCGCAGAACTGCCGGTCCTGATGCTGGCCGAAGTGGCCGACTATCTCGTGCCAGGGGGCCGGGTCTACCTGCCGACGGGCACGATCCAAGACGACGCGGCGATCCTCGCCGCCGCGGCCAAGGTCTTCGGCACAGCGATGGAGCCAGTCGTCAAGAAGGAGTTCCCGCTGCCCGACGTGGTCGCGACCTCGGCCATGGTCCGGGAGCTCATGGACGAAGGATCGATCCACCTTTCCCAGCGTGGCAGCCGGTTGTCATGGGAACTCACCATCTGGTGCTGCACGCTCCAAAAGTGACCAAAGGCCACAACAACTAAAGGGCTCCACTTGCAAACCCGTTATCTCGGTTCAGGCAACAATCGACTCGCCGTCTCTGCCCTCGGCCTCGGCTGCATGGGTATGAGTGAGTTCTACGGCAACACCAACGACGCCGAGTCACTCGACGTCATCAAGCACGCGCTCGATGCGGGATGCATTTTCCTCGACACCGCAGACATGTACGGGCCCTTCACCAACGAACGTCTCGTCGGGCGGGCGATCGCCGATCGTCGCGACGAAGTCGTCGTCGCGACCAAGTTCGGCAACGAACGCAACCCCGACGGTTCGCGAGTCGGCATCAACGGCACACCGGAGTACGTGCACACAGCGTGCGACGCGTCGCTACAGCGGCTCGGCGTCGACCACATCGACCTCTACTACCAGCACCGCGTCGACAAGACGGTGCCGATCGAGGACACCGTCGGCGCGATGAAGGAGTTGGTCGAGGCCGGCAAAGTCACCCACCTCGGCTTGTCTGAAGCTTCGCCAACCACGATTCGCCGCGCACACGCCGTCCACCCGATTACTGCGCTGCAGACCGAGTACAGCCTCTGGACTCGCGATCCTGAGGACGAAATCCTGCCTCTGGTTCGCGAGCTCGGCATCGGATTCGTCGCGTACAGCCCGCTCGGCCGTGGCTTCCTGACCGGTCAGATCACCAGCGCCGACGACTTTGCGGACGACGACTTCCGCAAGCACGCGCCACGGTTCCAGGGCGAGAATTTCCAGCGCAATCTCGATCTTGTGCAGCGGGTAAAGGAAATCGCGGCGGCAAAGGGCTGCACGCCCGGGCAGCTCGCGATCGGCTGGCTGCTCGCCCAAGGCGACGACATTGTCCCGATCCCTGGGACGAAGCGACTGCGCTACTTAGAGGAGAACCTCGGCGGTGCGGACGTGACACTGACGGACGCCGAGTTGCGCGCGATCGACGAGGCGGCACCGAAGGGCACGACGGCTGGCGACCGTTACGCCAGCATGAGCTCCATCGACGAGTAGCTACTTCGCGAGAGCGGCGAGGGCAGTCGATGCCGCCGTGATGCCGGTCGCGCCGCACACGCTCGCTGGTTTGTCGCCATCCATCGAACAGATCGCTGCTGTGAACACATTGGCGCTTGCCTGAATCGTTGCTCCGATCTTGCTGGAGCTGTTCGTGAGCTGAGCGGCGACCGCGTCAGGAGTGAGACCCGCGAGAGTGGCCGTCGGGTAGCTTGCGCCGCTCTGCACCCACTTGCCGCCGAAGTCGACGAACGGGAAGTATCCTCCGCCCACGCTTTCGAACAGGCTCGATTGTTGGGGCGTCAGCGTCGCGATCACCTTCTGCGCGCCGTCCTCGTACTCGATGCCAGTGAAGTCGATGTAGTCGCTCTTGTATGTCGCACGGCTGAAATCGAGCGTCGGCGTGTTCGGACCAGAGGTGTCATTGGCGGCGGAGTACGTCGTCTGCAGGTTGCTGAGGGTGCCGAACCGGCTCAACGCGATCGCGAGCGGCCAGCGAGTCACGGCGCAGTAGGGGCAGAACTCGCCGCCGATGTAGAGCACCTCCGGCTTTCCCGACGTGCCGGTCAGTGCCGCCCCTGTCAGTGCCTTGGGCGGTCCGGTCACCGTGCTCAGGTTGAGCGCGGTCGATGTAAGCGGGACGGCGGCGGTGATCGCCTTGGTGACAGTGGCCGACGCGGCGACGACGGGATGGATGGCCGCGGGCGACTTCTTGCTCGAAAGACCGGCGAACACGATGCCACCGATGACCAAGACCACCGCAAGGACACCGCCGCCGGCCATGAGCAGGTTGCGCTTGCGATCGCTTCGCTGCTGAGCGGCACGTTGGGCGGCGATGCGCTCGGTGGCAGCCTGTTTTGCGCCGTACTTGGATGGCGTCCGAACTTTGTCGCCGCGACCCTCAGCCATCCGACTAGTCGTCCGAATCCTCGTAGTCATCGTCGTCGTCGACTTCTGCGGCGGCGTCGTAGGGAATCGCGAGCGCGGTCGCGAAGACCGTGACGACGAACAGCACCAGCGTCGTGATGTGGACGCCGGTGCACCACAAGCAGATCTTCTTGATGATGACTGCCTCGGCGTAGACGAGGTAGCAGACGAATCCGATCCCCGAGAGGCCGTAGAGCAGCCGGCCGAACTTGATCCGCGGGTCGGCCGAACGCCAGGCCACCGGTAGATGCCAGGGGATCATGCCGACGAAGTAGGCCAAGCCGAGAAGCGCGACGGGAATCCCGAATACCTTCGACTGCGCACTCGTCGTGACGGCCTCGCAGTCGATCGCGCCCTTGGCTGAGCAGACCAAAGAGATGTGCGTGTCGTAGTGAGCGATCGTCAGGTACGTCGCAAGCCCGATCCCGATCGCCGTCAAAAGCAGACAGATCGGAGCGGCCCAGACCGGCGCGCCCGACTGCCTCGTCGACGACACCGCTGACGCCCTCGAAGGGACCGTCCGGTTCGACGCCACCGTGCTACTTCGAGGCGAGGGAAGCGAGGGCAGTGGTCGCGGTGACCACACCCGCTGCGGTGCAGACGTTGGCCGGCTTGCCGCCGGTCATGTCGCAGATTTCCGCGGTGAAGACGTCAGCACTGGCTTGGATCGCCGCGCCCTGCTTCGACGTGGGACTGCTCATGGCCGCGGCGACAGCGTCTGGTGTCAGACCCGCCAACACTGCTGGGTCGAACGCCGTACCGTTCTGCCGCCACTTGCCACCGAAGTCAATGAAGGGATATCCCGGTTGACCCGGCGTGGAGCCGCCGTACTGCTCGAAGAGTGCGTTCTCGGCCGTGGTCAGGCTCTGCAGCGGCTTGTTGTTGCCGTCGACCTGCTCTTTGGCGTCGAAGTCGATGTAACTGCTCTTGTACGACGCGTCGCGGAACGACAGCGTCGGCGTGTGTGGATCTGAGTCCGTCGACGACGAGTACGTCGTACTCAGCCCGGTGAACGTCCCGAAGCGGGCCAACGCGACTGCCATCGACCAGCGGGTCGCCCCGCAGTTCGGGCACCACTCCGCACCGACGTACAAGACCTGGGGTAAGCCGTTGGAGGCCTTCAAAGCCGGGGTCGTCATCGCGCTCGGGGGCCCGGTGACCTTGCTCAGATCAGGCTGCGCCGTCAGGCTCGACGTCGCGACCGTGGCGATCGCTTGGCTGACCGCCGTCGAGGCGGGCAGAACGTCGCTGGCACCTGCGCTCTTCTTGGTGTGGAGACCGGCGAGCACGATGCCGCCGATCACCACGATGACGAGCAGGACACCGCCGCCGGCGTAGAGCAGGTTGCGCTTGCGCTCCGAACGCTGCTGAGCGGCGCGTTGAGCGGCAATGCGCTCAGTGGCAGCCTTCTTGGCGGCGTACTTGGTCGACGTCCGACCCTTGTCGTCGCGTCCGTCAGCCATCCCGGCACCTCTCACTGGATTCGACCGCTGCTTCGCTGCGCTCAACTGCCACATGCTCGACTGCCACATGGTGGCTTCGCTGCGCAAAGCCTAACGCCTTGACCAACGCATCGGACTCCCGTGACGGTTCCTGAACCGACCGACCAATCCGGACAGCCACTGACCGCCTCCCCGGAAAGCCACTGACCGCCTCCCCGGAAAGCCGGAAGGCGCCGACTCCCAGTTGGGTAGTCGACGCCTTCAGTGCTGCGCTACACGGGACGTGCCGTGCATGAGTTGTGCCGAGCTTGAACTACTCGCTCTCGCGCTGTTGCGGAATCCCGCCCAGCAGAGCCCGAACCTCAGTCTCGCGGTAACGGCGGTGTCCACCGAGCGTGCGGATCGACGTGAGCTTGCCCGCCTTCGCCCAGCGTGTGACCGTTTTGGGGTCGACACGGAACATCGTCGCCACCTCGGCCGGGGTCAATAGCGGCTCAGCCTCGGGTGTGCGCGTGCTTGCCAAGGGAAGTTCCTCCTCGCGGACCGGCGATTGTCGGCCCTTACATCGGGTCGGCGGGTGCCGGCCCCTCTACATTCAGGGTCGGCGGTCGCCGGCCCTTCTGATTCGGGACGGCAGGTGCCGGCCCCCCCACATTGGTCCAGCAGAAGCTGGCCCCCAAACATGCCCACCAGCCCCAGCGCCCAGCCCCCGTTGCCTGGTTGCCTGGCTTGCCTGGCAGACATCTCCGAACATGGCGCCGACAACTACGTCGGGCCCATGGCTTAAATACTGCCGTTCGCGCAGGATGTCCGAAATGGCCCGACCGGGTCATCCTTGGTTGCCCCTGGACTAGTCCGAGATACGCCATTTAGCCCCAGTTGGGCGCGCAACCGGACGAAACAAACCCTACGAGGCGTGCTCGTGAGCGCGGATCTCATCCCATGTGTCGCGAACCGACGACAGGCGGGCAATTGCCGCGTCGATGTTCCCGGCCCGCAGGTCGCCGAGCCCGCGGCTCACATCGGCCACCGAATCGTCCAGCGCCGGCGTGCTTTCGCCCAGCCCTCCGGCGTCCAGCTCGACAACCGAACGCGCGTGAAACTCCTCGAGCCAGCGGCCGAGCTCCTCGAGTTCAGCGAGCGGCAGGAGGGTGGTATCCGCCACCCGCACCGACGCCAAGGCGCGCGCCACGCAGCGCCGAGCGTCCGCCATCGGCGCTAGGTAGCGCGACGACGGCGCCGGCTGGACCGACGGACGCGGCCTCTCGACGTCCGCCTCGAGCCCTTGATGATCTTGCGGCTCTTGATGCTCTTGGTGATGTGGCGAGCTGGTGGAGGGCTCAGCGTCGACCGGCTCGACGTGGCGATGACTCGGTTGGAAGACGGCGAGCCACGCCATCGGCACTGACCAGCGCGAACTGCGCACGTGCGGGCCGGTCAGCGAACTCCGCTCGGAGACGAGCTGGGCCAGCGTCACCGACGCGGCATCGATCACCGCGGCGGGCAGGAAGGACGGCAGCACGGTTGGCGCAATGTCGGTCTGGAAGTCCTCGAGTGCCAGCAGCGCGCGCCACGACATCTCCACCGGGCACACGCGAAGGCGCCCATCGGCCCCGTCGGGCTGCAACACGATGCCGGCTGGGTGTGCGGCGCCCTCGGTCAGATCGAGGTCGGTCACAACTCGCGGAGGGAGCGCGGTCAGCGCTCTGATGGCGGCGGCGTGCTCGCGGGCCGCCATCTGAGCAGCGGTCAGCGGCCCAGCCGCCGCAACGGCCCGCCACCAGGCCCGCTCGTCGGCGGGGAAGGCCTCGAGCGGCTCGTAGACGCGCAGGAACGCCGCAACCGCGGTCAACCCACCGCGCGCCGGACCCGAACTGCCAGTCACAGTCGCATCGTTGCACGAGTGAGGGCATCGGGGGTGCCTCCCACGAACCAAACAGGTAGGCTGTGCCGACGGCCCGTGCGGAAACGCCAGGCCCTCACTACTGTTCATGAGTACTTCGAATTGTCGTCCGATGCGGGACCACGGTCCTGACGAGGGGGTCGAGCCATGGGGCGCGGCCGGGCCAAGGCTAAGCAGACCAAAGTCGCCCGTGAGTTGAAATATTCAACTGGCGGGACAGACCTTGAGGCACTGCGCAAAGAATTAGCGAGCGCGCCGCCGTCGACCAGCACACCGAATACATCGGGCTGGGTCGACGACGAGACCGACGCCGAGTTCGACGCTGACTCCGATTCCGATGAAGACGACGACGAGGACGACGACCTCGACGGCAAGTACGGAGCGTCTGGCTCCCGCTAGCCCAGCTCCCCGCCGTCCGGCCTAGTTCGAGGACGCCGCCACCGGGCAGGTGTACGGCGGCCCGGCGGCCTTCATCGCTTGCAACCACCCCTGGTCGTGGCCCGCGTCAGGCCGCGGCGGGTAGCCGTACTCCTGGAGTTCCTGCGCCGTGGCCGTCAACGGCGACCAACCCGGCGGGGTGCAGAAGAAGTGCGTGATGCTCGGACTCGCTGCGGGGGCCGCAGGCGCGACGCTGGGCTCTGGACTCTGACAACGGCCAGTAGCCCGGCAGCCCAAGCAGCCTGTTCAAGTCTGGCTGCAGAATCCCTGGGTCGGACAGCTGGAGATTCGCGCCGTCACCGACATCGAGGTACACGCCGCAGAGACTGTCGGTGACCACGACTTTGCGAGTCGACGCGAAGGTCACCGTGATCTCAGACGAGATGGCAGGGCACCCGTGGGCGGCGTCCGTTGCGGTCGGGAGGGCGTTGATCGTCGCTGCCAAGGTGCGCGCATCTGTCGCATCAAGGTTCAGGGTCTTGTTCGTTGCGTCTTGGCTGTAGCCTGCCGCGACCAGCGTCGCGCCTTGCACTGTTGTCGGAATGAACTCGGCGGGCGTCCGAACCGGTAACCAGATGACCTGCGAGTCGACCCGGACGCCGACCAGCGACCCAGCCAGCCCGACGCTCACCGTGAGCCAGGGCGGTTGGAACGCGAGGGTCGGCGCGCCGTACAGATCCACTTCCGCTGTGTAGGGCGGCCCACCCCAGCCGCCCCCGTTGCTGGTGAATCCGGCCGGCACGTGGGTCTGGACGAAAGTGAGCACCGAGTCGATCGTGCCGGGGACCGTGAAGAACGTGTGCGCGGCCGCGATGCGGTTGGTCTCCTGAGACTCAGGAGCCGCCGTGAGTCCCGCGGCCGGCGGACTCGTCACCGGCGTTGCGCCTGCGGGCAAAGTCACCAGTCGCAGCAACGAGGTGGCGAGTTCGGCAGCCTCGGCCTTGCGTCCCTGCTCGGTGTCCGGGCTGGGCGCTGCGGGCGAGTTCAGCATCAGGACTTGAGGGCTCAGCTGAGCGTTTGGTGGCGGGGATCCGATCGCACTCGGGGCCGGACTCGTTGAGGGGGACGAGGACCCGACCGTCTTGCTGGCGCACCCGGCCATTGCGATGGTGAGAGTTGCGATTGCGACCATTGCGCGGCGAGCTGTCATGGCGGTTCGACGTCGCCCGGCGCTCATCGGTTGCTCCGACTTGGTTAGCTGTGGACGCTCAAGAAGGCGTCCAGCGACAACCAACTTAGCTCCGGTGGGCGCCGACGAGGGTGGTTGTGCCTGGGCCTTCACCGGCGTGCGCGTGACCAGCGACCCAGGCCGAGACACCGCGACCGCGCAGGACCTCGAGTGCACGGTCGGCGTCGGTTGCCGCGACCAGCGCAACCATCCCGACGCCCATGTTCAGGGTGCGCTCCAACTCGGGAGTCGCAACGTCACCGAGGTGCTGGATCAGACCGAAGATCGGCGCGGGCGGCCCACGTCGTCCGATCGATTTGGATGTCGACGCCAACCGGCAGCACGCGGTCGAGGTTCGCAGCAAACCCACCGCCAGTGACATGCGAGAACGCGTGGACGTCGACGGCGTTGATCAAGGCGAGGCAGTCGAGGCTGTAGATCCGCGTCGGCACGAGCAACTCCTCGCCGAGCGTGCGACCGAGGTCGTCGCTGTGCGCGTCGAGCGCGAGGCCGGCCCGTGAGAGCAGGACATGACGGGCGAGTGAGTAGCCGTTGGAGTGCAACCCGCTCGACGCCATCGCGATCACGACGTCGTCGGCACGCACCCGATGTGCGCCGAGCACCGCGTCTTCGTCGACGACCCCCGTTCCGGCGCCGGCGAGGTCGTACTCATCGACGCCCAGCAACCCAGGATGCTCTGCGGTCTCTCCGCCGATTAGTGCACAGCCGGCTTGCCTGCACCCTTCGGCGATGCCGTCGACGATCGCGGCGATGCGCTCCGGCACGACCTTGCCGCAGGCGATGTAGTCGGTCATGAAGAGCGGCTCGGCGCCGCACACGACGAGGTCGTCGACAACCATGCCGACCAGGTCGATGCCGATGGTGTCGTGCTTGTCCATCGCCTGGGCGATGGCGACTTTGGTGCCGACGCCGTCGGTCGAGGTTGCCAGCAAGGGCTGGCGGTAGCGGGCTGCATCGAACCTGAAGAGGCCCGCGAAACCGCCGAGGCCGCCGACTACTTCGGGCCGCGACGCCTTGCGCACCGATGCCTTCATCAACTCGACCGCACGGTCACCCGCCTCGATGTCGACGCCGGCGGCGGCGTAAGTGATCGGAGTCTGACTCGCTCACGTCACGGATGTTCGAGGGCCGTGTGCCCGAGCGAAGGGTGACCGCCAACTGACGGAACCGTCGCCAGCAATGCCTCGACCGGCGTGATCTCCAGCATGTCCTTGCCCATGAAACGCGGGTCGGGCAGTGCGGTCGGGTACTCGCCGTCGAAGCAAGCGCGGCAGAGGTTCTGCTTCGGCCGTGTCGTCGCCGCCACTAACCCGTCGAGAGAGACGTAGGACAGCGAGTCGGCACCGATCGACGTCCGGATCTCCTCGACGGTCAAGCCGTTCGCGATGAGCTCAGCCCGGGTCGCGAAGTCGATGCCGTAGAAACACGGCCACTTCACCGGCGGCGAGGAGATGCGCACGTGCACTTCGGTCGCGCCGGCTTCGCGCAGCATGCGGACGACGGCGCGCTGCGTATTGCCACGAACGATCGAGTCGTCGACAACGACGATCCGCTTGCCGCGGATGACATCGCGCAGCGGATTCAGCTTCAGCCGGATGCCGAGTTGGCGCAACGTTTGCGACGGCTGGATGAACGTGCGGCCGACGTAGGCGTTCTTGACAAGGCCTGCGGCATAAGGGATTCCGGACTCTTCGGCGTAGCCGATGGCGGCCGGCGTGCCGGAGTCGGGGGTCGGCATCACGAGGTCGGCGATGGCCGGCGCCTCACGTGCGAGTTGGCGGCCGACCTCGACGCGAGTCGCGTGCACGCTGCGACCGTCAAGGTTCGAGTCGGGGCGGGCAAGGTAGACGAACTCGAAGACGCAGAACTTCGGCTTCGGGCTCGGCGAACCGCACCGACCGCGGGCCGTTCTCGTCGATCGCGAGCAGCTCGCCAGGCTCGATCTCGCGCACGTACGCCGCACCGACGATGTCGAGCGCGGCGGTCTCGCTCGCGACCACCCAGCCGTGCTCGAGCTTGCCAAGCGCGAGCGGCCGGACGCCGTAGCGGTCGCGCGCGGCGTACAGCGTGTTCTCGTCCATGAACACGAAACTGAACGCGCCCTCGACCTGCCGCAGCACCTCGACCGCGGCGGTCTCGAGGCTGCGATCGGGGTGGCTCGCGAGCAGCGACGTGACCAGGTCGGTGTCGGACGTCGACCGCAGCGGGCGCCGGTCGAACGCGATCTCGCCGCTGTCGGCCTGCGCCTTCTCGACCAGCTGCGCAAGATCACCGGTGTTGGTCAGGTTGCCGTTGTGCGCGAGCGCGATGCTGCCGATCGCGGTCGACCTGAACGTGGGCTGCGCGTTCTCCCACACCGATGAGCCGGACGTCGAGTAGCGGGCGTGGCCGATCGCGATGTCGCCCTTGAGGGTGGCGAGGTTCGACTCGTTGAAGACCTGCGAAACCAGGCCCATGTCCTTGTAAACAAGGATTTTCTTGCCGTCGCTGACCGCGATGCCAGCCGATTCCTGGCCGCGGTGCTGGAGTGCGTAGAGCGCGAAGTAGGTGAGGTTGGCCACCTCTTCGCCCGGGGCCCAGACACCGAAAACGCCACAGGCGTCTTGCGGACCCTTGTCTTCAGCGAGCAGATCGTGATTCAGCCGGCCGTCGCCACGAGGCACCTGCTGGGCTCCCTTAAAGAGTGACGCGAAGGGGTGAGCGGAGTAGTGGATCGAGGAGTGCTGGGATGTGCTCCAGTGTACGGGCCCCCGAGCCGATGCGGACGAGTCCTCGCCGATGTTCTGCAGATCGACTACAGGTCGGTGGCACCGACGGCCGCCCACCATGACTGCTCACCGACCACCACGAGGTCGATCAGTTCAGGCCGCGCAACGGCCATCCGCGCGCGCAACTCTTCCCACAGGCGCCAGTCTTCTGCGCGTGGTTGGCCATCAGATCGCGGCACCGCGACGATCACCGCCGGGGCGTCAACGCCGTCGACAACCTCGACCAGCCCGTCAAGTTCAAGCGGCCCGAGTTCTTCGGCGGGCAGTGCCATCGCATTGACCGGACGACCACTCGTCGTCGAGGAAGAGCACCCACGTGCCGCCCTCGTCGTCCACCGTGCATTGAAGCCTGACACCCTCAGCGATCCCGTCGTACCAGCCCTTGTCCATCGCCTGAGTCTGGCCCGCACGGAACCCGTGCGGGCCAGCACAACTGAAGCTGTGGACAACGCCGACTAGCTGTCTCGACCCGCCAAGCGCGAACTCCTCGTCGGCAGGGCCGAAGTCGTCGGGATCCTCGGCGAGCACGGCCCGAGAGCGACGCTCGCTCATACTCCGGCTACTGACACCAGCAGTCCGAGCAGACGCGATCCCGGTCGCCACCGCGATGCCCGGCCGGAATCCATCGAGAACTGCTTTGTCGCCCGTTCCGGTACCCGTGTGGCTCGTCACAACCGCAGTGATGATCGCGAGACCAATGGCACCGCCGAGCTGGAACGAGGTGTTGAGCAGCCCAGACGCGAGCCCTTGCTCGTCGTCGGCGACTCCACTCGTCGCCTGCACGTTCAGCGACGGGAACCCGATGCCGAACGCGAGGCCGAGCAGCAGCATCGTCGGCAGCAGCAGCGTCACGTACGACGCGTCGGCTCCGAGCCGCAGGAACAGCGCGTAACCCGCCGTCAGTACGGCGAAGGCGACGACCAGCAACTTCGGCGTGCCGAACCGGTTGATCACCGGCGCGATCCGAGTCGATGCGAGCACGACGAACACGCCTGCCGGCAAGAACGCGAACGCCGTGTGCAGCGACGACCAGCCGAGCAGCGACTGCAGGTACAGCGTGCCGATGAACTGGAAGCCGATGTATGAGCCGAACAGCGCCATCGCCGCGAGGTTCGCCCGCACGAGGCGTGCCGAACGCAGGATGCCCAAGTCGCACGAGCGGGTGCGGCGACCGCAGCTCGATCATCACGAATGCCGCGAGCAGCGCTGCGCTCACGATGAATCCGCCAAGGGTGCTGACCGATCCCCAGCCGGACGACGGGGCGGTGACGACCGTGCGAACGAGCAGCAGCATCGCTGCAGTCGCCGTTACGGCGCCTGGCACGTCGTAGCCACCTGCGGGGCGAGCGTGCGTGTCACGAGCGACGTACTTGCGACCCAGCACGACCAAGGCTGCCGCGATCGGAGCGGGGAGTAAGAAGGTCCAGCGCCAGCCGAGTTCGGTGAGCAGGCCACCCAATACGAGGCCGAGGGAGAAGCCACTCGCTCCGACCGTCGTGAAGATGCTGAGTGCGCGGTTGCGTACCGGGCCTTCGGCGAAGGTCGTCGTGATGATCGACAGAGCGGCGGGCGCTGTGAACGCCGCGCTGGCGCCCTTGATGAAGCGGGCCGTAATGAGCAGGTCGCCGTTGGTCGTGAGTCCTCCGAGGGCGGAGGCGACAACGAAGACGGACAGTGCCACCAACAGCACCCGCCGCCGTCCGAGCAAGTCGGCTGCACGCCCACCGAGAAGCAGCAGACCGCCGTATCCGAGCACGTAGCCGGAGACGATCCACTGCAGCTGGTCGGTGCTCAGTTTGAGGTCGCGCTGGATGGACGGGAGCGCCATGCCGACCATCGAGACGTCGAGCGCGTCAAGGAAGACGACGCCGCACAACACGATGAGCGCGGCCCAGAGGGCGGGGCTCCAGCGCAATTGGGTGGCGGCGGGGTGACTGGCTGGGTGAGTATCTGAAAGGTCCATGCGACGACAATACATGCACGTGCATTGATTGCAAGAGAATATTTTGCGCTGGTCATATTTGCGCGGTACCGTTACCACATGCCTGACATCGCGCCGGTAGTGGATCCCGCCGTTCTAGTAAGCAACTGGCGCACGCTCCTCGAACAGCACGCGCGGGTGACCTGCGCGCTGGAGAAGGCGCTCGGCGAGCACGGGCTCGGGGTCAGCGAGTTCGAGGTCCTCGACGAACTGGCCGGCCAGCCCGACTGCGAGTGTCGGATGCAGGCGCTGTCGGACATCGTTCACCTCAGCCAGAGCGCCTTGTCGCGGGTCGTCGGCCGGCTCGAAGAAGAGGGCCTGGTGACCCGCGTCATGTGCGCAGCAGGACCGCCGCGGCATCTTCGCCCACCTGACCGACGAAGGCCGCGCCCGCTACGAGGCAGCCCTGCCAACCCACCGCGCAGTGCTCGCCGAGAACCTGACCGCCTAGGCCCGCTCGGGCCCCATCGCAGCCCTGGGTGTACCTGAAACCGGCCTGCCAACGACACTGCGAGCCTGCGAATCGCCGGCGCCGGACTCGTCTTAACACCCCGGGTGGTTGTCCGAAGCGGTCAAAACGGGCGGGTTTACGACCACACCGGGTGTGAAGTCAGCCGGCTCACACGGGGTGTGAAGTGCCCGGGTGCCGGCTACAGGATCGGCAGCAGGGCGCTGATGTTGCTTCGTTCGCCGCTCGCGCGCACTCGACCGTCGCCGACCGCGTCGGCCCACGGCAGCCGACCAGCCGCGAGCCGCACCCACGTGAGCGGGTCGAGCTCGACCACGTTGGGCGGCGTTCCGCGGGTGTGCCGCGGACCCTCGACGCATTGCACCGCGAAGATCGGCGGCACCCTGACCTCGACCGTGTGCCCAGGCGCCTTGGCGACCAGGGCGGCAAGGAGCGCCCGCGTCGCGAGGCGCAATGCGAGCGCATCCGGGTCGACGGAAGGAGACAGATCGAGACCGTGCACAACACCCTCAACGCATCGGGTCACGAGGAAGTCGTCGAACCGCATGGGCGCCAACCGCGTCGGGATCACCCGCGCCGGATCCGTGTCGTCGACAACGTCGCGCAACGATTCGACAGCCTCCCGAACCAGCAGCCCGCAGCTCCGCCGGCGTCTTGCCTGCCGCAGCAGCGCGTGTGCGCTCATCGATGCCGGCCGCGGCACCTGTCAGGCAGAGCAAGTAGTCGGCAACGCCGACCTCCGCACGCTCCGGAACCGGCTCATTCAGCCACCGCGCTGGCGCCGCCGCGCAGATCGCAAAGTGCGCCACTAGCTCCGCTGACTTGCCATCCCGGCAACCCAGATCGGCAGAGACGAACTGATCGTCGGGCAGCCGTCGACAGCGTCGGCGACCCGAGCCCATTGCGCGACGCACGCCACCCCGGCGTCCGCCCAGGGGTTGACTCGCATCAGCCAAACAGCGCGGTGAACGTGCCCGTGGCAGCCGTCCGAAGCGCCGCGAGATCAACCGTGAATTGGCCGGCAACATCGAGGGTTCGATCCGCCGGTAGTGCCAAGCGCAATTAGCGGGACGCCGTGTGCTGCGGCCAGCGACGTCAGCTCGCCGACGCGATCCGCAGGCACAGAGACGATGGCGCGGGCCGCCGATTCGGAGAACAGCGCTACGAACGGCTCGACGTCTGCAGGCAAGGTGATCCGTGCGCCCCGACCACCGCGAAGGCACGACTCGACGAGGGCCTGCGCCAACCCGCCGTCCGACAGATCGTGCGCCGCCGAGACCAAACCAACCGCTTCGTGCAAGACAGCAGCGAGAGCGATCTCGGCGTCGAAATCGACGAGCGGCGGCCGGCCACCGAGGTGCCCGTGCACGACGTGCGCCCACTCCGATCCGCCGAACTCCTCGCGCGTCGCGCCGAGCAAGAAGATCTGCTCATCGTCGGCCGTGAACCCGATCGATCGGCGCAGCCGCACGTCGGAAATCACGCCGAGCACGCCGATGACCGGCGTCGGGTTGATCGGGGTCGAGCCGGTCTGGTTGTAGAAGCTCACGTTGCCGCCGGTCACCGGGATTCCCAGCGCCACGCAACCATCGGCGATGCCGCGGATCGCCTCCGTGAACTGCCACATCACTTCCGGGTCTTCGGGCGAGCCGAAGTTCAGGCAGTCGGTAACTGCCAATGGCACTGCGCCAGACGCGGCGACGTTGCGATACGCCTCGCAAAGTGCAAGCTGGGCCCCGAAATATGGATCCAATCGCGTGTAGCGGCCGTTACCGTCGAGCGCGAGTGCGAGGCCGAGGTTGGTCGAGTCGTCGACGCGGATCATGCCGGCGTCGTCGGGCATCGCCAGCGTCGTATTGCCCATGACGTAACGGTCATATTGGTCGGTGACCCACGACTTGTCGGCCAGGTTCGGCGACGCCACGAGCGTGAGCAAGGTTTCCAAAAGCTCAGAGCTCGACCGAGGCCGTGGCAGCAACACCGGATCATCGGCGCGCAACGCATCGAGATCGGCGGGGCGTGAAAGCGGCCGGTCGTACACCGGGCCTTCGTGCGCGACGGTGCGCGGCGGCACGGAGACGACCAGTTCATCGCGCCAGTAGATGTCGAGCCGGTCGCCGTCGGTGACCTCGCCGATCACGGTCGCGGTCACGTCCCACTTCGCGCAGATCTCCATGAATGCAGGGATTTTCGACGGTTCGACGACCGCGCACATGCGTTCTTGCGACTCGCTCATGAGGATCTCTTCGGGAGCAAGCGTCGGGTCACGCAAGGGCACGGTGTC
The DNA here is from genome assembly GCA_963737705.1 of uncultured Actinomycetes bacterium. Lineage (GTDB taxonomy): Bacteria > Actinomycetota > Actinomycetes > Acidothermales > Acidothermaceae > PALSA-607. The sequence goes on from CAVTTP010000006.1 coordinate 339,311, forward strand.
GAGCACGATCCGCATGCCACCGGTGCCTGCCGACGCCAGTTCGGAGGTCGCGCACGAAAGCCCCGCGGCACCGAGATCTTGAATGCCGGCAACGAGATCGGCCGCGAAAATCTCCAGGCAGCACTCGATCAGCACCTTCTCGGCGAACGGATCGCCGACCTGCACGCTCGGACGCTTGCGCTGCCCCTCCGCCTCGAACGTCGCACTCGCCAGCACCGAAGCCCCGCCGATGCCGTCGCCACCGGTGCGCGCACCGAACAGCACGACCTTGTTGCCGGGCCCGGGAGCGGTCGCGAGCTTGATGCCGTCGGTGCGCATCACGCCGACCGCCAACGCGTTCACCAGCGGGTTGCCCAGGTACGACGGATCGAACACGATCTCGCCGCCGATGTTCGGCAGCCCAAGGCAGTTGCCGTAACCGCCGATGCCGGCGACGACACCGGGCAACACGCGCGAGGTGTCCGCGGCGTCGGCCGGGCCGAATCGCAGCGAGTCCATGACGGCAACCGGCCGTGCGCCCATCGTCAAGATGTCGCGCACGATGCCGCCGACTCCGGTCGCAGCACCCTGGTACGGCTCAACGTAACTCGGGTGGTTGTGCGACTCCGCCTTGAAGGTCACCGCGAAGCCCTCGCCGACGTCGACGACGCCCGCGTTCTCGCCCATGCCGACCAGCAGAATGTCCTTAGCCCGCAACGGAATTCGCTCGGCGAACTGCTTCAGATGCCGCTTGCTCGACTTGTAGGAGCAGTGCTCGCTCCACATCACCGAGTACATCGCCAACTCGCACAACGTCGGCCGCCGCCCGAGAATCTCGACGATCCGCGCGAACTCGTCGTCCTTCAAACCAAGAGCAGCAAAGGGCAGGACGACGTCGGGCGTCGCAGCAGCGTGGCTGACCGAATCGATCGTCACGCGGCGATCAGCGCCTTCACGATGCTCGTGAAGAACGTCAGCCCGTCGGAGCTCGGCCCGGTAAGTGAGTCGATCGCGTGCTCGGGGTGCGGCATCAAACCGACGACGTTGCCACGCTCGTTCGTGATGCCGGCGATGTCGCGCATCGATCCGTTGGGAGCTGCTCCGACGTAGCGCGCCACGACGCGACCCTGCGCCTCGAGCTCGTCGAGCGTCGACGCCGAGGCGACGAACCGGCCCTCGCCGTTCTTGATCGGAATGACGACGTTCGACCCCTGGGAGTAGCCGTTGGTCCAGGCGGTCTCGTTGTTCTCGATCGACAAGGCCTGATCGAGGCAAGTGAAATGCAGCCGGGAGTTCCGCATCAGCGCCCCGGGCAGCAGATGCGTCTCGCACAGCAGCTGGAAGCCGTTGCAGATCCCGAGCACCGGAAGCCCGTCGCGCGCACCCGCGATGATCAAATCCATCACTGGTGAGAACCGCGCGATCGCGCCGCACCGCAAGTAGTCACCGTAGGAGAAGCCGCCCGGCAGCACGACCGCATCGACACCATGGAGCGACGGATCCTTGTGCCATAAGGAAATCGGCTCTGCCCCAGCCGCGGCGATCGCCCGCAGTGCGTCGCGGTCATCGAGCGATCCTGGGAACGTGACGACGCCGACCGAGACAGTCACGAGGCACCTACCGTCACGACGAAATCCTCAATGACGGGGTTCGACAGGAAGTTCGCAGCCAGCTCCTCGACCTGCGCTAACGCAGCTGGGTCTGCCTCGCCGTCCAACTCGATTTCGAAGTGTTTGCCCTGCCGCACTGACGCGACTCCGGACCTGCCGAGCCGGCCAAGCGCACCGAGAATCGCCTGGCCCTGGGGGTCAAGAATCTCCGGCTTGAGCATGACGTCGACGACGACGCGGGTCACGGGCGCTCCAGGGGCGAGGGTCGGGGCGGACTGACGCAAAGCCAGACTACCGGGATGGGACAGTTAGCCCATGAACGAGATGGACGCCGAGCGGTTGCGGATTCGCGAAGCCGACGCCGGCGGCCCCAACTGGCGGCGGTGGGGCACCTACTTGTCGGAGCGGGCCTGGGGCAGCGTGCGCGAGGACTACAGCGCGGACGGCGATGCGTGGGCGAGCTTTCCGTTCGACGCCGCCCGGTCACGTACATATAGGTGGAACGAAGACGGGCTGGCCGGGTTCTGCGACTCCGACCAGACGTGGTGTCTGGCCCTCGCGTTCTGGAACGGCAACGACCCGATCTTGAAAGAACGGCTGTTCGGCCTCACGAACGGCCAGGGCAACCACGGTGAGGACGTCAAAGAGCGCTACTGGTTCGTCGACGGCACCCCGTCACATGCCTGGATGCGCTGGCGATACCACTATCCGCAACAGGCCTTTCCCTATGACGAGCTAATAGCGGAGAACGGACGCCGGTCGCGGCTCGAGCCTGAGTACGAGATCGACGACACCACTGCGTTTCTCGACGACCGCTATTTCGACATCACCGTCGACTACGCGAAGGCGGCGGTCGACGACCTGTGCATGCGGATCAGCGTCCGCAATGCAGGTCCTGACGCCGCGACGATCGACGTGCTCCCGACGCTTTGGTTCCGCAACACCTGGCGCTGGGGGCTACCGAACGCCTCGCCCGAACCGAGGATCACGTCGTCAGGGTCGGCACTGATCGCCGTCCAGCAAAAGGTTGGCACGCTGACCTTGACCGGCGCACCCACCGATTTCGTGGGAGCGCTCGCGTGTGACAACGAGACGAACACGCAGCGGCTGTACGGGCAACCGGGGCCGGCGTATCCGAAGGACGGCATCGGCGACTACATCGTGCACGGAACACCCACAGTGAACCCGCAGGGGTACGGCACGAAAGCGGCACTGCGTTACAGGCTCGTGTTAGCAGCGGGCGAGACGCGAGTGATCAAGTTGCGTTTGCAGGCTGGCGCCGCTTCGTCGGCTGACTTCGGGGGTGGGTTTGACGCAGTGCTCGCTGCTCGCGAGGTAGAAGCCGACCAGTTCTATGCAGCGTTGTCGGGCACGGTCAGCGAGGGCGAAGCTGCCGTTGTTCGGCAGGCAATCGCGGGCTTGCTGTGGAGCAAGCAGTTCTACCACTACGACGTGCAGCGATGGCTCGACGGCGACCCGGCTGGGCCACCGCCGCCCCGTGGTCGCGGCGACATTCGCAACGGTCGATGGACGCACCTGAACAACCACGACGTCCTGCTGATGCCCGACACATGGGAGTACCCGTGGTACGCGTCGTGGGACCTTGCGTTCCACTGTGCCGTTCTCGCGCACGCAGATCCGGCGTTCGCCAAGCAACAACTTCTGCTGCTGCTGCGCGAGTGGTACATGCATCCGAACGGCCAACTGCCGGCGTACGAGTGGAACTTCTCCGACGTGAATCCGCCCGTACATGCGTGGGCTGCTTTGCGGGTGTTCGAGGTGTCGGGCAGTACCGACTACGACTTCCTCGAGCGGGCGTTTCACAAGCTGCTGCTCAACTTCACCTGGTGGGTGAACCAGGAGGATCGCGACGGCAACAACCTTTTCCAGGGTGGATTCCTGGGTCTCGACAACATCGGCCCGTTCGACCGTTCGCGACTGTCACCTGACGCCGGGGAGCTTGAACAAAGCGACGGCACGGCGTGGATGGCGATGTTCTGCCTCGACCTGCTCGACATGGCCCTCGTGCTTGCCATGAACGACCCAACCTACGAAGACGTCGCGACGAAGTTCTTCGAGCACTTCGCGCACATCGCGACCGCAGCGCAACAGCAGGGGTTGTGGGACGAAGCTGACGGCTTCTTCTACGACCAGTTGCGGCTGCCCGACGGTGAGCGGCTACCGATCAGGGTTCGATCGCTCGTTGGGCTGATCGCGGTGTGTGCCGTCAGCCACGTGTCCAACTCGGTGCTGACGTCGTTGCCAGGTTTCGCGAGCCGACTCCGGTGGTTCACGACGAATCGACCGCTGCTTACGCACTGCGTCGCAGAGACCGTCGACGACGACACGCTGTTCTCGATGGTGGACCCTGGCCAGCTACGCCGGCTGTTAGCCCGGATGTTGGACGAGGCCGAGTTCTTCTCACCGCATGGCGTCAGGTCGATCTCCGCATACCACCGCGATCACCCGTTCATGTTCAGCGTCGATGGTCAGGACTTTCGGGTCGACTACGAGCCGGGCGAATCGTCGACGGGGCTCTTCGGCGGCAACTCGAACTGGCGCGGTCCGGTGTGGCTGCCGCTGAACGCGCTGCTGGTCGAGGCACTACGGCGGTTCGACAAGCACCTAGGTGCTGATTTCCTGGTTGAGGTTCCGACCGGATCGGGCAACCAGGTAACGCTCGGCGACGCAGCGGACGAGCTTTCCCGCCGATTGGTGGGACTCCTGCTGCCAGCGGACGACGGCCGGCTACCGGCGTCCGGCAAACGCTTCTGGCCTGATGGTCTGCTGTGGTTCCACGAGTATTTCCATGGCGACACCGGCGAAGGTCTCGGTGCGTCCCACCAGACCGGCTGGACCGCACTGCTCGCACACCTGGTTTTGACCCAGCGCTGACAGGTGCCCTTCCCCTCAGGTGCCAGTGCGTGCACGCTCAAGAAAGCGTGCTGGGGCTGACACCTCGCCGGAGCCGAGTCGCGACGAGAACCGGACTGGCCCAAGTGGCGTTCTAGTTCTTAGCGCAATGGTGGGGAGGTGTCGGTGGCTGGTTCGCGGTCGAGTGAACTCGACGAGGAGTTCCGCGGCTTCGTACTCGGCAGCCAAGCGCGGCTCCTCCGCTTCGCCGAACTCCTTACTGGCGATCGGCACGTCGCCGAAGACCTGACGCAGCACGGCCTGGCCAAGCTCTACGCGTCGTGGCGCCGACTCCGCACGGGGAACCCGGAGCAGTACGTCCGCCGCTGCGTGATCAACGCCAACACCGACCGCTGGCGCCGCGGCACGTGGCGTGAAAGCAGTCAGGACACCATCCCGGAGCCACCCGACCACGCGGATCTCGTGGCATCACTCGCCGAACGTGATTTCGTCATGCGGGCACTTGCCGAGCTGACACCGATCGAGCGTGCGGTCATCGCGCTCCGCTACTACAACGACCTCAGTGAGGCTGAGATCGCTGGCGAACTAACATGCCCGCCGGCACCGTCAAGAGCACAGCAGCCCGCGCGCTTCGCAAGCTGCGCACAGTGGTCGACCAAAGCAGCGCGACCGTCGTCGACCAACGCAGCACGGCTGCCACTGACACTCAACAGGGTGCCGCAGGCACTGACAATCAAAGGGGTGCCGCAGGCACTGACAAAGGAGCCGATTGATGACCGTGCCCCCTGGTGGCTCATCTGCGCTCAGCGACGAGTGCCCCATCAACCTGCACTATGCCGACCCACGGCCCAGCACCGTCGACGTCCACGCGATTGTGCGTGACGGTCAGCGGATTCGGCGCCGTCGCATCACCACCGTCTCGCTTGCATCGGCCGCAGTAGTCGCCACAGTTGTTGCGGTGTCGCTGGGTGTGTCGCACGCCGTCAGCCACCCCGGTGCCGTGCAGCCCGCCGCGATCTACAGGTCCGAGATCGTGAAGTCGTTTCCGCCCATCGGCAACATCGTCGTACTCGGCACCTATGCCGATGCACAGCAGAGAAACGCATCGGCGGTCGCATGGATGTCGCCCAACGGCGACCTCTGTTATGGCGGCGCGGACATGGCGACCCGCTCGCCGAACCGGAGCATTCTCGGCCTTTCGTGTGGCACCGCGCCGGATGAGCTGAACACGGCGGGGCCGACGGAACTACTACCAGGGTGGCCTGTCTTCCACCCGGTACCGAGCAAGGTCGGCGAGTTCATCGCGATCGGTCTCCTGCGAGGCACTGCCGTCACGGTGCAGGTAACCGCGAACGGCCAAACTGCCTCAGCGCCGGTGTATCCACTCGCAACGGCCAACGGTGAAGCGGCTGGCGCCTACGCGGTCTGGCTTCGTGCCGAGCCCGACGGCTCGATTCACTCGGCGGACATCACCAGCGTGCGGGCGCTCGACGGCAACGGACACGTTGTCGCGCAGCTCCCGTAACTGCGACCGCACCGCCCCTGCGTGGCCCGCGTTGTCGTTGGTGGCGTGTCCACGGGCTGAGACGGTCCTGTGAAATCGCTCGGATTTCTCTCGTCCACATGCGGTGGACGACGTTAGCCGAGGCGGCAGCGGCCAGTCGCGATCGTGAACTTTTGTCCTGCACAGGTTGGTCCACACCGTGTCCCCAGGGCTGGACGTGTTGTCCCCAGGTCGCGCACAGGTGAGTTCGCAAGGGGCCCTTCCGGCGCAAGATTGGACTCTCTAAGGTCCTACAACGCAGGTGCACGCCAGCCGGAGCTTGCGAAGGCTTGGGTAGCGCGCCGGCACGAAATGTCACTGGCTAGCCGTACCTATGTCATTCATGAGTTACCAGGCGCGCGAGGTGCAGCAGTGAGTGTGATCGAACTCCCAGGTTCGAGTTCACGGGAAATAGACCGCACCCCTCCACAGGACATCAACGCCGAGCAGTCGGTGCTCGGCGGCATGATGCTGAGCAAAGACGCGATCGCGGATGTCGTCGAGGCGCTGCACGGTGCTGACTTTTATCGGCCCGCGCATCAGACCATCTTCGATGTCGTGCTCGACCTGTACGGCCGTGGCGAGCCGGTTGATGCGGTGACTGTTGCCGCCGAACTGACCAAGCGCGGCGAGATCGCGCGAATCGGCGGCGCGCCCTACTTGCACACGTTGATCTCGTCTGTGCCGACCGCGGCGAACGCGGGTTACTACGCGAAGATCGTTGCCGAGCGCGCGATCTTGCGCCGGCTCGTCGAGGCCGGCACCCGCATCGTGCAGCTGGGTTACTCGGGCGTCGGTAATGAAGTCGATGACATCGTCGACCGTGCGCAGGCCGCGATCTACGACGTCACCGAGCGCAGGCAAACCGAGGACTACAGCATCCTCGAATCGCTCTTGCAGCCGACGATGGACGAGATCGAAGCGAGCGGTCATCGCGGGGGCGGCCTGACCGGCGTCCCGACTGGCTTTGCCGACCTCGACTCATTGACCAACGGATTGCACCCCGGACAGCTCGTCGTTATCGCCGGCCGCCCGGCGATGGGCAAGTCGACGCTCGGTTTGGACATTGCACGGGCGGCATCGATTCGGGCCAACCAGACGTCGGTGCTGTTCTCGCTGGAGATGAGCAAGCACGAGATCACCATGCGCCTGTTGTCGGCCGAATCCCGCATCCCGCTTCAGACCATGCGTACCGGTCAGATGCGCGACGACGACTGGGTGAAGCTCACGCGCCGACTCGGTGAGATGGCCAGCGCGCCGCTGTACATCGATGACTCGCCGAACCTGACGATGATGGAGATCCGCTCGAAGGCGCGGCGCCTCAAACAGCGCAACGAACTACGGCTCGTCATCGTCGACTATCTCCAGCTGATGACGTCACACTCCAAGGTCGAGAACCGCCAGCAAGAGGTCAGCCAGATCTCCCGGTCGCTGAAGCTCTTGGCAAAAGAACTCGAAGTCCCAGTGATCGCGCTGTCGCAGCTGAACCGAGGTTCCGAGCAGCGCACCGACAAGCGGCCGCAGCTCTCCGACCTTCGTGAGTCGGGCGCCATCGAGCAGGACGCCGACGTCGTGATCCTGTTGCATCGCGAAGACATGTACGAACGCGAGTCCCCACGCGCTGGCGAAGCCGACCTGATCGTCGCCAAGCACCGTAACGGACCCACAAGCACAATCGTGGTTGCGTTCCAGGGTCACTACAGCCGCTTCGTCGACATGGCCGCCGGCTAACGTTTGTTGGGGCTAGACACCTAGCGACTCAATGCCTAGACTGCCGAGGTATGTGGTTAACGAGCGACGTGGAACTGATGCTGATGGGTGTGCTGCGCCGCGGTCCCGCCCACGGGTACGCGATCATCGCCGGGTTGCGTGAAGGCAGCGCCGGCGAGTTCGAATTGGCGGAAGGCACCATCTACCCCGCGCTGCACCGCTTGGAGCGGGCCGGGCTGATTGAAAGTTCCGTCGACTCGGCGCAGGGTCGGCGACGGCGGACATATGCGCTAACTGCGCAGGGCCGCAAGGAGTTCACTGCGCAGCGGCGCGCGTGGCGAACCCACGTTGCCAACATGGAGGCGGTGCTCGCATGAGTGAGACGCCGATAGACGACTACCTCGACGAGCTGCTGCGCCGCACGAGGTCGGATGCCCGGACAACGCGACGACTGCTGGACGAAGCGAGCGACCATCTGCACGCCACGACCGCCGAGCTGGTCAACGACGGCATGTCGCGCCAGGCAGCCGAGGTTGAAGCCGTGCGTCGGTTCGGGCCGGTAACACCGATCGTGCAAGCGACATCGCGTCGATCGTTCCTGACTCTGGGGGTCGAGACGGTGCGCGGCGCGTTGTTCTTGGCCGGCTGCGGGCTGGTCGCCGTCGGCCTCAGCGGACTGGTGGCCTTGGTCATGAACGTGTGGGCCGGCCGCTCGTTCGTCGGCGGGGTCACGGTGTTCCAGGGCCAAGGCGCCGGCCCTTCTGTCCAAGAGGTCGCGGACGACGCGGTGGTGCTGCGGGTTATCGCCGGTCTGGCCGGACTTGTGCTCTTGCTCGGCTACCTCGCCTGGCGGCGGCGCATCAGTTCTTCGCCGCTGCTTCCGCCCGGCCTGGTCGACGCACTCGGCGCAGCCGCGTTCGCCGCGGCCACCGCAGGTCTCGCGATCGTGTCCGTCGACCAAGCCATCCAGACTGGCACGCCCGGTGTCGGCTTCCCACTCAGCGGTGCCGTCGTCGCACTTCCCGCGAGCGTCTACTTCTGCGTCCGCGCCGCACGCGCGCTGCTGCCACAGGCAACCAGTCCAGACCCCGTCACCTAGAGCGCGCAGCGACGCACCGGGGCGTCTGTCATAAAGGCAGCAATCAGGCTCAAATAGGTCAACTCCTCGCTAGCATGTGCCTCAGCCCAGGTTGGGGAGGCAGCCGTGCGCGGATCAATGCTGATCGGTGCAGGGGCCGTGGTCGCGGTAGCCGTGGCTGGCTGCACGTCAACGCCACCATCGAAGGCAGCATCCTCATCATCGGCGCCCGCATCAGCTGCTGCGGCGTCGTCAGCGCCGGAGTCAAGCACGGCTGCGACGCCGAGCACCCCAGCGCCACCGCCGAGTTCGTCGCCGGCTACGCCGACGACGGCCCAGGCGCTGTATGACGCGGACAGCTCCGGGATCGTCCGGATCATGGGTAGCACCTGCAATGGCTTCGATACCGGCACCGGTTTCCTCATCGGCCCGAACCTGATCGCCACGGTCGGCCATGTCGTCGCCGGCGCGGACGACATCCGGGTCACCGATCCGGTGCTAGGAACCACGTCGTCGGCCGTTGTGCTCGGCTTCGCCTCAAAGGATCAGGACCTTGCACTGCTTCAGACACCTGTCGCGATCCCAGGCCACATCTTCACCCTGAGCACGAGCGAACCGGCGGTAGGTGCGTCAATCGTTGTTCTAGGGTTCTCCGAAGGCGGTCCGGAGAACATCTCCGACGGGTTAGTCGAAAGCATCCATCAGCACGCGACGCCGAGTGACGGATCAACTGTTCTCACCCTGTCTGATCTGGCGCTGACCAACGCGGCGACGAACCCCGGTGACAGCGGCGGACCATGGCTGGACCCCTCGGGCCAGGTGCTCGCACTGACCGACAATGTGCCGCCCAGTAGGTGAGCAAGGGGAGAACGGCGGCGTGCCTGCCGTCGACGCGGCCCCGCTGTTTACGAGCTGGCAAACGGCGGCGACACCGAGCCCGCTGGCTGCCGACGGATGCGCGCCGACAACCCCTATCGCGGCGGCTGAGGTGACATTGGGCGACTACTTCTTCGACATCGACAACTCCGACTACGCCTCCGCGTACGCACAGGAAACCGCCGCAACTAGCCCTCACGCCAACCTCAATCAATGGATCGCCGGCGTCGACAGCTCCCAAGACGGCGTCGCCCAATACTTCAACGCCAACGGCACCTTCACGCAGGGTCCCTACTACACGCTGAACGGCGACGGGCTGATCAACGGTCTGCCGTACCTCGACGTGTCCTTCCGCAGCACCCAGGACGGAGTGCACGGAACGGACAAGGAAACCTGCACGGACTGGACGCTGCGCTACCACTTCGCGTTGGTCAACGGTGTGCCGCTGATCGCTTCGGCGCTGAAGATCCCCGGTGCGGCATCCGACGAACAGCAGTGCTCGCTCGACTCCGCAGCTCCTGCAGGCAGCGGATCAGCGCCAGCCTCGCCTATCGAGTCGGCGATCGTTTCGCCGCCGGCGGCCTCACCGTGACGCGCAATCAATCGACAAGCAGCGATCTGATGCCCGATGCCAGCTCGGGGCGGAGGTACGCGCCGCGGACGACGGTCCATGCGCGTATGCGCCACTCGCTAAGGCCAGCCGCAACGAACGCCGCGATCCGATCCTGCGTCTGCTGACCGTCGTCCAACACATTGTCTTTGGGATTCCACAGGAACGTCGGGACATCGAACTCGCGTTCACACACGTACGGCTTCGGGTCGATAGCTACGTAGCGATCGCCGTGGCGGAGCAAGTTGTGATGGTGGAAATCCCCGTGCACGAGAAAGTCGACGGGCTCCCCAAGAGCGTCGAGCAGTTCGCGCGCTAGCGGTACCAGCTCACTGCCCGCTACCTCGGCTTCGTCGAGCCACCGCCTCACTTCGGGAACGACCGGTCGAAACGGAGCGCGACCAGCAACCCAGATGCTGCGAGCAATGTCGACCGCGATGCGAGTCGCCTCTGCGTTCGGTACGGCGGAAAGGTCGTCGCCCGGCGTAGCACGCTCTTCCAGGATCGCGGAACCGAACTGATCGAGCAGCCGAACCGCGCCGTTGCCGTCCCACACGCGTAAGGCGTCGGCTTCGTGAAGAGACTCGTCGTCGCCCTCCCACGCCACCTTCACGACCACAGGCCCCGCGGGCGCAACGTAAGACACGTTGGACATGGAGAACGGCGCCTCCAGTTCCAGATCCCAGTGGGCCGCTGCTTCGATTGCGAGCGCCTTCGCGCTCGCCAAGTCGAATGCGTTTGCCACGGCGCGATGGTAGGACGTCCGCGAGGCCGCTCAGTCGACAGTTATCCAAATCTGACTTCCATCGGCGGCTAGGCCACCGATCGGCCGGCCGATCGCAAGGATGGTCTGTACTCGTTGTCCGCTTGGGTCCACACGCTCGAGATCGCCCGAGGTTCCTTCCGCGATCCACACGCCGTCCAGGCTGGTGGTCGCAGCGTTCGGCGCCCCAGCCAGGGTCTTGAAGCCGGCAACCGTTCCATCAGGTGCGACGCGCCAAAGTCGGTTGGGGTCGCTGGTGGCCACCCAGACCGATCCGAGGCCCGCGGTGATCGCCCGCGGCCTGCCGGTGATTGCGAGCACCTGCAGCCGACCGTTCTGTACGCGAAACGCGCCACCAGGATTCGCGGCGATGGCCCATACGGCGTTGTCGTCGAACGTCACCGCGTCGGCCTGCTGCGGCAGTTCACTGGTCGACTTGATCTGCAGGCTACGTGAGTCGAGATCGACGAGCGCATGGTTCGCGAGCGCGACCCACACGTCTTGGCCGGCCAGGCCAACAGCCACCAAACCGCTGACCCGACGGTCGGGAAAAAACGGCTGGGTCAGCTGGTCGGCATCGATCAGGATGCGTGACAGCGTGCCGTCGAATCCGTCACTGATCCACACCGTGTCGGGTCCGGCAACCAGGCCTACGGCCGGAGCGGCCAAACCATAGGTCGAGAGCACGCGGCCGGTCCTGCGATCGATCCGCGTCACCGTGTGGTCGTCGCCGCTGGCCGTCCACACCGAATCAGCACTGATCGAGATCGGGCCTGGGTCATGACCAACCGAGGACGCCGAGGAAACCACCGCTCCAGTGACGGAATCAACGGAGATTACTGAGTCGGAGCCGATGGGGCGGGTCACTCCAGCTGCGCCGCGAGCGGGCGCGTGATGTGCGGATAGAGCGATGGCGCCGCTCGCCATGCCAATCGCCAGCGCCGCAGCGACTGCCACCCATCGCCATCGGCGGCGCGCGGTTCTTCGGGGCGGGAAGACGGTTGTTTGAGGCAGCAAGACGCCGGTGGCCGCAGGCAGACCGGCGGTGAGCGACGCACTCGCGACTGGCGGAGCCAGCATGATCGCCGGATCTTGGCGCAAGATCTGCTGTTGTAACGTGCCCGCGGCGGGGCTCGGATCAAGACCTTCGGCGGCGAGAGCATGGCGATGACGACTGAAGACGTCGAGAGCCTCAGCCTGCCGGCCAGTGCGATACAGCGCGAGCATCAAGCGGTCGTGCGGACGCGAGCGCAGCGGCTCGTCGTCGGCCATCCGGCGCAGGTCCGGGATCGCCTCCTGATTGCGACCGAGTTCGAGGAGGAGGTCGATGCGAGCGTCGAATACAACCAGCCGTTCCTCGTCCAACGCGGGTCGAAGCGTTGTCGCCATCGGCAGTTCGGCCAGATCGGCGAGCGGAACGCCGCGCCACAGCGCCGCCGCCTCGTCGAGTGCGACAAGGGCGGACGCCGGTTGGCTGAGGCGCAGCTGTTCGGCGCGCTTCACCAGCTGGCGGGAGCAAAGCAGATCGACTTCGTCGAGCCCGACGGTGAGCCGGTAGCTGCGTCCAACTGTTTCGAGACGGGACGCCTCGGCCCCGAGAAGCGACCGCAGCCTCGATACGAACGCGTGGATCATCTTGGTCGCGGTCGGCGGCGGGTCCTGGCCCCATAGGTCGTCAATGAGTTCGCTGACGGTTACCGGCTTCCCGTCACTGCACACCAGGGCGGCAAGCACGCCGCGCTGTTTGATCGGCCCGAGATCGAGCCGACGTCCGCCAACACGCGCGGCCAACGGACCCAGCACCTCGACGTACAAGGATGGCGAAACACCCGGCGCGAGTAGCGGCACGATGCCCCCCAACCCGCGCGATTACCGGCACGTATAGCGAACGACAACCAGTATGCCGAAGCGTGGCCAGCGATCGAGCGGTGCAACGGGCGTCGCGGAGCAAGAGAGGTGGGACGGCAATGCGAAGCATGGTCATCGGCGCGTGCGGGCTGGCAGCGGTCGTGTCGGTCGTGTCGGGCTGCAGCTCCCATACCTCGTCGACAGCGAGTTCGTCTGCGTCGCCGTCGTCATCCACGGCGTCGACAACCGAAGCAGCCGCAGCGCCGTCGTCCGCGTCGCCAGTTCCTGCGACTTCGCCCCCAGCGGTCCTGCCGTCCGGCGTCCTTGCGTCGATTCCGCTCGACAAAGGGGTGGCTCCGAATCCGATCATCGTGGGATTCGGGTCGGTCTGGGTCGCCACGCATCGGGCGAACACGCTGTACCGGATCGACCCGCAAACCGACAAGGTCAGCGCGAAGATCGATCTCGGTCAGTCGACGTGCGGACCGCTTGCTATTGCCTCCGGGCGGGTCTGGACCGGTTTTTGCGACGACAGCACCAAGGAGCTCGCGGTCGATCCGACGACCAACGAGATTGTCGGCAGCCTCCAGGCATCGGAGGTGATTGGCGACCTCGATGGCTCACTGTGGGCGACGTCAGTGGATTCCACCCAGCTATTAGAGGTCGATCCGACGACCCTGAAGACGAAGATGTCCATCGCCGCGCCCGGCGACGAAGGTGTGATTGGCGGCGGGTACGTCTGGAACGCCGACGAGAACATAGACACCAACGCCTACAGCGGGGTGATCTCCAAAGTCGATCCGGCCACGGGGTCCGTGGTCGCGCAACTGCACACCCCGACCACTGACCTCGGCATGGGCATGACGTACGACAACGGGCTGCTGTGGCTCAAAGGTCCAGCCGACACCTTCCTGGTGCGCGTCGACACCGCGACCGGTGAGTCGACCAAGGTTCCGCTCGCCGGCTTCGTGCAGATGGATGCGTTCGGCGACGACACGCCAGTTGCCGCGTCAGGCAGCCTCTGGGTGCGTACCGCCAGTGGTGTCGTGTCGCAGCTGAGCCCGTCGACCGGCGAACCGTCGGCGACCTTCCCCGCCGACCCCAAAGCGGACGGCGGCGAAATAGCCGTCGGGTTCGGATCGCTGTGGATCTCGAACTTCGAGAGCGACTCGGTGTGGCGAGTTCGGACGCCATGAGCCTCGCGACGAAACCGTCGACTGACGTGGCGCCACAACCAGCGCCTAGCGCTTCGTCGCTTGACGCAAAGCCGCTCGCAGCAGGGCGGTGAGGCCGAACGCGGCGACGAACGCGGCGAGCGCGTCGATTGCGCGGATGGCGCCGACCTCGCTCGCAAGCGCAGCAGTCGCTACCGCGCTGATGCCGCCGAGTCCGCTCTGACCAAAGGCGACGAGTGCATTGACCCGGCCACGCAGCTTTTCCGGGATGGCGAGCTGCAAGTCGACACCGGCGCGAATCTGCACGGTCGAGAACGAAGCCGACGTCGCTGCGAGCACGACCAACGCAACAGTGAAGAGCGGTGCGGTGGCGAATGCGGCGAGCCCGGCTGCAGCCGCGCACAGCGCGAGCGCAACAACGCGATCGCCTGACTTAGGCCGCGGCCGCCGCCCAGTGCATTTAAGCCGCTGCCGCTGCCCAGGGCGGCGTCGTGCAGAGAACACCAGCCCCGTGATGACGGCGGCGACGCCTGGCGCGGTACGCAGCAAGCCGTAACCGACTGCGCCGGTGTGCCACACCGACGCACTGAAGATCGGGAGGAGTGTCTCCACCCCAAGCACCCCGACCATCGCCACGGTAAGCGCGACTGCATACCGGACGACGTGTGGCTCGTGTCGCAGGTAACCGAAGAGGCCAGAGACGTTCGATGCGGACGACGTAAGGGCTTCGGCCGGGCGTGGTCGCAGAGACGCGATCGCTAGGAGCGCCACGATCGTCATCGCAGCGTTCAGCCCGAACACCGATGCGGCTCCGGTCGCCGCAAGGAGCGCCCCACCAGCAGCCGGCCCGACAAGCGCCGACGAGCTCCACGTGGTGCTCGAGACTGCGATGGCTCGCGGCAGTTGCTCGGGACTCATGAGGTCGGCCACCAGCGAGCTTTGTGCGGGCATATTCACCGACAGGCGGGCCGCGTCCAAACCTGCGGCAACGTAGAGCACCCACGGCTGCACTGCACCTGCGCCGGCCAACCCCGCCAATGCGGCAGCCTGCGCAGCTTCGATGAGCAGCGTGCAAAGAACGAGCCTTCGCCTGTCGAAGCGGTCGGCGAGGCGACCGGCGGCAAGGGGAAGCACGGCCATAGGCGCGGAGAAACACAAGCCCTCTATGCCGAGTGCGACCGCCGAATGCGTCAGCTGGAACAGCAGCCACGCCTTCGCGACGTTGTTCATCTGGGTGCCGACATTCGACGCGATCGAGGCTGCCCACAACCGAGGGAACGGACCGGATCTCCACATGCTCGGCGGCCCGGATCCCTCGCTACGACGCCCGACGACATCCAGCTCGGGGCTTGGCATGGCTAGGGACGCTGGCGAGCAGCTTTGCGACTCGCCGCGGCGTTGGTCTGTGTCGCGGCTTCGCGCGAGGCAGCCCAATCGGTCTGCCAGGCCTGCTCGGCGGCGGTCCGCAACTCGGCCCGTCGAAATGCTGCGGCCTGATAAGGGTCGAGAAGGAACCCCTGCTCCTCGCCGCGCTCTCTCTCGGCAGCCAGACGGTCGGTCTCCGCCTGCACGGCCTGCGCGCGCCGACGCACGAGCGCGTCGATCTCGCGGGCTGCTCCACCGGCGGCAAAGACCAGGGCCACGCTTACCGGATCAGGAGCGACGGCGACGGTGAGATCGAACGCCTGCGCGCGGAGCAGCTCCAGCTCGCGATGACCCTCGGCGTTGATTCGGTAGACCGTTCGCTGCGGTCGGTTGCCCACTCGCTCGGTCGTCACGGCATCCACCAATTGCTCCGCCTCGAGCCGCCGCAACTCCCGGTGCAGTGACCCGGCGCCGATCCCAGCCCATTTCTCGGCTTGGGCCAGTTCCGCCTCCCGACGCAACTGGTGACCATGGCTCGGGCCGTGTGAAGCGAGTAAGCCCAAGACAATCAACCGTGTTAGATTCATGAATCTAGCTTCAGGAATCTATATTGGCGTTGTCAAGCCCTCGGAGGGGTCCCGCCTCCGACTGGCCGCACGAGATGCTGGAGCGCACGAGATACTGAACCGTGTCCGCTGCCCCGATCCGCGCTCTCTTGCTCGAGCAGATTCACCCCGATGCGGAAGCCCTCTTGCGCGACGCCAGCTACACGGTCGAAACGAACACGCGTGCATTGGATGAAGACGAACTCATCGGCGCGCTGACCGGCGTCCAACTGCTTGGCATTCGTTCGAAGACTCAGGTCACCGCGCGCGTCCTCGAAGCTGCGACCGATCTCCAAGCGATCGGCGCGTTCTGCATCGGGACCAATCAGATCGACTTGGCTACGGCAGCCAGGCGGGGCGTCGCCGTGTTTAACGCACCGTTCTCCAACACTCGTAGCGTCGTCGAACTCGCACTCGCCGAGATCATCGCGCTGACTCGCCACCTCACCGAGAAGAACGCGTTGATGCACGCGGGGATTTGGGACAAGTCAGCTGAGGGTGCGCACGAGGTTCGCGGTCGAACGCTCGGCATTGTCGGCTACGGCAACATCGGCACCCAGCTGTCCGTACTCGCGGAGAACCTCGGCATGAACGTCATCTACTACGACGTCGTCGATCGGCTTTCGCTGTCGAACGCTCGACGCTGCGAGTCGATGCACGAGTTGCTCACACATGCAGACGTCGTCTCTTTGCATGTCGACGGCCGACACGACAACGCGAACCTGTTCGGCGCCGACGAATTCGACGCGATGAAGACGGGCTCGCTGTTCCTTAACCTTTCACGCGGGTTCGTCGTCGATTACGGTTCGCTGCGGCGCCACATTGAATCGGGTCACATCGCCGGCGCGGCCATCGACGTATTTCCTGACGAGCCGAGTGGACGTGGCGACGAGTTCGTGTCCGAGGTCAGAGGGCTGGCGAATGTCATCTTGACGCCACACATCGCAGGCTCGACCGAAGAAGCGCAACAGGACATCGGGCAGTTCGTCGCAACGAAGCTGCGCGACTTCTTGGCCGAGGGCTCGACAGCCATGAGCGTGAACATGCCGCGCATTACGCTGCGCCAGAATCCTGGGACGCATCGCATGCTTCACGTGCATCGCAATGTGCCCGGCGTGCTGGCGAGGATCAACGGCATTTTCGCCGCGCATGACGCAAACGTCGAAGCGCAGCTGCTGGGTACTACCGGTGAGATTGGCTACGTCGTCACCGATATCGGATCGACCTTCACGACCGAGATGGTCGCGCAACTCGACTCTCTTCCCGAGACTGTCAGGTTTCGCTCGCTGTCCTGACGTTGCAGCAAACCCGCGCGACCATGTGCGTCGCGCTCGGTAAAGTACAAGCCATGTCGCACGCGCCGCCCCGCCCCGAGCCGTTCATTGCGCACACCGATCCCGATGCACTCGATGATCTGCGCACGCGGCTTCGCGCAACACGCTTTCCCGACGCGCCGCACGGCGCCGGGTGGTCACTCGGCACCGATGTCGACTATCTCCGCGAGCTTGTTACCTACTGGGCGCACGAGTTCGATTGGCCGGCGCAAGAGGCCGCACTGAACCGGCTACCGCGCTTTCGAGTCAGCGTCGGCGACCTTGGCATCCACTTCGTCCATGCCCGTGCCGCAGCACAGCCGGCGATGCCGCTGATCCTGACTCACGGCTGGCCCGACTCGTTCTGGCGCTACTCGAAGGTCATACCGCTACTTACTGATCCGGGCGCGCACGGCGCCGACCCCGCCGACGCCTTCGACGTCGTCGTCCCCGACGTGCCTGGCTATGGATACTCCGACGCGCCCGTTGGGCCGCCCATCGATTCGATCGCGGTTGCCGGGCTGTGGGCCGAACTCATGACGACACTCGGCTACCAGACTTTCGGCGCGGCTGGCGGCGACATCGGCAGCCATGTCAGCCGCTACTTGGCACTCGACTTCCCCGATCGGGTCGTTGCCGTCCACCGCACCGACGCAGGCCTGCCGCTGTTTAACGGGGACCCGGCCGACCTCACGTCGGAAGAGCGGCAGTGGTTCGCGACCATCGCGACCTGGGGAGCAGCCGAGGGTGCGTACGCGGCAATGCATCGCACGAAACCGCAGACCGCAGCCGTTGGGCTCAACGATTCGCCAGCCGGGCTGGCGTCGTGGATCGTCGAGAAGCTTCAGGGGTGGGGCGGCGCGCGACATCGAGCGGAGCTTCACGAAGGACGAGATCCTCACGAACGTCACGATCTACTGGTTCACCGAAACCATCGGCTCGTCGATGCGGATGTACCACGCGAACTCCGCGATCCCGCCCGCGCAGCTCGCGCGCCGGGTCGACGTCCCCTCTGGTTTCTCGATCTTTCAGGGCGACGTCGTCAGGCCACCGAAGGCCTGGGTTGAACGCGTGACGAACGCCGTCTACTTCACCGAACCTCCTCGCGGCGGCCACTTCGCGCCGTTCGAGGAGCCGGAGCTCTATGCCCAGGAGCTGCGCGACTTCTTCCGCCCATACAGAGGCTGACCCACTCAACGCTTGAAAGGGTCTAGACCCTTGACACCCGCGCGGTCGTGAAGTTACGTTCGGCGCGTTGTAAAGGTTCCTAACTATGTGGTCTGTTGGCCGCATCTGCGCCAGGGGAAACGATGCGAATCTCGAGATTTGTCGCCACTGCGGCAGCCCTGCTCACCGCCGGCAGCGCCTTGGCGACCGGCAGCCTGTCCGGCGTTGCCTCGGCCCACGAGAACACCGGCAGGACGTTGCCAGCGCATGTGTTCGCGCCCTACTTCCAGTCGTACCAGGACGGCGTGAGCCCGGCCGCACTCTCGAAAGCCTCGGGCGCGAAGTACCTCACGATGGCCTTCCTCGAGACAGCCGGCGGCGGCTCCTGCACCCCACTTTGGAACAACGAATCCACCGAGCCGGTCGCGTGGTCGACGTATGGCCCCGACATCGCCAAGATCCGGGCGCGCGGGGGTGACGTCGTCCCGTCGTTTGGTGGTTATAGCGCGGACGACGAGGCGCGCGAGCTAGCCGATAGCTGCACGAGTGTCGACAAGATCGCCGCTGCATACGAGAACGTCGTCACGACGTACAACGTGACTCGTCTAGACCTGGACGTCGAGGACAACTCGCTGAGCAACCTGCCCGGCATCGACCGCCGCAACAAGGCGATCGCCAAGGTCGAGGCGTGGGCGGCCGCGCATCACCGAACGGTGCAGTTCGTCTACACCGTGCCTACCGATTCGAGCGGCATCGAGAGCGACGTCGAACACATCCTGCAAAACGCGGTGCAGAACCACGCGCGCATCGACATCGTCAACATCATGACGTTCGACTACTACGACAACGCGTCGCACGAGATGGCTCACGACACCATGACGGCGGCTGCCGCGTTGGTCGCGTTTTTGCACAAGTTGCACCCGTCGTGGTCGAACTCCCGCCTGTGGCACACAGTCGGCGTCACCGAGATGATCGGCTACGACGACTACGGCTCAGGCGGCGAGACCGGACCGCCGGAGATCCTGACCTTGGCCGACGCGAAGACCGTCACCGCCTGGGCGCGCAGTCACCACATCGCCGAACTGTCGTTCTGGGCGCTGAACCGCGACAAGACGGCCGACCCTGACCCGTCGGCGGCGTGCACCCTCGGCACCGCTGGAGGCGACACCTGCTCCGGCATCGCGCAGAAGCCGTGGCAGTTCACCCACATCATGAGCGCCTTCTAGCCACTCGGCGGAACGCCCGCGGCCCCCGGAAGACCCCACCCCTGCGCGATGATCATGGGGAAATGGGGGCCTTGGGGCGCTCGCAGTGCCCCATTTGGCCATGATCATCGGGGGATGGTGGCCTGCACGCGGCGATTTTGGCGTGCCCGACGGGCTTACACATCCCGAACATGGTGCCGACCCTTCAGTTGACGTCCAGGACCGACAAAGGAGGTGACACAAAAACCAGCTGCCCGAGCCTCGGGTGAGCATTTCAGTCCAAGGAGCACACCATGAACCGCATCACCAAGGCGACCGCGGGCCTCGGCACCGCCGCCGTTGTCCTGATCGGCCTGACGGGCACCGCCCTCGCCGACACCGGCTCGCCCGCTGTCTCGAGCGCCAGCCCGACAGCGACGCCGGCCACACCGCACGGCAAGAGTCTCGCGGCCATCCAGGCAGCAGCTGCCGCCGCAATCGCCAAGCGCCTCGCGTCGTTGAGCGTCTCGATCAACGACGTCAACAACAACTCCGTCATCACCCCAGCAGACAAGACCACCTTGCTCGCCACCCTGAACGGTGACGTCACCGGTCTGACCGCGCTCGGTGTGACGATCGCCGGCGACACCACGGCCAAGCAGGCGGCGTCCGATTACGCGACGATCTTCACCAGCTACCGCGTCTACGCCCTCGCACTGCCGCAGGTTCGTTTCGCAGCAGCAGCCGACGACATGACCGTCACCGTGTTGCCGAAGCTGACTGACGCGCAGACCAAGCTCGCCGCGTTGCTGGCCGGTGTCGACTCAGGCAAGAACACCCCGCAGGTGCAGGCATGGATGGCTGATCTCGCCACGCAGATCACCGCGATCGGCACCGAGACGAACGGCCTCTCGGCGACCGTGCTCGCCTACACGCCCGCGCAGTACGACGCCAACCACGCACTGCTCGCACCTGCCCGCGCATCGCTCGGCATCTCGCGCGACGACATCAAGACCGCCCGCAGCGACGTCGCCAATGTCGTGAAGGCGCTGAAGTGATTCGCAGATCCTCCCTCACGCTGGTTGCCGGCGTCACGCTCGTCGTGACGCTGGCCACCGGCTGTACGGGACACCACACCAGCGGCACCCCCGCGGCGCAGAACACCACGCCAACCGCGGCTCCGGTCTCCTCGGCAGCGCCGGCCTCGTCGACAGCTCCGGTGTCAGCTCCGGTTTCGTCGGCAGCACCGGCAACGCCAGCAGCGGCGACCTCGGCAGCACCTGTTGCGCCGGCGGCCGTTGCCAGCACGACGGCTGCAGCAGCTCCGACCACTGCCCCATCGGCCAATCAAGCGGCGGCCGCAGCTAACGCCAGCTCTCTCGCCGCGATCACCAAGGATCTTGCCGGCATCGACGCCGGATCCTCGGCTGCCGACAAAGACCTGAGCGCAGGCGATTCGGCGCGAGCTCAGAACGACAACGGCTAGAACGGCGGTTAGACCAGCAGTTAGACCAGCAGAGCGCAGGTCGGGCAGGTCCCCACGACTTCGATTGTGTGGGAAACGTCGACGAAGCCGGCTTCGGCGGCGACCTTCTCGGCCCAGCGCTCGACGGCGGTACCCGCGACCTCGACGGTCCGGCCGCATACCCGGCACAACAGGTGGTGGTGGTGGCCGGCGCTGCCACACCTGCGGTAGAGGATCTCGCCCTCGGGCGAGCGCATCGTGTCGACGAGGCCGGCGTCGGCGAGTACCCGCAACTGGTTGTAGACGGTCGTCAGTCCGACGTGTTCGCCGCGCCCGCGTAGCGCCTCGTGCAGTTCCTGCGCACTGCGGAACTCCTGCGCTTCGTCAATGACCACGGCGAGCGCGCGCTTCTGGCGGGTCGATCGGCCGCTAGTTGTCGTCGTCATCGCGCCACCAAATCTAGCCGACGCGTGCACGGCCACGAGCGCCACTTGGAAACGGTAACCATTCCCGATAGTGTACCTGCAACGGTTTCGGATAAGCGAGACGTGCAGCAACGGGGGTGGACACAGTGCGGTTCTCCAACGGGACGCCGGTGTGCCGCCGCACGAGCGCGGCTGTGCGGACCGCGGTCAACTGCGCCAAATCGTGGACGCTGTTGACAGCCGTAGCTCTCGCCGCCGCCACAGGCTGCGCAACGAACCACTCCGCAGTTCAGAATGCAGCGGGCCTCCCGATGCACGTGGTCGCGGCCGAGAACTTCTGGGGCTCAATCGCAAGCCAACTCGGGGGAGACAAGGTCGATGTCTACAGCGTCATCACAAACCCCGACACAGACCCGCACGATTACGACCCGACCGCAGCCGACGCCCGTGACATCTCCGGTGCCTCGGTGGTTATCGAGAACGGCATCGGCTACGACCCGTGGGTGAGCAAACTGCTCGCCGCCGACGGCGACCAGTCGGCTCAGCACGTGATCAACGTCGGGACTCTGGTCGGCGTAGCGGACGGCGGCAATCCACATCGCTGGTACAACCCAACTGACGTGCACACCGTCATCACCGCGATCACCGCTGCCTACGACGCCGTGTTCCCCGACGACACCGCGTACTTTGCTACCCAACAAGAGAAGTTCGAGACCAAGGGCCTCGCTCAGTACACCAGCCTGATCAACCAGATCAAGACGACCTACGCGGGCACTCCGGTCGGAGCGTCGGAGAGCATCTTCGCGATGATGGCCCCCGCACTCGGTCTGAACCTGATAACCCCACCCACGTTCCTGCGGGCTATCAGCGAAGGCACCGATCCAACGTCGGCCGACAAGCAGACGATCGACAAGCAGATCAAGACGCACGCCATCAAGGTCTACGTCTACAACTCGCAGAACGCGACTCCCGACGTCCAGGCACAAGTTGACGAAGCAAAAGCGGCCGGGATTCCGGTGACCACGATCACCGAAACGCTGTCGCCCGCAAGCGCGACGTTCGAGGATTGGCAGGTCGCGCAACTCACTGCGCTACAGGCGGCGCTCAAGTCCGCAAAGGGGGCCGGCTCGTGACGATCGCAGCGAGCGCAGAACCTGCAGTGTCGTTCCGCGATGCCGCAGTTCGCGTCGGCGACCGAGTGCTCTGGCATGACGTCAACGTCGACGTACCGGCCGGCCAGTTCGTCGCGATTCTCGGGCCGAACGGGGTCGGGAAATCAACGCTGATCAAAGCCGCGCTCGGCGTGATCCCGCTAGCCGCTGGCGAGGCGTTCGTGTTCGGTCAGCCCGCCGGCATGGCCAATCGCGACATCGGCTACCTCCCCCAGCGACGCAGCTTCGACTCGTCGCTGCGGGTGCGCGGCATCGACATCGTCCGCCTCGGGCTCGACGGTGACCGCTTCGGCCTGCCATGGCCATGGAGTGCGAAGAACCGTGAAGCGGGACGTCGGGTGCGCGAGGTCATCGAACGAGTGGACGCAGCGTCGTACGCGATGCGTCCGATCGGCGAGCTCTCCGGTGGTGAACAGCAGCGGTTGCTGATCGCGCAAGCCCTCGTGCGCGACCCTCGACTGCTGATCCTCGACGAGCCACTCGACAGTCTCGACCTGCCGAACCAGAGCGCGATCGCGGAGCTGATTCGGCGAGTGTGCGTCGACAGCGGCGTGACCGTGCTGATGGTCGCGCACGACGTGAATCCCATCCTCCCCTACCTCGACCAGGTGATTTACCTCGCCGACGGCGGCGCAGTCTGCGGAACGCCGGCCGAGGTCATCACCTCACCGACATTGTCAGCGCTCTACAAGACGGCCATCGAGGTGCTGCACACCTCCGACGGTCGGCTGGTTGTCGTGGGGCAACCGGAGGCGCCTGCGCACCACGCCGATCGCCATACCGGGCAGCCGCACTGATGCCCCGCGTTGCATCCGTGGTTGCGGCCGCCAATGGCAATGTGTCGTGGTCATGGAATCTGGCCGGCGACGTCAGAGACATGTTCGCTTATCCGTTCATGGTCAACGCGTTTCGCGCCGGCACGATCGTCGCGATCCTGGGCGCGATCGTCGGTTGGTACATGGTGCTGCGCAAGCAGACATTCGCAGGTCACACGTTGTCGGTCGCTGCCTTTCCGGGCGCGGCCGCAGCGACGCTGATCGGCATCAGTGCGACCATCGGGTACTTCGCATTCTGCCTCGCAGCTGCCTTCGTCATCGCGATCGCGTCGCGGCCTTCTCGCGGCCGCGGCTTCAGTGCCGAGTCGGCCGTCGTCGGCACCGTTCAGGCGTTCGTGCTGGCGTCTGGTTATTTGTTCGCCACGTTGTACAACGGCTTGCTGAGTGGACTCAACAATCAGCTGTTCGGCTTCACGTTCGGCATCACCGACGACCAGGTGGTCACGCTCGCAGCCGTCGCCGTAATTGTGCTTGCAGTACTCGCAGTCATCGGCCGCAGGCTGTTCTTCGCATCGATCGACACCGATGTCGCTGACGCGCGCGGTGTCGGCGTCCGCCTCTTGGGTGTTGTGTTCTTACTCCTGCTCGGCGCTGCGGCTGCCGAGGCGAGTCAGATCACCGGTGCGCTCCTCGTATTCGCCTTGCTCGTCATGCCGGCCGCAGTCGCCCAGCGCGTGACTGCGCGACCGGTCGCAGGCATCGTGCTCGCTGTACTGATCGGTGTTGTCGCGACGTGGGCGGGCTTGACGATGGCCTACTACACGTCCTACCCCAGCGGATTCTGCATCACGACATTTGCATTCGTCGCGTTCATTGCGGCCCATCGCGTGCGAGTGAGGGCGTGATGGCGCCGTACATGCAGCATGCGGCGTTGGCGGGCACCGCGATTGCGATCGCGGCCGGTCTCATTGGCTACTTCTTGGTGTTGCGTTCGCAGGTGTTCACCACCGATGCGCTCGGTCATGTCACTTACACCGGAGCCATGAGCGGTCTTGCGTTCGCGTTCAATCCGTTGGTGGGGTTGTTCGCCGCGACCGTTGCCGTTGCCGGTGGGTTCGCCGTTCTCGGACGGCGCGCGCGAGCCGACGACGTCGTGATCGGCTCGACGTTCGCGTGGGTTCTTGGCCTCGGCGCGTTGTTCCAACGCCTGTACACCGAACATCACAGCAGCGGAAACGGACGCGCAGGCGCCACCTATCTGTTCGGCTCGATCTTCGGTATCTCCGCTACTCAGGCGGTGGTGTCGGTCTTCAGCTGCCTCGGCGTGTGCATCGCGATGGCGCTCATGGCGCGGCCACTACTGTTCGCCAGCATCGACGAAGCAGTCGCTATTGCGCGTGGGGTGCCGGTGCGACTGCTCGGCGCGGGATTCTTGATCGTCGTTGGCGTGACTTGCGCCGAGGCCGCGCAGGCAGTGGGCGCGTTGCTGTTGCTCGGGCTCGTGTCTGCGCCAGCGGGCGCTGCTCATCGCCTGACGACGCGCCCGCTCGTCGGCCTGGCGTTGGCAGCAGGGATCGCCGTCTTCTCCACGTGGGCGGGCCTACTGATCAGCTACTTCGTGCCTCGCACGCCACCGAGCTTCGCGATCATCGGCGTGGCGACGCTCAGCTACCTGCTGACCTTTGCGTGGCGACCCGACTCACGCACCCGCCGTCCGGCCGCAGCTGCCCTGACATAACGCCACAGACGGCGGGCACCACGCCGACGCAGCCCCCTTGCCGGACATTTAACCGAGCAGCGATTAGCGTCTTTCAGGTCATGCGTTCACTTCCCCGGCGCGTCATGGCACGCGCATCCTTGCTCGCGGCGACCTCTCTGGTCGTCAGCGTCGGCGTGCTGGCGCCGCAGGTTTCTGCGCAGGCCGCCACCTACGTGCCGCCACTGCCGCGCACGACTGCCACTGCATACGTCGTCGCCGATGCAACAACAGGGCGCATTCTCGCCGCTCGCGACATGCACGGCCGCCTCGCTCCAGCCAGCACGCTCAAGGTGCTGACTGCGCTGACTGCACTTCCGCAGCTGGCCGGATCCGACACGATCCAAGGCACCTACGCGGCCGCCGGTGTCGACGGCACGAAGGTCGGCATCAACCCTGGCCAGACCTACACCGCCAAGCAGCTGTTCACCGCGATGATGGTCATGTCAGGCAACGACGCGGCCATGACGATCGGTGCCGGGCTTGGTGGACTCCCGAAAGCCATCTCCGACATGAACGCGATGGCAACTCACCTGCAGGCCCGCGACACTGTCGCGCACACGACCAACGGGCTCGACGCGCCCGGCCAAACGTCGTCCGCATATGACCTTGCGATGATGTTCCGCGATGGGCTTGCGAGCTCGCGCTTCCGTTACTACATCGCGTTGCGCAGTGCCTCCTTCCCGCTGGCGCACGGCAAGTCGTACACGATCTACACGCACGACCGACTACTCAACAGCTATCCCGGAATGTTGGGCGGCAAGAACGGCTACACGATCGCGGCGGATGCGAGTTACGTCGGAGCCGCGACGCGCAATGGCCACACGATCATCGTCGCAGTCATGCGCGACGTCCCGAACTTCTGGCCTGAGGTCACGTCGCTACTGAACTGGGGATTCGCGGCCGACGGCCACGTGCAGACCCTTGGCTACCTGAAGTCGCCGCTCCGCAACTAACCAACGGCGGCGGCGGCGCAAATCGGTGACCGAACTTCACCTCCAGGGTTAAATACCGTCACTCATTTCGCGGGCGAGGCCAGCAAGTGGGCGTATGACTCCGGGTGCACACGCAGGAAGTCGGCCAACCCGGTAGCCGGATGACCCGTGAGCCGCGGCACGTCGTCGGTCACGCCCTCGAGCTCACCGTTCGCGATCGCGACGTAACCCGACACCCAGCCGTCGACCTCGAAACGCGGCGCGCCGTAGTGCGCCCGCGACGCGTAGGCCTCCTCCATCGTCTCGGCGTGATAGCGAACCGGTCGTCCCGACGCTGCTGAAACGGCGGCCGCTACCTCGCCGAGAGAGATGTCTTGCGGACCCGTGAGGTCGTAGGTTTCGCCGTCATGCGCCGATGGGTCGAGTAGCACAGTGACGGCGACATCGGCGACATCGTCGCGCGCGACAGCGGCGATAAGACCGTCGGCGGCCGGTCCGGCGATCACGCCTTCGGGGGTGATGAAGCGGTCGACCAGCGAGTCCATGTACAGGTTGTCGCGCAGGAATACGAACCTGAGTCCGCTGCCGCGAATGAGCTGCTCGGTCTGCCAGTGGTCGCGGGCGAACGTGAAGGTCGCGTCCTCCGCCGCCCGGTAGAACGAGGTGTACACGATCCGCTCAACACCGGCCGCCACCGCTGCGTCAACGGCGCTCTTGTGTAGCCCTACGCGATTGGCATCTTCGGACGCAGAAACGAGAAAGAGGGTGTGGACGTCGACCAGTGCGGCTCGCATCGCCGCTCCGTCGCTGTAAGTGGCAGTCGCTACCTCCGAACCCGGTAACTGTGGCGCTCGAGAAGCGTCACGAACGACCAGGCGGATGGGTTGCCCGGCGGCCGCTAGACCACGGGCAACGGCACCGCCCACCGCCCCAGTCGATCCGGTTACCGCGATCACACTCATCTGGCCTCCTAGCCCCTCGTCGTCCAGCCTCAAAAGCCCAGGTCAGGGCCGCTTCTACCGCAGTCAAACGACCTGATCTAAGTGGGACATTCCGGAACTCTCAGCTGCGGTCCTCGCTGGCCGAAAGGGTCGATGTGAATTCCGGGACAATCTTGACCTCGCACGAGGTGCCCGCCGCGCAGGGGTCCCTGCCGGCGCACGGATCCTTGCCGGCCCACGGGTCGTTGCCGGCGCACGGGTCGTTGCCAGCGAGCGATCCGCCGCCCACCCACGATGCCCCGAGTGTGCACCAGCGTCGCCGACTTGGAGACGTCCTGGTCGAACGCGGCCTCGTCACGCCTGAGCAGCTCACCGCCGCGCTTGCGACCCAGGAGACATTGGTCGGCAAGCAGCGCAAGCGCCTCGGCAAGCTGGTCGTCGACCTCGGGTTCGTCACGGAGCGTCAGGTGGCCGAGGCACTTGCCGAACTACTCTCGCTCGACCTTCTCGAGCAGGCAGATCTCGCCATCTCTCTAGACGTCGCCAGGTTGTTGCCGCGTCCTGTTGCGGAGCGCGACCAGGTGCTGGTACTTGGGCGTACGACCGACGGGTTGCGCATCGCGACTGCTGACCCGACCAACGTGGTCGCCCTCGACGATGTGCGGGCGTACACCGGCGCGCAGACGCTCACACTCGTCGTTGCTACCGCCTCGATGATCCAGGAGCAGATCGCACGCGTCTGGTCGATGGGCGAAGACCCGATCTCGATGTCGAACTCCGTCGATGACGACGACTTCGACGACATCACCGACGAAGCTGTGCTGGTTCAGGTCGCCGACCAAGCGCCAACCGTGAAGCTCGTCAACCAACTCCTCTCCGACGCGGTGCGCATCGGCGCGAGCGACATTCACGTCGAGCAACAAGCCGACGGAATCTGGATTCGGCACCGCATTGACGGAGTGCTGCGCGACGTGACTCGGATGCCGAAGAGTTCGGCGCCAGCACTTGTCAGTCGGCTGAAAATCGTTGCAGGCATGGACATCGCGCAACGTCGCCTGCCCCAAGACGGGCGGATGAAGATCACCGCGAACGGTGTCGCTGTCGACGCGCGCGTCAGCACATTGCCGTCGGTCAATGGGGAAAAGGTCGTTATCCGACTGCTGCCCGATGCCGACCGCATCACGCCGCTCGACCGGCTCGGAATGGAGCCTGCTCAACTCCAAGCTCTCGTGTCAGCTGCGACAGCATCGCAAGGTCTGGTGCTGATCACCGGCCCGACCGGTTCTGGCAAGACGAACACGCTGTACTCGCTGCTTGCTGAGGTCGCGACACGCGAGAAGAACGTCATCACACTCGAGGATCCGGTCGAGATCCAGTTGCCCGGCATCACCCAGGTACAGATCAACGAACGCGCGGGCATGACGTTCGCTCGCGGGTTGCGCTCGATGTTGCGTCAGGACCCCGACGTCATCTTGGTCGGAGAGGTCCGCGACGGCGAGACCGCGCTGCTTGCCCTTGAGGCCTCACTGACCGGACACCTTGTGCTCTCGACCCTGCACACAAACAACGCGTGCGCGGCCGTCACTCGCCTCGTCGAGATGGGCGTCGAGCCCTACCTCGTCGCGTCGTCACTCGCACTCGTCGTCGGGCAACGATTGGTGCGGCGACCATGCGCAGCGTGCGCGGAGCCGTACAAGCCGTCGGCCGACTTGCTGAGCAGGCTGCGGCTCACTGCTACCGATCTGCGCGGCGCCAAGCCGATGCGCGGCGCGGGCTGCATGGAGTGCAATGACTCCGGCTACCGCGGGCGGGTAGGCATCTTCGAGGTGCTGCCGGTGACCGCAGACGTGCGCGATGTGCTCCTGACCACCCCGACCGAGAGCGCAGTCAACAAGGTCGCCGTGGCGATGGCGATGGTCACGATGCGTCAGGCCGGCATCGCGAAGGCCAAGCGCGGCGAGACCACCTACGAAGAGGTTCTGCGCGTCACGTAGTCGCCTAGCATCGAAGGGTGTGTCCGACGCTGCTGACGACCCGCGCATCGCCGCCGTCCATGCCAAAGCAATGGCGGACGGCGAGGACGGCTACCTCGATCCGGTGACTGGCTTTTTCGTTTTCACAGCCGACTTTCTGGAACGTCGAGGCTTCTGCTGCGGCAACGGGTGCCGGCACTGTCCCTACTGATGCCCGTACTGACGCTCACGCGCTGTTATTGCTGAACGGTGGCGTTCAGTAGCGCCTTCACAAACGCGGATTCTCCTTACGCTGCAGCCGAAACCCGCGAGAATACTGTCGCCTATTCGTGAGAAGGTTGAGCCCTGCGGGAGTTCTGCGGGCGATAGTGCTGCAGGCGACGAGGGAGCGGTATGTCGAAGCGCGGCTGGCTGCTCTTCAGCGCCATGGCGGTGATTTGGGGCATCCCCTACCTGCTCATCAAGGTCTCGCTGCGCGACCTCACGCCAGGCACGCTGGTGTTCGCCCGCACCGGCATCGCCGCGATCTTGCTCGTCCCACTCGCCGCCAAGCGCGGCATGCTGCGACCGTTGCTGGCGAAGTGGCGAATCCTGCTGCTGTACACCGTGATCGAGATCGCCGGCCCGTGGTTCCTTTTGTCGAGCGCGGAGCAACGCCTCTCGAGTTCGCTGGCCGGCCTGTTGGTCGCGTCCGTTCCGCTGATCGGTGCGATCGCCGCGTTCATCGTCGGCAGCGCAGGTGGCGGGCACGATGACCGTCCTGATGCTCGCCGCATCGTGGGCCTGCTGGTCGGGCTTGGCGGCGTGGCGGTACTCGTCGGCGTCGACGTAAGTGGCAGTGACATCTGGGCTGTTGTCGCGATCGCCTTCACTGCGATCGGCTACGCAACCGGCCCGATGCTGATCTCTCGCAAACTGCAAGATCTGCCGACGCTCGGCGTGGTCGCTGCATCGCTCGGCCTTGACAGCGATCGGGTACGCACCGGTCGCTGCAACTCAGTGGCCGAAGCACATGGACGCCAAAGTGCTCGGGTCGATCCTCGGTCTCGCACTCATCTGCACGGCGCTGGCGTTCATGGTGTTCTTCGCACTGATCGCCGAAGTGGGCCCGGCGCGGGCGACAGTGATCACCTACGTCAACCCGGCGATCGCGCTGTTGCTCGGCGTCTTGCTGCTCAATGAGCCGTTCACCGTTGGCATCGCGATCGGATTCCCGCTGATCTTGCTCGGGTGCTTCCTGGCCACCTCACGCAACCGAGCCCGGCGCGCGTCGGCCCCGGAGCACGAGGACGCCATCCCCGAAGTCGCCGAAGCCTAGGCCGGCGCGCGAGGCGGGCGCGCGGGCGCGGGATGGGACGGCGGAACGGCGTGGGTCGCGGCCGGGTTAGCCTGGGTTCATGGCCAGCCGCGATCGGACGACCCTCCGGACGCTGGCCAGCAGGATGCCCGCTCGCTGGACGGTCGCGGTTCTCTGCGCCTCAGCACTGGCCGCGTGCACGAGCAGTCATGCCTCATCGGCCGGCTCGACGTCCGCGGTCGGTTCGCCAGCGGCGGCCACGAGCGCATCCGGTCTCGGTTCGGCGAGCTCGGGCGGCGTCGGGTCGACTCCGGCCAGCTCGGCACCCGTGAGCCCCGCGGATAGCGCCGCTGCGAGTGCACCGATCGCGAGCTCACCGGCGTCCGTGCCGTCACCGCTCGTCGCCCCGACACCCACGCGAACCGCGACAGCGACTCCAACCGCGAAGCCCACTCCGACGAAGCCCACCCAGCCGACGCCCACCACGCCGACGCCCACCCAGCCAGCCGCACCCGCGCCGTTACTCGTTCAGCAGCTGAAGGATGTCGGCAACGCACAGCAGGTCGTCATCGTGACGTCCGCTAACTGGTCGACCGACGTCGCGACGCTGCAGACATTCGAGAAGGACGCCGGCGCCTGGCGTGCGGTTTTCCCAGCAATGGCAGCGAATATCGGCCGTGATGGCTTCTCCGCGGACAAGCACGAGGGAGACCTGAAGACCCCGGCTGGCAAGTTCGGCTTCGGCACAATGTTCGGCCAGCAACCGAACCCGGGCGTGAAGTTCCCTTACCGGGTGGCAGATGCGAAGTCGGTGTGGGTCGATGACACCTCGTCGCCGTACTACAACACCTGGCGAGAAGACGTGGCACTGAGCGAAGGTGAAGACCTCGCCAACAAGGCAAGCTACGGAACGGCGTACGCGTACGCCGTCGACATCGCGTACAACACCAACCCGGTTGTGCCTGGCAAAGGCAGCGCGATCTTCCTGCACGTTACTACCGGCGGCGGCACCGCAGGTTGCGTATCAGTCGCCCAGGCGAACCTGCTGAAGATCCTGCGCTGGCTCGACCCAGGCCGCGCACCGATCATCGTGATGGCCCCAACCTCAACGATCCGCCAGTACTAACGGATCGCCGAACGGGACGACCGTCAGGCGATCGGGCGGTACTTGTCGACCGACACGATCGTGTTTGTGTCCGCGTTCGCAGCCATGTTCAGGACCACGAAGCCGCCCTTCGGCACCGAGCCGTCCCACGGAGTCGGCGCCTTCAACTCCACGCACACGCGCTGCAGCAACGACGGAATGACCTTGCCTTGGCTACAGACAGCAGTAGGCGTCGCATCGGCAGCGAGCAAAGCGACGAGCCGCTCAGCTGCCGCGTCAGGTGCGCCCGCGTAACCAGATTCAGATAGCAGCGGTTCGCTTTGCACCGACAGCCGGCGCTGCGCTGCGTAAGGCCCAACTGTGTCGAGGCATCGCAACACGTCGGCCGACAGCACGCGTTCGACCTGCAAGGCGGCGAGCACCGGGATCAGCGCGAGCGCCTGCCGGTGGCCGAGATCATCAAGTGGCCGCTCGCGATCGTCACCGTCGAACGACGAGCGTTCACCCGCGCTGCCGTGTCGTACGACGACGCACGCAGTCGTGACTCGAACGTCGCGCGCGAACTCCAGCACGATGCGCTGATCACGATCAGGGTTGAGGTGCACGGCCGCTTCGCGCGGCGGCAACCACATCACCTGGTCGACTTCGGCGTTGGTGACGAACTCGCCTTCGGTCGCCTCGATCGACCAGTAGCGCACCCGTTTCGGCGAGCCGTCCTTCATGTATCGGCTTTCGCCGAGCAGGCGACCAGGTGGGCCGGTGTAACCGGTCTCTTCGACGACCTCACGTAGCGCACCGACGAGTGGATGCTCATCGGCGAGCAACTTGCCTTTGGGGACTGACCAGTCGTCGTACTTCGGTCGGTGCACGAGCGCGACCTCAACGCCGAGACCACCAGAGGCTGGCCGCCAGAGCACACCGCCAGCAGCCTCAACGAACGTCGGGTCCGCCATCAGTGAGAGACGCCCATCAGCTGGAGAGCCAACGACGGCGCTTCGCCCGCACGACGTCCGGCCAAATCTCACCGAACTCGACCCGCGCCGCGGCCGCCCGCGCTTCTTCGCGCGCGAACAACAACCCAAGACCGAAGCCGAGCGAACCGATACGTGGCAACGAAGCGACCTCAGACAAAAACTCAGCTGCGACCACGGCGTCCTGGTGCTCGCCTAGAACTTCTTGCACACGCTCCGCCTGCCTGGCGAGCTTGCGCGCCTTCGGTCCCAATGCGATCGCCGACGCTTCACACAGGTAGCGCACGTGCTTCGCGGCGATACGCACCTGGTGGTATTCGGTGGCTGGCGCAGTGTCGTGACGCCGACGCGTCACGGGATTCGCACGGCGCCGCATCGTGGCCCAACTGGCCTTGATCGCCGGCGGTAACACGACGGAAGACGGACGGCGCGCGGCGTCGGTTGTGCGCGGGTAAGTGGCACCGTCGACCAGCCGCTCGACGAGCGCGATGTAGCGTTCACTCGCTAGTGCGGCCAACGCTTCGTCGAATGCGAGCTTGCACTGCTTGTCGCAGATGTCCGCGAGCTTCACACCGACGGCGTCCGGCCTTGCTTCTTCCGGCAACGTCCGTACAGAGAGCAGCAACCGGGTTCGAAGCACTTCGCTGTCGCGCGCAGTGCCGAGCACTCCCGCGAGCCAGTGCAACTCGCGAGCCAACTCGTCGGCCCACTCCTTGTCGAGGAGCGTTTCGAAACTGCGCAAGGCACTGCGCAGGCGGCGGGTAGCGACGCGCATTTGATGCACGCCGTCGTCGAGACCGCGCCGAACCGCGACGTCGTAGCCCATGAGAATGCGGGTGTAGCCGCGCAGCGTCGCTGCGACCAGATCGCTGACCGGATCGCGGGCATCGACGGGCAGCGGAGGCGGGGGGTCGGCCGGCGTCGTCGCCTGTGGCCCGAGCGCACGCACGACCTTCGGCACGAACTCACCACCAACCGCCCCGGCTTCGCGCAACACGGCGGCCACAGCGGCGACGATCGGCTCACCACCGCCGGTGTCTTCGACCTCGAGTTCACGGAACTGTGCTTGGTTGTGACTTCCTCCCTCGACCGACACGGTGTCGTCGACGAGTTCAGCAAGAGCAGCACCGTCGGCGCTACGCAAGACAAGCTTGGTGCGCTCACTGGCAAGGGTGGCCACCGGCCCGAGCGATGCCGTGCGCGCCCAGACAGTGACGAGCTTGGTGAGTTCTTCCGGGATAGCCGCCGAATCCGGCAGCTGGAGTTCGTCGCGGACCCCGGTGCCGTCGGGAACCGTGTGCGAAAGAACGGGCAGCTTCAGGTGCCAGCCGGCATCTGACCCGCCGGAGCGACGGCGCAGCGTCACGCCTTCGCGAGCGAGCCGAAGGTCAGGAGTGTCGTAGTAGACGGCATGCATCGAGATATGCGTCGGATCATCAATGGCGACAACCTCGGGGACAACACCCACGATGGTCGGCAGTTCGAAGGTCGGATTCACCCGGAACTTGGCCTCGGTCTCCCGAACAGTCCTGGGGCTCACGTCCCTTGCCACGCGCCAAGTCTACGCAAGCGGCCGCATCAGCCGACGACCGGTCCTTCGTGACTTTGCGACGCGCGATGACTCCGCACGAACTCACCTTGCAGGTCGGCGCCCTTCGTCGCTGCGAAGGTCCCGTCCGGCCCCAAATCCCAGGCTGCGATCTCCGGAGACATCGAGCGGTCGAGGACGTCGTCCAGGATGCGGCGACCCTCGGGATCAACGACCCGAACGAGCGTCTCGACCCGGCGGTCGAGGTTGCGGTGCATCAAGTCGGCGCTCCCGATCCAGTACTCGTCGTCGCCACCACCACGGAAGCGCATGATGCGCGCGTGCTCGAGGAACCGGCCGAGAATGCTTCGCACTCGAATGGTCTCGGACAAGCCCGGCACGCCAGGGCGCAATGCGCACATGCCTCGCACGATCAGATCGATCGAGACACCTGCCCGTGATGCGGCATAGAGCTCGTCGATCAACTCCTCGTCGACCAGGCTGTTGACCTTCATCATGATGCCGCTGGGCAGCCCGGCGATCGCGTTGTCGGCCTCGCGGCGAATCATCGCCGTCAATCCCGTGCGCACGGTGTCGGGCGCAACGAGCAGCGTCTTGTACGGATCGGGTCTGGTGTATCCCGACAGGTGATTGAACAAGTCCGCCACGTCGCCGCCGATTGCAGGGTCGGCGGTTAGCAAGCCGACGTCCTCGTACATGCGCGCGGTCTTCGGGTTGTAATTGCCGGTGCCCAGATGTGCATAGCGGCGCAACGATCCGTCGGGTTCACGACGTACGACGAGACAGAGTTTGCAGTGTGTCTTCAGGCCGACGAGACCGTAGACGACATGGCAACCGGCTTGCTCGAGTTTGCGCGCCCAGCGAATGTTTGCTTCTTCGTCAAAGCGCGCCTTGATCTCGACAAGCACCAGCACCTGCTTGCCTGCGCGCGCAGCATCGACGAGCGCATCGACGATCGGTGAGTCACCACTCGTGCGGTACAGCGTCTGCTTGATTGCCAGTACATCGACATCGGCGGCGGCCTGCTCGATAAACGCCTGCACACTCGTCGCGAACGAGTCGTACGGGTGGTGCACGAGAATGTCACCGGACCGGAGCGCCGCAAAAATATCGCGCACGCCGTCACCGTCAGCGTTGACCAACCTCGGATGCGTCGCCGGCACGAACTGCTCGTACTTCAGTTCAGGCCGTTGCAAATCAGAAATGCTCCACAAGCCCGACAGGTCGAGTGGTGCCGGCAGCCGATACACCTCAGTCTCATTCACACCGAGTTCGCGGATCAACAAGTCGAGCACGCGCGGACTTGTCGTCTCCTCAACTTCGAGGCGAACAGGTGGCCCGAACCTGCGTCGCAACAGTTCGCGTTCGAGTGCCTGCAACAAGTTGTCGACGTCGTCCTCGTCGACTTCGAGGTCCTGGTTGCGCGTCACCCGGAAGCGGTGGCTCTCGAGCACCTCCATGCCGTGGAACATCACTTGCAGATGCGCAGCGATGACCTCTTCGATCGTGACGAAGCGGCCGCCGCCGAGCGGAAGGAATCGCGGCAGGATTTCGGGAACCTTCACACGGGCGAATCGCTCTTCACCAGTACGCGGATCGCGGACGACGACTGCGAGGTTCAGCGACAAGCCAGAGATGTAAGGGAACGGGTGCGCAGGATCGACGGCCAGCGGCGTGAGTACTGGATACACACTCTCGCTGAAGAAGGTGCGCAGCTGCGTGTGGTCAGCCTCGTCGAGATCGTCCCAACGCAGCAGTTGGATGCCGCGCTCGGCGAGCGCTGGCTTGATGTCATCGAAAAAGGCGCGTGCGTGATCAGTCGCCAGTGCATGTGCGCGCGTCGACACGAGCTCAAGTTGGTCGCGCGCGGAGAGGCCGCTCGGCGCGGTTACCGCGATGCCGGTCGCGATGCGCCGCTTCAAACCGGCGACCCGCACCATGAAGAACTCGTCGAGCCCGGTCGCGAAAATCGCCAGGAACTTGACCCGCTCGAGCAGCGGCACGTCGTCACGCAGCGCCAGCTCTAGCACGCGAGAGTTGAAGTCGAGCCAGCTCGCCTCACGGTCGATGAAGCGATCCGCCGGCAGGTCGGGGTCGGCGTCCGCGTGATGTTCGGTGACCGCGTTGCCGAGCGCCTCGGCCAGGTCCTCGCCGTAGTCGGACACATCGAGCGGCGAGCCCGACTGGGAAAGCTGCGTCACGTCGACCTCCTGCTCCGTAAGCGAGTGACCCCCCATCATCCCCCGGGACGGCGAGAAGCGGGCATCCGTGCCCATCCGACCCACCGATGCGGTCGGCGCTCAGGCGGAGCGGCGCGCGGTCAGCGTCAGGGCCTGTGGCCACTCGAAAGAAACTCGTTGCCCGAGATCCAGCTCGTTCCAGGCGACGGCGGTCGCGGACAGGCATTGGACGGCGGAAGCGACCCGTTCGCACGGCACCGCCGCGACGTCCATCAGCGGCCACGGCCCATCGAAGCGACCGGCCCACGCCTCGCTCGACCGTTGTGGAGCACTCGGCCCTGCTGATCGACGTCCGGTCTCGATCTCCCACGCGGCCGTGCACCACGCGACGAGCGCGACTGACCGGCCGAGGTCACCGCGGCCGGTGACCTGCAAGCGGTGCGAAAGATGGGCCAGTCGCGAGTTGCGGTCGGCAGGTGCGGCCCAGAACCGACCGGCATCGCCTCCGAGAGCGAGTTGGCCAAAGATCCCCAGCTTCAGGCCGAACTCCCGCTCCACCAGAAAGTGCTTGATCTCGCGAGGGAGCGACTCGGCGTCGAGCTTGACTACCCGCAGCCGGGCGGGCGGGCCGCTCTCGCGACTCACATCAACGCCGTAGCGGCACTCGGTCTGCCGAGTAAATGTCACGCGCACGCCTTGAGGTTACGTTCCGGAACGCGCGCTGTCCCCTGGAATATCAAACTTTCAATCAGCGGCTAGCAGCCCAGGGCGCGTCGGGCAGGTGCAGGTCGAGCGCCCCTCCCGCGCGGCAGTCGTCGCTCCGGTAGGCGTCGGGCATGTCCGGATACACCGTCAGCCAGTAGGTCACGGCCAGCGCGTGAGCCGCCGCGGGCTTGGCGCCCATGATCTCCGCCATCGCCGTGTCGTGCTGCATAGCGTCGCATTCGGCGATGGCTTCGGAGGTGATCCCGGACATGTGCATCGACTCGTGGGTGAGCACATGGACCGCCAGAATCTGCGCGGCACTGGGATGCTGCTTCGACGAATTGAGGTAGCTGTGCAGGTCGTTGCACTGCTGATGCTTGATCAGCGTCTTGTGCTCAGGAACGCCGTCCGGGCCCCATTTCACGAACCCAAGTTCCCGCCCCAGGTCGAGCGCCGATCCGGTCAACGTCTGGCAATCGACCTCGACCTGCATGCCCAGCAGGGTGGACGACGCGTGGCTGAGGCGGCTTTCGAGCGTGACCCTGTCGACGACCGGAAACGTCGCTACGACGGCGAGCACCATGCAGGAGCTGATGCTGATCGCGGGAAACGGCGCGTGCTCGCGGACTCCGCGCTGCTGCAGCCACCGGACGAACAAAACCAGGGCAGCAAGCGCAAACGCGACGGCGGCGTATTGAAGGACCACGGTGGGTTATCGGCAACCCTGCCGCTGAGGCTAAATAGACAGAGCCGCTGAGGCAAAAAGCCGCTGAGGCCAAGTAGCCGCTGAGGCCAAGTAGCCGCTGAGGCTAAAAGCCGCTGAGCCTCTTGAGGCGCGAGCCGTTAGAGCCGAGTGGCGCTGCTGGGTCGGCCCCAGAGCGCCTGGATCTGGACCACCGTGCCGGTGTGCGGGGCGTCGAGGATCTTGCCGCCACCGACGTAAATGCCTACGTGGTAGGCGGGGTTGCCCCAGAAGACCAAGTCACCCGGCTGCAGCTGTGACAGCGACACGCGGTGTCCTGACCGTTGCTGCGCCGCGGCCGAGTGGGCGAGCGAAATTCCCGCCGCGGCGGCCGCCCGCATCACGAGACCCGAGCAGTCATAGACATGAGAGCCAGCGCCGCCGAAGCGATAAGGCTTGTTCAGCTGGGCGTAGGCGAAAGCGAGGATCTTGGCGACCTTGCCGGAGGCGGCCGGAGCAACGGCGGCCGGTGCTTTCGCGGCGGGCGCTTTCGCTGCAGCCGGTGCTTTCGCGGCAGCCGGTGCCGCGACGTTGGTGTGTGTTACTGACTTGCCGACCAGGAGTGCTGGTCGAGCGACCGACCTCGACACCACGGTGCGCTGGCGCTCGATGGCGGCCGTCTCAGCCGCGGAAGTCGCGACTGCCGCGTCGTGCGCGGCCTTCGCCTGTGCGGCGGTGAGCAGCGCGGTCTGCTGGCTGAGGACCTTCTCAACCGCGGCCTTGGTTGCGGCGACCTTCGCGACGGCGCTCTGCTGGGCAGCGACCGCCTGGTCGGCGCTCGCCTGCAGGCCGGCCATGACCCGGTTGGCGTTAACGACGTCGGTGAGGCTGGCGCTTTGATAGTGGCTGACCTGCTGGAGCACCTCGGTCTGGCGCATAAAGGTCGTCGGGTCGTTCGAGAGAAGCACCGCGAGAGCGGGAGATGCACTGCTGCCTTCGTAGCGGGCAACCGCGAGTGCCTGGAGACCGACCTTGGCGGCGTCGACGACGCTCTGCTCCTGGCCGGCGGCGGCCTTCGCGGCGGATGCGGCCGCGGTCACGGTCGCGAGGGCGTCTGACGCCTCGTCGTAAGCCTCGACGGCCTGGTCGGCCTGAATGGAAACGGCGTCGAGCTGCTGCTGCGCTTGGGCGACGGTCGTGGTGGTCGAACCGGCTGCGAAAGCGCTGGAGACCGGTAACAACCCCAGCGCCAGGGCCGACGACACAGTGAGAACGCCAAGCGACACGGCAAAACGGAACGGCAAAGCGGAGCCCTTCTCCCTCGACCGCCTACCGGGTTAGCTGACGGATTCGGGCGGGAAGTGCGCCCTACGGCCCGAAGGCCGATTCACCCCAAGATCGCAAACCTGTGGATCCCCGGTCCCGCATACGCGGGTTCGGCGGTGGTGAGGTCACGTCCCGAATGGACGTGGCCTAACCGCGTCGAACCATAACCGGGCTTGGAGATGGTCACAACCCGAACGCCGGACTTCGTCCAGGTTCAGGACTTCATTCACCCAGAAGAACTAGGAATGGCTAGGGCTCAACCAGTGCGAAATGTACCTATTCCGGCCAGTCAGGCCGAGACAACGTTGCCGCCCTCGACCTTGATCGGGATCGATGCGAGCGGCTTGGGCGCCGGTCCCTGGATCACGGCGCCGGTGGCCGCGTTGTAGACCGACCCGTGGCAAGGACACTGGAATTCCTTGCCCGCCGGCGCGACCGTGCAGCCCTGGTGGGTGCAGATCGCGGTGAAGGCGACGATGTTTCCGGCCGTCGGCTGCGAGATCAGGATCGGTTTGCCGTCCAGAGTCGCGCTCACAGCGTTGCCCACCGGGATGCTCGCCACGGTCGCGAGGACCTCTGGTCCGGTCGAGCTGGGCGTTGCGGCGGCGCTCGATTTGGCCGAACAGCCCGCGACTGCGGCCAGCCCAGCCGTTCCCGCAACCGCGATCCCGGCGACCAGGACGGTCCTGCGGGAGACCATCATGGGCGAATCGGTAGCGGGGGAGTCGGTTGGCGCGGGGTTCATCGGGCCTCCTGGCAGCGTAGGAAGGCACCCGGCCCTCAAACGTTGGGACCCGTGCGCCTCTACCTGGAGCGACGAATGCCAGCAAGCCAGGGTTCAAAGCGCAGGCTGTAAATCCGCTGTGAACCCGGTCACGTCTGAACCGAGATCCGCGTCAGGGCGCGGTATCAGCCTCAAGACCCGCGAGCACGAGTGTGTCGTCGCGCCAGCTGTAGCGCGTCATCCCGTACAGGCGTGGTGAGTAGGCATGCACCGAATACGCAGGCTGGTCGTATTCGTTCACGACGTGATGCACGTGGTTGGTACCAAGGCCGCGACCTCTACCAGCATCGACGCGCCGGGTACGGACGTCGGTCCAGTGCGCGATGGGCGCGGCCACCGCAACGGTCTCGCCACCGCTGACCGCAGCCGATCGACCGCCCGCCAGTGAGAACTCGGTGAGCACGCCGCGCGCGACGTAGAAGACGCCGGCCGCCCCCTGATGGTCATGCCATCCGGTGTCCGAGCCCGCAGGCCAGGCGATCAGCCATGCGTCCCATCCAGCCGGGTTCGATAGCGGGATCCAGCTGCGCTCGCCAGTGACCGGAAGCAGTTCGGGAAGGTTCGCTGTCGCAGCGAAGTTCGCCGCCCAGCGCAGCATCGCCGCCGTCGTCGAGGTCGAGGGCGGCAGTTGTGGGGTGACGGGTGTGCGAGCGAACGTGGACAAGGTAGTCATCGGGATCTCCATGGATGCGTTGCCAGCGCGCACTCGCCAGCTGCGATGTCGCAGCGTTGGGGCGCGAAAAACGTGGATTAATAAGAGAAAATGGGGGACGGCGAGGGCTGGCGAGCTGTGACGTCGCTCGCCTAGCGCATTGCGCCTGTCAGTGCGAAGCGCGTCGCGCCGGGACATGCGCAGCTGCGACACAGCGCGCTGGCGTGCCGGACGAGGTCCAGATGCACGCGGGCGTGAAGACGTGCTCCACGGGTCAAGGCGACGGCCATAACCGACGACGGTAGCAACCGGCGCACAGTTATGTCTACTATTCCCATAGCCAAACCAGATAGCAGTCGACCGGAGCCCGTCGAAGGAGAGATCGAACGCTGTGAGCACGACACTCGCACCCGCCGGTGCGCTTGGCATCGCCGAGATTCTTGAGGCAGCGCGCGCGCGTTTGCATCGAGTCACGCCGGCGCAGGCTTACGCCGAAGTCAACGGGGGCGCGGTGCTGGTCGACATCAGGCCGGCGGCACAACGTCAGGCCGAGGGCGAGATACCAGGCGCGATCGTCATCGAGCGCAACGTGCTGGAGTGGCGGCTCGACCCCCGCAGCGACCACCGATTGCCGATCGCGAGCTATTCATTACGCGTCATCGTCGTGTGCTCGGAGGGCTACACGTCGAGCCTCGCGGCCGCGAGCCTGCTCGACCTCGGTATTGCGGGAGCTACCGACCTCGACGGCGGCTTCGTGGCCTGGCAGGCCGCAGGCCTGCCCGTCACCTAGCGACGCCGAGAGGCGAGGTACCAGAATCGGGTGACCGACTTAGGGTCACTTGGAGGCCTCGTGGAGCAGGTGGACGTCGTCGTCATCGGGATGGGTCCTGGCGGCGAGGATCTCGCGGAGCGGTTGGCGGAAACGCACCTCGACGTCATCGGCATCGATCAGCGACTGGTCGGGGGCGAGTGCCCGTACTTCGGCTGCGTACCGAGCAAGATGATGATCCGCGCCGGGAACGCCCTCGCCGAAGGCCGCCGGATTCCGGGGCTCGCCGGTGACTCGCGCGTCATGGCCGACTGGGCGCCGGTCGCCGCGCGGATCAGGAACGAAGCCACCGACGACTGGAACGACCAGGTCGCCGTCGATCGGTTCGAGGGCAAAGGTGGCCGGTTTGTTCGCGGTCACGGCCGCCTGACCGGCCCGAAGACAGTCGCGGTCGGTGATCGCGAGTTCGAAGCCCGCCGCGCGATCGTGTTGAACACCGGCACCGATCCGCGGATCCCGCCGATCCCTGGCCTGGCCGGAACGCCGCTGTGGACCAACCGCGACGCCATCCAGGCGACGCAGGTCCCGGCGTCCCTCATCGTGCTTGGCGGCGGCGCGATCGGCGTCGAGCTGGCCCAGGTATTCGCCCGATTCGGTTCACACGTGACCGTGGTCGAAGCGGCACCCCAACTTGCCCCGTTCGAGGAGCCGGAGGCCGGCGCATTGCTCGCCGATGTCTTCGCGCGCGACGGAATCGACGTGCGGGTCGGGGTGTCGGCAACCGCCGTCAGGTACGACGGCGCCGGGTTCAGCCTCGACCTCGCCGACGGAAACACGTTGCAGGCGGAGAAGTTGCTGGTGGCGACCGGCCGCATGGTCGACCTCGGCGCCGTCGGTCTCGACACTGTTGGCGTCGACATCACTGCACACGCCGTCCCGGTCGACGCGCGCATGCGAGTCGCACCCGGCATCTGGGCCATCGGCGACATGACGGGCAAGGGGGCGTTCACCCACATCTCGATGTACCAGGCGGAGATCGCGCTCGCCGACATCCTTGGCGTCGAGGGTGTGACCGCTGCGGAATACGAAGCGCTGCCGAGGGTGACGTTCACTGACCCGGAGATTGGCAGCGTCGGGATAACGCAGGCACAGGCAACCAAGGCTGGCATCGATGTCCTGGTCGGGCGCGCAGCGTTGCCGTCCACGGCACGCGGCTGGATCCACGGTCCCGGGAACGACGGCCTCATCAAACTCATAGCCGACGCAGACCGCGGTGTCTTGGTCGGCGCAACGACCGTCGGCCCCTCGGGTGGCGAGATGATCGCCGCGCTCGTGGTCGCCATCCACGCTGCTGTTCCGCTCGAACGACTGCGGTCGATGATTTATGCGTATCCGACCTTTCACCGCGGGATTCTCGATGCGGTGAAGGACCTCCGGCGGCCCGCGGCCTAGAAAGCTGCCGTAGAAAGCTAGTGCAGGGTGTGAATTCGGGTGACCGGCCAGACCCGGACGAACGCGTGACCGATCACGCTGCTTTCCGGAATCGTGCCGTTGTAACGCGAGTCTGAGGAGTCCGCTCGATGGTCGCCCATCACGAATAGCTGGCCTTTCGGCACCGTAACCGGACCAAAGACAAACTCGTTGTTCTGGTAGACGTAGGGCTCGTTTTGGGGCACGCCGTTTACCTCGACGCGTCCTTGGGCGTCGCAGCACTGCACGGTGTCGCCAGGCAATCCGATGACGCGTTTGATGATGTCTTCGGGACCACCGACGACCGCGATCCAGCTGCCAGTGGCCTTGAACACCACGATGTCGCGGCGATGGATGCCGTGCAGCTTGTAGGAGAGCTTGTCGACGAGAACACGGTCGTCATTGCAGCCCGGAGTGCAGCCGTGCAACGTCTTCTCCATCGACCCGGAAGGAATCCGGTAGGACTGGACGACGAAGGTGCGCAGCACGAACGTACCGACGACGGTCAACACGAGCAGGATGATCCACTCGCGTCCCCGGTGAGTTTTCTTAGGCGCCGACTCACTCGTCGGCACTGACTCGTCGGTCACCACGCGCTGCACACGATGTACACGTCAGCTCGTCCCGGGATCGGCACGCATCAACACGCCGCTGCCGGCGACCGCAAGGTCGGCGCCCGCGAAGGCGAAGGCCGACTCGCCGGGACCAAGCGTCACGCTGCCATCGCGGTCGCCGATCTCGAGCTCACCCTCCAAGCACAGCAGCACGGCGGGACCACTGGGTGCGAGACGTGTCATCGCGGTGATCTGCTGCCGGCGCAATTCGAACTCGGGCTGCTGTGTGGGCCACGTCTGGCCGCCTTCTGTCGACGCGACCGCAGCGACCAGGGCCGGCGGCGCAGCGTCAACGTGCAGGATCGCGCGCAACTCCACGGCAGACACGTGCTTGGGGGTCAGACCACCTCGTATCACGTTGTCTGAGCCTCCGAGTACCTCGATGCCGGTGCCGTGCAGATACATGTGGATCTGCCC
Source organism: uncultured Actinomycetes bacterium (assembly GCA_963737705.1). Classification (GTDB taxonomy): domain Bacteria; phylum Actinomycetota; class Actinomycetes; order Acidothermales; family Acidothermaceae; genus PALSA-607. The sequence continues at coordinate 382,975 of CAVTTP010000006.1, forward strand.
CGGTCGAACATACAGACCCTCCAGCGGGTGCATCGTCAGGTAGTTCAGGAGCAGCACACCGATGACGCCTGGGTCGCTGGGATAGTTCGCGGCCAGCCCCGGGATCCACGGTCCAACGCCCCCGGCGGCGACATCGCTGCACGCGTTGGCCACCTCAGAGACGAGCCTGGCCCGGTCGTCAGCCGGCCACTCGATCAGTCGAAGGAAAACCTCGCCCGTCGGCGTCCCGCCTTCAAGCGCTTCGATCAATGGCTCTAGACCGGCGACTCGCAACGTTGACAGAGTCGCGGCAGCCTCGTCAGCCGGCCGAAAACCTTGCAAGACATTGAAATCTGTCAGTGCCACGAGCAGTTCGGGCTTGCCGAACGGATCGCGGAAATTCCGGTCGGGTGCGAGCCGGTCGGTACCCGCGGCCTCTTCGGCCGCAAAGCCGCGCTGGGCCTGCTCGTCGTCGGGGTGGACCTGCAGCGAGAGCGGATGCTCGGCGGCGAGCACCTTCAGTAGGAACGGCAGCCGCGGGCCGAACCGCTCGAAGCAAAGCTCACCCAGGACGCCGACCGGGTCGGCCGCGATCACGGCGTCCAGGCTCACTCGAGTCGAGCCGTCTTCGAGCTCAGACGGCGCCTGCGGATGGGCGCCCATCCACAACTCGGCCTCCGCAACCCCAGTCGCCGAGCGGCCCTGAAGGTTCGCAATGGCGTCGCGGGAGCCCCAGGCATAGGTCATCACCGGGTTCACCATGCGACGGACGGTCATGCCCGCGAGCCTATTCGGCCCGTCCGGGCGCCCCGGGCGCCGACGCGGCTTCAGCGCTTTAGTGCCGGGTGCGGCCGTTCGATGGTGAACACATGACGGCCGCGACGACCCAGCGCTGGGTGTGTCCCGCCTGCCGGCAGGCGAACGCGGTGGAAGCCGACCTGTGCGATGGCTGCGGGGTGAGCTTCACGGCGCTGCTGCGCGGGCCCCAAGCTGCGGTCAACCTGTCAACTGCCCGACTGCCTGGTCAACTGCGAGGTGCACCTTCCGCGACTCCTCTGCTCGGCAAGGGCCTGACCGCCATTCTCGAAATCGGCGTCGTCCTCGGGCTGCTGCTGTTGTGGAAGCTCGCGAGCGCAGTGTCACTCGGAGACACCGCGGCTGCCTTCGCGCGCGGCCGGTGGATCTGGCATCTCGAGCGGACCTTGCGGCTACCCAGCGAAGTCAGCGTGCAAGCAGGACTGCTCGCGCATCCCGCCCTCGTCCGCGTCGTCAACCTCTACTACCTGGTCGCCCACTTCGGCAGCCTCGTCATCTTCTTGCCATGGATGTTCATTTGGCACCGTGAGCAGTACCGCCGCTGGCGCAACACCATCGCGCTGTTCACCGGAGTCTCGTTACTGATCCAGCTGGTCGCCGTCGCGCCACCCCGGCTGCTTCCGCAGTTCGGTTTCGTTGACACTGCCGCGCGCTACCACGAGTCGGCGTACACGCACCTTGGCCAAGGGCTGACCGGTCAACTCTCGTCGATGCCATCGATCCACGTTGGGTGGGCAATCGCGATCGCGATGGCAGTCATCTCGACAAGTACCAGCCGGTGGCGGTGGCTCGTCGTCGCGCAGCCGATCCTGACCGTTTATGCCGTGGTCGCGACGGCGAATCACTTCTGGCTCGATTGCGTTGCGGCAACCGGATTGGTGCTGCTCGTTTTCGCCGCCGTCACTTGGTGGGGACGTCGAGTGCAACCCACCGTTCGCAACGGCGCGGAGGCCGACCCAGCGCCAGCGAGGTGATCAGGCGATGCCAGCTTGGTGCGCCAGCACAACAGCGGCAACCCGGTCACGGGCATCGAGCTTCATCAACACGTGCGCGACATGCGTCTTCGCGGTCGCTTCACCAATGAACAACTCATTCGCTATCTCAGCGTTGGAATAACCGCGACCAAGTAACTGCCAGACCTCGCGTTCTCGCGCGCTCAGCGTGTCGGCGCCAGGGGTTGACTGCCCCGGCGGTGCCGAGCGCGTGTACGTCTCGATCAGCCGCCGGGTCACCGATGGTGCGAGCAACGCCTCGCCCAACGCGGCAGTGCGGATGCCGGCGACCAGTTGATCGTCCGCAACGTCTTTGACCAAGAAGCCGTCGGCGCCCGCCCGCAGTGCTTGGTAGACGTTCTCATCGAGGTCGAATGTCGTAAGAATGATGACCCGGATGTCGGCGCACTCAGGCGCGGCACGGATTAGGCGAGTCGCCTCGATGCCGTCGACACCCGGCATGCCGATGTCCATCAACACGACGTCGGGGCGCAGGTCCGCAGTGAGCTGCGCCGCTGCGAGGCCGTCGGCCGCTTCGCCGACGATCGACAGGTCCGGTTCAGCCTCAAGGATAGTTCGCAGCCCAGTGCGGATCAGGGGCTGATCGTCGGCAACCAATACGCGGATCATGTACTCGGCGCGAGGTCCGGCATCGTGGCGCTCACCCTGAACCCTCCAGCTGGGGTCACGTCCGCCGCGAGGAAACCACCGACGACGGTGAGCTGCTCGCGCAGGCCCTGCAAGCCTGTGCCTGCGCCGAGGGTCTCACCTGGGCAGACATTTGGTGGCGAGTTTGTCACGCCGATGGTGATCGTGTTGTCACTGCGCACGACGTCAATAACAACATTGCTGCCCGGAGCATGTCGCATGGCATTGGTCAACGCCTCCCGCACAATTCGGTAGCCGAGGTGGCCGCCGAGCTCGCGGAGCGACGCTGCGCTGCTGAGACCGTGCAGGGTCACGAAGAGTCCAGCCGCCTCGGCGTCCCGACAAATCTCTGCTACAGAAGGCGACTCACTGACAGCCGAAGCGGGCGACTCTGGCTCATGTCCCTCGTTGCCGTGCAATCTGCCTAACAGCTCGGACAACGCTGTCAGCGTGTGGTCGACCGCGGTACGGACCACAGCGATGTGCTCGTCGCGGCGCGCCTCGTCGAGGGTCCATACTCGCCGGGCGGCGGAGGCATGCAGGACTACAACGGTCAGCGAGTGTGCAATCGCGTCATGCAACTCGCGCGCCAATGCTCGCCTTGCGTCGTCTACTGCCCGAACGGTTGCGATCTGGGCGGCTTCCCGTCGCCGCCAACCGGCATCGGTCGCGGCTTCGAGTTGCCTCAACGACCGGCGAACCGCTGCCGCAACCAGCGCGGCGGCGAGCTCAATGCCAAGGGCTCCGCACACATCGACCACTGCGTAGGCGTGGCCGTCGAGCGTCGGTAGCGCAACGGTTGTCGCAATGCACGTTGTGAGCGCAACCAACCCTTGTGTGCGCCTCGCCGCTGCGCCGGCCAGCAGAGGCAGAGCGAGCTGCAGTGGAACGGTCAGCGGGCCACCCAATGCCTCGACCGGGTGATGCACGACCGTGAAGACCATGACCGCGGTGCAGCTCACGATCGCGGCGGCGGCCAATGCTCGGCGCGCGACCGCCAGTGGCAACACGACGATGGCAGCAAGTAGCGTCTGCGGCCCCGGTAAGTCCATAGCTAGCGTTAGCGCCAAGGCCAGAGCCGCCGCCGCCATTGCAAGGTCGACGAGGTGAGCGGGCAGCAAAGTCCGAGGTCCTAGCCGAACGATCGGCGCGTCAGTGTCGGCGGTGGTCGCCAACAACACATCGACTCGGTCGCGAAACGTGGAGATGCTCGTGAACTCCGGCTCCGCTGTCGCCGGTGCGCGCAGCTGGTGCACGTGCGCACGCATCGACGCGAGCGTTGCCCGCGCAATCTGCTCGAGCCGCTCGATGTGCTCTGCACGTTCGAAGTGATCTGCCGAGGTCCGCACGCCAACCTGCCGGAGCGACGCAACGCCTTCGAGTAGGCCCACCTCGATCGCGGCGACGTCCGGTGTCGCGACGTCGCGGCCTACGGCGGGGTCGACAGTCGTGACCTCCATCCGGCTTGCAAGAGTGCGCCACACCCGGACCAAGGCACTGACTGCAGTTGGGGCGATCACAAGTAACGCTTCGAAGAATGCGAACGCGCTCGCGCGCGAGCCGTTTGACGGAGCAAGGAGTTGGGCGACCGCAACGGCCACGGCGCAGATCGCGACACTCACAGCGGCGACGCGAACTGTGGCGTGACTAACGACGCCGAACACAACCGCAATCATCGCGACGAAGCAGAGCGGACCCGCGGCATTGCCGATGCTTGCTGTCTCGACGACAACGGCGACGCCAACCGACGATGCGGCGACCATTGGGCAGCTCCGAGCGAACGCGGAGCCGGCCATCGCCAAGCCCCCTAGCACCGCGGCGACCCGAGGGACGACGCCCGCAGGCGGATCGAACGTGGCGATGCCGAGAGACCCGACCGTCAAGAGCCCAGCCGCAGCCCGGTCGGCAGGTGACCCCGGCGACCAGGCTGACCGTGTCCACCCGTTCACGCGCCCAGGTTAGGGCGACGGCACGCGACCCGCATCCGCTTCAAAGATGACCCGAGGTCAGCCCGCGGGATGACGCGGAAATCGTCCTCACGCTGACGCGATCGGCATCGCGTGAACCTTACGGTCGTGCCACCCCTTCGACCGAAAGGATCGTTCATGCGCAGGGATAAGTGGTTCGCCGCGAGAGTGCTTCTCGTCATCGCAGGTCTGCTGTTCGCGGCGGTGGCAGTCGCCGACCTGGCGACGAATGTGGCATCGGGCCCGCGTTTACACACCGCTGGCGACTACCTGTTTGAGTCCCTGCTGATCCCCTACGCGGCTGTTACCTTGGCCGCGGTGTACCAGCTCCGCAAAGCCGGAGTCGACGGCGACAGTCGGGCTGGTCGGATCGGGGTGCATCTTGCGGCCATGGGCCTGCTCGGATTTCTCGCACCGGGGATCGTGACACTTGTCAGTGGCAACGCGGACGCACTTGGTCCGGTGTACTTCCTGGCCGAACTCCTGTCTGTCGTAGGAATCGCACTCGTTGGTTACGCGGTGCTGCGATCCGGGCGAGCACCGCGGTGGGTCGGGCCAGTGCTCGCCATTGGCTGGCTTCTGGGCAGCCCGGTGATGCAGAACGTGCCTGGTGTCAGCCTCGTCGGGGCGGCTGCATTCGTAGTCGTGGCAGCGGGACTCGCGCCCAGGGATCGCAGGACGGATCTCGCTCTTACGTGAGGCCCGCCGGTGCCTCGTCGAGAATCGAAAGGATCGCGTGGGCGAGAGCGCGCGCAGAGTCGGCGGTCAACTCAGCCGCAACCCGTGCGCTTGGCCCCAGCACTGGATTTCGCAGATCGATGTTGAGGGTGTGACCGGCCTGCGCGTGCACTGGGTGATCGAAGTACACGCTGACGTCGGTGACGTTGAACCACTCGGGTTGACCTTTGGCACTGCCGCTCGCGGCAAGCGTCCTCGTTATATAGGTGCACATCTCAGGCTCCCAAGTAACGGCCGAAGAACTCCTCGATGCGCTGCCAGCCTTCGGTCGCGGCGGCGGGTCGATAACTCGGCCGGTCGCTCGCGAAGAAGCCGTGGCCTGCGTCGTCGTAGCTGTGGAACTCATACGTCTTTCCGGCGGCGTCGAGCGCCTGCTGCAACTCAAGAACGTGTTCGGGTGACGGGTACTTGTCCTCCGCGCCAAAAAGGCCAAGCAGTGGGCAACTCAGCTGCGGCGCGCGATCGACGATCGGTCCGGCCTTCAGAGGCATGCCTTCTGGGACGGCGCCGACGACGAATGCGCCGTAGCAGTCAACTGCCGCGTCGAGCGGAAGGCTGGTCGCCGCCAAGAACGACTGCCGGCCGCCCGAGCAATAACCGATGACGCCGACTTTGCCGTTCGAGTTAGGCAGCGCGCGCAAGTAAGCCGCGGCACCTCCGACGTCGCCCACCAATCGTTCGTCGGGCACACCACCCTGAGCACGCACCAGCGCGGCCGCGTCGTCGGGTTTCGCGCCGGGAGCATCGCGCGAATAAAGGTTCGGCATCACGGCTACGTAGCCGAGCGTCGCGAAGCGGCGGGCGATCTCCTTGGTAGCAGCGTCGTACCCCGGCAAGTGGTGAATCACCACGACCGAGCCGAAAGGCCCCGGTCCAAGCGGGCGAGCGGAGTAGGCCTCGATCAGGTCGCCACCGTGGCCGTTGATCGCGGTGGTCTCGGCCAAGATTCCGTCGTACATCGACGCTCCTCATGGTTGCGTTCTCAGCGGGTTCGCCTGCCGGCGCGAAACCACGTTACGTCGACCTGCTCAAAGTGCTGACAGGGCCTACGGCTTGACGGCATCATCATTGGCGGATCACTCACCGGCCCACCAATCGGACCACCTCCCGGGTGACTTGTGATCGCGGCGTCTAGGTGAGGTCGTCATGGGTCGGCGAGTTGTGCGTATCGGCGCGGCGCTTGCGGCAGCGGTTGCCGGTCTCGGCTTCGCGCTGGTGACAGTAGTAACCGTGGCGACCGCCGCATCGGCGAGCACCACCCTCGACGTCCGCGGATCGTGGGCACAGGTCGCGACCACGGGAGGCGCAAGCTACCCGCAGACCGTGACCTGGACCACCGAGAACTTCTCGACCGGGGCGGTCACGGGAACCGACGTCGGCGGCGGCGCGACGTTTACTGAAACGGGAACCCTCAAAGGCTCGAACATCACCACGCACCTGGTCGAAGTTGGCGCGAGCTATACGTCTGACTCCGTTGGCGTCATCAAGAATGTCGGCGGAAAGTTGACGTGGAGCGGCACATTCACCGACAGCGCCGGCCACCAAGGCGGCACCTTCACCTCAACGTTCATTGGTCCCGCAGGTGCCGCGAGTGCCAGCCCGACGGCGTCCGGCCTCGGAGCTGTCCCTCCCGCGTGCTCGACGACTGTCACCACAAACTGCAGCTATAACTCCCGCGACGGCGCACTCACCTTCACCCCGGCCGTCGCAAAGGTCGGGGACACGATCGTCGCCAAGATGGTCTCGCCGGCGGGCGTCGGAAACAGCTGGAGCTGGACCAACCTGGCTGGGCTAACAGCGCAGAACTGCGCGCCAAGCGCCGTCACCTGCAACTACCAGGCGACGTCGTTGACCGGCACAACAGGCGCGCGCTACGTCCTCGGCACGATCGACGGCGGTTCCGTGCAAGGCCCCTGGACGTCATCGCAGGCCTATGCCGTGGCGGATGCCAGCGAAATCTCCGGCAGCAGCGGCAGCACGAGCGGCAAGTTCCTCGACGTGCGCGGGTTGTGGGACGGCTACTACGTGCAGCCCGGTGGTGCGACGTACCACAATCCGGTCGACATCCTGACCGAGAACTTCAGCACCGGCGCCCTCACGGGTACCGACAACGGCACGGATGGCGACGCGACGGTGTCCCTCACCATCTCAGGCCGAACGATCAGCGGGACCATCGACCAACCCTCGTCGAACTACCACGCGCAGGTCACCTGGGTGCTGTCGGACGACGGCACGAAGCTGATCGCGAACGGCATCACCGACCCCAAGGCCCCGGGCGCGTTCGTGCTGTTCCATCACGGTGGGGCGGTCGGCGCTACGAGCGCCCTGACCAGCGGCCACGGCGTGACCTCGGGCCCGGCCCCCATCAACGCGCTGCCCACCCCTTCGGAGGCGTTCTCTTCGCCCGCCCGCATCGCGGTGAGCGCCGCCATCAGCATCGCCGCGCTGCTGTTCATCACGTTTCCGGCCAACCTGTTCAACAAGACCTTCGAAGAGAACTACGACGTCATCGTCGCCTGGTGGGAGCCGCGGTTGCGTCGCTTCCGGCGCAAGCATTCGGGCACCAGCACGGACGCCGAGGGGGTGGCCGCTGACGGCGCCGCAGCCACCGCCGGGACAGCCGAGACGAACAACGACCGGCTGAAATTCTGGCTCGTTGTCATCGCGGGCGCGATTTTCGGTGGGTTGCTCAATCCGAAGTTCGGTGCCAACAGCGCCTCCGTGAACAGCTTCGTCGCTACGCTGCTTTCAGTCATCGTCGGAACGGCTGTGGGTACCGCCGTCGGGTTCCTCTACCGGCGGCGCAAGAAGTACGACGTGACCCGCCACTTCGAGGCACTTCCCGCCGGGCTCGCCATCGCGGCTCTGTGCGTCGTCCTGTCTCGGATTTCAGACTTCCAGCCCGGCTACCTGTACGGCGTGGTCTGCGGCGTTGCGTTCGCCGGCACTTTGGCCAAGAACGAGAACGGCCACCTGGTCGCACTCGGTCACCTCGCCACGATTGCTGTCGCGGTCATCGCCTGGTTCGTGTGGGTCCCGGTCAACCACGCTGCTTTGCATCACCCTGGTGTGTTCCCGCTCGTCATCGTCGACGACCTGCTGGCGTCGCTCTTCGTCGGCGGCCTGGTCGGCAGCGTCATCAATCTGATCCCGGTGCGCTTCATGCCGGGTCACACGCTGGCGAGTTGGCACCGCGGCGCGTGGATGGCGGTCTTCGGCGTCGCCGCCTTTGGTATGACGGAAATCGTCCTGTTCCCGTCCAGGCATAACCACGCAGGGCACGCGCCGATTATCACGATCATTGTGTTGTTCGTCCTGTTCGGCGGCGGGTCGCTGTGGTTCCGCGATTACTTCGCGCGCCGAGACAAGAGGCTCGAACTGGCCAAGGCAGCCGGCGCAACGGAACCTGCGATGCAACCGGCGATGCAACCGGCGGCGGACGTAGTGCCGGTCCCGACTCCGCGAGCCGAGCCCATCGATGAGCAAGTGGCGCAAGCCGTCACACCCGCTGCCTAACCGCTAGATCCTGCATCCGCTTCGCACCCACTCGATGCGCAGAATGGGGACCCAACGGCCGAAATGCATCCTCTGTAAGTCGCTTCCAAGCAACTGTTCACCCTGCGCACCAAACTCGATATTCCAAGATGGCCGTCAGGCCCCTATCTTTAGGGCGCGCGCTATCGATGTGGGCGATGGCGCATCCGGGGTTTAGGGGAAGTGCCATGCGGGGACATCGTCGGATTTGGCTTGCCGTCGGAGCAACAGTCAGCGGCTTCGTTCTGGTCGGCACGGCGGCTGCGCCAGCCATTGCTGCGACCGCAACGTTGGTCAGCGAGTCGTTCACCTCGGGCGTCGACGTCGGCGAACTGGGTGCTCCCCGACCGCGTCGGGTGGCCGAACAACCAACGACGCTTGCCTCAACGCCGGCAGACAGGTAGCACGCCCGTACCGGGCTGCGGCGCCACCGCTGGAGCGCAACCAGGCCTCCAACTCAGCACGACTGGCAACAACCAGGAAGGCGCTCTGGCGTACAGCTCGAGCGTGCCCGTCTCACTCGGACTCGACGCCACCTTCACCAGCTACCAATACGGAACGGGACCGCCGCCGACGGCATCGTGTTCTTCCTGGCCGCCTCTGATCCCACGAACGCCAGCGCGTCACCCATCACTCTCGGGCTACCAGGGGGCTACCTCGGTTACTCGGCGGCGCCTGGGGGCGCGGCCGGCCTCACCAATGCGTACCTCGGGTTCGGTCTCGACGTGTACGGCAACTACTCCAACTCGCAGTTCTCGGGTACTGGCTGCCCGGAGACGCAGCTGCAGACTTCGAACTCGCTCACCGTGCGCGGCCCCGGTTACGGGACAACGGGCTACTGCATCGTGACCACGAAGCAACTCGGCTCTGGCACGCTCGAGAGTTCAAGCCCGCAGGGTGTTCCGGTCGAGGTTGCCGTGAACCCCACGAGTTCAACGCTGCCGGCCGCAGGCGGATTCAATGTTCCGCCGAACAGCTACGTGGTGCAGGTGACCACGCTCACGGGCCAAGTCGTCCAAGAGAGCGCGGGACTTCCGAAAGACACTTCGCTGCAGGGCGGCTGGGTTGACGGCAACGGCGTGCCGTACCAGCTCACGTTCGGCTGGTCGGCATCGACGGGCGCCAGCACCGACTTCCACACGATTTCCAACGTGAACGTGCAGACATTGAACGGGACGCCGCCAACGCTCGGCGTCAACCTGACGGACGGCGGTCCTGCCCGCACCGGGCAGACCGTGAACTACTCGGCGGCGGTCTCGCTGTCCGGCTCTCCGGAGACCCGACCCATCACGCTGACCGACACTTTCCCCGCCGGGCTGGCCCCCCAGTCGGCCAGCGGTACTGGCTGGACTTGTAACGTCAACGTGCAGGTCGTGACGTGCACGTATCCGCCAACGCCAACGTCTGGCACCCCAGTAGGCCCGCTGCCTTCTGGTGCAACGGTGGTGATTCCGGTGCTCGTTAATATCCCGGCTGGTTCGGGGCCGGTGGCCCTCACGGACCAGGCGACCGCCGGTGCCCCTGATGCAACGCAGGGAACCGGCACCGACACGCAGACCTACTCTCCTGCACCAACCGCGACGGTGTTGAGCTTCATCACTCAGCCCGTCGATGCCCAGGTCAACACCGCAATGAAGAACGCTGACTCCAGCACAACCCACATTCAGGTTGCTGCAGACGTCACGGCAGGCGGCGCCGTCGACACCACCTACACCGGCAATGTCACGCTGGCGTTCGCAAATAACCCTGGGTCGGCGAAGTTCGTCGTTGGCGGCAACGCGGTGTCGTCCATCACCGTTCCGGCAGTGAACGGCGTCGCTGATTTCTCGCCGATCATCGTGAACGCGGTCGGCTTCGGCTACACGCTGACGGCTTCGGCCACCGGCCTGACGTCGGCTACGTCGACCTCCTTCACTGTTGCGGGCGCTGCGACGAGCTGTCCGTCAGGTCAGACGTGCACCGTCACGACCACCAGTACAACGCCGGGTAAGAGCGCGTCGATCCAGGCCCAAGGCGGCACGGGCAACGCCATCATTACGGCGAGCTTTGGCGGCAACGTGGCACCGATTCACCCCTGCACCAGCGCCGCTGCCGGCATTCTCACCTTCAGCGGAAACCGGCAGAAGACGATCGTCCTGACGCTGCCGCTGAAGCAGGCCGCGCTGGTGTTCTGCTACGGCCAGCCGACTCCGTTCCTCGACATCCTGTACCGCCCGGTGACGTACTTCAGCCAGGCGAACCAGGAGTACGAGGGGCTGCTCCCACTGTGCCTGCCGAAGTTCACCGGTCCGTGTGTGAAGTCGATCAGCCTCACGAAGACGTCGGAGGTCGTGACCTTCCTCAGTGGTGCGGCAGATCCGCACATCGCGACCTGAGGCCAGGGCTTAGTCGGTCGGCAGCAATTCCTGGGTCGCCGCTGCCTCTGCGGAGGCGAGGTCGAGAACGAGACCGAGTCTGCGCTGCAGCGGCGCCACTTCCTCGACGAGCGCCGGGTCAACGCTGGAGCCGGCCCGGCGCGCCCGCTGGGCCATCGCGGCCACAGTGAACGCCAACTCGTGGGCCGCGTGCCGGCGCCGAGCGATCTCCAGCGAGCGCTGGTACGCGGACTCGGCGTCGCCCGGATTGCCGAGTGCGTCGTGCGAGGCTGCGATCACGCGGTAAAGCAGCGGGGCTTGCACAGGTTGGTCAGAGAGCCGGCTTGCGGCGACGAGCGACGTCTCCGCGAGCGCCAGCGCTTCGACGAATCGGCCAGCCAGCAACAGGCACTCAGCCTGGTAGGTGTCGGCATCGATGACTTCGGTCTTTGCGCCTTGCTCAACGAAACGCGCCCTGGCTTGCTGCAACAGCAACTCGGCGTCGTCGAAACGCCCCTGCCGAGCCAGGACTCGACCAAGCAGTGCCCGCCCGAACGCGACGTCGTTCTCGGAACTTGATGCCCGCCACACGCGAATCGCGTCGCGCAAGGCCACCTCGGCCTGCTCGAGTCGACCTTGATCCAGCAGAATCTCTGCGGTGTTCGCATTGCCGATCGCCGCGTTGGACAGATCGCCTAGGCGCTCGAACAGCTCACGCGCCCTGCCGTACGCATCGACCGCTTCATTCCAGCCACCGTCGAGGTAGGCGCGATAGCCGATCTGGGTTAGTACCCGCGCCTGGCCGGCGAGGTCGCCGCGCTGCTCGTGCAGCTGTAATGCCTTTTGCGCGCGCTCGCCATTGACGTCAGAACCGAGACTCGCGTCAACGACGTCGAGCATTGCCAGCGCGTCCGCGACGACTTCCGGATTGCGTTGCTCATCGGCCCGCTCGACGACCGCCTCGCAGCTAGCCCGAGCGGCCTTGAGCCTGCCCTGCCGGAACTGGGTGAATGCGGTGCTCATGTGCATCTGTACGAGCAGGTCGGCAGCGAGCGGATCCGCCGCCTCGCGCACAGTACGCGCGACGCGTCGAAGCCGTGCGAATGTCGTCCGGTAGACACCGCGGCGGTCGGCGCTACGGGCTTGCTTCAACCCGATTCGAGCAACCGCAAGCGGATTGCCGCGCAGCAACCGGGTCGCGGCCGCATACGAGACGTCGCCCTGCTCGTACTCGCCGAGCCGTACCTGCATGTCACCAAGACGTTCGAACAACTCGGCGCGCGTGGTCACGTCGACCGACCGCAATCGAGTTGCCGCCGCAATTGCCCGGCGGTAGAGCACGGCGGCTTCGGTGCTTGCGTGGGCATCAGCGGCGCGGTCGCCGGCCGCTCGCGCGGTTCGCAGCGCAGCATCGTTGTCGCCCGCTTCGAAGTAGTGCAGGGAAAGCATCGCTTCGATCGATTCCGGATCGGCGTGGTGGCGACCGGTCAACAGCTGGGCGAGGCGACCATGCAACGCAGCCCGCCGTCGAAAAGCGAGTCCTTCATACGCGGTGTCTCGGATCACCGCCTGCCTAAACCGCAGCTCCCCGCCGTCCGAGGAAAAGAACTCGCCCAAGAATTCCAGAGCGCTCGTCGTACGGGCTGCGTCCTCATCGAGTAATTCAGCGAGGATGTCGGCGTCGACCGACATGCCCACGACGGCAGCCGCGCGCAGCACCTCCCGCGCTGCAGGAGCGAGCCTGTCGATGCGCGCAGCGACCACCGTCTCGATCGTGTCGGGAAGATCGAGCGTGCCGCGGGCCGTGCGTGCCGTTGCGGCGAGATGGCGCAGGAAGAGCGGGTTGCCGCCGCCGCGGGCCACGACGGCCTCCGCGATATGCGGCGCAATGGGTGCGTCATCGGTGTCCGCGTAGATGAAGACCTCGGCGTCGACGGGTCCGAGCGGATCGATCATCAACGTGGTCGACTCAGAGTCTGCGCGAGGGGCATCGCCTCGACCCGCTAACACGATGAGCCACGGCTGGCCAGCGACCTGCTGCGCGATGTGATGGAGCAACGCATCGGACGCCTCGTCGGCGAACTGGACGTCGTCGACGAGAAGCAACGTCGGATCGGGCAGCGCCGCCTTCAGCATGTCGAATACGAGAGCGTGGAGTCGCTCGACGCGGAACTCGGGCGCTAGGTCACGGGTTTCGACAGTGTCGACGACCGGGATGCCGAGCATCGGCCCCAGCAACGGCAGCCAGTTCGCGAGCGCGGGCGCGTGCAGCGCACACCAGTCGTCAAGCCATTCCGGCAGCGCGGTGGTGGCGACGCCGTTCGCGCCGATTGCATCAAGCAGGAGCGGCGCCGCGAGTGCATACGGAGAAGACGCGCGGTAAGGCTCGGCCGCGGCGGCGACGACCCGCATATCGAACGCCAGGCGCTGCAGCTCGGCGAGTAACCGGGTCTTCCCGATGCCCGGGGCGCCGAGCAAATCGACGTGCTCGCCGTTGCCCTCGCGTGCCCGCACCAACGCCGCGTCGAGGATGTTCATCTCCTCGGCTCGGCCGATCAGCGGGAGCTCGCCGTGCACGTCGATCCGCGCGAGGGGCAACCCGACCGATCGCACGACCACGGGGGCGACCTTGCCCTTGACTGTGAAGCTCGGCACGTCGCCGAGATCGAACTGCGTACGTGACGACTCGGCAACCACGGGGAGTGCCCAGATCTGACCGATCGGTGTCTTACCCATGATGCGCGCGGCGAGGTTCACGACGTCGCCCTTGACGGAATACGAGCGTCGCCGAGCGGGGCCGACGCAGCCGGTGAATGCACGGCCTGCTGTCACGCCCGCGCGAACCGAGAGCGGACCGGGATCCTCGAAGATCTGGCGAAGGGCGCACAGCATTGCTTCGGCCGGGTCTTCAAGACCACGCGGAGCGCCCGCCACGAGCATGAACTTGCCGCCGTCAGCGGAGATGTCCGTCTCGTGGAACGACACGAGGTTGCGGTGACAGGATTCCTGCGCCACCTCGACGAGGTGTTGCAACGCGTCGTCGACCGCCTCGTCGCCTAAGTCCGCCCGCAGTCTTGAGATGCCCGAGAACTCAAGGAACGCGACAGTCACCTGGCGGTGCTCGCCGATTCCGCCGCCACTGACGAGATGGTCGAGCACCAGCTCGGGGATCAAGCCGTTGACTTCAACGGACGGCGAGGGGTCGATGTCATCGGTCGCGTCGCATCGCGGTGCGTGGACAAGCAGGATCCCGGGCCCTTTGGTCTCGCCGAGGCACGTGGGCGGCAAGAGTTCTGCCGTGGTCGGGCTCACCAGAATGTCGCCGGCCTCTGCCGCAGCCTCCAGGGCAGCGGTCACAGTCGCTGCGTCGCCGGTGATGAGCAGTTCACGATGGCGTTGGCCCAGAAAATGGAACGAGAACATGCCCGTGTGAATGCCGATCGACATTTTCAGGCGCACCCGGCCAACTGACGTCTCCAGGGTGCCGACCCGTCGCATCGTCGACTGCATCGCCGCCGCGGCATCACACGCGCGCAGCGCGTGCTCGGCGGTGTCGAACATGAGCAGCAAGGCGTCGCCGCCCCATTTGACCAGCCATCCGCCGTGGTCATAGGCGGCCGTCAGCAGCGCGCTGAGCACGACGTCGAGGTGGTCAGACATCTCCTCCGCACCGAATCGGCCCCTGGCGGCGAGCCGTTCGGTGAGCCGGGTGAAGCCGGAGATATCAGCGAAAACCAGGGTGCCAACCAGCTGTCGCGCACGCACATCGGGCGTCTCTCGCAGCCACGTGCGCGCGAGCTCGGACACGAACGGCTCGAGGTCGGTCGAGTGGCTCGCCGGGCGATCAGCGTTGCTGATGGACAAAGCCGGGGTCCTCAGGATGGCGGGACTTCATGGTCGCACGCCCAGCGCCTGCATGTCCGGCGGTCGGGTCAGTTCTGGGCGGTCGCAGCGGCGTCCAGCCGGCTGACTGCCAGGCGCGCGGCGACGCTGTCGAGCAAGCTGGGCGACGGCGGCAGCTGGGCGAACGCCTCGAGGAACGCCTCACCACCGATTCGGTAGATGACGCTCGGCACGACGGTGCGCACGGTCGCCGTCCGCGGTACTCCTTCAAGAAGTCCGATCTCGCCGAACCAGTCGCCAGGGTGCAGGTCGTTCACGTGCCGATCGCCGACGAACACCTCGAGTTCGCCTGCCCGCACCACATAGAAAGCGTCCGCGACATCGTGCTCGCGGATGATCGTCGTCCCGGCCGCAATGCCGAGCTCGCTGATGTCGGCGGCCAGCCGCTCGAGCACAGGACGCGAGGTCGCCTGCAGGAGCCCGAGGTGCCGGAGCACAACGATGCGCGGTTCGAGCTCCTCAAACCGGCTCGTCGATGCAGTGTCTGAACGACGGAGTACTGGATACACGCCGATCACCACCAGCGGGGGCAGGACCCCTAGGAGGGTCAGCGTGCCCGTCGTTCCGAATGCGTGCAGGCTGAGCGGAGTAGCCAGCGCCCCGATCGCGACCGCGCCAAACACGACGGACGTCAGGCGTGCAGTCAGGAGCGGCAATCCCTGCGGGAGGACGAATCGTTGGAGTTCGGTCAGCGCGACCACGTCGACAGCCAGCGCACCGGCTCCGCGAAGCGCTTCGAGCGCGACGACCGCGGCCGCGTTGTGGCTGTGGGCGATCAGCACCGACGGAACGCAGTAGACAACCATGCAGAGCAACAGCCAGCCAGCGAGGCGGTGCTGCCGCACAATTCGGTTGACCACGGGCGCAGCCAGCACGCCGCCAGTGCCCAGGCCCGCGAACAACTCGCCGTAGCCGGCATCACCAAGATGAAGTCGCGTCGTTGCAAGAACGGCGAGCAGCACGGTGTCGGTGCCGTAGACAAGGCCGGACAGGCCCATCAGGGCCACGAAAATGCTGATGCCCGAGGTCGTGTTTGCACGCATCTTCCGGCGCCCACCAACCGCCGCGTCGGGCGGCAAAGCTCGCACCTGCCCGGGCGCAGGAAGCTGGAGGCTCACGACCGCAGCGATGACCACGAGCGCTGCTAGCACGAGCATTTCGACGGCCGGACTGATCACAATCAGCAAGAGTCCGCCGACCGCTGGGCCGGCGAGCAGCAAGAGCTTGTCGGTAGTGGCCTGCCTTGATGCGACCCGTGAAAGGTCGCCGCCGCCCGCCACGATCGGCAGGAGCAGCGCCGCTGCGGGGGCCTGCCCACTCGCCGCGATCCGCACAACCGCAGCGAGTGCGATCGCCACAGCAGACGGTGCGTTCGCGAACATGGCCGCTGCCATCGCGGCAATCGCGATCGCGCAACAAATGTCAGACAGCACAAGCAATCTGCGGGGCGGAAAGCGTTCGAGTATCCGTACAGCGAAGACGCTCGTCACGATCCCGGGCAGGTAGCGAGCCGCGGCAGCAGCCGCAACCCAGGCTGACGAGTGCGTTGCGTTGTAGACATAGACGACGAGCGCAACGCTGTAGGCCCGGTTCGCAACCGACGCGAGCGCGAGCGCGACATCGAGCCGCAGACGTCGAGGGCCGATCCTCAGGTGCGCCTCCGCTCGAATATCCGCCCCGACCACCTCGGGACCGTAACCCGTCTATGAGGGGGCGCGGTGAACGGATGGTGACTGCTGAGTGAACGGCCGGTCCGAGGCGGCCTGCAGTGAACGCCGTCCATTACTGTTTCCTGCGTCCGACGAGCGTGCTCACGGAGGTGCAGGATGTCAGCCGTCAACCCGAGCGATCTCTCGCGCATCGCGCTGTTCGCGGGTCTAGACGATGCGGATCAACGCGTCGTCGCTAGTTGGCTGGACGTCGGGGAGTTCGACCCCGGCTACAAGCTGACGCACGAGGGTGCCTCGGGTTACGCCTTCTTCGTCCTGCATGACGGGACGGCGGACGTGATCGCTGGCGGCAAGGTCGTTCGCACGTTGGGCGCAGGCGACTTTTTCGGCGAACTTTCGATGCTTGGTGACGGTCGGCAAACCGCGACGGTGACGATCACGGCCCCCTCCACGGTCTGGACGATGTTCGGGACACGCTTTCGTGAGCTACAACAGCAGCACCCCGAGATCGCGGCTGCCATCGAGAAGGTCGCCGCGGAGCGGGTAAGCCCGCAGTAGCTCTGGGAGCGCCTCGCTCCGGTAGTCTCCGGCCGTCGGACCCAGTTGGGACGCCGAGAGGAGCGCGCGTGGACGCCACCGCTGACACCCTTCAAAAGGCGCTACGGATCAACCTCGACCCGCGCTGGTACGGGACGATCGCTGAGATCGGCGCCGGTCAAGAAGTCGCTCGTTGGTTCTTCCGGGCCGGGGGCGCCGCAGGCACGGTCGCGAAGTCGATCTCTGCGTATGACATGGCCGTGAGTGATGCTGTCTACGGCAAGTCCGGCCGATACGTCTCGATGCCCCGTCTGCAGGCCATGCTCGATCTGGAGTTCCACCTCAACATCGAGCGCCTCGACGCCGAGCGGGGCGACTCGAATGCGTTCTTCGCGTTTGCCGACACCGTCACGGCGCGCAGTTTCAGCGGCGGCAACGAGTGTCACGGCTGGATGGGTGTGAAGTTCCAGGCACACCCGCATGACGAGCCGAGCCAGATCATCATGCATGTCCGCATGCTCGACGTCGAAGCTGCGCTCCAGCAGGAAGCCCTCGGCATTGTCGGCGTCAACTTGTTGCATGCGGCTTTCTTCCAGCACCACGAGCCCGAACTGCTCGTCGAAAGCCTGCTCGACCGACTGACCACCGGCCGGATCGAGATCGACATGATCGAGTTGAAGGGCATTGAGTTTCGCTCGGTCGACAACCGGCTGATGGCTCTGAAGCTCGTGCAGGTGGGTCTCAGCGGCGCCGCGATGTTCGGCCCTGACCGCGAGGTGCTGCAGCCAAGCGAGGTATTGCGGAAGAAGGCAATCCTCGTCGAGCGCGGGAGTTTCCGGCCGCCTACCGTCGTCAACATCGACATGCTCGAGTCAGCCTTGGCGAAGTTCATTTCCGACCCGGACGTCGCGAGCCGCGAAATCCTGATGCTCACCGAGTTGACGATGGCCAACCTGCTCGCCGGCGGTGGCGACGTCGATCGCCGCGACTTCTTGGCGCGGGCCGATCTGCTGGCGGCCTGCGGCATGACCGTGCTGATCTCCGACTACGTCGAGTACCACCGGCTGGCCGCCTACCTCGCGTGGCGTACCGACGGGCACATCGGCATGGTCATGGGCGTGCCGAGCCTGATGGACCTCTTTCACGAGAGCAACCACGCGGCGCTGCCCGGCGGGATCCTCGAGAGCTTCGGCCGGCTCTTCAAGAACGACCTCAAACTCTTCGTCTATCCGATGCTGCGCGATGAACGAATCACGACCGTCGATGACCTCGCGGTGGGCGAGGATCTCCAGCCGCTGTACGACTATCTGGCCAGGCGCGGCAGCTTCGTTGGTCTCGACAATTACAAGCCGGAGTACCTGCCTATCCTCAGTCGAGACGTCCTGCGCCGGATCGCCGGTGGTGACGAGAGCTGGGAAACGATGGTGCCCTCAGAGGTGGGCGAACTCATCAAGAAGCGCGGCTTCTTCGGCTACCACCGGCCCGACGAGTAAGCCCAGCGTCGTCGCGCCGGCGACAGGCTCGCTCATTTGCTCGCTGTTCCACAACTGTTTGACCGACGTAGGAACGCTGTACGAGCAGCGTGACTACTTTGACGTCGGGAAAACTCTTAGGTGGGGGCAAAACTCATGACCGAAATGCTGTCGACGCGCGACATGACCGTGCGAAGTGTCATCGGATCACGCGGCCAGACGTTCACGCTGGATCGTCCGGTACCGGTAAGGGCCGGCCAGCGGGTCTATTACGGCATCCGCATCGACGGACGCCCGCTGGTCTCGGTCGCAAGTGACACCCCGATTTTCGACCGGATCGAGATCGACACACTCAACCCGGACGCCGACGTCATCGGCGTCTCGGCAGCCGAGGACGCCCCACGTCCGATGCAGAACCGGTACATCGGCGTGATGTCAGACGGCGACCCGCACGTGAACGGCACTGCGAATGGCTGGACGACAAACGGGGAGCGCGACTATCGCCTCGTCGACGCCATCGCAGACGTCGCGGACCTCATCTACCGCGCACTGGAGTCGAACGGCCGCCAGATCGATCTGACGCGGCAGCCGCCAAACAACAATCTCTTGATTCCGATGCCCCGACTGAGCTGACGGGTCAGGGCCCAACGAACGTGGTCGAGAGCGACTGGACGGCGAGGTCGTCGAAGTAGCTGGTACCAGCCCAGGTCGCGTTCGCTGCAGATCCGATCGACACCTGGGTGATGTTCGTGGTGCCGGTATTGCCCGTCGTCGTCGAGTACGCCGTATCGACCGGTGTCGTCGAACTGCCGAGGTAGTACGCGGCCTTGATGGTCGCCGTCGAGGCTGACACCGAGATCGTGAGCTCGATGCGATACCACGTGTTGGCCTGCAGCGCGTGTGGGAACGTCGTCACGGTCGCGCCGGCAGCGTTCTGGATGAACAACTGATTGGACGCCGACAGCTGAACTCTGGCCGCAGTAGCCGATGAGTTGCGGATGTCAGCCAGCCGCAGCACTTGGCTCGGCAACGAAGTCCCGGGGTTGTAGTAGAACCGGATCGCCATCGATGGAGCGCTGTACCCGTTCCAGCCCATGAGCGTCGCGGTACCCGATGTACCGGTCAGCGCGTACCCCAGCGATCCGTGCGCAGCAGCCGCGCTCGAGTAGTTCAGCGAAGCACCAGAGCCCTTTGCCAGCACGGTGAACGCGTTGCCCGAGCCACCGCCGGAGTTGGCCACAGTCAGCGCCGTGCCCGACGTCCCACCTTCGGCGGAGTTCGTGACCAGCGTCCCCGCCGTGGGGGTCACTGCGTTGGAGGGTCCCGAGGCCGGCCCTGTGCCGATGCCGTTGGTTGCCGTGACGGTGAAGGTGTAGGTGACCCCGTTCGTCAACCCAATCACGGCTGCCGATGTCGCCCCAGCAGTCGTGGCGTTACCACCGGCCGGCGAGGACGTCACCGTGTAGCCGCTGATCGGGCTTCCGTTGGCCGCCGCTGCGCTCCAGTTCACCGTTGCCTGGCCGTTGCCGGCGACTGCCGTGACAGAAGTCGGCGCGCCGGGCACCGTCGCCGACCCCGCCGGGGTCACCGGCGACGAAGCTGCGGACGCCGGACCAGTGCCGACGCCGTTGGTCGCGGTGACCGTGAACGTGTATGCAGTGCCATCAGTGAGGCCGCCCACGACGACTGAGGTTCCGGTGGCCGGTGTCAAGGCGCCACCCGGTGACGTCGTTACCGTGTAGCCGGTGATCGCGCTGCCGCCGTCAGTGTCCGGAGCGCTCCACGAAACGGTGGCCTGACCATCACCGGCGACCGCGGTCGCGCCGGTCGGCGCATCGGGAACCGTCGGCGCGGGCACGACAGCGTTCGAAGGATCCGAGGCTGCCCCGGTGCCAACGCTGTTGGTCGCCGTGACGGTGAACGTGTAGGTCACGCCGTTGCTCAAGTTGGTCACGGCTGCCGATGTCGCTCCAGCAGTCGTCGCGGTCTTGTTGCCCGGTGACGACGTCACCGTGTAGCTAGTGATCGCCGCACCGCCATCGGAGGGAGCCGTCCACGTCACGATCGCCTCGGCGTTGCCCGGAGTTGCGCTGACATCCGCCGGCGCATCAGGAACAGTGGCGGCAGCAACAGGCGTCACGGGCGTCGAAGCGGAAGACGCTGGTCCGGTGCCGACACCGTTGGTTGCCGTCACCGTGAACGTGTATGGCGTGCCGTCGGTCAGACCTGTGACGACTACCGAGGTAGCGCCGGTGCTCATCACGATTGCTCCTGGCGACGACGTCACCGAGTAGCTGGTGATCGGGCTGCCACCGTTAGCGGGTGCGGTCCACGAAACGGTCGCTTGCCCGTCACCGGGAACCGCGACCACGTTGGTCGGAGCACCAGGCACCGTGGGCGCCGAAGTCGGCGTCACCGGTGACGATGCACCCGACGCCGGGCCGGTGCCAACGCTATTCGTCGCCGTCACGGTGAATGTGTACGCGGTGCCGTTAGTGAGGCCGCTGACGACCACAGATGTGCCGCTGGCCGGAGTTGTGGCACCTCCCGGCGACGTCGTCACCGTGTAACCGGTGATCGGGCTGCCACCGTTGGAAGGTGCGGTCCACGAAACGGTCGCTTGACCGTCACCCGCAACTGCCGACACCGCGCTCGGTGCAGCAGGCACGGTCGGAGACCCCCCGGTGACTGGGCCGATGAACGATGTCGACGGCGTTTGGGTCGCGACATCGTCGAAGTAGCTCGTCCCGGTCCAGGTCGCGCTGGCCGTCGAACCGACTGTCACCTGAACGATGTTGGCGGTGCCGGTATTACCGGTCGTGGTCGCGTAGGCAGGGTCAACCGGGGTGGTCGCGTCGAGCAGGTAGTACGCCGCATTTATGGTCGCGGCAGACGACGAGACCGACATGGCAAGCTCGATCCGGTACCAGGTGTTCGCCTGCAGGGCGTGCGCGAAGGTAGTCAGGGTGGTGCCGGCGTTGTTCTGGATGAAGATCTGGTTAGCCGCCGACAACTCGATGCGCGCTGCCGTGCCGGTTGCATTGCGAATGTCCGCGAGCCGAATCACGCTCGACGGGAGCGTCGGCCCCGGGTTGTAGTAGAACCGTAATGCGATTGACGGTGCGCTATAGCCGTTCCAGCCCATGCTCGTAGCCGTGCCCGATGCGCCGGTCATGGAGTACCCCAAGACACCGTGCGCGTCGGCAGCCGTCGAGTAGACCAACGCGGCTCCACTGCCCTTGCTCAACACTGTGAAGGCGGTACCTGAGGCTCCGCCGGAGTTGGCCGCGGTCACCGACGTACCCGATGTTCCACCCTCAGCCGAGTTGGACTTCAAGCTGCCACTGAGCGGAGTGACCGGCGCAGATGCGACGGACGACGGCCCGGTGCCGACGCCGTTGGTCGCCGTCACGGTGAACGTGTAGGCGGTGCCGTTCGTCAGGCCCGTCACTGTCGCCGAGGTCGTGGCGGAGTTCGCGGTCAGCCCACCCGGTGACGAGGTCACGGTGTAGTTGGTGATCGCGCTGCCACCATTCGACGGTGCGGCCCACGTCACGGTGGCCTGCGCATTACCGGGGCTCGCGGTCACGGCACTCGGTGCGCCGGGTGCTGTCGGCGCCCCAGTTGGGGTCACCGGCGAGGAGGCCGCGGATGCAAGACCGGTGCCGATGCCGTTCGTAGCGGTAACGGTGAACGTGTACGCGGTGCCGTTCGTCAGTCCCATCACTGCTGCCGACGTCGCCCCCGCGGTGGTCGCGGTCTTGTTGCCGGGCGATGACGTCACCGTGTAACTGGTGATCGCGCTACCACCATTGGAAGCCGGGGCAACCCACGAAACTGCTGCTTGCCCGTCGCCAGGAGTCGCACTCACGCCGGTCGGCGCACCGGGCACCGTCGCTGGCGTCACGGGTGTCGAAGCAACAGACGCAGCCCCGGTACCGACCGAGTTGGTCGCGGTCACGGTGAAGCTATAGGCCGTTCCATCGGTCAGGCCGCTGACGATCGCCGAGGTACCGGTGGCTGGTGCCGTGAAGTTGCCTGGCGACGACGTCACCGTGTAGCCGGTGATCGCACTGCCGCCATTGGACGCCGGAGCGGTCCACGACACGGTCGCTTGCCCGTCGCCAGGGACTGCACTTACAGCCGTCGGTGCACCAGGAACCGTCGACCCCGGCGCGGCGTACACGCCGATGAACGACGTCGACGAGGGCTGCACGGCAAGGTCGTCAAAGTAGCTCGTCCCGGTCCAGGTCGCACTTGCCGCAGAACCGATAAACGCCTGAGTCAGGTTCGCCGTCCCGGTGTTGCCGCTTGTCGTCGAGAATGCGGGATCCACGGGAGTGGTCGAGTCGAGGGCGTAGTACGCACCGTTGATCGTCGCGGCGGTCGCCGACACGGAGATTGCGAGCTCGATCCGGTACCACGTGTTCGGCGCCAACGTGTGGGCGAACGTGGTGACCGTGGATCCCGCGTTGTTCTGGATCGCGAGCTGATTGGTAGCGGTCAACATCACTCTGGCCGCAGTGCCGGTTGCGTTGCGAATGTCCGCCAGCCGCAAGGCGACGGAAGGCAGCGTCGGACCTGGGTTGTAGTAGAACCGAACGGCCATCGACGTGGTGTTGTAGCCGGCCCAGCCGACGTCCGTCCCTGTACCGGACGAACCGGTGAGGGAGTACCCCAGGACACCGTGCGCATCTGCGGCTGTCGAGTAAACCAGCGCCGCACCGGCACCCTTGTTGACCACGCTGAAGGCATTGCCCGAGCCGCCGCCTGAGTTAGCGACGGTCACCGAGGTGCCCGCCGTGCCGCCCTCGGCGGTGTTGGACGACCCGCCGCCACTGGCTGGGGTCACCGGAGTGGACGCCGCAGAGGGTGCCGAAGTGCCAACGGTGTTCGTGGCGGTGACGGTGAAGGTGTAGGCGACCCCGTTCGTGAGGCCCGAGACCGTCAACGGCGTTGCCGTCGGGGCGGTGGCGGTGAACCCACCCGGCGACGACTTCACCGTGTACCCAGTGATCGCGCTACCGCCGTTGGAGGCCGGTGCGGTGAATGAAACGTACGCGTTCCCGTTGCCCGCCACGGCGCTCACGCCAGTCGGCGAACCGGGAGCAGTCGCCGTCGACGGCGTGAACGAGAAGGCAATGAGAGAAGCGTGGGTCAGCCCCGTCGTGCCGTTCCAGTGCTCGAACGCGCCGCCCAGGAACAGGA
Organism: uncultured Actinomycetes bacterium; assembly: GCA_963737705.1. Taxonomy (GTDB): domain Bacteria; phylum Actinomycetota; class Actinomycetes; order Acidothermales; family Acidothermaceae; genus PALSA-607. Next base: position 406,793 of record CAVTTP010000006.1, read on the forward strand.
TGTCGTTGACTGGGTCGACGTACATCGCCTGCACGCCGTTGTTGCCACCGTCAGCGTTGCTCTGGTTGCCATTGATCTGGGGATCCCACGTCGTCGGGGTGCCGTTGCTGCCCTCGAGCTGGATCGCGAAGTGGTTCACCGAGAGCGGGTTGTTCTGGTCAGCACCGTTGTTGTGGTAGCCCGAGACCACTGTGTCGCCGACAGTGCCAACCGCTTGGGAGTCGCCAATCGTGCTGTACTTCCACAACCTCACGCCGGTGGTGATGTTGAAGAGGATTGCCTCGTTCGACGAGAGACCAGTCGGGGCGTGACCGCCAACGCCCACGAGGATCTGCGTGGTGCTGTTGGGTGCGACCGAGAGCGCGAGGGTGTCCTCGCCGTCGTACTGGCCGTATTCAGTTGCTGCTCCACTGTCGGGCCGCAGGTCGGAGTGGAACGCCGTAATGACGGTTCCATCAGTCAGCGAGACCTTGACCAAGCCGTGCTGGGTATAGCCGTCGTACGTCTCGAAGAGGCCACCCACGAACAGAGCGCCTTGGTCTTCAAGCAAGGCGTGGATGGCACCACCGGTGGAGAAGCGCTGCCATATCTGCGCCCCGGTCGTCGGATTCACGGCCGTCGTGGCTCCTGAGTCGCCGCCCATGTACACGGCGTTGCTGTCGACCTGCAGCGCCCGGATGTTTCCGCCCGGCGACGGGTGCCACGTGGTGTTGACGGTCCAGGCATTGGGCGCGGGGTTGCCGGAGGGCGACAGCATCGCGACGTGCGTGCGAGCGACGCCGTCCCAGCCGTCGAAGTCGCCGCCGACGTAGATCACGCCGTTCAGGCTGGTGATCGCGCGGACGTAGTTGTCGCTGGGGGTGACGCTGTTGGATGGGTTGCCCGCGTACTGAATCGCGCCACTCGTCTCATCGACAACCGCGAAGTTGACGGCGGCATGCGACACCGCGTCAGGCGTATAGACGAGGGTGAAGTTGCCTGAAATGGCGATGTCGTTGGTGCCGCTGATCTTGGTGATCGCGAGGAGGTCGCCGTTCGTGCGGTCAAAGGCCAGCGGGGTCGAGGCGATGGGCGATGTCGGCGCAACCGGCGTGACCAGTGGCACGAGGTTGGAGTGGAGGGCGCCAGGCGTTGCGCAGTCGGCGGACATTGGCATGTCGTTCATCGACTTGGGAGCGTCGATCGCGTTGCAGGTGAAGCCTGCGGTGGTCGTCGCGGCCGACGCGGCAATCACTGTCGTTGACAGGAGTGCGAGCGACGTCGCGCCAATAAGAACAGACGAAAGCACCTTGCGCATTACATTTCCCCCCAGGGAATTACCCTTACACGCACGATTCGCCCGCCGAAACGTGATGTCCCCGCACTTGTCCGACCGCCTAGACCGGTACCCATCCGGCCTCAGTCGCCCAAACACCACTCGCATGGTGAACCAAGCGAACATAGCAAGCCGCTGATCACGCGGGAGGGGTTTTGAAAAACCCTTGACCTTGCCGAGCGGTCAGCCGGGTCCGATGTAGGCGGTCGATCCTGCCTGAGCAGCCAGATCGTCGAAATAGCTGGTGCCGGTCCACGTCGCAGTCGCTGCCGAGCCAATCGATACCTGGGTCAGAGCTGCCGTACCGGTATTACCGGTAACGGTGGAATATGCCGGATCGACCGGCGTCGTCGAATCCGCCGGGTAGTAGGCAGCGTTGATCGTCGCCGCAGTACTCGATACCGAGATCGTCAACTCGATCCGATACCAGGTATTCGCCTGCAACGCGTGCGGGAACGTGGTGAGCGTCGTCCCGGCAGTGTTCTGGATGAACAACTGGTTGGACGCCGACAGCTCGACCCTGGCCGCCGTCGCTGTCGAGTTCCGGATGTCCGCGAGCCGGATCACGCTGGCCGGGAGGCTTGGCCCTGGGTTGTAGTAGAAGCGGATCGCCATCGACGTCGCGCTGAAGCCGTTCCAGCCCACCAGGCTCGCCGTGCCCGACGAGCCCTTCAACGCGTATCCCAGGGCGCCGTGTGCAGCGGCCGCGGCGGAGAACACCAGTGTCGCCCCGCTGCCCTTGGCCAAAACGGTGAAGGCGTTGCCCGACGCACCCCCCGAGTTCGCGGCGGTCACCGATGTTCCCGCGGTGCCGCCCTCTGCGGAGTTCGACTTCAGCGTCCCCGCGGTGGGCGTGACGGAGTTCGAGGGCAGCGAGGCGGCAGAAGGACCGACCGCGTTGGTCGCGACAACGGTGAACGTGTAAACCGTGCCGTTGGTGAGTCCGGTGACGGTGGTCGACGTTGCACCGAGGGTACTCGCCGTCCCTCCGGCCGGGGTCGAGGTGACGGTGTAACTGAGGATCGGGCTCCCACCGTTAGACGTCGGCGCGGTCCAGGACACATTTGCCTGGGCATTACCCGCCGTCGCCGTCACGCTGGTCGGAGCGCTCGGGACGGTCGGCGCCGCTGGGGTCACCGGATTCGACGGCGCAGAGGGAGCAGAGTCTCCGACGCCGTTGGTGGCGACGACGGTGAACGTGTACGTGGTTCCATCGGTCAAACCGTTCACGGTCGCTGATGTCGCGCCCACGGTCGTTGCGGTCAAACCGCCGGGATCCGACGTCACCGTGTAGCCCGTAATTGGACTTCCGCCGTTTGCGGGTGCGGTCCATGACACCGTCGCCGTCGTATCGCCCGCGCTAGCAGATACACCGGTCGGCGAGCCTGGCACGGTGGGATTCACCGGGGCGAACGAGAAAGCAATCAACGACTGATAGGTCGAACCGGTCGTGCCGTTCCAGTGCAGGAAAGCCCCGCCCATGTACACCGTTTCGGTGGCCTGGTCGACGTAGATCGCCTGGACTCCGTTGTTCCCGCCGTCCGCATTGCCTTGATTGCCGTTCACCCGCGGATCCCACGTCGTCGGAACGCCGTTCGTGTCCTCGAGTTGGATGCCGAAGTAGTTCGCCGACGTCGGATCGCCGGCACTCGCGGTGTTGTTGTGGTAACCCGCAACGGTCGTGTCTCCGACCGTTCCGATCCCTTGGCAATCGCCGAGCGTCGAGTAGTGCATCAGCCGGGCGCCGGTGTTGATGTCAAGCAGGAGGGCTTCGTTGGATGACAAGCCTGTCGGTGCGTGGCCACCGCTACCTGCCAACAACTCGCCGGCGTTAGGCCCCGGCGCCATGGAGATGATTTCCTCGCCGTCGTAAGCGCCGTACTGGCCAACTCCCGTGTTCGGGCGCAGGTGTGCATCGAACGCCGTTACGAGCGAACCATCGCTCGCATTGACCTTGACAAGGCCAGGGTGCGCCACACCGTCGTAGTTGTTGAACAAGCCGCCGACGAAGACATAGCCCTCGTCTTCGACGTAGCTCTCGTCTTCGAAGACACTGGCCACGTCGCCGCCCGAGACGCTTTTCGTCCAGATCGTCGCCGCGGTCGTTGGGTTCACTGCACGCACTGCGTTACCTATGCCGAGGTAGACCGCACCTGCATCAACCGCCAAGCCGCGCACCTTGGTGCCCGGCGCGGGATTCCATGAGGTCACGGCGTACGCCGCGGTGGGAATGCCGGTCGGGGCAAGACTGACCGCGTGCGCTCGGGAGACGCCCGCCCACGAGGTGAAGTCTCCGCCGACGTAAACGACGCCGTTCAAACTGCCGATCGACCGCACGTAGGTGTCAGTGCCGCCGCCCGGACTCCCGCCGTACAAAAAGGTGCCCGACGCTTCGTCGACGATCGCGAAGTTCGTCGCTGCGTGTGAAACGCCATCTGGTGTGTAGACCAGGCTGAAGTTGCCGCCGAACGCGAGATCGTTCGTGCCGTCTATCTTGGTGATCGAGAGCAGGTCGCCGTTCGTGTGATCGAAGGCCAGCGGCGTCATGCTGATCGGTGTCGAGGCGGCTTGTGGTGTGACCAGTGTTCGAACCTGCGTGGTGCGCGTGCCCGGCGTCGGGCAGTCGTCAGAGGCGGGCAGCGGATTCATTGCCTTCGGTGCGTCGATCGCAGGGCATGCGGCCATAGCTACTGGCGCTGCAGCCGCGTAAGCCCCACCTGCGGTGGTGGCGATGATCGTGACTGTGGCAAGCCCGATGACGACCGGGCACATAACGCGGTGCATCGCGTTCCCCCCTCGGGAATGTCTGCGCGACACCAGGTCCCACCCGCCTGGGTCCGCGCGGCCATGCTACGTCGGAATCGACGCGATCCCAGGCGGCTCGCGTTGCGAAATGCACTTCCGTCGCCCCTGTTTTCGTAATGCGCTGGCAATGTCGGAGCGGGCATGATCAGCGCGTGCGGATTCTGGTCGCCTCAGACCTGCACTACCGATTGCCGCATTACGACTGGTTGGTCCGGGCTGCCGACGACGTCGACGTCGTGGCACTGGCCGGAGATCTCGCGGACGTCGTGAGTCCGGTGCCCTTCGGCGTACAAGTCGTCGTGCTCGAGCGCTACCTCGTCACGCTGGCCGCGCGCGCCACAGTGTTCGCCGCCTCGGGCAATCACGACCTCGACGGACCAGGCGACCTCGGTGAGCAGGTAGCGAGCTGGTTGCGCGACCTACGGCAAGACACGCTGCTGTGCGACGGCGCCTCGGTCGATCTCGACGGCATCCGCTTCACCGTCTGCCCCTGGTGGGACGGTCCGGCGACGCGCGACGCCGTCGGCGCCCAACTTGCCGCGGCGGCACTTGACCGTCCCGAAACCTGGATTTGGCTCTACCACGCGCCGCCGGCAAACACCGTGCTTTGCAACGACGGGCGCCGGGTGTTCCCTGACCACGAATTGGCAGCGTGGATCGAGCAATACCAACCCGAGCTGGTGATGTGCGGCCACATTCACCAAGCGCCCTGGGTCGACGGCGGGTCTTGGCACGCGCAACTCGGCAAGACATGGGTATTCAACGCCGGCAAGCAGATCGGCCCGATCCCTCCGCACATCACGATCGATACCGAGAGCGGGACGGCGGAGTGGTACGGGGTGTTCAGCTCCGAGACAGTGAACTGGCGCTAGCCAGATTCGTGTAGTGAACTGGCGCTAATACGCGTCGGGGTCGCGAGCGGAGCCGGCAGGCGGCGGCTTCGGGTGATGGTGCACCAGCACATCGAGAATCCCGTCGACCATACCGAGGTGGTCGTCGCGATCGGCGTACTGCTGCTTGACGTCAACGAGGTACTGGGTGAGGCCGTCGAGCCGCGCAGCGGTCACCCGCAAGACCGCCAGTGCGGCGCCGGGCTTGTCGCGAAGGAAGTCGAGCGGTTCGGCGATTGCGTACACCTCGACGTCCGATCTCGCTCGTACTGTCGCCGTCGCGACCTTGTCGAGGATCACCGACATCTCCCCGAACACTGCCCCTGGGGAGTCAACGCGCGCGACCGCGACGCTGTCGCGCTCGACGCTCACGGATCCGGAGACGAGCACCAAGATGTCGTCGTGGCGGGTGCCCTCTTCAATCAGCACACCACCGGCCGGCACCGACCGCACCGGGAGGCCGGAGCAATACTCGAGGAGTTCGGTCACCGCGCCATTGTGTCGACTGGGAGCGCACCCGAACAATGCGCTGCTGGCGGAGGGCAAGGGATTCGAACCCTTGATGAGCTTGCACTCATAGCGGTTTTCAAGACCGCCGCCATCGGCCTCTAGGCGAGCCCTCCAGTCGATGAACTTACGGCACGCGCGACGCGCTGTGACGTCGGCGTAACAACCGCTGTCTAACGTCGGGCACCTCGGAGGTGTCCCGATCACAGCCAACGATCCGATCCGACCGGACGCCGATCAGCTGGCCGGCCACATCATCGTGTGTGGCCTGGACGGCATTGGCGTCACGATCGTCGAGCAGCTGCAGCGCTGTGGCCAGCAGGTCGTCGTCCTGGAGCAGTTCACGAAGGCGTCTCAGCTCCAGTCCGTTTCGGCTTGGACGACAGCTGTGGTGGGCTCGAAAGGCAGCCTTGCGCAGACGCTGCACGCGGCTGGTATCGCGACGGCGAGCGCGATCGTGTGCGTCGTCGCGCAGGACCTGCAGAACGTGCAGCTGGCGCTGCAGGCACGCCACATGAACCCGCTTGTCCGGGTCGTCTCGCAGCTCGGCAACAACGCAGTGCGCAGGGCGATGGCGGCCGACAACGGCCCGGGCGCAGTCATCGATGGTGCCTCCCTCGCGGCGCCCGCAATCGTTGAGGCTTGCCTGGGTCGACGGCTGCACGAGATGCAGTTCGGGACCACGACGTTTGTCGCCGCCACGGTTCCCGTCAGCGGCGGCACCCTGCGGTCGATGTTCGGCGATCTGGCGCCGGTCGCGGTCACCAGGAACGGGCTGGTATTCGCCTGCCCCGGTCGTGACTTCGTTACCGAGGCTGGCGACTTCGCGACGATGCTCGGCACACCTGACGAGCTCCGGATGCGTGGCATCGAGTTCGAGACTGAGCCGGCAGCACGTGAACGGCCGAAGCAAGGCTCGCGAATCCGCCAGCTTCCGAGCACGGTTCGAGCAGCCATCGGCGAATTCGATCCCGGCGTCTACCGCGCTCTCGGCGCGCTGGTCACGTTAGTGACGATCTCGACCGTGCTCCTGCACCTCGGCTACAGGAAGCCCGGCATGAGCGTGCTCGATGCGCTGTATTTCAGTGTCGAGACCGTCGCAACCGTCGGCTTCGGCGATTTCAGCTTCGCCAGCCAAGACCCCGCGCTGCGCATCTGGGCAATCTTCCTGATGCTCGCCGGCATCACCACCACCGCCGTACTGATGGCGTACGTCGCCGACTTTCTCATCAGCCGCAGGCTCAATCATTCGATCGGACGTCGGCGGGCTCGCGGCATGTCGGGACACGTGATCGTCGTCGGGCTCGGGGCGTTCGGCCTGCAGGTGGCGGCGCGCCTGCAGTCGGTCGGGAAACAAGTTGTCGTCATTGAGCGTGACGAGCGGAATCGCTTCCTGTCAGAAGCTGCTGATCTCGATCTGCCGATCATCTTCGGCGACGCGACGTCGACGGTGACGCTGGAAAGTGCGCGACTGCATCAAGCCGCGGCAATCGCAATCCTGACCAGCAACGACATGGTGAACATCGAGACCGGCATCGCGGTGCGCGATCTGCTCGGCGACCAATGGACAGCCGGTTCGCTGCCGGTTGTGATGCGGGTCTTCGACCAGTCACTGTCACACACGATCTCCGCCCGCTTTGGCTTCCAGAACATCCAGTCCATCGAGGAGATCACTGCGCCGTGGTTCGTCGCGGCCGCGCTGGGTCTCGAAGTGCTCGGGGCCTTCTCGGTTGCCCAGCAGCCGTTCACGATCGGCCGCCTGCCCATCGCCGCGGACGGCGCTCTGGTCGGCGTGGCGATGCAAGGGCTCTCTGCTAACACCAGGGTGATCGCGCTGCACCGGCGGGCAACAGGCGTCCTCGAGCATCCCCCGCGACGGGGGACCCGGTTCGAGGAAGGCGACATGGCCTACATCGTGGGTCCCAACGACGAGCTCATCGGGGTCCTGCGCGCCGCGACTGCACCCCCCACCGAGGCGAGCCAACCGGCGTCCAGCCAAATACGTCTCGACGGTGCCGTAGCCCTCGCCGAGTGAAGGAATTACGTCCCCTCACGGCGAAAAACCCGACGTAATTGCTTCACTCGACGGGATGGCGCGGCGTCCGCTGGATCGCTCGGCGACCGCCTGGTCGGCTGCGGGGCGGCTTTATCTGCTTGACTTGGTCTTGCCGCCACGGCCCTTGGCACTGCCCTTGCGCGGCGTAGTCCAGGCCGCGTCGGCAGCACCGGCTGGCGGCCCATCCGGCGCTTCACCGCCAGCAAACGTGTACAGGCGCTCGCGTGTCAGCCGGTAGTGATCCACCACAGCCGCGACGGCGGCGTCGACATCCCGCGCCTGAATCGCATCGGCGATGCTCTTGTGCATGAGATCGGGTGGGCTGAGCTCGAGCGCGTGGTTCATCCGGACCGCGAGGCGAATCAGCATGTCGCACTGAGCCAGCACCTGCTCGTAGTAGGCGATCATGCGGGTGTTGCCGGCAACCTTGAGGATCTCGCGATGGAATTCATAGTCGGCGGACCAGCGATCGGCGTTCGTGGCATCTGCTGAGTGCCACAGGCGCATCGAGGTGTCATAGAGGGAGGCGAACGTCGCGAGGTCCTCGCGGGTCGCACGCCGGATCGCCTCACCGATCGCGAAACTCTCCAGCGCCTGGCGCAGGTCGTAGACCTCTACGAGGTCGCCGAAGTTCGGGACCGAGACCAGTGTGCCTCGACGAGGAAGGTCGATCACGAGGCCTTCTCGGGCGAGCTCGCGAAGCGCCTCCCGGATTGGTCCGCGACTCACACCGAACTGGTCAGCGAGCTCCGTTTCGCGCAGCTTGTCGCCAGGAACCAGCTCGCCATTGATGATCGCCTCTCGAAGCTGAGACACGACCGCCTCGAATAGCTTCGGAGACTGGACCTTGACCACGCTTGTCATTACGCACTCCCCGTTTAGCGCTCACCCTGTGCAAACATCCTACTGTTTGCGTGTTACGGGCCGATCACGCCGATAGGTTCGACCCTGAGCGCGTGTTGTGCGCGCGTCAAGACGCCAGATGCCAGCCCTTGCTCGCGTCGACGATGTTCCATTTCGCCATCTCTTCGCTGACGCCAGGCATGGCCCCCATCGCTCCACCGATACACCAGAAGATCTCGAAGACGTCGGTGTCGGAGAAGTTGTGCACCCGGTGCTTCTTGGTGGCCGGAATGTTGATGACGTTGCCCGCACTCATGACGTACCGGACGCCCTCGAGGATGAGTTCGGCCGAGCCGCGGACCACGTAGTACACCTCGTCGAACGGGTGCGCGTCTTCGTGAATCGTCGTTCCAGGGGATACCCACACGAGACCGGCGCACAGGTTCTTGGCGCCGACAGGTTCGGCCACCATCACGACGTCGCGCATGCCGCCGTCCGGAGACTCCAACAGCGACTCCGTCGCCAGCGTCCGGATCGGATTGTCGTCGACTGCCATCACTTCATCCTCTCGATTAGGCGTTTCTTTCGTTACCGACGAGCAACTCCTGGTGGGCGGTCAGTGCGTGAAGTCCCGGCGCAATGCTTCGTAGTCAAAGTCCTCGGCGTGAATCCGCCGCTGCATGGCGTCTTCCTTGTCGAGCACAGCCTGCGCAGCCACGGCCACCGAGGGTGCGATCTCTTCGGGCACCGAGACAATGCCGTTGTGGTCGCCGTGCAAGATGTCACCAGTCGCAATCGTCAGACCGGCGACCTCCACCGGCTCGCCCACCTCGATGATCCGGCCCGTGCCGTGTGATGCAACGTTGCCGCGGGCAAAGATCTGAAAGCCCGGAGCCCGCCACCGCACGATGTCGAGGTCGCGGGCCGCGCAGGAGGTCACGATGCCGACCGCGCCGATGCGTTGCAGCATCGCGGAGACGAGATCACCGGCCAGGCAGGTCTTCTCGGGCTCCGGACCGGTCTGCGCGCATACGACGATGACTGGCACGTCGAGATCCCGGATGCGGTTGAACAGGTCCGGCAGCAAGTTGGGCTTGTTGGGTGCCTCCGCCGAACTCTCCATACGGCAGGTGACCGCGACGCCGGCGATCGGGCGCAAGTCCGGGTACATGCAACGCAGGGTCAGATCGGTGAACCCGTCCGTGCGTCGTCGCACGTTGAACGACTCGATCGCGTTCGACACCGTGGCAGCGTCGTAGCGAATCAGATCGGCGAACACGTTGCGGTCAAGCATGTCGTTCCTTTCTCGTCAACGCGGATACCTGCTCCCACACCGATTCCTCTAAGCGCACGCCGTCCGTTGCCGACCGTTTCCGGGTCTCGGCTTCGAGCTGGCCCGGCAGCACCACGCGCTCGACGCCTGGCGCCGGCTTGCTCGCACTGATGCGGCGGTACATCTCGTCGCCTACCTCGGCAACCTGCTCGGCGGGCGCGAAGATGTCCGTGCGCGCGACGATGAACAGCACCCCTTGGTGGCCGAGGATCGCGCTGCCCATGCCGGGCTCGGCGTAGCGGTCGGAATCCGTGAGCACGTGGCCGAGCCATTCCGAAGCCAGCGCGATCGCATAGCCCTTGTGCCCACCGAAGGGAACGTGCGCGCCGCCCCGGAAGAAGTCTTCGGGGTCAGTTGTCGGTATTCCACCAGGCCCAATGATGCTGCCCGGCGGCAGCGATTCGCCGCGGCGGCGGGCGACCGCGACCTTCATGCCGGCGACGGCCGTAGTCGCGAAGTCATAGGTCAGCGCGTCGGTCTCACCGCCAGGGAAGCCGAACGCGATCGGGTTGGTTCCGATGACACGTTCCTGACCGCCGAACGGTGCGACGTGCGGATCCTTCGCGCCGTAACCACCACCAAAGATGAGCGCCGTGCACCCCGCAGCGGCAGCACGCTCGACGAAATGACCGAGGCGTCCGATGTGGTGGGTCGACACCAGGCCGACCATCGAGACACCCGCAACCTGCGCCTTGGCGACTGCGAGATCGATGGCGTCGAGCGCACCGACCTGCCCGAAGGTCCAGCCGCCGTGCACGAGCGCGAACACGTCGCTGTCGATCAGAACGCGCGTCTTCGCTGCGGGCGGGAGCGCGCCGACTTCGACGTCGTGGGCGTAGCCGGGGAGATGCACGATTCCGTGCGTCGTGATGCCCGATGCGTCGGCGAGTGCGAGGTGCTCGGAAACGATGGTCGCGTTTTCGTCGTCGGCGCCGAACCCGGAGACCACCTCGTAGGCCAGCTCGGTGACCTCGGCGATCGGCTTGTACACGTAGTCGGTCATGACGGCATCGCTCGCAACTCGATACAGGCTCCGTCGACAGTTCTCAAGTATGCGAGGTATCCACCGCCCGGAAGAGCAACCGGACTCGCGCCGACAGACGTGGCACCGCAGCTCACGGCGTGCTCCCAGGCAGCTTGGATGTCAGCGACGTCGAAGCAGATGTGAACGTTGCCGGGGTGTGCCGTGCCTGGGTCGTAAGGCTCCGCTGGTTCGGATACGTACTGCAACAACTCGATCGTCAACGCATCGGAGGTGACGACCGTCGCCACGCGTAGCGCGACGTTCTCGTAGCCAAGCAGTGCCGATAGGTGCGGAGCGTCAACGGTTCTCGGTTCGGTCTGACGACCGCCGGTGAGATCAACCCAGAACCGCACCGATCGGTCGAGATCGTTGACGGTGATGCCCACGTGATTGAGGCGAGTGAGTTGGTCGACGGCCATAGCACTCACTTGATGTCCTCCATGGGTTGCACGACCCCCTCGTGAGACAAACTCACCACGCCATCAGATCGTGAATCGTCGTCACTAGCTGATCTGTGTTAGGGATTGTCAGATCCTCGAGCGTCGGGCTGTACGGCACTGGCACATCCATCGCTCCTAGCCGACGCACCGGGGCGAGCAGGTTACCGAACTCGGCCTCAGCGACTGTGGCGGCGAGTTCGGCGGTCGCACCAAAACGCCGATGCCCTTCATCAATCACCACGCAACGGCGGGTGCGGCGCACCGAGTCGAGCACTGTCGCCGAATCGAGCGGGGTTAAGCAGCGCAGATCGACAACCTCGACCTCGACGGCGTCCGCCGAGAGTTTTTGCGCCGCCGCAAGCGCGACCTCGACCATGCTCGAGGTCGCCACGATCGTGACGTCGCTGCCTTTTCTGCGGATCGAAGCCTGGCCCAGCGGCACCACGTGCTCGCCTGCGGGGACCGGACCGATCTGCCGGTAGCTCAGCTTGTCTTCGAAGAAGAGCACCGGGTCGTTGTCGCGGATTGCGGCCTTCAGCATCCCCTTCGCGTCGCCCGCGTCGTAGGGGAGGACGACTTGAGACCTGGGATGTGAGCGAACATCGCATGCGGGCTTTGCGAATGCTGTGCCGCAGCGCGGCGCCCAGCGCCCAGCGTGGTGCGCACGACCAACGGCGCTTCCCAAGCTCCGCCCGACATGTAGCGGACTTTCGCTGCTTGGTTGACGATCTGGTCCATCGCGAGGAAGAGAAAGTCGCCGAACATGATTTCGACAACTGGTCGGCGACCAGTCATGGCGGCACCGAGGGCCAGCGCGACGATGCCCGCCTCGGAGATCGGCGTATCGATGACGCGGTCCGGCCCGAACTGGGTGAGGAGTCCATCAGTCACCTTGTAGACGCCGCCGGCGACGGCGACGTCTTCACCCATGACGAATACCCGTTCGTCGCTTCCATCTCCTCGCGCAGCGCTTCGTTCAGCGCAGCGGCAACGGTGAGCTGGCGCGGCTGCGAGTCGTCGCTAGTTGCAGTAGACATTGGTGCCCACCGCCTCGGCATCGGGCAGAGCAGCCGCTTTCGCTCGTTCGACCGAGTCGTGGATCTGGGCGACAATCTCGGCCCGGATCGCGCTTCGTCGAGGACTTCGCCGTACGTGTCCGCCAACGCGGCGGCGGCTCCTGCGATCGGATCGCGCCCTCGCCACGTGGTCTCCTCTTCCCTCGTCCCGGTAGGCGCGGTCGCGGTCGCCCATACCGTGGCCGAGGTAGCGATACGTCTCGCAAAGCAGGAACTGCGGACCCGCTCCCGCCCGAGCAGCTTCGGCTGCCTGGCGTGCAACGGCGCGAACCTCGACGACGTTCATGCCGTCGACTCGATGCAAGGAGATCCCGAGCGCGGTCGCGCGGGCGCCCAGGTCGCCGGCGGTCACCTTGTCCCTCGCCGTGTGCTCGCCGTACTGGTTGTTCTCGCATACGTAGATCACCGGGAGCGACCAGATCGACGCCATGTTCATCGACTCGAGTGAATGGCCCTGGTTGGCCGCGCCGTCGCCGAAGAAGCACGCGCTGACCTGGCCGGTGCCCGCAGCCGCGCTGAGGGCCGCGCCGGTCGCGATAGCGAGGCGCCGCCAACGATCGCGTTGACGCCGAGGATGCCTGTCGACGGATCGGCGATGTGCATCGAGCCGCCCTTGCCGCCGCAGTAGCCCGTCGCGTGACCGAACAGCTCGGCCATGCGATCGGGACGCGCGCCCTTGGCCAGGCAGTGCCCGTGGCCGCGGTGGGTGCTCGTGATGTAGTCGCTGGGCTCGAGGGCTGCGCACACCCCGACCGCCACTGCCTCCTGGCCGATAGACACGTGGGCGATGCCGGTAACCAGAGCGCGCGCATAGAGGTCGAGAACGACTTCCTCGAATTCGCGGATCGTCATCATCTGCCGATGCAGTGCCACCAATTCGGCGGCGGACGGCAATTCCTGCTCGCGGTCAGCACCTTGGCGTCCGTCGTTGGCATGCTTCAACCTTCCGTCTGCTGTTGACAGTATACTGTTGGCACAGCTTCGTGGTCAACGCGTATTCGAAAGCTCACTGGCGGCATCGGCGAACCAGCCGGCGACCTCTGGCAACGTCAGCCCGTCGGCGAGCAACGCGTCGCCGAGTCGCTCGGCCAGGCGTCGGCTGCCCGCCGTGGTGAGGTAGTTGACCGGCGACGCTCCGACGAGGCGGGCGAGGATCACCGCGCCGGTATGCAAGGCGGCCAGCGTGATATCGGCTGGGCCGCCACTGTTTTCATAGGCCACCGCAAGCGACCCGGCCGCGGCTGCGAAGGCCGGGTCGGTCGGCCACGGCAACCGAGCCGCCTTGAGGCACAGATGGGCGGCGAGTTGCCCGACATCGAAAGCCGCTTCGCCGCCGTGCGCGTCTTCAAAGTCAACGAGCGCAGCGTCGGACGGGCCTGAAGACGGCGACATTCTTGGGCGTGAGGTCGCCATGCACGAGACGTCGGACGCCGGGGTGGTCGAGGTCGTGAGCCAGCTCGCGCAGGATGCCGGCGTGCCGCGGCAGGCGCTGCGCCGAGCGAAGGTAGAACGCCTCCACCCGCAAGCTGTGGAAGGTCGCATTGGCGGCCGCAAACCCCGGTAGGTCGGAAGGCACTGGCATCTGATGCAGGGTGGCCATCGCCTCCGCCACCGCGGTCAGTAGCGATTCGTCGAGAACACCTGCGAGCAGCGCGTCTTTCCAGGTCGGCGGAATCGGCAAGAACGCCTCGATCGCGATGACGTTGTGCGGCTGGTCGATATCCAATAGGCGCGGGGTCCGCAAGGGTCCGAGGTGCCCGTCGAGCAGCCCGAGGATGCGGCCCTCGAGCAGCACGCGCGCGCGATCAGCGGTCCAGTCCTCGGCCACCAGTAGGCGAGCTCGGGCGGTCTTGGCGACGAAGCTTCGCTTGGGGGTCTCGATCAGTGCGGTCACCCCAGAGATGCCGCCGGTGAGCACGCGCACTCGGTCGGAGGCGCTTAACCAGCCAGCCTCGGTGAGCGCCGAGAGGAAGCCTGCGAGGTCCGGGTCATCGCGCTCGCCAGTCGTCATACGCGGGAGCGTAGTCAGGTTATCCGTCAACAGTCTACTGTCTTCACTCTGTGCGTCAGCTTGACGCGTCGGAGAGCAGCCGCAGCCGCAGGAGCGGATTGTTCAGCACCGCGGGGTTGGCGATGTCCGATGGCAACGCGCCCCGCAAGCACTGCGCGACGCTCTGCGCCGTTCGCACCTGCAAGTCGGCGAGCGCCTCTTCGGAGTAGAAGCCCGCATGAGGCGTCACGATCAAGTTCGCGTCACGATCAACAAACGGTGATCCGGAGGCGGTCTGTAGGTAAGGACATCAAGCGCGGCCCCACGGATGACACCTGTTGCGAGAGCCTTGCAGAGCGCCGCGAAGTCGATCAGTGCACCGCGGGCGGTGTTGACCAACAAAGAACCGGTAATTTTTATTTGTGCGAATTCCACCTCCCCGATCATGCCCGCGGTCTGGGGCGTGAGCGGGACGTGCAGCGACACGACATCGGCCATTGCCAACAGCTCGGCGAGGCTTGCGCAACTGATATCGGGTCTTGGTTCCTGCGAGTCCGACGGCGAGCGCTGGTAGGCGGCCACGGTCATTCCGAAGGCGCGAGCCCGAGTCGCGACCGCCCGCGCGATGTGCCCTAGCCGACAAGGCCGATCGTTTGTCCGTGGAGCCGGTGCATTGGACCAGCTGCCTTGTTGTCCCACTTCCCGGCGCGGGTCTGCGCATCGAAGTCGCAGATCCGCCGCACAGACGCCAGCATGAGCGCCATAGCGTGCTCGGCTACCTCGTCGACGCAATAGTCGGGGACGTTGGTCACCACGATGCCGAGCTCAGTCGCGCGCTCGACATCGATGTTGTCGAGCCCGGCCCCAGCCCTAGCAACGACCACGCACCCCGGCGCGCTCTCCAACACCTCCGCGCGCACCTGTGCCCAGCAGGTCATGATCGCCGTGGCGTTTGAGGCGAGCGCGCGCAGCTGCTCACTGCCTGGGTCGGGCGCAACCACGACGCTGGCGCCGGCCACGGACAGGATCTCCCGCTCACGGTCGATGTTCGGCCACTGATAATCGGTCACCAGCACAACCGGCTGCTCGGCCAGATTCTGATCGCTCATGGATTTGTTCCATCCGTTGGCAGGGTTTCCGGTGAGCCGTCCTCGGGCTGATATCCCAGGTCGCGCTCGGCACTGTCCAAACTCCAGATCAGCCGTGGATTCGCTGAGGTACCGTACGCGACGGACCAATCGACGTCCGCTGTCAATGACCGGCGAAAAAGTTGCACACAGTCGCGGTGGCTGAGCCAGGTCGCACGCGACCGGAGCAGCTTGGCGCGGTGATCGAGATTCAGCCAGCCCGCGCTACTCGCCACGGTTGGTCCGTAGGGGTCGTTGTCTGGGCGCACCGACCCGATTCGCAAACAAATGACTGACATTGCGCGGGTGTCCGCGTAATAGCGACCAAGTGCTTCGCCAAACACCTTTGACGCGCCGTAGACGGAATCCGGGCGAACCTCTGTGTACTCGTCGATACGCCTCTTGTCGTCGAGTTCGTAGAGCTGCGGAGCATTGTCGACCTCGTATTGGCCGACGACATGGTTGGTCGACGCGAACACGACCCTCGGCACACCGGAGCTGCTCGCGGCCTCGAAAACGTTGTATGCCCCGACGACGTTCGCCGACAAAATCAAGTCCCACGGGATGTCGACACCTGAGGCCGCGGCGAGATGGATGACCGCGTCGCAGTCGGCGAAGGCCCGGACCAAAGAATCGATGTCACCCAGATCGGCGAGCACACCGCCGGGCAACACGTTGCTGCGGGTCACTGGTCGGATCTCGAACTCCGGGGACAACGCGGCGCACAGAATCTGCCCGACCATTCCGTTCGCACCGGTGATCGCGACGCGTCTCGGCTGTGCGTTCTTCATCCGCCCGAGTCCGCGCTCTTTTTCGAGACAGGGCTGGATTTCTGGGACCGCGACGGTCGCAGCGCGCCGGCGCCCGCGTAGCTCACGGAGCCGCCGGCTAACGCCTCGATTTCGAGC
The DNA here is from genome assembly GCA_963737705.1 of uncultured Actinomycetes bacterium. Classification (GTDB taxonomy): domain Bacteria; phylum Actinomycetota; class Actinomycetes; order Acidothermales; family Acidothermaceae; genus PALSA-607. The sequence goes on from CAVTTP010000006.1 coordinate 423,107, forward strand.
AGCCGGTTCCACTTCGCCGTCCGTTCCGAACGCGTTGTGGATCCCACTTTGAGCTGACCGCCTCGCCAGGCAACGACGAGATCGGCGAGCCAACTGTCTTCGGTCTCACCGGACCGCGCAGATAGAACGGTTGCGAAATCGGCACGCTGCGCCTGCGCCACGAGCTCGGCCGCGGCAGTCAACGTGCCTCGCTGGTTGGGCTTGACCAACACGGCGCTGGCGCAGTCTTCGTCGATCGCGCGCTGCAGCCGCGCGCGATCGGTGACGATCAGATCGTCGCCAACCAGCTGGACGTCGGCGAGCTTGCGTCGCGCGAGCCGCCAGTTCGCCCAGTCGTCCTCACCGACGGGGTCCTCGATCGATACGACCGCAAACTCGTCGCACCACGACCGAATCTCGGTGAGCAATTCCTCGCCTGTCAGTACGCGGTTCTCCTGGCGCAGGCGGTAGTGATCCCCCGGCTCCCACAGCTGGCTCGCCGCTACGTCAATGGCGATTCCGACGTCCGTGCCGGGCACGAATCCAGCGAGCTCGATACCGCGCGTCAGGATTTCAAGTGCGACCCGGTTCGCCGGAAGCGCCGCGGCCAGGCCACCCTCGTCGGCGACCAGGTTGCTGACCAGCCCGCGTTCGGCGAAGACTTCGGCCGTCGCCCGGCGCACCCGCACGGCCACCTCGATCGCACCGCGAAACGACTGCGCGCGAAGGGGAACAGCGAGAAAGTCCTGCACGTCGATGGCGGCCCCGGCATGTGCTCCACCGGAGATGATGTTCACCATCGGCATCGGCATCAGGATGTCGCCTCCTTGCTGGACCAAGCTCGCGTACAGCGGGAGGCCAGCTCCGTCCGCCGCCGCAAGCGCGGTCGCAATGGAAACCGCGAGAACCGCGTTCGCGCCCAACCGGCGCAGATCAGCCGTCCCGTCGGCAGCGACTAGCGCGGCGTCGATGCCACTTTGGTCCGATGCATTCATGCCGATGACTGCCGCGGCAAGTTCGGTGCCGACGTTTTGCACGGCCCGGCTGACTCCCAGACCCTGGTACAGGTCGCCGCCATCGCGCAGCTCGACCGCTTCATGGCGACCGGTCGATGCGCCGGCAGGGATGGTGGCTCGGCCCTGCCCACCACCAACCAAATGCACCACACAGCCGACGGTCGGGTGTCCGCGGGAGTCCATCGCCTGCCAGGCCTGAACGCCGGCGATTCGGAGGCTGCTCACTCGTTTCGTCCCTTGCCGACTAAGCCGAGGTTCGGGGCGCGGGCGTCATGCCGGCGTGGTACCCGGCAGTCGTGACGGTGGTCGAGAAAAGTAGATGGCCCGCCGTGACGTAGAGAGTGCGTAAGTCTGGGCCGCCGAAGCAGCAGTTGCTGATCACGTCTTGTGGGATGGGCAGGAAGTCAATCAGCCGCCCACTCGGTGTCATGACGTAGACACCTGACCGGACGTCGGTCGTCTCGCCCGCGGATCTCGGCTGAGCGATCCCGGCACAGACGTAGAGATTTCCGTCGGCATCGAGCTCCATGCCGTCGCCGCCGCGGCCGGGTGCGAAGTCATGGACCAGGCGACTCCCCGTCACGAATCCATCTGGGTCCAGCGAGAACGCCCAGATCTTGCGGGCGCCCCCGACGTCGTGGTTGGAGTCGACGACGTAGAGCTCGCTGCAGTCTGGAGTGATCGCGAGTCCGTTCGGCCGTTCGATATCCGGCTGGCTGATGAGTCGTACGAGTTGTCCGTCCGGATCCAGTCGGTAGACGCTCTCGTGGCGTAGCTCCATGTCAGTACGCGCGCCGTAGCGAGGATCGGTGAAGTAGATTCGCCCGCGCTCGTCACATGTGACGTCGTTGGGGCTGTTGAGCCGGCGGCCTTCATAGCGGTCAACGAGCACCTCGACGAAACCAGTTGCCAGGTCGGTCCTGGTCAACCGTCGTCGTCCGCCTGGTCCGTGCTCGGCACCCTCGCAGGTCAGCAACCGGCCATCGAGATCCCACGCGTTCCCGATCGCGCGACCACTCTCCTCGCGGAACACCTCAAGCCCGGCGGCTTCATTCCAGCGCCAGATCCGATTCGCTTTCACGTCGGCGAAATAGACATCGCCGCTGAGAGTCGCCGCCGGTCCTTCAAGAAACGAGACAAAGGTGGCTGGCACTATGTCCCGCATTTGGCTAGGCTACAGTCGACAGTTCACAGTTGACAAGGAACCAATGTCCGCGCGCCTGACCATCAGCCACGAAGCCCTCGAGGCGTTCGTACTGCGCTGTGCAGGGGCAGTTTCGATGCCTCCGCAAAACGCCCGCCAGTTTGCATACGGCCTGGTCGAGGCGGACCTGCGCGGTGTCGGTTCGCATGGTGCGATGCGACTGCCTGCCTACGCGCGCGCACTTCACCAGGGCGTAATCAACGCGCGTCCATCCGTCGAGCGCGTCCGCGACAAGGCAGCTATCGAAGTACTCGACGGCGACAACGGGCTCGGGGTTGTGCTCGGCCAGATTGCAATGGTGCGCGCCGTTGAGCTCGCGCGCATGTACGGCATCGGAGCGGTTTCGGTGCGCAACTCCAACCACACCGGCATGCTCGCCGCCCACCTGACACCCGCGATCGAAGCCTCCATGATCGGGTTCTTCACCAGCACTGGCCCGGCGATTATGGCGCCGTGGGGTGGTGTCGAACCGCGGCTTGGCAATGGACCGCTTGCATACGGTGTCCCACGCCGTGGTTTCGAGCCGATTATTCTCGACATGGCCGCATCGGCAACCAACCGTGGCCGCATCCGGCAGTTCGCAGTTGCAGGGAAGGAACTTCCCGACGGTTGGGCACTCGACGGCTCTGGAACCCCCACTCGCGATGCCACCGCAGCGTTGCAGGGTGTCGTCCTGCCCGCCGCAGGCCACAAGGGCTACGGCCTCGCGTTCATCAACGAGATCCTCGGCGGTGTGCTCGTCGGAGCGACCCTCGCCGCGGCAATGCCTCGCGAGTTTTTAAAGGAGGGCTCCCGGGTCCTCGACTCGTGGCAGTGTGGTCATCTCGCCATCGCCATCGACATCGCGGCGTTCGGTGACAAGGACGACTTCTTTGACGAGCTCGAAGTCCTTTCCGCATCGATGAAGTCTTCGCCGTTGGCGACCGGCTTCGAGGAGATCCTGCTGCCAGGCGAACTCGAGTGGCGTAATCGCACGCGCCAGCTGAACGACGGCATCGCGATAGATGCGACGACCGTCGCGAAGTTGGACGAGCTTGCCGACGAGTTGGGGATCGTCGGCGTCGCCTCTAGCTGACGCGGGTCACCAACACGGCGGTAGAGGATGGTCGGACAGCCGTGGGGCAGTCGGTAGATAAGACACGGCGCGGTCAGATGCTCGTGTAGCCGCCGTCAACGACCAGCACGGCACCGGTGACATAGCTCGAGGCGTCACTTGCCAAGAACACGGCCGCGCCACCCAACTCCGCAGGCTCGCCCGCGCGCTTGAGCGGAACGGTTTCCATCCACGACTCCCAATCGCCCGGCCGCTCGGCGCGCAGCAGTTCAACCGCCGGCGATGTCATGTAACCGGGTGCGATCGCGTTTACCCGAATCCCCGCATCTGCCCATTCAATGGCGAGCGTCTTCGTCAGCATCACGACCGCTGCTTTCGCTGCGTTGTAGCCGATGTGCTTTTGCGGACGGAGCACGACCAGACCCGCGATGCTCGCGATGTTGATGACCGCGGCATGCTCGCTTGCCTCGAGTGCAGGGAATGCAGCCTGTGAGCACGACAGCATGCCGAACAGGTCAATGTCGAAGACGCGCTGGACGACCTCCAACGGGATCGTCTCAGCGGGCCCATTCAGTGCGATGCCGGCGTTGTTCACCAAAACATCGATACCACCCCAGTCGTTGACCACGGCGGCCACCGCCGCATCGCAATCGGATCGGTTGGTGACGTCACCCTGGATGTACATCGACCGCCGACCCAAACGCGCGACCTCAGCGGGCACCTCGGTCGTCGACGCGTCAGCCGAGTCGAACACGGCGATATTCGCGCCATGAGTTGCCAGTGCAAGGGACATGGCTGCGCCAAGTCCGCGCGCCGCACCGGTCACGAGAACGTTGCGCCCTTCGAGACTGAAGAGCCCCTGACCAGTCATCTATCCGTCTCCTAGGAGATCTCGTCGCCCTGCAGAATTCGCGCGACGACAACACCGACAGGCACCTCATCGCCCGCGGCGAACCTCACATCTGCCAGTACGCCGTCGGCCGTCGCTTCGATCTGCACTGTCACTTTGTCGGTCTCGATCTCCATCAAAGGTTCGCCAGCAACGACTCGATCGCCTGGCTGCTTGAACCATTGCAGGAGCCCTGCGGTCTCCTGGTCCATCTCCATTCTCGGCATGATCACCTCAACTGCCACAGTCACCCACCCATTCGCTTCATGAGGCGACCCGGCCGCGCACGATCAGCTCGATCACGTCGTCCAGCACGCACGTTTTTGGACTGAGTTCGCCATGCACTTGGCCGCCTTTGAGAACCACGATGCGATCGGCCAACGCCATCGCGTCAGGCACACGGTGAGTCACCAACAAGATGGCGAGGCCTTCGTGTTTGAGGCGCGCTACCAGATCGAGCAAGACGGCAGATTCGCGAACTCCGAGCGCTGCTGTCGGTTCGTCCAGTACGAGTACCCTGGCGTTCATGCCAAGTGCGCGAGCCACTGCAATCATCTGCCGTTGACCACCGGACAGGCTCGCTGTTTTGAACTTCGACGACGACAGCGTCACGATGCCGAGCCGCTTCAAGATGAGATACGCCTCTTGAGCCATCTTCTTGCGGCGAAGGAACGCAACGCCCAGAATGCGGCGAACGTACTCGCGGCCGGCGAATACATTCTCACTCGCGTCGAGATTATTGAAGAGTGCGAGGTCCTGGTAAATCGCCGAGATCCCGAGGTTGCGAGCGATCGAGGGCTTGGTCATTTCAGTCGGTTGCCCGTCGATCTGGATCTCACCTTCATCGGGCCGCACCGCCCCTGTGAGCACCTTAATCAGGGTGCTCTTGCCCGCACCGTTGTCGCCGACGAGAGCGACGATCTCACCGGACCGAAGTGACAGATCGACGTCCGAAAGCGCCACGACGTTCGCGTATTTTTTCGAAATCCCGCGCATGGTAACGATGGAGCCGCCACCCATTGTGTCGGGCAGGTCCGTGGCGGTCATAGCTCCGGCCGAATCAGATCGCGCAACGTCAACTGCTTGCGTCTGAACTGGTCGACGATAAGTGCGGCGACGACGAGACTGCCTTGAACGATGTCCTGGGAGTAGGGGTCGACCTGCAATACGACCAGCGCGTTGTTGATGATGGTGAGCACGGCCGCGCCGAACAGGGTTCCGATCATCGACCCCTCTCCTCCAGAGAGGAGCGTGCCGCCCAGGATCGAGGCGGTGATGATCGGAAACAACAGCGTCGAACCGAGCGTCGGGATCGCATTGCCGACCCGGCCCATCTCGATTGCACCACCGAGCGCCGCAAGCAGACCGCTCACGACGAACACGCCGAGTATCACCGCTGACACGTTGACGCCTGTTAGCCGAGCGGCTTCGGTATTTCCACCGACCTGTCTAACCCGCAGCCCAAACTGTGTTCGGGTCAACAAGATCTGCATCGCGGCGACCACTACCAGCATGATCACGACCGAGACCGGGATCGGCCCGAACGAGGAGGCGCCCATCCAGAGCAGCTGCGAGGGCAAGCCGATGACGGGCTCGCCGTGCGTAATCAGATAGGTGCAGCCCAGGAAGATCGTTGATGTGGCCAGCGTCATGACGATGGGGTGCAGTTTGAACCTGGCGGCGAGGACGCCGTTGAGCACACCGGCGGTAGCGCCGGTTGCCAATCCGATCACGATGGCGAGAATCGGATTCAGACCGCCCTTCGCCCACAGCAGGCCGGTGGTCATCGCGGCAAGCCCGCATATCGCCGCCTGCGACACGTCGAATGCAGCGCTGATGATGACCAGCGTCTGACCCGTCGCCATGATGGCCACTGTCGCCATCTGCTCCGTCACAACGGTGAGATTGAACTTGGTGCGAAAGCTCGGAGAGATGATGCACATGACCGTGAAGATCACGACTAGGGCGATGAAGATTCCGGACTCGCGATAGTTCAGAACCTCTCGCACCAAAGCGAATCGCCGGTGAGGCTCGATTTGTACTTCGTCGTCGACCGGCGGCAACTCGGTTTGTCTCGTCATCGTTTGTCCAGCACCTTCTCGCTGACGTCGGTTGTCACGTGCCCATCCACTACTGACCACCGCTTGGGGCCGAAGCCGAGGTCGGCTCCGCCGCTTACGACTATCTCGGACCCCGTAATGAACGACGACCCCGAACCCGCGAGGAACGCGCATGCCTGCGCGACCTCGGAGGGCAACCCACTACGTCCCATCCATTGCCAGCTCTCGACAAGATTGTGAAAATGACGTGCGTCAATCTCGGGCATTGAGGCCTCAAGGCGCTCGCGCGAACTCGTCAAAATGTTGCCCGGAATGACGGTATTCACGCGGACGCCGAAGCGGGTCTCGTCGATCGCCATCGCACGTGAGAATGAGCTGATGCCACCCTTGGCTGCACAGTAAACCGCCAAGTGCTCATCGCCCAAGGAGGCCGCCAAGCTGCCGATGTTGACGATCGACCCGGCGCTCTCGCGCAGGTGGTGGAGTGCGGCGCGCGTGACAAGGATGCAACTGAGCAGGTTCACACTTAGCAGGTCTGCGATCTCTTCGATGGTCGCCTGATCGAGCGTGTGCCCTGGACTGTTATAGCCAACGTTGTTGATGAGAACGTCGATGCGTCCGAAACGCCCGACTGCAGCACACACCATCGCGTCGATCTGGTCCGGGTGACGCACATCGCAGGCGATGAATGTGAAAGCGCCCGGCCGGGTGCGATTGAGTTCGGACTCCAGCGCGGCCCCGCCGATCAGGTCGTTGGACGTCGCGGCAACCCGATAATCCAACGAATGGAACAGCCTCGCGCATGCTTCGCCGATGCCAGAACTGGCCCCTGTGACCAGCACGACGGGCGTGTCAGGGTCGTTAGTCGTCATCTGTCCTTCGCTAGCGTTTGGCATCGAGGGCTCGCTAAAGCCAAAGCCGCGGGCCGCCGCGATCGGCAGCCCGCGGCCCGCCGCGTCAGGCAGCCGGCTTGAACACCGTCGTGTTCCACTTACTGATCAATGCCGTACAGGTCGCCTGCTGCGCGGCCGCGAGCGTGTCGACATTCTTGGCGTCGACGTACGTCGAGCCGAGGTCGACGTACTTGGTTGTCGGAACCTCGTGCTTCACGGCCTGGAGGTACTGCGAGTAGATGAGCAGGTATCCAAGGCATTTCAGCGGTTGCACGAGGGTGAACGAGATCGTGTTGTTCTTCAAGTAGTTCAAGGTCGTCGGCTCATCGTCGAGTGAGGCGACAAAGACCTTCTTACCCGCCTTGGTGAACACGGTCGCGCCAACCGCGACACCGTCACCATTCGCGTAGTAGCCCTTCAGGTTCGGGTAAGACGCAATGCATCCTGGGCGCACGACACGGTTTTGTCCGGCTGGTCCAACCGTAGAGAACCTGCACGACCTTGATGTTCGGGAAGTGCTGCGTCATGTAGTCGGTGAAGCCCTTCTGGCGGGCTGCGTTGTTCACGTCGCCGAGCGTGCCCTGGGCGATAACGACTTGGCCAGTCCCGCCCATCAGCGGGCCAAGGTACGAGGCGGCGGATGCGCCGAGTGCCGGAGGGTGCGTGTCGAAGCAAATCGGTGCAGTTGCCTGGGGAGTGCATCCAGCGGCTTGGGCTAGCACGAGACCCTTGGCCTTGGCGGTCTTCATGACTCCCTCAAGGCTGTTCGGATCTGCTGCAACGACACCGACACCCTTGAGGTTCGGGTAGGTCAGCGCTGACTGCGTGACGTTCAGCTGCTGGGCAACGTCGAACGTGGCCGGGTTACGGAACACCGTCGTCACGTTCAACTCCTGCCCCGCTTGCAGGGCGCCGGCCTTGATCTGCTCTTCAGCCGGGTCGATACCGGGATACGTAGCAAGGAAGGCCGGCTTGGGGCCGGATGCCGCAGAACTCGCGGGTGCAGCAGGCGCGGCTGCGGAACTTGCAGGAGCGGCCGCCGAACTCGCCGGGCAGCCGCGGAGCTTGCGGGAGCGGCGGCCGAGGTCGCCGCCGCCGGAGCCGTTGTGGCGGCAGCGGGCGGGGCGCTGCTCGAGCTAGCGGTTGATTTGCTGCTGCTGCACCCGGTCAGCAAGACGGCGACTGACGCTAATGCGCACAACAACGTCGGTCGTGTTCGGCGGACACCCATCAGAGACCACCTCGCGAAGACATGTCTGGCCGGACGGGACTGTCGGCCAGTTGGCCGGAAACATAGGCGAGCTCCGGATCTCTGTCAACAGGTTTCCGTTGACAGTTAGCAAACCGAAATCTATTCTCCGTTGATGCCCGAGGAAGCTCGTGATGGCAGCAAGAGGACAGTCTTCGTCGCGAAGCGGACCGGCATGCCGATGCGCTGGACATCCTTGAGCGCGCTGCCGCCGTCATCTGGGGCCTGCCTGCGAATCGGCCGCGCGCCTGCGACACGGTGGTGGAACGGGAGGATGGCCATCATCGGGTTGCGCCTCCGCGAGGTGCTTCCCGACGTCAACGCGATCTTCGGGCGCTACCCGTGTGACCGCGAGTTGATCGAGGCCGCCACCAGCCTGCGCGTCATCGTCAGTCCGACGTCTGGCACCGAACACATCGATATCGATGCCGCTACGGCGAATGGCGTGGCGGTGGTGAACGCCGCTGGAGCAAATCTCGTCGAAGTCGCCGAGCATGTATTTGGGATCGCACTCTCCTTGCTCAAGCTGATCGCGGTCGCCGACCGTGGCACACATCGCGACCGCCAGCAGAGCACGAATATGGAACTGTTCAACCAGTTCGGTCTCCCGACAGTCCTGCGTGGCAAGACGTTGGGCATCGTCGGTCTTGGATTCATCGGCAGAGAGTGTGCCCGGATCGCCGTTCACGGGTTTGGCATGCGGGTGCTTGCGTACGACCCATACTTCGACCCAGTAGAAGCTGGCCGCCAAGGGGTAACACTGGTACCAGATCTCTCGACACTGCTCAGCGAAGGTGACGTCGTCTCCCTGAGTTGCCCCCTGAACCCTGCCACCCACCGGCTTATGGATGCCGCGAGGCTGGGGTTGATGAAGCCGACCTCGATTCTGATCAACTGCTCCCGAGGCGCGACGGTGGTCACGGACGACTTAGTCGCCGCGCTGCGGTCAGGAGTAATCGCCGGCGCCGGACTCGACGTCACCGATCCGGAGCCACTTCCGGCTGACCATGATCTATTTGCGTTCGACAACGTCGTCCTGACCTCCCATATCGGAGGCGTGTCTGAAGATGGCTTGGCCCGGCAGTCCATGCAAAGTGCGCGCGACGGTGTGATGGTTCTCGACGGAGAGAAACCGTTTCATTTGGTGAACCCGGCCGTCTGGCCGTCGCGCAGATCGGAGCCCAATGAGAACGAACCGCCTGAAGCGGGACCTGCTAACGCGCACGGCGACGTTCGGCAGCTGGGTCTCACTATCCGATCCGTGGTCGACGCGCGTGCTCGCGCGCGTTGGCTTCGACTGGCTGACGGTCGACCTGGAGCATGCGCCGATCGGTTGGGGCGCCGCCGCGTCGGCCTTCGCGAGCATCGCCGACAACGGCTGCATTCCGCTGGCTCGCGTACCGGCCGGCAACCACGACCACATCAAGCGAGCACTCGACTCCGGAGCGTGGGGAATCGTCGTGCCGATGGTCGACACTGCGATCGAAGCGGATGCCGCAGTGAACGCGGCAAAGTATCCGCCTACCGGCATCCGTAGCACGGGCGGCGGGCTCCACGCCATGAGTTTCGGGACGACCGCCGCCGACTACTACGCCCACGCCAACGACGAAGTCGTCGTGGTCGTGCAGATCGAGAGTCCGACCGGGATTGCGCACCTGCCGCAGATCTGTGCGGTACCAGGTGTCGACGCCGTCTTTGTCGGACCGAGTGACCTCCGAACGTTTATGCGTACCCCAGACCACTCGCCAACGAATGAAGAGTTCGAGGCGGCCATCGCACAGGTTGAACGCGTCGCGACCGACGCGGGAATTGCGACTGGGATCTACACCTTCGACGCGCAGGTCGCAGCGAGGCGAGCGGACCAAGGCATCACGATGATCGGGGTCAGTAGCGACATCCTCTTCATGACCCGAGCGGCAGAGGACACCGTTGCCGAGCTGCGCGCGGCGCGGCCCAGCTGACGCCGAATCTGATATTTGTCGAGCGTAGATTGTCCACACCTTTGTCCACGCCGAGTCGGGTAACCATGTCTCTTTCCGCAATCCCACAGTTCCAGCCCATCTGGGAAGTCGTGCTGGAGAGGCTGCGAGCGGCAATCCTCACCGGCGAGCTGCCTGCTGGCCGGAAGTTGGTCGAGGTCGATCTCGCCGAACAGTTTGGAGTCAGTCGCGGGCCGGTGCGCGAGGCGTTGCGGGAGCTCGCCCGCGTGGGGCTCGTTGTAGACGTCCCCCGAGGCGGCACCGTTGTGTGCACGATCACCCAAGCCGATCTGATGGAGGTGTACGCGGTTCGAGAAGGCGTCGAGGCTCAGGCTGTGCGCGACGACGCTCTAGTTATGGCTAGCGCGACTGAACTGGAGCTGGTGCGGACCGCCCATGAGCAAATGGTCGAGGCTTGGCGAGGTGACGATTGGCAGCTCGCAATCAACGCAGACATGGAGTTCCACAGGGGGATCGTTGCGCTGTCGAAGAATCAGCGACTCATGACGGTCTACGAGCAGATGGCTCACCAGACGCTGCTGCTACTGATTACTGCGAGCGAGCGAGACCTCACGTTGAGGGCTGCGCCGCTGGAAGAGATTCATAGGGCGATGGCCGACGCCGTGATGAGCCGCGACCTCGACGCCGCAACAGACGCGATTAGGCGCCACTACTGGTACACCCGACAGCGCCTGCTCTCCTCACTCGACTTCGGTGGGAACGACTAGGCGTCGCGACACGCGGCCCCACGTCAGGCGCCGAGTTCGAGGCCGTAACAGCGAATCGCGTTGCTGCCCAGTACAGCTGACTGCGCATCTACGTCGAGTTGGCCGATGGCGGATCGCGTCCACTCCACGATGTCGACGTACGAACGAGCCAAGGTGCACACAGGCCAGTCCGTTCCGAACATCAGGCGATTGCTGTCCCACGTCTCCAACACGTCGTCGACCGCTGACTGGAACCAATCGGGACGCCATCCGTGGGGTGCTGGATCATCGATGACACCCGAGATCTTCAGATGCACGTTCGGGACCGCAGCCAACTCGGCGATTGCCCGCCTCCAAGCAGGGCGGCTGGCTGCGTCGAGGGGGATCGTCATCATGTGGTCAACGACACAGGTGCGCCTACCAAGTGCTTCGAGCAGCGTGAGAGCAGCGCCTAGGTTCTCGGGTCCCATGGTGAATTCGGTGACCAAACCGGCGTCGCCGATCGACGTAGCCGCACGCCATGGACCTACCCCGCGCAGCCAATCCGGGTTGGGGTGGTCGCGGGCCGGCAGCCGATACCCCACGAGTTTCGCGCCCCCTGGTGCCGCGAGGTGGGCACGAATTGAATCGTCGGGATCCGGCTGCTCAGGGTCCAACCAGCCGACCACGCCGGCAACAAAGGTGTGGCGAAGACCGGCGTCGAGCATGCAGAACGTGTCCGCCGTCGTGGCATCTGCTTGGACGAGGATGGTTCGCGAAACTCCGGCCGTCTCAAGGAGCGGTTCGAGATCGACAGGACGGAAGGGGCGCCGTAGCGATTCGTACTTGCCCACAAGACCAGACAACAGGTGAGTCTGCGGATCCCAGAAGTGCTGGTGTGCATCGATCACTGGCGCCGCAGTTGTTCGCACCGGCGTGGACGACATGGCCAAACTGTAGACAGTTGACCGTATACTGTCGAGAAGCGCGCCGCAGATAGCTCCTGAGGGTCATCGTTGGAGTTGGGCAGGGTGGCATACAGGTACAAGCTCTCATCGAGGTCCGGCCCCATCTCGATCGAGGATTACCGAGCTCTTGCGAAGCGGTCCTTGCCTGACGGCGTCTGGTCTTTCATCGAATACGGCGCCGAGGATCTCGTCACTCTTGCCGAGAATCGGAGCGCGTTCGACCGCTACGCCTTGCGCATGAAAGTGCTCACAGGCAACTCGGCGGACGACCTGAGCGCGAAGGTCGGTGGGCAACAGCTATCGATGCCGATCGTGCTTGCCCCCGCGGGCCTGGTCGCGTTATCCCATTGGACCGGTGAGGTCGGTGCGGCACGCGCTGCCGAGAACGCCGGGACTCTCTCGATGCTGAGCACGACTGGGTCGTACACGATTGAAGAGGTCGCGGAAGGTACCCGCCGCAATCACTTCTTCCAGCTCTACCCGTGGGCGGACCCCAGCGGTGGTCGCCACGACTTGACACACGCACTCATGGAGCGGGCCAGGCGCTCGGGTTACAGCGCGCTCGTCGTCACTGTGGATGTCTCGATACATGGCAATCGTGAGGTTGAGCGAAGGCGAGGGATAGGTCAACCGCCGATCATCACGCCCGCGCGGATCGCAGGCATGGCGTTGCGACCCGCATGGTGGACCGCTCTGCTGCGCTACAAGCGCTTCACATCGAGAACCGTGGAGCCAACGGTCGGGGCCGGGGCAACTGTCGGTCTGCCGAACCGAATTATGAGGTCCGAGCTCACGTGGGAAGACTTCTCGTGGATCCGTGAACACTGGCACGGACCGCTTTTCATCAAGGGCGTCCTCGACGCTGACGACGCTGAGCGTGCAGTATCGCTCGGGGCAGATGGTGTTGTTGTGTCCAACCACGGGGGACGGCAGCTCGACGGAGCGCCGGCCACATTGGACGCGCTCCCGGCCATCGCCCGTCGAGTCGGTGACCGTGCCGAAGTGTTGCTCGATGGCGGGATCCGTCGGGGGAGTGACGTCGTCAAGGCTCTATGCCTCGGCGCTAAAGCGGTCGGTATCGGTCGCCCCTACTTGTATGGCATGGCAGTGCGAGGACCCGCCGGAGTCGAGCACGTCCTCTCAATCCTCCGAGAGGAGACCGCTCGCGTCATGACACTCATGGGCATCGAGAGGCTCGACCAGCTCGGCCCGCACTGCCTCCTGCCAGCCCACAGCCCAATACAGGATCGGCCTGCTAGATCCTGTTGACAGTAAACAGCAGTCGGCTAACCTGAGATACCCCGACAGTCGTTGGAGAAGCGATGGACCGACGGTTCCTGACCGCAGCGCAGCTCAAGGACCTCGAACGGGAGGGCTACCTCGTGGTCGACGACGTCATCGACGCTGGCCTGGTCGACGGGATGCTCGAAGCCTGCGAAAGGATCGCCCACGACCTGGTGACACCACGGGTCGAGGCAGGTGAAATTCCTGCTGAGGTCGCGGCCCTTCCGTTCGACAGGCAGGTGATCTGGCTGACGCGCGAAAGCGGGCGCAGCTACGCGCAGCATTTCGACATCAGCCTGCCGACCGCCGGCGACGTCACCGAGCGCACACCAATAAACCTGGCGGAGGAGTTCTTCCAAACGCTGCGTTCCCCTGCGTTGCTCGACGTCGTGTCGTCCGTGATTGGGGACGAAATCACCGCGAACCCAACCCAGCACATTCGCCTCAAGATGCCGCTCGACGCCGTTCCCGAAGGAAGCACCGGAATGGTTGGCACGACCCCATGGCATCAAGACAACGGCGTGTTACTTCCCGAAGCCGATGACACGGACGTCATCACGGTGTGGACTCCGTTAACGCGCTCGACAATCCAAAATGGCGCGCTGCGAGTTATCCCTGGGACTCACAAGCTCGACCTGATCGCTCATTGCCCGGACGGAGCGGGATATGCGATCCCCGACAAGATCGTGAAGCACATGCCCGCGCCACAGGTGCTAGAGATGCACCCAGGCTCTGTGCTCGTGATGTTCCGGCGAACGATTCACGATTCGCTGCCTAACCAGACCCGTGACGAGCTGCGCATCAGCCTCGACCTTCGGTTCCAACCGACGGGTCAGCCGACGGGTAGGGACAAGTTCCCCTCTTTTGTCTTACGCAGCGCAAGCAATCCTGGCATCGAGACAACCAGCGCGGCGGAATGGGCAGGTGCCTGGCGTCAAGCCCGGTCTGCAATGGCTCGCCCTGAGAGTGAGCAGACGGACTTCTATCGCTGGGGCGACGGCGGGGACATGTGCGCGTGATCGAGCATTCGGCTGAGTTTCTGCGGCGGATGCGCCAGTTTGAAGGGACCTGCGGGCTCGCCACGATCACGACACAGAAGACAACGGGCGCCATCGCCTCGGTCACCCGCGGCGCGTGCGTGCCTCTGGGCCTGTTGATCAACTCCCAGATAGGTAGTCATGCAACTCGGCTCGAGTTGTTACCGCGTACCGTCGACTTCTCGGTGAACGATTCGTTCGCAATGGCCCCACACGGCTACGACCTCACCCACATAGACGCCCCGTTCCATGTCGCGCTCGAGGGCCATGTTGGCGGCGGCGTCGCATTCGCCGATGTCGTCGACGACAGTGGGCTGCGAGCCGGCGACGTGACAACCTACGAGAACGGTCTGCTCACACGAGGCGTGCTCCTCGATGTCGCGGCAGCGCGGGGGGTTAACCACTTTCGAGACGGCGAGTACGTGTCCGATCAGGACCTGGCCGCCGCAGAGCAGCTCGCTGGAGTCCCGGTCGAGCCTGGCGATGCAATCTTCGTCCGAACAGGGGGGCGATCGCATGGACGGCCGGCGCGAGGGGACGACGCGCCACGGGAAGGACTCTCACTCGACGCCATTCATTGGATCGCCGAACACCGAGTATCCATTTACTCCGGTGATTGCGTGGAGCGGATGCCGAGCGAGGTTCCCGGCCTGCCCCTGCCGCTGCATCAGGTCGGCATGGTGATCCTGCAGCTAGTCATGCTCGACAACACTGACGTCGAGGCACTTCGTATTGCTTGCAAAACCTATGGCCAGTACACGTTCTTGCTAATCGTCGCGCCGCTCCGCCTTGCCCGGGCCACCGCGAGTCCGGTGAATCCGCTTGCAGTGTTCTAAAAGGCTGTCGCCTCCGCAGATGCGTTCTGCGTCAAGAGGCGGCGGAGCTCTCCGAGCTGCTCGATGCTCCGCATGTCGAACGGCTCGCGGAACGACGCGATGATGTGCCGGAATCCAGCGGCCACCGTCGGGGCAAGCTGTTCGGCGACCTCTGGCAGACTTCCGACTGCGGCGATGTCCTCGTCGTAAGACGTAAGGCCATGGCGTTGAAGCGACTCAGTAAGAATTCGCTGCGCCTGCCCGCGGTCGTCCCTGATCGTGATCCATCGGTTAGTTGTGCGCTCGATCTCGTCGGACGATCGTCCGACGAGGGCGCAATGTTCACGCAACGCTCGGTCATGCTCAAACAATGCGGCTACGCTGCCCCGGGCATTCCAAAGGTCCGCGCGACGCGCGACAACGCTCAACGTGTGCTTCCGTCCCTCGCCGCCTATAAGGAGTGGCACCCTCTCCCGGAGCGGTTGCGGGGCATGCGAATCCTCGTCGAGATCGTAGAAGCGGCCGTGGTGGGAGACCGTCTCGCCGGCCAGCAGCCGCTGGATGATTCCCGCTGCCTCGTCGAGGCGTGCTATGCGTGCAGCGGCACTGGTCTCCCATGGGATGCCGTGAGCGGTGAACTCTCGCACGGACCAGCCCGACCCCAGTCCAAGGATGCTGCGACCGCCGCTGATGTGATCGAGGGTGGCCGCCATCTTCGCGGTGATCCCAGGGTTGCGAAGTCCTACCGCACCGACCAACGGACCCAGCGTTGCGTTGCGGGTGACCGCGGCGAGCGCGGCAAGCGAGGTCCACACTTCGAAGCAGGGATCGGTGTCTGGACCAGTCGCGGCGAAAATGTGGTCAGAGAGCCAGATGGAATCAACGTTGGCGGCATTGTCAGCGAGTTCCGCAGCCGCCCTTAGGTTGGCCCACGACGTGCGCTCAGTCCACAGCAGAACCCCGATCCGGACCGGCCGAGCTGGCGGGTGCATAACAGAACCCTAATGTCTACTGTCGACTGTCGACAACCTGTCGGCCGCGGTGCGCGTCGATGCGGCCGCTGATCGAATACGTCTCGACGGTGCCGTAGCCCTCGCCGAGTGAAGGAATTACGTCCCCTCACGGCGAAAAACCCGACCTAATTGCTTCACTCGACGGGGCGGGGCCTGAGGGGCGGGGCCATGGGCCGCCGCGGGCGCGTCAGCAGGGTGTATGCTTGCCGATAGGCAACTATCTACGGCAGGGATCTCGTGACCCACATCGATGCGGACGACGTCAGCCGGCTGCGCGCCGCGATCGGCCGCCTCTCCCGGCAGCTCAACGCGTCGGTCTCCGACATCGGCTTCAGCCCGAGCCAGCTCTCGGTGCTCGGCACGGTCGCCCGCCGCGGCCCGATCGGGATAGGCGAGCTGGCCGAACTCGAAGGCATCAACCCGACGATGCTGTCGCGCATCGTCGGCAAGCTCAACGACGCCGACCTCATCGAACGGATCTCCCACCCCGACGACGGGCGCGCCGTCGTCGTCCAGACAACGGCGGCCGGTCGCACGCTGCACGAGCGAGTGCAAGACCAGCGCAGCAAGGCCATCGCCGCCCGGTTGGAGAACATGCCGGACCTTCAAGCCGCACAGCTCCTCGCAGCACTTCCCGCACTCGAAGCATTGGCCGCACGATGAGCGAAGCCTTTACTGCCAAGCGAATCGCCCTGAGCAAGCAGACGTTCGCCGCACTTGCGATCCCCAACTTCCGTCGTTACTTCACCGGCCAAGCGATCTCGCTGTCCGGCACGTGGATGCAGTCAGTGGCGCAGTCCTGGCTGATCTTCAAACTCACCGGATCTGCAACGGACGTCGGTTGGGCCGTGGCGTTACAGACCCTGCCGGTTCTGGTGCTCGGACCGTACGGCGGGGTGGTGGCCGATCGGATCGACAAGCGCAAGCTGATGATGGTGCTGCAGTCGATGATGGGCGTCCTCGCGCTGGCGCTTGGCCTACTTGTCGTCACCAATCACGTACACGTGTGGGAAGTGTTTGCCCTCGCATTCCTACTGGGCTTGAACAATTGCTTCGAGAATCCGGCGCGCCAGTCGTTCGTGCTGGAGATGGTCGGCGCGAAAGACCTGCGCAACGCCGTCAGCTTGAACTCCACCATGGTGAACGCAGCGCGTGCAGTCGGCGCAGCGATTGCCGGCATCGTCATCGCTGCGGGCGGCATCGGATTCTGCTTCCTGCTCAACGCCGCCAGTTTCATCGCCGTGGTGTACTCACTCGCCTCGATGGACGTGAGCGCGCTGCAACCGACGCCGCCCACGCACCGGGAGAAGGGCCAGCTGCGCGAAGGGCTTCGATATTCAGCGAAGACCGTCGCGATCGGCGTCCCGCTCGTGATGATGGCGCTGGTCGGATGCCTCGCCTACGAATTCCAAGTGGTCTTGCCGGCGCTCGCGAAGACGTTTCACGGAGGCGGCGCAACGTATGGATTCATGACGGCGGCCATGGGCGTCGGCGCGATCGGGGGCGGCCTCTACACCGCCGCGCGCGGCCGCGTCGGAGTGCGCGCGATGGTGACGTCGTCGGCCGTCTTCGGAGTCGTACTGCTGCTCGCATCAGCGGCACCGACGTTGCCGCTCGAGCTGCTCGCGATGCTGGCAGTCGGTGCGGCAAGTGTGTCGTTCTTGTCGAAGGGCAACAGCTCGTTGCAACTCGCAGCAGCACCACAAATGCGTGGGCGCGTGATGGCTCTGTGGGCCGTCGCATTTATGGGATCGACACCGATCGGCGGACCTATCGCGGGCGCCATCAGCGAATACTTCGGTGCTCGCTGGGGTCTGGTCCTCGGCGCCAGCGCATGTATCGTCGCGGCGGCTTTCGGGGCGCTGGTGTTACGGCGAGTCGCGAAGCAGGACGTCGAAGCTGCCCTAGACGGCCAGCGGCTCAGGGCGCGCGATGTGGAAACCCTGAACCCACTGCGCGCCAAGGCGTTCTAACGTCAGCAACTCGTCCGCCGTCTCAACGCCCTCAGCTATCAGGTCAGAGCCGATGTCCTTGGCAAACGAGACCAGCGACGACGCCAGTGCGCGGCGCGCCGGATCGTGATCGACGCCGTGTGTCAACGACTGGTCGAGCTTGATGATCTCGGGTTGCAACAACAAGATGTGCCGCATGCTCGAGAAGCCCGCACCAGTGTCGTCGATCGCGATGCGCGCGCCCTTCTCGCGGAACCTGGCGATGCGCCCGCGGATCGGTCCGTAATCGTCGACCACCACATGCTCGGTGAGTTCGAACACCAGCCGCGAGCAGATGGGATCGTCGACGAGGTAATCGAGCTTGCCGGACAGCAGCAATTCTGGGGAGACATTCAGGGCGAGGAAAGCCTCGTCCGGCAGCCGCGCGGCCTGTGCCAACGCCGCGGAGATCGCCATCATCTCCAGTGTCGGACCGAGCCCGACAGATGCCGCTTCCTCGAACCACAGGTCGGGCGATCGCATTGGGTTGCCGGCGAATCGCGACAGCGCTTCGACGCCGACGATCGAGCGGTCGGTCACGTCGACGATCGGCTGGAACACCATCGCCAATGACGAGGCGTGCGCAAGCACCTGTTCGATGCGTTCGAGGTGCCCGTTCTGCTCGCGTTGGAGCCGCTCGTCGTCCTCCTTCAGCTCGTCGAGCTCGTCGTTGAGTGCAAAGTTCTGATCCTGTAGCGCGTTGTGCAGGAACCTGTTCTCGAGCATGTTGCGAACGCGCAGCACGACCTCGATCGGGTCGAGAGGCGTCGCGAGGAAGTCACGCGCGCCGAGCGACAATGCGCGGTGCATGGTCTCCGGGGTCGTCTCGCCCATGACGACGACGACAGGAAAATGCCCGTTTCCCCCACTCGTCGAAGCCAACTCCTCGAGCACGCCGTAGCCATCGAGCCCAGGCATGTGCAGGTCGAGCAGGATCACGTCGGGATCAGAGACCCGAGCCAGATCGAGCCCGGCGCGCGGGTTGGTGGCGCAGGCGATATTGCGCAGGCCCGCACCGCCCAACACCGAGACGAGGGCGGACACGTTCGCGGGATTGTCGTCGACGACGATCACGCGTGCGTCAGCGAACCGGTGCAGCATTTGTCGATCATGGGCGTGTGTCTCGTGAGCAAACAAGAGGCTTATGGCTAGTTTAGTCCGATTTGCGGTGCGGGATGCGCGCCGTTCGGAGACCCCTAAGGTGGCGTTCGTGCACGCGATCACGATGGCCGGCCCCGGCGACGCCTCCGTTCTGGAGTGGACCGAGGTCCCCGATCCCACGCCCGGAGCAAGCGACGTCGTCATTGCCGTGCGCGCTGCCGGGCTGAATCGGGCCGACCTCTCCCAGCGCGCCGGCCACTATCCGCCGCCACCCGGAGCGTCGCCGATCCTCGGCCTCGAATGCTCCGGGCGGATCGTTGCGGTCGGGCCGGCCGTGCAGGAATGGCGCGTGGGTGACCAGGTGTGCGCGCTGCTGGCCGGCGGCGGCTACGCCGAGTACGTGTCGGTGCCCGCGGGTCAGGTGTTGCCGATTCCGGCTGGCGTGGCGATCGTCGATGCGGCCGGGCTGCCCGAGGCGGCCTGCACGGTGTGGTCGACGGTCTTTCAGGCCGCTCGCCTCCGCGCCGGCGAGACGCTGCTCGTGCACGGCGGCACCAGCGGCATCGGCACCTTCGCCATTCAGTTGGCGCGCGCGTTGGGTGCGCGAGTTCTCACCACAGCGGGGACGCCGGACAAGTGCGCCCGGGCGATCGAGCTGGGTGCCGAGCTGGCGGTCGACTACCGCCGCGACGACTTCGTCTCCGCGATTCACTCCTATACCGACGGCGCGGGAGTTGACGTCATCCTCGACGTTGTAGGGGGCGAATACCTGGGCCGCAACCTCGAAACTCTCGCGCCAGACGGTCGGCTCGTGGTGCTCGCGATGCAACGCGGACGTCGAGCGGAACTCGATCTCGCGCTGCTGATGTCCAAGCGCGGGACCGTGTACTCAGCCGGCTTGCGCGCGCGACCGCTTTCGCAGAAAGCCGCCATCGTTGCCGAGGTCCGGATGTCGGTGTGGCCACTCGTTGAATCGGGCGCTGTGCAGGTGGTTGTGCAGGCTGAACTACCGATGGCCGATGCCGCGCAGGCCCACCGCTTGATGGAGGCTGGCGACCATGTGGGCAAGATCCTGCTCACGCTGCCTGAGACAGCTGCCTGAGACAGCTGCCTGAGACAGCTGCCTGAGACAATGGCCGTATGAGCATCGGCGGCATGGCAGAAGGTTCACCTGAAGATTCTCAAGTCGAGATCGTTAGCCCGGACGACGAGGGAGCCGCGGGCACGGTCGCCGATTTGGTGAATCAGCCGGCCAAGGTCATGCGCATCGGCAACATGATCCGCCAGCTGCTCGAAGAGGTACGTGCCGCGCCGCTCGATGAAGCGAGCCGGGTCCGTCTCAAGGAGATTCACGCGGCGTCCGTCAGGGAACTCGAGAGCGGTCTATCACCTGAGCTCGTAGACGAGCTTGAGCGCCTCACCCTGCCGTTCACCGAGTCGGAGGTTCCGAGCGAATCGGAACTGCGCATCGCACAGGCGCAGCTCGTTGGTTGGCTCGAAGGTCTGTTCCACGGGATCCAGACCGCGCTGGTCGCCCAACAGATGGCGGCGCACGCTCAACTCGAACAGATGCGCCGCGCACTTCCGCAAGGAACCGCCCCGGAAGGGCAGCGCCCGAACCAGGGCATGTACCTGTAGGGCGAATTACTGAGCCGTTACGGGCTGCTGTTTGGCTGGCGACACCTACCAAGGAGTCGACATGCCAGCAGCCAACAGACTGACGATCGCAGCTGTGCTCGCTCTCACCGTTTCTGTCGCCGGATGCAACAGTTCGAAGAAGGCGAGTTCGGCCGACACTGCTGCAGCTACGACAGCAGCGGCGGCGGTCAACTCCGCCGCGGCGGCAGCGGTCAACTCCGGCGCGGCGGCTGGCGCTAGTGCACCCGCGGCCACGGGCTCCAGCGCGGCGGGCTGCCCGCTGACAGGGGCGCAGGTCAGCGCCGCGTTAGGCGTGACTTACGCGGATCCAACGGTGGCGTACGGAATTTGTTCGTATCTGAGCAGCAGCACCGGCAACGCGTTCACCATCGACATCCATGCGGCGACTGGCGTCTTTGACTTCAACGGGACACTTGCCACCGCGAAACAGGACCAGGGCACCGACACCTCGACAACCATTCCGAGCCTGGGTGACAAGGCCGCCGGCGCCGGTCAGGAGATCGTCGTGCAGTCGAGTGGCAAGACCATCGATATTCGCAACGTCGACGAGGCACCGTGGACTCAGTCGATCGCGCTAGCCAAGCTCGTCATTGCCAGCCTCAAGTGAGGAACCTGCGAAGAGGTGTTCGAGGACTAACGCCACTCCGTCGTCGTCGTTGCTTGCGGTCGTGAGTTCGACTAACGCGAGCACGTCGGGATGCGCGTTGGCCATTGCGTAACCCGTGCCGGCCCACGCAAGCATCGGCACGTCGTTGGGCATGTCACCAAACGCTACGACGTCTTCGCGATCGATGCCACGTTGCGCCGCGAGGTGCGCCAACGCGGTGCCCTTCGTGACGCCGAGCGGTCCCATCTCGACGAGCCCACGCCCGTTCGAATGCGTCGGCTCGACCAGGTCACCCACCAACCCGCGCGCAATGACAAGGAGTTCGTCGGCTCCGATTTCGGGATGCGACGCCAGCAACTTGGCAGCGGCGTGCGAGGTCACAACCTCGAGATCGTGAACTGGTAACACCTCGTTGCCGACGTTCCACCCGCCGCGGTATCCGGGTGAGCGGTAGACGTCGAAGCCGTTCTCCACTGCGAACCCGAGGTCCGGCAGGGCGGTCGACAGGATGGCGACAACCTTGGCCACTGTCTCCACCGAGACCAGCGTCGACTCGAGAATTTGCTCGGCCTCCAGGTCGTAGACGATGGCGCCGTTTGAGCAGATCACGATGCCGTGGTGATCGGTTTGCTCCGCGATCGTCGTGATCCAGCGGGGTGGACGACCCGTCGCCAGCACGATCGTCGCGCCCGCTCGTTCGGCCGCGAGAAGCGCGTGCACGGTACGCGTCGAAATCGTGCCGTCTGATCTGACGATGGTCCCGTCGAGATCCGTGGCGACCATGCGCGGCAGGTCGGACCGCCCCGGCTGTTGCGACATCGAGTCCCTACGCAATCGGCTCGAGCACGTCGCGCCCGAGGTACGGACGCAGGGCAGCGGGGACGACGACAGAACCGTCGGCCCGCTGATGGTTCTCCAGGATCGCGACGATCGTGCGAGGGATCGCGACCAGCGTGCCGTTGAGAGTGGCAGCAGATCGGACGCCGTCGGCGTCGCGCATGCGGATGTTCAACCGACGCGCCTGAAACTCCGTGCAGTTCGACGTCGACGTGACCTCGCGATACTTGCCCTGCGTTGGCACCCACGCTTCGCAGTCGTACTTGCGCGCCGCACTCGACCCGAGGTCACCCGAGGCAACATCGATGACCCGGTACGGGATTTCGAGCGCGTCGAGAAACTGCCGTTCCCAACCGAGCAGTCGCTGATGCTCAGCAACCGCGTCCTCGGGTGCGCAGAACGTGAACATCTCGACCTTGTCGAATTGGTGCACGCGAATGATGCCCTTGGTGTCCTTGCCATAAGTGCCGGCCTCGCGCCGAAAGCACGGCGAGAATCCGACGTAGCGCAACGGCAGTTCATCGACCGTCAGCGTCTCGTCCATGCGATAGGCCGCGAGCGGCACCTCCGCCGTCCCGACGAGGTAGTAGTCATCGGCCTCGAGTCGAAACACGTTCTCCGCCGCCTGGCCGAGAAAGCCGGTGCCCTCCATCGCGCGCGACCGCACCAGCGCCGGTGGCAGCATCGGCGTGAACCCGGCCGCGACCGCCTGCATCATCGCCATGTTGACGAGCGCGAGTTCGAGCAACGCACCGACGCCGGTCAGGTAGTAGAACCGCGAGCCGGAGACCTTGGCCGCACGCTCGACGTCGATCGCCCCGAGGATCTTGCCGAGCTCGACGTGATCACGCGGCTCGAAGTCGAAGGACGGCGGGTTGCCGGCCGTTGCGATCAGTGCGAAGTCGTCCTCGCCGCCTTCCGGCACTCCGGGCTCGACGATGTTCGACAACGCAAGCGAAGCCTCGCGAAGAGCCTCGTCGGCAGTGGCAAGCTCGCCCTCTGCTTCGCGAACTTCCGCTGCGAGATCCTTCGCATTCGCAAGCAACGCCTGCTTGTCTGGCCCCTGCGCGGCAGCGACTTCCTTGCCCAGCGTCTTCTGCGAGGCGCGCACGGTGTCGAAGCGCAGCACCGCGGCACGCCGTCGTTCATCGGCCGCGAGCAGCACATCGACGAGCGCAGGATCCTCGCCGCGAACACTCTGAGACGTGCGCACCCGATCGGGGTCGTCGCGCACCACCTTGATGTCGATCACCCGACGAGGCTATCCGAGCCACAACTTGCCCCGACCGCTGCGCTCAGGCTTCGCCGGCCGTCACGCGTGCCAGCCAGGCGGCCGCATCGTGGAACTCGGTGTCCGAGGTGCCGCGCCGCATCGTCGGCGGCAGGCCGTCGGCGCGCGGGTAACTGCCGAGGAAGCGAACGTCGCTGCAAATGCGCCGCAACCCCATCAACGCCTCGCTCACTCGAGCGTCGACGATGTGGCCTTCGCAGTCGATCGAGAAGCAGTACCGGCCAAGGCCTACGCCGGTTGGACGCGACTCGATCCACGTCAAGTTGATGCCGCGGACCGCGAACTCGGTGAGGATTTCGAGCAGCGCACCGGGGTGGTCGTCGCCGATGAACGCGACGAGTGAGGTCTTGTCGGTCCCGGTCGGGGCAGAAGGCGCGGAAGGCGGTCCGACGAGCACGAAGCGCGTGACCGCACCCGCGTGATCGTGAATGTCGTCGTCGATGACCTCGAGGCCGTACTTCTGCGCCGCCAGCGCCGAGGTGATGGCGGCATCAAGACTCGAGGCGGGCGAGGCGACCGACGCTGCTGCTTCGGCGTTGGACGCCGACGTCACGATCTCGACGTCGCTGAGGTTGTCAGCGATCCAACGCCGGCACTGCGCCTCCGCTTGCGGATGCGCGGCCACTCGCTTCAGCGCCGAACGCGACGTCCCGGGCCGGACGGCGAGCGCAAACCCGACGTCCAGCAACACTTCGCTGCTGATGTGCAGCAGTTCGCCGGTCGACAACTCATCGATGGTCGACGCCACCCCGCCGCCGACGGAGTTCTCCAGAGGCACCAACGCGGCGTTGACCTCACGGCGCCGAACCGCGTCAAGCGCCGCCGAGACACTGCGATACGGCAGCAGTTCTGCGCCTGCGGCCGCGGGGATCGTGCGCAGCGCGGCTTCGGTGAACGTGCCTTCTGGTCCCAGGTAGGCATAACGCGACGGCGTATCTGCAGCCATCAGGACTCGATCGGATCGACGGCCGGCAGCGCGACGTCGTCGTCAAAGAGCCGGACCTCGTCAGGTTCGTTCCGGCGAACACGAACAGAAGGAGCTTCCGACTGGTGGGCCGTTGGCTGGCGTCCGCTCGGCCCCGCGCCCGCCCGGGTCGCGAACGCAATCGCCTGGCGTTCCTCAGGCGAGAGCTGCTGGTCGCTGGTGCCGCCCTTGACGCCCTTGGCGTACGAGCGCGTTTCGGTTCGGCCGTGAATGGCGCTGATCACCAAGCCGTCGCCGGCGTCATCGAGCAAGGCTGCGGAGAATGACATGCGGCCGCCCATGTCGCGAAAGGCGTCGTAGCGCACGACGGCGACGTGGCGAAGCGCGTCGGCCACGTCGAGCCGCAACTCATGCATGCGACCCTCGACGGACGACAGTTCGGCGCGTAACCGCGCAACGAGCTCGACCTGCTTGGCGGCCGCGGACAGGAATGACTCGGCGTCGTCGCCGTCCTGCAAGATCGCCACGTTCCGGCGGAGCTTGCGCAGCCGAAGGTGCGCGAAGAGTGCGACCAGCAGGCCGAGGCCACCGGCCGACGTCCCGATCACGGCAAGCAAGGCAGCAGTCGAACTGGAGAGCGACACGGCCCTCATGCTAACGGGCGGCCAGCCAGTATCGTCCGGCCATGGGAGTCGTCCGGATCCTGGCGCTGATCGGTGGATTCGCGATCCTGGGCGGCACGGCGTCGAGCGTGCTGCGCACCTTCGTAGTCCCGCGCGCCGTGCTGTCGAAGGTGTCCGACCTGGTCCTCGATGCGACCGTGCGGGTGTCTCGAATGGTCGCCGACAAGTTCGCCGACTACGAGCGGCGCGACAACATCTTGGCCTGGGCGGCGCCGCTGTCGTTGATGACGCTGCTCTTCACCTGGATCGCCTCGTTCTGGATCGGATTCAGCCTGCTCGACTTCGGGTTCACCCATTTCACCTTCAGTGCCGCGATGCGCCAGGCGGGCTCGTCGATCGCGACGCTCGGTTTCGCGGCGTCGCCCAGCGGGTCACTGACCACCCTCGACATCGCGGCCAGCATCACCGGCATGGTGATCGTCGCCTTGCAGATCGCCTACCTGCCGACCCTCTACGCGGCCTATAACCGGCGCGAGTCGCTGATCACCGTTCTCTCGGCGCGCGGTGGCGAACCTGCGTGGGGCCCGGAGATCCTGGCCCGGCATGTCTGGCTCAATCTCGAAGCCAACCTCCCAGAGCTCTACAGCAACTGGGAGACCTGGGCCGCCACGGTGTCGGAGAGTCACACCAGTTACCCGGTGCTGATCCACTTCCGGTCGCCACAACCGCTGCGCTCATGGCTCATCGCCCTCCTCGGTGTCATGGACGCGGCTGCCTTGCAAACGGCACTCGCACCGACAACCGCACCGGTCGAAGCCCGGCTGCTGTTGCAAATGGGATACCTGACGCTGCGCGACCTGGCCGCCATCGAGTCGATTCCGACCCGTCACGACCCCTCGCCAGACGACCCGATCCAGCTGCCCTACGCAGAGTTCGAAGAAGCGGTCGAGATGTTGACGTCGATCGGCTTGCCGATCGAGCGAACGGCCGCGCAGGCATGGCCGCACTTTCGGGGTTGGCGGGTGAACTACGAGGACGCCGCGTACGGACTGGCAAGGCACATCGATGCGGTGCCCGCGCGATGGTCAGGAGGCCGGCGTCGCGAAGAGCAGCCCATTCCGCCAGTGCGCCCGGTCAATCGGCAGCCGACGACAGCTGAACTGCCAACGACACCTGAACTGCCAACGACAGCTGAACTGCCACCGACAGCTGAACTGTCAGTGGGCGGCGAGTTGGCCGAGGAAAGTCAGTGAGCCGATAACGGTGCCGTCGTCGGCGTGCAAGGGCGTCGCCATGGCATCGAGGGTGAGTGTCACGGCGTCGGATCTGCGCAGTCGGACCAGCCCGCGATTCAACATGCCAGTCACAATCGCCTGCGTTGGCGGTACGAGCGTCTCGTCGGGCATGGGTTCCGCGGCGCTGCTGAAGTCGACGAGGGTGAACACGTCGCCAACCAACCGACGTCCGACCAGTTCGACAGGGGCTTCCGCGAACAGCGCTGCCGCCCCCGCAGAGATCCCGGCGATGCGGCCCTCACGGTTCAACACGATGCACGGATCGGCCGACGTGGCCACGACGGTGACCCAGGCACGCAATGTTTCCCGCAACGGCGCGAGCTCCGGTGAGCCCCGCTGGATCAGCGGAATCAACAGGTAAGACATGCCATCGTGCTTGGAACCGGGCACGACGGCTACCCCAACGTCAGTCACCCGATTACCACATCCCCCAGTTATTGCTTGCTCATCAGCGTGACACACGCGCCGCGGCATCGACACTGTGCGTAGGTACAGACCCCGCGAGCCCATTCGGCGCAGCGCATGTTGCGCAAATAGCCGCAGGATGTCGCAAATCCTCGCGCGCACGACTGCGGCGCGAACCTAGGAATGAGGCGGCGGAGTTCTGTCCGTCATCGAGAATCGCAGCCGGGCCATCGCGTTCTCCGGCCCGCTCGCGAATTCCCGAATCGACGAAGAGTTCCATAACCCGATCGCCCAGCTGATCGACGTCCCATCGCCGTTTGCCGTTCTCGATAACGGCAGCTGACGTCCATGGCCGGTAGATCTCCACGGTGTCGCCCTGTACGCCGAAGACCTTGCCGCTGATGTGCGCGGACGCCGGACTGCACAGGTACGCCACCATCGGCGCGACATTGTCGGGATGCCAGAAGTCAAACTCGCCGGTCTCCCCGGCGATGTCGCCGTAGGCGCCTTCGGTCATCCGGGTGCGGGCGGCGGGGGCGATGGCGTTGCACGTCACGCCGTAGCGCGCCATCTCCTGGGCGACGATCGTAGAGAAGGCGGCGATGCCTGCTTTCGCGGCGCCATAGTTGGCTTGGCCGAAGTTGCCGAGGAGCCCCGACGTGCTCGAGGTGCACACGATGCGGCCGGGGCCACCGTGGTCTTTCCAGTGGGCGCAGGCCGCGTGCGTGAGTGCGTAGTGGCCGCGCAGGTGCACCGCGATGACCGCGTCCCATTCTTCGGCGCTCATCTTGGCGAGCGTTCGGTCGCGCACGATGCCGGCGTTGTTCACGACCGCATCGAGCCGGCCGAAAACGTGGATCGCCTGCTGTACCAACGACGCCGCAGCCTCGACACCGCTGCAGTCGCCGACGTGGGCGCTGGCGATTCCACCGGCTTCGCCGATCTCGGCGACGACGGC
Organism: uncultured Actinomycetes bacterium; assembly: GCA_963737705.1. Lineage (GTDB taxonomy): Bacteria > Actinomycetota > Actinomycetes > Acidothermales > Acidothermaceae > PALSA-607. Next base: position 450,925 of record CAVTTP010000006.1, read on the forward strand.
AGCTGCGACCTCCGGGTCGACGTCGTTGACCACGACCCGCGCACCGTGGCGCGCCAACTCGATGGCCTCGCCACGACCGATGCCACGACCTGCGCCCGAGATGACCACCACGACGTCATCGAGTAGTGCCACAACGCGACGCTAGCTGATGCCGACGAGATCGGGATGCGTGCGGAACCAGTCGATCGTGCGCCGCAGGCCATCCGCGACGTCGACCTTCGGCGTCCACCCTAGGTCGCGGGTCGCGACGGTGATGTCCGGACGCCGCACGAGCGGGTCGTCTTGCGGCAACGCAACAAACTCGATGGACGACGACGAGCCGGCGAGGTGGCGGATCAGTTCCGCCAATTCGAGAACGGAGAACTCGTGCGGGTTACCGATGTTGACCGGGCCGGGCAACGCCGACCGCAGCAACGCGACGATGCCGTCGACGAGGTCGTCGACGTAGCACACCGAGCGGGTCTGGCTTCCGTCGCCAGCAACGGTGAGTGGTTCACCGCGCAGGGCCTGGCTGATGAAGGTCGGGATCGCGCGGCCGTCGTCGGGTCGCATCCGCGGCCCGAACGTGTTGAAGATCCGGACGATGGCCGCATCGACGTCACGGTGGTCGCGATACGCGACGGTCATTGCCTCGGCGAACCGCTTCGCCTCGTCGTAGACGCCGCGCGGACCGACGGGATTTACGTGCCCCCAGTACGTCTCCGGCTGCGGGTGCACCTGGGGGTCGCCGTAAACCTCTGAGGTCGAGGCAAGCAGAAAGCGTGCGCCCTTTTCCTGCGCAAGGCCCACCGCGTGGAAGGTGCCGACCGAACCGACCTTCAACGTCTGGATCGGCAACTGGAGATAGTCGGCGGGCGACGCCGGCGACGCGAAGTGCAGCACGGCATCGACCGGCCCGCTGATGTGGATCCAGTCGGTGACATCAACCTTCAGCAGCCGGAAACGATCATTGCCGAGCAGGTGCTCGACGTTGTTCGGCGTGCCCGTCAGGAAGTTGTCGAGGCACAACACTTCATAGCCGTCGCGCAGCAGGCGCTCGCATAAGTGCGAGCCGAGGAATCCGGCACCACCGGTGATCACCGCGCGAGGTGCGGGAATGGGGCGCTCCCCTGATGTTGTAGGCGCAGGTGTTGTGGGCGCGGGCGTTGCGGGCGCTCGGGTGCCACCGACGGGGGTGCAGTGGCACCCGAGCGAGGGAACACTACAACGGAAGCGCGGGCACCTGGTCGTCGATGGTGATCGACGCACGGCTGCTGAGTTCGCGGTCGATCCACTCACGGTTGGTCAACGGGATGACCGCCCATACGGTCGTCGACGAATCGTGCTGCTCGACGCCCCACCGGGCAGCGAGCGTTGCGACGATCGACAGCCCACGACCCCTCGTGTCCGTTGAGGTTGGCTCCTCGACAAGTGGCTCGCTGGGCGAACCGCCGTCGGTGACCGAAATCTCGACGCCATGCTCGCCGACGCCCCAGGCGATCGCGAGTTGGCCGTCTTCGAGCGCGCGAGCGTGCAGGACAGCGTTGCCGACCAACTCGGTCGCGATCAAAGCGACCTCTTCGCGAACGGGTTCGGGCAAGACAGCAAGATCATCACGCAGGACAGCCCGCACATAGCCGGCGCTGGCAGGCGTGGGCGAAACGCGCAGAGAACTCACAGGCCGTACGTTCCCAGTCAAACTCGGTCAAAACCTCACACGTGGCTCTTGAAAACCTCGAGCGGCGTCACACGTGACCCGGGAGAGTCACCTCGAAACAGGTGCCCCCGCCGTCCCGCGGGAGTGCTCGAACTGCGCCACCGTTGGCCTCGAGTAACCGCTGCACGATGTAGAGGCCGAGACCCACTCCACCAAAGCGGCGCCGCTCGCCACCTACTTGGTAAAAGCGTTCGAAGACCTGAGCATGTTCACCGGCCGGGATGCCGAGGCCGCGGTCGCACACCTGCGCGATGATCGTCTCGCCCTCGCGGCGCGCCGACACCGTGATAGCACCCCCGTCGGGGGAGTACTTGATCGCGTTTTCGAGAAGCTGACTGAACACGATCTCGATCGAACTCGGGTCGCCGATCACCGCTGGCAGATCGGGTGCGATCTCGAGCAAGAACTCGTGCCCTAGCGCGACATTCTTGAACCCCGCGATTGCCGTGCGCAGCATCCCGCCGAGGTCGAACACAGCATGGCTTGGCGTCGGCGCGGCCAGGCCAGCGCGCGAACCCAAGAGCAGTTGCTCGACCAGAGCAGCGAGGGCGCGGGTACGTTCGGCGATGCGCTCGACCGATCCACGACGCTCTTCGTCGGTGAGGTTCTCCCAGTGGGTCAACAACGTCGAGGCATATCCCTGGACGACGGTGATGGGCGTCCGCAACTCATGGCTCGTCACTGCGAGGAACAGGTCCTTGCCTTCCTCGATCGACTTCGACCGGCTCACATCACGGAAGTCGACAACGGTCTCGCCGGTGTCGGCGATCTGGGCCACCAGCACCTCAAGCCACCGGCCGGATTCAAGCTGGTGCTCAGAAACGACACCGGGGTCGGGGGCCGGGAACGGCAACGGCTGCCCGAGCACCTCGGCCTGTGACAGCCCGGTCAGTTCGTGCGCGGCGGGATTCCATTGCCGCACGAGTCCGTCGGCGTCGACGACAGCCATGCCGTCGACCGTGGCTTCAATGACGGCCCGCTCGTGCTCGCGTTGTCGCCGCGTCAGGTCGTACGCGCGCGCGTTGGCCAGTGCCGCGCCGGCCGCCTCGCCCAGGAGTTCGAGCATGCTGAGCTCGGCCTTGCCCAAGGCGCGGCCTTGCGCGACGAAGAACACGTACAGCGCTCCGGACGGCAGCCCGTCGAGTCGGGTAAGCCCGATCGCCAACCGAGGCAGGCGCGCACTCGTGGTCGCGACGAGTGTCGAGGTGTTCGGGTAGTCGTCGTTGTTCAGCGCCATCGATGCGCGCCCGGATTGGAGCACCGTGGCGACGGCCGACTCGCGTAGCGGAATCCGCTCACCGACGAGTTGCGAGTCGAGCCCCGAGACAGCCGCGATCACGAGGTCGTCGCCGTCAAGCATCACGTAAGCAGCGCCATCGGCAGCCAGTAGCTCGCGACCAGACTCGCTGATTCGCTGCAGCACGGTCGGCAGGTCGAGATCGGAGTTCAGGCTCGCGATGACCGAGGCGAGTCGCCCCACCAACTCGACCCGGCGCCTAAGGGCGCGCTGAACCGCCCGTTGCTGTGTGGCGTCGCGCATGACGGCGAGCCACCCGTCGATTGGCCCGTCGAGCCGCGCCCGCAGCGGGCTGAAGACGATCCACACGTCGACCAGGCTGCCGTCGGCCCGACGCCGTGTCGTCGCCAGTGACACGTCTTCGCCGGCCATAACTTTGGCCAGGGCGGCATCGCGCTCCCGCTGGGCATTGTCGTCGGGGATACCGGGAAACTGGCCCCCGACAACGCTTTTTGCGGTCCAGCCAAACAGTCGCTCGGCGCCCAGGTTCCACAGCTGAATGCGCCCGTCACGATCGGCGACGACGACCGCGTCAACCATCGCGTCGAGGGCACGCGCCGCGAGCGGGTCGTCAGACATATCGTCATCGTGCCCTACGCTGAGCGACATGCTGATCGTGACAACGAACGACATCCCCGGCTACCGCGTCGACGAGGTCCTTGGTGAGGTCTTCGGGCTCACCGTGCGGTCGCGCAACGCGTTCAGCCAGATGGGCGCCGGCCTGAAATCAATCCTCGGCGGCGAGCTGCGTGGCATGACCACCGCACTCACCGAAAGCCGCAACCAGGTGATGCAGCGGCTCATCGACGAGGCGGCCGCCCGCGGTGCGAACGCGATCCTCGCGATGCGTTTCGACACCTCAGAGATGGGCGGCGTCTGGACCGAGATCTGCGCCTACGGCACCGCGGTGCGGGTCACGAAGCTCTAGCCGAGACGGCACGCACGACGACCGTCAGCGCCGCGGCGACGACGAAGGACAACAGCGACGCGCTCATCCACGTCTGCGGCGTGAAGTGAATGTCGCGCGCGACCCGGCCCCAAAACCCTGCCCAGCGTGGAATTACGCCAGGGTTGACCAGCTGGTACACACAGAAGCCGACGATCCAAGGCACCAACATCGACCATCTGGACGGCGCGTGCTCGGCGACGTTCCACCGCTGATGTCCGTTCAAGACGAAGTAGTCGACGACAAGCACACCGAACAGCGGCACGAAGACTGAGCCGATCAAGTACAAGAAGTTCTGGTAGTTGCTGATGTGGAACAGCAGCGCGAGCAGGGTCGCGGCGGTTCCGACGACGAACGCGAGGATGCGCCGATCCCAATGCGGGCGCAGATTCTGCGTGCTCACAGCAGTCGAGTAGACGTCGCAAAAAGACTGGTCGATCTCTCGGATTGCGAGCACTGCGAACGCCGCTTTGCCGAGAAAAACGGCGATGAAGGCACCCCAGACACCGTGGTTGGAGCCGTCACTGGCGGCTGGCACACTCAAAATCGCCACGATGCCTAGCGCGTAGCACGCCGTCTGGGTGACGGTGTAGCCGACGAAAGCGGCACTGAACGCCGTCCGGCCGGATTTTGAATGGCGCGAGTAGTCGGCTGCGACGGGCACCCACGAGATGGCGACCGCGAGTGCGGTGTCGACTGCCGGCCAGAACTCGCGCCATGAGCTGTGCGCGACAGCAGGCAGCGGGCGTCGCAGCAACTGCACGAACAGGTAGACGACGACGATCGCGACCGCGACCGTCACGTACTTGCGAAGCACGCGGACCACGCCGAGCGGGCGCAGGGCCAGCGCGGTCGTGATGACGCCCGCGATGAGCACGTAGCCGTTCTGCGGTATCGATGGCCAGAGCTGGTGGGCGGCCGACGCGATGATGACGATCTCGAAGGTCGCCCAGCCGAGCAGCTGCAAGATGTTCATGCCCGTCGGCAGGTACGAGAGGCGGGCGCCGAAAAGCCCGCGCAGCAAGACCATCGCCGGCGCTCCGGTACGCGCGCCGGGGATCGCCGCCAGGCCGACCGCGGCTGCACCGAGTGCGGTGCCGACGAAGGTCGCAAGCAGCGCCGCGGTCAGCGGAAGCCCAGGGCTGCCGGCTCGGGGTTGCAGCACAAAGAGCGCTGCGGTGAAGCCGAGCAAGCTGACCCCGAGGTTGCCCCAGAGGCCGACCTGATCGAAGAAGCCCAGCGCCTTCGCGGCCGGCTGGTCGAGGGTAAGCGGCGCCTCTGGATGCGCCGACACGGTTGCCGTCATTGCCACTCCCTACGCCGGCATTACCCGGACAGGTTCGAGCGGTCGGCAGCCTTACCGGAGATTTCCGGCCAGCCACCCTCTCAGCCCGGTTTTGCCCGAGCTCCCGCGGTGTGCGGCTGCCAGCGTACGCGCCGGCAGTAGGGTCGATGACCATGGCTACTGCGGTCAGCGCCTGTTTCGTGCGGGCCGGCAGAGTCGGCGGCGCCGAACACGCCCTGTACAACCTGCTCGACGGCTTGCGTTCCGTCACCGCCACAGACCCCTGGACCGTCGTGACCGCCGAGCCGCTCCAGCTCGGGTTCGACATCGCACCCCTCGTTACGCGGGTCGTGCACGTTCCAGGGCTGCGCAACCGGGTGGCGATCGAGACGCTCACCCTGCCGCCGATGCGCGACGTCGACCACTGGCTACTGCCGAACTACTACACACCGCTTGGTCTGCGCGGCCGCGTGGTGACCGTCATTCACGACGCGCAGCACGAGCACTTTCCGGAGAACTTCTCGGCCCGAAAACGTGCGTGGCTGCGAGCAGCGCACCGATACACGATGCGCCGCGCCGACGTTGTGGTTGCGATCTCCGACTACGTCGCCGCCGATCTCATCGCTCGCCACGGCGACCAAGTTGTTGGCAAGATCCGCGTCATTCCGAACGCCGTGTCTTTCGACCGCCTCGAGCCAGGTGCGGTACCCGCCGCCGTTCCGCGCGACCGCGAGATCGTCCTGTGCGTGTCCGGCGGGTATCGGCACAAGAACCTCCAGACGCTCGTGCGGGCGTTCGCCGAAGTGGCCGCCAGGCGACCCGACTCTCACCTCGTCGTAGTCGGCCAGGCACCGGAGTTGTTGTTGGGTGCACGCGCTGGAGTCGGCGTCGACGGCTTGGTGCGCGAGCTCGAACTCACCGACCGCGTGACGATTCTCGGCTACATCACCGATGCCGAACTCGGCGCGCTCTACCGGGCCGCGTCGGTGCTCGCGATGCCCTCTCTTTTTGAGGGATTCGGGTTGCCGGTCGTTGAAGCGCTCGGTTTTGGCGTGCCGGTCGTCAGCACCCGCGCCGGGTCGCTCACCGATGTCTCGCTCGGACTCGCCCGCTACATCGATGATCCGACGAATGCGTCGGAGATGGCCGCGGCCCTAGTCGACGTACTGGCCGAGGGCACCCGCCCCTCGGAAGCGGACGTCGAAAAGGTGCGGGCCCGTTACGACCCGCTGCAGGTTGCGAGCTTGTTCAAGGCCGCGCTCACGGAGTAGCCGCGACCTCGAGTGGGCGAACGTCGCGCATTGGCGAGTTGTCCATCAGCTCGTCTGCGGTCGAGACGGCCGGGCCGCGAGACACTGCATGACGCAGGCGACGCTCCATTGGCTGTTCGACAAAGGTCGAGAAGATGCCGGCAACCGCCACGGCCAGGGCCAGAAATGCGGGATACGCGATGAACTGAGGTACGGCCTCCAGTCGATACCGTCCGTAGTCGGCAACCAACGTCCGGAGTAACAGCTGGTGCGTCATGTAGAGGGCAAATGACCACACGCCGAGGCGAACCATCAGCCGGTGCATGAGGAAACGCACGGGTGCGCCGTCGAGCTCGCGCGTCGCGCACGACGCGATCACCAGCACGATCCCGGGAAGTGCGAAAAGGCCGCCTATGTATGAGGGCAGCGCATGGCCAGGAAGGCTGACACCGACCACACCCGCGATCAACACGAAGCACGCGACTGTTGGCGAGACTCTCGGGCGCCAACCGCGACGGACCGCCAGTGCCAGCGCAACGCCGATGGCGAACTCGTACAGGCGCAGGAGCGGATTCACGTACAAGAAGTTGTCGCGTAGCGGGCCAGGGTTCATCACTGCGTGAGCGAGTGCGAGCATCGCTATCTGCACGACTACTGCGACCACGACGAACAGCTGAAGCTGTCGCACGGTGTAGCGACTCAACCGTCTGCGTAGCGCCGGGAACAGCGCATAGAAGAACGCCTCACAGGAGAGCGACCAGGCCGGGCTGTTGCCGAAGTAAAACACAGCCAGGCTCGGCACAAAGGCCTGGACGAAGAACAACGAGGGGATGCCGTTTGACAGATGCAACCCGGTGCGTTCGAGTTCGATGACGGCTAGGGACAGCACAAGGGTGAGCGCGTAGAGCGGCCCGATCCGAGCGAACCGGCGCCAGTAGAAGCCACGCGCGGTGTCGTCGTGCTGGTGAGACCACGTCAAGACGAATCCGCTTAGGACGAAGAAGAACGAAACGCCGAGATAGTAGCCGCCCAGCGCCTCTCGCGTCCGCGAGAACGGATGGATGACGCTGCCCCAGTGACCCGCTGCCACAACGGCAGCCGCGAAGAACCGCAGGCTCGTAAGCGAGTCAAGCCGGCGCGTCGGCGAGGCGCTCACGGGACCGCCCTCCGCCCTGGGAATCTCGGCAGCACGGTGCCCTTATCGGCGTCGATCCCGGTGCTCTGAACGAAATCCACCCATCGCTGGGCGAAGCTCGAGTTCCCAGGGCATCCGGCCGAGATCTGAGACCATGAGCCTCATGCCACGCGTGACGATCGTCACTCCCACGCTGAACGCGGCGGAGTACTTCGACGACTGCCTCAAATCGATCGAGTTGCAGCGGGCCGAGCTCGACGTCGAGCACATCGTCGTCGACGATGGGAGCACCGATGGCACCGTCGAGCGGGCCATCGAGAGTGGCGCGAAGGTGATCGAGGGTCTGCGCTCGGGCCTGTACGCAGCTATGAATCAAGGGCTTGCGCTCGCCTCCGGCGAGTACGTCGGAGTCCTGAACGGCGATGACTATCTCTACCCGCGGGCAGTCGCGACCCTGGTCGGCGCCATGCAGCGCAGCCACCGGCCGTGGGCGATCGGGCGGCTGCGCTGGGTCGATGGTGTCGACAGGTCGCTCGGTGAAATGGCGCCACCCCCGTCGCGCGCCTCGTCGAAAGTTCTGGCGAGCCTCGGTTGGAACTGGATGTACCACCAGACCACCTACATGCGTGCCGATTTCTTCAGTGCGCTCGGTGGCTTCGATACCCGGTATCGCGTCAACGCCGACTTCGACCTGTTGCTGCGGGCGCGTCAACGCAGTGCGTTCGCATCCGTCAACGAACTCACCGCAGCATTTCGCCGGCATGGATCCAACCTGAGCATCACTGGCCCGAGCTCCGATACCGAGAACGAGGAGATCCGCAGCGCTTACGGCCCGAGGTCGGCGGTGATTGCCGAGGTGGCGCGACTTGGCGTGCGGTGCTACGTGAATGCGCGCAATCCGCGGTGGTCTCTCGCCAAGCGGTTGCCACCAAAACGTAGCGCAGCATGACGCCAACGGCGGCACCGCTGATGCAGAACGCGCTGCGACCGCTCACAAAGGTCACGGCGATCACGCCGGTGCGCAATGCGGCTTCCTTGGTAGGCCGCACGGTGTCATCGATCGTCACGCAAAGCGCTGTTCAATCAGGCCGCGTTCAACTGCAGTACCTGCTCTGCGACGGTTCGTCGACCGACGACACGGTGAGCGTTGCGAAGGCCGCGGCGGGAGAGGTCGCACTCGAGGCTGCCTCGGAGCCCGACGACGGCATGTACGACGCGTTGGCGAAGGGGCTCCGGCGGGTCGATGGCGACGTGGTCTTCTACCTCAACGCGGGTGACGTGCTCTTCCCAGGTGCACTTGACGTCGTCTTAGACATCATGGAGAAGGCACCGGTGAGTTGGCTCACCGGCTACGGCGCGATCGTGAACGCCGACGGCGTCGTGGTCAGCATGAGCCTGCCTTTTCGATATCGCCAGTCACTGCTTCGCACAAATGCGTACGGGTCAATTCTGCCGACCGTGCAGCAGGAGTCGACGTTCTGGCGCGCAGAGCTGACGGCGAATGCCGATCTTGAGGTGCTCGCGACCTACCGCCTCGCCGGAGACCACTACCTGTGGAGCAGGTTCGCGACCGTAGCCGAGCCCACGGTCGTCAAGGCACTGCTGGGCGGGTTCGCCCAACATGACCGCCATCTGTCCGACGACGAGGCTGGCTACCGCGCCGAGGTGGCCCGCCACGCGTCTCGCGTCGGCGCGGCGCAGTTGCCACTCGCACTCATCGACAGCGTCCTGTGGCGAAGCCCTGATCGAGTGAAAAAGCTGTTCAACGGCGGCCACCTCCTGACGTACAACCAAGCGAATGCGTCATGGACATAGCCAATCCGGCGCTGCAGGAGGCAGCCGACCACGGCACGCTGCGATGGCGTCGCGCCGTTCGGGGGGGAATCACCGGGAGCGCCGGCCGCGGTCTCGCCCTGCTTCTGTCGCTCATCGTCACTCCTGTAGCGATCAACCGCGCGGGCTCCACGACGTATGGTCTCTTTGCCGCTCTCACGGCCTTCGCCACACTGCTTGCATTCTCCGACTTTGGTATCGGCAACGGCGTGATCCGCGAACTGGTCGCTGTTCGTGCCAAGGCACTGAGCGCCCCAGGCGACGCGGCCGGCCGCGCTGCGGCAGCCGAAGAACCCATTACAGCTACTGCGCTCCTGCTGCTCATCGTGCTCGGCATTGCCGTCGCCGCCATCGGCGTCGCGGCCGCATTCGTCCTACCGTGGCGAGCCTTGTTGAACGCGCCGTCGACAGACACGACGTCGCTTCGATACGGCGTCATCGCCGTCGCTGTCTGCACTGGATGTGCGGTTCCCGGCGCTTTCGCGCAAAAGATCTACCTCGCCCGACAACGTTCCGCGCAGGCCGGATTGTGGGCAGCCGCAGCGGGAGTAGCCGCATCGGTGGCGCTCTTCGTCGTCGTTCTCGGCAGCCATCATTTGCCGCTGATGGTCGTTGCCGTACTTGGCACACCAGCTGCCGTTGGCATAGCCGCGCTCGTATGGCTGGCGCATACCCGTGCCGTGTCGTTCAAGACCGACCAGATCTCGCTTGCAGTCGCCAAGACATTGATCAAGAGCGGGCGACTGTTCGCGGTTCTGCAGTTCGTGGCCATCATGAACTTCGAAATCGACAACCTGATCGTGGCACGCGTTCTTGGACCCACAAAAGTCACCCAGTTTGCTGCGACCTCCGGGTTGTTCGCGATCCCGCTCGCTCTCGCGGCGATGTTCTTCACGCCACTGTGGACTGCGTTTGGCGACGCCGTGGCACTGCAAGACATCGAGTGGATCCGAAGGGCCTATCGCCGGTCGACCCTGACAGCGATGCGCGTCCTGGTGCCAACCGCCGCGCTGTTGGTAGTCCTTGGACGACCAGCTGTGCACGCCTGGACCCGCGGAGCGGTCCACGCACCGCTGTCGCTCATCATTGCGCTAGCACTGTGGCTCGTCGTCTACGGATTCAACCAGCCTCAGGCCATGCTGCTGAACGCACTGCACGCCGAGCGCTTCCAGATCTGGGGTGCGAGCGCGAACCTCGTCGTCAACTTCTCGCTCTCGATCCTGTTCACGATGCAGTTTGGCGTGTCCGGTCCCATCTGGGGCACCCTTGCGGCGCAGCTTTGCGTCGTCGTCGCAACGACGCTCTACCTAAGGCGATTGAATGCGAACTGGCCCGTACCGCGCTGATACAGTGCGCAACGTGAGGCGTCCGTGAGCCAACCTCTGTTTCTCCTTGGTGATGGCGGTTACGCGCATGAGGTTGCACTCATCGCCCGCGCGATGGACCCACTGAGCGAACGCTGGGACGACCTCGTGCTCCTTGGTGCGGCTGACGAGGAGAGTGCACTCGCAGGCGGCGGCGACGTTGCACTCGCCGTTGGAACACCGGCCCTGCGGCTGCGGCTGTGGGAGAAGTACTCGGCCCAACGCACACTCACCTGGCCAACATTGGTCCATCCCCGCGCCGACATCGGCCCGAGCTCGACAGTCGGCCGCGGGGCATGCATTGGCTCTGGAGTCGTCGTCACCACGAGCGTGATAGTCGAAGAGGCAGTTCTGCTCAATTTGAATGTGACCGTCGGACATGACTGCGTCATCGGTGCCGCCAGTGTTGTAAACCCTGGCGTTGCCATCTCGGGTGGATGTCACATCGGGCGTGGCTGCCTGCTCGGGGTGGGTGCCATAGTCCTTGAGCACTTGACGTTGGCCACAGGCGTCATCGTCGGTGCCGGCTCCGTGGTCACAAAAGACGTCGCCGCTGGCATGACGGTCGTCGGCATTCCAGCGCGAGCGCTAGATCGCCGGCCCGAGCAGTGACAGCAATCCCACTTGCGCGGCCCGACCTTTCCGAGCGCGAGACCGCATACGTCAACGAGGCCATCGCAACCTCCTGGATCGCATCGACGGGCGCGTTTCTCGAGCGCTTCGAAGAGGAGTTCGCCGCGGTCTGCGGCACGCGCCATGCACTAGCGGTCACGAATGGCACGGTCGCCTTGCACCTCGCATTGCTCGGACTCGGTGTTGGCCCCGGCGACGAAGTGATCGTCCCGTCGTTGACCTACATCGCCTCTGTCAACGCTGTTACCTACGTCGGCGCGCGACCAGTATTCGTCGATGTCGATCCGGTGAGCTGGTGCATCGATCCGGTCGCGGTAGCGGCCGCAGTAACGCCTCGCACCAAAGCGATCATGGCTGTCCACCTGTATGGGCAACCGGCTGACATGGATGCCTTGATGTCCATCGCGGGTGAGCACTCTTTGTCCGTCATCGAGGACGCCGCCGAGGCGCCGTTGGCGACATACCGTGATCGTCCAACAGGGGGCCTCGGGAACGTCGCGACGTTCTCGTTCTACGGAAACAAGATCCTGACGAGCGGCGAGGGCGGCGCCCTCACATCGGACGACGACGAACTCATCGCACGAATGAAGTTGTTCCGGGGCCAAGGGATGGATCTAAGTCGCCGGTACTTCTTCCCCGTCATTGGCTACAACTACCGACTGACAAATGTCGCCGCAGCTTTCCTGTGCGCGCAAATGGATCGCCGGGCCGAGCTCGTGAATCGACGGTTGGCGATCTTCGCGCGCTATACGCAGGCGCTGACCGACGTGCCAGGCATAGAACTCCAGGCCAACTTGTCAGACCGCACCCGCGCACCATGGTTGTACTCAGTCGTCGTCGGCGAAGACTTCGGCTGCACGCGAGATGAGCTAGCCGCAACGCTCGCGGAACAAGACATCGAAACCCGTCCGTTCTTCATTCCGGTTCACACCTTGCCGCCGTACGCCGCGGCCGCCCGCGATCGGGAGCTGCCGGTCACGCTGAGGCTGGGCAGCCGAGGCATCAATCTGCCGACGTTCTCGCAGATGACTGACGCCGAGGTCAACAGAGTCTGCGCAGCAATCGCCGCACAACAGAGATGACACGCACGATCCGCGTTGCCGTCGATGCCCGGTTGTTCTCGGGAGCGAGTGGTGGCGTCGAGACCGTCCTCGTCGGACTTGCCGACGGGCTGTCAAACCTCGCACACCCCGACGTCGAGATCACGTTTGTCACGTACGCCGGGCACAGCGAATGGATCGCCAACCACGTCGGAGATTCGATTCGGCTACTCGAGGTCGCGCCGCCAGGCAAGTCACCCGCAAGGGTCGGCCGCCTGCTTGGGCCACTGAAGGAACCCGTGCGCCGGTTGCGAAATGCCATCACCGGCGTGCACCGCCGAATCCCCCAAGACCAGCAGCTCGAGAACCTGCGCGCCGACGTTGTGCATTTTCCCCACCAAGAGGCCGGCCTGGTGTCGGCGCCATTTATCTATCAGCCACACGACCTGCAGCACCTGCACATGCCCGAGTTCTTTTCCAAGGAAGTGCTCACCCGCCGCGAAACGTTCTACGGCCCACTCTGCCGGGCCGCAGCGAAGGTTGTGGTCGCAACGTCATGGGTGAAAGACGATGTGGTGGAGAAGTTCGAAATAGCACCATCGAAGGTTCTCGTCATCCCACTCGCTCCGGTTGTGGCTGTAGCGCCGTCGCCGACCGTGCCTTCCTCCGTACCGACGGCGTACCTCCTCTACCCGGCTGCCGCGTGGCCGCACAAGAACCACGCACGTCTCCTGGAAGCGCTCCGGCTCGTTGTCGACGAACACCCCGACGTGCACCTCGTCCTGACTGGCGCGCGCGCCGGGGTCGACATTCCGGCACTCGTACACAAGCTCGCACTCGACGAGCATGTACACGTCCTTGGGTTCCTGTCGGAGAGTGACCTCGCGGCCGTTTACCAACATGCGCGAGGCGTCGTGGTGCCGACGCTCTTCGAGTCAGCAAGCTTCCCGATTTGGGAGGCATTCGAGCGTGGAATCCCTGTCGCCTGTTCCTCGGTCACGGCCCTGCCACGCCAGGTAGGCGACGCCGCGATCGTGTTCGACCCTTACGACGTCAGCGCGATAGCAGCGGCAATGACGCAGCTATGGACCGACGAAGAGTTGCGCGAGGCGCTCATCGCGAAGGGCAAGGTTCGCGTCGCCCAGTTTTCGTGGGAACATACGGGCCAGCGATATCTCGCCCTCTACCGCGAGTTGGCGGGCGTCGCTACAGCGGACGACCGAGAACTGCTGGAGCAGGTGCCGCAGATCTAAGCCGCGGCGGACGCCGCAGAATGCCGAGTACGAACGCTGGGTTCGTCCGAAGGTAGCGTCGCCACAATCGTCGAGGCTCACGGCACAATCGATAGAACCACTCGAGACCGTGCCGCTGCATCCACAACGGTGCCTGCTTCACCACGCCCGCATGAAAGTCGAATGCAGCGCCGACCCCAATCAGCGCGTGCGCGTCCAAGAGGTCCACATGTTGGGCCATCCAGTACTCCTGTTTGACCGCACCGAGCCCGACCCACACGACGTCCGCATTGCTGTCGTTGATCATGCGCACGACGTCCGCATCTTCGGCTGACGTCAACGCACGAAATGGTGGCGCGTACGACCCGGCGATTCGCAGACCTGGAAAGTCAGCCAACAGTCGCGCGGCCAACAACTCGAGAGTTTGCGTCGTCGTCCCGTACAAGAACACAGAACGACCAGACTCAGCGAGGGGTTCCGACAGTGCGTACATAAGGTCTGGCCCGTACACGCGCGTCACACCCTGTGCGCCGGCGCGTTTTGCACACCACACGATCGGCATCCCGTCGGGCGTCGTCATACCCGACTCGTTGTGGATGCGGCGCAGCTCGTCGTCGTGCTGGCACTCGATAACGGTGTGCACGTTTGTCACGCAGACATAGTGCCGCTCGCCGCCTTTGATCCAGCGCATGATCTCGTTGACTGCGCCGTCGAGCGAGATCGCGCTGATGCCCACGCCGAGCACGTCAACGCGGCCGGGTTGCACAGCGAGATCAGTAGGCACCGCTGCCCCGCAGCACTGCACGCGCGGTCTTCCACAAAATCATCAGGTCAAAGGCAGGCGACCAGTTTTCGACGTAGTAGAGGTCGAGGCGGATCGACTCGTCAAATGGCAGGTCCGAGCGACCGCTGACCTGCCATAGCCCTGTCATTCCAGGTCGCACGAGCAGCCGCCGGCTGACGTCGTGTCCGACCTGTTCGACGGATGCCGGCAACGGGCGCGGACCGACAAGCGACATGTGCCCCAACAACACGTTGAACAGCTGTGGCAACTCGTCGAGTGAGTAGCGACGTAAGAAACTGCCGACTGCGGTCACTCGATCGTCGACCGCGTTCTTGACGAACATCCCGCCCGGCTTCTCTGCGTGCGCAGCGACCAGGGCGTCAAACGATTGGTCGGCATCGGCGCGCATCGTGCGGAACTTGTAGATCGTGAACAGCGCACCGCCTCGACCAGATCGCTGCTGGCGAAAGATTGCTGGTCCCGAACTCGTCAGTCGGATCGCCATCGCGATGCCGAGCAACGCCGGCGACGATGCGATAAGCAGCAGCAGCGCAGCTACCCGATCGAACGCCGATTTGGCGAGCTGCTTGCCGCCGTCCAACGTTGGCTCTTCGACGTGCAGCAGGGGGAGACCGTCGACGGGCCGCATATGGATCCGTGGCCCGGCGACATCGGTCAGTGCGGGTGAGACCAGGAGGTCGACGCCGGTGCCCTCAAGTTGCCATGCGAGCTCGCGCAGTGCGACTGGACTGAATCCTGACGGCGCGACCGCAACAGTGTCGGCCTGCGTACGCGCCAGCACCTCAAGTACGCGGCCGCGCTCGCGTGCCGTGCGATCGGAGCCGGCGAAGTCACCCGCGGCGGGCGACCACATGCCGGCAACGTGATAGCCCGTGTAGACGGAGCGGCTGAGTCCTTCAGCCAGCTTCGCGGCAGCTAGCGGTGTGCCGACCACGAGCACGCGGTGCAGGCAGTGCGACCCACGCCGCAGCCGATGCAGCACGCGCCGAGCTGCGTAGTGACCGGCGAGGGTGGAGAGCAGACCGATCGGAAGTGCCAGGGCCACGAACCCACGCGATAACGGCAGCTTGCCAACGAAGGTCACGAACGCAACCAGCGCAGTGACGCGGATCGCTGCATCGGCGACCCGTCGGAACTCGTCCGACCCGATGCCCAGATACCGCGGGTCGTAGGAGTGCGTGCTGGCGAGCAGGGCCAACCAGACCGCAGCCACTAGAGCCGCGATTGCGTAATAGTCGAGGCCGCCGACCTTGAGAGTGCCAGCGGGTGCGCCCCACCGGAGCAGGGCGGCGATCGTCGTGCCGCTGAAGAGCAGCACGGCATCGAGGACGACCAGTGCGGCCGTGTATCTGCGCTGCCATGACGCCCGTGCCGCAGGCCCGGTCGAGACCGGCCGCAGCGGTCGCGGCGGCTCGGTTGACGCGGCGGCAGTCGCCGTGTCGAGCGGGTGGGCACTCACCCTTGCTGTCTCGGCGCTTCGAAGCGCCAGCATGAGGCCCGGACGGCGCGGTGTTGCGCCATTCGGCCCAGTGTCGGCCGGTTCGGGCGCGAGACCTACTTGAGCAGCCTCGACAGCCGGCGGTCCGCGAGTGGCTTGCCGCCGGTTTGGCAGGTCGGGCAGTACTGCAGGGACGAGTCGGCAAAGGAGACCTCGCGCACGGTGTCGCCGCAGATGGGGCAGGGCAGGCCAGTGCGGCCATGCACTCGCAGATTGGCCTTCTTCTCTGCCTTCAGCTCGCCCGCGTCGAGGTCGGCGGCCCGCCCCACGGCGTCCCGCAATGTTGTTTGCATCGCTTGATAGAGAACCGCCACGTCGTCCGGAGTGAAGCTGTCGGCGATCTTGAAGGGCGACATCTTGGCGACGTGGAGGATCTCGTCGCTGTAGGCGTTGCCGATGCCGGCGATCACCGACTGGTCACGCAGCAGTCCCTTGATCTGCATGCGTCGACCATGCAGCAGCGCGGCCAACGCATCGACATCAAACGCCGGATCGAGTGGCTCAGGACCCAACCGCGCAATGCCCTCGATAGTCGCAGGGTCGAAAACCACATACGCAGCAAGCCGTTTCTGAGTACCTGCCTCGGTCAGATCGAACCCCGAGCCGTCATCGAGTTTCACTCGCAGCGCGATCGGGCTCTTGCCCGGCCGGATCGGCGTAGCGGCAAGTTCGGCCCGCCACCGCAACCAACCAGCACGAGCGAGATGGACGACGAGGTGCGGGCCGGTCGTCGCAACATCGAGGAATTTCCCACGCCGACTAGCGCCGGTGATCGTGGTGCCGACCAAGGCTGAAGCCGGCGGGTCGAACGTCTTCAACACCTGGAAGGAGCCCACGTCGACCCGGTCGATGCGACGTCCCACCACGTGCGTGGTGAGGAACGTCGCCAACGCTTCGACTTCGGGTAACTCGGGCACAGGGTCGATAATGCCTGACGGTTACGCCGCGCGCGCCCCGTGCAGCCTGGCCGCGTACGCGCCTTCGAGTCGCGCGATCTTCGCGGCACGCTTCTTCGCCCGCCGCGCTTTCTTACGCCGATCCCCAAGGCCGTCAATGAGCAGGCTGAGGCCAGATCCGAACATCCAGACGTCTTTCGAGATCGCGGTGCCTTGTTGGGTGGGTCTGATGCCATCTGGCTTTGTCATGCCGGGCGTCTTCAGGTACATCCGCAAGAGCGAGCCCGAGAAGCCGCTGAGAACGGCGCCCGCGAACCACGCCGGGATGACCGGCGCCAGGATCACCGAGCCGACGCCGATCTCACTGATGGCGAGCATCCTGACGAACTTCGGCGGCTCGATCTTGGCGAGGAACGGGTAGGTGCCAACGGCCATGCCGTGTAGCGCGCCAGCCGTCGTTTCGTCGGCGGACAGCTTGCCGATGCCTGCATTGACAATGAAGGCGCCCGTCGCGAGGCGGGGCGGGATGTGACTGAGTTTCATGCTCTGCTCGTACCCTCTGACGGCGTACTGATGCCTGCGAGTTGGATGCACATTCAACTGTTGAGGATCGTACATCGCTGCCGCTAGCAGCTTCAGAATGGCTAGTGGCTAGGGGTTGCCGACGGCTTAGAGCTCGGGGTGTTCGACGGGTTGTAGTTCGGTGGGCCCGTCGGAGTCGGGCTTGGGGTGGCCGTCGACTTCGCGGTCGGGGAGGCCGTCGACTTCGCAGCGGTTGTCGACTTTGCGGTCGGGGTAGCGCTCGGCGCGACCCCTGCCAGGTTCTGCAGGAACGAGAGCGCGACCGGAGCGGCGACGGTGCCGCCACTCTGGCCATCCTGGACGTAGACCGCGAATGCGATGTCGCCCTGGTACCCAACAAACCAGGCATGCGTCTTCGGGGTAGCGCCCGGACCGTACTCGGCGGTTCCGGTCTTGCCCATGACCGGTCCGCCCGGGGCGTTGATCAGGGCCGAGCCGGTGCCCACGGTGACAACCTCACGCATGAGCGAGTGCAGTTGGGTGATGACGTTCGCCGGGAAGTTCGGGCCCGGGGTCGGTGCCGGAGCTGTGGCCGCAGGTGCAGACGCGGCCGCCGAGCCTGACGCTCCCGCAGAAGCCGACGAGGTACTGCCGGATGAGCAGTCGGCCGGCTTACCCGTGACCACCAGCTGCGGCGGTATGTAGTGCCCGCGCGCGACTGTCGCGACGGCCACGGCGAGACTCACCGGACTCACCAGGGTCGAGCCCTGCCCGAACGACGTGGCGGCGAGGTCAGTTGCGTCCTTCGGCGGCGAGACCGACCCTCGAAATGCCGGAGTTCCGAGCGACCAACACGCGCCGATCCCGAGCGTTTTCGCGGTGTTGCCGAGCGTTGGTCCTGGCACCTTCGGCGCCAAGCTGATGAATGCGGTGTTGCACGACTTGGCGAAGTCGGTGTGGAAAGGCACGCTGCCGAGTTGCTCGCCCTCGTAGTTGTGGAACGTCTTTCCGTAGACGACGATCTGCGGTGAGCAGGTGACCGGGGTGTTCACGCTGAACCCTTGCTCGAGGAGCGCAGTCGTGGTCACGATCTTGAATGCCGACCCCGGTGTGATCTGGCCCAGGAGCGCCGTGTCGAAGCCGCCGCCGTCCGGGCCGTTCGCGACCGCGATCACCTGCCCCGTCGACACCCGGACAGCCACGAGCGCACTCGGCTGATTCGTGATCGACGAGAGTGCCGCGTCCGCCGCCGCTTCCACGTTTTGATCGAGCGTTGTGTGAAGCGGCGTGCCCTGTACCGGTGGTTGCGTGTAGACGACAGTGGGCGACGCCGCTTGGTGCAGCGCTTGGATCTCGAAGCCCGGGCTGCCCGACAGCGTCGCGTCGAAGTCCTTCTCGAGGCCGCCGAGCCCACCGACATCGCCGGAGATATAGCGACCGTTCGACGCGTCGACGATCTCCTTCGTCACCGGGCCGACGGTGCCGATAAGCGATCGCGCAAAGTCGTGCGACGGACTCAGCTGTTCATTCAAGTCGCGCAAAACCAGGCCGGGGATCGGCGCGAGTTGCGCGGCAACCTTCTCGTAGTCCGGCTCACGCAAGGTGATGACGTCGACGAACTCATCGGACGTCGACCCCTTGATGCGCGTCACCAACGACGGCGCGTCCACGCCCAGGATCTGCGACATCTGGTTCGCAGTCGATGTCGGATCGAGGACCTTTCCAGCCTCCAGGCCGATGTCGACTACTGGCCGCGGTTCGACGATCGGTTGCCCCGCGCCGTCCAAAATCGTGGCTCGCGTCGGGGCGAGCCGGGTGTATTGCAGGCTGTCACCAGCACCGAGCGACGACTGCACAACAGCGGGCTTCCATGCCAGCTGCCAGCTTCCGGCGACATTGTTGACGTCAACGGTCGACTGGTACGTCCAGGTCTGGGCACCCGGCAAGTGCCACGTGACGTTGAGGACCGACGAGAAGATGCTGGCGTCACCAGTCGGCTGGGTTGGTTGCGCCGTGACGTCGACCGAGACAGCCTGCAACTGCGCCACGATGGTCTTGTAAGCGCTCTGCACGTCGGCGCCACTGATGCCGCCGAGGTACGGCACATTCGTCAGGTCGCCCTTCGTCCACGCCTGCGCGAACTGCAGAGCCAGCGCGTCTGCGGGGTTGGCCGGAGACACGATGGCGGACGGCGACGAAGAGGACGACGGTGGCGTGGCTCCAGCCGGATGTCCGTGTGACGAGCGGGGGAAAAGATAGAAGGCTCCAACAGCCGCGCCGGCCAGGATGACCACGAGGAGCAGGATCAGCCCGACGCCGGGTCCGCGCCTGCCGCGACCCCTGGGACCAGACGGTCGCAGCGGCGACTGGCGATAACTCACATGCCGAGCCTAGTAATCTCATCGCAACGAAGGGTGGGGGCGTGCTGGTCTATGAAGGCGTAGGACTGCTTCTGGTTGTTGCGCTCTGGATCTTCTGCCTTGTCGACGTGATCGTGTCGAAAGAGGATGAATGCCGCAACCTTCCCAAACTGCTCTGGCTGCTCATCGTGCTTATGCTGCCCGACATTGGCTCCGTGCTGTGGCTGATCGTTGGTCGGCCAAGGGGACAGCACCAGCCATGGCAGCAGCGGATGACGCGCCCGACAGCGACCTCCGGGGACCCGCGCCCGAAGATGGCGCCGCGACCGACGATGCCCTCGGCTGGGGCGAATCCGGACGACGACGACGACTTTCTGCGAAGCATTCGCCGCACGGACGAGTAGTGCCGCAGCGGTCGGCCTGGCGGCGGTGGGTCAATCTCGCCGCCGCTTTGTTGGTTGTCGTTGCTGCCGTCATCGAGGTCCGGCTCTACGTCGTCCCCGCCTCTGACGGCGCGGGCCCGGCCGATGCAGTGGTGGTGCTGGGCGGCCAGGAGTACAAAGCCCGCCTCCAGACCGCCGATGTGCTCCTCGCGAAGTATCCGGGCTCGGTTGTCGTGGTCTCGATCCCCGGCGACATAACGTGCCCACCACAACCCCCTGGGGCATCAGCGATCCTTTGTTTCAGCCCGAATCCGAGCACAACGCAGGGCGAGGCGCGTACCGCGTCGAAGCTCGCGGCAAAGTACGGCTGGAAGACGATGGAGGTCGTGACAACTGCCGACCAGGTATGGCGGGCGAAGCTGCGCTTCTCTCGCTGCTGGGCCGGCAACCTGACTGTCGTGCGATCTGATTCGAGCATCTACTCCCGCATGCGCGCAGTTCCCTATGAGACCGCAGCCACGATCAAGGCCGAAACGCTGCAGCGCGGCTGCTGACGCGGATTACGGCTGTCGTCCCGACATCGCAATCAGGAGTTTCGCCGGGTCGTCGGAGTCGATGTGCACAGGCGGCGCAAAAATGCCCGCCGCCTGCCACGACTTCGCGTTGGCCTCCATATAGACCATCACCGTCGCGACCGTGGCGGCATCCAGGGCATCGTCGAGAGCGGCCCCACGCGCGAGATCCCAGCCGTGGATAAGCAGGTCGGCCAACATCTGCTGGCCGTACTCGAGCGCGGGATTGTCGCCGAACGACAGGTGCACCACGGCGTCCGGCGAGGTGCTCAGCCACGCAGCGCGCGAAGCCCGCGCGGCGTTTTCCCAGGCCGTCACCGGTGAATCCCCCAGCACGTCGCCGTCGTAGCGGTCACCGACCTGCGCAATGGTCTCGCCGTCAAGCAGATGCGGCGCCCACAGATGCTCAGCGGTGACGTGGTTCACGAGGTCGCGTACCGACCAATCCGTGCAGGGCGTCTGTGCATCCCAGCGATCGGCGGGAACCGCCCTGACCTTCTCCCCGAATGCGTCGATGCCTTGTGCGATCAGCTCGAACGTCGTCGGCGTTTCGTCGGTCATGGCACACCCCTAGCGGCGAAGTAGGAAGCACTCCTCGGGCAATTCGGCGTTCGCAGTCGACTCCGCCAGCGCTTTGAGCTGGCTCGGGTACTCGGCCAACGCAGCGATTTTCCGCTCGCCAAGATCGAAACTCAATGGCTCGAGCTCGAACCCCAACTCGCGCAGGCGAGCGAGTCGAACGATCCGCCTGCGCGCGGTAGACAGCCCGATACGGGACGTCGATGAATGCGACCCAGTTCTCCGCCAGCTCCGGCGATTCGCTAAGGAGCAGGAAACACGCCTCGTGCGTGCGTTCGTGGTCGGTATGTGAGAGGCCGAGGGGAAACGCGATCGTCGCGGGCTGCAGTTCGCCGATCGCTTCGCGGATGCTTGCCGCAATCTCGGTTGGCCCGACCGCCTCATCTGGCTCGACGACGTACTGGCTGTCGAGAAAATCGAGCCACCGGGGCGTCGCTCCAAGATGCGCGAGCGCGGCCCGATCCTCGGCACGGCGCAGGCTTACGACGTCGTCGCCTGCGACAAATCCGCAGGCCTGATCCCAAGAGGTCGACCCCGGCAGGCATCCTGCCGGTGTGGCCGCGTCACGGACCGGCGGGAAGCCGGCGAACACCGTCACCACTGTCGCGCCGGGCGCGCCGGCGATCAGTCCGGCGCAGCTCAGTACCGCGTCGTCAAGATGCGGCGAAACAACGGCGAGAGGAGCGAGCGCCGTGACATCAGGCAGCGTCATGGGAGATTCGTACCACTACCCAGGACGACGTTCGCACCCGGTGGTCTAGACCGCGCTCCGCGCTAAAACGCGGGCGGCACATCACAGTGGGCGAGGGGGGACTTGAACCCCCACGTCCTCACGGACACACGGACCTGAACCGTGCGCGTCTGCCATTCCGCCACTCGCCCGAGTGGAGCGATCAGCGTAGCAGCGGTGCCGCGAGCCCCATGCGAACGCGGGCAGCCCCCGAAGCGTCCTAGATACGATCGATATCGGTCACAACAGACGGCCGGCAGGCACGGACGACGGAGGGAGGGTCAGTGGGTGTACTCCAGCGCTTCGAGCGACGGATCGGCGGCGTCGTCGAAGGGATCTTCGCCCGCGCCTTCAAATCCGAGGTC
The DNA here is from genome assembly GCA_963737705.1 of uncultured Actinomycetes bacterium. Lineage (GTDB taxonomy): Bacteria > Actinomycetota > Actinomycetes > Acidothermales > Acidothermaceae > PALSA-607. The sequence continues at coordinate 473,346 of CAVTTP010000006.1, forward strand.
CAGCCGGTCGAGGTCGCAGCCGCACTCCAGCGCGAACTCGACGACCAGGCCGCCGTCGTCGGCCGCGACCGCACGCTGGTTCCCAACCAGTTCGTCGTCGAACTCGGCCACCACGACTACGACCGACTGGCGCCCTATGAGAAGCCGCTGACCGACGAACTCGCGGCGATGGTTCGCGAGCACGCCGTCGACCAGCGTTACAGCTTCGTCGGCCCTGTGCAGGTGAAGTTGCTGCTCGTGCCGACCCTCGAAACCGGCCTGTTCCGGATCCGCAGCGAGGTCGCCCCCGGGCGCGAAGGCATGCCGGAGTTGGCTTCGATCCCACCTCAACCGCCCCGATCGCTGCCTCCACAGCCCGTGAGCGAGCCATCGTCGTTCAACGCGGGCGACACCAACCTGACGACCGCAATCCCGCGCGCACCCGCCGTCCCGAATCTTGGGCAGATCCACGTTCGCGAGGGCAAGGGTGCGGCGTACGACTTCGAGATTCGGCACAAGATCACTGTGATCGGCCGCGGCACCGATGCCGACATCCGGCTCACCGATCAGGCAGTCTCCCGCCGCCATGCGGAGATCCGAATCGCCAACAGCGCGACGATGCTGAACGACCTTCAATCGACAAACGGCACCACCGTGAACGGCGTCACCGTCACCACAACGGCATTGTCGGACGGCGATGAGATCCGGATCGGCGAGACGGTACTCACCTACCGCGCGCCGGCCGATGCACCGGAAGGTGCCGCACTACCCGGGCTGCCCAGCCTCCCCACCCCGGGCCCTCGGGGCTGAGTACCGCGGATGTCAGAGCTCTCGCTCTTCTTGTTGCGGGCGGGATTTGTTGCCTTGTTGTGGGTTTTCGTCATCGTGGCCTTCGGCATCGTGCGATCCGACTTGTCCGGTGGTGCGCAACCACGCGTCGTCCGGCCGCAGCCCAAGAAGCAGGTGAAGAAGCCGAGCTCGCGCAAGGCCCCCCGCAAGCTGGTCGTCGTCGCGGGCTCGCTGGCCGGCACGTCGATCAACCTCGGCGACGCGCCGGTCACGATCGGGCGGGCAAACGACTCGACCCTGGTGCTGACCGACGACTACGCCTCGACACGACACGCCCGCGTCTTCCAGCGCGACGGCCAGTGGTTGGTCGAGGATCTCGGATCAACCAACGGCACCTTCCTCGACCGAGCCAAAGTCGTCCAGCCGACACCTGTCGCCACCGGCACGCCGATCCGAATCGGCAAGACCGTTCTCGAGCTGCGCAGATGAGTGCGCGATGAGCCTCATGCTGCGGTTCGCTGCGCGGTCGGACGTCGGGCTGATCCGCACGAACAACGAGGACGCCGTGTATGCGGGCCCGCGTCTCGTTGCAGTCGCCGACGGCATGGGCGGTCACGCCGCCGGAGACGTCGCGAGTGCCGTGACGATCGCGACACTGGCCCCCCTCGACGACGACGACCCGCCGTCCGATCTGCTCGGCACCCTCGAACAATCCATCAGGCAAGCGAACGACCAGCTTCGCCAGATGATGGATTCCGATGCTGAGCTCGACGGCATGGGCACCACGCTGACGGCGCTGCTGTGGGGTGGCACCCGTCTCGCGCTCGCCCACATCGGCGACTCTCGCGCGTACCTGTTTCGCGACGGCGAGCTTACGCAGATCACCCACGACCACACGCTCGTGCAGCACATGGTCGACCTCGGTCAACTCGACGAAGCCGACGTGCCGACGCACCCACAGCGATCGGTGATCCTGCGCGTTCTCAATGGCAGGCCGGACGCCGAGGCAGACCTGTCCGTTCGCGAAGCGCGCGCCGGCGACCGGTACTTGTTATGCAGTGACGGCTTGTCCGGCGTTGTCAGCAAGGAGACGCTGCGCGAAGCACTTGCCCTGGGTGATCCCGATCAAGTGGTCGACTCGCTCGTCGACCTTGCATTGCGCGGGGGCGCACCCGACAACGTGACCTGCGTCGTGTGCGACGTCGTCGAGGCGGGCAACTCCGCAGCCGGCTCTCCGGTGATCGGCGGCTCCATCGCCGACGGCGAAGACGTGCGGGTCAGGCAGCCCGATACTGCAGCGGGTCGCGCAGCAGCACTGCGAATTCATCGCCGACCGGCATCACATCGCGCGACCGACGTTGAACCAACTCGACGACGTTGGCGCGGGCCCGCTCTTGTTGTCGTGTTGCTACTGGTCGTCGCGGGCGGATTGTTCGGCGGCACCTGGTGGTACTCGCAGCACCAGTTCTACGTGGGCAGTGACGGTCAGCAGGTCGTGGTCTACAAGGGCATCGACGGATCCGTGCTCGGTCTCAACTTCTCCAAACCGATCGAGCACACCGGCATCGCATTGACGTCGTTACCAGCGTTCGAACGTGAGCGGGTCTCCGACGGCATCGGTGCACGCAACAGGGCCGACGCCGACCGCATCGTCGGGCAACTGCATTCCGTCCCGGCGGTCGCACCGACGCCACAACCGTCGCCGTCAAGCGAGCCGTCAGGACTTCCATCGTCCGGCCCCGCGTCGTCCGGCTCAGGGTCGTCCGGGCCGACGTCGCTCGCGCCAGGTGTCAGTAGCCCGCCGAGCGAGGTGAGTTCACCGTGACGAGTGCGGCCGCGGGTGCAACCGGTCTCGTGAAGGCGATCAAACCCCGTCGTCCACGTACGAGGCGATCCGTCGAGCTCGCGATGCTGGTGTTCGCCGTCATCATCGCGCTAGCGGCCTACGCCGACGTTGGTCTGACGCGTTCGCAACATGTGCCACCCGACATCTTGAACTACGGCCTTGGCCTCGGCGCTCTCGTACTGCTCGCACACATCGCGATTCGTAGGTTCGCCAAGTACGCAGATCCGTTGTTGCTGCCGTGCGCCGCATTGCTCAACGGGCTGGGCCTGGTGCTGATTCACCGGCTCGACCTGGTCGCGCCGAAAGCGGCGCGGTCTGATGCCACCTTGCAGTTGGCGTGGAGCGCAGTCGGCATCGTCGGCTTCATCGCCGTTCTGGTGATCGTGCGCGACCATCGCCGATTGCAGCGGTTCACCTACACGTCGATGTTGCTCGGTCTGATCCTGCTGGCGATTCCGTCAGTGCTGCCTGTCCGATACAGCGAAGTCAACGGCGCACGTAACTGGATCCGGTTTGACGGCTTCTCGATTCAGCCCGGCGAGTTCGCCAAGGTCCTGCTCGTCGTCTTCATGGCCGGCTTCCTCGTGGCCAAGCGCGATGCGCTCGCATTAGCGGGTCGCAGATTCGCCGGCATCGACCTACCACGCGGTCGCGACCTCGGGCCCGTCGTGCTGGCGTGGCTCGTCAGTATCGGATTGCTCGTGCGTGGCCGTGACCTCGGCATGTCCATGCTGTTCTTGGGATTCTTCATCATCATGCTCTACATCGCGACCGAGCGACTCTCGTGGTTGTTGATCGGTGCGTTGCTCTTCGGTGGCGGGACCTTCCTCGCGTATCACTTGTTCGGCTACGTGCGACTGCGCTTCGAGGATTGGTTACACCCGTTCAACTACGCGCAGGGTTCTGGATACCAGCTCGTGCAGGCTCTGTACGGTTTCGCTACCGGCGGCCTGATGGGCACCGGGCTCGGCAACGGCCGACCTGATCTGGTGCCGTTCGCTAACAGTGACTTCATCGTTGCAACGATCGGTGAAGAACTTGGACTCACCGGGTTGATGGCTATCTTGCTGGTTTACGTCGTCATCGTGTCGCGCGGATTGCGCGCGGCCTTGTCGGTTCGCGACTCGTTCGGCAAGCTGCTGGCGGCCGGACTTTCGGTCTGCCTCGCCGTCCAGGTGTTCGTCGTCGTCGGCGGTGTGATGCGGCTGATCCCGCTGACGGGAATCACCACCCCGTTCCTTTCTTACGGCGGATCCTCGCTCGTATCGAACTGGATACTGCTCGCGCTGCTCGTTCGCATCAGTGATGCCGGGCGCCGTCCGCCGCCCGCGCCATCACCGCGACCCGACGACGCGATGACGCAGGTGATCCCGCTATGAACAAGCCCATCCGCCGGGTCGCCATTGCCTGCCTGCTGATGTTCGCCGCGCTCCTCGTCAACGACAACGTGGTGCAGTACGCGAATGCCAAGACGCTGCGCGACAAGCCCGGTAATACTCGTCTGCTGTTCCAGCAGTACGACCGCAAACGCGGTGACATCGTGACAGCAACCGGCGTCACGATCGCGAGCTCGGTACCGACGAACGACACGCTGAAGTACCTGCGCACGTACTCCAACGGTCCGTTGTTCGCGCCGGTGACCGGGTTCTACTCGATCATCTACGGCGGTTCGCAGATCGAGAGCGCCGACAACTCGATCCTCGCCGGCACCGACGACCGGCTCTTCGGTGTTCAGCAGTTGTCGAACCTCATCACCGGGCGCACGCCCGAGGGTGGCAACGTCGTGCTCACGATCGATCCGGTCTTGCAGCAGGTCGCCTACACGGCGTTGGCCGGCCGTAAGGGAGCGGTGGTCGCGGTCGATCCGACGACCGGCGCGATCCTGGCGATGGTCACGTCGCCGTCGTACGACCCCAACGTGCTCTCGTCACACAACCAGGCGTCGATCACCCAAGACTGGCAGAAGCTGATTGCGGATCCGACGAATCCGATGCTCGATCGTGCGCTCAACCAGACCTATCCACCCGGGTCGACGTTCAAGCTCATCACCGCGGCCGCTGCTTTGTCGACGGGCCAGTACACGCCCACAACCGTGATTCCGGCGCCCACCACACTCCAGTTGCCGCAGTCGACCAGCGTCCTGCACAACTTCGCGGGCGAGAGTTGCGGCGGGCAGGCGACGCTGATCCAAGCGCTGACGATCTCCTGCAACACGGCCTTTGGCCAACTCGGCCTCACGATTGGTCAGACTGCGCTGCAGGCTCAGGCCGATGCCTTCGGGTTTGACTCGACGTACTCGGTGCCCATGAAGTCGGCCGAGAGCGTCTTTCCGACCGACCTTTCTGACGCAAACACGATCCAGTCCGCGATCGGTCAGTACGACGTGCGGGCGACCCCGCTGCAGATGGCGATGGTCGCCGCCGCGATTGCCAACGGCGGAGTGGAAATGAAGCCGTACCTGGTCGACGAGCTTGTCGGACCCGACCTGCGGATCATCGATCAGACAAAGCCAACCGAACTGCGCCGTTCGGTCTCACCGCAGGTGGCTGCCGACCTGACCCAGATGATGGAGAGCGTGGTCCAGCACGGCACCGGGACGAGTGCGCAGATCAAGGGTGTCACGGTGGCCGGCAAGACGGGCACCGCGCAGAATGCGGTAGGAGCAGCGCCACACGCTTGGTTCGTTGCATTCGCACCGGCAGTCCAACCGACGATCGCGATCGCCGTTCTCGTCGAAAACGGCGGGGGCAACAATGACGCAACAGGCGGCGCCGTCGCGGCGCCGATCGCGAAGGCCGTTATTCAGGCCGAACTGAAGAAGCAACCATGAGGCATCCGAGCAGGAATACGCCAACGAGAGGGTTTCACCATGACTGAGCCACGGCGGCTCGGCGATCGCTACGAGCTGGGCGAAGTGCTCGGCTACGGAGGCATGGCTGAGGTGCTCCGGGGGCGCGACATCCGGCTCGGCCGTGATGTCGCAGTCAAGACCCTTCGTGTCGATCTTGCCCGCGAGCCCTTGTTCCAGGCCCGCTTCCGGCGCGAAGCGCAGTCAGCGGCATCGCTGAATCACCCGTCGATCGTGGCCGTCTACGACACCGGCGAAAGCACTCTCGACGGCACGACGGTGCCCTACATCGTCATGGAATACGTCGATGGCCGAACACTGCGCGATCTGCTGAAGAGCGAGCGGCACATCATGCCGACCCGCGCACTCGAGATCACCGCCGAGATTCTGAAGGCACTCGACTACAGCCACCGCAACGGCATCATCCACCGCGACATCAAGCCCGCCAACGTCATGCTGACGCGATCGGGCGAAGTGAAGGTCATGGACTTCGGCATTGCGCGGTCCGTGGCGCAAGCGAGTGCCGCAGTCACGCAGACGGCCGCCGTAATCGGCACCGCGCAGTACCTCTCGCCCGAACAAGCGCGCGGCGAGCAGGTTGACCCGCGCAGCGACGTCTACTCCACCGGCTGCCTTCTCTACGAACTGCTCACCGGGACGCCGCCCTTCACTGGTGACTCCGCTGTCGCTGTCGCGTATCAGCACGTGCGCGAAGACCCGATCCCTCCGTCGCGGGTCAATCCCGATGTGAGTCCGGCTATCGACGCCATCGTGCTCAAGGCGATGGCTAAGAATCCGGCGAACCGTTACCAGAGTGCCGCCGAGATGCGCGAAGACATCGAGCGCGCGCTGAGCGGAGTGCCTGTCCACGCCACTCCGCTGCTGCACGACCAGACGGTCAGTATCGCTCCGGTCGCCAGCGACGAGATCCCCCGCCGACAGCCGCGCGGCCGTCGTCCGCTCGTCTACATCATGCTTGCGCTCATCGCATGCGCCGTGTTCATCGCGCTCGGATTGCTGCTGCGGCAGGCACTCACGACCAAGCACCCCGCGGTTACCGTGCAGGTGCCGAGCGTGACTGGCTTCTCCCAGGCTGACGCGATCTCGACACTGAAGACCGCGGGCCTGAATCCCGTCGTGCAGGTGGCCGGCAGCCCGACGGTTGCCAAGGGACTCGTCATCAGCGAGAACCCACCAACTGGTACGCCGCTGCCGTTGAAGACCACCGTCACGATCTACGTCTCGAGCGGCCCAGCAGCAGTGCCGGTGCCTGACCTCACCAACAAGTCACTCACCGACGCGAAAGCCGAACTGCTGCGCGACAAACTCGCGCTGGGGACGATCACGACGCAGGATTCGGCACTCGCCGGCAACACCGTGCTGAGCCAAACCCCGAAGGCGGGGACGACGATTGCGTCGGGCGCCGCGGTGAATGTGGTCGTCGCCAGCGGCAACAGCACGGTGCCAGACGTGCGCAACCTGCCACTCGACGAGGCTGAGCAGGCGTTGACAACCAACGGGTTCAACTTCCAGCCGATCAACCAGGCGAGCAGCACAGTGCAACCCGGTTTTGTCATCAATCAATCGCCAGGGCACGACACGGCTGCGAAGACCGGCACGGTGGTGAAGCTTTTCGTAGCTGTCGCACCGCCCCCGCCGCCGTCGTCCTCGCCACCTGCTTCACCGCCACCGGGCAGTTCATCGCCATCGACAAGCACGTCAGCGACACCCTCCGTGAGCCCGACCGCCACGCCGTAACGGGTCGCGTCAGCTCGTCAGTGATCGCCTACAGCGGCGAACTGATGAGCTCGGCGCGAGCTGGCGCGCCGTCGTCACCGCAACGCACCAACCAGTTGGCCAGCATGCGGTGGCCACCTTGTGTCAGCACCGACTCGGGGTGGAACTGCACGCCTTCGACGTCGACATCGCGGTGCCGCATGGCCATGACGACGCCCGAGTCCGTTCGCCCCGTTACCTCGATGCTGCCCGGCAGGGTCGATTCGACGACGGCGAGTGAGTGGTAGCGGGTAGCGGTGAACGGGTCGGGCAACCCGGCGAGCACGCCGGCGCCGGCGTGATGCACCTCACTGGTTTTCCCGTGCAGCAACTCGGGCGCGCGATTGACGATCGCGCCGTACGCGACGCCGATCGCTTGATGGCCCAAGCACACTCCGAAGATCGGCACCCGGCCGGCCATCTCTTTGATGAGCGGTACGCAGACTCCGGCATCTTCTGGAATCCCCGGACCAGGGCTCAGCAGGACACCGTCGAACGCCGCAGCATCGCCCGGTTTGACCTCGTCGTTGCGCAGCACCACGCAGGTCGCCCCAAGCTGGCCCAAGTACTGGACGAGGTTGAACACGAAGCTGTCGTAGTTGTCGACGACGAGAATGCGCACGCAGCGATCCTCCCAGATGCCGCCGCCCGGCGTCGCCGACTATCTGCGCGCCTGCCCTACCCGGTGACAGCCGCTATCCGGCGGGCAGCGTCGACGGCGACACCAAAGGCGAGCTGGTCGGCGCTGGCGACGAGGTCGGAATCGTCTGCTCGATCGAGGGCGAATTCACGTTGACGTCGTTCCACGGCAAGCGCGGTTCGACCCAAGGGAAGATGACGAAGAACAGCAACGCGAGGACGCCGACGAGCAGCGCGACGCACCCACCCAACTTGCCGGCGAGGCCACCAGGAAGCTTGCGCCACAACCATTCGTACATGGCTAGCCCCCCACCAGGGCTGGCGGCGAGCCAGCCGACTTAGGCAGCGCCGACTGAAGGAGCCCGGTCACGATGAGCCGGTGCGACGCCGAGTACTTCGGCGTGCAGGTGGTCAACGTAATGAGCGCCTGGGTCGGCGTGGCACGCGGCTGGCCCGGCACGGGCAAGACGACCGCGGTGTCGGTCGGCAGCACGGTCTGGGTCTTCGTGACCAGGTAGGTGTACCAGGTGTCGCGAGTCTCGATGACGATCGCGTCGCCAACAACAAGTTCGCCGAGGCCGTTGAACGGCGCGAGATAAGTAGTCCGATGGCCCGACACCACGAAGTTGCCAATGCCACCGGGGTTTGCCGTGCCCGGGTAGTGCCCAGGCCCCTTCTTCAGGTCGTCGGTCGATACCCCCTCGACGATGGCGTAGCCGTATTTGGTGCCTAGGCGGGGAATCCGGATGATGCCGATCGCGTCACCCGGTAGGGCAATCGGAGCGACGGTCGGCGCCGAGGCCGACGGCACGGACGTCGGGCCCGGGCTGCCCGAGACTGGGGCACTTGGTGATGCGGACGACGGAGTGCCGGCCGTTGTAGTCGGCGTCGGCGTGGGCGGCGCTGCCCACAACGTCTGCAGCTGGTGGTTGAGCTGCGATTGGGCGTGCTCGGTGTACAGCCCGGTGAACCAGAGCTCGTATCCGATGAACAGGAAAACGATCACGCCGAGGGTGATGAGCAGTTCGCCCAGCACCCTGATCGTTTGGTTCGCTCGTGAGGCCCGCGCGAAGACGAAATCGGACGACGTCGTCACGAATCCGCCGCGTGCGCGTAAGCGAGCGTGAGAGCCCCGGTGTAGGCCGGCATCGTGACATCTCCCTCGACATCGAGCTTGTAACCGAGTTGGTAGGCAGCGACGTACTGCTTGTAGATGATCACATCGGGCGCATCGTTCAACGCCTGTTGCAATTTCTGCGGATTTCCAATTGCCTGCACGGTGTAGGGCGGCGAATACACGATGCCGTGCAGCAGCAGCGTGTTGCCGACGCAACGCACGGCACTGGTCGAGATCACTCGTTGCCCCTGCAGCGTCATGGCCTCGGCCCCGCCAGACCACAAGGCATTCACCACCGCCTGCACGTCCTGCTGGTGCACCACGAGGTAGTCAGGTGGCACCGCGCTGGGCTCCTTACCCGGCAGTGACGGAGCGTCGTTCAAGGTGACCGTTACGGCAGGCCCAGTCACGGGCTCCAGCCCCGCGTCGTCGGCCACCGCGGCCGCCTGGTTGGCGGCCTGGGCTACCCGGCTGTCGGTCTTCGCCGCCTCAGAGGTGGCCGCTTGAACCTTGCGCTCGAGGGCGGTCAGCGCCTTGCCCTGGGCGATCACCGTTCGCTGCTCGCGAGCCGCGAGGGTGTTGACGTCGTCGCGGCCGGTCACCCGCAGGTCGAAGCCGTGCGACGTAGTGGCCGACGTGGCGAACAGCAGGCCGGCAACAAGGGCTGTAGCAGGGACGCCGTAGCGCCACGCTTGTGACGACCGGATCTTCACCGCGCCGCCACCGCCGTCCTCATCTGCAGATCCTGATCCCCGACGGCTACGCTAACCGAGGGCGAAGCCTTGGGCTCCCCCGATCCGTCGAACGCTCCCGAAGGGCTTGTCGTGCCGAAGTCGCGCGTCCGTAAGACCGAGGTTTTCACTCCGCCGCCGAAGCGCTCGGCCAACAAGCGGGTCAGCCCGCCGTGGGTCGCCCCGACAATGGTCGGTTTCATGGTGGTCGGGGTGCTCTGGCTGGTCCTTGGATACGTCTCCAACTACGGGTTTCCGGGGATGAGCAGCTTGGGCGGCCAAGGCGGCAACCTGATCGAGGGCTTCGCACTCCTCGTGATCGGCCTAGGCCTCGCCACCCAATGGCGCTAGGGCTTTCTCTCCGCGATGATCATGGGGAAATGGGGCACTCATGGGGCTCGGAGACCCCCATCTTCCCATGATCACGAATGAAGGACTGAGGGTCATCGCCCGCGCAATTCACCCTTGATTCACCCGGAAGCTGCGAATCACACGCCTGTAATTCATCCACAACCGTTATCCACAGTGGGGATAACGGTCAGCCGGTGAGTTCGCCGTGCCCGCGGGATCAACCCGTCAGGTTGTGGGTCCGGAGCACGACCATGATCACGAGGATCGCAGCGAGCGCGACGGAGCTGCCGATCTGGATCGCCGTCCGATTTGGTCGCGGAGCGTAGGCCCAGGCCGCCCCGAGCGCAGCGCCGGCGATGAGACCACCGATGTGGGCCTGCCAACTGATGTTTGGCAGCGAAAAGCTCAGCACCAGGTTCAACCCGATCGTGAGCGCGATCGGCTGGATATTCAGCCGGAGCCGACGCCCGACCACGAGCAGTGCACCGAACAATCCGAAGATCGCACCCGATGCCCCCAGCTCAGGGACGTTCGGGACCGTCAGCACGTAGGCGAGCACCGAGCCTGCGAGGCCGGTGAGCAAGTAGATCGCGACGAATCTGACCCTGCCGAGGAGCGCCTCGAGTGGCGGTCCGACGACGAATAGCGCCCACATGTTGAACATGATGTGCAGGAAGAACGCGCCTCCGTACGACGGCGGCTCGTGTAGGAACATGCTCGTGAGCAGCCGGTAATACTCGCCGTGCGCCACGCCGACCACCTGTGGCGCGCCGGTGGGACCGCCTTGTATCGCGAGGCCGATCTGGTCGAAACGGTTCACGAACGCGGTCGATGAGAGTTCGAACAGGAAGACGAGGCAGTTGAGCCCGATGAGCGCGTAGGTCGCGGCGTGTGGGTTGGCGGTGACGCGACCACCGAGGACCGTGCGGGTTTGCCGTGTCCGGCCCTGCTGCACACACTCCGGGCACTGGAAACCGACGGCGGCCGGAATCATGCAGTCAGGGCAGATCGACCGCCCACACCGCTGGCAACTGATGTAGGTCTCCCGGCCGGGATGCCGGTAACAGGTGGGTGGGTTACTGGCTTCGGCAGGCCCACGCGGGTCTGCGGTCACCTGCGTTAGGCCGGACGGCGTTCGATGGTGACTGAGTTGATCACGATGTCGGTGCGCGGCCGATCGCCGGCCGCAGTAGCAGCCGTCGCGATCGCATCGACGACGTCGCTGCCCTTCGTCACTTCACCGAAGATCGTGTGCTTGCGGTTCAAGTGGGGCGTCGGGCCAACGGTGATGAAGAACTGCGAACCGTTGGTGTTCGGTCCGGCGTTCGCCATCGCGAGCAGGTAGGGCCGGTTGAAAGCGAGCTCGGGGTGGAACTCGTCGGCGAACTGGTAGCCCGGGCCGCCGCGACCGCTGCCGAGCGGGTCGCCGCCTTGGATCATGAAACCGTCGATGACCCGGTGGAAGACCGTGCCGTCGTACAGCTTGGTCGTGGTCTTCGAGCCGCTCCTGGGGTCCTTCCATTCCTTGGTGCCCTCAGCAAGCTCGACGAAGTTCGCCACCGTCTTCGGAGCGTGATCGGCAAACAGCCGGATCTCGATGTCGCCCTTCGTCGTGTGCAAAGTCGCGAAAGTCTCGTCGGCCACTGGGTGATTCCTCCCGGTCGGTGCGCGGATACGTCATCTTCCCACGCGACAGCGGACACCGTCGCGCCGTACCGTGGACACGAACCCCAGACGGGCTGGGTTACCAACCGTCCGGGACGGGAATGGCAAACTGAGCACCACGTGCACGACGCGCTCCCCAGCTTGTTCGGTGCCGCTCATACGGAGGTTCCCATGCCTGTCACGACCGCGAAGATGACCGATATCGCCGCCGCACGCATTGGTGCGGGCCGCCAGTTCGTCGGCACCCGGATTGCCCCCGTCGCCGTACCCGCCAGCCGCAGGGCAGCAGCGCAAACTCGCCAACTCGTCGGCGAACGCGTGATGCCGGCCCTCGGGCCGGCGTGTTCAAAGGCGGCCAAGCGGACTCGCCAGCTCCTTGACGAGAGGATCGCGCCAGTTTTCGGCCCGTTCGGTCGCAAGGCAGCCAAGCAAACCCGCCAACTCGTCGGCGAACGCATCATGCCAGCCGTGGGAACCGCCCTTGTTGCGACCGCACCGATCCGCGGCGAAGCTCTTCGGCGCGCAGGTCTGGCCGCCGCCGCACTTCGCACCGGCGAAACAGTCGTCATCAAGAAGCGCCGCCGCTGGCCGACCGCGCTTATGTGCCTCGGACTCGGTGGCGTACTCGGGGCGACAGCAGCCTGGCTGGCCCAAGCAGGCAAGCCGGTTCAACTCACGCCGTACCCGCTCGAGACCAATGAGATGGACGACGCGGAGTTGCACTCGATGAACGGCTCGCACCCGGTCGACCTCACGGACGATTCAGCCGCGCACCACCACGCCTGACCCGCGGCGCTGGTAGCTTCGCGCGGGGCCAGCCTGGTATCAGCCTGACCGACCCGTCAGTCTGCTGCCGGGTCGGCCGCGCTCGCACCGGGCGCGCGTTCGGCGGTTGCCTGCAGACTTGCCTGCCACGCCCGCCATATCTCGGCAAACCCGCGCGTACGGGCGTCGTTCCCTCGAATCTCGTGACCGCCGGATGCCGCCAAAATCCCCTCGGCGGCAGCGACCAGCGTCGGGTCTGTCGTCTCCATCACCAGGGTCGAGCCGGTGACGCGCATCACCAGCTGTCGGCGTCCGACCTCTTCTGGCAGCTCGTCTGTGGTCCCGACAACGTCGACCTCTCGCAACGCTGACCGAGCCTGGTCGAGGTCGATCCCAAGACTGCGCAGGGCCTTGGCGGCCGCGCTGGTCGAATCGCTCAGCGTGGCAAGCAGCAAGTGGTGCGATCCAACGGCGCCATCGCCAGCCAACCTGCGGGCCTCGTCGAGGCTGGTGTCGGTGGCCGTCGTCGTTCGCAGGACATCGCCCGTCTCCGCCTGAGCGGGAAGATCGTGTCGCGAGCGAGCCCAAAATGGGCGGCGCCGGGTCTCGACCGCAGCCCCGGCTGGCACGAAGTCGAGCACGATCATTCGCAAACTGAGCGGATCGATGCCCGCCTCGGTAAGCAACCGAGCCCCGAGCCCTTCCCGTTCCCGAATCAGGCCGAGCAGCAAATGCTCGGTGCCGATGTAGTCGTGGTGCAAGCTCAACGCCTCGCGCAGCGCAAGCTCGAGAACCTTCTTCGCGCTTGGAGTGAACGGGATGTGCCCGCTCGGCGGGCGCTTGCCCCGACCGACCGCAGCCTGCACCCGCGCACGAGCGTCATCCAGAGTCAGCCCGGCGGCCAGCAGGGCGCGTCGCGCGACGCCCTCCGGCTCCGCCAGGAGGCCGAGCAGCAGGTGCTCGGTGCCGATGTAGTTGTGGTTGAACCGGCGAGCCTCGTCTTGTGAGAGCACGATGACCTGTCGGCCCGATGGTGAGAATCGCTCAAACATGGCACCAGCGTGCGCGCTGCCCCTACCCCCGTCAAGACCCTGCTAATAGCATGGTCGACGGAGGTGCGGGATGGAGTGGGACGACAGGCTTGACGATTGGGATGCGGCCCTTAAGCTGACTGCTCAGCTCGAAGGGTCGGATTGGGTGACGCTCGACGTCGCGGCGAAGCAGACAGGCGCATCGCGAGCGGCGCTGCGCAGCTGGTATCGCAGTGGCGAGATCCCGTCCCGACTCACCGAAGGCCCGCACGGTCCGACGCGGCTCGTGCCGCTGGCGGTCGTCGCCGCCCGCGCCGAGGCATCGCCGCGGCTGCGATACAGCGCCCAGCGACGACTTGGTGCCGAGGCTCAACTCGCCTTGTTGAGCCATCGGGTTGACGAGCTCGAGGCCCGACTGGAGGCCATCGAAGGGCGCTCGTAGATCCGGATTCAGCTAGTGGAGACGAGGGGAATCGAACCCCTGACCCCCGCCTTGCAAAGGCGGTGCTCTACCAATTGAGCTACGTCCCCTGGCACGACAAGCGTGAGCGAGCGGGTCAAACCGCCGGCTCTGGCTCGACCGAGCTTGTTGCTTCGATCCACAGGTCTTCTTCGGCCTGCGCCGCCTGCATGCGACGGTAAACCACCACACCGCCAGCCAGAACGGCTGTCAACACCAGGAGCTTCTTCACTGTTGTCACCTCGACTCGACGGCGGGGGGTGGGCCTGGGAGGACTTGAACCTCCGGCCTCATCCTTATCAGGGATGCGCTCTAACCAACTGAGCTACAGGCCCCGGCAACGTGCCTCGCCGAGGGTACCCCACGACAACGGGCGGGTCCCCCGCTGTACCCCCAGCGCGACGCATCCGGAGCAGTTCAGGGATCGGTGAGTGTGACCTCGATCCCACCGACCAGGTCGGAGATCAAGTTGTAGATCGCAGCACCGAGGGTCGAAAGCGCAGTAAGCAGGACGACGTTGATCGCGCCAATCACCGCGGCCACCCCGACGACCCGGCCGGCACTTACCGGGCTGTGCAGTGCGCTGCTCGTCGTCGTCGGTGAGACCTCGTTGACCAGGGTGTTGATTTGGGTCCACACACCCATCTTGCCGAGCACGCCATAAACGATCGCCACGGCAACGACGCACACCGCCAGCATCACGACCGACACGACGAAGCTCAGCTTCATGACGGTCCACGGGTCGATGTGCTTGATCACCAGGCGGGCCTTGCGCGGCCCGCGGCGGACCGTCGCCACTTGCACCGGTCGAGGGCGGACGGCGGAGGCGCCCCCATCGACAGCCACCGCAGCCGGGATGCCACTGCCGGTCACGGCCACCCCGCCGTCGCGTGCGGCGGCAGGGTCTGTTGGCCAGCCCGTCGCAACGCTTCGGGGGCCAGCCGTCGTGGTGCTGAACTCAGGGGCTGGTTCGGGTGGGGCGACGGGAGACTCGTCAGGCTCCGACTCGATCAGGGCGGCGTGGGATTCGGTCGGCGCATCGACCTGCGGCCGGGCGTAAGGGCTACGCGCCGGTCGACCGCCCAGGTCTCCGTCAGTCACGGCACTCCCTATTGCGAATCGGTCGGATCGGCGTCGGGCACGTCGTCTTCGGTCGGATCAGCGTCCGCGATCGGAGCAGAGTCTGCTGGCGGCTCGTCATCGACCCCATTCTGCCCACCTGACTCCGCAGAAACCCCATTAGCGTCGATCTCGACCGCGTCGCCGTCGTCGGTAACCCCATCAACCTCGAGATCATCGGCGACTTCAGATGAGGCTTCCGCGTTCCGGCTGATACCCACGACTGCGTCACCGTCGGCAAGGTTGATCAGCCGCACACCCATCGTGGCACGTGAGGTCGGGCGCACCTCGTCGGAGCGCGTACGGATCACACCGCCGCCCGACGTAATGGCAAAGATCTCGTCGCCGGTGCCAACGATCAGGGCGCCGACCAGACCTCCGCGGTCGTCGGTCAGCCGCGCGGTCAGAACACCCTGACCGCCGCGGCCCTGCACGGGGTACTCATCGATCGGCGTCCGCTTGGCGAAGCCGCCGTCAGTCGCGGTGAACACGAAGGCGTCAGGCTGGGCGACCATCATCGCGAGCAGCTCGTCGCCTTGGCGGAACCGCATGCCGATCACACCGCTCGTTGCCCGGCCCATCGGACGCAGCGCCTCGTCGTCCGCGTGGAACCGGATCGACTGACCCTTGCGGCTGATGAGCAGCAGGTCATCGTCGGCCGACACCAGCCGGGCAGCGATGACAGCGTCGCCTTCACGCAAGTTGATGGCGATGACACCGCCAGACCTGTTCGAGTCGAACTCACCCAACGCGGTCTTCTTCACGAGTCCGTCGCGAGTCGCAAGCACGAGATAGGGAGCCACCTCGTAGTCGCGAAGCGCCAGCACCTGCGCAATGGTCTCGTCCGGCTGGAACGCGAGCAGGTTCGCGACGTGTTGACCACGGGCGCTGCGCGCTGTCTCCGGCAACTCGTAAGCCTTGGCGCGGTAGACGCGACCCTTGTCGGTGAAGAACAGCAACCAGTGATGCGTCGTGGTGACGAAGAAGTGCTCGACCACGTCGTCTTGCCGAAGCTGGGCTCCGATGATGCCCTTGCCGCCGCGTCGCTGCGCGCGGTACAGGCCCGTCTGCGTGCGCTTGGCATAGCCGCCGTTGCTGATGGTGACGACCACGTCTTCTTCGGCGATGAGGTCTTCCATCGAGACTTCGCCCTCGGCGGCGATAATGCGCGACCGACGATCATCGCCATGCTTGTCGACGATGGCGCGGAGCTCATCGCTCACGATCGTGCGCTGCCTCGGCTCGCTTTCGAGAATCGCATTGAAGTCGGCGATCTCGGCCTCGAACTTGGCCAGGTCGTCGATAATGCTCTGCCGCTCGAGGGCGGCAAGTTTGCGCAACTGCATATCGAGGATTGCCGTCGCCTGCACCTCGTCGACGTCGAGTAGCTCCATCAACGCCACGCGGGCCGCTTCGGCCGACGACGAACTGCGGATCAAGGCGATGACAGCATCGAGTTGATCGAGAGCCTTTGCGAGGCCGCGCAGAATGTGCGCGCGTTCTTCTGCCTTCCGCAAACGAAAGCGCGTACGTCGAACGATGACTTCGATCTGATGTGTAACCCAGTGTCGAATGAACCCGTCGAGGCTGAGCGTGCGCGGCACCCCATCAACGAGCGCCACCATGTTGCAACCGAACGTGTCTTGCAGCTGTGTGTGCTTGTAGAGGTTGTTGAGTACGACCTTCGCGACTGCATCGCGCTTCAGCACAATGACAAGACGCTGGCCAGTGCGCGATGACGAGTCGTCGCGGATGTCGGCGATGCCGGCGAGCTTGCCTTCATTCACCAGCTCGGCGATACGCAACGCGAGGTTGTCGGGGTTCACCTGGTAGGGGAGCTGCGTGATGACCAGCAACTGCCTGCCGCGGGCGTCTTCTTCGACGTCGATAACGGCTCGCATCGTGATCGAACCACGACCAGTGCGGTAGGCCTCTTCGATACCGCGTCGTCCGACAATCAGTGCGCCGGTCGGAAAGTCAGGGCCGGTGATTCGCTCGATCAGAGCCTCGAGAAGTTCTTCGCGACTCGCACCCGGGTGCTCGAGCGCCCACTGCGCACCCGCCGCAACCTCACGCAGATTGTGTGGCGGGATGTTGGTCGCCATGCCGACCGCGATACCCGCCGAACCGTTCGCGAGCAGGTTTGGGAAGCGCGCCGGCAGCAGCAACGGCTCCATCGTCTTGCCGTCGTAGTTCGCGGTGAAGTCGACGGTCTCTTCGTCGATGTCATCGACCATGCGCATGGCGAGTTGGGCCATGCGGCATTCGGTGTAGCGCATCGCGGCCGGCGGGTCGTTGCCGGGCGAGCCGAAGTTGCCCTGACCATCGACGAGCGGATAACGCAGCGACCACGGTTGGGCGAGCCGCACGAGTGCGTCGTAGATCGACGAGTCGCCGTGCGGGTGGTACTGACCCATGACGTCACCGACGACGCGCGAGCACTTGTTGAACCCGCGATCTGGCCGGTAGCCACCGTCGTACATCGCGTACAACACACGACGGTGCACCGGCTTCAATCCATCGCGGACGTCGGGAAGCGCGCGTCCGACGATGACGCTCATCGCGTAATCGAGGTAACTACGCTGCATCTCACCCTGGAGATCGACCGGCTCGATCCGGCCATGGTTGGGCGGCGGCGGCAGCGTGGTGTCCTGGCTCATGGTGTCCTTACCGTGCTTGAGTCTGGATTAGATGTCGAGGAAGCGAACGTCTTTTGCGTTGCGCTGGATGAACGACCGGCGCTGCTCGACGTCCTCGCCCATGAGTACCGAGAAGATCTCATCGGCTCGTAGCGCGTCGTCGATGCTGACTTGCAAAAGCACCCGCTGGTTGGGATCCATCGTGGTGCTCCACAACTCTTCAGCGTTCATTTCACCGAGACCCTTGTAACGCTGGATGCCGTCCTTCGGCAACTTGCGACCAGCTTCGAGGCCGGCTGCAACGAGGCCTTCTCGTTCGCGTTCGGTGTACGCATATTCGGGCGCGCCGTTGGTCCACTTCAACCGATACAACGGCGGCTGCGCGAGGTAGATGTGACCGGCTTCGACGAGCGGCTTCATATAGCGGAACAACAGTGTCAGCAGCAGCGTGCGAATGTGCTGGCCGTCGACATCAGCGTCGGCCATGACCACGATCTTGTGGTAGCGAAGCTTGTCGATGTCGAACTCATCGTGCACGCCGGTGCCAAGTGCCGAGATGACGGCCTGCACTTCGGTGTTCTGCAGCACGCGGTCGATACGCGCCCGCTCGACGTTGAGAATCTTTCCGCGAATCGGCAGGATCGCCTGCGTTCGTGGATCGCGCCCCTGACGAGCGGAACCGCCGGCGGAGTCACCCTCAACGATGAAGACTTCGCACTCTTCGGGGTGCGACGACTGGCAGTCGATCAACTTGCCGGGCAACCCACCGCCGCCGAGAAGGCCCTTGCGGTTGCGCGCAAGGTCTCGCGCCTTGCGCGCTGCAACACGCGCACTCGCAGCTTGGATGCCCTTGCGGACGATCTCTTTGCCTTCGGTCGGATTCTTCTCGAACCACTCGCCGAGCTTGTCGTTGCACGTCGTCTGCACGAAGCCCTTGACCTCGGTGTTGCCGAGCTTGGTCTTCGTCTGGCCTTCGAACTGCGGATCGGTGAGCTTCACCGACACGATGCAGGTCAGACCCTCACGGACGTCCTCACCAGACAGCCGATCTTCCTTCTTTTTGATCAGGCCCCAGTCTTCGCCGAACTTGTTGACCAACGTTGTGAGCGCCGCGCGAAATCCCTCTTCGTGCGTGCCGCCTTCATGTGTGTTGATCGTGTTCGCAAAGGTGTGCACCGACTCGGTGTAGCTGGTGTTCCACTGCATCGCGAGCTCGAGAGTCATGGCGTTCGCCTCGCTGGACTCGAACGCGATGATGCTGCGGTGCGCAGGCTCCTTCGATGCGTTCAGGTGCTCGACGTAGTCGACCAACCCGCCGTCGTAGCGATAGGTCACCTCGGCCGGATCGACGTCGACACTCACCGCAGCGATGTCGTCCTCGTCGCCTTCGGTGTGCTCGCCCGGCCGTTCGTCGCGCAGCCGCAACGTGAGGCCCTTGTTCAGGAACGCCATCTCGCGGAATCGGTTCGAGAGGGTCTCGAAGCTGTAGTCGGTCGTCTCGAAGATGTCGGCGTTGGCCCAGAACGTGATGGTGGTGCCCGTCTCTGACGTCTCTGCGCCGCGGACCAGAGGCCCCGTCGGGACGCCGATCAGGTAGCTCTGCGACCAGACGTAACCCTCGGTTTTGACCTCGACGTCGAGCTTCGACGACAGCGCGTTGACCACGGAGACCCCGACGCCGTGCAGGCCGCCTGAGACCTTGTAGCCGCCACCGCCGAACTTGCCGCCTGCGTGCAAGACCGTCAGGACGACTTCGACAGCCGGCTTCTTCTCGCTGGCGACCTCACCGACGGGGATCCCGCGGCCGTTATCGGACACCCGCACCCCGCCGTCTGCCTGGAGCACGATGTCGATCGTGTCGCAGTAGCCGGCCAGCGCCTCGTCGACCGAGTTGTCAACGACCTCGTAGACCAGGTGGTGCAGACCGCGCTCGCCGGTCGAGCCGATGTACATGCCGGGACGCTTGCGGACCGCCTCGAGACCTTCGAGCACCGTGATCGAGCCGGCGTTGTACTCCGCTGGCGCAGGGTCGAGGGACTCCGCGGGCTCGACAGTCTCTGCAGGGTCAAGATCTTCTGGGATGACTGCCTCTTGAGTCACGAGTGCGGTTACCTCCTGCTGGTCCCCACCAGCGTGCTTGCGTACAGAACCGCTGCAGGGCCGCTGCGGTTCGGGGAGTGCTGTCCATTGTAGTCGATCTGAGCACAGAAACGGCCTCTGCGGGGGCCTAGCTGTGACTCAGTGACGCGAACGCCCATGCCTGTGGATCCCCGTACCTGACCAGGCTTCCGGGAGGGCCTTTCGACTCTTACTCCGAGACTCCTTCGGACGCGCCAGAAGGCGATCAGCCGTAGGTATCGCGCGGGCCCGGACCGCGAACCCGAAGCGCACCGCGTCGCCAGTCGGGGCCACTCGGACCGCGCACTTCAATCCTGGTGACGACGCCGCTGCCGATCACGTCGTCGATCCGCTGGTGAAGTCGGGGCACCAGCATCCGGACCTGGGTCGCCCAGGCCGTCGACTCGGCGACCAGGTTCAGCACCCCGGCATCGAATCTCTCCGGCCGGCAATGGTCGGCTAGCTCGGCGCCCGCGATTTCGGCCCAGCGCTCGGTGACCCCGGCGACCGCGGCCGGCACGTCCCAGCCGCGCTCGACCAGTAACCGCGACAAGGTCTCGCCGAGCAACTCCGGGTCGCCGGCGTCGCGTCGCGCGCTGCCGACCGCGGCACGACTGCCCTTGTTTCGTTTCGCCGGCACGGCGCTACCGCGCGCTCGGGCCTCCTGGCGAGAGCGTGCCAATGCCGCTCGCGCCAAATCGATCCCGGAAAGTGGTCTGATCACACCGGATTCGTCGTCCGTGAGGTCCGCCGCGGCGTCGGCGCGCTCCGAGTCGCCGGGAAACTCATCAACGGACACGGCGCACCTCCCCGTTCAGCACGTCGACCCGGCCACCGGCCAGTATCTCCGGGACATCGGCGGGCACTGCTGCGGTGACCAGGACCTGCTCCGCTCGGCGCCACGAATTCCGCGAGCCGGTCGCGGCGGTCGGCATCGAGCTCCGCGAACACATCGTCGAGAATCAACACCGGCTCACCGCCGTCCGCGCACAGCAGGTCGTAGGACCCCAAGCGCAACGCAAGTGCCAGCGACCACGACTCCCCATGACTGGCATAACCGCGGGCCGGCAGGTCGGCTAACCGCAGGACCAGCTCGTCGCGGTGCGGACCGACAAGCGTGATGCCACGGTCGAGTTCTTCAGACCGGACGCCGGCCAGTGCGGCTCCGATCGCCGCCGCGAGCGCAGCTGCGTCTGGGGTCAACTCGACCGCGGCGCCCAGCGAGCTCTGGTACTCGACCCCGACCGACACCGAGCGACCATCGCCCATCGCTACCGTCGCGTAGGCCTTCTCGACCAGCGGACGCAGTTCCTCGATCAGACCGAGCCGCGCGGCAAGGAGCTCGCCGCCCGCGGTCGACAGGTGGGTATCCCAGACGTCGAGCGTACGCAGATCGGGGCCACCCGATCGGCGCGAGAGCCCCGCCGTCTTCAGCAGTGCGTTGCGTTGCTTGAGCACCCGGTCGTAGTCGGCCCGGACGCCGGCCAGCCGCGGGGTGCGTGCCACGAGCAGGTCGTCGAGAAAGTGCCGGCGATCCGACGGATCTCCCTTGACCAGGGCAAGGTCTTCGGGCGCGAACACGACCGTGCGAAGAATCCCCAGCGCATCGCGCGGGCGCGGCACCGGTGCGCGATTGACCCGGGCTCGATTTGCTTTGCCCGGATTGATTTCCAGCTCGACGAACAACGACCGCCCGTCGCGAACGACCTCGCCGCGGACAACAGCACGCGGTGCGCCGCTGCGCACGAGCGGCGCATCGCCGGCGACGCGGTGACTGCCCTGTGTCGCCAAGTACCCGACCGCCTCGATCAGGTTCGTCTTGCCCTGACCGTTCGGCCCGACAAGGGCAGTGACGCCAGCCTCGAGTGGTAGTTCTACCGAGGCGTACGACCGGAAGTCGACCAGTGAGAGATGCGCAAGGTGCACGACTCAGCTGCGGGTTGAACCCGCGGCCGTCTCCGGCAGAATCGCGTGGCCACCGAACTGATTGCGCAACGAAGCGACGACCTTCATCGCGGGTGATTCTTCTTGCCGCGACGAGAACCTCGCGAACAACGACGCCGTGATGACCGGCAGCGGAACCGCGTGGTCAATCGCTGCCTCGATGGTCCAGCGGCCTTCACCGGAGTCTTCGGCGTAGCCCTTGACCTTTTCCAGCCCTGGATCGGCAGACAACGCATTGTCGAGAAGGTCGAGCAACCAGGACCGAATGACGGTGCCTTCGCGCCAACTCTTGAATATTGCCGGCACGTCCTTGACCTCGTCGACGGCGGCGAGCAGTTCGTAGCCTTCGGCGTAGGCCTGCATCATTCCGTACTCGATGCCGTTGTGAACCATCTTGGCGAAGTGGCCGGCACCGACACCGCCGGCATGCACGAACCCGAACTCGCCCTCCGGCTTCAGCACGTCAAATGCCGGCTGGACAAGGGAAACGTGGGCATCGTCCCCGCCGACCATGAGCGCGTAGCCGTTCTTCAGGCCCCACACCCCACCGGAGACACCGGCATCGACGAATCCGATTCCGCTCTCACCCAACTTCGCCGCGTGCACTTTGTCGTCGGTGTACTTCGAGTTACCGCCGTCGATCACGACATCGCCAGCCTCGAGAAGACCACCGAGCTGGTCGATGGTTTCCCGCGTCGCCTCACCAGCGGGCACCATGACCCACACCTTGCGCGGCGCGCTCAACTTCGAGACCAGATCCTCAAGCGACTTGGCGTCGCTGATGTCCTGGTTGCGGTCGTATCCGACGACGGTGATGCCGCCCTGGCGCATGCGCTCGCGCATGAACCCGCCCATCTTGCCGAGACCGATCAGACCGATCTCGAAGCCGGTTGCTGCCATGCGAAACCCTCCGCGTCCAGGTGCCGATTTCCGGTACTGCCGATATCCGTGTAGCGAACCTACGCGCGGGGACTATCAGCCCGACAGTCGGACCGGCATCAGCAGGTAGCGATAGTCGTCGCCCGAGGACGCGTCGGCTTCTTTGCTCCCACGAAGAACGGCGGGCTTCGTCGGCGACGTGAAGTCGATGCGGGTGGTCTCGCCTTCGACGGCACCGAGGCCGTCGAGTAGGTATGTCGGATTGAACGCGATCGAGAACTCTTCGGTCGACCCATCGCGACTGATGAACTTCGCGTCGAGTGACTCCAGCGCCTGCGCGTCGTCGGTCGTCCCGGCCTCGAGCGTGACCTGCTCGTCGGTGAAGGTCAGCCGCACCGGCGTATTGCGCGGCGCCACCAACGACACCCGCTTCACCGCCTCGACGAAGCTGGCAGTTTCGATCAGGGCGTGGGCAGCCGAGTCGTCGGGCAGCAACGACCGGTACTTCACGTATTCACCGTCGAGGAGCCGCGTCGTCGTCCGTCGCTGGCCGGTTTGTGCTGCGGCGCCACGGCCCGAGAAGCCGATGAGACCCTCACCCGAGCCACCGGTCGACAGCGACACGGTGACCTGAGCGCCGCCTACCAGTGCCTTTGCGGTGTCAGCCAATGTGCGCGCCGGCACCAAAGCGACGATCGATAGGCCAGCCCGTTCCGGCTGCCAACGCAGCTCGCGGACCGCCAACCGGTACCGATCGGTCGCGGCCAACGTGACCCGGTCGTCTTCGATCTCAATGCGGACGCCGGTCAGTACTGGCAGCGTGTCATCGCGGCCAGCCGCAATGGCTACCTGCGAGACGGCCGCTGCGAATACGTCCGCTCCGATGGTGCCTGCGGTCGTCGGCATCTCCGGCAAAGCGGGATAGTCGTCGACCGGCAACGTCGGCATGGTGAAGCGGGCACTGCCGCACGACACGACCACCCGGGTGCCTTCGACCGAAACGTCGACCGGTTGCGCGGGCAGGCTCCGACTGATTTCGGCCAGCAGTCGGCCAGAGACGAGCGCCCGACCAGCTTCCGCTGCGCTGACGTCGATCTGCGCATTGGCAGAAACCTCGTAGTCGAAGCTGGACAACGCCAGCCCAGCTGGTGACTCGCTGACCTCGAGCAGTAACCCGGCAAGTACCGGGACCGGAGGCCGAACCGGCAAGCTCCGCGCTGCCCAGGCGACCGCCTCGGCAAAGACATCTCGCTCTACTCGAAACTTCATCGTGCCCCCCACTGGCCGCCCTCATCACCTAAGGGCCCTTTTCCGAGGAACCCATTCCTGACGGGCCCATTCCTTACGGCTTGTGTCATTACTGATCCTTGTCTCAAGGAAGTCGTCTTCGGTGCGGTGGACACTGTGGAAAAGCGCCGTCCGCGCAGGTCAAGTGCTCAATTCGGCGACGGCAACCTTGTGGATGACAGTGCCCCGTCGGTGGACAGCCTGGGGACTGGCGCGATCGTAGCGCGGCCCGCCCACACTTCGTCCCACGGAACCGGCGGCTCGCCCACCGGAATGGGCCGCCGGTCCACAAGTTTGTCCCCAGGCTGTGCACAGTCGTCCCAGCCGAAACACAGGACGCCCTAAGTGGCACAAATGGGTCATCTACTTGGCCTGAGACTTGATGCGGTTCGTGAGCTCAGTGACTTGGTTGTAGATCGATCGCCGCTCGGCCATCAGCGAGCGGATTTTTCGGTCTGCGTGCATGACCGTCGTATGGTCGCGGCCGCCGAACAACTGCCCGATCTTCGGCAGCGAGAGGTCGGTCAGCTCCCGGCACAGATACATGGCGACCTGCCTGGCGGTCACTAGCACCCGGCTGCGGGAAGAGCCACAGAGGTCCTCGAGTGAAATCCCGAAGTACGAGGCGGTCGCGCCCATGATCGTGGCGGCGGTGATCTCGGGCCCCTGGCTGTCAGGAATGAGGTCCTTCAACACGACCTCGGCCAGCGACAGATCGACCCCCTGGCGGTTCAGGCTTGCGAAGGCGGTGACCCGGATCAGGGCTCCTTCAAGCTCGCGGATGTTGCTCGCGATCTTGCTGGCGATGTACTCCATCACGTCGTTCGGGACGTTGAGCCGCTCTTGCGCCGCCTTCTTGCGCAGGATCGCGATCCTGGTCTCAAGTTCGGGCGGTTGGACGTCGGTGAGCAGGCCCCACTCGAACCGGTTCCGAAGGCGGTCCTCAAGGGTTACCAGCTGCTTCGGCGGCCGGTCGCTCGAGATCACGATCTGTTTGTTGGCGTTATGCAAGGTGTTGAACGTGTGGAAGAACTCTTCCTGCGTCTGCTCCTTGTTCTCCAAGAACTGGATGTCGTCGACGAGCAGCACGTCGACTTCGCGGTAACGGCGGCGGAAACCCTCGGCCTTGCCGTCGCGGATGGAGTTGATGAAGTCGTTGGTGAACTCTTCCGAACTGACGTAGCGCACTCGGGCGCCGTGGAAAAGACCCATGGCGTAGTGCCCGATCGCGTGCAGCAGGTGTGTTTTGCCCAGCCCGGACTCGCCGTAGATGAACAGCGGGTTGTAGGCCTTGGCCGGCGCTTCAGCGACCGCGACGGCTGCGGCATGGGCAAATCTGTTGCTGGCGCCGATCACGAACGTTTCGAACGTGTACTTCGGGTTGAGCCGCGCGGGCTCGATCTCTCGCCGGCCCCCGAGTTCGCGACCCGTCCCTAGGTGTGAACGCGCGGGCTGATTCTCGTGCCCGCCCGACTGATTCGACCGGTCATGGTCGCGAGGCGAGTCTTCGCTTCGGGTTCGCGGCAGTTCGCCGCCTCCGTTGCTGCTGACCGGGTCAGCCGAACCGTGCGCCGAGTCCGACCGACGATCGTTGACGGAAGTGTCCGACTCCGCGCTTGTCGGTTCAGAGGTCAGGGCCTCGACGGTGACCGCGACTCGCACCTCGCGGCCGATCTCGGCGGCGAGGGCGGCTGTCAGCGCGGGTCGCAACCGGCTCTCAAGAACGTCCTTGGCGAACTCATGCGGTGCCGCCAGGACCGCGGTGTCCTCGACCAAGGCGATCGGACGGGTCAGCGATAGCCATGCTTGGAATTGGGGAGTCACTTCACTTTGGCCCGCGAGCCGTTCGAGGGTGCGGGCCCACAGGGCGGCCAGCTCGGCGCCGGTTTCTTGCGTGCCGTTCTCATATGGGGCGGACACGCACACCCCTCTCACTGGCAAGCGTCAAGCAGCAGATGGTGCATCTCGCGGGTGGATTTGTGCACTATTGCGCGTATTCGTCGTTGTCAAGAGGTCGTTCGTCCACACTGTCGTCCACAACCTGTGTACGCAGGACTGTGGCCGTTCACTGCACTGCATCATGTCTGAAGATCGTCGGTTCACCGCAACGAGGTCCGGCCCGTGGGACGCTAACAGCGTCCCGGCTTGTGCTTCAAGGCGTTCTCCACAAGCTGTGTCCTGTGTGACGAATGTGTTCTAGACACCCGTCCCACCGAGGCCGGGTCGCCGTCCACGCGACGCCGTGCCCCCGTCGCACCAGCGCCCTGGAAGAGCCCTGCGAGAGTTGAACCAGGTTTGACCGTGTCGGCGGTGGCCCCGTACCTTAGGAGTTCCTTCTGACCTGCGGCCCGCACAGTTTTCGACCACGGTGAGACCACGGCCGTACTGAACCCCTTTTCTTGGAGCCCTCGAGTGAGCAAGCGCACGTTCCAGCCGAACAACCGCCGGCGCGCAAAGACCCACGGCTTCCGGCTGCGCATGCGCACTCGCGCCGGTCGCGCCATCCTCGCCGCTCGCCGTCGGAAGGGCCGTCAGGGCCTTTCGGCCTGACGTCGCCCGGAACCGCGACTTCCCGTGCTTCCGGCCGCGTCCCGGCTGCGCCAGCGCTCCGACTTCACCGCGACCATGCGGTCGGGTCGGCGGGCGGCTCGCCCGCGGCTCGTCGTTCACCTCGCACTCGCCAACCGTGATCTCGAACCCGACGCTGATCTCGAACCTGACGCTGATCTCGAACCTGATGCTGCGCAGCATGCTGGCGGCATGGTTGCCGGACCGCGAGCCGGTTTCGTGGTCGGTCGCCAAGTTGGTGGCGCGGTGGTGCGCAATCGGGTGCGTCGACAGCTTCAACATCTCAGTGCCGATCGGCTCGCCTCGCTACCGCCCGGCGCCCGGCTGGTGGTGCGTGCCTTGCCCGCGGCCGCCGGATCGTCTGGGCGCGACCTTGCGGCCGACCTCGACGCGGCGCTCGCACGTCTCGCGCGGGGTGAGGGTCGATGAGACCAGCCGCACCGTCGCCGCTTGCCCGAGTTCTCGTCGTCCCGATCGAGGGTTATCGGCGATTCATCAGTCCGTTCCTTGGTCAGCGCTGCCGTTTCGCGCCCAGCTGCAGTGCTTATGCGGTGACGGCGATCCAGACTCATGGAGCGATTCGAGGGCTCGCGCTCGCAGTTCGCAGAATTGCGCGCTGCCATCCATGGAACCCCGGCGGTGTTGATCGCGTTCCACCGGCGAGATCCAGGTCAGCAGCTGCCTCTATTCAGCCTTCGCCTTCCGTGATCAAGCCAGGAGCCACGCGGTGCCACACGTCCTGAACCCGCTTTACGTCGTCGTCACCAAGGTGATCCTGGCGATCCACTCGGTGCTGACGCCGTTGTTCGGCAAGACGAGTGGCGTGAGTTGGGGCTTGTCGCTGTTCTTCCTGACCGTGCTTGTGCGAATCCTGCTTTTCCCGATTTTCGTCAAGCAGATCAAGACGCAGCGGGCGATGTCGGAGCTGGCGCCGAAGGTCAAGGAACTGCAGACCAAGTACAAGAAAGACCGCGAGCGCATGAACCAGGAGGTCATGGCGCTCTACAAGGAACACAACGCGAACCCGTTAATGGGCTGCCTGCCACTGCTCCTGCAAATGCCTGTGTTCTATGCACTTTTCCACGTTCTGCGCTACATCGCCGAGCATGGCGGTCAGGCCGGCGGTACGAGCAAGGGCGTCGCGGCGTGCACGGCGTATCTGCAGACCAAGCCGAAGGGTTTCGGTTCCGCGAAGTACGGCTGGTCTCCCGACACTCTCTGTACGGCTGGCCACGCGAAGGTTTTCGGCGTCCCGCTTGCGCTCGGTTTCAAGACCGCGTCAAAGGCGCTGTCGTTCGGTGCCGATCCGTCGACCGTGCGAATCGTCACCGTCATCGCGATCATCGTCATGGCGTCGACGACGTTCTTGACCCAGCGTCAACTGATCGCGCGCAACGCTGCGAGCGGCACCGCAATGCCGTCGCAGCAGCGCATCATGCTCTACGTCTTGCCCCCGATGTTCGCGCTGTTCGGCCTGAACTTCCAGATGGGCGTGCTCATCTACTGGGTCACGACGAACGTCTGGTCGTTGGGTCAGCAGCACTTCGTCATCAAGGCGATGCCGCATATTGCCCCTGGCGGGGCTCTGCCGCCGACGGCCCCGACCAAGGGATCCCCGCCGGGCGACAAGCCGGGCGATTCGCCGAGCGGCGGCGGCCGGAAGCGCGGCCCGACTCCGCCCGCGCCACCTCCGCCACCCGTCGTGATCAGACGGCAGCAAACCA
The DNA here is from genome assembly GCA_963737705.1 of uncultured Actinomycetes bacterium. Classification (GTDB taxonomy): domain Bacteria; phylum Actinomycetota; class Actinomycetes; order Acidothermales; family Acidothermaceae; genus PALSA-607. The sequence goes on from CAVTTP010000006.1 coordinate 501,621, forward strand.
ACCGGCCACCCCGCAGCAAGCGCACTGGTACGCGGCCCCCACGGCCGGGTAGCCCACGGTGAGCGAGCCCGGAGCTGTCTCAGACGGTGTCACCAACGGTGCCGCCTCTGACGGCCTTGCACCCACCGCGGATTTTGATGGCACGCCCATATCTCAGGAGGACTTCCCCGTGGCAAGCGCGACCGACGAATCGCTGGATTTTGAGGACGACGGGACGGCTGACGACGTCGCGGGGGCGCACGTAACGGGCGAGGCCGTTACGGCGAGGCCGTTACGGACGAGGCCGTGGAGCCTCGCTCGCTGGCTGACCTGCTCGAGCGCGAGGGTGAGGTCGCGGCGGACTACCTCGAAGGACTGCTCGACATCATCGACGCCGACGGCGACATCGATATGGACGTCGAAGGCGATCGCGCCGTCGTCTCGATCATCGGTGACCGCCTACGGCACCTGGTAGGTCCCGACGGCGCCGTGCTGGACGCACTCCAGGAGCTGACCAGGCTTGCGGTGGCGCGCGAGACAGGCGTGCGGAGCCGGTTGATGCTCGACGTCGGCGGACATCGCGCTCGCCGTCGTACCGATCTCACTGCACTGGGGACCAAGGCGGCCGAGGAAGTTATCGCCACCGGCGAGCCGGTCAAGATGGCGCCGATGTCGGCGTTCGAGCGCAAGGTGGTGCACGACGCGATCGCCGCGGCAGGGCTCCGCAGCGAATCCGAGGGCGTCGAGCCGCAGCGTTTTGTCGTGGTGCTTCCAGCGCAGGCGTGACGACCACACCGCCGTGACGCACCCTGGCGTCGACGTGGCGATTCCACCCCCGCCGGCGCTCGCCCAGGTGGTGTTCGGCGAGCGGTTGCCGCTCGCCGAGCGCTACGCATGGTGGCTTGCTGGCGCGGCGGTCGAGCGCGGCTTGATTGGGCCGCGCGAAACGGAGCGGCTGTGGCCGCGACACCTCCTGAACTGCGTCGCAGTTGCGGGGCTGATCCCTCGTGGCAGCCACGTGGTTGATGTGGGATCTGGAGCCGGACTTCCCGGGATCGTGCTCGCGATAGCCCGCCCGGATCTGCAAATCACCCTCGTCGAACCGATGCAGCGTCGCGTCGCGTTCCTTGACGAGGTGCTCGTCGATCTCTCGCTGCCGGGCGTCGAGACTCGCCGTGCGCGGGCGGACGAGCTCGCGTCGGTCAAACTGGGCGCGGATGTCGTGACGGCGCGCGCCGTCGCGCCCGTCGATCGGCTGGCCGCTCTGGCCGCCCCGCTCCTGCGCGGCGACGGCCAACTGCTCGCGATCAAAGGCAGCACGGTAGCGACGGAGGTCGACGCTGCCTGGGGCGAGGTACGGCGAGCCGGTATGGCGCAGGGCGCCGCATTGTTCGCCGTCGGGGCCGACGAGAGGGCCGCCTCCCAGGGCGCTGAAGGCCTGCTGCCCGGGGTTCGCATCATTGAACTATCGACCTGGCAGTCGAACGGATTACTGTGCGAGGGTGCGGCCACGAACGTCGCCGAGGCGGAATTGTTGACCGATCCGCTGGCGCTGGTGTTGCGTCTTGGTCGGGCTGGGCACCGGACTTCTCGGCGCCGCTGAGTTGCTCTAGGCTGACGTGCCCAAGCCGGTCGCCGGTTCTAGCTGCATGGCGTGATCGGAGGATCCCCGCGTGAAACCCTCGGCGAAGGTGCTCCTGCTCGATATTTCACGCGTATCACCGGCGGTGGCCGGCCCCGTTCAGGTGATATCGCGCGGACCGGCCCAAGCCGTAATCGTCGGCAACGGGAGCGAGGCAAACATCATTAGCGATGTTTCACGTGAAACCGTGCGGCGTCCTGCCGAGACCGGGCCGTTCGCTCGCCCCCAGGGCTCCCCGACTGCCAGCACGACTGATGCGGGGCCGGGCGTAGATGTTTCACGTGAAACCGCGCCGAGCGCGCTTGATGAGACGCCGATCGCGACTCAGACCGCGACAGCCTTGCGCGTTCTCGGCCACACCGGAGAGACCTTCCCACGTCCAGGTCGCCGCCGGATCGTCACGGTGGCCAACCAAAAGGGTGGTGTCGGCAAGACCACCACGACGGTCAACATCGCTGCCGCGATGGCGTTGCACGGTCTGCGCGTCCTCGTCATCGACCTCGATCCACAAGGCAATGCGTCCACGGCGCTAGGCATCGATCACCACGCCGACATCCCGTCGGTCTACGACCTGCTGATCGAGGGCAAGTCCCTCGGCGACGTGATGGTCGACGTGCCCGAGATCCCTGGCTTGTCGTGCGTGCCCGCGACGATTGACCTGGCGGGCGCGGAGATCGAACTCGTCTCCCTGGTGGCCCGCGAGGCACGACTGCGGCGTGCCTTGGCGGATGTCGTTGCCGACTTCGACTACGTGCTGATCGACTGTCCGCCGTCTCTCGGGCTGCTGACGGTCAACGCGCTCGTGGCCGGCGAAGAAGTGCTGATCCCGATCCAGTGCGAGTACTACGCGCTGGAGGGTCTCGGTCAGTTACTTAGCAACATCGATCTGGTGAAATCGCACCTTAATCCTGATTTGAGAGTCTCGACGATCCTGCTCACGATGTATGACGCTCGTACAAGGCTCGCATCACAGGTTGCAGAAGACGTTCGGGCGCATTTCGGTACAACCGTGCTTCGGACTGTCATTCCGCGCAGCGTTCGGGTCTCCGAGGCGCCCAGTTACGGGCAGACGGTCATGACCTACGACCCTGCCTCACCGGGCGCGCTCTGCTACCTCGACGCTGCGCGCGAGATTGCCGAGCGCGGGGCAGGGACTGCCCTTGCCACTGATACCGGTGGCCTTGCCACTGATACCGGTGGCCTTGCCACTGATACCGGTGGCCTTGCCACTGCTACCGATTCCACTGACACCGACGTCAACAGCACCGACCCAGCCGAAGGAGACTCTCGATGAGTACGCGTCGCGGCGGTTTAGGGCGCGGACTCGGTGCACTCATTCCCACTGCCCCGACCATCGACCGCCCACGTCCCGCCGACTCCGACCCGCAGCCGGACCCCGCACACACGGCGATCGCCAACACCCAGGCTCGGGTGATCCGGCTCAGCGACGATGAACCCCTGCTGGCGGTGCCGGGTGCCCACTTCGCCGAGGTCTCCGTCGATGACATTGCGCCTAACCCGAAGCAACCGCGCCAAGTGTTCGACGAGGCCGCACTTGCCGAGCTCGCCCACTCGTTGCGCGAGGTCGGCTTCCTGCAGCCGGTCGTGGTTCGGCCGGCTGGCGCGGGCTACGAGCTCGTCATGGGAGAGCGTCGCTTGCGGGCCGCGCAGCAGGCTGGTTTCACGACCATTCCGGCGATCATCAGGGATACCAACGACGACGCACTCCTTCGCGACGCGCTGCTGGAAAACCTCCATCGCGAGCAGCTCAATCCGCTGGAAGAGGGTGCGGCGTACGCGCAGCTACTCGACGAATTTGGCGCTACGCATGAAGAATTGGCCAAGCGCATCGGTCGATCGCGATCGCAGGTCAGTAACACAATCCGCTTGCTCAACCTGCCACCGACGGTGCAGCGCAAGGTCGCCGCGGGTGTGCTGTCGGCCGGCCACGCACGTGCGCTGTTGGGCCTCGATGACGCAGTCGCGCAGGAGCGCCTGGCGCAACGCATCGTGGCGGAAGGTCTTTCGGTGCGGGCCGTCGAAGAACTCGTCGCGGTCGGTGACGGTGATTCGGGACGGCGACGCGCGCCCCGTGCTGGTCGGCAGCGCGCGGCTGGACTCGACGAGCTGGCGTCAGGCTTGTCGGATCACTTCGAGACGCGGGTCCGGGTCGACCTCGGCCGCAGCAGGGGCAAAATCACCATCGAGTTCGCCTCGGTCGATGACCTCGAGCGCATCGTGGCAGCGATGGCGCCCACCCTGGCCACGCACAAGAACACCGCCGCCCAAGCGGTCGACTAACCACCGTCGCCCTGGTTGGTTAGACCGGCGCGCCGGGCAACGAAATCCCACGAACGGCTGCTCGATGCAAAAGGTCGCGGCACAGGGCGCCTAGATCGAGGTCAGCGGCGGTGGCTGCGAGCGGCAACAGGCTAGTCGTGGTCATTCCTGGAGCTACGTTCGTCTCGAGGTACTCGACGGTGCCGTCGCGGGCGACGATCAGGTCGGTTCGAGAGATGTCGCGCAAGCCGAGAGCCTCGTGTGCAAGGACCGCCGCCGCGCCCGCAGCCGCGGCGAGATCGGCGCCGAGGCGGGCCGGCACGTGGTATTCGGTCATGCCCGCGGTGTATCGCGCTGCGTAATCGAAGGTGCCGCTCACTGCGTCGATCTCGACTGCCGGGAGGGCGACCGGGCCGGATCCGGTGTCAACAACGCTGACGGCGAGCTCGACACCCTCGACGTAGCGCTCGAGCAGCGCGACACCGTCGTAGGAGTAACACCCGACCATCGCCGATGGCAGGTCGGCGGCGTTGCGGACGACCGTGACACCGAGCGCCGAGCCGCCTCGCGCTGGCTTCACGACCAGTGGCAGACCGAGTCGTTCGACCACGCGCTCGAGCAGCGCGGGGCCGCCCAAGTCGCGGAAGGCGGCGTGCTGCAGCGCAACTGAGGCTGGTGTCGAAAGACCGGCTCGACCAAGGATCGCCTTGGCGATGGGCTTGTCGAAGGCTAGTCGGGCGGCCGCTCCGGTGGCCCCGACATAGGGCACACCGCTGAGGTCGAGGGCGTCGCGTAGACCGCCATCTTCGCCTTCAATTCCGTGCACAGCAAGGAAAACTGCGGACGGCGGGTCTTCGAGCAATCGCGGCAACAGCTGCGCGTCGATGTCGACGAGCTCGACTTCAACGCCAAGCCCAGCCAGCGCGTCAGTGACCCGACGTCCGGACGACAGCGAGACCTCACGCTCGTACGACAGGCCACCGGCTAATACCAGCACGTGCCCCAAGTCACTCATGCGCCGCTCACGCGCCGCCGCGAAATGTCGCGACGATGTCGAGCTCTTCTGACAGAACGCCAGCGAGTCGCCGCACGCCTTCACGGATCCGATCGGGCTCCGGAAGGCTGTACGCCAACCGCAGGTTTCGGCCGCCCTGCCCGTCGGAGTAGAAACCGACACCTGGCACGTAGGCAACGCGGCCCTGGATGGCGCGCGGCAGCATCGCCTTGGCGTCGATCCCCTCGGGCAAGGTGACCCACACATAGAAGCCGCCGGTGGGGTGGGTCCACGACGACCCGGCGGGAAACGACGATTCCAGCGCGTCGAGGCAGGCATCGCGTCGGGCGCGGTAAAGCTCGCGGAAGACCTTCACCTGCTCTTGCCACGGGTGATGTTCAAGGAACTCGGCGACCACGTATTGCGACAAGGCCACCGGGCACAGGGTGGTTGCCTCGCTGGCCATGATCAGCTTCTCTTTGACGCCTGGCGGGGCAAGTACCCAGCCCACGCGGACGCCGGCGGCGAAGGTCTTCGAGAACGATCCGAGGTAGATGATTCCGTCGGAAGCCCGGGCGCGCAGTGCGCGCAACGGCGGCCCGTCAAAGCCGAGCAGGCCGTACGGGTTGTCCTCGAGGATCAGCAGGCCGGCCTCGGCGCAGATGGCGATGATCTCGTCCCGGCGCTCCTCGACGAGAGTGATACCGGCTGGATTGTGGTAGTTCGGGACCGTATAAACGAATTTGGCGCGCCGCCCAGATGAGGCCACCTCCGCGATGGCCGCCCGCAGCGCTTCGGGCACCAGCCCCGCGTCGTCCATCGTGACGTGGACGACGTCCGCCTGGTACTGCGTGAACGTGCCGAGCGCGCCTACGTATGAGGGCGCCTCGGCGATCACGACGTCGCCCGGATCGAGAAAAATGCGGGACACCACATCAAGGGCTTGCTGCGACCCGACCGTGACGATGACGTCGTCAGCCGACGCCGAGATGCCCTCGAGTGCCATGACGCCGCAGATGAGTTCGCGCAGGCGCGGATCGCCCTGGCCACCCATGTACTGCAGCGCTTGAGCGCCCTGCTCCGTGATCACCCGCGCGGTCATCTCGCCGATGACGTCGAGCGGAAGTGCGCTCACACACGGCGAGCCGCCGCCCATGCCGATGATCTCCGGGCGGTTGGCGACCGCGAAAAGAGCCCGGATCTCCGACGTCGTCATGCCGTGGGTACGCGCGGCATAGCGCTCGAGATAGGGGTCTAACCGCGACCCGCCTGACATGTCCACGAAACCGTCCTCCTCGAGCACTCAGGGTAGCGCCCGTGGCAGCGAGCCCCGCCGATTTACCGACCGCCCGGGCCGGCGTAGGTAGCCCGACTGGCACTACCGCCGCCGGTGTCGAGCGTTCAGACTGGCTCTACATGGAGCGCTCGCAGCGCTGGCACACGGCGCGCTTGCAGCGCTTGCGGAGGAACGATGTCGCGACGCGTGGTCGGCTTGACCCTCGACAACCTGGACGATCTACCGGCCCGGTGCCGGCGGTGTGCGTTTTGGGAACTCGACCCGGTGAGTCGCACTCGAGCCGAGGAGTCAGGTGATGCGGCGCTGGAGAAGGAGGCCTGGGTCTCCGCGGTGCTGCTCGAGTGGGGGAGTTGCGGTCGGCTCATCGAAGTCGACGGTTCTCCTGCGGGATACGTCCTGTACGCACCGCCTGCGTACGTGCCGCGATCAGTCGCGTTTCCGACCAGCCCGGTCAGTCCGGACGCCGTGTTGTTGATGACCGCACATGTGTTGCCGGAGTTCACCGGTGGCGGCCTCGGGCGCATTCTGCTGCAGTCAGTGGCGAAGGATCTGACGCGGCGCGGAGTCAAAGCGATCGAAGCATTCGGCGATAGCCGCTGGGAGGCACCGGCGTGCGTGTTGCCGACGGATTTCCTTCTGGCACTGGGTTTTAAGACCATCCGGCCCCATCCGCGGCACCCGCGACTGCGGCTCGATCTGAAGACGGTGTTGTCGTGGCGCGAGGACGTCGAAGGTGCGCTTGAACGACTGCTGGGTTCCGTCGCCCCCGAAGGTGCGCTGCGGCCAGTGTGAGAACCGAAGGTTCTCCTTGGCCAGTGTCAGAACCGAAGGTTCTCCTAGGCCAGTGTGAGAACCGAAGGTTCTCCTTGGCCGGTGCCGACCTAGACCGAGATGGTCTGGCGACTCAGTTCGATCGCTTCTTGCGACGGTAACTCGGCCGGTGAGTACAGCCGTTGGATCGCCACCACGATCGCCTCGGCGAGCTCGTCGCGAAACTCAGCACTACCCAATCGAGCCGCATCGCCAGGGTTCGTGAGGTAACCAAGCTCGATGCGGACGGCGGGCATGCGGGTCCGGCGCAACAGTTCCCAGCTCTTCGGGTGGCTGCGGCAATCGAGAAAATCGGTGCGCGCCAACACCTCTTGCTGGATCAACTCTGCCAGGCGTGCGCCAACGAGTGAACGATCGATGACGGTGCCGTAGTAGTACGTCGAAACTCCATGGCAACTCGGATTGACGTCCCCGTCAATGTGCAACGAAACGAGCAGGTCGGCCTCTGCAGCGTTTGCGAAGGCGCCTCGCTCAGCGTCGCTCGGCAGGCGTTCGACAGCATCGGTGTCGTCGAGTGCTCCCTCGCCGCCGCGGGTCCGAAACGCCTGGGCGCCGGCCGCCGCGAGCCGACCCTCGAGTCGGTTGGCAATGTCGTCGACGATCGTGGCTTCGTCCAATGTCCCATTCGTCGACCCTCGGTCGCGCCCGCCATGGCCGGGGTCGATGACCACGAGCTTCCCGGCCATCGTCGGGCCGCCGTGATGCAGCCGGTCGTACTCGCGCAGTTCGTTCGCCTTGCCACCGACAACGGTGCGGGCGAGCTGTCGTAGCGCCCGGAAAGTGGCCGGCCCGCAGGTGCCATCGGCCGGGAGCCCGACGTTGCGCTGGAACTCCCGAAGGGCGTTTTCGGTGCGCGGCCCGAACACTCCGTCGGCTCGGCCGCAGTCGAAGCCCATGTCGGTCAGTCGATGTTGTAGGCCAGCGACGTCGTCGCCGACGTAGGGGTGCCGAACAGCGAACGACAGCGTGCGGTCGCCCAGCCGCCAGCGCGCCTCATCAAGGCTGCGGTATGTCTCGCGATCGACGACGCCGTCGATGCGCAGGCCGCGCTGTTGCTGGAAGCTGCGGACCGCGTGGTCACATGCCTCGTCAAAGAGGTCGCCCAGGTCAGGGCGCTCCGCAGTCTCGTCGCTGATCAACAGGCCGAGTTGGCGCAGCCGGTGCCGAAGCTCGAGCACGGCGAGCCCGCGGTCGCCGAGGCGCAGCGGCTCGTCGACGCGCTCGTGCTGCTGCTGCATAGGCGTCCTCGACTCGTCGACCGCTCCGGTGGGGAATTGACGCCCGGCGGGGCTCCGGCGTTTACCGGAGGCAGCCGCGCGGCGAAAACCGCCGTGGAGGAGCCATGGTACGGCCTAGAGGAACGCTTCCAGATCCTTCAACAGAGCAGACTTCGACTTGGCGCCAATGATCTGCTTCACGACCTGGCCGCCCTTGTACACGTTCAGGGTCGGGATAGACATGATCGAGTAGGCGCGCGCAGTGTCGGGGTTCTCGTCGATGTTCAGCTTGACGACTCGCACCTTGTCGGCGTGCTCGTTCGCGATCTCCTCCAGAACCGGCGCGACCATGCGGCAGGGACCGCACCACTCGGCCCAAAAGTCGACCAGGACCGGGGTGTCGCTGGAAAGGACATCGGTCGCAAAGGTCTCGTCGGTGACGGACTTGGTGGTTCCCACGGTGGGCTCCTGTCGGGTTGAACACAGTCTTCTTTTGGATGGTGTGTTCTTGGGTGGTGTCTTCTTTTGGATGAAACTCTTCGGCAGAGACAGTTATGCCCCTGCCAGCCGTGCTGCTGTTAGTCGTGCTGCTGTTAGTCGTGCTGCTGTTAGTCGTGCTGGGCGGCCAGCCAGCGTTCGGCGTCGAGCGCCGCCGCACAACCGGTGCCAGCTGCGGTGACCGCCTGCCGGTAGGTGTGGTCGACCAGGTCGCCGCAGGCGAAGACTCCGTCGAGGTTCGTGCGCGTCGACGGCGCTTGGACCTTCACGTAGCCCGCCTCGTCGAGATCAACCTGGCCGCGGAACAGGTCGCTACGCGGGTCGTGGCCGATCGCGACGAACAGACCAGTGACCGGCAGCTGGTCCTCGACACCCGTGACGGTGTCGCGCACCGTGACGCCGGCGACCTTGTCGTCGCCGACTACGTCGGTCACCTCAGAGTTCCAACGGAAGCCGACCTTGTCGTTCGCGTACGCGCGGTCCTGCATGATCTTGCTCGCGCGCAGCGCGTCGCGACGGTGCACGACAGTGACACTGCGAGCGAACTTGCTCAGGAACGTCGCTTCCTCAAGGGCAGAGTCGCCGCCACCGACGACCGCGATGTCGTGGTCACGGAAGAAAAATCCGTCACACGTCGCACACGCCGAGACGCCATGGCCGAGTAGCCGAGCCTCGTTCTCGAGTCCGAGGTAGCGATACTTCGAACCCGTCGCCAAGATGACGGCGCGCGAGTGGAAGACCTGGTCGCCGACATGAACGACCTTCACCTCTCCGGTCAGTTCGACCGCCGTGACGTCATCGGTCACGAGTTCGGCACCGAAGCGGGCCGCCTGCTTGCGCAGGCTCTCCATCAGCTCCGGGCCCATGATCCCGTCGGGAAAACCGGGGAAGTTCTCTACGTCGGTGGTCGTCATCAGTGCGCCGCCGGCCGCAATCGCGCCTTCGAAAACCAACGGCTTCAAGTCAGCCCGCGCGGCATACAGCGCCGCGGTGTAACCGGCCGGACCGGATCCGATGATGATCAGTTCACGCACGTCCACAAAGACCTACCTCAAAGACGATCGCCAATCGGGCGACTAGGGCCTTCAACAGATCCTAGGTGCCTGCGATTCCCGACAGGGCAGGCTCGCGACGGCTTCCTCCCCGGATGTCACCCCGGATACCAAGGCGCAGAAGTCACGGCCCCGGAGTCGGCCCGAGGAAGGTTTCGAAGGTGAACTCCTGGTCTGCACAGTTCGCGGTATCGGCCTCGACGTAGATGTCGAGCTTGTGTGCGACATCGGGGTCGGGCAACACGATGATCGTCGATGGCGCGCCGTTGAACAGCGCGTAGTCGACGAGCAGAGGTTGCTCGGCCTTCCCGGCAAGGATCTGGACGCAACGCGCCAAGGCGGCGGGGTCGGCCAGCGGCCCGGCTGGCGCGGTGATCGCAGCATGCTCCGCATTCCCGCTGGCAGCCGCGCTTGCGGCCGGCGTCGGTACTGCCAACAACGGCGACGACGCTGCCGAAATCGGCGGTGCTGCCGGCGCCGCTGCGGACGATGCCGCAGGCGCAGGGAAGGTCGCGGCCGCGGGGGCAGATGACGCTGCGGCAGGCGCGGAGGCCGCTGCAGCGGGTGCCGCGGAGCCAGCAGCTGCTGCCGACAGGCCAAACGTCAAGCCCGGGAAGTTCGACGCAGCGCCGGGGACATTGCTGGTGACAACGGACGCGACCTGTGAGCGGAGGTCCGCCGACGTGTAGCTGGTGCCAGAAGCGATGGTCGCCGGGCCACCGGACGTCGTGGCGGCCGGAGCGGCGAGCGCCGGAGCACTGGCTGACTTGTTGTTATTGCTTCCGCTGTGCCCGAGCGCGACGATTCCGACGACGACGACGGCTACCAGCACGACGATCGAGGCGGCTGCGCCGTACGGCAGCGTGCGCCAGCGTGAAGAGGAAGGCCTTGATCGTCCCGCCGGCGTCGACCGCGCTCGCAGCGGGACAACCGTGTCTGCCACGCCGCCGCTGGCAGCGATCGGTGTACTTGATTCCCTGGCCGCAAGTAGGGCAGCTTCGATGCGGTCGGCGACCTCTGGCGGCATCGGCACTGGTGGCAGCGCCCGCAAGGTTTCCCGGACGCGGCGCAAAGCGTCGAGGTCCGCCGTGCACGCAGCGCAGCCGGCGACATGGGCGAGCAACTCCGCAGTTCGCCGATCCGCGGTCTGCGGATCGGCTCCCTGCGCGGGTGGGGCCGTTTCGGAGGCTGGCGCGACATCGCGATCTGCGAGTTCTGCAAGCGTCTCGAGGTCCGGGTGCGGGGTGTTCACCGGAGGTCCTCTCGGGGTGGGTTCATCGGTGGTTCGACGCCGTCAGCAGCGGCAGGGTTCCGCGGTTGTCCCTCGCGCTCGACACCTGGGTCGGGTCCTCCGCGTAAATGCGACAGCAGTGGGACCAACTTCGCCCGCCCACGAGCGCACCGGCTTTTGATCGTGCCCGATGGCACCTCGAGCATTGCGGCGACCTCGTCGACCGGATACCCCTCGATATCGACGAGCACGATCGCCGCCCGCTGCTCAGCCGGCAGGGTCGCAAGTGCGGCCTGCACATCGGCCGCGGTGTCCCGGTCGGCGTAGTCGTCGCGGGCGATGCTGGGCGCGTGGTCGTCGTCCGGCAGCGGACTCGTCGGATGCGCGGCCCGTCGACGTAACCGGTCGAGGCAGGCATTCACCACGATCCGATGCAGCCACGTGCTGACCTTGGCGTCGCCGCGAAATGAGGCGGCGTGACGCATCGCGGAGATGAGCGCCTCCTGCACTGCATCGGCCGCATCTTCGGGGTCACCCGTGGTCCGCAAGGCGACTGCCCAGAGTTGGTCGCGGTGCCGCCTGAAGATCTCAGTAAATGCGGCCGGGTCGCCGTCGAGATGCCGCTTCAGCAGTTCGACATCGGGGTCGTCAGGCCTGGCGGCGGGCCCGGATTCACCGGCCATCGCGCCGTCCGCAATGCCGTTGGTCACCCCGTCCGTCACGCGGCGAAGCCTACCGACGGCTCTGCATAATCGGCCGAATTGACGGCAGAATCACGACAGGAAGGTCATTTCGGCGATGCCCCCCTGAAAGCCCGTACCGGCCGCGGGCAACTTCGTAAGCCAGACCACCCAGTAGCGGGCAGCGGTCGGGGTAGCCAGTCGCAACGTGACGTCGCTCGGTGCGCCTGCCTGGGCGGCAGCCAGTGTCATGGCCTTCTCGTTGGCTGGCACCGTGTCGCTCTCGAACAGCTCGACCGAGGTGCCAGTGCCGAGCAGCACGAGGTGCACTGCCGAGACCTTTCGCGCGGTACCAAGGTCCATCAGCAACCCCACCCCTGGCTTCAACTTGCCGAGGTCGGCAGTGCGATAGATCTGCGTGCGCCACGAGGTGGTGGGGCTGTCGTCGACTGCGCGCGGTGCCTCTGACACGTGCGGATCATCGTGCTTGCCGTACGGGTCGAACTCTGTGACGAGACCGGGGGCGATCGCGCCCGCTTGGGCCACGGCGCCGGCGGCCACGCTCGAGGTGGCCTTCGGGGACGCGGTTGATGTTGGGGTCGGCGCCGCGGGCTCCGCGCCGTGAACAAAGCTCAGGTAGCCGTGCTTTCCGCCGACCAGCAGGCCGGCCACCACGACCGCGAGTAACAACACGCCGATGCCGACAGCCCAGCGGTGCCACACCTGTACGGGGACGAGGCGCGTGTTGATCAAGCGGGCCTGGCGGGTGTCGAGGTCGACGGCCGGCCCGGTGTCGGCGCCGTACGGATGCGCGTCGTCGGTAGACGTGCGCAGTGGTGCGAGGGCGTCTGCAAACTCAGCGGGGGAGACGATTTCCGGCAGCCCGCGCAGCAAACTCTCATCGCCTAGCGCCTGCGCGACGACCTCGTCGACCTCGCGCGGGACGCCGCCGCGCACCTGACGCGGGGTGCGCAAGTGGCCTTCGGTGTACGGCGCCGGCGGCAGCGCACTGTCGACGGGCGAGCCAGGCCAACGGGCGGTCAATGCTGCATAGAGCAGGTTGGCGAGGCCGACAGCATCGATGCGCCCGCGCTCGACTTCACCGGCATCGCCCGCGTAGCGCGGCTGTCCAACCGTGGCGGTGTCAGCCCCGTCCATCCCGAGCGGGACGACTGGCGCCGCGCTTCGGGCGGTGTGTCCGGCTAAGCCGATACCGACCAGGCGGGGCGCGCCGGTCGCCGTAAACAGCACGCTACGTGGGGTCAGCGACAGCCCGTGCAAGCCGACGCTATGGGCGGCAGCGACCCCGATCGCCAGATCCGAGAGGAGGTCCACCGCCACTGCAGGTTCGAGCGGAGCGATGAGTAGTTGGCTTTCGAGCGAACCGCCTGACAGGAATTCGGTCACCACGAAGGCGAGCCCAGGTGCTTCACCGGCGTCATAAACGCGGACGACGGCGGCGTGCGTGAGGCCAGCCGCTGCGCGCGCACCCGCAAGCACTTCTGGCACGCCCGGGTCGTCTCCGCGCACCAGCAGGATCGCGACTGGGCGCGCGAGCACCTCGTCGTGGGCCCGCCAGAGCCTGCCGACCCGCTCTGTCTCGGTCTCGCCGCTGAGCGGCGATTCGATCCGGTAGCGCTCGGCGACGACTAGGCCAGGTGCCACGGCCGGTGCGCCGCCCACAGCAGACCTCCCGCGGTGCTCTGCTCTTTAGTCGCTGTGCGCCTTTCAGTCGCTATGCGCCTCTCAGTTCATGCTATTGCGTCACCCGATGCGAACCGCGCCGATGTAGCCGTCTAGATAGACGGGTTGAACTTGAACGTTCGTACCGGTGTGTGGCGCTGCGAGCATCAACCCGTTGCCGACATAGATCGCCACGTGATGAATGGTCGTCGGATCTGTGATGTCGGTCGCCCAGAAGAGCAGATCGCCGGGTTCGATCTCGCCGAGCGCAATCTTGTTGGGAATGGCCGCGTACTGGTCGGCGGCGGTGCGCGGGATGAGCACACCCGCCTGCGCGAACGCCCACTGCGTGAGGCCAGAGCAGTCCCAACTGTCCGGTCCGGCGCCGCCGTACATGTAGGGCTTGCCGATCTGGCTTTGAGCGGCCTCAATCGCAAGCAGCGCGATGCGGCTGACGCCCCCGGTGTCGACGAGACCAACGGCCGCAGCGGCTGCGCGGGCGGCGGCCAGCGTTGCCGCGTCACGGGCAGCGGCTTCGGCGGCGACCTGGGCCTGGAATTGTTGCTCCAGCGTCACAACTTGGGCCTTGGCGCCCTGGAGCGCCGATTGCTCTTCGGCGAGCGCATTTTGCGCGTCGGCACTGGCGTTCGCAGCTTGGGCCGTTAGTTCATCTTGTTTGGTACGCAGGCTCTCCACCTGAGCGTTCGCCGCTGCGGCCGCCTGTTGCGCAGCTCCGACAGTGGCCAGGGCGTCGGTGTCCGCGTCGGAAACGACCTGGACGCTGTGCAACCCAGACTGGAATTGCCCAGGGTTTTTGCCACTCAAAACGCTTGCGTAGAGACCGGTGATGCCGCCTGACATGTACAGCGCGCGGGTCGTCGTGTCAGCGACGGCGCGAGCATGGTCGGCTGCCTCGGTCGCGGCTGTCGCCGCGCGGGTTGCCGCCTCTTGGGTGAAGACGAGCTGTACCAGCGACGCTTGCGCGCCGTCGTACCGTTCGCTGGCTTGCTCCACTTGCAGCTGCAGCTTGTTGACCTCCGCTTCGAGCTGCCTCGCTTGGGTCTCGGCGTCGGAGAGTGGATCGTCGTGCGCTGAAAGAACGACCCCTGCAGTCGCCGGCAGGTTGCTGCTAGCGGAGGCGGTCGCAACAGTCGCCATAGCCGCCATGGTTGTCAGCAGCGCGAGGGCGGCCGACGTTATTCGGCGGCCCGTCATGACGTTGCGTCCGCTTTACCCGAACCCTTGACGATCACCGTCGCCCATGACCGGAGCGGACCGATGTGGCGGATAACCAGTGTCGTTGCGTCGCGCTCGAGCTTGAGGTGCACGGTTCCGTCGGTGCCGACGGTGAGGCTGTTCGGTAGCACTGTCTCGTCGTGTTGGGCCGCCGAGTTTTGCGCTGCGAGCAAGGTCGGTGCGAGCGCGCCCTTGTCACTGACCCACGCTGTTGCGGCGGCGACGGCCGCTGAGTTGGCATCGTCTTGTGCGCTGACATGAGCAACAGCGATCGACAGCCCATCGAAGCCGACGACTGCGGTGGCTGCGATGACCAGGACGACGCGCGTCAGCCAGCTGAGGATGACGTCACCCGTGTCGGGCGCGACATCGTCCAGCCTGCGAGCCCATTTCTTGGTACTCAAGAGCGTGTCACCTCGACCGTTACGTCGGCGCGGGGACGGGTCGCCTTGAGCTTTCGCAGGCGTTGTGGACGCTGATTGGTCGTATCGCGCGGGGCCATTCGGCCTAGTTGGAGACCCCGGCGAGGCGGGCTCGGATCGCGTCCAGGATCCGGGTCGCCTCACTGATTCGCATCCGCGACGCGGCGGTCGCCAAGATGCCCAAGCCGATACCGCCGCCTGCCACGAGCGCGACGATGCTGCCCGTTACTCCACGGCCGAGCAGTACCCCGGTCAGCTCGGCAAGTCCGAAGGCAGCGCCGCCCGCGACAGCTGCAGCGAGCGTGATCCTGACGTAGGTCTGGGTGACTCGCTGACCGTCGATGCCGTCAAGGCGGCGACCCAGTGCTCTCGCGGTCAGGACGAAGGCGACCCAGTAGGACGCCGCGAACCCCAATGCGAGCCCGACCACTCGCGACCCTGGTGGGAGTGCGATGTACAGGCCGACATCCGCACCGATGTTGACCAGGGTCGCGACGACGTTGATAAGGGCGGGAGTGCGGGTGTCGTGCAAGGCGTAGAACGCGCGCAGGAGTAGCTGAAACATGGCGAACGGCACCAGGCCGATGCTGAACGCGACCAGTACCCAGCCGATGTAGCGCGCGTCCGCTGCGCTGACGCGGGTGTGCGGGAGGCAGCGAAAAATGACTGTCGTGATTTCTGGCGCGAGCGCGATCAGCATGACGGTTGCAGGGACCACGGCGACGCCGCTCGTACGTAACCCGGTCGACAGATCAGCGCGCACGTCATCGAATCGGCCCAGCGCCGCGTGCGCGCTCATGCGCGGCAGCAGTGCGGTGATGATCGACACCGCGACGATTGCGTAAGGCAACTGGAACAGCTGGTACGCATAGGTGTACGCGGAAAACGTGTCCGTGTGCCCGATCCGATGCGCCAAGGCGGCGCGACCGGCGGCCTTCCCCAGGTTCGTGACAATGACGAACCCAAGCTGGTTCATGGCGACGTACGCCAGTACCCAACCGCCGAGCGTTACCGCCTCCCCCAAGCCGTTGCCGCGCCAGTCGAACCGAGGTCGCCATCGAAAGCCTGATGCGCGAAGCGATGGCCAAAGCGCGAGGGTTTGCAGGACAACACCCGCCGTCGTCCCGATGCCTATAAGTCGGATCTCACCGCTGGTGAGAGTGACCTGCAGGTTGGTGAGCTTGGCTACCGGCACCGCCTCGGTGACCGAAATGAAGAGCAGACCGGTGCCGATCAGCACGAGGTTGTTCAGGACAGGAGCCCACATCGGAGCGGCGAAACGGCCGCGGGTATTGAGAATCGCGCCGATCGTTGCACTGAGTCCGTAGAAGAACACCTGCGGCAGGAAGTACCGCGCGAACGTGACCGACAGTGAACGCTGCTGACCAGTGAGCCCCTGCGCGTAGACGTCGATGATGAGGGGCGCCGCGAGAACACCCACCACGGTGCAAACGCCGAGCACAACCGCGACGACGGTAAGCAGGCGTTGCGCATACAACTCGCCGGCTTCTGCGTCGTCCCTCACTGCTGTCACGAGGAGCGGGACGACGACGCTGGTAAGGATGCCGCCGAGCAGCAAGTCGTAGATCGCGTTCGGGATCGTGTTCGGGATGTTGTACGTCTCGGCCAGTGCGCCGCTACCGAGGGCTGCCGCGAGCACCACCGTGCGGACGAAGCCCGTGCCGCGCGAGGCGACGGTGCCGATCGCCATGACGGTGCTTGATCGGGCGAGGCTGCTTCGGGGTGCGCCGGCCCCGCTATCCGAGGCGTCCGCGATCGTCACGACACTGGCGACGAGTCGGCCGCGGCGGCGGGTAGTTGCGTGCCGTCTTTAGGCGGACGGCGGGAGGTGAGGATCCGCCTGATCACCCGGATCGCCGATACGAGGAACACCAAACCTGCGGCGGTGGCAGCGATCACGAGCGCGACAGTTCCGTACGCGGTCGAGTTCATGACGAACGGAACCGGCGCACCGAAAGGTCGCGAGCTGGCGTCCGGCGTCCACAATTGCGCGGCGACGTCAAAGCGTCCACCGGTCGTTGCTTCGACTTCGATCAGCACTTGGTGCCGGCTCTGGTTGCCCGGCACGGTGAACGGCTCTTGCGCGGCGACCGTTAGCCGGGCCGCGTTCACCGCGGTTATGCGGATCTCGACCGTGACTGGATCGGGCAGGTTGTTGACCACGGTGATCGGGATCTTCTGTTTTCGACTCGTCAACGTGATGAGGCCTGGTTTCACGATGTAGACCTTGGCGATCTGCGCGTCGAGCTCGGCTTGTACGGCAGCTCTGATCACAGCAGCTCGAGCCAGATCGGTGCGAAGGCCGGCCGATTCCGCGCGCAGGATCGCAATGCTCGACGTGTTGATGAATGTTTCCGTGGTGCTCGAGCCCAGGACCGCGCTGCACGCGGCCAGCCGGCCGCGCAGTGCGGCGATCGGCAGCAGATCCTCCCCGGGCATCTCGGCAGCTGATGCGGCGGCGGTGTAGACAAGCGACTGCCGAGGCACGCCGTCGGCGGGCTGATTCGCAACCTGGCCCACATTGGCGCCCTGCAGCCACGGCATCGTCGCACTGTCTGTCAGCAGCGTCGTCGCGAACCCGTCGGCAGGATTCCAGTTGCGCGGCGGTGCGATCACCACGGAACTGCCAATGCCGGGTCGCTGCTCGGTGACGAGCATTGTCTCGGCGAGAAAGCGCTGTTCGGCGACCCGCACACCGCCGTCCACGCTGGTTGATGTGGTCAGCATGGAGCTCAGCGTCGAATCGGTGAGCACCGCCCGTACGGTGCCCGATGCCGTTTGCAAATTCGTGCGCGCGCCGGTCACCGCGTTGGCGTTGCGCGGGGGGAGCGTGGTGTCGGCGAGTACGACGGTGTCGACCAGATCGCCGGCGAGGTCGTCGAGGGTCGGCTCGTCGAGGGTGCCGCCAACTGGCCAGACCACGTTTGGCAACGTCGGGGGCACCAGGTCGGCAGTCAATGTCGACTGTCCCGTCGAGCGGGCGATGGCGATTTCCCTGGTCAGGCCGGCGCGCTCGACCGCGACGAGGTCGGTGTCGCCGTACGGCAATCCGATCACCGCTGCGTCGGGGGCGGAGACATCGCTGTGCAGCTGCGCGAGCCAGTCCGTGGCGGCCGATTCGCCGGTTCCGGCCGTCGTTCCACCGGCGTCACCGGCGACGACCTGATACGGAGTCGGCTGCGCTGCGGGTGGCGACGCGGCTGCAGACTTGGTGCCGTCCTTGGGAGTGCTCGACGGTTTTGCCGAGGGTGACTCGGTCTCCGACGCGGCTCCGGTAGGTGATGCGATGCCGGACGGCGGCGGTACTCCGGTGACGCCGGTCACGCCTGCCGACAGTTGCGCCGCCCCAGCCATCACGGTGGCGTCGTCGACCAGCGCGGGGTCGATGGCATAGGTGATCGGCACCTGCGCCGCCGATCCGAGTGAGAGCAGCCGACCAAGACGGCCCGTCGGCGCGAGGTCGGTGGCGAGTTGGTCGTCGAGAAACGTGTTGCCATTACTGCGATGGATCCCGTCGACGAGTGGCACCAGCCAGCTGATCTGCGTCGCTGTGAACTGCGCGCCGGTCGGCATCCATAACAACTGCGTGGGCAGTCGTGTCGTGGCGACGGTGCGGCCGGAGGTGGTGCGCGCGTCGACGGCGAGCGGGTACGCACCGAAATCAGCAGGGGACGACGGCAAGGCGAGGCGATCGACCGGCACCAGGATCGTCCAGTGCGCTGACTGCCCGGCGGCGAGTGACCCGAGTGTCACGCGGGTGTTGTCGACAGTTGTTCCGAGCACGACGTTCGGGTCGTTGCCGCGCGCCAGGTCGAATCGCGTGGTGATCCGCGTTGCTGACGCGCGTGCCGCAACGCTCACGTTCGTGAGCGGCGCACCGGAGATGTTGGTGACGGTGCCGTCGAGCACGATCGTGTCGTGCGGCTGGACCGCCTTTGGGTCGAGACTCAAGAGCGTGATCGTCACGCGGTGCGGCGCGCTCGCGGGCGTAGGCGTCGGGCTCGGGGCCGCTGCGGGCAGCTGGCCGGTGTAGGGGGCCGCTGCGGGTGCTCGCGCGGCTTGAGCAACGCCAGTGAGAGCGAGGCTGTCTGTTGCTACGAAGAGCACCGCCGCCGCCGCGCTGGCCAGCTTCAGGCATCGACCTCCGGGCTTCACGCGATGTCCGCGAGCAGCCCCGGCACCTGGTCGACGAGACGGCGCTCGTCGTCGTAGGCCAGCCGCTGCGCGAGTTCCTCCAGCGGCACCCATGCCACCTCGACGACCTCGATGTCCTCGTCGGACAGTTCGCCGCCCTCGGCGAGTAACAGGTAGTGGTGGACCGTCTTGTGGATGCGACGTCCCTCAGCGACGAACCAGAAATCGATGGTGCCAAGGGGCGCAACGACGCGGCCAGCGATACCGGTCTCTTCGGCGATTTCACGAACCGCAGCTACTTCAGGCGTCTCGCCCGCCTCGACGTGCCCCTTCGGCAGGGACCACACCAGGCGGCCGCGTCGGTCGTGCCGAGCGATGAGTGCAGCCCGGCGACCGCGGATGCCCGGGATGCCGGCGTCGACGACCAAACCGCCGGCGGAGGTTTCCTCGACGCGGCGCAGGCGGGGCACGGGTCGGCGTCCAGGAGGCACGGCTCGATCGTAATGGCCCGACGGCCGTAGGCCGGTCGACTGCGACGGCCTTGGGCCGGTGGACTACAAGGCGCTGACGATGGACGGCGGGGGTGTGCCGGACGCCATGCGCCGGTGAACGCGCGTCGCCGCGACGGCGCCGACTGGGCGATCGTTCTCGCCCAAAACGGCCTCGCTCGGGAGCGGCAGCGTGATCGGCGTCGGCGGGTCGAGTTCGATGCGGCCAACCGTCTCGACGTCATAGCTGCTATGGCCGCTGTCGCCGGCGGGGCCGTCGCTCGGCAACACGATTGCCCGGGTCAAGTTCAGCAAGTCGGTTGCGGCGATCCCGAGCGCGGTGCCGCCATCGCCGGTCGCGGTATAGATGACCGAGGTCGCGAGATCGAGCACGCCTCGTGTGCTGACCACAATGACGTCGGGCGGCAGCAGCAGCGGGGCGAGGTGCCCCGCGATGTAATCGGTGCGCCGGCTGACCAGCGCTGCGCCGGCAACACTGAGCTCGGCGTCTGGTCCGAGCTGGTCGCGGAGCAATTCGCGTAGGGCGAGGACCAGCGCTTCGGTGCTGACTTCTTCGTCGGCTGGCGCCATGACAAGAACGAGCACGTCGCCAGCGGAGGTGAGCGCGTGGAACGGATGGATCGCGAGGCAGCGCCGCGGGGTAACCCCCAGGACTTCGGCGAGATGCTCGGCGCTTGCGGCGGGCCGAGGGAGCCGCACGATCTCATGGTGAACGTCGTGCTCTAGTAGGTATTGGTGGATGTCGAGCGGACCCAACATGTTGACCTCGCTCACCGACGTGCGCCTAGAGGCGCCGCCGAAGCAGACATTAGGCGGGCTCGGCCAGGAAAGGAACCCCTGAGTTACAACGCACTGTTCGCCCCGTGTGGGGACGAACAGTCCTCTCCTCTGTGGACGGACAGATAAGCCGAATAGTGCCGGTGAGAGATTCCCATTTGAGGTGGCCTTAACCGGCCCGAGCGGGCCAATCACATTGGGCCTACCCTTGACCCCTGTGCCTGCGTCGCGTTCCCACCCCCCCGCGCTAACCAGCACCCAACGGGCGGCGATCGACGAGCTGATCCGGGCGGCGCCTGTCGTTGACGAACTCGGCGAACTCTTCGCGCATGCTGGGCACGACCTCGCGCTCGTCGGAGGCTCGGTCCGCGACGCATTGCTCGGCCGCCTCGGCAACGATCTGGACTTCGCTACCAGCGCGCGACCCGACGAGATCCTGCGGATCACCAAGCAATGGCGCGACAGCAAGTGGGAGTCCGGGATCGCGTTCGGCACGGTCGGATTGCTCAAGGACGGCGTGCGGCTCGAAGTGACGACGTATCGCTTCGAGACTTACGACACGGTGTCTCGCAAACCCGACGTCGTCTATGGCGACTCACTTGACGAAGACCTACGCCGTCGGGACTTCGCCGTCAACGCGATGGCCCTGAGCGTTCCTGACCACGTCTTCCACGATCCGTTCGGCGGCGCCCACGACCTGGCCGCTCACGTGCTGCGGACACCGGGCCTTCCAGAGGATTCGTTCTCCGATGACCCATTGCGAATGATGCGCGCAGCCCGCTTCGCGTCGCAGCTTCGGTTCGACGTTGATCCGTCGGTCGCGATTGCGATGACGGCGATGGCCGAGCGCATCACGAAGGTATCCGCGGAGCGGGTACGCGACGAACTCTCCAAGCTCATGTGCACCGCAAGAACCGCGACGTGGGCTTGCGCTGCTCGTGGACACCGGACTAGCCGACCTCGTGCTTCCCGAGTTGCCGAAGCTCCGCCTGGAAAGCGACGAGCACTTCCGGCACAAGGACGTGTACGAGCACACCTTGACGGTGGTCGAGCAGGCAATCTCGCTGGAGGACGACGGGACAGAACCCGACTTGGTGTTGCGTCTCGCTGCGTTGCTGCACGACATCGGCAAGCCCGCGACTCGTCGCAAGGAACCGGGTGGCCGCGTCTCGTTCCATCACCACGAGGTCGTCGGCGCGAAGATGGCCAAGGCTCGGCTGACTGCGCTGAAGTATCCGAAGGATGTCGTCGCCGACGTGTCGAGGCTCGTCGAGTTGCACTTGCGTTTCCACGGCTACGGCGAGGGCGAATGGACCGACTCCGCCGTGCGGCGCTACGTGCGCGATGCTGGCCCGCTCCTCGAGCGATTGCACAAGCTGACGCGATCGGATTGCACGACGCGAAACAAGCGCCGGGCGGCCGCACTGTCGGCTGCGTACGACGACCTCGAGGAACGCATCGAGGCATTGCGCGAGCAGGAACAGATCGACGCGTTGCGGCCCGAACTCGATGGCTACGAGATCGGTGCGGTGCTCGGCATCCCACCCGGCCCAGACGTCGGCCGCGCGTACCGCTACCTGCTCGAACTCAGGCTGGACGCCGGTCCGATGGGCAAGGACGCCGCATCAGCTGCTCTGCGGCAGTGGGCCGCAGAGCACGGTGTCGGCGCCAGCTAGTCGACGTCCGGCCTCTTGTTGCTGGTGTTCTAGCGGTCGACCGTGCCTGCGATGAAGTCGGCGACTGCCTGCCGCGCGTCGTCGTCGCTGTATTGCACGGGCGGGCTCTTCATGAAGTAGCTGGACGCCGAGTTGATCGGTCCGCCGATGCCGCGGTCCTTGGCGATCATTGCCGCGCGGACCGCGTCGATGATGACGCCGGCGCTGTTCGGTGAGTCCCACACCTCGAGCTTGTATTCGAGGTTCAGCGGGGTGTCGCCGAAAGAACGACCCTCGAGGCGCACGTAGGCCCACTTGCGGTCGTCGAGCCACGGCACGTAGTCGGACGGTCCGATGTGCACGTCGGCCTTCGCCATCTCGTGCGGGATCTGCGAGGTGACCGACTGCGTCTTGGAGATCTTCTTGGACTGCAGGCGCTTGCGCTCGAGCATGTTCATGAAGTCCATGTTGCCGCCGAAGTTCAGCTGGTAGGTGCGCAGCAACTCGACACCGCGGTCTTCGAACAACTTGGCCATGACGCGGTGCGTGATCGTCGCGCCGACCTGGCTCTTGATGTCGTCGCCGATGATCGGCAGCCCGGCGTCCTCGAACTTCTTCGCCCACGTGGGGTCACTGGCGATGAAGACCGGAAGCGCGTTGACGAAGGCCACGCCGGCGTCGATCGCGCACTGGGCGTAGAACTTGTCGGCGACTTCGGATCCGACGGGCAGGTAGGAGATCAGCACGTCGACCTTGGCGTCCTTCAACGCCTTGACGACGTCGACCGGCTCTTCCTCGGACTCCTGGATGATGTCGCGGTAGTAGTCGCCGAGACCGTCATAGGTGTGACCGCGCTGCACGACGACGCCGGTCGTCGGCACGTCGCAGAACTTGATGGTGTTGTTCTCGCTGGCACCGATCGCGTCGGCGAGGTCGGAACCGACCTTCTTGCCGTCGACGTCGAATGCCGCGACGAACTTGATGTCGCGCACGTGGTAGGGGCCGAACTGCACGTGCATGAGGCCCGGCACCCGGTCGTCGGGGTCGGCGTTCTTGTAGAACTCGACTCCTTGGACGAGCGACGCGGCGCAGTTACCGACGCCAACGATGGCTACCCGAACCGAACCCATGAGCGGTGCTCCTTTGTGTTAATCCCCGTACAAGTGGCGTGGTTAATCCCCGTACCGGTGATGGCGCTAGACATTGGTGTTGCTCGCCGGCGCAGTGTCGGCGCGCCGCTCCGTTTCGATCAGCTCGGTCAACCAGCGGACCTCGCGCTCGACGGACTCGAGACCGTGCCGCTGAAGTTCGAGGGTGTAGCTGTCGACCCGTTCGCGGGTACGGGCGACGGACGTCTTCACGTTGTCGAGCCGCTCCTCGAGGCGGTTGCGGCGGCCTTCGAGGATGCGCATCCGCACCTCGGCGTCCGTCTGAGAAAAGAAGGCGAAGTGCACGCCGAAGTTCTCGTCTTCCCACGACGAAGGGCCGGCCTCGCCCAGCAGGTTCTGCAGATGCTCTTTGCCGTCGGCGGTCAGCCGGTAGACGATCTTGCTGCGGCTCCCCGTCGATTCGCCGTCGGCGCTGACGTGACCGGCGGCCAGCATCTGCTTCAGGCACGGGTAGAGGGAGCCGTAGGAGAATGCGCGGAAGGCGCCGAGCATCGTGTTCAGGCGCTTGCTGAGTTCGTATCCATGCATCGGTGACTCGTGGAGCAGCCCCAGGACGGCAAGCTCGAGGACGCCGGAACGTCCCGATCGCTTGACTGCTTGCGCCACTGATTGCTCCTCGATGTATCGAGCCGATACATCCGAACGATACGGGTCCGCCCTCGGGAACGCAAACACCGACCGCCGTCCCGGTGGCTAAAATGTCGCCGTGGAGACGACCCGGTCCTTCATCGACTACTCGCTGGCGCGTCGGGCCATGCTCGCAGCGCTGTTCGGCGGGCGGGCGACGGCGACCGACGTGTGCGACGCGCACCCGTACTTGCTGCGGGCGGCCAAGTTCCACGGCGAGCCGACCACGGAGCAGTGCCCGGTGTGTCGCAAAGAGCCGTTGACCCACGTGACCTACACCTACGGCGACGCACTAGGTCAGTACAGCGGTCGGATCAAGGCGACCCGCGAGCTCGCGCAGATGGAGCACGAGGTCAGCGAGTTCACGGTCTACGTGGTCGAGGTCTGCCAGAACTGCGGGTGGAACCACCTGCGCGAGTCCTACGTGCTCGGTCACGGTGGGCACGCTCGAGCCGCAAGCCATGCCCCGGCTCGCCGGGTGACCCATTCTCGCGAGCGGGCCCTGTCGGAGTAGGCGCGGTGCCGCTGCAGCGGGGGCTGCGCGGCTTCGACCCGGTGGCCGACTAAGTTTTCCTGTCATGGACGACGTGCCGGCGACCGCGGCCGCGGGGGTGATCGCGCCCACGCACGACGATCCGTTCGTTCGGGGTGGCAGCGCGGCTTTCGGCGGCCCTCTTGGCAGGCACGCGCGCACCGGCTGGTCGTGGTGGACGCCGCTTCGGGTCCTGATCGCTCTCGCCCTGGCGAGCTCAGTGCTCGGGTACTTGCAGAAATACCCGTGCCGCAACCAGACATGGTCTGGCGGGTTCCAATACAGCCACGCGTGTTACAACGACATCTACCCGCTGTACTTCGGCGAGGGGCTGTCTGACAACAAAATCCCTTACTGGGATGCGCACGCCGTATCTGACGATCTGCCAGGGCACCCGACAGGCGAGGTCGAGTACCCGGTCATGATCGGCGTGGCGATGGAAGTCGGCTCCCTGGGCACGAGGCTCTTGTACCCCTCCGACGAGCGCGGCCAAGGCTTCATCGACTTGACCTGGCTGATGCTGACGATCGCGGCGGTGATCGCAGTGATCGCGACCGCGCTGACCAACCGGCGCCGAATATGGGACGCCGCGATGGTCGCCGCGGCGCCCTCGCTGATCCTTGCAGGGCTCATCAACTGGGACCTGCTGGCCGTTGCCATGACCTCTCTTGGCATCTTGGCGTGGTCGCGAAAACGCAACTTCCTGGCCGGCGTGCTGTTAGGCCTGGCCGTCGCCACGAAGTTCTATCCGATCGTGCTTTTCCTGCCGTTACTGCTGTTGTGCTGGCGAGCGCGACAGTTGAGGGCCTTCTGGACCGCGGCCGCCGGGGCCGCGATCGCGTGGGCAGTTGTCGACATCCCACTGGCGATCACGAGGTCAGAAGGGTGGTTCCGGTTCTACTACTTCAGTCGCACGCGTGGGGCTGACTGGGGCTCGATCTGGTACGTCTTCTCACGGCCAGAGACGCTGCCCATATTCGGGCACAGGATCAATTTCTTCGGCTGGAACTACACGACGAATCAACTCAACTTGTACGAGGCAGCTGCGATCGCGATCGCCTTCTTGGGCGTGTGCTGGATCGCGTTGGCGGCCCGCCGCCGCCCGCGGCTGCCGCAACTGTGCTTCCTGACGCTGGCGTTCTTCCTGGTGCTGAACAAGGTCTATTCGCCGCAGTACGTGCTGTGGTTGCTGCCGTTCGTCGTGCTGGCCCGGCCGAGGTGGCGGGCGTTCCTGGTCTGGCAGGCCGCCGAGATCATCTACTTCCTCGGTATCTGGATGTACCTGCTGGGCGACCCGAGCGGTCGAACGGGCAAGGGCTTGGAGTACGGGCCGTATTCGATCTCGCTCGCCATCAGGGATATCTCTGTGCTGGCGCTGTGCGTGCTGGTGATCATCGACATCCTGCGGCCGGAAGGCGATGTGGTTCGAGCGGACGGCAGTGACGATCCCGCGGGTGGGGTTCTCGACGGAGCGCCCGACATCTTCGACGGCGATCCGAGCTACGACGAGCCCGAGCCCGTCATGGCGCTGAACTGAGCGCGTTCTCTTGCGGGTTCGGTGTTTTGCGGTTCTGGTTGGTCGGTTGCGGTTCGCGGTTTGGTTCGCGGTTGCTTCCGGTTCGCGGGTTTCCGGTTCGGTGTCAGGCGTCCGCGCTGAGGTGTTTGCGCAGGTAGGCGATGTCGGCGCCTTGCCCGGCGGCGCCGTTCGGCGTTTCGCACACCACGGGCACGCCGGCCTGGCGGACGACCTCGACGATCAGCGCAGGGTCGATGTCGCCGTCCTCGAAGTTGGCGTGCCTGTCAGCGCCCGAGCCGAACGGGTCGCGGGATCCGTTGGCGTGCACGAGGTCGATGCGGCCGGTGATGGCTTTGACGCGGTCGACGACGTTGACGAGATCCTCCCCGGCCGCATGTGCGTGGCAGGTATCGAGGCAGAACCCAGGCCCGTATTCACCGACGGCGTCCCACAACATGGCGAGCCGGTCGAAGTGACGTGCCATGGCGTTCTCGCCGCCTGCGGTGTTCTCGATGAAGATCGGCAGCGGGGGCGTCCAGCGTTCGAAGGTCTTTCGCCAGTTGTCGACCCCGACCGCCGGGTCGTCGTCCTTCAAGACGTGGCCGCCATGCACGATGAGCGCCTTCGCGCCGATACTCGCCGCGGCGTCGGCATGCTGGGCCAAGATCTTGCGGCTGGGGATCCGGATCCGGTTGTTCGTGGTGGCCACGTTGATGACGTACGGCGAGTGGACGTATAGGTCGATCGGCGCATTCTTCAGGGCCTCGACGCCGGCCCGGATCTGCGGTGCCTTCCAGTCTTGGGGGTCACCAAGAAAGAACTGGGCGAGGTCGGCCTCGCGCGCCCGCGCTTCGGCGATGGGGTCGTCTTGGTCGACGTGGGCACCGATCTTCGGCAGCGAGGTGGTCATGGATTTCACCCTAATCGCGACCCCCGACAGGCGCACCGCCGCCCAACCCCCCGCCGTCCAGCCGCCGTCCAGCCGGCCTTTGAAGTTGATCACGTTAAGCAGCCGTATAGGGCCCTTGGTAGGCGTCGGCACCTGCCCGAGGACCCATACGCCTGCTTAACGTGATCAACTCGCGGCCAGACCGGGGCGGCGTCCGGCCTGTTGACAGGATTTCGGGTCGAGGCCGCGGGCTTGGTACTGTGACGCGTTGCTTCGACGCAACGAGCCCTCCTGCCACGGATCGACCGTGGCCGCCCAGACCGAAGGAGGTCGGTGCACGCATGCGTCGTTACGAACTGATGGTGCTTCTCGATCCCGATGTGGAAGAGAAGACCGTCGCCCCCTCCCTCGATCAGTTCCTCGGTGTCGTCCGCCAAGACGGCGGCACTGTGGACAAGGTCGACGTGTGGGGCCGGCGTCGCTTGGCGTACGAGATCGCCAAGAAGACCGAGGCCATCTACGCGGTGATCGACATCGTCGCTGAGCCGGCATCCGTCAAGGAGCTCGACCGCCAACTGAACCTCAACGAGACCGTGCTGCGCACCAAGCTCATGCGGCCGGAGAAGCACTAGCCATGGCCGCCGGCGACACTGTGATCACGCTGATCGGCAACCTGGTCGACGACCCGGAGCTGCGCTTCACCCCCAACGGCCAAGCCGTCGCGAAGTTCCGCATCGCATCGACGCCGCGTTTCATGGACAAGGCGACGAACGAGTGGAAGGACGGCGAGAGCCTCTTTCTCACCTGCAACGTGTGGCGGCAGGCAGCCGAGAACTGTGCCGAGTCGCTCACCCGCGGCATGCGGGTCATCGTCTCCGGCCGGCTCAAGCAGCGGTCCTATGAGACCAAAGAAGGCGAGAAGCGCACCGTCTTCGAAGTCGAGGTCGACGAAGTCGGCCCCTCACTGCGTAACGCGACAGCGAAGGTCGTCAAGGCTGCTCGCGGTCCTGGCGGCGGTGGCGGTTACGGCGGCGGAGCGGGTGGCGGCGCACCTGCCGACGATCCGTGGTCGACGCCCCCTGCAAGCGGTGGGTTCTCAGACGAGCCGCCGTTCTAGAACTTTGCCGGACGCCGCCATGTCGGCGACGTCCCGCGCTTTCCCCGCTCTACCCCACGACTTGACTGCCTGGGCTACGAAGCCACACGGGCGCGACCACTTGGAGCAATGCGATGCCGAAGGTTCCCCTGCGCAAGCCGAAGAAGAAGGTTTGCGTGTTCTGCAAGGAGAAGGTCTCCTACGTCGATTACAAAGACACCAACCTGCTGCGGAAGTACATCTCCGACCGCGGCAAGATCCGGGCCCGTCGGGTCACCGGCAACTGCACTCAGCACCAGCGCGACATTGCTACCGCGGTAAAGAACAGCCGCGAAGTGGCGTTGTTGCCCTACACCAGCGCTGCGCGCTAGAAGACGGGACGACGACCATGAAGCTCATCCTCACAGGCGAGGTCGCTGGCCTCGGCGCTCCCGGTGACATCGTCGAGGTCAAGGACGGTTACGGCCGCAACTTCCTCGTGCCGCAGGGTCTGGCGATGCGGGCGACCAAGGGCGCAGAGAAGCAGATCGCCTCGCTCAAGCGGGCCCGCGACATCCGCGAAGTTCGCGACCTCGCGCACGCGCGGGAGATCAAGACGCAGCTCGAGACCCTAAAGATCACGCTGCCAACGCGGGCTGGTGCAGCCGGCCGGCTGTTCGGCTCGGTGACGGTTGCCGACGTCGTGGCGGCGGTGAAGGCGGCCGGTGGTCCGATCCTCGACAAGCGCAAGGTCGAAATCGAGGCGCCCATCAAGACCGTCGGTACCCACCAGGTGGTCGTGCGGGTTCAGGGCGACATCTCGGCGAAGGTCGCGCTCGAGGTCACCGCAGCGTCCTAGCCCCGGGGTTTCCTTCGTGATCATGGGGAAACGGGGCACTGTCCACGATGGAAGTGCCCCATTTCTCCATGATCACGAGCCGAGGTCGAGTGCGTCGGCGATCTCGGCTGGGGCGCGCATGCGCCACGCGTCGGTGATGAGTTCGGCGAGGCGGTCATCGTCGACTTCATCGAGGCGCAGCATCACCAGCGGGAATCCGTCGTAGCCCGGCGTCGTGAAGAACAGCGTCGGCTCGCCGAGCACGAGTGCCTGCTTCTCGGCCTCGTCGCCGACGTAGAGCACCGCGATGTCGGTGCGGATCTCCCGCCGCCGACCCGGGCGATACTCGGGGTAGGACCAGACGAATCCCTTGCCGCCGACCCGAAAGTCGAAGCCCTCGCTCGGTATCTCGACTACCTGCGGCAGGCCTAACGCGATGCGCCGAACGTCGTTCGCCTCAGCCATCGGGGTCGCTCCCGGACCAGATCACCGGCCTAGCGTAGGCCGCAAAGACGACACTTCTGACGGCTAGAACGACCGCGTCGGCAACGGCGACTACGACCAGGCGAGGCCAGTCAACCGCTCGTACGCCTCGATGTACTTCTCGCGCGTTTTCGCGACGACGTCCTCGGGCAGCGGTGGAGGCGGAGTGTCCGAACTTCTGTCCCAGCCGGACGCCGGTGAGGTCAGCCAGTCACGCACGTATTGCTTGTCGTACGACGGCTGCGCGTGGCCGGGCTCGTACAGATCGGCCGGCCAGAATCGCGAGGAGTCGGGCGTCAGCACCTCGTCGGCGAGCACGATCTCGCCGCCAGCCCCTCGTCGTCCGAACTCGAATTTTGTGTCCGCCAAGATGATGCCGCGGGCGCGCGCGATTTCCTCGGCGCGACCGTACGCCGCCAACGTCAGGCGCTTAAGTTCGTCAGCTGCGTCGGCTCCGATGGTGTCTTCGACGTCGGCGAGTGAGATGTTCTCGTCGTGCTCGCCGATGGGCGCTTTCGTCGACGGCGTGAACAGCGGTTCGGGCAGTCGCGACCCGTCGACGAGGCCGGCGGGCAGCGGGATGCCGGAGACGGCGCCGGTGCGTTTGTAATCCGACAACCCTGAACCAGTCAGGTAGCCGCGGGCGATGCATTCGACCGGCAGCATGTCGAGGCGCTCGCAGATCATTGCGCGGCCGGCGAACTCCGGCGGCACGTCAGTTGAGATCAGGTGGTTGGGCACCACGTCGGCGAGCTGCTCGAACCACCAGATCGACATCGCGGTCAGCACGGCGCCCTTGTCGGGGATCGGTGTCGGAAGCACGAAGTCGTAAGCCGAGATGCGGTCACTGGCGACGAACAGCAAGCTGCCGTCGTCCATCTTGTAGAGGTCTCGCACTTTGCCTGAGGCGATGAACGTGTAGTCAGTCACGGGCGCAGTTTGCCAGAGCCGCGAGGGCGAGGTGCGTTCCGGGGGTCGCTAGAGGATGTCGCCTGGCGCGTAGAAGGCAGCGTCGGGATAGCGGGCTGTGACGAGCGCGACCTGATCGCAGAAGCCGGCGACCTGCGCCGTCGCGGCGCCGGTGAACGCGAGCGGTTCTGAGAGCAGCGCGGCAATGTCGGCGTCGGTGAGCTGCAGCCGGTCGTCGGCGGCGAGGCGTTCGAACAGGTCGTTGTGCTCGATGCCCTTCTCCCGCATGGCCAAGGCGACGGCAACCGCGTGTTCGCGGATCGCCTCGTGCGCGACCTCACGACCGACTCCGTGCCGGACGGCGGCCATCAACACTTTGGTCGTGGCCAGGAACGGCAAGTAGCGATCGAGCTCGCGCTGCATGACGGCCGGGTAGGCGCCGAACTCATCGAGAACGGTCAGGAACGTCTGGAAAAGTCCGTCTGCGGCGAAGAAAGCCCCGGGCAACGCGACCCGCCGCACGACCGAACAAGAGACGTCGCCCTCGTTCCACTGGTCGCCCGAGAGCTCCCCGGCCATCGAGCTGAACCCGCGCAGGACGACCGCGAGACCGTTGACGCGTTCACACGAACGCGTGTTCATCTTGTGCGGCATCGCACTCGAGCCAACCTGCCCAGCCTTGAAGCCCTCGGTCACGAGTTCGTGCCCGGCCATCAGACGGATGGTGGTCGCGAGGCTCGACGGTCCGGCCGCTGCTTGAACGAGAGCGGTGACGACGTCGAAGTCGAGCGACCGCGGATACACCTGGCCGACGCTGTTCAACACGCGCTCGAAGCCCAGATGGCCCGCGATGCTTGCCTCGAGTTGAGCAAGCTTCGCTGCGTCGCCGTCGAGCAAATCGAGCATGTCTTGGCCGGTGCCCATCGGACCCTTGATCCCGCGCAGCGGGTAACGCGCGATGAGCTGTTCGATGCGCTCGAGCGCGATCAACAGCTCCTCGCCCGCCGAGGCAAACCGCTTGCCGAGCGTCGTCGCCTGAGCCGCGACGTTGTGACTTCGCCCGACCATCACCAGTTCGGCGTGCTCGGCGGCGAGCCGGGCGAGCCGGGCGAGCGCGGCCACCATCCGGTCGCGGACGATCACCAGCGATTCGCGAACCTGCAGTTGCTCGACATTCTCAGTGAGGTCGCGCGACGTCATGCCTTTGTGGATGTGCTCGTGGCCCGCCAGCGCGTTGAACTCCTCGATCCGCGCCTTCACGTCGTGGCGGGTGAGCTTCTCGCGTTCGTTGATCGAGTCGAGGGAGATGTCGCCCGCGACCCGCACGTAGTCGTCGACGACACCAGCTGGGACGTCGATGCCGAGCTCGGCTTGGGCCTTGAGGACGGCGATCCAGAGCTGTCGTTCGAGTGCCACCTTGGCCCGCGGGGACCACAGCTCAACCAGCGCAGCTGACGCGTAGCGCGTCGCGAGCACATCGGGAATCTGCGGCGTGGTCATGGCTCGACCATTGTCGCATCGGCACGCTCAGAAGTGGGTGGCCACCGCTTCGGCGATCGCCGTCATCGTGGCGTCGCTGGGGAGTTCTCCCGGAGCCGCCGTTGCGAGGCCCTTACCGTTGCTCGCTGCGACATCGACCACGACGGCGTTACTGCCGGCTCGCATGACCTGCGCGTCGACGACTGATGCCGAACCGTTGGCCGTGTGCGAAACGCACACGTTCTCGTCGGCAGCGACCTTCGAGCAAATGCCTTTGAAGGCTCCCTTGACCCCACTCGCGCCGCCGGGCGCAGGCGAAGCGGTCGCACCGGCGCTTGCGGCTGCGCGCTTCTGCGCTTGGAGGCTCGCAAGCGCGGCAGGGTCGAGCGACGGAGATGGCGAGGTGGCATCGACGGCGCTACCTGGCGGTAAGCCCGCAGCGGCAAGCTTGGCTGCCTCAAGCTTGGAGATAGTTGCTGGGTCCGGTGATTCAGCCGCCGGTGCGGGGCTCGTGCCGACGCCGATCTGGGTTAAGCCGCCGAGCTTTCGAGCGATCTCGGGACCCGTGCCGACATTTATCTGCAGGCCGACCGCACCCGTCGACAGCTTGAACGACGCTTCGATGGTTCGGGTCCCGTCGGGAAGCTGAACGCAGTTCGTGGAGCGATCGGCAGTCGCGGTCACTCCGGCAGGCAGGGCCGCTACCAAGATGCTCGTCCAGTTGATCGCCGGCGGAGTTGCACACGGGGCTCCGGGCGACGGCTCCGCCGGATCGGGCGCCGAGCTCGACAAGGACGGAGCGGGCGATGAGGGTGGTGTCGTCGTGCCCTGCGCTCCAGTTCCAATGTCGGACGGCGAGGGGTTGCCGAGCCCGAGCAACGCCGGTCCGGTGACGATGCCGGCAACTGCTGCACCGGCCAGCACCGTCGACCCGGCCGCGTACAGGCCGTGCCTGTTGCGATTCGCGCGCCTGCCGTGCTGCGCCAGCAACTCGACGTCCGGCAAGGTTGGTGGTTCTCCGGTTGGCCCGGAGCGGAACGCGGCGGCAAACGCCTGCCGGGCGAAGTCCTCGTCGTTCATCGTTGTTGTCCTCTCGTCAGTCCAGCAGGGGCGGGCTCGGGCGCCAACAACTCGCGCAATTTCGCAAGCCCGCGTGCGCTTTGGCTCTTTACAGTTCCTTCGGTGCAGCCGAGCATGTGCGCGGTTTCGGCGACGTCGAGGTCTTCCCAGAAGCGCAGGACGACCACGGCCCGCTGCCTCGGCGGCATCTTTGCGAGCGCGTCGAACAGCACGAGCCGGTCTTCAACGCTGCTCGCCGTGACGGTTGCCGTGTCGGGCGGTTCGGCGGAGCTCAGTTCGCGCCGCCACGACATACGGCGGCGCCGGTCGAAGGTGGCCCGGACGAGCATCGTGCGCACGTAGCCGTCGAGCCGGTCGTGACGTTGAACCTTGTCCCAGTTGACGTAGAGCTTGGTGAACACCGTCTGCACAACGTCGTCCGCGTGGTGCCAATCGCCGCACAAAAGAAAGGCCGTGCGACGAAGATCGCGCATGCGGGCGGCCGCGTAGGCCTTGAACTCTGCCTCGTTCGCTGCTCGCACGCTTGGTCCTTTCGCCTTCACCCTCTAACAGGCGGCGACGGTGACGCCAGGTTGCACGACTACGGCAGCGTGATCTCTGAACGGACGGCGAGCAGTGCGATGTCGCGGCGATAGTGGCCGCCCTCGAGGTTGATCTGTTCGACCCCTGCGTAGGCCGCCTCACGCGCAGCTTCGAGCGTGTTACCGGTTGCCGTGACCGACAGGACGCGTCCGCCGGAGGAGACGATTCCACTGTTCTCGGTGCGGGTGCCGGCGTGTAAGACGTACGCCGGCGCCTTGACGTTGTCGAGGCCGCCAATGACATCGCCAGTACGCGGGTTCTCGGGGTATCCGGGCGCCGCGACGACGACTGTGACCGCGTAACCGTCGCGCCACACCAGCGGCGGACGCTCGGCGAGGGTGCCTGTTGCGGCCGCGTTGAGCAAGCCAGCTAACGGGGTCTGCAAGAGGGCGAGCACGACCTGCGTTTCGGGGTCGCCGAAGCGCGCGTTGAACTCGACGACGCGCGTCCCTCTACTGGTCAGTGCGAGCCCGGCGTACAGGAGGCCGACGAAGGGCGTGCCACGTCGCCGCATCTCATCGACGGTCGGTTGAATGACGTCGCGCATGACTTCGTCGACCAGCGTGTTCGGAACCCAAGGCAACGGTGCGTACGCACCCATGCCTCCGGTATTCGGGCCTTGGTCGTCGTCCGCTACGCGTTTGAAATCCTGCGCAGGTAGCAGCGGGACGACGGTGGTTCCGTCGGTGATGGCAAATAACGAGACCTCGGGGCCGTCGAGGTATTCCTCGATCACGACGCGAGCGCATTGGTTCGCGTGCTCGAGAGCGACGGTGCGATCGAGTGTCACGACGACACCCTTGCCGGCCGCGAGCCCGTCGTCCTTCACGACGTAGGGAGGTCCGAATTCGTCGAGTGCCGCCGCAGCCTGGCGGGCGTCCGTGCATACTCGCGAGGCTGCGGTCGGAACATCGGCTGCAGCCATGATTTCTTTCGCGAACGCCTTGCTCCCTTCGAGCTGTGCGGCTGCCTTCGTCGGACCGAAACAAGCGATGCCTCGTGCTTGGACGGCGTCGACAACCCCTGCTACCAAAGGGATTTCGGGACCAACCACGACAAGATCTGCGCCGAGTTCGGCTGCCAGTGTTGCCACCGCGTCGGGGTTCTTAACGTCGACGTCGCTGACGTCGGCGATGGTCGCGATGCCGGCGTTGCCGGGAGCGCAATGCAGTGCCGTGACGGTGGGGTCGTCTCTGAGCGCTCGGCAGATCGCGTGCTCTCGCGCGCCACCGCCGATGACGAGAATGTTCACGGCTGCGGGTGTCGTGTTTCAGCTTGCCGTGAGCGGACGCAACAGCAACGTCTGGTCGCGCGCGGGTCCAACGCCGATCACGCTGAACGGCGCACCGGACATCTCCTGCAACGCCTCGATGTATCTGCGAGCATTCTTCGGCAGGTCGTCGAAATCGCGCGCCTCGGAAATGTCTTCACGCCAGCCGGGGAACTCTTCGTAGATCGGCTGCGCGTGGTGAAAGTCGGTCTGGGTCATCGGCATCTCGTCGATGATGCTGCCGTCAGGAAGCCGGTAACCGACACAGACAGGGATCGCGTCGAAGTCCGACAGAACGTCGAGCTTGGTCAGCACGAAGTCGGTGACTCCGTTGACGCGCGTGGCATAGCGCGCGATGACCGCGTCGTACCAGCCACACCGACGTGGTCGGCCGGTGGTGGTGCCGAACTCTGCTCCTATCGCGCGAAGCTTCTCGCCGTCCGCATCTTCAAGCTCTGTCGGGAAGGGTCCGGCACCCACGCGCGTCGTATATGCCTTGACGACAGCGATGACGCGATCGATGCGGGTGGGTCCGATGCCGGAGCCGGTGCAGGCGCCGCCCGCCGTCGCATTCGACGACGTCACGAACGGATACGTGCCGTGGTCGACGTCCAGCAATGTTGCCTGACCGGCCTCGAGCAGAACGGTGTTGCCACGGTCGAGCGCGTTGTTCAGCAGCAGGCTGGTGTCTTGCACCATCGGTCGTAGGCGCTCGGCGTACTCGAGGAGTTCGGTGACAACAGCGCTGACGTCGATCGCGGCGCGGTTGTAGATCTTGACCAGCAGTTGGTTCTTGGGCTGCAGAGCGCCTTCGACCTTCTGCCGCAGGATCTTCTCGTCGAACAGGTCCTGAACGCGGACGCCGACCCGCGACATCTTGTCGGAGTACGCGGGCCCGATGCCACGGCCCGTGGTGCCGATCTTCGCCTTGCCAAGGAAGCGTTCGCCGACCTTGTCGATCGTGCGGTGATAGCTGGCAATGACGTGCGCGTTCGCACTGACGATGAGCCGGCTGGTGTCGATGCCCCGCTGCTGGAGCATGTCGATCTCGCCGAAAAGCACGCCGAGGTCAATCACGACCCCGTTGCCAATGACCGGGGTGACGGTCGGCGTCAGGATGCCGCTGGGCAGCAGGTGCACCGCATACTTCTCATCGTTGATCACGATGGTGTGCCCGGCGTTGTTGCCGCCGTTGAACCGCACGCAGTAATCGATCTGGTCACCGAGCAGATCGGTGGCCTTGCCCTTCCCCTCGTCACCCCACTGGGCGCCGACGAGCACGATCGCGGGCATGCGGGACGGCCTTTCTCAAGACTGAAGGCCCCAAAGGATCGCAAGCGCGACCGGGGCCTCTTGCGAAGAGAGGCTACCCGATAAGGGCCTATAACCGGGAATTCCGCCGCCGCCCCCGGCCCCTGCCCGACGCGAGCCCCCTGCCCGGCGCGAGCGTCCCCTGCGCGAAGTTGATCACGTTAAGCAGCCGTACAGGGCCTGGGGCAGGTGTACAGGCCTACTTGGGGTACATCTCGGCTGCCTCGGGGTCCGTCCGTTCAGTCAAAGAACCGGGCGGGACGCCGGGTGGCGAGCTTCGAAGGAGGGTGCCGGTCAGCGCCGCGACCGCGACCGACCGCGACCGCCGACCGCGACCGCGACCGCGACCGACCGCCGACCACCGACCGCGACCGCCGGCCGGGACCGCGATCGCGACCACCCACCGAGGTAACCGGCAAGTGCCGCGGGCACCAAGCGGAACTAGTCGGCGAGCGCCGCTACGGCCGACGGGCTCGAGTCGCGGAGGAAGTCCGCGCAACGAACGGCCTCTTCGTCCTCGCCGATCGCGGCTGCAGCTAGTCCAAGCGCGTTCAGGCTGCGCAGGAATCCCTGGTTAGGTTCGTGCTCCCACGGCACCGGACCGTGGCCCTTCCAACCCGCGCGACGCAGCTGGTCGAGCGAGCGGTGGTAACCGGTCCTGGCGTACGCGTACGCAGCCACGGGTTCGCCCGCCGCGAGCGCTCGATCTGCCAGCTCGGCCCACGCTGCGGCATAGCTTGGGTGCGCCCCGGCGACAGCTGTTGGGTCGATCCCAGCCTCAAGTTCTGCGCGGGCATCAGGATCGTCGGGAAGAAGTGTGGCTGGCGGCTCGCCCAAGAGGTTGGTCATGAGTCCATCTTGCCTGGTGACCGCTGCGATGGCTTGGCCACCACTGCACGAGCTGGCAGCTACGCCAGCTTCCTGAAATTCCGCCTGGAGGCAGATCGTGCGAACGCGTCGAGCACTGCTCGGTTCAGCTCGGCCCGACCACCGCGGACTCCGTGGTAGCCGAACCGCACGACCTCGAAGCCAAGTGCTCGAAGGCGATCCTCACGTCGCTTCTCTTCGTAGAGGACATTGGCGTTGGGCTGGCCGGTGTACTTCAGGCGCCCATCGAACTCCCCGATCGTCGCCTGCTCATCCCAAAGGAAATCGACGACGCCGATCAGCCCGTCGCGGTCGTACACCTTTACTTGCTGCTCCGGGACAGGCAAGCCCACGGCGTCGAACGCGACCCGCGCTAACGATTCACCCGGCGATTCGGATTTCGCTGAGGCGAACTGGATCACGCGTCCAGCGTTGCGTGACCCGTGCCAGTCAAGGCAGAACGAATGAACTTCAAACAGCCCTGCGTGACTCACGAGCCCGCGGTGCAGCGCAGACTCTGCCGCGACAACACCTTGCTCAAACGTCGCCTCCCTCGCGAGATCGACAACCGTCCGCGATGCGGTCGTGAGGACAAGGCCGGCCGCGCGCTTCACGTGGTGAGCAGGTAACGAAGCGTCGTGGTGGTGGATGCCGGCGTCCGTCCTTGACGACCCGATGTTCGGCCGGGTGACGTCGATTATCGAGAAGTCCGGGTCGAGCAAGTCGATGCCCTCGAATGCTGCGGCCGATAGATGACTCACCGCCACCGGCGGCTTGAGCCGTAGCATCGCCGCGCGAACGTGGAAAATGTGTGCAGCCGTCGGTTCGGCAGGCACCGCCGATGCCTCGCAGTAGATCCCGCGCCGGACGCGAAGCCAGTGCCCGCGGCCGATGCAGCGACGAATCTCTTCGTGGTTGAAACCGGCGTTGAGCGCCTGGGCAGCCGTGAAGAGGCCGTACTGGTTGCCGATGTGTGCTGCTAGCGACGGAGGGATGTCCATCGCCTCAGCTTCGCGGAGCGACGACGCCCGCCACCCGCCGTCCGCCCGGCCTGTGCATTGAGTTCGAGTTGTTCACAGGACCCTGGGGCAGCCGAGATGTACCCCAAGTAGGCCTGTACACCTGCCTCAGGCCCTGTTCGGCTGCTTAACGTGATCAACTTCCCAAACGGGACGGGACGGGGCGGCTGAACGGGACGGCGGGGCGGGACGGCGGGGCGGGAGGCGCGGCGGAGCGGGACGGCGGGGTGGTCGGGGTTGCGTTGGACGCGGTCGGTCAGGCCTTGGTGCCGGTGGAGCGCAGGTCCGTGCAGGCTTCGACTACGCGCGCGGCCATGCCGTTCTCAGCGAGCTTCGACCACGCCCGCGGATCGTAGGCCTTCTTGTTGCCGACCTCTTGGTCGATCTTCAGTACGCCGTCGTAGTTCTTGAACATGTGGTCGACGACCGGACGCGTGTATGCGTACTGAGTGTCGGTGTCGACGTTCATCTTCACGACGCCGTAGTCGAGGGTCTCGCGGATCTCTTCGAGCAAGGACCCTGAGCCGCCGTGGAAGACCAAGTCGAAGGGCTCCGTCTTGCCGTACTTGGCGCCGACCTCGTCCTGGATTTCCTTGAGCACGGATGGCCGCAACTTGACGCCGCCCGGCTTGTAGACGCCGTGCACGTTGCCGAACGTCGCTGCGAGCAGGTAGCGGCCGTTCTCCCCCAGCCCGAGTACCTCGACGGTGCGCATGGCATCTTCTGGCGTCGTGTAGAGCTTGTCGTTGATCTCGTGCGAGACCCCGTCTTCTTCGCCGCCGACAACGCCGATCTCGAGTTCCATGATGATCTTTGCCTGCGCGCAGCCGGCCAGCAGCTCCTTGGCGATTGCGAGGTTCTCCTCAAGGGTCACCGCCGAGCCGTCCCACATGTGCGAGCCGAAGAGAGGGTCGAGACCGCGAGCCACCCGCTCCTTTGAGATCTCGATGAGCGGCCGCATG
Source organism: uncultured Actinomycetes bacterium (assembly GCA_963737705.1). Lineage (GTDB taxonomy): Bacteria > Actinomycetota > Actinomycetes > Acidothermales > Acidothermaceae > PALSA-607. The sequence continues at coordinate 540,367 of CAVTTP010000006.1, forward strand.
TAGCCATCGAGCTTGTTCGGCGGGCAGTGGTCGGTGTGCAGCGCGATGTTCACCGGGTACTTCGCCGCGACCACGTGGGCGAACTCAGCCAGGGCGACCGCGCCGACCACCATGTCCTTGACGCGTTGGCCGGAAGCGAACTCGGCACCGCCCCACGAGAACTGGATGATTCCGTCGCTCTCGGCGTCGGCGAACCCCTGGATCGCCGCGTTGATCGACGACGAGGACGTCACGTTGATCGCCGGGTAGGCGTACTTACCCGCCTTCGCCCGATCGATCATGTCGGCATAGACCTCAGGGCTGGCGATCGGCATGTGAATACTCCGGAGAAGTGGCGGGCTTGGGCGCCAAGTATCCCGCACCTGCTCGGCACGCTGTCGACCGGCAGTTGGTGTTCAGGTAGCAGCCAGGTTCGTTGGATAGCCTCGAGCCATGATCGATCACCTGGCCGGCGCCAGCCTCCAAGCGGCTGCGCAGCTCGCGGGCGCCAGCGTCCACGCGTCGGTCAACATCCTCGACGCGGGCTCGGTGATCAAGAGCTTCGGGTTGGCCGGGATTTTCATCATTCTGTTCGTCCAGACCGGGCTGCTCATCGGGTTCTTCCTGCCGGGCGACACGCTCCTGGCCCTGGCGGGCGCCTTCGCCGCGCTTCCCGTCTCGGATTCGCGACACCTACCGCTGGCGGCCTTGCTGGTGGGCTGCCCGATCGCCGCGATTGTCGGTGGCCAGGTCGGCTTCGTGATCGGCCGCCGCAGCGTCAGCCTCGCCAAGCCCGGATCGACCTTCGAGCACTCCCTCACCAGGATTGAGCCCCTCTTCGAGCGGTTCGGTGAGGGCTGGGTCGTCCTGGTATGCCGTTTTATCCCGGTACTCCGGACATTTATCAACCCCGCAGCGGGCATGCTGAAGATGCCGGTCAACCGGTTCTCGCTCTGGAATGTCATTGGCGGCATCGCGTGGCCGGTCGCAATAATCCTGATCGGCTACTACGCGGGCGTTCAGCTCCACATTGAGAAGTACGCACTGCCTGTAGTGGGCATTGTCGTTATTGCGTCGATCCTGTCGATACTGATGGAGTTGCGCCGAAACAAGCGCCGACAGGCTCAGGGCAGCGGGTTGGTGTAGGGCAGCTCGCAGGAGGCGGAGGTTGGGGCACCTGTGAGTGACGCCGACCTTGCGATCGTGACGCGCGGTTTGACGAAGACCTTCACCGTTGCCCGGCGACACGAGGGTCGATTCGCCGGCTTCCGCTCGCTGATCGATCCCATCCACGATCACCGCACTGTGGTCGACGATCTGACGATGAGCGTCGAGAAGGGCGAGCTGGTCGCCCTGCTCGGTCCGAACGGCGCCGGCAAATCGACGTCCATCAAGATGCTCACCGGAGTCTTGACCCCGTCAGCCGGCGAGGTTTTCGTCGACGGCCGCGTGCCGCATCGCGACCGGATCGCGAATGCTCGCAACATCGGCGCAGTATTCGGCCAGAAGACCCAGCTGTGGTGGGACCTGCCGGTCAAGCAGTCGTTCGCGATCCTGCGCGACATCTTTGACGTGCCGCAGGCCGTCTATGACCGGCAGCTCGCAGACTTCAACGCGATCCTCGAGCTCGACGAATTCTGGGATACCCCGGTCAGGCATTTGTCCCTCGGCCAGCGAGTGCGTTGCGAGATCGCCGGCGCGATGTTGCACGACCCGTCGATCGTGTTCCTCGACGAACCGACGATCGGCATGGACGTTGTCGTGAAAGAGCAGACTCGACAGTTCCTGCGATCGCAGGTCGAAGAACGCGGTCGCACGATCGTGCTGACGACGCACGACATGACTGAGGTCGCGCGACTGTGTGAGCGAGTGCTGCTCATCAACCACGGCCGCCTGATGTTCGACGGCACCCTCGATGAACTCAAGGCCGCGCATGGTGGCAAGCCGATCGTGAACGTGACGTTCTCCGAGCCGATGGGTGCGCTCGAGGTGCCAGGTACGAAAGTCGTGAGCCACGACGGCATCCAGGCTGTGCTTGCGCCGATGGGTTCGAGCACTCCCGAGGATGTTGTCCGCGCCCTCATCTCACGCTATCCCGTCGTGAATATCGGCGTTGTCGAGACGAATCTCGAAGACGTGATGCGCGACGTCTATCTCTCCACTCTCGATGAGCGCGAGGGCGACGAGCGCAACAGCGACGGACGGGACGGCGATGGGCGGGACGGCGATGAGCTGGCCGTTCCGTCGTCCACTGATCGACGTCCAGCGTGACGGCAGTATCGGTCAGCGCTACTGCCGCCCACTCGCACCGCTCTTGGCGCATTCTTCGGATCGGGCTGCTGAACGAGCGCGCCTATCGGGTGCGTCTCGTGGTTGCTCCGGTGACGCTCACCGTGCAGCTCTATCTGTACGACCGGTTGTGGACCGCGGTGTTCAGCCACACCAAAGTTGCTGCCGGGCTGACCTTGCGACAGACGCTTACCTACTCGCTCATGGCACTGCTCATCGCGCGCATCCGATGGAACTCGCGAACGTTCGGGGTGCGCGACAGTCTCAGTGTTGCGGTCCGCGAAGGCACGGTCGTGTATTGGTTCTTGCGGCCGATCTCGCCCTCGAGGTTCTACATGTGGCGGCAATCGGGCGACATGATTTATGGTGCCTTCTGGGCACTGATCGGATACATCGTCTTGCTGCGCGTGCACATCATCTCGCCGCCGCGGGGCGCAAGCGGCGCGGCGTTATTCGCAGCAAGTCTGGTTCTCGGGCAGATGGTGCTGTACTACCTCGGTCAGATAGTCGACATCGCGATGTTCTGGCTCGTCAGCAACAGCGCGGTCGTACGCATGTACTACTTCATTCAAGACCTGTTGTCAGGCGTGTTCGTGCCGCTGCCATTCATGCCCGCGCTGTTGCTGACGTTTGCTAACTGGTTGCCGTTCAGCTTCGGTATCAATGTGCCGCTGTCGCTCTATGTTGGGCGCACCCCGATGGGCCACGCCGGTCGTGAGCTTGCGCTACAGGCACTATGGGTCGTCGCGCTTGCGCTCATTTCGAGATGGCTGTGGAGTCGCGCCGGACGCCGAGTCATGGTGCAGGGCGGATGACCGCAGCGACGGCAACAACTGATTCCGCCCTACAGGCCCGGGTGAGACGCGCGCGACACACGTGGCGCGTCGTCTACAAAGTCAGTGCGCTGAACTTTCGGGCGCAGCTGGAGTATCGCGGCAACTTCGTCGCCTCGATCATGTTCGGCATCCTGTGGCAGACGTCGACGCTCATGTTCGTCAGCGTCTTGCTCACCAGGTTCAAGGGTGGCCTCGGTGGCTTTCCGAGCGACGGTGTCTTGCTGATCGTCGGCATGCGGCTCGTCGCCCACGGGCTCTACGTGCTGTTCTTCTACAACTTCGCGTGGATACCGCTGCTTGTCGACGAAGGTCGCATGGACGGGTTCTTCTTGCGGCCCCTCCCCGTCTTCATGCAGCTGCTGCTCAGTCAGTTCAGTGTGAATGCGATCGGCGACTTGCTCGTTGGCTTCTCGACGCTTGGTGTCGCGCTCGCGCTCGTCCATGTTCATTGGACCGTCGCGATGGGTCTCTACATCGCTGCAGCCGTCGTCGCCGGCATGCTGGTCGAGGCTGCGGTGCAGTTGACGCTGTCATGCCTGCTGCTGCGTTCGCCGGGCTCGCGTGTTCTGGGGTCGTGGGTTGATGAACTGCTATCGACGTTCGGCAACTATCCGTTGTCGATCCTGCCAAGGACAGTTCAGGGTCTCTTTACGTTCGTCCTCCCTCTCGCGTTCGTCGCCTATTTCCCGGTCGAGGTCATCCTCGGCATTGCACCCAAGCACGGCGCGACTTCGGTGCTCGCACATTGGTCGCCGGTCGTGGGATTCGTGCTGTTCTTCCTCGCGCGAAGGCTGTGGGGATACAGCCTGCGCCACTATCACTCAGCCGGAGGCTGACGCGTGGGTCTCGCAGGCGGGTACTAGCTCGCTGCGACGGCGCGTGCGCGATGAGGGCCGGTCGACCCGCGCGCGACAAGCGCGACCGGCAAGATCACGGTCTTCGCACTGCTTCCTGGGTTCGCCAGCCGATCGAGGAGGAGCTGCGCCGCCTGAACGCCCACGTCGTATTGGGGGAGCCGCACAGTAGTGAGCGGTGGGCTCAACTGATCGACGAACGGCATGTCGTTGAAGCCGACGATCGAGACGTCATCGGGGCACTGCAGCCCATCGGCGTGCATGGCTTGAAGTGCACCAACGGCGATCATGTCGTTGGCCGCCACAATCGCGGTGAACGACCGATTGGTGGCGACGAGTTCGTGGGTGCCAACGAGGCCGGCCGCCACGGTGTAACCAGTGCACTCGACAATGTCGGCGCGGCGTGTTCGCAGCCCGTGTGCTCGCATGGCCGCTCGAAACGCATCCGCGCGAGCCGTACCGGTTGATAGCTGGTGCGGGCCAGCGAGGTGCGCAATCGACGTGTGACCGAGCTCGACCAGGTGGTCGACCGCCGCCGCTATCCCGGCAGCTTCGTTCCCGAGAACGGCTGAGATGTCGTGGCGGTCGGTGGTTCGGTTGACGAGAACTATCGCCACGCCTTCCAGTGCCATCGCCTCAAGAAGGGGATGGTCGCGACGTGCGGTCGCGACGATGAAGCCATCAACCCGACGAGCCCGCAGCGCATCGATGTGGGTGATCTCGCGCTCATCGTCATTGTCGGTGTTTGCCAGCAACGCGACGTAACCACGAGCCGCGAGGACGTCTTCGATGCCGCGGACGATCGGCGGGAACAGTGGGTTGGTCAGATCAGGCAGGACGACGCCGATCGTCGATGTGCGCGCGGTGCGCAGACCCTGGGCCAAGGCGTTCGGCGTGTATCCGAGTCGCTGCGCAACCGCACGCACCCGGCGTACGGTCTGCTCGCTGACCCGGCTGTCGGTCGCCGGATTAAGGGCGCGCGACGCGGTGGCCTTGTGGACGCCCGCTGCTTTGGCGACGTCCTCGAGAGTGGGGGCGCTCCGCACGTCCTGACGGTAGCGGGCGCTGAGTATTCGCACAACCGATTGCAGGCGTGACCCTTGACAACGCTCCCTGGCAGGTCTTGAATCACGCCAACCGGTTGCACAACCGATTGCACAAACCGCCGACCTTGCCTTCCTGAAACCGACGGTCCAGCCAGGTACCGCCCCCGGACACACCAATCACCCCTTCGTGGAGGCTTTCGATGGTCTCGCACAATCGATTGCACGCATCCCGTTTTTGGCGGCCGCTTCCGGTCGCGTCGATGGCCGCGATATCAGCGACTGCGCTCATCGTCGCCGGCTGTAGCTCGTCAAAGCCGAAGGCGTCGACACCATCGTCGAGCGCCCCAACGGCAGCGGCGAGTTCAAGTGCGACAACGGCCGCATCCGCGAGCGCACCTGCTGCGGCGAGTGCATCGGCGCCTGCGGCGTCCTCCGTGTCGACGGCCGCCTCAGCGTCCGCACCCGTCGCCAGTCCTACCGGCTCACCCATCACGATCGGCATCTCGCTCTCGCTGACGGGCGACTTCTCCGACCCGGGGACCGCCGCGCAAAAGGGCTACCAGACCTGGGCGAGCGTCGTGAATGCCAAGGGTGGGATCAACGGGCATCCGGTCGTGTTGAAGATCGTCGATGACACGTCGAGCCCTGATCAGGTGACCACGAACTACCAGAACCTGATCAGCAAGGACAAGGTCAACTTCGTGTTCGGACCGTTCTCCAGTCTTCTCACCGTGCCGGCTGGGCAAGTTGCCAACCGCTACGGCTACGCCTTCATCGAGCCGGCAGGTGGCGGACCGGCCGTCTTCGCCGAGCACCTGCCGAACCTCTTCTTCGTGCAGCCTGCCCCCACCATCTCTGAGGGCAAGGCCTTTGCTGACTACGTGCTGTCGCTGCCAGCGGCGCAACGTCCGAAGACTGCTGCCTATCCCGAGCTCGATGACCCGTTCTCCGGGCCGATCTCGGAGACGGTGCGCACCGAGTTCGAGGCCGCCGGAATCAAGACCGTGTACAAGCAGGTGTACCCGCCCGAACTCACCGACCTCACGCCTATCGTTCAAAAGATGAAGTCGGTCAACCCGGACGTCGTGGTCGCCGGTACGCAGTCCGACGACGCATTCGCGATGGTCAAGGCGATGGTGCAACTGAAGTTCGCACCCAAGCTGCTGTTCTTTGCCAACGGCGCAAACGACCCGTTGAACTTCCCTGACAAGGTCGGCGCCGGCAACGTCAACGGCATCTTCTCGGCATCCGACTGGTTCCCCGACGCGACGACCAGCCGCAGCGCCGAATTCGTGCAGGCCTACCTTGCGAAGTTTGGCGGCTCGGCGCAGCAAATCGACCCGACGTCGGCCGAAGCGTTCTCGTGCGGCGTCTTGCTCGAGGAGGCAATCGCCAAGACCGGCGGCACCGACAACAAGGCAATCATCGCGGCGCTCCATCAGGGCACGTGGCCTACCCCTGAGGGCAACCTCTCGTGGGACGCCGACGGCGCGCCGCAAGGGAGTGACACGCTCGTTCAATGGCAGGGCGGAAAGCTGCTCGCAGTGTGGCCGCAGGCTGCGGCGAAGGTCCCGCCGATCGTGGCGCCCCTGCCGTGGGCGTCGTAGGCGCGGCTGATGCGCAACTTCGTCCAAGCGGTCATCATCGGCATCCTCACCGGCGGCGTTTACGCGCTAATGGCTTCGGGCCAGACGTTGATCTTCGGAATCATGAAGGTCATCAACCTGGCCCAGGGTGCCATGGTGATCGTGGGGGCGTTCCTCTCGTACTCGTTGTTCGTGCACTTTGGAATCGACCCGTTCCTCTCGATCCTGATCACTACACCGCTGCTCTTCGGCATCGGCGTCATCATCCAGCTGGCCTTTCTGCGGCCCCTGCGCAGTGACGATGCGGCAGAGATGTCGTTGCTCGTCACGTTCGCGGTCGCGTTAGGAATCGAAGGCGTTCTCACACTCACGTACAAGACGAACTACAGGTCGATCCAAACCAGTTACGCAAACAAGTCTTTCGACATTGCCGGGTACGAAATCAGCGCTGTGCGTTTGTACGCGTTCATCCTGTCGCTGGTAGCCCTCGTCGTCCTCTATGTAGTTCTCGAACGTACGAGGCTGGGCCGGGCTATCCGAGCCACCGTGCAGAATCCGACGTCGGCGCTGCTTCTTGGCGTCGATTCGAGAAAGGTCGCGGCGATCGGCTTCGGGCTCGGTGCCGCAACCGCCGCCGCCGCAGGCGCGGTGTTTGGGTTGGTCTACGCGTTCAACCCGAACAGCCATTACGACCTCATCTCGCGGCTGCTGTCGATCGTGATTCTGGGCGGCCTCGGCAGCATCGGCGGTGCCGTGATCGGAGCACTCGTGATGGGAGTGGCGTCGAGTTTGGTCGCCGACTTCGGCTCGCCCGTGTGGAGTGACTTCACGTTCTTCGCGGTGCTCATCGTCGTCTTGCTCGTCAGGCCGCAAGGTCTGTTCGGCACGACACTTCGGGGATCATCGTGACCAAAGCTGGTGTCGCGAGGGGCGCGGTATTCGTCGCGCTGCTCGTGTCATTTCCCTTCATGGTGCACGCACACTGGGTGCTGAATATTGCAGTGTTCACGCTGATGTACGCGGGCCTTGCGTCGGCATGGAACATCGTTGGCGGCTACGCGGGCTACCCGTCGCTTGGGCACGCGGCGTTCTTCGGCGCGGGTGCCTACCTCGAGACGATCTGGTTTCATCACCATTCGGTCGGCTCGGGCTACCTGCCGTTCGTGGCGTTGCCCATCGTCGGGTTGATTGTGATGGTGGCCAGCGTGCCGGTCGCTTGGATAGCCATGCGTACGCGCGCCGACGTATTCGCGATCGTGACCATCACTGTCTTGTTCATGGCACAAACGTTGGCGTTCAACCTGCGCAGTCTCACGGGTGGGTCGCAAGGACTCAGCTTCCATCCGCCGCCGTTTGCGCTCGCTACCTTCGAGCGGCCCTTCTACTTCGCGTTCGCGGTGATTCTGATCGTGGCCGCAGGTATTACCTTCCTGACGTCGCGGAGCAAGATCGGGCTCTCGTTGCTGGCTGTGCGTGCCGACGAAGACAAGGCGCGCGGGATCGGCGTCCACGTCACTCTTGCGAAGCTCACCGGATTCTCGGTGTCGGTCTGGCTGACCGCGATGATCGGCGCTGTCTGGGCCTACTACGTCTCGTTCGTCTATCCGCAGTTCGCCGTTGACCCGCTCATCACCATCGCGATGGTGTTGATGACCTTCCTCGGCGGTCGCGCGACAGTGTGGGGGCCGATCCTCGGTGCTTTCATCCTTGCGCCGGCGCAGCAATACCTGGCCTATACCTACGGTGCGAGCAGGCTCTATCTTCTTGCCTACGCCGCCGTGTTTCTCCTCATCATGCTGTTTCTTCCGCGCGGCATCATCCCGAGCATCGCCGAGCGACGATTCGCACACAGACGCAAGGCTCGGGTCGACGTTGCGTCACCGACTGCTGGCCACGTCGAACAGGCGGTGGCACCATGACAGCACTGCTCGACGTCCGGCATCTGACCAAGCGGTTCGGTGGCATCACCGCTGTCGATGACTGCGCGTTTGAAGTCAACGCCGCAACGATCACCGCACTTATCGGGCCGAACGGCTCCGGCAAGACGACTGTCTTCAACCTCATCACGGGCTACGTACGAGCAGACGCCGGTGACATCGCTTTTGCCGGCCGTTCGTATACCCGGCCCGAACCGGGGACGCTGTGCAGGCGGGGTCTCGTGCGCACGTTCCAGCAAGCCCGCGTGTTCCCTGTGCTAAGCGTTGTCGAAAATCTTGTGGTCGGGGCTGTGCATCCATGGTGGGGTTTGGCGACACCCCGCAACTCGAAAGTTGATCGTGCGCGCGCCGACGAGTTGATGGCCGACTTCGGCCTTTCGCATGTTGCCGACCTTCCCGCATCGCAGCTGTCATACGGGCAGCGCAAGTTGCTGGAGTTTGCGGCTGTCCTCATGAGTCGGCCACAACTTGTGCTGCTCGACGAACCCACAGCCGGCGTCAACCCCACGATGGTCTCGACGATGGAGCGCCACATACGAGAGCGCAACGCCGAAGGCATCACGTTTCTGGTGGTCGAGCACGACATGAACGTCGTCATGCGGTTGTGCAACCCGGTGATCGTGCTCGACCACGGCGCGCCGATCGCCCAGGGCGCGCCGGCGACGGTCCAAGCAGATCCTGCTGTACTCGACGCTTATCTGGGCCAGTGATGGAAGCGAACCGCTCACTCGACAACGTGAGCCCGGAGCCGCTACTCGTTCTCCAGGACGTCGTCGCGGGCTACGGCGCAGGCGACATTCTTAAGGGCGTCACGCTCGACGTGCATCAAGGCGAAGTGGTCTGCCTCATCGGGCCTAACGGTGCCGGCAAATCGACCGTGCTCAAGACGATCAGCGGTCTGCTGCGGCCAAGTAAGGGAGTCGTGCGCTTTCGCGGCGAAGTCATCACCAAGATGTCGATTCGCGAACGACTGTCTCGGTCGATAGTGCACGTGCCGCAAGACCGGAGTCTGTTCCCCGCGATGAGCGTGTGGGAAAACGTGATCATGGGTGCGTATTCACTTCGCGACGAAGCGGAGGCACGCCGCCGTGCAGAGCGCGCGGCTACCGCCTTCCCCATTGTCGCCAAACGACGGCACGAGGCGGCGGGGTCGCTATCAGGAGGTGAGCAGAAGCAGGTCGAGATGGCCCGCTCGTTGATGCTCGACCCAGCACTGATCATGCTCGATGAGCCATCGATTGGCCTCGACCCCAAGTCGCGAAAGATCGTGTTCGAATCGATCAAGCAACTCGCTGCCGATGGCCGAACGGTCTTGCTTGTTGAACAAAACGCGCGGTCAGGTCTCGCTGTCGCCGACCGTGGTGCGGTTCTTGAATCCGGCCTGGTGCGCCTGGTCGGCACAGGCAGTGCCTTGCTCGTGGATCCCGAGGTAGCACGGCTGTACCTCGGTGGCGGCGCGGCAAGTGCGGGCGGCACCCCGGCTACGACGACCGAACAGGCGGCGCGATGACGACGAGTGGAGAGCACATGACCGCGGCAGAGGTGACCGATGCTCCGCGACTCGGCTGGATTGGTGCAGGTCGGATGGGCGCAGCGATGGCCCGGCGGCTCCTCGCAAGTGGGCACCAGGTTTCGGTGTACAACCGGACCAGAGCCAAAGCCGAAGCCCTAATCCCGGACGGCGCGGTGGTGGTCGAGGCAGTGGGCGACCTCGCCACCTGCGATGTGGTGTTCACCTGCGTCTCGGCGTCCGCTGACCTTGAGCAGGTGCTGCTGGGTAGCGGTGGTCTGCTGCGGCAAGACCGCGTGCCCGGTGTCATCGTCGACACGAGCACCGTGAGTGCCGACATGTCTGCATTCGTGCGCGCGGTCGCCACCGAGCGCGGTTCAGCGTTCCTCGCCGCGCCGGTCTCGGGCAACGCGAAGGTGGTCGCAGCCGGGCGGTTGACTCTGGTCGTCTCGGGCCCTGAAGACGCCTACCGCAGGGTGGCGCCGCTTCTGGAAATGCTTGGTCGCGGTGTGACCTACGTCGGAGACGACGAGTTGGCGCGACTGGTCAAGATTGCACACAACGTCTTTCTTGGAGTCGTGACCCAGTCGCTCGCCGAGATCGTCGTGTTGGTCGAGAGGGGTGGTGTCAGTCGCGCAGCATTCCTCGAGTTCTTGAATGCCTCGGTAATGGGGTCGACCTTCACGCGCTATAAGTCACCGGCCTTGACGCACCTCGACTTCACGCCGACCTTTACGACCGAGTTGTTGCGCAAGGACTTTGAGATCGGACTCGCCGAAGCACGTTCGATGGGTGTGGCGATGCCGGTGGCGGCTTTGACGCATCAACTTGTGCAGGCTGCGATCGGAGCTGGCAACCATGGCGTTGACTTCGCGTCTCTGCTACTCGAGGTCGCGCGAGGCTCCGGAATGGTGCTCGAGCCGGAGGATGTCTTCGTCGACGACGGGCTACACGGATGAGCAGTTCTGCACCGATCCCAACACGCCCGATACCAACACCGGGACGGATGGCCGTCGACTTCGAGGATCGCGTCGATTTCGGTCGCCTGCGTGACTACCGACTTGCGCGTGCCCGTGAAGCGTTGGCTGCGAGCGAGCTAGGCGCCCTCCTGTTGTTCGACGTCAACAACATTCGGTACGTCACGTCGACCATGATCGGCGAATGGGCGCGCGACAAGATGTGCCGCTACGCTCTGCTGCCCGCCGGGGGCGAGCCGGTCAACTGGGACTTTGGCTCCGCAGCCAGCTACCACCAACTGCATTCTCCCTGGCTGAAGCCAGAGAACTCGCGAGCCGGGATGCTGGGCCTTCGTGGTTCGGTAGCCGCCGAGGCGGGTCTGTTCGAGTCGGCAGTTCGCGAGATCAAAGGCCTGCTGAGCGACCTCGGATTGGCCGATGCGCAGATCGGCGTCGACATTGTCGAGCCGCCGATGCTTTTCGAGATGCAGCGGCAAGGCCTGCACGTCGTTGACGGCCAGCAGGTGATGCTCGACGCTCGCCAGATCAAGAGCCAGGACGAAATCATGCTGCTGTCGACAGCTGCAGCCATGGTTGACGGCACCTATTTCGACATTGCCGAGGCGCTGCGGCCGGGGGTGCGCGAGAACGAGCTTGTTGCCATGGCAAACAAGCGGCTGTATGAGATGGGGTCGGACGACGTCGAGGCGATTAATGCCGTTTCTGGCGAGCGCTGCAATCCGCACCCGCACAACTTCTCCGACCGGATGATTCGGCCGGGCGACCAAGCGTTCTTCGACATCATCATGTCCTTCAACGGCTATCGCACGTGTTACTACCGCACGTTCGGGGTCGGCAGCGCGACGCCGTCGCAGCGTGACGCCTACACCAAAGCGCGGGAGTGGATCGACGCGGCGATCGAGTTGGTCAAGCCGGGTGTGACGACCGACCAGATCGCCAGCTTGTGGCCGGCGGCGACCGACTTCGGATTCGCCGACGAGATGGCCGCGTTCGGCCTGCAGTTCGGGCACGGGCTCGGGCTTGCGCTGCACGAACGACCGATCATCAGTCGGTTGAACTCGATCGAGAATCCGAAGGAAATCGTCGAGGGGATGGTCTTCGCCCTCGAGACCTACTGTCCCGCGACCGACGGCTTTTCTGCGGCTCGAATCGAAGAGGAGCTTGTCGTCACTGCTGATGGCGCCCGCGTCATCACCTTGTACCCCGCGCAGGAACTCCCCATCGCAAATCCGTTCTGAAGAGGGGCCACCGATCGCAATGACGATTGACATACCGGGGCTAACCAGCGGAGTGCCTTCCCAGCTCTACATCGGTGGCAAGTGGCTCGCCGCTTCGGACGCCTCCTCCATCGACGTCATCGATCCCTCGAACGGACAGTTGGTGGCGCGCGTCGCAAACGCGACTGTCAGCGACGCCATGGACGCCGTCGCTGCAGCGTCCAACGCATTGCCCGACTGGGCGGCAACGCCGCCCCGCGAGCGCGGTGAGATCCTCCGCCGCGTCTTTGAGTTGATGACTCAGCGTCGCGAGGAGCTAGCGCGGCTCATTGCGATCGAGAACGGCAAGGCGCTGCCTGACGCACGTGGCGAGGTCGCCTACGCAGCAGAGTTCTTCCGCTGGTTCTCCGAGGAAGCCGTGCGCATCAGCGGCAGCGTGCAGGTTGCACCGTCGGGAGCGAATCGCATCGTCGTCTTGCGCCAACCCGTCGGTGTCTGCGTGCTTGTGACGCCTTGGAACTTCCCGGCGGCGATGGCGACGCGAAAGATTGCGCCGGCGCTCGCTGCTGGCTGCACGGTGGTGCTGAAGCCAGCGACTGACACGCCACTGACAGCGCTCGTTCTGGCGGCGTTGTACGAGGAAGCTGGCGTCCCACCGGGCGTTGTCAATGTCATTCCGTCGAACCTCTCTGGCGTCGTGGTGTCGGCAATGCTTCATGACCCGCGCGTCCGCAAGCTGAGCTTCACGGGCTCCACAGAAGTCGGACGAGCGTTGCTGCGCGAAGCTTCGGACGCCGTGGTGAACTGCTCGATGGAACTCGGCGGCAACGCGCCGTTCCTGGTGTTCGCCGATGCGGATCTCGACGCGGCGCTCGAGGGCGCGATGGTTGCGAAGATGCGAAACGCCGGCGAGGCGTGCACAGCTGCGAACCGCTTCTACGTAGAGCGACCGGTCGCTGCAGAGTTCACCAGCCGGCTGGCGGCGGCCATGGGTGGCATGCGAGTGGGTCCGGGCACCGACGATGCAACGCAGGTCGGTCCGCTGGTGAACGCGTCGACCCGCGACAAGGTGGCCGCACTGGTCGATGACGCCGTGGCCGGCGGAGCGACCGTCGCCGTCGGCGGCCACCCGATTGATCGCGCGGGGTTCTTCTACGAGCCGACAGTGCTCACCGACGTGTCGGCTGACGCCGCGCTCTTGCGCGAGGAGATCTTCGGGCCAGTGGCGCCCATCGTCATCTTTGACAACGAGTCCGACGCAATCGCGATGGCGAATGACACTGAGTACGGGCTGGTCGCGTACGTCTACACCCGCGACCTCGCGCGCGGACTGCGCGTGTCAGAGGCATTGGAGACGGGCATGGTCGGCCTGAATCGAGGTCTCGTCTCAGATCCAGCGGCACCGTTCGGCGGCGTCAAGCAGAGTGGCATCGGCCGTGAGGGTGGGCACGACGGTTTGCTCGAGTTCACCGAGAGCAAGTACATCGCCGTCTCCTGGTGAGCCGGGCGGGCGTCGTCAACGCCCGCTACGCAAGCCCAAGGTCGGCAAGTGAGTATGCGGCTCGATACGGCAGGCCCGCGTCGGCAACTGCGCCCGCTGCGCCACGTTCGACGATCACGGCCACTCCCACAACCTCTGCGCCCGCTTCACGTAGCGCCTCCACCGCGGTCAATACCGACCCGCCCGTGGTCGAGGTGTCCTCGACCGCGAGCACTCGTCGTCCCGTTACGTCTGGTCCTTCGATGCGGCGCTGCAAACCGTGCGCCTTGCCTTCCTTGCGGACGACGAATGCGTCGAGCGTGCGCCCGCGGCCGGCTGCTGTGTGCAACATCGCGGTAGCAACGGGGTCGGCGCCGAGGGTCAAGCCGCCGACCGCATCGAAATCGAGGTCGGATGTGAGGTCGAGCATCACCGAACCGACGAGTGGCGCGGCGGCAGCGTCGAGCGTGATGCGCCGCAGGTCAACGTAATAGTCGGCCTCACGGCCCGAGCTCAACGTCACCTTCCCGTGCACGACAGCCTTGGACGTGATCTCGTGCAGGAGTGCGTCGCGGTCGCTCATGGCGCAGGAGCCTAACGGTTGGTCTTAGCCGTTCCAGTGCGTGGGCGGCGGAGATTGCGGGCACGCGCGACGAGGGTCGCGGGGGCGAGCCGCCCGGCGCCGACCATCACCTTGTAGCGGAGACTCGGGATGCTGACCGCCTTGCCGCGGCGCAGGTCGTCGAGGCACGCGTCGACCACTTGGTCGACGTCGAGCCACATCCAGTTCGGCGCGTTCGAGACGTCGACGTCACCTCGCTCGTGGAACTCGGTGTGGACGAGGCCAGGGCACAACGCAATCGCTCGTACGCCCGTGCCCGCGAGCAGCAGTGAGATGGCTTCGCTGAAGCGCACGGCCCACGCCTTTGCTGCGCCGTAGGTGCTGCGATTGAGAAACCCCGCAATACTCGCGACCGTGATGATGGTGCCACTGTCGCGCGCTTGCATGCCGGGAAGCGCGGCTTTGGTGATGCGCATTGGCGCGCGAATCATCACTCGGAGCACCTGCTCTTCGTCGGCCATTGCCGAGTGCAAGAAGTCGAGACCCATCCCGAAGCCCGCATTGTTGACCAGGACGTCGATGGGCTGGTCTTCGTCGGCAACGCGCGCCTCCACAGCCGCGCACCCCTCGTCAGTGCCGAGGTCGGCGACCAGCACCTCGACGTCCACCTGCCATTGCTCGTGAAGTCGTGCCGCTTGAGCATCGAGGCGGCCGCGGTCGCGGGCCACGAGCACGAGATTGTGGTCGAGCTTCGCGTAGGTCTCGGCGAATCCGGCACCGATCCCTGAGGTCGATCCGGTAATTAGCGCAATCGGCATAGCAGCCAGCTTGCCAGCACTAGGCTGACCCGCGTGCCGGGCAACCCCTTAGTGCCGCGCCTCCAAGGGCTCGGGACCACAATCTTCGCCGAGATGTCGGCACTCGCGCTGGAAACCGGCTCCATTAACCTCGGACAGGGCTTTCCCGACGTCGACGGTCCCGATGTCATCAAGCAAGCGGCGGTCGACGCGATCTGGGCCGGGCGCAACCAGTACCCGCCAGGGATCGGCGTTCCGGAACTGCGGGTCGCCATCGCCGAACATCAGCGGCGTTTCTACAACGTCGAGCTCGACCCTGACTCCGAGGTGTTGGTGACAGCCGGCGCGACCGAAGCTGTCGCCGCTGCCATGCTCGCCATGGTCGATGGGGGCGACGAAGTAATCGCGTTGGAGCCGTACTACGACTCCTACGTCGCATCGATCGTGATGGCCGGCGGTGTGCGGGTGCCGGTCACGCTGCACGCACCCGATTTCAGACTGGACGTCGAGCGGTTGCGCAATGCGGTCACCTCCCGTACGCGGCTCATCCTGCTGAACTCCCCACACAATCCGACCGGGACCGTACTCACCCGTGAAGAGCTGGAGGCCGTTGCGTCAGTAGCGATCGAACACGACTTGTACGTGGTCACTGACGAGGTCTACGAGCACTTGGTCTACGACGGCGAGCATCTGCCGATCGCCACGTTGCCAGGGATGTGGGAACGCACGTTGACGATCTCGTCTGCGGGCAAGACGTTTGCTCTGACCGGCTGGAAGATCGGCTGGGTGACTGGACCAGGGGCCCTGGTTGCCGCCGTCCGCACCACCAAGCAGTTCTTGACTTATGTCAACGGCGCGCCGTTTCAGCCCGCGGTGGCAGTCGGCCTGGGGCTCGACGATCCGTTCTACGCGACGCTGGCCGGTGACCTCCGACGCAAGCGCGACCTGCTGTGCGCAGGTCTTGCTGACGTGGGGTTTTCGGTGTTCAAGCCGGCCGGGACGTATTTCGTCACGACCGACGTACGCCCGCTCGGCTACGACGACGGTGTGGCATTTTGCCGCGACCTGCCCAAGCGCGCAGGCGTGGTTGCTATCCCACATTCGGTTTTCTACGACAACATTGAGACAGGACGTCCGTTGGTGCGGTTTGCTTTCTGCAAGCGCGACGAAGTGCTGATCGAAGCAATCTCTCGGTTAGGCCAACTTGTTTCCTAGCCTCGCTGGAGGTCGTCGGTGATTTTGGTGTGCGGGGAAACCTTGATTGATCTCGTTCATGTCGATGGCGAGATATGGCGAGCATTGCCCGGGGGATCGCCTGCTAACACCGCTGTCGCACTGGCCCGGCTGAGCACGTCGACGGCCATGCTGGCGCGAATCTCCGGCGACGCCTTTGGGGTGCGACTGCGCGAGCGGCTTGTCGGCGACGGTGTGGACGTTCGTTACGTGGTCACTGCAGCCGAGCAAAGTTCGATGGCAGTCGTTGACCTCGCCGATGATGGGAGTGCTCGTTACAGCTTCTATCTTCGCGACACAGCCGACTGGCAGTGGGTAACCAACGATTTGCCTGTGGCATTCGATCCGTCCGTGACGGCACTACACGCAGGTTCGATGGCCTTGCTGATGCCACCAGGTGGCGTTGTCCTCGAAGCGATGCTTGAACGTGAGCGGGCCCAGCGCGTGGTGTCGATCGATCCGAATGTGCGCGCGACGATCTGTCCCGATCCGCGGGTCTATCGCGAATCGGTCGAGCGCTGGCTCGGCCTTGCACACATCGTCAAAGCCAGTGTGGACGACGTGAGCTGGCTCTATCCGGATCGCTCGTATGCCGACGTGCTGGCCGAATGGTCGACCCGCGGCCCGTCGCTCGTCGTGTTCACCAGAAGTGCAGACGGAGCGCTGGCGCGACTGCCGTCAGGACTCGAGGTCGGCGTCGGCGGCATTGACGTCGAGGTGGTCGACACGATCGGCGCTGGCGACACCTTTTCGGCGGGTCTGCTCCACGCACTCGACGAGGCTGGGCTGCTGAACATTGCGGCACTTGCGCAACTGAGCGCCGAGCAGGTCGAAGAGGCGTTGCGGTTCGCGGTCCTGGTGTCGGCAGTTGCGTGTACGCGGGCCGGATCCGACCCGCCCTACCTCACCGACCTGCCCGCACTGAGCAACTGAGCAACTGGCCGACTGAGCAACAGCAACCGAGCAGCTGAGCAACCGAGTTCGGTTACGCCGCGTGGATGACGAGCGCGTCCTTGGACGCGGCCACATCGACCGACACCGTCTGGCCGTCGCGGATCTCACCGGAGAGCAAACCGCGCGCGAGTTGGTCGCCGATCGCCGACTGCACCAATCGCCGCAGCGGCCGGGCACCGTACAGCGGGTCGAAGCCGGTGAGCGCGAGCCATTCCAATGCGGCCGGCGTCACCGACAACGTGAGTCGCCGATCAGCCAACCGAGCCTGTAGGCGGGCGATCTGCAGATCGACGATTCGGGTGAGGTCATCGGTGCCGAGTGGGTCGAAGAGGATCACTTCGTCGAGGCGGTTTAGGAACTCCGGCTTGAACGTGGCGCGTACCAGCGACATCACCGCATCGCGTCGGGTGTCGTCGTCGAGTGTCGGGTCGATGAGGTACATCGAGCCTAGGTTCGACGTCAGGATCAAGATGGTGTTGCGGAAGTCGACCGTACGACCCTGACCGTCGGTCAGCCGGCCGTCATCGAGTACCTGCAGCAACACGTCGAATACCTCAGGGTGCGCCTTCTCGACTTCGTCGAGTAGTACGACGCAGTACGGACGACGGCGAACGGCCTCGGTGAGCTGCCCACCCTCTTCGTAGCCGACGTATCCAGGAGGGGCACCGACGAGTCGCGCAACTGAATGCTTCTCGGCGTACTCGCTCATGTCGATGCGCACGATCGCGCGCTCGTCGTCGAAGAGGAAGTCAGCGAGCGCCTTCGCCAACTCGGTCTTCCCGACCCCGGTCGGACCCAGGAAGAGGAACGATCCAGTCGGGCGGTCAGGGTCGGAGATGCCGGCCCGGGCACGACGCACCGCATCGGATACCGCTGCCACAGCACGCTTTTGGCCGATCAAGCGGCGGCCGAGCTCTGACTCCATTCGCAGCAACTTGCCGGTCTCGCCTTCGAGAAGACGGCCGGCCGGAATCCCCGTCCACGCGCCGACGACCTCCGCGATGTCGTCAGGACCGACTTCTTCCTTGACCATCGCACCGCCGCCCCGAAGACCCTCGCCGACCTCCGCCTTGCCAGCGTCGGCGAGTGATCGTTCGAGGGACGGAATGTCGGCGTACATCAATCGCGATGCAGTTTCGAAGTCGCCGTCGCGTTGTGCGCGTTCGGCCTGACCGCGCGCGTCGTCGAGGCTTTGCTTCAGTTCGCCGACCCGGTTGAGGGCGGCCTTCTCGATGTCCCACCGTGCAGTCAGTGCACTGAGCTGCTCCTGGCGGTCGGCGAGTTCGGCTCGCAGTCGCTCGAGGCGTTCGCGACTCGCAGCATCGTCTTCGTGTGCGAGCGCAAGCTCTTCCATCTTCATCCGGTCGACCGCGCGCCGCAGTTCGTCGATCTCGACCGGCGACGAGTCGATCTCCATGCGCAGGCGCGACGCCGCCTCATCGACGAGATCGATGGCCTTGTCGGGCAGGAAGCGGCCGGTGATGTAGCGGTCAGACAACGTCGCCGCGGCCACCAATGCGGCGTCCGAGATCTGCACCTTGTGGTGCGCCTCGTAACGTGACTTCAGCCCGCGCAGAATGCCGATGGTGTCCTCGACCGATGGCTCGCCGACAAGCACCGGCTG
Organism: uncultured Actinomycetes bacterium; assembly: GCA_963737705.1. Lineage (GTDB taxonomy): Bacteria > Actinomycetota > Actinomycetes > Acidothermales > Acidothermaceae > PALSA-607. Next base: position 559,248 of record CAVTTP010000006.1, read on the forward strand.
GAACCGCCGCTCCAAAGCGGGATCCTTCTCGATGCGCTCGCGATACTCGTCGAGCGTTGTCGCGCCAACCATGCGTAGCTCGCCGCGCGCCAACATGGGTTTGAGCATGTTGCCGGCGTCCATCGCTCCTTCAGCAGCGCCCGCACCGACGACGGTGTGCAGTTCGTCGATGAAGGTGATCACTTGCCCGTCGGAGCTCTTGATCTCGTTCAGCACGGCCTTCAGCCGCTCTTCGAATTCGCCGCGGTATTTGGCGCCCGCGATCATCGCGCCGAGGTCGAGCGCGATCAAGCGCTTGCCACGCAGCGATTCGGGTACGTCGCCCGCGACGATGCGTTGAGCAAGCCCCTCGACAACCGCGGTCTTGCCAACGCCAGGCTCGCCGATGAGGACCGGGTTGTTCTTCGTGCGGCGAGCGAGCACCTGCACAACTCGGCGAATCTCGGTATCGCGGCCGATGATCGGGTCGAGCTCGCCACCGCGCGCACGGGCTGTCAGATCGACGCCGTACTTCTCCAGTGCCTGAAACGTCGACTCGGGGTCGGGGGATGTCACCCGCGCGTGCCCGCGAACGGATTCGAACGCACCGAGCAGGGCCTCGGACGTTGCACCATTACGCCGCAACAACGACGCGACTTCGCCACCCTCGTCGGCCAAGCCGACGAGGAGATGTTCGGTCGAGATGTACTCGTCGCCGAGGTCGGTCGCCCGCTTCGCCGCGGCGCTGATGACCTGCATCGATGGGCGGTCCATGCCGGGGGCCGACAGGCTCGACCCAGTTGCCCGCGGCAGTCGCGCAGTGATCTGCTCGGCCTCGGCGCGCAGCGCGCTGAGCGAGACTCCTACGGCTTCGAGTAGCGGGGCAGCGGTGCCGTCGGCCTGCGCGATTAGCGCCAGCAGCAGGTGGACCGGCTCGACATGCGGATTGCCTTCGGCAACGGCCCGCCGAATAGCGTCAGCGACTGCCTCTTGGCTCTTGGTGGTCAGCTTGTAGGTGTCCACGTGTTCACTCTCCGAACTGCGGAACATCGGATCGGACGCCGAATGGCTGGCTCGGCCAAACCACGGCGACCGTCGCCTCCCGCAGCGGGACGAGATCGCGGCGGTGTGACGCGTGCGCTTCAGCCACGCGTCGAGCAGCGGTGGAGTGCACGAGTTCGAGTTCGTGCGCCAACTCGGCAAGTCGCTGTTGCAAGGCAGTGACCTGGTTCTCCAACTCGAGAATGCGCTTGATGCCGGCCAGGTTCACGCCGTGCTCCTGCGACAACCGCTGCACTTCGCGCAATTGCGAGATGTCGCGACTGGAGTAGCGTCGGCCACGGCCTGGCGCACGATCGGGTGACACCAGCCCGAGCTTGTCGTAGGCGCGCAAAGTCTGTGGGTGCAGCCCCGACAGTTGGGCCGCGACCGAGATCACGAATACAGGACTGATGTCGTCAAGCATCAGTTACTCACCTTCCAGCAGGTGCGCTCTCGGGTTGTCCGCCGATGTGGCTTCGCGGTAGGCCTCGAGTGCTTCCTTTGCTTTTCCAGAAACCTTGTGTGGCACGGCGACTTCGATCGTGACGAGCTGGTCGCCCTTCGTGCCGTCGCGCCGGGTGACGCCCTTGCCGCGCACCCGCAATACCCGGCCGTTTGTCGTGCCGGCTGGGAGTTTCAGGGTCACCGGGGGGCCATCGAGGGTCGGCACTTTGATCTCCGAGCCGAGCGCGGCCTCGGGAAACGTGACCGGCACGGTGACTGTGAGGTTGTCGCTCGCGCGGCCGAACACTGCATGTGGACGCACATGCACCAGCACGATCAGGTCGCCGGCAGGACCACCCCGCTCGCCAGGAGAACCCTTACCCTTCAGGCGAATTCGCTGGCCGTCGTTGACGCCAGCTGGGATGCGCACCTGCATGGTGTGCTCACTCATCGCCCGGCCGCTGCCGTGACAGACGGGGCACGGATCGTCAACGAGCAGGCCGCGGCCGCGACAGTCGCGGCACGGCTCGGAGAACGCGAACCCGCCGGCACCTCGAGACGTCACGCCGGTGCCGCTACAGGTCGGACACACGCGTGGTGTGGTGCCCGCCTTCGCGCCGGTGCCCTTACACGCACTGCACGGTTGCGGAGTCGCCATGCGCAACGCGACGGTCTCACCGTGCACGGCGTGCTCGAAGTCGAGAGTGACTTCGGTCTCGACGTCGGCGCCGCGCCGCGGCTGTTGCGATGTCGCACCGGCCCGTCGTCCGCCGCTGAAGATTCCGCCGAGGATGTCGCCGAGGCCACCGGCAGCGCCAGCGCCGCCTGCGCGTGCGTTGCCGAGCAGGTCGCCAAGGTCGAAGTTGAAGCCACCAGGTGCACCTGCGCCGGCGCCACCACTGCCGGGCATGCGGAAACCGCCGCTGCCGAACAGCGACCTCGCCTCGTCGTACTCCTTACGCGTCTTCTCATCCGACAGCACGTCGTAGGCCTCGGAGATCTCCTTGAACTTCTCCTCGGACTTCGCGCTGCCCGTGTTCGCGTCGGGGTGATGCATGCGCGCCAGCTTGCGATACGCCTTCTTGATCTCTGCCGCGGTCGCGTCCTTCGGGACGCCGAGTGACTTGTAATAATCCTTCTCGATGTAATCGCGAGTGCTCATCGGCGTCCCTCCCTTCCGTTCTTGTTCGTGTCCTTAAAGCAAGTCCGTTAAAGCAGTGGGTCGGACGCCGAGGGGCTGGCGTCGGTGTCTTCCGGCACCTCGAGATCGACTGGCAGCGAGACCGTCGGCTCGGCGACGGCAACCCGCGCCGGCCGCACGACGCGACCCGCGTAGCTGTAGCCGGGCTGCAGGATCTGCACCGCCGTCGGCTCGATGACCTCGTCGGAGTACGAGTGCATCAGAGCCTCGTGCTGCGTGGGATCGAACCGGTCGCCCGGCTGTCCGAAGCGGGTCAGTCCGAGCTTGGTGACCGCAGCGTCGAGGGCCTCGGCGACTTGCCGAAATCCACCCTCGAGCTCACCGTGTTCGCGTGCTCGGCCGATGTCATCGAGAACCGGCAGCAACGCGGACAGCGCGTCACCAACGGCGAACTCTCGTACCGCCTCGCGGTCACGTTCGACGCGCTTGCGGTAGTTGGCGTACTCCGCCTGCACCCGCTGGAGATCCGCGGTTCGCTCAGCCAACTCGGTTCGCAGCTGGGAGAGCTCGATCGAGTCGACACCGAGTCCGCGCCCGGACGGGCCCCCCGAGGGGGACCCATCCGAACCATCGGTGGAGCGTCCGGCGGAAGCATCGGTGGAGCGTCCTGCAGAGGACGGATCGTGCGACACCGCGCCGGACGTCGGATCGAAATGCACCCGGCGCTTGTCGCGCACTACCGGCTCCACGGGCGACTCGTACTGGTCGGAGCCGCTCACGAGGTGCCCTCGTCGACGATCTCGGCGTCAATCACCTCATCGGAACCGTCACCTGCCGAGTTACCTGTACCGTCGCTCGAACCGCCCGTCGGGCCGCTTTCGCCGCCCTCGTGACCCTCGTGGCCCGCGGCCGCGTTACTCGCCTGAGCATTCGCGTAGATCGCGCTGCCCATCTTCTGGCTCTCGGCGGCGAGCTCATCGGTCGCGGTACGGATCGCGGCGATGTCGGTGCCCTCAAGTGCCTTCTTCAAGTTGGCAAGCGACGTGTCGACGGCGTCCTTCTCAGGAGCCGGGATCGTCTCTGCATTCTCGCGAAGGAACTTCTCGGTCTGGTAGACGAGGGTCTCGGCCTGGTTGCGGGTCTCGGCCTCTTCCTTGCGGGCGCGGTCCTCTTCGGCGTGCGACTCGGCCTCGCGCATCATCCGCTCGATGTCTTCCTTCGGCAGCGCAGAGCCGCCGGTGATCGTCATCGACTGCTCCTTGCTCGTGCCCAGATCCTTCGCGGACACGTGCACGATGCCGTTGGCGTCGATGTCGAAGGTGACCTCGATCTGCGGGATCCCGCGCGGCGCCGGTGGCAGGCCAGTCAGCTCGAACATGCCGAGCTTCTTGTTGTAGGCAGCCATTTCGCGTTCGCCTTGGTAGACCTGGATCTGCACGCTGGGCTGGTTGTCGTCAGCCGTGGTGAAGGTCTCGGACCGCTTTGTCGGGATCGTGGTGTTGCGCTCGATGAGCTTGGTGAACACGCCACCCTTGGTCTCGATGCCGAGCGACAGAGGCGTGACGTCGAGGAGCAGGACGTCCTTGACCTCGCCCTTCATAACGCCTGCCTGCAAGCTCGCGCCCACCGCGACGACCTCGTCGGGGTTAACGCCCTTGTTCGGCTCCTTGCCGCCTGTCAACTCGCGGACCAGGTCGACGATGGCGGGCATCCGGGTCGAGCCACCGACCAAGACGACGTGGTCGATCTGGTCGACCTTGATCCCGGCGTCCTTGATGGCCTGGTGGAAGGGGCCCTTGGTGCGGTCGAGCAAGTCGGAGGTCATCTTCTGGAACTCCGAGCGCGTGACCTTGACCTCGAGGTGCAGCGGGCCTTCGGCGCTCGCGGTGATGTAGGGCAGGTTGACCGTCGTCTCTGCCTGCTGCGAGAGCTCGATCTTTGCCTTCTCCGCCGATTCGCGAAGCCGCTGGAGCGCCATCTTGTCCTTGGACAGATCGATGCCGTTGCTGTTCTTGAATGACGTCACCAGGTAGTCGACGAGGCGTTGGTCCCAGTCGTCACCACCGAGATGAGTGTCACCGCTGGTCGACTTGACCTCGACGATGCCTTCGCCGATCTCGAGCAGGGACACGTCGAACGTGCCACCACCGAGGTCGAAGACCAGGATCGTCTGCTCCTTCTCACCCTTGTCGAGGCTGTAGGCCAGTGCGGCCGCCGTCGGCTCGTTGATGATGCGCAGGACGTTCAGGCCGGCGATGGTGCCGGCTTCCTTGGTCGCCTCGCGCTGGGAGTCATTGAAGTACGCCGGGACGGTGATGACCGCATCGGTGATCTGCTCGCCGAGGTACGCCTCGGCATCGCGCTTCAGCTTTTGCAGGATGCGTGCGCTGATCTCCTGCGATGTGTAGTTCTTGCCGTCGATCGCGACGGTCCAGTCAGTGCCGATGTGGCGCTTGACTGACCGGATTGTGCGGTCTGCGTTGGTGACGGCCTGCCGCTTGGCAACCTCACCGACCAGAACCTCACCGTTCTTGGCAAACGCGACGACGGACGGCGTGGTGCGCGATCCCTCGGCGTTCGCGATGACCGTGGGCTCGCCGCCTTCTAGAACGGCGACGACGGAGTTCGTCGTGCCAAGGTCGATGCCGACCGCTCGTGCCATGGGAAATCTCCTTCGAAACTTGAGTCTGTCCCACTCATGTTAGTCGGCGGCCACCGGATGTCAAGTCGAAGTTGAGCCTGTTCGACTCAACTCTGTGTTCGTGCAAATCTGGCCCCCGAGATGGGCTTTCGAGGGGCGGGATTCGGTAGAGCGGCGGGTGGGTGGGGTAGTTTCGCCGGACGGCGCGCACTAGCCTCGGGAACTCGAGGCGGTCCCTCAGTGGGGCGCCGAGGTCTACTCGGAGGTCGTATTGATGTCGTCGAGCCCACGTCTGCTGCGGCGCCTGACTGGCGGGATTGCCGCGATCACCGTGACCGGCGGCTGCCTCATTGCGGCCTCGAGCGGGGCGGCCGCGGTGTCCAACACGCCAAGCGCCGCGCCTACGGCGTCGGTTCCGTCGCTGCTACCGGCCGCGCTGCCAAGCAACGTGCAGCGACTCTCTGGCGCCAGCCGGTTCGATACTGCGATCGCGACGTCACAGGATGAATTCCCGCTCTCCGGCAGCGCCGCGGCCGTCGTGCTCACCCGCGCCGACACCTACCCCGATGCGCTGGCCGGCGTTCCGCTGGCTGCCAAGCTGGGCGGCCCGCTGCTCTTGACGTCGTCCAACTCCTTGAGCGCCACCGTTCGCGCGGAGATTGTCCGGGTGTTGCCGGCCGGTGCGCCGGTCTACATCCTTGGCGGTACGTCGGCGGTGAGCCCAGCAGTCGAGACCGCGATCACCGGCCTTGGTTTCGTGGTGCACCGCATCGCTGGTGCCAACCGATTCGCGACCGCGGTCGCCGTTGCGGACGCGCTCGGCGATCCGACAACAGTGTTCGAGGCGACGGGGTTGAACTTCCCCGACGCCCTCGCTGGTGGTCCGGCGGCGATCGAGGACGGCGCGGCAATCCTGCTCACGAACGGCAAGGTGCAAGCGGCAGAGACCACCGCCTACCTCGCTGCGCACGCTGGCGGTTCTCACTACGCTCTCGGCGGCCCAGCGGCTGCCGCCGACCCGTCGGCCGTCGCGATCTCCGGCGACGACCGCTACGAGACAGCGGCGCAGGTGGCTGAGACCTTCTTCCACACGCCCGATGTCGCCGGCATAGCGACCGGCACCAACTTCCCTGACGCGCTCGCCGCCGGCCCGGACCTTGCCGCCAAGGACGCGCCACTGCTGCTCGTGCCGCCGACCGGTGTGCTGCCGCCTGGGACTACCGGCCAGCTGCTCAAATACGCGCAGACGCTGCGCAGCGCCGTGGTCTTCGGAGGTACCGCGTCGGTGGCCGACAGCGTCGGAGCCCAGGTCGGCACCATGGCAAGCCTGACTGCGACCGCGACGGCCGCCGCGGCGTCGCCGACCTTCAGCCGTCAGTTCGGCGTCCTCAGCACCCACCTGCACACCAACGCGGGCGTCGCGAACACCACTCAGGTATTCGACGGCAACGCCGGCAGCTCGACGCTCTACACGCAGGGCATGGGCTCGAAGGTCATCCCAGGCACTGCGACCCGCGCCGATTTCAGTGCGTTCCCGACCAACAATCCAGGTGCGCTCGAGTCGGCCGTCAACACGGCGTTCGCCGCTGTCTACGCATCGGAGGGCTACAAGTCGACCGATGCCAACGCGCAGTTCTTGGTCAACGCCGAGCAGGTGCTGCTGAACCCGCTCGCATCCCCGACACTGCGCCTCGCGGTGTACGTCGCGCTCGTCAACTTGCCGGGCGTCACTGCCGCATCCGGCGCCAAGGACGCGAACGGGCGCTCCGGCGTTGCCATCACCGGAACGCTCACCGGCAACGGCAGCCTCACGCCGGAACAGCTCTCGTACATCTTCGATCCGACCACCGGCAATCTGCTCGAGGACGACATCTTGGGCGGGGGCGTCGTGCTCGTGTCGAGTACGGTGACCACCTTTACGACAGCGGCGACCGCGCCTGCGGATCCGTACACAAGCTGACACCATCAACTGCAGGATCACCGCAAGCGGGCGGGATTTTCGGCGAGTTTGATTCGCGTCCAGTTTGATTTGCGGCCACGTGACTGCGGCTAGCTGATGAGGAGCACCGATGGCCCTGCGCATCGTCATCGGTGCGGTGGCCACGGTCATCGCGTTCGGGCTGACCGGCCGCCGCCTGTGGTGGCTGTACCGGCTGATCCGGTCGGGGCAACCAGCTACAGATCGGGTCGGACGGCGATCAGCTGGCGTAGGTGATCAGGCCACCGCAGTGAAGGGCCCAGGCGCCGAGGTGACCGAGGTCATCGGGCAACGCAAACTCCTTGCCTGGACGATCCCTGGCCTTGCGCATGCGGTCACGTTCTGGGCGTTCCTCGTCCTCGGACTCACGATCGTCGAGGCGTACGGCGCACTGTTCAAGGCCAACTTCGGTATCGGCGACTGGGCCGGACTCGGGTTCATCGAAGACCTGTTCGCGACCTTCGTGCTGATCGCTCTTGTCGTCTTCACCAAGATTCGGTTTCTCAATCGCGAGTCGCGGCGTGGTCGCGCGTCGCGCTTCTACGGTTCGCACACCCGTGCCGCCTGGGTGATCCTCGGCATGATTTTCACGGTCATCGCCACGTTGCTGCTCTACCGCGGCGCCCAGATGAATACCGGCAACTTCCCGTACCGGCCCTACCCCTGGTCGTTCGCGTCGTGGCTGGTGTCGCGCGCGTTGCATCCGCTCGGTGCGGCCAACCACGGCATCGAGACGTTCTTCGTCCTCGCGCAGCTGATCGTCGTCCTGTCGTTCCTGGTTCTCGTGACTTACTCGAAGCACCTGCACATCGTGTTTGCGCCGCTGAACATCTACTTCGCGCGAAAGCCCGATGCGCTCGGGCCGCTGCTGCCGATGTATTCCGGCGACCACCAGATCGACTTCGAAAATCCCTTGGATGATGACAATTTCGGCGTCGGCAAGGTTGAGGACCTCACCTGGAAGGGCCTGCTCGATCTCTCGACCTGCACCGAGTGCGGACGATGCCAGTCGGTGTGCCCAGCCTGGAATACCGGGAAGGTACTGAACCCGAAGCTCATCATCACCGAGCTGCGCGACCATCTGTTCGAGAAGGCGCCTGCGTTGCTGTCGGGCGCCGAAACCGCGGCCGCGATGCGCCCGCTGGTCGGCACACTCGAGGCTGGCGGGGTCATTGACCCGGAGGCGCTGTGGGCGTGCACATCGTGTGGTGCATGCGTGCAGGAATGCCCAGTCGACATCGAACACGTCGACCACATCATGGACATGCGCCGGCATCAGGTCCTGGTCGAGTCGGCGTTTCCGGCCGAGGCCGGCGGCATGATGCGCAACCTTGAAAATGCCGGCAACCCCTGGGGCATGCCCGCATCGACCCGGTTGGCGTGGACAGAAGGCCTGCCATTCGACGTCCGCGTTGTTGGTCGAGGTTCGCAGATTCCGGACGACGTCGAGTACTTGTTCTGGGTTGGTTGCGCCGGTGCGTCGGACGACCGCGCTCGCACATCGACGCGCGCGGTCGCGGAGCTGCTGCACACCGCTGGCGTCGAGTTCGCGGTACTCGGACCGCTGGAGACGTGCACCGGTGATCCGGCGCGGCGGATGGGCAATGAGTTCGTCTACCAGCAGCTCGCGCAGCAAAACGTTGCCACGCTGCAGTCGGTCGGCGCGCGCAAGATTGTCGCGTCGTGCCCGCACTGCTTCAACACGATCGCGCGCGAGTACCCGCAGATCGGCGGCGACTTCGAGGTCGTGCATCACACCGAGTTGCTGGCGACCTTGGTGGCCGAAGGCCGGTTGCAGACGACGTCCGCCGTTGATTCGTCCGTGACCTATCACGACCCGTGCTACCTCGGGCGGCACAACAAGGTGTACGGGCAACCGCGCGATGTGCTCGCGGCAGTTCCGGGTCTCACGTCGACGGAAATGCCGCGCTGCAAGGAGCGCGGTTTCTGCTGCGGCGCGGGCGGTGCTCGGATGTGGATGGAGGAGCGGGTCGGTAAGCGGATCAATCACGAGCGCATCGACGAAGCACTCGCGCTGGATCCGGACGTCGTCGTGACGGCGTGCCCGTACTGCCGGGTCATGTTGGGTGACGCGGTGCGCGACCGCCAGTCGCAAGGGTCGGCGAGAGCGGACGTCGTGGTGATCGACGTCGCCGAGGTGCTGCTGCGCTCAGTCCGCGGCCCCGGCACACCGCCGCCGCCGCCCGCCCCCAACCCCGCCCCCAACCCCGCCCCCAACCCTGCCCCCAGCCCCGCCCCCAGCCCCGCCCCCAACCCCGCCCCCAACCCCGCCCCCAACCCGGCCCCCAACTCTGCGTGATCATGGGGAAATGGGGGCCTTGGGCCGCCAAAAGCCACCCTTTTCCCCATGATCATCGGGGCTGACGAGTCACTAGGGTGGCCGGGTGGAAATCGTCACCTTGGCGGAGCGACCTGATTTGCTCGACGCCCGAGAGGCAATGCCCGAGTCATGGCCGACGTTCATGTACCACGACCCAGTGGCCCGGTTGATGAGCAGGCTGCCGATGGTGTTTCCCGAGCTTCAGTTCGCGGCGCTGGACGGAGACGACCTCGTCGCCACTGTGGTCGCCGCTTCGTTCGCCTGGGACGGCGACCTCGCGTCGCTTCCGGACCGTGGCTGGGACGCGATCCTCGAGCAGGCGTTCCGCGATACCTACGACGGCCGGACGCCGACTGCCGCCACCCTGCTCGAGGCTTGCGTTCATCCGGCGCGGCAAGGCAGTGGCTTGAGCGCTCCGCTGTTGGCCGGCGTGCGCGATCGATGTGCTGCCCTCGGGTTCGGCTCGCTGTTCGGGCCGGTGCGACCGAACCAGAAGTCGCTCGAGCCGACCGCGGCGATCGGCGATTACGTGGCGAAGCGACGTCCGGACGGCTTGCCCCACGACGCGTGGTTGCGCGTGCACGAGCGACTCGGCGCGCGGATCGTGAAGATCGCGCCGACCTCGATGACGATCGCCGGCACGCTCGCCCAATGGCGTGAGTGGACAGGCCTGCCGTTCGACGTGTCAGGCGACGTGATCGTGCCGGGCGCGTTGGTGCCGGTTCACGTGTCCGTCGAGAACGACCATGCGGTCTACGTCGAGCCGAATGTCTGGATGCAACACCAGCTCGACTAGCGCCGATTTAGCTGCTGCAGAGGCAGAACGGGTGGCCGTCGAGATCGGCAAAGACCCGAAACGTCGGGTGGTCGGCCGAGTCGTCGAGCAGCGTCGCACCGAGCGCCAGTGCTCGCGCCTGCTCGGCATCCATGTCATCGACGATGAAGTCGACGTGGGCCTGCTGCGGTCGGCTCGGGTCCGGCCAGGCGGGTTTGATGTGGTCGGGTGCGAGTTGGATCGAGAACGCCGCGCCCGCGTCTGTCTGCAAGTCGATCCAGTCGCCGTCGGTGCGCACGATCGGCCAGCCGGTGAGTTCGGTGTAGAACGCCGCCGCCGCGTGGGGGTCGGCGCTGTCGAAGACGACGTTTCCGAGGCGCATCGCCATCGGTACCTCCGCGTGAGTCCTAGATCTGGGTGCGGTGAAAGTTCTGCCACGACCGGGACGGCGTCGGCCCGCGCTGTCCTTGATATCGCGAGCCATAGACAGAACTGCCGTACGGGAACTCGGACGGCGACGAGGTCCGGAACAGGCACAGCTGCCCGATCTTCATCCCGGGCCACAGCTTGATGGGCAGCGTCGCGACGTTGCTCAGCTCCAGGGTGACGTGACCGGAGAAGCCCGGGTCGATCCAACCTGCGGTGCTGTGGGTCAGGAGGCCAAGTCGACCGAGGCTGGACTTGCCCTCGAGACGTCCAGCAACGTCGTCCGGCAAGGTAATGACCTCATACGTCGAGGCCAGCACGAACTCCCCTGGGTGCAGGATGAACGGCTCGTCGACGGCGGGCTCGACGAGCCGCGTCAGGTCGGGCTGCTCGACGGCGGGGTCGATGTGCGGGTAGCGGTGGTTCTCGAAGACCCGAAAGTACTTGTCGATCCGGACGTCGACACTGGACGGCTGGACCATGATCGGGTCGTAGGGATCGAGGACGACGCGGCCCGCCGCGAGCTCGGCCCTGATGTCGCGGTCGGAGAGCAGCACGCGCGCAATCTATCGGTCCGCGAGCGGCGTGCTACCAGCGAGTCGGACGCCGATCAGGCGCTCGCTTCGGCCGCGCGCTGCATCTGGTTCAGGTGGGCCAGGTCGTGCGCGGCGATCTTGCGCACGGTCTCGTCCAAGGTCTCGGGACCCTGCTGTGAGTGGTTCGCTGTTCGCTGCGCTTCGGCCGGCCAGTTCGCCTGCAGGACGAGCATGTTTGTGGCCCGCAGCCCTGCCCACGCCGCGAGCAGTTCGGCGAACGGTGGGCGCGGCATCGGCGTCCAGAGCTTCTCGTCGTAGCCGGGGTAGCTCGGGTTGTTTTCGGTCAGCATCAACCGCCAGCGGAAGCCGTAGACGATGTCGACGTCGAAGAGGTGGCCGGTGATTTGGGCGACGGACCACTCCCCGTCGACTGGCTCGTTTGTCACTTGGTCGGGCGTAAGACCGCCGGTGATGGCGCGCCACTTCTCGACCGTCGATCCGAGAGTGGCGATGGGGTCGGTCTCGCCGATCAGGTCGAGCAGCGCCTGCTTGTACTCGGCAGGCTGGGCGGTCGCGTCGGGGATCACAATCGGTTCGGTTGCCATGGGACGTCCCTTCGTATCGTGCTGTAGATCTGGGACTGCGTGAATCTAGGGCTGCGTGACACGGCGCTGTGTGCGGACTGTGTATCTGTTCCTTAGGCCAGCTGCCAACTGCATTAGCAGTTGCTACATGGTTGATGTAGGTGGCTCCGAAAGGTTCGCCCGGCGGACCGCTACTGGCTTACCTGAGTGGTCGACGCTGTCGAGGCCAGTTCGCGAGGGCGATCAGCAGGACGCACACCGGCAGGAACAGATCAGCCACTCGGGTGGCTACGGCCACGCCTTTGCCGGCGCTCAGGTTGAGAATCATGAGGAAGATCGCCGCGGCCACGATGGTCGCGGAGCCCGCGAGAATCCGCTCGAGTTGCACCGCAGCCGCTCCGACTAATAGGGCCACAGCGTCGGCGAGTAGGAGCACGCGAGGGGTCTGCGTGTGGTACCGAAGCATTGCCAGGAGCAGCATCAGGGCGTTGACGACGGCAACGTTGCGAAGTGTTCGCATGGTCGCCGGTGTCCCGCCCGCATTGGCCCGCGGTACCGACGCCGCAGCCCCCGGAAGGATCGTCGCGCCGCGGTCCATTGTCGCGCCCTGGTTCATAGGTATTGCCGCCGTGCCACCGGTTGCTCGACGGCGCTCGATCTCTGTCTGAAGCTCCTCGAGGGACGTCGGCGAAAGCTGCTCGGGGATCGTGACCAGCCCGAGTCCGGTGCGCAGATTCGTACGCACTCCGCGTTTCCCGGACTTCATGTGCCGCAATCTCGCGTCAGTGTCACGCGCGTCGATGGCGAGATATCGATGACCGCGCCGCTTGATGATCCTGATCGCTTGAACGTCGGACCACGGCAGCATCGGCCACTTTCGATAGGGAAAGAGGATTCCGGCCGCTGTCAGGACGTATAGGCCTCCGGCTTGGAGCATCCGCACACCAAGAAAGAAAAAGCACCCGAAGATGACCACTGTCAGCACCCCAACGGCCTTTGCGCCGCCACCGCCGCGCGGGCCGGCGATCAAGGCAATGCCGAAGATCACGAAGGCGGCTGAGCCTGCCAGCGAAACGACGGTCGATCGACCGACGCCAATTCGCAGATCGCGTGGGCTCTCTTTAGGTGCCATCGACATGTTCTCTTATCGGGAGTCCCCTGCCGCACCTAAGGTCATGCCCTCAACAGGGGGTTGTGGCCCTACGTGCCTGTTCACCGGCGAAGAGGCCCTTGGTCCCTAGGGGACAGGACCGTTGCGGGTTCGGAGGATCTTGGTCATCGCCGACGATGCGGTATGACCACAACTCAGCTCGATCTGGAACTCGTCGAGGCGTACTTCGTTGGCGGCCCGGCAGACGGTACGACGACCTTCATCGGCCTCGAGTCGACCGGCTTCCCGCCCGTTCACATGTCAATCGCGGACGCTGATGGCGTCACCCGCCACTTGTATAGCGCGCTCATGCGAGACAACTCGTCGCTGACTGTCTTCCAGTACCTTGGCCCGCTGCCCTCCACGTTCGCCCAACGCCGGGGTGAATAAGGACCTGCCCGCGTCGGTAGAGTGTGGCCGTCGCCAGAGCTGATTTGCTGGGCCTGTCGGCACCCGCGGGTGTAGTTCAATGGCAGAACATCAGCTTCCCAAGCTGACAGTGCGGGTTCGATTCCCGTCACCCGCTCCAGCGCGGCGTACCGACTCAGCCCCAGACCTCTTGCGCGGTCTCGACCACGAGTGTCAGCTTGGCGACCTCTTCGTCGTAGGTCAGGGCATTGCCCTCAACGGTCGAAGAGAACCCGCACTGCGGGGAGAGGCAGATCTGCTCGAGCGGCACGTACTGGCTCGCTTCGTCGATGCGGCGCTTGAGGTCGTCCTTGCTCTCCAACGCGCCGCGCTTGGTCGTCACCAGCCCGAGAACGACCATCTTGCCGGGCGGTACGAAACGGAGCGGGGAAAAGTCGCCCGACCGCGGGTCGTCGTACTCGAGGAAGAACCCGTCGACGCCAAGCTGGCCGAACAGCGCTTCCGCGACGAAGTCGTACCCGCCCGACGCGGTCCACGACGACCGGTAGTTGCCGCGACACATATGGGTCGTGACCCGCATGTCTGCGGGCTTGTGTTCGAGCACCGCATTGATGTTGCGGATGTATCGCTCGTGCAGGTGCTCGGAGTCCGCCCCCGCAGCCGCCATCATTTCTCGCTGCCGAGGATCGTTGAGGTAGGCCAGGCTGGTGTCATCAAGCTGCAGGTAGGTGACGCCTATCTCGCCGAGCCGCCGTACCTCTTCGGCGTAGGCCGCAACTAGGTCGGCCCAGAACATCTCGATGTCGGGGTAGACGGTGCGGTCGATGGCCGCCGGGCCACCGCGGTAGTGCACCATGCTCGGCGACGGAATCGTCAGCTTAGGAGTGGCCGTCGTGACCTGTTGCTTTAAGAACGAGAATGCGTCGGCGAAGATGGTGTGGTCGAGCTGAACGCGGTCGTGCACCTTGAGCGCCGCCGACTCGAAGTCGAGATTGCCCGCCTCGTTCTCGAAGTGCACGGTGATCTTTTCGTCTGTACGCGAGATGCCACCGAGCGAGTAGATGAAGTCCATGTGCCACGACGTGCGCCGGAACTCGCCGTCTGTCGCCAACTGCAATCCCACGCTCTCCTGCATCGCCACGACGTCACGGATGGCTTCGTCCTCGATCGCGCGCAGCTCGTCGTCCCCTAGGCGACCGGCCGCATGCTCTTCCCGGGCCTGTAGCAGATTCTTCGGCCGCAACAGGCTGCCGACATGGTCGGCGCGAAACGGTGGCTGGTCGCGCATCGTGCTCCTCCTCTTAGTGAATCGGCTGCTCAGTCGCTTGATCGGCAATCCCGATGACGAGTAACCAAGCTGCCGTAATCATGTAGCAAGTGTTGGCCACCATCGCTATCGCTGCAACATAGAGACCCGGGAGATGCCCAAAAAAGAACACAGCGGCGCCGACCATCTCAGTGCCATGAACGAGGCTTCCGCCAACGATGCGAGAGAGTCTTAGACCGTTGCTCATCTTCATCGCTTTGGTGTAGCCCCTGAAGAAAATTCCGAGCGACAGACCAGACACGACGAACAGTTCTGCGCCGATTGAGCGATGGTTTTGGGCTCCCATAAGTACAAGCGCACAGCGCATGAAGACGAGTGCCAGACCCGTGAGCGTGTTAATGGCCCGATACCGATGTGTTGCGTCAACAGCGATTACTTTGAGGTTGAGTGCCATCGCCACGAACACCAAGCCGGTGAGCGTGACTGCGCCGGTTCCGACCAGAATAAAGAAATCAGACCACTGCTCCGGCTTGTAAATGTCGGCTCCAACCATGATCCAATTCTAGTAGTTGTCCAGCGGCCCGTCTGGAGGGCGCATGTCCGCCCTTCGAGATAGTGAACGGACGCCGGTCACGGTCGCCTTCGCGGCGTTTGTTCTCGTCGGCGTGAACGCGGGCGCTACCGGTGTACTGCTACCGGCCCAGATCAGCGATTACGCGGTGAGCAAGACAGCCATTGGCGCGACGTTCTTCACCGGGTCCGTCGGCTTCGTGCTGGCGAGTCTGCTCGCTGGGCCGATGGTGCACCGCCTGGGCATGCGGGTGGCGCTGGTCATCGGCGCGACCCTGACCGCGGCGGTCGGCTTCTACATATCTACCCGACCGCCGTTCGTCGCGTTCGTGCTGGTCGCAATCGTCACCGGCTTCGGGGCAGGCGTCGCCGAGTCGGGCTTCCAGGCCTACGTCGTGGCCCTTCCGAACTCGACCGCACTAACCAACAGGCTGCACGCATTCTTCGGCGTCGGTGCCCTCTTGGGGCCACTGCTTGCCACGTGGATCCTCGGATTCGCATCGTGGAGAGCGGTGTGGTTCGTTCTTGCCGCCGCCGAGGTGCCGTTTGTGGTTGCGATTTGGGCGACCTATCCACGGCACGAGAATGCTGCTCCCGCACCCCCTGCGAATCACAACCCGGAGCAACGACACCGTGGACTCTTGTCGTCAGCACTGCGAGAGCGAGCCGTCTTGCTCGGCGCGGCGCTGCTCGCTGTCTACGTCGGTCTTGAGATCAGCATGGGCAACTGGGGTTTCAGTTACTTGGTCCAAGCGCGCGGCGAACATCGCGTGCTCGCGGGCTACGTCGTCAGCGGCTACTGGTTGGGGCTCACCCTGGGCCGATTCCTGATCAGCCCGTTCGCGAACAGGATCGGCGCTACTGCCGTGAACATGGCGTTCGGCTGCCTGGTCGGCGTCACGGTCGTCGCGGCGCTGACCTGGGCGCTGCCAGGTGCAGCGAGCATTCCCGGGTTCGTGCTGCTTGGCTTTTTCCTCGGCCCGATCTTCCCGACTGCCATGGCGATGGTGCCCAACGTGACGCCTGCACGGCTCGTGCCCACAGCCATCGGCGTCATGAACGCAGGGTCAGTGATCGGCGGATCCGCCCTGCCCTGGTTGGCGGGCACTCTCGGGCAAGGAACCGGGGCTTGGACGTTGTTGCCTTTCAGCCTCGTACTCGCGGCGGCGACGATGGCAATCTGGTGGCTGATTGCCCGGAACCGTGTTGGGATGGACGCCGTCGAAGCGGCGTGAATAGCGTGAGACTGGCGGTGTGATGACGCTACGTCGCGCTCTGCCGGTGATGATCGTCGCCTGCGCGGTGCTCTGCGGCTGCGTTGCGGTCTCTGGCTGTCGCGCCAGCGCGACGAACTCAACGCCGACGCCGGCGCCGTCCGGCCCTCCCGTTATCACCAAGCTGCAAGGTGCGAACGTCGCCGCGCTCGCGAAGAACCCAGCACCGGGTCAGTTCTTTGCCAGTCGTGGTCCGGTCACGGTCGGGGCGCTGCGCCTGACCGTCACTTATCCCAAGTACGGCGGCAGCCCGACACTTGCAGCGACCGATGCTAAGAGCGGCAGGGAAGCATGGGCGTACAAGGACGCCACCGAGTCCGACTTGCTGGAGTTCGCCGTCGGTGGTGGCGTCGTGGCGATCGCGGTAGGGCACGACGTCGGCAAGCGCCCGATCTACGCGGCGACTGAATACCTCGACGTCGTTGACCTCGCGACCGGTACACCGCTGTGGCGCGCGACGGTGCCCGGCAACGTCCAATCGCCTGCTCTTGTGGCGATGCCCGGCCTTGTCATCTTCGAATCGACGGGCAACGCGGTCGCCGTGCACGCGCGCACCGGCGTCCCGGCGTGGACTGCCACTGC
This sequence comes from uncultured Actinomycetes bacterium, assembly GCA_963737705.1. Lineage (GTDB taxonomy): Bacteria > Actinomycetota > Actinomycetes > Acidothermales > Acidothermaceae > PALSA-607. The sequence goes on from CAVTTP010000006.1 coordinate 576,346, forward strand.
GCCACCGCAATGTCCGAGCCTCGCGCCAGGGGACGGCGGTTTGACAGACCTCGCCGCGGACGCTGACGTGGTGGCAGCGACCTTCAGCTGTCCTTCGGCCGACGTGACACAGTCGGATGTCGTCACGCAGCGGCTCGACCTAGCCACGGGCGTGGCAATCTGGACGACGCCCACCTACCCGCGGGGAGATCCGCAACTGCTTGCGGTGCCCGTCAACACCGACGTCGTCGTGATCCCCGAGATGGGGAACGGCACCTACCTGGAAGGCCCGATCCGTCATTGGACTCCGACCGGTCTGCCCGAGGCTGATACCGGCGGCGCCGTCTACACCGTGCTCGACGTCTCCACTGGCGCAGTTCGCTGGACCGAGGCGGGTGCGCCGATCGACAACGCCGGGGCGTACGGCGACAACGCCGGCAGCGTGTGTTTCATAGGCGCGCATACGTTCGACTGCCGCTCGCCCAAGGACGGCACACTTGTCCGCGCGGGCGGCCCCGCCTCCCCGTAGCTCGGCTCGCCGCCCGCTACAGCGCAGCTGCGTAGACGGCCGCTACGAGTACGGACCACCCTGCAATGCCCGTCACCGCGAGGCCGGCCACTCGGTCCTTGCGCGCGAGTAGTAGCAACTGCCCGACCACGATCGCTTCGTTGGCCGCTCGCACGAACTCGACGTCTTGGTTCCACGCCACACTTAGCCCGAGCAGCGCGGCGAACACCCAACCAAGCCGAAGCTCCGGGGGCGCTGCAGATCGCAGCAACCCGGTCGCTACCACGATCAACAGCCCGACTAGCAAGAAGCGCTCGAGCAGCCAGATGCCATCGAGGATTCCCTGATGCGACAACCCGATGTCGCTGGCATCGAAGAAGAACGATCGCACCGGTTTCAGAAAGCCGAATCCGACTTGCCCATTTCCCGACAACGTCGGGAGCTTGTTGCCGCCCCACACTTCTTTCACGTGCAGCTGCCAACCGATCTCGACTGCCGCTGGCACACACAGCGCAAGGATCTGCGTCGCACTCGTGCGCCGGACGCCGCGACCACCGCCGCGCAGGAATTGCACGAGACACCACACGCCCATGCCAAGCAACACCACGAGCACCGTTTCCCGGCAGAGAACGGCGGCGGTGAAGGCAAGGGACGCCACCCATCGCCGTCCCCTCGTCCACGACAGCAACCCGACAATCAACGCTGCAGTTGCGAGCGGCTCTGTGAGATCGCGCGCCAGGGCCATGACCAACGCCGGCGATGCTGCGACTGCGACGCCCCACCAGGTCGAACGTCCGTACTGACGCGCCCATGTCGCCCCGGCCCAGCCAACGACGACGACTGCAAAAGCATTCACAAGCACAAGGGCGAGGGACGTCGGGGCGCGGAACGCTTCGTGGATCGCCCATGCGGTCGCGGGCAAGCCGACTCGCTGCTGGCGGTACGGCGGGTTGTCCAGCGTGATGTGGAAGGCCGTCACCTGGTGGGTCAGCGGGTTCAGTGCGAGCCGGTAATAGAACTGTCCGTCGTACCCGTTGGTGCCGGTGTGTACCGGCAGATCGGCGCTGGCACCCGGGTGCACGAAGACATTGCTCGCCAGCGCGAATGATCCGAGATGGCCGCCGTGGCTGATGTCGCGCGCCGCGACGAAGAGGGCTGCCAGCGCACCGACAACCGCGGCAACCACGCCAGGGGACGGGTCCGCGTTGGGGCGACGGTCGAGGGCTCTGATGGTTCGGACGCTACCGGTCGGCGGCCGCGGTTGGACCCAGATGCGTCAGGAACGCGTCAGGGTTTTGTGCGCCGGCGTCAGGGTTCCATCAAGAAGCGCGCTGCCCGCTGGGAGCAGAGCTTCACTGAATCTGTTGCCGTGTTCGGCATCGATTCGAAAGGAGCTCGCGGTGCTGCCTTTGACCCACAGCCGCTCTCGCGTCTTTGCGATCCACCGCCGGCCAGTCAGTGCGGCGGATCCGCGCCTGCCCGACGCGTTCGTCGGCGTCGTGGCCTTCGGGGTGACCCTCGGCGTAGCTGTGGCGATCGCCGCCGCCGGCAAGGACGTGCCCGGCAGGGATGTGCACTGGGGTCCCCAGCTCGCGGTCATGGCGATCGCCGTCGGCTTGGTCTGCTGGTGGTGCCGTCCGTCGACGAGCCCGCTCGTCGCGCTGTGCGGATGGTTGATGCTCAACGGTCTCGACGTTCATACCGACGGCCAGCTCGGCTGGGCCGGTCGCGAGGACGTCGTTCGGATCGGCGTTCTCGTCGCTATCGGATTTGCCATGGCGCTCGCTCGGCATCTCGATATCGAACGACACCAACTTGCCAGGCGCTCAACTTCTGCACTTCAGGGAGATCTCCATGCGTGACCTGTTTTTCATTCTGCTGACGCTCGCGGTCTTCGCAATCTTTGCGCTCATCGCGCGGGGGGCCGAGAAACTGTGAGCGCCGAAAATCTCATTGGGCTGATCCTCGCCATCGGCGTCACGATCTACCTGGTCATCGCCTTGTTGATGCCGGAGCGCTTCTAAATGAATGGGACCCTCGCAGGGATTCTCTTCCTCGTCTCACTCGTCATCGCGATCGCGCTGTCTTACCGCCCGCTCGGCGACTACATGGCGCGCGTCTTCATGGGCAAGACCCACTGGCGTGCCGAGCGCGTTATCTACCGAGCGATCGGGGTGAACCCGGACGCGGACCAGAAGTGGTCGACCTACCTGCGCAGCTTGCTGGCCTTTTCACTGCTGTCAGTGCTCGGCTTGTACGTGATGCTGCGTGCGCAACACCACCTGCCCTTTAGCCTCGGCTACAAGGGCATGGAGCAAGGTCAGTCGTTCAACACTGCTGCGAGCTTCACCACAAACACCAACTGGCAGTCATACTCCGGCGAATCGACACTGGGCTACACGGCGCAGATGGCTGGACTCGCCGTACAGAACTTCGCCTCCGCTGCGGTTGGTATCTGCGTCGCCATCGCACTCGTGCGGGGCTTCGCGCGGTCGCGTACCGATCAGCTGGGCAACTTCTGGGTCGACCTGATCCGCACGGTCACGCGCATCCTGTTGCCGATGTCGATCGTGTTTGCCGTCATCCTCATTGCCGGTGGGGCGATCGACAACTTCCACGCGACCCACGTCGTGAACACCATCGCGGGCAATCACCAGTCGATCACCGGCGGCCCGATCGCTTCTCAAGAGGCCATCAAGCAGATCGGTACAAACGGCGGCGGCCCTTACAACGCGAACTCCGCGCACCCGTTCGAGAACCCGACCAACTGGACCAACTGGTTCCAGATCTACTTCTTGTTGGTCATCGCGTTCTCACTGCCGCGCACGTTTGGTCGCATGATCGGCGACAAGCGTCAGGGATTGGCGATCGTCGCCGTCATGGCCGTGCTCTCGATCCTGAGCGTGGTTGGCCTCAACGTCGCACAAGGCATCCACCACGGCAGCGTGCCGACAGCGGTGGGAGCCGCAACGGAAGGAACCGAGACGCGGTTTGGCGTGCTCGACTCTGCGACGTTCGCGTCGGCCACGACGTTGACGTCAACGGGCGCGGTCGACTCGTGGCACGATTCGTATACCAGCTTCGGGGGCGCGATCACGCTCGTCGATATGCAACTGGGTGAGGTCGCTCCCGGTGGCACTGGCAGCGGCCTGTACGGCATCCTCGTACTTGCGGTCATCACCGTATTCGTCGGCGGCTTGATGGTCGGGCGAACACCGGAGTATCTGGGCAAGAAGATTGCAGCCCGCGAGATGAAGTTCTCCTCTCTGTACTTCTTAACGACGCCCGCGTTCGTGCTTATCGGCACTGCCGTGGCCATGGCGTTACCCGGCGAACGTGCGGCTATGGAGAACACTGGCGCGCACGGGCTTTCAGAGGTGCTGTACGCATTCACCTCGACCGCCAACAACAACGGCTCTGCGTTTGCCGGCATCGGTGTGAATACGAACTGGTACAACACCGTGCTCGGCATCGTGATGCTCGGTGCGCGCTTCATCCCGATGATCTTCGTCCTTGGGTTGGCGGCGTCACTGGCCAGACAACAACCTGTTCCGGTGTCGGAGGGCACGCTGCCAACACACCGACCCCTGTTTATCGGCATGGTCGTCGGCGTGGTGCTGATCGTCGTCGCTCTTACTTACCTGCCAGCACTCGCGCTCGGCCCGTTCGCGGAAGGTCTGCACTGATGATGTCGACTGCGCTCACCCCACCTATCCCGGCGTCATTGACGAATCGGGTGCAGGGCGGCCTACTCGACCCACACCAACTGTGGCGTTCGGCGCCTGACGCATTCCGCAAGCTCAACCCGGCCACGCTCTGCAAGAACCCGGTCATGTTCATTGTCGAAATCGGCTCGGTGTTCACCACCTGGTTGGCGATCCGTGACCACACCGCGTTTGCCATCATCACCACCATCTGGCTGTGGCTCACCGTGTTGTTTGCCAACCTCGCCGAGGCAGTGGCCGAAGGCCGTGGCAAGGCGCAAGCGGAGACGTTGCGACGTGCCCGAACCACCACGATGGCCCGCCGCATCAGCGACTGGAAGCCCGGCGTGACGATCGACGCGCGCAGCATCCAAGAGGTCGTTGCAAGCCAGCTTCAGCAAGGCGACTTCGTCGTGGTCGAAGCAGGCGAGACGATTCCGGGCGACGGCGACGTCATCGAAGGCATTGCGAGTGTCGATGAGTCGGCCATCACGGGCGAGTCCGCGCCGGTGATCCGCGAGTCGGGCGGAGACCGGTCATCGGTAACCGGTGGCACCAAGGTTCTCTCCGACCAGATCGTGGTCGTGATCACGCAAAGGCCGGGTGAGAGCTTCATCGACCGGATGATCGCGCTCGTCGAAGGCGCGAGCCGGCAGAAGACGCCGAACGAGATCGCGCTGAACATCCTGCTTGCGTCGCTCACGATCATCTTCGTGCTCGCAGTGGCGACCCTGCAGCCGCTGGCCATCTTCTCCAAGGCCCAACAGCCGGGTGTGCTCAACACGAGCGCACTGACAAACAACGGCGTGACAGGCATCGTGCTCGTTTCATTGCTGGTCTGCCTGATCCCGACGACAATCGGCGCGCTGCTGTCGGCCATTGGCATTGCGGGCATGGACCGACTCGTCCAGCGCAATGTGCTGGCGATGTCCGGTCGAGCCGTCGAAGCCGCGGGCGACGTGAACACGCTGCTGCTCGACAAGACCGGAACGATCACGCTCGGCAACCGGCAGGCGTCGGAGTTCTTGCCGATGCCGGGTGTGACCGACTCCGAGCTCGCCGACGCGGCTCAACTGTCGAGCCTGACCGACGAGACGCCCGAGGGTCGCTCTGTCGTCGTCCTGGCTAAAGAGCGATACGGACTACGCGAGCGGCACCCTGGCGAACTGACACACGCCACCTTCGTCCCATTCACTGCCCAAACCCGCATGAGTGGCGCCGACCTCGCAGAGAACGGCACGACGCGTGAGGTTCGTAAGGGTGCAGCGAGCTCGGTCGTCGAATGGATTCGCGCAGCGGGCGGTTCGGTCCCGCCCGAGCTTGGACCACTCGTCGACGGCATCTCGGCCGCTGGCGGCACTCCGCTGGTCGTCGCTGTCCACGACAGCCAGGGGGCTCGCGCACTGGGTGTCATTCACCTGAAGGACGTCGTGAAGCAAGGCATGCGCGAGCGGTTCGACGAACTGCGCGCGATGGGCATTCGCACGGTGATGATCACTGGTGACAACCCGCTGACGGCACGGGCGATCGCCGAGGAAGCGGGCGTTGACGACTTCCTCGCCGAGGCCACACCGGAAGACAAGATGGCCCTGATCAAGAAAGAGCAGGCCGGCGGCAAGCTCGTCGCGATGACAGGCGACGGCACCAACGACGCGCCCGCACTTGCCCAAGCCGACGTCGGTGTCGCCATGAACACCGGCACGTCGGCGGCCAAAGAGGCCGGCAACATGGTCGACCTCGACTCCAACCCGACCAAGCTCATCGAGATCGTCGAAATCGGTAAGCAGCTGCTCATTACACGCGGTGCTCTAACGACGTTCTCGATCGCGAACGACATCGCGAAATTCTTCGCGATCATCCCGGCGATGTTTGCGGCCGTTTACCCGGGCCTCGACAAGCTCAACATCATGCGATTGCATTCACCGCAGTCGGCAATCCTGTCGGCGGTCATCTTCAACGCACTGATCATCGTGGCCCTGATCCCGTTGGCGTTGCGCGGCGTGCGCTACCGCCCGAGCAGCGCATCCGCGATGTTGCGTCGCAACCTCTACGTCTACGGGGTCGGTGGGATCGTGCTGCCGTTCGTCGGGATCAAAGTCATCGACCTCATCATCCAGTTCCTCCCCGGAATCCGGTGAACCGCATGTTCAACAACCTTCCAGCGTCGGTACGCCAGCATATTGCAGCGCTGCGCGCGTTGGTCGTCCTCACGGTGGTCACCGGGCTGGCTTACCCGTTAGTGATTCTCGTCATCGCTCAGCTGCCCGGATTGAAGAGTCACGCCGACGGCTCACTCGTCAAGGCCAACGGAAGTGTTGTCGGATCGTCGTTGCTCGGCCAGAGCTTCACCGACGCCAAGGGCAACCCGATCACGAAGTACTTCCAGACCAGGCCTTCGGACGCTGGTGCCGGTTACGACCCCACCGCCAGCGCGGGCAGCAACCTTGGGCCGGAGAGCATCATCGACACGCTGCCTGATCCGAGCAACGCAAAGGACACGGGCAAGCAGAGCTTGCTCACCCAGGTCTGCTCGCGCAGCTTGGCGGTCGGCCAACTCGAAGGTGTCGACGGACAACGGCCTTACTGCACGAGCGACGGCGTCGGCGCGGTGCTCTCGGTCATCCATGAGACCGGCCTGACCGGCCCAATCAAGAGCGTGGTGTCGGTCAACCAGGAGTGCCCCGCCAAGCCGTTCATCGCCACCTACGACGGCGTCGCGGTGACGTGTGCGACCTTCGGTGTCGACTACCGGATCGGCGTAATCGTCCCGGTGCACGGCCCGGGCAAGGCCACCGGCAACCCGGTGCCAGCCGACGCGGTGACGGCGAGCGCGAGTGGCCTCGACCCCGATGTATCAGTGGCCTATGCGAATCTGCAGGCGCCGCGCGTGGCGAAGGCGCGCGGCATCAGCGTCGGCCAAGTGCACAAGCTGATCAGCAAATACACCGTCGGCAGAACGTGGGGCTTCATGGGCAGCCCGGGCGTCGACGTACTGCAACTCAATCTTGCGCTGGACAAGGTCTCCGGTACGACGTAGCAGATTTAGCATTTCGGTTGGAGGTGGCTTCGATGTCAGGTGCGCGAGGAACGTTGCGCATCTACCTCGGCGCGGCCCCCGGCGTTGGCAAGACCTATGCAATGCTCGGCGAGGGCCATCGCCGGGCAGAGCGTGGCACCGACGTTGTCGTCGGTCTCGTCGAGACTCACGGTCGACAGCACACCGCAGAGGCGATCGGGAACCTCGAGATCATTCCGCGGCAGACCATCAGCTATCGCGGCAGCGACTTCGCCGAGATGGACGTCGACGCGATCCTTGCTCGGCATCCCAAGGTCGTCCTTGTCGACGAACTGGCACACACCAACGTGCCGGGTTCGCGAAACGAAAAGCGATGGCAGGACGTCGAGGAGTTGCTCGCCGCTGGAATCACCGTGTTGTCGACAGTGAACATCCAGCATCTGGAGTCACTCAACGACGTCGTCGAAAAGATCACCGGCGTGCCGCAACGCGAGACCATTCCCGACTCGGTTGTCCGATCGGCCGACCAGGTTGATGTGGTTGACCTCTCGCCTGAGGCGCTGCGTCGGCGCATGGCGCACGGCAACATCTATGGCCCAGACAAAGTCGACGCTGCACTCGGGCACTACTTCCGGATTGGCAACCTCACTGCGCTGCGCGAACTCGCACTGTTGTGGGTGGCCGACAAAGTCGACGACGCGCTGCAGCACTACCGGCACGAACACCAGATTGCCGAGACCTGGGAAACACGAGAGCGCGTGCTCGTGGCGATTACCGGCGGCCCTGAGGGCGAAACGCTGATCCGCCGCGCGGCCCGAATCGCCGCACGCAGTGGTGCTGATCTGCTTGCGTTGCACGTTGCGCCGTCAGACGGGCTCACCGGCGCCAACCCGGCGATGCTTGCCGCGCAACGGTTGCTCGTCGAGTCGCTCGGCGGCACGTATCACCAAGTCGTCGGCGACGACATCTCTGCAACGCTGATCGCGTTCGCGCATGCGGAGAACGTCACGCAACTCGTGCTTGGTGCGTCACGTCGATCGCGGCTCGGCGCGTTGCTCAACGGCGGCGTGGGGATTGGCTCGACGACGACGCGGATGTCGGGAGACCTTGACGTCCATACCGTGATGCACGATCAGGCCGGACGCCGGCACGTCGGTCCGTCGTTGCCTCGCGGTCTCACCACCCGACGTCGAATCGCTGGTGCAGTGCTCGGCGCTGTGCTTCTTCCGCTGCTGACGCTGGTACTTGTCAACACGCGGAGCAACTTCAACCTATCGAGCGACCTACTGACGTACCTCGTGGCCGTTGTCGCGGTTGCACTCGTCGGCGGCCTTTACTCCGCGCTCGCCACGGCCGTCGTGGCCAGCTTGCTGATCAACTATTACTTCACGCCACCGCTGTACAGGTTCACGATCGCTGAGCACAACAACATCGTTGCGATCGCGGCGTTCGTCATCGTGGCTGCGACCGTCAGCTTGGTCGTAGAGTTCGCTGCTCGGCGCACAACGCAGGCCGCGAGCGCTGCTGCCGAGTCGGAGACGCTGGCCACGTTGGCGGGCAGCGTCTTGCGGGGCCAGACGGGTGTGTCGGCGTTGCTCGAGCAAGTGCGAGAGACGTTCCAGCTCAGTTCGGTCGCCTTGCTCGAACGCGACGCCCCGAGTGACGCTGGCGAGCCGCCATGGAGAGTCGTCGACTCGGTCGGAGCGCAGCCGTGTGCAACGCCCGCCGAGGCCGACACCGAGGTGTCGGTTGGTGAACGGTTCGCGCTGACGGTGCGTGGTCGTGCCCTTGCGGCGTCCGACCTTCGCGTTCTTGGCGCTTTCGCAGCGCAGACCGTCACCGCGCTCGAGCAGCAACGACTGACAGCGATCGCCGAAGCCGCCAGGCCGCTCGAAGAGGCCGACCGGATGCGCACCGCCCTGCTCAACGCCGTCAGTCATGACCTCCGCACACCGCTCGCGTCGGCCAAGGCGGCGGTCACCGGGTTGCGCAGTGCCGACGTGGCGTGGACCGACAGCGAACGTGCCGAGTTGCTGGCGACTGCTGATGAGTCCCTCGACCGGCTGCACCGGCTCGTCGACAACCTGCTCGATATGAGCCGCATACAGGCCGGCGCGGTCTCGATCAGGCGGCAGTCAGTGGCCTTACACGAGACAGTGCCGATTGCCCTCGACAGCCTCGGGCCGTCGGCGCGTGACGTCGAGCTCGACATCCCCGACACCCTGCCTGAAGTCGAGACGGACCCGGCCCTGCTCGAACGGGTGATCGCCAACCTGACGGCGAATGCCCTGCGTTACTCACCGCCCGGCATACCGCCGCGGGTCTCGGCGAGCACGCACGCGGATTTTGTCGAGCTGCGCATTTCCGACCGAGGTCCCGGCATCTCCGAACTCCAACGCGAGCGGATGTTCACCCCGTTCCAAAGGCTGGGAGACACTGACAACACAACCGGCGTCGGTCTCGGGCTCGCGCTGTCGTTGGGGCTGATGCAGGCATTGGGCCACACCCTGACGCCAGAGGAAACTCCTGGCGGCGGTCTCACGATGGTGCTGGCTATGAAGGTGAGCTCGTCGGTCCCAAGTGAGGCCGCACCACTGACGCCATCAACGCCATGAACAGGATGACCAGGGTCCTTGTCGTTGACGATGAGCCGCAAATCCTGCGTGCCCTCAGCATCACGCTCAAAGCTCGGTCGTACGACGTCGTAGTCGCGACGAGTGGCAAGCAGGCTCTCGCGGCCGCCGCGCAATCGTCACCCGACATCGTTGTGCTTGATCTCGGGCTGCCCGATCTCGACGGCCTCGACGTGATCCGCGGGCTGCGTGGCTGGAGCAGGGTTCCGATTGTTGTCCTGTCGGGCCGCAGTCAGGGTGTTTCCAAGGTCGACGCACTCGACGCGGGCGCCGACGACTACGTCACGAAGCCGTTCAACGTCGACGAGTTGCTCGCCCGGTTACGGGCCGTGACTCGGCGCGCGCCTACGGGCAGCGAGGAGGTGCGGGCAGTCATTGGCGACGTCAAAGTCGAACTACCGGGGCGCCGGCTGAGCGCGCGGGTCGCAAACAGCAGCCCGCCGGACATCCGATTGACGCCGACGGAGTGGCAACTGCTCGAGGTCTTGATCAGGAACCCGGGGCGACTCGTCACTCAGCGCGAGATGTTGCGGTCGATCGATCGGGTCGACATCGGCGACCAGAGCCACTACTTGCGGCAGTTCATGAACCAGCTCAGGCGCAAGCTCGAGCCCGACCCTGCACGGCCGCGCTACCTGATGACCGAGCCCGGGATGGGCTACCGCTTTCAGCCCTAACGTGCGCGTTACCCGCGAGCGTCGGCCCGACTCCGGCTCGAGTCCGCGATACCTGAAGGAAGAGTCGAGTGTGCGGCCAGCGCGGCAATCGCCGCCAGGTTGGCCAGTTTCGCGATCTCGGCCGGTCGAAAGCGCGGGCCGGTAGGCCGGACGGCGAGCAGTGCCATCCGGGAATCGCCTACGGGTGCGGCGGCAAGCTGCGGGTCGCCGCCCCAGTCGTGGGGGAGCCAGGCCGGATCGGCGTCGACAACGCCCGCGGCTGCTAACGGAAACCAAGGCAGCGCCGACCAGCGAACCCATGGTGCCCCAGCGCTTGCCTGGGTGATGGCGACGCCACTGTTGACCTGGTCGATGATGACCACCCACCTCGCTCGCAACACCGCCGGCGCAATGCGCGTGATGGCGGCCAGCGCTCGCGATGCTGTCGAGCCCAACCCATCGACGATGTCGAGCCCGTCGCGAAGCTGGTCGCCTTCGGTGAACGGCTGCCAGGCTTCGATCACGATTGCGGGCAGCGCGTTGAGCCTGGCAAGGATCGCATCCGCAGACGCGGCGTCAGGAGTGTCGACGAGAACATCGTCAACGGCCGCTGACAGACCCCGCTCGACGACGTCCACCGCAGTGATGTCACCACCGGCATCGCCGATCGCGCTCGCGAGCGCACCGAGCGCGCCAGGTCGATCGGGAATGCTCGCCCGCAGCAAATACAACATGACTCAGACTCCGGTCTGCGAGTAGACCTGCCTATGGTTGCGCCTGATTTCTATGGTTTCGCTGGATTGTGTCGCGGCCGCGGCACGGATATGACATCGACGTTTCGCAGCCTCCGTTGGCGGTGGTGTCCACCCGTACGTGCATGATGGCCGGTGACACGAAAGGTGCGGAGGACACGTGAAATTCTTGCACAACCAGGTCGGATATTCAGCGGACGACGCAAAGCTCGCGTTGCTGCAAACCGACGCTGAATTCAGTGGCGGGCGTTTCAGCATTTACGCAGTCGGTGCCGGCGAGCCGGTGCTGAGCGGCGATCTCCTCGGTCGGGGCGGCGTGATGAAGTGGCGTGACTGGCGCTATTGGGAGGCCGATTTTTCGACCGTGCAGGAGCCCGGGCACTATTTCCTGTCGCTGGACGATGCGGCGCCACCGTTGGTGAGCGCGACCTTCAGGGTTGCCGCGAACATCCTCGACGGCCAGGTCGTATCCGACCTCGTGCACTATCTCAAGTCGGTGCGCTGCACGGGCATCTTTGACATCGCCGACAGCGACTGCCCGGTGATTGACAGCAGCGACCGGGTCGACGTCCATGGGGGTTGGTATGACGCTTCTGGCGACACGTCGAAATACCTGTCACATCTGTCGTACGCGAACTTCCTGAATCCCCAGCAGATACCGCAGGTCGCCTGGAACCTGATCGAGGCGCGCGCCCGGCTGAACGAGGCCGACCTGTGGATGGATGACCGCCTGGTCGACGAAGCCTTGCACGGCGCTGACTTTTTGGTGCGCATGCAGAATCCGGCTGGCTTCTTCTACATGACGGTCTTCGATCGTTGGAGCAAGGACGTCGACGAGCGGATCATCTGCAGCTACGCGACCCAGGAAGGCCATCGCTTCAACACCTATCAGTCGGGCTACCGGCAAGGTGGTGGCAGCACGATTGCCGCGCTTGCTCGCGCTAGCACAATGCCTCGCGACGGCAATTTCACCCGGTCGCGTTACCTCGAAGCAGCAGAGCGAGGATTCGCGCACCTCGAGGAGCACAACACCGAGTACCTCGACGACGGCACCGAAAACATGATCGATGATTACTGCGCCTTGCTAGCGGCCGTCGAACTCTTCGCGGTCACAGGTAACCCGAGTCACGAAGATGCTGCACACCTGCGCGCTGCGAAGCTCCTCGCTCGCCAGCACCCCGACGGCTGGTTCTGGATGGACGACGCTAAGGCACGCAGCTATGTTCACGCCGCCGAGGCGGGCATGCCCTACGCAGTGTTGCTGCGCTACATGGAGGTATTCGCATCGACGGGTGCGACCTCGCAGGTCGACGCCGCCCGGCTGGCAGTGCGTCGCGGCTTGGAGCACGAGCTCGCGGTCAGCGCGATCGGCGACGGTAATCCGTTCGGCTACCCGCGGCAGTACGTGCTGGTGCCTGGTGTGCAGGATCGCGTGCAGTTCTTTATGGCGCACAAGAACGAGAGCGGCTACTGGTGGCAAGGTGAGAACGCGCGACTCGGATCGCTGGCGTGCGCTGCCCGATGGGGTTCACATGTCTTCGCGGACGACGCGGAGTTCAGCGCCGCACTTTGGCGCTACGCGCAAGCCGCGCTCGACTGGATCTTTGGTCTCAATCCGTTCGATGCCTGCATGATGCAGGGCCACGGACACAGCAACCCGCGCTACGACCTCGACAAATGGAACGCGCCAGGGGGTGTCTGCAACGGCATCACCGCTGGCGAGTTCGACGAGGACGACATCGACTTCAAGCAGGCGGAGGAGACCGACCCGTCGCAGTCGTGGCGGTGGACCGAGCAGTGGATCCCGCACGGCGCGTGGCTGCTTGCTGCACTCGCTCACAAATAGCTGATCTGGACTAACTCCAGAACTTGACTCATTCCAGATCAACGGGTTAGCTGAGTCACGTGTCGCAGCCGATCACCGACCCGACGGCGCTGCTGCGTGACTACGGGTTGAGGGTGACCGCGGCTCGCCTCGCGGTGCTCTCGGCGGTCGCCACTCAGCCACACGCACCGGCGGACGAGATCGCTACCGCGGCCAGGGAGCATCTCGGCGCGCTCTCAAGTGCCGCGGTCTATGAGGTGCTTAACGCATTCACCGAGGTCGGTCTGGTCAGGCGCATCGAGCCTGCTGGCTCACCCGCGCGCTACGAGACCCGCACCGCCGACAACCACCACCACGCCGTCTGCCGGCAATGCGGCTCGGTCAGCGACATCGACTGCGTCGTGGGCGCGGCGCCGTGTCTCGAACCCAGCAACGCGAACGGCTTCGTCATTGAGCAGGCCGAGGTGACGTGGTGGGGCATCTGCGCCACCTGCAACGACATCTCCATCAGCAACGAGCACGCCACCAGCAAAAGCTCCTGATTACCGTTACCGACCTCGGAAGGATCTTTGATGTCTGACCAGCACCCCGATGCCGTTGTCCGCGAGATGAACGAGCCGGAGGATCCGGAGCGGCAGTGCCCGGTCGCGTCACAGCGCCGCGCGTATCCCGCCGAGGGTGGGAGCAACCGTGACTGGTGGCCGAACCAACTGAACCTGAAGATCCTCCGCAAGCACTCTGACGTGGCGAATCCGATGGACGCCGACTTCGACTACGCGGCCGCGTTCAAGACCGTCGACCTGAACGCTCTGCGCGCCGACATCGAGCAGGTCATGACGACATCGCAGGAGTGGTGGCCGGCGGACTTCGGCCACTACGGGCCGTTCTTCATCCGGATGGCGTGGCACAGCGCCGGCACGTACCGCACCCATGACGGGCGCGGTGGCGCGGGAGCCGGGATGCAGCGCTTCGCCCCGCTGAACAGCTGGCCCGACAACGGCAACCTCGACAAGGCGCGCCGGCTCCTGTGGCCGGTGAAGAAGAAGTACGGACGTGCACTGTCGTGGGCCGACCTGATGGTCTTTGCCGGCAACTGCGCGCTTGAGTCAATGGGCTTCAAGACGTTCGGTTTCGCTGGCGGCCGCGCAGACGTGTGGGAGCCCGACGAGGACGTGTACTGGGGGCCGGAAGAGACGTGGCTCGGCGACGACCGTTACACGGGCGATCGCGAGCTCGAGACGCCGCTCGCCGCCGTCCAGATGGGTTTGATCTACGTCAACCCCGAAGGCCCCAACGCGCACCCCGATCCGATGGCGTCGGCTCGCGACATCCGCGAGACCTTCAGCCGAATGGCGATGAACGACGAGGAGACCGTTGCACTGATCGCCGGCGGCCACACGTTCGGTAAGACGCACGGCGCAGCCGACCCCGGCCAGTACGTCGGGCCGGAGCCGGAGGGTGCTCCGCTCGAAGAAATGGGCCTGGGCTGGAAGCAGAGCTTTGGCAGCGGCAAGGGCCGCGACGCCATCACCAGCGGGCTCGAAGTTACCTGGACGCCGACACCGACCAGATGGGACAACGGCTTCTTCGAAATCCTCTTCGGCTACGAGTGGGAGCAGACGTTGAGCCCCGCAGGTGCCCACCAGTGGCAGCCGAAGGACGGCGGCGGCGCGAATACGGTGCCCGACCCTGAAGACGGCTCGCTGGTGCGACCTCCGACGATGCTGACGACGGACCTCGCGCTCCGGGTCGACCCGGTCTACGAGCAGATTTCGCGACGGTTCCTGGAAAATCCGGACCAGTTCGCCGACGCCTTCGCGCGGGCCTGGTTCAAACTGACCCATCGCGACATGGGTCCGATCCAGCGCTACCTGGGGCCGCTGGTGCCACAAGAGACGCTGATCTGGCAGGACCCGATTCCGGCCGTCACGCACGAGCTCGTCGGAGCCCCTGACATTGCCGCACTGAAGAGCCAGCTTGTTGCGTCGGGGCTTTCGGTCTCGCAGCTCGTGTCTACGGCTTGGGCCTCGGCCTCGACGTTTCGTGCCAGCGACAAGCGCGGTGGTGCGAACGGAGCTCGCATTCGTCTCGAGCCACAGAGTGGCTGGGAGGTCAACAATCCCAGTGAACTAGCAACAGTGCTGCGCACGCTCGGGGCAATCCAGCAGAGCTTCAACGCGGGCGGCAAATACATTTCGCTCGCCGACCTGATCGTGCTTGGTGGTGCGGTCGGCGTCGAGCAGGCCGCGAAGAATGCCGGTCACGACGTCGACGTTCCTTTCATCCCAGGGCGCGAGGACGCGTCGCAGGAGCAGACGGACGTCGAATCCTTCGCCGCACTCGAGCCGACCGCCGATGGCTTCCGGAACTACTTCGGCAAGGGTCATCGGCTACCGGCTGAATATCTGCTCATCGATCGCGCGAACCTGCTCAACCTGAGCGCACCTGAGTTGACCGTGCTCATCGGCGGTCTGCGGGTGCTGGGTGCGAACTACGACAACTCGAAGTTGGGCGTGCTGACGACGACACCTGGGTCGCTCACCAACGACTTCTTCGTGAATCTGCTCGATCTCGGCACCACCTGGAAGCCGACGTCAGCCGATGCGGTGACCTTCGAAGGGCGCGACTCAAGCGGTGCTGTGAAGTGGACGGGCAGTCGGGTTGACCTCGTCTTCGGCTCGAACTCTGAGTTGCGGGCGGTCGCTGAGGTCTACGCGAGCGACGATGCGCAGGACAAGTTTGTCCGTGACTTCGTCGCCGCGTGGGACAAGGTGATGAATCTCGACCGGTTTGACGTCGCCTGATTGCGGGCCTAATTGCGAGCCTGAATCCGAGCCTGACCTCGTCGTCCAAGCCATGATGTGCCGATGGGACTGCGAAAGCCGCGCCGACTTCGTGACGTGCACCCGACCAGGCGGGGCTTGATCCTCGCCTGGTTCTCGTTCGCGGTGACGTTCGGCGTGCTGCGTGCGATCACTTGGTCGATCCACGCGCACGTCGGTCACTTCGCCAACGTCACGGCTGGATCGGTGCACCTGCATCACTACCTGTGGGGCATCTTGCTCGTGACCATCGTGGCGTTTCTCGGCCTCGTCGAACGGTCACCGAGATGGCGGACGGTGATGGGCCTGATGTTCGGGATCGGGCTAGCGCTGATCGTTGATGAGCTCGCGCTACTCATCGACCTCAAGGACGTCTACTGGACGGGTGCCGGTGGCGTGAGCATCGCGGTCGCGGTCGTGTTGATCGCGGTTGCCGGGGGGCTGCTCGCCCTCACCCGAGCCCCAGGGGTAAACGACGAGCTCCAGCACCCGCGGGCCTGAGGCAGCCGAGATGTAGCTGAGGTAGGCCTGTACACCTGCCCCAGGCCCTATACGGCTGCTTAACGTGATCAACTCGCGCCGACCCGGGTGATCAACTTGCGCCGACCCGGGTGATCAACCGACGGGGCGGGGAGGGCGTCAGCCGACGACGCGCACTGCTCCGGAGTAGTACCCGTGAGCGGCGATCGAGGCGATGCGCACCACGTCACCGGTGTGCGGCGCGTTGATCATCAAACCGTTGCCGATGTAGATGCCGACGTGGTGATGGTCGCGGTAGAAAAACACCAGGTCGCCAGGCTTCAACTGGCTTTCCGGGATGTGGCGGTAGTCGTTGTACAGCGTTCCGGTGTAGTGGGTCGTACTGATGCCGGCTTGCCGGTACGCCCACTGCACGAGTCCTGAGCAGTCGAAGCGGGTGGGTCCGGTGGCCCCGAACACGTAGCGGTCGCCGAGCCGTGTCATCGCCGCCGCGACCGCCCGCTGGGCGGCGCTCGAACCGCTGGGACTCTGCGGCAGCGCCACCGACGTGATCAGGGTCTTGTTCGCCGCCGCAGCCGCCGCCGCAGTTGCGGCCCGCGCCGCAGCCCGCGCGGCAGCCGTTCGCGTGGCAGTCGCGCGCGCGGCGGCAGCCTGCGCGGCTTGGGCCTTGTTATAGGCGGCGAGTGCGATCTGTGCCTTGGCCTGATCGGCAGCCTCTTTCGCCTTCTGTGCCGCGATCAACTGTGCGCGCTGCGCGGCGGTCAACTTGGCGAGCACCTGTTGGCTGAGCGCCAGTGCTGCGTTGATCTGCGCCTGCTTCTGCACCAAGTCTGCCGACAGCTTCTGAGCGGTCGCGGTGGCCTGGCTCGCGGTCGCTACCGACTGCTGGTAGACCTGATCGGCCGAGCGCGCCGCCGCCAGAAGGCTGGACTGCGATGTGCTCAACTGCTGCAGCATCGACACCCTGGTCATCGCCTGCGAGGGGTCGGTCGTGTTCAAGATGATCGCGAGACCCTGGCTCATGCCGCCCGACTCATAGGACTCCGCGGCGAGCGCACCCACCTTGCTCTGTTCGATCACGACCTCGCTGTGCGCCCGGCCGGCTGCGGCGTTGGCGGCGCTTGCGGTCTGCAACGCCTGCGTCAGGCTGTCCTGGGCGCCGTTGTATTGCTCGGAGGCGACCTCAGCCTGGTTGTTCAGCGCGTCTATCTGGGCCTGCGCCTGCGCGACCGTCGTCGGCTGGGCGGCCTGACTGACGGCGGGCAAGAGGGCGGCGGCGACAAGTGCTGCACCCGTGGCCGACAGGATCTTGACGAGGGGTCGCAGGGCACGGCGCGGCGAGGGTCCAAGAGCTAGCAGAGTGCCGCGACGGCGCGCCAAAGCGAACAAGCCCTCCTCCCGCGGCCGCCGACCGAGTTAGCTGACGGGTTCGGGCCAGAGGAACGCCCTACCGCCTCAGCGCGAGCTGAGCCGGATTCACCCCAGGGGAAGGTGGTGGTTCCCCGGTTCCCCCGAAGGGGATTAGGCGGCGACCCACTCGCCGCAGCGAGGCTCCGTTGCAGGTCACGAGCGGATCACGGAGCAACATAGCGAAGGGGTCCTTACTACACAACGCCGACCCACCACTTTGCGGCTAAAGGTTACGAATGCGTGGCGTGGGCGTTGCGCGCAGCGAACTTCGCGGAGCAATGGTCCGAGCAGAAGTAGATCGTCTGCGCTCCGACCTGGTGCCTCGCCGGGGCGAGCAACTTCTCAACCTGCATGCCGCACACCGGATCCTTGGCGTAGCGGTCAGTGCTGGCGGACGCACCCGCCGTCCGCGTTCGGTAAAGCCAATACAGGACGCCGATGCCGATCACCGCGAGCAGGTTGAGCACCGTTGTGTAGTTCGCTCCCGCGTGAGTGAGCGGCACGATATGAGTGCCGACCTTGGGCACCTCATGTACGGCTCGCACGAGGTACTCGGTGGCCAGTGAAGCGGCGCTCATGGCGAACCAGAAAACCCCGAGCAGCCGCAGCGTGATTGGGCCGCCGTAGTACTTGCGGTAGATGAAGAGCAAGGGCAGCGTGATGAGGTCGGCGAAGATGAACGAGATCACGCCGCCGAAACTGATTCCGCCGCGCCACAGCGCGGCCGCGATCGGCACATTTCCGATCGAGCAAACGAAGCTGATGAGTGCCAAGAACGGCCCCAGCACGACGTTTTGCAGGCTGGACCAAAATCCGTGACCTGTCACGAAGAGCGAACGCCAGAACCACGTTGGTACAAGTGCGGACGCGAATCCGCCAATGACAAATCCGGCGACGATTTCCCTGCGCAGCATGGTCAGATCGCTGATGGTGTAACTCGACGCATCTGACCAAGCGGCCCGGGTGCGTACGCGTTGCTTCCACGACGGCGAATCCCGCACCTCGCCGTCGTTCTCGTCACGCGACAGCGCACTGCGCGCGTCGTCCGTCCAGCGTCGCGGAATCGCCCGCGGTACAACGACACCGAGGATCGCGATCATGATGGCGCCGCCGACGAACTCTGCCGCCGCGAATTGCCACCCCAGCAACAACCAGATGACGATGCCCAGTTCGACGACCAGATTCGTCGACGCAATCATGAAGATCATCGATGCGGTGAAGTCGGCGCCTCGGGCGAACAGGCTCTTGGCCAGCGCGCTGGCGGCGTACGAACATGACGAACTCACCGCGCCGAGGAAGCTCGCCTTGCCAAGGGTTCGGGGCCCGTGGTCACCGAGCGCGGCCTGCATCTGCGCACGAGAAACGAATGCCTGCACAGCGCCCGACAAACCGAAGCCGAGCACGAGAGCCCAGAAGGTGTCGAAGAACATCCACCAGCCTTCGGCGATCCCGTGCGCGAAGCCATCAAGCACCATGCCGATCACAATGCCAGGGTTGGTCGCGTTTGTTCCGACCAGGCACTGCTGTTCCGCCTAGGCTGGCGTAGTGATCAAGTACCTCGGCTCCAAGCGGCTGCTCGCCTCCGTGCTCGGCGACATCGCAACCGCGGCGGGCGCGCGCACGGCCCTCGACCTTTTTACCGGGACGACGAGGGTTGCCCAAGAGTTCAAGCGTCGCGGTATCGAAGTCACTGCTGTCGACTGCGCGACATACGCCGAGGTACTCGG
Organism: uncultured Actinomycetes bacterium; assembly: GCA_963737705.1. GTDB lineage: Bacteria > Actinomycetota > Actinomycetes > Acidothermales > Acidothermaceae > PALSA-607. The sequence continues at coordinate 595,858 of CAVTTP010000006.1, forward strand.
CCAGTGCTACATAGCGACCGACGCCACGGTGGTCGACAAGGACCGGCTGGCGCAGGCTCTCGATGAACTGAACGCGTTGCCGGGTGCGGCTGGCTACTTCACGGAGACTTTCTGCGTAGCGGCAAGGTATTTCCAGCCGAAGAACGGTGCGCGCGTCGATGCGATGCGTGATGCGATCGAAGCCCGTTACGCAGGCGATCCGTTGTATCCAGTGCTACTTACCGCCCTCATGCTGGCGGCTGACCGCGTCGATTCGACGACCGGGCTGCAGATGGCTTACCTCAAGCAATGGGCCGCACGTGCCTACAACGACATCGAGCTGCGGTCGCCGGAGTTGCTCGCGGGGAGCGGCAGCGCGATGCGCGGTGACGCGATGACGCTCATCGACGTCGTCCCGCATGTTGATTTGGCTTATCTCGACCCGCCCTACAACCAGCACCGCTACTTCACGAACTACCACGTCTGGGAAACCCTGGTGCGTTGGGACGCACCAGAGCACTACGGCATCGCGTGCAAGCGGATCGATGCACGGGACGACGAGACGCATTCGCCGTTCAACGGCAAGGCGTCGATGCCGGTGGCCTTGCGGTCGGTCATCTCGCGAACGAGGGCCGACGTCGTTGTGGTGTCGTACAACGACGAGTCGTGGGTGCTGCCGGCAGACATCGAGCAGTGGCTAAAAGATGCAGGCCACGCGGACGTCGCGATGCTGGCGTTCGACTCCAAACGCTACGTCGGTGCGCAGATCGGCATCCACAATCCGGCTGGCCAGAAGGTCGGCACCGTCTCGCATCTGCGCAACACCGAATACATCTTTGTGGCAGGAGCCGCCGAGCGCGTCGCGGCAGTCGTTCGGGCCGTCGCGCCCTAGGTCTCGCGGTCGTCAGGTTTCGCGGTCGTCAGGTTTCGCGGTCGTCGCGCTGGCGCTTGGTGTGGTCGGCCAGGAATCGCTCGAGCTCAGCGCCGAGCTCGTCAGCAGACGGCAGATCTCCTGAGCCGGTGGCGAGCAGATCGCTCCCGCGCCCACGCAGGAACGCGTCGTATTGCTGCTCGAGCGCACCGACCAGGGCCATCGCCTCAGGCGAATCGGCGACCTGCTTGTCGATTTCCAACTTCGCTGCTGTTCCGGCGACGTGTAACTCATCGGTCGGCAGTACGAGGCCCCCGGCGAGTGCGATGGCGCCGACCAATCGCTCGGCCGCGTCAGGGAATTCGGTCTGCGATAAGTAGTGCGGGATGTGTGCAGCGAACCCGATTGCGTCAAGGCCACGCTCGGTCAACCGGAACTCAAGCAGGTGACCGGCGCTCGCAGGCACCTGTACGCGCTGCACCCACGGCTCGTTGTCCGGGATGAGCTCCTGACGCGATGCGTGCGAGGTGATCCCGACCGGCCGGGTGTGTGGCACGGCCATCGGTATGGCATTCAGGCCGATGGTCAACCGGACTCCGAAGTGCTCGATCAACCCGATGACGGCAGCTATGTAGCGCTCCCACTGCACGTCGGGCTCCGGGCCGGTCAGCAAGAGGAAGCGCTCGCCGGCCGCGTCCGTCATGGCATAGAGCAGCAGCTCCGGTGCGGCGTAGCTCTCCCAGTGGTCGGCATCGAAGATCATCGGTGGCCGCCGCGCGCGGTAGTCGTGCAGCTGGTCGACGTCGAACCGGCCGATGACCTCGTGGGTCAGGTTGGCCAGCAGATGTTCGTGGGTGAGCCGGACTGCCTCGCCCGCATCGACGAACCCATCGAGGGCGTGGATCAGAATTGGCCGCTCGAGCAACGGGATGTGCTCCTCGAGCGTGTACAGCGCGCGCGGGTCGAGCACGATCGCGATCCCTCCCCTCTCTGCCGGGTGTCCGTCGGTGAGTGTTGTCCCGTGAGTGATGTCCCGTGAGTGATGTCATTGTCTCGCACTCGCGCAATGTTGGGGCGCGCTGGCTGGCCCGTTGGCCAGGTTGCCGTCAGGTTTGACCCGTATCGTGGGGCGTGACTCGAGTCCCCCGCCGACCTGATCCCGCCGACCTGATGAGGGCCCTGCGTGCCAGTCCCGACCCCCTATCCGCATCTGAGCTTTCTCCAGGCGATCACGATCGGCGTCATGCAGGGTGTGACGGAGCTGTTCCCGGTCTCCAGTCTGGGCCATTCGGTGTTGGTCCCTGCCCTGGTCGGCGGGTCGTGGAAGGCACTGGTGACCGAGCAAGACCAGGCTGAATCGCCGTACCTCGCGTTTATCGTCGGGCTGCACGTCGCCACCGCCCTCGCCTTGTTGCTGTTCTTCTGGCGCGACTGGGTGCGGATCATCGGCGGATTCTTCAACTCGCTTCGCCACCGCAAGATCGAGACCGTGCACGAGCGAATGGCCTGGCTCATCGTCATCGCGACGATCCCGGCGGGCATCATCGGGCTCGCCCTCGAACACACGTTCCGCACGCTGTTCGCCAAGCCCGAGGCGGCGGCCATCTTCTTGACCGTCAACGGCGGGATCCTCTTCACCGGCGAATACCTGCGCCGCCGAGCCGTGGCACGCACGGCTGCCGCGGTCCGAGCCGGCGAACCCGCCCCGCTGCCAGACGGGCAGCCACCGACGGTCGCGGATCCCGAGCATGATCCAGCGAACGACATCGAGATCACCCGACGGTTCAGTTTCCGAGATGCCACGGTGGTCGGGGTCTTCCAAAGCGCAGCCCTGCTCGCGGGCATCAGCCGCTCTGGCATCACGATGGTGGCAGGGCTGATCCGCGGGCTGAACCACGAACAGGCGGTCAGATTCGGGTTCCTGCTGGCCACCCCGGTCATCTTCGCCGCGGGCGTCGTCAAGATCCCCGACCTGATGGGCCACCTCGGCGATGGCATCCGAGGTCAGGTGCTGGCCGGCAGCGCCGCCGCTTTCGTTGCCGCCATCGTGACCATCAAGTTCCTGGTCCGGTACTTCCACACCAGGACCTTGACCCCGTTCGCCTGGTACTGCGGCATCTTCGGAGCGTTCTGCATCGTCCGCTTCGCCTAGGCGACGCGGACGATTCTTAGCCCAGGCGAACGTGCCAATCGCTCAGGGAAGCACGCGCATCGTCCGATGGGGGGGTATGCGACCACGCCTCGCCTCCGTCATCTTCAGCTTCGTCGTGGTGTTCGCCGTGGGTGGCCTTGCCTGGGGAGCCATGCACGGTAAGTCATCGAGCGACGGCATCGGCAGCGCCAAGGACCAGGCTGCCGCCCGAACGACCCTCCAGACGGGTCTGAAGCTCACCGGCGGTCTCGTGCGCGATCCCACCTTCACGGCGTGCGGTAACACCGCCGACGCGTGCCTCACCGGGAGCACCAGCCTTGCCACGACCTTGGCCACCCTCGCGACCGTCGTACACGCGGCGGGCGGGAGCCTCCCGAACGTATGCTCGGCGGCCATCTCCGGTGGCGGGACTCCCGGTCCGAAGTTCACGTGCGTAGCCGAAGGAAGGCTGCACGGCACCCCGGTTCTCTTCCTGCTCGGGGACGGTTGGTCGTTACCGGGGAGCCCGACGCCACGCGTTGCTGTCATGGCAAACGTCGAGAAGAGCGACCCAAAGAGCCCGGCGCGCCCGCCTGCCACGCCAGGAACCGCGGTGGAGGCCGCCGCCTTGCTGCCGCCAATGTGGGCCCGTGCTCCGCAGCCGTGTGCTGGTGCAGCTACCGCGTCGGCAGCGTCGCCAAGCGCGTCCGCGGCAGCCGGATCGGCGACAACCTCTGCGGCGCCATTGCTCCCGACGTCCGCGCCACTGCCCGCATGCAGCACGACGTCAATCACTTTCAACATCAGCATTCACGCGGCTCTAAGTGCTGCGTCGTCGCAGCTTTCGACGCTCGCGCTGTCGAAGGGCTTTCGTCTCGACGGGAAGCCGTGTCTCGCGGGCTCGACCGCGACGAGTTGCGGAATCTGGGGCGAGCGCATCAGCGGAGGTGTGCAGCAACTCTTCGTCGCGACGTTGACCGATGACGGTCGCGGCGACACGACCGGCACACTTGCGGTAACCGAACAGAAGACGCCGGCCCAGCAGAGCTAGCGCGTTGCGGGCAATCCGAGTCGACGGTCGCGCAGCACCGGGAACTCGGCCCTGATCTTCGGCACCAATGCGAGGTCGATGTCGACGGTGAGCATCTCTTCGCCAACGCCCGCCTCGGCGATGATGCGGCCCCACGGATCGACCACGACACTGTGCCCGGCGAGCTCAACGCCTTCTTGGGTGCCGACCTGGTTGCACCCGACAACGAAAAGCTGATCCTCAAGCGCGCGTGCGCGCAGCAGCAGCAGCCAGTGATCGAGTCGCGCCGCAGGCCAGCCCGCCGGGACCACGACCAGCTGCGCACCGGCGTCGAGCAACAAGCGATAGAGCTCAGGGAACCGCAAGTCGTAACAGGTCGTCATGCCGAGCGTCGTGAGACCTGGGAGCTCGTATGTCGAGACGTCGTTGCCAGGCGTTAGCATCTCGGCTTCGCCGTGGTCGAATCCGAACAGGTGCACCTTGCGGTAGGTGTATACGATCTCGCCCTCGGGACTGATCAGCACAGCAGTGTTGTGCAACTCGTCACCGTCTTGCTCGATGACCGTACCGGCGAGAATGTGCGCACCGATGTCGCGCGCAATCGCGGCCAGCGACGTGATGACGGGGCCGGGCAGTGCAGTCGCCGACGCCTGATAGCCGTGGTACCCGAACGCGCCGGGGATCCACAACTCAGGCAATACGACGAGGTCGGCGCCAACCTGTTCTTTGACCAGAGCCAAGACACGAGCAATCCGGTCGGACGCCGGTTCGCTGTCGTCGATGCGAAGCTGCAGAAGTGCTATCCGCAAGGGAAAACCTCTACAACCGCGCGAGCAGCGACGACGCTGGATCTTCGAGGAACATAGCGACGTCGCGCAAGAACCGCGAGCCCAGTTCACCGTCGATGATGCGGTGGTCGAACGACAGTGCGAGCGTGGTGACCGAGCGCGACTTGACCTTTCCGCGGTGCACCCACGGCTGATCGCGTATCGCCCCGAACGCGAGAATCGCGGCCTCTCCAGGGTTGATGATCGGGGTGCCTGTATCGACCCCGAACACGCCGACGTTGGTGATGGTGAACGATCCGCGTTGCATGTCGGCGACTGACGTACGACCTTCGCGTGCCGTCAATGCGAGCGCGTTGATCGCACGTGCAAGCTGCGGAAGTGACAGCGCTTCGGCGTTCTTGATGTTTGGCACGACAAGTCCACGCGGCGTTGCCGCGGCGATGCCGAGATTCACGTAGTGCTTCACGACAATCTCGCCGTTTGGCTCGTCCCACGTCGAGTTGACCATCGGGTAGCGCTCGAGCCCGAGCAGGATCGCCTTCGCGACAAGGAGGAGGGGCGTCACTTTGACGTCGGCGAACTCGGGCAGCTCACGCAGCCGGGTGACCGCACGCATCGAACGGGTGACGTCGATCGTCGTGAACTCGGTGACGTGCGGAACTGTCTGAACGCTATTGACCATTGCCTGTGCGGTGGCCTTCCGCACGCCGCGGATGGCGATGCGCTCCTCGCCACCGCGTGGCAGTGGCCGGGTCGGCGCCGCCTGTCGCGAACTGTCGGCCGCTGCTTCGACGTCCGACCTGGTGATTGTGCCGTCGGGGCCGGTTCCGTGCAGCAACTGCACGTCGATCCCGAGATCGCGGGCGAGTTTGCGAATAGGCGGCTTCGCCAAGACGCTGACCACGTTGTCGTCGTCCGCCACCGCGACGTCGGCGGCAGCCAACGACGGCGCCGCGATCGATGGCGCCGCGAGCGATGGCGCAGCAACCGACGGTGCTACAGACGGCCAGTTCGGCGTCGGTAGTGAACCAGTCGCGACGGGGACCTGCCGTTGGCGGCGACGCACCGGGGAATCGGCGCGCGGACCGTAACCGACGAGGTTGGCGGTGCGACCCGCACTCATCTCCGACACCGCCGGGATCGAAGGCACCAGGTCGTCAACTGCCGGCGACTCGCCTTCGGCCAGCGGCGCAGGCTGTGCTTCTGTCGAAGACACAGCAGCGGGCGCAACGTCGATGATGATGATCGGCGTTCCGACCGCGACCGTCGTGCCTTCGGGGACGAGCAACTCGCTGACCGCACCGGCGAACGGGCTGGGCAGTTCGACCAGAGCCTTCGCGGTTTCGATGTCGACGATCGTCTGGTTCTGCGTCACAACGTCGCCGACCTTGACGTGCCAGTGCACGATCTCAGCCTCGGTCAGACCCTCGCCGACGTCAGGGAGTCTGAACTGCTTGAGCGATGCCACATTCGCCTCCGGTCAGAACGACAGTGATCGGTCGACAGTGTCGAGGACGCGATCGAGATCGGGCAGGAAATGCTCCTCGAGGCGCGACGGCGGGTACGGGATCGGGTAGCCACCGACCCGCAGCACCGGTGCCTGCAGCTCATAGAAGCAAAGTTCGGTGATGCGAGCGGCCAGCTCGGCGCCCATGCCCAGGAATTTCTGTGCTTCGTGAACGACCACGCAGCGGCCAGTGTGTCGCACGGAGTCGGTGACCGTCGGCCAGTCGATGGGTGACAGTGAACGGACGTCGACGACCTCGAGTTCGTGTCCCTCGTCGGCCGCCACCTTCGCGGCGTCAAGGCAGGTCTTCACCATCGGCCCGTACGCGAGCAATGTCAGATGCCGACCGGGCCGGACGACGCGTGCCGCATGAAGTGGGACAGCTTGCGCTAGTGGGGTGTCGACGTCGAGTTCTGCCTTTTCCCAGTAGCGCCGCTTCGGCTCGAAGAAGACGACCGGGTCGTTGCTGATGACAGCCTGTTGAATCATCGTGTAGGCGTCAGCGGCGTTGGAACACGCGACGACCTTCAGGCCCGCGACATGGGCGAACAACGCCTCGGGTGACTCGCTGTGATGTTCGACCGCACCGATACCGCCGCCGAACGGAATGCGGATGACCATCGGCATCGGAACGAGGCCCTGTGATCGGTAGTGCAACTTCGCGACCTGGCTGACGATTTGGTCGTAGGCGGGGAACACGAAGCCGTCGAACTGGATCTCGCAGATGGGCCGGTAGCCCCGCATCGCTAGCCCGATCGCGGTGCCGATGATGCCGGACTCCGCAAGCGGCGTATCCATGACGCGGTCTTCGCCGAAGTCTTTCTGCAAACCATCGGTCACTCGGAACACGCCGCCGAGCTTGCCGACGTCCTCGCCCATGATGATGACCTTGGGGTCTGATTCCAGGGCCTTGCGCAGGCCCATATTCAACGCTCGCGCAATCGCTACCGGCGCCATCAGTGACCGACCTCGGCCGACTCGTAGCCAGCCATGTACTCATCGAACGCCGCGCGTTCTTCGTCGACCAGTGGCGAACCGCCGGCATACACCTGCTCGAAGATGAAGCTGGGCTTGGGCTCCGGCATCGTTAAGCACGCCGTGCGCACTCTGGCTGCGAGTTCGGCTCCCTCGGCTTCGACCGACTCGTAGAACGCGGCGTCCGCAAGCCCGTTGCGCGACAGGTAGGCCTTCACACGTTCGATCGGATCGCGGAGCTTCCAGTTCTCGAGCTCGCTCGCAAGCCGGTAGCGGGTGGGGTCATCCGACGTCGTGTGCGCGCCCATGCGGTAAGTGAACGCCTCGACCAGAAACGGTCCCTGGCCCTCGCGTGCGTACTGCAAGGCTTTTCGCGTCACCGCAAGACACGCAAGCACGTCGTTACCGTCGACGCGGACGCCGGGGAACCCGAAGCCATGCGCGCGCCGGAACAACGGAATGCGTGACTGCCGCTCTTCGGGGACCGAGATTGCCCACTGGTTGTTCTGCAAAAAGAACACGACGGGCGCGTTGTACGACGCCGCAAAGATGAACGCCTCATTGACGTCTCCCTCGCTCGATGCGCCGTCGCCGAAGTAGGCAATGACGGCATCTTCGGAGCCGTCGCGCTGCATCCCCATCGCGTATCCGGTCGCGTGCAACGTCTGCGCGCCGATGACGATCGTGTAGAGCGCGAAGTTGTGTTCTCTCGGGTCCCACCCGCCGAAGTTCACGCCGCGAAAGAGCTGAAGCAGGTTCTCCGGTCCGACGCCACGGCACCACGCAACGCCGTGCTCGCGATAAGTCGGGAACGCCATGTCACCGGGAAGCAGGGCTCTGCCCGATCCGATCTGGGCTGCCTCTTGGCCAAGGAGCGATGCCCAGATGCCCAGCTCGCCCTGCCGCTGAAGCGCGGTCGCCTCGGTGTCGAAGCGACGCACTAGCGCGAGGTCGCGATACAGACTTCGCAGTTCGTCTTGCGAGATTTCCAACGGGTAGTCGGGATGCTCGAGCCGCTCTCCCTCAGGGGTCAGCAGCTGGACAAGGTCGCGTTCACTCGTAACTGCGCCGTGGTCGGCCGTCATACGTGCCACTCCTCCTGCTCGCCAACGCGAGGATCACTCGTCGATGGGCGCCGGACCGCCTCGCCGGTAGGCATCATCGGACCGGGCAAGGCCAATCGTTGCAGATGGAAGGCCGGTCGTGGGAATGCTCGGACGCCCTCGCAAATTGCCTTCGCGATCAGCGGCGTGCGCAGCTCTAACGGCCTGAGTGATGCGGGCACGGGTGGATCGGCGGCGCGGGCTTCGGCGGCGGCGTGTGGTGGGACGGCGGGCAAGGCGGCTTGGGCGGTGATGGCGGCTTCGGGGGATGTGGGGGCTTCGGCGTCGGCTTGGGCGGGCACGGCTTCGTCGGAGGCTTCGGCTTGGGTGGTGGGCACGGCTTCGTCGGTGGCTTTGGGGTTGGCTTGACGACGACCGGCGGCACGACAACCGGCGGCACAACAACCGGTGGCACAACCACGGGCGGCACAACAACCGGGGGCACAACGACGGGCGGGACAACGACGGGCGGGACAACGACAGGTGGGACGACCACCGGCGGCACGACAACCGTCACAGGCGGCACCTTCACCGGCAGCGGTACAGAGATCGTGACCGTGCCTGGGTGGCCGCTAGTCGGCGGCTTGCTCGACCCGGTGCCTGACTGCGCAGACGTTGACGTCGACGAACTGCCCGCGGCGGACGTCGAGGAAGTCGGGGGCGTCGGCGTCGCGACCGGAGTTGTCGGCGTAACAGCTGTGCTCGGCGCGGGGCTCGCCGACGGCGTGGGCGTGCTCGTGGACGAGTGCTGCTTCGGGACGACGATAAGTGGGCTGCCGGCCCCGGCCTGGGGCGTGGAGCCGAAGTAGGAGCCGGTCACCGGCGGGTGCGAAGCCGGAGGGGCGACAGCGTGAGAGCCCACGACGATCACGCTGACCGTCGCGGCCGTGGCGATGCCGACCAAAGAAGCCGCCGCAACCAATGTCTTGGCTGAGGTTGCGGCCAGCGCTGAGGGCAGGTGCAGTCCAGCGCCGAGTTTCACGGCAGTGGCACCTCCCTGATAGGCCCTTCGGCGTGGGCCGTAGCACGCGATGACTACTCTATACGGACGGTACCCGGTAAGTCACTCAGCGTTGTAAGTCTGGCCGAATGGCCTAACGATACGGTTTCGTATCGGCACAAATCGGCTGGGCTCAAGCGCCCGGAGCGTGCCTGGTGCCTTCCGCACCAGAGGGACGGCCCTGAGCTTAGGGGGAGCGGTCGGGGCGAGACCATCGCCCACGAGGGGGGCCTTGCGGTAGCTCTGAAGGAGTCGTCCACCCTGCCTACTGGCGGCCCCGCGGGGTTGTTCAGGCGGATTAGCTCAGGCGTCGACCTTCAAGCGTAGGTCGGCGGCGACTGTCAGAAAGATGTCGTTGGCCTCGGGCTCGCCGATCGTTACGCGCAGGCCCTCGCCCGAGAACGGGCGCACAACAACGCCAGCCTCGGCGCACGCGCCGGCGCTGCTGTCGGTGTATTGCCCAGTGGCCAACCACACGAAATTCGCCTCGCTGTCCGGAACCTGCCACCCGGTGGCGCGAAGCGCGGTGATGACCCGAGCGCGCTCGCCCACGGTGGCGTCGACCCGCTCCAGGAGTTCGTGCTCGGCGACCGGTCGCAGCGAGGCCACCGCGGCTGCTTGGGCGATCGAGCTCACTGCGAACGGCACGCTGGTCATCCGGATCGCGTCAGCGACCTCTGGATGCGCGACGGCGTAGCCGACCCGGAGGCCAGCCAAGCCGTAGGCCTTCGAGAACGTGCGCAGCACCGCGACGTTGGGTCGATCGCGGTAGAGCGTGACTGCGTCAGGAACGTCGGAATCGCGGTTGAACTCCCGATACGCCTCATCAAGCACGACAAGGCAGTCGCTTGGCACAGCGTCGAGGAAGGCCTCGAGGGGCGGCCGATGCACCGCCGTCCCGGTTGGATTGTTCGGATTGCATACCAGCACGATCCGGGTGCGAGGCGTGATCGCGGCCGTCATCGCGTCGAGGTCGTGCACTGCGCCGCTGGTCAGCGGCACGGGCACCGCCTTCGCGCCGGCTACCTGGACGATGATCGGGTACGCCTCGAACGAGCGCCACGCATAGACGACCTCGTCACCCGGCCCGGCGAATGCCTCGACGAGCTGGGTCGCAACTCCGACGGATCCACACCCGACGACGACGTGCTCGGGCGGGACGTCGAGCTTGTCCGCCAAAGCCTGAACCACGGCGGACGCCGCGAGGTCGGGGTAGCGATTGGTGTGCTGAGCCGCGTCGGCGATTGCCTCGAGCACGCTCGGGAGCGGCGGATACGGCGATTCGTTGGACGACAACTTGAAGCTGCGCTGGCCGCCCGTGGACGGGCGTCCCGGCTTGTAGACCGGGATGCCCGCCAGATCGGCCCGGGCGTGGGGGTTTTTCACGGCCCAACCCTAGCCGCGGAGCAGAGCACTTTGGCGCGCCCGTCGGCGTCCCGCTACCCTGCTCCGGTACAGCAGGAGGCTCGCAAGGGTCTCGGGAGGCTTCGCCTAGTCCGGTCTATGGCGCCGCACTGCTAATGCGGTTTGGGTCTTAAAGCCCATCCGGGGTTCAAATCCCCGAGCCTCCGCCCTCAGTTTGTGACCCACTAGGCTAGGTCGCGTACTCGCTGCGCTCGTAGCTCAACGGATAGAGCACTTGACTACGGATCAAGAGGTTGGGGGTTCGAATCCCTCCGAGCGCACTTACCGCACGCGGGCCGAAGGCCTGAGGATTCGCAGGGATAGGGAGTTTCAACTCCCTTCCACTCTCAACGTATAGCGCACCCAGGGGCTTGCGGCAAGACCCGGGTCGTGCCGCAGAATCGCCGGTCGAGGCCACGAGCCTCGGATCGGAGATCACGTGAATCCCTTATCTACCAGCGCTTTTGACCTTCCTGACCACCTCAAAGCCAAGGCCGACCCTCGCCTGATCGCTGCCGACGAGCGGCATTTCGCGGCCATCGCAAACAGCCTCGAACAGTCGATTGCCGACCTCTCGGAGCGCCTCGACGCGGAGCGCAAAGCACCTGGCGGCATCGGCCAGGAGGCGATGGATCGAGACATGCACGTGCATCGGCTGACCGCTCGCCTGCGCACCCTGCGGCGCTTCGGTTTGGACCTGTGCCTCGGCCACATCGTCAGCGCGGAGGACGCCGAGCCGACCTACATCGGGCGCCTTGGTCTCACAGACAGCACGGGTCGTCGACTCCTGCTCGACTGGCGGTCGCCCGCAGCCGAGCCGTTCTTCGGAGCGACTCATGCCAACCCCATGGGTCTGACGAGCCGTCGCAGATACCGGTGGACCCGCGGTCGGATCAGCGACTACTGGGACGAGGTGTTCACGGCTGACGGGCTCGACGGGCACGCCGCCGCACTCGACGACCAGTCGGCGTTCGTCGCCAGTCTCGGCAGCAGCCGGTCGCCGCAGATGCGAGACGTGCTCGCGACCATCGCGGCCGACCAAGACGCCGTGATCCGCGCGGGATCCCGCGGCGCCCTCATCGTCGATGGCGGCCCGGGCACCGGGAAAACCGTCGTCGCACTGCACCGAGCCGCCTACCTCCTGTATTCCGACCCGCAGATCGGACACCACCGGGGCGGCGTGCTGTTCATAGGTCCGCACCAGCCCTACCTGGCGTACGTCGCTGACGTTCTGCCCAGCCTCGGTGAGGAAGGTGTGCAAACGTGCACCCTGCGAGAACTCGTCGCCGAGGGGGCGACCGCAGGGAGCGAGACTGACCCGAAGGCGGCTGCCCTGAAGTCCTCTGCGCAACTTGTGCACGCCATCGAGACCGCGGTGCGGTTCTACGAGGAGCCGCCAAAAAGAGGTCTGACTGTCTCGACTGACTGGTCCGACCTTTGGCTCAGCCCCGATGACTGGGCTGAGGCCTTTGAAGCGCCAGACCCAGGGACGCCGCATAACGAGGCGCGTGAGCAGGTCTGGGAGGACCTGCTCAGGATCCTGATCGACAAGCACGACGACGAAGCGCCGGTCGACCAGCTCCGAAAGTCGCTCCTTCAGGACGACGAGCTGCGCGCGGCGTTCAACAGAGCCTGGCCGTTGGTTGACGCGACGGATCTCGTTGCTGACCTGTGGTCGGTACCTGCTTACCTGCGTAAGTGCGCGCCGTGGCTAGGCCCCGACGATGTTCAGGCCCTGCAGCGCCGCGACGCGCACGCTTGGACGGTGTCGGACCTACCGTTGCTCGACGCCGCGCGTCAGCGACTCGGCGATCCGGAGGTGTCGCAGCGACAGCTCCGGCACGAAGCGAGCGTCGCCGCGCGTCGAGAGCAAATGGCGCAGGTCGTCGACGACCTCATCGCAGTTGCCGATGACGACTACGGCACCGGCCTGGTCACGATGCTGCGTGGCGAAGACTTTGAAGACGCGCTGGTCGACGAGGCGGGTCTGCCTGCCGCTACGCCGGACTCGCTTGCCGGTCCGTTCGCGCACGTAGTGGTCGACGAGGCGCAGGAACTGACGGACGCCGAGTGGCAGATGTTGCTGCTCCGGTGTCCGTCGCGAAGCTTCACGGTCGTCGGCGACCGCGCGCAGGCCAGGCACGGATTCACCGAGTCGTGGCAGGAACGACTCGAGCGCGTCGGGGTCAGCCAGCTCAATCTGGCCCGTTTAAGCATCAACTACCGGACGCCGGAAGCGGTCATGGTCGAGGCCGAGCCAGTCATCCGGGCCGTTCTGCCGGACGCCAACGTGCCGACGTCGATTCGCAGGACGGATGCCCCCGTCGTCCATGCAGCTGTTTCGGAGCTGGGCGCGATCCTCGAGACCTGGCTTGCCGAGAACGCCGATGGCATCGCGTGTGTCATCGGTACTGGTGCGACCCGCGACGACGCGATCCTGGCCGGGTCGCGCGTCCGGTCGCTGACGCCGCAACTGGCGAAGGGGCTCGAGTTCGACCTGGTCGTCCTCGTCGACCTGGAAACGTTCGGCGAGGGCATCGAAGGAGCGGTCGACCGCTACGTCGCGATGACTCGAGCTACTCAGCAACTCGTGATTCTCACCAGCGCTTGACGCCCTCAGCTTCACAGGCCGTGAGTCGAGAGCTCCTTTCGATGCGCCGGGTAACCGTCTAGACCGTTACGGACGTTCCGCGGTTACGGCTTTGAGTTCGGCTAGTGACTCCCGGATCAGGTCCGCAAAGTCGCGCTCGTTGGTCGCATCGATCCACCGCTCGAAGGCAATCTTGAAGACGGCAATCCCGGCTTCGGCAGTCAGATTGGCAGCCATGTCGGTGACGCCGCGGCTGCGCAACGCAATGGCAAGTGCGGTCGCGAGCGATGCCAGCTTGATCAGCTCGCGCTCCCTGAGCTCGACGTTCGCCACAATGGCCGCCTGCCGTCGCAGCGAGTGGTCACGACGCTCCTGGAGAAGGCCGGCTATCGCGTCGAGGCCCAAGGCGACTGCGTCGATGGGCGGTAAGGACTTCGGCGCATGGGTGACGGTGCTCACGAGTAGTTCTTGCAGTGCGCTGGAGCCCCCGAACAACACCTCGCGCTTATCAGCGAAGTAGCGGAAGAACGTTCGCTCGGTCAACCCAGCTCGGTTGGCGATCTCCGCGACCGTGGTCTGCTCGTAGCCGCGCTCGACGAAGAGCTCAAGCGCCGCATGCGCGAGCCGACCTTGCGCGTCGGGCTGCCATCGGCTCATGGTGCGATGGTAGTTGATGACAGCAACTGACATCACGTGTTATGGTGATGACAGTAACTGACATGGGCCGTCGCGAACGGCCCGTACCTGACGTTCGTCTACTGGAGGTTCTTCCATGCGTGTATTCGTCACCGGCGCGTCCGGCTGGATCGGTTCCGCCGTCGTTCCCGAACTCATCGGCGCGGGTCATCAAGTCGTAGGGCTTGCTCGCTCGGATGCTGCTGCCGCGGCGCTAACTGCCGCCGGCGTCGAGGTGCAGTCGGGCAGCCTCGACGACCTCGACATCTTGCGAGCCGTGGCAGACAAGTCCGACGCCGTCATCCATCTCGCGTTCAAGCACGACCTCGTCTACTCGGGCGACTTCCAAGGCGCGGCCGAGGCGGATCGTCGCGCCGTCGAGGTGTTCGGAGAGGTGCTCGCCGGGACCGATCGCCCATTCTTGATCGCGTCCGGAACGCTCGGCCTCACCCAGGGCGTGATCGCGACTGAGGCAGACGGGCACGGCCCCGTCGACGTGCGTGGGACCGGCCCGAGCGTGCGGCGTGCAACGGGCGAGTTCGCGCTCGCGCTCGCGAACGACGGTGTGCGGGCGTCCGTCGTACGGCTCCCCCCGACCGTGCACGGAGACGGGGACAACGGCTTCATGGCACTCATCGTCGGGGCCGCCCGCAAGACCGGAGTCTCCGCCTACATCGGCGACGGCAACAATCGCTGGCCGGCGACCCACCGTCTCGACGCGGCGAACCTTTTCCGACTGGCACTGGAGAACGCTCCGGCCGGTTCGACCCTGCACGCGATCGCCGACGAGGGTGTCCCCATTCGCCAGATCGCCGAAGTCATCGGGCAGCACCTCGACGTCCCCGTCGCTTCGATCTCTACCGACGAGGCCGGCGAGCAGTTCGGGGTCCTAGCGCACTTGCTCGCCCTCGACAGCCCGGCGTCCAGCGCAATAACCCGCGACCTGCTGGGATGGCAGCCGACGCACCAGGGCCTGATCGACGACCTTGAAGAAGGCCACTACTTCAACCGGTAAGCGCGTGCCGGAAGGTACGCGAGAACATGCCGAGGTTGCTCGTCTGGACCACGACGTCCGTCGAAACGTTCCTTTCGCCGGCATCCGTGTCGGTTCGAACCAGGCACATCACGGCGGACGTGGTGCCCGGCCGCAGCCTTGGGTTCGTGCAGTGGCTGAGCCCGGCACCGTCAGCGTGCAGAGCCAAGGTCGCGCTTCCCGCGTTGGGGGCGACCCAGACCAAGAACTCGGCGCGGTAGGTCTGACCGTGCCGCACGACGGCGTCGAGCCCGTCGCTTCCCGCGATTGCGCTTCCGGGCATGACCACGACCACATTCCCGAGGCCAGTGTTAGGGGTCGCGCCGTATGTCGCGCGCGTAACACCGGTCGAGCCTGACTGCGGCAGAGCGACGGCGGCGCTCTGGGGTGCCAGCGCCAAGAGCAATGCCGCCGCGCCGAAAATGGTCAGAGGATTCACATTTCCGACGGTACGACTGCCCTCTTGGATGCTCGACGGCAAGGAGAGGAACACTGCGGGGCTGGCAGGTAAATGGCGGCTCTCCCCGGCGTCGCGGTTGTGGACAACGCGGAACTCCCCGCTTCGACTGCCGCGGGTAGGTGAACTCCCGATGAACGCGGCCCCAGGTGAGTTCGCTGAACGCGTATGGCGGGGCATATCGAACCCCTGCACCCAATCGCAGGAGCGAGAGGAGTCCCATGCCCGGCATTCAGGATCTAAGCCCGCAGGCGATGGACGACCAACTGCATCGCGTCGCGGATCGGCTTGGTCGCAAATACGGCGACCGCGCCGGAGGGTCCGAGATTGAAAGTGCGGTGTTCGCAGAAGCTGACCGTTACCGCGATGCTCACGTCAAGCAATACATCCCGGTGCTCGTGCAGCACGCGGTCCAGGAGCGTCTCCGTCACCGCCCCACGAATCTCGCGCGCGTGGGCGTCTGACCTGCCATCTCTGCGAGCGCACGTACGGCGTCCACGGGATCGGTCGGTGGCGCGGGGATCGGCGTTTCGTCGAGGCAGCGATCGAGGAGGGCCTCGACGAGTGCAGCCCCGCGAACGATGTCTCCAGAATCGATGGCGCCGGGCAAGATCCGCACCTCGAGCGTGTCGCGCACCGGGTTCTCTTTGAAGAGCGCGGTGAGGTTCACGTCGAAGAACTTGGTCAGCCCCCCAGCGGTCGCTGCGTCACGCAACTCCTCGTAGGACGGCGAGTCGGCGGCGGCCAGAACGAGCGAGGGGGGCAGTGGCGCTAAGCGGCGGCACGCCAGGTTCGTGGCGAACGTGGCGTGCAGCGCAGGTCTCCACAATCCAAAGAGGCGGACGACGTTTGCTAACGCAGTCGCGGATCGAAACGGTGGACCGTCGTGATGCACGTGCACCGCAGCCTCGGTCGGCACCGTGAACTCAAGTTCGCGTGCGACGCCCAACAGATCCTCGAGCGCGGCCTCATGGTCGGAAGTCAGCGGCGGCGTGATGACCTCGCAGCCTCGCTCACGGCCACCACCCTGGGGGGCGGCGAGCGCGATCGTCGCGCCTGCGAGGTCGTTGACTTGGAACACCTCGCCATGTCGATCGACTTGCGCACCCCAGAGCACGGCGATGTCATCGAGCGAATCGTCGATTGCGGCGCCAGGATCGATGCGCGCCGCGAATAGCCGAAGTAGCCGCGAGTCATCGGTGAGCACGCGGTACCAACCGGGTGTCGGTCGGATCCGCGGATCGAGATCGGCGGTGAGTGTGACGTCGTCAACGAGCGTGCAGATGAGGTTGTCGGTCGCGTCGAGAACCTCGAAGCCTTGCGTGAGGTGCAGGAACCGCCCAAGGCCTGGTACCAGCGACGGCTCGCTGTCGTGGTGCCACACCGGCTGTACGCGCCCGCGGTGTCGGCGCGCCAGTTCGTCAGCAAGCACCCGTCGGCTCGAGCCGACGGGTGCCAGCAACTCAATCTCGAAACCGGTGCGCCGACGCAACACGTCACTCACACCTGCACCTCACGCAGCGCCTCACCACAACAGGGTTTGTTCGTCGTGACAGGTCAGGGCTTGATCGGCAGCGTCTGGCCGTCGAGCAGCTTCTGACCCGCGTCGATCTTCACCTGGTAGGTATCGGTGATCTTCCACAAACTACCCAGTGTCACGGCGTCGTCGTAGGTGTAGCCGGCCGCGAAGTACTTGTTCACGGCATTCTCTTCGGCCGTCGCGGACGCGTTGGCACTGATCTCGGAGGCCGGTGTGGGCTGTGAGCCCGGCGCCACAGGAAGCGTCTCGCCCGCCAGCAACTTCGCGCCGGCGTCGATCTTCACCTGGTAGGTGTCGGCGATCTTCCACAGATTGCCAAGCCCAAGAGCGTCTTCGTAGGTGTAGCCGGCGGCGAAGTAGGCGTTGACGTCGGCGATGGTGACGCTGTCGTTCGGGCTCGCCACCACGGTTGGCGCTGTCGGCGTCGAGCTCGGCGCGATCGGGAGCGTGACTCCAGCGAGCAGCTTCTGACCGGCGTCGATCTTCGCCTGGTACGGATCTGAGATCTTCCAGAGCTGGGCCAACCCCACGGCGTCGTCGTAGGTGTAGCCCGCCGCGAAGAAGGCGCTGAGATCGGCGTCTTCAGTCGCAGTGGCGACGCCTGCGACGCTCGGCTTGAACGGCAGCGTCTGGCCGGCGAGCAGTCGCCGACCGGCTTCGGCTTTGATGGCCGAGGGGTCGCCGGACATGTGCCACAGCTTTGCGAGTGCAAGCGCGTCGTTGTAGTCGTAACCGGCGGCGAAGTACGCACTGATCGCCTGGTCTTGCTGTGCCGAGGAAAGCGGCGACGGGCTGACGAGTGGGACCGGACTTGCCAGCGGGGACACGCTCGCCAGCGGCGACGGGCTCGGCAGCCCCGCGGGAGTTGGCTGCGGCGCGGGAGCCGCCAACGACAGTGTCGCGCCGCTGTGTCGCGCGCTCGTCGCGTTTAGCCATCCCGGTGCTGCGACAGTGCCGGCAACCAACCCGGCACCGAGTACTGCGCCGCCGGCGCTCTGCGCGGCACGGCGGCGCCGCCGGTACCGGCGGGCCTTCTCGTGCACGACCGCGATGACGTCCGCGGCGTCAGGAGCGAGGTATTCGTGCGCGACGAATGCCTCGCGCAGCTGGTCGGCGTCCTGATTCATGTCAGCTCCTTCTCATGCACCCTGGGCTGCAGCTCCGAGGTGAGCCGCAGATTTTTCAATGCCTTCGATGCGTTGCTTCGCACAGTCGCGGGCGCGCAGTCGAGCAGGTCCGCGATCGAGACGTCGTCGAGCTGTTCGTAGTAACGGAGCACGAGCACGGCCCGCTGCTTGCGCGGCAGGGTGGCCAGCCGAGTCCAGAGTGCGTCGGCGTCGACCACGGTCTGGGCGTGGTCGCGTTCCGTCGCGCGTGCATCGCCGATTGCGTCGAGGCGCTCCCCGACGGCGCGTACGTTGCGCACCGCCCAGCTACGCCGCCACGACAGATATTCGTTGACGATCATCCGGCGCACGTACGCGTCGGGCGAGTCGGCTTTCGCGATCTGTCGCCACCTGACCTGCGCCCTGGCCAGCACTTCCTGGACGACGTCCTGGGCGAGCTCGCGATCGCCGGTCAGGACGACGGCGTGACGCAACAGGCCGGGCAGCCGCGTTGCTATGAACTGCTCGAAGGTCACGTCAGTACAGACGCCACGGGTGGCCAGAACGTGCAGTCAGCACGCCGACTTTCTCGCTTTACTCGCAGGATTGCTTATTCGCAGGACTGCGCGGGCAGGTTCGCTGCCGCCCATTTGGTGAGCTCCTGCAACGCGGGGAGTAGCGCCTCGCCGGCGGACGTGAGCCGGTAGTCGACGGCGATGGGGGGTCCTTCGTCGACCGAGCGCTGTACGAGGCCGGCGCCGGCCAACTCGGCCAGTCGCTCTGACAGCACGGAGTCGCTGATGCCGTCGACTGCGCGCTTCAACTCGGAGAAGCCGGCCGGCCCGTTGGCCAGCGTCCCGATGATCACGCCGTTCCAGCGCTTGCCGAGAAATCCGAAGGCGCGCCGCAGCGCCGCGTCGCACGCCCGCGGCTCGTGGGTGAGCACCTGTTCCCTCGCCATGCACACATCGTAGCGCCGTGCTACCTTCGATAGAGTCACTTCTTTTTTACTAGTAACATCGAGAAGGGAAGCACAATGACCCAGACCATAGAAACTCCGATCACCGGCTTGGCGCGTCTCGATGACGCGGGCCGGCACGTCCTCTTCACCGGCGCCCGGACGGCGAACACCTTCGCCGACACCGCCGTCAGTGACAGCGAACTCCGGGAGATCTGGAACCTGGCCAAGTGGCCGCCGACCGCGGCCAACATCCAGCCGCTGCGGGTCCTCTACGTCCGCACGCCGGCGGGCCGCGACCGTCTAGTCGCCCATATGGCTGACGGCAACAAGGCGAAGACAGCGTCCGCTCCGGCGGTCGCAGTGCTCGCCATCGACACGCAGTTCCACGAGCACATCCCGACCGTGCTGCCGTTTCGGCCCGAACTGAAGGACGTCTTTGCGGCCAACGACACGATGCGTAACGACACAGGCCGTTTCAGCGCCGCCCTGCAGGCCGGCTACTTCCTGCTGGCGGTTCGCGCCCAGGGCCTGGCTGCCGGCCCGATGGGTGGGTTCGACGCGCAGGCACTGGACGCCGACTTCTTCCCCGACGGCCGTTGGCGTTCGATCCTGGTCGTGAACATCGGTCACCCCGGCGAAGAGCCGTGGTTCGATCGGTTGCCGCGACTTGACGAGGCCGACGTCGTCCGCTGGGCCTGATCCGCGCGACCGGACGCGAAATGACCAGCCTTACCTCGCTGCGAATGGGCCGCTCAAAGCGGCCCATTGCAGCAACATGATGGTCTTCGCATCAGCGATCTCGCCGGTCTCGACCATTGCCAGCGCTTCGTCGAACGGCAGCTCGAGGACGTCGATATCTTCACCGTCGTCGGCCAGCCCGCCGCCCTCGCTGGTACGGCTCGCATCCGTGTAGGGCGCGGCGAAGAAGTGGATCCGTTCAGTGACCGATCCCGGACTCATGTACACGTCGAACACGTGAGTGAGCGGGCCGACCGTAACGCCGAGTTCTTCACTGGCCTCGCGTCGGATCGCCGTCTCCGGATCGTCGGAGTCGAGGAGACCCGCCGCCGTCTCGATCAACATGCCGTCGGGGTGGTCGTTCACGTAGACCGGATAACGGAACTGCCGCGACAACAAGACCGTGCGGCGATCGACGTCGTACAACAAGATGGTCGCGCCGTTGCCGCGGTCGTAGGTCTCCCGATGCTGCGTCGACCAGTCGCCGCTTGAGTTCTGGTAATCGAAGGTCGTTCGCCGCAGCACGTGCCATCCGTCGGACGTCACCTCAACACCGCGAACCACGACCCGTGGGTTGCGCGTTAGCTCTCGCCCAACTTGATCGAGGCCCGTGCGGCCACGCGCGTCAGGGACGTCACTCCCTACCGACACCTCGGTGATCCGCGCTCAGCTGAATCCGGCGATGTTGTGCGGCTGGTAAGGCTTCTCCAGCAGCTCGATCTCGTCGGGAGTGAGTTGGACGTCGACGGCGGCGATTGCGTCGGCCAGATGATGCGGTTTCGTTGCGCCGACGATCGGCGCAGTGACCCCCGGCTTCGCAAGCGCCCACGCGATCGCCACCTGTGCACGCGGAATGCCGCGCTGGTCGGCGACCTGACCGACAGCATCGACGATGGTGCGGTCATCGTCGGTGTAGAGCGTGCGACCGAACTCGTCCTTCTCCGACCGGTTGGTCGACTCGTCCCACGCCCTGGCGAGCTTGCCTCTGGCCAGCGGGCTCCAGGGGATGATCCCGGTCCCTTGGTCGACGCAGAGCGGGATCATCTCGCGCTCTTCTTCGCGGTACAGCAAGTTGTAGTGGTTCTGCATGCTGACGAACCTGGTCCAGCCGTGCAGGTCCGCGAGATAGAGCGCTTTGCTGAACTGCCAGGCGTACATCGATGAGGCACCGATGTAGCGCGCTTTCCCGGCCTTGACGACATCGTGCAGCGCCTCGAGCGTCTCCTCGATCGGCGTCTCGTAGTCCCAGCGGTGGATCTGGTAGAGATCGACGTAATCGGTGCCGAGCCTGCGCAAGCTGTTGTCGATCTCCGCGAGTATCGACCTGCGCGACAGGCCTCCGCCGTTCGGCCCTGGGCGCATCGTGCCGTGCACCTTAGTCGCGATCACGAGCTCTTCGCGCGGGGCGAACTTGGCGAGCGCCCGGCCGGTGATCTCCTCGCTGCTGCCAAGTGAGTACACGTTGGCTGTGTCAAAGAAGTTGATGCCGGCGTCGATTGCCTGCCGGAAGAACGGGACGCTCTCGTCCTCGGGAAGCGACCATGGCTGGTTGCCGCGGCTGGGTTCGCCGTAGCTCATGCACCCCAACGAGATACGGGATACCTGCAACCCAGTACGGCCAAGTGTCGTGTACTCCATCAGTTGCCTCCTCGAACTCCGCGTGAGATTTCGAGCCTAACTCGCAGGCAAGACCGCTACTGCGCCCCGGTCTTCGAATCTGCCCCGTGTGCAGACTCTGCCCCGTTGACTGACTCTGCCCGGTACAGACCTGCCCCGTTGACCGACTCTGCCCCGTTGACCGACTCTGCCCGCAACCGATCCGTCGAGTGCAGTTGCCAGGGCACGCTCGTGACCATGACGCCCGGCTCGAACAGCAGCCGCGCCTTCAGCCGCAGCGCGCTTTGGTTGTGCAGCAGCTGTTCCCACCAATGGCCGACGACGTATTCAGGGATGAAGACGGTCACGACATCGCGCGGGCTCTGCCCCCGTCGTCCGCGTATGTATTCAAGTAACGGGCGTGTCACCTCGCGATAAGGCGAATCCAACAAGACAAGGGGGACGTCGATGCCGCGCGCTTGCCATTGCTCCTGCAGCGTTCGTGCCTCGTCTTCGTCGGCGTTGATGGTGACGGCCTCGATCGTGGTCGGGCGGGTCGCCTTGGCATACGCGAGCGCGCGCAACGCCGGGAGGTGCAGGCGAGAGACGAGGACAACGGCGTGATTGCGAGACGGCATGGTCGGGTTCTCGGCCGCGTCGATGGCGAGTTCTTCACTGACCGCGCTGTAGTGGCGCCGGATGCCTTTCATGACAGCGAAGAGCAGGATCATGGCGACGATCGCGATCCACGCGCCGTCCGGCACCTTCGCATAGAGCACGATCGCGAGAACCACAGCCGTGGCTATCGCACCTGTGAAGTTGATGACTCGCGACGTCCGGATGCCCCTGCGTTCGCTTCGCGGCGCATCGACCAGCTTCTTCTTCCAGTGCTTGACCATGCCGAACTGGCTCAGGGTGAAGCTGGTGAAGACGCCAATGATGTACAGCTGGATCAGTTTGTCGATGTTCGCGTTGAAGCCAATGATCAGCGCGATCGCGAAGCCGCCGAGCAGCAAGATGCCGTTGCTGAAGACGAGCTTGTCACCGCGCTTTTGAAGCTGCCGCGGCAAGTAACTGTGTTGAGCGAGAATCGACGACAGCACCGGGAATCCGTTGAATGCGGTGTTGGCGGCGAGGATCAAGATGCCCGCTGTCGCCGCTTGGTACAGGTAGAACAGCGCGTTCGACTTTCCGAACACGACGGCGGCAATCTGAGAGATCACCGACGGGTTGCCGCTCGGCTGGGCATGCGCTTTGACATGCAGGGCAAGGACCGTGATGCCGATGAACATGCTGACTGCGAGCGTGCCCATCGCGGTCAACGTCTTCGCTGCATTGCGTGCCTTTGGTTTGCGGAACGACGGCACTCCGTTGCTAATGGCTTCGACTCCAGTAAGAGCCGTGCAACCAGAAGCAAACGCCTTCAGCGTGAGCAGGATCAACGCGAGGCCAGCGAGATGGCTGTGGGTGAACGTCTCCGAGGATGTCGACGCCCGGGGTAGGCCGCCGTGGGCAGCTTTGACCGCAGCGACTGCGAACATCACGAACGTCAGCCCGATGAACGAGTACGTGGGGACCGCGAACGCGCGACCGGACTCTTTAACGCCCCGCAGGTTGGCCACCATGAGTAAGACCACAAAGCCGACCGACAACGCAACCGCATGGCGGTGCAACGACGGGAACGCACTGGTGATGGCGACCACACCGGAGACCACCGACACGGCGACCGTCATGACGTAGTCGACCAGCAGGGCGCTCCCGGCGGTCAGCGCGGCGTTCTCGCCGAAGTTGTCGAGGCTTACCGCAAAGGCACCGCCACCGTTCGGATATGCCTTACAGATCTGCCGGTAGGACAGCGTCACGATCACGAGCAGTAGCGCAACAGCCGCCGCGACGTTCTTGGCGTAGGTCAAGGCGGCTGCCCCGCCGCCGACCGCCAGGACGAGGACGATCTCCTCGGTCGCGTACGCCACCGACGAGATCGGGTCCGACGCAAAGATGGGCAGTGCCAGCCATTTCGGCAGCAGCGTTTCGTGGAGTTGCTGGCTTCGAAGCGGCCGTCCGACGAAGAGCCGTTTCACGCTGCCGACTGAAGTGGTCACTATCTCGACGCTAGTAGGGCTCGACCGACCTGAGCGTCAGTGCGACGTCAAGATCAATGGGGCAACCGTCAAGGAAGCGTCAAGATCGTGGCGCGCCCGGCCTGCGGGGTGATCTGGTCGTGGAAGGGCCACACTCGTGTCGTGACGTGGAGACAAGCGCTCGGCGCCGCTTCAGGCATTGGCGGCCGTCGACTCCTCGGCGGGTTCGTGCTCGAGGCGGTCGGCCTTCCCGTCCTCACCCTCTGTCTGGCGGCTGTGCGATCTCATCTTGTGTTTGCCGACGACCTGCTGCTCTATCTGGCTGCCGTGATCGGGGTCACGTTGGTGGGCGGCTTCTGGCCATCGGTGGTGGCCGCGATCGCTAGCAGCCTGTTGTTGAACTGGTACTTCACGCCGCCCGTGCACACCTGGACCATCGATTCGCCGCAGAACCTGTTCGCACTGGTGCTGTTCGTCGTGGTGGCCGTCACCGTCAGCAGCGTCGTTCATCTCGCCGCCCGGCGGGCGGTGCTCGCTGCCGGGCTCGCCGCAGAGGCGGCCCGCGCGCAAGGGCTGGCCGAGGGCAACCGGATCCGCACTGCATTGCTCGCAGCCGTCGGGCACGATTTGCGCACCCCGCTCGCGTCAGTGAAGGCGAGCGTGAGCACGTTGCGCCAGACCGACGTGACGTGGTCTCCCGAGGATCAAACGGAACTGCTCGCCACCATCGAAGAGGGCGCTGACCGGCTCAACGGGTTGATCAGCAACCTGCTCGATATGAGCAGGCTTCAGACCGGCGCCGTGCAACTGTTCGTCCGGCCGACATCACTGGAGGAAGTCGCGCCGCTCGTCGTGCAAGGTGTGGACGGCGGTGGGTTGCTGCGGGTCGAGATATCCGAGGACCTCCCACTGTTCGCCGCCGACCCCGGGTTGCTGGAGAGGGCGCTGGCGAACCTCGTGGCGAACGCGCTGCGTTACTCACCTCCCGACCAGCCACCGACGCTTGCCGCGCGGGCCGTGCAAAACGGCAACACCCACGGCGCCGTCCAGATCGACGTCGTAGACCATGGTCCTGGCGTACCGGCCGATCAGTGGGAACGCATCGTCCAGCCTTTCGAGCAGATCGGCGACGCGCGCAGCAGTAACGGCGTCGGGCTCGGGCTCGCGGTGACCAAAGGGTTCGTCGAGGCAATGGGTGGCAAGCTCAGCGCCGACGCGACAGCTGGCGGCGGGTTGACGATGCGCATCGAGTTGCCAACCATCGCTGCGGGCGCACAGCCATGACATGGCCAGCGGAGCTGCGATGACATGGCCAGCGGAGCTGCGATGACATGCCCAGCGGAGCTGCGATGACCAGCGTCCTCGTCATCGACGACGAAGCGGCGATCCTGCGTGCGCTTCGCATCAACCTGTCGGCTCGCGACTACAAGGTCACGACCGCGTCCGACGGCGCGTCGGGTCTCGCGGCGATGGCACGTGAGCGCCCAGACGTGGTGATCCTCGACCTCGGGCTGCCCGACATGGCCGGCACCGACGTGATTCGCGGGATCCGTGGCTGGTCGAGTGTTCCGATCATCGTGCTGTCGGCGAATGAGCAGGAATTGCAGAAGGTGCAGGCACTTGATGCCGGTGCCGACGACTACGTCACCAAGCCCTTCGGCATGAATGAATTGCTCGCCCGCCTGCGAGCAGCGACCCGGCGGGCCGCACCGGGAGTCGACGAGCCAGTCGTGGTCACGCCCGAGTTCACCATCGATCTCGGCGCCAAGCGGGTTGTGCTCCGCGATGGCCGCGACGTCCGGCTGACCCCGACGGAGTGGCAGCTGCTCGAGGTGCTCGCCCGCCATGGCGGCCGGCTCGTGAGCGGGCGCCAACTGCTTCAAGACGTGTGGGGACCGACCTACGGGACAGAGACCAACTACTTGCGCGTGTACATGGCACAACTGCGCCGCAAGCTCGAGCCCGATCCGGCGCGGCCGCGCTACCTGATCACGGAGCCGGGCATGGGCTACCGCCTGGTGACCGACTGACGCTCGCCGAGGTCGACTGCGAGAGGATCGCTCCATGCGCACCCTCGTCACGCCAGGCAAGGACACTGACCTCATCAAGCTGGAGGTCGCCGACCTCGACGCGGGCGAATCGCTTCAGTTCGTCGCTGACGGCGAGGCTCTCGTCGTGATCCTTTCTGGCGCGCTTGATGTCGAGGTCGACGGTGTACCACTGGGCCGCGCCGGCGGTCGGGCCACTGTGTTCGACGGCGGCGGTGACTCCGTGTACGTGCCGCCCGGCGCGGCGGTCAAGCTCACCGAGGCGGACGGCGGCGGTGCGGCGATTGCCGTCGCGTCGGCGCCGTTGGCTGACGAGCCCGCAGCGGACGCCCGCATCATCAGACCGGCCGACCATCGGATCGCTGAAGTCGGTCACGGCAACTGGGCGCGACAGGTGCGCACGATTCTTGGGCCCGAACACGCGGCCGGTCGACTGATTGTCGGTGAGACGGTAAACCCGCCGGGCAACTGGTCGTCGTATCCGCCGCACAAGCACGACGAGCACAATCCGCCGCATGAGGTTCAACTCGAAGAGGTCTATTACTTCAAGTTCGATCCGCCCGGCGGCTTCGGCGTGCAGCTGCGTTACGACGGCAAGGGCGATCCCGCCGACGAGGTGTTCGTGGTGCGCGACGGAGACGTTGCCATCATCAACTCGGGCTACCACCCAGTCGTCGGGGCTCCCGGCTATTCGTTCTACTACCTGTGGGTGATGGCCGGCCACGGCCGGCAGATGGCACCGGCACTGGACCCGCGTCACGCCTGGGTTCAGCAAAGTTCCAGCAGGGCCGATGAGCCCGCCGGCCCAGTCGCTCGCTGAGTGATTGCGGTGTCGACAAGGCCGCGGTTGAGCATGGCGCAATGGTCGCGAATACCTGCTGCAGCGCGTCCGCTCGTTGATCCGAGAGAGCTCACCGTCGGAGTCGTTCATCTCGGCCTTGGTGCGTTTCACCGCGCGCACCAAGCTGTCTACACCGAACGTGCGATGAGTGTGTCTGGCATGACGCAATGGGGAATCTGCGCGGTCGCGCAACGCAGCCGCACGGTTCTCGACGAGCTCGAGCCGCAGGACGGTCTCTACACAGTTGCCGAACGCGGCGAGTCGACGTCGTTTCGCGTCTTCGCCCCGATTCGCGAGCTTGTCTTTGCGGCGTCTCAGGCAGACCTGCTGACGTCACGCATCGCGGCGCCGACGACTCACGTTGTCACGGTGACAGTGACTGAGAAGGGATATCGGCACGATCCGGTGACCCGTCGGCTCGATCTCACGGACCTGGATATCCGGGCCGACGCTGCCGGCCGACCGCCGGTCACCGTTGTCGGCCAACTGGTACGTGCGATGCAGGCGCGGTTGCGAAACGACGCCGGACCACTAACCGTCGTGTGCTGCGACAACCTGCCGAGTAACGGCGCCACGCTGTGTGGTCTCGTCGATGACTTTTGCTCGTTACTTCCGATCGCAGACCAGTTGTCCTTGCGTTCATGGATCGAAAGTGTCGTCACGTTTCCCTCAACTGTTGTCGACCGCATAACACCTGCTACCACTGCGACCGATCGCAGCGACGTTGCAAACTATCTCGGGCTGGACGACGAGGGTGCGGTCATCACGGAGCCTTTCTCGCAGTGGGTACTGGAAGACAACTTCGCAGCGGCGCGACCGGCCTGGGAGAGTGCCGGCGCCGTCTTGACTTCCGATGTATTGCCATACGAGTTATTGAAATTGCGACTGCTGAATGCCTCGCACTCCGCGCTTGCCTATCTCGGTCTCTTGGCGGGGTATGACGACATCGCGGAGTTCATGGGAGTCGATGGCGTCGCCGCGTTCGTTCGCTCACTGATGGGTGAGGCGGCAGAAACTGTGTCGCTGCCGAGCAGCGTCGACGTCGATGCGTACGAGCGGCAGCTTTTGCAACGGTTCACGAATCCGGATCTGCGCCATCGCCTCGCACAGATTGCTATCGACGGCAGCCAGAAACTGCCGCCTCGGCTCGTCGCGACGGTGCGTGATGCCCGCGCGACAGGTGTCGAGCCGAGAGCAAATGTCCTGGGTATCGCGGCGTGGATGCGCTACGTCTCCGCCCGTCGCGATGACGCAGGTCGGCCGCTGACCATTGACGATCCACTCGCGTCGCGAATCGCCGATGCGGTTGGGCAAGCCGGCGACCCCGCGACGATTGTCGAACGGCTCCTGGGCCTCACGGAGATATTCGGCGACCTCGCGGACGACGTCGCACTGCGCGATCTGTTGGCCGCGGCGCTAACCGAACTTGCCCGCGGGGGCGCGCTCACCGCGCTGCGTAACGCGATCGAGGCGTGAACCGTTCCACCTGCACTGGCCGTAGTCAGAGTGAGCCCGCTGCGGAGGGTCTAGCCCTTCACGCGGGGTCTTCTCACAAATTGTCGGCTGAGCTTCAGGTGATGCACAGGTTCGACCCTGACGATAGGTAAGTAGGCGACGACGATCAGGGAATGCCACGAAGTGGAGCGGAGGTGCGATGACGAGCGTTCTTCCCGAGCGGGGGATCCGCCGCGGCGCGTCGCCATCCGCTCCGCGTGCAGGCATGGCGCCGAATGCATTGCTGCTGGCGCTGACCGTGGGCGGTGCCCTCGTCCTGTTGTTGTGGTGGCACGACACGCCGGCCACGTTGCACACCTTTGGCGATTGGCTCACGAACGCCGGTCGCATAACAGGACTACTCGCGGGCTACGTCATCATCGTCTTGCTGTTGCTTATGGCCCGGGTGCCGTCACTCGAGAGAGGCCTCGGCGCAGATCGTCTCGCACGTTGGCATGCGATGGGCGGCCGCTACGCGATTTCGCTAGCCGTGGCACACACCCTGCTCATCATCTGGGGTTACGCCGTTTCGGCGCATGAATCGGTAATCCCGCAGACGGGTGCACTGCTGACGCAGTACCCGGACGTCATGATGGCCACGGTCGCACTTGGCCTGCTGATTCTTGTCGCCGGTGTTTCGATGCGTGTGGCACGCGCGCGTATGCGCTACGAGACTTGGTACTACTTGCACTTCTACACCTACCTTGCGGTAGCGCTTTCGTTCAGTCACGAGTTCTCCACCGGGCTCGACTTCAGTGCAAATCAGAGTGCACGTGTGCTGTGGAGCTTGCTGTACATCAGCATCGCCGTTCTGCTGCTTTGGTATCGCTTCGTCGTGCCGGTCCGTGCGGCAGTCCGCCATCGCATGGTGGTTGCAGGCGTGTTTCCGGAAGCACCAGGGATCTTCTCGGTGCACGTCACTGGCCACCATCTCGATGATCTGCGTGCCGAACCGGGTCAGTTCTTCCGGTGGCGGTTCTTGAGCAGTGGAAGTTGGTGGCAGTCACATCCGTACTCACTGTCTGCGCCGCCGTCCGACAAGTTGTTGCGCATCACGGTGAAGGTCCTCGGTGATCACTCGCACGCACTGCGGACACTGCACAAGGGCACGCGGGTTTTCGCCGAGGGACCCTACGGAGCGCTCACCGAACGTCGGCGAACGCGCCGACAGGTTCTGCTACTTGCCGGTGGCATCGGGGTTACGCCATTGCGCGCCCTGTTCGAGACGCTGCCGGCGCGACCTGGCGACCTCACCCTGATCTATCGCGCATCGAGCGAGCTCGATGTGGTGTTTCGCCGTGAACTCGACGCGATTGCACAATGGCGTGGCGCTCGTGTCGTCTACCTGGTCGGACCACCCGGCGGTGACGCAGATCCGTTTATTGGACGTCGACTGGCGTCGATCGTGCCGGACCTGGTCGCTCACGACATTTACCTGTGCGGGCCACCACGCATGATGGACGCGGCACACAAAGCGTTGCATCGGGTCGGGGTGCGCCGCCGGCAGATCCACACCGAATCATTCGAATTCTAGATCGTTCTGAGCATCCGAGGAGGGTGAGTCATGCGCCGTTTTGTTTCCGTCTTTGTCGCGACCGTAGCCGGACTCGTCGTCCTGCTCAGCTTCAAGACAACGCAAGCCAAGGCGCCGCGGCCAGTGGCACTTTCAAGTGCCACGCCGGGAGCGTCAGCTATTGCACCCGATTCAGCTACGGCCGCGAGTTCGGCTCTCGCCAGTTCAGCACCTGTCAGTCCGGCACCTGCGAGTTCGGCGCCGGCGAGTTCTCCGCAGCCGTCGACCGCAACACCAACGACTGCAACAGCCAGTGCACCGAGCGCGTCGCCGGCTGTGAAGGCTTCACCGACACCGACGAAGACCGCAGCAAAACCGACACCAAAGCCCACGCCCAAACCATCGAGCACGACGAAGACTGTCACCGGCAGCACGGTGACTGTGAGCGAAGGTCGGCGGTCGTTCGGAGTCGTGCAGGTTCGGCTGACCTTGACAAACGGGAAGATCACCGCCGCAACTGCGATCCAGTTCCCCCAAGATGATCCGCACTCGGCGCAGATCAGTCAGTTCTCGATTCCGACGTTGAGCCAAGAGGTGCTGTCGTCGCAGAGCGCGCATATCGATGCGATCTCCGGAGCGACCTATACCAGCGAGGCTTACGCACAGTCGGTGCAGGCGGCACTCGACGCCGCGAAGGCCTGACATGTTGACTGGCGTAATGCCGACTGCCCCGATGGCCAGGCCGCTCGTGCATGTCGAACACGTCATGGGCACCGTCGTCAGCTTCGATGTGCGGTTCGCCGATGAAGCCCTGCGCGCGCCGATGCACGCAGGCGTTGTTGACGCTGTGACATGGCTGCACCGGGTCGACGACGTCTTCAGTACGTATCGAGACGACAGCCAGGTGTCCCGGCTCGGGCGCGGTGAGCTTCGGCTGGTCGACTGCGACGGTGACGTCGCGGAGGTCTTCGAGCTGTGCGCGCAGGTTGGTCTCGAAACTGACGGCTACTTCAGTTCGACCTACGGCGGTCGGCTCGATCCGACCGGACTCGTCAAGGGCTGGGCGATCCAGCGGGCGAGTGAACTCCTGTGCTCAGCCGGGTCGACGCACCACCTCGTCAACGGCGGTGGCGACATCCAGGCGGTTGGCGGGTCTGCGCCGGGTGTGCCGTGGCAGATCGGGATCGCGCACCCGTTGGAACGTGGCGCTATCGCAAGCGTTGTGCACGTCACGGAAGGCGCAGTGGCGACGTCCGGCGTCGCCGAACGCGGCGCCCATGTGATCGATCCGTTCACCGGTCACCCGGCTGTAGCGCTGGCCAGTGTGACCGTGGTGGGGAGCGAACTGATCAGGACCGACGCTTACGCCACCGCCGCGATCGCGATGGGCGACCGAGCCCATCGGTGGCTCGAGCGCCGCGCGGGATACGAGGCGTTCGCCGTTGGCGCCGATGGCGTGGGCTGGTGTACCTCGGGGTACTCCCGCGTGGGGAGCGTGCCCGCGTCCTGACCGCAACTGTTCGTATCTGACGTGGCTCCCAGTGCTCTTTGTAGCGGCACTGGCAGCGCGCCCCCGCGCCGCCGGCCGCGACGAGGGAGAAGCTATGCGTCACGCACCGCGATCGTGGAGCAACCTGTCCAGCAATCTTTCCGCTGCCGTCCTCCTCGGGGCGATGTCAGTGGTCGGCCTGGCCGGCCCGGCGTCGGCAGCCGTTGGGCCGCATGCACCCAACCAAGTTGCGAAGCACTGCGTCGTCGCGCTCGGACCAGCTTCGACCGGCGTCCCGGTGGCCGTCTGTTATCCGACGTTCGCGCAGGCGATGCGCGCGGCCAGCAGCGGTAACCGAACCAACGTCGGGCCGCGGACGGGCGTGGTGATCGGCGTCGACTACAGCTCCACCGGGTTCGCCGGCAGCACGCTTACGTGGACCGAGTCGTCCGGGTGCGGGAGCTATGCCGTGAGCAGCATGCCGGCCGGCTGGAACGACGTGATCGAGTCGGTG
Organism: uncultured Actinomycetes bacterium; assembly: GCA_963737705.1. GTDB lineage: Bacteria > Actinomycetota > Actinomycetes > Acidothermales > Acidothermaceae > PALSA-607. The sequence goes on from CAVTTP010000006.1 coordinate 627,322, forward strand.
CGGAACTTGAACGGGTGTGGCACGACGCTGTACCAGAACACGTCATTCGGCGGCCTGACGGCGTCGGTCCCGGTCAATGGTTCGAAGTCGTCGCTCGCGTCGTTTAACCAGATGGCATCCTCCCAGCGGTGGTGCACGTCGAACACTTGCTGAGTCGGGCTCATCCGTAGACAGCGAGCGGGCCGGCTCGCCCCCTCACCGCGACCCGGCCCGCTCCGTTCCGAAGATGTCCACCCCCGTAGATGGACATCTCCTGGCTTTAAGGCGAGGACCCGGAGGGTCCTGCAGGTGTAGTGGCTGCACGAACGGCGGCTGGCGACTCCGGTGCGAGGCCAAGCTGTTCGCAGGTGTCCGGAGGCCCGGGAAAGATCGCAGCAATGCCGTTCGGCAACGTGCAGCCGACGAGCGCGGGGACGGCATAGGTGGCGCCTGCTTCCGGGACGGTGCCGCGAGGCGCGCCAGCACGCAGAGCACCGACCTGCCAGAGCGAGGCGCAGGTGTCGAGCGCGTTCTTGATGGTGCCGTTATCTGCACCGCCGACAGCGCTGGCAACCGTCGTCCCAGGGAACGTCGCACCCGGCACGTAGTCCGCTTCGCTATAGCAGCGCGCGTATCCCTTGTCGGTGACCGCTCGTGGGTGCAAGAAGGCGTACGCGGCGGCGGTCCCGCCGCCCGTGGCCACGACCAACGCGACCACAAGTCCGCCGGTCATGTTGCGCCGCTTCCGCCACCACGGTGTGGGCCGTTCCTCGCGGGCAACGAACGCTTCCAACTCGGTGCGCATTGCGTCGACTCGCTCGGGCGGTAGATCCCTCGTCTGTGGCAAGTACTGAACGCTCATGCTTGTTCACCCCGTAATTCGTCCGTGCGCGCAAGGCTTTCGGCATGCGAGCCGACCTCGTCGGTGAGCAGTACCTTCAGCCGTGCGCGGGCCCGCGAGAGCCGCGATCGAACGGTGCCTATCGGGACACCGAGCGCTACCGCAGCCTCGTCATAGCTGAGGCCCTCCCAGTCGCACATCGCAACGACGTCCTGGTCGGCTCTCTTGAGAGTGCGCAGCGCTGACAGCACGCGCTGCATCTGCCGCTCGCTGTCGATCCGAGCGGCGACCTCGTCCGCGTGATCTTCGACGAGCTCGGTCAGCGGAGCTTTCACAAGCAGGTTTGTCGCCCGCCGCCGGGCCCGCTCAGAGTTGCGGCAGACATTGTTCGCGGCCACAAAAAGCCAGGGCAGCAGGGAGTCGGTGACGGTGATCGAGGATCGCTTGCGCCACGCCTCCATGAAGGTCTGCGAGGTGGCGTCCTCCGCGAGCGACCACGACCCGATGCGCCGGAAGCAGTAGTTGTGGATCCGATTTGCGTGCCGGGCGAAGAGATCACCGAATGCGGAAGGGTCGCCAGCGCAGGCGCGCGCCCACAAGCGCGCGTCCGGAGTCTCGCCGTTGTCGACCGCCACGCACTCCTATGTCCGGCAGCCTGGTTTGAGTTCCATCATCGCCGCGCCGACCGGCGGGCAAGGCCACACCGTCATGCCTCACGGCATGGCCCCACACCGTCATGCCTCACGGCATGGCCCCACACCGTCATGCCTCACGGCATGGCCCCACACCGTCATGCCTCACGGCATGGCCCCACACCGTCATGCCTCACGGCATGGCCCCACACCGTCATGCCTCACGGCATGGCCCCACACCGTCATGCCTCACGGCATGGCCCCACACCGTCATGCCTCACGGCACGGCCCCACACCGTCATGCCTCACGGCACGTAAAAGGCGTCTGACCCTACGGGGGAGGAGAGCCAGACGCCACGCAGATGGTAACCGCTGATACCCCTGCGCTCAATGGTTGCGGACGCAAAGACTCGCCAGCCGTGAGATACATCACCGCGATTCGTCGTCCAGTCCGCGGCGGGAGCAAGGGTCGTCCAGTCCGCGGCGGGAGCAACGTAGGTGTGTCACGGTGGATCGACGTTGAAGCCCGCGAGGGCGCCCTGGGCTTTCGTGCCGCAGTAGGTCTCGAACGTTGCCAGCCCGACCGTGGCATCGGTTGGCACCACGAAGGTCGCCTGCAATGCATCGCCCGTGCGCACGATTTTGGTGATGGGGACGCCGCCCTTGTTATCGGGCTTGGCGGCGTCCCGCCAGAAGATCACGTCCGGCTTCGACCCTTGCGGCGGGCAGCGGATCGCGTTCAAGGTGATGACGGTTCCGGGCGGCCCATCACCCACCGAGACGCCGAGAGCACCGCTGATCGGCGGCGCCCCCGGAGCGGGCGACCCGGCGGGGGTGGCCACCCCGGTATTTGCGGTGGCCGCGCCGTGAGCCGCGCAAGCCGTGGCGAGCGTGACGGCCCCGAGGGACGCACAAATCCGCATTAGACGTGTCACGGCGCAGATCGTAGGCGAGGGCCGCGATGGAGCGGCAGACTGGGACGCGGCAAGCCGGGCTCGAGAGGACGCAAATGTCGGACGACGTCGAAGCTCCGCTGCCCGAAGAACATCACCATCACGTCGGGGCCACGGCAGCCGCACTCACCGCGCTCGAACGCAGGCTCCTTGCGCAAGCGAAGGGCGTCTACCAAGTCGAGCAGGATCTGCTGCCGGCGTGGTTGCGCCCGACGGAGGGCGAGCACCGGTGGCAGATGGGCGTCGCAGCTGGCACCGCCATCGCGTTGCAGTCGTCGCTGCCGGCAACACTGTCGTTGCGGCCGCACTACCTGCTGCCGATTCTCGAAACGATCCTGCTTGTCGGATTACTCGTGTTCAGCCCAGGCCGGATCGTTCGCCACTCCACTCCGTTGCGGTCAGCAGTGCTAGCGCTCATCGCCGTCATCAGCCTCGACAATGCCGTGTCGGCCGGCCTTCTGGTGCACACGATTATCGATGGCAAAGCCGACGATGCTGGCCGGCTGTTGCTAGAAGGCGTCGCTATCTGGACGACGAACGTGATCGCGTTCAGTCTTTGGTACTGGGAGTTCGATCGTGGCGGGCCGGTTGCACGTGCACACGCGTTGCACAAGCATCCCGATCTGCTGTTCCCGCAGATGCAGCAGCCGGAGATCGCGCCGCCCGACTGGGAGCCGACATTCTTCGACTACCTGTTTACCTCGTTCACGAACGCGACGGCGTTCAGCCCGACCGATACTCTGCCGCTGTCACACTGGGCGAAGGCGACGTTCCTCGCGCAGTCTGGGATCTCACTGGTGACAGTCGCATTGGTAATTTCGCGCGCGGTCAACATCTTCCACGGCGGCGGCTCCTGATTCTTGGAGCGTGTAGGTCGAAATCAACTGAACTACGGTCTGGTGACGACATGAGAAACCGACCACGTTGACCCATGTTCTCGTCCTCGCAAGCAAGGCTTCTGAATTGCCCCCGAAGACATGGCAGCTAGCAGACGAAACGGATCCGTCCAGCTACCGCCCTCCGGGAACCTACATCTTCTTTCTGGTCAAAGACGCGCCGTCGCAGCACTACTACCCGGTCAATGGGCTGGCAGGCGAGTTCCGAATCAGCGGTCGGTCGGTGATCCGAACGTGCGCTAACTACCTTGGTAGCACGCCGCTGGCGGCGAGTGCCGCGCCACTGGCGTCGGTAACGGCGCTCGCAGCTACGGAATCCGCGATCCCGCTGTGTTGCCACCGAGCCTTTTGCAACAGCGTGCGAGTGCTTCGGCGCCTGCTTCCCCGTCGTGAAGTTCTACAGCCAGTCCTTACGACGGAAGATCCAGTACAACGCGCCCGAACCCAGCACGATGATCAGTGATGACGTAATCAGGCCGCTGTCGTGACCGAAGCCCGGGTACGGGATGTTCTGTCCGTAGAAGCCGGTCACTGCTGTCGGCACCGCAATGATCGCGGCCCAGCTCGTGACCTGCTTCATGATGAGGTTCATCCGGTTGCCTTGAATCGTCAGGTTCGTTTCGAGCACGGTCGACACGAGGTCGCGTAGCGATTCGGTCCACTCCGTTGCCCGCAGCACGTGGTCGTAGACGTCCTGGTAATAAGGCATCAGCGTTTCGTTGACGATCTTCGTCTCACGCATGAGCCCGTTGACGACTTCTCGCATGGGCAACACGAAACGTCGGAGCAGGATCAGGTCACGTCGCAACTCGAACGACTTGCGCTGCACTTCGCGTACTCGGTCGCGGCTGTCGTCGAACAGGTCGTCTTGCAGCGACTCGATACGTTCGTCGAGATCCTGCACGGCCTTGAACTGCCCGTCGACGATGTAGTCGAGCACGCCGTAGAGCAGAAATCCAGCACCCTGCTTAATAAGGTCCGGCGCTGCGTCCCAGCGCTTTACGACCTCATCCATGTCGAACTTGCGGTCCTTGCGCACTGTAATGAGGGCGTTGCGCATGACGAAGATGGCGAGTTCGCTGCTGTCGAGGTTCGACGTCTCGGGGTCCATCGCAATGGCGTACGCGCTCAAAAACAAGTGCGTGGCGTAGTGGTCGAGTTTCGGCCGCTGGCGTTCATGCGAGGCGTCTTCGACCGCCAGCGCATGCAGCCCGAACTCCTCTTCGACGTCGTCGAGGCTCGTCTCGTCGTCCACCGTGCAGATGTCGAGCCACACCACAGCGCCCGGATCGTTGACACATTCGGAGATGTCGGCGACTGGAAAGTTCTCCTTCTCCAGCACTCCGTTGCGATACAGCCGCGTGCGCGCCATCTCAGTCAAGCTCAGCAGAGGTCGGGACGTCGGTTGGCTCGGCCGCGAGCGCCGCTTGCCGTGCTCTGACGTAAGCGGTGTTGTTGCGCTCGGCGACGAACGTCATGATCGGCACCAGCCCGGCGAGCAGCGAAAGGAGCGCCCGAACCAGCGAGAAGCGGTACCGGAATGCGAGCTCGATGCTGAGCACGACGTACACGATGTAGAGGAACCCGTGAATCGTCCCGACAATCTTTTCGACGGTGTCGTTGTGTCCCCACACCTGCAACGGAATGCCGATGAACACCAAGATGACCAGCGCGGTTCCGACGATGTAGGCAAGCAGCCTGTAGCGGTCGAGCGGTGAGCGGAGATTCAACGCGCGCGCTCCGACCGGGCGTTCAAGCGTGTGAGGTAGTCGTTGTACTCGGCAAGTTCGGGATCGGGATCTCGGTCATCTGCGGTCTGCGCTGTGAGGCTCGCGAACGCGTCGGGCTGACCGAACTCCGGAAACTCCCAGTCGGCTTCGTCTGACGACAGCGACGCGCGGGAGGGTGCGACGCGCGCAGCCGGGCGGCCGTAGGTGTCATCGCGCAAGAGCCGCCACCAGCCGTAGACGACCATCCCTGCCATCGCCCACCACTGAAAGGCGTAGAGCAGGTTCTGCAACCCGCCGCGCGGTGACTCCGACACATCCCACTGCCACCGGCCGAGCAGGATCAGCACTGCGATGAGGACCAGCGCCAGCACATGGCGAGGCAGCCATCGCAAGCGAAAAGCGGTCCTGACCACGGTGTCCACGGTACGCGCCCGGAATCCGTGACAGTTGTTCACCCGGGAGGTGAAGAACCGTCACAGATTCAGCTGGGTCACCTGACCACGCGCCACGTGCAACTGGCGCTGCGTCGGAACAGCCTCGAGGAGGCGACGGTCGTGGCTGACGAGAAGCAGGGTGCCGGCATACGCGGCGACCGCCTGCTCGAGCTGTTCGATCGCCGGCAGGTCAAGGTGGTTGGTCGGCTCGTCAAGAACGAGGCAGTTGGTCTGTCGAGCCATCAGTAGCGCGAGGCCCGCGCGAGTGCGCTCGCCCGGCGACAGCGAGCCTGCTGGGCGCTCGACGTGGGCGGCCTTGAGGCCGAACTTCGCCAGCAGCGTGCGCGCCTCCTCCGGCACGAGTGTCGTCGCGGTCGTGAGCACGTCGACCACGGTCTGCTCGCCGGCGAACTCGCGGCGCACCTGGTCGAGCTCGCCAACCACGACCCCCGGCCCAAGTACCGAGGTTCCCGACCTCAACGGCAGCTGCCCGAGCAGTGCCTGGAGCAGGGTGGTCTTGCCGCCGCCGTTCGGGCCGAGCACGGCGACGCGGTCGGCCCAGCGGATGTCGAGGGTGACCGGCCCCAGCGTGAAGTCGCCGCGCGTCACGACCGCGTCGACCAAGGTCGCGACCATGTCGCCCGATCGCGCTGCGCTTGGCAGCTCGATCCGCAACTCCCATTCCTTGCGCGGTTCGGTCACAGCCTCGGCGTCGAGCCTGGTGAGCCGCGTCTCCAACGACCGAACCTTGGCGGCGCCTGATGTCGCTGCCTCGATCCGCGCACCGCGCGCAGACCGGTCGTTGTCGGGTGCTTTGCGCTTGGCCCGCAGCGCTCCTCGCACGGACTGCTCGCGGGCCGCCTGCATGCGATCGCGCAATTCGCCGCGCTTGTCGGCGTAGTCGTCGAACTGCTCGCGCAGGTGCCGCCGGGCGACTTCGCGTTCGTCGAGGAACGCCTCCCAGCCACCGTCGAACTGGCGGGTCAGTTCGTTGAACGGGTCGAGCTCGATCACCTCGGTGATCGTGCGAGCCAGGAATTCGCGGTCGTGGCTGACGACCGCGAGCCCACCCCGCCGTCCAAGAACGAAGTCTTCGAGCCGCGCGAGCCCTTCGAGGTCGAGATCGTTCGTCGGCTCGTCGAGCAGCAAGATGTCGTAGCGACTAAGCAGGACGGCGGCGAGCGAGGCCCGTGCCATCTGGCCGCCGGATAGGCCTGCTGTCTCGATTCCCAGCGCAGTGCTGTCGAGCCCAAGATCCGTCAGTACTTGCGCCGCGCGACTCTCGAAGTCACCGCCGCCGAGCTCGAGCCAGCGCTGCAACGCCTCGTCGTAGGTCTGCGCCGCGTCGGGCGACGCAGACGCCAAGCCGTCGGCCGCCGCTTGCATTGCGGCTTCAGCGGGTGCGACCCCGGTACGCCGGCCGAGGTAGGCAAGCAGGGTTTCGCCCGATCGGCGATCTGGCTCCTGTGGAAGGAGGCCCACCGTGCCGGTCGACGAGACGGTGCCGGCGTCGGGAACGATCTCGCCAGCAAGTACCCGCAGCAGCGTTGATTTGCCGGCACCGTTGGGTCCGACGAGGCCGACCCGATCGCCTGCCCCGATCGTCGCGTCGACGCCGTGCAGCACCTCGCGGGCACCGAACGCGACACGTATACCGCGGGCAGTCAGGGTCGACACGGTCGCGATCCTGCCAGTTCAGGCTCGCAGCGCGATTGGTGAGCGTGGCTTCCCTCGAAGTAACGCGGCCGGACGTTACCGTGCAGGCATGCAGTCGGCGCCCTTCGCAGTTCGTGCAGACAACGGAACGCGCTGGCTCGATCTGGTCGCCACGCGCGCGAACTGGCCGAGTCGCTCGCCCGTTGAGCGCCTGCCCGACCTCGACACGTTGAACAGTTGGCTCGACCAGCACGCGTTGGTCCCGGAGGCGGCGCCGACAACTGCCGACCTGGCGGCGGTGCGCCAGATCCGCGCCGCGCTGCGAGAGCTGGCCGCGGCTCGAGTCGAAGGCCGGACGCCGCACCCGTCGGCCTTCGACACCGTGAACGCCGCGCTGACCAGGGCCGCCAAAGCACCGCGACACATCGTGGTGCCTGATCCGATCGAGCCCGGCTATGTACGCCGACGGGTCCCCGATGTCGATGCTGCGCTGACGCTGATCATCGAACAGGCAATCGACGCCATGAGCAGTACGGAGGCGGCCTACCTACGCGAGTGCGAAGAGGCGAGTTGCCGCGAACTGTTTCTCGATACGACCGGCCGCCGGCGCTGGTGCTCGACGCCCGCGTGCGGGATCCGGGCGCGGGTGCGCGCCCATCGGGCTCGCCTGCGCGAAAGCGCTACAGATCCTGCGCAGGTCCGGGCTGCGCGTAGCTGAATCGGCGGTCGGGAACCACCTCGGTGGTCTTGAGCCGGTGGTAACGCCGCCGCTCCTGCAGGACTGGCCAGTCGGCGAAGGCAAAGGCCACGACCATCACCACGTTCACGAGCGGGATGACTCCGGTGACCACCCACCACGGCGAGTAGCCGGCTTTGCGCAGTATCGCGACCCCAGCGCCGATCCCAAGCGCGCTGAAGCCGCTGTAGATCAGGATGAGAGTGGTGATCAGTCCGGCACTCATGCCTGAAAGATCGGCTGAATGCCGGCCTTTCTTCAGCGCAATGCTGCGACGATCGTGAACGTGGACTTGAACCGTTGAGAGTGCGCCAGCGTTCACCTGGTGTGGCAGAAACAGAGGGGACGACGGACGAGGCATTCATCCGTGCCCTTTATGACGAACACGCCCGCCCACTCCTCGGTTACGCGCTGCGGCTTACCAACGGCGACCGGCAGCGCGCGGAGGACGTCGTTCAAGAGACCTTGCTCCGTGCCTGGCGCCACCCTGAAGCGATCCACCGCAGCCCAGACGCCGTCCGACCATGGCTTTTCACGGTGGCACGGCACATCGCGGTGGATGCCTACCGAGCCCGTCGCGCGAGGCCGCCGGAGGCCGGACCCGATGGTCTGGAAATCGTCGCTGTCGACGACGACGTCGACCGGGCTTTGGAGGCCTGGATGGTGACCGATGCGATCGCAAGCTTGAGCTTCGATCATCGCCGCGTGCTGATCGAGACGTACTACCGCGGCAGATCCGTCGCCGAGGCCGCCACCGAACTAGGCGTGCCACCGGGAACCGTCAAGTCGCGCACCTACTACGCACTTCGCGCCCTACGTTTGATTCTCGAAGAAAGAGGAGTGACCGAAGCATGACCGCCGATGGATGCGCGGAGGTGCGACTGTCCCTTGGCGCCTACGTGCTCGGGGCGCTCGACCCTGCTGACCGGAGTCGCGTCGATGCGCATCTCGCCGGTTGCGCCGACTGCCGTGACGAGCTCGCGTCGTTCGCCGCATTGCCCGGCCTGCTCGGTCGGGTAAGTCGTGCGGAGATCGAGTCGGAGCCGGTCGATCCCGGTCCGCAGCTCCTCGAGCGCTTGTTGAGTGCAGCCGCAGCCGAACGCCGGCACGACCGACGTCGACGGATTTTGACTTCGGTCGCCGCCGCAGTGATCGTGCTCGCCGCAATCGGCGTCTCGATCGGGTTCGGCGTGACCCACGACCGGCACTCAACGACGTCGACGACAGCCACGGCCCCTCCTGCTCCGTCGCCGGCCGGTGCGCAGATCTTCACGGCCACCAACCCGCAGACCGGGGTGCAGGCCACTGTCACCGAAGTGAAGAAGGGCTGGGGCGCGTCGGTTGAGGTGAGCGTCGTCGGCGTCACCGCAGACCTAGCAGGCGAGAGCTGCCAGCTGATCGCGGTCGGCCCAGACGGCAAGACAGACGTAGCGGCCAGCTGGGCTGCACCGGCCGCGGGATATAGCGGCCTGTCGAAGGTGAACGCATCCGGGTCGACCGCGCTTGCGGCCAAGGACATCAGCGCGTTCAAGGTTGTCGGCTCCGATGGCGCGACCCTGGTCTGGGTGCCCGCGACCTGGGCGACCTAGTCGCTGGTCGAGCTGGCAAGCACGAGCCGGCGGAGCCAGTGCGCACGTCAGGGTCAATGGGCCGGCCGGGGATTACCTACCGGCGCACTGGGGTTAGATGCAACTGTGACCTGGGTGTCCGTTGTCGCGGTACTGGCGCTCGTGGCGGTGACTACCGTCGCGGGTCTGATCTGGCGTTCGCGCAACGGGCGAGTGCGCGAGCAGGCGGACGGCGAGCTGCTCTCGGCGTCCGATATCGGTGTCACTGCCCTCGGCGAACGAGCCACGCTCGTGCAGTTCTCGACGGTGTTCTGCCAGCCCTGCCGGGCCGCGCGTGTGACGCTTGGTGAGGTCAGCGCGATGGTTGATGGGGTCGCGCACGTCGAGATCGACGCCGAGTCACACCTCGACCTGGTGCGCCGACTCGACATCATGCGGACCCCGACCGTCCTGGTGCTTGACCCGGCCGGGCGCATCGTGAAGCGGGCCAGTGGTGCACCGCGTAAAGCCGACGTGCTCGCCGCCCTCGGCGCAGCAATCCCCACCCGGGCGGCCCGAACCCCCACCCCGCGAGGACTGGCTTCCCCACCCCGCGATGATCATGGGGAAACGGGTGGGTCTCCGCGACGAAAGGCCCCCATTTCCCCATGATCATCGCGGCAGTAGGTCGACACGGGGTCGGCATTGGGGCAGCAGTGGTGATGGCCGCGGGCTCGAAGATGACAGCAGGCAACCGCCGTCCGTACCATCGACGCGTGGACACGGTGAGGCTAGACGTGCAGGCCGATGCGGTCGTGCTCGTGAAGAGGCGCGCGGTCGACCTGTGCCGCGTGGCCGCCTGCCTGTGTCCGACGCCCTAACAGGGCCTAGTTCGCACCAAGGCCCTGACGCGATGAGATTCCTTCCCTTCCATCGTCAGGAGCGTCGTCCATGGCCGGTTCGGCCACTCTCGTTGATCCACGCGGATTGCGATTCGCCGCGTCGATCACTGCAATCGTTCTCGCTGTCGTATTGCTGACCAGCAACGGGATCGTGCTCGCCGTGCAAGCTGCGGTGTTCGCGATCGGTGCGTTCGGCGGTCTGCGCCGGGCTCCGTACAGCCTGCTGTTTCGGTACACGCTGGCGAAGCGTCTCGGCCCGCCGGCTGAACGCGAACCCGAGGCGCCCCCGCGATTTGCCCAAGCGGTCGGCCTCGGATTCGCCTTGGTCGGCGTGATCGGGTTCGCCGTCGGCCTGAGTTGGCTCGGGCTCGCTGCAACGGCGTTGGCCTTCATCGCAGCCTTTTTGAACGCAGCCTTCGGCTACTGCCTGGGCTGCGAGATGTACCTGTTGAGCCGTCGTGTTCTTACTACTCGCAAGGGAGTTCCAGCATGAGTCGCGAAGCCGTCCTCGTGGACGCCGATTGGGTCGAGGCCCATCTATCCGACCCCAACATCGTGCTCGTCGAGGTCGACGAGGACGTTTCTGCTTACGACAAGGGCCACATCCGTGGCGCCGTCAAGGTCGACTGGAAGGCCGACCTGCAAGATCCGGTTCGCCGCGACTTCGTCGACAAGGCGGGCTTCGAGAAGCTGCTGTCGTCGCGCGGTATCGGCAACGACGACACCGTGATCCTCTACGGCGGCAACAACAACTGGTTCGCGGCCTACGCGTACTGGTATTTCAAGCTCTACGGCCACGAGAACATCAAGCTGCTCGACGGCGGCCGCAAGAAGTGGGAGCTCGACAGTCGCGAGCTCACCGACGAGGCCGTCTCCCGCCCGGCGACGTCGTACAAGGCCAAGGACGTCGACACGTCCATCCGGGCCTTCCGCGACGACGCGATCGCGGCGATCGGCAACCTCAACCTGGTCGACGTCCGGTCGCCTGATGAGTTCTCGGGCAAGCTGCTTGCACCGGCGCACCTTCCGCAGGAGCAGTCGCAGCGCGGTGGCCACATTCCATCGGCGAAGAACATCCCATGGAGCAAGGCTGCCAACGACGACGGCACATTCCGATCGGACGACGAGCTGCGCACGCTTTACGGCGACGCGGGCGTCGATTTCGGCAAGGACACCATCGCGTACTGCCGCATCGGCGAGCGTTCTGCGCACACCTGGTTCGTGCTGCACGAGATCCTCGACCAGCCGAACGTCAAGAACTACGACGGCTCCTGGACCGAGTACGGCTCGCTCGTGGGCGTGCCGATTTCGCTTGGTGCTGACGGCTGATGTGCGGAGCTGTCGCAGGTGGGTTGCCAGTCGGTGTCGATGCCGGCAAGGAAGCAGTGATCCAGGGCGTCGTGTCACGTAACGGCGTGCCCGTCGTCGGCTACGTGCGGCTTCTCGACGGCACCGGCGAGTTCACCGCGGAGGTGCCAACGTCGGCGACTGGCGAGTTTCGCTTCTTCGCGGCGCCTGGCACGTGGACGTTGCGGGCTTTGGTACCGGGAGGCACCGCCGACCAAACGGTGACCGCTGCCGTGGGCGAGATAGCGCAGGTCGAGGTAGCAGTCTGAGGTTCACTTCGCATCCCTGGTGGTTGTGATGGTCGGCAAAACCGGCCGTTTTGACGACCACCAGGGATGCGAAGTCGTTTAGGGTCGCCGCATGACCGAGTTGATTACCGTGGCGCCGCCCGTCGTGTTCGCCGTCGCGATCGTGACGACGGCCGCCCTCGTCGTCCATCGGCTTATTCGTGCGAGCAAGGACAGCCAAGGGTGACGGACGGGCCGCTCGACGATCTCGCGGCAGCGTTTGAAACGCCATTCATTCCGGACGCCGCGGTGCCGCCGTTACATCCGTCGCTCGAGCCGTTCGCCTTCCTGCTTGGCACGTGGCGAGGCGTCGGAGTCGGCGGGTACCCGACCATCGAGTCGTTTCGGTACGGCCAAGAAGTCGTCTTCGGACACGCAGGCAAACCGGTGCTGACCTACGTGAGCCGAAGCTGGGTGCTCGACGACGACGGCAACGTGTTGCGTGCGGGCGCTGCGGAGTCGGGGTTCTGGCGAGTGGATGCTGCTGGCGAGCTTGAGGTCGTACTGGCGCACGCGAGCGGCATCGCAGAGGTCTACATCGGGAATCTCGCGTTCGGCCGAATCGAACTGAGTACCGATGTCGTCGTCCGGACGGCGTCGGCGAAGGAGGTCACCGCCGGCCATCGCCTGTACGGGACGGTCGACGGTGACCTGCTCTACGCGTTCGACATGGCAGCGGTCGGGCAGCCACTCGGACCGCATCTTTCCGCGCGCTTGAAGAGGGTCTGAGTCGGCTACTTGGTGGCTTGGGCCGGGTCGCGGCCCAGCAAGCCGATCAGTTCATCGAGCGGCGGCGCATCGTCGCCAACCTCGACGATGTCGCCAAAGGACTTGTCGGGCCCGCGGTACTCAGGCTTCAAGTTGGCTTCTGCCGCCGCTTTCGCGGCTTTGATCGACCGCTCCGAGTAAGGCGCCGGTTGGTCGGTCGCCATCGCGAGATCCCAGCCGTGCCCGATGTCCTCCATCAAGATCATGCCCAAGATCATCGATCCCGGAGAGGGCCCGTTGCCCAGGTCGATCTGGCGGTCGGCGGCACCGTCACGGAAGGCAGCGACGAGTCGCTTCGCAGCCGCGTCATACTCCGCGGCTGGATCGGCACCGACCTGATAGGTGGCGGGATTGGTCTTGGGCGGTTCTTGGCTGGCCCCGTCGGCAAAAAGCCCTACCCAGCCAACAATGTGGTTGACCAGCGTCCCGACGTCATAGTCGGGGCACGGTGTCGGCAGCCCGTATTGATCGGGCTTGACACCCGCGACGATCGCGCTGGTCGTGTGCAGAACGTCTTCGAGTTCAGCGGTATCGGCCATGGGCCACATCTTTCCCCGGATCCGGATCTCTAGACCTCAGGACAGGGTTCGACCCCCGAACTTCGCCATGCCGCACAGATTCGTGTGACACGGGCCGGCTGGACGATGTCCGGCGGTCCGGGGGTCGGATGAGCTGTCGTGGTTTCGCCATCGCCATCCAGGCGACGTGAACCTCGATCGCTTAGAGGCACGTCCGAAAGGACGGCGGCTAGCTGACAGCCACCTCACGCGTCCGTCTACTACACATTCTTCGGACCACCTCCTCTCTCGTGTACTTCCACGGTAATCAAGGGGTGGTCGGTCGGCAATCACATTCGCGGACCTGCACGGCCGACGGCGGTGGCCCGGACGGTCGCCTGGTGCCCGATTCGCAGTTTTGGATGCCGTTTAGACCAAATAGCCCAATGGCGGCAGATGCGCGCGATCTATCACCCTATCGGCGGGTCAGCGGGGCCATTCGGCTGCCGATCCCTAATTTCGTGAGTACAAAAATGGAGCACAGCGTGAGTACACAAACGGAACACCTGGAAGACGTTGTCCCGATGCAACTGCTGGCAGACCACCTGTCGATCTCGCTGCTCTGGGACCTGCTTGATCCGGCCGGCCCCGATAGCGCTGACCTGCTCGCGCACGAAGCCTGACGCTTAGACTGGGCCTTATGGGCGCGGTTGATGAAAGTGGACAGACCGTCGCGTACCGCAGCCCGCTGCTCGACCTGCCGGGCGCGGTAGCTACAGATGCGCCGGCGGGCGCCGCTGATAGGCCTCTCGATGCGGGAGTAGCCGCGCACTACGGCGATCCGCTGCGCGAACAGCGGCAGTTGTCGGACGGTGCGGGGTTCGTGGATTTGTCGCACCGCAGTGTCATCCGAATCACTGGCGCGGACCGGCTGTCCTGGCTGCACAACCTGACGACGCAAAGCCTCGAACGGCTCGCTCCTGGGGTCGGCGCGCAAGCGCTGATTCTGAGTCCGCAGGGTCACGTCGAACATCACCTGCAGCTTGTCGACGACGGCGAAGCGGTCTGGATTCATGTCGAGCCGACTGACGCCAAATCGGTCGTCGATTTCCTTACGTCGATGCGATTCATGCTGCGCGTCGAGGTCGACGATGTGACCGCCGACTGGGCCGTCGTATGGGAGCCCATCCTCGAGCCGCACCCGACCATGCTGACCAGGGTCGATCCGCAGCGCGACGATGTTGCAGGGCGGCAGGTTTTCGTTGCGCGCGCTGACCTTTTGGCGTTCGCGACGTCGGCTGATCGCACTGGCCCGCCGGCCGGCGTCCTCGCTCTCGAGGCTCTTCGAGTCGCCGCGGGGCGCCCACGGTTCGGGTTCGAGACTGACCATCGCACGATCCCGCACGAGCTCGGTTGGATCGGGACGGCGGTGCAGCTCGACAAGGGTTGTTACCGAGGCCAGGAGACAGTGGCGCGTGTCGCGAATCTTGGTCGGCCACCGCGCCGCCTCGTCCGGCTACATCTCGACGGCAGCGCGCGAGAAGTTCTGCCGGCACGAGGCAGCGAGGTTGTTGCGGGCGACGACTTTGATGTGATCGGTCGGGTGACGAGCGTGGCCTACCACTACGAGCTCGGCCCGATCGCTCTTGCTGTGGTCAAATACGCGACAGCCGACGACATCTCCGTGTTGGTCCGCACCACCGATGTCGACGTGCCCGCGACGATGGATGCCGTCGTCGAGCGCGATTCCGAGCCACGTCCCGGCCAGGTTGCCAGAGCGGCGTTTCGGACGCTCGGAGTTCGCTAGCTCGTTCCGTTGACGTCGATCACCAACGTCATCGGGCCATCATTTTCCAGCCCCACCTGCATATTTGCGCCGAACTGACCTGTCGCGACCTCGGCACCAAGTGCACGCAACTCCTTGACGACTGCTTCAACGATTGGCTCGGCAAGCGGTCCGGGCGCGGCTGCGTTCCATGACGGACGACGACCCTTACTGGTGTCGGCGTACAGAGTAAATTGGCTAATCACGAGCAGCGGCGCATCGACGTCCGCGCATGATTTCTCGCCATCCAGAATCCGCAAGTTGTACAGCTTCGAGGCCATGAGCCGCGCGTCACTTGCGGTGTCGGAATGGGTAACGCCGACGAGGACGACGAGGCCTGGCCTCGCGAGTTCGCCAACGGTCTCACCATGGACGACAACACACGCTTTGCTGACCCGTTGCACGACTGCACGCATCGATGAATCGTGCCACGCGGGGCCTTCAATGCGTGGGCGCGCCTGTCGAGCCGATCAGCGACCGAACAGGCCGCGCTTCTTCTTCTGCTGTGCAGCGCTGGCGGCGGTCGGCCGCGGTGGCGCAGCCGGTGTGCTCGGACCCTGGCTGGGCGCCGGTCGGGGAGCGCTAGGAGCGGGGTCATCCTCGAATCCGAGGCTGGACAACTCGCGCAGCAGCGAGGCGGTGTCAGCGAGGTCACGCTGTGCGAACGGCTGGAACGCCGACTCGTAGTCGGGCTCGGGCGCTTCTACCGACGCGTCTTCACCGTGCTGCAGCTCACCGTCGTGCTGCAACGTCTCAGAACCCGTGCGGCTGAAGTCGGACAGCATGGCGTTGGCGGATGCGAGCTGCGCCGGGTCCTGTGACGGCGCAGATGCTTGCGCCATCATCTGGTTCACCGCAGCAATGCGAGTGGCCTCGGCCTCGGTGGCTTCCCGTTGCTGCCGCTCCGCAGCTTCGGCCGCAATGTCTGCTGCCAGTTGCGCAGCGGAGAACTGCTGGCGTGCTTCGTACTCTGCGCGCAACTGCTCCTCGTCGAGCGGTGGCGGCTCGGGCGTGCCGAAGTATTCGACGTTGACGCGTTCGGCCTCTGCCCGACTGGCTTCCTCGGCGGCAAGAAGCTCAGCTTCCTGCGCAGCGAGCATTTGTGCCTCCTGCGCAGCACGCAGTTCGGCTTCTTGGGCTGCGAGCTCTGCTCCTTGCGCGGCGAACTGCTCTGCTTCTTGGGCAGCGAGCTGCTCTGCTTCTTGGGCAGCGAGCTGCTGGGCCTCCTGGATCGCGAGCTGCTCTGCCTCGTAGCGAGCAGCTTCCTGCAAAGCGAACTGCTCGGCTTCGAGGCGTGCAGCCTCCTCGGCAGCGAGGCGTTCTGCTTCGAGGCGTTCGGCCTCAACGCGCTCGGCTTCGAGGCGTTCGGCTTCGAGGCGTTCTGCTTCGATGCGTTCGGCCTCAACGCGCTCGGCTTCGAGGCGTTCGGCTTCGATGCGCTCAGCTTCGAGGCGTTCGGCCTCAATGCGTTCGGCTTCGATGCGTTCGGCTTCGAGGCGCTCGGCTTCGATGCGCTCGGCTTCGAGGCGTTCGGCTTCAAGGCGTTCTGCTTCGAGGCGCTCTGCTTCGAGGCGTTCTGCTTCGAGGCGTTCGGCTTCGAGCGCGCTCGGCTTCGAGGCGTTCGGCTTCGAGGCGCTCAGCTTCGAGGCGTTCGGCTTCGAGGCGCTCTGCTTCGAGGCGTTCTGCTTCGAGGCGCTCTGCTTCGAGGCGCTCTGCTTCGAGGCGCTCTGCTTCGAGGCGCTCTGCTTCGAGGCGCTCTGCTTCGAGGCGCTCTGCTTCGAGGCGTTCGGCCTCAACGCGTTCGGCTTCGAGGCGTTCGGCTTCGAGGCGTTCGGCTTCGAGGCGTTCGGCTTCGAGGCGTTCGGCTTCGAGGCGCTCTGCTTCGAGGCGCTCGGCTTCAGCCGCTCGGCTTCGAGCCGCTCAGCTTCGAGGCGCTCGGCTTCGAGGCGCTCGGCCTCAACGCGCTCAGCTTCGAGCCGCTCAGCTTCGAGTCGCTCTGCTTCGAGGCGCTCGGCCTCAACGCGCTCAGCTTCGAGCCGCTCAGCTTCCAGGCGCTCAGCTTCGAGCCGCTCTGCCTCGAGTCGCTCGGCTTCGAGTCGCTCGGCTTCGAGTCGCTCGGCTTCGAGGCGTGCAGCCTCCTCGGCAGCGAGGCGTTCTGCTTCAACCCGTGCTGCCTCTTCGGCGGCGATGCGGGCCGCTTCTTCGGCGGCGACTCGTTCTGCTTCGAGGCGCTCAGCTTCAACCCTGGCCGCTTCTTCGGCAGCAAGACGGGCCGCTTCTTCGGCGGCGAGACGTTCTGCTTCGAGACGTTCCGCTTCGAGGCGCGCGGCTTCCTCCGCGGCCATCCTGGTGGCTTCTTCGGCGGCTAGACGTGCGGCTTCTTCGGCGGCGACGCGTTCGGCTTCGAGGCGTTCAGCTTCGACTCGTGCTGCTTCTTCGGCGGCGAGCCGGGCTGCTTCTTCGGCGGCGACTCGTTCTGCTTCGAGGCGCTCGGCTTCGACTCGTGCGGCCTCTTCGGCAGCGGCACGCGCGGCCTCTTCGGCGGCGAGCCGTTGCACTTCCAGCCGGCGTTCTGCTTCGAGGCGTTCTGCTTCGAGGCGTTCTGCCTCAAGCGTTCGGCCTCGATGCGTTCGGCTTCGGCTCGTGCTGCTTCTTCGGCGGCGACGCGCTCAGCCTCAACGCGTGCGGCTTCCTCGGCGGCGATTTGCTCAGTTTCGAGACGCGCGGCCTCGTCAGCGTGCTCACTTTCGCGGCGCGAACTCTCAGCGCGCGCAGCTTCGCGGCGCGCTTCGAGGTCGACGACTTGGGCGATGTGGCCGGCCTTGCTAGTGCGCTTGGTGGCGTTGTGCTGAGCCTCGGCCTCGGCGTGCGCGGCAGCGAGCTCCGCGGCGGCAGCCTTTCTGATCCGATCCCGGCGGAGCTGGTCCTCGCTGGGCACAGCCGACGTGGCGACGGCCTTCGGAGCGGCGCGTAGGCGGATCTCGTCGGGCACATGGAATGGGTCGACGAACGAAGGCCCGGAATCCGTGCGGGGTCCGAGCGCTTTGGTCAATGCCTCGGAGACCTCCGCCAACGACGACATTCCCGTCGCCTCTCGGGGCTCTGGGCCATTCCATTCGTGCTGCTCGTCGGCGACGGCCGGCGAATCAGCGACTGGTTCGCGCCCGCTCAACGCGAAGGCTGCCGCGAGGGCTGCCGTCCTTGAGAAGTTGTCGCGCGTCGGCTCGTCGGTCTGCTCGTCCGCGAGCTGGTCGTCGTCCGACGCCTCGTCGTCATCAGAGGTCTCGTCGTCGGCGCCCTCGTCGTCGTCGTACACGGGTGCGCCGTCCGGCCCGATGTCTTCTTCGACGTCGACCAGACCGGCCTCAACGAGTACGCGCACGACGGCGCCGGCCTCGAACATGGTGAACCCGCACTCGCGCGCGAGATCGGCGATGCTGCGTTCGCCGTCGATCTTGCACAGCAGCGACCACGTGTCGGAGTCGAGCGTGATGTGGGCTTCGCCGCCGTGGGCAGCCAGCATCGGCACCGCGTTGGGCCCGTGGACTGCGTCGACAATCTCTTCCCACGTCGACTTGCGGACGCGGACCTGGTCGAGCAACTGGTTCAAGGGAGTCGGCGGTGCGACGTCTTCGCGGGTCTTTTCACCCTTCCGGAAACGCCAGCGACCCGACGTCCAGGCAAGTAGGTCAGTCAAGCCGTCGCGGACCTGCTCCTGCACGAAAGCCTCGACCACGTCTTGTTCGACGAAGCCGAGGTGCACGAGCAGTTCGCCCAGGCGCCAGCCCTGAAGTTCAGTGCGCTGCGCCTCGAGCGCCTCGGCCAAGTTTTCCGGGACGAGGGCATTGCTCGAGATCAGGCGAGCGCCGAGTTGCGGGCGCTGGCCAGGTACCGAAACCGCGTAGACCAACCCAGCCTTGAGGTAGATAAGAGCCTCACTGCCGGCGTCGTCGACGACATGGAGACAGCCAGTGGCCTGCTCGTCCGCGAGGCTACTGAGGGCAACTTCAATGGGGGTGGTCGTGAGTTCGCCTTTGAGCACGGGCGACCTCCCACCTTGGAACGGCTGTTGCGCTGACGCAAATGGACGCAAGGGTGCCGATGAACCCTGCATCGTTGCCATCGGCAACTGGGGCGGGGGCATTGAGCCATCCGGTCGAACATCCAGGCGTATTTGCCGTCTCGGAGCGTATGGATTCGTGCCAGCTCGTCCCTTGGCATGGCACCATGGGCGACGTCACTCCAAATGCCTCGCGGCATTACGCCATTCGGGCTAACTCAAAGGGCTAACCGAATGGGCCTGTCGGCGAGGTGCATGCTTGGCAGAAGTAGCGCCGCAACGAGCCACCGCATACGAGCCACCGCACACGAGCCACGGAGGCACCACGTGTCCGACGACCGCAGTGACGCACCCAGCGGTCACCGCCGCATTGATCGGGTGCTCTCCGAGGGTTACCTCGATGGACTCGCCGGCTTGCCGCTGTCCGAGGTTCGCGAGCTGCGCGACCAGGCCGAGCAGGAGGAAGCAGATCTCTCTTATCTGCGGCGGATGCTTCAGGGCAGGGTCGACATCATCAACGCCGAGCTTGCCAGGCGCCGCGGTGACACCGGCGATGGCAGCAGCATCATCGACCAGCTGCCGCGCATCCTCGCCGACGAGCGCTCACCGGCGCGAGGCCTAGGCCGACACACGGTCATCGAGCCCTCGCGGGTCGACGAGCACCGCAGGTTGGTCGAGCGGCTGGTCGGCGACTCGGATCTGTCGGCCCTGGCCGGCCGCACCGCGGAGCAGCTTGAAGAGACGCTCGAGCGTTTCGGTGACCAGGAACGGCAAATCTCAGAGCAACGCCACGCCGTCCAGATCGTCATGGACGCCGCCGCGCACGAGATCACCCGCCGTTACCGCGACGGTGAGGCCGATGTGTCGGCGCTGCTGCCGAGCGAGAACTGACCCGTCACCCCGCAGGGCAGGTAGCTCCAACCGCCGGCAGCGTCAGGTTGATCAGGTAGCTGTTCACGTCGTTGGTGACGCACGTCGTCTTGGGGTAGGCGGTGTGCCCGTCGCCCTGCCAGACCAGTAGCCGGCCGGATCCGAGCAGCGCGGCGAGGTGTTGCGCACCCGAGATGGGCGTCGCGGGATCGCCTGTCGTGCCGATGACCAGGATCGGCGCCGCACCCTTGTTCGCGACGGTGATCGGCTGGTCGGGCGGGGCTTTCCACAAACTGCAAAAGCCGAGGCTGGACGCCGCGGAGCCGCCGAATATCGGATTGGTCGCCCGCCATTGGGGTTGGAGCTCCCGCGCCTGCGCGACCGTTGGCCGGTCGGTCGTGTCAGAACAGCCAATCGTGGCGTTCGCATCTTCCAGATTCGTGTACGTGCCATCGGTGTCGCGCTCGTTGTACTCGTCGTCCAGCGACAGGATCCCGGACGCATCACCCTTGTTCGCGTCGACGAGAGCGGTGATCAGGTCGGGCCAATCGGTCTCGTCATAGAGCGCTGAGATCACACCTAGTAGCACTGCGCCGTCGTCCGCCGTCCGTTTGTCCTTGGCGTCACCGCTGGCAATCGGATGAGCTGCGGCCTTGGCCATCAGGTTGAGCACGTATTGCTGAGGGTCGGATCCGAGCTTGCAGCTGGCGCCCTTCGCGGTACAGCTCGCCGCAAAGTGGCTGAATGCCAGCTGGAATCCAGCCGACTGCGTCTTGTCCTGATCTATGGGCGAGATCGTCGGGTCAACGGCGCCGTCCAGGACCAGGGCGCGGACCTTGTCCGGATACGCCGACGCGTACTCGGCTCCGATCAACGTGCCGTAGGAGTAACCGAGATAGGTCAGCTTCGAGTCACCGAGCTTCGCACGCAGCGCTTCCATGTCGCGTGCGGTTTCGGCTGTCGAGTAGTAGGTCAAATCGGAGCCGTAGGCGGTGTAGCAACCCTGCGCCACTTTGGTCGCGTCGGCGATCTCCTCCTGCCACTGCGCGTCGGTCATCGGGTCGGCAGGCAGATTGAGTTCGGCGTCCTTCTCCTTGTCGCTGATGCACTCGATCGGACTGCTCAGGCCGATACCACGCGGGTCGAAACCGACGATGTCGAACCTGTCGAGAATCGCCTCTGGCAGTTCATCGAGTGCGGCGTCGAGCGAATACTCGATGCCCGAGCCGCCCGGACCGCCTGGGTTGATGACGAGCGAGCCGATGCGGTTTTTTTGGCTAGCGGACCGAATTCGCAGAACGGTGATGCTGATCTTCTTGCTGGTGACGTCGGCCCAATTGAGCGGCACCTGCATCGTGGCCCTGGCATAGGAGAACTTGTGTTTGGTCGGACCGACTGCCTTGGCGAGTGGCTTCGTGATGTCGGTCCAGACGAGATTGCTCGCAAAGGCACCCGGATCGCTGCGGCCATCGTTTGGTGAGCTAGCAATTGCGCTCGCCGAACTAGCAGGTGCAGCGAGGCTCGATGACGCTGCCGACGCAGGGCCCGACGACGCGGCGGGGGGTGGTGAGGCGGAGGCCGGTGAACCGATCACTGCCGGGATTGAGGGGGCCGGGCCGCTACTGACGCTGTTCGAGGTGCATGCACTGAGCGAGGCGAGTGCGACGCAGAGGGCGCTGACCGCGGTCGTGGCTGCCCGGCGGTGGTGGCGATGCGACAAGGTTGGACCCGTTTCGACGGTGGCGCGGGATTGGCTGGTCGGCTGCCGGGGAGGAGGAGCGTCTCCCAGGCTAACGGCCGACATCGATATTGGGAGCCCGCGTGCTAGCGCGGCGCTTGCAATAGCTAGCGCGCCGAGTGAAACTGGGCACATGGCACAGAACTTCGACCTCGGTGAGTTCATCCGTGAGCAGCGGCGCACGGCGCAGATCTCGGTCCGACAGCTGGCGAAGCTGGCGGGCGTCTCCAACCCCTACCTGAGTCAGATCGAGCGTGGGCTGCGTCGGCCGAGCGCCGAGATCATGCAGCAGATCGCCAAGGGTCTGCGGATTTCCGCCGAGGCGTTGTACGTCCAGGCGGGCATTCTCGATGAGCGCGTCGTCGGTGGCGTCGTCATCGACGCGATCATCGCCGACCCGACGATTACCGAGCGCCAGAAGCAGGTGATGGTCGAGGTGTACGACTCATTCCGGAAGGAGAACATGAGGCGCGACGCAGACGAGGCCGCCGCGAATCGTGCTCAGGCGGCCAGCGCCTCGGCGTCGGGCAGCATTGAGCTCGATGACGCGGCGCGGCGCGATTCTTCGCAGGCCAGCTCGGTGCCTGGTCACGAACACCCTGCGCCCAGCCACAACACGTCCGGGCATCCCGGTTCCACGAAAAGCGTCACCGCGCCGTCGGCGCGAGTTACCCCGTTGCGCACCACGATGTCGCGCTCGACGTCGCCGAGGAGATCCCGATGAGCCGCACAGACGACCTGCTGAACAGTGTTCAGAAAGCGGTTGGCGAAGGTCCGTTACAGCTGCTCGTCGGCGTAGGCGACCTGGTGACGGAGAAGCTGCGCGAGTTGCCCGACGCAGTCACGACCTGGCAGGAAGAGAACCGCGACTTTCCCATGCGCGCGGCGGGTGTGTTGATCGGGTCGGCGTTCCGCGCGAATCTCAAGGTTGGCGAACTGTACGACGAACTCACCCGACGCGGTCAGGACGTCATGACCAAGATGCGTGGCGAAGATGTCGTCGCTGAAGAGGACGAGCCGTTCGTTCACGAGCCATTTATGCCCGAGCCAGTTCGACGACTGCCTCCGAAGGCTGCTGCTACAAAGAGCGCGAAGAAGCCAGCACGAAACGCGTCCGCGAATGCTGCGACCAAGAAGGCTGCGACCGAAGAAGGCTGCGACGAAGAAGGCTGCGACCAAGAAGGCTGCGACCAAGAAGGCAGCGGCCAACAGGGCGGCTCCGACGAAGACGGCCGCAGCCAAGGTCGGCGGCAAGAAAACGACGTCTGCCTAAGGCAGTGGGCTGAGGAGACGCCACGGTCGCTGCCGAGCTGCGAATGTGCGTTTCGTAGGGTGGACGTATGGGTGACATGACGTACCGCCAGCTTGGTGATTCCGGATTGACCGTGTCGACCGTCGGCCTTGGTTGCAATCAAATCGGGCGCCGACTCGACCTCGAGGGCACTCGTGCGGTCGTCGACGCCGCCCTTGACGCCGGGATCACGTTCTTCGACGCGGCGGACATCTACGGCAGTGCGCCTGGCGAGTGTGAGGACCTTCTGGGTCAGGCGCTCGAGGGTCGTCGTGACCGCATCGTCCTTGCCACCAAGTTCGGCATGCCGGCGGGCGGGATGACATTGCCGGCGCACGAAGCTCGTGGGTCGCGCCGGTACATCAGGGCTTCGATTGAAGGATCACTGCGGCGCTTGCGCACCGACTACATCGACCTTTATCAGCTGCATCGGCCTGACGAGCTGACCCCGATAGAGGAAACCCTTGCTGCTCTGGACGAACTGGTGCACGAAGGCAAGGTTCGCTATATCGGTTCATCACAATTCGACGGCTGGCAAGTCATCGACGCCGACTGGGCTGCGCGTGCAAACGGCGGTACGCGCTTTGTCAGCACGCAGAACCAGTACAACCTGCTCGAACGCAGCGCCGAGAACGAACTCCTGCCTGCCGCAGAACACGCTGGCGTCGGCTTCATTCCGTTCTATCCGCTGGCGCGCGGCTTGCTCACCGGCAAGTACACGCGCGGGCAGGCGGCGCCCGAAGGCACTCGGCTTGCTGGGGATGCCGAACTCCTGGAGCGAGCCAAGTGGGACGTGATCGAAGGCTTGCAGAAGTTTGCGGCCGCACGCGACCTCGGCATGCTTGAGGTCGCGATCGGGGGGCTCGCGGCTCAGCCCGGCGTGAGCACGATCATCGTTGGCGCCACGAAACCTGAGCAGGTGCTGGCGAACGCACAAGCGGTCGGATGGGAGCCGGCGTCCGTCGATCTAATCGAGCTCGACGCCATCACGGGAGTCGCGCGCCGCTAGTGAAGGCCTCGCGCCGCGCCCGCAGGCAGTACCGTGGGCGGTGTGTTGCACATCTCCGCGTCGTTCATCACCGTTGTTCTTCTTGCCGCGTTGGTCGTGCAGCTCTACGCGTTCGTCGACGCCGCGCTCGTCCCGGCGGCCGCATACCTTGCGGCTGGGAAGCTGACCAAACAGGCCTGGCTCGCGATCCTCGGCGTGGCCATTCTCGTCGTCTTGCTGAGTGGTTGGTTCGGCCCGCTCGGGCTCGCGGCGATCATCGCCACCATCGTGTACTTCGTTGACGTGCGGCCGGCGTTGCGGCGGGTTCGCGGCCGCTAACTGCTCGCAAGGCCAGCGGTGAAGTCAAGGTCTTCCGGTGGCGTTGCAGGACAGACCCAATGCAGCCAGGGCTTGGCGAATTCGTCGTGGTAATCGTTCGCCCGGCGCACCATTGTGTTGTACGCGGCCGCGAAGGCCTCGCCGTCCGCCGCCTTGATCGCCGCCCGTACCGGCTCGCAGTCGGCGGTGATGTAGGCGTTGATCGCGTTCTCGTACTTCGGCCGTGAAAACGCGCATAAGCTGAGTTGCTTCACCACCGAGCGGAAGAAGTAGTCCGCGAGTCGCCAATTCCCAGCTCTGCCTGCGAAATACAGCCTGTGCATGCGGGGACCGAGCTCAGCCATCAGGCGATCCAACCCCGGTTGGGTGGCCGCAAGCTGGTCGAGCGTCAGATCACGCTTGCCGTTGTTGACGGTGTGAACGTGATCGCCGGCACCTGATGTGAGGTCGGGTTGTGTCATGAGGTTCTGTGCACCTTGTATTGAGCGGCTTGGGCAAGAGGCTTGACGACGAGCAAGTCGACGTTGACATGCGCCGGCCGTGTCGCACACCAGCTGATGCAGTCGGCGATGTCTTCTGCTGTAAGTGGTTCTGCGACACCCCTGTACACCGCCGCGGCCTTCTCGACGTCCCCTCTGTTTCTGTTCAGGCTGAACTCCTCGGTGCGCACCATCCCAGGGGCAACCTCGGTGACGCGAACCGGCTGCCCGTTGAGTTCGAGTCGAAGGGTCTCGGTCAACGCGGCCGTTCCATGTTTTGCGGCGGTGTAGCCGCCACCGCCTTCGTACACGATCCGGCCTGCGGTCGATCCCACGACAATGACGTGACCTGCACCGGATGCGATCAGCGCAGGCAGCAGCGCCTGCGTGACGCGCAGGACGCCTAGCACGTTGGTGTCGTACATCGCCTGCCAGTCGGCCGGATCGGCCAACGAGATGGGCTCCGCCCCGATCGCGCCGCCAGCCACGTTGACCAGCAGGGAGCAGGAGGGCACTCCGGCTGCGAGCGCCGTCACAGATGCGGGGTCGGTGACATCGAGGACAACTGCCCGACCGTCAATTTCGGCAGCGACGGCGGCGATCCGATCGGCCCTTCGCGCCGCGCACACGACGTCGAAGCCTTCTCGCGCAAGCCTGCGCGCGGTGGCTGCTCCGATTCCGCTGCTCGCACCGGTGACGACAGCGACGGGCCTGGCCGACTGGGTCGTGGTTGGGCCTGCGCTCATGAGGGAATCTTGGCAGTGCCTGCTTCGGGGACGGGCAGCCAGGGCAGGTAGGTGGGTGCGGCGCACCGTGTCTAGCCTGAACCGTGCGTTGCGGGAATGGCCGGCGATCGTCGTACGTTGCGCAGCGAGGTGGCGTGTGCCCGCAGACACGCGCGCGCAGCCCTCGGCGTACGTTGTGATGACCGAGCGAGTAGGAGGAGGAAGCTTGTCGGACGACCTCCAGACCGTCGCGAAGCTGCGCCGGCGCTCCCCCCGACTCGCGTCCCCCCGAGGAAGTGCGCCCCGAGGCACTGCGGTCCGCCCGCCGGTGACCCTCTTGTCAGGCGCCCGCCCGCCCCTTAAGCGGTTGGCGATGCTGAGCCTGCACACATCGCCGGTCGAACAGCCCGGCGTGGGCGACGCAGGTGGGATGAACGTCTACATCATGGAGTTGTCCCGCAGGCTCGCCGCTCAGGGCGTTGAGGTCGAGGTATTCACCCGCGCCACATCAGGCGACGTCCCACCGATCGAATACATCGAGCCAGGCTTCATCGTCCGAAATGTCGTTGCCGGCCCGCTCGAGCCGCTGCCGAAAGCGGATCTGCCTTCTCAGCTCTGTGCCTTCACGGCCGCAGTCCTGCGCGCTGAGGCGGCGAGGGAGCCGGGTTGGTATGACCTGATCCACTCGCACTATTGGCTGTCGGGCCAGGTGGGTTGGCTTGCTAAGGAGCGGTGGGGCGTTCCGCTCATCCACAGCATGCATACTCTCGCGCGGGTCAAGAACGCCGCGCTCGCAGAAGGCGATGCGCCTGAGCCGTCTCTGCGCGCGATCGGTGAGGCGCAGGTGGTCGATGCGGCCGACCGGCTGATCGCGAACACCGAGGCTGAGGCCCGTCAGCTCATCGACCTGTACGACGCCGATCCAGCGGCTGTTTCCGTCGTCCCGCCCGGTGTCGATCTCTCGTTGTACCGGCCCGGATCGCGAGCCGCTGCTCGAGCCCGCCTCGGGCTGGCGGCGAACCGTGACGTGCTCCTGTTCGTTGGCCGGATCCAGCCGCTCAAGGCACCGGATCTGTTGATTCGCGCGCTCGCCGTCATGGTTGATCGCACCCCGTCCTTGCGTGACCGGCTGATGGCCGTGATCGTCGGCGGTGTCAGCGGATCTGGGGTCGCGGAGCCCGACCACCTGGCTCGCCTCGCTGCCCAACTCGGTGTTGGCGACCTGGTTCGGTTCGAACCGCCGGCGACCGGTGAGCGCCTCGCCGATTTCTACCGGGCAGCGAGTGTGACCGTCGTCCCGTCGTACAGCGAATCATTCGGTCTCGTCGCGCTCGAATCACAGGCGTGCGGGACGCCGGTCGTCGCCGCTCGGGTGGGCGGCCTCGTCACAACCGTCAGCGACGGTGTTTCCGGGTTGCTCGTCGACGGACATGAGCCGACGTCGTATGCCGACGTACTTACCAAGCTTTTATCGGACGCCGAATTGCGGCGCTCCTTGGCGACGGGCGCGATCGCCCACGCCGCCGGCTTCGACTGGGATCGCACTGTCGACGGCGTGCTCGATGTCTATGCCGGCGCACTGCGTGGCGCCGCAGGCCGCAACGTAGAAGGGCTGCCCGTCGCCGTCTGGCGGTGAGTGCCTCGTGAGCTGGTTTGCGCGCGCCGAAATCGATGCCGTCATCAGGACGACGCTCGAAGAACGAGAGATCCTGTTCGACCAGGTGGGCGAGTCCGCGTTTGTCGTGCGGCTCATGGGTACCCATCGGCTGGTGACTGCAGCGCGTCTCGTCGTCGGCGACCAGAGCCTGCTCATCGAGGCGTTCTTCGTGCGACGTCCCGATGAGAATGCGCAGGAGTTCTACCGCTTCCTGCTTGAGCGCAACGGTCACATGTACGGCGTTCACTTCGCCATCGATGCGAGGGGCGACGTCTACTTGATGGGCCGGCTGCCGTTGCTCGCGGTGACCCCCGACGAAATCGATCGGCTGCTCGGGTGCGTCCTTACGTACTCCGACGAGACGTTTGACGCTGCGCTGCAGATCGGGTTCGCCGGGAGCATTCGTCGCGAGTGGGAGTGGCGCGCGTCGCGTAACGAGTCCGTGGAGAACCTGCGGGCGTTCGCGCGTTTTGCCGATCCTGCAGGCGGCGGTGGCCCTGCAGGCGGCGACGACCGTGCAGCCGGCGATGACCCTGCAGCTGGCCACGAGCCTGCGGCTGGCGGTCACGGCCGACATCGGCGCAGCACGACCTAGCGCGATTCCTCAGACATCCAGGTTTTCTGGCGGGCAGAACCTGAATCTGTACGGAGGGCACCTGAATCCTTGAGGAGTCCGCGCGGCCATTTGGCTCGAGCCGCTGTCGGAGTTGACCCGTTGGTCGCCGGGAAAGCGCGGTCTGGGAAACTAGCGGTATGTCCGCGCGAACGCTCATCTTGCTGCGCCACGGTGAAAGCCAGTGGAACGCAAAGAATCTCTTTACTGGCTGGGTCGACGTCGACTTGTCGGCGAAGGGCGAGGCTGAGGCTGCTAATGGCGGCCGGCTACTGGCCGAACGTGACATCGCGCCCGACGTCGTGCACACGTCGCTTCTGCGTCGTGCGATCCGAACCGCCAACATCGCTCTCGATACCGCCGACTTGTCGTGGCTGCCTGTGCAACGTTCATGGCGATTGAACGAACGCCACTACGGCGCCCTCCAGGGCAAAGACAAGAAGGCGACACTCGACGAGTTTGGTGAAGAGCAGTTCATGTTGTGGCGCCGCTCATATGACGTCGCGCCGCCGGCGCTCGCTACCAACAGCGAGTACTCGCAAAGCGCTGACCCGCGTTACGCCACACTGCCTCCCGAACTGCGGCCGAACACGGAGTGCTTGAAGGACGTCGTGCACCGGATGCTGCCGTATTGGTACGACGCGATCGTGCCGGATCTACACGTAGGCAAGACCGTGCTCGTGGTCGCGCACGGAAATTCCTTACGCGCATTGGTAAAACACCTCGACGCGATCTCCGACGATGACATCGCAGCATTGAACATCCCGACCGGGATCCCGTTGATGTACAGCCTCGACGACGACCTTGTCCCGATCGTGCGCGGTGGCGAATACCTCGACGCCGACGCCGCAGCTCAAGCAGCAGCGGCGGTCGCGAACCAAGGCCGCTAGCGCAGCAACTTCGTCAGATCCGGGACGTTTGCTGCCGCCTGGGGCACTAAGCGTCCACGATTTCGATGGGCTGGTTGCTAGCTCGACGTGGCTGCCGAAGGTGACGCGGGCGCGCTTGCCGGTGCCGAGGCGGCAGGTGCACTCGCCGGTGCTGATGACCCGGCCGCGGGTGACCCCACGGGCGAGCCAACAGGGGACGCGACGGGCGACGCAACAGGTGATGCAACCGGCGAGGACGGCGGCGGTGGCGGCGCCGTCGGGAGGAACGTGCCGACAACTGCTGAGCTCTGAACAGGCACCAGCAGGTCGGTGACCGAACCGCTGTTTCCGAACGTCAAGCTGACCATCACCGTGTCGCCTTGCTGAAGAGGTGCGGTCAGATTGCGCAACAACACGCTGATGCGCGTGGTCCCTGGTCCGCTCGCGGTGGCAGCAGGAATCGATGCATCGGTCGCAGCTTGCAGCTGTTGGGCAGCGGGTGGCGCAGACGCGGTGGCGCTCACGCCTGCGGGAGTCGCCGGTTCGATCGAGACGTCGATGAGTGCGTCGGGTTGGGTAGCAAAGTTGATCGCGTCGAACTGCAGATACGCGAGGCCGCCCTTAGGCGAGATGTCCCCGCTCGGCAGCGCGATGATTACGCCCTGGACTTCGAGATTGGCGCCGATCTTCGCGGTAGCTGCCTGCAGGTTGGCGACCGCGTGGCGGACCGGCGAGCCAAACCCCGTGGCGGAACAGGCGGCAAGGATCGGCGCGCACACTCCGATCACGATGGCCGTGCGCACGCGGCGGCGAGTCATGCTCTGGACCCTCGTGCTGACCTGGGTGCTGCTCACGACCTGTCCCCTTCGGCTGCCGGTCTGCGCCGTAGCCTAACGAGCCCTTGGGACCGCCCATCACACCCCGGGGTCACGCCCCGGCGTGTGCCGGTTGCTTGAGCTCAGGAAGCACCGTCTCGAGCGACGTGGTGCGGGTGAAGTTGTCGACGATCTGCTCGATCACGCCGTCGGCGTGGACGGCCACGACCGTCAGCGTGCCCTTGGCGAACGCGGTGGTGATCGCCGAATCCTTGTCGACCATGACGCGCACCGCGACACTCGTGTCGCCAGCGAGCGCGTTCAACTCTGTCTGTTGTGCCTGGCTTCCGATGAGGTAGATCGTCAGTCCGTTGTCGGCCGCTTCTTGCGCGAGGCGCGTCAGCGCGGCGCCGCACGCGCACTCGTGCTGGGTGACCGCCAAGAGCGCCGGCCGTAGCGCGCGGGCGGTGGTCGTGCCGGTCTGCCCGACGAGCGCGTCGTCGGGGACAAGGCCGCCGACCGTGCCGGGAGCCGCCGACGGTGCCGCGAGCACGAGCGGTACGGGCGCAGTCGGCGGGTGCTCCGGCGTCCGGCCGGGAAAGATCAGCGTTGCACCGAGCAGCGCGGCCGCGATCATGAGCGTGATGATGATCGGCGCAGACAGGGCGCGGCTCGAACTGGATCGGCCGCCCAACATCCGCTCAAAACGGCGGCGCCGGCGCTTCCACCGCTCCTCGCGTCGCCAGGCGGCAATGTCGCGGGCGAGCTCTCGGGCGTCATCCGGGACGACGACGTGCGCGCCAGTCGGTATCCCGCCCGGTTTCTCTTCGCTGCCGCCCACACCCGGCTCCACGGACCCAGTATGAGCATGCGGCCTAGCCGTGTGCAGATGGGGCGCGGTTTAAAGCTTCTGCCAGCCCTCTCCGGTGCCGCTCTGGAGCCTTCGCGGCGCACAAGTACCCCGGTTTTGTCAAGACCTGAATCGGGGGTTGTTGATCTTGAGTTTGCTGTCACCATGGCTCTGACCTGCGCAGATGCGCAGACCGACGTTCCCGCGGGCCTGTTTTGCGTGGTAGCATGGGGTCAGCTGAAGGGACTAGTGCCACATGTCGTTCAACGTCGGCGAGACAGTTGTCTACCCCCATCACGGGGCTGCACTGATCGAGGCCATCGAGAGTCGTGTGATCAATGGCGAGGAGCGTATTTACCTCGTCCTTAAGGTAGCTCAGGGTGATCTCACGGTTCGGGTTCCCGCTGACAACGCTGAGTTTGTCGGTGTCCGCGACGTCGTGGGCCAAGAGGGGCTTGATCGGGTGTTCGAGGTGCTTCGCGCGCCGCACACCGAAGAGCCCACCAACTGGTCGCGCAGGTACAAGGCCAATCTCGAGAAGCTGGCGTCTGGCGACGTCAACAAGGTGGCGGAAGTCGTTCGGGACTTGTGGCGCCGCGATCGCGAGCGTGGGCTGTCTGCTGGCGAGAAGCGGATGCTCGCGAAGGCACGTCAGATTCTGGTCAGCGAACTGGCCCTCGCCGAAGGCACGAACGAGGACAAGGCCGAAGCCATCCTTGACGAGGTCCTCGCCTCCTAACATGGGTTAGTGCCGGGGGTCCGGCCACCCTGGAGGGTCATGACCATCAAGAAGCGCGCGCCCAGTGGCGTCGTCGACGTGCTCCGCTTGCTCGTCGTCGTGTTCTTCGCCGGGCTCGGCTACGAGGTCTCGAAGCGCTTCAGTTCGGGCGCGTTCGCATTGGGTCCGCTCAACGGCGTCATGGTCGGCATCATCATCGGCTCCGGCTTGGGCTACGTCCTGGGCGGCGTGCTCGGCCGGACGACGGTGACTGCGGTCGGCCGCACCGAGCACACCCTGCGCCAGACATCCGCTGAAGAACTCGTCGCGGGCTCCTTTGGTGGCGTCATCGGCGTGCTCGTTGGCGCGGGCGTCGCCTGGTGGATTTTCCTGCTCCTACAGCCATTCCTCGCGTTTCCGTTGTTCGGGTTCGTTGTCCTTGTGATCGGTTATCTCGGGTATCGCCTCGGCACCAATCGTCGCGAGGAGATGCTCTCGATGTTCGCCGGTCGCGCCGGGATGGGGCCGCGGCATCAGTCGACGTCGAACCTCCCTCGCATCGTCGACACCTCGGTCGCCATCGACGGGCGGATCCTCGACGTGGTGCGTGCCGGCTTCCTCGACGGCACGTTCCTGATTCCGAGTCCGGTGCTTGCCGAGCTCCAAGGGCTCGCCGATGCGGGCGATGACGTGCGTCGTTCGAAGGGACGACGCGGGCTGCAGAATCTCGAAGCGTTAAAACGTGAGCCGGGCGTCAACCTCGAGATACTCGACGAGGACGTGCCTGCGGTTGCAGAAGTCGACGCCAAGCTCGTCCGGATCTGTCTCGATCGCGGACTCCCGCTGCTCACCCTCGACACCAACCTGGCGAAAGCCGCTGCACTGGCCGGCGTCCACGTCATGAACCTGCACGGGCTTGCACTCGCGCTGCGCCCGCCGGTGTCCGCCGGAGACGACGTCATCGTCCATCTGTTACGTCCGGGCAAGGAAGCTGGCCAAGCTGTCGGCTATCTCGACGACGGCACGATGGTGGTCGCCGAGCGTTCGCGTGATCACATCGGAGACGAGATCCCCATCCATGTCACGAGCGTCCTGACGACAGCGAACGGCCGCATGGTCTTCGGGCAGCCGGTGACCACAGCGCAACCTCCCCACGGAACCACTTCAGCGACGCACGACCCCGACCGGTTGCGGGTGGAAGCGGCCCGACCTGGCCCGCCGAGCCATCCCCTCGGTCGATCACTGTGACTGTCGCGGCCATCGTGCCAGCGGCCGGTCGCGGGGAGCGGCTCGGGCCCGGTCAGCCCAAGGCTTTACGCACGCTCGACGGCGTCCCGATGCTCGTCTATGCCGTGCAAGCTCTAGCGCGAGCGCGCCTTGTTGAGCTCGTCGTGGTCGCCGCGCCTCCTGGCGGGGTTGCCGAAGTCGAAGCGTTGCTGGCGTCGCATGAGATCGGTGCCCCCGTGCTGGTCGTCGCCGGCGGGGAACAACGCCAGGATTCGGTGGCACGGGCGCTAGAGGCGCTGCCGCCGGAGGTCGACGTGGTGCTGGTGCACGACGCAGCTCGGCCCCTCGCCCCGAGCGAACTCGTCGACGCGATTGCGAGTGCGGTGATTGCGGGCCACGGCGCGGTCGTCCCAGGGCTCGCGATGACCGACACCGTCAAGCGCGTGGCACTGCCCACTGACTTCGGCGGCGAGGGGCAGGCCACCGAACAAGTTCTGGAGACCGTTGCGCGCAGCGATTTGCGTTGCATTCAGACTCCGCAGGGTTTCGACCGCGCGGTGCTGACGAAAGCACATGCGGCGGCCGAGGACGCCGCAACCGATGATGCCGGTCTGGTCGAGCGCTTGGGCCTTCCCGTAGTCGTCGTCGCCGGATCGGCCGACGCCTTCAAGATCACCCGCCCGATCGATCTGCTCATCGCCGAGGCTGTACTGCGCGAACGGCGGGGTGACGGTGTCGGTTGAGACCGGCAGCGCCGCGGCCGGAATGCCGCGCGTTGGCCTTGGTGTCGACGTCCACCCTTTTGAGGTTGGTCGTCCTTTGTGGGTTGCTGGTTTGCATTGGCCCGGCGAGACCGGCCTCGCCGGTCACTCGGACGCCGATGTCGTCGCCCATGCGTGCTGTGACGCCCTGCTGTCGGCGGCCGCACTGGGCGATCTCGGTACGCAGTTCGGCACCGACGATCCGGCTTGGGCGGGCGCATCGGGCGCGGCGTTGCTCGGCGAGACCATGCGGCGGGTGCGCGAGCGCGGCTACGAGGTCGGCAACGTGACGGTCCAGTTGATCGGTAACGCCCCTCGGCTCGGCCCACGTCGCGACGAAGCCCAAGATGTGTTGTCGACTGCAGTCGGCGGTGTGGTGTCGCTCTCGGCGACGACAACCGACCGGCTCGGCTTCACTGGTCGAGGTGAAGGATTGGCCGCGCTGGCCACCGCCTTGATCTATCCGCGCGCAGTTCGCCCTAGTCTTGCCACGTGACTTTGCGCCTTTACGACACTGCCAGCCGCCAGACGCGCGAGTTCGAATCGATCGAGCCCGGCCGCGTCTCGCTGTACCTGTGCGGCGCGACTGTGCAGGCGCCGCCGCATATCGGTCACGTGCGGTCGGCGGTCGCTTTCGACGTGCTGTGTCGATGGCTTTCTGCGAGCGGATATCGCGTCACGTTCTGCCGCAACGTGACGGACATCGACGACAAGATTCTCGCGGTTGCGGCGACCTCTGGCGTGCCGTGGTGGGAAATCTCCCAACGCAATCAGCGCCTGTTCGAGTCGGCGTATGCCTCGCTCGGATGCGTGCCGCCAACGGTCGAGCCACGGGCGACGGGACACGTGCCAGAGATGATCGTGTTGATGCGCCGGCTCATCGAGTCGGGGCACGCGTACGCGGTCGACGGGGATGTGTATTTCTCGGTGCAGTCGTTTCCCGCGTACGGCGCACTTTCTGGCCAAGATCCGCGAAATCTCCAGCAGGGCGAGTCTGACGTCGAGTCAAAACGCGACCCGGTCGACTTCGCTTTGTGGAAGCGGGCGAAGCCCGGGGAGCCATACTGGGAAACGCCATGGGGCAACGGCCGACCTGGTTGGCATCTCGAGTGCTCGGCAATGGCCACGAAGTACCTGGGGTCAAACTTCGACATTCACGGCGGCGGACTCGACCTGGTCTTTCCACATCACGAAAACGAGCAGGCGCAGTCGCGGTCGGTGGACGACGGCTTCGCCAACTTCTGGGTGCACAACGGCCTGGTGACTCTCGGCGGCGACAAGATGAGCAAGTCGCTCGGCAACACGTTGTCGGTCGAGAACTTGCTTGAGCAGGTGCGCCCGGCAGAGTTGCGTTACTACCTCGCAGCGCCGCACTACCGGTCGGCGGTCGACTTCACTGCCGCCTCGCTCGATGAGGCAGCTACGGCATATCGCAGGGTCGAAGGCTTCGTCACGCGGGCAATTGAGCTTGTGGGCGTGGGAATTCCGACACCTTTGACGTTAGCTTCGTTCCCTACGGCTTTCGTTGATGCGATGAACGACGACATCGGCGTACCGCAGGGTTTGGCGGTGTTGCACAACACCGTTCGCGAGGGCAACGCTGCTCTAGCGGACGGCGACAAGGTGCGGGTCGCTGCGCATCTGCGGCACGTCATCGCAATGCTGTCAGTGCTCGGGCTTGACCCGATCGGTGACGGTTCGTCGGGTGGCAGTGGCGGTGACATGCGAGTCGTCGTCGACGCATTGGTCGCACTTGCCATCGAGCAGCGCACGGCCGCACGCGAGCGAAAGGACTACTCGGCCGCAGACGCAATTCGCGATCAGCTAGCCCGAGCAGGCATCATCGTTGAAGACACCGCCGCGGGAGCCCGCTGGCAACTGCGGAGGGACTGACGTCATGGCGGGTGGAAAGCGCGGGGGCCAAGGCGGCCGTGGCGCCAAACCGGGCTCGCATCGCAAGGGCGCATCGGTCGGCTCAGGCGGTCAGAAGCGCAAGGGTCTTGAAGGTCGCGGTCCGACGCCGCCTGCCTCCGAACGCAAGGGTCATGCCGCGGCGCGGCAGGCCCGTCGTGCGGACGCCGCGACTGCTCCCGCTGGTCGTGCGGGTCGTCCCGCCGCCGCTGGTCGCCCAAGTGCTGGCGGCCGGCCGACCGCCGCTGGTCGAACGGCGGCCACTGGTCGAACGGCAGGCACTGGTCGAACGGCAGGCACTGGTCGCCCTGCGTCGGGTCGTTCGTCGGCGGCGCGACCAGCAGCAGGCGGACGGCCGACCACCACTCGACGTCCGACTCGAACGACTAGGCCCGATCCGAATGCCCCAGAAGTTGTGGCTGGCCGCAATCCGGTCGTCGAGGCATTGCGCGCGAGCATCCCGGCCAGTGCGCTGTACGTGGCGACCGGGATCGAGCTCGATGAGCGAGTGCGCGAGGCCATCAAGTTGGCGAACGACTTGCGCATTCCGCTGCTCGACGCGGAGCGGATCGAACTCGACCGATACGCGCAGGGCGCGGTGCATCAGGGACTTGTCTTGCAGGTGCCGCCGTTCGACTACCTGCATCCCGACGAGTTGCTCGATCGAGCGTTCTCTTCTGGCGTTCCGCTGCTCGTTGCACTTGACGGTGTGACTGATCCGCGCAATCTCGGTGCAGTCGTCCGTTCGGTCGGTGCGTTCGGCGGACATGGTGTGCTTGTACCTGAACGGCGATCGGCAGGTATGACTGCGGGTGCATGGAAGGCTTCTGCCGGCGCCGCCGCGCGGGTGCCGGTTGCGCGCGCGACGAATCTGACGCGAGCACTGACGACCTACGCCGAACGCGGTCTGCTCGTGGTGGGGCTTGCGGGTAAGGGTTCGCTCGATTTGATGGATCTCGAAGCTGCGACCGAGCCTCTGATACTAGTGGTCGGCTCAGAGGGCA
This sequence comes from uncultured Actinomycetes bacterium, assembly GCA_963737705.1. Lineage (GTDB taxonomy): Bacteria > Actinomycetota > Actinomycetes > Acidothermales > Acidothermaceae > PALSA-607. Next base: position 663,267 of record CAVTTP010000006.1, read on the forward strand.
AAGGACTCTCGCGGCTAGTGCAGGAGCGGTGCGACATCGTCGTGCGCATTCCGATTGCGTCGGCGACGGAGTCACTGAACGCATCCGTGGCCGCGGGTGTTGCGTTGTATGAAGTCGCGCGCCGCCGACAGGCTAACTCGTAGCGGCGTGGGGTTTCGCTAGTCGCTCGTCGTCATTCGGCGCTGGCGCGCAGTGCGGCGCCGAGTACCGCGCGCTCGTCCGGCCGGAACTTCAGGACGTTCTCGACGTACGACTTTGTAGCAGCGTCCATGCCGACGTCGTGTCCTGCCGCTTCGGACAAGAACCACCGGTGCACGAGTACTTCGTGAAAGATCTCAGCAGGCTCAAGTCGTCCGCGTAGCTCTGGCGGGATCTGCTCGAGTACCGGCTCGAATACGTCGGTAAGCCAGTGCCGCGCAACAGTTTCTTCGTCGACATCGGTACCAGGCATCACCGCTATTGCACGGAAGCTGTCGAGGTCGTTCAACAATCGCCGCGCCTGGTTTTCTTCGACGCTTAGACCGGTCAGCTGCTCCAACCTGCGCTGGTGATGCCCGGCCTCGACAACCTGCGTCTGCAGCTTCAGACGCGAGCCACCCGGTTCGTCGACGAGTTGCAGTTCGCCGACGTCGTAGCCCAGATCGTTGAGGCGTTGCAAGCGATGCTCGATGCGCCACCATTCGTTGGGATCGACGTACTCGGCGCGAGTAAGTTCCGTCCACAACGATTCGTAACGCGAGATCACACTGTCGGCAACGTCGGTTGCTTCGACACTTTCGGCGAGCAGCGACGCGGCCTCGAGATCGAAGAGCTCACCAGCAATGTTGACCGCCGCGATGTCGAGGTCTTGCGCGCGTTGACCGTCGGAAAGCGTGGTGTGCAACTCGCCGGTTTCAGCGTCGACGAGATACGCAGCGAACGCGCCGGCGTCACGTCGAAACAGCGTGTTCGATAGCGAGCAGTCTTTCCAGGCGAAGCCAACAAGATGGAGACGCACGAGGAGCTGCGCAAGTGCGTCGAGCAGCTTGTCGGCGAGCTCCGGGTCGAGTCGGCGCGAGAACAGTGCGCGATAAGGCAGTGAGTAGCGAAGGTGCTTGGTGACCAGTGCCGCATCGAGCGGTTCGCCGTCCTCGGTGGCGCGCTCACTCACGACCCCGCGGGCGCGTACGACAGGGACCTCGCGCTTGCCGAGCTCATTGAGGAGCCGGTACTCGCGTTCGGCGACCTGCTGTGGCAGTTCCTTGATGGCGTAGACCGTTCCGGACACGCGGACGAAGCGGACGACGTGCCGCGAGATCCCGCGTGGCAGTGAGACCAGCCGGTCTGTGGGCCACTGGTCAAGTGGGGTCGACCACGGCAGCGACAGGAGTTCGGCGGGGTCGGCTGTCGTGGCGAAGAGCAAGCGCACGCGTCTACTCTCACACGTCCGGCATAGGATCAGCCACGCAGTCCCGCCGGTGTGGCGCAATCTGGCAGCGCACCCGACTTGTAATCGGGAGGTTAGGGGTTCAATTCCCCTCGCCGGCTCTCTGAATAGCAAATATGGATCTCGAGGATTGCAGCAAGCAAGCCCGTCCCCATTAGATCCCAATCTTTTTTGTGCGGCGGCTATGTATATAGCGCGGGCTTTGGGCGAACACTAGTTGCAGTCGCATCGGGTGCGCCGCCGATACAGCCTGAGCTCAGCTACCGCGGTACTGATCGGCGAACATCTCCACGAGCTCGGGCTCGGTGAGGCCCATGAACAGCGTCAGCCGGGCGAGGCTCGAGGGGCGCGGCATTTGGGTGGCGCCGGACAGCATGTAAGCCACTCCCGTGCCTGTCATCGACATTTCACGTGCAGCAGCGCGGATGGACAGCTTGCGGGCGGCGCAAATTTCGCCGAACAACTTCGCAAGCGGCGTCTCTTGGGTGTGGGAATAGAGGGTGACTTGGGCCAGCACAGCTGCCGTTGCGGCCGTGTCCTTCGGAAAGACTGCGCAGAGGCGCTGGCCGACAGCGGAGGAGATGCTAGCCCCGCGTTCGAAGCGGGAGATCACGCCTACCGACACCCCACTTGCGACGGCGAGGTCTTTGACACTCCTCCCAGCGGCGATCCGAGCTGCCACGAACGGGTGACGATAGCGAGGTAGCTCTTCCACGATTTCGGCGGGGACAGTTTCACCGTCGCGAGTGGATAGCGCGACGAAGGCGTCGAGCTCGCATCCCACCCGCGCGGCCAACTTCGCCAATCCAACAGCCGGGAGCCACCGGTGGCCGGTAATGAAAGCGTAGACATCAGTGTCGCCGGCCTTAGCGGTGCCGATCACCTCGCGGATGGATATCGACTCCCTCAGCGCGGCCGCCTCGATCAACGCGCGCACGGCGTCTCGGCGACCGACACCTGGGTCGATCGGCGAAGGCGAACCTCGAACCGATCTCGGCCTGTGGGCATGCTGTCGGCGAGTGTTGCCCGCGCCCGCGACCCGCATCTGGTCCTCGCTGACCCGTCCCGAATGCCCTGCTGCTGGTGAACCGCACCATTGCGGGCGTCCATCCGATGCCGGGCGCGGGGGCCCGGCCGCGACAGTCACCCAGTTAGTTAAGTATGCGTAAATTACACATAACTGTCCAAGTTGCCAGATTCGTGCAAGACTGCCCTGTAATCAGCGCGCTGTGGTCTGTCCTGACCTTGCACCCCTGCCGCCCGTGTGATCCCCATTTAGCCGGAGGCTCGTTGTGCGAACCATTGGAACCAGGTACGGATCAACGACGCGGGTAGCGCTGCACAAGCGACTTGCGGCGGGTGTTTCGATCGCCGCGCTGGCGGCGACCGCCACCGTTCTCGGGACCAGTACATCGGCTTTCGCGGTCGCTCCGGCCGTGACTTCTATCGCTCCGACGGGTGGTCCTGTTGCCGGCGGTACGTCCGTCATCATCACCGGCACCGCCCTGACAGCCGCCACCAGCGTCACGTTCGGCGGAACCGCCGGAACCGTGACCGCAGACACTGCGACGTCCATCACCGTGACCAGCCCTGCTCATGCGGCGGGCGTGACTGACGTCGTCGTTACCACAGCTGGAGGCACGTCGCCGACCGGCGCCGGTGACCAGTTCACCTACGCCGCCGTCCCGACCGTCACGAGCATCACCCCGCAGGCGGGAGTCGCTGCGGGTGGCACGACGGTCACCATCACCGGTACTGGCCTGGCGGGCACGACAGCGATCAACTTCGGGAGCACCCCAGGTACGGCTGTCACCAACATCTCTGCGACCTCAGTGAGCGCGGTCAGCCCTGCTGGCACCGGCATCGTTGACGTCACGGTCGTCACACCGGGTGGCACCTCAGCCACCGGTGCCGGCGACCGGTTCACCTACGTCGCCGCTGGCACTCCGATTGTGGTGAGCATCAACCCGACGACCGGATCCGCAGGTGGCGGCACGACCGTCACGATCACCGGCAGCAACCTGGCCGGCACCACGGCGATCAGTTTCGGCGGCACACCGGGTACGGCTGTCACCAACATCTCCGGGACATCGGTCAGCGCCGTCAGTCCCGCTCACGCAGCAGGACCTGTTGACGTCATCGTCACCAATGCGACGGGCACCTCGCCGGTTGTTCCCGGCGACGTCTTCACCTATCCCGCTCCAGCGGTCACCAGCATCAACCCGACAACAGGGTCAGCAGGTGGCGGCACGACCGTCACGATCACCGGTACCGGCCTGGCCGGCACTACGGCGATCAGCTTCGGCGGCACTGCGGGTACGGCTGTTACCAACATCTCCGCGACATCCGTCAGCGCCGTCAGTCCCGCTCACGCAGCTGGGCCTGTTGATGTCACCGTGACGACACCGGGCGGCACGTCACCGACCGTTGCTGGCGACGTCTTCACCTATCCGGCTCCGACCGTCACGAGCATCACCCCCGGCGCGGGTGTGGTGACGGGTGGCACGACGGTCACCATCACCGGTACCGGCCTGGCGGGCACGACAGCGATCAACTTCGGGAGCACCCCAGGTACGGCTGTCACCAACATCTCTGCGACCTCAGTGAGCGCGGTCAGCCCTGCTGGGGCCGGCACCGTTGACGTCACGGTGGTCACACCGGGTGGCACCTCAGCTACCGGTGCTGGCGACCGGTTTACCTACGTGGCCGCCGGCACTCCGATCGTGGTGAGCATCAACCCGACGACCGGTGGCGTGGCGGGCGGCACGACCGTCACCATCACCGGCAGCAACCTGGCCGGCACCACGGCGATCAGTTTCGGCGGCACACCGGGTACGGCTGTCACCAACATCTCCGGGACATCCGTCAGCGCCGTCAGTCCCGCTCACCTCGGCGGCCCTGTTGACGTCACCGTCACAAATGCGACGGGCACCTCGCCGGTCGTTCCCGGCGACGTCTTCACCTACCCCGCTATCCCGACCATCACCAGCATCACCCCGCAAGCGGGAGTCGCCGCGGGCGGCACGACCGTCACCATCACCGGTACCGCCCTGGCCGGCACTACGGCCGTCAGTTTCGGCGGCACGCCGGGTACGGGTGTCACTAACGTCAACGCGACAACGGTTACCGCGGTCAGCCCTGCTCACGCGGTCGGCGCTATTGACATCACTGTCACCACACCGGGTGGCACCTCGGTCACAGGTGCTGGCGACCGGTTTACGTACGTGGCTGCTGGCACTCCGATTGTGGTGAGCATCAACCCGACGACCGGGGCCGCCGCGGGCGGCACGACCGTCACGATCACCGGGAGCAACCTGGGCGGCACGACCGGTATCAGCTTCGGTGGCACTGCGGGTACGGCTGTCACGAACATTTCCGGGACATCCGTCAGCGCTGTCAGCCCTGCTGGGAGCGGCGCCGTTGACGTCATTGTCACCAATGCGACCGGCCCGTCACCGGTCGTACCGGGCGACGTCTTCACCTACGCCGCAAGCGGTGGCGGCGGTGGAACCGGTGGAACCACGCCGGCAGCTCCCGTCAGGGTTTCGGGAACAGACCGCTTCGGCACGGCGATCGCCGCCTCGACGGCGGAGTTCCCGACAAGCGGTAGCGCAGGCGCGGTCGTTTTGGCCCGCAGCGACATTTATCCCGATGCACTGGTGGGTACCGCATTGGCTGCGTCGAAGCATGCTCCGCTGCTGTTCACCAACGGCGGTGCGTTGACGACGGCGACATCGGCCGAAATCCAGCGGGTGCTCACTGTTGGCGGCACCGTGTACCTGCTCGGTGGTACCGCCGCGATTCCCGACTCCGTTGCGGTCGCGGTGACAGCGATGGGTTACGTCGTGGTGCGTTACTCAGGTGCCGACCGGTACGCAACGGCGATCGCGGTGGCCAACGGGCTCGGTAACCCGAGCACGGTGTTGCTCGCGACGGGGATCAACTTCCCCGATGCTCTCGCGGCAGGTCCCGCCGCAGCGCACCTGAGTGGAGTTGTCCTGCTCACTGATGGTTCGTCGATGCCCGCCTCGGTGACGGCGTACCTAGCCGCTCACCCCGGCACCGTGTACGCCGTCGGTGGTCCCGCTGTGGTGGCAGATCCGAGTGCCACACCGTTGTCCGGTGCCGATCGTTTCGCTACCGCAACCGCAGTAGCGTCTGCGATCTTCACCTCACCGAACAACATCGGTGTCGCGAGTGGAATAACTTTCCCCGACGCACTGAGCGGTGGAGCGTTCGAAGCGCACTTCGGTGGCCCGATCGTGTTGGCGGCACCGACGACGCTGCCGGCATCGAGTAGCACCTACATCACAGGCGCGAAGAGCACGATCGTCACCAGCACCATCTTCGGTGGCACAGCTGCCTTGTCGGACGCTGTCGAAACCGCGGTGTCTGCGGCGCTGGGGATGTAAACCTGCGGTCGTAGCAGTAGCGAACGGCGGAGCCCATCCTGGCGATGGGCTCCGTCGTTGGCGTATCGGCCCTGCGTCAGTCGACTTGATGGCTGGCAATAGCGGCCCGCACAACATGCAAGCCGCTATTTAGCCGACGTTCGGCGGGCAGGAGGTTACGGGTAAATCCCGTCGCCAGACTCTTGGTCCCAATTGCCTCGGTGGTGGTGTCGTCCGACCGCTCACGCTGCGGCCAACGGTGTGTGGGTTATGCCTTCGACGAGAAGTTGCTCAAGAGCGGCTGCAGGCATGGGACGCGCGAGGAGGTATCCCTGGCCCATGCCGCAACCGAGCGTGGCGAGGAGTTCCAGCTGCTCGGGCTCCTCGATCCCTTCCGCGATCACGGGCAACGAGAGTCGTTCGGCGAGTCCGAGGATGCCTTCGAGCATGAGCGCGGAGGGAGTGCCTGACTGCTGTCCGGAGACAAAGGATCGGTCGATCTTGAGGATGTCGACGGGTAGGGCGCTGAGGCTGCTCAGCGACGAGAATCCTGTCCCGAAGTCGTCGATCGCAATGCGCACCCCGAGGCTTTTCAGGGAGTGGAGTGCCGCGATCCCACCCTGGAGATCGGCGGTCAATGCCGTCTCAGTGATCTCGAGTACGAGGTGCTCCGCTTCGGTCCGTGGGTCGGCCAGCAGCCGCCGCACGTCGTCGACCGCGGTAGCTTCAGCGAGTTGGAACGGTGAGAGGTTGACCGAAATCCAGAGTTCGTCCTGACCCGCGACGCTGCGCCGCCACATGGCGCCCTGTCGAGCAGCGGTCTCCAAGACCCACGCGCCGAGGCCGCAGATGTCTCCGGACTCTTCCGCGAGCGCGATGAAATCGAACGGCGAAAGCAACCCGCGGGTCGGGTGCTCCCAACGTAGGAGGGCCTCGGCACCGAGAATGCGGCCTGTCTTCAGATTGACGATCGGCTGATAGTCGAGACGTAACTGGTCTGCCGCCGCAGCCAAAGCAAGGTCTGCCTTTAGAGCGGACCGCCCAACGAGGGAATCGTGCACCTCGGCGTCGAAGATTTGGAAGCGATTCTTCCCGCTGCCCTTCGCCATGTACATGGCGAAGTCGGCATTACGCAACAGTTCCGCGGCGTCAGCCGTTTCGGGCAGTCGGACGGCGGCGCCGATGCTCACCGACACCACAACATTGCTGTTATTCAGCATAAAAGGCAGATGAAGCGTGCCGAGGATGCGTTCGGCGACAGTGCTCGCGGCCGCACTGGCATCTGCGGCGACGACCACGATGGCGAACTCGTCACCACCGAGGCGGGCCACAAAATCTTCGGGGCGCACGCAGTCGTTCAGCCGGGCCGCCAATTGGATCAACAGCGCGTCGCCGCCCTCGTGGCCCAGCGAATCGTTGACCTCTTTGAAGTCGTCGACGTCAATGAAAAGAACGCCTTCCTGCAGCATCCTTTGATCTGCACCGGGCGCAAACGACGTTGCAAGGCGTTCAGCGAGAGAGGCGCGATTTAGTAGCCCGGTCAGCGAATCGCGGGTGGCTCGGTACGTAAGTGCGACGTGACTCTCGCGCAATGCGCCGGCCATGCCGTTGACTGCGCCTGCGAGTTCGCCGAGCTCGTCGCTTCGTGCGATGGGGATGCGATGCTCATACTCGCCAGCCCGAAGCTTCAGCACACCCTGATGCATCGTCGTCACGGGCCGTAGTAGATCGCGAACCATTCGGCGCCGGTAGTAGACCGTTGCTGCCAACGCGAGGCTGAACAGACATATCAGCGCGACAATGAGCAGCCGCTCAAGATTGCCCGCGTGGGTAAGTCCTCGGTCCATCGCATCGAGTGAAGGTCCTTCCAAGCTGCCGAGCAGCGCTCCCACGCTGTCGGACGACGCCCCGTACAGCGGGTTGTCGACCGAGTGGTCGCCATGTAGGTCGCCAACCTCAGTACTCCACAAGCCATAGGTCGTGAGCCCGGCCTGCCACAGCTCCTCGGCCTTAACGACCGTTGCCCGCATCCCGTTGTTGACTGGAAACACTGTTCGGGCGTGCGCGAACAGCGCGCCGATTTCTTGCTGCTGTTGAACGTACGCAAGACGGTCAACGGACTCGTTGCTGAGGAGCTTGTGCCCAACTTCCTCGTGCGCTACAACGTCGCTGCTCAGCGCCGCGACCGTCACGGACTCGACATGTAGCTGACGCGCCGTCGTCCGAACTTGATCAACAAGCCCGCGCACCCCGACGACCGTCGCAACGGCCGAGATCAGCAAGAGGGCCAACATGATCGCGAATGCTCGCGACCACTCACGCCGCAAGCTTCGTCGACGCGTCGTCCTCTCTGCTGGCACCTTTTGGCCACCCATGCGGAGCCTTCCGGCAGCGTGGCGACAGTTGTCGTCCGTGACCGATCGGCCGCTTACAGACGGATCTGAGGGCTTTGTGGATATGCGTCGGCGAGCTCGGTGAGCGCCAACGACGCCGGTCGCGCTGACGCCGCTACGTGGCAGGCTGCAGGATGCTGAATACGGCGCCTTGCGGATCACGGATCGTCGCCATGGTCCCGATCGGCATCGCCGTAGCCTCAACCAGCAGAGTGCCACCTGCTCGCTTCGCCGTCGCGGCGACCGCGTTGGCGTCGGCGACCGCAAACCAGGTGTGCCAGTGGTTGGGCACCCCAGCCATCTGTGGTGCGATAGACCCACCGACGTCGGCACCGTCGACCTTCAGCATGGTGTAGTCGATGCCGCCCATGTCGATTGGCACCGCGTCGATATTCGCAATCGCTTTGTAGAACGGCAGCGCGGACGCGCCATCGGTCGTGATCAGCTCGTTCCACGTCAACGTATTCGGTTCGTTGACCAGCGTCGCGCCGATGCGGTCACCCGCCTGCCACAGCCCAACGGCTGCACCGGTCGGATCCGCAACAAACGCCATCCGGCCCGAGCCCGGGATGTCGTCCGGTGCCATCAGGACGGTGCCACCGTTCTCGCCTGCAGCGGCGACCGCCTTGTCGGCGTCGTCGACGGCGATGTAGGTGTTCCACATCGGTGGAATGTTGTTCTCGGCAACCATGGGCGGCTGCGGTGCGATCGCTGCGACTGTCTCAGGCCCGACCAGGGCTAGTGAGTATGTCGCGCCCATTGGCGTGGGCATGTCATCGAAGGTCCAGCCGAACAACTCGCCGTAGAAAGCCTTCGCGGCTTCCACGTCGCTGGTCTGCAGGTCGGTCCAACACGGAGTTCCGTGCTTGTACGAGTCACGCTTCGACATGGTGATGCTCCCTTACCCGGATCGATCCCGACGCCGCTACGCGGCGATGTCCAAGTGACACAAGTAGTTCACACAGCTACGACGAACGCGAGACCCCGAAATCGACACGAAGATGAAAACTTTCCGCCAGAGGGCGCGGAGGCCGCGAACGGCCATGACGCTGGTTCGGCACTCGCAGCACTGTTTGTTAACGCTCTGGATGTCCGCCATTGACGTCGCCGCCAGAATCCGTTCTCCGGGAACCGACATGGTCGTCGCGTGGTTTCGAACGCACGACCAAAGCACGCGCGCGGACCACGGCACGTAAGTCAACCCAGACAAGCTAGACATGAGCGTGTCAGCAAACATGCTGGGTCAGGGCCACGTTGGCCGTGGGCAAAGGTTGGAACCTCAGGCATCGCCGCCGTGGTAATGCTGTGGGCGATCGCGTCCACGATGGGATCGCACGGCGGCAACTCGCAAAATGCCATTGCGCTGGGCAACGCCATCGGTAGCTCGTCAGTGCTTTCCGGGTCGTCGGCAGGCGGGTCCACCGCGGTTCTATCGCGTACCGCCATGCCCGTCGTGCCAGGACTTGCGCAGGCTGCGATTCGTCGGCCGGCTTCGGTGAGCTATGCGACCGTCGCATGGGTCGGTCGAGCAACCCCGAATGTCGTCGGAACCGTCGCTGAACCCGTGGCGCTGCAGGTCACGGCCATTCCGCGGCTCGCCAGCCTCTCCTACCAACGGGCAGCGGCCGTCGAGGCCCAGGACGCCCCGACGTGCGGCCTGAGCTGGGAAATCCTCGCCGGTATCGGGCTTGTCGAGTCGAACCATGGGCGTAGTGGCGGCTCTGGCAATCCGAACTGGGACGGTGTCGCGACTCCCGCAATCCTGGGCCCGGTGCTCGACGGGCAGGGCGGGTTTCCCGTCGTCAAAGACACCGACAACGGCGTGCTCGACGGCGACCGCTCGTTCGACCGAGCAGTCGGCCCGATGCAGTTCTTGCCAGCAACGTGGCGCGAGTACAACCCTGTAACGCGTGGCGGGGGCGTCCCGGACCCGGAGAACATCTCGGACGCTGCATCGGCTGCAGCTCGATATCTGTGCGCCGCCGACGTCGACCTGCGCACCCCATCCGGTCTTGTCGACGCGTTATACGGATACAACCACTCGTTCGCGTACGTCATGAACGTCGTTACGGCTGCGCAGCGCTATGCCGAAGGCACGTTGCACGGCGCGGACGGCGCGCTGGCACTACTACCCGCGCTGCTCAGTGGGCAGCCCACAGCCAGCTTCGTGACCTATCCAGTAACGTTGCCAGCCGGGTCGACATCGCCGACGGCGTCGGCTGGCTCCCTCACGCAGGGGGCAACGCCCGATACGTCGCCCAGCGGCACCCGCTCCGCGATCGTTGGGTTACCGGCGCCAGCTCCCCATCCGCCTACGGATCCCGTTCCCGATCCGACGTCTAATCCGACCGCAAGTTCGCCGTCCGATTCAACGTCGTCGAGTTCGTCTGACCCTGACGCCCCGCCGTCCGACTCTTCGTCAGAAACTTCGACGACGACTTCCTCGGCAACCGACTCCGCCGTCCCGTCGACGGTCGTATCGGATTCACCGGCACCAGGTTCATCTGCACCAGATACGTCGGCCCCGGATACGTCGGCCCCGGACACACAGACACCGACGCCATCGTTGGCGCCGACTCCGACCTTGCCTGCGACCCAGCCGGCAACGCCGGCGCCCACACCTTCGCCGACTACGCCGGACGCGAGCCCGAAGCCCGGGCCGACGAACACCGGTGTGCCGGCAGGTACGGAGCTGACCGTCCACAACGGCGACCTGACGATCACGACGCCCGGTGCCACCTACTCAGGCCTCGACATCTACGGATTCGTCAGAGTCGAAGCACCCGACGTCACCATCAAGGACTCGATCATTCGCGGCGGCTTCGCGACGTCGAATACCGCACTCATCTATGACCTGTCGGATACCGCGACGAACCTTCTCGTCGAGGATTCGGAGCTCGTGCCTATCGATCCGTCGGTCAACATCGACGGGATCGACGGCTGGAACTACACCGCACTGCGAGTGAACATTCACGGCACCGTCGACGGCGCGAAGATGTTCGGCCCGAATGCAACGATGCAAGATTCGTGGATCCATGACTTGGTGACGTACTGGAACGACCCGAGTCATGCAGATGGCGTGTCGCACAACGACGACGTACAAATCCTTTCGGGCTCGAACCTGCGGATTGTCGGGAACGACCTCGAGGGCGGCCACAACACTGCGATTCAGATCACGCAGGACAATGGTCCGCTGACCGACGTGTTGATCGACCGCAACTGGGCGGACGCCGGCAACGTGACCTTCAACATTGCGAACAAGCCCCTTGCGTCGCTGTCCGGCATCACGGTGACCAACAACATCTTCGGGCACGCAGCCGTGACGGGCTGTCAGATCCTGTACACGTCGGAAACGGCGCTGCTCGCGTCCAACAACGTCTACGCCGACACAGGCTTGCCCGTCGTCATCCTCAACACGGGTTCGCTGACGTAGTCGCGGTTCACCGGCTTGTCCTAGTGCCGGGTCTGCTGGTGTCGTCGCGTCGAGCGCACCAGCAACGCCCCCACAGCAACGAGTGCCGCCGCCATTGCCGACACCTTCGTGAGCGGCAATCCAGTGAACGGTAGTCGCCCCTTCGTCGGAGGACGTGCGGCGGACGGCGGGGGGTTGACGAACGTGACACCCAGCACGGTCGGCGACACCGAGAGACTGGGGGCCATCACTGTTGCTGTGCTGGTTGGGGTCGCGGTAACGGTCGGGCTCACCGTCGCTGTGGGCGAGACGGTTGGTGACGGGCTGGGTGTGCATATGTTGTTCGTCGGGCTCACGGTCGTAAATACCTGGGGCCTTGGCTTGAGCGGTATCAAAAGCGGTGCAGGAGCACTGCCAGGACTCGCCGTGACTGTGATCACGATGTTGTCCGAAACCTGGGAACCTTGTGCTCGCGCATCCGTGCCGAGCGACAGCGTTGCGCCCCCGGCGCTCGCCGCGCTCAGTATGAACGTGACGATCGAGGCGCGGCGTCGCAGTCGAACACTCGTACGCGACGCTGGCATCACGACTAACCGATGGTGAAGACGATGACGCCCTGGTACGCACCAGGTGCACTTGAGGTTGGCGCTTCGAGAGTAAAGACGCCGTAGAAGCCGATGGTGCCGTTGCCGCCGTTCACAGTCGATGCGATTTGGTGCGGCTCGCCGCCGAGTCCGTTCATTCCGACAGCGTCCGCGGCCAACGGTGCGATTGGCGCAGGAATGTCGTTGAAGCTGAGGACGTCTGTGTTCAGATCGGTTGGTGGGGTTATCGCGGTGAGACCGGTGAGGCCGGTGTTCTGGCCGTTGATGGACGCGTGCGCAGCAGGATTGACGAAGTTGTTCGCCTGTACTGAAACCGTCCAGTTGGGATTTCCAGTGCGGCTGTCGCTGACCTGGATGCCTGCACTCGTCGGGCTTCCGAACGGCGCGCTGGTGACGAGCTTCGTGGTGCCCGGATCGAGCTGAAGCGCACCGAGTTCGAGGGGGTTTGCTGGCGTGTAGGGCGTCGTCATAGTCAGCGCACCTTGATCGTCCGGCTCCACGACAGTAACCCTCGCGTGAGAAGAAGGATCGCTCAGCATGAGCGTGACTGGCGCCGAGGTGGCAGGTGGCCCGTGGTCAACAGGGGTGAACGTTGCAGTCATCGAATGCGCCGCGGGACCGATCGCGCTCGTTGTCAGGCTCGCGATACCACCGGAAACCGGGCTCGTACCGAGCGATACTTTTGCGTCGAAGAACTCAACGCTGCCTGTGCTCGAACTTGCCACGTGTGCTGTCAGCGTGACTGGTTCGTAAGCTGTGCCGCTGCTTGACGCGCAGACGAGCGACACGATCGAGTGCGTCGTTGTTGTGATCGTTCCGGCGATAGGGGCACCGTTGCCCTTTGCGTCGAGTAGAGCCCCATCTGCATCGGCGCCTGCGAGCGTCCATGTGTACGTGCCGGGCGGGACGATTGAACCCGCAGCACTTCTGCCATCCCAACTCACAGTCGCCTCGCCGACCAGCATTTGACTTGAGCTGCAGGGCAAAACGCGCACTGTGGTGGCGGCCGAGGAAATCGTCACGGCACATTGAGTCAGCCCCTCGGACGCAAAGAAGTCAGCGTCCCAGCTATGTCCGCCATCGGTGACGAGCGACGACGAGGCAGGGCCATCTCCGAGGTACCACGGTTCGGCCGCAATGTGTGGCAAGGCTGCGGCGTGCGGGAGATTGTCCGATCCGATCCAACCCAGCGTCGAGCCCGAGATGGAGAACTCGACTGCTCCCGCGCCTCCGGACGACAGTGCTGCGATGCGTTCGACGATGGAGGAGTACAGCGGCGTGATGGCGACCCCCGATGAACCGTCTGAATCGTCATCGAAAGCCAAGTACGCATCCGTTAGTTGGATTCGTGTCGGCTCGGCCGATCGGACGACATAGGTTTGCCCGAGTGTGAGTGCGCTCCGGTAACTCAACCCGCTGCTTCTGCATCCGCTTGAGGTCGTGCTCGTTGCCTGGACAGGGCAGCTGCTTTCGCTCCACGCGACGATCCCGGCGGCGACGGCGACGCTGCCGACTACGGCTTCTCCCGGTTCAACGGCTGGACCTGAGACTTCTGTGCTGACACCGCTCGTGAGGTCCTTGAACCAAACGGAACCATCAGACGCGAGCCATGCGAGCTCGCTTCCCCACAGTTGATACGCAGTGCGCCCGAAAAACGCTCCACTCCAGGGCGCCAACGGTGCAGGCAGGTTGAAGGAAGTCCCGCTGACCAGATCCCACAAAGTGGCAGAGCCGTCGTCATGCCGTTGCAGGAGTCGGCTGCCTGACAATGTGAGGTCGTCATCAGGTGCTGCCGGACCGATGCTACGAGGTGGTTGGCCCGCGGTAGCGAGCCAGAGCATGCTCGCGGTGCTCGTACCGCTTGCGCCCTCCACATAGGCGACGCGGTTACCTGACGACGACACTGACTCCTCCGAAGTCGGGTCGGGTTGCGGCGAGACGACTGTGGGATCACCCGCCGCGAGGATGGTCTGCACCGCGCCCAACGTGCGGCTCCAGATGCCTCCTCCGATGCCGTTGTCTCGCCAGACAACGCGCCCAGGTGAAATGGCGATCGTGCTCGCGCGCAAGGTAGCCGCGCCCGCTGGGTCCTGCAAGGCCGCTGGTGCTGCCGCCGATTTCAACGTATAAACGCCGGCTGTGCTCGGGGTACCGCTTTTGGTTATGACGAAGTTGGTGCCGGTCGACAATAAATCTGCGCCGACGGGCGTTGGGTACGCGGCCGGTTGTCCGCCGCGCGTTCCCAACGTCGAAAACGACGCCTCGGAACCGTTCGTTGATGCCGTGAGTACACCGGTATCCGTCGATGTAGTTGCGACCTCGTACGCATTGGGGGCGGCGCGTCGCTCGACGAGTGAACCCGAGAGCGTTAAGCGTACGAGCGTCGTTGCTGTTGGATCGAAGGCCTGAGCGTCGCTGTACACGGTGGCGTTCTCCAGCCATGCAACGGAATTCGGCCCAAGTACCGGAGCGCCTTGAATAGGAGCGCTCGATGCGAGCCGAACGAAGGCATTCGGATTTCCATACTGCACGTAGTACAGCGAAGGCTCATCGGGCGAGCCTGCTGTTTCCTTGGTCTCGAGGAGGACGCCAGTTGCCGAGGCAGTAGCGGTCAGGTAGGGCGGGTTACCAGGTACAGCCCCGAGGTCCGTTGCTGCTTTGGTTGCAACGTTAACGTCGTAGATGTGAACGCCTGCTGCGATGGCAGGCGTTGCATCAGGTACTGCCGAAACCAAGTATCCATCGGCGCTGGTGCCTTGGAATACTCCTGCGGTCACGGGTGCCTCGCCACCGACCGAACCGTCAATCGTGCTGTACACGAAGCTACCTGCCCCCGATGCCGACGCCGACGGGGGACCGTACGCTCCGAGCATGTTGCCGACCAGGGTCGGCGCCGAAACGCCGTTGACGTTGAAGCGCGCTGGTAACGGGCGGGTTGGCCCGCTACGCGGGTGTACATACGTTGTGCTGCGAGTTGAGACTTCCGGATCCGTGATCGAGAACACGATGGCCGCGGAGTCGGCAGCAATGATGCGGACGTCGTTCGGTTGGCCTGATGACCCGCCGGTCAGTATCGCTGCGTTCGAGACGGCGCCGACAGCTGCGTGCAAGGGAAGCATGAGCATGCCTGCGGCCGTCGCGGCGACCAGAGGTATTCGCTGGTAACGGCGTCGTCGGGAAGGACCACACGAAGCATCACCGCCTGGCGATCCACCGCCTGTGGTGCGCATGCGCTGCCTCACAGCGAGTCCTTGGTTCTCTGCTCGACGTGGACGAGACTCGGCAGGCTGTGGCGATTATGGCTCGGCCCGCCGGCGCGCCAAGGGGTTCCGGGAAACTGTTCAACGACAGTTAGCCTGCGGTTCGTCTGGCGCGCGCCCTCGGGCCTGAACACGCGGCGCCGGTTGTTAACACAGTGGATGTTCGTTGTTGGCTGTGACGCAAGCGTCCGTTAGCTGCGTTCCTCCACTGTCATGGCGTGGTTCAGATAGCACCTCCAGGCGTCCGCGCTCGGGTGGCCCAGCATGCCCGTCTGGCACAACACGCAAAGGCTCCGCGGCACGGTCGGCCGCCTCAGATTCTCCGTGCGCCCGAGCCGGTTCGCGTTCTTACCGAACACCGGCACGTTCGGATAGCCCAACACGCCAGAAGCTCAAAGCACCGTGTCCAAGCCGCAGCGGCTCACCACTCGCGCGTTCGACGAACGGCATCTCGGGCGCAGGGCTGGAGTGCCGCCGCTGCTGTTGCATTCTTGGCTGCCGCGTTCGTGCTTTCCCAGGCGTCGGGCGGTTTGCCGCGGCCGCCGGTGATCGCAAATGTTGCGGCCCTGCCTGTCGCAAACGCTGCGGTCACAAATGATGCGGGCACAAATGCAGTCGACACGGGTGTTACTCCGTCGGTTGCGTCCTTTGCGGAGGTCACGGCGACCCCGACTGCCGTTGTCGAACCGGCGAGCTGGCTCGTGCCCGAGGTAGTGCGGCAGCCCGCATCGGTCGGCCTTTCTTCGCAAGCGCCGCCGACCCTGCTGCCGACCGTCCTTCCCACATGGTCAGGCTCAGGGACAATCCCACGACTCGCGCTCGCCGCCTACATCAACGCGGCGCAGGTCGAGGCCAAGACTGCACCCAGCTGCAAGCTGAGCTGGGCGGTGCTCGCGGGCATCGGCCTCATTGAGTCCGACCACGCACGAAGCGGCGGATCGGCGAGTTCGAGTTGGTCCGGAGTCGCGAATCCACGGATCCTCGGTCCGCTTCTTGATGGGAACCACGGCTATCCCGCTGTGTCGGACACCGACCACGGTGCGCTTGACGAGAATGCGAGCTTCGACCGCGCAGTCGGGCCGATGCAGTTCCTCCCGGCGACGTGGCAGGAATACGGGGTTCGCGCGATCGGCAAGGGCGCCCCCGATCCGGAGAACATCTTCGATGCCGCAGCCGCTGCTGGCCGGTACCTCTGCGCCTCGAACGTCAACCTTGCGACTCCTCAGGGGTTGATTGCAGCTATCTACGGTTACAACCACTCGCTCAGTTACGTTGCGAACGTTGTGTCTGCCGCGCAGGCCTACGCCGCGGGCGGCTTGCCCGGTGCCGCGGCCGCGCTTGCGGAACTCCCCACGGTCGTCGTTCCGGTGCCGTCGTCCGCGACCCCATCACCCGGTTCGCTGACGCCGTCACCGAGCGCGACTGGCTCTGGGACGCGCGCCCCAGGATCGCCGGCACCGTCGCCGCTGCCGGAGCCAACGCCGCAACCACAGCCACAACCACAACCAACGAGCGAGCCCGCACCACCGGTCGCCGGTTCGCCGTCCGATACCGGTTCGCCGTCGGACACCGGTTCGCCGTCGGACACCGGTTCGCCGTCCGATACCGGTTCGCCGTCCGATACCGGTTCGCCGTCCGATACCGGTTCGCCGTCCGATACCGGTTCGCCGTCCGATACCGGTTCGCCGTCCGATACCGGTTCGCCGTCCGATACCGGTTCGCCGTCCGGACACCGGTTCGCCGTCCGGCACCGGTTCGCCGTCCGGCACCGGTTCGCCGTCGGACACTGCGTTGCCTACGGACGTGGCATCGCTCCAGCCCCTGCTGGCGTCGAGCCAGTAACGATCGACGCTCGACCAGCTAGCAGGGTGCGACCTACGGAGCTTTCGCGCCCAGTGCGGTGATTGCTGCGGTCAGCGTTGTGGAGCTGACCGCAGCGCCTCCGCCAAGAACCACGAGGCTCGTTATCGTGCCCGCCTGTCCGGCGAAGTAAGTCGGGATCCCAGGTCCCAGCGTCGTCGGGTTTGCCGTAAGCACAAGGCTTTCGCCGAGCGCACCCGCGACTGGTCCTGCCGCCAGCGCGTCTGCGAAAGTATCGCCGCGTGCAAGCCACGCCGTGGCGGAGTTGGTGAGCCACCCAGGAATTGCCACCAACGGCTGGTACGTCGGCGTCAGCGGCAGGCCGTTCAACGCCCACTCCGCGATCTGGGCCGCTGTCGAGGTCCGATCGACACCTGCGATTCGGTATTCGACTTTGAAGCCAGCGGCGGTGATGGCGGCTTCCACGGCTTGCGAGACCGCAGCGGTGCCGCCGACGATGATGACGTTCTTGACCTGGAGATCTTTCAGCGTCTGCAGGGCGGACGGCGACAGCGATGTCGAGTCGGTCAGGACGAGCGGGATGTTTCCGGCATAGACGATCGGCCCGACTGCGAGGGCGTCTGCAAACGAATTCCCGGTTGCCACGATGGCGGTGTTGAACGTTTGGGGAGTCGCAGTGCTGCCGGCGCCGGTCGCAACCGTCTCGTCGACCAGGTTGTTAGTGGCGAACCGATCTGCGCCCGCGAACCTGCTCACGACGATCGCTGGGTTCGTCGATACGCCCAGCACGTGAATCGCCTGTATCTGAGCGGCGACTTTCGCACTTACGGCGGCGGTGCCGCCAACGAGATACACGTTGTCGATGTCGTCGGATGCGAGTTCGAGCGCGACCGAAGGGCTCAACGAGGACGGGTCGGTCAGCAGTACTCCCGTGCCAAGTGCGCTGGCCAGCAAGTTCGCTGAGAGGGCGTCCGGGAAGTTGGCACCACTCGTGATGACCGCGGCGTGCGCTCGCGTCGGGTCGGAGAACACGTCGTCAAACAGCGCGGTTGCGGTCGCGTAACGGTCGACCCCGGCAACGCGCTCTACCGATGTTGTCGCCGCGAAGAGAGTGGCGCCTCCGACGAGGTTGGACGTATTTATGCCGGACGGCGTGGTGGTGACCGTCACGTCTTGTGCCCCCGGCGACGAGCCGAAGTTCACCGTCGCGCCGCTGAGCGTGTAGGTGCCGTCGGTCGGCGAGTTACCCGCGACTGCGAAGGTCAATGTCGACGACGGCGGAGTTTCGTTAGGTCCCGCGACTGATACCCCGGTCGGCCCGGTGATCTTGCCAGGGGCGGCGAAGGTTGCGCCGCCGGTAAGGGTGAAGACAAGGCTGCTGTTGATCGTCCCGCCGGTGATGTCGGTGACAGTGATGTCGCCGATGGGGACGGCCAGTGTCGACGCAGGTACGCCGACAACTTTGGCGACTGTCGTGGTGGCGGTCTCGATCGTTGCCACCCACGCGACGGCGTTCGAAGACGCCGTGCCAAACGGCGTCCCGCTAGAAGCGATGACGGTGAGGTACATGGCCGCGCCATTCGACACCGACGACCCTGGGGTTACCCGCATCCCTGCTAGTGAGATGACGGTGGAGTTCGTATCGTTCGGGGCGGCTGGCAGCGTCAGCGTCTGCGCGTTTTTTTGCGACCCGCAGGTTGAGGTGGTCGTCTGAGCCACGGTAATTCCGGGGTAGGCCGTTGCCGTCCCAGTCGTTGCCGTGACGGTCGGGGCCGTGAGCGTTGCGTCGCAGATCGCATTAGCGCCGGCCGGATCGGACGTGAGTTCGAGGGTGAGAGTGTCGCCCGCTGCCCAGCCATCGCCTGCAGTCGTGTCGCCGTCGACCAGAGTGATCGTCGGCGTCCCGATGGAGGCGCCGCCGCCGCCGGCAACGATGTTTACCGGCGGGCCGGTCTGCAGGCTGCCACCACCGCCGGTCTGGAACTGTGGCATTGGTGAGCCCGAGGACGCGACGGGCAGGAGCAACGGGGCCGCGAGTACGGACGCCACCGCGAGACACAGACCAGTCATCCGAACGCAGCGCGTGAACAACATGCCTCCGAGTTGCGGCCGTCAGTGTGTCCGGCATCGATGTTCTCCTCGCGTCGGGACGATATCCGACCCATGGCAGCGGTCGGTGAACGCGACGCAAACACCACATGCCCACCGGATGAGCGGTGCGCATACCGGCGGATGACGAGGTTTCACGTGTCGCTTCTCCGCAGGCTCCGACGCCGATAGTTCTCGATCCTCATGTCTGGCGTTCATGTGGTTCTGTCCTGCGGTTAGCACGCAGCGATCACTGTGGGCCTCCGTCGGCATCACGTGCACAAGCTGCCGCCATTCGAGCAAGCCACTCGTAGCGCAAGGGAGCGGGACAGCACGATGACGTCGCGGTTCCAGTTCGTCCCTGGTGCGGCGGCCGCCCCGAATTCGCTCGAACGATGGCCGACCGAATGGGCGGCAGCTATGCCGGCCGGCCTCGGTTGGTCGATCTCGCGCCAGCTTTCCGGCACCGTCAACCTGCCGACTGCGTGGCGCTTGGTCGGATCGAACAATCGCGAGCTCGGACGCAGTTCACACGTCTACGCGGATCTGGCCGCTTGCAAGGCGGCAGTGACGTTCTTGCAAGCGCACATCGATGAGGCAGAGAGCCTCCTCGCAACCAATAACGACACAGGGCTGTGGCTATGGCGACTGAATATTGGGGATCAGTGGATGGCGGCAGCGGGGCGGGCGTACCAGCGGCGCCGCGAGTGTCTGTACAACGTGCTGAGGTTCGTCGCCGCGGCGCCCACCGCAGTGCTGCCCAGCGACGCACTTGGCCGTTCAAGGACGCACGAACCGAAGCGCGCGACACTCGCGTGGCCGGAGACGGCGGTGCGTATCGACCTGACGGAGCGGTCGGACCAGTCGACTCTTATCTAAGCGATTACGCGCAGCCGACGGATCCGTACCAGCCGGCCTATGCGCAACCAGCCGATCCTTATGCGAGTGGGTACGCGCCGGTCGACTACGAGCCCGCCTATGCCCAACCCGTCGAGTTGTACCCGCCACCTGCGCCGCCAGCGCCACCAGTACAGGTGTGGCAGCCGCAGTACGAGCCGTTGGAGTCTGACCGGGTCATCGACCTGACGGATCCCTACATCCACCTAGACGCATATTCGGCACCGCCGATCGCTGCCGCCACCCAGATCGACGCCCGCTCGATCTCTGCGTGGTTTGGCACCCACAAGGTGCTCGACCGGGTCTCGTTGCACATGCCCGCGGGCACGGTGACTGCGCTGATTGGGCCGTCAGGTTGCGGAAAATCGACCTTCCTCCGAATCCTGAACCGAATGCACGAGTTGATTCCCTCTGCGGCGCTGGCCGGCGAGGTGCTCCTTAATGGCGAAGACATCTACGAGGCGACGCGGCGGGTAACTGAGACGCGCAAGCGCATCGGGATGGTGTTTCAGAAGCCGAATCCGTTTCCCGCGATGACGATCGGCGACAACGTCGTCGCTGGGCTGAAGCTCAACGGTTTGCGAGTCAGCAAGTCCGAACGTGACGCGCTCATCGAAGAGTGCCTGACCCGCGGCGGGCTCTGGAACGAAGTCAAGGATCGCCTCGACACCCCCGGCGGCGCGCTGTCCGGTGGTCAGCAGCAGCGATTGTGCATCGCGCGCTCACTCGCCGTCCGGCCCGAGGTACTGCTCATGGACGAGCCGTGCTCGGCACTCGACCCGACGTCAACTCGACGAGTCGAGGAGACGATTGCCGCCCTCGCCAGCGAGGTCACCATCGTCATCGTCACCCACAACATGCAGCAGGCGAATCGAGTGTCGCAGCAGTGCGCCTTCTTTCTCGCCGAGCAGGGAACTCCTGGCTTCATCGTCGAATCGGGTGCTACGCAGCAGATTTTCAACGCGCCCAGAGACCCGCGGACGGCCGACTATGTGAACGGACGCTTCGGGTGATGGACAACCTCGAAGACACGACGCGAACCTCGAGCTTCCACTTTCAGTTATACGGACCTGCTCCGACGGCGGCGATCCGCTGGCGTCTGCTCAGCGGCAACAACCGTGACATGGGCAGGGGTGTTGTGGCCTACCGCGACGCCGAAGCATGTGGAGCTGGCATTCGCGAGATCCTTCGGCGCCTCGACGAACTCGAGCCGGTCTTCATTCCGGACGGCGGGAATGCTTGGCGTTGGTTTCTGCGATACAAGGGTGAGCCGATCGTTTCGAGCGGACACGCTTACGACCGGAAGATTCGCTGCAGGGAAGGCCAGCTGCAATTTCTCCGGCACGCGCCGGACGCCCAGATCAAGGGCGACATCGTGGTCTCGACTGCACGGCGTTGGTCGGCTGCTGCAGTGATCGACCTGCGCGATCCCGTCGACTATCGCCTGCCCGAACCGCCTTCCTCACTGCGGCGATCGGTGGCTCCAAATGGCACGGTCCTTCGATGAGCCTTCCGGCACCCATTGTCGCCCGGCCGTTAATCCCTAGTTCGCTTTCCATCCTCCGGTGCCGCCCCGTCGGCTCCTATGGTGTGGCCAGATCGCGTTCGGTAAACCCCTGGCGGCGTCAGTTGGTCGCGTGCAATCCGAAGGGCAGTGTCGGTGTCGGTTCTCGTTGACAGGCCGCCTGCTCCGGACGCCGCGTTTCCCGACGAGCGTCGAGTGCGGATCAGGCCGGGCCATTCACCCGCCGACCGCGTCTTTTTTGGCGTCACGCGGCTCATGGGTCTACTCGTCGTTGCGATCACGGCAGCGATAGGACTCTTCCTCGGTATCCAGGCGTTACCGACGTGGCACCACTACGGATGGCATTTCTTCACCCAGAGCCAGTGGAACCCCGAACGCAACATCATTGGGATCTCAGCCGTTATGGTCGGCACGGTCACTGTCGGGTTGATCGCGCTCGCGGTGGCCTTTCCACTTGCGCTGACCACCGCGCTCTACATCTCGGAATACGCTCCGCAGAAGCTGCGGAAGGTTCTCATCTCGCTGGTCGACCTGATGGCCGCGGTGCCGAGCATTGTCTACGGGTTGTGGGGCTTCTTCTTCTTGCAGCCGCGTGTCGTCTACATCGCGCGCTGGATCCAGCAGAACTTTGGCTTCATTCCGATCTTTCACGTCAGTACCGATCCGAACGCCGCGACGTGGGCGCCGTCGAAGTACACCGCGTCCGCGTTCGTCGCCGGGCTCACGGTGTCGGTCATGGTCATTCCGCTGTGCTGTGCGCTGATGCGGGAAGTGTTTTCTCAGACGCCGCCCGGCGAGAAGGAAGCCGCGCTTGCTCTCGGTGCAACGAGATGGGGCATGATCCGGACGGTCGTGTTGCCGTTCGGCCGCGGCGGCATCATCGGCGCGACCATGCTCGGACTCGGGCGCGCCCTCGGTGAGACGATCGCCGTTCTGCTCATCATCTCGCCCGAGTTTGTCATCAAGTTTCGACCTCTCGAAGTCGGGACCATCACGGTCTCCGCTCTCATCGCAGGCCGATACGGCGAGGCGACAAATGTCCAACTCTCGGCGCTACTGGCGGCCGGTCTCGTGCTCTTCCTGATCACGCTCGCCGTGAACACCTTCGCATCCGTCATCGTCAGTCGCAGCCGCAGCGGCGCGCAGACAGACATCTAAAGCGATGGCCGACTCCCGATGACCGCAACGATGCCCCCACCTACGGTGTCGCCACCGCCTGCGCCCCCTGCGCCCCCTGCGCCGCCGAGGATTCCCGCTGCGCAGCCGGCCGTGCTGGTCGACGACTTTCCGCGCGATGTCCGGCAGCGCACCACAAGCGACATTCTGGCGCTGGTCGGCTCGGGCATTGGCTCGCTCGCTTTGGACTGGATCCTTTACGAACGCGTGTTGCCCTTCAGTGGTGGCGTCGGATTCTTTGTTTGCTGGTTCATGTTGTTCCTGTGCTTTTATGCCGGGCTCACATCGTTGGACGGATCGCGCGCACTCATAGCTGACCGGATCGCAAGCGCCGCCATCCACGGTGGCGCCGTGATTGCCGGCATGGGGCTGGTGACTGCGGTCGTGTTCACGTACGCCCGTGGCGGCGCGGTGATGGCCCATCTCAATACCTACACGCAGGACGCCGCCGGCGCGGGCCCGCAGGACCCGCTCAACAAGGGCGGATTCGAGCACGCGATTGTCGGATCGTTGATCGAGGTTGGGATGGCGATTGCGATCATCATGCCGCTGGGCATCGGCGCCGCCATCTACACGACCGAGGCGCGAGGCCGATTGCCGCGGATCGTCAAGATCATCGTCGAAGCTATGACCGCACTGCCTTCGATCGTCGCCGGCCTTTTCATCTACAGCACGTACATCATCGCGTTCCACCAGCCAAAGAGCGGCTTCGCTGCGACCTTGGCCTTGAGCGTCGAGGGTTTGCCAATCGTGGCGCGTGCCTCTGACGTCGTGCTGCGGGTTGTACCCGGAGGGCTACGCGAGGCGAGTCTCGCCTTGGGGGCGCCACGGTGGCGCACGGTCTGGAATGTTCTGCTGCCGACGGCGCGGCCGGGGTTGGCGACCGCACTGATCCTCGCGGTTGCGCGCATCATCGGTGAAGGCGCGCCGGTGTTGCTGGTCTCGGGAGCGTCGACGTACTTCAACACAAACCCGTTCAAGGGCTCGATGAACTCGTTGCCGCTGTACATCTTGACGGCCGTTCGAAGTGGCGAACCAAAGTTCATCGTTCGCGGCTTCGGAGCTGCGAGCGTCTTGCTCGCGCTCGTACTCATTCTGTTCGGAATTGCGCGCCGGCTGGCGCGACAGAGGACTGGATCGCGATGACGAAAACAACGCACGGGACTCGCCGAGCGCCCAGCGCAGGCTTGATCTTCATCGTCCGCGCGGTGTTGCTTGTGCTGTCGCTCGTGACCGCGACCGCCGCGTTGATGCCACCTGCTGGCGCCGCCGATAGCCACGCTCGCATCGAAGGCTCCGGGTCGTCGTGGGCGGAGAACGCGATCAACCAGTGGATTGCCGATGTCAACGCGCAGGGTCTACAGGTCGTGTTCACCGGCAGTGGTTCGGCCCAAGGCCGCAAGGACTACGCGCTTCGCACGACAGACTTCGGCATTAGCGATATTGGCTACCTCGGCACCGACCCCGTCAGCGGCCAGAGTGACACGGCGCAGGGTCGCCCGTATGCGTATCTTCCGATCGTCGCTGGCGGTACCTCGTTCCCTTACAACATCACTGTCGCGGGCAAGCAGATCAACAATCTCCGGTTGTCGGGTCTCACGTTGGCCAAGATCTTCACGAATGCCATTACCAATTGGGACGACCCAGCGATCACCGCCGACAACAACGGCCGCGCGCTGCCGTCATTGCCGATCATTCCCGTCGTCCACTCCGAGGGTTCGGGCTCGACGTACCAGTTCACCGCGTACCTCGCGAACCAGTTCGCGTCGCTTTGGACGCCATTCAATAGCAATCCGAATCCGACCGAGTACTTCCCGCGTGCGGGGAGTCAGATTGCGCAGAACGGCTCGGACGGCGTCATGAACTTCATTCGATCGAAGTCGGCGAATGGCGCGATCGGGTTCGACGAATACTCGTACGGGTTGCTGAGCAACACACCAGTCGCGAAGATCGAGAACTCCGCTGGATTCTTCACGTTGCCGTCGCAGTACGCCGTCGCCGTTGCGTTGACGCAGGCGATCATCAACACCGACCCGACCAGCCCTAACTACCTCTTGCAAGACCTGCATCAGGTCTACGTGTATAACGATCCGCGCACGTACCCGCTCTCGTCGTACTCGTACATGATCCTGCCGATCGGTACGAACGACCAAGACAGCCAGATGACGACAACGAAGCGGCAGACGATTGCCGACTTCATGTACTACTCGTTGTGCGAAGGTCAAAAGGAAATGGGCCCGATCGGCTATTCGCCGCTGCCGATCAACCTGGTCACGGCTGGGTTCAGTCAGTTGGCCAAGCTCAAAACAGCAGATTCTGGCGTCGACCTCACACAGCGGGATGCCAGCACGTGCAACAACCCGACGTTCATTCCCGGCCAACCGACCCGCAACTACTTGGCTGAGATTGCTCCGCAGCCGGCAGCGTGCGACAAGTCGGGCGCCGGACCGTGCGGCTTCACCGCTCCGCAGACTGCGAACCCGACGAATCCCGCGACCAGCACGGCGAAGCCGAGCGCGGGATCGACGGCGAGCGCGGGTGCGCCCGGTGCGACGGCGACAACGGCGCCCGCAGGCAAGGGGGTCACTACCCCTGGTGGCGGCGGTGGCGGCGGGAGCACGCCTGTTGGTGGAGGCAGCGTGCCTGGTACCGGGACGTCGGCTCCCGGTACGCAAGCGAGCGCGGGTGCAAGTGCAGCTGTCAGTTGCCCGGTCGACCCTGACACCGGTCAACCGGCGGCGACCTGTGCGCCGGTGGCCGGCAACGGAAATCCGCAGACTGTTGCACAGGATCCGGGCGGTTCGGCCGCACCAGGCAGTAACGGCAATACCACCGACGCGAACCAGGCCGCGAATGTGTCGACAACATTGACTGGCGATCGCGCGGGCACATCGCCGAAGTTCCTTGGCGGCTTGGCAGCGGCCGAGCTGATCGCAGCCCTCGTCATCCCTGTCCTCATAGGCCGGCGGTTTGATCGACGCCGGAAACTCCAATGAAGTGGACTCGATGGCTGCGGGTCGGCGCCGGCGCAGTCTTGGTGGCCCTCGGAGTTCTCGTGCAGTTGCCGATCGTGTCGGCCACGAAGGCCATCGCCGACACGCCAACTACTGGTACCGCGTCGAGTGCATTCACCGCGAGTGAGACGATCACTCGCGATCATCTGAACGCCGATGGAACCGATGATGTCGTTGACACTCGGAACTTCACGGTCAACCTCGACCGCACCACCGAACTACGCGGAAACCAGGAAATCGCGGTCTCGTGGAGCGGCGCGCGCCCCACCGCCGGACTCGAGCCAGACGAATCCTCCGCAGATGCCGCCACGCATGAGGAGTACCCGGTGGTGGTCATGGAGTGCCGCGGGCTCGATGAGAGCACTGCACCGGCCAACGAGCAGCTCAGCCCGAGCACGTGTTGGACACAGACCACGTCGGAGCGATACTTCGCGAGCTTCGCTACCGCCTTCCCGGTCTGGCGGCTCGACCGATACGCCTCGGTAGCTGATCGTGGCGCGTATCCCGGTCAGCCGAATCCGCTCGTGTCGTCCTGCTACAGCGGCGCGGCTTCGCCGCCGCCGGCAGCTCGATGGATTCCGTTCGTCGCCGCCGACGGGACCGTTTACAACCCCGGCTACGACGGCGGGACATGCCCTCCCTTAGCGCCGGAGGCTTCGAACAACGAGAACTCTGGAGCACCCGGCAACACCACCTATGGCGTAACGCAGGCTGACGGCAGCGGCTCCACGAAGTTTGTGGTCTGGACCGAGGATGAGAACGCCTCGCTCGGGTGCTCGCAGGCCACCCCGTGTTCGTTGGTCGTGATCCCGATCATGGGTGTGAGCTGTGACGCCGCTGCAGCAGGCTTGCCTCCAGCGGATCAACCGCCGGCCGCCGAAGCGGCCGCCGACGATGCGGCCTGCCGCTCGCCCGGTGTTTACCCAGCCGGGGTGGGCGCCAGCCCGAGTGAGCGGGACCCTACGGTAACGGGCGCGTTGTGGTGGACGGCCTCCAACTGGCGTAACCGCATCAGCGTGCCGCTCGGCTTTGCAACGTCATCGAGCGTCTGTGATGTCGTCAGCAATAAGAACGTGGTGTTGCTCTATGGATCGCCGCCGCTCGCCGCGGCAACTCAACAGTGGGCGCCCGAGTTCTGTACGGACCCGACCAAGTTCGTATTCCGGCACGTGCAGACTGGGGAGCCCGCCGCGAAGAACCTGCTTGGTCTCGGTTTGTCGACAACGGCTACGGACGCCTCGAGTCCGAGTCCGAGTCCGAGCACGAGCACGAGCACGAGCACAAGCCCGACGGCGTCCGTGAGTGCCAGTGTGAGTGCGACCTCATCCGGGCCACCGGGCGACACCGGTACCGCAACAAACAGTGTTGAAGCTGCACTCGAGAGCGATGCACCAGCGGACGGCTTCAACCTGCCCACAGTGCAGGCGCCAATCGCGGTGACCGGGTTCGCCATCAGCTACATCATCGACGATGGGCAGGGGCACGAATACACCCAGCTCAGGCTGACGCCGAGGCTGTTGGCGAAGTTGATGACCGAGTCTTATCCGGATATTCCAGCCATCTCTCAGAAGTATCCCGCGCTCGAGCACAACCCGATCGACATCACTCATGACCCGGAATTCCTGGCGCTGAACCCGGACGTTCCGCCGGGGCTGACGGGCAGAGATGCCGCGTCGACCTTGTATTCGCTATCGAGTGATGCCGACACGATGTTCGCACTCACGTCCTACATCAACGCTGATCCCGAGGCGCGGGCGTGGCTGAACGGAGCACCCGATCCGTGGGGCATGGTCGTGAACCCGAACTACAAGGGCATCGCGCTACCGATCGAATCCTGGCCCTTGCTCGACAGTTTTATCGCGGACTTCGGCCATGACGGTGCGAACGACTGCATCGACGATAATCCGGTTCCTTATCTACCGCTGGTCGCGTCGCCGACATCAACCCTGGTCGCGATTGCTCAAGCTATTCAATATGCGTCACCGTTGTCGCAAGTGGTATGTGTCCTCGGCGGCGGTCTCGGCTCTCTCGGTGACAAGTTGACGACAAACGGCCGGCAGTCGCCGGGCTTCCGCTTCATGATTGGCCTGACGTCGCTCGGTGACGCGGAGTATTACCGGCTCGACACAGCACAACTGCAGACGTATCAAGTCGCACCCGATCCAGTCGCTAGATTCACCAGTTCAGTTGGTCGGCTGTTTGCCGCGCCCACGAATGCGTCTCTGTTGGCCGCAGCCAGACTTGCGACACCTGACGAAAGCACCGGTACCTGGCCGATTCCTTACCAGGCGCTGCGCAATGATCCGGCTGACGCCAATGCGTATCCGGGAACGATGTTCGTCTATGCCGCTGTGCCGACTGCTGCGTTGCCGACGGCTGACGCGGCCGATCTCGCCACCTTCATGCGCTTCGCGGTCACGCAAGGCCAGACACCAGGATTCGACAACGGCGATCTCCCGCCTGGGTACGCGCCGATGACAGTGGCCGATGGCATGGGTGACCAGATCAACTTTACGTTGCGGGCCGCATCAGCGGTGGCGAGTCAAAACGGCAAGGTGCCCACACTCATCGGTAACGACGAGCAAGTGTTCAGCGCACCCCCGCCCGCTTCGCCGTCCGTGTCACAGGGGCCGTCTGCCGCAGCTGGTGCACCCACCACCCCGACGACAGCCGGCTACGTTCCACCTGCAGCGGCGCCGTCGGCTGCGACGGTGGGCCCGACAGCCGGAACGTCAACACCGACCGTCGGGGTGTCCGCGCCCGCAAGCGAACCGGCGAGCGCATCGGCCAGCGCGTCTGCGGTCGCCTTTAGCGGCAAGACGGTTGCCAAGACGTCGTCATTGGCGGGCTCGATCTTGCCGTCGGTACTCGCGTGCGGGCTTGGCGGATTGCTCATCGCCCAGGGACTGCGGTTCAGGCTTCGACGGCGGCCATGACGACGACTATCGAAGCACCAGCCAAACATGGAGCTGCCCGGGCAACGCGGTCCTTCTCGTCGTCCGCCGACGGTAGTGCCGTGGCGATCAGGGTCTTGTATGCCTTTTCGGCTTTGATGATCTGGGCCGTCTTGTACGCGCTTGTATTGGGTGCGTTGCAGGAAACCCGGAGCCAAAGCGTGATGTATGCAAAGTTTCGGCAGGAGCTCGCCGGTGAGGTAGCTCCGATTGGCGCACCAATTAAGCCCGGTACGCCGGTGGCTGTTCTCGAGATTCCGCGGCTTGGCCTACGCGACGTCGTCGTGGAGGGAACGTCATCAGGTGACCTCCTCAAGGGTCCTGGGCATCGCGCCGATTCGCCGCTGCCTGGCGAGCAGGGCGTGTCGGTGATGTATGGGCGAGCCGCAACATTCGGTGCTCCGTTCGGGAAGTTGCAGAAGCTGCGAGCAGGCGATGCAATCACAGTGGTCGACGGGGCGGGCACATTCCAGTACGTCGTCAAGGATGTACGGCGTGCGGGCTCGCCACTGCCGCAACCGATTGGCGCGAGTGCATCGCGCTTGACCCTTGCTAGTGCAGCCGCGAACGGCTGGCGCGCAATCCTGGCGCCTAGCGCTCCGCTCTATGTGGATGCGGATATGCAAGGGACGGCGGTTGCTGAGCCTGGCGGGCGACCCGCCGCAGTGCCAGGCAGCGAGAAGCTGATGGGCGTCGACTCCGGTGCGTTCGACTCGTTGGTCCACTGGCTATTCCTGTTGATATTGACTCTCACTGCTGCCGCGTGGGCCTTCGCACGTTGGGGTCGTTGGCAAACCTGGATCGTTGCTGCACCCACTGTCGGTGCTGCCCTTTGGCTGGTTTCAGAGACCGCGATGAGGGTCCTGCCCAACGCGCTCTAACAGCGCACCCGGTCGCGTCTAGTTTCGGGTGCCGCGGGTTCATCCCTCGTTCATGGCGAAGGTGCCTGCCGTCGAACTGGGTCGGTCATCGTGGGCTCGCTAGGGCGGCATCCACACTTTCAGAAGGGCATTCCATGCGCAGGATCAGCAAGCTGGGCATCGTCGGGACCGGGGTGTGCGCACTGGCGCTCACCATGGCTTCCCCGGCGTTCGCCGACTACGGACCGTCGGGTACTGACATCGTCGGCGTTGGCTCGGACACTGTTCAGAACATCGCGAACTTTGTCGCCGACGGTGACAACTTGGGTGACACCGGCTACAACGCCGGCGACAACCCCGACAAGTGGGTCTCCTTCGACGCCACGCCTGACGCGAACGACCGCGCCGGTTACCTGAACGGCAGCACGAACTCGGCGCTCAAGCCGTTGACGCCGACAATCGTCTTGCGTGAAGGCACCAGCCCGGTGCAGCGCCCGAACGGTTCCGGTGCAGGAATCACCGCCTTCAACAAGGACACCGGGACGCCGGAGCAGATCAACTACGTCCGGGCGTCGCGGCTGCCTACCGCCGCCGAGCAGACCACCGCAGGCAACAACGGCTGGGGCTTCCTCCACGTCGTGCAGGTTTCGACCGACCCGCTGGAGATTGCGCACGCCACGACCTCGAACTTCCCCGCAGCAGGGCTCTCTGCCCAGGAACTCGTCAGCATCTACACCTGCGGCATCACCACATGGAACAACCTGCCGGGTAACTCGGCCGGCTCGACCGCGACGATCGTCCCGATGGAGCCGCAGTCTGGTTCCGGAACGCTGAGCACCTTCCTCGCCGACCTGAAGACGGCGAACGGTGGCACGGCACCCACGATCGGCACCTGTGTTCAGACCGTCGAAGAGAACGACCCGTTCTCCATCGTCAACAACACCTCACCGGCCAACGCGATCGTGCCGTTCTCGCTTAGCCGCGCAAAGCTCTACGCGTCCGGCTACTTCAAGGACCCGACGGTTACCTTCGGTAACGCGCCTGTGACGCTCAACCCAGCCATCACGATTGCTCACGGTTGCCCGACGACGTCGAGTGACCTCGACTGCGAGTCGGCGAGCCCGACGCACTCGAACGCTGGCGACGGACACCCGATCTACAACGACGTCCGCGGTTTGTACTACATCTTCCGCAACAGCGACGCGACTGCTGCTCCGAGCGGCTTCAACGGCACGTCCCTTAACTGGGTCAAGGCGTTGCTGTCCGACCCGGCCAGCCCGACCACCGCTTACCTCGATAAGCACTCGACCCAGGCGCTCATCGCCGCTGCGGGCGCGACTCCGAACTACCAGGACTTGGGCAACGTCAGCGCTGGCTGATCCATCCCTGTCTGGAGATCTTCTGTAACGCGACCACCGAATGGCAACACCGCCGCTTGCTGGCTCGGGCATCTTGCGCGAGCCAGCAGGTGCGCCGGTCAGTAAGGCCTATCCGATCGCATTCATTCGACAAAGAAAGAAGACCATGAAGAGTCGCTTTAAGTCAGTCTTGGCCGGGGTTGGAGCCGTGGCCATTGCGAGCGGCATGCTGCTCGCGACCGACGGGGTAGCGCTCGCTGCGCAGACCCCCGCATACGAGCCCGACAACAATGCCACGCTCGGTGGCATCGACTTTTTCAACGCCGCTGGTGTTCAAATCACGAGTGGCACCCTCAGCAGTGCGCCGATCGCGGCGTACGCAGTGGCTCAGCACGCGGCCGCCACCACAACGCCGAAGGCGACGCTGTTCGGCGCCACGCCCAACAGTGGCAAGGTGCTCGCCGTTGGTACCGGATTCTCGAACACGTTCTCGAGTGAGCAAATGTCAGACTCGACGACCTACCCGATCGCGGGACCGCCGGCTGACCTCGCAGGACTCACGAACCCGATCGTGACCGGAGCGGCCACCGACGAGTCGGTCACCGCTTACAGCACTGACATTCCGAACACCGACAC
Organism: uncultured Actinomycetes bacterium; assembly: GCA_963737705.1. Lineage (GTDB taxonomy): Bacteria > Actinomycetota > Actinomycetes > Acidothermales > Acidothermaceae > PALSA-607. The sequence goes on from CAVTTP010000006.1 coordinate 695,083, forward strand.
AAGCACGAGCGACGGCTTCGGCAACCTGTACCAGCTCCGCATCAAGGAGTCTGGCGCGACCGGGTACGCCGCAGCCTCGATCCAGGTCAACACTGCAGCAGGCACCTGGACTCAGGTTTCAGGCACCTTCCAGTTGTTCGCCGACACCTCGAGCACGACGTTGGTTCCCACCCCGCCGAGCCCGGCCGCAACCGGCACGGTGGAGACATTGACGGCGACTGTTGCTGACACGACCACGCCAGCCACGCCCGCGACAGGCACCGTTCAGTTCTTCGATGGCGCTACCCCGATCGGCGGATCCGTCGCCGTGTCCGGTGGCACCGCGCACACCACGACGACACTTGCTACTGGTTCGCACACGCTCTCTGCGGTGTTCACCTCTAGCGCGCCGAGTGTGGTTGCTGGCTCGACATCAGCGAACGTGCCTTACACCGTCGCGGCTCTGGACGTGACGAGCACCACGCTTAGCGTGAACCCCCTCGGTGCGGCGGCATTTGCACCCGAGGACCTGAAGGCGACTGTGTCTGACACGACCACGCCAGCCACTCACCCGACAGGCACGGTTCAGTTCGTGGACGGTACGACGAACCTCGGCGCTCCAGTCGCGGTTAACCCGACGACGGGTGTTGCGGAGATTCCTTCGTACACCGGCTTCGCGCAGGGGACCCACTCGGTGACTGCGGTTTACTCACCGGCGGCGGGCACGCTCCTCGCTGGCTCGACAGGCGGTCCGGTGGGCTTCACCACCTCCGCACCGACGTGCCCGCAGGGCGAGGCCGCGAACCTTTGCACCGACGTCCAGAACGTTGATGCAGTGATTCAGGCCGGTACCATCACCATCACCACCCCGTACAACGGTGTTGGAACCAATGGCACGTTGCACCTTGGCAACCTGTCGCTGAACAGCTCCGGCACGTTGTTCACTGCAAGCGCACCGTTTGGTGACGGCACCGCCACTGGCGGCATCTTCGTCACGTCCACCCAGCAGGGTGACCCGAACTGGACCGCTTCGGTTCAGGCCGGAACCTTCACCAACACCAACGGTTTGGGTGACACGATCGACGGCCAGTACGCGGGTCTGACCAACGTCACGGTTGTGCCGATCGCGGGCAACGCGTTGCAGCCGGGTACCACCCCGCCGGCTCCTGGGGTGTACACGACCGACAACCCGGCCGGCACCTCCGCACCTGCGGGTGGCACCAACGGCATCGGTGGCGCGAAGCACGCTTTCGCTAACACCGTTGGCGGCGGCGACGGTTCAGTCGGCTTCACCGGGACGTTGACGCTCAACGCCCCGACCAGCAAGACCGCAGGTACGTACACCGGCCAGGTCACATTCACGGTCGGCTAGTAGGTAGTCGGTAAGAGCGCACTCATCGTGCGGGCCGCCGAAAGCGGCACAAACGGTGAGGAAGAAAAGAAGGCGGGACGGCCTGGCCGTCCCGCCTTCTGCATGTCGCTGCAGCTTGGTACGCCGTTCACGCTGCATTCATGTCGACTCGGTTAGGTTCACCCATGCATGTGACTACTCACACGACGCGTTTCCGGCGCCGCGTTGCGAGCACTGTCCGCGCCGTCGCAGTCGCGTTCTTAGCGGGCGGCACGACGCTCGTAATGGCTGGCGTCGGTAATCCCGCTGTCGCCGCGTCGCCGTCCCCCGCGCAGCCTTCGCCCAGTGCGAATGCGGCTCCGGCGAGCCCCCCGGCATCGGGTAGTGGCCAGGTGACCTTCGGCATTGGTCCTGCGGTCAAGGTTGCCGGCACCAGCGAGCGGCCCTACTTCTCGTTCGGGGCAACCCCCGGTGCGGAGGCCACCGACGCAGTCACGGTGTTCAACTACTCCAACGGCCCGCTCCCGATCGAGGTCTACCCCGTGCTTGCCGACAACACCGATACCGGTGCGATCGGATTTGCGGCCCCTGACGCCCAGCCAGTCGACGTTGCAACCTGGTTGTCGGTCGGTACCAGCAGGCCTGTCCTGGTCACCGTTCCAGGGCGACCGAAGGCGAACGGTCCCGCCGGTCAGGTGACGTTGCCCCTGAAGTTGACGATCCCCACAAATGCGCAACCTGGCGACCACGTCGGTGGGATCGTCGCGGCTCTCGTCGTGCAGTCGCATAACGCCACCGGTCAGCAGGTCACGCTTAATCAGCGAGTCGTCACCCGTGTCTATTTGCGTGTGAGCGGACCGTTGAACCCGAAGCTCGAAGTCGTGGGTCTCAAGGCCTCGTATCACGAGAAGGACGCCACTGTCGGGCCCGGAACGACTTCCGTGTCGTACACGGTCCGCAACGCAGGGAACGTCCGACTCGCCGGCACCCAAACGATACGTGTCTCGGGGTTGTTCGGCAGCTCCAAAACCGTGAAGGGGCCGTCGATCGTTCAGCTACTTCCAGGCGGATCATCGAAGGTCACGGTCGTCGTTCCTGGGGTGTGGCCGACCGTGCTCGTACACCCTGGTGTGCATCTGGTGCCATCGGCGCTGCCCGGAGACGACGACCCCGGACTGAAGGCGTTGTCCGCCGGTACCTGGACGTGGGCAGTGCCATGGGCGTTGGTCATCGTGATCGTGGTTCTTGCAGTGGTCGGGTGGCTGAGGCGCCGACGTCGCAAGGCCCGTCGCGCGCCGCAGCCCGCTGTCGATGCCCGCTCCCCGATCACGGCTGGAGTGTCAGCGGACGCGTCCGGGCGGCATCGCGTCGGGGCGGTCTCCGGGCGCAAGTCACGTCACGGGCGATAGCCGATTTCACGGCAATCGAACGATGCAGATTCATGAGGAGAAACAAATGAAGTTAGCGGGACGGCGTGCTGCCCTTGCAATGGCGGGAGTCGCGGCAGTTGCTGGATTCCTCGGCGCGGCATCAACGACCGCCAGCGCAGTATCAGGTGTGCCTTATACCGATCCACGGGCCGTCGGCTCGATCGGTTTTTGCAACGCTGCCAATCAGCCCGTCACGAAAGGCAGTATCACCGACAACCCGTTTGTGACGAAGGCCATCGACTCGACGCCGGCCGCCGCGCCTTATAACGGGGCCGGTGAAACTGCGACGCTCTTTATCTACCAGCCACGCCAGGGCATCGAACCGGGCGAGTGGCACGGCGAACAGTTCGGGGCATCGAGCCGGTCGTCGACCCCCCAGCACCCGACCGCGATCCTGACAGCCGGCGACGGGCCGCTTAGTGGTCCGCTGTCGGACTACCCGCCGCAGTGGGACGGCCTGATGCAGTTCCGCATCTACCTCGGGGCGCCGAACCAACCGGTCTACAGCCAGACGTATGACGCAACCAGCATCAAGATCAGCGGCAACACCTGGCAAGTCGTTGACGGCGCTGCTGTGTCGTGTGGCGACGGCCAGTCGGTTTCGCTCGAGCAGACGCTCGCATCCGCGTTTCCCCAACTCACTGCGTCACCGTCATCGCCGTCTGCAACTGGCGCTGCCGCGCCAAAACCTGGATCCACCTCGGGTGCGTCCGCACAGGCCGGAGCTGGTGGGGCTACCGGCGCGGCAGTTACTGGCGCAGGAGCAGCCGGGGCTACGGGAGCGGCCGGGTCCGCCGGGGTGGGTGGGTCAGGTTCTGCACCGGTTTCCGGAGCTGCGTCGAGCGCGCCTGCCGCTCTCGCCGGCAGCGGCTCAGGGAAGCACGGTGGCGGCACGAGCACCATCCTTTGGATCGTTGTCGTCGTCGGAGTTCTCGGTGCAGGCGCGGTCGCCATCCAATGGCGGCGAAGCAAGCCGCTCCCGCGCCGGGCTGCTTGAGCGCCTCAGAAGGGCTCACGCAGTGCGGCGCGACGCCGGGTGGCGTCGTTCATCCCCAGTTAATGCCGCGTACCGGACCGCGTCGTGCGGCAGCGGTCTGGCCGTTGCCTTTGCCAGTCACTATCACCACGTGGCACGACAAGTGAGCCGAAAGGGCCGTCAAAAATGAAGTCGAACCAGCGTTGGACCAGGGCAGTTATCGGCCTCATGGTCGCAGCATTGGCCGTGCTTGCATCCGTCCGGGTGGGTGCTCTGTCAGCCCACGCAACCGCGCCGCGCACCATTCACGGAGCCGACGCTGCAGCGGTCACGCCGCCATGGGAGCCCGACATCAACGCGACGTTCGGTGGCATCGACTTCTTCAACGCAGCTGGTCAACAAATCACCGGGGGCAGCACCACGGGCGCTCCGTTGGCGGCCTACGCCGTGGCCGAGCACAACACGGCCGGCGGTGCGACGAAGGCGACGCTGTACGGCGCCACGCCGAACAGTGGCAAGGTCACCTCAGTGGGCACCGGATTCTCGAACTCGTTCTCCAACGAACAACTGTCAGACTCCACGACCTTTCCGATCGCCGGACCGCCAGCTGATCTCGTGGGCCTTCCCAATCCGATCGTGACCGGAAAGGCGACCGACGAGTCGCTCGCCGCCTACATCACCGACATTCCAAACGGCGACGCAAGCACCACCGACGGCTACGGCGGCATGTACCAGCTGAGGATCAAGCTTTCGGCGGCCGGCACGGGCACAGCCACGGGTTACGCGTCGACAGACATCAAGGTCACCGGCACCACGTGGACGCAGGTGTACGGCCAGTTCACCTCGCCTGTCGGCGGGGGAGGCTCGGGCCCGACCCCGACGTCGACCTCTGTGACAGCAAGTCCGGTGAGTCCGGTGACTCAGGGCACGTCGGTCACCTTCACCGCGAGTGTGACTCCGAGTGCAGCGGGCACTGTGCAGTTCAAGGACGGTACATCTGCGTTGGGTAGTGCGGTCCCGGTGGCTAGCGGAACCGCGACGTTCACCACAACGACGCTGCCTGCGGCAACTCACTCGATTACCGCGGTGTTTACGCCGACGGATTCGACCGCGTTCGCGCCCTCGACAAGTACCGCGCTCAGCTACGTCGTGAACGCATCCGGTGCAACCCCGACGGCGACCGCGATCGCGGCCAACCCCGGAGACCCCGTCACCGTTGGGACCTCCGTCGTGTTCACCGCGACGATCACGCCCTCGGCACCAGGCACGGTCCAGTTCATGGACGGCACGGACACCTTGGGCGACGCTGCAACAGTGAGTGACGGGTCAGCGACTATCTCGACCTCCGCGCTCACTGTGGGCACGCACTCGATCACGGCTGTATTCACGTCGAGCAGCCCCACGACGTTCGGTGGCTCAACTTCCCCCGCGCTCAGCTACGAGGTCGACGCAGCGGCAGGGGGCGGTGGTCCAACAGGAACCGCGACGACCTTAGCTGCGAGTCCCGTGAGCCCGACAACATCGGGGACGTCGGTGGTATTCACCGCGACCGTCACACCGTCTGCGGCGGGCACCGTGCAGTTCAAGGACGGTACAACCAACTTGGGTGATGCGGTGCCGGTCACAACCGGAGCCGATAACGCGACCGCGAGTTCAGCGGCGACCACCACCTTGTCGGTAGGCACGCATCCGATTACGGCGGTCTTCACGCCAACCGATGCCGCTGCATTTAGCACGTCGACGAGCCCCGCGCTCAGCTACATGGTCAATGCGGCGGCGGGTAGCGGCCCGGCGACGACAACCACCACGGTGACGGCGAATCCGGCGAGCCCGACCACATCTGGGACCTCGGTGGTATTCACGGCGACAGTGACACCGTCCGCCGCCGGTTCGGTGCAGTTCATGGACAACGGATCGCCGTTAGGCGGCCTGGTAACGGTGACCACGGGAACAACCAGCGCTACCGCAAGCTCCGCGGCGACGACGACGTTGTCGACGTCGACGCATTCGATAACGGCAGTGTTCACCCCGAGCGATTCGACTGCGTTCGGTCCGTCGACGAGCGCGACGCTCAGCTACATGGTGAACGCAGCAGGGACACCGGTGCCGACACAGACGGCCCTCACGGCGAGCATCGCGAGCCCGACCACAACCGGTACGTCGGTGACATTCACTGCAACGGTTACTCCCAACAACGCGGTGGGCACCGTGCAGTTCATGAACGGCACGACTGCCATGGGGAGCCCTGTCGCAGTGGTGTCAGGGGCTGCGACGTACACGACGGCATTCGGTGCAGCCAACACGTACACCATTACCGCGGTATTCACCCCCACCAGTGCGGCCTCGTTCGTGGCCTCAACAAGTGCAGCGATGAGCTTCGTGGTCACCGGCGCCACAGTGACCTCGACCGCACTCGCGGTCAGTCCTGCGACCTCGGCGGCGGCGGGAGCCAACGTGCAACTAACCGCGACCGTCACGCCGACGACCGCGGTCGGCAGCGTCGTCTTCTACGACGGCAGCACGACGCTCGGAACGGAAACGCTGACGGGTGGGTCGGCCACACTTTCGACATCGACACTCGCGGTTGGAGGCACTCACTCCTTCGTTGCGATCTTCACACCGACGAACAGCACCGCGACCGATCCGACGGCGTTCAAGGGATCACAGAGTCCAGCGGTCGCGTACACGATCACGGCCGCGACGACGGCGACGACGACGCTGACCGGGCCCGATGGAAGCACACTGGCGTCCGACCCGACGTTGAGCTTGGGTGAGGTCGTCACGGTGCAGGCGAGTGGTTTCACAGCAGGCGAGTCGGTGACCGTGGTCGTGCACTCAACGCCGGAAACGCTCACCCCGACGACCGCGTCATCGACCGGTGCTGTCAACTATCAGTTCACAGTGCCAAGCGATCTGCCGACCGGAGCCCACAGCCTGGTGCTGACCGGGGCTACGTCGCAGACGACGGTGACGATCGACTTCTCCATCGCGTCACCTGCGGTCCTTGGCACAACGACGACATCGACACCGTCGGCTGGAAGTGCGAGCCTGCCGTTCACCGGATCCGACATCGAATTGCTCGCTGCGTTCGCAATCCTGTGCACCGGTGCCGGCATCGCTATGCGCACGCGCAAGCAGGCGCCGCGGTACGCGGGTGCGCACGAATGGCGTCGCCAGCACTGATCGCCGAGCAGCTAAGTCACGAGCAGCTAAGTCACTGAGCAATTCGTCATTGGGCAACTGGCGACAAGAGTTTCTCGCAAACGCTCAGCAGCCGGTCGTCGACTGCCGATCAATAAGGTGACCGGTCGCGCTCTGCGACCGGTTCGCCTCGATCGTTTGCACGCGGGGCTTACCGGCCCGCGGAGGCAGTCGTGTCAGTCGGCCGCTCGATCGGTGTCTCGCTGGCAGTTGCGGCAATCGCGCTCACCTATGGTGCGTCGCGCGTACCAGGCCACGGTGTCGCAAATGTGCGAGAAGCCACAACGATTTCTGCAGTCGGGCGCTATCTCCCGCCGTTCCAACCGATCGGCGGCAACGTCGTGGCTACTATTCCGATGGCTGCGTTCGGCCCGTCTGACGGAGCCCCGAACACATTCGTCGCGGGCCGCAGCTATCCCATTGTGATCACGGTCGCGATTGCTGCGACGTCAGGCCCTGCTGTCGTTAACGTCGTCGCAAGTTCCGGGCGGCTGGTCGGGACCACCCACATGACCGTGCGCGCCGGCGTGACCCGGTTGCACTATGCGCTGGTTGTTGCGCCGGGCGAGACACACGTGACGATCGCCGTCAACGCACGCACACACGACGGGGGAGCTGTCACGGCCGCGTACGACCACTCAAGCCGCTGAGGCCTAGGGCTCGAACTTGTAGCCCAGGCCGCGCACGGTCACGAGGTGCCTCGGACGTGCTGGGTGCTCTTCAACCCGGCTGCGAAGGCGCTTCACATGGACGTCAAGGGTCTTCGTGTCACCCACGTAGTCACTGCCCCACAACCGGTCGATCAGCTGGTTGCGCGTCAGCACCCGGCCGGCGTTGCGCAGCAGCAGCTCGAGCAGCTCGAACTCGCGCAGCGGCAACGTGATGGCCTCGCCGCGAACGCTCACCACATGCCGGTCGGGATCTAACCGAACGGGGCCAGCTTCAACGATCCCTGAAACAACAACCTCAACGCTGTCGCTGCGGCGCCGCATGACCGCTCTGATGCGGGCCACGAGCTCGCGTGCCGAGAACGGCTTCGTGACGTAGTCGTCGGCCCCGAGTTCGAGCCCCACGACCTTGTCGACCTCGCTGTCGCGAGCAGTCAGCATGATCACCGGGACGTCGCTGCGCTCGCGCAGTCGCCGGCAGACCTCGGTTCCGGGCAGACCGGGAAGCATGAGGTCGAGGATCACGAGGTCGGCGCCATGCCGTTCGAACTCCTCGAGACCGGCTGGGCCGGTCGTGGCGACCCGAACCTCGAATCCTTCACGGGTAAGCATGTACGCGAGTGTCTCGGAGAACGACTCCTCGTCTTCTATGACGAGTAGATGCGTCACAACTCCTGACCTTTCTGGTTCGGCAGACTGCCGTCGGTGGCCACTGGTGGCACGGGCAAGTACAGAGTGAACGTCGAGCCCACGCCGGGATGGCTCCAAAGCCCCACCCGACCGCCGTGGTTGTTCGCGATGTGCTTCACGATCGCGAGGCCAAGACCGGTTCCGCCGGTGGCCCGAGATCGCGCGGTGTCGACCCGATAAAACCGCTCGAAAACCCTTTCCTGGTCGACTTTTTCGATGCCCACGCCCTCGTCGCTGACGGTGATCTCGACGCTGCGCTCCCCGCCGTCCGCAAAAGTTCTTACGCCCACGCCCACCCGGGAGCCTGGCGACGAATAAGCGATCGCGTTCTCGATGAGGTTCGTCAGCGCTGTGGTGAGCTGGCGGCGGTCACCCCACACGTGCGCACCGTCTGCAGGTCCGACGTCGAGGGAGATGCCGGCCGCCTCGGCACGTACTTGCAGCGGATCGCTCGCATCGGCGATAACGTCGCTCACCCGGATCGACTCCATCGCAGGCAATGGCTCGCCGCCCTGAAGCCGCGACAATTCCAACAGTTCCTGCACGAGTCGTGACATCCGGCCGGCCTCGTGCAGCATCCGCTCGGTGAACTGCTTCATCGCGACGGGATCGTCAGTGGCGTCGCGCAGGGCCTCTGCCAGCAGCATCATCGCGCCGACTGGCGTCTTGAGTTCGTGCGAGACATTGGCGATGAAGTCGCGTCGAACGGCCTCAAGTCGGCGCGACTCTTGGAGGTCGTTCAGGAGGAGCACTACCTGGGCAGTGCCGGGCACTGGTGCTGCGACGACGTGAACGGCCCGAAACGACGATCCCCACGGCAGGTCGAGGTCCTGGGCGATGCGAAGTCCTGTCCGTCGGGCCTCGCGGGCAATCCGCGAGAGCATGCGGGAGGTCAGCTCACGCCCGTAGACGACCCTAAGCGCGAGGGCCGCCTCGTTGGCGAGCAGCACCTCGTCGTCATCGAGCAGAACCGCACCCGTCTCCAGGGCGGCGGCTACGGTCGCAAGAACTGCCGCCGTCGCCGACGGTGGTTCAGGCTCCACAGGAGTCGACCGCACAATCCGAATGGTAGGGAACCCCAGCGCTGTCAACAAACGAACGAGACGCGTTGGCCGACTGTTCACCTCCCGTTCTGTAGGCTGTCGCCTCGCCGCCTGCCGCCGTCCATAAACGTGAAAGACTCTGCCGTTGGGACTGCGACATCGCCCCACGAAGACGGCAAAGGCGGTCCCGCAGACGGCGCAGGCGGTTTGGCCGAACTAGACGGGCCCAGACAATGGCCTGAGCAGACGAAGGGAGCAGACGTGCGCGACGCCTATCACGACGAGCTCGATGCGATCACTGACCAACTTGTCGAAATGACTGAGCTCGTTGGCCATGCGATTACGCAGGCGACGGAGGCGCTGCTCAACTCCGATCTTGGTGCTGCTGAGGGCGTCATCGACGGTGACGCGGCTGTCGACCTTCTTCGCGAGAACGTCGACCGTCGAACTGTCGATCTGATCGCGCGCCAACAACCTGTTGCGGGTGATTTGCGGGCACTGACGACTGGCCTGCGTATTACGTCAGACCTCGAGCGATCCGGCGACCTTGCCGTGCACGTCGCCAAGTTGGCCCGCCGCAAGTTCCCAGCATGTGCAGTGCCGACCGAGTTGCAGGCCACCATCCGCGAGATGGGTGAGGTTGCTGCTGACATTGTCCGCAAAGCCGGACATGTCGTCGCGGGGCGCGACACTGATCGCGCGGCAGAGCTTGAGTCCGACGATGACGTCATGGACCACCTGCACCGCACTCTGCTGCTGACGATGCTTGCGCCTGAATGGCCTTATGGCGTTGACGTGGCGATCGACCTTGCGCTTGCGGGCCGGTACTACGAGCGGTTCGCCGATCACGCTGTAGCCGTTGCGCGCCAAGTCGTCTATCTGGTGACCGGCGAGACGGCACTACGTAGTTAGAGCGGCACTTCGCGCCTAGGGTCGTGCGCACTGGACCGAGGGCTCTGTGGATGTTCACCGCCCGTTCATCCGTCCGTCGGTACCTGTCCACTTGCCTCGCTTACTTTCGATCCCGACTGGCGCTACTGCCAATCGCCGAGCCCGCCCGACGCTGGCCCCGGATCGAAATAGTCGGTTCGGTTGACCGACACAGGAGGAGTTACCTCGTGAGGACTTCACGCATCGCCACGTCCCTGCTACTTGCAGGTGTCTTGTTGGCGGCTGCTGCATGTAGCAGCAGCAAGAAGACCGCTACCTCGCCCACCAGCGCAGCACCGGCGCCGACTACCGCGGCAACATCCGCACCGGCCGCTCCGGCAACCACCGCCGCCGCGTCGAGCGCCCCGGCGGCGCCAGCCGGCAGTGCGCCTGCATGTGCGTCCGGCACGCTGAGCGCACAGGGCTCGACATTCCAACAGAACATGGAAACGCAGTGGAGCAAGGACTTCGGCACCAAGTGCTCCGGTGCGAAGATCAACTACCAGGGCACGGGTTCGGGCGCCGGCATCACCGCGATCGGCAACGGCACCGCCGACTTCGCCGGCTCTGACGTGACGATGGCCGCATCTGAGCAGACCGCGGCGAACAACGCCTGCGGGAGCACGGCGCTTACTATTCCAATCACTGCCGGCGGAATCGCCGTGACGTATAACCTGAGTGGCGTGACCTCGCTCAAGCTGTCGGCCGCGACAATCGCCGGCATCTTTGACGGGAAGATCGTCAAGTGGAACGACGCGGCAATCGCGGCGGACAACTCCGGTGCGACTCTGCCGTCGACGCCGATCAGCGTCTTCTACCGCAACGACAGCTCGGGCAGCACCTCGGTGTTCACTAGCTTCCTCAAGGCCGACGCCCCCAGTGACTGGACGCTCGGCGCGAGCAAGACGATCACCTTCTTCAGTGGTGCGCAGGGTGCCAAGGGATCAGCAGGTGTGGCAGCCGGCGTCAAGCAGACGACCGGCGGTATCACCTACGTCGAGACCTCCTACGCAAAGGCGCAGAGCCTGCCGACGGCATCCATCAAGGGCGAGGGCGACTACGTCGACGCGACGTCGGCAACGGTCTCGACCGCCATCGGTGAAGGCTTCTCCGTCACAGGTACGGGCAGCGACCTCGCTGGCACGATGAACTACGCGAGCATGAAGACCGGTTACCCGATCTCGACCGTCTCGTACGCCATCGTGTGCTCGAAGTACAAGGACCCCGCCAAGGGATCGCTCGTGAAGTCGTTCCTCGGCTACGCCGTCACCACTGGACAGGCTGCTGCCGACGGCCTCGGTTTCGCACCGCTGCCGAGTGACCTCGCGACCAAGGCGCTCGCGAGCATCACGGCTATTTCGTGACCCAAAGCACGCCCGCAGCCGGAACGCCGGCTGCGACAGGGACGCCCCGAAGGGCTCGACGTATCGAGCCCTTCCGGGGCATCACCTTTGCTGCCGCCCTCGTCGTGCTGCTGATCCTCGGGGCAATCGCGGTTTTCCTTGTGGTCAAGGCGATTCCGTCGCTCAACAAGGATCATTCGAACTTCTTCACGACGAAGGGCTGGGCCCCGGACGGCGATCCGCCGATGTTCGGCATCGCAGTTCTCGTCTTCGGGACCGTGCTCTCCAGTGTCATCGCGCTGGTACTCGCGATCCCGGTCGCGTTAGGTGTGGCAATCTTCGTCGTCGAGTACGCACCGCGCCGTCTCGCGACCTGGCTCGGCTACCTCATCGACATGCTGGCCACCGTGCCGTCCGTCGTTTACGGCCTGTGGGGGCTGATCTTTCTCGTCCCTCACATCCGCGGCTTCCAGCATTTTCTGGCCACCAAGTTCGGCTGGATACCGATTTTCGACGACCCGAATAACCGGACGTCGGTGGCGAGCCGGTCCATCTTCGTCGCCTCGGTCGTGCTCGCCATCATGGTGCTGCCGGTGATTGCCGCGATCTCGCGCGAGGTGCTGCGTCAGGTTGACCCGAACCTCAAGGAAGCCGCTCTCGCCCTCGGTGCGACCCGCTGGGAGATGGTGCGCTACGCATTGCTGCCTCCGAGCCGTCCGGGCATCATTGGCGGCATCATGCTTGGGCTTGGGCGCGCACTGGGCGAGACCATCGCGGTCGCTCTGGTGCTCGGCACCAGCTTCGCGGTGAGTTTGCACATCCTGCAGCCCGGCGGAAACACCATCGCCGCAAACATCGCGAACTACTTCGGCGAAGCCGGCGCGACCGGCCGCTCAGCGCTGATCGCGACTGGCCTGGTGCTCTTCATCATGACGCTGTGCGTGAACCTCATCGCCCGCACCGTTATCTATCGTGCGGCCGTCAAGCAGGGCACCGCGGCGTGAGCGCGACTACGATGTCAGGCCCCGGTGCGGCGTCAACGTCGCAGGTCTGGAAGGTGACCGGCCGCAGGGCCATCGTGAACCGGCTCATGACGATCGCGATGTACCTCGCGTTCCTCATTGCCGTGATCCCACTGGCGCTCGTCATCTGGTACACGGTCGGCAAGGGCATGACCCGATTCGGCTGGTCGTTCCTCACACATTCGATGGCTGGCGTCGGCCCCGACGACGTGACCGGGGGTATCTACCACGCGATCTTCGGCACCGTTGAGCAGCTGCTGATCGCCGCGGCGATCTCGGTCCCGCTCGGTTTGCTCGTCGCGATCTACCTCAATGAGTACGGCGCGAAAGGGTTCTCCACCGTCGTCCGTCTGTTGGTTGACGTGATGACTGGAATCCCGTCGATCGTGGCCGGGCTCTTTGTGCTTGCCTTCTGGGTCCTCGGTCTGCACGAGGGTTATTCAGGCTTCGCCGCATCGATGGCATTGGCGATTCTGATGCTGCCTGTCGTGACGCGATCGTCGGAGGAAATGCTGCGGCTGGTTCCTAACACGCTGAGGGAAGCCGCGTACGCGCTCGGAATCCCCAAGTGGCGGGTGATCCTGTCGATCATCGTGCCGACGGCCCGCACCGGGATTACGACCGGCATCATGCTCGCGGTGGCTCGTGTCACCGGCGAGACCGCGCCCTTGCTGCTGACAGCCGCGGGCACGCTGTTCGTCAACAAGAACGTGTTCCACGGGCAGCAGGAAGCGCTCCCACTTTATGTATTCAGCTCTGCGGCTGCAGGCACTCCTGCGGATGTCAACCGCGCGTGGGCTGCAGCCTTTACTCTGATTCTGATCGTTGTCCTGCTCTACGTGATCGCGCGGCTTCTGACGCGCCGTGACGCCACCCGGAGGTGAGCGGCCCCATGGCTAAGCGGATCGAGGCGCTCGGTCTTTCGTGCTACTACGGCAAACACAAGGCTGTAGAAAACGTCACGATGGTGATCGAACCCAAGGCCGTCACTGCCTTGATCGGCCCCTCGGGGTGCGGCAAGTCGACGTTCCTGCGCAGTCTCAACCGGCTGCACGAAGTGATTCCTGGCGCGCACATCACTGGCCAGGTGCTGCTCGACGACCGTGACATCTACGCGCCCGGCGTTGACCCAGTGGCGTTGCGCCGCAGCGTCGGGATGGTCTTCCAGCGGCCCAACCCGTTCCCCACGATGTCGATCTACGACAACGTCGCGGCTGGCCTGAAATTGGGCGGTAGCAAGGGGAAAGACCTCGATGTGGTGGTCGAGCGCGCCCTCACCGGCGCGCACTTGTGGGCCGAGGTCAAGGATCGGCTGAAGAAGCCGGCACTCGCACTTTCCGGTGGCCAGCAGCAGCGGCTCTGCATCGCGCGCGCCATCGCGGTTGAGCCCGAGGTGCTGCTGATGGACGAGCCGTGCTCGGCCCTCGACCCGATCTCGACGTTGGCGATCGAAGACCTCATCGCCGAACTGAAAGACCGCTACACAATCGTCATCGTGACGCACAACATGCAGCAGGCGAGCCGGGTCAGTGAGACGACCGGTTTCTTCACCCTCGCCGGCGCCGGGCAACCCGGTGTGCTGGTCGAGTACGACGCGACGAGCCGGATTTTCTCGGTGCCTTCAGACAAGCGCACGGAGGACTACATCACCGGCCGCACCGGCTGATCCGTCAAGTACGAGGGCCGTACTCCGCGATCACCGCGTCGGAGAATGCTGGCCACACTTCGATAGCCCAGGGCCCGAACGCCGTGTCCGCCAACGCGACGCAGCCCAAGCCCAGCGTCGGGTCGACCCACAGGAAGCTGCCGGCACGACCGAAATGCCCAAAGGTGGACGCCGAGTTGTGCCGCCCTGTCCAGTGCGGATCCTTCGCGTCGCGAAGCTCAAAACCCAATCCCCAGTCGTTGGGCGTGCATCGCCCATAGCCCGGCAGCACGCCATCGAGGCCGGGAAACGCGATGGTCGTCGCGAGCGCCAGCGTCTCGGGCGCGAGCAACGTCGGCCGCAGAAGCTCGCGAGCGAACCTCAGCAGGTCGACCAGTGGCCCACCACCGCCCGCCGACGGCGTCCCGTCGATGCTTGACGCTTGCATCCCTAGCGGCTCGAACACCGTCTCGGTGACGTAGTGCGCGAAGGGCAGGCCGGAGCGCTCGCTGACCAGAGCGCCGAGCAGGTCGAAGCCGGCGTTGGAGTAGACCCGCCTGCGCTCGGGCTTCGAAAGCGCGGCGCCCTGGTCGAACCCGAGGCCCGAGGCGTGCGCGAGGAGGTGGCGCACCGTCGATCCAGGTGGTCCGGCAGGCTCGTCGAGCGCGATCTTGCCCTCGTCGACCAGATGCAGCACGCAGAGCGCGGTGACGAGCTTCGTGACCGATGCCCACTCGTGGCGCCGGTCGACGTCGCCGGTCTCGCCGAGAGTGCCCGTGGCGTCGGTGACGCCCGCCGCCGGGTTGGACGCCGACCAGTGCTCGACCTGCGCAAGCGCGGCTCCGCGAGACGACGACACGGACGACGATGACCCGGACGACGGAGGCACGGGCGACAGGTCAGGCGGGGGCACGGCGCCAGCCTAGGGGGACCTCTGGGGTGCATGAGGTGCGGATCCGGGCGGATTTCCCCAGCCACGGCCCGGGCGAATGACATGGGTGTTGTTTGGGTCCTACCATGGCTCCTACATGCAGCGGTATGACGGTGTTGGTCGTCATGGTGGGTCGAACGAAGGGCTGGTCGATGGAGGTCGCGGACGCCGTGAACGCTGATGCGTCGGGCATGTTGGTCGATGTGCTGTCCGAGCGCGATCAGCTGATCCTCGAGTTCGAGCGCCAGTGGTGGAAGTACGCGGGTGCCAAAGAGCAGGCCATGCGCGAGAAGTTCGACATGTCGGCCACGCGTTACTACCAGGCGCTGAACGCGCTGATCGACCGTCCGGCGGCGCTGGCCGCCGACCCAATGTTGGTGAAGCGGCTTCGCCGGCTGCGTGCGGCGCGTCAGCGCGCACGATCGGCCCGCCGTCTCGGCATCGAGGCCTGACCGCCATGATCGTCGCGTGACGACGATCGGTTGCCGACTCAAGACCTCCCGGCCGGTAGCCATAGCTAATGACGGACCCACTTCATGACGACTGAGAACTCATGACGACCCAGGAACCGCGCGCTGGCGGCAGCCACCGCCGAGTCGACCGCGGCCGCCGAATGCGGGTGCTGCTGGTCTCCTTGGTGGTTGTGGTCGTTGCCGGGGTGGGCGTCGAGGCCGCGCTGCACTGGCGCGGAGAGTCCACGCGGCACACGAACAACGCGGCGTCCTCGGGATACATCTCCCCAAGCGCGACGCCGTCCGGCTCGAAGTCGTCCGTGGCAGCGCCGCCCGCGTCGTCACCTGGCGATGCTCCGACGTCCTCACCGCCGGTGACCTATCCGGCGTCCCTGACTGCGACGCCACCGCCCGCCACGGCGCCGCCTGCCGTGACGTCGCCCGCCGCGTCGGCGCCGGCCGTTACCCCGACATCCGCATCGCCGGCCCCCAGCACGCCCACGACGAAGCCCCTTGTCGACATCCTTAACGGCACCCACATCAGCGGTATGGCGGCGCGTGCCGAGACGACCCTGAGTCGCGGCGGCTGGGTCGTCGCGCTGACCGGCAACTACTCGCAGTCGATGTCCGCGACCACGGTGTTCTACCCCGCCGGTCAACTCGCAGCGGCCCAGGCGCTCGCGGCCCAGTTCACCGCCATCGGCAAGATGGCGCCCGCTCCTGATGGCGTCTCGACAACCCACCTCACGCTCGTGCTCGGCCAGGATTGGACGTCAAGCGGCAAGTAGGGTCGCAGCTGTGCCCCCGCCCGAGTTCGAGCCTGTTCGGGCCGCTGCTGCACCCCTGCCGATCCCGCGCACCGAAGCCGGTCGCGCCGGATTGCGGACGCTGATCGGGCAGCCTCGTACGGCGCTGGTCGCGGTCGATTTCGACGGCACACTCGCGCCGATCGTCAGCCAACCTGAAGCTGCCCGGCCGCATCCTCGCGCGTCGGATGTGTTGCGCTCGCTCGCTGCGTCGATCGGCGCCGTCGCCGTCGTGACCGGACGACCGCCCGGCGTCGCAGCCTCGCTGCTCGGTTTCACTGCTGATGAGCCGCCGAATCTGCTCGTCGTCGGCCACTACGGACTCGAGAAGTGGACGTCGGCTGCTGGCGTCGCTGCGGTCGCGGGCGTTGATCCTCGCGGCTCAGAACCGGTTGGTCAGGTGCGTGCGGCGTTACCTGCGTTGCTGCTCGACATCGGTGCGCCTCCAGGGACGCGGATCGAGGACAAGGGCGCTTCGGTCGCGGTGCATGTACGGGAGGCCGCCGACCCCCATGCGGCACTCGAGCTGCTCCGCGAACCACTGCGAACACTTGCGGAGTCGGAGGGGCTGCGGCTCGAGCCCGGGCGGTTGGTGTTCGAGTTGCGCCCCGGCGGGACGGACAAGGGGAATGCGCTCGTCTCGCTCGTGGACCAATTCAGTGCGCGGTCGGTCTGTTACGTGGGCGACGACCTCGGTGACATCGCCGCGTTCGATGCGCTTGAAAGGCTGCGGTCAAAGGGATTTGCGACGCTAGGGGTGTTCAGCGGGGTACCTGACGAGCCGGGCCTCGCTGACCTGGCGGCGCGGGCCGACCTGCAGCTCTCGGGGCCTGACGCGGTGGTGGCGTTTCTCGAAGGCCTGCTCGCCGCTTCGGGATAATTTCGGGCAGAAAAAAACCGCGGCCGAGAACATTCCTGCCCGGTATGTCCCCGCCCGCGGTTCCCCTCCAATGCAGCAAGACGATAGTGCCTCGACGGCCCATAAAGCTCTAGGAAAAACGGCCGACCTTGGTCAGCCGTTCGGCCGATCCCGCGAGGGGCTACGCTTGCCTATTGCAAGGCAGTACAGATGTGCAGTGCTCATCAAGAGGGGCAGAGGGACCGGCCCGTTGAAGCCCCGGCAACCACTCCGTTGTAGTTGAGCGGAACAGGTGCCAACTCCGTCCCGTGGATGGTCCGCGGGGAAGATGAGGAGAGAGGCTTCACCGTGTCCGCGACCCAGTCGCCCCCCGCCGTCCCGCATTCGACTCTTTTAGGGTCGGCCACCTCGCTGTCGTGTCGCGAGTGCGGAGAGCAGTATCCGATCAGCCCGCGCTACGCGTGCGAGATGTGCTTCGGGCCGCTTGAAGTGGCCTACGACTACACCGGCGTGAGCCGCGAGTCGATCGAAGCTGGGCCGCAAAACATCTGGCGCTACAAGCAGCTGCTGCCCGTGCCGTCGAACGTCGCCGAAACGCCGAATCTTGAGCCAGGTATGACAAAACTGGTGCTCGCTCGCAACTTGGCCCGTGAGCTTGGCATGCGCAAGCTGTGGGTGAAGGACGACAGCGGCAACCCCACGCACTCGTTTAAGGACAGGGTCGTCGCAGTCGCACTTGCCGCTGCGCGCGAACTTGGATTCTCGGTGCTCGCGTGCCCGTCAACCGGAAACCTGGCGAACGCGGTCGCCGCCGCGGCCGCACGGGCCGGCATCAAGTCGGTGGTGTTCATCCCGGCAAACCTCGAGCGGCAGAAGATCGTCACGACGGCCGTGTACGGCGGCACGCTGATCGCAGTCGAGGGCAACTACGACGACGTCAACCGGCTCGCTTCGGAGATCGCCGGCGAAGAAGAATCGTGGGCGTTCGTGAACGTGAACGTGCGGCCGTTCTACGCCGAGGGATCCAAGACGCTGGGCTACGAGATTGCCGAGCAACTCGGCTGGCGACTGCCTGAGCAGGTAGTGATTCCGATCGCTTCCGGGTCGCAGTTGACGAAGGTCGACAAGGCGTTCACCGAGTTCGGCAAGCTGGGTCTCGTCGACGCGACGCCGTACCGAGTATTCGGTGCGCAGGCGTCGGGTTGCGCTCCAGTCTCGAACGCGTTCAAGGCCGGCTACGACGTCGTGCAACCGGTGCGGCCGGACACGATCGCAAAGTCACTGGCGATCGGCAACCCGGCCGACGGACCGTACGTGCTCGACGTGTGCCGTCGAACCGGCGGCCTGGTCGAGGACGTCACCGACGAGGAGATCGTCGACGGCATGCGCCTGCTCGCCCGCACAGAGGGCATCTTCGGTGAGACTGCGGGCGGCGTGACGATTGGCGTGCTGCGGAAACTGCTGGCCGCTGGGCAGCTCGATCCCGACGCGGAGACCGTCGTCTTCAACACCGGCGACGGGCTGAAGACCCTCGACGCTGTGGCGCCGGTCGTGTCGCCGTCGGTCACCATCCCGCCGTCCGTCGAAGCGTTTCGCGCCTACCTCGACGTCGCCGGCCTCATCTGACGCCAGCCACACCCGCCGTCCGCCCCAGTTCCGCCCCAGTTCCGCCGATGATCATGGGGAAACGGGGCACTCTGAACGCCGGAACTGCCCCATTTCCCCATGATCATCGGGCCGTGGGGTCGGCGACCCGCATCTCGGCGAGCAGCGCGCGTACTCGCCCGTCGATGTCGTCGACGATGCCGCGCACGGTCGCGACGTCTTGGCCTGCCGGATCCTCGACGAGCCAGTCTTCGTGCCGCTTGCCTGGCACCACGGGACACGCCTCGCCGCAGCCCATCGTGATGACGACATCGGCGCCAGCGACGGTGCCGTAGTCGAGCAGTTTCGGCACTTCCGCGGCGGTCGAGAGTCCGCGCTCGCCGAGTACCTGCGTGACGACCGGATTGATCGACTCGCCGGGTTCGGAGCCGGCTGAGATGGCGGCCACTCGACCCGCCCCGTAATGCTCGGCAAGGACGCGGGCCGCCACCGAGCGTCCCGAGTTGTGGACGCACGCGAATAAGATGACCGGCGCGCTCATCGGCGGCCCGGGTCGACGCTGATCAGTGCTGCGATCGAGTCGAGCGCGTCCTGGCGAGCCTTGTAGTAGACCCACACCCCGCGCTTGTCGCGGTCGAGCAGGCCGGCGTCGTGCAAGA
Organism: uncultured Actinomycetes bacterium; assembly: GCA_963737705.1. GTDB lineage: Bacteria > Actinomycetota > Actinomycetes > Acidothermales > Acidothermaceae > PALSA-607. Next base: position 714,673 of record CAVTTP010000006.1, read on the forward strand.
CCTTCAGGTGGTGGCTGATCGTGGGCTGGCTCAACTCGAACGCGTCGTTCAGATCGCACACGCACGCTTCGCCGTCCTCGTGCGACAGCACCAGCGACATCAACCGCAGTCGCACCGGGTCGGCAAGCGCCTTCAGCAGGGTCGAGATCTGCTCCGCCTGATCAGCACTGAGCGGGTCGCGCGTCATCGGCGAGCAGCAGGCAACTGTTTCGACCGGAGTGAGCACCAACAGCGACTTCGACATACATCAATATTGACAGATGTCTATGTCTCGTGCCAGCCTGATCTTACATAGATCACTGTCGATATCTGGGAGGCTTCAATGGCCGCGCTGAGCTGCTGTGACGTGACCGAGCAGGAGTGCTGTGACGTGTCCGGTTGCGCGGAGTGCGGCTGCCCGGCGCGCTAGTTCTGGCGTGGCTCGTCGACCGCCTGCAGCGTGTAGGTCAGCGGCATCCGATCGCGGCCCTCGGCGAGGACGAATTCGCCTGGAAACGATGGGCTCTCGACCATCGCGTCGCCTAACGGGTTCCAAGGGACTTCGCGGTGCTCCTCGAAGTGCGTCGTCATGAGGCCGGCATTGCGGAGCGCGGTGAAGATCTCGCCGAGACCGTGATTGAAGCTGACGCTGTCGGGCGCCGCGACCAGTCCATCTCCCGTGTAGCTCGTCTCTTCGCGGAAGATCACGCCATCGGTCTCGAAGTACGGGTACTCCATGACGAGCAACCCGTCTGGCCGCGGTTCGGACATTGACCACAGCACCGGGTGTCCTTCGCGCATGAACAATCGTCCGCCCGGGCGGAGCAACCCGGCGATGGTCTGCGCCCAGCGCGAGATGCTCGGCAGCCAACAAATGGCGCCGACGCCCGTGTAGACGAGGTCGAACTGGTGCCGACCGAGCAGCTCCACCGCGTCGTACACATCGCCGTCCACGAAGGTGACCTCGGCGGCAGCCCTCGTGGCCAGCTGTCGGGCTCTCACGAGGGCGGACGGCGAGAAGTCGAGGCCCGTTGTCGAACGTGCGCCGAGGCGGGCGAGTGAGACGGTGTCGGTGCCGAGATGGCATTGCAGGTGGACGACGTCGAGTCCGTCGAGCCGGCCCAGCCTAGGCAGGTCGTAGCGCACAACCCTCGACAGGTGGGTCGGATCGTCGAAGGTGTCGAGGTTGTAGCCGCCGGGACCGACGTGCACAGCTACCCGCGACTCCCAGTTCGCGCGGTTCATCTCCCGCCACTGCTCGGTCATGGCGATCAATCTAGAGAGCGCCGGTTTTCCGGCACCCGATTGCAGCCGTCACCAGGGCGAACGTTCACCCGTCGTCGGTTGCACTCGGGGGGTCTGAGTGCTAAACATGAGCTAGCACTCTGAGCACGTGAGTGACAGTTCAACGAAGTTAATGGCCGGGCCTTCGAGACCCTGCCGAGCCGGCGGACATGACACCGGCGAGGCGAGGTCGGCCGTCGCGGGCGTCGAGTCCGGCCGCACGCTACGTTTCCCGACCCGGGAGGACCATCCGCATGTCCAAGATCATCGCGTATGACGAGACTGCTCGTCGCGCCCTCGAGCGCGGTATGAACCAGCTCGCCGACGCCGTGAAAGTGACGCTCGGCCCGCGTGGCCGCAACGTCGTGTTGGAGAAGAAGTGGGGCGCTCCCACGATCACCAACGACGGCGTGAGCATTGCCAAGGAAATCGAGCTCGAAGACCCGTACGAGAAGATCGGCGCCGAGCTCGTCAAGGAAGTCGCGAAGAAGACTGACGACGTCGCCGGTGACGGTACGACGACTGCGACTGTGCTTGCCCAGGCGCTCGTCCGCGAGGGTCTGCGCAACGTCGCAGCCGGCGCGAACCCGATGGCGCTGAAGCGCGGCATCGAAGCTGCTGTCGCGAGTGTCTCGGCCGCGCTGCTGGCTTTGGCGAAGGACGTCGAGACCCGCGAGCAGATCGCGTCGACGGCTTCGATCTCGGCCGCTGACCCGGCGATCGGCGAGATGATCGCCGAGGCCATGGACAAGGTCGGCAAGGAAGGCGTCATCACCGTCGAGGAGAGCAACACCTTCGGCCTCGAGCTTGAGCTCACCGAGGGCATGCGCTTCGACAAGGGTTACATCTCGCCTTACTTCGCCACCGACACCGAGCGCATGGAAGCCGTTCTCGACGACCCGTACGTGCTCGTCGTGAACAGCAAGATCGCCTCGGTCAAGGACCTCCTGCCGTTGCTGGAGAAGGTCATGCAGAGCGGCAAGCCGCTCGCGATCATCGCGGAGGACGTCGAGGGCGAGGCTCTCGCCACGCTCGTCGTCAACAAGATCCGCGGCACCTTCCGCTCGGTCGCCGTTAAGGCTCCTGGCTTTGGTGACCGTCGCAAGGCGATGCTCGGTGACATCTCCATCCTCACCGGTGGTCAGGTCATCAGTGAGGAAGTCGGCCTGAAGCTCGAGACTGCTGGTCTCGACTTGCTCGGCAAGGCTCGCAAGGTCGTCGTCACCAAGGACGAGACGACCATCGTCGAGGGTGGCGGTGACGCGGAGCAGATCGCTGGTCGCGTCAACCAGATCCGCGCCGAGATCGAGAAGAGCGACTCCGACTACGACAAGGAGAAGCTGCAGGAGCGGTTGGCCAAGCTGGCCGGCGGCGTTGCAGTCATCAAGGCGGGCGCGGCCACTGAGGTCGAGCTCAAGGAGCGCAAGCACCGCATCGAAGACGCGGTTCGCAACGCGAAGGCCGCTGTCGAAGAGGGCATCGTGGCTGGTGGTGGCGTCGCGCTGCTGCAGGCCGGTCGCACCGCATTCGAGAAGCTCAACCTCGAAGGTGACGAGGCCACCGGCGCTCGCATCGTCGAGATCGCCCTCGAGGCACCGCTCAAGCAGATCGCGATCAACGCTGGCCTTGAAGGCGGCGTCGTGGTCGAGAAGGTGCGCAATCTCGAGCCCGGCTGGGGCCTGAACGCGGCCACCGGTGAGTACGTCGACCTGATCAAGGCCGGCATCATCGACCCCGCCAAGGTCACCCGCTCGGCACTCCAGAACGCGGCGTCGATTGCCGCACTGTTCCTCACCACCGAAGTTGTCATCGCTGAGAAGCCGGAGAAGAACCCGGCACCTCAGGGTGGTGGCGGCGGCGGGGACATGGACTTCTAAGTCCAACCTGCTCTCAGTTCAAGCAGCGCAGTCGCAAGAAGGGCGGCGGTCGGGAAACCGGCCGCCGCCCTTCTGTATTCGCGCCGCTCAGGTGTTGCGGGACTCGAGGAGTCGCCTCGACCGTCAGCGTGTGCGTTTTACCTCCCTCGGAGGGCAGCGATTGCACACGCTGCGCGCTCGGCCGCCGCTTCGGTTAGACGTTGCCGAAGCTGGCCGCGATCTGCCGTTCGGCTTCCGCGTAACTGGTGCTGGCCTGGCCGAGCAGTTGGCTGATGCCACCGAGCGCATCGCGCAGACCCTCAGCGGACTTCTGCCACTCCGCCCACAGCGCCTGGAACCGCTGCTGTGCAACACCGGCCCAATCACTGCCGAGCGGCGCGAGCGAACCGGTCAGTGACCGCAGCTCACCCTCGATGCTTGCGGAGCCCGAGCTGACCCGCGACGACAGACTTGCCAGTTGCTCCGGTGTAACCCTGATGCCGCTCACGCCGACCTCCCGATAGCCAGCCGACGCACCGATTGCGCGACTCGCCACGAAGAGTAGGTCGGACGTCGATGGGCCGGCGTTCGTTGTCCACAGGCGGCGGCCGACTGCCGCAAACAAGTTGCGTCAAAGGCGGCCGGGCGGCGACGCTTGACCGAGCCGAAGACGGCGGTGCCTGCCGAAGACGGCGACGCTTGCCGAAGACGGGAGAGCGCGGCTGTGACAAACGACGATGCCGAGGCCGAACCCACGTTCGAGACGCTGATGGCGCAAGTCATGACAACCGCGCAACGCTTCGGCCATCGGCAGCACGTTCAGCTCACGTGGCTCGCCGTAAGAAGTTGTGGTACACCGAGGGCGATTTCCCTTGTGAGCGAAGGAATTCAGAGCACTGCACGCTACGCGGGTGCGCCGCAGAAGTATCACGCGACGGTGAGCCGCGCCTGGGTCGAACTCGTCGGTTATCACGTCGACGAACATCCCGACGCCGACTTCGAGTCGTTCGTCGAACAGAACTCTGCGCTGCTCGACAAGCGGCTGCTCGCCCGCTTCTACCGCTCGACGACATTGGCGGCCGCGCCTGCAAGGGATGGCTGGGTCGAGCCCGACCTCGCACCTTTCCCCTGGCACCGCTGACTTCGCATCCCTGGTGGCACCACAAACGTGGCAAATTAGCCGGCTGAGCAACCACCTGGGATGCGAAGAGCGGCCGTCGCAGCCCTGAGTGCACTTAATCTGAGCCGTCCAGCGACACCCAGGACTGCGACGGGAACCGAAAGGGCGGCGTTGGAGCGTTATCCGGAGATCGAGCCGTACGACGAGGGCATGCTCGATGTGGGCGACGGGCAACTCGTCTACTGGGAAGTCAGCGGCAATCCGCGCGGCAAGGCGGCGTTGGTACTGCACGGCGGTCCGGGTGGCGGCAGTTCTCCTGGACGGCGGCGGTTGTTCGATCCACGGGCCTACCGCATCGTGCAGTTCGATCAACGCGGCTGCGGACGCAGCACGCCGTCCGTCTCGGATCCCGCCGTGAGCCTCGAGCACAACACGACGCAGCACCTGATCGCCGACATCGAGCGACTGCGCGAACAGCTCGGCATCGAGCGGTGGCTGGTGTGGGGCGGATCGTGGGGAGCGACGCTCGGGCTGGCCTACGCGGAGCAGTACCCGCGGCGCGTCAGTGAGATGGTTCTCGTCTCCGTGACGATGACGCGGCCGGTCGACGTGCACTGGCTCTACAACGAGGCGGGCAGGTTCTTTCCGGAGCAATGGGCGCAATTTCGTGCAGGTGTGCCTACTGCTGAGCAAGGTGACCTCGTTGCTGCCTACGACCGTTTGTTGAACGCGCACCCTGACTACGCGGTGCGGGCGAAGGCGGCACAGGATTGGTGCGATTGGGAGGACGCGGTCGTCTCACTCGAAGAGGGTTGGGTGCCGTCTCCTCGATATGCAGACCCCGACTTTCGCATGGCGTTCGCTCGATTGTGCGCGCACTACTTCTCGCACGCCGCATGGCTAGAAGACGGGCAGCTGCTGCGCGACGCCAACCAACTCGCCGGCATCCCTGGGGTCCTGATTCACGGCCACTTCGACATCAGCGGGCCACCCGACGTCCCGTGGCTGCTCGCCAATGCATGGCCCGACGCGCAGTTGCATCTCGTACGGGCTGGCCACATGGGCGGCGACGACACCACGCGGCTGATGATCGAGGCGCTCGACGCGTTCCGCTGAGTGCCGCCTTCGCAGACCGCAGTGCACCTATTCGTGCGTGCTGACATACAACCCAGGGCCGCGAAGCACCCGCTAGATCTCGTCGCCGGCTAACACGTCGTCGGCGTCGATGATGCGGTACGCGTAGCCCTGCTCGGCAAGGAATCGTTGACGATGGGCTGCGTACTCCTGGTCGATCGTGTCGCGCGCGACGACTGCGTAGAAGCGTGCCGTTCGACCGTCGTGCTTGGGCCGTAGCAACCGGCCGAGACGTTGCGCTTCTTCCTGGCGCGACCCGAACGATCCCGATACCTGAATAGCTACCGATGCTTCTGGCAAGTCGATCGAAAAGTTCGCCACTTTCGACACGACGAGCGTGGTGATCTCGCCTGTGCGGAACAGGTCGTACAGTCGCTCGCGCTCTTTCACCGTCGTGTCGCCCTTGATCACCGGGACGCCGAGGCGCTCGCCTAATTCATCGAGCTGGTCGAGATATTGGCCGATGACAAGCAACTGGTCGCCGACGTGCCGCGCGGCCAGCGCCTCGATCACCTTCATCTTTGTTTCGGTCGTCGACGCAAGCCGGTAGCGCTCTTCAGGTTCGGCGGTCGCATACAAGAGCCGCTCGTGCTCCGTCAACGTCACGCGTACCTCGACGCAGTCGGCCGGCGCGATGTACCCCTGCGCTTCGATGTCCTTCCACGGCGCGTCGTAGCGCTTCGGACCGATCAAACTGAACACGTCGCCCTCGCGGCCGTCCTCCCGCACCAACGTCGCGGTCAGCCCCAACCGGCGACGCGATTGGATGTCCGCGGTGAACCGGAAGATCGGCGCCGGGAGCAGGTGCACCTCGTCGTAAATGATGAGGCCCCAGTCGCGTTCGTCAAAGAGCTCGAGGTGCGCGTACACGCCCTTTCGACGAGTCGTCATGACCTGGTACGTCGCGATCGTCACGGGGCGAATTTCCTTCTTGGCGCCGGAATATTCGCCGATCTCGTCCTCAGTAAGTGACGTGCGCTTGAGCAGTTCGTGACGCCACTGCCGAGCCGCAACGGTGTTCGTCACAAGGATCAACGTCGTCGCCTGTGCCTTCGCCATGGCAGCGGCGCCGACGATGGTCTTGCCTGCACCACACGGCAGCACGACGACACCAGAACCGCCGTGCCAGAAACCCTCGACCGCTTCCAGTTGGTAGGGCCGGATCGCCCACCCGTCTTCCTGCAACGCGATCGCGTGCGCCTCGCCATCGACATAACCGGCGAGGTCTTCGGCCGGCCAGCCGAGCTTGAGCAACACCTGCTTGAGGTGACCGCGCTCGCTCGGGTGAATGACGACAGCATCGTCATCAAGTCGGACGCCGATCATCGGCGCGACCTTCGGGCTACGCAGCACTTCCTCGAGCACTGCGCGATCGACCGAGCGCAAAACCAACCCATGCGCGGGGTCGTTGGTGAGTTGCAAGCGGCCGTAGCGCGCCATCGTCTCCGCGACGTCGATCAGCAACGCGTGTGGCACTGCGTAACGGCTGTACTTCAGCAGCGCGTCGACAACTTCTTCGGCATCGTGTCCGGCAGCTCGCGCATTCCAGAGACCCAAAGGCGTGAGGCGGTACGTATGCACGTGCTCGGGAGAACGCTCGAGTTCAGCGAAGGGCGCGATCGCCCGACGGCACTCACCCGCGAGTTCGTGTTCGACCTCGAGGAGCAGTGTCTTGTCGGATTGCACGATCAGGGGGCCGTCGGTCACTTGACCATTGTCCCAGGTGTTGGCTCGTCGGCGTTTTCGTCGGTATCGGCGGCGATTTCACCCTCGGTCAGTTCGGCGACCCCAGTGATCCGGTGCACCGCGAACGTCCGCGGTTCGTCACGCCGATAGTCGAACGCGGTCAGGTACCCACCGGCCAGTCGCTGCGGCTCGATGATGCGATTGCTCGCCTGGCCTTGCGCGTTGAGATAGCCGATCCAAACAGCTCGGCCTGACTGCAGCGCGTCCTGCAAAATCGCCAGGGTCTCCGTCGACGCCGAGTGCGGCACGACGTCCGACGTCGAGCCCCCCACCACGATGCCGCGACTCGAGGTCACCGCGCGGTCGCCGCCACGAATCGCCCTGACTGCCACCGAAACCACCGAGGCAGCAGGGGTCGCGAGCTCGGGACGGCGGCGAAGCGGTCGAGGTCGCGAAGGCGCTCGTCCTGAATCGGGACGGCGGAGCAGCAACGCCCCATCGGGGCTTTCCGCTGCGGGGGCGTAGCCGACTTCACGCAGCCGTTCGGCGACCCGCTCCGGCGCGAGCGGGCTGACGAGGACGGACGGTGCTAATCGGCGTAGTCGCAGGCTTTCGACCCGGCGGTCGGCCAGTACCTCGTTCAGCAGGCCGTCGTCGTCGCAGCGAACGTAGGAACCGGCGAGCCCGATCCGGATCCGGCCATGGCGGCGCGCGACGTCGTCGATCAGATAAGTAAGCGGCTGCGGAACGGGAGTACGTGATCGCGCGGCAAGCAGCGCATGTAGGTCAGCCGCGCTGCGCCCTGCATCGAGCGCGCGTCTGATCGAGGTGTCGCTGAACCGAAACACCGTCGCGCCACCGGTCGATTCGATCTCAGCGGTCATCGCAAGTTCGCGAGCGAGGTCACTTTCCAGCGGTCCGGGAGCGACCGCGGTGAGGTCTGCTTGCAGCAGCACGTGGTCAAGTGGCCGCGGCAGCAATTCGTCGAGCAGCGCAGCAGTCACCGCCGCGGGATCTTCACCTGCGGCCACCATCTCGGCGTCCGACCCGGCGTCTGTTGGGCTTGCATAGAGCCCAGCGCAGAGCGGGCGCGCGAAGGACGACATGGCGCCGCGACCGGTCACGCCGAGGAGTTCGGCTTCTTCGATCGTCCAGCCGGCGAGGTCGTCGCGCAGCCGGCCGCCTCGTCGCGGCCACGACCACTGCAGCGACTCGCTGACCGAGGCCGCGGTCGGTGCCTCGCCCGCGCTCGCTCGAAGCAAGATCTCGAGGACCTCGCGGCGAACGATGGGTGCGAGCGCACGATCGAGGTCGGCGCCGAGCGCATTCGCAGCCGGCTGAGCCCGTTCGGGCGCCTCGGGCTCAGCGCTCGCTCGGATGAACGGCAGCTCACGACGACCGACCAATCCGGGCACCCGCGTCGTCACCAGCCAGGCGCTGATGAGGGTCACCCATCGGTCGGCGACCGACTTGGCGAGCCAGAGGTCGTAGCCGGTCGTCGGCAGCCAGCTGTCGGCCGCTTCTCCGTCGGGGGCGATCAGTCCGGCGGCGTGCGCCACCTCGATCAGCAGCGCGGCACCCCGCTCGTCGAGCTCGAGATCGCGCGCCGTGCGGCGCAGATCGCGGACACCGACACCGCCCGCCCGCAAGACACCGGGCGGCTCGACACCCCAGCGTTCGAGCAAGGCTTCGACCAACCGGACGACGGTGAACGCCTGCCCGGCTGCGCTCCCGTCGACGTCCGACGGCTTGTGCTTCGTGCTCTGGGCGACCGGCGGATCGAGCTCGACCGCACTGAATGCGCGCCCGCCGCGCGCCAGGAGCGCGACCTCGCGCGGCAACACGACGGTGAAGTCGTCGACCGCAATGAGAAGGGCGTGCGCGAGTAGCCAGCGCACCGGCGAATCCGCGGTAGCCGCGTCGACCGGACGCCGGGCGGCGGGGATTCGACCGGTGGGTGGCCCGACAGCGAGCAGGTCGACGACTTCGCGAGCGGCGTCAGGTGCGCGGCCGAGCAACTCGGACAATCGCGCCGGATCTTCGAGCAGGTCGGCGATCGCGTCGACCGCCGTGGCTGCGGCCGCGATGCTGAGGGTCGGATCGCTGACGTCCGTCAGTCCCAGATCGGCAAGCAGGCCGGCAAGCTGGCTGCGGGCAATGTGTTCGAGCAACGTGCGCGCGGGTGGTCCGAGCGCTGCGGGTGCAGGCATCAGATCGCGGACGACGGGGAGCAGGCGTAGCTGGTCATCGCGACCCCAGACCACCACCGCTTCTCGCAGCCGGTTGAGGGCGGGCGTGAGTTGAGTCGCCGTGACGTCGAGCAGCGCGGCCACCGCCGCGATATTGGTCGAGTCGGGAGACAACACCATCGCCTCGACTACCTGCAGGGCACCGACGTCGAGTCGATCGAGCGCAATCTCGACAGACGCGCGCCCGGCTGCCCGAGTCGCCAGCACCTCGATGTCTGACGGAACGGGGTGCAGCAGGTCGGGCCGGGCCATGAGCAGCCGGGCAAGATCGTCATCGGGCTGCTCACGCAACCAGTTGACGAGATCGACCTGGGCTGTGCTCATCCGGTCAACGTTACTGGCTGCTCGCCTACTGCTGCGCCGTCGCGAGCGATGGTGGGGAAACGGCGGTCTGTTAGTTCACCGTTACTCGGACGCTGAAGGTGACGTCGCTGCCGTCGAGTGCTTCGTAGGTTCCGACGCCGGTCAGGTGCTGGAGGTCGCTGGGAACGTCACTTCCCGCTGACGGCCAGATGCCGGCGAGGTCGACGTAGGCGGCGGCGACGACTTGGGTGGGCATGCCGCCCATCGCCGATTTGAATCCAGGGTCGTCGCTCAGACTGCCGCTGGCTGCAGCGTCATTGGTGACGGTGACCTTTGAACCCGACGCCGTCGCGGTGGTGGCGAAGCCGTTGGTTGTGAGCAACCCGGCGAGCGCCTGCGCGGTCTTGAGTCCCTTCGCGGCGTCGGTCGGTTCGGCGATGCCCGTGAACTTCGCCTTCGTGCCGGCTGCCGGAACGCTGTCGAGGCCGAGCGCCACACCGTTGCCGATCAGGTTCACGGCGTCGCCCGGCAAGCTAATGCCGAGCTGTGCGCTCGCGGCATCGAGTTCGTCCTTGAAGCCGAGCGACGCGAGAGGTCCAGATTCGAGCATCGTGATCTCTTTGCTGATGGCCGGGCCGATTCCGGAGACTGCCACACCGGCCACCGAGCCAGCGGGCAGCTGGCCGAGCAGTGTGCCGGCGTCCGCGTTCTGGCCCTGGAAGTTGCTCGTGTCACCGCCCACAAGTCGGCCGCTGATCGAGGCGTAACCGGACTGCAGACTAAGGCCGAGCACGAGCCGGCCCTTGAGTTCGTTGCTGAGCCCTTGGGCACCACTCAGTTGCGAAAGGCCGCCGACGCTGCCAAGGCTGCCGAGAATGCCGTTCGGCGGCAGGATGTCGGTGCTGTTACCAGAGCCACTGCTGTCGCCGGAACTGCTGCCGTCGCCCGAGGTGCTGCCGTCGCCGGAGTCGCTGGAGCCGGTGAGTGCGCCGAGCGCGCCCAGGCTGCTGAGTCGGCTCGCCGCAGCCTTGGCGACGTACTTGCCAACGGCCCCCAGGTCCGCCCACGCGGTCACGATGCGGTCGCCGCCCAGCGTTGCGACGTCGCTGGCGTACTGGTTGCTCGCGGTGATGCTCGAGGTGCGAGCGGCCGCGACGGCTGCGTCGACCGTCGCCTGCGACTGACCGACGACCGCGTAGTCGTCCTCAATGGCGAACCCCGCCGTGCTCATGCTGGCATCGCCGCCCGGCGTCTGGATCAACTTGGTGAGGCCGGCCTTGGCCAGCGTGGCGTCCTTCAGTTGAAGGATGCCGACCACCTGGATTTTTCCGCTCGCGTCGGGATATGCGGCCAGCGCAACCCGATCACCGAGCCACGGCTTGACGTCGGTGGCGTAGTTGATGTCGGTCGTCGGCTGGGCGAACGCTTCGCTGAGCAGCGCGTCCTTGAGCTGGTCGGCGCTGGTGACATGCGGGGCGTCGGGGAACTTCTGCTCGAAGCGCAGCGCCGCGATCTTCTCGGACGCGGCCGGGTCGAGGTCGATCTTTATGTAGGCAATGGACGACGACGGTGCCCATTCATCGGGCTGGGCGCCTGAGCTGGCGAGCTTGTGGTACCCGACGTACGCCACTCCGCCGCCAATGACAGCGAGGACGGCGACCAGGCTGACGACGATCGCGGCGAGGTTGCGGCGCGGAGGACGCTCAATCGACCCACTGGAAAGCATGTCGCCGCCCGAGCCGCCCAGGCCGCCATGGGAGTCGTCAGGCTGTGGTCCGTGCTCGCTGGTGTCCCCGTTTTCGCTCATCCGGCTATTCTCGGACATCGCGATCGTGCTCTGTAGGGCCGATCAACACATTGGTGTGTCGTGCCCGGTGCCGCTAGCCTGGAATGTCCACAGTGTTTGCATCCCATTCATTTGCGTGACTTTTCGAAAGGGCTTCCCGTGCCTACCGGCAAGGTCAAGTGGTACGACACCGACAAGGGCTTCGGCTTTGTCTCCCGCGACGACGGCGGTGACGTCTTCGTGCATGCTTCAGCGCTGCCCTCGGGTCTTGAGGCGCTGAAGCCGGGCAGCCGCGTCGAGTTCGGTGTGGCCGAAGGCAAGCGCGGCGAGCAGGCACTGTCGATCCGCGTCCTCGATACGCCGCCGTCGCTGGTTGCGTCCCAGGCTCAGGCGCAGCGCAAGAAGCCCGACGAGATGGTCGTCATCGTCGAAGACCTCATCAAGCTGCTCGACGGGATCTCCAACAGCCTGCGGCGCGACCGCTACCCCGACAAGGCGACCGGTCACAAGGTGGCCACCGTCCTGCGCGTAGTAGCGGACGACCTCGACCAGTAGCGCGAGTGGCCGCCGACTCCGCACAGAAGCATGTCGGTTCCTCAAAGAAGCAGCCCGCGCGGCGTGAATAACGTGTTTCTGTGAGGAACGCGTGGCTGGCGGAGGCTCAAAGACCTGCATCTGTGAGGACTCGGCGGGCAACCGACGCAACCAGCGGCGGGTGCTGGGCGTACTTGGCCCGAGGTGATCCGGATGCGCCACACCGCGGCGGTCATGGTCGGACGCTGTCGTTCTTCTCGTCGGCGTCGCAGCGTGCGGGGTTCCTACCACGGCGGCATCAGTGCCGTCCTTGGTGCCGAGCGCAGTCACGGCTGCGAGTTCGCTGGCGCTTGAGTCGAGTGCGCCGGCTCGACAGTGCGCCGGCGCCAGCCAGCCTCCAGCCCGCGGCATCGCGCCGGCAACGTCGAATCTCGTCGACTCGCTGCCCGCTGACGTAGGCGATCTGGAGCAGTTCACGCAGGTGTCCGCAACAACGTGGTGGGCGAGCGTCGTTGGCAACCTTTCGAATCAGCTCTTCCTGGTGCGTACGGTCGATGCCGGCCAGCATTGGCAGAACATCACGCCGCCAGCCATCGAGTTGCACGCGAGCGCCGGGATGAGCAGCTTCGTCCTATCGCCCGACGTCGCGTGGCTTGACGTTGACGCCGAGCCGACGCCCCAGCTTTTCCGAACGTCCAACGGAGCCCGCTCATGGCAGCAGCTCGGTACGCTTCCCGAGGACTGTGCTGTGCAGTTCGTCGATCCCCTGCACGGTTGGTGTTCGGCGCTCGACGGCGCCGTGGGCTCGATGGCGTGTTGACATCTACGGTACGTAGGACGGCGGCGCGACCTGGCAGCTGGTTTCTCGGACCACCGCTGATGGCACTGAGCAGACACGGCTGGTGCCTGCCGTTCGGGTGCGACAAGTCAGCTCACGTTCACGTCGCGAGCGTGGTCTGGGCCGCGAGCTTCTGCGCAGGCGGCGGCCCGTACCTAGACGTCAGCGCGGACGGCGGCGGCGCACTGGCATTCGGTCACGCCGCCGCCGTTCCCTGCCTGGGCCGATCCGTCCGAGGGCGAGGGTCTCAGCGTCCCGGTAGTCGACGGCGAGAACGTCGCGATGGTCGACCTCGGTGGGAGCGTCGGCCCGGGTGACGCCGCGATAGATACCAGCTCGGATGGCGGCCGGTCGTGGCAAGTGCATTCGCTTCCCGCCGCGTCGTCTGGGCTGTACTGGAGTGTCGACCTCATCGATCCGAGTCATTGGCGAGCAACCGACGGCGACGTCATCGTCTCCACCGATGACGCGGGTCGCGCGCTGGAGTCGCTGGACACCGCCCGATAAGCATGCGCGGGCAAGGTGCGCTGCCGTTGGACCTCGACTTCATTTCGCCCGAGGTCGGTACGGCAAGTAATCCCGCGGACCGCACACCCCTGTGGTCGACCACTGACGGCGGCCACACGTGGACCAAGGTCGTGATCGACGCAGGTCCGTATGTGTTGAACTGAATCAGCTGAGTTGAGCTGTATAAAGCACGCCGGTGCGGCGCGACAGCGTCGGCCCAACCGCAGACGCCTCACCGATCAGATCGTCGAGCGACTCTTGGTCGAGGCTGGCGGCAAGCTCGTCGCGATTGGCGAGCCACGCGTCGTACATGCGCTTGAGGTCTTCGTGCCAGTGCGGGATCTCTTGGCGGCTGACGACATCGAGCCCGCCCGCACGGATGATCGGTCCCCAGTCGGGGACCGCAGTTGGGCGGTCGGTGTCGTCGCTCTCGTCGGCCGTGAAGACGAATCGGCCGCCGGGGCGCAGGATCCGCGCCATCTCCGCGAAGACCGCGACGCGGTCCGCCGCGAAGAAAACGGCATCGGCGCAGACAGCGCCGTCGGCGCTATCGGAATCGAGTCCCGTTGCAGCGAGGTCGCCTACGACGAAGGACGCCCGCCCCGCCGGCACGAATTGTGGTGCGCGGCCAGTTGCCTCGGCGACCGCGACGGGCGACCAATCGACACCCGTCAGTTGCGCGCCAGTCGCCCTGGCCAGCCACAAACCAACCCCAGCTCGGCCGCATGCGAGATCCACCAGCCGCTGGCCTGGACCCACCCGTAGCCCTGAGATGAACTGCCCAAGGGTCCACCAGGTCGTCATCCCCCACGCCTGGATCTCTTCGGGATAGTCGTCGCCGTACGCCTGGCGCGCGAGCCGCCAGAGCAACGCGTTCTTCGCTGTCGTTCCGTGTGCGCGATCAAAGGTTTCCGCAGTGAGGTCGGGCGGCACGGGTGCAGTCGCGCCTCGTATCGGGGTTTCGCTCACGCGCCGATTATCGCAGCGCGTCGGCCTCGACCGGTGGTACCAAACCCTCCGCAGCTGCACGGTTCAGCAACCCGGAGATCGCGGCGTAACCTTCATCGCCGAGGTTGACCGAGAATTCGTTGACATATAAGGCAATGTGGCGCGCTTGCACCTCGGGATCCATCTCGCTCGCATGCTCCGCAACAAACTGGGCGGACGCCGAGGGGTGAGCGAATGCGTGCTCGACTGAGGCCCGTGCAGCAGAGGCCAACCCATCGACGTCCAACTGTCGTTTCGCAAGGATTGCACCGAGCGGGATGGGCAGGCCGGTGTCTGACTCCCACCACGCGCCGAGGTCGACCACGTTCGTCAGGCCGTAGTTGCCGTAGGTGAAGCGCGCCTCGTGGATCACCAGGCCGGCGTCGAACTTGCCGTCGCGAACGGCGGGCATGATTTCGGGAAACGGCAGCACGGTGATCTCGCCGACTCCTTGGTCGACGGCCCACAGACGGAAGAGCAGGTACGCCGTCGTTCGCTGTCCGGGCACCACGATCGATGCGCCGCGCAGGTCGGTGCGACCGGCGGTGAGGACGAGCGGTCCGCAGCCACGACCGAGCGCGCCGCCGCTGGGCAGCAGGGCGTACTTGTCGAGCAACCACGGCAACGCGGCGTACGACACCTTCACGATGTCGAACTCGCCGCGTTCGGCCGCGCCGTTGGTGACGTCGACGTCGGCGAACGTGATGTCGACGGGCGGGGCGCCCGGGATCAACCCGTGGGTCCACGCGTAGAACGCGAAGGTGTCGTTGGGGCAGGGCGAGAAGGCGATCGAGAGTGGCGTCACGGTAGCGGCTCGTTCAGTAGCGTCGACATGGCATCTGCAAGAGCGCCGAAGGCTAGCGGAATGTTCCAGGTCGACCGGTCGCGGCGTCCGATGATGTTGGAGACCGCGCGAATCTCGGCGAACGGAATGTCGCGCCCGGTGCGCTCGTATGAACGTCGGGTCGCCTCGACCACGCCGTAACCCTCCATCGCCTCGGCGACGGCGCGCGGGTAACGCGAAGCCAGTTCGGCGGCTCGTGCGTCGGTGCCCGTCATGCTCGACAGCGTGAGAACGTCGCCGGCAAGTAGCCGGTAAGGCCCCGACGCAAGGTGCGCGCGGCGCTCGATGTTGCCGATCGCGTAGGCGCCGTTACCCGGCAGGCCGATGTCGCGAAGCGTGCTGAACCCTTCATCGGTCAGCACCCCCTGGTCGGCCGCGATGACCTGGTCGGCGAGCACCACATCGCCAATCTCGGCGCGCTCTCGAAATCCCCCGGCGATGCCGGCGCTGATCACCAGGTCGTAGTCAGGGCCAAGCGCGAGCAGTGTCGCGGCCGTTACTGCAGCGGCGACTGGCCCGGGGCCAGAGTGAAAGACGTGCAGCGTGCCCGCCGCGGTGTCGACGGAGATCCCGTTGTACGCGGCGATGTCGATCGGAGATGCAGGCCCGAAGTTGCGCACGACGGCTTCGCTTTCGGCCTCGACGGCGCAGATGACAAGAACGCTCACGCGTCGCTCGGCGCGGGGCGGCGTCGTTCTCGTAACAACTCGATCCCGCGGTCGGGGCTGACCCGAGTGCGGACGGCTTTCACTGTCGAGACCAGCACGATGAGGAGCACCACGGACCCAAGCGTCAATCCGAGGCTGCCGTCTGATGGCAACAGAATGGCGACGAATCCTCCCAGCACCCACGAGAGTTGCAGCACCGTCTCCGAGCGAGCAAAAGCCGACGTACGCACGTGTTCGACCGCGTCGCGCTGGATCACTGAGTCGAGCCCCAGCTTCGACAGTGACTGGCTGATGTTCGACACCAGGATGACCAGCGCGGCGGTTCCGAGGTTGAACCAGATCGCGGCGATGACACCAATCCCGGCCGCCGAGAACAGGCTGACGATCGCGAGGATCTCGGGTTGTCGCGGTTTTAGCCACCCCCCAAGAGTCGTTCCGAGCACGCTCCCGAGCGCAGCACACGCCACGATCACGCCGAGGTCGGCATTGGGGTGGAAGACGCCCAGCGGATGTCGCCTGATCAGGAAGGCGAGAAACAAGGTCATGAAGCCGTTGAATGCACGCAGGCCTGCGCTGGCGCGGAGCATCGTCGTCATGCGCGGTCCGATGCCGCGAAGCGGTGGCAAGATCCGGCGGTACGCCGACCGAGGCACCGTCATCTCAGGACCTGCGCCGGAATCGGCGGCGGGCCGAACGCGATGCGGCCGCCGACGCAGCCGGACTTCGCCCTCGCTCGAATCGACGCGCTCCGGAAGCCGGAACGCGAAGACGATGCCGGCCAAATAGACGAGAGCGCAAAGCCGGAGTGTCCACGCAGGACCTCCGGTGGCCCAACTCAGACCCTGGCCGATGGGCGCGGCGACAGTCGCCGTGAGCACGCCCCACAACGTGAGCCGGGCGTTCCCGCGCACGAGCGTCACATTCGGCGGCAACACACGCGGAACGACCGCGCTGCGGGATACCCCGTACGCCTTCGAGCAGACCAACGCGCCGAAAGCGGCGGGGTAGAGGGCGAATCCACCTTTTGTGCCGACGGCACCGGCCATCACCCATGCCAAGAACGCGCGCAGCAGCAACGTCGTCGCGAGTGCGTAGCGACGGCCGTTGCGGAAACGGTCGAGGAGGGGTCCGATGACTGGCGCGATGACCGAGAACGGCGCCATCGTGATGAGCAGGTAGAGCGCTACCCGGCTACGCGCTTGGTCGACCGCAACGGAGAAGAACAGGGTGTTCGCCAATGCGACGGTGAGCAGGGCATCTCCGGCACTTTGAATGGCGTGGAGATCGATAAGGCGGGCCAGCCCGCTCGCGTCGGCACCCTCAGCGCGCGTCGAACGCGTGAACCAACGACCCGCTGAGCCACCCACAACAACGAGCGCGTGGACAATCTGCCGGCCGACGCTGGGGCGACCTGCCGACTCCGGGGGTCGGGGTGATCGGGGTTCAGACACGGGGATCAGTCAACTACTCACAGGCCGCGCGCGCGATGCATGCGAGAATCATGGACTGTGACCGACACTTCGCTCGACATCGCCGTGCAATCTGTTGGTAATGACGACCCGGTTGTGCCTGACGCGGTTTGCGCGGCGGCCGTCGATCTCGCCCGCGAAGCCGCCCAGGCGGTCGCCGGGCGCTCCCCAGTCGGCGACCACGAAGGTGTCGAGGCCGACGACGAGCGGATCGTCACGCACTTCTTCTCCAGCACGGATCGGGCGTACACCAACTGGCGATGGGCAGTGACCGTCGTCCGCGCCCCTCGTTCGAAGCACGTCACCGTCGATGAGGTCGTGCTGCTTCCGGGGTCAGGCGCGTTGCTCGCGCCGCCTTGGGTGCCGTGGAGCGAGCGGCTCCAGGCGGGCGACCTCGGCATTGGCGACGTGCTGCCGACGTCTGCCGACGACCCGCGACTCGTGCCCGGGTATGCCGGAATCGGCCCACATGACGACATCGACGACGTCGACACCTTCGACGCCCTTGTGAGCGACATGTGGCTCGGTCGGCCGCGGGTGCTCTCGGAGTACGGCAAGGTCGAGGCCGCGGACCGCTGGTATGACGGCGACCACGGCCCGAACGCGCCGATCGCCCGCGCCGCCGAGCTGCACTGCGCATCCTGCGGATTCTTGACGCTGATGCGCGGTCCGCTGAGCCGCGTTTTCGGTATCTGCGCAAACGAGTACGCGCCCGATGACGGCCGGGTGGTCTCGTTCGACCACGGCTGCGGCGCCCACTCCGAGGCTTTGGTCGCGCAGACTGAGCCATTGCGCACGCCTGACGACGCGGCGCCCGAGGACGAAGTGCTCGCTATCGACGCGTTCACCGTCGATCCGATTGTCGACGCTCCGGTGATCGACCTGCCGGCCGACGAGTTGCCGGACGACGGGGTGCTCGAGGACGTTCGCGACGAGACGCCCGACGACGCGACCCCGCAAGACGCGACCCCGCAAGACGCGACCCCGCAAGACGACGACAGCGCGGGCGCGCACTGAACGATCCGTTCGGCACGGCCGCCCTGCGGGCGAACGTGCTGGCCGCGTGGGCCGCTTCGCCGGCCCGCTTCCGCGAGGACGCGAACGCCGAGGAGGACCTCGTTCTCGGCGGGTACCGCGACCGGGTCCTGATCGAACTCGCCCAAAATGCCTCCGACGCCGCAAGCAGAGCAGGTGTGCGGGGGCGCCTGCGCTTCGAGCTCAACGCCGCGGACGCTGTGTTGCGCGCCTCGAACACCGGCGCACCACTTGATGCCGCGGGCGTCGAATCCGCATCGACCTTGCGGGCGTCGGCGAAGCGCGACGACGACGGCTGTCGGCCGGTTCGGTGTCGGATTCGCTGCCGTGCTTGCCGTCAGCAACCAGCCGAGCATGCTCACGAACTCCGGTTCGGTCACATGGTCGTTGGCCCGTACTCGCGCCGACCTCGCCTCGCTCGCCGTCCCCGAACTTGCTGATGAGGTGCGCCGCCGCGGTGATGCGCTGCCGATTCTGCGGCTGCCCTACGCAAGCGATGCGCGACCGTCGGACAAGGGATTCGACACCGAGGTCGTGCTGCCCTTGCGCGACGAGGCCGCGGTCGAACTCGTGCGTCGGTTGCTTTCGGACATCGACGCCGTGCTGTTGCTGACGCTGCCGTCGCTCGCCTCCGTCGAGATCGTCATAGACGGCACGGTGCGTGAACTGACCGCGGCGCCAGAGTCGGACGGTGTGATCGTCGACGGCGTGCGCTGGATCGTGCAGGAGACCACGGGCCGACTCGATGCTGAGCTGCTGCGCGACCGGCCGGTCGAAGAACGCGGCCGCCGTGACTTCGTACTCACCTGGGCGGTGCCGGTCGACAGTGCCGGTTCGCCCGTCGCGATGCCGACTTCGGTGCCCGCCGTCGTCCATGCACCGACGCCAACGGACGAGCCGCTCACCCTGCCCGCACTGCTCGTCGCCCCGCTGCCGCTCGATCCGACTCGTCGCCACGTCGCGCCCGGACCGTTGCGTGATGCGCTGCTCGATCACGCCGCGGCGGCGTACGCCGATCTCGTCCGCGGGCTCCCGTCGACGCCGGACGTGTTGGCACTGGTGCCGGTGTCGGTCGCTGCCGGGTCGATCGACGGCGAGCTGCGCGCCCGCATCCTGCCCCTGCTGCGCGATGTCCCGTTTATTGCGACGGCTGAGGCCGAGATTCGCATGCGGCCTTCGAACGCAGTGCTGCTGGACGACGCGGGGCTCGCGTCGGATGAGTCGCTCGGCGACGTTCTCGTGCAGGTGTTGCCTGAGTTGGTGCCGCCGACGTGGGCGCGTCGCGGTGCGACTGCGCTGGCCGCGTTGGGTGTGCGACGCATTCAACTCGGGGCGTTGATCGACGAGTTGGCAACAGTCGACCGCGAGCCATCATGGTGGCACTCGCTGTACAGCGCGTTGGCTGGCGCAGGGGTGTCGACTGACCTGCTCGCCGGGTTGCCGGTACCGCTTAGTTCAGGCGGTATGGCGAGATCCGCGCGTGGCTTGCTGATGCCAGGGGAGTTCGGCGACCTGACGGTGCTTGGGCTGCGCACGATCGACCGCGCCGCGGCCCACCCGTTGTTGTTGCGCTTGGGTGCAGTCGATGCCGAACCACGGGCAGTCTTGCGTGACGACCACGTTCGAGCCGCGGTGGAGAACTCCTACGACGCCGACGAACCGCGTGCGGTTGCGGAGGCAGCGCTCGCTCTCGTTGCGGCGGCACGGTTGCAGCCCGGCGATGAGCCATGGCTGGCTGAGTTGGCGTTGCCGGCCGACGACGGGGAGTTCTATGTCGCCGGCGAACTCCTTATGCCGCAAGGAAAGTTAGCCGCCCTCGTGCTCGACGATGCGCCGTTCGGCACCGTCGATTCTGCGCTGGTCGAGCGGTGGGGAGCCTCCACGCTTGAGGCCGTCGGCGTCCTCGAGAGTTTCGCTGTGGTGCGCGGCGACGACGTCATGAGCGCCGACCACGACCTCGATCTCGAGGACGAGTACCTCGAGGCTATGCGATCCGTGCTGGCCGTCGATGAGCCTGTGGTCATGGTCGAACTGGTCGGCGTCCGTGATCTGGAGTTCGTGCGCGGCGATGCGTGGGACGCCGCGCTGTCGCTTCTCTCGCAGCCACCACTGAGGGCGGCCGTCGTTGAGCAGGCAGTCGTCGTCGGTGGCGGGCTGCAGGCGCGGGTTCCTTCCTACACTGCATGGTGGCTACGTGAACATCGCGTTGTGAGGGGTCGCCTCCCGACGTCCGACCCTTTGCTTGTCGGTCTTTTCGACGTTGTCGGCGCCACCGGGGACGACGAGTTCATGGTCGCGGCGGGCGCACTTCGCGACCTGGACGACGCCGATCATGACGAGATTGCGGACAGGCTCGGTGATCGCGACCGGGTCGTGACGCGCGAGCAGGTCAAGGCCCTGTATGCGCGTCTTGACCCGCGTGATCCGCCAGCAGAAGTGCGGGCGGTACGTGGTGCCGAGCTGGTCGTCGTTGCCCGAGACGACGCCGCGGTTGTCGATCTCCCGGAGTTGCTGCCGTTGCTCGGGGATTACGCCATCGTGCCGGCGTCGCTTGCCGATGCGACGCGGGTGGCCGACGTGCTCAACGTGGCGTTAGCGAGCGAGCTCGGCGGCTTCGCATTGGTGAGTGAGGGCCGCGCTGATGACGATCATTTCGTGCACGACCAACTGCTGGTGGAAGACGTCGACGGCGACGCGAAACAGGTGGCATGGCGCTTCGTCGACGGGGAGTTGCACGTCGATGCGGCTACGTTGGAGTTCGGCCTCGGTCGCGGCCGAGCGTGGCGCGACGGGCAGTGGGCGCAGCGCTATTTGGAATCGGAGTTGCTGCGCGGTTCGGCGCCTTCGTCGTTGCTGCTTGCTGAAGCCGACCTCGACTGAGCTCGCTGGATTCCGCGCCGGCGGAGCAACATCAGCGACAGACCCCACAGGCCGAGCAGGAATCCGCTGAGGCCCACCCAGACGTACCAGCCGTGTCCGTGGCTGGCCAGTGAGTGGTGCTGGGCCAGCAACACGAAGAACGCGACCAGCCACAATCCCGTGGCCACGATGACCGGGGCGAACTCGTTGGTCTGAAAAGGCGGAGGGTCGGGACGACGCGGCACGGCCATGCCGCTCAGGCTATCCCCGTCCCGGCCCTTCGGAAGTTGATCACGTTAAGCAGCCGTACAGGGCCTGGAGCAGGTGTACAGGCCTACCCCAGGTACATCTCGGCTGCCTCGGGCCTGAAGCCGCTATCCGTTAGCAAGGCTAATGAGCTAGGCTAAGTATCATGCCGTCGACGACTGCGACCTCTGAGCTTGCGAGTGAGTTCCGGGTATCGCTCATGAGGCTTGGTCGTCGGCTCCGGCTCGAACGGCCCGATGAAGGACCGACTCCTACGCAGCTGGCGGTTCTCGGAACCCTTGAACGGCACGGGCCGATGACGCTTGGCGAGCTTGCCTCACACGAGAAGGTCCAGCCCCCGTCGATGACGCGTACGACGGCAACCCTTGTCGAACGCGGTCTGCTTACTCGAGTGACCGCAGCTGCAGACCGTCGCCAGGTGCAGATTGCTATTAGTGACGCCGGTGTGGCGCTGTTGCGCGAAGACCGCAAGCGGCGCGATGCATGGCTCGCTGGCCGTTTCGACAAGCTGACTAGTGACGAGCGCGCACTGTTGCACCAAGTCGCGCCGTTGCTCGATCGGCTGGCGCAGTCTTGAAAGGTATGTTCCGAGCGCTCTCGGTACGCAACTACCGGCTGTACGCAAGCGGTCAGGTGGTTTCGAACACCGGTACCTGGATGGCTCGAGTCACGCAGGACTGGCTCGTCTACCACATCCTGACGCACGACAATAGCTTCGCTTTGGGCGTTGTTACTGCACTGCAATTCCTACCTGCGTTGGCGTTCGGCATGTATGGCGGGATGCTCGGTGACCGCTATCCGAAGCGCGTCGTGCTTGCCATCACCCAAAGTGCAATGGCAGTGATGTCGCTGCTCTCCGGAATTCTGATCGTGACGCACACGATGCGGCTCTCGACGATCTGTGTGATCGCGCTGCTGTTTGGCATCGCATCGGCCCTCGACATGCCGGTCCGGCAGGCGTTCGTCATCGAGATGGTCGGTCGCGACGTTCTGCAGAACGCCGTGAGTCTTAACTCGGCGGCGTTCAATGTGTCACGAATGATCGGCCCAGCGATCGCGGGCGTGCTCATCGAGGCTTTTGGCGCCGCGCCGGGTTTCTTCCTCAACGGCGTCTCTTACGTCGCGGTCCTCATCAGCATGTTCGCGATGACGAAGGCCGACCTGCACAGTGCACCGTTGGTGGCACGGACTCGTGGCCAGCTCCGGGAGGCACTGTCGTACGTGCGCAATCGACCGGAGTTGTTGCTGCCGGTCATGCTGATGGGCTTCATCGGGACGTTCGGCTTCAACTTCCAGATCACCAACGCGCTCATCGCACAGGGCGTCTTCCACCGCGGTGCGGGCAGCTACGGGCTGCTGTCCACAGCGCAAGCGGTGGGCGCGCTAGTGGGAGCTCTTATTGCGGCACGTCGTCGCCAGCGCCCTCGGGCGCGGCTGCTGATCATCGCCGCCCTGCTGTTCAGCGTGCTCGTTGCGGCGTCTGGCTTTGCGCCTTCCTACGTGTTGTTCATGCTGTTGTTGCTGCCGATCGGCGGGGCGGGAATCCTGCTCGCCACATCGTGCAACTCGATGCTGCAACTAAGTGCCGCACCGGAGATACAAGGTCGGGTAATGGCGCTGTACACGACCGTCTTCGTAGGCTGTGCGCCCTTCGGCTCGCTACTGGTCGGCTGGCTCGGCGGGGTGTTCGATCCGCGCTGGGCGCTGTTTGCCGGCGGCGTTATCTGCTTCGTCTCCGTGGTCGGATGCGCGCTGTACTACGTGCGCGCTCAGCACCTTGAGATCCGCGTGGCCGACCACGTGTGGTGGCCGCGGAGCCTGGATGACGGGGAACTTGAGGACGAAGCGTTGCTAGCCGACGTCCGCTCTCGCTGAACGGTTGCGAATGCGTTGCACTTCTAACGTGTACGTCGTCGTAGGGTTGCCGCAGCCAGGCAGAGTCCGATGATCGCGCAGCACATGACGACGACAGTGTCGCGCCAATAGCCGCCGTCCAGCGAAGCTGAGTTGGTGACTCGCTGCAGTGCGTCGACTGCGTACGACAGAGGCATGACGTTGGAAACCCATCGCAACACGGTCGCCATTTGGTCGCGGGGATGGAACAGGCCGCACAGCAGTAGTTGGGGCAATACGACCACGGGCATGAACTGCAGGGCTTGGAATTCGGTGTGGGCAAAGGCACTTGCAAGCAGGCCGAGTGCCACGCCAAGGATCGCGTTCAACCCGGCGACGACGAGCAGCCAGCCAATGTTGCCGGCAATGGAAAGTCCGAGCCACAGGCTGACAAGGGTGGCGACGACTACCTGCACGATGGCGAATGCGGAAAACGCGATGGCATATCCGGCGAGCAGGTCGAGCTTAGCCATTGGTGTGGTGAGCAGCCGCTCAAGTGTGCCGGATGTGCGTTCCCGCAGCATCGTAATCGAGGTAATCAGGAACATCATCAAGAACGGGAAGAAACCCAGCAGCGCTGGCGCGACGTGGTCAAAAACCGTGGGAGAGTCAAACACGTAACGGAGCAGCACCATAAGCAGGGACGGGACGACGATCATCAGCGCCACTGTGCGGGGATCGTGGACGAGCTGGGTCAGCACGCGCCTCGCAGTCGCCAAGAATGCGCGGGGGATCATGCCGCACGCACTAGGTGCAGGAACGCGGCGTCCATGCTGGTCTCACCGGTGCGCTGCTTCAAGGCGTCAGGCGACTCATGTGCCAGCACCTGTCCCTCGCGCAAGAGCAGTAGCGAGTCGCAGCGCTCGGCTTCGTCCATCACATGGCTGGACACCAGCAGCGTCGTGCCGCGATGAGCAAGCCTGTGGAAGAGCGCCCATAGATCTTCGCGCAGCACGGGATCGAGCCCGACGGTCGGCTCGTCGAGCACCAGCAGCCTAGGTGTGCCGAGCATTGCTGCAGCCAGGCTGACCCGCGATCGCTGGCCGCCCGACAGGCGACCGGCCAGACGGTGAGCGCAGCTTCCGAGGTCGACCTCGGTCACTACGCGCTCGACATCGGACGGCGGTGCGCCGAGCGCGGCGGCGAAGTACCGCAGGTTCTGCACCACGCTGAGGTCGTCGTAGACAGCCGCCGCCTGCGAGGCATACCCCACCTGTGATCGCAGCGGGCGACCGCCGGCGGGGAACCCGAGCACCGTGACCGTTCCTGCGGCTACGAGTTGGATGCCAAGGATGCACCGAAGCAGCGTCGTCTTCCCCGAGCCACTCGGGCCGAGGACGCCGGTGATGCCGCCACCCGCGATGTCGAAGGTCAGATCGCGTAGCACGTCGTTGCCACCACGCACGACGCGTAGGTCGGCGACCGAGATAGCCGGAGCTGCATCACTTCCCGAGCGAGTTCCGCCGTTCACGTCATGGCTCATAGCCGCAGCATCGCACGAGCCGCTCAAGGGCAATTGGCCAAGCGACCACTTCCGGCTGCGGCGAACTCAGTGGCCGATGCGATCGGAATCTTGCGCTGTCGACTCGCCCCGGTCGAGTTCCGCGATTCGCGCCATGTCGTCCTCCGTTAATGCGAAGTCGAAGATCTCGATGTTCTCGGCCATCCGTTCCACGTTGCCAGACTTTGGCACAGTCGAGACGCCTATCTCGATACACCAACGCAACGCGATCTGCGCCGGTGTCCGGTCGTGCGCGCGCGCGATCTCGACGATGGTCGCATTCCGGAGTAAGGATGCGCCTGGGCCGCCGAGCGGACTCCACGCCTGGGTGACGATGCCATGCGCTGCGTGATACGCGCGCGCTTCGACCCTCGCGAGTGTGGGATCGAGTTCGATCTGATTCACCGCGGGCACGATCTCGGTGTCCTTGCGCAGCCGGTCGAGATGTGCGGGCTTGAAGTTCGACACCCCGATCGACTTGGTCTTGCCGTCGGCGAGTAACTGCTCGAACGTCTTCCAGGTGTCGACGTACAGGTCGCGACGAGGAAGCGGCCAGTGGATCAACAGCAAGTCGACGTAGTCGAGACCCATGCGTCGCAGTGAATCGTCGAGGGCGCCAAGTGCCCGACCCGCACCTTGGAATTCGCCGTCGAACTTCGTCGTGACGAACAGCTCTTCGCGAGGCACGCCAGCGGCGTTCACGCCCGCGCCGACCGCGGCTTCGTTCCCGTATCGAAACGCCGTGTCGAAGAGCCGGTAACCGATGTCGATGGCGGCAATGACCAACTCGGTGCCAGGCCTGCCGTTCAGGGTGTAGGTGCCCAGGCCTAACTGTGGCATCTGCAGGCCGCTGTTCAGGGTCAGTGTCGGCGAAGGTGCGTGCGCCACGTTGTCATCCAATCTCGTTTGGACTTCTGAACTTAGCTGGCGGCCTAGGTGGTTGCGGGCGTCGGCTCCGGCTTGGCCATGCGCGAGTGCATCAATGCGTAGACGGACGTCGGGGGCGGCTGTTGTGTGAGGGCGAGCAGGAAGGTCTCGCGGTCGAGGCTGAGGGTGTCGACCTCATCGGTGGCCGTGACGGTGGCGGTTCGCGGAGTCGGAAAGAGCAGGGCGATTTCGCCGACGCCGGTGCCTGGTCCGAGATGGTTGATGAGCGAACCGTTCTGAGTGATGTCGACGTGTCCATTCACGATGACCTGGTAGACATCGCCGAGCTCGCCCTGTGTCATGAGCGCGCTGCCAGCAGCGAAGGTGTGGGGTAGGGCCGCGCGTCCGAGTGACTCGAGCATCGCGGCTCCAAGGTGAGCAAGTGTTGCGACCTGACGCAGCGCGGCAACGCGCTCGAAGGCACCGAGAGCCTTGCCTTCTGCGGTCGCGATCGGTCGCAGTACGACTATCGCCGCCGCGAGCAGAATTCCCGCAATTGCCAAGCAGGTGCCGTTGATTCCGGCAGCGCTGACGAGGGCGGGCACGAGCAGCGCACCCGCGAGCAACATCGCTGACTCCAACGCCTCGGCGGCAGCAAAGACGTGGCCGACAAGGCGCAGTTCGGTCAGGCGCTGAAGCGTTGCCCGGCAGGCAACGAGCATGATCGCGCCGGCAGTGCCGATCGCGACGAATACCGCGCCCGCCGCGACCGGCGATGTTGTCGCGCACAGCGCCGCAACTGTGCCGCCCGAGACGATGCCCGACGCGACCGCGGCTGGCCAAAGCCGCCGGCGTCCGATCAGCAGCACCGACGCCGTCCCGCCTAATATCGCGCCCGCGCCTAGTGCGGTGCCGTACCAGCCGGCACTGGCGATGCTCCCGTGCGTGCGGTCGGGGATCGCGACGATGAGCAGATCGAGGCAGCCGATGAGCAGGCCTTGAGCAGTCAGCAACAGCAGGGCCGCACGGGGTCCGGGCGCTTTCGCGATCAGGCGTAACGCACCCATGAGCTTGAGCGGCTCGTCGTCCTCCAGCAACTCGACTTCGCCTCCGGGAGGTAGCCGGAACGCGAGAAGAGCGGCGAGGCCGGCGATCGCCGCAAACGCGAGGAAGGCCACCGGAAAGTTTGCGACCAACAGGCACACCGCGGTCGCGGCGGGGCCGATGAGTGTTGCCGCACCATCGAGCCAGCCGAGCAGCACGTGGGCGCGGGTGATGCTTCTTGCGTCGGGCGTCAGCACCGGCAGCAGCGCCGAAATCGCGGGTCTGCTGGTGACCATCGCCGTTGCTGCAACCACGGCGGCCGCGAACGTCACCAACACTGGCGCACCTTGCCCGATGCACAACGCGATCGTGGCCAGACCGGCCGCCTGAACGACCATGCCCCAAGCCAGGACGGCGCGTGCGTGAAACTTGACGAGCAAGTTGCCGGTACCCAAGGCGGCGAGGGTCGCCGGGATCAGCGACGCGACGAGAACGACTCCTGCTTCGCGGACGCCGCCGCGGTGGTTGGCGTAGATGGTGACGGCAATCCACGAGCCGTATTCGCTGGTCTTGAAGCAGCCAAAAATGAACGCTAGGCCGCGCAGACCTTTCACGCCGAACAGGTTAGGGCGTATCGGGCCCGGAATGACGTGGCATGCGCGAACGACCTGCGCCGGGATCCGCGACAGAGGCGAGCAGCGGCAACGTCCGGAACGGCACCAGCCGCGACAGGATCACCACGCTGGTCGAGCGGGCGACGGTCGGCGATCTGTTGAGCGTGACGAGTATCCGTTGCAGTGCTTCGTGCGAGCTGGCGGCGACTCTGCACAAAACGTCGCCGGCGCCGGTCGTCGCGTACGCCTCGAGAACACCAGGGATCTCTCGGAGGTCGCGCTCGACGTCTTCGAGCGCGCCTTGCGCGATCTCGAGGGTGACGAAGGCCTGGACGCCGAGCCCGGCGGCGACCAGATCAATGTCCGGGCCGTAGCCGGTGACGATGCCGGATCGCTCGAGCAGTTCGACGCGAGCCGTGACCGTGGCCCGGGCGACGCCGGTGAGCCGGGCCAGTTCGAGAGCCCCGGCCCGCGGGTGGTCGGTGAGCGCCTGCAGCAGTGCGACGTCGAGCTCGTCGACACCTTTCTCGGCCATCTTGTTCCCTTGCGTCGGGTGTTGTACCGAGGGATCAGCTATGCAGATTGCTTAGCAAACCGTCGTCCTGCTTGACCAAAGTATGCACGATGACTAGTAGTTGCTGTGCTGCTTGCGGGTATGCGTCGGCTAGGTGTCTAGTGCCAACAACGAGTGAAGGGCGGCCGGCATGAGCCTTGAGCAGACGCTGAACGACGAAGAGCGATTGGCCCACCTCGACCTCGACCAGCTCAAGCAGCTGGTCGGCCTTGTGGAGTACGACGCATCGCGCGACCCCTTCCCGGTT
The DNA here is from genome assembly GCA_963737705.1 of uncultured Actinomycetes bacterium. Lineage (GTDB taxonomy): Bacteria > Actinomycetota > Actinomycetes > Acidothermales > Acidothermaceae > PALSA-607. Next base: position 742,818 of record CAVTTP010000006.1, read on the forward strand.
TCGGGCTGGGACGCTCTCGTATGGATCGTCGGCAACGCGGTGCAGACGGCGCACTACTTCGAGTCGGCCTATGGCATGGAAGTCGTCGCCTACTCAGGGCCGGAGAACGGCAACCGCGACCACCACGCCTTCGTGCTCAGGTCGGGGAGTGCGCGGTTCGTCATCAAGGGTGCCTACGACCCGACAAGTGAGTTGGCCGATCACCACCGCAAGCACGGCGACGGCATCGTCGACATCGCGTTGGCCGTACCGGACGTCGACAAGTGCATCGCGCACGCGACCGCTCAAGGCGCGACCGTTCTCGAGCAGCCTCACGACATCAGCGACGAGCACGGCACAGTGCGGCTCGCGGCGATCGCGACGTACGGCGACACGCGGCACACGCTCGTCGACCGCTCCCGCTACAGCGGCCCATACCTGCCGGGATACGTCGCGCGTACGCCGGCGTTCGTGCCCCGACCAGGTCGGCCGAAGCGCATCTTCCAAGCCATTGACCATGTCGTTGGCAACGTCGAACTCGGTGCGATGGACGAGTGGGTCGACTTCTACAACCGCGTCATGGGCTTCACCAACATGGCCGAGTTCATCGGCGCGGACATTGCTACTGACTACTCGGCCCTCATGAGCAAGGTGGTCGCCAACGGCAATCATCGGGTGAAGTTTCCGCTGAACGAACCGGCACTCGGCAAGAAGAAGTCGCAGATCGACGAGTACCTCGACTTCTATCGCGGGCCAGGCGCGCAGCACGTGGCGCTGGCAACGGGAGACATCATCGGCGCAGTCGACGCCTTGACGACCGAGGGTGTCGCGTTCCTGAACACCCCGGACTCGTACTACGAGGATCCCGCTCTGCGCGCACGCATCGGTGTCGTTCGGGCGCCTATCCAGGACCTCCAAAAGCGCGGCATCTTGGTCGACCGTGACGAAGATGGTTACCTGTTGCAGATCTTCACCAAGCCGATCGGTGACCGGCCGACGGTGTTCTTTGAACTGATCGAGCGACATGGTTCGCTGGGCTTCGGCAAGGGCAACTTCAAGGCGTTGTTCGAAGCCATCGAGCGCGAGCAGGAGAAACGAGGCAACTTCTGATGGCGTTCTACCGGCAGGTGGGCGAGGTTCCGCGTAAGCGGCACACGCAGTTCCGGCAGCCCGACGGTCGCCTCTACTCCGAGGAGCTCGTCGGCGAAGAAGGCTTCAGCTCCGACTCGTCGCTGCTGTACCACCGTGGTATTCCGTCGGCGATCGCCGACGCGCGCGAGTGGGACGTGCCTGACCTCTCGACGGTGCCGAACAGTCCGCTGCTTCCACGGCATCTGCTCCTGCACAGCCTGTTCGTCGGTGACGACCATCTCACGACAGATGCAGTGACCGGACGTCGATTGGTACTGGGCAATGCTGACGTGCGCATCTCGTACGCGGTCTCGTCAAAGCCCTCGCCGTTGTATCGCAACGCTGTCGGCGACGAATGCATCTATGTGGAGGACGGCGCGGCGACGGTCGAGACGGTGTTCGGCGCGCTCACGGTCGGCCGTGGCGACTACGTCATCATGCCGCGGGCGACCACGCACCGCTGGTTGCCAAGTGGCGACCAACCGCTGCGCACGTACGTGATCGAGGCGAACTCGCACATCACGCCGCCGCTTCGGTATCTCTCGAAGTTTGGCCAGTTGCTCGAGCACGCGCCGTACTGCGAGCGAGACTTGCGAGCGCCCTCGGAGCCGCTGCTCGCCGAGGGTGGCGCCGAGATCTACATCAAGCATCGAGGCTCAGGCCCCGGCGGTTTGAGCGGCACGATCTACGTGACCGACGACCATCCGTTCGACGTCGTGGGTTGGGATGGCTGCCTGTATCCGTACGTGTTCAACGTCGCGGATTTCGAACCGATTACCGGGCGCGTGCACCAACCACCGCCGGTGCATCAGGTGTTCCAGGGCAACAACTTTGTGATCTGTAACTTCGTGCCACGTAAGGCTGACTACCACCCGCTCGCGGTTCCGATCCCGTACTACCACGACAACGTCGACTCCGATGAAGTCATGTTCTACGTCGACGGCGACTATTCGGCGCGCAAGGGATCGGGTATCGGTCGCGGCTCGATCTCGTTGCATCCTGGCGGCCACTCGCATGGCCCACAGCCAGGTGCGGTCGAGGGATCACTTGGCACGGAGTTCCTTGACGAGTTGGCCGTGATGGTCGACACGTTCCGGCCACTCGAGCTGGGTGAAGCCGGGCGGGCCTCCGATGACGGCAAGTACGCGTGGAGCTGGGCTAGACCGTCGACGTAACGGATACCGCCAGGCACGACTCGGCTGTAAAGTCGCCGGGCATGGGGGAGTCGTTGAGCACCTTCCTTCCGGCCCAAGCGGCTCGAGCCGAGGGTCAGGACTGTCTGGACGTCATTCACGGTAGCCCGGCGGTGCTCGCCAGGATCAGGCGTGTTGCTGCCGCCACCCGTTCGGAGTACCTCTCCCTGGAGCCGCCCAAAAAGGGGCCGCCGACTGAACAGGAACATCTTGAGGGTGAATTCGTCGACCGCGGGCTGGCGCGGCGCGGCGTTCGCCACCTGTGCGTGATATCCGAACAACTCGAGTCGCGCCCCGACGTTCCGCTCATTCATGACCTGGCCGCCGCCGGCTCGCCCACCAGGTACTCGGCGTCCGTTCCGCTGCGGGTGCTGGTCTACGACCGCCGTGTCGCGTTCTTCCCTCTCGTCGCGCACGACCCTCGCCGCGGCGCCTACATGACCACCGCCCAGACGCTGGTTCAACTCGCCTGCCGACTATTCGACGACGTGTGGCAACGCGCGCTCGCCATACCCGGCCTTACCAACGCTAGCTCGGATGTCACGGCCGATGGGCAACGGCAACGTGTCCTAGACCTGCTCGCGCAGGGATACCCCGACGAGCGGATAGCCCGTGAGATGGCTGTATCGGTGCGGACTGTCGGACGGGTAGTCGCCCAACTGCAGACGGACTTGGGTGCCCGCAGTCGCTTCCAACTCGCGCTGTTCGCCGAGCAAGCGGGACTCATCGCGTGCCGACCGACGCACGGCCTTCTTGGCGACGGTCCAACGGGTGGCAAGCCGACGCAGCAACAGCGCCACGCCACTGAACCGAGGAAGCCAGCGGCGCGCTAGTCGATCGGCTCCATGCTCACCGGTACGGCGAGCGCGACCGGCGAACGAGTGTCCGATACAAGACATCTCGTTGTCGCCGACCTCAACGCTTGACAGTCTGCTCTTGCCCTGTCGGCCCGGCGCCGACTTGCTGAATCGATCGGAGGGGCCGAGATAACGATCAAGGCATAACGGGGACCACATCGCCGCTTTCGAGCTGGCTGATGTGCATCGTTCACGGAGCCGTTAGGAACCTTCCGTACAGGCACGAAGAAGTGTTCGTACAGGACGACACACGTACCCGCGGTACGTGCAGCTCACCTCGCCTATCTGATGAATAGAGAGGAAATCCTTATGGGACATCCATACCTTCGGCGGCTTGGTATTACCGGCGTCATACTCGCAGTGGTCATACCGACGACGGGAGTGTCGGCGAGTGCAGCCACTCCCGCGAACTCCCTAGGGTCACCGCAAGTGGCGAACAGCGCCGCCCTGAATGCACAAATCGAAGCATTCCAGGAATCACATTCCAACGATGTTGGCGCCATCGACAAATACGTGTACAAACTGACTGGCCAGCATGTCGAGGTAAGTAGTAATCGGTTCTCCGGCACGCGCACGGGGACCGAAGCGCAGAAGTACAACGACGCCGCCAAAACGGCCCAAGCGCGACGCCCGATGGGCGGCATACCTTCCTACACGGTTCAGGTGTATACCGTCCCGCTGCTCGGACCACCGCATCAGGTACGTGTAGTTGGTAACTGGGATTTTCCAGACGCCTGGATCGGTGTCGGCGCGCCGGTTGACCTCGCCTCGCTGAGCTGGACCAATGTGCCGAGCTGCATGGAGTACTTCAACTACAACTCGAGCACGTACAAATATGACAACTCAAGCACCAACCGTGGTTACTTGCAGACCGCGAACACTGCTGCACACGCTCCGATCTGGGCCATTCAAGACGCCGTTAGTGGTTTCGTCAATTACACCGACCATGGCTACGTGAGCGTCGACTTCTGGGACAATTGCGCGCACCAGCCCAATAGCAACATGGAAGCCGAGTTCAACTACGACGCCAACCAGGGCCAGAACAATGTTTCGGCGTCGGCAGGTTGGGGATTTCTCACTGTCAACTTTGGTGGCAGCGGCCAGAACAGGAAAGAAGGCACGGCTCCAATATATTTCCACGACTAAGCCTCGCATCTCGAGCCGGTGGTCTGTCAGCGGACGGCAGGCCACCGGCCCTTGGTCGAGCGCCCTTAACCCTCGGGCAACACCGGCGCGTGCGGTTGGATGCAACGTTGCCGGCTCGGCGAGGACAGTAGATCGGCACACGACGGTGAGCCGCAGTCTGCGGACTCGGCGCTCAGTGCATACGACCTCGCGCACTGCAACGACAGGGGCGGCCGATGACAGCGTCGTACGACGGTTCCTGAAAGTCAGCGGATGGACAAGAACCCAGTGCGAGATGCGCACCTAGAGTCCTCTGTCACCCCCAGCGACGACGCTGCCCACCGTGACGCTGCCCACGATGACGGGCAGAGGCGTACCCCATCGTTATCGTCTGCGCCGTTCCCTCAATCAGCCCGCTCATCGGCAGACGATCGGCGTTCACGTGAACGTGGTCGGCGACAGAATCGTGCGTTCGGGGCTGCGTGTAAAACGGGGGTCGGCTTGACTCTCGGCGTGCTTCGCTCGCGCTGACCCGGCTGGTCTCGTCGCGCTCGCGGTTGTCACATATGCGCAGCGCCGACAACGACCATTCGCGTACACGAGATGGCTGCCAGAACCGGCCGTCGCTATGGCCGGCGATGGACCTCGGTCGCCGGACGCTTATCGCGCGTTGCCGCTTGCAGACTGCATCAATTTGCGCGGGCGCAAGAGCGGACATCGGTCGATGACCAGATCAACTGGTCGGCCCCTAGGGGTGCCGCCGTCCGATCGAGAGGAGGAACGCAAGGACACCCGCGAGCAACAGGCATGCGCCGATGGTCGCAAACGTGGGCGATTTCGGTATGGCGATTGCGTTGAGCGCCAATGTCAGGAGGCCGACACACGCGACGAATACCGCGCCCGCGGTTGCCCGATCACTCGACATGTGCACATGGTAGGTCACACCGGCCGCGACCCCGCAAGTCCCACCTCGGTTCTAAGCCAAACCAGCGCTCACTGCGGAAGTTAGCTATGGCCGACGATCTGGCCCCTCACCTCGCCAAGATTGACCCTTCCTGTCGCTGACGGAGCGGTCGCGCGCAGCACGACGGTGTCGCCGTCTTCGAGGAAGCCTCGCGGCCCCTTGCTGGTCACGACCGGCTGTTGCCCGTTCGAGCTGAGCTCCATCAAGCTGCCGCACTGATCCGGTCGTCCACCGCTGACCGTGCCGGATCCGTACAAGTCGCCGGTACGCAGACTCGCGCCGTTGACGGTCATGTGCGCGAGCATCTGCGCCGGCGTCCAGTACATCGACGCGAACGGCGGCGACGACACGACCGTTCCGTTGATCTCTACCGTGAGTTGGATATCAAGCGCATCGGTGCGGCCTTCGTCGTCGAGGTACGGCTGCAGCGGTTGGTTACGTGCTGCCGGGCGCATCCACGCAGCGTCGAGTGCATCGAGCGGCGTGACCCACGCGGCGAGGCTTGTCGCAAACGACTTGCCGAGAAACGGCCCGAGCGGCACGTACTCCCAGGCTTGAATATCTCGTGCAGACCAATCATTGAGCAGGCAGGCACCAAAGACGTGTGCGCGGAAGTCTTCGAGCGGCACGCCGGTGCCCAACGGTGATCCGACGCCGACGACGAATCCCACCTCTGCCTCGAAATCCAGTCGCTTCGAAGGGCCGAAAGCGACCGATCCGTCGGCGTTCTTCGTCTGTCCGCTCGGTCGCGCGATCGGCGTCCCGCTGACCACCACAGTGCCTGCGCGACCGTGGTAGCCGATGGGCATGTGCTCCCAGTTCGCACTCAGGGGAGCGCCGTCCGGTCGCAGCATTCGGCCGATATTCGAGGCGTGATCGCGAGAGGCATAGAAGTCGACGTAGTCGGCGACCTCGAAAGGCAGCATTTCGGTCGCGCTGGCGAGCGGAAGTAGCGAGCCCTCAAGCCGCTCGTCTGCACCGCTGCTCACGGCATCGAGCAGCGCACCGCGCACGTCCGCCCAGATTTGCGCCCCGGCTTCGAAGAATGGCTCGAGCCGACCTGCAGTGAACAACTCGGCGAGCACCCCGCCGTCCAGGAAGGTAGCTAGATCAACGACGTCGGCGCCGAGCCGAGCACCGGCGACATCGCGGCCGTGCTCGTCGCGCACGCGACCGTACGGCAGGTGGACAGCATCGCCCGGCGTCCAGTCGCGCGCGCTCATGGGTACTGCTTACCAGGAGTAGGCCTCCGGTGCCTCGCCGCCTGGGCCGGGCCAGATCTCGTCGAGGCGGGCAAGTGCCTTGTCGTCGAGCTTGATCTCAATCGCCCGCACCACGCCGTCGAGTTGGGCCAACGTTCGCGGACCGATGATCGGAGCGGTCACCGCTGGCTGATGCAGCAGCCATGCAAGCGCCACGTTTGCCGGGTCTTCGCCGAGCTCGTCACAGAACGCTTCGTAGGCCTCAACGGCCGGACGGTTTGCCTCGAGCGTGTCGTTTGCGCGACCACTCTTGCTGCGGTTGTTGTCTTGCTTGCGCAGGATGCCACCAAGCAGACCACCCTGCAGCGGGCTCCAGGGAATGACGCCGAGACCGTAGTCGAGCGCCGCGGGGAGCACCTCGAGTTCGACCGTGCGTGCGGCGAGGTTGTAGAGCGATTGCTCGGCAACCAGGCCGAGATAGTTGCGCCGACGCGCCGCTTCTTGCGCCTTCGCGATGTGCCAGCCGGCGAAGTTCGACGAGCCGGCGTAGATGATTTTCCCTTGTGCACGAAGGGTTTCGTAGGCTTCCCAGATCTCGTCCCACGGCGCATCGCGATCGATGTGGTGCATCTGGTAGAGATCGATGTAGTCGGTCTGCAGGCGCTTCAGCGACGCGTCGCATGCGCGACGGATGTTGAGCGCCGACAGCTTGCCGTCGTTCGGCCACTCACCCATGTCGCCGTAGAGCTTGGTGGCGAGAACCGTTCGTTCACGACGACCATCGCCACGCGAGAACCAGTTACCAACGATGTTTTCGGTCAGGCCCTTCTTGTCCCAGCCATACACATTCGCGGTGTCGAAGAAGTTGATGCCGAGTTCGTGGGCGCGGTCCATGATGTCGTGGCTGTCGGTGACATCGGTCACCGGACCGAAGTTCATGGTGCCCAAGCAGAGGCGGCTGACGCTGAGGCCGGTGCGGCCAAGATGTGTGTAATCCATCTCTCAATCATTTCACGCCCGCCAACGGAGTGGGTTGGCGGTGTCGGGCGGCCCTTTAGGGAGCTGGTCGAGTGGGCGTCGACGTCTGGTCGTTCCAGACGGCCGGGTAGAGCGACTTTCCGTCGGTGCCGACCATGACGTACGCCCGTGTTGCCACAAAGCCCGGCGCGTCGAAGGTGCCATCGAAAACGCACAGCGAAACTGGGGCCGTACTGGTGTGGTCGGCGTCCTTCTCGACCGTGGGTGGCTGACTCGGAACGCCTGACACAGCATCCAGGTAGTGGTTGCCGGCTCCCACGGTTGTGTCAAAGCCTGCGACTAACACGTGAGCCGCGTTCTGGCTCGAGTAGTAGCGCCAGCACTGCTGGATCGCGTCTTTGTCGCCAATAGGGTCGACCCACGGTCGGAACCCGTCGATGATCGTTTGGCACAAACTCACATCGGACGCCGGCAACGTGCAGGTGATCTCCGCGGCGTCATCACCCATCGACGGTATCGGCGGTGGCGAATACCGGATCTGACTCAGTGCCGTGTAGGGGCCGCCCGACGGCTCCCCGATACCGGCGACGCCTGGTGGGTCGGTGAAGTTGGCGGTCGTGTGGTTGATCCGCGTGAACCGCTCGCCAGCTGGAATCTTCGGGCACGGGAGGTCGCCGATTACGCCCAGGTCGGGCATGGCTGCGCACGTAAGAAAGTAGGGCATCTGCGCACCTCCGCCGCTGCTCGCAGCGATGCCTTCACGGAGATCCTTCGTGTAAGCGCCGGGTTCATCAGCTACTGACGTTCCGAGTGGTGCAATAAAGAGGCCCTGAGTGCCATCCGCGGCGTCGAGGGCACTGCAATGCCAGCCACGAGGGCCAACCACCGACATGTAGTGCGACTTGTCGGTGTAGTTGGCCAGACTTGACGCGACGTCGCTTGGCACGGTGATCGACTTCACTGCGTCGGACGGCGGGTTCGCGATCCCGTACATCGTCGGACACTCGACGACCGGCAATGCTACGAGCGTCGGTGTCGTGGGCGTTGCGGAAACAGTTGCGGAAACAATGGCCGACGGTAACGCGGAGGCGGGCTGCACAGATGACGATGCCGACGGTGCGACCGGCAACGACGACGACGGTGCTGCCGAGGACGGTGCCGGCGATGAGGGCGCCGGTGAACTGGGAATCGTGACCACTTGCGAGAAGCCGTCGCGATCGGCGTGCGTCCTGATGGCCCAGCCGCCCGCACCGATGCCACCGACGACCAGTGCCGCGGCTGCGACTGCCGTGAGGGCTCTCCGTCGCCGCAATGCGCCTGATGTGCGCAGTGACCGGTCGAGCAGGTCCGCGACCTGAGCGCGATCGCCGACGGACTGGATCGCCGTCCGCAGTTGATCGTCGAAGTCGCTCATGGCGTCCCTCCGTCGTCGGCGGCATTGGCGCGCTCGGGGGCTAGCTCAGGGCACAGCCGCTTGAGCTTCGCCAGCGCCTTCACGGTCTGGCTCTTGACCGTGCCCACGGAGCAACCGAGAACGGTCGCTGCTTCGGATTCGGTCTGGTCTTCGAAGAACCGCAGCGTGATCACCGCTCGCTGTCGCGGCGTGAGCTGGTCGAGTGCGCGTGCGACCGAAACCCGAAGCACGACCGCGTCGGTGCCGTCGCCGGCAGGTCCGTTCCGGTATGACGCCAGGCAGTGTTTCTGCAACACGTTTGCGCCGCCACCAGTCGACCTGCAGGTGGTACATCACCTTGCGCGTGTAAGCCTCGGCATTCCCTTGCTCGCTCAGTCGGCCCCAAGCCAGATGCGTGCGTGCGAGCGCCGACTGAACGAGGTCTTCGGCGAGGCCCTGATCGCCGGTCAGGACGAATGCGGCGCGTAGGAGGGCAGGCGTGCGGCCCCGCACAAAGTCGGCGTAGCTGGCCTCGGCGGGCACAGTCGAAGCGCCGCTGCCTACCATCCGCACATCCACGGTGCTCCTTGCGGCGCAGACTCGTCTTGTGCGCCCGCCACTCTAGACGTGTACCGCGTACAGAATGGTTGCCGTCGATGCGACAGGGTTTGGCGGCGTCCGGGATGGTCTGACAGCCTGCGATGGTGCGCATAGCCCGGACGGCGATGAACTGGCTCCTCGCCCTGACGCTCGGTTCGCTTGCCATCGGGGCCGGGAGTGCCTTCGCGGCGGCGAATGACTCGACGCTGCTGTTCAAGTTTGCCGATCCGCAAATCGACGAGTCGAGCGGTCTGGGTACCAGCTCCTACGGCGACGGCATCGTCTACACGCACAACGACAGTGGCGATACGGCTCGCTTCTTCGCGGTGAACTCACGTGGCGCGACTGCGGCGATCTACACGCTGAAGGGTGCGACGGCCCACGACTGGGAAGACATGGAAACAGGCACCGACGCGAGCGGCAAGCCGGTGCTCTACTTCGGCGACATCGGCGACAACGCCGCGAAGCGCACCGAGATCGATGTGTACCAGGTGCCCGAACCACGCGGACCTAGTGCGAACGTGCCGTGGATCCGCTACCGGTTCGCGTACCCCGACGGTCCGCACAATGCCGAGACCCTGATGGTTGATCCGCACACGCACCGGATGTTCATCGCCAGCAAGGCTGCGATCGGCGACGGCCTGCTCTACGAAGCGCCCGCCGTGTTGAGCACAACCGCAATCAACAAGCTCGCGGTCGTTGTGCCGCAGCGGACAGTGCCGATGTTGACGACGTCGGGCGACATCTCACCCGACGGCAAGCTCATGGTTCTGCTCACCTACTTCGGCGCCTACTGGTCGGCCGGCGTTAACGGCGAACTGCACGAGTTCCCGATTACCGAGCAGCGGCAGGACGAGGCGATCGCCTTCACGCGCGACGGGAAGTCGATCATCGTCGGTAGCGAGGGTGTGCATAGTGCGGTGTATCGGATTCCGCTCCCCGCAGATGCGATTGCAGCCGACGCAGCCTTGGCGACACCCACGGCGCGTCCGACCACCAAACCGGTTCCCCCGGTCAAGCCCACCGTGAAGCCGAGCACCACGACGAGTCCGAAGCAGACACCCTCGACCAGCTCTCAGAATCCCTTGCCTGTCACAACTTCCCCCTTGGCGTCGTCCGCTTCGTTTGAATCACCTGCGCCTGCACCCGCATCGTCGGCATTGGTCAGCACGCTGCCCGGCCCGTCATCGGCCGCGTCGCCGCCCACCCCTTCGACGTCCGCTTCGCATTCGGTTGTGAACTGGGTGCCATGGTTTCTGCTGGCGATTGTGGTCTGCGGCATCGTGCTCAGCATCGCCCGTCGGTTCCGCTGGTGGCCGTATCGTCGAACGTGAACGATTAGACCGGGACGTCGCCGATCGCGATGGGTAGCGGTGGCGCGACGGCGGCGCTGACCGTACTGGGCGGACGCCGTGTGGTGGCGACGCCTGCAGCCGCGAGCAACGCAAACACCGGCACCACCGTCATCGCGGTGTGTGATCCGACGTGGTCGGCGAGCGCACCGAGCCCGAACGGCGCGGCACCGACCGCGAACCCGCCGCCCAGCGCTGCGTAGGCGGTGGCGAGATCGGGACGACCGTCGGAGAACCGCACTGCTCTCGTGATGGCGAGCGGGAACTGCAGCGAAATGCCCAGCCCAGCGATGAACAATCCCGCGAACGCGACGACCGGATTCGTCGACACCCAGAAGACGCCGAAGCCGACGATGTTTACCCCGAATGCGAACAGCAGCAGGGTGTCGGCGCTGTAGCGCAACGCCAATCGGGCCGACGAGAGCCGGCCGATCGTCATGCCGGTCACGATCGCAGTCACGCCAGTTGCTGCCGCGCCCTTCGAGAGCCCGTCGTGATGATTCAGAACGTCGGAACTCCAGATTGTCATCGAAAATTCGATCGCGTTCGTCATCACGAGCACGAAACACGCGCGCCAGTATTCGCGTGAAAGCCGGGTGCCGTGCGGGTGCGGCTCGACGGGCGCCGCAGGAATCTCGTCGAGATGTACGCGGCGCGCAAAGATCACGGCGACGGCCGCCGCGAACACGACCGTCACGAGCACGCCAGCACGCCACCCGATGCCGGCCCACACGGCACCACCGACGAGTAACGGCGCGAGGATTCCGCAGGCCGACCCGAGTCCGTTTGCTTGGGTGACGGCCGCGCCTCCCGCGGCGCCGGGGTGATGCGCCGTCAGGATCGGGACCGCGATGTTGATCGTCAGCGTCCCGCCGAAGCCGGCAACGAGCGCACCAGCGATCGTCACGGGGACGAGGGTGCACGAAACGAAGATGATGGCGCCAAGTGAGAGCAGGCCGAGCGCCACCCAAATCATTCGCGCGCGGCCGAAGCGCCTGATGAGCCGCGGGGCGATCACAGCCGTCAACATCGCGCCGACGGCGAGGCCCGTTCCGTGCAAGCCTGAGATCGCGCGGCTGGTGTGCTCGTCGTCGCGCAGCAACGTCACCGACGGAGCGAAGGAATAAAGGAAGTATCCGTAGATCGCCAACTGCAGATACGTCATCCAGGTTAGGCGGTCACGTACCAGCCCCCCGGACGCCGAGGTGTCGGCGTCCGGGCTCATCGAGGTGTTGTTCGTCAGGAGAGCTTCGACACGACGTAGTCGATGCAGGTCGTCAGAGCTTCGACATCGGCCGGGTCGATGGCTGGGAACATCGCGATCCGCAGCTGGTTGCGACCCAGCTTGCGATACGGCTCGGTGTCGACGATTCCGTTAGCCCGCAGGATTTTCGCGACCTGCTCGGCGTCGATCGCTTCGTCGAAGTCGATGGTGCCAATGACGTTCGAACGCATGTCGGGGTCGGTCACGAACGGCGTTGTGTAGTCGGTCTTCTCCGCCCACGTGTAGAGCCGTTGCGCCGAATCGGCGGTGCGCGACGTCGTGAACTTCAGGCCACCCTGCGAGTTCATCCACTCGAGTTGGTCGGCAAGCAACCACAGCGTGACGAGCGCAGGGGTGTTGTAGGTCTGGTCGAGCCGGCTGTTCTCGATCGCCGTCGTGAGGTCGTAGGACGTCGGGACCCAACGGCCGGACGCCTTGATCTCTGCTACGCGGGCGATCGCTGCCGGACTGAAGACGCCGAGCCAAAGGCCACCATCGGAGGCGAAGCATTTTTGCGGCGAGAAGTAGTAGACGTCGGACTGCGTGATGTCGACCTCAAGGCCCCCCGCACCCGAGGTTGCGTCGACCAACACCAGCGCCCCGGCGTCCGCCCCTTCGACGCGTTTGATCGGCATCATCACGCCGGTCGACGTCTCGTTGTGGGTGAGCGCGTATGCGTCGATGCCCGCTTCAGCTCTTGGCAGCGGATGCGTGCCGGGCTCGGATTTGATGACCGTCGGGTCGCCGAGGAACGGCGCTTCCTTCGCCGCACTCGCGAACTTGCTGGAGAACTCGCCGAAGTTCAGGTGCTGCGAACGCTCCTTGATCAGGCCGAAGGTGGCGATGTCCCAGAAGGCGGTCGCGCCGCCGTTGCCGAGCACGATCTCGTACCCGTCGGGGAGTTCGAAGAGGTCGGTGAGGCCGGCCCGGATCTGGCCGACGACTTTCTTCACGCCTGGACGCCGGTGCGAGGTGCCGAGGTAACTGGCACCGACCGCGGCGAGCGCAGTCACCGACTCGGGGCGAATCTTGGAAGGGCCGGCACCGAACCGGCCATCGCTGGGTTTGAGGTCGGCCGGAATCTCGATCTTCTCGGTCGCGTCGGTCACGGGAAGGCTCCCTTAAAGCTGCACGGGTGGGATCGGCGACGCTGCCGGTGCCTATTGTCGCAGGTCCGCGCCGCCGCGTGCCGCCCCATTGCCCGCCGCGGACCCGCCGCGAACCCGCCGCCCCTCCCACCGCGAACCCGCCGCCCCTCCTACCGCGAACCCGCCACCCCTCCCGCGCCCCTCCCGCCGCCCTCCCCTCCGCGATGATCATGGGGAAATGGGGGTGTTCCGACCCCGTGAGTGCCCCATTTCCCCATGATCATCGGGAAGACGCGGACGGCGGGCGACGCGGACGGCGGGCGGGGCGGACGGCGGACGGCGGGCGCAGGTGGATAACCGGCCCCGAAGCAAGTCGAGCTGTGGACGACGGCGTGAGCGTGTGCTTCTCACTCCACACTGCCGTGATGTCGAGCCAACAGCGCGAGTCCGACTCAGAAGCGAGTGCGTTTAGGTCCGACGAGGCCGAGGGTCTGGGTTTGACCAGAGATGAACTGCGCGGCAAGCGATTCGAGTCGCCGTTTCACGGTGTGCACATCGCGGGTCAGGTGCAGAACTTGGCAGCCCGGTGCCGCGCGGCGAGTCTGATATTGCCGGCCGACGCGGCCTTCAGTGACGGGACGGCCGCAGTCCTCATGAACCTGCCCGTTCCCCGACAAGCGACTGACGTAGACGTCACGGTTGGGGTGGGCACTTGTGTGCCGCAGCGTCGAGGGATTGTCGGCCACGTGAGGCACTTGCGCCCCGAAGACATCGTGGTCATCAATGGCCTTCGTGTCGTGACGGCGGCAGCCACGTTCCTCCATCTCGCGGCCGTCTTGAGCCGAGCGGCACTTGCTGGGCTGGGCGACGCGATTCTGCGAGCCGGCTTTGCAACGAAGGCCGAGCTGATGAGTGCGGCCGAAGCGAATGCGGGACGACGCGGCTGCATTCGAGCACGCGGCTTGATCTCGATACTCGATCCAGCCGCAGAGTCGGTCATGGAGTCCTTGCTTCGGCTGCTCCTCCTTGATGCTGGGTTGCCGGCTCCCGAGGTCAACGGAAACGTCTACAACTCGTTCGGTGAGTTTCTCGCTCGCGCCGACCTCATTTACCGAGCAGCCAAGGTGATCATCGAGTACGACGGCGATCACCATCGCGCCGACCGCGCTCAGTTTGCGCGAGACGTTCGTCGTGGCAGCGACTTGGCCGCGGCCGGCTACTTGGTGCTGCGCTTTACGGCCGCCGACGTGCTGGGCCGACCCCACGCCGTGGTTGCCGCAGTCCGGTCCGCACTCGCCCAGCGCACGTCGTAACACCACCCCCGATGATCATGGGAAAATGGGGGTGTTCCGACGCCCTGAGTGCCCCATTTCCCCATGATCATCGCGGGCGAAGAGAGCGGGCGAAGAGAGCGGGTGGCCCGGTCAGATGTGGCTGTGGGCTACATCCCAGCCGGGGACGGACGACGCGGGGCGGGTGCCTGGGCCGATGTAGCGAGCCGATGGCCGGATAAGGCGTCCGGTGCGCTTCTCCTCCAGCACGTGCGCGCTCCAACCCGCCACTCGTGCGCAGGTGAACATCGCCGCGAACATGTGCGCAGGAACCGCGGCCAGGTCGAGGATCAGTGCGGCCCAGAACTCGACGTTCGTCTCGATCGGGCGGTCTGGACGACGGGTGCGCAGCTCAGTGAGGGCGGCCTGCTCTAGTGCGGCCGCGGCCTCGAAACGCGGCGACCCCAACTCCTGCGCGACCCGGCGCAGCACGCGGGCGCGTGGGTCCTCAGCGCGGTAGACGCGGTGCCCGAATCCCATCAGCCGCTCGTGCCGATCGAGCAGGTTCTTCACGTAACCCTCGGCGTCGCCGGTCTTCTCGACCTCCTCGACCATGTGCAGCACCCGCGTCGGGGCGCCGCCGTGCAGCGGGCCGGACATCGCCCCGATCGCTGCGGAGAGTGCGGCCGCGACATCTGCGCCGGTCGACGTGACGACTCGCGCGGTAAACGTCGACGCGTTGAGCCCGTGCTCGGCGGCCGACACCCAGTAAGCGTCGAGCGCCTTCGCCTGGAGCGGGTCGACTTCGCCGCGCCACTGCAGCAGGAACTGCTCGACCGCGGTGGTGCCCTTCTCGACTTCGCTGAGCGGGACCGGCTTCTCGTCGCCGCGTGCGGACTGCGCGACATACGACAGCGCGGTCACTGAGGTCTGGGCCAGCTCGTCGCGAACCTGGGTGTCGTCGAGGTCGAGTACCGGCTTGAAACCGAACTGCGGGGCCAAAGTCGCGACACCCGCCTGGACGTCGACCCGAACGTCGCCGGAGCGCACCGGCAACACCAGCGTGTTGAACGGCGGCAGCCCGGGCGTGAACGAGTTGTCGACCAGCAGTCCCCACACGTCGCCGAAGGACGTCTGGCCGACCAACTGCTCAATGTCGACGCCGCGGTAGCGCAGCGATCCGCCGTCCTTGTCGGGCTCGGCGATCTCGGTCTCGAACGCAACGACCCCTTCGAGGCCTGGAACGAAGTCGGACATCAGCGGCACTCCTCGCTCTGTACACGGGCCACAGGATCACGCGCGGCGGTCTTCACATTGTCCCCGCTACTGTGCGGGTTGAACGAGCAGGTCCTGCTGAGAGTTCTGTGAGGTGCTTTCCAGATGGACGCCGACCAGGTGGCGGCTCTGCGCGCGTACTACGCAGATATCGGCCTCGACGAGGCCGACCTTGCGGTCGACCCTATGGATCAATTCACAGCGTGGCTCGCCGAGGTTGTCCAGCTCGGGATCCCCGAGCCCAACGCGATGGTGCTGTCGACCGCGAACGCCGACGGGCAGCCGAGCAGTCGTCATGTGCTGCTCAAAGGAGTCGGGGCCGACGGCTTCGTCTTCTTCACCAACTATGGGTCTCGTAAGGGCCGTGAACTGGCGGCGAATCCGCTGGCCAGCCTGTGCTTTCCCTGGTTTTGTATCGGACGCCAAGTCATCGTGACCGGTCTTGTGACCAAGGTCACGAGGCAGGAATCCGAGGATTACTTCGCCTCGCGCCCCCGCGCTTCGCAACTCGGCGCCTGGGCAAGCGCTCACCAATCCGACGTCGTCGCCAGCCGCGCGGAACTCGACGACGCCTACGCGGAGGTAGCCGCTAAGTACGGCGGTCTCGACCCGATCCCAACCCCGCCGTTTTGGGGCGGCTTTCGGCTTGCGCCAGCAACCGTGGAGTTCTGGCAAGGCCGCAACGCGCGCCTGCACGATCGGCTGCGCTTCCGGCGGATCGACGGCGACGCGGCAGGTCCATGGATCGTCGAACGGTTGTCGCCCTAGGACTGACCCGAGCCTGCTCGGTCAGGCCAGGTACGCCGGCCAGCGCGCGCGCCGCCACCTCGAGATCGGCTACCAGGCCGGCGTACGCCTCGTCGCGATCGTTGGCCCGCAATACCGCCGACGGGTGCACGGTCGGCACCAGCAAGATGCTTCGCCGATCGGCCGCCGCCATGCCAGGCGGCGGCCACGCGACGGCGGTACCACGCGACCTCGTCACCCGAAAATCGTTACCCATCAACGATTTTCCTGCCGTGGCGCCGAGCGCGACGATGACGTCAGGGTCGATGTCCCGGAGTTCGGCAGCCAGCCACGGGCGACACGCGACGACCTCGCGCTGCTCTGGAGTCTGGTGGATGCGCCGCTTTCCCTCGCCCTCCTGGGTGAACTTGAAATGCTTCACCGCGTTGGTCACGTACGTCTGCTCGCGGTCGATGCCAGCGTCGTTCAATGCGCGGTTCAGCAGGATCCCGGCTGGCCCGACGAACGGCAGACCGCGTCGGTCTTCTTGGTCACCAGGTTGCTCGCCGACGAACACCAGCCGCGCGGTCGCTGGGCCTGCACCGAAGACGGCTTGTGTCGTGCCGATGTGCAATGGGCAGCCGCGACACTTCTGCACGGCCGCGCGTAGTTGGTCGAGGTCGGCGTTTGCCGGTACGTACGCCCGAGCGCCCGGGTACTCGTCGTCGGCCACTCGCCCTCCAGCAGTGTGAGTCGTGCAGCAGTGAGTCGTGCAGCAGTGAGTCGTGCAGCACCGTAGGTCGTGAAGGTTCCTTTACCCAGGAGGTTTCCCCTGCGATGCAGGCAGGGTAAGACCAGCACCGATCCGCCGTACGAGGCGGACACCTGAGGAGTTCGAGGAGTGCGCCATGAGTTCAACCCTTGACCCGAACGTGCCCCTGCCGCCGGTTGACGAAGACTCCGACCTGGTCGGCGAAAACAACGAGCGCGGGCTGCCCGACGACTACGACCCCGAGAACGACCCGAACGGCGCCGAGGCACCGCTACCCGGCGTGACGTTGCCGGCTCCAGGCGCCGGTTCGTTCCCGCTGCCGGGAGTGCGCTTCGCGGACGAACTCGAAGGCGCTGTCGGCGAGGACGACGACAAGAAGAAGTAGTCGGCGAGGACGACGACAAGAAGAAGTAGCAGCCCCAAATCCGGGACGTCTGCCACCCTCCGGGGGCGGCAGACGTCCCCAATTTGTCTACCGGCCCGTCTGCTTACGGGCGCGGAGGTACCGAGTTCCAGTGCCACAGCACGTGCGCGCCGTGCTCGAAGCCGAGTACCGAAACGCTGCCTGTGTCGAGAGCGAGCATCGCCCCGCCCGTCGGCGCTAACGACAGCCATCGCGCGGCGAGCACGCGCAGAAAATGGCCGTGCGAGACCAGCGCGACATTGCCGTGACCCAGTACTGGCAACACGCGCGCGATCACGCGGTCGGCCCGCAGCCCGACGTCCGCTGCATTCTCGCCGGGTTGCCCGTTGCTGTGGGCCGGCACGCCATCGCGCCACAGCGACCAGCCGGGCAGGATCGCCCGAATCTGCGCCGTCGTCAGGCCTTCGTAGCCGCCGTAGTCCCACTCGACGAGGTTGGCGTCGGTCTCGATGTGCGAGAGCCCGGCGAGCCGCGCGGTTTCCTGCGCACGAACGAGCGGGCTGGCAAGAACGAGGGCGAAGCTACGGTCGGCGATAAGCGGGGCGACGCGTGCGGCTTGCAGCTCACCGAGTGAACTCAGCGGGACGTCGGTGCGACCGGTGTGCTTGCCACTGGTGCTCCATTCGGTGGCGCCGTGCCGGAGCAGCACGAGTTGCCCAGGGGGCTGCTCAGTGTCGACGGAGTCGACAGCGCCAGCGGGATCGGAGGCGTCGGTGCTCACGGCGCCACGTTACTGGCGCGCCGCACGCCACTGGCGCCGGCCACGATTCCGGCGGCAAGACCGAGCGCGGGGAAGTGCCACACGAAGTCGACGAGTCCGGCCGCGCCGACGCTGACGAGCACCGGCAATGCGAGTGCTCCGCGGCCATCGGCCAGTGAGCGGATGACGACCACGGCACACAGGACCAGCACGACGGTGCCAATCAGGCCCACCGAAATCAGCAGCTCAACGGGCTCGTTGTGGGTGAAGAATGCGATGCCCGCTTGACCCGTCAAGGTGTGCGCGGCGAAGGTCGGGTCGGGTCCGGCGCCGAAGACGGGATGCTTGGCGAAGACGGTGACCGCGCCGCGCAAAATGTGTCCGCGCTCAGTCCAACTCGCATCGAAGCCCGAGACGGCGTGATGCTGCGTCACAAGTAACCAGCCGACGACACAGACTGCTGGCACGGCCACAAAGCGCACGACGCGATGCACCACGCCGTCCGGTATCAGAGCAAGACCTGCAGCGACGATGACCGCCGCGACGACAAGAAGATGGTTCGTGTGCGTGCGCTGACCCAACAAGAGCAGCGGCGCGCCGATGACCGCGGCAATCACCGGCGTACCGAGTTCTCGCCGGATGCTCCGAAAACATAAGGCGACCGCGAGCCCGACGACGGCACCCCGACTGTCGGTCGAGACGATGCCGAGGACAGTGACGGCGCCCACGCAGTTGAGAACACGCCGCACCTGTGTGCGCACCTCGACGCCAGTCCCCGCGATCAGTGAGATCACGAGGAACAGTCCGACCGCGCTGGGGTAGGTGAACGGTCCGGCGAAGCGCAATGAACGCTGGTCCTGCAACGTCCAAAACGTCGAGCGGACGCCGACCAGCACAAGTCCGGCGATCGCCAGTGCGTCGCCGATGATGGCCGTGCCGATCAGCGCAGTTCGTCGCGCAGCCGCGGAAAGGCTGCGTGCGCAGCCGTATCCGGCAGCGAGGCACAACCATGCGGCTGGCAGTCGCCAGGTGTCGACGCTGTGTTGCGAGAGTTCGGCGTCGCCAATCCACCATGCGGTGGCGAGTAGCCCGGCGCCGACTGCCGCGAGATGGTCACGAGCCCAGTCGCGGACCTGCGGCACTGACAACGCGAGGGCGACAGTGAGCGCAGGTGAAACGACGATGTCGGGCCGAAAGAACGCGCCCTTGCGGATGATCGCAACGACCAGCAGGGTCAGCACCGGCGCCGCGAATGCGAGCGCGTCGAGACTGGCGCGGCCCGGTCTGGCGTCCTGCGTTATCGCTGTGCCGGTTGCCACAGTCGGTCGTCGGGGCGCTAGTTGTCGAGGCTGACGACCATGGATGGCGGCGTGATGACGTGGTCGGCGCGCAGCGGCCTAACGGCGGTGCCGATCGAGAAGAACTCCGTCGTGTGCGCACCCCACGAGTGGTTGCGCTGGTGCAGTTGCACACCGACGATGCCTTCGGCATGCAGCTCTTCAGCCTCTTTCTGCATGCGTTCCATCGCGAGCTCGCGCGCGTCGTACAGTGCTTGCGTGAACTGCGTCAGCTCGGTGTTCTTGCCGACGTTCGACAGCACGTTGCCGAGCCCGCGGTGCGCAATGTGGTAGACGCAGGTGCCCATGACCATGCCAAGTGGTGCGTAGCCGGTCTGCACGAGAGTCCAGAAATCCTGCCCTGACAAGTCAGACGTGAACGGCAGGCCCTTGTCGTTGCGCCAACTCGTACCATCGTCGGCCTTTACTGCGGTGCCGACTGCGAGAAACTCCGCGATGTCGGCGCCCCACTCCTTGAACTCAACTTCAAGCCGGACGCCGACGATGCCGTCAGCACCGAGCACGTTGGCTTCCTGTTCCATGCGGCTCATGGCGAGCTCGCGGGCGTGGTACATCGCCTGCGACAGCACATCGAGTTCTTGGTTCTGACTCCACCGACCGACCTGAATGCCGACGTGATAGATCGACGAACCGAGGACCATGCCGACTGGAGTGAAGCCGGCCTGCTTGACGAGCAGAAACTCGTTCACGGTGAGGTCGGACGTGAAGATCGAGCCGGGTCGTCCGGGCTGAAGCTCCGACAACCTCGTCATGGCGTCCTGGGGCAGGCCGCCTGCGGTCGACTCGGTCATCGGGCATCTCCTCTAGTCATTGTTCGGTCGCACAGTTATCTGTCGGCCGCACAGTCATTTGTTGAGTCGCAAGATTGGTAACGGTCGAGGAACTTCGTTGGCGTGACCGTGTCGGAGCGGCACCAACGCAGTGCCGATCGCCAACGACTCGGCAACATGATCGTGTCCTTCGCTGCCAGATCTGCACCCCTGGTGGAAAACCCAGAGTCCGAGATCGCGAAGGACGACGTGCTGCGCACCGAAGCGCGACGCATCGCTCTGCAACGTTGCGCGCGCCCGTTCGCGGGCGCTGGTTACCAGATCAGTGACGCCGGTGACTTCTGTGTTGTTCCACGAACCGCTTTGCCACGCGGTGGTGTAGTCGTCGTGCCGAATCAGCACAGCGGTACCCATGACCAAGCCAGTGGGTAGCCATCCGGCGAGCATCAACTTTGCGAAATCCTGGCCGGTGAGGTCAGACGTGAACGGACGCGGCGGTCGCTTGTCGCCGTCCGCACGCACCGCCGTCCCGATCGCTTGCACTTCGATCCCGCCCGCAACGAACGACTCCATCGTCAGTCGGACGCCGACGATGCCATCGCCGCGCAACCCTTCGCACTCTTGCACCATCCGATTGACCGCGGAGTGCCGTGCGCTCTTCAGCGCTGCCTCAACTTGTTGCGCAACGGAGATCGGCGCGGATCCCCACGCGTAGCGCATGCCCATGCCGCCACCGCCGCCGTAATAGCCGCACATGCTGAGTGCGTACGCGCCTGGGTGCACGACGCAGGTGCCCATGACTTGACCCACGGGGGAGAAACCGACGGACCTGATTGCGTGGTGCTCGTCGACGGAAAGGGACGACGTGAATGCGGCGTCCTCGCGCATCGTGGCGAGTCGTTGCTGTGCGCGCAACGGAAGGCGGCCGGCGTCGAGTTCGGCGATGCTGCGCGCGTCGATCTCGGCCGGGGTCATGCCCGCGAGCGCATCGTCGAAGCTGTTTGGCATAGGAGGGTCAGCTGGTCCCGTTGATGGCGAGTTGCTGCAATGCCAGCGCCGCTGACGCACTGCGCCCGGCGGCGGTCGACAACGCCGACAGCAACTCACGAACCCACGCATCGAATTCGACGGGCGTGGTGCTCATGACGATGCCGCCGGACTCATGGCACACAGACGATGCGAGGCCGGACGGCGTGGTCTTCAGCACGTAGCGGCGATCGCCGACGCTGATGTGCACGCCGACGACTTTCGACTTACGAACGAGGCCGCCCGATCGTTCGACGCGGGCCAGTTCTGGCGGCAACGCGTTCGCGAGGGACTCAAGGACGACCTGACCGTGCAGTCGGGTGTCTTCGGCGTCGCGCCGCAGCCCGGCCGCGATCAACTCGAGATTGGCCTCGCTGTCGTCCCCCATAGAGCAACTCCTGTAGTCGTCTGTATGCGCGTTTCTGGCGATTCGTCCCGGTCATGCTGGCATGCTGGTCTCAGGCAATCATCCCTGGTCATCACGTGATTAGGGATTGGAGGGCCGAGAAAGGGTAGGGATACGAAGGGCACCGGCTTTCGAGCAAGTTCGACGGGTCGGTACCTGAACTCGGGACAGAGATACCGAAATTGCCGAAAGGGTGACACGCGATGCTTCTCATCGGCCTCCTGATCTTGGTGGCAGCCGCCGCGTTCGCAGGCGTGCTTATTTCGGAGAACTGGGGTGGCGGGACGTTCGCCATCAAGGGCTTCGGGCACGTACTCGGGCACTACACGCTGGCGCAGATCTTCATCTCCGGGATCGTCTTGACCGCGATCTTCTTCTTCGGCCTCTGGGCCGCGAGTGTGTCGACCCGCATTCGGCGGCGTGCGTCGAGCCGCCGTCGCGCGGAGAGTCGGGCCGCTCGTGAAGAGCACGACGAGTTGGTGGCAGAGCGCGACAAGCTCGCGCGCGAGCTAGCTGCAACCCAGCGCAACGCCCCGGTTGCCGCTCCTGTCGCAACGACTCCCGTTGCGACGGCACCTATTGCAGCCGCGCCAGTTACTGCGGCGCCCGTTGCCGCGGCGCCCGTTGCTACTGGGCAGCCCGCATACGTGCCAGCCGGTCTGCCGGCCTACGTGCCCGCGGCGCAGGTACCTGTAGACCAGCCCAACGAACTGTTCCCGAATCGGCAGGTCGTGCTCGACGAGGGCCCGCTCATGCACGAGGTCGAGGTCTGATCTGAGCTGATCGCCCGCTGCCGCGCCCTAACCGGTTGCGGCGGCGGGCGCCTCGGCCACGGCGATCGGAAGCGGGAGCGACACAACGTCCCCGCCGGCCGTGTCGTCATCGAGGTGGGCGAACCACGGCAACCACCGAAGCCACCGGTTCGGGCTTGACCAGCGTCGGCGGAGTCTGTGCGTCGGGGTCCAGGTTGCGTTCGAAGCGGTCGAGCAGGGCCAGCAAGGTGAAGAAGCAACAGGGCAGGACGACGATGGTCAGCACGGCGAGGAAGCCGACCTCAGCGAGTCCGTTGCCCACGCGCCGCAGCCTCCTCTTCTCATGTCGAGGGTTCGCAATGCAAAGCCCACTCGACCCGCCGAACTATGACTCGCGACCCCTGCTCGCGGTTGTCCGACTGTACGGAACTTCGCCACTGACGCCCCACGCCAAACGTATTTTGCGACTTCCTCGGCGTGTCGCCAAACCCGGGGCGCCGTTTCAGGCGCACGGCTACTGAGCGTGATCGGCCGCTGGAGCGTCCCACGGCCCTGTCATGTGGACGCATCCTTGACCCGGCCTGCCGAATCGGTGCTGGTCACAGACGCATTCGTGCTCATGCGTCCATTCCACGGGGAGCGTGAGCCAGACTTCCTTGCCGTCTGCACGCTCGGCGACGCCCCACTCGTCTGCGAGCGCGTCGATGATCAAGAGCCCGCGGCCCCCGGCGATGCTGCCGCTCGAACCCACGTAGGACGTCGGGTGCCGATCGCCGAGATCGACGGTGACGGTCGGGCCCCGGTCGGGCCCAGCGCCGTCCGGACCAGCCCCGTGGGGACCAGCGCCGTTTGGACCAGCGCTGTCGGGACCAGCGGCGTCGAGATCGGCGAGCAGGTCGAGGCGGACTGGCCGAATGACGGGCGGTCGTGGGTCACGGTCGATCACGCAGAGGGTCGCCGTACCGCCGGTGACGCAGAGTTCGACTTCGATTTGGGTGCGCGCGTGCAGCACCGCGTTGGTGACAAGTTCCGACACAGTCAGGGTCAGTTCGTCGACGACGCCGCCGATTTCCCACCGGTGGCACGCGCTCGCGACAAAGCGCCTGGCCTCGCCGGCCGCCTGTGGCGTCGGCTCGAGGCCTAGAAGTGCGCGTCGGCACATAGTGACGTCACACGAGTTGAGGAAGTCATCCCTATCGCCATGCCCGTAAGGCCGACCCGCTAAGCATCTGCCGGCGTAACGCCGGAAATGAAAACGTGTCGAGTGGATGAGACCGCGTCAGCGCGCGGCGATGACCAGCCCAGCGGCCACGGCGACCAACGACCACGACACGGCTTTTAGGGCCGTCTCGATAGGGCGCAGCAAGGCCGGGACCGTCAGCTCGACCGGCGTCCCGTCGTTCAGGGTGCCGTGGACGTCGAGATCGCGCACTGATCGCCGCAGCCAACGAGCCTGGGTGCTAAGCGCACGTTGGGCGTACGACAGTCCGAACGCGCCCGCCGCCGCGAGGCCCGCGCCGACCGAGATCGACCAGTGCTGCGCGTAGTAGCCGGTGAGCAGCGGAAACGCCCCCCAGGCCGCCGCAAATCCGACGCTGTTATGCACGAGGCCGCCGAACCACTCGAGGTTGTACGCCAGCACGAGCAGCGCCCCTACAGCGATGAACGGCAGCAGATGGATGCCCCCGACAAACCAGCCGTCGACGGCCGCGCCGGCAATCGCCGTGCCCCCAACGCAGACAAGAGCCCAAGTCGGGACGCCGGTGCGCAGCGGACGTCCGTGCAGCTCGTCGAGGGCGTGGGCGCCGATTCCGACCCCGAGGAAGAATCCGAGCAGGGTCCAGCCAAGCCGATCGAGGCGGATCGGGTGGGCGAGCGCCGCGCCGATGGCGACATAGGACAAGTGCCACGCGGTGTACGGCGGGTGCAGCAGCGTGATCCAGTCGCGCCACCCGCCGTCCCCCCGGCCCTTGCCGTAGAAGGCGGGCTGCGACTCAGCCACGCTGAAGGCGAGTCGCCGACATCACCACGCCGCCGCCGAAGCTCATCGGTTTCACCTTGACGTTCTCGAGCCCGGCAGCGCGCCAATTCGCGACGTGGGCCGCCACCGGGTAGCGCAGGTAGTGGTAGCTGATGTTCGGACCGAGGAAGCGCCCGACCCGGTACCAGGCGCGGCCGCCCGTCAACCCTCCAGCGGCTGGCAATACGAAGCGCGTGTAGAACCACCACACGACTCGCGCGGGGGCCCAGCCAGGCACATGGAATTCGAGGCTCGCGATCGTCCCGCCGGGAGCGAGACAGCGCGTGAGTTCGGCGATGGTCGCCGCCGGATCCTCGACGTAGCGCATCAGATAGCTGAACGAGATTGCGTCGAAGGTGCCGTCAGCGAAAGGCAATTCCTCCGCTCGGGCGATCGCCAGCTTGATTCGGCCGTCCTCGCCTGCGGCCTGCACGTTGGCCAGACCCTGTCGGAGCATGTGCTCGGTGAGGTCGATGCCGACGAGTTCTGCGTTGCATGCGTGCGCGATGGCGAGCGTCACTCCGGCGGGTCCGCACGCGACGTCCAGCACTCGCTTGGGATCCGCCGCAACGATCCGGTCGACCACCGCGGCGCGCCACCGCCGGTCCTGACCGAACGAAAGCAAGTAGGCCAACGTGTCATAGCGGGAAGGTAGATCGGCAAACAGCGAACGGGCGAAGGTGTTGACCTCCGTTGGAGCTCGATCTGTGCCCATACTCGCTCCAGGAGACTGACGACATGCGCGGCGGCTTACGCCGACGCCGAACGGATATATCCGAGATCGGGAGCCAGCGTAGGGGAGGTGGTGACGTGAGGGCATGGCGTGAGCTCGTCGACGATGCGACCGACCGGTTAGGCCTGGTCTCGCCCGCGCTGGTGCGCCATTGGCGAGCCGAACTCGACGAGGTCGAACGACGGGTCGCGCTCCTCGAATACGCCGCGCCCGTCGACTCGGCCGACGATGGCCTGCACGCGTTGGTCGTGCTCGCAACTGCTCGCCTTGCCGACTCCTGGGATCCCGCGCAGCTCATCGACGCAGCGACCGCGGTCGAGCTCGCCCACCGCGCGTCGCAGCATCATCGCCGCGTCATCGATCAGGCAGTCGATGCGACCAGAGGGCGGGACGGCGAGAGGTGCCCGAACGCACGCGTCGTTCTCGACGGCGATTGGTCGATCACCCAAGCAGCGGTGCTGGTTGCGGGCATCGGGCCGGCCGCTTACCGGTGCCTTGTCCGCGGTTACGGTTCGACCCAGGTCGGTCAGATCTTTGGGGACGCCGAACCGCTGGCGCTCATGAAAGCTGCGGTCGAACTCGCTGCACTTGTAACGGACCTGCCCGAAGATGCGGCGCCCGGTCTCTGGGCGGTGGCGACCGGCGCGCGGCCGATGTCGGTGCCCGCCGCCGTTGTGGCGTGGGCGGTCAACTCCTACGTCGCCGATGGCACGATGAACGCCCGCAACGTTGCCGCGCGTGATCGCCGACCGCCACCAATCGACGTCCAGCTGCCCTCGAGATCGAGCACGACGAGCCCGGCGGTCGGCAGGTCATAGAGCAGCCGCGGCGGTAGCTGGTCATCGCCGGGGCGATCGTCGTGCGTGCCATCGCCGCCGAGGAGTACGAGCGCGAGCTGGTGCAGGCCGGGGTTGTGGCCGCACAGCAACACGGTCGAGGTGTCGGCGGGCACCTTGCGTAGCGACTTCAACAATCGAGCCGGGTCGGCGAGGTACAACTTGCTGTCGAGCTTCAGTGGTGCGGCAGCGACGGCCGGTTCGGCTTGCGCGACCAGCTCGACGGTCTCGCGCGTTCGGGTCGACGTCGAGCAGAGCACGAGATCGAGCGGCTGTCCGTCGAGCTGCTCAGCAATGCTGCGAGCGACTTCGGGGAGGACCGCTTCGCCGCGAGGTGCGAGTGGCCGCTCGTGGTCTCCGCCGCTTGGCGTGGGCGGATGGGTCGCCGCTTTCGCGTGCCGCAGGATGAAGAGCCGATGCATCACCACAGTGTCGTCGGTGCGCGCATCTGGTGCTAGCTGCGTGGGTGCCACTGATGGCCGTTCAGTTCGGCGTGCGCGTCGCCGATGAATAATCGCTGCCCGGATCGGGAGCCCGTGTCCCCGGGCCTCACCTACAGCCGTCGCGGAAGGATCGGTTCGCCGAAGCCGCGCCGAGCTTCTCGCCGAGAGGCGACCAGCTCCTGATTCGGGCAGCACCATCGCTCATTAGGTCGCGCCGCCGTTCGAGCTACTCGCGATCGGGCACAACGACTGCGGACTATTGCGCCGTCTGGCGTAACCAAAACGCGCACTTGGCCGAACTCCCCGGCTAGGGGAGGTCGACATTCCATACATGCGAAGCGTGCGCCAGGACCGCCGCCAGGCGGAGCCCGCTACGCACACTTCCGGCCGCAAGCGCGCCGTCCCCCTGTTTGCGATTTATGCTGCCGCGTCGCTGGTTCCGGT
This sequence comes from uncultured Actinomycetes bacterium, assembly GCA_963737705.1. Classification (GTDB taxonomy): domain Bacteria; phylum Actinomycetota; class Actinomycetes; order Acidothermales; family Acidothermaceae; genus PALSA-607. The sequence goes on from CAVTTP010000006.1 coordinate 769,900, forward strand.
TGTCGCGCTCGGCGCGGTTCTCGCTATTACTTACCGCACCGACACGAATAACAGCGCGATGGCCGAAGCACGCAGCCAGGCTTCATTGCTCGCTGACGACATCGTCGGACCCACGCTTGGCAGCACGCCGCTTGAAGGATCGATCCCCGCGTCCGCTGCGACCGCAATCGCGGCGGCCTTTAGTCGCGCTTCCGGTGAAGACCGACTGCTGCGGCTGCGGGTGCGAGACATGAGTGGCGACGTCGTGTGGTCCGACGACGGTAGTGGACACACCGATGCAGATGCCGATGACGACGAGGCGCTCGACGCGACCCACGGTGAGGTCGTGAGCGCCCTCAGCAGACTGAATACCGATGCCAACGACAAGGGACCAATCGGCCCGCGGGTGGTCGAGATCTACCAGCCGATTCTTGTCGGTTCTGCTCGTACGCAGGTCGGTGTGCTCGAGATGTACCTGCCCTACGCGCCGATCCAGGAGGACGTCACCGCCGGCCTGCATCAGATGTACGCGTTACTGGCCGCCGGGTTGCTCGCGCTGTGGATCGTTCTGGGTGCGATCTCCGCGTCGACCACGCGACGGTTGCGCAAGCGCGCCGAACGACTTCAGTACATCGCTCACCACCACGTGCCGTCGGGCATGTTGAACGTTGAAGGCTTCTCCGACGCATTGCAGAAGCGCCGCGACGCCGCTGCCGCGGGAGATCCGGCGGCGACTCCGTCGGTGGCGCTGGTCGACGTCGCTCGCTTCCGGGAGATCAACGAGGCGTTGGGGCGCGCGCGCGGCGATGAGGTTCTCCTTGAGCTTGGACGCCGATTGGCTGAGGCGGTGGGCACCGACGCCGTTGTTGCGCGCTTGGGTGGTGACGAGTTCGCGCTCGCCAGTTTCACCACGCGTGACGTTGATCTGCGCGCCTGGGCGTTGCGGTTGCAGGCAGCGGCCGCAGAACCGGTTCTTGCTGATGGTGTTCCGGTTCTTGTGGAGGTCGCCATCGGTTACTACCGAGCCGTCGCAGGCGAGTCCGTCGATGAGTTGCTGGTCCGCGTCGACGCTGCCCTCGGACGCGCGAAGGCGTCCGTCGACAAGTGCGCGGGGTACGTCGATCGCCCTGACCTTGCTGCCTCCAACGTTGCGCTGCTGCCTCGATTCCACCGCGCCATCTCGGCCGGCGAACTCGAGCTGCACTACCAGCCGAAGACGTTGCTCTCCGACGGCAGCGTTGTCGCCGTCGAGGCGTTGGTCCGGTGGAACCTCGATGGCGAGTTGCTGCCGCCCGGTGTGTTCCTGCCGTCGATCGAGCAGACCGCGATGATCCACCCGCTGACCGACTGGGTGGCACGAACCGCGCTTGCCGAACTCAGTTCCTGGGGTGAGGCCGCGGCCGGCCTCGAAGTCGCCATCAACGTTTCGGCGCGCAACCTCTCTGACCCCGGTTTCGCGGCGCGTTTGCTCGCGATTGTGGCGGAGTCAGGGGTGGCACCACACCGTCTGATCGTCGAGATCACCGAGACAGCGCTGTTCGTCGACCCGGACGCCGCCCGAGTATCGCTGGGCACTTTGCACGACGCCGGGATCGTGCTGTCGATTGATGACTTCGGTCAGGGACAGACCTCCTTGGCGTACCTCGCCGCTTTGCCGGTTGACGAACTCAAGATCGACCGCGCGTTCGTGTCGCGGGTCGTTGCCGATCCGACGCACGCTGCGATCGTGCGCTCGATCATCCAACTCGGCCACACGTTGGGGCTTCGGGTCGTTGCCGAAGGTATCGAGCGCGATTCCGAGTACGCCCGCCTCTTGGCGCTTGGCGCCGACATTGCGCAGGGTTACCTGATCGCGCGGCCGATGTCGGCCGCTGCTTTCGTAGACTGGCTTGCCGCACGGGTACCGACGGGATCGCACGCAGCGGCATCCTGACTCTCATCGCGTTGCGCGCCTGCCGGAGGTAGCGACCAAATGACGCCGGCGCGGGTGATCGACTCACACATCCATCTCTGGGACCCGACCGTGCTGCGGTATCCGTGGCTCGACGGGGTCGAGGAGTTAGCGCGTCCGTTCTTGCCTGCCGACTTGCATGCCAGCGGAGGGCCGCCGGAATGGGTCATGGTGCAGGCCGGCGCGCAGCCTGAACTCGCGGAACTGGACTGGGTCGCCAGCCTCGCGTCGTCCGACCCTGCTCTCGTCGGCATGGTCGTACACGCGCCCGTCGAGGTCGGGCACGCCGTCCGCGATCTCGTCGAGCAGTTGGCCGCGACACCCTTGGCGGTTGGTGTGCGGCGGCTAATCCAAGACGAGGGTATGGGTTTTGCGTTGACGCCGTTGTTCGTTGACGGCGTGCGTGTCGTGGGTGAGGTCGGTCTGCCGTTCGACATCTGCGTGCGTGCCTTGGAGCGCGCTGACGTCGCGCCGCTAGTCGATGCGTGCCCGGACGTGAGCTTCGTTCTCGATCATCTCGGCAAGCCCGCAATAGCGGACGGCGAGTGGGAGCCGTGGCGTAGCCAGCTCGCCGAACTTGCGCAACGGCCGAACCTGGTCTGCAAGCTTTCCGGTTCGACAACCGAAGCTGGTCGGGAGTGGCGCGAGTCCGCCGTCCGGCCCTATTTGTTGCACGCGCTGGAGAGCTTCGGACCGCGGCGCTGCATGTTCGGCAGCGACTGGCCGGTGGCGTCGGTGACGACCGAGTATCAGCGCTGGTTCGACGTGGTGAGCGATGCGGTCAGCGGTTGCTCGCAGGCAGAGGTCGACGCCGTATTCGCCGGAACCGCTGCGCAGGTCTACGGGCTGGGCCCCACAACCCACCGATGATCATGCCGCCCCAGAACCCACCGATGATCATGGGGCCCAGAACCCACCGATGATCATGGGGAAAAGGGGGAGTTGTAGGCCTCGGAGACCCCCATTTGCCCATGATCATCGGCGGAAGGTCGGGGCGGAAGGTCGGCCTACGTAGCTGGTGGAGCGGGTAAGCGCAGGCCGTACATGCCGCCGTCGACGGACAGCGCGGTGCCCGTCGTCGATGCCGCAGCAGGCGACGCGAGATAGACGATCGCCTGCGCGATTTCGTCGGCACTGACGAGGCGCCCGAGCGGCTGGCGTGCTTCGAGTGCGGCGCGTTCGGCCACCGGATCGTCCGCGGCATCGAGCAGTCGCCCGACCCAGGGAGTGTCCGCAGTGCCCGGGTTCACGCAGTTGACGCGAATCCCTTCGCGCACGTGGTCGGCTGCCATCGCGAGAGTCAGTGCCTGCACGGCGCCCTTGCTCGCCGAGTACAGCGCGCGGGCCGGCAATCCGGCCCATCCCGCGACTGATCCGGTGTTGACGATGGCCGGGTGTGACGAGCCGCGCAGGTACGGCAGTGCCGCCCGGCTGACCCGAACCATGCCCACGACGTTGACGTCGAGCACGTGGTGCCACTCCGCGTCATCGTTGGCAGTCACGTCGCCACGGGCGCCGATGCCGGCGTTGTTGATGACGATGTCGATGCCGCCGAAACGGAAGACGACGGCTTCGATCGCGGCCTTGACCGAATCGTCGTCGGTGACGTCGGCTCGGACGCCGAACAGGTGACCGTCGAGATCGTCGATGGCCACGTCGAGGCACGCGACCTTCGCACCTCGCTGCGCGAGCAGCCGTGCAGTCGCCAGTCCGATCCCCGACGCACCTCCTGTCACGACGGCGACCAGGCCGTCGAAGTCGGTCGTCATCCCGCTCTCCTCATCCATCGTCGTCATGCTTGTCCGAGCACCTGGCGCTGGCGTCCGAGTCCGTCAACCTCCAACTCGAGCACGTCGCCTGCACGCAGGAACGGCTTGGGCTCGGGCTGGCCGAGTGCGACGCCCGCGGGTGTTCCGGTGTTGATGACGTCACCGGGGCGCAACACCATGAACTGGCTGATGTAGCGCACGACCTCGAGGACACCGAAAATCATGTTCGTGGTGTTGCCGTTTTGCTTCAGCTCACCGTTCACCCAAAGCCGCAGACCGAGTGCTTGCGGGTCGGCGATCTCGTCGGCCGGTACGAACCACGGGCCGAGCGGGTTGAACGTCTCGCAGCTCTTGCCCTTGTCCCACTGACCGCCACGTTCGATTTGGAACTCCCGCTCCGAGACATCGTTGGAGATCGCGTATCCGGCGATGCACGCGAGGGCCTCGGCGTCGCTGCCCAGGTAGCGCCCGGTGTGGCCGATGACGACGGCGAGTTCGACTTCCCAATCCGTCTTCACTGAGAGGCGCGGCACCAGTACCTCGTCATCAGGCCCGATCACCGTCGACGGATCCTTCATGAACAGGATCGGTTCGACCGGTGCCGCGGCGTGCGTCTCCTCGGCGTGGTCGCGGTAATTCAAGCCGACGCACACGACCTTGCCTGGTCGTGCGATGGGCGGTCCGTAGCGCAGACCGAGCGATTCGACGGCGTCGGTTGCGCGCAGCTGACCGTCGGCGAGCGCAGCACGCACTCTCGCAACGCCATCGCCGTCGAGGAACGCGCCGTCGATGTCAGGCGTAAGGGCCTCGATACTTGACGCGACTCCGTCGACGATGGCGAACGGACGCTCGTGGCCGGCCTCTCCGAGACGGGCAAGGGCAAAGGTCATGAATCTGCGCTCACTGGTTTCTGTGATGTGGGGTGTGATGGTGCGGGGTGTGATGGGACGGGCACGGGTGTGCCCGGTCGAAGCAACCCAGCAGTGAGCAGGTCAGCCCACAGCTGTTCAGGAATCGGTGTCTCGATGAAACGTGAGTTCTGTTCAATCTCTTGCGGACTGCGTGCGCCGACGAGCACCGTCGTGATCGCCGGGTGTGCCAGTGGGAATTGCAGGGCCGCGGCTGCAATCGCAACGCCATGGCGCGAGCACACTTCGTCGATCCGCAGTGCCTTCGCCAGCACCTCCGCAGCCGCTGGCTCGTAGTTGAACGTCGCGTTGTGATGGGGGTTCGCAAGTAGCCCGCTGTTGAAGACGCCACCGATCACGACCGATGTGCCGCGCTCGAGGCACGCCGGAAGCAGATCGTCGAGTGCTCCCTGCTCAAGCAACGTGTACCGACCTGCGAGCAACACGACGTCCATGTCGGTCTCGTGAACGAATCGCGTCAACATCGCGGTCTGGTTCATGCCTGCACCCACCGACCGCACGACGCCGTCGTCGCGCAGTGCCGCCAATGCAGGCCACGCTTCGTCGATCGCCTGCTGCCAGTGGTCGTCCGGGTCATGCAGGAACAAGATGTCGACCTTGTCGACGCCCAGGCGCGCGAGACTCGCGTCGAAGGAGCGGCGGATGCCATCACGGCTGAAGTCGAACACCCGACGGACACCGGCCTCGTCGACGAACCCGGCCGATTCAGGGGTTCCGGACGAGGCGGACTCAATGAGCCGCCCGACCTTGGTCGACAAAACCCACTCGTCGCTGGGCTTGCGAGCCAGGAACGCGCCTACCCGGTGCTCCGACAAGCCGGCGCCATAGTGTGGCGCGGTGTCGAAATACCGCTGCCCGGCCGCCCATGCCTGCGCCATGCATTCGCGCGCTTGCTCTTCGCTGACCGACTCGAAGAGGCCGGCGATCGGCGCACCACCGAAACCGTAGCGACCGACCTGCAAACCACCACGGCCCAGCGCGGTCTGGCTCGTCACGACGACGACCCTAGACCTGTCGCGCGGTAGAAGCCTTCGATGTGTTTCGTGACCGCGGCAGCTGCGCCAGCACCGTTGTTGGCGCGAACCGCAGCCAGGATCCGCCGATGCTCCCGTCGCAGCTTGCGGGTCATCGACGGCCAGTCGGTCAGCGCGGGAACAGCGGCCAACACGTAGCCCTGGATTGATTCGCGCAGGGATGCCATGACGGCGGCGACGACAACATTGCCTGCCTGCCGAGTCATCTCCACGTGGAACTCGGCATCGAGTCGGTGAAAATCCTCGGGGGTCAGCGTCGCGTCGTCCATCTCGTCGAGAAGCGCTTCGGCCTTCTCGTACTGCCCGTGATCAGGCGAGGCAGCGGCGACGCGCACCGCCCATGACTCGAGCAGTACCCGGGTCGCCACGATGTCGGCGATCAGCAGGTGACTGGTGGCGAGATGCAATCGCAATGCCGCAGTGAGAGCGAGGCTCGGGTCGGCCACGATCACCGCGCCTGCGTCGGCACCGGATCCAACAGCCGTGCGAACGATCCCCATTGCCTCGAGCACCCGCATGGCCTCACGCACTGATGCACGACTCACCCCGAACTGTTCCGCGATGCCGCGCTCTCCGGGCAATCTCTCGCCGAGGGAGATGCGCCCGTCGACGAGGTCGGCCTCGATCCGGCGCACCACCAGCTCGTGGGTGCGCTCGCGCTGGGCCGCCATGCGGGCAAGACTAGTGTGGTCTGACCACATGCGCTAGCGTCATGTTTTGCGGTTGACGAGACCCTTGGAGCGGCATGCGCATAGCGCTGTTTGCCACCTGCCTCGGTGACGCGATGTTCCCCGACGTGAGTCGTGCGACCGTCGTTGTTCTCGAGCGGCTCGGCCATACTGTCGTGTTCCCTGCTGGGCAGACGTGTTGCGGGCAGATGCACGTGAATAGCGGCTACCTAGACGAGGCGGCTCCGCTGGTTCGTCATCACGTCGAGACGTTCGAAGATGCCCTCGAGACCTGTGATGCCGTGGTAGCGCCATCCGGATCGTGTGTCGGGTCAGTCCGGCATCAGCATGCGATGGTCGCTCGCGCCAAGGGCACGCCGGAACTGGCGCAGCGTGCAGAGCGAGTAGCCGCGCGCACGTACGAACTGTCAGAACTGCTCGTCGACGTGCTCGGCGTCACAGACGTAGGCGCGTACTACCCGCACCGTGTCACGTATCACCCGACCTGCCACTCGCTGCGGACGTTGCACGTCGGCGACAAGCCAGTGCAGTTGCTGCGCGCTGTGCGCGGGCTCGACCTGGTCGAGTTACCGGCCGCCGAATCGTGCTGCGGGTTCGGCGGCACGTTCTCGGTGAAGAATCCCGACGTCTCGACCGCAATGCTCGCCGACAAGATGAGCAACGTGCTGTCGACACGCGCCGAGGTCTGCACGGCCGGCGACTCGTCGTGCCTGATGCATATCGGCGGCGGCCTCTCGCGGCTGCGTACCGGCGTCCGGACGGTTCATCTCGCCGAGATCTTGGCTTCGACGGAGGATTCGTGACGACGACCTTTCTCGGTCTGCCGAAGCCGGTCACGTACGCACCCGACGGTGTTGGCAACTTGCGCGGCGACGAGAGTTTCCCGCACGCAGCGAGGTCGGCGCTGAAAAATGCGCAGCTGCGGCGAAACGTCGGTATCGCGACCGCGACCATCCGCGAGAAGCGGGCGGCTGTTGTCGCGGAGGTCGACGACTGGGAGCAACTGCGCGACGCCGGGGCTGCGATCAAAGCCGACGTCATGGCCCGACTGCCCGAACTTCTCGAACAACTCGAAGCAGCGATCACGGCACGAGGCGGCGTCGTGCACTGGGCACGCGACGCCACAGAGGCGAATCGCATCATTGTCGACCTCGTGCGCGAGACCGGCGCGCGCGAGGTCGTCAAGGTGAAGTCGATGGTGACCCAAGAGATCGGGCTCAACGAGGCACTTGAAGCAGCCGGGATCACACCGACTGAGACCGACCTCGCCGAACTCATCGTGCAACTTGGGCATGACAAGCCCAGCCACATCCTGGTGCCCGCGATTCACCGCAACCGATCGGAAATCCGTGAGATCTTCATGCGCGAGATGCCCGACGTGCCTGCCGACCTAACCGATGATCCGCGGCGGTTGGCGATGGCCGCACGTGCTCACCTGCGGAAGAAATTCCTGTCGGCCAAAGTCGGCATCAGTGGCGCCAACTTTGCGATCGCGGAGACCGGCACGCTGGCCGTCGTCGAGTCGGAGGGTAACGGCCGCATGTGCCTGACGCTGCCCGACACGCTTATCACGGTTATGGGTATCGAGAAGCTACTCCCGACCTGGCGCGACCTCGAGGTGTTCTTGCAACTGCTGCCGCGCTCGTCGACCGGTGAGCGGATGAATCCGTATACGTCGATGTGGACAGCGGTCACGCCGGGCGATGGTCCGCAGGCCTTTCATCTGGTGCTACTCGACAACGGGCGGACGGCGGCACTGTCCGATGAGATCGGTCGAGCCGCCTTGCACTGCATCAGGTGTAGTGCCTGCCTCAACGTGTGTCCGATCTACGAGCGGACCGGAGGCAACGCGTATGGCTCCGTGTACCCGGGACCGATCGGCGCGATCCTGAGTCCGCAACTGACCGGGATGAATGGGCACGATGATCCCAACTCGAGCTTGCCGTTTGCGTCGACGCTTTGCGGTGCCTGTTATTCGGTGTGTCCGGTGAAGATCGATATCCCGTCAATCCTGGTTCATCTGCGAGCTCGCGCGGTCGACAATGTGCGCGCGCAGTCGACCCCCAACGGCGAACTGCTCTCGATGAAGGTCGTCGCGTGGACGATGCGCTCGTCACGTCGATTCGCTCGCGCCGAGCGGTTGATGCGACTCGGTCGGCTGCTCGGCCTTCGCCCCGGTAGTCGTGGTCGCATCACTGCGCTGCCGTGGCCCGGTTCGGCGTGGACGACAAGTCGCGACCTACCAGTCCCGCCGAACGAGACCTTTCGCGAGTGGTGGTTGCGCGAGCGCGGCGCATCCGGTCCGTCTGAAGGCGGGCCGCACACGTGACCGCCCGCGACGAGGTACTGACCCGCATCAGAACCGCGATCGCCGGGCAACCGCCGTCCGGTGAAATTCCTCGCTCCTACAGGCTTGTTTCCAACCGGCTACCCGGTAGTGAATCGGTTATCGCACTCTTCGTCGACCGGCTCACCGACTACCAGGCGACCGTGCATCGCACCGACGCGGCTGCCCTCACGCAGACATTGAAGACCGTGCTCGAGCCGGACGCATCGGTGGTGTTGCCGCGCGGCGCACCGGCCGAATGGCGAGACGTCGGCCGCGACGTGCACGTCGATGGCGATCCGGCGCCACTCAGTGCGGGACAACTCGATGACATCTCCGCCGTGGTCACCGGTTGCCGCGTCGCGATCGCCGAGACGGGCACGATCGTGCTTGATGCTGGACCAGATCAGGGACGTCGAGTGCTGACGTTGGTGCCTGACCACCACGTCGTTGTCGTGTATGCAGAGCAGATTGTCATGAGCGTCCCCGAATCGCTAAGCCGCCTTGATCCGTCGCGACCGCTCACGTTCATCAGCGGGCCGAGTGCGACCAGCGACATCGAGTTCAAACGGGTGGAAGGTGTACACGGACCGCGCGTTCTCGACGTGGTTATCGTCTCGACGTAGTCATCTCCGCTGCGCTCCGCGGCGACATCATCTCCGCTGCGCTCCGCGGCGACATCATCTCCGCTGCGCTCCGAAGCGCCTCGCGCGTAGTCGGTCTGCGAGGACGGCCACGCCGAGAACGCCACCTTGCACGACCTGCTGGTCGTAGGGACTGACCCGCAACGCGAGTAGTCCGTTGGTGATGAACTCGAGCAGGATTGCGCCTGCTGCGATGCCGAGGATCCTGCCTTCCCCACCCGTGAGAGCAACCCCGCCTATGACCGCGGCCGCGATCGCGGTCAGTTCGAACCCACTTGAACCGATTGAGGGATCAGCGACATTCATCCGACCGATAATGAGGATGCCGACGATGCCGGCAAGCATTGCGCTCGCGACGTAGGCCCCGGTCTTACGGCGCGCGACGGGGATACCGGCGAGGCGAGACGCTTCGGCGTTGCCACCGACGGCATAAACCTGGCGGCCTATGTACGTTCGTTCAAGCACGAACCAGCCCGCAATCGCGATCGCGACAAAGATGACAGCGGGTAATGGAACGTCGCCGACGTGGAACGAACTTATCCGGCTGAACAACGGCGAGATGTCATTTATTGGCGTGCCGGTCGTGATGGCGAGCGCTAACCCTTGCGAGATCGTGAAGGTGACCAGCGTGATGATGAACGGCGGCACTCCCAGTCGAGTCACCATCGTGCCGTGCCAGAGCCCGACGGCTGCGCAGATGAGGAGCGTGAGCACGATCGAGACCGGCGCGGACAGCTTCTCGTGCACGTTGAGCCAGGCCGCAATGATGCCGGCCAGGCCGGCTAAACCACCGACGGAAAGATCGATGCCGCCGGTCAGGATGACCACGGATTCACCGATCGCCAGGATGCCGATCTGGGCCAGGTCGCGGCCCATCACCTGGAGGTTGCCCACGTGTGTGTAGTTCGGCGCGGCCAGCCCGATGCTCACGAACACCAGCACGCAGGCGGTAACTACACCGGCCTCAGGGGACGACGCGAGCGTGCGGAGCAGGCCCGTAGCCGTCGACTTAGCGCGTGACGCGGCGCGCGGCGGCGACGGTTCCAAGGTGGTCTGCGCACTCATGCTTGTGCTCCCGGTGCCCGAGGACCGCTGCCTGCTGCAGCAGTCATGATTCGTTCCTTCGTGGCGTCTTCTCGGTCGATGACGTCGACGATGAGTCCGTGGTTCATGACCACGATGCGGTGACACATCCACAACAGTTCTTCGAGTTCTGACGATGCGACGAGCACGCCCATACCTTCCTGGGCGGCTCTGTCGATGAGTTCGTAGATCTCCGCCTTTGCCCCCACGTCGACACCGCGCGTCGGTTCGTCGAGGAGCAGCAGCTTCGGTTGGGTCGCAAACGCACGGCCAAAGACCACGCGCTGTTGATTGCCGCCGGACAGCGATCCGACGGGTTGGTCAATCGACTGCATCCGGACCTTCACATCAGCGGTGATCTTCTTTGCCGCGTTGCGTTCGCGCTTCGGTGTGAGGACGCCCTTGCTGCTGAGGTTGCGCAGGATCGAGACGGTCACGTTGGAGTGGATGGGGGCGAACAAGACGAGCGCCTGCTGTTTGCGGTCCTCGGGAATCAGTGCGATTCCGGCGGCGGTGCCGTCTGCCGGGCCTCGCGGCCAGTAGGAGCGACCGGCGAGTTCCATCGAGCCGCCATTGGCAGGTTGAGCACCGGCCACGGTGTGAATCAACCTGCTGCGACCGGAGCCCATCAACCCAGCGACGCCCAGAATCTCACCCGAGCGAAGTTCGAGGCTGACGGGGCCGAGACCCTCTGCGGTCAGGCCCTCGGCCTTGAACAAGACACTGGCTTGGTCGGGCTTGGCCTTCGCTTCGCGGCGGGCGAGTTCGGTACCAACCATTTCTCGGATCAGCCGTTCCTCCGTTGCCTGCGCTGGTTGAAGGTCGGCCACCAGTCGGCCATTTCGGAGCACGAGAACGCGATCGCTAACGGCGCGCACCTCGTCGAGGCGATGGCCGATGAACAGCACCGCGCCGCCACGGTCGGCAAGCGTGCGAGCGAGACCCAACACCATCTGCGCCTCGACCGGTCCGAGCGAGGACGTCGGCTCGTCGAGAATGAGCAATGTCGGTTCGCGGCCCCAGGCCTTTGCTATCTCCAACATTTGTCGGGTCGGCACAGGCAATGTGCGTACCTGGCGGTTGACCGGCACTTGCTTTGGAGAAAGCCCTACCTCCTCCAACATCGCCGTGGCCTCGGCTCGCTGCGCCCGGTTGTCTACCAGAACGCGACGCTTCGATACGCGGGGACGGCGGCCCAGCAACATGTTCTCGGCGACGCTCAGCTGGCCCACGAGTGGAAACTCTTGCGAGACAAGCGCGACGCCTCTGCTCGCTGCCGACCCAGTCGATCCGACTGCGAGTGGCACCCCACCGATCTCGATCTCGCCACTGTCGGGATACACCGATCCGGAGAGCGTGCCGATCAACGTCGACTTGCCTGCGCCGTTCTCACCGACGACTCCGGTGACCTCGCCGGCATAGATCTCGAGCTCCGGAATGTCGAGTACTCGTACGGAGCCGTACGACTTCTGGACGCCCCACAGCCGCGCGGAGACCGCGCGGCTGTGGGGTTCGTCGGACGTTGTCATTCTTAGGTGCTCATCGTTTGGTGATTGCTTTCGCCTCGAGCGGGGCTCTTGTTAGCTGATACCAAGCGTTGCCTGCAGTGCCTTGTAGGCATCGAGGTCACCCTGGTTGAGAGTACCGACGCCCGAACTCAGCGTCGATCCATCGGTCGACAAGAACGGCTTGACGATCGCCATCGTCGCTGCGCTACCGAGGAGCTTCTCCGCCGCCATGATGTAGGCGCCGGTGTAGCCCTGCTGGTAAGGCATCTGCACGATGGTTGCGGAGATGGTGCCGTCCTGAATGAAGCCAAGCGTCTGCGCGTCGGAGTCGTCAGACACGATCTTGACCGTGCCCTTCTTCTTCGCCGTCACGACCGCCTGCGCCAGTGCGGGGCCGTCGTATGAGTACACGCCGTACAGGCCGTTGACGTCGGGGTTGTTCGCCAGAATCGTCTCTGCGTCAGACGTCGCCGTGGCCGCTGACAAGTTGTCGTTGAGCTTCTGGACGATTGTGATGCCAGATCCGATGGCCGCCGTGAACCCCTGGATGCGCTGAACGGCGTTGAGTGCCGTTAGCGAACCGACCAGGATCGCGACCTTGCCCGAGCCGTTCAGAGCCTTCTTCATGGCAGTGCCGGCGGCGAAGCCGGCATCGTAGTTCGGCGTGCCGAGGTACAGGCCCGCCGCAGCGGTACCGGGGAGCGGCGAGTCGATGGCCAGGACGAAGATGCCCTTGCCGGTGTCCGTCGCGATGGTGCCCTTGGCGGACGCCGGGTCGATCGCGGAGATCGAGTAACCCGTGATGCCCTGTGAGTCGAGCGTTTCGAGCTCTGATGTCTGCTCGGTGAGCTTGCCGTTCGGCGGGGCGAAGAAGGTGCACTTGCTGCTGGAGATGCCGAGGTCGGAGCAGCCCTTCAAGAAGCCGACCTGACCGGCCTTCCAGTAGTCGGCTGCCACGTTCACGACCATCGCGATGTTGACTTGCGAGAGGTCCTTACCGGCCATCGCGGTCTTCAGTGCTGCGTCGAGCTTCGCCAGGTTGTCCTGGTTGAACGCGATGTCGGAACTCGCGCCTGCAGGAGCGGAACTTGCACCCGCGGGGGCGGAGGCGCTGGTAGCGGCTGCAGGTGCAGAAGCCGCTGTGCTCGCGGTGGTCGCGGGGGCCGGCGCACTCGTCGTTGCCGCTGGTGCCGCGCTCGATGGGGACGTCGCGGTGCTCTTCTTGGAGGACGAGCAACCCGCGACGAGGACGATTCCTACGGCGACGAGCGCGGTCATGTAACGCCGTGCAGTCATTGCGTGCCTTCCTTCTCGAAATGTGATCGTTCTCGGCTGTCGTGCTGGACGGCTGTGTGGTCCTCGGCGAGGACTGTTCACGCTAACATCAGGTTGGTCAAGGCCTCCCGAGATGCCAGGCGTGAATCGTGTCCTGCCCGTTACATTGGCGGTCGACCGTTCTGCCGCCAATAGACACCAGAGAGACTCCGGACGGCCATCGGCGCACTCGAATTGACTCCTGATGAGAGCGCACCCATGCCGTCAACGAAGGACTGTGCACGCTAACATCGCCTAGGTCAACGGGTCTCCAAGGATCCGCCGGGAATCGTGTCCTGGCCGTTACATTCGGCCCGCGACTTTCGAGGGGCCGGCGATCCAGCGAACGACACCGTGCGCAGTCCGCGGGGACCTTGCTGAGCGTGATACCCAGGTGTAGCGTCCCGTTTATCCCCATCGTCACGAGCGGTGGGTAGCTGCGCAGCAAAATGTTAACGCTATCAACGCGTAAGCTCCCGCCGCAGCCGGCGCCGAGCTGACTCGCTACTTCACCGACCCGAATTGCCTGGGGTTCCTGGACCTGGCGACCGGTTGGTTATCTCATGCTGCCCCGTGCGTGTCTGGTCACTTCTCACGTGAGCGATAACACCAGTGCTAATCGACAGCCACAATGAGAGAGGTATGCCCATGTTTGCGTGTCTAAAGAGGTTCGTCAGTTTCGATCGAGCGCGCCACCGCCGCTGGCGAGCCGCCGCCGTGTCCTGTTGCGCCACCTTGGCACTGACGGCGGGTGCGCTCGTCGCAACGTCAGGTACGCCCGCCATCGCCGCCGGCACCCTGCCGTGCGACATCTACGCCAACGCGAACACCCCTTGCGTTGCCGCCCACAGCACCACCCGTGCGCTGTTCTCCGCGTACAGCGGGAATCTGTACCAGGTGAAGCGGATTTCGGACGGCGCCACCACGAACATCGCCACCCTCACCGCCGGCGGCTACGCGAACGCTGCGACGCAGAACAGTTTCTGTGCGAACACGATTTGCTACATCACCGAGATCTACGACCAGACGACGCACCACAACAACCTGACGATCGAGGGTCCGGGCGGCAATGGCGCACAGGACTTCGGCGCGAACGCTGCGGCGCTGCCGATCACGGCGGGCGGTCATGCCGTCTACGGCCTCTACGTCTCGGCTGGGGTTGGCTACCGCGACAACGCCACGTCAGGTGTGGCCACTGGCAGCACGGGTGAAGGCACCTACATGGTGACGAGTGGCACTCACGTCAACAACAGGTGTTGCTTCGACTACGGCAACGCCGAGACAAGCGGCGACGACACAGGCAACGGCCACATGGATGCGATCAACTTCGGCACCGAATGCTGGTTCGCGCCATGCTCTGGATCTGGTCCGTGGGTTCAGGCTGACCTCGAGAACGGGCTCTTTGCCGGCGCTAACGGTTCTGACACCAACAACCACGGCAACTCGAGCCTCTTCGTCACTGCTCTTGAGAAAAACAACGGGACATCGACGTACGCCATAAAGGGAGGCAATTCGCAATCGGGGAGCCTAACCACCTGGTACAACGGAGCTCTTCCCAACATCGGTGGTTACGTGCCGATGCACAAAGAGGGCGCGATTGTGTTAGGTACCGGCGGTGACAACAGCGACGGCTCCGTAGGTTCGTTCTTCGAAGGCGTCATGACGTCGGGCTACCCGACGGACGCCGCAGACAACGCCGTTCAGGCGAACATCGTGTCCGTGGGCTACACGGGACCAAGCACGAGCTTCCCGGTCGTCGGCACCGCTTACCGCATTACCAATGTGCACAGCGGCACTGTTCTCGACGACACGAACTGCGTGAAGACGAACGGAACGCTCATCGACCTTTGGGCTTCCCTCGGGAACACGTGTCAGCAGTGGAAGTTCGCCAGTGTCGCCGCAGGCATTTACACCATCACGAACGTCAATAGCGCGACCGTTCTCGATGCGGTCAACTGCGGGCTGGCTGACGGTACGGCCGTTGACATTTGGTCGTCGCTCGGCAATCTCTGCCAGCAGTGGCAGGTCATCCCGACGGGAAGCGGTCGATATGAGCTCGTCGTCGAGAACAGCGGGATGGTGCTCGATGACACGAACTGCGGCACGACGAACGGAACCAAAGCAGACCTGTGGCAGTGGTTGAACTCCACGAGCTGTCAGGACTGGACCATTGCGCCGTAATGCTGACTGGCGGGCGGTCTTACAGGCCGCCCGCCACGCGGTAATAGACCTGGTTCCAGCGAACTTCGTTGGCAAAAGCTCGCATGTTCGTGTCTGCGTCAATACGCAACAGCTCGACGTTAGCGATCTGCGCGAAGTCGGCGAGCGTGTCGAAATGCAGCGCCGTCGTGAGCACGGTGTGGTGTGGGCCACCGGCAGTCAGCCATGCTTCAGCGGACGTCGGGAGGCTGGGCTCCGGGCGCCACACCGCGCAGGCGACGGGCAGCCGCGGAAGCGGCTCATCGGGTTCGACGATCTCGATGTCGTTAGCCACGAAACGGAATCTGTCGCCGAGATCGATCAGCCCCACCACGAAGCCGGTTGCCGGCTTGGCGCGGAAGACCAGCCGCACGGGATCTTCGCGGTTGCCGATCCCGAGCGGGTGAATCTCGCAGCTTGGTGCTGCTCCGCTGATCGTCGGACAAACCTCGAGCATGTGCGCACCGAGGATCTTGGGTTCGCCGGGCCCGAGGTGGTACGTGTAGTCCTCCATGAACGACGTGCCACCCTCAAGGCCGGCCGACATCACCTTGATGAGTCGCACGAGCGAGGCCGTCTTCCAGTCGCCCTCGCCGCCGAATCCGTAACCTTCCGCCATGAGTCGTTGAACAGCGAGTCCTGGTAACTGCCGCAAGCCACCGAGATCCTCGAAGTTTGTCGTGAACGCGGTGAACCCGCCGTCCTCGAGGAATTTGCGTAGTCCTGCTTCGATGCGCGCGGCGTACCGCAGCGAGTCGGCTTGTTCGCCACCTGTCAGGAGCGACGGCGCCACCCTGTACGAAGTCTCGTATTCAGCAACGAGCGCGTCGATGTCAGATTCGGAAACGGCGTCGACAACGGCCACGAGGTCGTTGACGCCGTATGTGTTCACCGACATCCCCAGCCGGAGCTGGGCCTCGACCTTGTCGCCTTCCGTCACGGCCACATCGCGCATGTTGTCGCCGAATCTGACCAGTCGCATGTCGTGCGCGGCTTGCCATCCGATCGCCGCCCTTGCCCAGTCGGCAATGCGGCTGACGGCGCGCGTGTCCGACCAATGGCCCACGACCGTCTTGCGTCGCAGTCTCATCCGGGTCTCGATAAACCCAAACTCGCGATCGCCGTGGGCCGCTTGGTTCAGATTCATAAAGTCCATGTCGATCTCAGCCCACGGCAGCGACATGTTTGTCTGGGTGTGGAAGTGCAGCAAGGGCTTGCGCAGCGCATCGAGGCCGGCAATCCAGGCCTTCGCTGGCGAGAACGTGTGCATCCACGTAATGACGCCGACGCATTGGGGATCGGCTGTCGCAGCCACGCAGGCTTGGCGGATCGCCTCCGCGCTGGTCAGCACGGGCTTCCAGACGATCGGCAGCGGGATCAGACCCGACCCGTCGAGGCCGGCCGCGATTTGCTGCGAACCCGCGGCCACCTGAGCGAGCGTCTCCTCGCCGTACAGGTCCTGGCTCCCCGTCAGGAACCACAACTCGCCCTGCTGCCTAGCCATATCCAACCCTTCGGGTCGTCCTCGACCGTCAAATACCGAACATGAGAGCGTTAACATATATCCTGCAGGCGCTCACGCCTACGGGTGGGGGCAGCTGGGTTAAGGCGCGCCGGGTCTGATGCGCTGGGTTAGAGTCGTGGTGGCGATGGAGCTCGCCCGCTTGTCGAACCGCCACTTGGCCGATGGCTCCTACTTCTCTACGGAGAGGTAGCACGGCGATGTCCCACCTGCAGATGCTGGTCTCACGTCCGCGTCGCCGCCGGGTAGATCTCGAGTTGGTCCAGTGTGACCAGTCGGCCATGCAGCAAATCATCGTTTCGATGGACGAAGTCACGCAGCTTGGCGTCGTCGTCGACGATGACGATCGAGATCGGCAGATGGTCCGAGACGTCGAGAATCCGGGTGGTGTGGATGTCGCCGGCGCGTCCGAATCCTTCGATGCCACGCAAGACGGTGGCTCCGGCGAGTCCGGCCTCGTGCGCCCGATGCACGATCACGTCACACAACGGCTTGTGGTGGTGAACCGCGTTGTCGCATACGTAGATCGTCAGTTGGCTGGGTCGTTCGAAGCTGCTCATCGCGGATATCAACATAATGGCTCTTGGGCGTCTCAGAGGGGGTCAGCGCGGTGAGCGACAAGCACAGCCGCGCGACTCCCGATCCGGTCGGTGGCTTGCGCGCCCTGCCGATCGATCCGGATATCGACGAGTCGCAAAGCCCACCTCGTCGGCGGCCGGTGTCGCGGTGGCCACGGTTGGCACCCGGCGTCCTGCTTGCCGTCTTTCTCGGTGGCGTTCTGGGGGGCGGCGCCCGTTACGGCATCGGTCTCGCCGCACCGGCCGCCGTTAACGGGTTCCCGTGGGACATCTTCGCGATCAACCTCTCGGGCGCGTTTGCGCTGTCGCTGCTGCTTGTCTTGGTCCTCGAAGTCTTTCCACCGACCAGGTACGTGCGGCCGGCGCTCGGCACCGGATTCATCGGTGCGTTCACGACGTTCTCGTCGTTGGCCACCGCCACCGACCACTTGCTCGCGCACGGCCATCCGATGCTGGCGATCGTCTACACACTCGGCAGCCTTTTCGGTGGTTTGGTCGCTGCCTCGCTAGGGCTCGCAGGTGGACGCGCTATTAGCGCGAAACGGCGTCAGACACGTAGCCCGGAAGGAGCGCCTTCGTGACTTACGGTCCGCATCTGGAAATGACGGTGCTGGTGGGTGAAAACGCGCGGTTCCACCGCGCGCCGCTCTACAGCGAAATCGTCCACCGCGCGCACAAGAACGGGCTCGCAGGTGCGAGCGTGTTTCGCGGCATCGAGGGCTTCGGTCACTCCCATGACGTGCACGAGGCACGCATCTTCGACTTCGGCGCACATATGCCGGTCATCATCGTGATCGTCGATAGCGAGGCGCGGATACGTGAGTTCCTGCCCGACGTGCAAGAACTGGTGGGCGAAGCGGGTCTGATCACGATGAGACCCGTCGAGATGCTCGCTCCCGCGGTCGGACGCCGCTGATGCTTCTTGGTCTCGCGGTGGCTGGGGTGGCTGGCGTCGGCGCGGTCTGCCGCTACGTTGCTGATCAGGTGATCTCACATCGCCACGACAGCGTGTTTCCGTGGGGCACGTTCCTCATCAACGTCGTCGGTTCGTTCGTCCTTGGTTTGACGACGGGCTTGGCTGCGCACCACGGGCTTTCTGTGACGGCAGCGACGATTATCGGCAGCGGCTTCTGCGCGGGATTCACGACGTTCTCAACCTGGATGTGGGAGACCATCGCACTCGGCGAATCCGGGGCACTCCTCGAGGCGACCGCGAATGTCGTCGCCAGCCTCGCGATCGGGCTCGCCGCTGCCGCCCTTGGGCTATGGATCGCGCTTCAGTAGCCGTCAGCTTTGGCTGAGCTTGTCGACCAAAACAGCCAATGCGGGGACGGCGGCGCGTATCGCCGCCCGTTGTGCGACCGACAGTTGTGCCAAGGCCGTGCCCAGTCGCCTCTCGTGAGCCTGCTGCCAGCCCTGTAGCTGCCGTCGTCCGGCCTTCGTCAGCCTCACTATGGCAACGCGTCGATCAGCGGGATCCGGATCTCGCGTCGCAGTGCCCGCTTCGACGAGCTGCTGCACGAGCCCGCTGGTGGTGGCAGGCGCGAGATGCAAAGTGGTGCAGATTTCGCCGACCCTGATGCCAGCTGGGTCGTGGTCGCGCAGGCACTGCAGGAGCTCGATTTGCGCCATGGGCAGCGTCTCCCACGGATAGTCGGTGCGGATGCCGGCCCGTAGGACCCGACGCAGCCGGTTCACCACGTCGGTTAATGCCTCGGCGTCGGTCGGCGTTTGGGTGTCAGGTTGAGGCACCCACCTAGTCGTATATACCGCCTCCCGAAATATTCGGTAACCGGTGTACTTTGGGAGCGTGACGGGAAGCGGCACAGATGACGAGCCGCGCGGCTGGCAGCGTCTGGTCGTCGAGCCTCGTCGGCCGGCGGCGATTCGCAACTGGCCCAACGCTCCGTGGCTGGTCGTTGTCACGGTCAGCATCGGCGCGTTCCTCGGCCAGCTCGACGCATCGATCGTCACACTCGCCCTACCAACGTTGCAGCAGCAGTTTCACGCCAGCCTCGCTAGCGTCGAGTGGGTGGCGCTGAGCTACCTGCTCGTGCTGATAGCGAGTGTCACGGCGGTTGGCCGGCTTGCCGACATGATCGGCCGGAAGCTGCTCTATACCTACGGCTTCGCGATTTTCACCTTGGCGTCGATCGGCTGCGGGCTCTCGCCAAACTTGGGGGTCCTGATCGGCTTTCGTGTTGTGCAGGCGCTTGGCGCGGCGATGTTGCAGGCAAACTCGGTGGCGTTGATTGCCACCGCGATCCCGAAGGCCAACCTCGGTCGAGCCATTGGCATCCAGGGCGCGGCGCAAGCGATCGGTCTTGCCCTCGGACCCACCGTGGGCGGATTGCTGATCGGCATTGCGGGCTGGCGGTCAATCTTCTTTCTGAACGGTCCGGTCGGGGCGATCGGATTGGTGCTGGCTTGGCTGCTGCTGCCGCGCTCGCGGCACCTCGCGCCGCGGGTGCGATTCGATTGGGAGGGTCTGGGACTCTTCGCACCCGCGATCGTCACGCTCTTGCTGGCGCTCAATATTGCCGCTAACTCAGGATTTCTGACGCCCGTGCTGCTGCTTTTCGCCGCTGTTCTCGTTGGCCTCTTTGTCCGGCGCGAGCACCGCACGAGTGCGCCGATGATCGACCTTCGACTGTTTCGTAACCTCGACTTCACCGCCGGCATAGCGTCGGGTCTCCTCAGCTACCTGGTGTTGTTCGGGGTGCTCTTCGTCGTCCCCTTCTTTCTCGAACACGCGCGGCACTTGTCGCCGACACGCGCCGGTCTCGAACTCGGAGTGTTGCCGATCGCGCTCGCGATCGTGGCACCGTTCGCCGGTCGCGCACGCGATCGGATCGGTGCGCGGATTCCGACAGTGACAGGCATGGTCCTGGTCGGTGCATCGCTCGGCGCGCTCGCGTTTGCCGATCGATCGTCGGAGGCGATCGTTGTGTTGCTTGCCGCCGTGGGCGTCGGTCTCGGCCTGTTTACGCCGGCGAACAATGCAGCGATCATGGCGGCTGCGCCGCGTGAGCACTCGGGAATGGCGGGCGGAATCCTCAACCTGACCCGTGGGCTTGGCACCGCGATCGGGGTAGCAGTCACCGGGTTGGTTCTCGGACTGCGGCAAGCAGAGCGACTGCACGCGTCGCCGCATGCCGTGACAGTTGGCTTTCAGACCTGCGTCGCGGTGCTGGCCGTCGTCGCGCTGGCGGCGGCGGCGCTAGCCTCGCTCCGCACATCGGCTTGCCCTCCCGCCGTCCCGCAGCCACCCGCCGTTCGTCCGGTTAGGCCCTAACGTGATCAACCTCGGTCGCCGCAGCCAGTACGGTGGCTGTCGTGATCGAGAGCCTGGCGCGTGAACGGCTTGGTGCGCGGGAGGCGGATGCGTTCTTGGCCCGTCTCGAGAAGGCCATCTTCGACATCCGCGAACCACTCGGAGCGCTGTATGGCGACGTCGTCGACATCGACGAACTCGTCACCGACCTGGTCTCCGATGCGATCGACGCGGCGGCCGCGCGTCCCGAGAGGCTTCGCATCCTCGACCGCCGGCGCGAGATCGACCAGGCGTGGTTCCAGCGCTCGCGCATGATCGGTTACGTCGCATACGCCGATCGGTTCGCGGGGTCGCTTGAGGGAGTGGCCAAGCATCTCGACTACCTGGTCGAACTTGGCGTGACGTACCTGCACTTGATGCCGTTACTCAAGCCGCGCGCCGGTGAGAATGATGGCGGCTACGCCGTGCAGGACTATGACGAGGTCGATCCTCGCGTCGGCACGATGGCCGACTTGCAGGCCCTCGCGGAGGACCTGCACGACCGCGGTATCGCGCTGTGCATCGACCTTGTCGTTAACCACACGGCTCGCGAGCACATGTGGGCGCAGCAGGCACTGGCCGGCGACCCGATCTACCGTGACTGCTACCTCGTCTTCCCAGACCGCACCCTGCCCGACGCGTACGAACGCACGTTGCCCGAGGTCTTTCCCGACATGGCACCGGGCAGCTTCACCGAGGTCGCAGGGCTCGGCTGGGTATGGACGACGTTCCACGAATTCCAGTGGGACCTGAACTATGCGAATCCCATCGTGTTCCGGGCGATGCTCGGCACCATGTTCGCCCTGGCGAACCGCGGCATCGACGTGCTGCGCCTCGATGCCGTTCCGTTCCTCTGGAAGCGGATGGGTACCGACTGTCAGAACCAGCCAGAAGCGCACCTGCTGGTGCAGGCGTTTCGGGCGCTTACCGGCCTCGCCGCACCGGGTCTCGCGCTGAAGGCCGAGGCAATTGTCAGCCCCGACATGCTCGTGCAATACCTCGGCGCGCACGACCGCTATCAGCCCGAGTGCGATCTGGCTTACGACAACCAACTCATGGTGATGTTGTGGTCGACGCTGGCCAGCCGCGACGTCCGCCTCGCCGAACAGGCCTTGGCGCGCCGCCGTCCCGCACCGCAGTCGACGTCGTGGGTCACATACGTGCGCTGCCACGACGACATCGGATGGGCAGTGTCTGATGAGGACGCCGGGGCGGTCGGGCTCGATGGGTTCAGCCACCGCCGTTTTCTCAACGATTACTACAGCGGCAGCTTTCCGTCGTCTTTCGCGCGCGGTGCGTTGTTCCAGGAAAACGAAGCAACCGGCGATGCCCGCATCAGCGGTAGTGCGGCGTCGTTGTGCGGCATCGAGAGCGCGCTGGCCTCGGGCGACGAGCACCAACTGACGCTGGCTCTACGACGGCTCGAGTCGATGTACGCCGTGGTGTTCTCGTTCGGCGGGATCCCGCTGATCTACATGGGTGATGAACTCGCGATGCGCAACGACGAGCAGTGGGACGACGATCTGGCGCACGCCGACGACAACCGGTGGATGCATCGGCCGGCGATGGACTGGGTTGCTGCCAATCGCCGTGGTGACGTAAAAACGCTGGAAGGTAAGGCTTTCGCAGCGCTTCGCAGGTTGGCCGATGCACGCCGATCGCTACTCGCGCTACGTGCGGGGGGCGAGACCGAGATCCTGCCGACCGAGCTCAACAGCGTGCTGGCGTATCGACGTGCGCATCCACGCAGCGCTCCGTTCCTTGCACTGACGAACTTCAGCGACCTCACGCAAGACGTCGACGCAGAGGTAATAGCGCGCGCTGGCCTACACGCTGCTCGCCACGTGCACTCCACCACGGGCGAGTTGATTATCGACGCCGGCCGCATTCAACTCCCGCCATGGGGATTCGGCTGGCTCACCGGCACCTGAACAGCCCGGGTGCCGGTGAGCATCGCCCGTCAGTCGAAGTCAGGTTCTTTCAGGTCGAAGAACGTCAGGTCGCCCTCGATGGTCTCCCGCAACCGCTGACCCAACTCGGAGTTGTCCCCGAGGGCCTTCTCGCTAGCCCGCGCGGCTTCCTCCGAACTGAAGTAGATGGCCTGAGTGAATCCGCCGTCGCCGTGGAACGCGACAACGACGCCAAGGATGTCGGGACGCAGCGCGTGCAACTCATCTTGAATGGCGCGTCCTGTTGCGCGCATCTGCTCCTGATTGTTGGTACGTCCCTGCAGGACCTGAACAAATCCCGCTGCGTTGTTGCCACCGCCGAGGATGATCTCGACCTCGCTGGCGTTGTGGAACGTGACGTCGTCGCCGAAGGCCTTGGACGCCTCGTTCCACCAGGCACTTTGCTCGGCGCGATCGCTGTTGGCTTGGGCGTCGGCTTCGGAGTCGAAGCGGACCATCGTGATGCCTCGGCCGTCAGGCGTGACCCCGCCCGTCGAGCCCAGGTAACCATGCGCGCCAGGCTTGATCTCCTTGCGCCACCGTTCCACCGACCGCTGCAAGGCGTCAGGATCGGTCACCGTGCCCTGGATGATCTGAACAAACATGTGCGCCGCCTTTCAGGGGAGCCGCGCGTTTCAGGGAGCCTCGCATTTGAGGAGAGCTCAGCGAGGTGAGCAGAGGCTACGGCTTCGCCGCACGGCCTACTAGGGGTGAACCGTTGAACTTCCGCGCACGAGTGCGTCGTGGAGCGCACGCAGAAAAGCGTCGGGCGCCTCCATGGGCGTCATGTGGCCGGCGCCGGGGATAGTCACGAGGCGCGCGCCAGGGATGCCGCTCGCGAGGACGGCGGACATTTCCACGAAGCAAGGCACGTCGCGGTCTCCGACGATGACGGTCGTCGGCGCGGTGATGGTGTCGAGTAAGTCGATCGGGCGCAGGTCACCCTCGGACTTGTGCGGGTCGGTTCCGACCCAGTGGTGGCCTGGATACCCGTCGACCATCTCGGCAAGGCGCGCCGCGAGGTCGGGCTGCTCGTTCGCCGGGCCGAACAACGGATGTGCGCGCCATGCGCGTCGTCCGGCCGAGACACCACCGAGGCGAACCGCGACGTCGACTGCCTCACTCGCCCGCAGCGATTCTTCATCCCATGTCACCCCACCGAGCACGGCATCGACGAGCACGAGGTGAGTCACGGAAGCGGGCGATCGCAGTACTGTCTTGAGCACGACTCCGCCACCGAACGACAACCCGACGAGCGCGGCGCGCGGTAGGTCTAGATGTGCGAGCAGCGCGAGCAAGTCGTCCGCGTGGGTGTACCCGATTGCCGGATCGAACTCGGCCGACCCACCGAAGCCGCGGCAGTCGTAGCGGATGACGAGATGGTCGCGGGCGAGTCCGGGAACGATGTCGTCCCACATGCGGCGGTCGAGGGCGAAGCCATGGACAAGGACCACTGGGGGTCCGTCACCGACGGCCTGCCACGCCAGTGAGCCGCCGTCGACAGCACATCTGCCAACCCGTGCCGCACCCACGTAGTGACCTATCGCCGTCGTCTCGCGAGCCGCAGGAAGAACCGGACCAGTGCGACCGCGAACCACAACCCCATGCCCCGACGCTACTCGCCTCGAGGGTCTGCGTGTTCGGCATCGGTCAGACAGAGTGGGACGACGACGGCAACCCATCTGGGCACCGGTCCGTATTGCGGGGTGTGACGACATCGATGGAGCGGCCCGACGAACTCGACGCTGCCGGGCAAACCAGCTCGGCGGCAGCGACGGCCCAATTCACCCGGTTCGTGACCGAGTCGTCTGCGCGTCTGCTGCGGACGGCTTGGTTGCTCACGTCACATCGGGAGCAGGCTCAAGACCTCACCCAGCTCGCGTATGCGAAGACGTTCGCCGCGTGGCGCCGGGTGCGGTTCGACGACGCGGAGGCCTACGCGCGTCGGGTGATGGTGAACAGCTATATCGATTGGTGGCGTAGAGCGCCTTGGCGTGAACGCCCGACCGAACAGTTACCTGAGCACAGCGCCGTGCCCGATCACGGCAGAACAATAGATGACCGGACGGCGCTTGCTGCCGCTCTTGCGCAGCTCACGCGTCGTGAACGAACGATCGTGGTCTTGCGCTATTACGTCGACCTAAGCGAAGCCGAGGTCGCCGCGCATGTGGGCGTATCCGTCGGCACTGTGAAAAGCACGTCCTCAAAGGCGCTGGCGAAATTACGGCGCTCACCCAGCCTTTCTGACACGGACCTTTCTGACACGGACCTTTCTGACATTGACGTGCCGGCGTTTTCGCCGGCACGGGAGGAGACCTCATGAGCGAGCACAACTTCGGCGAGGAGCTCGGGAAGTTACCCCCCGATCTCACACTCGGTGCAACATCGGAGCAGATCATCCGACGCGGCCGCCGAATCAGAACAATCCGGCAAACGTCGATCGTCGGCGCCGCCGCAGTCGCGGTACTGGGCATCACGTCGGTCGCGGCACTCGCTGGCGGCCACCACGGGACCCAGACCGTGCAAACCGGATCAGGCAACGGGCTCGGCTTAGCGGTTGCGCCGGCCGCATCGCCGACCCCGCTGGCGTCGATCACCGCATCGGCCGTTGTGCCGACGTCCGCGCAAGTATCGTCCCCGCCGGCGTCGCCGACGCTTCTCTACGCGGGGACAACACCGCCGGTGGCGTCGTCCGCGCCGGCGAGCTCATCGCCGTCCGTCTCATGTACCGCGTCACCTGCGCCGCAGTCGACCGACGGTGCGCCGTCCGCGAACCCCGACGGAAACGCGCCCCCGTGGGGGAGCTTGGTGCAGGCTGCCGCCGATCCCGGGACGGGCAAAAGCCTTGTTCTGTATGGGATTCACATCGACGACGCCGCAATCCCGTGCACGCACTTCGGCCTCATGGTCGGAACCGTTGACGCATCCGGGACCGCTACCGGCGTGTACGAGTCGAATGAGTTCGACGGCAGCGACCTCACGCCGGGCTTCCACGCGGTCAGCATGGTCGGCAAGGAATTCGCTGGAACATACTTCGTTGGCTACTACGTCGGGCCGGCGGCTTCGATCTCCGTGATGGTGAACGGTGTGCTGACCGCTGCGCACGTAACCGCGTGGAGTGTGAATCCCGACGTGAAGTTCTGGTGGCTCGGCAGCAGTGCGAACGGCAACCCAACGTATGGCGCACTCACGGCGAAGGACGCCAATGGCACCCTGCTGCCGGTCGGCGCGCACGCCCAACCCGGCGTTGGCTGACCGCCTCGTTGAGCTCGCTGTGGACGTGATCCCACGTAGGCCGTGGGATCACGTCCACGGCGGCATTTCGGCCGGAAGTGGTGGGGCGATTTGCCTTATGCAGTAGGGCTTTACGCAGATTGCCCGACTCGTGGCCGGCCCTGACTTGGGTCGGGTGCCAACTCTGAAGCACCATTCGGGCTAATTCTTTCGACAAAAGTCCAACCGCCTGCGGCGGGCTTGACCGGAGCTTTACTCTGTATCAAGTTCACGGTGATGTGGGGTTGCCGGTCTCGGGGGAGCTACGTACGATGATTGTCTTTTCGCGTTGGGGTGGGCGCGCGCTCGCAGCCATGCACAAGACGTCGTCGACGTCGAGTAGCAGGCACGCCTCCGAGAACGCATCGTTGCGGCCCGATTGGGTCCGGGGCGTGACCGACAGCAATAACGGGGCGGGGTGGCAATGCGCGGCACACTAATCGTCTCGGTGAGCCGCCATGCCGGCCTCGGTAATCGTGTCCGCGCCGTGTTGAGCGGTCAGTCGCTCGCGGAGGATGCCAACCGCAGGTATTTCTATTGCTGGCCTACCGAACGACGGATATTCGGGGCCGCCATGACGGACTTGTGGCAATACGAGGCGCACCAGATGCCGTGGTCACTCACCAAGGTCCTGGCCCTTCGCTACCCGCAGCACAGCGCGAATTTGAACTGGATGGCCGAGGCGAGCGACGCTCGCGTCTGGCAGATCCGATCCGGCCAACCTCTCGCGTTACCAGCAGGCGCGATGCCCTGGACGGAACGACTCCGCAACCTTCGGCCGACGGACGAGATTGCCGACCGCATCAGCGACTTCTTCGACGCCAACTTGCGCGGCCGTCCGTACGTCGGAGTAATGATCCGAGCGCACGAGAACTCGCACGCGCAAACCCGCGCGATGTCCCCTATCAGTTGGTTCGCTGACCGGATGGAGCAGATCAGGAACGAGGTGCCAGACATCGCGTTCTACGTCTCTTGCGACGTCCCCGAGGGCACAAAGCAAATCCTGGACCAGTTCAGCAACGCGTTCGCATTGCCCGGGAAGGGGAGCTACAACTCGACGATTAGCATCAAGGCATCAGTCATCGACCTCTACCTTCTCGCCTCATCGGTGCACATCCTCGGCGCGCACTATTCGAGTTTTCCGGAGCTGGCCGCCCATCTGGCTGACAGTCAGATCGCTCTCGAAACCTCAGTCAACAACGCCGAGTTCAACATCTCCGGAGCACAGTGGTCGCTCGTCGAGGATCCCCTGCGCCCGTACCTGCGAAGAGCCCAGGTCCAGGCGAATCCGATGCTCCCTGAGATGTGACGCGCAACTCAGCGACCTGACGCCACGATACCGAGGACAGCGCTGACAGGGCCAAGTTTGTTGACGGCGTCTCGCACGTCCGCCCAGTCCAATAGCTTGCTCGTATCACGACTACGGCCGCGGCGGCGCCTGGTGGGAGCGACGAGTACGACGCCTGCGGCATAAGGGACGATCCTCGCTGTGTCCTCATGGGCAAGCACTGCCGGGCTGTCGATGACGACCAGGCCGTACCGTCCGCCCACCACCTTCATCAGCTGTTCCATGCTCTTGGAGCCAAGGAGGTCGGCAGGGTTCGGCGGCGTAGGTCCGGACGTGAGTACGTCTAACTGAGAACCGAAGTCGACGACTACGTCGTCGAAGGTCGTTCTGCCGGCGAGCACCGAACTCAGACCCGGGCCTTGAGGCTGACCGAGTCGCTTGGCGATCGTGGGGGCGCGAAGGTTGGCGTCGATCAGCAGCGTGCGCGTTCCCGCCTCGGCACTGGCGAAGGCTAGTCGCAAGGCGGCTGCGGACTTGTCGTCCTGCGACAATCGTGGCCGCCACGATGACGAGTTTGGGAAGCCGGTCGACCAGCACGAAGTCCAAGCTCTCGCGCAGTCGGTCGAATTCCACACCGGCCTGATAAAGGCCCGATTCGACTTTCGCAAAGGACCGTACCCCGCCGTCTGGTAGCCAGGACACCTCGCCAAGCAAGGGCGCATCGATCGGGCGATGGAAGCCGATCACGCCGTCGTTGCGTGGCCAACAGCTCAAGGAGCATCGCGAAGGCGACCCCGAGCAGCAGGCTGCCCACGAAGGCCGCGGAGATGTTCCGCTTCTTTTTTGGCGTCGCTGGAACCTTCGGTACGGGTGCGGTGGCGATAGTCCGGGAAACGATCCTGCTCGCGCCGGTAGCGTCCACCGGCGCGAGGGCGGCAACCGCGACGCCGAGCTGTTGGGCGACGCTGTTGGCGAGCGACGCAGCGAGCCGTGGCGAGGAACTTGTTGCTTCCACAGTCACGACGACCGTGTTGGGGAGCACAGTGGCACTGATTTGGCCCGCGAGCTGGCTCGGCGTCAGCTTGAGTTTCAGCTCCGCGATCACGGGCGCGAGCACCGTCGGTGTCGTTGCGAGAGTCGCGTAGGTCAGCACCTGGCCTTGCACGTACGCCGAGCCTTGGGACAAGTCGTTCCCCGTACCCGTCGTGCTGGTCTTGATCGCGAAGTATTCCTTCGCGTCGGCCCGGTACTGGGGAGTCGCGTGGTACTCCAGCGCCGCGACGGCGCCGGTAAAGATGACCACGACAGCCACGACCGCCAGCCAGCGTCGACGTAGGACGTCGAGGAAATCCCGTGCTTGCATGGTGCTCCTAGAGGTGATGAGCCGTGGCTTGTAGTTGGTTAGCTAGGTCGTTTTCGCTGTGCAGGTGGGCGTTAACGGCCGCACCCGCGGGAAGCTGCTGAGAATCTCGCGTCGCGTCGGCCTCGCGACTCTCTCCGAGGGCAGCCTGCGAGGCGATGCTAAGGCCGACGAGGAACCAGAACAGGACCGCGTACTGGGTGATGAGCGCAATGGTGGCCAGCGCCGGGATCTGGCATGCCAGGGCGATTGTCGGGCGCCGTTGCTCGACGTCTGAGAACCGTAACGATCGACGCGGCGAGCATCACGATGGCGACGATCAGCGCGAAGGCTCCGTAAGTGAGCCCGGTCAGGACGAGCTGGCTGTCAATGGATCGAAACGAGCCGAAATACAGCGTGCCGTCAGGCAACCGGGTCGCGAGGTCTGATATCCCGACGAGGTTGAGATGGGGGAGCACCGACGTGAGCGCACCTCGGTAGTCGGCACTTCGCGTCGCCTCGTTACCGGCGGCGTCGAACGTCGAGTTGATCAGCGGCACTAAGAGGGCCGCCATGACAACGATCACCGACGCAAGGACGGTCCTCAGTCGACGCGTCATGCCGTCGCCGAGGAAGATGATCGAGCAGAGGATGCCCAGTACGGCGCAGATCATCGCCGTCCTACTGAAGGTCACGACACTCGCGCCCAGCATCAGCGCCACTGCGAAGACCCGGTAGGACAGCCGTAGCCTGCTGGCCAGTGTTATCGGGATCGCGAGCGCAAGCGAGACCCCTAAAGCGATGGCGTCGCCGAAGGCTCCCTCCGCGCGCAGGACGCCGCCACGCGTTTGCAAGGTGCCCCATGTCGCGTACGACGACGCCGAGCCGAAATGGATTCGGATGAAGGGATTCCAGGAAAAGACGAACTCGATTATCGCGAGCATCGGCGACGATGGAGAAAAGCACCGCTACGTAGTCATAGATCCGTCGCAGATCGACACGGCCAGGCAGGCGGCGGCCCACCAGGTAGGCCGGTAACCAAAAGAAGCCTGCGCCGAACGTGCCCGACTTGATGGATCCGCCGACGACACAGGTAGCAAGCATGCGGCGAAGAAGCAGAGCACGCCGAGGTCGGGCAACGTAATTCGCCGCGGGACCGCGGGGGTCAGACATAGCAACCCGAGGAGCGAGAGAATCACGGCGACGGGAAGGAATGTCTGGACCTTGGTTCCGACCCACCAAGGGACGAAGCAGATTCCGATCAGCCACACCACGACGTACGCACCCGGTCGAGTGGTCAAATACATCACGAGCACCAGCCCGACTCCGAGCGCGACGATAAGTTCGGGAAGATGGGCGATGAGGCCTGCCATCACGCCGCCCAGAGCTGGGGAACAGTGGCGCGATCACGAAGCGTGCCGCCTCCACCTCTGCCACGCTGCTCACCTGCCACGACGTGCCCGCCCGTACATGCCGCGCGCCGCCCGCACGTTCGCCGCCGGCGTCGCCAGCAGTCCTTTCAGGAGTCCGAATCCGTGGAAGCGCGGCGAACGGCGACCCGCCAGTCGACGTCCGACCAGCCGCCCGGGAAGTTCGCGCCGTCGCCGCAGCTGCGACGGCTGCGTGGCATAAAGCTCGCTAATGGCTACCGGCTCGAGGACCAGCACGCCCGCGGCGCTCGCGGCAAGCAGCAGTTCGTGGCCGCGTTGAGTGCGTCCCAGCGCAACGGACACACCGTCGTTCTCGTCGAACGTTGGGTAGCCGGCGTCGTCCGTCGCCCAGAAGTCGCCTACCGCGATGTCCGCGTGCATGCCCGTTCCGTCAGGGCAGATCTTGCAGCGATCCTGCAGCTGCCGGCCGAGATGAGCTCCCCAGGACTCCTGGTAGGAGGCGCGCACGCCGTGACCGCTCGTCGTGGTTGCAACGAAGTCGCCGGGACAACCGTCGCCGCGGTACCTCAACGAAGTCACCTCCCGCAAGTCGGCACCCAGCGCCTCCACCAACTCCGAGGTGGCATGCTGCGACGGCACCCCGGCGCAAAAGAACGACATCAGCAAGGGTAGATCACCTTTCGGCCGTAATAGCCGACGAACTGCGTCCGTTTCGCACGGTTTCCCGACGAATGCGCTGTCGCTACCGAGCGAAGCTGCCAGGCTGGCCACTCCGACGGGAGCGTAGCGGGAGCCCGCCGCGGCGAGGGCTTCGTCTCGTGAGCGGATTTCTACGGGCACGGTGCGATCCGGCCGGGCCGGATCAGCGCCCGCGGCAACGACACGATCGACGCGTTCGGACTGCGCCAACCACGCTGTCAGCGCGGTGAGAACCCCCCCGCTGCTGCCGCTCCGGCGAATATCCGGCTCACCGGCCCACGCCCGCCACACGGATATGTAGGGACCGAACAACGGGTCGAACGAGACGCCAGCTGCTCGACGTGTTGCTCGTACGGTCCGGCCAGGACATATCTGCTTGAAAGCGGCGGCAGCGGACGTCGGCGGCGCACCAGTGGACTCGTCGGCGACCGGGACCAAGAACCCGTCAGCGTCGAGGTGCATCGACAGGGTGGGTGAGAGCGCCGCGCAGGCGCCGCACCCCGAGCAGTTGCGGTTACGTACGACCTCGGCGACGAGGGAATGCAGCTCCTTTTGGGTGGCTGAGTTCATCGGCGTCCGTGCACCGCCGACCGGGTGACAGCCAGCACGTCGGCGAGGTCTTGGCGAATGCGCGGCACGATCGCGAGCGGGCCGTACACCAGGACTCCTGCCGCGCCGCTGCAGAGGAGCTGGACGATATCGGGGAAGTTGCGCAAAGCCTCGACTACCGCAAAGGTGGCTGCCGCTGAGATGCCGCTGCACAGCAGGATCCGGCCGGCGCCGCCATACAAGGCGCGCGTGGGTAGACGGGTCAGCCGAGACAGCCACCAGATCGAGATGGGCCAGGAGAGGGCAGGCGCCAGCGCGAAGCCGGCGGCTACGCCGACGATGCCCCAGGCGCTGCCGACGAGCACACAAATGATCTTTATCGCCAGGCTGACCATGCTGTACCAGACCAGGCTGCCGGTAAGTGCGCGCGAGAGGTAAACCCAGTTTCCTATGTAGGAGATGGTCTGGAACACGCCCGCGAGCGCTAGGAGGCCGAACACGGGCGCCACGGAAGACCACTGGTCTCCGAGAAACACCTGAACCACGGGCCGTGCTGCCCCGGCTGCGATCGCCACAGACGCCACGAGCGTGTAGCCGAGCGCGAGTTGACCCTGGACCAAGAATGCGTCAGTGCGCGCCTCGTCATCTCGAACCTTTGCGAGCACCGGCAAAGCCACCGAAGTGGTGGGAGTTCGTAGCTGGCTCAATGGCCTCATAAGAAGCTGGAAGCCGCGGTTGTAGTAGCCCAGCTGTGTCGCGTTGAACCTGATGCCGATCGTCACCGTGTCGACGTTGTTGTTGAGATAGCCGATCATCTGGCTACCGACGAGTCCGAAGCCGAACTTCACGAATGCTCTGACGTCGACACCGCGCTTCGGCGGGCGGGGAATCCATCGCGTGAGTGCGACGAACCAGACGAGGGTCAAAATGGCCGCCGCGAGCTGTTGGGCGACGAGAGCCCAGTAGCCAGCGCCCGCAGCCGCGAACACAACCGCGATCACCGTGCCGAACGCCTGGCTGCCGATGTTAACTGTGACGAGTGCTGCGAACCGGAGATGTCTGTTGAGATCCGCTTCGTGCTGAGCAGCCATGCCGTTCAGCAAGAAGGTGAACGAGAGCGCTCTTGTGATCGGCGTAAGTGCGTCCTGGTGAAAGACCACGGCAACCAGCGGTGCGGCAAGCACGCAGAGCACGGTGAGGAACGCGCCGATGCCGGTGTTGAGCCAAAACAGCTTGTCTCGCTGGTCGTCCGTCACGACCTTTGCCTGGATCGCGGCCGTAGACAGACCGAAGTCACGGAAAATCTCTCCGACGCCGACAATGACCAAGACGATCGCAACCAGGCCGTAGTCAGACGGACTGAGCAATCGTGCCAGGATCGAGACCGAGGCGACCTGGATGACAATCCTTACGACCTGCCCTGCCATCACGGTTACGCCACCACGAGCCGCACGAGCTCCGAGCGATGGACTCTTGCGTCGTTTGCCGGTGCCGCTTCTTCGGTGCGAATGCGGTGTCGCGGTCGACGGGGGGCCAGCCGTGGCAAGGTTGGCAATCAGGTCTTCGCCCAGGTCGTCATTCGCGGCGCGCAGCAGTGCGGCCTCCGGAGCGGTGTCTGCGTCCAGGCCCTCCAGCCAATCGCCGTCGAAGCGAGGCGGGTGCGCGATCACGCTGGGCTGGCCCTCAAAATGCTCGGACAAGGACCTGCCTCGCAAACTCGATGCGCTCGTCGGCCCGCTCGCGCAGTAGCGAGACGTCGTGGTCCAGCGTCGCATCGTCCGCGGCTGCTCGCACCGCGGCGACATGATCGATGGGATCTCGCAGGTCGACGGTTCGATTCCAGCCCAGGTCAGAAAGGAGCGGAGCGAACTTGCGGGAGTACGCCAAGGCGATCGCAGGGCGACCCACGGAAAGTGCATTCAGGCAGGCATGCATACGTGATCCGACGACCAGCCGAGCGGAGGCGAGTATCGATCGGACGTCGTCGAGGCCGGACGGGATGACGACCTCGCACGCCGGCCCGAGATCCGCTGCAAGCTCGCGAACTGCGGTGACGTCATTGTCGACCAACACCGAATCGAGCACGTGGGCCAGCAGGCTGACCCGGCGCCCGGCGGCCATAAGCTGCGAGCAGAGCTCGGTGACGGTTCGTCGGTAGTGCAGATAATCGACGTGCGGGCTCGGCGACCAGAGAAGCCCCGACGGGTTGATGACGACGTCACGGGTGGTCTCGTCGGGCACGACGGGTGGGAGTGCGAAGACGACGTCGGTTGCCTGCGCTGGTTCGCGGCCACTCAGCTGCCGAGCCACACTCGTACTTACGCTGTCACGCGTGAACACCAGTTTGGCCTGACGTAACGTGCGGCGGGCAAGCACTCGACCTGCGCGCGTATCGAATGGACCGATGGTTTGAGGGCTGAGGACGACGGGGACCTTCGCCCGTTTCGCGATTTCGATCATCAGACCCATGGTGGCGAGCCGCCTCAGACCGTAGATGTCGCTGAAGCTGTCACCACCCCGCGTGTCGACGACAAGGTCGAATCCACGAACCCAGCTGACGAGTTCATCATTGCGCGAAGCAACGCGCCAAGCCTGGCGCCTCCAGTCGCCGACGCGTACCGGCGCGTCGCCCTTCCCGAAACCCTGGTTCGCGGTGGTCGCGCCGGCAAAGGCTTGGCCGAGCAGGCTCTCGCACCCACGCGCGAGCGCCTGAACTCCCAAGTTCGTCGAGGCTGGTTCAGCCCACAGGATCAGCGCGCGCATCGCATGCGGTTCATTTCTCTTTCCCTCTTCGACCAGCGTGCGTGGCCATCCACCAGAATCCGGCCACGGATCCGCCGATCGCGGGTAGCAACGCGGCTCGGTACCTCGCCGCACGCCCAGAGTAGGTACCCCGGCTCACCACCGACCGGATGTCGCTTGGCGTGCGCGCGAGCCACCGCAGCCTCTTAGGAGCCGCAACTCGCTTAGTCGCGAAGATCAAGCGATTACGGGTGTTGAAGTAGTAGTAGGCGGAGGACTTGCCCGCCGCCCGCTGCTGGGTCCCGCCCACGTCGTGGACGACGACCACGTCCCTGAGCAGTCGCACCGCGGCACCCGCCTCCTGTGCACGGACGCTGAAGTCGACATCCTCCCAATACATGAAGTAATCGGGGTCCATGCCGCCGACGGCATCCCAGAGCCGACGATGAATCGCGAGACAGGCGCCGCTTACCCACAGCGGGCCTTCGCCGTCGTCCGTCAGCGTGACGCAGGTCCGGCGCATATCGACGCGACCCAGGCGCCCCCACGGTCGACCCGTCCGATCGACGACCATGGGAGCGACGAGAGTCTGCGGGTCGTCGGCGACGGCTGTTACGAGCACGTCGATGTCGGTGCGAGCGATTTCGAGGTCCGGATTCACGAGCACGATGACGTCCGCGCCGCGCTCCCAGGCAGCGCGCGCGCCAAGATTGACACCGGCACCAAAGCCCAGGTTCGCCTCGTTCGCAACGAGGTGCCAGCCTGCCTCGCGCGCGAGCTCAGTGATGGCGACGCGATCCTCGTCGGTCCGATAGTTGTCGACGACGACGATGTCTGGCCCGTCGTAGCCGGGCGCCGCGAATGCCCACGAGAGGTAGCGACGAAGCAATTCGTGCGAGCCGTAGTTGACGGCAACGACGGCCACCCGCACGTCATGGCCGCTGCTGTCATGGCTGGGATCACCAGGCTGCATGCTCATCGTCAAGCGCCGTCTCCCACATTCAGTCGCGCGGTTGGCGGCCAGCAGCACGGTGTACGCACGGATGAGGCGGCGTGAACCACGATGTTCACGGTCATGTCAGTAGCTAAGCGCAGGTCGCCCGGTTTCCCATCGGCGGTTCGCCGGGCGACCTTGCGCGTTCGTCACGGTTTGACAGCCTGCAGGTTGTCGAAGGTGAGCGTGACAGGCCCATTGGTGACTGTCTTGGCCACGTAGAGCGACAATCCGATCCGACCCGGAACCTGCAGCTCCGCCTGGCTATCGGTGCTGGTGAGCAGCCACGTCGTCGGGGCGGTGGTGCCGTCCGGCCACACCATGGTCCTGAGCGTGCTGCTCGAGCCGCTGGTCGTGACCTGGAACCTGACGTCGAGGTAGCTACCAGGCGTGTAGGTGTAGCCCGCCAGGTTCTTCGTCGAAAGGATCGTCTCGGTGGTTCCGACGTACTTGCCGAGGTACACCGTTACCGTGCCGGTCGCACTGACCGTGACCTTCGCGCGGTAGTCGCCTGCTGCCGTGCTGCGCAGCAGGACGTTGTAGGTCGCGGTGCCGGCGGCCGGCAGCCGGTCCAGAGCGACCTGGA
Source organism: uncultured Actinomycetes bacterium (assembly GCA_963737705.1). Taxonomy (GTDB): domain Bacteria; phylum Actinomycetota; class Actinomycetes; order Acidothermales; family Acidothermaceae; genus PALSA-607. The sequence goes on from CAVTTP010000006.1 coordinate 805,548, forward strand.
TCGTCGCATCGACGTCCTGAGCATTGACCGAACCCAGGTACAGGTTGCGTGTCGACCCCGCGGGGATTGATGCCACGCCGACGCCGTTGCCAACGGAGGTGCCTGCGACGACTGTCCAGGCGCCGCCGACGTCAGCCGTGCCCCAGTTGCTGGCAACGGTTCGCGTGAACGTGTCGGTGGCGATCGCCGTTTGCTCCGAGACGCTCTTGCTAGTCGACGCGGTACCGCCGAGGCTGTCGGTCACGGTAAGCGTCACCGTGTACGTGCCGCCGATCGCGTAGGTGTGCGTCGCCGTGACGCCGGAACCAGCTGCGGTTCCGTCACCCCAGTTCCAGGCGTAGCTCATCGTCGCGCCGTCACTGGCGGTTGACGCGGACGCGTTGACAGCCAACGACAGGTTGGCGCCTGGCGTAGCCGTGAACGCTGCGACCGGAGCTGCGTGGGACAGGTTCACCACCGTGGACTTGGTGCCCACGCCGCCGAGGCTGTCGGTCACGGTCAAGGTCACCGTGTAGCTGCCGGGGCCTGCATAGGTGTGCGTCGCCGTGACGCCGGAACCAGCTGCGGTTCCGTCACCCCAGTTCCAGGCGTAGCTCATCGTCGCGCCGTCACTGGCGGTTGACGCGGACGCGTCGACACCCAACGAGAAGTTGGCGCCCGGTGTCGGAGTGAACGCTGCGACCGGAGCCGCGTGGGACAGGTTCACCACCGTGGACTTGGTGCCCACGCCGCCGAGGCTGTCGGTCACGGTCAAGGTCACCGTGTAGCTGCCGGGGCCTGCATAGGTGTGCGTCGCCGTGACGCCGGAACCAGCTGCGGTTCCGTCACCCCAGTTCCAGGCGTAGCTCATCGTCGCGCCATCACTGGCGGTTGACGCGGACGCGTCGACACCCAACGAGAAGTTGGCGCCCGGTGTCGGAGTGAACGCCGCCACCGGAGCCGCGTGCGTCAGGTTCACCAGTGCAGAAGTAGTGCTCACGCCGCCGAGGCTGTCGGTCACGGTCAAGGTCACCGTGTAGCTGCCGGGGCCTGCATAGGTGTGCGTCGCCGTGACGCCGGAACCAGCTGCGGTTCCGTCACCCCAGTTCCAGGCGTAGCTCATCGTCGCGCCATCACTGGCGGTTGACGCGGATGCGTCGACACCCAACGAGAAGTTGGCGCCCGGTGTCGGAGTGAACGCCGCGACCGGAGCCGCGTGAGTTGCATTCACCGACGTCGAGGCCGCGGTGCTGACCGCACCGAGACTGTCAGTCACCGTCAACGTCACCGTGTAGGGACCCGGTGCCGCATAGGTGTGCGACGGGGTCGCGCTGCTCGACGTTCCGCCGTCGCCGAACGTCCAGGCATACGTCTGGATGGTCGCACCGTCGGTAGCAGTCGATCCGGTGCCGTCGAAGGACGGACTCATCCCGTTTGGCGTCACCTGGATGTTCGCCGTCGGCGCCAGGTGCTGAGTGACTGTCACCGTCTTGGTCGTGCTGCCGGTGTGGTTGGTGCTGTCGGTCACCGTGAGCTTCACCTGGTAGTCGTTAGGCGTTGCATAGGTGTGCGTCGGGTTCGGGTCAGTCGAGCTAGTCCCGTCGCCGAAGTCCCAGCTGTAGCCAGTGATCGTTGCGCCGTTGAAGGCCTGCGAACCGCTGCTGTTGAAGGTCACGTTGAGCTGGTTCGTCGTGGCGCTGAACGATGCTGTTGGCGGCGTGACGCCCGAGCCCAACTGGTACTCGGTCGAGACGTCAGACGCACTTAGCTCGTGGTCGAAAACAGCCGCCTCGTCGATCGTGCCGGCGAAGTACGGGCTGCTGGAACCCCAGGTCTGGTCACCACCCACACGCCAGTAGCCGGAGTAGGCCTGGGCTTGCGTCTGGGGGTTGGTGCCGACCAAGGAGCCGTCGACGTAAAGGCTCATGCCATCGGGGCCTTGCGTCGCCACGACCTGGTGCCACGAGCCGTCGTTGTATGAGTTTGGTGACGTAATCGTGTTCGTCTGGCCGGTCCAGGTGCCGAAGACCAGCTGGCCGTTATCTTGCATGTAGATGTGGCGGTCATAGCTACTCGACAACCCGCTCGCGGCGTTGCCGAAGCCCATGATCTTGCCACCAGACGTCGTGGTCGTCTTGAACCACGCGTCCTCGGTATACACGGTTGGGTTGGTTATCGACTGCGTACTGACGATGACGCCGGAAGACCCGTCGAACTGCGCCGCCGTGCCGGGAGCCTTGATACCCGGCTGCCCGAACGTGATACCACCTTGCGCGCTGCCCGTGACTCCATACGGGCTGCTGTCGGCGACGGTCGAGGAACCGACCGCGTCGTCGAGTCGCCAGTACAGCTCCGGGTTTGAGTTGTAGACGGCAGCACCGTAGCTGTCTGCGGGCGCGGTCGGGACCGTGATCGTTCCACCGGCGTTCTGGTAGTGCGTGTCGATCTGCACGAGCGAGAGTGCGCTCGGGTAGATGGAGACATCGTCGATGTCGCCGGTGAAGTCCTCGTTCGACGGCTGGTTCGGCCAGCCGTTGAGGTTGTCACCGCCGACCCGCCAGTAACCGGCGTAGGACTGGGCACCCGTAACGGAACTGTTGAGACCCACCCGCTTGCCGTCGACGTAGAGGGCGATGCCGTTGCTGCCCTCGCTCGCCACGACGTAGTGCCAGTTGCCGTCGTTGTACGACGCCGCGCTGGACACCGTTTGAACGCCTCCCGGGTACACCCCGAAGGTGAGCTGACCGTTGTTGGTCATGTAGACGTGACGGTCGTAGGAGCCCGAGTCACCACTCGCAGAACTGCCGTACCCGATGATCTTGCCGCCCGTTGTGCTGGTTGTCCTGATCCAGAACTCCAGCGAGAACGCTGTAGGCGGCGGGATGCTGGCCTGCGTTGCGACGAGCCCGTTGGCGGTGCCGTTGAAGGTCGACGCTCCGTTGGAGTCACCGGCGATGGCACCACCGGTGGCCGGCGTCACGCCGGTGCCGACTGTGCCGTCGTTGGTGCCTGCCCAGTCAATGCCTGCAGTTGCGCCGGAGCCGCTCAGTCGCCAGTAGAGCGAGGAGCCGTCGTTGATGACCGCCTGAGCATAGGGCGAGAGCGACTGTGTGCTTACCGTCACGTCGACCGCGTTGCTCTTGGCCTGATTACCGTCGCCGTCGACCGCGATGACTTGGTACTCGTACGTCTGGCCTGGAGTAAGACCCTTGTCGGTGAAGGTAATCGGGTTTTGTTGCCAGAACGGCGATGCGAGAGTCGTTGTGTAGACCGGCGTCGCGGTGCCCTTGCGCATGATGTTGTAGGTCAAGTTCAGATCGTCGTAGTCATAGTTCTGCGGGATGGCGACGCGGGCCGTTCCAGCGGAAATCGAAATCGCCGTCGGAACCCACTTGCTCCCCGACAGATGCGGCCCGACCTTCGCGCCCGAGATCGACTTCACTGCAAAACGAACGAGACCCTGTTGGGTCTGGCCGTTGACGATCGGGAACTCGCCGCCGGCAACGACGTACTGACCGTTGCCGGCGAGGGTCCACGCCGCCTGGCCCTGCCCGGTGAATGAGCCGGTCACGAACTGCGGGAAGAAGTTGACCATCGCCGGTGCCGGCTCGCCTGACCAGTCCTTGTAAATGCTGTTGATTTCGTCGGACTGCGTGAGCGTGCCCTGGACCGACGTCGTGAACGCCTCCATGTGCGTCAGGTTGCCGGGCGCTGGGGTGGCATTCGGGTAAGCACCGATACCCGAGCAGTCGTGCTTGTGACTCACCTCGTAGATGTCCGTGCCGTCGGAGTACGCACTGTAGGTGTCGCCGTGGCAGTCTTCGATCCAGTTGATGGCGCCGGTGTCGGGGTTGGCCGAGAAACTGCCTTCGAGGTTGCCGATGGTGGTGTCGGCGTACACCCAACCGGTGCCGTACACCGCATTGGCGTCAGCCGTTAGCGAGTAAATGCCGGCCTTGCCGTAGTTGGGATCGCTTGTGGTCGGGCCACCGCCGTTAATCACGGTCTGGGGAGCCAACCAGGGCAGCATCGATCCGTCGGTCAAGCTGAGCGCTGCAAGGCCGCGCTGGGTGACGCCGTTGACCTGGCCGAAGCGCCCACCGATGATGAGCTTGTCCTTCTTCGGCGTTAGCGTCATGGCGTCGACTTGCAAGTCAGTGGTCGGCGCCCAGTTGACCAGCTTGCCCGTCCCAGCGGCTACTGCTGCGAGGTTCTTTCTGGTCGTGCCGTCAGCCGCACCGATCAAGCCACCGAAGTAAACCGTGGTGCTCGTCGCAGCTATCGCATTGACGTACGAGCCACCGATCTCCGCCTTGAACGACGGGATGTACGCGCCGGTCGCCGTGTTAAACGCGGCGACGTTGTACTGCGTCGTGCCGTTGACGCTGGTGAACGAGCCTCCGACGTAGAGGGTGCTGCCATCGGGTGAGACCGCAAGCGACTTCACGGCACCGTTGAACGTCGGCGCGAACGAGGTCAGGTTGCCAGTTGTCAGGTTGAACGCAAGGAGATTCGACCGTGGCGTGAGGTTGGTACCTGCCGCTGCGCCCGCGGGACGCGTGTTGCTGAACTGGCCGCCTGCGTACACGGTGTTGCCGACGATGAGGGTGGTCCACACCACGCCGCTGTCGATCTGCACAGTCGGCAACGCGTCTGACGTGACCATGTTCGGCGTCCGCTGTTCGAAGGCCGGTGGTGTTGAACCCGGGTCAGCAGTGGCCGACGTCGCAACCGCGATGGCCCCCGCCCCGAATGCGACCGCCAGGCACAGCACGACAACTTGCGCAATCCAACTTCTCATTGCACGCACTTCAGTCTCCAGGTTCAACTTGCGTTGCCAACGAAATGCGCAGTCGCTGCGCCGGCGGTATAGGTGACGTACACATTGATCGGGTTGCGCTGGGTCTGTGCGATGTCGAAAACGTAGACACCGCTCGCACTCGCGCCGGGCTGGACAGATCCGGTGAACGGCGCGGCGGGTGATTCGGGTGTCGGCGTACCGACCTGGCCTTGGGAGTCGAGGAGCGTGACGACGGCGTGACTTACGTCGACAGCCGCGCTCGAGTTGTTCGAGATCTTGACGGTGACGGCGAGGGCCGGCCCGGCGACCTCTCCCGGCCCGTTAGCACTGACGGTGAGCGACTGGATCGTGACGAGGGAGACCACGACGCTGTCTACCTTGGCCGGCGCTTGGAGGGCAACCGGGGGTGCGGTCGATGGAACGGCGGTCGGTGTCACGAGTTGAGACACGTCACCACCACCTGGGGCTGGCACGACGCCCCGTGTGGGAACGGCAGCCGGCGGTGTCGGCTTCGGGACAGGCGTGTGGGTGGCTGCTCCACCTACAGGGGTCACGGGCTTAGGGCTCGGGGTAGTCGCACCCGACGGAGCCGGCGTAGTCGTCGAGACGACGTCACTCGGAGTGGCCGAGCTTGCGACGGCTGCGGTCGACCCGGACGTGAGCGCGCTGCCGGGAGAACTCGCGGCGGAGGTGCCGACCTGCGACGAACTCGAGGTCTGACTCTGACTCGCGGTTGACGAATTACCCGCGGCCTTGTGCGCACTCGACGTGCAGGCGCTCATCAGGGCAACGGCCGCCAGCGCAGTAGCGACGAAAGCCGCAGGACGCATGAAAACAGAGCTGTCAGTGCGACCGATTGTGCCGAGATGGTGCGGCAACACGTGCGTGCGGATGCGGTTCAAACGCTTCTCCCCCCGGAGCTCCCCCGTGCCGACCCACGTTGGGGACGGTTCGACGAGAGTACGTGACCTTGATGGTTTGCGATATTCGAGATTCTGTCTTTCACCTGTTCGGACTATTTAGTCAACCCAAACGGTCACCGATGGGCGGCGTTGCGCATAGTCCATCCACGTGCCATGACGACAAAATGACCGTTCCCGCCGGTTTTGGTAGCTCCGACGGGAACGGTCATTTACTAATCGAGGCTTTGACTAGTTCATGCGACTACTTCATGACCACGCCGACGGTGCCCTTCCCGTCTGACCACGTGTCGCCGGTGTGACTAAAGGTCACGCCCGCATATGCGGTAATCGGGCAGTTGTACTCGCTTGTGTGCGTGAAGACGTTGTTATCGACCGAAATCCCGCTCATTGATGAAAGTGGTGCGTCTTGGAGGTTCACGGTGCAAGCCCCGCCACCGGCGAGGTTGCCGTTGATGCTGAGGTTCGTTACTGACTCGGTCGTCTGAGTGACCTGGACCGCAGAGTTGTTGCCACCCTGCAGGTTGTTGTTGATGATGCGCAAGTTGTGCCCGCCGAGAACCTGCACGTCGTCGTCGTGCGATTCTCCGCCGCCCTGGTAGGGGTCAGATGCGAAGGGCTGCAGGTCGTGAATCCAGGACTGCTCGATCGTCGAGTTGTCGCCGAACATCTTTGCGCCGTCTACCGTGCCGTGGATGTTGACGCCGATCGCGGTGTAGTTCGCACCGTGAATGCCGTCGATGTAGACGTTCGGGCTGGAGGGCACGAGCTCTGAGTCAAGGAGCGTGAAGTTCGTCCCTGTCCCGAGGGTGTCGTTCACAAGACCAATACTCGTGGTGGGCGTGCCACCTCGAACGATCGAGTTCTTAAGCGTCACGTTTGGCGCCTCGACGTAGACGAAACCGTGGATGTCAAGGCCGCTGTAGGTCGCCCCAGCGGTCGTGATCGTCAAATCCCCATTCATGACCGTGAGTTTCGTACCGGCCGGAACGCCAGTGTTACCGGCTCCTGGGGTCGTCGAAGGAGGCGCCGGAGCGGACGCAGTCGGCGTGGGTGTCGGCTTCGGCGTCGGTGTGGGTGCGGGTGGCGTGGGCTTCGGCGTCGGAGTCGGAGTGGAAGCAGTCGGCGTGGGTGTCGGTTTGGTCGGCGTCGGTGTCGGGTGCGGGTGGCGTGGGCTTCGGCGTCGGCGTGGAAGCAGTCGGTGTGGGTGTCGGTTTCGGCGTCGGTGCGGGTGCGGGTGGCGTGGGCTTCGGCGTCGGAGCGGCAGCAGTCGGCGTCGATGTCGGCTTCGGCGTGGGCTTCGGCGTGGAAGCGGGCGGTGCTGACGTCGGAGCACTCGAGGTCGGCGAAGAACCCGCCTTTGATGCCTCGAGCAACGCTGCGCCGGCGCCGCCCATGACGCCGCCCGTTACGGCGGTAACCCCGGTGCTGCCTAGGTTCGCCGCGAGCGTGTCCGAGCTGCTAGGCCCCGCGTTTGATTCACCCACTGGGCCGGCATTAGCTGTGGAGACACCGCTCGAAAGAGCCGCCACGGCACCGACTGAAGCGACGCACTTCAGCAAGAGCGCCTTATGTGAGGAACCCCCTCTTGAGGGACCGCTGTAGGACTTGCCGGGGCCGCGCTGAATTTCGTCGATGCGGCGGTGCCGCCCGGTGGACTCGCGGCGATGCTTGCGAACCGGCTGTGGACGCTGACTCATAAATCCTCCATGCATGGCTGCTGATGCGTCGCTCACGCCAACTGCGACAGCCAGCGAAGGCCGGTAGCAGGTGTTGGCACGACGGCGAAACGTCGTGGGTCGACCGCGGTCGCCGTCCGAGGTGCAAACCGTCGATTTCCCGCGCCGGGCAGGAGCACAGGAGATTCTTCGGCAGAATGGTGGGCGGAACCGAGGAACGGATTTGGAAAAGACCGGAAAGCCCCCGTTGACGGGTGATGGCCGTCGGTCAGCCGGATAAGGGCTCCGATGTGGCGCCCGAGATGCGCAAACCGCTGCATCTCTTGCGTCGCCGGGCCGGGCTCGAATGCCGATCTAGGGATGCCGCGAGATCGTCGGGATCTCGGGACGCACAGAGGCGGCGCCGCATGACAGTCCTTCTCCGACGCCTGCGGGGTGAGCTGTCGGGTTCGGGCGGGAACTTCGCCCGGCCACAAGGTGGCTTCACCCCAAGGCCGCCAGAAATGGTGGCGGCCAGGATCTTGGGTCCCCCGCTCCTGCCCAGCGGTGTTGAGATGGAACCCCGGCACAGGGCAGGACTCGGCGGTCAGTGCCGGGCACCTCTCCTAGCAGGGGAGGTGGACTGAACATACGACACCCGCTGAGGGCCCGTCCAGCTTTCGCGAAGACCCGTGGGTCCTCTGATCTTAGGAGCGGACGGCGAGAGGGGCACCCGGCCAGCAACGAGCCGCGCGGTGTTTCGGGGTCAGGTAAAGAGCAGACTCTCGGAAGGCAAAATGACCGTTCCCGCCCGGTTGGTGCCCTGGGCGGGAACGGTCATGGCCTGAACGTGGGGCAACTACTTCATGATCACGCCGACCGTGCCGATCCCATCTGACCAGCTGTCATTGACGTGGGTGAAGGTCGTGCCCGCATAGGCGGTAATCGGGCAGTTGTACTGGCTGGTGTGTGTGAAGACGTCGTTGTCGACCGAAATCCCGCTCATCGATGTCAGCGGTGCGTCCTGAAGGTTCACGCTGCAGGCTCCGCCGCCGATGAGGTTGCCGTCGATGATCAGGTTCGTTACTGACTCGGTCGTTTGAGTGACCTGGACTGCAGAGTTGTTGCCGCCCTCCAGGTTGTTGTTGACGATGGTCAGATTGTGGCCACCGAGCACCTGCACGTCGTCGTCGTGTGAAGGCCCGCCGCCCTGGTAGGGGTCAGAGGCGAATGCCTGCAGATCATGGATATAGGAATTTTCGATGGTGGAGTTGTCGCCGAACATCTTTGCGCCGTCGGCGGTGCCGTGGATATTGACGCGGATCGCGGTGTAGTTGGCACCGTGAATACCGTCGATGTAGACGTTCGGGGTTGACGGCACGAGCTCCGAATCACGCAGAGTGAAGTTCGTCCCCGCCGCCACGAGGTCGTTCACAAGACCAACACTCGTGGTGGGGGTGCCACCTCTGATGATCGAATTTTCGATCGTCACGTCGGGAGCCTTGACGTACACGAAACCGTGGATGTCGAGGCCGCTGTAGGTCGCCCCAGCTGTGGTGATCGTCAGGTCGCCGTTCACGACCGTGAGGTTGGTACCGGCCGGAACGCCCGTGTTGTCAGCGCCGGGGGTCGATGAAGCCGGCGTTGTTGGAGCGGGTGAGCTCGGAGCCGGTGTTGTTGGAGCGGGGGAGCTCGGAGCCGGAGCCGGGGGGGTCGAAGCCGGCGCTGAGGGAGCAGGCGGCGGGGTCGAAGCCGGCGCTGAGGGAGCAGGCGGCGGGGTCGAAGCCGGTGCCGAGGGAGCGGGCGGCGGGGTCGAAGCCGGTGCCGAGGGAGCGGGCGGCGGGGTCGAAGCCGGTGCCGAGGGAGCAGGAGGCGGGGTCGAAGCCGGTGTCGACGGAGCAGGGGGCGCCAACGGCGGGGACACCGTGCCACCGCCTGAGGGCGTCGTCGGAATGGCAGCGACCGGGCCAGGCGCGAGCGCGCCTGCACCCGAACCTGCCGATCCTGTGGGTGCTGCATCGCTTGTGGTCGCTCTGAGCGACGTTACGGCGAAAGCCGAAATGCCACTGGACAATCCCCGATAGGCCCGGTAGCCGACACCGCCGGCGATCGCGATCTGGCTGGTCGAAGTGTCCTTAACCGTCAGTTGCGAGCTGGGGATCGCGGTCCCTTCGGGCCATGCGCGGACGGAGACGACAGTCGGGCTCGTACCCGTGACCGCGATCTCGACGTTGATGACGTGCCCTGCGGGCACCACGCTGCTCCATTTGACCGACCCGTAGCCCAGGGCGGTCTCGACGCCGTGGTTGTTGGTGCGGGATATTGAGACGCTCGGGACGCCGCCGGAGAACGCCAATTTGGCGTAGTAGCGGCGTCCGTCAGCCTGGTCGCGCGCTGTTGCCGAAAGATAAAGGGCCGAGGCTGAGGAGCTCGGGGTCGGCAAGGTGAAGCTCACAACGTTGTCTTCGTCGCGGGCTACGGCCGACGGCAACCACGCGGTGACAGATGACCCGGCCGGAACCTTACTGACGGTAGCCGTGCCGTTGTCGACGGAGAGTGTTGTCGGCTTCTGGTCGCTGACCTGCCATCCGCCGCCGGTGTTGGCCGTACCGAGGCTCCCGGAAACCTGGCGCTGAAAGGTATCGGAGGCCAAAACGCGTGCCGCCGAGGAGGCAAATGCGGACGCGCTAGCGCTTGTACCAGCGCCAATGACGGACGCCGACGCCAGACCGATGGGTGTCGCAAGTCCGACTGCGGCCGTGCCGGCAGCGATCCAGACAAGGGACTTCTTGCGCGAGTGCCTAGATCCGAGGAACTGTCCTAGAAGATTCGACATGCTGGGGGGCTCCGATACGGCTGCACAATGGCGGTCCGCCCACGAGCGAGTAACAGCCAGCTGACTTGTGCGTCGAGCTGATCAGCTGTGTCTCATGTGGAGAACCCTGCTGATTCGGTTGTCGGCCCAGCGCGATTGGCGGTGAAGAGGGTTTGGGCGTTTTCGCCCGAATGGGCCAACCGCCGAGGCGTCATCCGCCGAATGCCACGTCCAATGCCAGGCCACACGCGTCCCACCACCGCATGGAGCGTCGCACCGCACGCGACCCCCGCTCGGGTCTGTGCGGTGAAGACCTGTTGCGCTAGCTGCGTTGTTCGACGCCGTGGAACTCGATCCGGTAAAGCAGGGTGTCGTCGCCGATCGGGCCGGCGTGAGCCGCTCGGTGGCGGAGCGACTCGAGGTCGGCTTCGCCTGAGGCTTCCAGGTCTGCTTCGTCGATGGAGGAGAACGGGACTAGCTCGACCGAGTCGACCTCGATCAGTCCTGTTCCGACTTTGTAGTGGCCACCGGGCTTCACCTTCGGTTGGCGCCACAGCCGGAACGTCACCGTGATGCGGCCCGACAGTACGTCGGCGCGCAGGTCTTGGCTGAAGTCCACCGCGTGAGGGTATTACCGCCGCACAACTACCTGACGCACGTCACTGCTTGGAGTTATCTGCAGCATGTCGCTGCGTATGGAGCGCAGCTCCGAGGTACGCCCGCGCGAAGTGCAGGTAGTTGTCTCGCACGGTCTCGACGAGGCGTGCGTCGTCGGCGTCCTGGCGATGGGCTTCGAGTGCGGCCTCCCAAATTGAGCGACCGATCGCGAAGCCGACGAATCCGGGCACCGGTGCAGCGACTGAGAGCCAGTGGTCGAGCATTTCTTGTGGCGCATCGCGCCCGAGCACGATGCAATCCGCCGTGCGACCGCCGGCCTTTGCGGCGGCGACGACGTCACGAGCGGCCACTGTGGATTCCAGTCCTTCGATCTTCCACAGTGTCGGCTCGACACCCGCGTGCTGATTCGCCGCAATTACCTGAGTGACCAACTCAGGTCGAAGGTCGCGGTCGTATGCCTGCTGGCTACCGGCCCGCTTTAACTGCTCGTCCGTCGCAGGTACCAGCAGTTCGTAGAGGAATGGTGTGCCGCAGTCGATCAACAGCTTCGACAGCGCCGCCAGCCCAACGAGCTGGCGGGAGGTGTCATCGGCGCTGTCTGCAGGGTTCATTCGCACCAGGACCTTGACGTAGTCGGGCGTGAACTCCTCAATGTGAGCCGCGGTGTCGTCGCCGTATTGCAGGGTGAAGAGCCGTTGCCCGCTCTTCTCGACCGGCATCGCGACGACCAACTTGTCATCCAGCGCTTCGCGCAGCACCGCGGCCCCGAGTTCTTCGTCGACGAGTACACCCGCCTGGCCACCGTCCAACTGCGAACGGGCGTCGCGCACACCGTGATAAATCAGCAGCTTCGCAGCTCGCATGGCCGCCTCGGTGGCCGGCGACGGCTCATCGTCGGTGACGCCGAACAGCTTGGCGAAGGAGTCCCGGTGATCCATCGCAAGGATCAGCAGCGGATCAGCGGCGTTCGGCGTAGACATGGCCTCATCCTGCCCGATCCGTCGTCGGCCATTCATTGGCCACCGATGTCTTGTGATACTCCGCGCGGGGAACGATCGTAGGTACCAGCGGTCGAAACCGCCGACACAAACGCTGCCGAGACGAAGGAGCGTCCGATGCCCGAGACCGTCGCAGACGTCGTAGTCGCGACGCTGAAGATGTCTGGAGTCCAGCGCGTTTACGGCGTACCGGGTGACTCGCTCAATGGCTTTACCGACGCGTTACGCCGCGACGGTGAGCTTGTCTGGGCGCACGTTCGCCACGAGGAGGCAGCGGCATTTGCTGCCGCCGGTGAGGCTGCGCTGACCGGTGAATTGGCGGTGTGCGCCGGCAGTTGTGGGCCCGGCAACCTGCACCTCATCAACGGCCTCTTCGACGCCAACCGAAGCGGCGTGCCAGTGCTCGCGATCGCGGCTCACATCCCGAGGGTGGAGATCGGCGGTTCGTACTTTCAGGAGACACATCCCGAGAACCTCTTCCGCGAATGCAGCGTCTACTGCGAACTCGTGAGCATCCCCGAGCAACTTCCGCGGGTGCTGGAAATCGCGATGCGCCATGCCCTGCAGCGCGGCGGGGTCGCGGTCGTCATAGTTCCGGGCGAGATATTTCTTGCCGAGGCTGCGTCGGGTGCCAAAGCGATCGAGATCCGCGAGGCGAAATCGGTGATGCGACCCGTTGATCTGGACCTGGTCGCGGCCGCCGACGTTTTGAACGCGGCGAGTGCTGTGACAATCCTCGCCGGCGCAGGTTGCGCCGGTGCGCACGACCAGTTGATTGCGATCGCTGGCGCCCTCAAGGCACCCGTCGTCCACGCATTTCGCGGTAAAGAGTTCGTCGAATATGACAACCCTTACGACGTCGGGATGACCGGTCTCATCGGATGGAGCTCGGGCTACCGCGCGATGGAGCATTGCGATGCGCTGTTGATGCTTGGCACCGACTTTCCGTACCGCCCGTTCTATCCCGAAGGCGTTCCCATCGTTCAGGTCGACATCCGAGGGGAGCACATCGGACGTCGCGCGCCCGTCGATGTCGCACTCGTCGGCACTGTTGCTGACACGGTCGACGCGTTACTTCCGATGCTCACACCGAAGACCGACAGCGACCATCTAGATCGAATGCTCGACCACCAACGCCGGGCCCGTGCTCGCCTGGATTCGCTGGCCGAGCAAGGCCGCCGCGAGTCGCCGTTGCATCCGCAGTTTGTCGTCGCGACGATTTCTCGCATGGCTGCAGCGGACGCAGTCTTTACCGCCGATGTCGGCACTCCGTGCATCTGGGCGGCTCGCTACCTGAAGATGAACGGAACGCGCCGACTTGTGGGCTCGTTCAATCATGGCTCTATGGCCAACGCGTTGCCGCATGCCATCGGGGCGCAGGCGAGTGATCCCGGCCGTCAGGTGATCAGCTTGTCTGGGGATGGTGGCCTGGCGATGCTGATGGGGGAACTGATAACTCTGCGTCAGCAGCACCTGCCGGTGAAAATTGTTGTGTTCAACAATGGTGCGCTCTCGTTCGTCGAGCTGGAGATGAAGGCGGCCGGCATCGTTACTTTCGCCACTGACCTGGACAACCCCGACTTCGCAGGAATCGCGCGCGCGACGGGGCTCTTCAGTGCTCGAGTCGAAAAGGCCGACGAGCTTGAAGGTGCGCTCCAGGCGGCCTTCGACCACGACGGCCCTGCCCTCGTCGACGTCCTCATCGACCGGGAAGAGCTCGCACTCCCACCGAAGATCACTCTCGAACAAATCAAGGGGTTCAGCCTCTTCGCTACCCGAACGATTCTGTCGGGCCAAGGCAACGAACTGGTCGAACTCGCGAAGACAAACCTGCGTCAGCTCGCCCGCGAGTAGTGCACGCCGTTCGATGACGTCGCTGCTGTCGACTACTCACGCAGCCAGCCCCACTGAAGGCATGAACTCAGCAGCCGATCTCAAGGCGCGCAGACGACTCCAAGGCATTGGCCGATGCCGTTGCCGTGGGCGTGGTTACCGCCGAGATCAGTGACCGTGCCGAGGGCGTAGATGCCCCATTGGGTGTTGTTGACCGCGACGTTGGACCCAATCTGCGTGATCGATGTGCCCGGCGTGATGTTGATGCCGTATCCGTTGTACCGGAATGTGTTGGCAGTGATTGAAATCATGGCCGGGTCTAACTCGGGACTGTTGCCGCCGCCGGCAACACCGACTCCGTTGTACAGGAACTGGCTGTTCTTCACTGTCTCGAAGCTTTGGGAATCAGGAGTCAGGCTCACTGCGGTTCCGTTGAGACTGAACAAAGTCCCGTCGGCCGTTATATAGCTGCCCAACCCGGTCGCGCGCAGCCCGATGGTGTTGCCACTGACTACGCCGCCGGTGATGTTGATGCCGGCCAGCTCGTTCTCGCTCGCCCCCGTGCCGTTGCCGAGGAGCAGACTGTTCGTGATGTTGCAAATATCGTCGATGCAGTCGACTCCCGTACCAAACCCGGTGATCAGGGAGCTGTCGATGGTACCGGTGACGTCGGCTCCGAGGGTGAACGCGACGCTGGTCCCGCCCGCGCCGAACATCGCGCTGCGCCGAATCGTCGCCGTGCTGAGTCCGCCGACTCCGGTCTGCACCGCATGAAAGGTGCTCAGGTCGACGGCAAACGAACTGGCCACTTCTCCGTTGACACCGAGATTGCTCGACGCGAAGTTAACAGCGGAGAAAAGCACATTGCTGTGGAGGAATCCGACGTCAATGCCAGTGCCCCAACCCGTGATGGTTCCGTTGATCACATGTGCGGCGTCGGCGTCGTCGCTCAGTGTCACGCCGACGAACGTGCTCGAGGCTCCAGGCCCTGTCAGCCGATGGCCGCGCAGATCGACCGTCACGCTCGGACCATTAATGATAATTCCGTCGCCAGAACAGGTCAGATCCTTGGGCAGGTAGGCGTTGGTCGTAACCGTCGTTCCACACGTCGTGATGGGTGTCCCTGAATCTGCCGATGCAACACCGGGCACCGCCAGCGTGGCCAAACCAAGCGCGATTGCGACTGCCAGCCTGATTCGCATGTGAGCCCCCGAAAGCGTCGACCCGAGCGGCTCCGCCAGCCGCCGAGTATCGACGGTCACTGTGGCAGGAAAGTACGTCAAGCGGAAGCAGAACGGCTACCGAAGTTTGCGACCACATAACCGTCTGGGCCGACTGAGGGGTGGCGTCGTCCTATTTCGGACGTACAGCGAGTACCAAATCGGCGATCTCGGGACGGTGTTCGGTCTCTTCGACGACCTCGTAGCCCTCCGACGTCGCTCGATACAGACCGCTGCGCGGCGGGACCTCCAGCGCCACGCGATGATGGTCGATCACTTGAAAATGACCGCCCGGCGACAGACTCGAATGGATCGCGGCCAGCGCGACCAAGAGCTGCGCGTCGTCAAAGTAAAGCCTGCGGAGCACATTCGCGGCGCGTACCAAGTCCGGGGTACCCCCGGCCCAACGCTCAAAGACATCGTGCGCGCGAAAGGAGACGCGCGGATCATCACGAATGATCGCGCGGGCGTCTGGGTTGAGCAGAAGGACAGGCGTCCTCTGACGTGTGCGCGCGACCGAAATCGTCCGAAAATAAAGAGTCCGAACGGCAGACGACATCTCAGGCCACGCGACAAAACGCCTGCCAATCACCAGGACACAGTGGTCATCGTGATCGAAGAGAACGACGCGGCGGCCGACTCGCGCAGAGGTGAGCTCGATGTACTTGTCGCTGATGGTGAACGAGCGGAATCCGTCGCCGAGCCTCCGGATAAGGTCCACCGACGTTGAGCCGTCGGAGGCGCCCATCTCCACGATGTGGGCCGACGATAGATCGAGGTGGCGCAGCAGCAAATCGTCTGCGAATTCGTGGCGACCGGCGTGCGTGATCTTGTAGGTACCACCGACGTGGATTGACAGCATCGCCCGACGGAAATCCCGTGGCGTCACATCCTCGTCGAGGATCACACCCGGGTCGTATCGGAAGAAACGCTGCCTCTTCGACTCCACCCACTGCGGCCAGGCACCGCGAAGGGGTCGGATCGGAAACTTCACCGCGCGATCGTATCGCCTTGCGGCCGGGCATCTTGGTGCTTCCGCGATCGTGGGGCCGAACGACAAAAGTCGGGGTGCCCTCGGCAGGATTCGGACCTGCGACACACGGTTTAGGAAACCATGACGACCCGTATCAACGGGTATCAGCACACCTCAAGACTTCCAGTCGCACAAGAAGACTTCCAGTCGCACAAGGGAATGTCTGCGTTGGGTGTCAGCACGTATCAAGACATGGCAGCCACTCGGCTGCCAACTTTGGCTGCCAAATGTTCTTGACGTAGCGAATTGGCGCTGCAACTCTGTGACGCAACGCGCACACGCGCTCGACTACCCGATGGGGTGGCGACATGGCAGCCAAAGGCAAGCGTCGAGGTCACGGCGAAGGCGCGATCTACCAGACAGCAGACGGACGCTGGCGCGCTGTTGCGGACCTCGGGTGGTCCAACGGCAAACGCGAACGCAAGTACTTGTCCGGGAAGACGCGCGCTGAAGTAGCACTGAAGCTGCGCCAAGAGCAGCAGCGAGTCGACGCCGGCTTACCCGCACAGACAGGACGCGCGCTCACCCTCGGCGCGTGGTTGACCACGTACCTCGAAACGGTGGCCGCGCCTAGGCTGCGCACGTCAACTGCGACGACATACCGCAGCTACGCGAATAACCGGATCATCCCTGCACTTGGCAAGCATCGCCTCACCAAGCTCACCCCAGAACATCTTGAGGCGTTCTATCGGGACTTGGCGCGCGCTGGCCTCAAGCCATCCTCGATCTTGGCCTGTCATCGGATCATTTCTCGTGCGCTCAAGATTGCAATGAAGCGCAGCTACGTAGCGCGCAACGTTGCGACGATCGTGGACGCGCCCGAGTTCACCCCGGGCCGAGGTCGCCGCACCGAGCATGGAACAAGTACAGGCGATCCTGGCAGCCGCCAATGAAGCCCATCGTTGGCGTGAGCAACGACGGCACGAAACACACCACCCCGCCTAGAAATGTCGCTAGGTGGTCTGTGGCGCTGGCCCTCGGCTTACGGCAAGGCGAAGCGCTCGGCCTGATGTGGTCCGACATCGACTTCGAAGCCGGCACGCTAACGGTTCGCCGAGCGCTCCAGCGGAAGCCGCAAGGCGGTCTGATTTTCACCGAACCGAAGTCCCGCGCAGGCAGGCGGACGATCGTGCTTCCTGCGCCGCTCCTGGACGCGCTACGAACCCACCGCGCCGAGCAGGTCGCCGAACGACTGAGCGCCGGGCCGACGTGGCAGGACAACGACCTCGTGTTCGCCCAGCCCAATGGCAAACCGATCGAGCCGTCGCGCGACTACCGAAACTGGCAAGCGCTGCTCGTGGTGGCGGGGGTGCCGAAGTACCGCCTCCACGACGCCCGACACTTCGCCGCAACGCTCCTGCTCAGCGAGGGCGTACCTGCGAAGGTCGCGTCGGAAATCCTCGGGCACAGCCGAATCAGCCTCACGTTGGACACGTACAGCCATGTGGGTCGCGAACTTGCGACTGACGCTGCGGAGCGGGTCGGAAATGCGCTTTGGACGCTCGGGGGATAGTCCACAGGGCTACTACGCGAAGATCGTTTTGCGCCAACGACTTGCTGCGACTTCACGAGCACGCTTTCAGCGCTAATGACTCTTACAACGTCCTGCACACTCTCGTCTCCGCAGTTCTGTGCTGACGCACCGTCGGTACGCCACCTCGCCGCGCGCATAGCGCGTAGGGGCGCGTTGAGTCCCTGTTTGGCGGCTCGTTCACCGTGCCTGCGCTGTCGTCTTGATTTGTTTTAATGCGAACCGATAGTCAAGGGCCTCTTTAAGCAGGGAAGGGTGCGATGACCGCCTACTCACCAGAACCAACCGCCGCCGAAGATCTCCAGCTCTACACGCCATCCGAGGTCGCAACGCTCACCCGCATCTCGCGCACGAATGTGTACGCACTAATCGCGTCGGGTGAGATTCAGTCGATGCGATTCGGCAAGCGCGATATCCGCGTCCCGCACGCCGCGCTGCGCAAGTACATCGAAGCCAGATGCGCCCTTGCGGGCTAGCGGTGCGGGGGAACAGGGCGTCGAGATAACGAGGGCGTGAATCTCTCGACAGCACTTGCACGTGCCCACCGAGTACTCGAACGGCCCCTGGAAACCACGAACGACCTCGCGCTCAACGAGGTCGCTCGGCCCAACTCACTTCAACTAGTTAAGGAATGTACAGGATGCCTGCACCGACGAGCAACACCGATGAGATCGCAGAACGCCGCGAAAAGACAGCACGCAAGAACGGTCTTGCACTGGCGCACCAGATGACTGTCGATCGCCATGGCAACGACGTGCTTGGACATGTGCGCCCGAGCAGTCGCGTTGAGCGAGAGCAAGAGAAGGACGCGGCGCGCGCCACTTGTGCTCACCTAGCAGACCTTGGCCTCGTCGGCATCTACCCGGCTTGGCTTGTCGAGTCGGATGTCGCGTGACCGCGATGTTGGACAGCATCGCGGCGATGGGTTATGGCGCGCGAGACGACGACCCGCCAGAGCGCACGACACCCGACGAGTCGACGCGGGCCAGGCGAGTGTTCGTAACCCGCGCGTCGTCGGTGCGCATGGCCGTAACGCGGTGGACGTGGGAAGGCCGGTTGCCAGTCGGCGCGCTGTCGCTGATCGGAGGCCGCGAAGGGATTGGCAAGAGCCTCACGCTCGTTTCTCTGTGTGCCGACCTAACCAAAGGGACGCTTCCGGGTGCGTACTGGGGGTCGCCGCGTGCGGTCGTCTACCAAGCCACCGAGGACGACTGGGCTCGCACCGTTGCACCGCGTCTCGTAGCGGCTGGAGCGAACCTAGACCTCGTGTACCGCCTCGACGTGGACATCGACGGTCTGCCAAGCTCGCTAGTGCTGCCACTCGACACCGAGGCACTCAGACGGCAAGTCGAGCAACTCGGCGCGGTGCTTGTCGCCGTCGACCCGCTCGTCAGCGTTCTCGACTCGAAAATCAATACGCACCAAGACTCAGAAACGCGCCGAGCGCTAGAGCCGCTTGCCCGCATGGCCGCAGACACGAGTGCCACGGTCGTTGGGCTCGTGCATCACGGCAAGTCGATGAGCACCGACGCGCTATCCCTTGTCCTCGGATCACGCGCATTCACTGCTGTGTCGCGCTCAGTGTTAGCCGCTGTGCGCGACCCCGAGGCCGAGGACGGTTCGGTAGTCCTCGGGTTGGTGAAGAACAACCTCGGACGACTGAACCTTCCGTCGCTGCGATACCGCGTCAACACCGCGCAAGTTGCGACACCCGAGGGACTGACGGACGTAGGAGCGCTGGAATGGCTCGGTGAGGAAGAGGTCGACCTCGCTGACCTGATCAGGGGCAATAACGGCGACGGCGAAGAACGCGGCGAGAGAGACGACGCCGCCGACTGGTTGCGCACATTTCTCGAACACGAAGGCGGCGAAGCTGCCGCCAAAGCTGTGAAGTTCGCGGCGAAGCTCGCGGACATCTCGGAGAGCACGTTGAAGCGTGCACGAATCCGCGCAGGTGTGGTGTCCGACAGGACCGGATTTCCGGCCACAGCAGTCTGGCGTCTTCCAGTTGGACCACAGTTGGGTCAGTTGGACCAAGCCACGGACCCTGAGCCAACTGGACCAACTGGTGACCCAACTGGAGCGGAACTGATCCCAGATGTGATCCGAGTCCGACTCACCTGCGCTGTGTGTTCCGGCGCGCTCGACTCTGCGCTGGCCGGCGAGTGCCATCCAACCTGTGTGCCCGCCAGCGTGCAGCAGGAGGCAGCGCCATGCGACAGGGGCGCTGTCCCAACACCGCTTGACGTGTATCGGCAACGGCTCAAACCCATGGCAGATAACGCTGGCGGTTCGCTCGCCTGGACAACGAACTCCCCGTCGAGACAACTTCAAGGAATCAGATGACCAAGCATCAGAACCCGACACCTAGTCCTTCAACGACGCCGACTGTTGCGCCGCGGACGAACTCGATCCTCGGCGCGATTGCTGGGGCCGGTCAGGGTGCGCAATCATCCCCGAGCCCTGCCGATCCGTTCAGTGGACTCCAGCAGTACGCGAACATTGGCAACTCGAACACGTCCACCGAAGCGCTGCTAGGCGTTGGCACCGCAGGAACACAGAAGGTCGACACCTCGGGACTTGCGGCGCTGTCCGGTGCTTCAACCCTCACGGATGCGGTCAGCGCATTCGACAAGCTGTGGCAAACCGACGACGACACGTTCACCTATCTGCAACAGCAGCTCAACGCGGCAGGCTTCTATGGCTCAACTCCGCCAACGTACGGCGTGTATTCGGCAGCGGACCAGGCGGCGTTCGTCAACGCCGCGAAGGCAGCGTCCCAGTCGAATTCCAACCTCCAGCAGTACCTCACCTCGCGCGCTGCGATCGGGAACGAACGGGATCAAAGCGCTGCCGTCGAATGTGACGGTGATCGAGCACGCAAACGAGACCAACACAGACGCTGCACTAGAGAACGAAGTGCAATCCTTGACAGGTAGCGACGCGTCGCTGTCCCCCGAGTTGCTCACCCGATTCCATGCCATCTACGACGCTGCCTTTGTTGCTGGGCAGCGGCAGGCAGTGAAAGAAGCCACAGCGGCGGCCGCGAACGCGAACACTGCTGTCGGTAGCGGAGTCACTGACGCACTCAATAGGGAGTCGTCTGGTGCGGACTCGCAGACCGCGCAAGGTTGGGCAACCAATCCGTTCGGCGAAGTCCTCGCAGCTGGGCAATCCGCGCAGGACCGCACGACCCTGAGCGACGCGTCCACCGGCACGCTGACCCCCGAAGCTGACCTGACGGCAGACGTGGCACAAGCACCAGATGTGTCCAATGCTGCGAAGCAGTTCCTACAGCAAAACGACGCGCCCGCTATCGGTGCAAACAACGCGGCGGACAAGTACGCGACGCTGCTCGGGATTTTGGGAGGGAAAGGCTCATCATGACCACTCCGACGCCAGCGATCCCTGGACTCCCTGACGCAGTCCCTCCAGCATCGTCATCCGACGCCAGTACGTCCCGGTACGGGCTCACAAATGGCTGGGGCTCGCAACTCATCGACCTCACCGGCTTGCCGACAGCGGTTGTGAGAGAACTAGCGAAACCCGTTGAGCAGGGCGGCGGCGGCCTCACCACCTCCGCGTTGCAATCCGGTGACGCCATCATGCAGGCGCTCGCGACGATGAAGGACCGTGGCGCCGTGGCGCAGGTCCAACAGATGCTGTACTACGGCGGTTTCGACGGCTCCGATGTCACGAACCTCACCGACTTGCAGCTCGGCCGGTTCACGGCGCGAGAAGTAGCAGCGCTGAAAACCCTCGTGCAGTCTGGTGGGCAGACTGGGGAACGGCTCGGCTCCTACCTGGTTGGCGCTGCGAACTACGGGCAAGCGCAAGGGACGATCAAACAAGTGCTCGGCGCTGTCACCCCAACCACCATCCCGAACACGTATGCGGAAGACGCCGCGATCCGGGCCGCAGCGACGAACCTTCTCGGCCGCGACGCCAACGCCTCCGAGGTCGCGCAGTTCCGAGGCGTGGTTGACCAGATGGTTGCGACCTCAACGCAACAGGCAAACGTGATCGCCGGCCAAGATCCGCAAGCACTAGGGGATGCTGCTGGCCGTCTCGGCGAACCCGGCTACTTCGGTGACCCGAACAGCGCCCCTCCGACGCCTGCGCCACCGTTGTACTGGGCAAAGCCTGGGTCGCCGTCGCAGCCCCAACGAGGCGTCCAGCCCCAAGGGCGCGGCATATCCGGTGCAACAGACAGGAACGCGGCTGCCAACAACGCAGCGGACTACTACAACCAGCGCACAGCCGATCAGAACGCAGTGGGTTCGTTCACGGCGGAGGCTCTGAACGACACCGCAGACTCGCCGCTGCCAACTTCCTCGACAGACCTTGAGGGAGCCGCTGAGCAGTACTTACGGGAGAACGACGCGGGTGCTATGCAAGCTCAGGACTGGGCGGAGAAGACGAGAGCCCTGTACGCGATCCTCGCCGGGAACGGCCAGTGACCGTCGCTAATCAGACGGCTGGTGCTCGCGAAGGGTGCTCGGTGTCGAAACGGTTAGCTGCCCGGTTACTTGCTCCACGCGTGACGGCACTCTGAAGGCGCGCTGGTATGACCCATCGACCATCCCACAACCAACTGATTTTGCATTGTCTGCCGACCACACCTGTCATCACGCCGAACCGGCAACCGGGTCGATCCACTGCAAGCGGTCGGTTCTCGTACGAGCCGCCGTTCCGGAACCAAGGTGCTACTGCTGCGTCCCGCAATAGGCCGGTACGTAACTAGATCGGGGCGCGGTGACGACCTGTTCTGCCAGCACCGAGTAGGTCACCCCGCGCTCGGGGTCGTACACCAGGTCCACGTCCGTCGTGCGCCGGACAAGAAGCACCCAAGACGCATCTGGAAGACCGTCGGCGAGGGGCGTGCCCGCGGGTAGCGCCTGCACCCGCGGAAGGGAGACGTCCGACGCTGATGCAAGAGAGTTCACCCGAAATCCGGCGTTTCGACATGACACAGCGGCTCGTGTGTAACTAGCACCAGCGTTGTAGATCGACTCCGGAAAGACTCCGAGCAAAAATACACCGACGCCCGTCGCGATTAGTGAGGCACCTATCCGGCCAATCATGCGAATCTTGCTGTCGGAGAAAGGTTCGGGCAAACCAGAGTTCGTTAGGAACAGTGCGGCGAGCACGACTCTGAACCCGGCCTCCTGAGTACGCGGGCGAGCAACTCGTCTTCCGGACCACAAGCGCTGAACGAGCAACCCGACAACGAGCAGCAGTCCTGCGACGACAACGACATACAGGAGGCCCACCAGGAGGAAGATCCCTCCGACGGTAAGGATCGCAGTGCGCGACGGTCCGATGTCTGCGCCATCCAGATTAAGTTCGCGGTACGCCCCCGCGACGAACTCTGATCCCAGGCCGTAAATCACTAAGCCGAGCAGAGCAAGCAGCGTGGGCAGTAACACGAACCAATTCGAGCGTCGAGGCTGTACCGTCGTCAGCCGATCGTTCCTCACAGGTTCTCGTAAGTGCGGACGCCGCTCGGCGATGCGGCGCGTTCATTCGCTCGCCGCATTCTTCTGGGTACTAACACAGATTTCCCGGTCCGTGACTATATGAGTAATGGCACCGCGCCACCGTGCACGGCTTTTGAGCAAGCATGTTTGGGGGACAGCCGGAGCGTAGACCGCCGCGTCATCGATGCCTAGATGCGGAACCAGTTAGCGATGCACGCGCCGTGGCCCACGCGGTGGTTCTGTGCTGCATGGTCATCGATCGTCCACGCCGCTGGCGTGCATGAGGTCCATCCGCTCTGGCGTGTCGCCGTACTTGTGCGGCATCCTAACTGTGGGTCGGGATGGAGCGCCCTATGCCGACCTTGTGGATTCACGGCGGCCACATTCCGCCGTGCCCGTGCGGGGCACCGACTGAGGACCAAGTCCGCCGATATGGCGGCGGCGCTGAAATTTACTGGTTCTGCGTGGTCTGCGGCCTCTTCCGCGATCCGCCCGCCGACTGGCACGACCCGCTGAGGCCGATCGAGTTCGAGGCTTGGCGGGCGCAGTCCCAGGTGATGTCCGCTCGGGTTCGCGCAAGGGGGGAGAGGAGCGACGGTTAGTCGTCGCTCGGCTTCCGTGAGTAGTAGTACGCAGAGATAGCAGCTCGGCATTCATCGCACCGACAGCCCATCTTGTAGCGGTGCGTCGTGCCGTGAACGGGGGCGAACACGTCCAGGTCGTCGGGATCACCGATAAGCCACTCGACATCGACAGCCGTCGCCCGCGCTATCGATGGAGCGATGTCGACGAGGCGTGCGACTGGCAGGCGAGCTGTGCCCCTCCCATCGCCAAACGGTGCCGTAGTCGGTACCGGCGACGGCCGCGAGCGCGGTCCGAGACAACCCAGCGTCCTCGCGGGCCTGCCGCAG
Organism: uncultured Actinomycetes bacterium; assembly: GCA_963737705.1. Classification (GTDB taxonomy): domain Bacteria; phylum Actinomycetota; class Actinomycetes; order Acidothermales; family Acidothermaceae; genus PALSA-607. The sequence continues at coordinate 829,345 of CAVTTP010000006.1, forward strand.
CCTCTCGCCGAACCTCGACACCGGGCACCTCGCACACGCGGGTTGGATACTTCGCAACGTACTGCCTGAGATCAGTCGCGCAAGCCCGATCGACGTCGAGGACTGGCGCGCAGTCGCAGGTGATGTGTGCACGGGTCCGCGCACGGTGGGATTCGCCCACGGCGACGCGTAGTTGGGGACTGCGAGCGCGCTACTCAAGGACGCCACAGCTCAAGGTAGCCGCGACGATCGGAATAGGGCGCTGCGAGCAGGCGCAGGATGACTTCGGCGGCTTCAGGAAATGAGGCAGTCGAGCTAGTGGGGTCGCGTTCGGGTCCGTACGCAAGCCAGTCCTGGCACTGGACCACGATGCGGCGGCGGTCAGCGCCCCACTCACCGCCGAAGGTCGAGCCAACAAGACCGCTGACCGATTCGTCATTCTCGATTTGCTGGAGCAGCCATGTTGCCAACTCGCTCATCGCGGACGCCCCTCTGCCCGCGACGCGAAACGCATTTGGGCGACGTAACCATGATGGCGGCTCGGGCGCTCAATTGCTCCGAATCACGCCCGTTTGATGCCGAATGGCCCATCGTGCAAAAGCGCGCAATGTCGATGATGAGGTCATGGAGTCAAAGCAGCACAGCTGCCACCAGTCGCGACCCGCGCATTTTGTGGGCGGACCAGCCGACGGGACGATGCGACTGACTGAGATTGATGAGTCCGGGTTTCTCATCACTCACGTGTACGTGCCCGACGAAGACCCGAACTGGCGACACCTTTACGGCCTGGTCTACGGCGCGGCGGAATACCGCTACCTCGGCCCGTTGGCCGCCTAGGTCACACCCCCTTGCTCTACGGATATCGCCGCGACCTGCCGAAAACCAATTCGTGCGCCTGCCTGCGATCGACCAAGCGTCCTCGGATGCGTTTGCCGCGTGGGCGCAGGCGTACGCGGACCTCATCGCTGCAGAACGAGCCCGAGATGACCCGGGCCGAACTATGCGTCTGACCAATGACGTGTTGCGCGCCCGCTGCGCGCTCATTCGGCAACGCATGGAGGCCGGATGGTTCCCGGCTGTAGAGACGACGTTGCGTGTCCGATTCGATGAACACCTGCTGCGGATCGGCCAGAAGTTCGTCCTGCCGGTTGACTAGGTTTGACGCGAAAGACGCGCAGCGGTTCCCGGACGCACGAAGCGTCCCTATCGGCGGTCACTCTCAGCAACTGTGGTTTGGGTGGCTCGGCGGGATTTCATTTGGTACATGTCGTGATCGGCGAGGGTGAGCACCTGGGTGGGGTCGGTGCCCGGTTCCAAGATCGCCATCCCGATCGACATCCCCACAGTGGCAACCACCGGTCCAGGCAGGATCATCGGCTGGTCAGTGGCTTGCAAGATCCGCCGCGCGAGCATGCCGAAGTCGGCGTTGGCTTCCGGCGGCGCGACGATGACGAACTCATCACCACCGATCCGCGCCACGAAGTCCTCCCCGCGTACGGTGCGTTTCAGGCGCCGCGCGACCTGCACGAGCACCGCGTCGCCGGCGTCGTGGCCATGGGCGTCGTTGATGGCCTTGAAGCCGTTGAGGTCGCAAAATAGGACCGATGCGCCGCTGCCTGCCATCCGCACAAGGTGATCGCGAAGGCCCGACCTGTTCGCCAACCCCGTCAACTCGTCGGTCACCGCACGCTCGCGGAGCACGTCGGAATCGTTGCGCGCCGCCGTCACATCCACGCCGATGCAGGCAAGCTCGGGTGGTGAGCACGACGTACTCGAGATCGACCACGCAACCACCCGCCTGCTGGCCCCCACCACGGACCGAAGCTCATGTTCGTACGTAGCGGGCACCCCGCTGTCCAGCGCTGTCCGCAACTCGTGACGGAAGTCGGGCACCTCCCGCGGCACCACGAAGTCGACCGCATCTCGACCGACCGCGCCATGCCCGGTCAATCCGAGAGCCGCACAGGCAGCCGGGTTCGCTGCGACCACCCGCGCCGAATCATCGACCAGGAGGGCTAATGCGCCGGTACTTGACCACATCCGCGCGAAAGCGCTGGCCCGTCGAGGCGCTACGACCTGCGCCATACGCCTCCACCGATTCCATCCCAGCCGAATGAGCCGTCCTCTAGACATCATCGGCAGGATCGCGGATGTTTCCAGCCTTCCTGGCCAAGCTCCAGCCCGCAAGGCGTGGCGCTCCCGTGAGTGAAGCCCGGCGCCTTAGGGCGCCCGGCCGGCTGCGGGGGGCAGCATGACCGGGCGCTTGCGCACATACTTGCCGTGCGACCTGACGACCGCGTTAAAGCGGCTCAGACCACGGCCCGTTGAGCACCCTCTCGGCGATCACTTCGTGGCGCGCCGCGATTTCTGCGTCTCGATGGGGTTGCCTGAGCCAACGGGCGACCGCTTCGCGTTGCGGTTGAGACCATTCCGTCGACAACAGAAAGATCTTGGGGTCACTCGTTACCGAGTTCGACGCTTCAAGCGCCTCCCGGAACTCACGGAAGTTCGGCGGCAGGTCGTTCGGCATAGCGCGAATCGTAAGTCTCAGACGCAGCCTGCGAGGACCTCGACGAGCCCTTCGTGGCGTCGACCAACTCCACTGACGTGCCCGTGGTCCAGCGGGCGATGGGTTGGGCATTGAGCGTGGCGGGTAGCCCTCGAACGTGACAAGCGCGATCGGCACAAGCACACCACGCTGGGCCTGGGCCGTGTTCTTGTCGATCCTGACGGTCGGCGCGGTGGCCGGCTGGGTCGGCGACGCCCGGCATGGCGGCATATGGCCGCTGATCACGGCCGTGAGTCTGACACTGACCGCCGCGACTTGGGTGGTTCATTGGATACGAGCAGTGCGCGCGCAACGGGATGAGAACTCGTAGCGTTTGGGCGGTGGGGTCGCGGGAAGAGAACGCGCACTGGTATCCGATCCGTGGGGAGAAGCCGTGCGCTACGTGTTCGGTGTGGTCGCGATACTTGCTGGTCTTGCGCAGATTGCGTTTCGTGCCAGAACGGCACGCGCGAGTGCCGCTTCCAACAAGGTGATGTTCAACGGCCGCATGAGCGGTCCTGGGTGGGTTCGCTACAACACGACCATGGCGGCGTTCGTCGGTTGCGTGTTCGTGGTCGTAGGTGTCCTGATGATCGCCGGGGCGTTCGGCCCAGTTCACTAGACCGGAGGACCGAACTCGACATCTAGGGCCCGGCGCCTTAGGGCAAGCACCTGGCCTTAAACACCGAATAACCACCAGCCAGCCGCACCTCCATCGCCGAATAACCACCAACGCTGGAACACCCAGCCAGCAAGTCCCTGGTCCCGGCATGTGGACCCAGCGGGCGACGAAAGCAGCCTCTTCTCAGCGCTGTGTATATAAACACCACGGTGACCCAGGGCCTAGTTCTTTGTGGCGGCGGCAGGTGGCATCGGGCAGATGCCGGGTCAGAGCCAGCGAGTTGTTGCGCATGCAACAACCAAACCCGAGCAAACAGTTGGCCTAGTTCTTTGTGGCGGCGGCAGGTGGCATCGGGCAGATGCCGGGTCAGAGCCAGCGAGTTGTTGCGCATGCAACAACCAAACCCGAGCAAACAGTTGGCCTGTTCTTTGTGGCGGCGGCAGGTGGCATCGGGCAGATGCCGGGTCAGAGCCAGCGAGTTGTTGCGCATGCAACAACCAAACCCGAGCAAACAGTTGGCCTAGTTCTTTGTGGCGGCGGCAGGTGGCATCGGGCAGATGCCGGGTCAGAGCCAGCGAGTTGTTGCGCATGCAACAACCAAACCCGAGCAAACAGTTGGCCTGACTGGCTTTAGGTTCCTTCGGTGAGTGCTGTTGCCGCTTGTGTTTGTGCGTGGGTCGGTCGGCTTGTTCTGTCGCTACATGTAGCGGTGCCGAGGTCGTTGGCGCTGGGGCTAGACGATCTTGCGTCGTGAGGCCACCCTTGAGCCGTGATCACCCAATGAAAGCCACGCCGATCCTCGCGGGTGCGTGTGTGGTCCTAGCGCTGGCAGTTGGCGGTGAGGGGGTCGCGCTGCTGTCGGATCGGTCAGCGATCCACACCCTCAACGCCGCACTGACCGCACCTGTCGTACGGGCAACTGTGACTGCAACACCCACGCCTAGTGCCGCACCTACTCCTAGCGTGTTCGTGAGTCCAACCGTCACGGCCGTTGCAGCCATCGCTTCGAAACTGGTTGTGGTCAGCGCTGCACCAGGCAAGGCGGGTGCAGTTGGCGCGAGTGGTGCGCGTGGTGCGAACGGTCCGCAAGGACCACAAGGACCACAAGGCGCAGCTGGGCCAGTTGGGCCGCCCGGTCCCGAGGGATCGCGTGGCCCCAGCGGTCCACCCGGCCCTGCCGCAACGGCGCCACCCGGATTCACTTCCCAGTCGTGTCAAACGTTGGTGGACGACTTCAACCGGCTGAGCAACACGGTGTCAACACTCGCCAATGATGCCCACATCCCGCTTGGCTTCCCGCCGCTGCTTGACGACCTCATGTGCCTCTATTGAGAGCGCGGGCGAGCCATGTCGCCCAGGCGAACCTCCACGCTTGCGCATGGCGAAGCCCCGGCTGCCAGATTGGGCAAGTCGGGGCTTCGTGGCGCGCTGTCTCTATTGGCTAGGGCGCTAGGACTTCCTCGGTGGTACCAGCTTCCTGAAGGAGCGTGATGACTGCGACCCAAAGCTCGCTCGCGGCGGCGTGCGCCTCGCGTGGTGCCCAGTCGTGGTTACCGCATGAGAGCGAGGTGGGTTCGGTGATCGCACCTTTTCGGTCACTAACCTCGGACAGTTGCACATCGCCCATCGGCGTTTGGATGCTCCGCGAATAGTGGTACTGCTCGCCCGTTCCGGGCTCCTCCCAGTGCTTCACGCACCACGGCGGGCAGTCCGCTGTCTGCGCGCTGTAGCCGTCGGTAGGGGCGGCGCCGGTGTCGCTAATGATGATTGGTCCTCTACGCTTTGCCATGTCGAACCTTCCTAAGAGGTTTGGCCGCGCCCCGGGACAGTTGCTGCTGTTGCCGGGGCTTTCGCTTGCATGGCCGATTCCATCTAACTCTTGACGACTTGTCAAGAGACGCGCCATGATTCGTTACATGAAATCGCACGGGCACTTAGGTGTTGCTGAGGTTGCGGAGCTGCTTGGAGTGAGCAGGCAGCGCGTGTATCAGTTGCGCGTCGCATACCCGGACTTTCCTGTGCCCGTTGCAGAACTTACGAGCGGACCGGTCTGGCACGAGAGCGAGTTGCTCGCGTGGCAGTCCCAGCATCCCGATCGTCGATCCGGCCGGCCTACCTGAAGGAGATGCCAAATGTCGGCGCAAGAGCTGTCCTCAACCGCGGCCGAACCATTGCGGCTGCTGTTGTCTATCGAGGACGCCGCTGAGCGGCTCTCCCTCGGGCGGACAACGTTCCTGCAACTCGTCTACGCGAGGCGCATCGAATCCGTGACGATCGGTCGGCGACGTCTGATCCCGGCCGAAGGACTTGAGGACTATGTGGCGCGCTTGCGGTTGGCAGCGGAATGACAACATGTAGTGGACCGGGCGCTGCGGAAGCCCAACCCACGTTGATGCCTCTCCTCGTGCCGGCGCGCGAGGCCGCCCGGATCCTCGGCGTATCGGAGCGCACCACGCGCCACCTGATCTACAGCGGCCAGCTCGAATCCGTCCAGATCGGCACCCGGCGCCTCGTCCCCGTCGACGCATTAAGCGAATACGTGAGCAGGTTGCGGTCGCAATGATCGGACATTGGTCCGATGTCATCGGTCGTCGTTCGCAACCATGGGTAACGCAGCCACACCCGGCCGCGCCGGCGACGAACCCATCTCGCCACTGTCATGAAGGAAGTATCGGAGGTACGGGGCAGTGGACCGCGTGTAGAAAAAGATGCCGGGGTCGGCCGTCTGGACCAGCGACTCTATGTCCGCAAAGCGCCTGACAAACAACACGAAGAAATCCCAAGTAGACAGGTTGCCCCCGTCCGCATTGATAAACACGTGCAAGCGCGCCTCAAGCAACACTCGCCGTTGGCGCGGCAGCATCGCCATCCGTGCGTCACGGGTAACCATGCTGTGTCCCCGCTGCGCGACCGCACGGGCGATAACTTCATCCTGCTCTGCAGGCAAAAAGAGTTCGCCGTGACCAATAACGTCTGAGCGCAGGACCTTAAGCGCCTGCACGGCCTTTACAGGCACATTGCGATCGAAGAAATACCCCGGCACCGTCCGTCACGCAGCCGTCTTGGCCTGCGGGTCCCACATCTCCCATTCGATAGCTCGCTTGACGGACTCGACTGGAAGTCCCCAATCGCCGGCGACACCATCGATTTCACCGCCGGCACGAATTTGCTCGATGAGCAGGTCCGTCCGAATCCCTTCAACCATCGGCGCGCCGTAGTTAACAAGCGGGTCTAGAACGACCAGCTTGTCCTTTCCGCGCGGCCAGTAACGCGATGCACCCGTTGCGTCCACGTCGAACTCGACCTTGCGAACGAACTGTGACGCGATATCGGTGAGTGCGATTTGGTTGTCTCGATATCGAACGAGTTGCAAGCTACGTGGGAGGGCGGCTTCGTCCTGGACCTGGGCCATGAGGTCACGACCGGAATGCAGCGGCTGTTTCATAGCCAACGGGTATTCGACACCGAACGCTTCGCGGGCTAGCGAGACGAACGTGCGTAGCTCAGGGAGGGCCACCTTCGCTTGGCGGTACTCGCTGAGCCACCCCGCCTCGATGAACTCTGGCCAAGTCACGTCTCCTGAGCCGGTAGGCTCCCGTCGGACTACTGGGGCGTACGTTCGATCCCTGCGAGTCATGCCCTCAAGCCAGTACCGCAACGTGTTCGACTTCACTCGCAGAAGCCGCGCCGCTTCTGCAATCGTGTATATCGGCTCGTCAACCGGTAGCGGAAACGTCACGGTGCGAGCGTATTCCAGGCACACGCCAAAACTCGGCACGAAAGCCGCCATTGGCTGCCAGTTTGGCTGCCGCCGCTCACCAAGTCCCCTTGCCGTGAGCGTTTCGGCTGGTCAGGGGGTGCCCTCGGCAGGATTCGGACCTGCGACACACGGTTTAGGAAACCGATGCTCTATCCCCTGAGCTACGAGGGCGGGATAGCGCAAGAGTAGTGGCCCGCCGTTGAGACTCGTCCGATTGACCGGCCGGCTTAGAGCACGCGAGAGCAAGCGCGCATCACGTAGGGGGAGTCGGTTTAAGCCTTGCTTGTCCAACCAGAGCAGGTAAGCGTCCGCGACCTCACGCCAACCGCTATCGATGGTGAGGGAGTGCCCGCGGCCGGCGAACTCGATCAGCTCTGCGCAGGCCTAAGGCGCGTCGGTGTACTGGATCGAGACTTGGTTCGAATAGCCGTGCGGCACGGTCGTTCCGTCCGACAGCCAGGTCTCGTAGAAGACGGGCTGTGGCTGTGCTGAGTCACCGACGACGACGAAGTGCGCGATTCCGTTGCTGTCGGTAACGCCGGACACCGGGCTCGTTCCTTCGCCGGCACCGTTGATGCTCGACTCGCCGGCAAGCAGCCCGCCAGCCGCGTAGACAACCTGGCCCATCACCACGACAACACCCGCGCGATGCACCGGATTGCCGTACTGGTCTTGCAGTTGGACGGCGAGTGGTACCGGCGTGTGCACCGGAACAGCTCTGTTGACCGCATCAGGCACGATCGACGTCGAGAATCGCGAGACCAAGTAAGTAGCACTCGTCGACATCGCGGCAGGGCCGCTAGTGAACGCGGCGACGAACATCGGGGCGGCGACTGCGGGCATCGACGCCGTATTCGGTGCGCGCAAGATGAACGTGCTCGTGCTGTGGGCCCCCACAACAGGAATCACTGCGTGTCCGGCCGCGTCGACCGGGTTCCAAAACGTCGTGGCGTGCGCCTGCGTCTGCACAGTGAAGTGCGGATGCTGCGGTTTGCCCGTGTGGTTCGTCACCTGAACCGTTGCCTGGTCGATCGTGCCGAGCTGGCCCGTCGACTCCGTATCGATGATCCGAACCGACAACGGCGCAGGCGTCGTAACAGCAGCGATTGTCAGGCCCAGGGTCACAAGGCCAACGCCGACAAGCCCGAGACTGATCCACCGCTGGTAGCTGTGCCGCACCCGCCACCCAACGGGTGGGGAACCAGCAGTGACACCGGCAACGATGGCCGCGGGAACGAGCATGAACAAGTACGAGCCGAACGACCGTGTCGGCAGGAAGAACGTCACGCCGACGAGTGGGACCCACGCGCGCTTCAACGCGGCATATCGGTAACGGAAAGCCAGCAGGGCCAAGGCGAAACAGGCGACACCCGCAAGGCTGTAGAGAGCGAGTCGGCCGCCGCCGAGGTGGTTGAAGATGGTCAGGTCGACGAGCCCCTGTCCATCGGGAATCGTCGGTTGCACCAGCGGCAGGAACGTTCCTCGCACCCACGCCGCAGGGTCGGCGACGATGAATGGAGCATTCAACAACAGGAACGTGCCGAGTGCCGTCGCCGCGTACCGGCCAACGACGCGTGCCCCGTCGGTGCCATTTTCGCGGTGTTCGATCCACAACCCGATCACGAGGAATGGCGCGAGGAACCACGGAGTCTGCTTGACGCTGCAGGCGATGCCGAGCGCGATCGGACCGATCCACCTCGCGACGGAGTCTTCGAGACGAACGCCGTAGCGATCCCAGCGGTAGACGGCGAGCAGCACGAACGGAACAAAGAGCGCGTCGGTGAGGCCGCCCAGCATGAATGACAGGTACACGGCTGCGCTGAGAATCAGACCCGAGACCCACGATGCGCGTGCGGGCAGCATCCGCCACAACATGAAGCCCGACAGCGCCCAGAACGCAACGTCGATGACATTGGCCGCTTGCGTGTGGAAGCCGAGAATCAGTGCAGGCAGGTAGAAGAGAAAGGACGCCGACGGGTACGAGAGGTTGTCGACCTCGCTGCCGTTCAACCGGTAGGTGTGGAAGATCTGCGGCACGTGGAACTGCGTCAGCGCGGGCGCCATCGAGTGCGTGTACGGATTCAGGCCATGCATCGCGAGGCTCGCGGCGTACTGGTCGAAGGCCGCGCCGTCGGTGCCGTAGCCGGGTTGCGTCATCCAGACCGCAGCCGCGTAAAAGCCGATGCCCACAACGAGGGCCAGGAGTACGACTGCTTGGCCTCGCACGCTGAGCCCATCGCGGCCGACCCATGCCCGCCAGCCGCCCCACAAGCTGACCAGGATCAGCGCAACGCTCACAAGGTTGGCGCCGGGTACCAGCGTTGACCCACCCCACGCCTGCAGGCCGGTCAACCCCGTCAGCAAGCTGACAAGTGACCAACCGATCCGCGACGTAAGTAGCAGCTGATCCGCATCGTCCGGGCGTGCGTGGTGGCGTGGTCGACGCGCTGCTTCCTCAGCAAGGGCGACCCGCCGTGCTTCTTCGAAGAGAAGCCGACGCGAGGGAACGACGTCGAGTGCGGTCATGACCGTGCGTGCTTCGGTGCAAACGTCGGGGTTGGACCGCGCCGTTGTTTGGCTGAAGCGCGAGACGCGGAATGCTTAGGGACAAACGGGTCCGGGGTTCGGCGGCGCGCAATCAGCATCATTGCTGCGATTGCCACGACGAGCGCTGCCAAGACGGCGAGCAAGATCTTGCCGACGATGGAGCCGCCAGGACTCTTAGTGAACTGCTCACCTAAGACGGCAGTAGGAGGCGTGCTACCGGACGTCGAGGGGCTCGCGTTCGCGATTGCCGACGCGCTCGTACGGTTCGGTGCGAGGACAGCGAAGTCAGGGTCCGCGGAAAGGCTTACGGTGACGCTGCCATCTGTGAAGACGGCGTCTTGCAGAGTCGCCGCGGTCGACAGGCTGGTGAACTCGACGAGCAGGTCGCCCCCGCCGATCCCGGAGCCGGTAATCGTCAAACTGAGCGGGTGAATGAATTGCCCGGTGATTGGCGTGCCGGTCGCGTCATCGATGCTGATGCCGACGCCGGCGATTGCCGTGTAGCCGCCGAATCCGAGTTGGGCGAGTACCGCGTTGATACCACTGAGATCCGGCGCCGTTATGACAGCTTGAGTCGGCTGGCTGAACCCGCCACCCGGAACAGTCAGCTCTGCCTCGCCGCCGGGCACGTTGGCACTCACTGTGCCGCCGGTCGCACCGAAGGCGTGCGTCGTGACAATGCTGCTGAACCCACCAGGCGCAGCTCCCGGGCCGGCAATTCCTGGGCCATAGCCACCGCCAGCTGCGTGAGCCGCGGAGCCGCCGAACAGGCTGATGCTTGCGAACAACGCCACGACAAGCATGACGACGCTACGCGTGATTCGCACGATTCCCCCAGCCCCCCGAACCAAAGCTCGAACCTCATGTTTGCGCCGCGGCGGCCATCGCGCTGCCAAAGTCGAACTAGAGACCCGAATGGCCTAACCCGAAGTCGCCGCTACGTTGGGCGAAATACGACAGAGCACCGTTGACGGCCGAAAACGTAGCTGGCAGCGGGAAATTCGACGGAAAGCGCAGCGAACACCCGCAAGCACGCACCGAATGAATGCGTTGGCCGGTAACGTAGCCCCCCGTGACTGCTGTAGCGCAGATGACTGGCGGGTCTGGCGCTCCGGCGCGATTTAGGCACGAGGCGCTGCTCTACACCGACACCGAGACCTTTCTGGCCGGTGTGCTGCCGTTCCTGCGCGACGGTCTGCGGCGCGACGAGGACATCTACGTCGTTGTCGACGAGCACACGATCGACGTCATCCGTCGTGAACTCGGGCGTGCCGCCGACCGCATCGTTTTTGATGACATGGCTCAGGTGGGCGCCAACCCCGCGCGCGTCATCTCGGCCTGGAAAGACTTCGTCGCGCATCGCCGTCCTCGCGCGCCGATCCGCGGAATCGGTGAGCCCATTTGGGGGTCGCGCACGCCTGCGGAAGTCGTCGAATACCAACGTCACGAGGCCTTGCTGAATATCGCGTTCGAGACGACAGAGGAATTTCGGCTGCTCTGCCTGTACGACGCCGCAACGCTCGACGCGGCAGTGTTGGCAGAAGCGCGCCATACGCACCCGATCATCGTCGAAGCTGACGCCGCACGCGTGAGCGCGACGTTCGGAACGTCTCGACTGTCAGCCAGGCGCTTTGAGGATCCGCTGTCCGAGCCGGCAGATGTTCCCCACATCTTCGCGTTCGCTGACGAGCAGTTGCATGCGGTGCGTGCGCTCGCTCGCGGCGTCGCGGCCGGGCACGGGCTGGCTGCCGACCGCGTCACAGACCTCGTGCTCGCGGTGAATGAGATCGCGACCAACAGCATCAGACACGGCGGCGGCGCTGGCGTCCTTCGGATGTGGGTGGACAACGGCTCGCTGATATCCGAGGTCGCCGACTCAGGTGTTATCGACGAGCCACTCCTTGGCCGCGTGCGTCCCGAACCTGATCAAGAGGGTGGCCATGGGGTGTGGCTGGCCACTCAGCTGTGCGATCTGATCCAGATCCGCACCTACGACACCGGAAGCGTCGTCCGGCTGCACATGTTCTTGCCGTAGGGCCTGATTGAACGAGAACTAGTGGAAGGCGCCGCCGCCCAACCGCCGGCGCCTCCCACCCTTCGCAGCGAAGCGTTCCGCTATGTCTTCTTCTTGCCGATCGACGGGAAGCGCCGCTTCACGGCCGCGCGGACCTTCTTCTTCTCCGCCGGCGTGCCGTTTTGCGCTACGCGTGCGAGCGCGTTCCGAGCGTGGGCCTTGTCAGGGATCGGGTACTTGCGCTTGCCCGGAAGTGCGAACGACTTCTTGCTCAGCTTCTTGCGTTCCTTGGTGCTGCTCAGATCCTTCGCCATTTCCGACCTACCCTCCCGCGGATCGCCCCTTCAGGACCGCGCAATACCCGAGCACCCCGCCGTCCAAACCGACGCTCTTGGCGGGGTCAACGCAAGGGAAAGTCGCAGGTGAGAAACGGCCGGAAGCGGGTAATCCGTCGCCAACAGCTCACAAGGGAGTGGGACAGATGGCTACGACGCACTCGCCCGCGACGCAATCATCCGGCAGCATCCGCAGCCTGATTCCGGCTCGGATCGATCGCCTCACGTGGTCCAAGTTTCACACTCGGATGATCATCGCGCTCGGCGTTGCATGGATTCTCGACGGCCTCGAGATCACCATCGCCGCGAACGTCGGTCCATTGCTCGGCAACAAGGACACGCTGCATCTGTCGTCAGGAGCGATCGGCGACATCGCGACGTGGTACCTCATCGGCGAGGTCCTTGGCGCGCTGCTGTTCGGGCATCTGTCGGACAAGCTCGGCCGGCGAAACCTGTTCAGCATCACCCTTGGGGTGTATCTCATAGGTAGCGCGCTCACCGCAGCGACGGCCGGCCACGGCATTGGTTGGGTCGTGTTTCTCTACGGCACCCGCGTTGTTGCGGGCATGGGTATTGGTGGCGAATACGCCGCGATCAACTCTGCGATCGACGAGATGATGCCGGCGCGCTACCGCGGTCACGTAGACATCGCCGTTAATGGCACCTACTGGGCGGGTTCGATCATCGGCACGCTCGGCACGCTCGCAGTGCTGAACCACCTTTCGGCAAGCGTGGCGTGGCGGCTCGCGTTCCTCGTCGGCCCGGTGCTGGCGTTCGTCATCATCTTCGTGCGGCGCAACCTGCCGGAGAGTCCACGCTGGCTCGTCATGCACGGTCGCCAGGACGAAGCTGAGCAGTCGATGAAGCGCATCGAGCAGATGACGCAGGACGGCGGCGGCACCCTTGAGGCGGTCGACGAGTCTAAGGCGATCGAGATCAATCCAACGAACAACATCGGTTTCATCCGCCTGCTCATCATGCTTTTCACTGAGTACCGGTCACGCGCAATCCTTGGTGCGACGCTGATGATTACGCAGTCATTCCTGTACAACGCCATCTTCTTCACCTACACGCTCGTGCTCGTGAAGGTCTATGGCGTCAACGAGAAGTCAGCGCCGTGGTATCTACTCGCTTTCGCTGCGGGCAACCTTTTGGGTCCGCTGACGATTGGCCGCCTGTTCGACACGATTGGCCGCCGCGTCATGATCTCCAGCACGTACATCATCTCTGGCGTTTTGCTCGCGGTGAGTGCTGTTCTCTTCCGCGCTGGCGATCTCAATGCGACGACTCAAGCAATCTGGTGGTCAGTCATTTTCTTCTTCGCCTCCGCTGGTGCGAGCGCGGCGTACCTAACGGTGAGTGAAATCTTCCCGCTCGAAGTCAGGGCGAAGGCCATCGCCATCTTCTTTGCGATCGCGCAGTGCTTTGGCTCGCTCGGCCCACACATCTACGGACACCTGATTGGTGACGGACACGACCACGGCAAGCTCTTCCTCGGTTACATGCTCGCCGCCGTCATCATGGTTATTGGCGGGGTGGTCGAGATCTTCCTCGGGGTCGCGGCCGAAGGGCAGTCCCTCGAAGACGTCGCGACACCGCTGTCGGCCGTTCGCCGGATTCCCGAGTTCGGCAGCGGGTACGGCGCGCCGAAGCGCGACGCCCACTGAAGAAGGAGAGAACGCAATGCCGCGGTCATGGAGTGATAAGCGGGAGCGCCAGTACGAGCACATCAAGGAGAGTCTCGAAGATCGCGGTCGGTCTGAGGACACCGCCGAGGAGATCGCGGCGCGAACGGTCAACAAGGAACGTGCGCGGGCCGGCGAATCCAGGACCGCGAGTCGCACCTCGACTGACGACATTTCCTCCGGACGCCGGGGTGGCTTGCGTTCTCACAGTGGCTCCGGCGGCCGCACCAAGGCGCAGCTCTACGGGGAGGCCCGTCGGATGAACGTCAAGGGCCGCTCGTCCATGACCAAGGCGCAGCTCGAACGGGCTGTCGACCGGTAGTTTGCCGGCTGCGCGCTCCGGCCTGGCTTCCGCCGCAGAGATCTCCCATCCTGTTGGACTTCCCACTACTTGCCACCTAGGCTGTCCGGCGTTTCAGCCAGTACGCGCACCTCCCGGACCCTGGGTAACGAGCACTGGAGAGCACTACATGGTGAGCCCGTCTCGCCTGCCGCATGGCGTACGCGGTGCTTTCCCACGCAGATTCATGAGCGTGGGACGACTCGGCATTGCCGTAGCGCTGATTGGGCTTCTCGTCACCGGGTCGCTTGCCTGGACGGCGCGGGGCCTCAATCGCAGCAATGAGCGTCGGCTCCTGCAGGTTCAGACCGCCCAAGCCGGAGCGCTGATCTCCTCATCGATCCTCGGTATCGAAGCGCCCCTCGCTACGGCGCTGCAGATTGAGACTGTGACCGGCGGCGACACGGGTCAGTTCGCGACATTCATGGCCGCCTCCGTTGGGTCGGCGAAGCTCTTCGTTTCAGCGTCGGTGTGGCAGGTTGCGGGTTCGGGCACGCACCTGATCACTTCGGTCGGGGAGCCGCCGACGCTCGAAACGACAGCAGTGCAGGCTCTCGTAGCAAAAGCGCTGCACAGCACCACGTTTGTGGTCACCGGGATCCCGGCGAACTCACCGCAAGTGATTGGCTTCGCTTTGGCGAACTCGGCCAAACCGAACTACGTCATCGTCGCCGAGCGAGCCATCCCGGCGAACCGCAAGGTTGCCGTCGAGAGCAACTCGGCGTTCTCCGACCTGAAGTACGCGACCTACCTGGGTGCGACCACGAACACGGCGCAGCTGACGACAACGGACGTCTCGCCAAGCAAGTTGCCGCTCAAAGGAGCTGCGCGGGTCGTCGTCCCGTTTGGCGATACATCAGTCACCCTCGTTGCCGCACCGCTGGGACAGCTCGGTGGATCGCTAGGCGCGAACCTGCCATGGATAGTGCTCGCGGTCGGCGTTCTGCTCACCATCGCCGCGGCATTCGTCGCCGTGCAGTTGGCTCGACGGCGCAGAGAAGCAGAGCGAAGCTCTGAGACCATCAGCGGTCTCTACAGCGACCTCGATCGTCTCTACGCGGAACAGCGAACCATCGCCGTGACGTTGCAACGCGCCCTGCTGCCTCGACGAATTCCGTCCATCGACAACCTCGAGATCGCATCTCGCTATGTGGCCGGTGCCGACGGCGTCGATGTCGGCGGCGACTGGTACAGCCTCGTGCAGATTGACGATCAACGCTTTGGTTTCGTCGTCGGAGATGTTTCGGGCCGCGGTGTCGGAGCGGCCACGATCATGGCGCAACTTCGCTACACCGTGCGGGCTTATCTGATGGAGGGCCACGGGCCGGGTGCCGTCCTTGAAATGTGCTCTCGTCAGCTCGACATAGACGTCGATGGGCACTTTGCGACCGTGCTTGTCGGAGTCGGAGATCTCGGGTCGCGCGAGATCACGTTGGCCAATGCCGGTCACATGAACCCGCTGTTGGTAACTGGCGATGAAACGAGCTTCGTCGAGACGACAGTCGGGCCGCCGGTGGGCATCGGGCCCTCTGCGTATGCGGAGACGACAGTTGCCATGGCGCCAGGGTCGACTCTCCTTGCCTTCACCGACGGGTTGATCGAGCGACGAGGCGAAGACATCGATCGTGGCTTCGAGCGGTTGGCGGATGCCGCGACCGACCTCGGCCCGACGCTCGAGGGCGTTCTTTCACGGTTGCTCACCACAGTCGCGGAGGAGGCCGCCGGAGACGACATCGCGATCCTGGCGTTCCGCTGGGTCGACGCCCAGTCGCCTGAGTCGGTTTCTATTTCCGCCAGCGGATCGCGAGTATGACGGTGTCATCGGGAGCGTCCGCGACGATGAGTGCATTCACGAGTCCGTCGACGAAGTCCGCAAGCGACTCGCTCTGACCGGTTGCTGCGGTGCGAAGGCGTTCGAGTCCGACGTCGATCGATTCGTCGTCCTTGCGTTCGATCAAGCCGTCGGTGAACGCGATCAGCGTCGCATTGGGCGGGACGTCGAAGGTAACGGTCGTCAGATTGGCGAGCGGCGCCACACCGACGGGCGGCGCGGCAGGGCCGACGACGAACTCGGGAACTCCATTGCGTATGACGAGTGGCATGAAGTGACCGGCCGATACCAACGTCACTCGGTGGCGACCGACGTCGATCTCGCCGGCCAAGACGGTGGCGAACTGTTGGTCGGATTCGACGTCGAGGAGCGCACTCAGTTTCACGAGCACCGTGGCGACGTCGTCGCCCTGCGCCGTGTAGGCCCGGATCGCGTAGCGCAAGGACGCCATCGTCGTCGCGGCCTGTAGTCCACGACCCGAGACGTCACCCACGAAGAACACGCAGCGGTCGTTGCCGGTCGGGATGACGTCGTACCAGTCGCCGCCGACCTCGATGTCGACGACGCCGGCGAGGTAGCGGGCGGCAATTTCCACGCCCTCGATGTCTGGTACGCGGGGCAGCAGTGCGTGTTGCAGGTAGCCCGCGATGTTTTGTTGCTCGCGATACAGCCGGCCGTTGTCTCGAGCGAGACTCTCTGCGAACATCCGGCGGCGTAGCGCGTATTCGACCGCGGCACCACTGCCGAGGGCGAGCGCGAGTCCGACGCCCAGGACGATCCACTCCAGGGCAGCTGACAAGCTGCCGCTGAGCTGCTCGCTGGACGCACCGACCATTGTGATGAAGGTGTCGCCAAAGGGCAGCGACGTCGACGAGGTGCGGCCCCGAATCGGGGTGCTGCCGGTCGCTTCGAGCAGGTCAGCAGCAACGGGCTTCGACCCGAGGTAGAGCGCGAACTTCAACTTCGCGAACGGCGAAGAAGCTGGAACCGCGACCCGCCGGTTGGCGGGGAGTGACGTCTCGCGGTACACCATGTATCCGCTCGTGTCCCCCGCTGGCATTTCTGCGTACCCCAGGCGCGGCGTCGTACCGGGCAGGATCCCGGTGACGAACAGTGACGCGCTCGGATGCACTGTCGCAAAGAACGCGCTGTCGAGGTGTTGGCTAACGAGTGAGAGCGGCGGCCCGACCGCGCTTATTTCTTGGGCGTGCCCGCTCGTGATCCGCCAGAGTGAGATCGAGCCGGCGTTGCCTGTCGACACCGTCCCCGCGGCAACGAAACGCTGGAAGGTGGTGGGGTTCCCGTTTGTATCAATTCCGACCTGCACCGCGTCGACGAGCTGCGACTGCACAACCGGCAACGCACTGGAGATGGCCGCTGCTGTTTGCTGCACTTGCTGGGCCAGCAAGCGGTCGTTGTTGTGGGTGTTGACCTCGTCGGTGACCCAGGCCAACCCGAGGGTCAGCACGACACCGATCCCCACCACCCCGGCACTGAGCGGACGCAACCGAAGGGCGAACATTTGCGTGTGAGTCTGGCACACCGCCACTATTCGGAACAGCCTTAATCGAGCAGTCGGCGGCCCCTTCGGCGCGCGGGTTTGTCACGCGTGGGGTGTGGGCATGGGGTGTCCTGTAGTACGACGATCACGCACCGGAGGCGGCTTTGCGCGTCGAGCCGCTGTTGGCCTTACCACGCGAAATTACGGCGGAGGTCATGATGACGACCGAGCATCAGGGGTGGGTGATGCACCGTGTGTCGACATGCCTCGCGCGAGCTGCCCCCTGAGCCGCGGTCGGCGAGTGTGGCCCGCGAGTTCTTGCGCGAATGCTTCACGGCGTGGGACCTCATGGAGTTGTACGACGACGCCGCGCTCGCACTGACCGAACTCGTCTCAAATGCCGTGCTGCACGCGGCGACGCCCTTGGTCGTGGCGATCAGCTGCGAGGGCGGCATGGTCGAAATCGCGGTGCACGACGGCAACCCCACCATGCCGGCGATCCGACCGCACCGGACCGACGTCGAGGGCGATATCAGGCAGGCGCTGGCCGCCGAAGCCGCAGCCGCAGCCCTCGAGCCGATTGACGAACGCGATCCACGGGTTTACGTCGGCGACGCGGGCTCGATTGCCGGTGGCCGCGGCCTCCTCCTGGTCGATGCCCTCGCGGCGGAGTGGGGCGTGAGCCCACTAAGCGACGGCAAGGCCGTGTGGGTGCGTACTCCGGTGCCGGTCGGCTGGCCGCACGCTGCCGGGTGCACGTGCGCCGACGACGAGCACTCCACCGTGCTGGGTTCGGGACGGACCGTCGTCAACCGCTGCTAGCCCACCCGCCGTCCCCGCCGTACTATTTTGTTGTTTGGGCCAGTACGCGCGCGCCTCCGGTCTTTCTGGGTGGCGGCTTCTGGAGGTTGTTGTCCTATGACCGCATCTGCTGTGCCACCAACCTCCGCCACGCCTCTCTCACAGCTGTTCGACGAATGGCAGCGCGCCGGCGCTGCGCTACGGATAGCTGAATCGCACGGGGCCAGCGACGACGAGGTGCTGCCGCTAGCCGAGGACGTGCTACGTGCCCGGGTCGCAGTGCTGCGCGACCGGATTGCGGCCGGGTGGCAGCCGTCCGACGAGGTTATGCGCGAGCTCGAGGTCGACACCCAACTGGTGCGCGAAGCCGACGCACGAGGAACGTGAGCCCGCTTCCCCTCGTTCGCCCGATGCTCGCAGTCGCGGGGCCGATTCCGGAGAAGGACGACGGGCGCTTCGCGGTCGAGATGAAGTGGGACGGCGTGCGTGCCGTGTCTTATTGGGACGGCGGGGAGCTACGCCTGTTGTCGCGTAACGACAACGACGTGACGGCGGGCTATCCCGAGCTGGCCGCGCTCGGCTCTCTGCTCGGTTCTCACAGCGCGATCTTGGACGGCGAGATCGTCGCGTACGACCGCGGCCGGCCGTCGTTCGAAGCCCTGCAGGCCCGGATGCACGTGCGCGGCGCGAAGGTCAAACAGTTGGCGGCTGAGGTGCCGGTGACACTGCTGCTGTTCGACGTCATGGAGCTCGACGGCAAACCGACGATCGGAATGCCGTACACGCCGCGGCGCTCGCTTCTCGAAGCCCTCGAGCTGGTTGGCGATCATGTGTTGACTCCGCCGGCATTTCACGACGCGCCGACGACCGTGCTGGCCGCGAGCCGCGCGCAGGGTCTCGAGGGGGTGGTCGCGAAGGCCGTCGACAGCCTCTACTTACCAGGCCGTCGATCGCCGTCGTGGATCAAGGTCAAGCACGAGCACACGCAAGAGGTCATCATCGGCGGCTGGAAGCCGGGCGAGGGTGGCCGCGCCGGCCGCATCGGTTCGCTGTTGCTCGGCATCAACAACGACGCGGGTGAGCTGGTCTACGTCGGCCACGTCGGCACCGGCTTCAGCGACCGAGCGTTGGCCGAGTTGGGTACGCGGCTCAAGCCGCTGCAGCGCAAGACGCCTCCGTTCAGCGACGAGGTGCCGAGGCTGCATGCGCGCGACGCCGTCTGGGTGACACCGTCGCTGGTGGGCGAGGTGAGCTACAGCGAGTTCACCCGCGACCTTCGACTGCGCCATCCGGCGTGGCGCGGTCTGCGGCCGGACAAGTCCCCGGCCGAAGTCCACCGCGAGCCGTAGCGCCGGACGTCACCCCCGCCGTCCCGGCGTTCCCCCGCCGTCGTCCCGTCCCGCCGCCGTCCCGGCGTTCCGCCCCGCCGCCGCCGTCCCGTCCCGCCGCCGTCCCGGCGTTCCGCCCCGCCGCCGTCCGGCCCCGCCATCCCGCCGTCCGCCGACGGGCCCCGGGGCAGCCGAGATGTAGCTGAGGCAGGTGTATACACCTGCCTCGGGACCCATACGGCTGCTTAACGTGATCAACTCCGAGGAGCGGGTCGGGCGCCGAGCCCTAGACTTCGCGCATGGCGTTCGAGCTTGCGCAGGTAAATATCGGGCGGCTGGTTGCACCGCTCGACCACGCACAGCTGGCTGGCTTCGTCGAGCTTCTCGAGCCGGTGAATGCGGCGGCGGACAGGGCTCCCGGATTCGTGTGGCGACTGCAAAGTGACGATGGCGACGCGACGTCGATCACGGCCTTCGAATGGGACGCCGGGGACAGCGCGGGCGTCATCGTGAACATGTCCGTGTGGACCGGCATTGATGAGCTAGCGGCGTTCGTTTTCGGCGACATGCACCGAGAGGTATTGCGCCGGCGGCGTGAGTGGTTTCACCGGATGAGCGACGCGTACACCGTGTGCTGGTGGGTGCCGGCGGGTCACCGTCCGACGACTGACGAAGCCGAAGACCGCATCCGCGATCTGCGCGCCAACGGTCCGAACCCGCAAGCGTTCACATTGCGCGAGCGCTATCCGCGACCCGACGAGCAGGTTAGTTATGCGGGAGCGCAGGGGTAGAACTCCGGCATGTACCGGTCGCCGATTACACGCGCCACATGAGCGGCGTCCGCGCACTGCTTTCACGTTTCGATGGCTATCAGCAATCGCATGCGGTGCTGGGTTTCCCTTACGCCGTCGTCAAAAAGTTCGGTGACGACAGCGCTGGCAACCTAGCTGCGGTGATCGCCTGGTCGGCGATGCTCGCCGTTTTTCCGCTGCTACTCCTGCTGATCACGGTTCTGGGGATCGTGCTGCGCAACGATCAGAGCCTGCAAAATCGGATCCTGAATTCGGCACTCGTCGAATTCCCGGTGATCGGGCAGCAGTTGCAGGGGAACATCCACTCGCTCAACCGGTCAGGCGTCGGCTTGATCGTCGGCCTGGTCGGAACCTTTATCGGCACCCGTGGCGTCGCCAACGCGTTGCAGACCGCGCTCAACACCGTGTGGGGGATACCGAAGGATCGTCAGCCCGGCTTCCCGATGAACGCGATTCGCTCGCTCGCCATCGTGCTGGTACTCGGGATCGGGCTGATCGTGTCTGCGACCCTCTCCGGCTTCGGCGGAGGCACCGGCGCAATCGGCGCCGGCCTGCGGATCGGCGCGATCGCCGTCGCGTTCGCGGTCAATGTTGGCGTCTTCTCGGTGGTGTTCCGGCTCGCAACCGTCGAGGTCGCGTGGAAGGAGCTGTGGCTGGGTGCCTTTCTGACCGCCCTCGGCTGGGAGGCGTTGCTGACGCTGGGGGGCTACCTGATCGCGCACGACGTCAAGAACATGAGCGCGGTGTACGGCACCTTCGCCCTCGTTCTCGGGTTGATGTCATGGCTCTACCTGCAGGCCGAAATCACTTTGTACGCCGTGGAAATCGACGTCGTACGCGTGCAGCGGCGGTGGCCCCGAAGCATGGTGAAAGCGACTCCGGCCGCGCGTCGCGAGGAAGAAGTCCCGACCGGGTGATCGGAGAGCTCGCAGCAACTACAGGTGCAAGTACTGCGAGAGCATGACCAGCGCGGCGGCCGCCATGAGCGCGAACGCTAGCCAGCCAAAAACACTCGCGATCTTGCCGTTGCGATAGTCACCCATGAGCGTTCGGTCGCGGGCGATCAGCATCACGACGAGCAGAAACGGTGCCGCGGCGATGCCGTTGATGATGGCGACGAGCACCAGAAGATGGATCGGGTTGCTCGTCAGCAGCGACATAATCGTGCCGCCAATAGTGCCGACCGCCACGAGCCCGTAGAACACCGGTGCCTTGCGCACCGAACGGGAGAAGCCCCAGCGCTTGCCCAAGAGGCCGGCCATTCCGGCCGCGCCTGATCCTGCGAGCACCGGAATCGCGAGCATGCCGGTCCCGATGAATCCCAACGCGAATAGCACCGACGACCAGTGACCTGCAACGGGCTTCAACGCGTTTGCCGCATCGGCCGCACTGCTGATCTTCTTGCCGTGCAACGTAGTTGCGGTGACGACGATGATCGCGAACATCACCGCGTTCGAGAACCCCATGCCGGTGAAGACGTCGCCGCGAGAGGTGCGCTGCTTTCGCTTCGCATCGGCCTTCGTGCGGTCCTTCAACGCAACCGGCTCGTCACCACCCTCGGGCTCGTCACGCAGCTCCTCGAGCCGGTGCGCTGACTGCCAGAAGAACAGGTAAGGGCTGATGGTGGTCCCAAGGACGGCGACCAGTAACGCAAAGTAACTCGAGTTGAGCGTGAGATGCGGGACGACGGTGTGGATACCGACCTGCCCCCACTTGACGTTGATCGAGAACAGGACGACGAAGTACGTCAGCAACGCCAGGCAGATGACCTTGAATATGCGCGCGATCCCGGTGAACGAGCCCAGGATGACCAGCGCGCTGATCACTACGCCGGCAACCAGCGCCCACACCCACGTCGGTCCGGCGTGCAGCAGGTTCATGCCACTGCCAACGGCCACCAGGTCAGCTGAAATGTTCAGTGCGTTCGCCACGATCAGCGCGGTGATCAGAACGATCAGCACCGGCCTGGTTCGGGCCTTGAACTTCTCAGTCGCCAGCTCACCAAGACCGCGGCCTGTCGCCAACGCCGTGCGATCACAGATTTCTTGGACGCCGGCCATCAGCGGCAACGTCAGCAGCGAGACCCACAACAAACCGAGCCCGAACTGTGCCCCGGCTTGCGAGTAGGTCGCAACGCCCGACGGGTCGTCGTCGGAGGCGCCGGTCACCAAACCCGGGCCCATGGCCTTCAGGTAGCCGCGCCAACCCGGAGCGGCGCCCGCAGCCGTCAGGTCGACGGCGGAGCGGTCCCGCGTGGTCCGCGGTTTCCCGCCCTTGGGTTCCCTGCGATTGGCTGGCTGCACACGCTTCATCGCACGCTGCGCATTTTGGGCGCCCGTCGCACGGGGCGGCAGGGTCCGGGCCACGCCGAAAATGTGCCCACCGCGCACGGCGGCAAAACGTCGCAACCGCGTTGCGACGAACAGATTCGGGGATGGTTTCGAGCCGCACGTGTTGGGCACATGTAGCTCCGATCGCTCGCGAATCCCCGCTAGCGAGCAATCCTCAAGGAGGCACTCCGATGGTTGTCCTCGGCATCGTGTTGCTCATTCTCGGCATCCTCTTCGGTGTGGGCATCCTCTACACGCTGGGCATCGTGCTCATCGTCGTTGGCGCCGTGCTCTACCTGCTTGGCTCGATGGGTCACGCGGTTGGCGGACGCAACCATTACTGGTAGCAATTCCTAGCCAGTAAGGGATTTGACCGACGCGCCCACCTGTGAAGTAAGGAGTCGACATGCGTCTCGCAGCCGTTATCGTCGTCGTCTGGCTGATCATTGGCGTAGCCGCAACAGTGCAGCGTGGCTACCTGAAGAGCAACAACGCGACCTGCGCGCGCACTGGGACGGTTGCGGGCACGATCGTCGTCGGCCCTCTGAACTATGTCGGCGTCAATCCCAAAATCACTTGCCATGTCCCAAAGCCGTCTGCCTGATTCACACACTCGGTTGGTGTTTAAGCGCTAGGTGTTTAAGCGTCGAGGCGGCGGGAACGTACCTGCACGAAGGTTTCTTCATCAATCTTCAACTTAGGAGAGGTTTCACATGTTGCTCGTCCTCGCCATCGTCTTGTTGCTTCTCTTCGGCGGCCTCGGCTTTGTCGCGCACGTGCTGTGGTTCGGCTTGATCTTGGCCGTCATCATTCTGATTGCGCACGCGCTTACAGGCAGCCGCGCATAGGTTTCAGGGGACCGCGGGGGAGCCTCCTGGGCACCGGAGAACTCCACCCCATCATCAGGCCGACGCTTCTCAAAGCGCCGGCCTGATTGGTTGTTCGCCCCAATGTCCCTTCAACGGGTCTGTTCAACTCGCCAGCGGGCGGCTACCTTCTGCTCATGGAGCAGGCCGAGGTGGTCGCTTTTCCCGCCCGTGGCGAGGTTTTCCTCGACCACCGCGGTGAGGCTCGCACCCTACGGCTGGCCTGGCACACCGAAGCGGACGTCGTGGTGTTGAGCCTGTGGCAAGCCGACCGCTGCTCAGGAACCTTCCGTCTCGCACTCGAGGACGTGCCGAGGTTCGTGGCGGCGCTCGTAGACGGCCTTGGCGCCGCTGCAAACCTGCCAGCCGCTCAAGCCGCCCGACTGCGGATGAACCGACCCGCCGAACCCGCCAGCGCGACCGCGAGCTAACGCTCCGGCTTGGCTGGCCGCAGGACTAGACGGCGCAGGAGTCGCCTTCGCAGCCGTCGCCGCTCGTCGTGACCATCGTCAACGGGTTTGCCTCGGCATACGCCGTGCGCAACGTCTGAAGCAGAACCTCGGGTGACTGAGCTCCCGAGACTCCGTACTTGGCATCGACGACGAAGAACGGAACGCCCGAAATCCCATACGCAGCAGCCTGTTGCTCATCGGCTATTACGTCGGTGGCGTATTGGCCGGAGGTGAGCACGGTCTTGACGTCGGTCTCGTCGAGTCCAGCTTCGACGGCGAGGCGCGTCAAGGTTTCGGCGTCGCCGACCGGCTCGTTCTCGGTGAAGTACGCCCGCATGAAGCGCTCCTTCACGGCGTCCTGGACGCCCTTCTCGCCAGCGAGATGGATTAGCCGATGGGCATCGAAAGTGTTCCCACCGCGCGCCGTCTCGAGGTGGAACTGCAGGCCCTCAGCCGCGGCCATGTCGGTCAACCTCGCGTTGGCGGCAAGAGCCTGAGCGCGGGACATGCCGTATTTGTCAGCCAGGCCCTGCACTGGGTCGCCCTCGCGAATCGCCGGCGCATCCGGGTCGAGCTCGAAGCTGCGCCAGTGCACCTCGACGTCCGCCCGGTGTTCGAATGCAGCCAGTGCCGTTTCGAAGCGACGCTTCCCGACGTAACACCAGGGGCAGACGACATCCGACCAGATTTCGACCTTCATTGCGCTCCTCAGTAGCGATTACCAAGAGCGACAACCGGCTCGCCCGCCGCATTTGTTCCGGCGCGCTCGACGGCGATCGGCCGAGCGAGCGCGGCGATGCGGCTAACAGCGGCTCAGGTGCCGTGCTGGCGCCCGGCTAACGCCGGCCGCGGGTGCCGTGCTGGCGCCCGGCCCGCCGTATCTCGCGGATTGCGGACGCTTGCCAGCCGCGCATGCTCCGGCCGCGCACGCGATAGGGGTCAGGGTGACTGCGCGCTGGCTGCTGAGGGCGGTTGCGGGCGACCATCACGATTGTGGCGATAATCGCGATCGCCACGAGGCAGCCGATCACGATCGCGATGATCGTGATGATGTGCGCCGCCATGCCGCTCACTCTGACACGCACATCCTGCGGCACCGCAGGGTGTGGCACCGCAGGCTGTGGCACTGCGGGCTGCGGCGCCACCGCCCGGCGACGCCGAAGGCTTAGCGGAAGACGATCGTCTTGTGGCCGTCGACGAGCACGCGATGCTCCAGATGCCATCGCACCGCGCGGGCTAAGGCCAGGCACTCGACGTCCCGCCCGATCGACGTCAGGTTCTCGACGTCGTCGCCATGATCGACGCGCGCCACTTCTTGTTCGATGATCGGTCCCTCGTCGAGGTTCGCGGTCACGTAGTGCGCGGTCGCGCCGATCAGTTTCACGCCGCGATCATGAGCCTGGTGGTAGGGCTTCGCGCCCTTGAAGCTCGGCAAGAACGAGTGATGGATGTTGATGATCCGGCCAGGCAACTGCTCGCACACGCGCGCCGACAGGATCTGCATGTAGCGAGCCAGAATCACCAGTTCGACGTGGCTTTCGGCAACGATGTCGAGAAGCCGCTGCTCCGCGTCGTCCCGGCTCTGGGGTGTTATAGGCACGTAGTGGTAAGGGATTTCGTACGACTTCGCGAGCGCTTCGAAGTCGCGGTGGTTCGAGACGATGCCCGCGATGTCGGCCGGCAGTGAGCCGACTCGCCAGCGGTAGAGCAGGTCGTTGAGGCAGTGACCCTGCTGCGACACCATGATGATGACGCGCGCGCGGGCGGCTTCGCCATCGATGTGCCAGTCCATCGAGAAGGTTTCGCCGACGCGCGCGAACGCGGTGCGAAGGTCGTCGAGGTCCAGTGGCCGATTGTTCGACTCGAGGTGCACTCGCATGAAGAAGCGTCCGGTGTCGCGATCGCCGAACTGCTGGCTGTCGAGGATGTTGCAGTCGTACTCGGCAAGGAAGCCGGTGACCGCGTGCACGATTCCGACCCGGTCGGGGCACGACAGCGTAAGGATGAAGCCGTCCACGAAAGCGGCCTCCTCCTAGGTCTGGATTCTCAGGCAGAATAGTGCCTGAGAGTTGCGCGCTCTCGTTGTGGCCGACGAAGAACGGGGAACTGCGTGATCTTCAAAGCCGTTGAGGACGGTCGGCCGTACCCGGCACACGACCTGCTGCTGCGCGACTGGGCAGAGGTGCCGCCGCGGCAGGTGCGGCTCGACCAGCTGATCACGACCAAGAGGGTGCTCGCCCTCGACGTCCTGCTTGACGACGACTCGACCTTCTACGGCGACCTGTTCCCGCACGTCGTCCAGTGGCAGAACGAGCTCTACCTCGAGGACGGCCTGCACCGTGCATTGCGGGCCGCGCTCCAGCAGCGCACGGCGCTGCACGCGAGGGTGTTGAACCTCGACGCTCCGGGCGGCGCCGACATCGTGGCGTCCTCCGGTGAGGATGCCGGGCTCGCCGGCGCCGATCGAGGCGACCGGTGACGGAGTCGATCCCCGAGCAGACCAGCGACGACACCGACGCCGGGTGGGGTGACGAGTCAGCGGAGGAAAAGGCCAAGCGGGACGCCGATTGGTACCGCCGCGAGACGCCGCCACACCACGGCGACTAACTCAGCGCTAGGCGGCGGCTGGGGCTGACTCTGCGGTGCAGAACATGCAGCGGCTGGCCGCGGCCGGGATGCTGCTCAGGCACTCGGGGCAGTCGCGGGTAGGCGCGTCCGGCTCCGGCTGCTTCGCGTACCGGTCAAGCAGCTTCCCGTAAGGCACGACGACCAAGTAGTAGATGACCGCCGCCATGATGATGAACGCAATCACCGCGTTGATGAAGTCGCCGTAGGCGAACACGCTGTTGTGAATCGTGAACGTGCGCCCGCCGAAGGCACCCTTTCCGCCGAGGGCTCCGACAAGCGGGGTGATGAAGTCCTTCACCAGGGCTGTCACAAGGGCGGCGAACGCGGCGCCGATCACGAACGCGACGGCCAGGTCGACCAGGTTGCCGCGCAACAGGAACTTCTTGAAGCCTGACACTGTGTTCTCCCTCTGTCGGGGGTCTCTCGGGCTCAGACCGTCGTCAGAACCCAGCAGTCTTGGATGCAGGCGCATCGGAGCGGCTACGGAACATAGCGTGCGCACCCGGCTTTCGACTAGCCGACCACCACGGCCGACAGCCGTGAAGTGACCTCAGCCTGGGCAAGAAGCCTCGCCTGCAGCGGGCTCGTGGCGAGGACGACAAGCGCTCCCTCGACGCCGACGTCGGAGTCGACCTGCGCTCCGCCAGACGGCGCTGATGCGACCGGGACTGCGATCACCATGACGTCTGCGGCGACGACGCTGGCCACCTGAACCGCCGGGCCGGCCGTCGAGCCGGCAACTGCAGCGTCGCCGACTGCAGTGCTGGCCGCCAGGACGTCGATTCGCTGGCCTGGTTGCAACAGCTGTGCGGCTTGCGGATCGGCCAGGCGGACGGGCGCCGAAACCAGTCCGACCGCGGGGCGAGTCAAGACGCCATCGGTGAGCCGGAAGTCGGTCAAGGGTTCCCCGCGTCGCAGTGGTCCCGACAGTTGGCTGCCGACAAGCGCCGTGACGTCGGTTGAAGCGCCTGCGGGGACGGCGGCTGGTGGGAGCTCGATCGTGCGCAGGTCTGCCGTCGTCAGCACGGCACCCGCGGGGAGGTCGCGAGCAGCAGCCACGACCGAGGTCGTCGGTGCGGGCTTGGGCGACAGTTGCGCGATGACAATCGCGACCGCGATGACGATCAGAACCGCGCGCACGAGCTGCCGATAGCGCCGCACCCCGATGCGAACCTCGCGCCAGAGCTGGCCGCCGGAGTGCGGGTTCGTGCGCGACGAGCGCGCGTCGCGCAGGGGAGGTGGCGCTGCGCGAAACGGCACCCACGGCAATCCCGCGCCGCCGCGCCGGGTCACGGTAAGGCGAAGGGCAACGGCTGGCCGTCGAGTGCGTGCGAGCACTCACACGTGCGCTCAGTCGGCAGCGCCGCGATCACACCTGAGAGCAGCGAACGCAGCCGAGAGATGCTTGAGGCAAACGCCGCCAATACCTCTTGTTGACTGACGCCTTGCCCGGTCTCGACTCCTGCGTCGAGGTCAGTCACTACCGCGATCGAGGTGTAACAGAGCTCCAATTCGCGTGCGAGTACTGCCTCTGGTTGCCCGGTCATGCCGACCACGGACCAACCCTGAGCGGTGTGATGCAGCGACTCCGCACGGCTGGAGAACCGCGGACCCTGAATCACGACCAGGGTGCCGCCGTCGTGCGGCGGCCACGATTGCGCCGCTGCTACGTCGACCACCGCCGCCCGGCCGTGCGGGCAATAGGGGTCCGCGAAACCGACGTGTACGACCGGACCGATCGTGTCGTAGTAGGTGAACTCGCGCCCCCACGTGCGGTCGACGACCTGGTCGGGCACGACGAGGCTGCCAGGCCCGAGTTCAGGACGCAGCGACCCGACGGCACAAGGCGCAAGCACCTGCCGCACGCCCACCGATCGCAATGCCCACAAGTTCGCGCGATAGGGAACGCGATGCGGGGGGTAGCGATGGTCGCGCCCGTGGCGCGGGATGAACGCGACAGGCCGACCGCCGACCAGCCCCGTGACCACCGGCTCGCTCGGATGGCCGTACGGCGTCTCGACCGAAACGCTGACGGGGTCGTCGACAAACTCGTAAAACCCGGAGCCGCCGATCACGCCGATGGGCGACGAAAAGTCATCGTTCATGCGCCGACCCTAGGTGTTCCCCACACTGTTGCAACGACGGCCCGAGCAGATGGTGGATGCCGAATTGCGGGCTGTGGACGATCCGCTCAGGTACTGGCGGCGGCCTTCGAGCCGCCACCGCTGGAGCCGCCACCGCTGGACCCGCCACTGGAGCCGGAGCTCGGTTTCGGGGTCGTGCTCGGCTTCGCTGAGCCGCCAGAGTCACTCGGCTTCGTAGAACTGCCCGACTCCCCGGACTTGCTCTCGGCTGCGGGCTTGCTTGCCGAGCTACTACCCGAATCCGCCGACCCAGAGTCGGCGCTCGAGCTTGAACCCGCCCCCGAATCCGACGATGCAGATGCCGGCAAGGCCGACCCCCCGGCGTCCGACCGGCTCTTTGAATCAGCTCGACTGTCGGTGCGGTAGAAGCCTGAGCCCTTGAAGACGACGCCGACCGACGAGAAGACCTTGCGCAGCTTGCCGCCGCACGTCGGGCACACCGTGAGGGCGTCGTCGGTGAACTTCTGGACGGCCTCGAGCGGCGTGCTGCACTCGGTGCACACGTATTG
The DNA here is from genome assembly GCA_963737705.1 of uncultured Actinomycetes bacterium. Taxonomy (GTDB): domain Bacteria; phylum Actinomycetota; class Actinomycetes; order Acidothermales; family Acidothermaceae; genus PALSA-607. Next base: position 858,377 of record CAVTTP010000006.1, read on the forward strand.
ATACGTCGGCACGACTCAGACCTCCGCTAGCACTCTCAACCTTTGATTGCTAATGATACGACGGACCCGCAAATTACCGCTCCCCTGTGTACCGCGCGTCTGCGACCGTGGTGGCCATGTCGGTGGATGTGCGCCCTGCGACGGCGCAGCGGTGGGACGACGTCGCGACGCTATTCGGACGCCGGGGTGGTGACGCTTCGTCGTGCTGGTGCCAGGTCTTCGTGGGTGCAGGGCAGGGCGGAGCGTCGAGCAAACGGGACGCGCTGCACGAGCAGATCACCCGCGCAGTCGTAGCGCCAGGACTGGTCGCGTACGTCGACGATCATCCGGTCGGCTGGACCAGGGTCGGGCCACGCTCCACTTTGCCCGGCGTTCTGAACAACAGGGCGCTCGCCCGCGTGCATCCTGACGACGACGGAACCTGGTGGGTGGCCTGCTTCAAGGTCGACAACGGCCAACGGCGCATGGGCGTCGGGCTGGCCCTACTCCGCGCGGCCGTCGAGTACGCGCGCGAGCACGGCGCCACCGCGGTTGAAGGTCATCCCGTCGACGTCGGCTCACTCAAGGCCGCCCGGGTGTCCGGCTCTGCGATCTACACGGGCACCGTCGCGATGTTCACCGCCGCGGGCTTCACCGAGGTCGGCCGCACGTATCCAACGCGCCCAGTCATGCGCCTCGAGCTCTGAGCACTGAACTGAATGAAGATATTTGCAACTTCATATATAGTGATGTCGTCAATATCGGGGGCTCTGATCGGGGCGACGTGCCGGTTCCGCTGTACCAGGCCAAGGCAGAGCTTTTCCGGACGCTTGGTCATCCCACCCGCATTCGCGTGCTCGAACTGCTCCAGGACGGGCCGAAGGCCGTCAGTGAGTTGCTCATGGCGCTCAATATCGAGCCGAGCAGCCTGTCGCAGCAGCTCGCTGTACTTCGCCGGGCCGGCATTGTCGTCTCCGTTCGCGAGGGGAGCGGGGTTGTCTACGAACTCGCTGGGGCCGACGTCGCGGACCTCATGCGGGCGGCGCGGCGATTCATCACGGACGTGCTTGCCGGCCAGGGTGAACTTCTCGCCGAGCTGCGCTCTTCCGACCTCTCGATGCGCTGATCGGTGCACGTTTTCGCGTCGCGCGTTCGCGCTTTGCTGCCCAGACGATCCGATTGGACGTCGGGGCTGCGTGAGCGTCGCCGGAACCTGATCGCCGGTCTGACGGTGGCGGTAGTAGCGCTGCCGCTCGCGCTCGCCTTCGGAGTGGCATCGGGACTTGGTGCTAGGGCCGGATTGATTACCGCGATCGTCGCCGGGAGTCTGGCGGCAATCTTCGGCGGTTCCAACCTGCAGGTCTCGGGACCGACAGGCGCCATGACGGTGGTGCTGATTCCGGTGGTCCATCGGTATGGCGCGAACGGCGTGCTGATGGTCGGCATGCTTGGCGGCGGTGTGCTCGTGGTAGCGGCATTCGCTGGTATGGGTCGGGCCGCTCGTTACCTGCCAGCGCCCGTCATCGAGGGATTCACCGCCGGTATAGCTGTCGTCATCGTGTTGCAACAGGTGCCGGCAATGCTCGGAACACCAGGCACCGGCGACAAAGCGTGGCAGTCAGCGTTTCGGTCACTGCGCAAGTACCTCGACCATCCACTCGCTGATCCACCGATCATTGCCTTGGCCGTCGCCGCTCTCATCCTCATCGGAGTCCGATGGCGCCCGGCAATACCGGTGTCGTTGGGTGTCGTCGCGCTCGCGACGGTCGTCGTCAACATCTTCGGGCTGAAGGTAGCTCGGCTCGGTTCGCTCCCGACCGCTCTGAGGGCTCCCAATGGGAGCTTCTTCGACACGCACCTGCTTACCGCCCTCATCCCGTCGGCACTTGCCGTCGCAGCGCTCGGCGCCCTTGAATCGCTGTTGTCAGCTGCTGTGGCGGACGGCCTCACGGTCGACCAGCACCACGATCCCGACCGCGAACTATTCGGCCAGGGGATCGCCAACTTGATCACGCCGTTGTTCGGTGGGGTGCCTGCCACGGGTGCGATTGCCCGCACGGCCGTCAACGCGCGCGCGGGCGCAACGTCACGACTTTCCGCACTCACGCATGCCCTGTCTCTTGCGGTCGTGGTGCTCGTTGCCGCGCCGCTCGTCGGCAAGATCCCGGTAGCCGCACTCGGCGGTGTCTTGCTCGCGACGTGCATCCAGATGGTCGAAGTCGGTTCCCTGCTGGCGATCAGCCGCGCGACTCGAGCCGATGCGTTGACGTTGGTTGCCACCTTCGCCATCACGGTCGTCGCGAACCTGGTCACCGCGGTCGCGGTCGGCATTGCCATTGCGGTCTTCCTGGCGCTGCGTTCGATTTCGCAAGCCGCTCGGCTTGACCAGGTCCCGCTCGAGCACGCCGATCATGATCAGGAAGAACACGACTTACTCGCCGAGCACATAGTCGCGTATCGCATCGACGGCCCATTGTTTTTTGCAGCGGCGCACCGGTTTCTGCTTGAGCTCACCGAGGTCGCGTACGTGCGGATCGTGATCCTGCGCCTCTCACGTGTCACGTCGCTGGATGTCACGGGTGCACAGGTCCTGGGCGACGCGATCAATCGACTCGAGCGGCGCGGCATCACGGTTCTTTTGTCAGGAATTCGCACCGGCCACGACCAGATTCTCCAAACTCTCGGGGTTGCGGAGTCCCTCCGTGAGAGTGGCCGCGTCTTCGTCGACACTCCTGCGGCGATCAGTTACGCCCGCGACCTCGTGCGTGCTGACGCCGTCGTCCCCGAAAGGGTCGCTCTCGCCGCTGAGTGAGGGGTACCGGCTTCATTGAAGGGGGGCCGGTCGGCGTCCGTCCGGGCGGTGAAACCATGCAGGAGTGCCCGCCGACGACGTTCCTCCTCTAACGACGCACACCGCGTTCACGCAGTGGGAATTCGCGCCGGTCGTGACGGTCGGCGTCATCGTCGCCGCAGTTATCTACCTGCTCGGCGTCGGCGTGGTGAGACGCCGCCATCCATCGGGGCCGTGGCCGATCCGCTGGACCGTCTCATTTCTCGCCGGTAACGCCGTCATTGTGATCGCGACGCAGAGCAGCATCGGCGCCTATGACGACGTGTTGTTCTGGATCCACATGGTGCAGCACGTCTTGCTGCTCATGGTCGCGCCGCCATTGTTACTACTTGGCCGTCCGGTCACGTTGCTGCTCCATGCGACCCGCAATCCGGTGCATACGACGGTCAAGCGCATCGTGCGTTCTGCGCCGATCAGCGTGATCACGTTTCCGCTGCTCGGCGTCCTGCTATATATCGCGACCGTCGTCGGCACCCACCTGACCGGTTTTATGAACGTGACCCTTCAACATCCGGTCGCACACGATCTCGAGCACGTGCTCTACCTCGTCGTCGGCTACCTCTACTTCCTGCCGCTCATCGGGCGGGAACCGATTCGGTGGCGCCTTTCGTTTACGACTCGCTTGTTTCTGCTCGTGCTCGCGATGCCCGTCGATACGTTCACCGGCGTGGTGCTGACGCAGACGAACCACGAACTGTTTCCTGCCTATGCCGGACGTCGAAACTGGGGGCCCAGTTTGGTCGCTGACCTCCATGCCGGGGGCGCCGTGATGTGGATCGGCGGCGACTTCGTGATGCTCGTTATGGTGCTGATTTTGTTTGCCGGTGTGGCCCGCTCGCGTCGTCCACTCGACGGCGGTGCGTGGGTCGAATCGGCACGACAGAACTCACTCGCCGGCGGCACCTTGGCCGGCGCCCCTTCGCAAGCGTTGGACGACGACGAAGCTCAGCTCGCGGCGTACAACTCGTACCTGCAAACACTCGGGGGCGACGATGCGACTTAGCCGCCCGATGATCGCGGCTTTCGGTGTCATCGGTTTGATCCTCGTGGCAGCCGCGATCGGACAGTTCGCCCCGACGTCCCCGAAGAAGCCAAGCCTTTCGATCGGGACGACGTTGAACCAGGCACTCCCGTTGTCGGTGACGTCGATCAAGTTCACCGACGACACCGGCAAGCAGCTGACGCTGGCTGCGTTCAAGGGAAAGGCCGTTGTGTTCACGCCTTTCATGACGCTGTGCCAGGAGACGTGTCCGCTGACCACGAGCAACCTGCAGCAGCTCGACAAGTCGGTCATTAAGGCGCACCAAGAGAACAATGTGCAGATGGTCATGGTGACCATCGATCCCGCGCGTGACACGGTGGCCCGGCTGCACGCGTACCGTTCGGTCGCGCAGATCACCCAACCGAACTGGACGCTGCTGACGGCCGCGCCCGCCGATCTCACGGCGATGTGGAAGGCACTGGGCGTCGACGTCGAGAAGACGGCCGAGGACAGCCCGCCCGGCATCGACTGGATGACAGGTGCGCCGCTGACCTACGACGTCACCCACACCGACGAAGTGTTCATGCTGAACAAGTCGGGAAACGAACGGTTCCTCATCGACGGCGCACCCAATACGCAGGGCGTCGCACCGCCGGCGGTTCTCGACAAGTTCCTCGACGATCAAGGTCGCGACAACCTCGAACACCCAGACGCCTCAACCTGGACAGTCGCCGACGCAACGACCTCTCTCGCCTGGGTGCTGGGCAAACACCTCCCGAAGGCGTAGCGCTTCCGCGATGTCGTCGTGGCGCAACTGCGTCGAGCTCAAGAGATATTCGGCTGATTGCCATCGTGCGCACGCCTACTTGAGCGTGGACAAGCTGGCACACAGATCAAGATTCACCGCGGTCTCCGTACCAGGCGGCGAGTTTGCCGCGGCGGCTGACCGCTCGCAGCCGGCGTTCGGCTTCGACCCGCGCCGACGCGGTCGTCACGATCAGCAGGGCGTCGCCGCGCCGCAACTCCGTCTCGTCGATCGGCACAAAGCTCACGCCATCGCGGACGACGAGGGTGACGGCCGAACCGCGCGGTAGCCGTAACTCGAAGATCTCGACTCCATGTAACAACGAGCCGGGAGGAATGCTCAGCTGCAGCACTTCCGCATCGAGGTCCTCCAGTGGCGCCGCTTCGACGTCGATGTGCGTCGGCTCGGCCGCGACGACGAGTCCCAGCCGACGGGCCACTAGGGGCAGCGTCGGTCCCTGCACCAGCGTAAACACGACGACCAGGACGAACACCAGCCCGAACAACTCACGGCTGCGGGGAACGCTCGCTGTTACGGGGACGGTGGCCAGCACGATCGGCACGGCACCCCGCAGGCCCGCCCACGAAAGAAACAGCCGCTCAGCGCGGCCGAACGCGGCCACGCGCACCCGCCGAATTCGCAGCGGTAGCAGGGAAACGGCGACCGAAACGGGTCGGGCCAGCAGGAGCAGCGCTGAACCAACCGCGATCGCAGGCAGGATTTCGCGGGGGAGCGCAGAAGGAATCACTAGCACTCCGAGCATCACGAACAGCGAGATCTGCGCCAGCCATGCGATCCCCTCAGCAAAACTGCGCGTCGCGGGCCGATGTGGTAGCCGTGAATTGCCGAGCAGTAGACCCGCCACGTACACCGCAAGAAATCCGGAAGCGTGTGCCAGCGCTGCTGTCGCGAAACCGGCGACGGCGAGCGCCAGTATCGCCAGCGGGTAGAGGCCGGACGCCGGCAATGCCAGTCGGCGCAGCGCCAACACTCCGAGCCAGGCCACGCCGAAACCGATCGCCGCGCCGGCGATCAGTTCGTAGCAGACCAGTGCGATAACGAGGCCTGCGTTTGTTTGTGGGTGGTGCGAGCTCAGCAACACGACCGCGATCACCGCGGGCGCATCGTTCAGTCCAGACTCGACCTCGAGCACTCCTGCGAGTCGACCGGGCAGTTTTAGCCTGCGCAGCATGGAAAACACGGCCGCCGCGTCCGTTGACGACACGATCGCGCCGAGCAGGAACGCTAGCTTCCAACTGCCTCCGAGCACGAGGTGCGCGATAAGTGCAGTCACGCTCATGCTGATCGCGACGCCGAGAGTCGACAGCAGCGCGGCCGGCACGACGGCCGGCTTCACGTCGTCCCATCGCGTTGTGAGTCCACCCTCGGCGAGGATCAGGACCAGTGCCGCGAGGCCGAGCGACTGTGCACGCCGGGCGTCGTCGAAGTGCACGATGCTTTGCAGCGCGAGGCCGATCGCGAGGTAGACGAGCAGGCCGGGCAGTCCGATGCGGGTCGCAAACCTGACCGCGAGGATCGCGGCGAGCAGCACGAGGGCGCCGAGGAGAAGCGTCAGGTCGAGCTGGGTCGCGCCCATGTGGGGTCAGCCGTCCGCAGCAGTGCCGAAGTACCGCACCCCGCTCGGAGTCAGCGCGCCGTCGACGATGCGGTCGTGTGGTCCGAACGGCACTGAATCAAGAACCTCGTGATCGTGGACGACGGCAAGCACGGTCTGTTCGGGCCGGACCCTGGTCAGCGCCCTGTCGTACGAGCCACCCCCGCGGCCCAGGCGGTGGCCGCTCGGATCGACCGCGAGCGCGGGAACGAGGATCACCTCGGCGTCGGTGATCGCGTCGAGTCCCAACGGGGCCCCGTCAGGCACGTCCATCCAGCCCAGGTCCGCGTCGGGCAGCAACGTCGGCGCGAGCGCCCGTACTCGCTGGTCGGCCAGCCACTGGATCAAGGGCCCGGTGCCGGGCTCGGTCGCGAACGACAGGTAGACCGCGACCACCCGCACCGGCGCCACCCCGTCGCGGATCCGCGACTGGAATTCGGCTGCGAAGACCTGGGCCAGGCTGGCCGCGATGCGGGCTCGATCGGCGTCCGTGTGGCGGCTTCGGCGCGCGAGCAATTCGCGGCGGAGGGACGTTTTGGCGGCGGCGATGTCCGAGGAGGTCATCACTCATCCCCCTTCCTGTCCCGTTTCACCCTGTATGTGGCTGTGGAGAAAAGACTTATCCCCCGGCTGGAGGCTTCGCAGGGAAGGGTGTCCATGCGAGCATCGCATGGGGAGTTACGCCGCAAGTTAACGACAGTGGTTGCCGAAGAGCGTGGCAACAGTTGCCGCAAAGCGTGGCGACGAACACCGGAGGTGCCGGCAGAATGGCGTTGCGCACCCGGCTCTCCCTTGCCTTCGTTCTGATCGTCCTGATCCCGATCCTGGTCGGCGCAATCGCGGTCTTGATCGCGGTCCCGCACATCTTGAAGAGCCAGATCGGCACCCGGCTGCGGACGGCGGGCGTCAGCGTCACCGACGTCCTTTCTGCCAGGTGCACGCAAGCCCAGCAGGCAGCGCAATTGCTCGGACTCGAAGTGGCCGCGCTCGGCCCGCAGGCGGCGGTCAGCCACATGGTCAGTGACCACGCGGTCGACTACGCAGTCGTGTCCGGGAGCAACGGCGCGATTGTCGCGAGCGCCGGAATACTTGCCGGCGCCCCCGCGCAAGTAGGGACATCCACCCTGAACAGCTGCGGGGACGCGAAGAACGCGAACGTCGCGATCTCGAGCCGCGCGGGTCTCGCGATCGCGGAGAGCCCCCAACTAAGCCAAGTCGCCGTCGCGTACTCGGTGGGGTCGACGACCGCCGCTAGCCTTCGTGCTGCGCTGTCGGGGTCGACCGCCGTCACCCTGACGACCGGTGGCGCACTGGTCTCGAGCACGCTGACGGGTACCCAAGCTGCGAAGCAGACCGCTGCCGCGAAAGCCCAGGCAGCGGAACCGACTTCAACAAGCCCGAGGGTCTTTGACGACGCGGGCCGCATCCTCGCGTTCGTGCCGCCGTCCACAAATCAGCCTTACGGCGTCATCGTGAGCGAGCGGGTGCCTGACACGACGAACCTCACGCTGGTACTTGCCGCGATCGTGCTGGTGACGATCCTTGCTGGCCTCGTGATGGGACGGCTGCTCGCGCGACTGATCTCGGGGCCGGTCGTCGAACTGTCCGAAGCTGCGGCGCGGGCCGCGAGCGGGGACCTCGACATCGCAATTCCGGTGCGTTCGAAGGACGAAGTGGGCCAGCTCGCAACAGCGTTCAACCACATGACGCGCGAGCTGCAGACCTACATCAGACAGCTTGAGAGCAGTCGCGACGAGTTGCGGCAAAACCTCGATCGGCTCGGCGCGACACTGACGCACACGCACGACCTCGACGGGATTCTTGCGGTCGTTCTCGACACCGCAATCGGCAGCGCACAGGCGACCGGCGGCGCGATCATGTTTCTCGACGCCGACGGCAATCTCACCGTGCAGGTTCGTCGCGGCGAGGTTGCCGAGAGCGTCGACGTCGGCACCATCGTTCCGCTCGGCAAGGGGATCGCTGGCCAGGTGGCCGCAACCGGTGAACCGGTGTGCGGGCGGGCCGGCGAAGGACCAGGACTGCGACGAGTGCCGAGCGAGCCGGACGCCGCTTCAGTGATCGCCGTCCCGCTTAAGCAGTCGGGTCGAATCGTTGGTGTGTTGAACCTTTACGACAAGGAGGGCGCGCGCGAGTTCACGTCGCACGACCTCGACACCATTCTCGCGTTCAGCACCCAGGCTGGCGTCGCGATCGACAACGTGCTGCTGCATCAAGAGGCGCAGCGACTGAGCCTTACCGATCCGCTCACGGGTCTGTGGAACTACCGCTACCTCACGATCGGCCTCGGCCACGAAATCGAGCGCGCAAGCCGATTCAGTCGGCCGCTCGCCGCGTTGATGCTCGACCTCGACCGCTTCAAGTCCATCAACGACAAGTACGGGCACCAGGTCGGCGACGCTGTGCTGATCGAGTTGGCTGGTCGGATGCGGGCCGAGGTCCGCGAGGTCGACACCGTCTCGCGTTACGGCGGCGAGGAGTTCGTGATCGTGCTGCCGGAGACTGACGCGGTCGGCGCTGCGCGTCTTGCCGCGCGACTCGGCACTGTCATCAGGTCGACTCCGTTCTGCCTCGACCTCGGCGCGAACGGTCACGCGGTCGATCCGCGAGCTGGCCTCAATGTGACGGCTTCGATCGGTGTCGCCGTGTTCCCCGAGCACGGGACGACTCCCTCGCGGTTGCTGCGCAGCGCCGACGACGCGTTGTATGCAGCCAAGGACGCCGGGCGCGACGGCTGGCGTTTTGCGCTGGCTACCGAAGACGACAGCACGAACCAAGAACGCCGAGTTCTCGTCGTCCCCGATACCGATATCTCGCTGCCCGAAGGCGCCGATCGCCCCCGCTTCAGCGACGACTGAGCCCGGTTTGCCCGAGGTCCGACCCAAAACGTTAGGGTTCGGTCATGGCGGATCAGAAGGTCACCAAGGCCGTCATCCCGGCCGCCGGTCTCGGCACCCGCTTCCTGCCTGCCACGAAGGCGACGCCGAAAGAGATGCTGCCGGTCGTAGACAAGCCGGCGATCCAGTACGTCGTCGAGGAGGCCGTCGCCGCCGGTCTCGACGACATCTTGATGATCACGGGTCGCAGCAAGCGGGCACTCGAGGACCACTTCGACCGCAACTACGAACTCGAAGAGACGCTTCGCGCCAAGGGGGACGCCGACCGGTTGTCGCTCGTACAAGAGGCGACGGATCTGGCGACTGTGCACTACGTGCGTCAGGGCGAACCGCGCGGTCTGGGGCACGCTGTTCTTGTCGCTGCGCAGCACGTCGGTAACGAGGCGTTCGCCGTGCTGCTTGGTGACGACCTGATCGACGAACGCGACCCGCTGTTGTCGCGCATGGTCGAGGTGCAAGAGCGGCTCGGTGGCACCGTGATTGCGTTGATCGAAGTCGACCCCTCGCAGATCCATTTGTACGGCTGCGCTGCAGTCGTGCCGACCGACGAAGAAGACGTCGTGCTCGTGACCGATCTCGTCGAGAAGCCGAAGACGAACGCGCCGAGCAACCTCGCGATCATCGGCCGCTACGTCATCGCGCCGGAGGTATTCGACGTGTTGCGCGAGACTGCTCCGGGGGCCGGCGGCGAGATCCAGCTGACCGACGCACTGCGGGTGCTCGCGGGCCGCTCCGACCACGGTGGGCCGGTGCACGGCGTGCTGTTCCGCGGCCGTCGATACGACACTGGTGACCGCGCCGAATACCTGCGCGCGGTGATTACGCTGGCCGTCGATCGTGCGGACCTCGGCCCGGATCTACTTGTCTGGCTCAGAAATTTCGTGCAGCAGCAGGATGCCTTGCAGCACAACGCTCAGGACAACGCGAACGCATGAGGACCGTCGACGAACACCTGACTGCGGTGCTCGGGACGCTTGCTCCGCTGCCACCGCTCGAGGTGAACCTGCTCGATGCGCACGGCTGCGCACTCGCCGAAGACATCGTCGCGTGGCGGCCATTGCCAGGCTTCGACAACTCCTCGATGGACGGCTATGCGGTTCGATCCGTCGACGTCGCGTCGGCGACACCAGAGACGCCAGTCGAGTTGCCGGTCATCGGGGACATCGCGGCCGGCAGCGGCGGTGTGTATTCGGTTAATACCGGGCTCGCCGTACGCATCATGACCGGTGCGCCAATTCCGGCTGGTGCCGATTGCGTGATCCCTGTCGAATGGACGGACGGCGGGGTGGCTCGCGTTCGGATCAACTACGCACCGCCGGTCGGGTTGAGCATTCGGCGCGAAGGCGAAGACGTCACTGCGGGCGAGACTGTGCTGACCAAAGGCACGTCGCTCGGAGCACCACAGATCGGCTTGCTCGCCGCGATCGGACGTGCTCGGGTCTTGATCCGTCCCCGCCCTCGGGTCGTCATTTTCTCCACGGGCAATGAACTTGTCGACGTCGGTGTCGAGCCCGGCCCGGCGCAACTCACCGAGTCGAACAGCTATGCGCTTTCTGCTGCCGCCCGTGAAGCCGGCGCCATTGCCTACCGAGTTGGCATCGTCCCCGACGACCCGACCAAACTCATGTCGCTGATTGAGGACCAGCTGGTGCGCGCCGACCTGGTGGTGACCACCGGCGGCGTGAGTGCAGGCGCATACGACACGGTTAAAGCCGTGCTCTCGCGGCTTGGCACTGTCGAGTTCTTGAAGGTCGCAATGCAGCCAGGCATGCCGCAGGGCTTCGGCACGGTCGGCCCCGATTCGACGCCCATCTTCACGCTGCCAGGCAACCCGGTGAGCGCGTACGTGTCGTTCGAGGTCTTCGTGCGGCCGGCGATTCGTCGCATGCTCGGCGTCCTGCCTCTTTATCGCCCGCTGGTTCGCGCACGATTGGCGGAGCGGATCACGAAGACCGCCGGGAAGCGCTCGTACGTCCGCGCGCGACTCGACGTCAACGACGGCGCGTACGTGGTGACGCCCGTCGGCGGCATGGGCTCGCACCTGGTCGCCGACCTCGCCCTGGCCAACGCGTTCATCGTTGCGCCCGACCACGTCTCGGAGATCCCGATCGGCGCGACCGTGTCGGTGATGATGCTCGAGCGGCGCCAGACGTGAAGCGCCTCACGCACCTCGACTCAAGCGGCGCGGCGCACATGGTCGACGTCTCAGGCAAAGAGATCACCGCGCGGACGGCGACAGCGTCCGGTCGTGTTCTCGTCTCGGCGTCGGTCGTGGAGTTGCTGCGCGGGAGCGGGGTCCCCAAGGGGGATGCGCTTGCGGTCGCGCGGCTGGCCGGGATTCAAGGCGCCAAGCGCACACCGGACTTGGTACCGCTCGCGCACCCGATCGCGCTGCACGGAGTGACCGTCGAGCTGGTGGTCGAGGACGACTCCGTGCGCATCATCGCGACTGCCCGAACTGCCGATCGCACCGGCGTCGAGATGGAAGCCCTGACCGCCGTGGCCGTCGCCGGACTCGCGCTGATCGACATGGTCAAGGCGGTGGATCCCGGCGCCGTGATTACTGACATCCGGGTGGACGAGAAGACCGGCGGCTCCAGCGGCACCTGGACCCGCCAAACCTGACCGACCGGCTCACTCTTTCGCGCGCCCATAGAGGCACTTCCTGGTTGCCCTGTGGGGCAGCTCACCCGGCGATGCACTAGTTTCTCGTCATGCTGACCGTCCGCGAGCGCTGAGGGATGGCGCCGCCCGCCCCGAGGGCGCTGGTCATCACCGCGTCCGACCGCGCGTCGGGTGGGATGTACGCCGACAAAGGCGGACCGCTCATTATCGAGGCGCTCCAGGCGATCGGATTCGAGGCGGACGGCCCGATCGTGGTGCCCGACGGGCCTCCGGTCGAGGTCGCCTTGCGGTCGGGCCTCGAGGCTGGCTACGACGTCATCATCACCAGCGGGGGCACCGGTCTTGGCCCTCGCGACCACACTCCGCAGATGACCGCGCAGGTGCTTGATTACGAGGTGCCGGGCATCGCCGAGGCGATCCGCGCGGCGGCCCGAATCGACGTCCCGACTGCTGCTCTTGGTCGTGGCCTTGCCGGCGTCGCCGGACGCACGCTCATCGTGAACCTGCCCGGATCGATGAGTGCGGTGCGTGACGGGATGGCGGTTTTGGCCCCGATCCTCCAGCATGCTGTCGAGCAACTCGCTGGGAGCAATCACGGCGAACCCGCGGACCCCGACCACTCCGATCACCCCGACCACCAGGGATAGGCGCTCGTGAGCGTGGGCTGGCCAGTCGTTCTTGAGCACGGCCCGGTGAGACTGCGGCCGCTGCGACTGCGCGACGCCGGCGAGTGGCGGATGACGCGGCTGATGAATCGCGAGTGGCTCGAGCCGTGGGAAGCGACGACGCCAGGGGTCACGCCGAGCGAGGGCGGCCGCGGGTACGGCGACGCCGTTCGGGCCTTGCGACGCGACGCCCGCCTCGGCCTCTGCTACCCCTTCGCGCTGCTCGTCGGCGAGCAGTTCGCCGGTCAGGTCACGGTCGGCGCGATCGCGCGTGGTTCGGCGAACTCCGCGTACCTCGGCTACTGGATCGCTCGCGGCTTCGCTGGCCGAGGCATCATGCCGACGGCGCTCGCGATGGTCATCGATCATTGCTTCGGGGACGCCGGATTGCATCGCGTCGAGGCGAACATCCGGCCAGAGAACGCGGCGAGCCGCCGAGTGGTCGAGAAGTTGGGCTTCCGGCTCGAGGGCACCCGCGAGCGATACATCCACATCGCGGGCGCCTGGTGCGACCACCTGTCGTACGCACTGACTGTCGAGGATGTGCCGGGCGGCCTGCTTCCGCGGTGGCTCGCGGCAGGTGGCGGCGCCAGATTGAGCAGCGCCGACTCGAGTTAAGGCGCTTGGTTCCCGAGCGTGCACCATAAGCGCGAAGTCGACATATTCCCCGACACACCACCGATGTACTCGTCACATCCGTCACTCGTGTCTAGCGTGACGAAGTGTGAGCAGCCTGATCGTCCTTGGCATCGTGGGGATTTGGATCCTGGTGCTCGTTCCGATGTGGCTCAACCGGCACGACGCCGACAATGCGAGCCGCTCGATGGACACCTTCTCGACAGCGATGCGAGTGCTCTCGCGGCGCGATCCGTCACGCGTTCGTCGGTTTGGTCGCGCGGACCACTCCGATCGCACCGCTGACGGGCAGTACCTCGTGATGCCACGCGACAATTGGGGAGTCACCGTGGACAACCAGACCGACACCGCAGGCCGCCGCAGACTTCGGGTGCCGCTGCACCTGCCGTCGCGCCAACAGCCCTATGCGACGAGCGGCCGAGCGCAGTTGATCGTTCGTCGGCGCCGAATCGCCGTCGGCTTCGCGGTGCTCGTCATCGGACTCGCGCTCTCGGCCGAGTTCGTCCACACGTCGTGGTGGTTCGAGGTCGGCGCCGGGCTCGCGCTCGCGGGCTACGTGATCCACCTGCGCACCGAAGCCATCAGGACAGCAGAGATGCGCCGTCGCCGCCTCGCTCGCGCAGCGAGGGCAGCAGCTCCATATGCAACGCGGACGGCGGGGGGCGAGCACTACTACGCCGCGCGCGTCCGGCACGACGACGCGGACGCCAAGCCGGTTGCCGCTGAGGCGGTCGCCTCAGGAACAGGCAGCCCGTCCGGAACCGTCAGCGCTTCTGGAACTGCAGACGGCTCGCGATGGGAACCCATCGCCGTCCCGTTGCCTACGTATGTTTCGAAGCCCGTGGTTTCGCGTCCCGCAAGTGCTGCGCCGCGGGCAGACGTCGAGTCGGGGCCGATGATCGACCTGACGGTGCCCGGAAAGTGGATCGATTCGCAGGTCGACGTCCGGCACCTACTGCTTGACGACGAGGCGCCCGAGGTCGACGAACTCGACGTCATTTTGGCTCGTCGGCGGGCTGTCAACCACTAGAGCTCGGCCGGTGCCCGAACGCCGGGTGATAGCCTGACGAGTCCCGTTTGGGGCTGTGGCGCAGCCTGGTAGCGCACCTCGTTCGCATCGAGGGGGTCAGGGGTTCGAATCCCCTCAGCTCCACGCATCGTCCGTCGCCATGGCGCGCACCTGAGGTGACATGAACGCGGTGAACGCCAAGCCTGTCGGGCGCAAGGCCACCACGTATCGGCAGGGCGCGATCATCCTGGCCGAGCGCGATCCGGTGATTGCCGAACTCGTCGCTCAAACCGGCCTTCCGAAGGTGCCCCCGGCAGGCGAGAGCCACTTCGCGACGCTCGTGCGTTCCATCGTTTACCAGCAGCTTGCCGGGGCCGCTGCCCGCGCAATCCATGGCAGGCTCATCGCGGCGCTTGCCGACGACATCTCGCCAGAAGCCGTACTCCGCACGCCTACCGAGACGCTGCGCGCCGTCGGACTTTCCGGACGCAAGGTCGAGTCGCTCCAGGACCTCGCGACGAAGACCCTCGACGGCACTGTCGTGATCGACCCGCACCGCGCGGCTCGGATCGGCGACGAGGAGCTGATTGACCGGCTCTCGACGGTGAAGGGCATCGGCCGATGGTCGGCACAAATGTTCTTGATGTTCCAGCTTCGCCGTCTCGACGTCTGGCCAGTCGGCGACCTAGCGGTACGCAAGGGTTACGGGCTCGCATGGAAGGTTCCGACTCCGACGCCCAAGCAACTTGAGTTGCTCGGCGAACCATTGCGGCCTTACCGCAGCGTCGCTGCGTGGTACTGCTGGCAAGCCGTGCGGCTGTACGCCGGCGTGGCTCCGAGCGTGCCGGCCGCGACAGGCGAAGCGACCAGCTGACCGATCACAATGTGATCGTGGCCACGCCGTCGGGTGCACTGGAACGGCGTCTGGCCCTTGGTGATGCCGTAGTCATCGGCCTCGGCTCGATGATCGGTGCAGGGGTGTTCGCGGCTTTCGCTCCGGCGGCCAAGGCTGCGGGAGCCGGTCTGCTGATCGGCCTGGCCGTTGCAGCGATCGTGGCGTACTGCAACGCGACGTCTTCGGCTCGGCTTGCGGCGCTGTACCCGGAGTCGGGTGGCACGTACATCTACGGACAGCGACGACTCGGTGACTTCTGGGGCTATCTAGCTGGCTGGGCGTTCGTCGTTGGAAAGATCGCGAGCTGCGCGGCGATGGCGCTGACGTTCGCCTCTTACGCCGCTCCCGCGCACGTGAGGCTGGTCGGAGTGCTCGCTGTCATTGCACTCACTGCTGTGAACTACTTCGGCATCCAGAAGTCGGCGTGGCTGACCAGGCTCATCGTCACGTTCACGCTGCTCACCTTGACGGTGGTGGTCATCGCCTGCCTCGCTGGCGGCCAAGCGAGCAGCCATCACCTCACGCCGTTTCCGGGCACTGGTGCGCGCGGGGTTCTGCAGGCCGGGGCGTTGTTGTTCTTCGCGTTCGCGGGCTACGCCCGTATCGCCACCCTGGGTGAGGAGGTCCGCGATCCGGTACGCACGATCCCGAAAGCGATCACTATCGCGCTGCTCATCACGTTGGTCGTCTACGCGGTCGTAGCGGTGTCGGCATTGATGGCCATTGGACCGAGAGTGCTCGCCGCGACCACAGCACCACTTCGCGCGGCAGTCGAAGTAGGGCGGCTGCACGCAGTCGCTCCGCTCGTGCAGATCGGCGGGGCCGTTGCCGCGCTCGGGTCGCTCCTGGCCCTCATGCTCGGCGTCTCTCGCACAACGTTGGCGATGTCGCGTGGCGGTAACCTGCCGACACCGTTGGCCGCCGTTCATCCGCGCTACGGCGTGCCGCACCGCGCAGAGTTGGCGGTTGGCGCGGTCGTTGTCATCCTGGTCGCAACGATCGATCTACGCGGCGCGATCGGCTTCTCGTCTTTCGGCGTACTCGCGTACTACGCGATCGCCAATGCGAGCGCAATGACACTGACTCGCGAGGAGCATCGGCCGCCTCGTTGGCTGCCCGTGCTGGGGCTGTTCGGCTGCGTTGTCTTAGCAGTGAGCCTGCCGCTGGTCTCCACGCTCACGGGCGCAGGTGTGCTAGTGCTCGGGGCGCTGGTGTTTGCTAGTCGACGTCACTTTGATACGCGCCGTAACGCGCGCTAGATCTCAGAAGCCGATGACGGATGCGTGCGCGAGTGCAAGTCGACCTTGGGCAAGGGCTTCGATGTCGCGTACACCGGCTTGGCTCAGGGCGATCCTTGCCGCGTTGACCTCGTCGGTGAGGTCGTCGACCGCGTAGCTGTAAGGGTCGCGGCACTCGGCCTCGATGAGGGCGGCCGACGCTACCCGCCAACGACGCAGCAGTGCGTCGATATCCATGTCTGGCGTCATTTTTGATGCCCGTCCTTCCGAGCTCGGCGACGTCCCCACACGTGCCCGATCGACGCGCGCCACGCACAGCGCGCACGACCATCATCGATTGAGTCGGTAGCCGACCGCGAAACCCTAAGCAAAGACGAGGCGAAGTTTCGGTGCGATACCCGACTAAAGCGCGGCCATCACGGCCGCACCCCGCTGTTTGACGGCTGTGCTCGGGGGTATCCGTGGGCAGGACCGGCGGCCGCGCCGGCATGGAACCTACAAACCCTGGAGAGTGCTCGTCATGTCCACCGATGCCATCGTCGTCCTCAAAGATGACCACAAGGCAGTCAAGAAGCTGTTCAGGGCCTTCGAAAAAGCCGCGAAGAACGGCACTCCCCAAACCCGGGGGGCGCTCGTTACGCAGATCATTGCCGAGCTGACCCGGCACACGTTCATCGAGAACGAAATCATGTATCCGGAGGTCCGCAAGCTGCTGCCCGACCTCGAAGACGACGTGCTCGAAAGCTACGAAGAGCATCACGTCGCCGACGTCCTGTGCGTCGAGCTGTCGAAGATGTCTCCGTCAGATGACCACTTCATCGCGAAGACCACCGTGCTGATCGAGAACGTGGAACACCACGTTGAGGAGGAAGAGACCGAGTGGTTCCCGAAGGTGCGCGAAGGACTCTCCAGAACGCAACTCAGCGAGATTGGCGTCCGACTCCTCGAACTGAAGAAGACCGCACCAACTGACCCGAGCGACCCCAAGGCAAAGAAGAGCGCGCACGACGCCGTTACTGCGTGAGCCAGGCGGCAGCCCGCTCACGGCACCGTGGGCGGGCTGTCGAACGGTCCGAGCAGCGGAATGCTTGGGTCGGCCGAGCCGTAGCCGATCTCGACTGCATCGCCGAAGTAGAACGGTGAGACGAGAATCGTCCCTCCCGGACACGCGCCCTGATACGACGGCCACGGCACCCGTGTGGGCTGGTGGCTGCCCGGCAAGGTGACGGCCCAGGCGCCCGTCTCGAAGCACTCTTGGCTATAGGTGCTGCCCGGATGAGAGAACAGGTCGAGCGCCGCCGAGCCCGTTGCGCCCGGTTGTAGGACGACGCGGGTTACCGGGACAACGAAGCCGGCGCCGGTGAACGTCGTGTACTGCACTTTTGTGCGGAGGCTGGGTGTTGCGATCGTCGGCCACCCAGTAAGCGAACAGGCTTGCGCACCGACGTTGCGAAAGACGATCGCGACAGTGAGTCCGCCCATTCCACTTTCGAGGCTCTGCGGGTTGGACATCTGCAGATTTGCTGCCTCGCACACAGCAGCTGTGGGCGGCGGGCTCGGCGTCGAGGCGAGAGCGACAAGGCTGGACGGCGCAGCTTCGGCTGACGATATGGCGGCGACGGGGCTGGACGGCGGTGTGGTTGCGCTTGCCGACGAGGCTGCGGCGGTCGCGGCTGTGCTTTTCCCTGCCGACAGCGCGATACCGGCCCACACGGCACCGCCCGCAATTGCAACGGCGGTTAGCGAGAGGGCCGTGACGGCTAGCCCACGTCGCATGGGTTTCTCGATCTATTGCCGCACCGGTCGACGTCCATCTCGGGTTTCTTCCAAGGCGAGCAATACCGGCATACAGTCGGCCCATGAGAAAGCCATTGAGGTGCTGGATCGGCCTGCACGCCTGGCACGTTTACCACGACCAAACGGTCGACGAGCTCGACACGACGCTGATCGAGTGCACGCGCTGCGGCAAACGCTCGTCGAAGCCGTCGAACACCGCTGCCCGCATCGGATGGCCCGGGCACGCAGGCTCGTAGTTCATGGGAGTCTTCAAAAGAATCGCGCCGATCTTCCCCGTCCGCGACGTGCGCATCTCTTTGGAATACTACGGCCGCCTCGGCTTCGCAACGCGCGAGTACGAACAGGGTGGCTACGGCTTCGTAACGCGTGATGGCATCGAGTTTCACGTCGGTGAGACGGCCGATGCTTCGAAGGCTCGCCCGGCGTCTGCGTACCTGTGGGTCGACGATTCAGACGAGTTGGCGAAGGCGTGGAGCGCTGCAGGGGCAGACGTGAGATTTCCCGAAGACACGCCGTGGCGACAGCACGAAGGCGTCCTCATTGACCCCGACGGCAACATGATCCGATTCGGCTCGCCAATCAGAACCAAGCCGGCCGCCGACGACCGTTGAAGCCCAACGCGTGCACGCGGGCTTGGCATCAACGCTTCGGAGTGGCCTTGGCACCCGACATGACGGCGCGGCTCGCGCGCCACGACATCACGGAGCGGTCCGACGCCGCCGACATGATCGAGCCGAAGCTCGCGAACGAGCCGATTGAGAACGCCGACGCGAACGATCCGATGCTGCCGATCGAGAGCATCGAACCGACCGAGCCGATGGACAGGATCGATCCGCGAGATCCGATGCTCAGGATCGAGCCTTCAGACCTGATGGACAACAGGGAGCGCTGTGGCATGCACCCATCATGACGCCGGCGCCCGCCAGCTGCCTCCGATGATCATGGGGAAATGGGGCACTTCCGAGCTCCTGAGGCCCCCATTTCTCCATGATCATCGAACGGGGGCGTGATGGGTTAGCCGAGGTTGGCGAGATCCACCCGGCCGCGGATCTCGAGCTTTCGGTAGATGGTCGCCAGATGGCTCTCCACCGTGCGCGGACTCAGGAACAGCTCTGCGGCGATTTCCTTGTTGTTGCGACCGGCCGCGGCCAGTGTCGCGACCCGCTCCTCGGCGAGGGTCAGCTTCGCGCCGCTTCGCGTCCCATCGAGCCGGCGCAACTCGTCGTCCGCCACCTGCTGCCATGACGCCGCGCCGAGAGCAGCGAAAGCCACGACCGCACCTTGAAGGCTCGCCCGCGCGGTGACCTTGGCCCGCATCCGTCTCTGCACCTGGCCGAGGGCGAGCAGACTGCGAGGCAGTTCCAGCGGCAGCGGCGACGATCGGTGGGCCTCGACCGCGGCCTCAAGTGCAGCGACCGCCGAATCAAGGTCACCCTGCGCGGCGAACGACAGCCCGTCGATTCGAAAGCCGACGCCCACAAGTGTCGGTCGGCCCAGCCGTGCGCCGAGTTCGCGCTGTTCCGCCGCAATGTCGCCGGCCCGGGAGAACTCGCCCGCGACGATCAGGGCCTGACCGAAGTCACCCTCCATCCGTTGCCGTCGTCCGGGCTCGCGGATGCCGAGGCTCGATGCGGCCGCCCACGCCTGCTCAAGATGCTCAAGCGCGCGAGTAGCGTCGCCGCGTAGTAGAGCTGCTAGTCCGAGAACATGCTGGTACACAACGGTTTTCTTCGAAACAGCGCGACTATTGCTTCCTGCGAGTTGGCCAAGAACCAGTTCGCTCGCAGCCGCGATATCGCCGGTCAGAACGCCAAGAAGCGCCTTGGCCGCGTACAGAGATGCCGGCGCAACACCGCCAGCTTGAGCCAGCCCTTCGTCGGCTGCCGCGAGTGCTGCTGGGTAGTTTCCGGCCCAACACTCGGTAAGCGCCAGATGCCCAAGCAGCGCGGGCACCGAACCGTCGTCGCCTTCAGTGCGCGCGACACCGAGTGCGTGGAGTAGCTCGATGCGCGCACCATCGAGATCGTCGACAAGTTTGAGTTGATAGGCGCGAATGCTGCGAGCTCGATTGAGGACCGGCGTCGCGTGCGGCTGCACAAGTTGATGCCGCGCCTCGGCTGCCTCCGCGCGATCGAATAGATCGGAAGACAGTCCCTGCCCGGCGTCGAGATGATCCTCGGCGAGATACACGAGCGCGGTAGACAACGCCCCCGGATCGGTGTCGCCGAGCCCGTCGAACAGTGCGATCGATTCGCGAGCGAGGTCGCCACGACTGGTGCCGCGGCCGTCTCCCACGTCGGCGGCACACGCAAGTGCCACTGCGCGAACGCGTGAGGACGCCGACGGGTCGTCGAGTAGGGCACGTAGCAAGTCCTGTGCGGCCGACTGCCCACGCACCCAATACGTCGACTCGACCAGCAGCGGCAGCAGATTCGGCCATTCCGAATCCGAGGGACCGTCCGAAACGATGAGCTCGGCCAACTCACAACAGCGCACGAGGTCGCCAGCGGAGAAACGCAACTCAGCAGCAGCAAGCCGACGTCGAGAGACGGCGGTCCGATCGGCAACCGGAGTCAACGCGATTGCGAGTTCGACGAGCTCGGTGGCTGCTGCGGTCGCCCCGCGCAGCCGCGCGGATGAAGCGCCAACCTCCAACGATTGAGCGACCTCGGAATCCGGATCGCCGTCGGTGGCCAGCGCGAGGTGTCGGGCGCGTTGTTCTGGATCAGCAGTGACGTCGGCAAGCCGCCGATGCAGCCGATGTCGTTGCCCTGGCGACTCTGCCGACAACGCGGCAGAACCGAGCAACGGATGAGTCGGACGCAGTCGGCCTGCGCTTTCGGTAACGAGGTCGGCGGCCACTGCGGCGTCGATTGCCGCGTCGGCGTCGATGACCGTGCCCTCGAGCCCGCGTCGCGTCGCACCCCACGTCGGTCGCGACAATGCAGCAACGACCAACAGAGCGGCGCGCGCATCGTCAGACTGCAGTGAGAGCTTGCGGGCGAGCAGGATCGCCATCGACTCGGGCACCGGCAGACCGTCGCCGGGCGACGGCCCAGCGCCGCGCACAAGACCAGCAGATTGCAGAGTTCTGCCAAGCTCCAACGCCCAAAACGGATTTCCGCCAGCAGCGGCAACGATCGCTCGCTCGTCGCTGCTCGATCGAAGCGTCCCGAGCTGCAACCGTAAGAGTTGTAAGAGGTCTGCATCGGGTAGCGGCCCCAATACCATCACCGTCGGCGAGAGTCCCGAAAGTGAGTCGACGACCACGCGGGCGTCAGCGTGATCGGACGACGAGGCTCCGGCGACATCGGCCGTGCGGCGGGTCACCAGTACTGAAACATGCTCACCCCGCAGCCGCCGTAACGCGAAGGCGAGAACTTCGGCGCTTGCGCGATCCAGCCACTGCACGTCGTCGATCGCCAAGAGCACGGCCGCGTCGGCAGACAGCAGCCGCAGCAACGCGAGTACGGCCGCACCGATCTCGCGTTCGTTGGGCGGCACACCGGCAGGTACGCGTCGCAGCAAAGCCACCTCAAGGGCTGTCCGTTGCGGAGTCTCAAGCCCTGGCAGCAACGCGTCGGCCACCGGATCGAGCAGGTCACCAAGGCCAGCGAAGGACATCCGAGCCTCTGATTGCGCAGGCCGCACCGACAACACGACGTCGCCGCGCCGCATTGCTTCGGTGACTCCCGCACCCCACAGCGTCGACTTCCCGATGCCAGCTTCACCCTCGATGACGAGCGCGGCCGGAGTACCAGAACTCAAGAACGCGGCTACGGCGTCGGATTCCGCCTGCCGACAAGCCGTCACGACGGAAAGGGCATGGGCAGCGGCCGGGACCGTTCCTGTCATAGGTGTCACGACCCGTCGGGCGCCGCGGCGCACCTATCGCTGGTCGCGATCAGTGTCACAGCCTGCTCGCCGTCTTCAGTGTTGCAGTCAGGTCAAGCGTGTGTCATCTACGTACCAAGACCAGTCCTTCTACGGATACGGACGACCGTCCCGCTGCCTAGCGTCAGCCGATGTGAGCACTTACCTGATCCAGCGTCCCGTCGGGGCCGGCGAGGTCGCCGAACTCGGAGCCGAAGTCGCGGCAATCCAAGCCGCTGCATTGGCGATGACGGCGACCGGACTGCCGGTGAAGGTCCTGCACACGACCTACGTGCCTGCCGATCAAACCTGCCTTTGCCTGGTGGACGCCGATGATGCGGCGACCGTCATGGAGGCTCTGCGACGCGCTGGCGCAACCGCGGCCAGAGTGCTACCTGCTCTCGCCCTCTGACACGAGGAGACCCACGATGACCTTCACCACTCGACGTCCAGCAAGCATCGTCGTTGGCATCGCTGTGCTATGCGTGTGCCTCGCTTCTTGCTCAGCCAAGAGCAGCAGCACACAAGCCGCAGCCGGGACGTCGACAGCTGCCGTAGCCGCAGTCGCTGCAAGCAATGCGCCGGCGCAAGCTAGTGCGCCCGCCGCGAGCGCCGTGGCAGTTGACAGCGCCGTGGCAGTTGACAGCGCGGCGCCGGCGCGCGGCTCGATCGATCCGTGCAGCTTGTTGACCGACGCCGAGGCGAGCACCGCACTCGGCGGGCCGGCCGCGCACGCGGTTGCTGATCCGAAGACCGGCATCGGCACGTCCGACCTGCCTGTGACAGAAAACCGCTGCAGCTACAACCTCATCACCAGCGACCAGTCGGGTCACGAGATCTACATCGGAGTTTTCGCCGGTGCGAACCGTCAGTACTTCGACGAGACGGCGAACGACTCCGACCACTCAGCAATGCCCGGTCTCGGCGACTCCGCAACGGTCGAGAACCACAGCGATGTCTTCGTGTTCAGCAAGGGAACCATGATCGAGGTCTACGGCAGCCTCGGCGACGGTGACCAGCTACAACAGATCGCCAAGCTCGCGATCGCCAAGTTGTAAACCCGCCACCAAAACCATTTCTCTGAAGGGCTCACCATGAACACTGCACGTACCCTGCGTCTCGCCCCGATTGCATTGGTCGTCGGTGCGATGGTCATGGTGAGCGGTTGCAACAGCAGCAAGACCGCATCCACCGCAACCACCGCAACAGCGGCCGATTCAGCTGCGGCCAATGCATCCGTTGCCGATTCGGCGGCGCCAGTCGACTCAGCAGCGCCGGTCGACTCAGCAGCACCGGTAAAAGCGACCGGGGGCGGAAAGTTCTGCACCGAACTCGCGACCGCGATGAACTCCTCAGCTGCCTCCGCGGCTACGGCTGGTACTGATCCAAAGACAGAGATCCTCGCGGCGCGCGCAGCCACCAACAAGATCGTCGGTGACGCACCGGCGGCGATCAAGTCGGATGTGCAGCTGCTCGTTAAGGCGTCGAACACCATGTACGACGCGCTGGCCAAGGTGAACTACGACTACAGCAAACTCACCGCAGCCGATACTGCGGGTCTGTCAGCACCAGACGTGGCCGCCGCTGAACAACACTTGCAGGACTACGTCAAAGGAACGTGTGGCATCGACCTGGGTGGCGGTGGAGCTGCTGCCGCCAGCGCATCCGCTGCAGCCGCTGCGGGTGGCAACGATGCGGCGTCAGGTTCAGATGCTGCGGCCAGCGGGTCGGCATGCGACCTGGCGACAGTCGCCGAAGTCAGTGCCGGAGCGGGGAAGCCGATGAAGCTCACCGGCGGCGCGGGCACGATCTGCACCTACGGCGGCGTCGACGACCCGAGCTTCTTTGTTTACGTGCAGGTCTACAACGATCAGGACGCCATGGCGACACCGCTCGGAATCGAGAGCGGCAGCGACCACATCGACGGGTTGGGCGACGACGCGTTCTTCAACAAGACCACCGGCGAAGTGTTTGTTCGCAAGGGAGACCGCGGCTTCAGCTACACGCTTCCGTCCCTGAACAACCTCACGACCAGCCCGGACGCCATTGAGGCCAACATGGTCGCCCTCGCCAAGGCAGCAGCCGCCCGCTTCTAGCCACCACTAACCGCCGGCCACCTACGCCACTTCGCATCCCTGGTGGTTGTGATTTCGGCCCGATTCGGGTCTGGACGCAACCACTCGGGATGCGAAGTGGCTGGGCTGGGCCAGCGGACGGCGGTGGGTTAGCGGACGGCGGTGGGTTAGCGGACGGCGGTGGGTGCGGGTGAGGGGCGGCCGCTGCCGAGTCCGTGCGCTTGGCCTACTCGGCCTGCCTCGACGCGATTGGTGACATCGAGTTTGTGCAGCACGTTCGACACGTGGACGCTCGCCGTCTTCTTGCTAATGAACAGCGCTTCGGCGATCTCACGATCGGTCATCCCGTCCGCTAACTGACCCAAGATCTCTAGCTCCCGCGGCGTCAACCCAAGTGAGTCCGCGGGAGACGATGGCAACACCACGGCGTCGGAAAGCGTAATGCGCGCACGCTGGGCGAGCTGCTCGATGTGTGTACGCAACGGGATCGCGTCGATCCGCGAAGCCGTCGCAAACGCAGCCTGCAAACAAGCCTCAGCCTCTCGCCGTCCAACTCGATTCTCTAGCAATGCCTCTGCCTGCCGCCACTGGCAATACGCGGCCCGATACGGCTCGTGAGCCTTCTCCCATAAGGAAACAGCCACCGCCCACAGCGAAGGGTCTGACCGCGAAAGTCGGGACTGTTCAGCGGCGCACATCGCGATGCAGGCCATCGCCTGTGGCGCGCGCAAACCGGCGCCGCCGTCAACCGGTCGGTTGGCCTCACGGATCAGGTCGGCCGCGAGAGTCTGGGCAGTATCAAGATCCGTTTGTCGGCCTCGGGTTCGGTCGTCGGCCGCTCGGTCGGCGAGAGCCCGCACGCCCAACGCACACATATGCGCACGACGTGACGCATCGTCGGTCGCCGTCACGAGCGCGAGAGCACGTTCGACGGCGGCGTATGCGTCGTCGGGTAGGCCTCGCTCCAGGGCCAACTCGGCAGTCTCCATGTAGAGGAGTCCGCGGGTCTGAATGTCGTTGAGGTTGACCGTCAACAGTTCCGCGTCAGCCAGCAGTCGGGCAGCTTCGTCGAGTCGGCCGCGACGAATTGCAATGATCGCGGGGATGAGTTGTGGCGCGACGTCGGTGGTGCCGACTCCTCTGCGCCCCCAATTCGCCAGTATCGCTTGAGCTTCCTCGTACCGGCTAAGCCGAACGAGCGCCCACGCGCCGTTGATGACAACGCCGTTGAGCCTGGGGAATCCGCGTTGCTCGCCGGCCACCCGACTCTCGTGCACCAGGTCTACGGCTGCCTCGAGGTCGCCCCAATCGGTGAGCACGTGGCCGAGATTGATGAAGGCCCGGTCGAGATCCCATGCGTTGCCGACCTCTAGTGCAATGGTGAGTGCCTCACGCAGCAACTTGATGCCCTCATCAGGATGTCCAAGGTCGGCGCGGCAGACCCCCAACGTATTCAGCGCGTGCCCTTCGACGGCTCGCGCACGGACGGCTCTCGCCACTGCGATTGCCTCGTGGCAGCGAGCCTCGGACTCCGCGTTACGCGCGACGAGCATGAGCCAGCGACCCTCCTCGGCGAGGATGCGGGCGAGCTCGGCTGACGGTGGATCCTTGGGCAGCATCGCGGCCGCGACTCGGTACGCATCGAAGGCTGCTTGCGAATCACCGAGTGCCCATTGGTGGCGGCCGAGCAACGTGTAATACCGCGCCGCACCGAACGGATCTGCGGCCGCGTCCGTGCTGTCGATCGCCGCCTGCGCCAGCTCGAGCGCACGTTGTCCCGCACCAGCGAAGTGAGCCACTTCGGAGACTTTCGCGAGCAACTGCACACGGTCGGTCGTGGCATCGGCCGGCATGCGATCGACTGCAGACAACGCGTGCTCAAGATGCACGAGCGCCTCGGGGAAGGCCCACACCGCTTCAGCCGCATCGGCGGCTGTGAGTGACGTGGCCAGTGTCTCTGGCCACTCACCGGCTGCCCACCAGTGACCGGCGAGTTCCGCGACGCGGTGTCCGGGTCCTGACGCTCCGAGCGACGGATCTGCCGTCAACGTTGCCGCCAGGGCGCGATGCAACCGGCGCGTTTCGCCAGGCAGCATCGCTGCATACACGGCTTCGCGCAGCAACGCGTGCCGGAAGCGGTAGCCACCTACAGCGGCGTCGACGACGAGAATCTGACGATCGACGGCTTCCGCCAGAGCAAGGTCAAGAGCGTCAGAATCGAGGATGTCGAGGGCAGCCACCAGACGGTCAGTGACCGTCGTCCCCGCCGTTGCAATGACTCGAAGCAGTTGCTGCGTCGGCTTCGAAAGGGCCTCGACGCGGCTCAGGATCACGCCTTGCAACTCGGGCGACAACGACGGGTCGTCGCGGGCCGCGATGAGTTCTTCGGCGAAGAACGGATTGCCTTGCGAACGGGCCCACACGCCATCGGCGAGCGCCCAGTTCGGCTGCTGACCGAGAATCGCACCGATCAGGGCCGCGGTCTCGTCGCGGTCGAGTCCACCTAGACGCAGGTGCGTCGTGCGCGGGTGTCGCGTCAGCTCGGTGAGCCAACCGTGTAGCGGGTGATCGCGTACGACCTCTTCGGCCCGGTACGTAACAACGATGAGTGCCTTGGCATCGGTCAGGTTGCGGACCAGGTATCCGAGCAGTTCGGCGCTCGCGGAGTCGGCCCAATGCACGTCTTCGAAGACAACCACGACGGGCGTCTCGATCGCGGTCTTGATGACGAAGGTGAGGATCGATTCGAACAAGCGCGTCTTCGCGAACTCATCGACGGGCAGCACCTCGCCTGAGGTGTCGATGCCCAGCCCTCGCGTTACGGCACCGACAATGTCGCCGCTTGGCTCCGAAAGCTGGCTGAGCACATCGCGCACGATGCCGACGATCGGCGCGTAGGGGAGTCCGCCGCTGTCGGTTGGGACGCACACGCCGGTTGCGACGAGCGCATGTTCGCGGGCTAGCGAACTGAACTCTTCGACGAGTCGCGTCTTACCGACCCCGGCGTCACCGCCGATGAGCACCGTCGTCGTCCGACCGTTACTTACTTGTTCGAATGCAGCCGTGAGAACTGCGAGCTGCTCGACGCGGCCGACGAACTGTGCAGACGAGACCCGACCCCCCACAGCTTCACCCGTCCCCATGCGCCCGCTCGACTGACCAGAGGTTACCGCCGGGGCGATATCGCTGGCAGTCACTTCGCAGGGACGACGGTGGGCGCGGGTCGGCCAAGTCCGTGCGCCTGGCCAACTCGACCGGCCTCAACGCGGTTGCTGACGTCGAGTTTGTGGAGCACGTTCGATACATGCACGCTGGCCGTCTTCTTGCTGATGAACAGCGCCTCGGCGATCTCGCGGTCGGTGAGCCCGGCCGCCAACTGACCCAAGATTTCCAGTTCGCGCGGCGTGAGACCCAGCGAGTCAGCCGGTGATGGAGGCAGCACGACATCTGCGGAAAGCGTGATGCGGGCCCGCTGGGCGAGTTGCTCGATGCGCCTGCAGAGGGGGGCTGCGCCAATCCGCGAAGCCGTCGCATAGGCAAGCTGAAGGCACGCGGCCGCTTCTCGCCGTCCAACACGACTTTCTAGGAGTGCCTCCGCCTGCCGCCACCGGCAATACGAGGCCTCGTAGGGCTCATTGCTGGCATCCCACAACTCGGCGGCCGCAGCCCACAACGACGGATCGGAGTGTGAGAGCCGTGACTGCTCTGCGACGCACATGGCCATCGCTCTGATCGAACGCGGACCAGGCAGCCCGCCGTCGGCGTTGCGTGCTGCCACGATTTCCTTGGCCTTCAGTACCAGGGCTGCCGCTCGAGCGGTCAGGTCGTCGGCGTCGACATGGCGGCCGCGGGTGTGGGCGTCGGCCAGCCGGTCGGCAAGTACGCGTACTCCCAGTGCGCACATGTCGGGGGCGAACAAGCCTTCGTCAGTGCCTTCCGTCGTTGCCAACGCACGCTCGACGTGCGCATACGCGTCGTCGGGCCGCCCGCGCTCGAGCTCCAGCGCGGCGGTCATCATGTGATAAGACCCACGAGTCTGCACGTCGAAGAGCTGAGCGCTTGCCTCGTCGGCAGCCGCCAAGAGCTGTGCTGCCTTGTCGAGCTGGCCACGCAAAATGGCGATCTCTGCCGGCGAAAGCTGCGGAGCTACCCCGCAGATGCCAACCCCGCGTGGGCCAGTTTCGGCAATCATTGATTCGGCGTCGTCGTACCGACCCAAGGCGACGAGCGCGCCGACGCTGTTGCCGGAAACACCGTTCACCCTGGGAAATCCCATCCGCTGCCCGGCTGCAAGGCTTTCGCCGAGCTGCTGCGCGGTCTCCTCCAAGTAACCCCATTCGGACAGCGCATAGGCGAGGTTGGTGTAGCCGCGGTCGAGGTCGTCCGGGCTGCGAACCTCGACGGCGATTGCGATTGCTTCGCGCAAAAGGGCGATGCCTTCGTCCCCATGGCCGAGCCCTGAGCGGCAGCATCCGAGGGTATTCATCGCGTGTCCCTCGACGGCCCGCGAGCCGATCACCCGCGCGACCGCGATCGCTTCACGGGCCCGCACCTCGGACTCCCGGTGGCGTGACACAAGCATGAGCAAGCGCGCTTCCTCGGCGAGGGCTCGAGCCAACTCGACGGTCGGTGGGTCGGCGGGAAGCAGCGACGCCGCTTTTCGATACGCGTCGAACGCTGGCTGTGAATGTCCGCGCGCCCACTCGTGCCGCCCCAACAGCACGTGGTAGCGAGCCGCTGTTACAGAGTCGAGCTCGACGCCAGCGCTCTCGATCGCGGCTTGGGTCAGCTCAGCCGCGCGTTGGCTTTCGCTAGCCAGGTAGGCAATCTCGGCAGCTCTGGCCAGTAGTTGATGGCGCTCGATCGGGTGCGCGGCAACCCGCTCGCGAGCCGTCGCGGCATGCTCGGCGTGTGCGAGGGCTTCGCGATAAGCGCCCACAGCGACGGTCGCATCGGCTGCCGCGATCGATGCGTCCAGCGCCTGCTGCCAATCCCCTGCGGCCCACCAGTGGCCAGCCAGTTCGGCGATTCGGTGCCCAGGGCCGGGTGCGCCAAGTGTCGGATCTGCGGTGAGCGTCGTCGCCAACATGCGATGCAACCGGTTCACTTCGCCGGGCAACATTGCTGCATACACGGCCTCGCGCATTAACGCGTGCCTGAAGCGATAGCCCGCGTTTGCAACGTCGACGACAAGCACCTGCTTGTCGACAGCTTCAGCGAGGGCAAGGTCAAGTGCATCAACGTCGAGGACGTCGAGTGCCGCAACTAATCGATGACTGACCGTCGCACCCGCCGCGGCCACGACACGCAGCACCTGTTGTGTTGGCTTCGCAAGCGCTTCGACCCGGCTCAGGATCACGCCCTGGAGCTCGGGTGACAGCGACGGATCGTCGCGCGCGGCGGTGAGTTCCTCAGCGAAGAATGGGTTGCCCTGCGACCGCGCCCAGACCGCGTCGACAAGCGCCCATGTCGGTTGCTGGCCGAGAATCCCACCGATCAGGTTTGCCGTCTCAGAGCGGTCGAGCCCGGAAAGTTTCAGTTGAGTCGCGCGCGGATGCCTCGTCAGTTCGGTGAGCCAGCCGTGCAGCGGATGGTCGCGCATCAGTTCTTCGGCGCGGTAGGTGACAAGGAGCAAAGCCTTCGTATCGGTCAGGTTGCGGACCAGGTAGCCGAGCAGTTCGGCACTCGCGGAGTCGGCCCAGTGCAGGTCCTCGAAGACGATCACGACGGGGCAGTTGCGGGCCAGCTTGGTGACGAGCGTGAGGATCGACTCGAACAGCCGGGTCTTGTTGGCAGCGTCGTCGGCCGGCACTGCCGCACCGACCTGGTGGCCGTTGTAGTCGATGCCGAGCGCTTGTGCGACCGAGCCCAACGCCTGCGCGGCGGTCGCGTCGTCGAGCTGGCTGATGACGTCTCGCACGATGCCGACGGCTGGGGCGTAGGGGAGTCCGCCGCCATCGGTCGGGACACACACCCCGGTCGCCACCAGCGCGCCGCTGCTTCGGGCCAATGCGGTGAACTCTTCGATCAACCGGGTCTTGCCGACACCTGCGTCCCCACCGACGAGAACCGTCGTTGACCGACCACCTGCGGCGAGGTCAAAAGCTTCGGACAGTACCGCGAGCTGCTCGGTGCGGCCGACGAACTCCGGAGAGGACACCCGGCGTCCAACTGATTCGCTGTCGCGCGTTGTCGCCACCGTGTCTCCCGCCGCTGCATCTCCAGCCGCTGCATCTCGTGCCGCTGCTTCTCCGAGCTGCGTGCGAGATGCGATCGAGGTTACCGCTGGCGCAACATCAGTGGCAGTCACTAGCAAGGCCGGCCGGCGATGCAAGACGTGGTGTTGGCCTGGCTGAGCGGGGCGACAGGTGCAACGTCGTTCGCGACGATCGCGCGGTCGGCCGGGCTGAGCTGGGTGGTGGTACCGGAGTTGCCAAGGGTCGCAACGTCGTTCGCGATCTCGGCGCGGTCGGCCGGGCTGAGCTGCGTGTGCGTCCCGACTCGGGCTGAGGATCCGACGTGACTGGAGGCGGTTGCCCGGCCGAGGAAGAAGGACAGTGCGAAGAGTGCGATGACGGTGAAAACGATGACGGCATTGCGCTTGTTGTGGGTCGGGGCCTGGTCGGTGCCGACCTGACCGAAGACTGTGGTGGTGCTCATGGTGTTCCCCTTTCACCTCGATCGCCCTGGTGGTGATCGCCTGAGTCCAAGGTGTCTCTAAGGAGGGAAGGGGGGCATCGGGACACCTCCTCAGATGAGCCGTAGGTAGTACCTAGATTTCCGGCCCCGCGACGAGCGGGGGGTCCGGTCTGAGACGGACGCGGGTGGCCGATGGGTCTAAGTGACTAAGCGCGCTGCGCGCAAGTGCCGATCAACTGCGCTCGGATTTGGTCGAACAGGCCCTCTCCTGGTCCATTCAGGCTAAATTCGCCCGTTTGGTTGGCGACTGGGCGCGGTGTCACAGAGGATGCAAGTCAGACGCGGATCCGCCGCCCGGCGAAACGCGCCTGTGTAGTGGGCAAGGCGCCTGTGTAGTGGGCAACGCGCCTGTGTAGTGGGCAACGCGCCCGTTCGCTTCCGTCCAGGGGGACATTTTTATGCGCAAGGCAAGTTCGATGTTGGCCACCGGCATGGCTGCCACAGCCGTCACCGCCCTGTTGACCACGAGCGTCGTGGTTGCGACCTCGGCATCCGCGTCAAGCGTCGCGACATGTAACGCGGTCGACGCGCCGAAGGGCATGAACGACATCCCGGCATCGGCCGACTGCCCGACCCCAGGGACGAGCGCTCTGAGCGCCAACTCGATCGCCGCGGTCACCCCCGCGATCACGCCTATCGCGACCACAACCATCAACCCGACCCCGCTGACCTTCGCCCGCACCAACGGCGACATTCTCGCCGTCAACAAAGTTGGCCCCGACGAGTTGGCGATCGGCGGCGACTTCACCAACGTGATCGAGCCTGAGTCGGGTGGCGGAACCCTGACCGTTCCCGCGACGGACTTCGCCGTCATCTCCGAATCGACCGGTCAGGTCGTCTTCGCCGGGCAGACCGTGGGTACCGGATCGGGCTCGGCGACCAACGGCTACGTGCGGGCGATCAACACCTTCGGTGGGGTTACCTACGTCGGTGGCGACTTCACTTCGATCGGTGCCATGAGTGGCACTCCCACCGCGCGCAACTATGTAGCTGCACTTGATTCTTCGTTCAACGTGACGGCGTGGGCCCCAACGGTGACCGGCTACGTGCGCGCCATTGCTTCTGACGCGACCACGGTCTACCTGGGTGGCGATTTCGCCACCGTACAGGCTGTCGATCCGACGACCGGAACAGTCGTTTGGTCCAAGGCTGCGACGGGCGGCAGCGTCCACGCCCTGCTCGAGACCGGCGGCTATCTCTACGTCGGCGGCCTCTTCGAGGTCTACAACGGTGTGACGCAGCACGGCTTGGTCAAGGTCAATCCGAGCGACGGTTCACTCGTTACCGCCTTTAACGCCAATCTGCGACCCGACGACGGGATCGGCACCTACGGCGCATACGACGGCGAGGACGTCATTGCGTTGTCAGTCGGGCCTTCCGCGAACCAGATACTGCTCGGCATCGGCGGTCATGCGCCAGCGAACGACTCATCGAACGAAACGATCCTGACTGATGTCGCGACCGGTGCGCGTCTTTGGAAGTACTCGACTCGTGGCGACTCGCAGGCGGTCGGAAGCGTGGGCGACACCGCTGTCGCGGGCTATCACAACAGCACCTCCGACGACCCGCTAACCGCGCCGAACTACTTCGGCATTCAGTTGGACGATACGAACTCGGCCGTCACGTCGTGGAACCCTGCTATCACCGGCACCGTCAATGCGAACGCGGACGGCGGCAATGGCGGCGTCCAGGCGCTCTATGTCGACCAAAGCACCGACACGCTCTACATGGCCGGCGCGTTCACGATGTGGAACAACGAGAACCTGGTCGACAAGTCCCTGATCGCGTTCTCGTTCACGACAGGTGCCGCAACGGCGCCTGGAATCCCGGCGCCCGGAACCGCGACGGCCGGTGATACCACCGCCTCCGTGAACTGGACGGCGCCGTACGACGGCGGCTCGCCGATCACCGGCTACACCGTCACGTCGACCCCAGGTGGAATCGTCGCAACCACCACCGGCGCGACAAGCGTGACCGTTCCCGGGCTGACCGACGGGACCCAATACAAGTTCAAGATCACGGCGACGAACGGGGTGGGCACGTCCGCGCCGTCCGTGTCGACGAACCTGGTCACACCTGCTGGGGCCGGAGTGACGACAACGACCACGACGATCTCGGCTTCTCCCGGCGGTCCCGCGACTGTCGGCGCTTCGATCGACTTCACCGCGACCGTGGCGCCGAGCAACGCTGTTGGATCCGTGCAGTTCATGGACGGGTCGGCCGCACTTGGCTCGCCTGTTCCGGTATCGGGCGGCACCGCGGACCTGACGACGACGGCGCTCAGCGTCGCGATTCACTCGATCACCGCCTCGTTCACGCCTACGGACAGCACCATGTTCTCGGCATCGGGGAGCAGCGTGCTCAGCTACGAAGTTGACGCGGTTGTTAGCAGCGGTGGTGGCGGCGGCGGTGGCGGCCCGGCAACACCGACCGCGGCGCTGGTGCGCATCGCTGGTGCTGACCGCTTCTTGACTGCCGTCGCAACGATGAACGCCGAGTATCCATCTGCTGGCAGTGCTGGCGCGGTCGTGCTTGCGCGAGCTGACAACTACCCTGACGCGCTGGTCGGTACTGCACTCGCGGCGGCAAAGAATGCTCCGCTGCTGTTCGTCGAGGGCAGCTCCTTGACGCCGGAAACGCAGGCCGGAATTGTGCGGGTCCTGCCGGCCGGCGGCACTGTGTATCTCCTCGGTGGAACCGCAGCGATTCCGGACAGCATTGCAACCAAGCTGACGGGGCTGGGATTCAACGTCGTTCGCTACGCCGGCACCGACCGCTACGACACTGCTTTGAAGGTGGCTACCGCACTGGGCAGCCCGAGCACGGTGTTCCTCGCGACTGGAACCAACTTCCCTGACGCGCTGAGTGCCGGACCGGCAGCAGCCGAGGAGCATGGCGTCGTGTTGTTGACCGACGGGTCGACTCTCACGGCCTCAGTGAAGGCGTATCTCACTGCACATCCGGGCACGGTCTACGCAGTTGGTGGCCCAGCGGTGGCAGCCGATCGCGCGGCGATTCCGTTCGATGGCGCCGACCGGTACGCCACCGCGGCTGTAGTGGCGAGCGCGATCTTCACCGCACCGACAAGCGTCGGCCTCGCAAGTGGTGTCACATTCCCTGATGCATTGAGCGGCGGCGCGTACCAAGCGCACGTCGGTGGCCCGATTCTGCTCGCCGACCCGACAGTGTTGCCATCCGAGACTGCCGCGTACCTGACGGGCGCCAAGGTAGCGGTCACCAACGCCGAGATCTTCGGTGGAGACGCCGCGCTGTCCGCATCGGTGCAGAGCGCGATCACAGCGGCGCTCGGCAGCTAGCCGCCGCGAGGCGAGCCAATCGCCGTCCGATCGGAAAATGGTCACGCAGCGTGACGAGAGTCGCGTGCTCAGTTCGCCGGGTTGGCGGTCGATGGGTCCTCAGGGTTGATCACAAGCCGAGGGCTTTTCGATGCGAAGCATTTCCCAACGGGCCGAAGCCGGGCTGATCTACCTGTGCGTCTTCTTCGCGTTGGTGACTGCAGCACTCGGGGCCGTCGGCATCCTCGGCGTGCGTTCCACCACCGCAGTCAGCGAACGAGTGGTGTCCGACGAGTTGGCGACGGAGACGTCGACCGCGATAACTGCGCGCGCGATGGATGGTATCTACAGCAGCGGCGAGCAGATCCTGCTGAGTAGCGACCCCGGGGCTCGGAGCCAACTCGGCACGTTGTACTCGCAGACGATCCCCGCGGCAGACGCCGAGCTCGCTGCTCTGGTGAGATTGCACGCGGACGACGACGATGCCGAGCTTGTCGGAATCAACAAGCTTGAGAGTCAGTGGGCGTCAATCCGTACTGCGCTCGACCCAGGTGTCATTGCCTCGCTGACAGGCCCGTCACCGGTGCTGGCGGACAAGCTGACCGCTGCCTACGCGCCGCTTAGTGCGCACCTCGATGACCTGTTGAGCCGTGAACAAGATGACGCAGATCGGGGCAGGGCGCAGGCGAAGGCAACCGATGCCCGAACGGTCTGGATCATTGCGTTGGCTGTTGCGCTGGCGGAGCTCGTGACCTATGTGGCGTGCGTGATCGGGCGGCGCCAGATTCGCCGGTCGGCCGAGCCGGAAGCGGATCAAGTCGAGTTCGCCGAGACACTGCAGCTGGCGAAGAACGAAGAGGAAGCGCACGCGCTGTTGCAGCGGCACCTCGAGCGCATCATTCCCAATGCGAACGCGACGGTGCTGAATCGCAACAACAGTGCCGATCGGCTCGAAGCGGTGACGGTGCTGCCGCCCGGTTCGCCGCTCGCGCGTGCACTCGAGCATGCCGAGCCACAAGCGTGTCTCGCTGTTCGATCAGCTCGTCGCAACGACCAGGGTGGCGATCATCCTCGACTGCTCACCTGCACGGTGTGTGGTGGCTGCGCCGGTACGTCAACGTGCACGCCATTGACCGTGAGCGGTGAGGTGATCGGCTCGGTGCTCGTCAACCGTCCGACCGCGTGCAACCTTGCCGACAAGCAACGCATCAGCAACTCGGTGAGTCAGGCCGCACCGGTGCTTGCGAACTTGCGGAACCTCGCCATCGCCGAGGTACGGGCCGCCACCGATTCGCTCACTGGCTTGCCCAATAAGCGGGTTGTTGGCGACACCTTGAAACGCATGGTCGCCCAGGCGGCGCGGACGCTGACGCCGGTCGCGTTGATTCTCATTGACCTCGACCATTTCAAAGAAATCAACGACCGGCTCGGTCATCCGGTCGGGGACCAGACGCTCGCGAGCGTCGGCGAGGTGCTCAAGTCGGCACTGCGCGCGAGCGACTTCGCCGGCCGCAACGGCGGGGAGGAGTTTGCGGTCGTGCTTCCCGACACCGACGTGCTCGCCGCGGCGGCCATCGCTGAAAAGATCCGCCAGACGATCTCGGAGATCGCCCTGCCGTCACCGGAGATGACCTTGACTGCCAGCCTCGGCATTGCCGTGTTCCCTGAGCACGCCGGAACGACTGAGCGTCTCGAGCGGCTCGCCGATGCCGCGCTCTACACGGCGAAACGCTCCGGCCGAAATCGTGTGGAGATCGCGATCACCAGCGAAGAACGTGCGTCGATGCCGTCGACCTCCGGAAATCTAGGTACTACCTAGGCCTCATCTGAGGAGCACTCCCGATGTCGGCCCTACCTCCTTAGCGCGACCTTGGACTCAGGGCGATCACCGCAGGGGTGGTCCAGCCAGAAGGAGACCACAATGAACGCCACGACACTCACCCGGCCAGTTAGCAACCCATCGTCAACCGGCACCACCGGCTCGAAGCGAGCCGCCGCAGTCGCCATCGCGATCCTGTTCGCCGCTTCGTTCCTCATCTCCAAGGTGACCGCAACGCACCACGCTGCGACGTTCACCGTGGTCCCGAAGCTCAGCGTCGCCGACGCCGCGCAGATCATTAGCGGTGTAGCACCGGTGACAGTGCAGCTCAGCGCAGCGGACGCCGCACAGATCCGCAGCGACGTGTCACCGGTGACCGTTCAGCTCAGCCCGGCCGACCGCGCGATCATCGCCGGCGATGTTGCCGCCGTGACGCCGCACCTCAGCCCCGCGGACGCCGCCCAGATCGCCAACTAACCTCTAATCGGCAGACGACCAGAGGGCCTTCAGCACCAGCTCGGGGGTCTCGAGCTGCGGCATGTGCCCGGTGCCAGGGAGTAGATGGAAACGCGCCGAGCGGACGGCGGCGGCGTAGGTCCGGCCGTAGTCCGCGTCGACGATTCGGTCGCTGTCACCCCACAAGACAAGCGTCGGCACGGTGATGTCATCGAGCCGTCCGAGCAGCGTCGGGTCGGCCATCGCTGGCGAACCCGTGTAGACCGCGATGCTCGCAGTGTTACCGGCCATGACTGCCTTATGCGCGTCGGAGAGTGTCGCCGGGTCGACGCGGAACGGCGCGGGATCGCGAAACGACAGGGCCATGATTTCGGGAACCGTCAGCGTCGACACGTCTGCGACACCGTGTCCGTCGACTTCGATGCCGACGGCGTCGATGAGCACAAGCGCACCGACGCGCGGTGAGTTCAGCAGCGCCAACTCGGACGCGACCCAGCCGCCGATCGAGTTCCCGATGAGGGTGACATCGCCAAGGTCGAGCTTGTCGAGCAACGCGCGGTACAAGAGAGCGAGGCCATCGATGCTGGCGAGCGCGTCTGGCCGCGGCGTGCCGCCCCACCCTGGGTGAATCGGCGTGAGTACTCGGTTGTGGCCCGCGTCAGCCAACAGCTGCGAGAACCGCGCCATGGACTGCGGGCCGGCGCCGCCGTGCAGCACAAGGAACGGTTGTCCCTCGCCGCGCTCGTCAACGGTGAGCTCAACCGAACCGATGCTCGGCACGCTGAGGGTGTAGGTCGTCGAGACTGTTTCGATGCTCATGGGACCAGTCTGTCGCAGCGGATTTACGCGAACAACGAGTGTCCCCAGTGCTCGCCGGCCGTGATGCCCGGCGGGCAGGCGAACACGCCACTACCGGTGTGCTGGATGTACTCGTTCAGCGCGTCGTGGGTACCGAGTTGTTGTTGAAGTTTGATGAACTGGTCAGGGTTTTTCATGAAGGCGATGAAGAACAGGCCGCCGAGCAACGTGCCGCGCACTGGGTCGATGCCGTCCGTGAACGAATAGCCGCGGCGCAGGATTTGTATCCCGCCGTTCGACTCTCGGCTGGCCAACCTGATGTGCGCATCGACCGGGATTATCGGTTCGCCTTGGTCGTCTTTGGCGGCAAAGTCGGGCTCGGTGAACTCGGTGCCGCCGCTCAGGGGAGCGCCGCTGCCTTTGACCCGACCAATGACGTGCTGTTGATCGGCGAGGTAGTCGCGGTCCCAGTTCTCGATGAACATCCGAATCCGTCGAGCAACCAGGTAACTGCCGCCCTTCATCCACGGCTGATCCGTCTCGCTACCGACCCAGACATACGGAATTCATCACGTCGGCTTGCTGTAACTTGACGTTTCGAGTGCCGTCCTTGAACCCGAGTAGGTTGCGCGGCGTCGACTCCGCAGTGCTCGTCGTCGACGTGCGCCCGAATCCCAGTTCCATCCAGTTGTGCACCACGATGCCCATGCCGAGTCGCGCGAGATTTCGCACTGCGTGAAAGGCGACCAGCGGGTCATCGGAGCACGCCTGAATGCACAGATCGCCACCGGTGTAATCGGGGTCGAGATTCTCGTTCGGCAACGGCGGAAGGTTCTGCAGCGCAGCAGGTTTCTTCGCTTGCAGGCCGAGTCGCTTGTCGAAGAACGAAGGTCCGTAGCCGATCGTGACCGTCAGGTTTGACGGGGGCGAGTCGAGCGCTTCGCCCGTGTCGAGCGGCGGTGCATTCAACAGCGAGCTGTCGCCGACGAGTTGACCTTGACTCATGCGGAGGGCGGCGGCGCTCCACTGTTGCAGGAGATCGGCGACGTCGCGTCGGCTCACGCCGTCAACCAGGTTGAGAACGCCGAACGCCAGCCGGTCTTGTGCGGGCGTGGCGATGCCAGCCTGATGCTCGCCATAGAACGGCACCGTCGACTGATCGGTCTGTGATGTTGTCGCGGCCCTGGCTGCGTAACCACCACCGAAGCCAGCGGCTACAGCTCCCGCACCAACCGCGCCGAGACCGCCGAGAAAATGACGCCGAGAAACGGTGCGGCCCCCGCCCCCGCCGTCCGCATCTGTGGTGTTTGGCATCGCCTCAGCTCACTTCGACCGAGACCTTCGACAGAGCCTCAGCCAAGGCGTTGACTGCGCCCGAGAGATCCTTGCGCTGGTCGTCGAGGACGGTCGAGTACTCGACGTAGCCAGTGTTCAGATAACCGGGGCTCGCCTGGTAGGGCTTCAGCGCCGTCAGCACACCCTGATAGCGCTGGTCGATCTCGTTGAGAGTGCTGGCGTCGTTCGCCTGCAGGAACGGCCTGAACAGGTTGACGATTTCCTCTGCGCCGTCGACGTTGGCTTTGAACGTCGGCAGGTCGACGTTGGAGTAACGCTCTTCCTCGCCGCTGATCTTCGACGTAGCCGCCTCGTTGATGAGGTCGGTTGCGCCGGCCGCCATTTCGAGCGGACTGTACTGAGCCGACGCTACCAACGTCTGCAGTTGCTTCTCGTGCTCGACAAGTCCGCTGCACAACGCGGGCGCACCGGTCAGTGTGCCGGTTTCCCAGAGCAGCTGTTCGATGCGGTGGAAGCCGGTGAACTGCGCCACGTCAGTTATCGGGTTCTCCCAGCGGCCGTCGATTTCGGTGTCGAGGTCACCCCAGATCTCGGCTACCGGTTCGATCCGCTCGTAGTAGATGCGCGCCGGTGAGTACAGCAGTTCGGCCTGCTGAATGCTGCCGGAGTTGATCGCATCGCAGAAGCTCTGCGTGTGTGTGATGAGGTCGGCGACGTTCTGCTTGACGTAGGCCGCGTATCCCGAAACCGCGGCGGTAAGTTGGGGGTTGGACTGCAACGATGCATCGCTCGCCTTGCCCGTCACGGTGAAGTCCCAGTGCGACTGAGATGCGCCCGGGCAGCTGATCTTGTACGTACCGGGCTGCACGTTCAGGGCGAACCCACCAGAGAGTCCTGGGGTGAGGTTTTCTTGCTCACCGAGTATGTGCGACAGGTCGTTGCTGCGCAGCTCCGCTTCGGTCACTGCGGACGCGTCCTTGTTGACGATATTGAAGTTCACGTGGCCGGCCTGCACGCTGGCCGGGGTTGGTCGGCAGCCCGTCTTGGTAAGCTCGACCTGCACGTTCTGATCGTCGCCACCGCCACTTGCAGCCGTCTTCTTGCTGCTGCAGCCGGCGACGAACACGACGGCGGCCAATCCGATACTGACTGCGGCGTAGGTCTTGCGGATGCGCATGATTTCCTGTTCCGGAGTTTCGCGGGCGGCGCGTTCTCGGGCATGGTCGACGAAACGACGGGCGTCATTGCGCGTCGGTGATGAGTTCGGAGCTACGGCGCCGCGCGAGAGATCGCCGCCGCCGATGGTGCTGCGGCGACGACTTGCGCGGCGATCGACGGCTCATGCACTGACGCCGGTTGTCGTCGTTCGGCCGGCCGCTTCCTTGCCGGCCAAAGGGTGAGTACGAGCATCGGCACTAAGTACGCGAGGTAAGCAGCAACCTCGATCCGGACCGGATAGACCTGTAACCCCAGGACGCCCGTGAGTACGGCCGAAAGCGCGGTGCCGGGATGGATCAGCCACGACAGATCGAACGCCTGCACCTGCCCGACGTTGAGCCAGCCGGCCTCGTTCGCGGTGTGAACCGCGGTCATGACGAGTCCCGCCGCGACGACGATCAACACCACGCCGGTGGCGCGGAAGAACCGCGACAAGTTGATACGGACGCCGCCGCGATAGATGCCGTAGCCGAGTGCGACCGCGACCGCGATGCCGAGTACAGCGCCCGTGGCGCTGGCCGCTGCGTTCCCGCTGGCGCGAAACGTAGCGAGCAAGAACACGGCCGTTTCGAAGCCTTCGCGCAACACGGCCAGGAACGCCATCACGACGAGTGCGCGGGCCGAGCCCTCCGCCAGTGCCGCCGCGGCCGCACCTTCGAGTTGTCCCTTGAGATCGCGCGAGTGCTTGCGCATCCACAAGACCATGTACGTGACCATCGCGACCGCGAACAGGCCGACGACTGTCTCGAGTCCCTCTTGCTTGCGCTGCGGAAGATCGGTGGTCGCGATTTGCAGCGCGACGCCGACCGCGATGCAGATGGCGACAGCGACGCCAACCCCGATCCACACCTGGCGCAGCGCGTCTCGCCGACCCTGTTTGCCGAGAAATGCGGCCACAATGCCGACGATCAGCGACGCCTCGAGGCCTTCGCGCAGCCCGATGACAAAGGTCGGAAGCACGCCGCCTCCATGTCGAGGTTTGGATAGGGTGACCTTACTAAGGGGACCCTAACTCACGCGGTCGGACTGACGCAAGGCGGCTCCAGCGCTCACGCCTCTGGACGCTTTGCTCTGCCACACATGTGCAGCAGAGCTGAGCTGCCACACATGTGCAGCAGAGCTGAGCTGCCACACATGTGCAGCAGAGCTGAGCTGCCACACATGTGCAGCAGAGCAAAGCGCGCCTCAGAGCGTGCGGGGGAGGCCGAAGTGGGGCGCGACCGTGGTCTCGAACCTGGTGATCTCGCAGACGCGGTCGCCGGCAAGGCCGATCACCTCGATGCCCATCAGGTGCAGGCCGCCCGACGTCGAGGCACGGCGGTACTCACCCCACGCTGGCTGACCATTCGCACGCACCGGCACCAGCTTCGCGATCCCACGCCGATGCGGAGCCGTCGCCACAAAGAAGGCGTGCACCGCCGCCGTCCCGCGGTACTCGAACGGCAGTGGCGGCATCCGCACCCACGCGTCGTCAGTCATCAGCGCGACCAGCCCATCGACGTCCAGCGAAGTGAAGGCTGCAACGAAGCGCTCGACCAGCGCGCGCTCCTCGGGACTGTCGGGTGCAGGAGGCGGCAATGCGGGCGACTGGGCTGTGTCCATCGTCGCGCGGGCGCGTTTGAGGGCGCTCGTGACGGCGTCCTCGGAGAGGCCGAGCAGCTCGGCGGCCTCACTCGCGCGGTAGCCGAGGACATCGCGCAGCAGCAGCGCCGCGCGTTGGTTCGCAGGCAGCAGCTGGACGGCGGTCACGAACGCCAGCGAGATCGCCTCACGGGATTCGTAGCGCGCCTCAGGACCAGGCGCGTCGTCGGAGAGTCCCTCTAGCAGCGCGTCGGGATAAGGCTGCAACCACAGCACCTCACCCAGTCGGGTCGGCTCGGGCGGCGTAATGGGCAGTGGCGCCGCTGCCACGGGACGTCGGTTCGATGACCGCAGCAGGTTCAGGCAGCGGTTGGTCGCGATGCGATACAGCCAGGTGCGCACCGATGAGCGACCTTCGAAACCGTCGAGTCCGAGCCACGCTGCGAGCAACGTTTCCTGCAGCGCGTCCTCGGCGTCTTGCAGTGACCCGAGCATGCGGTAGCAGTGCACCTGGAGTTCGCGGCGGTGCGGTTCGACCAGCGCGGCGAACGCCTCGCGATCACCCTGGCGCGCGCGTTCGATCAGCTCAGCCATGTGCTACCTCCACGTTGGATCATCTCCCGTACTGACACCTGCGGCCACTCGAATTGGGCGCTGTTCCGGTGACCAGTTTGCGACCCGCGCCTTGTCTGTTCCTGTGACCGAACTACCACGTCATGGGAGAACGAAATGACAAAGGAATTCAGCAGGGCGGACGTCGCCCCTGCAGAAATCGCTGACAGCGCCGTGCTCGTAACGGGCGCGAATCGAGGCATCGGCCGCGCGCTCGTCGAGGAGGCCTTGCGCCGCGGCGCCCGGCGCGTTTATGCCGGTACACGGCAGCCGTTCACACACGCGGATTCGCGGGTGATGGTGTTGCGTCTCGACGTGACGTCTGCGGCGGACATTCAGGAGGCTGTCTCGCGGGTCGACGCCCTCGACATCCTCATCAACAACGCGGGGATCGCGCTGTACGACGACCTCACAGATCGCGCTGTTATCGAACAGCATCTGGCGGTGAACCTGCTCGGCACGTTCAGCGTGACGCAGGCCTTCGTGCCGCTGCTGACTGAATCGCGCGGAGTCATCGTCAACTCGTTGTCGGCGACCGCCCTCGCACCGTTCCCGATGATCCCGGCGTACTCAATTTCGAAGGCTGCCGGCTTGTCGTTGTCTCAGTCGTTGCGCGTGTTGCTCGCCGGCCGCGGCATTCGCGTGCACGCCGTGTTGACCGGCCCGACCGACACGGACATGACTCGCGGATTGAATATCCCGAAGGCTTCTGCGTCGTCAGTCGCCGCAGCCATCTTGGACGGCGTGGAAAACGGTGACGAGGAAATCTTCCCCGACCCGATGTCGGCGTCTCTCGCTTTAGGCTGGACGAGTGGCGCGGCCAAGGCCTTCGAACGCCAGAACGCGGCGATGGCATCGTGAGCGACTTCACTACGGCGTTTACGGTCCCTCAAAGCGCGGGCGAGGTGTTCGCGGCCATTAACAACGTGCGCGGATGGTGGTCAGGGGACATCGAAGGCAGCACCGACGAACTCGGAGCTGAATTCACCTACCGCTACGAGGAGATGCACCGCAGCAAGCAGCGCATCACCGAGTTCATTCCCGGACGTCGAGTGGCGTGGCATGTGCTCGATGGCTACCTCGAGTTCGTCAAGGACAAGACCGAGTGGACCGGTACCGACATCACCTTCGACATCTCGCAGGTCGAGGACGCCACCGAGGTGCGCTTCACCCACGTCGGCTTGGTGCCGCAAGGTGAGTGCTTCGAGAGTTGCTCAACTGCGTGGGCGTTTTACATCAACACCAGCCTGCGCAACCTCATCACCCAAGGCAGCGGCGCCCCCAACCCCTAGCGACGGCGTAGTGGTTGCGGTCAGCGGTGGGCGTGCCAGTTGTGCATCGCGGTCGCCAGCTGCTCCTCGTCAAGCGCCGGGACGCTGATCGTGCGCCGGGGCAACGACTCGGCCAGCATGCCGTCGAGCATGAAGTCGAGATACCGGCGCCACAAGTCCGACGACACGGGCCCGGTGTAGTCGCTGATTGCACCGGTCATCCAGAGCACCATCGGAATATCGTTCGGCTCGAGCTCCGGCCGCAAGATGCCGGCCGCCTGCGCCCGAGACACGATCCGGAGCGCGACCGGCTGCACCCGCTGCCGTATCGCCGACACCTTGTCGATGCCGTGGTCGGTGCGCATGACCTCGCGCATACCGCGATCGTGCGCTTGCAAGGACGCGATTCCGTACACGAACGCCTCGAAAGACTCG
This sequence comes from uncultured Actinomycetes bacterium, assembly GCA_963737705.1. Taxonomy (GTDB): domain Bacteria; phylum Actinomycetota; class Actinomycetes; order Acidothermales; family Acidothermaceae; genus PALSA-607. The sequence continues at coordinate 901,818 of CAVTTP010000006.1, forward strand.
CGCGGATCCGGCAGCGCATCCGCGTTCAGCATCATTTGCAGGATCTTGTTGAGCCTGTCCTCGAACATCGCGGCCAGCAACGCTTGCTTGTTCTCGAAGTGGCGGTATGCGGTCGCGACTCCGACGCCGGCATGGCGCGCGATGTCGTCGAGCGTCGCGTCGACGCCGCGTTCGGTGAAGACCTCGTCGGCCGCGGCGATCAGCAATGCCCGGTTGCGGGCGACGTCCTTGCGAACCACGCGGGACGTCGGGTCAGCGGGCGACGCGAGATCACTGTCGGACGCCGGGTCGGTGGCGGTCATCCCGGCAGCGTAAGCCCCATCACCGGGAGCCGTCGTCACCTCACCAGCAACGGTGCTCACAAGGGGAGCACCTCGGCGTCCCCGCTGGTCATCGAAACCTCGCTGGTCAAGAGCAGACCGCAGATCACGGCGCCGACTGCGAAGATCCCGGCTGCCCACCAGAACGCGGTGACGTAGCCGTGGATCGATGCGTTGACCAAGACCGCGGCCGACTTGCCGTGAACCGCGACGTAACTCGCTGCGGCGCTGGCGGCCAATGTGTTGAGCAGCGCGGTACCGATCGAGCCGCCGACCTGCTGGCCGGTCGAAACGAGCGCCGACGCGACGCCGGCGTCCTCGTGCTGCACTTCAGATGTTGCAAGCGACATCGCGCGGGAGAACGTCATGCCCATGCCGATGCCCATGACGATCGTGCCGGGCAGGATGTGCGCGGCGTACGCAGTGTGGGCGCCGATGCCGCTGAACAGCACCATGCCCGCGGCAGCAATGAGCATGCCGATGCCGACGGTCCAACGCGGGCCGACGCGCGGCGTCAAGAGAATCGTCGAGCTGATTGACGTCGCCACCAAGGAAACCGTCAGCGGGATGAACGCGAGCCCCGACATCACGGCGGTGTAGTGCAGCGTGCCTTGCATGTAGTAGCTGAGGAACAGGAACGCGCCGAACATGCCCATGCCGGCGATGAAGATCGCGAGGTAGGCGCCGCTACGGTTGCGGTTCGCCAGAATCCTCAATGGCAGCAGTGGATTGCGCGACCGGGTCTGAATACCGACGAAGGTCAAGAGAAGCGCGACGCCGGCAACGAGGAAAGCGACGGTCGTGGTCGAACCCCAGCCCGCCGACTCGGCGTGTGAGAAGCCGTAGACCAAGCTGAAGAGTCCGGCAGAGACGGTCAAGACACCGGGGATGTCGAGGCGCGGCCGCTCCTCAGAAGGCTGGTTGTGCAAGAGGATCGTGCCGCCGATGACCGCACCGATTGCGAAGACCAGGTTCACGTACATGCACCAGCGCCATGACAAGTACTCGGTGAGCACGCCGCCGAGCAGCAGACCGACCGCCGCGCCGCCGCCGGCGATGGCACCGTAGATGCCGAAGGCCTTCGCGCGCTCCTTCGACTGCGTAAAGGTCGTCGTAAGTAGCGCGAGGCCGGCGGGCGCGAGCATCGCTCCGAACGCCCCCTGAACCGCGCGAGCAGTGACCAACATGCCGAAGCCATTTGCCGCGCCACCGACTGCGGACGCCGCCGCGAAGCCGATAAGTCCGATGATGAACACGCGCTTGCGGCCGAGCAAGTCGGCAAGGCGCCCGCCGAGCAGCAGCAGGCTGCCGAACGCGAGGGCGTAGGCGGTGACGACCCACTGCCGGTCGCCGGTCGAAAACCCGAGCGCCTTCTGCGCCGACGGCAGCGCGATGTTCACCACGGTCGTGTCGAGCACCACCATCAGCTGGGCCGTCGCGAGCACCGCGAGGATCGCCCAGCGCCGCGTGTGGTGCGGGTTGTGCAACGCGGACGCGCCCGCGTTCGGCGAGTCTGGGTTCGACGGGGCGGACGGCGGGGTGGTGACGGTCGTCGAGCCCCGGCCGGACGTGCCGGTCGGGGCGCCTGCTGCGGGGGCCAGGTCTGTGGCGGTCATGATCTGCTCCTACGAGGAAAGGGAGTTCTTTGCTCCGTTTCACACGCTAACACAATACGGAGGAGATGTCTCCACATGGAGCGGGTGACTCCACTTTGTCGAGGCCAGCTGGCGGATCGCCACAATGCAGATGGGCTAATAGGGTCAAATCCTCTAAGCGACAGACGGGACGAACATGGTCAAGGCCTTCGGCTACCGCAGCAACGGCAGCGCAGATGTGCAGGAGTTCCTCGAGATCGACATGCCGACCCCACTCGCTGCCGACCTCCTCGTGCAGGTGCGCGCTGCGGGGGTGAACCCCGTCGACTGGAAGATCCGCTCCGGGGCTTACGGCCCTACGTCGCCCGACAGTTTCCCGATCGTGTTCGGCTTCGAGGCGTCCGGCGTGGTGCGCGCAGTCGGAAAGGATGCAAAGGGATTCGCCGTCGGCGACGAGGTGTTCGGCCGTGCCGCTTCGGGCTCCGGCACTTGGGCGGAGTTCACCCTGCTTAGCGCGGATGGCACCGCGCACAAGCCGCCGCATGTCTCGTTCAACGACGCCGCAACACTCTCGATCGCCGGCGCGACCGCATATGACGGTGTCACCCAACTCGAGCTAAAGCCCGGCCAAACGCTGCTGATCAATGGCGCCAGTGCCGGAGTCGGCGTCGCCGCTGCGCAGATTGCCCGCGACCTCGACATCTTCGTGATTGGCGTCGCCAGCGAGGCAAAGCGGGCCCTCGTCGAATCTTTGGGTGCGACTTTCGTCACGTACGGCGATGGCGTTGCGGAGCGGGTCAGGGAACTGATGCCAGACGGCGTCGACGCGATCCTCGACCTGGCCGGCGGGGACGGGTTGCGCGCAGTCGCCGGCCTCGTCGCCGACAAGACCAAGCTCATCAGCGCAGCTGACCCAGCGACCGCGGCCGAAGTTGGTGGCCACGCGATCGTTCGCGACTACGACCCACAGATTCTCGACACGTTGGCGGCAATGGTCGCCGACCGCAAGCTCGATCCGCATGTTGAGGACGTCGTCCCACTCGACAGAGCGGCCGACGCGATGGCTGCGGTCGAGGGCGGTCACGCCAAGGGCAAGGTCGTCATCGAAGTCGCCTGAGACCGCGCGGACGCGTCGACAACGCGCATGCGCGAACAGCCCTGACAACGCGCATGCGCGAACGGCGGCTAGTAGGCGGAGGTTGAACAGGCAGTCGGAAGCGTTGTACTGGCCGCGAACGTTGAGGTGGCCTGCAGCCCACCGAGGCTGGACACGTATTCGAACGGGCGAGTGCCCTTGCTGTTCACGGCAACCACACAGAAGGCCGACTTCGCGGTGTTGAGGTAGTAGCCGAAGGTCACGGTCGTGGCCACCCGGACCGTGAGGCCGGGCACGACAGTCAGGATCCCGCCGTTCGCCTGGGTGAAGCCCGCGGTGTCCGGATAGGCGAAAGCCTCGGCGTTGTACGACTCGAGCTCGCGAGCATATGACCGCAGGTCCGACTTGACCGAAGCGTCGTAGCCCTTCTTCTTCTGGCTCAGGTAAACCGGGATGGCAATCGCGGCCAGGATCCCGATGATGATCATGACCACGAGGAGTTCGATCAGGGTGAAGCCGTCGTCGTGCGCGGCGTTCGACATCTTGCGGATCTTCATGGCACGCGTCTCTGTGGGCAATGGGTGACTTCTACCACTTCGACCAAGTGGCCCAATTAGTGAGACAACTGCCGGTTTGCGAACTCTTTGCCTAGGAAGATGCGGACGCGGCTCCGCTCAGAGGTCGGCCCGACGCCTCGACGGGGCGCGTCGATTACTTGGTGTGGAGCAACAAGATCGACCGATCGAGCACGGTCAGCACGTCGCCGCTCGAGACGGGATCGATGGGGTCAGGGTCGTCGGTGGTGAGCACGACGCGCCACGGACGTCGGCCGCCTGCGGGCACAGTGAAGTCGACCGGCTCGTGGTGGGCATTGACGAGCAGGAGGAAGCGATCCCGCGTTGTGTCGCCCTCTGCGTCTTCGATTTGCCGACCGTCGAGTGCCACAGAGAGCGTCTTGCTGGTCGCGTCCTTCCAGTCGTCGTCCGACATCTCGGCGCCGTCTGCCTTGTACAGCACCATCTGTGCAGGCAGGCCGCCCGGCGTGCGCAAGTAGTCACGCGGCCGCAACGCCGGGTTCTCCCGCCGCAGCCGAAGCGCGGTCTTGGTGAACGCCAGCAGGTTCTCGTCGAGATTGTCCCAGTCGTACCAGGACAACTCGTCGTCCTGGCAGTAGGCGTTGTTGTTGCCGTCTTGCGTGCGGCCAATCTCGTCGCCGCCGAGAATCATCGGCACACCCGCCGACAACAGCAACGTGCCGAGCAGGTTGCGGCGTTGGCGGGCGCGCAGTGCGATCACCAACTCGTCATCGGTCGGGCCTTCGACACCACAGTTCCACGAGCTGTTGTTCGTTTCGCCGTCGTTGTTGTCTTCGCCGTTTGCTTCGTTGTGCTTGTCGTTGTAGGACGTCAAGTCGGCGAGGGTGAAGCCGTCATGCGCCGTCACGAAGTTGACGCTCGCTGTCGGCGTCCGCCTGTCAGATGCGTAGATGTCGCCACTGCCTGTCAGGCGCAAACCGAAGTCGCCAAGGGTGCCCTCCCCGCGCCAGAAGTCGCGCACGTCGTCGCGATACTTTCCATTCCACTCCGCCCAGCGAGCAGGGAAGCCGCCGACTTGATAGCCCGCGGTGTCCCAAGGCTCGGCGATCAGCTTTACCGGCGCGAGCACTGGGTCTTGGTGCACCAGGTTCAGGAACGCGCTGTGGATGTCGGTCTCGCCGTTCTGCCTCGTCAGCGTGCTTGCGAGATCGAAACGGAATCCGTCGACGTGCATCTCGGTCACCCAGTAGCGCAACGAGTCCATGATCAGTCGAAGTGTTTCAGGGTGGCCAACGCGCAGACTGTTGCCAGTTCCGGTCGTGTCGAAGTAGTGCGCCTCGTCGCCCTCTACCAGCCGGTAGTAGCTCTCGTTGTCGATCCCCTTCATCGATAACGTCGGGCCCATGTGATTGCCCTCGGCCGTGTGGTTGTACACGACGTCGAGGATCACTTCGAGGCCTGCGGCATGAAGCGCCTTCACCATCGACTTGAATTCATCGACCTGTCCACCGCCGGTGCCGACCGAGCTATAGCCGCCATGCGGAGCAAGAAAGCCGATGCTGTTGTAGCCCCAGTAGTTGCGCAGACCGCGCTCGAGCAGGTGCGAGTCATGGAGGAACTGATGCACGGGTAAAAGTTCAACCGCGGTGATTCCGAGATCGGTGAGGTAGCCGATGGCAGCCGGGTGCGCTAAACCGGCGTACGTTCCTTGGATCTCCTTCGGGACGTCGGGATGCCGCTTGGTGAAGCCCTTCACGTGGGTCTCGTAGACGACGGTCTCGGCCAGCGGGGTGCGCGGCGGAGCATCGGACCCCCAGTCGAAACTGCGGTCAGTGACGACGCATTTAGGCATCGCAGCGGCGGAGTCGTCGTCGTTGCGGCTGTCAGGATCGTCGAAATGGTGCCCGAAGACGCTCTCGTCCCAGGTGATTTCGCCGTCGATGGCGGTCGCGTGCGGGTCGAGCAGCAGCTTGTTGGGGTTGCAACGCAGACCCGCTGCCGGCTCCCATGGCCCGTGCACCCTCAACCCATACCGCTGGCCAGGCCCAACATCGGTAAGCAACCCATGGAAGACATGCGCGGTGCGCTCAGGTAGCTCTACGCGGGTCTCGGTTCCGTCATCGGCAAAAAGGCAAATCTCTATCGAGTCAGCCACTTCAGAGGCGACTGCAAAGTTGGTGCCGCCAGCGATGGGCGTCGCACCAAGAGGGAACGGAAGTCCGGGCAGGGGTGTCATGTCTACGCACTGCCCTGGGCAGGAGACCGCAAACTGTGTGCTACGCAACACATGGGGAGTGTTCGGGAGCCGTTTGGCCCCGACCGGCCTGGGCACGCAATACGGCATGCCGCCAAGCTCTACCTACCGTCTGCAGATCACCGCCGAGTTCCCGCTGAATTCGGCGGCAGAGGTCGTCGATTACCTCGCCGAGCTCGGCGTCGGCGCCGTGTATGTTTCGCCGCTGCTTGCATCGACCCGAGGCTCACAACACGGATACGACGTTGTCGACCACGGCTGGGTCGACGCGGATCGGGGCGGAGCCGCCGGTCTCGAGAACCTAGCCGCTGCGTGCGTGCGGGCTGGCCTGCAACTGGTGGTCGACGTCGTTCCGAATCACATGGGGATCGAAGATGCGGCTCAAAATGCCGCTTGGTGGGACGTGCTCGAGCGGGGTCGAGACGCTGCGCATGCTTCGTGGTTCGACATCGAGTGGACGGCGAATGGCGGCCGCATCGTTGTGCCGGTGCTCGCCGACGACGCTGACCTCGAGCACGACCTCGCCATCGTCGTCGAGGCTGGCACGCCCGAACTCCGATACTTCGAGCACCGGTATCCTGTCGCCGCCGACACCTACGCGCCGGGCGACCGGCCAATCGACGTCCATGCGAAGCAGCACTACGAGTTGACGAACTTCCGAAATGCCGACACGGACCTCAACTACCGGCGGTTCTTCGCTGTCAGCACGCTGGCGGCGTTGCGGGTGGAGGACCCTGACGTGTTCGAGGCGACGCACGCCGAGATCCTTAGGTGGGTCTCGGAATATGGAGTTGCCGGCTTGCGGATCGATCATCCCGACGGTCTGCGCGACCCGCGCCAGTACCTTGAACGACTCGCCGCCGCTGCGCCCGACACGTGGATCACAGTAGAGAAGATCACCGAGCCGGGCGAAGAGCTGCCTCGTGACTGGCCGGTCGCGGGCATGACCGGCTACGACGCGCTGGCCGAAGTCAACGCCGTGTTCATCGATCCGTCAGCGGACCGAACGGTGACGCAGCACTATCGCGATCTGACTGGCGACGAGCAGAGTTGGGACGATCACGTCACTGCGGGCAAGACTATGATGGTGACTGGCTTGCTGCAGTCAGAGATCGCCCGGTTGGCACGACTGGTCCCCGAGATTGACGATTCGGTGCCTGCACTCGATGCCCTGGTGGCCGCGTTCCCTGTGTACAGGTCGTACCTCCCGCTTGGCGCCGACCACCTTGCGCAAGCAGCCGAAAGGGCGCGGGCCCGGCATCCCGAGGTCGCTCAGACGATCGATGCATTGCTCGTGCGGTTGTTCGACCCAGCCGACGAACTGGCGATCCGCTTTCAGCAAGTGACGGGTGCGGTCATGGCCAAGGGGGTCGAGGACACCGCCTACTACCGGTACTCGCGATTCATCGGGTTGAACGAGGTTGGCGGTAACCCAGGCGCATTCGGCGCGTCGATCACCGAGTTCCATGCCGCACAGAAGCGGCGGCAGCACGCTGCGCCCGAGGGCATGACCACATTGTCGACCCACGACACGAAGCGATCCGAAGATGTCCGCGCTCGCCTTGCAGTGCTCGCAGAGATTCCCGACGAGTGGAATTCCGCCGCACGTCAACTCTTAGACCTCGCACCCATCAGCGACCGCGCGTTCGCTTACTTGTTGTGGCAGACGCTTGCGGCCACCGGGTTCATCGCGCGCGAGCGAGCTCACAGCTACGCCGAGAAGGCCATGCGCGAAGCAGCGCGGGCCACCGGTTGGATCGACCCCGACACCGCATTCGAGTCGAGCGTTCATGCTGCGGTCGACGCTGCGTACGACCAGCCGGAAGTGCGTGGGGTGCTCGCGGACATCTCTGCTCGTATCGCGGCGCCCAGCAGGTCGAACTCGCTTTCGCAAAAGCTGGTGCAGCTGACGATGCCTGGCGTTCCCGATGTGTATCAAGGCACCGAACTGTGGGACGACTCGCTCGTCGACCCCGACAACCGGCGTGCGGTCGATTTTGCCGACCGCGCGACGCGTCTGCGCGCGCTGTTCTCACCCGAGCGGGCCGGCCGGCAGCCCGATGGCCCCGCTACCAAGCTGTGGGTCGTCGCCAACGCATTGCGCGCGCGGCGAGACCGGCCCGACCTCTTAACGGACTATGACCCGCTGGTTGCCGACGGACCTGCCGCGGATCATCTCGTCGGCTTCAACCGAGGCGGCGCGATCACCTTGGCCACTCGGCTGCCAGTTGGTCTCATGCGGATCGGCGGATGGGCGGGGACGTCCGTGCGAATCCCTGAGGGCCACTATGTGAACGTTCTGACCGGCGCAGCGGTCGCCGGCGGAACTGTTGAACTTGTCGATGTGCTGGGCGACCTTCCGGTGGCATTGCTGTTGGAGACACCGCATGCCTGAGGTGCGGGTCTGGGCACCCCTCGCCCGCCAGGTACTCGTACAGATCACCGAACCGGGTTCAGAACGGATCTGGGTCAGGCAGCTCGCCGCGGAAAATGACGGATGGTTTGCGGCCGACGTGCTCGAAGCGACCAATGGTCGCGACTATGGCTTTTTGTTGGATGCCGACCCGCAACTGCTGCCCGACCCGCGATCTCGACGCCAGCCCTTCGGCGTCCATGGCCCTAGTCGCTTCTACGACGACACGTTTGAGTGGAGTGACGCGCAGTGGCCGGGCCGCGCGCTGCCCGGCTCGGTGATTTACGAGCTTCACATCGGCACGTTCACCGAAGACGGAACGCTCCCTTCGGCTATCGAACGACTCGACTATCTCAAGGATCTCGGCGTCACTCACGTCGAACTGCTGCCGGTCAACGACTTCAACGGGGTGTGGAACTGGGGCTACGACGGTGTGCTGTGGTACGCCGTGCACGAGGCATACGGTGGCCCCGACGGGCTGAAGCAGTTCGTCGATGCGTGCCACGCCCGCGGCCTCGCCGTCACCCTCGACGTCGTGTACAACCACCTCGGCGCCAGTGGCAACTACCTGCCACGGTTCGGCCCGTACTTGAAGACCGGTACCAACACCTGGGGCGATTTGGTCAACCTGGACGGCGAGCAATCTGGGCCTGTACGCGACTACATCATCGAGAACGCATGCATGTGGTTGTCGGAGTTCCATGTCGACGCGTTGCGGCTCGATGCGGTGCACGCGCTCGAGGACGAGAGCGTGCCGCACCTGCTGACTGAACTCTCGCAACGCGTTGACGAACTTTCGGGTGTGGTCGGCCGTCCGTTGACGCTGATTGCTGAGTCGGACCTCAATGATCCGATCATGGTGACGCCGCGACCCCACGGATACGGCATCCAAGCCCAGTGGGACGACGATGTGCACCACTGTCTGCACACTTTGCTGTCGGGCGAGCGTGACGGTTACTACGGCGACTTTGGCACGGTAAGTGCGCTAGCGAAGGCGCTCACGAGAGCGTTCTTCCACGACGGTACGTACTCGTCGTTTCGGGGCCGCAACCATGGCAAGCCGGTCGATCGTTCGAGTGTGCCAGGGTATCGGTTCGTCGCGTGCCTGCAAGATCATGACCAAGTTGGCAACCGCGCCGCCGGTGATCGGCTGTCGGAGATCGCGTCGCCCGACTTGTTGAAAGTCGGGGCCACGTTGCTTCTGACGTCGCCCTTCACTCCCATGCTCTGGATGGGCGAGGAGTGGGCGGCCTCGACGCGATGGCCGTTCTTTACCTCGCACCCCGAGCCCGAGCTCGGCGAGGCAGTAGCTAAGGGTCGTCTCGAAGAATTTTCCAAGCACGGATGGGATTTGTCCCAGGTCGTCGACCCTCAAGACCCGAAAGCATTCGCGTCCGCGAAGCTCGCGTGGGCGGAGACAACTGAACCTGCGCATGCCGAGATTCTCCAGACGTATCGGTTGCTGTTGCGGCTGCGGCGCGAGATCCCCGAGCTTGCCGACCCGAGGTTGAACCTCGTCGAGGCCGACTTCGATGATGACGAGCGGTGGATCGTCGTACACCGCGGTGCCTACCGGGTGCTCGCGAACTTTGGCGCGCAGACTCGTGCGTTCAAAGTGGGAGCAGCTGAGTTGATCTACGCCACTAACGATGGCGCGCGTGTCGACGACTCGGGTGCCGAGTTGCCTGCGCAGTCGGCCGCGATTGTGAAGGCCGGCTAACGTCTGCCTACTCGGGGTCTTGCGCCGCTTCTTTGCGGGCCCGAGCGCGGCGCTTGCCCTCGTGCATAGCCAGGACGCGTGCGATCGGAATGAGCTGCCCTTCCTCGACCAGCTCCGAACTCAGCGGCTGCGGAGCAGGCATCTGCGCAGCCCACAAGTCGACCGTCGACCGCGGCGCAGTGTGGATCGTGAAGTCGGCGGGGGAGATGTTGTCGAGGTCGTCCCAACTCACCGGATAAGACACCGGCATTCCATCGCGCAGGCGCGGGCTGTAGACGCCCACGACCGTCGCGCCGCCGGCTCGCGTCGAGTCGAGGAACACCTTGCCGCCGCGCTCTTCTTTGACGAACGCCGTGGTGGTGAGCATCGGATCCAACTGCTCGGCGCGCGCGGCGAGGGCTCGGGTTGCGGCCGCTACGTCCGCCGATGTCGCGCCGACGAGCGGGACGAAGACGTGCACGCCTTTGGCGCCGCTGGTCTTGACGGCGCCGAGCATCCCGACGTCCGCCAGCGCTTGGCGAACGAGCCGGGCCGCCGCGACAGCGAGCTCGAACGAGGACTCGGGCGGGTCGATGTCGAGCACGAGATGCGTCGGCTGATCCGGCTGGCCGATCGTCGCCAGGCCAGGGTGGTATTCGACTGCGCGCTGGTTGGCCAACCACAGCAGCGTTCGACGGTCATTGCCCAACGCGTACGTTACTTCGCGCTTCGCCGACTCGGCCCACAGCTGCACGCGTGGCACCCACGACGGCGTGTAGTCGGGGAGGTTCTTTTGCATGAACGGCCGCTGACCCGGCCGTGCCCGGATCACTGAAAGCGGTCGGTCTCGCAACGCCGGAATCATCAGGTCGGCCATCGCGTCGAGGTAATCGACCAGGTCGCGCTTCGTTGCGGATGCCCCGTCGAACAACTGCTGGTCGAGGTTCGTCAACTCGACGCCGTCGCGCACCTCGTTGGCCATGACACCATCCTGCCGCGCGATCGTAGAAACCAGCAGAGTTGTTGAAGCCCAGCGCCCGAACGGGCGCTGGGCTTCAACGGTCGCTACAAAACGGCCGGGAATCTCTCCCAGACTCGATGTGTCGCGAGCAAGCCCGCGATACCACCCGCCAGTTGCGCCGGGCTCTGGTTGATGACGACGCCTGGCGCTGCAGTATCGATGCCCGCCACAGCGAACACATCCTCGGAACCGACCAACCCGCCAACCGCCTTCGAGTGCCTAAACGCCTCCGCAAGCATGAGCGGCACTCGCGGATCAACCTTCAAGCCGCCCGGGGCAACTGGAGGTTTCTTCGATCCACGAGCGGACGGCGACTGTGCTGCGGACGCAGCGGCTGCAACTACGATCGCGTCGAACTCGGTCGAACGAGTGGTGAGTAGCGTGCGCTGGACGACGACCGCGGACGCTTTGCTGCCGAGTTGACCGCCGTGAGGAGCGACGACCAACGCGAGCATCCCGGCGTCCGATATGGCATCTCGAAGTTGTGCGACGGCCCGCAGATCGCTCAGCTCATCGGCGAGAATGCCCACGACCCGGCCCGTCACCGGCCATTGGTTGCCGATCTGAGACAGCGCTGCACTCGGTGATGCCTTCGCCAACCGCAGAGTCGCCGCCGGTGCCGGCAACCCGAGCCCAGTCGCAACCGCAGCGCACAGCCGCGGATCGATGTTCGCGAGCACCTGCAGTTCGCGTTCGCGAATCGCCGTTTCGTAGCACTTGCCCAGCTCGAACGTCAGCGCCTCGACGACGTGCGCCTGCTCGACGTCCGTGAGGCTCAGCCAGAACAATCGCGGCTGACTGGTGTGGTCGTCGAACGAGCGTGGCTGCCCTCGTAGCTTCGCACCACTCACGGGCCGTGGGATTTCGACGAACGCGCCCGCATCGGCACCCGCGACAAACGGGCAACCTCCGTCGAGCGAATTCGGCCGGTATGGAGCAATCCCACTGTGCACGTCACTTTGATGCATGCCATCACGCAACATATCGTTGACCGCTGCGTGCGGCCGATTAATCGGAAGTTGGCCGAAGTTAGGGCCGCCCAGCCGAGTGAGTTGCGTGTCGAGATAGGAGAACAGCCGCGCCTGCATCAGCGCATCGTCCGTCACGTCGATACCGGGAACCAGATGGCCGACGTGGAAAGCGACTTGCTCTGTTTCAGCGAAGTAGTTGGTCGGGTTGGCATTGAGGGTCATGATCCCCAGCGGCTGCACCGGCGCGAGTTCTTCCGGGACGAGCTTGGTCGGATCGAGCAGGTCGATGCCCTGGAATGTTTGGGTCGGATTGTCAGGAAAGACCTGCACCCCGAACTCCCACTGCGGGAACGCTCCAGACTCGATCGCATCAGCAAGGTCGCGGCGATGGAAGTCGGGGTCGGTGCCCGCGATGAGTTGTGCCTCTTCCCATACCAACGAGTGCACACCAGCCAACGGCTTCCAGTGGAACTTCACCAGCACTGTCTCGCCGCTGGCATTTTCAAGCCGAAACGTGTGGACGCCGAAGCCTTCCATCGTTCGATATGAACGTGGGATGCCACGGTCGGACATGTTCCACAGCACGTGATGCGTTGCCTCGGTGTGCAGCGACACGAAGTCCCAGAACGTGTCATGCGCACTCTGGGCCTGCGGGATCTCGCGATCCGGATGCGGCTTGGCGGCATGAATTACGTCGGGGAACTTGATGCCGTCCTGGATGAAGAACACCGGGATGTTGTTGCCGACGAGGTCGAACGTGCCCTCATCGGTGTAGAACTTCACCGCAAATCCACGGGTGTCACGAGCAGTGTCGGCGGATCCCCGCGACCCCAGCACTGTCGAGAACCGAACGAACACGGGAGTCTCGACGTCGCGTGCCAGGAACGCAGCCTTGGTCACCGAGCCACCGGTGCCGTACGACCGAAACACGCCATGCGCGCCCGCCCCGCGTGCGTGCACGACCCGTTCGGGAATCCGTTCGTGATCGAAGTGCGTGATCTTTTCGCGCAGGTGGTGATCTTGTAGCAAGGTCGGTCCGCGGGTACCGGCCTTCAGCGAGTGGTCGGTGTCGTAAAGCCGTACACCCTGCGCCGTTGTCAGGTACGCATCGTCGGCGGGTACCGAGCCCATCGGCGCACCCGGCACGAAGCCCGAGACCGGACTCGGGGCACCCGCGCGCGATCGCGTGGCCGGGGCGGTCGCCTTCTTGGCGACCGCCCCCTTCGCAGCAGTCTTCTTCGTAGCAGTCTTCTTCGTAGCAGTCTTCTTTGCGACCGTCTTCCTTGCGACCGTCTTCTTTGCGGTAGGCATATCGTCGCCGCTAGCCCACGCCGCCGGCAGCGGCGAACTTGTCGAGGAACTCCTGGCCCAACTCCTGAAGCTTCGCGCCGTCGAGAGCTTCCTGGATGGCGGGAAACTCTTCCGTCTCCTCAGCTTCCGCATGCGTGTCGACCGCTTCCTTGAACGCCGCGAATTGTTCGGCGAACTCGGCGCTGTCGACGTCGAGCTCCAACAGTGCAGCGACAGCTGCGTCTGCCTCGGCTTCTTCGGCGTTACGCTCCGAAGCCTCGGCTTCGCCAGCCGTCTGAGCGGCGACCGGACGAACGACGGCTTCCTCCGCCGTCTCGTGTGCCTTCAACATCGCGACCAACTGCTCAAACAGAGTCGCTCGCTGTGCTCCCGAAGCAGCCTCAATGTCGGCGAACAGGTCCTTCACCGCTGCGTGCTGCTCCAGCAAGATCCGCACAAGATCCCCTTCGGGAAGCTTCGCGGCCTTCGCACGGTCCTCGGCTGAATCACCCATCAGAAACTCTCCTTACTGGTGCGCCCCCGGCCAGCCCGGTGCATCGCTGCGGGGCGATACCCGCACCTACAACCTCGAAACGGCAGCGGGCACACAAGATGTAATACGCGAAGAGAACTGGTTGCGGAGTCGTTGCGAACGATCTAGGAATCGGTTCCGTCGTCGCTGGTCAACCGACTCAGGATGTCGTCGGGCGCATTCCAACCGGCTTGCATGCGGTCGACGGTCACCGCGTTGCGCGCGCGGATTACGTCGGCGGAGAGCTGGACTATCTCCGCGTGTGGGGCGCCACGCTTCTCTGCGTCTCGTAACGCAACCAGCGCGCGTTGCCATAACTGGAACTGCGTCGCACCAGACGAGAGGTCAGACTCTCGAGCAGCGCACACAGGTGCCTCCAAGCGGGGTCTGGGCTCGGAACGAGTAATGAAGCGATGCGCAGTTGGTCAAAGTCACCGCCGAGTGGTCAAAGTCACAGTCGAGATGCGAACCCCACGTCGCGGCGGTGGGCGGGCCCTGGACTGCGCGTCGGCGCAGTGCTGGCCTTGGGCGCATTGCGGTTCGCACGCGACATAGGCCGCGCTCTGCCTGCGGCGGACGATTCCGCGTGCGGTTGGCGACAAGGTCGGGATTGCTGCAGCCCGAGGTGTTGGCCAGTTCGCTGCGATGATCGCCGCGAACTCGGCCTCAACCAGCTCATCGTCCGCCGAAAGCAGGTCGACGAAGCGCTCGGTTTCTGTTGCGTTTGTCATCGTGGTCGATGCCTCACGCGTTGACGGCTTGCCGATCGCCGAAGTGATCGTGCTCGATGGTCTGCGGTTCGGTCGCGCGACCGCCGATTGTGATCCTGCGTGGCTTGGATTTCTCAGCGACGGGGACCTTCAGGGTAAGAACGCCCCCGTCATAGCTTGCCGTGATGTTGTCAGTATCGAGCGTGTCGCCCAAGACAAGCTGGCGGCTGAAAACTCCGCGCGGACGTTCGGCGGCGAGCATTTCCTTTTCCTGGTTCGGGCCGGGTCGTTCGGCGCGGACAGTCACGACGTTGCGTTCGACGTCCAGGTCGATTGATTCGGGTCGCACGCCCGGGACGTCGAGTTCGACAACGAACGTGTCGCCGTCGCGCCAGGCGTCCATCGGCATGACGGCGGGCCGCGCGAGGGTCCCCTGGGTGCCGAATACCTGTTGGGTGAGTCGATCCAGTTCCCGGAACGGGTCGGTGCGCATCAGCATCATGATCACCTCCATGTCCGTTGCGATGCTCCACGGTGGTCCACAGATCGCACTGGACGATCTATGGTGAGCGCGATACATTTTGTACCTCAGCCGAGGCAGCTAGGCAAGAAGGAAGAGGCACGAATTTTGGCGGAGCAGGCCAAGCCGAACATCAACAACAGCCGAGGCGTCTACGGCATTACGACGGCGGCGGAACTCGTCGGGATGGGAGTTCAAAACCTGCGTCTGTACGAAGCCCGCGGCCTAATAGTCCCCGACCGTACGTCGGGGGGCACTCGGCGGTATAGCTCAGATGACCTTGACCGCCTGCGCCGGATCGGCGACCTGCTCTCCGCCGGCCTGAACCTGGCCGGCATCGCGATGGTCCTGCAGCTGGAGACGGAAAACGAGCAACTTCGCGCTGAAGACGTCAAACAGTAGCGACGCCTGCGGCCAGCCGCGGACCTGACAGCAATCGACGCGATCAGGACTTGATCCAGCGAGCTGCTGCCGCGACGTACAAGGCGAATGCGGTGAATCCGAGCGCGACGAGCCCCAACAACCACGGCCCACCCGTCGTCCCGGCCAGAGTGCGCAATGCGCCGTCGAGACCGGTCGACTTCTGCGGGTTCGCCGTGATGGCGGCGTCGATGACGAGAGCGCCGATGAGCATCACGACAACCGCGCGGGCGATGCCCCCGGCAAGGCCGAGTCCGACGACCGCGGTTCGCAGTGGCACCGGGATTGCCTTGCGGTCGAGTTGACGTTCGAACCGCCGCAACAGGGCCTCGACGAACATGCCGATCCCGCACGCGACGACGACCGCGCCGATGGCCTCGATCAGGAGTCGCCCGTGTGGTTCGCGCATCAGTCGTGCGGTCCATGTCGCCTGTTGTTGGGCCTGGTTCTGCCTGTGGCTCCCGACGAGGAAGGCGGCGCTCGACGCGCACAACGCTCCGTAGACGATCGCCCGGAAGCCCGACAACGCCCGATCAATCGGGCTGTGGTTCACGTCGCTGCCGAACACAGCTTCGCTGAGCCGCCAGAGTGCGTAGCATGCGAAACCGGCCGACATGATCGCGACCAGCACAACGCCGCCAGGGTGGCTGATCACCTCTGCCAGCGCTCCTTGCTGATTGGCCTGCTGACCCTCGCCGCCGCCCCGCACCGCTACCTCGACCGTGAGCCACGCGAGTAGGAGATAGACGAGTGCTTGCGATCCGAGTCCGTAGCGAGCCATAGACGTCACCGCACGCGTTTGCGGACGCGGTCGCCGCAACCGAGCTAGCGGCGCCTGGACGACACTCTCAAGACGGGGCACGAGTTGACG
Source organism: uncultured Actinomycetes bacterium (assembly GCA_963737705.1). Lineage (GTDB taxonomy): Bacteria > Actinomycetota > Actinomycetes > Acidothermales > Acidothermaceae > PALSA-607. The sequence goes on from CAVTTP010000006.1 coordinate 918,066, forward strand.
GTTCCCACGATCAGGCCCAGCTACGCGCATCTCGCGCAACGGCCGGCGCAGGGGTGTCGGCGTTCAACCCCGAGCGTCTACGCTGCCGTCCGGAACATGCCGTGTCGGAGTGGCCATGACAACACAGCCTTATGTGCGCCCGCGCCCAGTTGTGCGAGGCGCCTCGTACTTCGCCCTGAGCATGGTCGCCGCCGCCGTCCTTGCCGTGTCCCTCGCGCCAGGTAACGCGGCTGCGGTCGGCGCGCTGCCGCAGGCGACTCCCGCTCCACCCGCTACCGGGACCGGGTCGCAGCAGGTGGTCGATCTCGGGCCACAGGTCGTCGCCAGGTGTGTCGCAGAAACACCCAACGGCGACACGTGGGTCGTGAACGCGCAGGGGCCGTTCACGTTGATCGAGGTGTCGCCGGCGCACAAATTGATCGCCTATCCAATACCCGTCACGAGGCTAAACGCCAGCTCGACGTCATGTCTGGTGGTCGGGCCTGACGGCAACCTGTGGTTGGAGGATCCGTCGGCCACCACCGCGACTCAGACGACGCCCGTCGACCTGATGCTGCGCTTTAACGTGACCTCGCACCGCTGGACGATCTACCCGCTGCCGAACCCCGATGGCAGCCCGTCGTTGATGTCCCCTGGTCCGGCTGGAATCTGGTTCGTGGAGAACGCCACTCATCAGCTTACGTTGATCACGATCAAGGGTCAGGTGCGCAGCTTTCCGTTCGCGGGCATCACCGCGACGGGCCCGATCTTGGCCGAACCGGACGGCGACGTGTGGTTCGACGGGACGAACACCAAGGGTGAGCAACTGTTCGAGATGTCGAGTAGCGGCGCGCTGATAACCCAGGTCACGGGCGCAACTGGCGTGATCGTGTTGGCTACCGGACCCGACGGCCAACTCTGGGTATCCGAGAACGCGGGACTCGCCGAAATCACACCAGCCTCGACCGTGAAAGTCATCTTCGGGACCGCCACCGGGCCGCAGGCGATGGTCCTCGGACCTGACAATCAGATGTGGTACGTCAGCGCATGGTTCGGATGTCTCGCGAGCCAATTCGGCGTCGTGCACGCCGACGGCACCGCGGCGATCTACGCGCAGCCGGGGTGTGCGAGCTGGATTAGCAAAGGTCCACACGGCAACGTGATGTTGACGTCGGCAACCGCTGACCTGTATGTGGTGGACACAGGCGCAAGTGGCGCTGCTGGCGCCAGCACCACGTCGTCCGCCATTACTGATTTCGCCACACCGTCGAAAGCGTTCGCGGATCCAGCACGCGCTGTGGTCAATGCTTCCATCACGTTGGTCGCGATGCTCGCGCTGACATTCCCCTCGCAGCTCTTCAACCGCACCTTTGAGGAGAACTACGACGAGATCGTCGTACTTGCTCGCCGCCGATTCGGCTGGATCGCCCGCGCCAAAGCACGGGTGCAGGAATCACCCCGCCGCAACGTCGCCGCGTTCAGCTTTGTCGTGCTTGCCGGTTCGCTATTGGGCTCGCTGCGTGACCCGAACTTCGGGTTCAACGGTTCGTCGGAGGAAGCCTTTTTCGCAACCCTGCTTTCGCTACTTGCTACCACTGCGGTGGGGTACGCAGTAGCGCGCACCTTTCGCGCTCGTCGCAAACTCGCACTGAATGCAAAACTCCACGCACTGCCAGCCGGTCTCGTTGTTGCGGCGCTCTGCGTGATCGTGTCTCGTATCGCCAACTTTCAGCCGGGCTATCTGTACGGCGTGATCTCCGGAGTCGCCTTCGGGTCGACGTTGACTAGACGAAACGAAGCCCAACTGACGGCACTGGCAACAGCGGCCGGTATAGCTTTTTCGGTGCTGGCATGGTTGGTGTGGGTTCCGGTTCATCACAGCGCAGGCCAAAACGGTGCCTTTGCGGGCGCCGGATTGATCGACGACTTTCTCGCGTCTGTCTTCGTCGGCGGTCTGACTGGCGTCGTCATTTCTTTGTTGCCGCTGCGTTTTATGCCGGGATACACCCTGTTCAACTGGCGGCGAAGTGTGTGGGCCTCGATTCTCGGCGTCAGCGCGTTCCTCCTCGTCGAGGTGCTGTTACGTCCGGCAGCCGGAACATCGCATCCCGGACATGTCGCCTGGATAACGGCCGCAGCGCTGTTCGTTGTCTTCGGCCTCGGATCCGTGCTGTTCCGGGAGTACTTCGACCGCCATGTGCCTGAGGATAAAGGCAAACTCGGGCTCGGCGCGTCGGTGGTCCGCGCGCTGGCAACAACGGATGGTCTCTCGGAACGTGAGTTGGCGACGAGCCTTGGCGTCGACGAGCACGCGGTCGAGTTGGCGGTCGCGCGTCTTGAGCGCGCGAGGTGGCTCGCGCGCACGAAGAATGCGAGTAGTGAGCAAGCAGACCTGCCGCTGCATCTCACCAGCGCGGCGCGAGCGGTCATGAGTGACTCGATATCGACGGTGCCCGGGGTTAGGCGTCGGCGACTGATTTGGGGACTGACTGTCGCCGACCGAACTGCGCTCACCGAAAAGTTGCACTCGGGCACCACCCAGCAGACCGAAGCGCAGCAGACCGCGCAGCAAGCCGACGCCCAGCAAGCCGACGCCCAGCAAGTCGACGCCCAGCAAGTCGACGCCCAGCAATAGGGGCCCTTGCGGGTCAGTCTTTCGCGAGGCGGTCGCGGCGTTCTTGTGCGTCGGCGACCTTGCGTTCGGCACCCCGGACCGCGCGCTCGGCGCGCTCCAACTCGATCGCCACCTCTTTGCGGCGACGATCTGCATCGGACGCCGAGGTGCTCGCCTCTTCGAGTTGTTGACGCAGCTCCTCGACCCGTGAGTGAGCGGTCGCGGCAGCTTCGGCGGCGGCGGTCGCGCTGGCCTGCGCGTCAGAAAGTGCGGTTGTTGCGGCCGCGAGAACTCGCCCTGCCTCGACGAGGGCGTGTTCAGCCAGTTGTCGCTGCTCGTCGCGAGGTGCCTGCTGCGGCGTGTCTGACTGCGAGAGGGCAGTGCCCGCCCTGCGACCGATGGGAATCACGTTGGCGGTCGCGGTGCCGAACTCGGAGCCAAACCCGGTACCGAAATCCGAGCTGTGTAGTGCATCGGTCAGCCGGCCCAAGAGCAGGAACCTCGCCGCCAGTTCGTCCGCCAGCGCGGCGCGCAGAGTTTCCTCCAGTGCGCGTGCCGCATCCTCGCTCACGGAGCGACCAGCGGCGCGCGCCAATGCGCGGGCCTGTTGCACGAGCGCGTACATCACCTTCTGTTGCTGCCGCGACAATTCCCGCAGCTGATCGCCGTCCAGCTTCTGGGTAGCGTCGCGTAACGCGGCGCCAAGTTCGAGCAGCGGCTCCAGCTCAGAGCGGTGCGAACGGACCAACTGGTTGGCCAGCCACGCCGTCACCGTCGGTTTCCCCAGACTATGAATGCGTGACGCGCCGGAGCGGTCACCGGCAGCCTTGGCCTCTTTCTCATACCGAGTCCTGGCTGCCGTGAACTCATCTGGCGGCAAGCCGTAGAGCTCGTCGGCGACCTCCTCGAAATCGGGCACAGCGCAATCCTGCCTCAGTCCAAAGCCAACTGCAGTTCTAGCGTGTGCTGTGCGTGCCGGAAGGCTTCAGCCAGAGCCCCGCGGTCGCAGGTTGCAGGCTTCGCTGAACCGTGTCCACCAAATGAATGTTGACGTCCCCGAAGGCATGCGCGGCCGTGATGGTGGCGCGAAACTCGGCGACGAGTTGGTCGGCGCGGTAGGCCGTCCGGTTGAACCTTCGGTCGACGAGATGCTGGGTGCGCCGGCGCAACGGGTTGAAGGCGGCAGCGGTCGCCAGGGTGGCTGCGGCGACGGCGATCGGCGACGACAGGTTGACTGCTTTGGTAATCAACGTGACGAGAAGTGCGTACATCCCGATCAGCGCGCCGGTGACGACCGCGTACGACAGAGTCCGACTGATCAGGCGATCGATGTCGTAGAGGTGGTAGCGCAGGATCGCGAACCCAGTAGCGATCGCGATCAGCGAGAAAGCGCTTGATTCAACCGCGGCCTGAACAGAGTCGCCAACCTGGATCGCATCGATCACCACCTCTGCGACGATCGCGAATGCGGCAGCGGCGACGAACCACCGGATCTGCAAGCGTTTGAGGCCATCGGAACGCCGCCAACGCAGCACCAAGCTGACGGCCGCACCGATGACGCACGGCGCGATCGCGACGATGCAGAACTCGCCGATGCCCAGCAGGAGGCCTTTCCACCCGACCAGGCTCGGTGTCTTGTTCGAGAGCAACTCTGTCGTCGATACCAGCGACGCGGGTATTGCGACGAAGATCACCCCGCCGGCCATGATGACGATCGACGCGATCTCGAGTACCCGCCAAGGGCGGCCGGGTAGTCGTCCATCGGGAAAATAGAGAAGTCCGAGGGTGATCAACAGGAACAGTGCAGGGAACCACAAGACGGTGACCAACGCGCCCGTGTGCGCGATGTAATCGGGCCACCCGTGTAACACGGCGAACCTGGCGAGCCGGTCGCCGAACTGGTTGAGCCGGTCGAGGAACGAGGCTGCCAAAAACACCCAGGCCACACCATTGCGCGGTTGCGTCCGGGTGATCATGACGGCAACGATCGGGAAGCTGATCAAGATGACGCCGCCGACAGCGGACGGCGTGTCTTTGAGCGCAATCGACAGGCCGGTCGCCGCAAGGCTCATCGCGACAATTACTGCGGCGACCACGCGCGATGCGAACTGAAGCCGCCTGTCCGCCGCCGAAACCGGTACTCGTGACGCGGGTACCGGCACGCTCTCCCCTTCGCAGCGCGAATCACACCTGACCGACTCCAGTGTGCCGCGCGATCGTTCGGAGAGCGTTACGGGCTAGGGTTCTTGACCCCAGATCAACTTGCCGTTCGCGTAGGCGGTGATGTGGGTCCACGCCTGCGTCATCATGCTCGGGCCGTAGCTGTAGTCGTTGGTCTGGTCCATGTTGCTGAAGTTGGCATGGTTGATCCGCTGCTGAATCATGCCCGTGCTCGCGCCTGGAGCGAGGGTGCCGCTGAGTTGGAGAAGCAGGTAGGTATCGGCGTCGTGCCCGCCAGTCTTCACGAACGTCCCGGTGATCGTGCCGCACCCGGCCGCCGCGTAGTAGCAGGTGTACTTCAGTGCAGAGTTGCCGTCTGCGGTGAACCAGTACCGCACGGTCACTGTGGCAAGGTCGATTGGTGTCTTCCCCGTGTTGACGACCTCGATCTCCGGCATCAGCTGGTTGGTCATAGGGAGTGGATCGACGTCGCGGTAGTTCACCTGCACAGTGCCGACCGCGGGCGGCGCGGGCGGGGCGGTTGACGGTGGGGGAGTCGGTGCCGGTGGCTTCGCGGGCACAAGAGGCGCGGGTGGCGTCGGCTTGGGTGGCGTGGCCGGCGGCGGGACGACGGGTGCTTTGCCGGACGGCGGGGGCGCGACCGTCTTCTTCGGCGTTGGCGTCGGCGCCGCCTTGGTGCTCGGGCTGGCGGCGGCCGTCTTTGCCGCGGGCTTTGCAGCGGTCGTGGGCGCAGGCGGTGCGGCGGTGGTCGGCGCAGGTGACGCAGCAGCACTAAGCGTCGGCGACGCAGGGGCGGTGCGCGCAGGGGCATTCGAGGCTGGGGCCGTATTGACCAGCCGCGAGCTGGGTGAACTAGTCACCGATGGCGCAGGCGCGGTAGCGGGCGACCCGACGGCGACGGTCGAAATCGCTGACGACTGTGCGACCGGCTGCGGAGTCGGTGCTGGATTGTTTGGCACTGCGGCGACCGCGACGCCAGCGACACTGGCCGCCGCTACGCCCGCAACACCGGTCGCTGCCTGGGCAGCAATGCCCGCGCCCGTTAGCGACGGCGCGGATCCGATGAACGGCAACCCGGTCAGCCACGATGCGGGCCCCATTGCCCATGCGAGCTTCGGAGCAGATACCGCGAGCAGTGCCCGCACGACGTCCGGATCGAATTGCTTGCCGCTGTAATTGACTAGTTCTTCGAGCGCGCCAGCCCGGGTACGCGCGCGCTTGTACGGACGTGCCGCGGTCATCGTTTCGAACGAGTCGGCGACGGCGACGATGCGGCCGGCCAGAGAGATGTGGGTTCCGCTGATACCCAGCGGGTATCCGGATCCGTCGAAATGCTCGTGATGCTGGGCGATTGCGAGCCCCCATGGGCCTAACCATGGCAACAGGTCAGCGGCGAGTTCGGCCCCGTCGTCCGGATGCCGCCGGATCGCGTCCCATTCGGACTTCGAGAGCTTCGCAGGTTTGTTCAACGTCGCGGCCGGTATGCGCAGCTTGCCGATGTCGTGCAGCAGCGCGGCCCAGCGCAGGCGGTCGACGGCCGCGGTCGGCAGTCGAAGTTCGTCGGCGATCATGTCGGTGTAGACACGGACGCGCTCCGAGTGCCCTCGGGTGTGCCGGTCGTGTGCACGTAGCGATCCGACGAGAGCCAGGATCTGCTCCGCAGCGGTCGCCACATCGCCCCGCTCCCCACGATCTGCTTTCTCGGAGAGGGTCTTGAGTGTCCGCAGGTCGCCAGCTTTCCTGGCAATAGCGAATCGGGTCGGGGCGCGGCCAGGGAACAGCACCGCGAGATCCAGCAGTGCGGCGAGTGGAGTCAGCCGACGCGCGGCTCGGTCTGCTGCCCACAACGTGACGAGCGAGCTGGCGAGCACCAGCGCCCACCAGCCGGCCACCAAGAGCAAAGAGCCTGACCGGGGGCGAGGCACCAGGCGGCTGACGACCGCCATGACGACGACGGCCGCGATGACTGGGGCGATGACGATGGCGGCGCGCAAAGACCATGCGGCAAAGCGTCGGCTTTCCCAGCGCGTTTCGTCCTGGGCCGGGACAGCCGGATCCGCGGTGTTCGTGTGAGCCGGCAACGAACCCTCCCGATGTGTCCATCTAGTCGTCGGCAGTCGGCTTGCGAATATTGAGTCGCCCAGGTGGTGACGAACCAGACAGAGGCAACTCACGGGACCTCTCAGAGCACGCGCGCGCAGGCCGATAGGGCGTGGACAAGGGAGTGCTGATAGCTACGAAAGCGCCCGGCATCAACCTGATGCGGCTGGTGGCCTCAGCCTGCCTGCCTGTCGCGCTGCTCGCATTGTCTGGAGTCGCTACGTGGTCGGCGTTTAAGACCAATGCGGCCGCCCAGGCCTCGACCGACGCAGGACGTCTCGCCAGTGCTTACAGCGTCGCGCGCTTCGACATCGGCGCCGAGGAGTCCCTCGAACGCAAGTACCGGCTTGAGCCTGGTGCAGCAATACGTCAGGAGCACCTGGCTGCGAAGACTGACCTTGACGCGGCCCTGGCCACAGCCAGCCGTGACGGTAATGCGACTGATCGAGCAGTCGCGGCCGACGTCACCGCACGCAACGCCACCTATCTGATTGCGACCGCGCAAATGTTCGCAGCGGTCGACCGAGGTGATACAGCGGCGGCTACAGCGATTGATCACAACGGCGTCGATCCGGTTTTCAACGCCATGCAGACGATCGTGTTCGATCAGGCTGCGGTGCACAGCCGTGTCGACACAGCTGCTGGCAACAGGCTGCTCAGGATCGAGAGTTTGGCGCGGTGGGCGACGTCGCTGGCCGTCGGAGTCGGCGCAGTCCTCATCCTGCTGTTCAGCCGATTGCGCAGGCAATCGACGAAGGTGCACCGCGCACAATCTGATCTGAACGCGTATCAGGCCACCCATGACGAACTCACCGGCCTGCCCAACCGCGCGCTGTTCGCCACGCTCCTGGAAGGAGCGCTCGCGGAGGCCGGCGAGGCGCAAGGTTCGGTCGCGGTGGTCTTACTCGATCTCGACCGATTCAAGGACATCAACGACACGCTCGGCCACCGTTATGGCGACTACTTGTTGCAGCAGATCGGTCCGCGCATAGGCGCCGTCTTGCGGGACGTCGATGTGCTCGCCAGGTTGGGTGGCGACGAGTTCGTCTTGCTGTTCCCATCGCAGGCGACCGGCCAACCCGCCGTCCATGCAGCGTTGGATCTGACGCGCCGCATTCTCGATGCATTGCACGAGCCATTCATGGTGGACGACGTGTCGCTGGCCGTCGAGGCCAGCGCGGGTATCGCCGTGTGGCCGGCGCATGGTGACACGGGCGACGCCTTGCTGCAGCATGCAGACATCGCGATGTATCTCGCGAAGTCGCGCCACGAGGATCTTGCGATCTACAACAGCGCGCTCGACGGCCACAACCCGCGCAAGCTGACGCTGCTGTCGCAGTTGCGCGGCGCGGTCGACAACGCCGAGTTGGTCCTGCACTACCAGCCACTGGTCGACATCGGCACTGGCGCGGTTGTCGGCGCCGAGGCGCTCGTGCGGTGGAATCATCCCGACGAGGGTCTGCTGCCGCCGGGTGAATTCGTACCCCTCGCCGAAGGTAGCGGGTTCATCCACGAGCTCACCCGATTCGTGCTGCAGGCTGCATGCGAGCAGGCGAAGGTTTGGGAAACCGCGGGACTGCCACTGGTGGTCTCGGTGAACATCTCGGCGCGATGCCTGCTCGACACCGGGCTGCCACAGTCGGTTGCCGCGACGCTGCTGGCAGCCGGGCTGCCGCCGCACCTGCTCAAACTCGAGCTCACCGAGACGGCAATCATTGCCGACCCCGACCGCGCCCGTTCGATCATCGGCAGGCTACACACATTGGGCGTCGGGTTGTCGATCGATGACTTCGGTACTGGTTACACGTCCTTGTCGTTCCTGCGCGACCTGCCGGTACAGGAGATCAAGATCGATCGCTCATTTGTCACGAACATGTTGACGCGTCCGAAAGACGCGATCATCGTGCGTACCGGCGTCGAGCTAGCGCACCGACTCGGCCTCGACTCGGTTGCTGAGGGCATCGAAGACGCCGCAACGTTCGGTGCACTTGCTGCGCTCGGCTGCACGACTGCGCAAGGTTTCCACGTCGGCCGGCCCATGCCGAGCGACGGCTTCGACAGCTGGGTGGCCGACTGGAACGTCGCTCAGGAGATCGCGGGGCAAGCAGTCTTTGCCGAGCCCACACTCACGACCAACAGGTAGACCCGCACATGCAACTCAAAGATGTGCGTTTGTCGCTGCAAAGTCAGACTGCCCAGAGTGAGCCAACCCCCGTATCGTGGCGGTCATGTACAGGCGGGGGTTGATCGCAGGCGTCGCGGCGCTTGCAGTGGTGACATTGGTTGTCGTGGTGATGGCACTCAACCGCGACTCGAGCCTGACGAATGCGGTCGCGATAGTGCCGCCGAGTTTCCCTCCGGCCGTGTCTGCATCATCGTCGCCTTTACCCGTCGCGAGTGTGGCAAGTGCTGCACCAGCCAGTGCCAGCGTGGCAAGCCCAGTAGCAAGCGCCAGCGTCGCGCCTGCACTGCCGGTGGTTGCGTTCCTCGGTGACGACTTCACCGACGGTGCCGGAGCCACCTCCGCGGCGACCAGGTGGTCGTCGCTGGTGTCCGAACACTACGGCTGGGATGAGCAGAACTTTGGTGTCGCAGGTACCGGCTATTCGACCGGTGGAACCGCCGGTGGTAAGCCGTACACGGCGCGCGTCGCTGCGCTCGTCGCCACCACACCGGTAATCGTCATTGTCTCGGGAGGCCGCTTTGACATCGAAAGCGCAAACGGGCCGACGGCGATCAAGACTGGCGTGACGAACACGTTCAAATCCTTGCGTGCCGCGCTTCCCAAAGCGGTCATCATCGCCGAGAGTCCGGTGTGGCCGTTGACGAAACCACCCGCGACACTTGCGGTCGTGGCAGCCGACGTAAAGGCAGCGGTCACGGCGGTCGGCGGTCAGTACCTCGACGTCGGCGAACCGCTGTTTGGGTTGACTGCGGATTTCGGGGCGCACTCGCTGCCCAATGACGCGGGCTATGCCGCGCTCGCCAGAGCATTCGAGACGGCATACCACCCCGCAGCGTGAACGAGCTCCTCGGAGCGAAAGAAAGCGAACCATTGAACGCCGTGGCGGGCGACGGCTACGATCACCGCGCGGTGCCCGGCCCTCCTCCCCCGTAGGGTCGGGCACCGCTCGTTTCAGCGCCGGGCTTGCATCGCTCCGGATTTGAATTACCCTGTGCCGGTGCGCAAGGACTACGACGTCAGCTGGCCTCGTCGTTCGACGCTCGTCCTCACCGCATTCGCGGTGGTTGTTGTCGCATTCACGGCATTCGCCCTGAGTCGGTCGGGTCTCAGCGGGCTCGGGAGTTCTACCGGTACGGACCCGGCGGGGGCTCCGTACATCTTGGCGATTCCCGGCAAAGCGACGCCCACACCAACGCCACATGCGAAGCGACACGGGCACGCCGTGAAGCCGTCGCCATCGTCGAGCACCACGCCAGCCGTGATCACCGCGCCATCGTCGAGCACCACGCCAGCCGTGATCACCGCGCCGACCGTGACCACTCCGCGAACCGTGAGCGTTCGTTCGCAGGCGACGCCAGTGAGCCCAACACTGACTCCCAAGCCGACTGCGAAGGCGAGCTCGCACCCGGAGCCCGTTGCTCTTTCGACTGCCGGGCGCAAGCCGGCGCCTGCACCTGCTTCTCCACCGAAGGTTGCTCCCGCGGCGCCGCCAAAGGCTCCGTCCGGGCCAACTCCGCCGACCGTTGGCCCGACCGTGGGTGCGCCTGCTCCGACGCACAGCCCCTCGGCGTCCGCTAAGCCTCCGTTAGGCCCGGCGCCGGTGACCGTCGGCGGTGGCACGCTGTGCGTCTTGCTCATCTGCATCACGAACCCGGCTGCACCTGGCCACCAACACGCGGGATCACCAGGGCACTAACGCGCGCGCGGTGGCTACGAGCCCTTTTGTTCGATCCAACTGTGGAACCACATGCGGTCAACCCAGCCACCGACGAACGGAACCGTTCGGGCACTGAGGATGGGCCAGAAGTAAAAGAACATGATGGCCACGATGAGTACGTATGAGCCGCCCACGATTGTGCCCGTTCGTCGTCTTCGTAGCGACGCAGTTGCCGGACCGATCATGTAGCCGATCGTGACTGCGATCGCGATGCTAAGGAATGGCAGCAGTGGCAACACGTAGAAGAAGAACATCGTGCGCTTGAACTGATGCAACCACGGTAGGTACGAGCAAAGGAACGGCAGCAGCAGCGCGCCGCCACGCCAGTCGCGCTTGGCGATCAGGTAGGCCATGAAACACATGACCGGTATCGACACCCACCAGATAGCCGGAGTGCCGAGGTCGTAAATCATCCGCGCACATCCCAGACCGCCGGTACGGCAGCCGGCCGCCGGCGGATGCGGGTAGTTCGCGTAGTAGAGCACGGGTCGTGCGTCGAATAGCCAGCCCCACGCGTTCTCGCGATAGGCGTGATACGAGTCGAGCGTCTCGTGGAACTTCAACGCCTCTGCGTGGTAGTGCCAGAGGCTTCTCAGTGAGGCGGGGATGAAGCCGAAGTCGGTGCCCCGGCCCTTTGCCCACTCGCGGTCGTAGGCGTACTTCGGCCCGTTGAGGAACCAGCCGGTCCACGACGCCGTGTAGACGACGACGGGGACCGCGACCATCCAGCTCACACTCGGGAGCACGTCGCGCACGAGTGTTGCTCTGAAGGGCTTTTCGACGCCGATTGCTCGACGGGCCCCCATCGTCCAGAAAAACGCGAGCAGGCCGAACGAAGGGATCAGATAAGCGCCGTCCCACTTCGTCGCACACGCGCAGCCAACCGCCACACCGCACGCAAGCAGCCACCACCGCATGCCTGTGTGCGGGCCGTACTTTCTGGTCTTTCGGCTGGCGTCGAGTGCGCGATCGGCGAGCCGGCCGCGCACCTGATCTCGGTCGAGAATCAAGCAGGCGAAGCCGACCACCGTCCAGAACATCAAGAAGATGTCGAGCATCGCGACTCGGCTCTGCACGTACTCGAGGCCGTCAAGGCTGAAGACGAGACCCGCGACGCAACCCAGCAGGTTCGACCGTGTCATGCGTCGTGCGGTTCGAGCGACGATCAGGACGGCGAGGGTGCCGACGATCGCGGACATGAAACGCCAGCCGAAAGTGCTCGTGAAGTTGGGGTCGCCGACGATCCATTCGCCCAGGGCGATCATCCACTTGCCCAGTGGCGGATGTACGACGTAGCCGGGGCCGTTGTTGGTCGTGTTCAGCTCGACGCCGTAGTGGAACAGGCTCCATGCGTCGTGGGTGTAATAGACCTCGTCGAAGACGCACGCCTTGGGTCCGGTCGGCGCGTTGCACAGTTGGGCGAGGGTGCTCCCGCTGCCGCCCGGCACCGAGAGGCGGTTGAACCGCAGGAAGCCGGCGAGCAGCGTGATCGCGAGCGGCCCGAGCCAGCCCCACAGGCGACTGCCCGGGAAGGGCGGGACGAGTCTGTCTCTGAGCGTTTCGCTGGGTGGGAGCGCCGGGGTCCGGGGGAGCTCGACGGAGGTGGCGGCCACGTCGCTCATCGTATTGGCCGGGGTTTGCTCCGGCCCGCGGCTCCCCTTGGTTTTGCCTACCTGTTAGTTGCCTGAGGGTGTGGGCTGAATCGGGAACCCGTACGCAAGGATGCTCACCGGCACCGAGCCTTCGGGGCGCAGTTCGGGGTGCACGGTGCGATCGCGGTATCGGAGGATGACCTCGAGGAGGTCCTCTCCAAGCTGCTGGAGTTCGTCGGGCATCAAGTAGCTGATGTTGTTTTGCGAGAACCACGCGTGCTGCCACTCGCGCGGGTAACCGCCGCGTTCGTTCATCCACCGGTCAAGCCGATCGAACGCGCGCTCGTTGCCGAGTTTGGTCAGACCCGTGGCGGCCACAGAGAGTTCGGTGTCGTCGGGGTCCTCGTCGTAGGACGTGCCCACCGAAACAAGGCGCCAAGGCCGCCGTCGTCCGACACCGCCTTCGGCTTCTTCGACGTAACCGTATTTCGCCAGCGTCTGCAGGTGCCACGACATGTTGCCCGGGCTGTCGCCGAGCAGCTCTGCTGCTTGGGTTGCGGTGAGAGGTCCTTCTCTCACAAGGGCCTCAAGTAACGCAATGCGCACCGGATGCGCGAGCGCGCGGATCACTCGTGGATCGGTCAGCTTGCGAGGCTCTTCCTTGCGGGCGATTGCCCTGACGGCGCCGCTCTTGTTGGCCTTCTTCACGGTTGTCTTCGCTGCTGTTTTCGCTGGCATCGTCGTGGCTCGCTTCGTGGCCTTCGCGGCGGGCCGCGTGGGCGCCGCGTCGCTCGGAGCCTTCTTGGCGGTCGGGCTCACGTCAGCCGCCGATCGGCGCTGGGTGCCGACGCGGCGTGCCGTCGCCAATCAGGCGCAGGCCGACGGTGACCAGCATCCAGCCGATCCGCTGCCGTGGCCGCTGCGGCCGGTTCGAGCGGGCGCCAGCGCTACGGGTGATCGCGGCGGCCCGGTCGTGGGCGAACGTCTCTAGTAGATAGGGATGCATGTCTTCAGACCTCCTCACGAGAACTCTTGTGACAAGTATCATCGTGACAAGAAGTCTTGTCAAGCCGTAGTCGCCGCTGGGCGCGGGGGAGGGCGCCCACGGGAGTCGGGCCTTAGTGCACGAGGGCTTCGGCGAGCCGAGCGAGCTCGGCTGCCGGATCGTCCGTCAATCCACCGTGCACCGGGCCGGGCTGAAGCACTGTGCTTCGAGGCGCTGCCAGCCAGCCGAAGCGTTTGCCGAGATCGCCGGTTGCCGCTTCGCCGGCGCTGTCGTCGCCGCGGCATATCGCCTCGATGTTGCTGAGTGCAGCACTTAGCGCTGCAAGGTCGAGGTCTTCGTCGAGCGCGGCGACTCGCCCAACGGGTAGGTGGATACGCGCATCGAGGTATTCGGCTGCCTGACAAAAGATCACGACGCCGACGTTGACGAACTCGCCCCGGTCGACACGCGGCATGCAGCGAAGCACGAAGTACTGGAACGGCATCCGCAGCGCTGTATTCATGACGGTTCACCCAACCACGCGCGAGGCGCCGCCGCCCTGGCGAGAAGGTAGTCGGTGTACCACCCGCGCACGGTCGATGCGGGTTCGGGAGCTTCGAGCCAGCTGTCGGGGACGTCGTCTAGCACCTCGACCAAGAGTTCCCGCGTCACCTGCGGTGCGAGCAAGCTATCTGCCGCCGGCAGACCATCTGCGTCGGCATTCATGATGTGTTTGTCGAAGGCGTATGGCTGCGACGCGAATCGTTGCGGCATGACGTCAGCTGCCGTCGTCCAATTGTGATGGAAGTACAGCGCGGCGCCGTGATCGATGCACCACAGCTGGCGATGCCACACGAGAAGGTTCGGGTTCTGCCAGGAGCGGTCGACGTTCGCGACGAATGCGTCGAGCCAAAGGATCCGGGCAGCGTCGTCGGGTGAGACTGCGAATGACTTGCCGTCGTACCCAAGTGCGCCCGGCAAGAAGTCGATGCCGAGGTTCAGTCCGATGCTGGCGTTCAGTAGGTCTTGCACCTCTTCGTCAGCTTCATAGCGCGCGATCGCTGGGTCGAGGTCGAGTAGCACGATGTCTGGCGTGCGCACACCGAGGCGACGCGCGATCCCTTGCACGATGACCTCGGCGACGAGTGCTTTGGTGCCTTGGCCTGCGCCGCGAAACTTCATGACGTACGTACCGAGATCCGCTGCCTCGACAATGCCCGGCAACGAGCCGCCCTCGCGCAAAGGCGCGACATAGCGAGTGGCGAGCACCTGATCAAGCATGCTGGCAGCCTAGGTGATCAAGGGAAAAGAGCGGCCATGTCAAGCGCTCACCCTCCCCAACCGACAAGGGAAACTCTCACCGCGCTGGCTGAGCGGGCCCGCCAGCTCCGGAATGAAGTCTCGGCTGGGAAGTAGACAAGGAGCGCTGGCTCGGTTCGTCGACGCGTTTCGGCCGTATCGTGTGCCCCGACTACTCAAGACAGGGGCTGTGATGACGGAGCCGCTGCTCGAGACGAAGCTCTACCTCCCAAAGCTGCGGCCCGATGTCGTCGCGCGTCCGAGACTCAGCGAGCGCATGCGTCGCGGCGCCGAGTCGAAGTTGACGCTCATTTCGGCCCCAGCCGGCTTCGGCAAGACCACGCTGCTCACGCGAATGGCTCGCTGCCAACCCTCCGCGGGCGGTGGCGTGGCTCTCCCTTGACCAGAAAGACAGCCGACCTGCGACGTTCTGGACGTACGTGATCACCGCACTCCAGACGGTGATTCCGGGCGTTGGCGCGAGCGCTCTCCCGTTGCTGCAGTCGGCGGACGCACCGATCGAACCGGTTCTCACCATCGTCATCAACGAACTCGGCGCCGCGCAGACTGAAGTCGCAGTGGTGCTCGATGACTACCACGTAGTTGAGAGTCCCGACATCGAGGAAGGCATGATCTTCCTGCTCGAACACCTGCCCTCGCAGGTGCACGTCGTCATCGCCACTCGCGCCGACCCACGGCTTCCGTTGGCCCGGCTCCGCGCGCGAGGCGAGCTTGTAGAGATCCGCGCCGCCGACCTGCGCTTCTCTCACGAGGAAGCCGCCACGTATCTCAACGCCGTTGTCGGTCTCGACCTCACCGCCGAGAACGTTGCGATCTTAGGCGAGCGCACCGAGGGATGGATCGCCGCGCTGCAGCTCGCCGGACTATCAATGCAAGGACGAGCGGACGTCGGGGGGTTCATCGCCGGCTTCGCGGGCAACGATCGGTACATCGTCGACTACTTGGTCGACGAAGTCCTGCAACGTCAGCCCGATCACGTACGAACGTTCCTGCTATCGACGTCCGTCCTGGAACGATTGAACGGCGCGCTCTGTGATGCCGTCACGCAGCGAAACGACAGCAAGGCAATGCTCGAGACACTCGAGCACGGAAACCTGTTCGTCGTCCCGCTCGACGACATCCGCGAGTGGTACCGCTATCACCGTCTCTTTGCGGACGTTCTGCATGCGCACCTGCTCGACAGCCGCCCAGATGAGATCGCGGCGCTCCATGTGCGCGCGAGCGAGTGGTACCAGAACAACGGCGATATGTCCGAGGCGATCCGCCACGCCATGGCCGGCCAGGATTTCGACCGCGCGGCCGACCTTGTGGAGCTCGCGATTCCGGTTATGCGGCGCGTTCGGCAGGAGGCGACAATGCACGCCTGGCTCAAGGCGCTGCCCGTCGACGTAATCGGTGTCAGGCCGGTGCTCAGCGTCGGACTCGCTGGTGCGTTGCTGGCAGTTGGTGAGTTCGAGGGCGTTGAAGCTCGATTGCAGGACGCCGAGCGGTTGCTACGGGCGAACGATGCCGGAGCGGCGGGGCATCGCGCCGACATGGTCGTCGCGAACGAGGAGGAGTTCCAACGCCTGCCCGCGGCGATCGAGTTGTATCGGGCAGCTGGGGCGTTGGCGCAGGGCGACGTGCAAGCGACAGTGACGCACGCTCAGCTCGTGCTCGACCTTTCCCCTGCGGACGACCATCTACCTCGGGCGGCGGCAGCTGGCCTCCTGGGGATCGCGTACTGGATCACCGGCGACTCTCGACTTGAGGCGGGCCACCGAGCTTGGGCGGAATGTGTCGCTGGGCTGTACCGCGCCGGGCATGTTGCCGACACGTTCGGTTGCTCGATCGGGATGGCCGACATCCGGCGCGTGCAAGGTCGTCTCGGCGATGCGATGCGTACCTACGAGCAGGCATTGGCGCATGCCAGCGCGCACGGCGGACCCACGCTGCGTGGCACCGCAGACATGTACGTCGGGATGAGCGAGATCTGCCGTGAGCGCGATGACCTCCCTGCCGCACTGGAACACTTACGGCACAGCCAGGAGCTCGGTGAGCATCTTGGGTTGCCGCAGAATCCGTACCGGTGGCGGGTCGCGATGGCTGGCGTTCGGCAGGCGGAGGGTGATCTGAGCGGCGCTCTCGACCTGATCGATGACGCCGAGCGCGTATATAGAGGTGACTTCTTCCCCAACGTTCGTCCGATCCCGGCCGTGAGGGCACGGTTGTGGGTCAGCCAAGGCTCACTGGATCAAGCAGCCGCCTGGGCGCGCGAGCAGGGTCTCGACGCCACCGACGACCTCAGCTACATGCGGGAGTTCGAGCACGTGACGCTCGCGCGCCTGCTCTTGGCGCAGCACACAAAGACGCGCGACGGAGCAGCCCTTCAGAGTGCGATCGGCTTGTTGCAGCGTCTGCTCAAGGCGGCAGAAGAAGGTGGCAGGTCCGGCACCATGATCGAGATCCTGGTGCTGCAGGCGCTCGCTGCCGCTGCCGTCCCCGATGCCCTCGTGCCGCTCGAACGGGCGCTGACGCTGGCTGAGCCACAGGGCTACGTTCGGATCTTCGTCGACGAGGGACCGCCGATGGCCTTGCTGTTACGGGCGGCGGCGAAGGAAGGCATCGCTCGTGGCTATGTGCGGCGACTGCTGGCGGCGCTGAGCAATGCGGAGACGGACCGGCCCATCGATCAGGGCCTGATCGAGCCACTGAGCGAACGCGAGCTTGACGTGCTTCGGCTGCTCGCCACCGACCTGAACGGTCCTGAGATCGCCCGCAGCCTGGTCGTGTCTCTCAATACCGTGCGGACCCACACCAAGAACATCTACACGAAGCTTGACGTGAACGACCGCCGAGCGGCGGTCCGCCGGGCCGGCGAGCTCGACCTGCTGCCCAAGCGCTAAGGCAAGCCTGAACCCTGAGTCACCCCATCAATCACCACACATGGTGATCCGCGCTCACCACGTTCGCTCCTAGCTTTCCCTCCAGACGAACTGGAGGAATCAATGAGCGAAACGCAATCGGACGGCAGATGGGATGACGCCGGCCAGTACGAGGTTCGCCTCAAGGGCCACCTCGATCCCCGATGGAGTGCCTGGTTCGACGGGCTGATCCTCACCGAGGACGGCGACGGCACCACCGTGATCCACGGCGCCGTCATCGACCAGGCCGCGCTGCACGGTCTGCTCCAGAAAGTACGTGACATCGGGTTGCCGCTCGTCTCAGTGACTCGCACCGACCCCAACCACCCCGCCGTCCACGCAATCGACAACAGGAGACCGCAATGACAACCACGACACCGATGACCCCGCTGCGGAAGAAGGCGCTCGTCGCCGGCATCTTCTACGTGGTCACGTTCATCTCGATCCCGACGCTCGGCATGTACAGCCAGGTCAAGAACCACACCGGTGACTTCATCCTCGGCTCCGGTAGCCAGAACGCTGTGTTGCTCGGCTGCCTGCTCGAAGTGATCGTCGCTCTCGCCGGGATCGGCACGGCAGTCACGCTGTACCCGGTAATCAAGCGGCAGAACGAGAGCGCTGCGCTCGGCTTCGTCACACTGCGCGTCCTTGAAGGCGCCATGATCTTCACCGGCGTTCTGAGCCTCGTTTCGATCGTCACCCTGCGACAGACCGCGGCAGCATCGTCGCCCGCAGATGCGGCTGCGCTGGTCACCACCGGCGCGTCACACATCGCGACCTACAAGACCACGATGTTGCTCGGCCAGACCCTCATGCCGGCGATCAATGGAGTGCTCCTCGGCTCGCTGATGTACCGGTCGCGACTCGTGCCACGCATCATCCCCACGATGGGCCTTATCGGCGGACCGCTGCTCGCCAGCGCTGTCGTCGCAACCCTGCTCGGCCACAACTCACCCAGCTCGCCATGGTCGGCGCTCGCGACACTGCCGATCGCCGCATGGGAGTTCTCGCTAGGTGTCCGGCTCATCGTCAAGGGCTTCAGCCCGTCGCCCCTGATCGCCGCCGACGAGGTATCGGTCACTGCCGCGAAGGAACTCATCCCGGCGTAAGTAGCGCCTTTCAACTCCCAACTCTTCTAGATGGAGGAACAGCAAATGATCGAAGTCGAGAACCTCAGTAAGAAGTACGGCGACAAGCTCGCGGTCGACAGTCTGAGTTTCACCGTTCAGCCAGGAATCGTGACAGGTTTCCTCGGCCCGAACGGTGCAGGCAAATCCACGACGATGCGCATGATCGCCGGCTTGGATAGGCCGACCAGCGGTCAAGTCCGCGTCAACGGCAAGGACTACCGCGAGTGCCCGGCACCGATGGCCGAGCTCGGTGTCTTGCTCGAGGCGAAGGCAGTGCACACAGGTCGTTCGGCCGGTAACCACCTCCTCGCACTCGCGCAGACGAACGGGATCAGCAAGCGCCGCGTCGATGAAGTGATCGACATGGTGGGATTGCGGGAAGTCGCAACCAAGCGTGTCGGCGGATTCTCTCTTGGCATGGGCCAACGACTCGGTGTCGCATCGGCACTACTGGGTGATCCCAGTGTCGTCGTACTTGACGAGCCGGTGAACGGGCTCGACCCAGAAGGCGTGTTGTGGATCCGCACCACCCTGACAGCACTCGCAGCGCTTGGCCGGACGGTCTTCATCTCGTCGCACCTGATGAGCGAGATGGCGGTGACGGCTACTCGGCTGGTCGTCGTCGGACGTGGCCAGCTCATCGCCGACACGACAGTCGCCGAGTTCATTGCACGTGCGAGCGGAAACACGGTCACCGTCCGCACACCCGCGGCTGCTGAGCTGAGCAATCTGCTGCATGGACCTGACGTGATCGTCACGAGCGACCAGGTCGACGTCCTAGAAGTGCATGGCCTCACTGCCGAGCAGATCGGTCACACAGCCTGGCAGGCACAGCTCCCCATTTACGAACTCTCACCCCAGAACGCATCACTTGAGGAGGCATTCATGGAACTGACTCACGACTCTGTCGACTACCGCTCCAGAGCTGCTACGAACACCGAGATCGTCGGCGCACGATGACCGCCTCACTAGCCACGCCGCTGGCGCTGCCGGCGTTCGTGGGGCAGGACGTGAAGGTCACCCAACGCCGGATCCTGCGCTCGGAGTGGACGAAGTTCCGTTCCGTTCGTTCCACTGTCTGGACCCTGCTGATCGCGGTAGCGCTGATGATCGGCGTCAGCGCGTTGTTCTCCTCAGTTGTCGCCAGCGAGTACCACACGTTCAGCGCGAGCGACCGGGCCACGTTCAGCCCTGTCACGACGAGTCTGGCCGGCTTCAGCCTGGCACAGTTGGCGATCGGTGTTCTTGGTGTGCTGCTGATCAGCGGCGAGTACAGCACCGGCATGATCCGCGCGTCACTGACCGCGGTCCCGCGTCGCTTACCAGTGCTGTGGGGCAAGCTCGGCGTCTTTGCTGGCGTCGTGCTTCACACTGTCACTGGTCGCGTCGGTGATCTCGTTCTACATCGGGCAGACGCTGCTCGCTGGGCATCATCTAAACGTTGCGATCACTGCACCCGGTGCGCTGCGGTCGGTCATCGGTGCGGCGTTGTACGTGACCGTGGCGGGAATGATCGGGCTCTCGCTCGGCGCGCTCTTGCGCAACACCGCAGCCGCGATCTCCGCTTTTGTCGGGGCATTCTTCGTGATCCCGCAGCTGACCGCGCTGCTTCCGGCGTCGATCAGCAACAGCCTGGACGCCTACCTCCCGTCGAACGCCGGCGCGACTCTGTATGGCGCTGGCCCGAGTCACTCGCTCTCGCCTTGGGTCGGGTTCATCGTGTTCTGCGGGTACGCGATCCTGCTCATCACCGCTGCCGCGTACCGGCTCGCACGTCGCGATGCATGAGCATTGGTCTTCGAGTATCGAACATTACACTCGTCGGGTTACGTGTAGAGCTCGCTCACTCGGGCGAGCTCTACGAGGCCTGACGCCTTAGTCGCCAGCTCCGGGTCGGTCGCGATGAGCGCATCGGCCTGGAGCTTTGCGATTGCCAGGTACTCGGCGTCGCGAATCGTGGGCCAGCTGTGCTCACGCGCGATCCGCCAGGCCGTACGGCGGGATACCCGGTCGCCAAGGACGCGAATCTTCAACTCCGTCATCCGCTCGTGAAGCTCGAGAGCCACTTTGTCGGTGAGTTGGCCTGCATCGACGCTTTGCAGGAGCAGGTCGAGTGCCTGGGAGCGAATCGAGTTTGGCGCGACCAGCTGGTGAGCCGGGTCGACCGGGCGACCGTCCTCGGCGAGCAGAACGAGTGTCGGTGGATCAATCACAAAGCGCGTCATGGCGTCACCGTACGCGACTCACAGGTCTGCCAGTCGCAAGCGAACAGCGATCAACTTCTCGACCAGCTTGCGAGGCAGCGGTTCGTCGATCGCGAACCGCAACGCCCCGGAGGATTTCTGGTATCCGGCCAACTCATCGGCCAGTTCCGGAAAGACCGAGCCGCTGTGGGGGAGATAGCTCAGGTGGTTCTTGAACGCGGCGAACCCGGCGATCGTCGTCCCGTTGACTTTGAATCCCGGCACGGCGTACGACAGGCACTGCTGAGCGTCGGGGACAACGCTCAGAATGTCGCGGCGCAGCTGTTGCAGTGTCGAGTGTTTCGGCTCGTCCAGCTGGTCAAGATATTCGTCGATCTCGGCGGCCGACATCAGCCGCCTGCCTCTATGCGCTCCTGAAGTACCACCGTTATTCGGTCGCCCGGCTTCTTGGCGATAGCCCGCTGCAGTTCGGCCTTGATCGGCAGCTTGTGCCGTCCATCGCCTAGCGCCATGAACGAACTCTCGAACGGATGGCCGTCGACGAGCCCGCGCACCTTCACCAGACCACGTGTGCCGAAGTACTCCGCCGACCCTGGCATGACGACGTACGTCCAGCCGCCTCTCGCAGGACTCTTTTCCAGGGTTGCAGTGAATCGCTTGCTCAGCTTCATCGTTCCCTCCTTCGTCCAATTGGACGACGAGGGGTGTCGGATTTCATCGCTCCAACGGCCCCAATTTCCATCATGGGCTTAGTTCAGACGAGTGCGCCGGAGAAGAACAGCGGCGCCATCTTGAAGGCGATGACCGCGGCGCCACCCGCAAGGGCGACAATCGCCCAGACCGGCAGCCGTCGCAGCAGCGGCACGAGCACGATCAAGCACGCCTCGGAGCGGTAGATGCTTAGCGCGCCGGCGCCAATGTAGGGGATCAGCCAGGCGATGCAAGCGGTACCGAGCAACGCTAGATCCGTCAGGTCGGCCGCGCGTCGGGCTCGAATGAGTGCCGGAACAGTGACGAGGATCGCCACGCCGACGAGCAACGTTGCGAGCGCACCCTGTTGGGTGATGCTTCGAAGCGCCGACGAACTCGGATGGAGGAGTTGGTGGTAGCGCGCGATCATGAAGTCCAGTGGGTTGTGCGTGCGGACGCCGTACTCCTGTCGCTCAGAAATGAAGTAGGCGTTCCACTTGCCGACGCTCAATTGTGCGTACGCGAGCACGAGTCCGAAGCCACCGACAACCGCCGCGGCACCAGCGAACCTCGCGGTGCGTCGCTGGCGGCCGCGCGCGACGAATGCTGTTAGTACCAACGCCGGCACAGCAGCCATCGCAAGTGGGTACGCGAGCCCTGCGATGACACCAGCGATACTCGTCCGGACGGTGGTTGCTCGCGTCGCGAATGATGCACGGGTCGCCAGCCAGATGCTCAACAGCACGGCAAAGGTCACCAACGAGATCGGGAACAGTGCCGCGAAGTAGACCTGACCGGGGAACACGGCTGCCAGCAAGAGACAGGCAATACCCCTCGCCGTCCCGCCCCTTCGTTCTTTGTGTGTACTGAGTACCCACACCATCAACAGCGTTAGATACCAGCAAATCCAAGCGACGGCGAGGGCTGCTACGAGGTAGCTGATGTGGGCTGTGGCGATCAGCCGAATAAGGGCAGGGTAGCCGGGGAACCAGGTGATGTTGCCGCACAAATGAACAGACGGTCCGATGTTGCAATGCGTCGAGGCGCGGTAGCCGTGTCTTGCGATGCTGAGGTATTGCCCGGCGTCCCAGTGGTTGAACGTCGCTGGGTCGAACATGCTCGTCCAGCCTTTGGGTGCGCGGCTGGCGATCACGCACCAGCCTGCCAACAGCGCAACCAAAGGCGGCCCGAACGTTGCGAGTGCATTCCGTCTTTCCGTCTCCGGTAGGGAAGGCGGTGCAAGTGGCGGCCTGAGCTGAGTGGTCGTCATGATGATGGGACTCATTGCGAACGGTCGCAGGTTCCGCGCAATTGTCTCGGCTTGGCAACGAAATTGTGACGATGCTGCGAGATTTACCGAGCCTTGGGACTATCGCGAACAGTCATATAAGTGCGTTGGAAAAGAACAGTGGCGCCATGTGGTAAGCGACTACGGCAGCGGTACATGCCAGCGCGGCGATGGTCCACACCGGCAATCGGCGTAGCAGCGGGACGAGGACTATCAGACACGCCTCTGACCGGTAGACGCTCAGGCCGCCTGCACCCACGTAGGGGATCAGCCAGGCGATGCAGGCCGTGCCGAGCAGAGCCAGATCGGTGAGCTCGGCTCCGCGTCGAGCCCGTATGAGCGCCGGGACAGTGACGGCCAGCGCTAAGGCCACGAGCAACGTTGCGACGGCACCCTGTTGCGTGGTGATTCGAAACCACGACGACGGCGGATGCATGAATTGGTGGTAGCGCGTGTGCAGCAGTGTCAGAGGGCTGTGCGGTTTGACGCCGTACTCGTGCTTCTCCGTGATGAAGTATGCGTTCCACAAACCGATGCGCAGTTGCGCGTACGCGAGCACGAGGCCGAATCCCGCGACGATGGCGGCAGCACCCGTGAACATGGTGACGCGAGTGCGCCGAGTGCGCGTGACGAACGCTCCCACCACAAGTGCCGGTGCGGCTGATAGGGCAAGCGGATAAGCAAGCCCGGCCAGAACACCGAGAACAGCAGTTCGGATCACGGGTCCGCGCTTCGCGAATGATGTGCGAGTGGCCAACCAGATGCAGAGCAACAAAACGAAGGTCAGCAACGAGATCGGGAACAGCGCGGCGAAATAAACCTGGCCCGGAAACACCGCGGCGAGTGCGAGGCAGGCGACGCGTCTCGCCGTCCTGCGTCGTGTTGCCATCTCTGCATGGACTACGCCGCCCGCGCTGAGTACCCACACCATGAGCAACGTCAGGTACCAGCAGCTCCAGGCGATCACCAAGGCGGCCGCCGGGTAACCGATGTGGGTCGAAGCGAGCACTCGGATGACGCCGGGGTAGCCGGGAAACCAGGTGACGTTGCCGCAGTTGGGAAACGCCGGCGTTGTTCGGCATTGCGCGCTGGCCTGGTATCCGTGTTTGGCGATGCTCAGGTATTTATCGGCGTCCCAGTGGTTGAACGTCGCGGGATTGAAGACGCTCATCCAACCTTTGGGTGCGCGGCTGGCGATGAGAATCCAGCCGGCGACGAAGGCTGCGAATGGCGGACCGAGTAAGGGGAGCGCTCTCGGCGCTCGATCGCTGACGACTTTGCGCGCCGTCATCAACGCGACCGGTGGTCTGAGCTGGATGGCCGTCATGTTGGTGGGACTCTCCCTACGACCAGCCCCAGCTTATGCAGACCCTGGTTTGATGGCGTCATGCAGCCTCCCGAGTCGCCGCCGCTTGGCGAGCTTGTGATTGCGGGCGTTCCGCTCGGCAACCCTGGCGATGCGAGTGCGCGGCTGCGATCCGCACTCGAGATCGCCGACGTCATAGCTGCGGAGGACACTCGCCGTTTGAGGCGGCTGGCGGCTGACCTCGACGTCCATCTGAGTGGACGGATCGTGTCGTATTTCGAAGCCAACGAAGCAACTCGCACGGGCGAGCTCGTCGCGGATCTTGAGGCCGGGTCGCGGGTGTTGCTAGTGACGGACGCCGGGATGCCGTCGATTTCGGATCCGGGCTACCGGTTGGTGGTGGCGGCGCTTACGGCGGACATCCCCGTGACGTGCTTGCCTGGGCCGTCCGCAGTTACCACGGCATTGGCTCTGTCGGGGCTGTCGGTCGACCGCTTCTGCTTCGAGGGATTCTTGCCGCGGAAGGGCGGTGCCCGGTCTGCTCGTTTGAGCGAACTCGCGAAGGAGCCACGCACGATGGTGTTTTTCGAGGCGCCTCATCGGTTGACCGAATGCTTGGGAGCGTTGTCAGTCGCGTTCGGCTCCGAGCGGTCGGCGGCGGTGTGTCGCGAGTTGACGAAGACCTACGAGGAGGTTCGGCGCGGACCGCTGTCGGAGCTTCTTGCTTGGGCCGAAGGCGGTGTCAGGGGCGAGATCACCATCGTCGTGGCTGGCGCGCCTGTTGTTGCCGCGTCATTCGATGCCGCCTCTCTCGCTGAGCTGGTGTCCGATGCGCTGGACGCCGGGATGGCACGCAAGGAGGCGATCGCTGCCGTCGCGTCGCAGACCGGTGCCTCCCGCCGCGATGTGTTTGATGCTTTGGTGGCGCGAAAGAAGGCGTGACCCAAACGGGTCGGTAGTTCCGTTGGGGTTTCCCACCACCCGGATTCGGGGACTTACACGGTGTGGCCTGCGGCTGTACCGCCGTGGCCACTCGTGACTTTGACCCATAACCGTTAACCGTGCGGCTCCTCGGCCGTTACATAAGCGGCTCCGCCGCACTACACACAGCGGCTCCGCCGCACTACACACAGCGGCTCCGCCGCACTACACACAGCGGCTCCGCCGCGGGGAGGCGAGTAGCGATGCAATGGTGGGCCTGGCTCGTCATCGTCCTCGCGGTCATCGCGCTGCTCGTCGTTGCTGTGCTCGCCGTGCAGGCGCGACGGCGTCGAGGCGGCGTCATCGTCGATCCGAATCTGCGCGGTCGCCGGTCGACAGGCGGTGGCACATGAGGTTGATGAGGGCCTCCGAGATCATCAAACGGCCTGTCGTGACGATGCGCGGCGAAGACATCGCGCAGGTCAAGGACATCGTTTACGCCGCCAACGGCGGTGCGGTCGGCGGGTTCACGCTGGCTGGGCGCGGGATGTTCGCCGGCCCGATGAAGCTTGGCCTGACGTGGCACGCCGTGGCTGCGCTCGGCGCCGACGCCGTGATGATTAGCGACGAAAGTGCGCTCGAGGCGACGTCGGTTGTCTTTGACGCGGCCGCCACGGGTGGGCGCGGCGGCGATGTTCTGGGGTCCCAGGTGTTGACCGATTCGGGCGTCGATCTCGGCCTGGTGATTGACGTCATCATCGCGGTCAGCGACACGCCTGGCGGGCAGTGCGACGTGGTGGGCTACGAGATCGAGGCCTCCGAGGCACTGGGCACCAAAGGCACCAAGCTGCTGATCCCACTGCCCGACACGATCGCTGCCTCCGCAGAGCATCTGATGGTGCCGGCGAGCGCGAAGGACTTTGTGTCCCACGACCTCGCGGGGTTCGGGGCTGCCGTAACGGCATTTCGAGCTCAGCTTAAAGGCGCTGTCTGATGCGCTTCTCTGAAGCTTCCGGTCGTCAGGTGGTCAGTACCTCCACTGCCGACACAGTGGGAAGAGTCGACGATTTCGTCGTCGACCCTCGACGTCGAGCAGTCGTGGCGCTGTCGCTGAAGAGGACCGACGGCGGCGACACCCTGCTGTGGACCGACATCGTGGCTTTCGGGTCCGACGCGGTTACGGTGACGTCCGGTGACAAGATTGTCGATGCAGCACCAGCCATCGTGGCGCTCTCAGGCAAGGACCACCGGCTGGTCGGCAAGCGGGTCCTGACTGCGGGCGGCGACGACATCGGGACTGTCGACGACGTCGAGTTCGATGCTGACACCGGCGCAGTCACCTCGCTCCTCTTGGCTCAAGGAGATGTTGCTGGCGCCCGGTTGATTGGCGTCGGGTCCTACGCCGTCGTCGTCCGACCTAAGTCCTAAGCAGGCCGCAAGTTGTGCGCTTGACAGTCACCGGCGTGTACGGCGTCAGCACGACCCGGGTGAGCATCCAGGAGTTTGCCGTCTATCCCTGAGGCTCTAGGGGCGGTCAGTCCGTACAGGGTTGGGGGTGAGCCAGCCGAAGTGTTGATCCGTGGAGTGGCGGACGTCGTTGACGAGTGTGCCGATGCCGTCGATGGCCACGTCGACGACATCGCCTGGCTGGAGACTGAATTTCATGTCGGGCACGAGGCCTGTTCCGGTCGAGAGTACGGCGCCATCAGGGAACCTGTAGTTGCGGAAGAGGTGCTCGACGATGTCGTCGAAGCGGCGATGGAGGTGCGCGGTCGACGTCTCGCCCTCCCATACCGCGACGCCGTCACGCCGCACGCGCACGATGATTGGCAGCGCGTAAGGGTCTGCGATCTCCCACGCCGGTCTGATTGTCGGCCCGAGCGCGCACGAGCCGGTGTAAACCTTGGCCTGTGGCAAATAGAGCGGATTCTCGCCCTCGATCGAGCGCGATGAGACGTCGTTGCAGATGGTGTATCCGACGATCTCACCGGCGGAGTTGATGACCAGCGCCAGCTCTGGTTCGGGCACATTGATCTCAGAATCAGGCCGGACGCCGATTGGTTCCGTCGTTGCCACGACTCGCCAAGCAGGACTCTTGAAAAACAACTCCGGCCGCACGGCGTCGTACACCCGCGCATACACATCGGCGACGACGCTCTCTTCTTGCCGGGCGTCGCTCGAACGCTGATACGTGACGCCCGATGCCCATACCTCGGTGTGTCCGTCGATTGGTGGCAGCAGGCGGGTCAGCGCCGAGTCGGCGATGGCTTCACCACTACCCGCTTCGACGAGAGCGCGCATGTCGTGAAGCGGTAGCTGCAGCAAGTCGGCCAGCGATCGCACGGGCAGCAGCTGCCGCCGTCCATCATCAGTCGTGACGCCGATGCGGGCCGCACCGTCGTGCGCGTACCTGAAGAGCTGCATTTCTTCCTCTACGTGTGAAGGCGGCCGTCGACCCGCCGGGGCACTTGGTGTCCAACGTCGGGTGCATCGATGAGTTCTGCGGGCAGCAGTTCCGCCGGTACGTCCTGATAGGCGACCGGTCGAAGCCAGCGCCGAATCGAGCTTGCGCCGACCGACGTGTGTAGTGCATCGGTGGTGGCCGGGTACGGGCCGCCGTGGTGCATCGCCCATGCCACGGCAACGCCAGTCGGATATCCGTTCCACACGACGCGGCCGACGCGGCCGGAGACCGTGTCGAGCAGGCGACGCGCGAGAGGCAAGTCGCCGACGTCCGCCTGAATGCTGGCAGTGAGGGCTGGCCCGACTCGATCCAGCAGATCAAAGAGTTCGTCGTCGCTTGCGTAGCGCGCGACCACGAGAACGGGACCGAAACACTCCTCGAGGACGACACCCCCGAGCGCGGCGGCGGAGACCTCGAGAAGGAGTGGGGTTGCCCACCATCCTTCTTCCGTCCAGTCTTGCGCTTGCCCTGAAGCCAGTTCGGTGATTCCGGGTAACTGCACGAGGTCAGATGTGCCAACGGCAAAGCCGTGTTGGACGCGGGCGTTGAGCATCACGCCCGCGCCTTTCGCGTTCACCGCCTCGATGAGTGCGGTGACGAGCGCGTCCCCCTGGCTGCCAGCTGGGACGAGCGCGAGCCCTGGCTTGGTGCAGAACTGCCCGACGCCCAGGGTGAACGAGTTCGCGAGCCCGCCGGCGATCTCCGTCGGCCGGGTCGCAGCCGCGTCGGGGCAGACGACCAAGGGATTCAACGCGCCGAGCTCGCCGTAGAACGGAATCGGCGAGGGTCGAATCGACGCGAGGTCATGCAGTGCCCGCCCACCCCCCACGGAGCCGGTGAACCCGACTGCGTGGATGTTGGGGTCGAGCACGACGGCGGTGCCTGCATCGCGACCGAGCACGAGCGACACCACATCTTCGGTGACACGAGCGGCCGCCGCACCTTGGCGCAGCGCTGCGGCGCACAGCTGCGAAGTTCGCGGATGTGCCTCGTGTCCTTTGATGACGACTGCGCAGCCGGCCGCGAGCGCGGACGCAGTGTCACCACCAGGAACCGAGAAGGCAAAGGGGAAGTTCGACGCACCGAACACCCCGACCGGCCCAACCGGCCTCAGCAGCTTGCGCAAATCAGGGCGGGGTCCCATCGGGGTGTCGCCGGCGTGGTCGATCGTCGCCTCGAGGTAGGCGCCGTCTTCAATGACCTCGGCAAAGAATCTGAGTTGGAAGGTGGTGCGAGTGAGCTCGCTGTTCAAGCGCGGAGCACCGAGGCCGGTCTCGCGGTCTGCGATCTCGACGAGTAATTCTCGGTCTGACTCAAGTGCGTCGGACATCGAGCGCAGCATCGCGGCGCGCCCATCTCGACCTAGGGCCTCGAGCTCGGCCGTCGCACCTATGGCCGTTGCGCACAAAGAGGCGACATCGCCCGCAGTTGTCTCGGGGCCGACATCCTCGACGGCCTCGCCAGTTCTGGGATCGAAGCTCGTAACCACGAGTCGAATCGTTCCATACGGGCTTTCAGGGCCGACAGTGGTCATCGGCGGCCGCTGTTCTGGGGGTGCGATGACCGAAGCGGCTGAGGTGTCAGAGCGGTGCATCCAAGTGGTGAACGCCGCCGCTAGGGGTACTGCGCTCCTTGCGCGTCAACGTAGACGCTGTACAGCGAGCGGGTTGCGGTCATGAACAGCCGGTTCTTCCTGGCCCCGCCGAACGTGATGTTCGCGCACGACTCTGGCAAGTGGATTTGCCCGAGCAGTTCGCCCGCTGGGCTGTAGCAGTGCACGCCGTCAAAACCGGCTCCGCCCCAGCCGGCCGCCGACCACACGTTGCCGTCGCGGTCGGTCCTGATTCCGTCGGATCCCTTCATGGCGACGAAGACGCGCCCGTTGACCGGCGTTCCACCGTCCATGTCATAGACCCGGATCTGGTCGACGTCGACGACGTACAGCAACGATTCGTCGGGTGAAAAGCAGATGCCGTTAGGTCGATCCATGTCCGTGATCAACGGCACACCCTGCCCGCCGTCCGCATCAATTCTGTAGACGTAGCGGGGAATCTCCTTCACCGCCTTGATGCCCTCGTAGTTGTTCTCGATGCCCCAGCCGGGATCGGTGAACCACACCGATCCGTCGGAGTGCACGGCCACGTCGTTCGGGGCGTTGAGGGGCTTTCCCTGGTAACTGTCCATCAAGACAGTGATGCTGCCGTCGTATTCGGTGCGAGTTACGCGGCGGGTCAGGTGCTCGCAGGTCACGAGCCGGCCCTGCAAGTCACGAGTGTTGCCGTTGCTGTGATTCGACGGCTCGCGAAACGGCGTCACCTCCCCGGTGACCTCGCTCCAGGCGAGCATGCGGTTGTTGGGGATGTCGGAGAACAGCAAGTAGCGGCCATCGCCGAACCACACTGGGCCCTCGAGCCAGCGGCCGCCTGTCCACAGACGTTCGACGATGGCAGATCCGACGACGAGTGCACCGAAGCGCTCGTCGAGCACCTCGACCGCGGGATCGGGAATGCGGACGGCCGACCGGTCGCCGTCCCAAGCAGTGACTCGTGAACTCGACACGTCGTTACCCCCGACCTATGAACGGCATCTTTGGCGGCAGCACCGTGAGTGATGCCACGTTTGCATCAAGTGGCAGGCTCGCCATGTAGCGGACCGCTCGGCCGACCTCACCGACGTCCATCAACGGTTCCGGCCTTATCGAGCCGTCGGCTTGCGC
Source organism: uncultured Actinomycetes bacterium (assembly GCA_963737705.1). GTDB lineage: Bacteria > Actinomycetota > Actinomycetes > Acidothermales > Acidothermaceae > PALSA-607. The sequence goes on from CAVTTP010000006.1 coordinate 948,361, forward strand.
GGCGCCGCTTGCAGACCCGCTCGCCATATCGGTAGCGGCGTTCCCGATATCGATCTGCCCGCAGGCGATGTCGAAGGCGCGGCCATCGAGAGACGTCGACTTGGTCAGGCCGGTGATCGCATGCTTCGTCGCCGTATACGCGATCGAGCGCGGTCGTGGTGCGTGCGCGGAGATCGAACCGTTGTTGATGATGCGGCCACCTTGCGGCTGCTGGCTACGCATCACCCGAAACGCCTCCCGGGTGCAAAGGAACGCGCCGGTCAGGTTCACCGCGACCACTTTGTTCCAGTCGTCGAGTTCGAGGGCATCGATGTCGACGTTGGGAGCTCCCATGCCGGCGTTGTTGAAGAGCAGGTCGAGGCGGCCATGTGCGTCAACCACTGCGTTGAAGAGATCGCGGACGCTCGCCTCATCGGTGACGTCTGCCGGGATCGCCTCGAGCGCGCCGGCTAAGCCCGACCCCCGAGCGACGGTTTCGTCGAGCGTCTCCTTGTGCCTACCGGCCACGACGACCGTCCAGGCGTCCTCCGCTAGAGCGAGAGCGACGGTCGCGCCGATTCCGCTGCCGCCACCGGTCACGACGGCAATGCGCTGCGACATCGATCTCCTCCTGCAAGCGTCGGCCGGGGTGGCCACAGTCTCCCGCACCCCAAATCCTGCGCACGTGCTGCCCTCCTAGGGCAGTGAATGCGCACTGTGTCGACCCACGTCGGTAACGCGGCCGGGTCAGTCAGAGGGCGTTGGTGGTGAGTGCGCGCTGCGCGGCAACGGTCGACGGGGCCGGCGGCGCCAACGGGAAGCGGACAGCGATGTCGAGCCCACCGCCCGGCCGGGCGGACGCGTCGATCGTCGCGTCGTGCGCGGTCGCGATCGCCTGAACGATGGACAGCCCGAGACCCAAGCCGCCGTCGTGACTGATCCGGTCGGCTTCCGCGCGCTGAAAGGGCTCGAACAGCTTGTCGACCTCCGACGGGGCAACGATGGGGCCGGTGTTGTTCGCCGAGAACACTGCGCATCCGTCGGCGGTTTCCGTCACCACCTCGAGTCGCCCGCCAGCAACGTTGTGGCGCAGTGCATTGTCGATCACGTTCGCAACCAGTCGCTCGGCGAGCTCGAAATCACCGGTCGTCGGCGCAGAATCGAGTCGGGCCAAGACGTGCACCTCTCGTGCGTCGGCATCTGCGTGCCGCCCGTTGAGGACGTCAGCTGTCAGTAATGCCAGGTCGAACGGTTCGTGACGACTGAGCCCGCGTTCGCTTCGCGCGAGAGTGAGCAGCGCGGCTATGAGCCGTTCCTGCTCCTGGCTCGCCGCGAGCGCGCGTTCGCCGGTCGCACGCCACCCTTGCAAGGTCTCGTTGGGATCGAGGAGTGCGGCGTCGAGCAGGGCGTGTTGCAACGTCAGTGGTGTGCGCAACTCGTGCGAAGCATTCGCTACAAACTGCCGCTGTGACTGGAAAGAACGTTCGAGCCGGGCGATCAGAGCGTCGAACGTGTCGCCAAGTTCCTTGATCTCGTCGTCGGGACCAGACAACGCCAGCCGTTCGTGCAAGTTGCTTGACGAGATATGGCGTGCGGCCGCCGTGATCGTTCGCAACGGACGCAGTGCGCGACCGGCCACCAGCCAGCCCAGGCCGATGGAGATGACCGACATGATGGCGAGCGCGATGAACGACTGGATCAAGAGTTGATGCATCTCGATGCCGTGCTGATGACGCATCTGAGCAATGAGTTGCGTCGCCTGCTTTTGGGCATCGTCTGGCCCGCCTCCGACCGGCCCAGGTACGGCCGAGATTGTGTTAGGCCCACTGCCGCTACCCGCGATGATGCCCGTCGTACTGCCTCCTGCGGCGCTGCTCTGAACGAAGAGGAAGTTGCCGGTCGTGCGGCGTACTAGCACGTTGGTGATGGCGAGAAGTGCCGCGCCTGACACAACGAAGACGCCGCCGTAAAGCACGGTCAGCCGGCGCCGGACCGTTCGGCGCGGTAGGTGCAGCGCGATGCGTCGACCACTCATATCCGATACCCGCCTTGCGCGACCGTCTCGATGACCGGCGGTTCACCGAGCTTGGTTCGCAACCGCCTGATCGTCACCTTGACTGTAGTTGTGAAGGGGTCAGCGGCTTCGTCCCACACATGCTCGAGCAACTCCTCGGCCGTCACCGGACGCCCTTGTGCGGCAAGCAGATATTCGAGCACGGCCAGCTCTTTGCGACTCAGGTCGAGCTGACGGCCAGCGCGGACGGCGGTGCGCTGCGCCGAGTCGACGCGCAGGTCACCGCTGACGAGGGTCGGTGGGACAGGCGTCCCGCCTCGCCGCGCCAGCGCTCGGACTCGTGCGACCAACTCGACGAACGCGAACGGCTTGGGCAGGTAGTCGTCGGCGCCGAGCCCGAGCCCGTCAACTCTCTCCTCAAGAGCGCCGGCGGCTGTCAGCATCAGCACTCGACTCTCGGCACTCGATTCGGCGAGTCGTCGGCGATGATTCGCCGACACACCTCGTCGCCGTGCACGACTGGCAGGTCGCGGTCCAGCACGACGACGTCGTAACTGCTTACACCTACCCGGTCAAGGGCCTGCTGGCCGTCGAACGCGAGGTCGACAGCCATCCCCTCCCGTCGCAGTACACCGGCGATCGTGTGCGCGAGTTCGACCTGGTCTTCGACCAGCAACACCCTCACGCGAACCTCATCGTCCAAGGATGCCGGGTGCGCGGTGACAAAGCGGTGACAGGTCGGTTCACCCCGGTGTCACCAGCGTTCCCGTACAAACTCAATCACCACCGAGCTCAATCACCACCGAGCAGGAAGACGACCGCTGCTATGGACTTTCGATCCCGATTCACGTTGTTGGCCGCAACAACAGCTTTTCTTGCCATCTTCACAACAGGATGCAGCAACAATTCTGCTGGTCCTAGTGTCGCGCAGCTCACGACCACAGCAGCGACCGCTGCGTCGCCAGCCATTGACTCCAACGGCTCGGCCGCACCGCACTCGCCAGCACCCACCGGCTCCGCCGCACCCACCGACTCCGTAGCACCCACTGGCGCAGCGGGGTTACTGGCCTACTCCGAATGCATGCGTGCCCATGGTGTGCCTGACTTCCCCGATCCGGTGGGCAACAGCTTGCAAATCAAGGGCGGTCCCGGATCCGACCTCGATCCCGACTCGCCGCGAATGCAGACCGCGCAGAAGGCGTGCCAGTCGCTCGCGCCCGGCGGCGGACAGAGCGGCACCGTCAGTGCCGCGCAACAGGCGCAGGCCCTAAAGTTCTCCGCTTGCATGCGCTCGCACGGGGTGCCGAACTTCCCCGACCCGACATTTAGTGGCGGCGGCGTGCAACTCCACGTCACGGGCATTGACCCCAACTCGCCCCAGATGATTGCCGCGCAGAAGGCCTGCCAGTCGCTACAGCTGGGGAATGGTGGCATCAGCGAAGGCCAGACAGGTCAGGGCGCGGCTGGCGGTGCCCAGACGGGCACCGGCAACTCCTGAATGCAACCCGGTAACTCCTGAACGACGGTCAGGCGCGACCCGCGACCGCCGACGGTTCGATAGCCGTCGTGAACCGCACCGTGATCTTCAACCCGCCGTTTCGCAGGGCCTCTGACTCGAGGCGGCCGCCATGCGCAGCTACCACAGAGGCGACGATAGAAAGCCCGAGTCCGACGCCCTCATCGTTTGTGACGCGTTGCCCGAGACGGGTGAACGGTTCGAACAAGGAGGAGAGTTTAGATTCAGGAACGAGTGGCCCGGAGTTGCTGACCGAGATGTACGAGTCCCCGTTGTCGACGCCGGTCTCGATCTGTATTGATCCGCCCTCGAAGTTGTACCGGATTGCGTTGTCAACGAGGTTCGCGACAAGGCGCTCCACGAGTACCCGGTCGCCGGCTAAAAGAGCCGCTGACAGGTTGGCATCGACGGTGATTTCGGATTCTCTTGCCGCGCCACTCGTCTGGTCGATGGCATCGAGTGCCGCGGCTTCGAGGTCGACCAGTTCGCGAATGGTCAGTCCGCGGTCAGATCGCGCCAAGGTCAGCAGGCCGTCGATGATCGCCTCCGATTGATCCACTGCTTCGCGGACACGGCCGACGAGAGTCTCGAGTCCTTCTGTGGTTCTGGTGGGCTTGGCCATCGCGACATCAATGAGGGTACGCATGGCCGTCAGCGGGGTTCGCAACTCATGCGAAGCGTTCGCCACGAATCGCCGCTGGCTGGCGAAGGCGAGATCAAGCCGATCCAGCATGTCGTCGAAGGTGTCCGCGAGCTCTTTGAGCTCGTCCTGCGGTCCGTCGAGTTCGATGCGCTCATCGAGATGTTCTTGCGATGCGCGTTGGGCGGCGCTGGTGACTTTGTGCAGCGGGCTTAGGATTCGGCGCCCGATCACCCATCCCAGCGCACCGGCGATGACGGTGCCGCCGGCGAGACCGACCAGCGACCACAGCAGTAGTTGACGGAGGTCGCGGTCCCGTTGGAAGACCGCGCCCGCTTGGGCACCTCCGGCGAAGACTTCCTTGCATTGCGCAAGCTGGGCTTGGGTACCCGCGCCACTGAGCTGCAGTTTCTGGCAGATCTTGGCGAGCTGCGCTTGGTCGGGGGTGGTGTTGGTGTCCGTCTGGTTCACAACAGCTTGGCGCGCGACGGAACCTGCGGCGAAGGTGTGGTCGGCGAGTGTGTAAGTGACGGCGACGAACGCCGAGCCGGTGATCAGAAACAACCCCGCACATGCGAGTGCGATCCGAGCCCGCACACTGCGCCGGCTGAGAAATCTGCGTCGAGAACTGGTCGGCGACATCGCTACGGGATCCGATACCCGCCACCGATGACCGTGTCGATCAGCGGCGGGTCGCCGAGCTTTCTGCGCAGGCGCAGCACAGTGACCGCGACGGTGTTCGTGAACGGATCGGCGTTCTCATCCCACACCTGCTCGAGCAACTGCTCGGAGCTCACCACCCCGCCGTCCGCTGTTATGAGCACTTCGAGTACGCCGAGCTCCTTTCGCGCCAGCGGTACAGGTCGGCCCGAGCGTGTGACAGCGCGACGAATCCGATCAACGATAAGATCTCCTCGCGTCAGCACGGGTGGTGCCGACGGACTGCGACGTGCAAGAGCGCGCACCCGCGCCACGAGTTCGGAGAAAGCGAACGGCTTGGCGAGGTAGTCGTCGGCGCCGAGGTTCAATCCGTCGACGCGGTCCTCGACCTGCCCCGCCGCGGTGAGCATCAGGATCCTGCTCGTGCACGGCGAATTCACAATCTGCTCGCACAATTCGTCGCCGTGCAACCGAGGAAGGTCGCGATCTAAGACGACGACGTCGTAGTCGTTCACGGTCACCTTCTCCAGCCCGCTCACGCCGTCGTATGCGAGGTCGACAGCGATTCCCTGGTCGCGCAGTCCCTCGGCCACCGCATCGGCGACCACTGCGTTGTCCTCCACGACCAGCACCCTCATAGCTCCATGGTGACGGAAGTGCGATAACACGGCCATGACAGCGGCGTTCGGTGTTATCTCAGTGTCATCGGCCCGTTCGTAGCGTCGCCTCCATGAAGCGAACAGATGGACGCCGAGGGGTGCTGGCCGCAGCGATACTCGCGGCGATGGGGTCACTGGTTGCCGCGTGCAGCGGCGGCTCATCGGGAGCTTCGGTGGCTCGGCTCAGCACGACGGCAAATCCCAGCACCTCCTCAAGCGCGTCGGGCGCAGCCGCGCTTGGCACGGGAGCGCTCGCGTTCGCTCGCTGCATGCGCGCGAATGGGCTGCCGAACTGGCCTGACCCCGAGAGCAACGGAGCGTTCGACAAGTCGAAGTTGCAGCAAGCCGGGTACAGCGTGGCGCAGACCCGGGCCGCAGAGGACGGCCCGTGCCAGAACCTGATACCTAGCGTGGCCCCGAGTCCGTCGCCAGTGCAGCTCACCGCGAAGCAGCGGCAGGACTACCTCAGCGCCGCCGCCTGCATGCGTTCACACGGGATCGCGAACTTTCCTGATCCCACGTTCCCCAACGGCAGCGTGAAGTTCACCCCGCCGGCCGGCCTCGACACGAGCTCGGCGCCGTTCACTCAGGCCCAGCAGACCTGCGAAAAGTTGATACCGGCGGGCCTTCCGTACAGCGGGTCAGACGGGTGACACACGTGAGAGGGATCGCACTTGCAGGGCTGGTTTCGGCTGCGCTCATACTGACGGCCTGCACTACTCGCTCGGCGGGTCACGTGGCGACGACGCCGCAGGACGGAGCGGTGAGCTTCGCCCAGTGCATGCGCTCGAATGGTGTCTCCAACTGGCCCGACCCTGACAGTAGCGGCGTGTTCGACAAAACAAAGATCACGACGCAACAGCTCGGAGTGAGTAGCTCACGGCTGCAGGCAGCGCAGAACACCTGTCAGCACCTGCTGCCAGCGTCTTCTGTCACGCAACAGCGGCTCAATGGGGCGCAGGCCTTGCAGTTCTCACAATGCGTGCGCAGCCACGGCGTGCCGAACTTCCCCGACCCCGACGCCAGCGGTCGCATACCGGATCCCGCGTCGCTAGGAGTCAATCAAGGTTCGCCACAGTTCGAGGCCGCTAACCAAGCGTGCGCGCAATATCGGCCTCCCTACATTCCCTCGAATGACGCCTACCTCGCATACGCAGCAACGGCGAGCGCGTCATGACCACCACGACTTCCAAGCTCGCAATCGGCGGCCTGGCACTGTCGACGCTGCTGCTTGCGGGGTGCAGTTCGCGAACCGCATCGCCGCCGGTCGCACAGCTGACCGCGTCAGTGGCCGCCTCCACCGCACCGGCCAGCGCCGTGCACCTTGCTGGGGAGTGCATGCGCGCGCACGGCCTGTCCAACTTCCCGGATCCGGCTGTCGCAACAGACGGCCCGGCAGCGGGCCAAGCGATCTTGGACAAGAGTGCTCTCAAGAGCTATTCCGACGGTGTGGTGAATCAGGCCATCACCGCCTGCCGCTCGGCATTGGACCGGGCCGGGATCGCAGGGGGCAAGAGTTCGGCCGTCAGTACGCAGGAGATCCAGGCACGCCTCGGGCTGGCTCGTTGCATCCGTGCTCATGGCGTACCGAACTTCCCCGATCCGAACCCCACCACTGGCGAGGTCACACCTCCGCCCGGCCTGACAAAGACCTCGCCGAGCATCCTCGCCGCTATTCAGGCGTGCCCCTCGCAAGCGCAAGCTGCCGGCCTTACGCCGGGCGAATCGTAGGCGGGGCGCAGTGCAGCCGCGGACGACGCCGGCGCACGCCGCAGCGAAGACCGTGCGGGTGACAAAGGGGTGTCAAGTTCTGTCACCACAGCGTCACCACTGCTGTCGTAAAACAGAGACTACGAATCGGCCAAGCAGGAAGACGAGCATCGACGTGTTACGGCGCTCAAAGCAGTCAGGCCTTGACAGGCGCCGACAGTGCGCGTCGGTGGCGCGGTCGGCCGTCGTCATTACGAGCATCGCGTGCGGTGCACTGATCACAACGGCTTGCAGCGGCAAACCCGTACCACCTCGTGTCGCACAGCTCGGCACCACGTCGACTCCGTCATCGACCACCTCGACATCGGCGAAGAATGCGGCATCACCGCTCGCCCACGCGGAATGTATGCGGTCGCACGGCGTGCCCGACTTCCCTGATCCAGGGCCCTATTCATATCGACGTGAAGGCCCACCCTGACCTTGATCCGGCGTCGCCAGCGTTTGTCGCGGCACAGAAGGCGTGCGTGTCGCTCGAGCCAGGTGGCGCTGCTGGCGTCACCGTGAGTCCACAGCTGCAGGCAGCGGCGTTGGCGTACTCCGCGTGCATGCGGACGCACGGTTTTCCGAACTTTGCCGATCCGGTCTTCGACAGTCGAGGCGAACACGTAGCGATCAACGGTATTGACACCGAAGGTGCACCGTTTATCAACGCCGACACGTTGTGCCAGACGTCGTCGGGACTGGCCGCACTAAGTGGTGGGTCGAAGGGCGGTGCGCCGTGATTCGCATCCCTCTCATGTGTGACTGCAACTGCGACGTCCCTCTCGCGAGTGACAGCACAGATGGCTCGCCAGGGTGACGACCCCAACTGTCGTCGTACCTAGCCTTTCTGCGAAACAAGCTGACGCAGAGAGGGAACTTGCGATGAGGAAGATGTGGGTTGCTCCGGTCGTCGGACTCGCGTTGTGGACCACGGGATGCAGCGGCCGACCCGCAACGCCAAGTGTCGCGACACTTAGCGCGGCGTCCACCACTAAGTCGCCGGTCGCCGATGTGAAGCCGGACGCCATGAAGTACGCGCAGTGCATGCGAGCACATGGAATCCCGGATTTCCCTGACCCGGTCAACGGCGGGTTCCAGATCAATAACACGAATCCAAACTCTGATCTCGACCCGGGTTCGCCAACGTTCGTCGCGGCAGATACGGCGTGCAAAGCACTGTCGCCCGAAGGTCATGCGACTGGTGGCACGGTGGATCCCCAGCTGCAGGCACAAGCGTTGGCGTACGCCGCGTGCATCAGGTCGCATGGGGTGCCCAGCTACCCCGACCCGGTGTTCGTCGGCGGCTCGATTCGCGAGACCGTCAGGGCCGGCAGCGGCGCGGATCCCAACGCGCCACAGTTCATCGCCGCCCAGAACGCTTGTGAGTCGCTCCAGCCATTCGCGCGCGGAGGCTCGACCGGAAGCAGTGGCCCGTGAAGCCCGTTGCGGGCGGCATCGGCCTGGCGGTCGTGGGGATCGTCGGGCTCGGCCTGTGTTTGACGAGCGCCGACGGCGAGGCGGCGTCGCCCGGTGCAACATCGCCGGGCGCGACGCCGCCGGCTGCAACAGCGCCGGTCGCGAGCGGCGCACCCGCAACGAGTTCATCGCCGCCACCGTTAACGCAACCAGCACCGTCGGCGTCCGCAATGCCGTTCGTTGCGAGTTCAGGTGTCGCCGTCCAACTGAATTTCTCAGTGCAGGGCGTGCTCACGGCGGTCATGGTGAAGGTCGGTGACCGCGTCACCAAGGGTCAGGCGCTGGCGGCCGTTGACGGAACTGCGGCACGGATCGCGGTCACGAGTGCGCAGGCCAACCTCGACAAGACAAAGACTGCGCTGGCAGCGTTGACGCAAGGCCTGACGCCTCAGGAGCAAGCACAACTCAACCTTGGTGAGACGCAGGCCGCGGCCGTAGTGACCAACGCGCAGCAGGCGGTCACCGACGCGCAAGCCCAGGCTGGTCAGGACGCCGCAACGCAGAACGATCTGCTTAATGCGGCCCAGCAGGCGCTCGCCGACAGTGAGGCGCAGACCAATCAGGACGCGACAGACTCTGCTCAGCAGGTTTCTGCGGCGCAAGCGCAGCTCGCCGCTGATCAGGCACAGACGCATCCCGATCCGGTGAAGATTGCGGCCGACACGGCCGCAGTGGCTGCCGCGCAAGACAGCGAGGCGACGACCGCGCTCAGAGACGTGCAGCAGGTGCATGCGGCGGCGGCCAATGTGACGAACGCACAAAACAGTGCGGCGGCGTCCGCGTTGCACGACGCACAGGCGCTCCATCAGGCTCAGAACAACGTGACCGTTCAACAGCAGCAACTTGACGCGCTTAAAGCGGCCGACGCGGTGCATACCGAACCGCCGCGATCGACCGCCCTCGCAAGCGCCCGCGACGATGTGACGGGTGCGCAAGCACAACTGCAATCTGCTGAACTCGCCCTGGGCGCCACGACCCTGGTTGCTCCTGCGGCGGGCGTGATCGCGTCGATCGACGGGGTGGTCGGAGAGTCGGTCGGGGGCGGTGGTGGTGGTACCGCCTCCGCATTCATCACACTCGAGGAGCCGGGCAGTTCATGACGCGTGCGCGGGGAGGATTTTCGCGGCGTCTCGTAGTCGCTGCCGTTGTTGTCGTAGTGGTAATCGGCGCAGTGGTTGGCGGCATCGCACTCTTCGGTCGCAAAGCGCCGGCGAAGGCTGCGGGTGTCGACAACGCAGCGGCGACATCGACGGCCACCATCGCGCAGCGATCACTGTCAGCACAAACCAACGTCAATGCAACTCTCGGCTACGCCGGCAGCTACAGCCTGATCAACCAAGCTGCCGGCAACTTCAGCCAACTGCCGGCCGCCGGCGACGTCATCGAGCCCGGTGAGGTCTTGTACGCGGTCGGCGGAGAGCCAGTCGTATTGCTGACCGGTTCAGTTCCTGCTTACCGCACGATGGTTGCCGGAATCAGTGGTCCCGACGCACAAGAACTCAATGCAGCCCTGGTCGAGCTCGGTGACGGCACCGCCGCGGCATTGGCAGGCCAAGCCTTCAGTGCGGCAACCGCCGCCGCGGTGATGAAACTGCAAGCCCACGTGGGCATTGCCCAAACCGGCGTCCTCACCGCCGATGAGATCATGTTCCTGCCGTCGGCGGCACGCATCACCGCAGTCACAGCAACGTTGGGTGCTACGGCCCAGCCCGGCGCATCTGTCGCCACCGCGACGTCGACATCGCGCCAAGTGGTCGTCGCGTTGGACGCGACTCAGCAAGCGTCGGTCAAGGTGGGGGACCAGGTCACCATCACGCTGCCAGACAACAGCACCACTCCAGGTGTGGTTTCGACGGTCGGCACGGTGGCGACTGCCCCTGCGGGCAACGGTCAGGGACAGTCAACGACGCCGACGATCGAAGTCGATGTCACTCCAACCGATCCGGCGACGACCGGCACTCTGGACCAAGCTCCTGTGCTGGTGGCGATCACCACCGCGAGCGTGACGGATGCGTTGGTCGTGCCAGTGGCGGCGCTGCTCGCGCTAACCGGCGGCGGTTACGCCGTCGAGGTCGTCGCAGCAGACGGCACCCATCAACTCGTCGGCGTGACGCTCGGCTTGTTCGACGACGCCGACGGGCTCGTCCAAGTCTCCGGATCCGGCGTGCACGCGGGCTCGCGTGTGGTGGTGCCCGGCTCATGACGCTTGTCCTCGAACTCGAAGACGTCAGCAAGGTGTACGCCGGCGAACCGCCGGTGACCGCCCTCGATGGCGTGAGCTTCAGCGTCAGCGCGGGCGAACTCGTCGGCGTCGTAGGGCCGTCTGGGTCAGGGAAGACGACCTTATTGCATCTGATCGGCACCCTTGATCGCCCGACGAGTGGCACGGTACGGATCACCGGCATGGACGTCGCACGGCTGAGCGATCGCGAGTTGTCGCGGCTCCGAGGCAGCCGGATCGGCTTCGTGTTCCAGCAGTTCTTTCTCGCCGAGCACGCAACGATTCTCGACAACGTCGCCGACGGCTTGTTGTACACCGGCGCGGCGATTCGCGACCGGCGACGCTCGGCGATCGAGGCGCTCGATCAGGTTGGTTTGGCCGATCGGCTCAGGGCGCGGCCTACTCAACTCTCGGGTGGGCAGCGCCAGCGGGTGGCGATCGCGCGCGCACTCGTCGGGGGCCCGGCGATCGTGCTGGCCGACGAACCCACCGGCAACCTCGACACCACAACAGGGCAAGCGATCCTTACGCTGCTCGAAGACCTCCATGGCGCCGGCACCACGATCGTCGTCATCACCCACGACCGTGATATCGCTGCCCGGATGCCCCGGCAGATTCACATGCGCGACGGGCGCATCGTGGCCGACACCGCGCTGGCCGGAAGTTCGGCATGACGACGGCTGTTCTTCCGCGGACGGCGGGGCGGTTGCGGGTCAGCGATCTCGCGCGTCTGTCGAGCATCGGACTCCGCACCCGCAAACTGCGGGCCACCCTCTCGGCACTAGGCATTGCGATAGGCGTCGCGGCAGTAGTCGCCGTTCTCGGTCTCTCGGCGTCCTCGCAAGCAGGGTTGCTGGCGGAGATCGACAAGCTCGGCACCAACCTGCTGACCGTGACAAACGGGCAGACGGTGTTCGGGCAGAGTGCCGAACTCCCGGTTGCGGCGCCAGGCATGATCTCGCGCATCGGGCCGGTCACCGCCGTCCAGGCGACCGGATCGGTGACCGCGAGCGTTTATCGCAACCCGTTGATCCCGGCGATCCAGACCAATGCTTTGAGTGTGCTGGCGACGACCCTCGACCTGCCCGCCACCGTTGGCACCACGCTCGCCACAGGGACCTACCTCAACGCGGCGACCGCGACCGAACCCGTTGCGGTGCTCGGTTCGTCAGCCGCTAGCCGGCTCGGCATCGACCGGCTCTACCCAGGTGAACGCATCTGGGCCGGCCAACAGTGGTTTTACGTGGTCGGCATCTTGAAGCCCGCGGTGCTTGCCCCAGAACTTGATGCCGCGATGCTGGTTGGATTCCCGGCGGCGAAGACGTATCTCGGCTTCGACGGCCATCCCTCGACCATTTATTTGCGCGCGAACACCGACCAAGTCGCGGCCGTCCAACAGGTACTCGCCGCCACTGCGGATCCCGAAGCGCCGAACCAAGTGAATGTCAGCCAGCCCTCAGCCGCCCTCGTCGCCCGCGCCGAGACCAAGAGTGCGTTGAACGGTCTCTTCCTCGGGCTCGGCGCGGTCGCGTTGCTGGTCGGTGCGATCGGTGTCGCGAACATCATGGTGATTTCGGTCTTAGAGCGGCGCTCCGAGATTGGGTTGCGTCGCGCGCTCGGCGCAACCAAGGGTCACATTCGCACGCAGTTTCTCTCCGAGGCGATTTTGCTCGCAGTCATCGGCGGCGCGGTGGGCGTCGGTACCGGCGCGCTTGCGACGGCGATTTATGCGAGCACGAAAGGCTGGGCAATTGTCGTCCCGCCTATCGCATGGGGCGGCGGACTCGGAGCCGCGTTGATCATCGGCGCCGTCGCCGGACTGCTACCAGCAATCCGCGCAGCGCGGATGCCACCGACCCGAGCCCTCTGGAGCGTGTGATCGCGCCGCAGCACCAATACTGCGCGCTCTAGGCCAGCACCGCCCGCAAATGCGCGCGATTTCGACCCGCGCGCACCTGTAGGTTGCCGCCATGGTTTCCGGTAGCAACCTCGCAGCGTTCGCGGTTGCCGCGCTAGTGCTGGTGGTGATCCCCGGGCCGAGCGTGCTGTTCTTGATCGGGCGAGCGCTGTCACTCGGTCGCGGTCCTGCGATCGCCAGCGTGGTTGGCAACGGGTTCGGTGTGTACGTGGTCGCCGTGCTGGTGGCCTTCGGGTTGGGCAGTTTGGTGCAGCGATCCGACCTTGCATTTGGTGCCGTCAAGTTGGTGGGTGCCGTTTACCTCGTCTGGCTCGGCGTGCAGGCCGTCCGTCATCGCCACGATCTAGCAAACGCCCTCGGTGCGACTGCGAGTGCGCCGATGTCGCGCTGGCGAGCTGTCCGGCAAGGGTTCGTGGTCGGATTCGCCAACCCGAAAGCGCTCATCATTTTCGGCGCAGTGCTGCCGCAGTTCGTCGATCGCAAAGCTGGCCACGTCCCCGAGCAGATGCTCCTGCTGTCGGCGGTCGCGTTCGGCATCGCGTTGATCTCCGACTCGATCTGGGTGCTGGCCGCGGCCGGCATCCGCAGCTGGTTCGCCAAGAATCCTCGGCGGTTGGCCGCTGTCGGCGGTGCCGGCGGGGTCGCAATGATCGTCGTCGGTGTCAGCGTCGCCACCACCGGCCGCCACGACTAGCGGTCCCGCCCGCAAGCTCAGCCGGAAGATCAGGATGGTGTGAGGTGGGCGCACGGTCGCAACCTCACTCGGGATCGCCGCTTGTCTGCCTGGATGAATCCGATACCGCCTCCGTTCTTGCGCAGATCCAAGAGCGCGGGGGCGAAGTCTTTGTTGAGCACCGTGACAGCCTGACGCTGCGGTTCGAGGCCGGTTCGCTCGAGGCGCGTAGCGACCGCGATGTGGGCGCCGGTGTGCGCTTCGGCGAGGGCGGCCCACGTGGCTACGCCTCGACGAACCTGCTCACCGCGCAGGGACTGAAGGACGCCGCACGAGTCGCCGCGACCTCCATCGGCCAGTCGCTCGACGCCCCACACAGCCGTGCAAATCTGCCTCCTGGCAGATCTGCACGCCAAGTGCAACGGTCACGCGTATCGGTTGATGCTGTTGACATAGCCGAGAAGGTGGCGGCAGTGAAGCGCACTGCAGAGGCTGCGCGGGCCGTCGATCCACGCATCCGCCAGGTGTCGGTGACCTACGTCGACGTCGTCCAGTACGTGTTCGTGGTACGGCGCGAAGGCGACCCGATGTATGACGTGCGCACGCGGGCCCGGGTTACCTGCCGGGTGGTCGCGCGCGACGGCGACGTTCAAGGACGTGGCTTCGACGGACCCGGGATCGGCGGCGGCTTCGAACTCTTCGAACAGCACCTGCCCGAAGACATCGGAGCGGCCGCGGCGACACGGGCGCTGTCGCAACTCGCGGGCATCGAGCCGAAGTCGGGCAAGACCCAGGTCGTGTTGGGGCCTTCTGCCGGCGGCATGCTCGTTCATGAAGCCTGCGGCCACGGCCTTGAAGCCGACCTGATCGGTCGCGGGACATCGTGCTTCTCCACTACCGCAGGAAAAACTCTCGCTGGACGCCAGGTCAGCATCGTCGATGATCCGTCGAAGCGTGCAGGGTTCGGGTCTTATGGCATGGACGACGAGGGGCGGCCCTCGCAGCGCACCGTACTGATCGACCAAGGCGTCCAGGTCGCCGCGCTGACGGACGCGGCCGCCGCTGCGAAGCTCGCGGTTCCGCACACTGCCAACGGCAGGCGGGAGTCGTACAACTTCGCGCCCGTGTGCAGGATGAGCAACACCTATCTCGACCGTGGTACGGAAGCCGCGACCGCAATCGTCGATGACGTCCAGCACGGCGTCTACGTCGCACGGCTCAGCGGTGGGGAGGTCGACACTGCGACGGGAGACTTCACCTTCACCGCGAGCGAGGCCTACCTGATCCACCACGGGCAACTTGCCGCACCACTGCGTGGCGTGACCCTGATCGGCAACAGCTTCAGGGCGCTCGAAGCGATCGATGCGGTCGGCGACGATCTCGCGTTCACCGAGGCCATGTGCGGGAAGGACGGCCAGTGGGTGCCGATTTCGTATGGCAGCCCGACGGTGCGTATCGCCGCCCTCATCGTCACAGGCAACGCCTAATGGATCTCAGCGACGCCCTGGACGCCGTGCTCGCCATGCAGCGCGCAGGCGAGGAGATCGAGGCATACGGCGTCGACCGGCGGGTGACCACGATCCAAGCTGAGACCGGCGGCGCGATCCGGCAGGTCGACCAATCTGAGACGCTCGGTGTCGGTGTGCGCCTGATCAAAGACCAGCGCATCGGATACGCGTCGACGACCGACTTCGGCAAGTCCGGACTCATTCGTTGCGTCGAGCAAGCACGATCGCACGCCGAGTTGAGCAAACCGAATCGCGCAAGCCAACTTCCAAAACCCTCGACCGCAACGAGTACCAAACGCGTAGCCGCACCGAGCGCATTGGCCGCCCGTCTCGCGACTGCGACCGACCTCGCCCGTTACGCCACGACTGTCGATCCGCGGGTGCGCCTGATCGACAATGCCACCTACCGCGACGAGCACTCGACGATTGAAATCGCCGCGACGACAGGGCTGCGCGTTCACCAGGAGAGGTCATTCGTCGAGCTTTGGGTCGATGTCATCGGCGACGACGGTTCGATCACGGCATCGGGCTCGGGATACCAGTGGGTACCGATACACGGCGACGTCGACCCGCAACGGGTCGCCACCGAAGCCGTCGAGCGCGCCGTCCGGTTGCTGGGTCCGCGCGTCGTCGTGCCCACGGACGCGCCGGTCATCTGCGGCCCCGCGGTCGCTGCCGCGTTCATCGCGGCCGCCGGTCGAGCATTGGTCGCGCCACTCGTCCGAGCCGGTCGCGGCCCACTCGCAGGGGGCCTCGGATCGACCGTCGGCTCACCGAGTGTGACGCTCATCGATGACGGTCACCACCCGACGTCCAAACGCGCTGGGCACTTTGACGACGAAGGGGTCGCGCGGCAAACGACGTCGCTGATCGAGAGCGGCGTCGTCTGCGGAATGCTGCAGTCGACTGTCACGCTGCTCGACGACGAGGCATCGACTGGAAACGCGTACCGCGGTAGCTACAAGTCGGCGCCCGACGTCGCCCCGACCACCCTCGTCATGGAACCGACCGCCGCCCTGAGCAAGCTCCTATCGGCCTCGGGAGATCTCGTCTACGTCCAGCAAATGACCGGCGAGCGTTCGGGCATCAGCGGGGTGAGCGGTCGCATCGACATTGCCGTTGCGGGCTATGTCTTGCGGGACGGCGAGTGGGTTGGGGCGTTCGCGGAGATACCGGTGTCAAGCACGGTGCGCGCCGTACTGCACGCCGTTGAGGCCGTCGGCGATGACGGGAGCCCGGTCTTCGGATCGCCGGCGCTCGCGCCCACGCTGCGCCTCGGCGCGGGGTGGTTGGGGTAAGACTCACGCAACGAAGCTGGCAAGGGCGCCCGGGTCGAGCACGGTGATCTCGCGAGCAGCGAGCCGTATCCAACCGCGTCGCTGAAACTCCTGGAGAGCCGCGTTCACGCTTTGCCTTGACGCACCGACGCGGGCGGCCATCTCGGTCTGGGTTAATGAGGCGCCCTTGGCGCCTGCGTGTGCGGCCTCGCGCTGCGCCAGCAGCAGCTTGCCGACCCGGCGTGGCAAGTCGAGGAAAGCCAGGTCGGCGGCGTGGCCATTGAGTCGCCGGATCACGGACGTCAACGCAAGAAGCAGGGCGTCCATGAGCGCCGGCTCAGAGCGGGCGACTTCGAGAACTGCGTCTCTCGAGATTCGCAGCACCGATGCCTCGGTTAGCGCCGACACCGTTGCCGACCGCAGGCCCCCGTCGGCAAGAGCAAGCTCGCCCAACGTCTCGCCCGGGCCGACGACCGCAAGGAGGAATTCATCGCCGTGCTCGGTGGTCGAGTAAGCCTTGAGACTGCCCGACACGACTGCTAGCAACGAGTCACCGGGGTCACTCTCGGCAAACAGGATCTGCCCGCGACGATAGTTTCTGAGGGCGGCCTGCGCGGCTAGTTGTTGAAGCGCCACCTGGGGCAACGCACTGAACAGTGCGCAGCGTGCTAGTACCTCGACCCGCTGCCGCTCGTCCATCCGTCCCTTCCTCCACAACCACCAAATCGACCTGGCAGATAGCTACCAGGTCGATTCGGCGGCGCGCCCCCCAGCGCAGCTTGGATTAAGCGCGGTGTGCGTGGCCCTCGGTGTCGTCGGTCTCGTCCCGCTCGGCGTCCGCGATCCTGCTCATGTGACCCTCGGAGTCGTCGGTCTCGTCCTTCTCGGTGTCTGCGATAAAGTGTGAGTGACCCTCGGCGTCGTCGGTCTCGTCCCGTTCGACGTCCGCGATCAGGTGTGAGTGGCCCTCGGTGTCGTCCGGGTGGAGCTCTTGAATCTTGTCGGTCATCGGAAACTCCTTCGACTGTGGACGGCACCCCCTGCCGCTGTTCCAGAAGTATGGCTTGATGGCAACCGCTGGCGCTGCCCAACAGCTGACAGATCTCTTGTCGGATTCCCGACACTTGCCGCGGCCTATCCTCGTGGTGCAGCCAGATCGGCCCACCGCCGAGGCTCATGGAGGTTGAGCGTGCCGGCAGATCATGATGCGTCCGGCCGGACGTCGGGGGCGCACGGCCCCGAAACCGGCTCGCCTGCCGTCGAGCTGCTGAGTTCGACCACGGCGCTCGCGATGGCGCTCTTTGGCGCGGCCGCCTGCTCTGTGGCGCTCCTCGACGAGGACGAGAGCCATTTGACGTTCGTCGCGGCAACTGGCGCTGGAGCCGACCAGATCGTCGGGACCCGGCTCCCGGTGAATCGCGGCATTGCGGGATGGGTTGTCTCCTCGGGACAACCCATCGGCATCGAAGACGTGCAAGCCGACGCGCGTTTCGAGATGGGTGTCGCTGTGTCGACCGGCTACGTACCCACGTCGATCCTGGCGGTCCCGATTGAGGGTGCGAGCGACACGCTCGGCGTGATCCAATTGCTCGACCCCGCAGCTTCATCCGATCGCCAGGACATGGCGCTGCTGTCCCTCCTGTCGTCTCATGCCGCGCTGTGCATCCAGGCATCCGCGCATCCCGCGGGCGCGCCGGTGCCCACTGATGTTGATGCGGCGGTGAGTCAGTTGAAGGGGCTCCAACCAGACGAGCAGCGCACCGCCATCGAGTTGCTGTCGACGTTCGTCGCGCATACGAGGCGCTGACGTGGAGCAGCCCATGTGGTCGGAGCCCTTTGCGCCCGATCGGCTCCCCACGGTGCAGGGGCTGGCGCTGCCCATCACACCGGAATGGGCGTGGGGAGACAGCACCGGGCGAAACGTCCAAGTCGCCGTCGTGGACAGCGGCGTCGACGCAGCCCACCCCCTAGTCGG
Source organism: uncultured Actinomycetes bacterium (assembly GCA_963737705.1). Classification (GTDB taxonomy): domain Bacteria; phylum Actinomycetota; class Actinomycetes; order Acidothermales; family Acidothermaceae; genus PALSA-607. The sequence goes on from CAVTTP010000006.1 coordinate 966,629, forward strand.
CGCGATCAGCGGTGGAGTCGCGCTGGAGTACGACCCAGATGTTGCAGGCAGCGTAAGGATCGTCGAAGGCCCCCACGACGACCTCTTCGGCCACGGCACTGCGTGCGCGGGGATCATTCGACGCCTGGCGCCGGACTGCGAGCTCTACAGCGTTCGGGTGCTCGGTGAGCGACTCACCGCGAAAGGTCTCGTGTTTGCGGAAGGGCTGCGATGGGCCATAGATAATCAGATGGACGTCGTGAACTTGAGCCTCAGCACGAAAAGCATGGAGTACTTCGGGTTGTTGCATGACCTCGCGGACCAGGCCAACTTTCAAGGAACCATCCTGGTCGCAGCGGCGAACAATCTCCCGTCAGCCAGCTATCCGTCGCTGTATTCATCGGTGTTGTCTGTGGCTGCCCGGCCCGGGTCGGATTCGGCGGGCTTCGCCTATAACCCCGAACCCCCTGTGGAGTTCGGGGCCGCCGGCATCGACGTTGACGTCGCGTGGCTGAACGGGTCGGTCATCAAGGCGACCGGCAACAGTTTTGCCGCTCCGGTGATCGCCGGCTACGCCGCCAGAATCCTCGGCGCGCACCCCGGCCTCACACCATTCCAGATGAAGACGATCCTGCACGCCACCGCAGACAACGTGGTCACCGGTGAGTGACTCGCCGAATCCGGGGAGGGTCGTCGTGACGCGCGCGATGCCGACGGGCACGGTGACGCTGCTGTTTTCGGATATTGAGGGTTCGACGGCGTTGCTGTCACGTCTGGGCAGCGTGCCCTACGCGGAGGTGCTGAGCGCGCAGCGCGAGGTATTGCGGGCGGCGTGGGCAGCACACGGCGGCACTGAGATGGGCACCGAGGGTGACAGTTTCTTTGTGGCTTTCGAGACTGCGCCGGCTGCGGTCGCCGCTGCTGTGCAGGCGCAGCACGGACTAGCGGCGAGAGTCTGGCCGGCTGGGGTCTCCGTGCGAGTTCGGATGGGTATTCACACCGGCACTCCGGGCGTGCATGACGGCGGGTACGTCGGCATGGACGTGCATCGCGCCGCACGGATCGCTGGAGCCGCACACGGCGGGCAGGTGGTCGTGTCGGCAGTGACCGCGGGACTTGTCGGCGCTGGCCTGCCGCCTGAGATCGAGTTGCGGGAGCTCGGGTCGTTTCGGCTCAAAGACCTCCCTGCGCCCGAACGGCTGTACCAGCTGAGCGGCGCCGGGTTGCTCGACGGCTTCCCAGCGTTAAAGACACTTGGGTCGGCATCCAGCCTCCCGCGGCCTGCCACGGAACTGGTGGGTCGCGACGGCGAGCTTGCTGAACTGACTGCCCTCCTGGGCTCCGCGCATGTGCGGCTGGTGACGCTGACCGGCCCTGGCGGGTCGGGCAAGACCCGGCTCGCGATCGGAGTGGGCGCGAGCCTCATCGACCAGTACCCGGGCGGCGTCTTCTTCGTTCAACTCGCCGCGGTCACCACCTCTGAGGTGATGTGGACCACGATCGCCGAAGTCCTCGACGTCCCGCCCGAAGGTCGAACGCCACCCGCGTTGTTCGCTCACATCGCCGAGAAGCGTGCGTTGTTCGTGTTGGACAACCTCGAACAACTCTCGGGCGCCGACAATGTTGTCGCGGAGTTGCTGCGCGAAGCTCCACATGCCGTGGTCGTCGCGACCACGCGGCGCCCGTTGCACCTGGCCGCGGAACATGAACACCAGGTGCCGCCGCTCGAAGTCGCAGCCGAGCATGCAGATCTCGCCGCCGCGGAAGCATCCGGAGCGGTGCAACTCTTCGTTCAGCAAGCCCGGCGAGTGAAGGCAAGCTTCGCCCTCACGGCGGACAACGTCGCAGACGTTGTGTCGCTATGCCGAAAGCTCGACGGGCTACCACTCGCCATCGAACTAGCCGCGGCGCGGACCAAACTTCTCACCCCGCGAGCAATCCTTAGCCGTCTCGACGATGCGTTGGACTTGCGAGGACCGAGCGCCGATCGACCGACCCGGCAGCAAAACCTGCGCGCGACGATCGGCTGGTCCTACGACCTGCTCGACGCCACGCAGCAGCAGTTTTTCCGCCGACTTGGCATCTTCGTTGGTGGAGCCGACCTCGAAGCGGTGACCAGCATCACCGCGAGCATCACGGCCGACGTCGACGTGAGTCGCGACGTATTCGACGTCGTGACCGAACTCGTTGACGCCAGCCTGGTCACGATCAGCGACGATTCCGACGGAGAACCTAGGGTCGCCCTGCTAGAAACCATTCGTGCCTACGCGAACGGCCAACTCACCGCTCATCGTGAGCTGGACGACGTCAGCCGAATCCACTCCGAGCACTACCTCAAGAGCAGCGAGCAGTGGGTTTCTCTGATGTTCACTGATCAACGCAAAGCGATCTTCACCCGGTTCGAAACAGAACACGACAACTTGCGTGCTGCACTTGCCTGGGCTCTCGGTGGACCCACGCCGTTAGCAGTCGAGTCGCACGCAGACGACGACCACCGGATCCGCGTCGGCCTCGGGCTGTGCGCAAATACCTGCGACTTTTGGTGGTCGTCCCGCTACTCGACAGAGGCCGTGCGGTGGCTCGAGGATGCAATCCTGCGCTCCGGTGGTCGCCGCTGGGCCGAACGTGCGGACTGCCTGACCTGGATCGCAGTGTTTCTGCACGGCAAGGGCGAACGCGACCGCGCGGTGGTGTTTGCGCAGGAGGGTGTCGATCTTCTCCGCGAGCTTCGCGATTACGGCAGGTTGCCGTGGTCGATCGCGATCCGGGCGACGATCGAATGGGAGCTCGGAAACCCTGACGTTGCGAGCGGTCTGTTCGAAGAAGCGGTGACGCTCGCTGAAGACACAGCAGATGGCGGACTGGCGTCACAGTTGCAATACGTAAGAGTCCTCGGGGAGTCTTCGGTGTTTGCGCACTCGCAGGGCAACTACGAGCGGGCGCTTGAACTGGAACGCCGGGTGATCGAAGTCTCCGATGAGCTCGGTCATGTCACCCTCGGGCTGACGACACAGCAGAACATGGCGTGCACACTGCGGCTCATGGGCAGGTGTGCTGACGCGCGCCTGCTGATGGTGCAGATCGTGCCGCAGTTTCTTGAGTTCAACGAGGTTGCAAACCTCACCGATCTCGCCGATGACTACGCCGCGATACTCGCCGAACTCGGCGAGGCACGGCTAGCGGTGCAGCTCGTTGCAGCTTCCGAAGTCACGCGCGAGGACATCGACGAGCCCCGTCGGCCAAGCCAGCAAGCTGAGATCTCTGCGCCGCTCGCGAAGGCGCGCCGAAGTCTGACGGCCACGGAATGGGACGAGGCGTGGGCGTATGGGCGTATGACACCGATCGAAAAAGTGTTGAAAGACGCTTGCGCGCCGCGACCAACCGACCCGCCCGGCTGAGCCTGCGAAATGTGCGTGTAACACACGCCAGGGCCATTTAAGTCGCAAGCCTCCGTGTCGATACCGAACGGGTAGTTCGTCGAGAATCGATGCGGGGAGCCATGCATGGCAGAGCGCCATCCGAGGCTCCCGCACGCGTCGGATGCCGACCTCGACGAGGAACTTCGGCGGCTTCATCTCGCGCAGCGAATCAGCCGGGTCGGCTCGTGGAACTATGACTTCATCGCACCCGCACTCACAGTGTCGGACGTGCTGCTGGAACTCTATGGACTCGAGCGAAGTGCGTTCACCGGTGTGTACGACGTCCTGAACAACTGCGTACCTGCGGACAGCCGCGCATCGGTGGTCGAGGCGACCCAGCACCTCACGCAAACCGGCGTCCCTATGACGATTCGCTACCCGGTGATACGTGCGAACGATGGCGCGATGCGTTGGCTCGACGCTCACGGTGTCGTCGAGCGTGACGCTGATGGCGTGGTTACTCAAATGGCTGGCACCGTCGCCGATGTCACCGAGCTCGTCGAGGCCGAAGTCAAGGCCCACGAAGCTCACGCCGAGTTGAGCAAAGCCTTGAGCCACCAGCAGGCGGTCATTGCGGCGACACCCGATGCTATTCACCTGTACGACGTGGCGACGAAGCAACTGAGTCGCGCGAACCGTTCGGGCAAACCGCTCATCGGATTCACGCCGGAAGTCGTTCAGGTACTCGGTGGGCACGATCTTTACGAACTGATGCCCGACCAGGATGTGCTCCACCTCGAACGTGCGTACGGGCAGGCAAACGATCTGCCGGACGGCGAGGTGGTGTCGCTGCGTCATCGGGTGCGGCATTACGACGGTGAAATCCGGTGGTTGTCTCGGCGACTAACTCCTTTCGCCCGTGACGAGTCCGACGCAGTGACGTCGATCCTCGTGGTGTCGCGCGACGTGACCGACGTCGTGGCCGTTGAGGAGCGCCTTCAACAGGCCGCCCTGCATGACGAGCTGACTGGGTTGCCGAACCGCCGGTTGCTCCATGACCGACTTGAGCACGCCCTGCGCCGGACCGCACGAGGCGGTCACATCGCCGTCCTGATCTGTGACCTTGATGGCTTCAAGCGGATTAACGACAACTACGGCCACGCGGTCGGCGACGACGTGCTCAACCTTGCCGCACAACGCCTGATTTTCGCGACGCGTGCAGACGACACCGTCGCCCGCATCGGTGGAGATGAGTTCGCGATCATCTTGGATATACCCGAACACCTTGAGCCGCTGGAGTTGGCAGAGACGATCGGCGCCCGCATTGCGAGCCTTATCGCCGAGCCCATTCAGGCGGGCGGCCTAGACCACACACTCTCAGTCAGTATCGGAATTCGGATTGCCGATGACGCCGCGACCGCCGACACGCTGCTCAGCGACGCCGACGCTGCGATGTATCACATCAAGGCGCACGGCGGTAACGGCCACCGGTTCTTCGAGATCGCACACCGGCCGGACACCGCGACGCACGGCCGCCTCGAGCGTTCGATTCGGCGAGCACTGGCCAAGGACTCCGTCGAGGTCTTTTATCAGCCGATTGTGAATCCGATGACCAGCGCCGTCTACGGAGTCGAAGCGCTGTTGCGCCTACGCGATGAGGCCGGGGACTTCCTCGACACCGCTCAAGTCATTGCAGTCGCCGAGCGCACCGGGCTCATCACGGCGCTCGACGAAAGGGTGTTGCAGGTCGCGTGCTCGCAAGCAGTGCTGTGGCGACGCGACCCCGAGCTGGCGCACCTCGTGCTGAACGTCAATCGCAGCGCGAGAGACATCGCGAATCCGGGCTTCTACCAGCGGATCGACGACGCACTGTCCGAGAGCGGGCTAGACCCGCACGGGCTCACGATCGAAATCACCGAGACCGTGCTCCTCGACGCCACCGCCGCGGACCTCGCCGATCTGCGCGACCTCAAGGAACGCGGCGTCGGGCTCGCACTTGACGACTTCGGGACTGGTTACGCATCACTTCGCTATCTCGCTGAACTTCCTATCAGCTGCATCAAAATCGACCGGTCCTTCACTAGCAGGCTGCCTGCGGACCCCACCGCCATGACTCTCGTTCGAGCCACGGTCGGCCTGGCCGAACAACTCGCGATCAGCTGCGTGGTCGAGGGCGTCGAAACCGACGAGCAACGCGACGCGCTGCCCGATTACGAGCGGCTGCTGATTCAGGGTTACCTCTACGCCCGTCCGGAAAGCGCCACGCGACGTCCGACTGCAAGGCTAGGTGTCTCTCACTAGACGCAGGAGACGCCGTGACCGATCTGCCCACCTCGATGCTGGCCGCGGGCTACCCCACGTCCGGGCCAGACGCCGGCACCATCACGATCAAGACAGTGCCTCGCCCCGAACCGGGTGCTGGTGAAGTGCTTGTCGCCCTAGCTGTGTCCGGCGTCAACCCGACCGACTGGAAATCCCGCGCAGGGGCGTCGGGGCATGACTGGATCATCCCGAACCAGGACGGGGCCGGCACGATTGCCTCGGTCGGTTCGGGCGTGGCCGAGTCGCGCATCGGCGAACGCGTCTGGGTCTGGCAGGCGCAATGGCAGCGCTCATCAGGGACCGCCGCACAGTACGTCGCGTTGCCGTCGGAACAGGCGGTCGCACTCCCTGACAGTGCATCATTCGATCTAGGCGCCGGCCTCGGCATTCCGTTCATGACGGCCCACCGATGCCTGTTCATGGATGGCCCTTTGGAGCCTGGCGCGACAGTACTCGTGCAGGGCGGTGCGGGCGCAGTCGGCAACGCCGCAATCCAATTGGCCCGCCGCGCAGGGGCCCTGGTAGCAGCGACAGTGAGCAGTCCCGCCAAGGGCGACCTCGCGACCCAGGCTGGTGCGCAGCTGGTCGTCAACTATCGCGACGAAGACGTCGCCGCGAGGGTGCGTGAGTGGGCGCCGGACGGGGTGGCGCGCATCATCGAGGTCAACCTCGACACCAACCTCGCGACCGATGCTGACCTCATCGCGGCGGGCGGCGCGATCGCCGCGTATGCATCGCCCTCGGCGCCGGTCGCACTGCCTCGCGCCCTCATGATGGCGAACGCGCGGCTCGAGTTTGAGATGGTGTACACCATCCCCCCTGCCGCGAAGCAGGCCGCGATCGCTGACATCACCGCCGCGTTGCGGGAATCCGACCTCGTGCCACTGCGCGTCGTCCGGTTCCCTCTCGAGGACACCGCCGCGGCACACGATGCCGTGAAAGCAGGAGCGGTCGGCAAGATGCTGATTGACATCCCCCCGGCGGCGTGATCATCGGGCGAGAACCGGCTTGCCGCGACTCGGTAACCTTGAGATGTGACTGACACGGGCAAGGCCTTCTATCTGACGACGCCGATCTACTACGTCAACGACGTCCCGCACATCGGGCACGCCTACACGACGGTGGCTGGCGACGTCTTGACCCGTTGGCACCGCCAGCGTGGCGAGAAGGTCTGGTTCCTGACCGGCACCGACGAGCACGGCGAGAAGGTGCTTCGCACCGCTGAATCCCATGACGTCTCACCCCAGCAGTGGGCCGACCGCCTGGTCGAGGACGAGTGGCGCCCGGTTTGGCGCTCCCTCGACATCGCCAACGACGATTTCATCCGGACGACGGAACTGCGGCACACCGAGCGCGTGCAGGCCTTCTTGCAAGGCCTCAAAGACAAGGGCGAGATCTACGAAGGCGCGTACGAGGGTCCTTACTGCGTGAACTGTGAGGAGTTCAAGCTGCCGGGCGACCTCATTGACGGCACGGGTGACCAGGCGGGCCTCAAGCTGTGCGCGATCCACGGCACGCCGGTCGAGTACGTCAGCGAGACCAACTACTTCTTCCGCCTCTCGAACTACGGCGATGCCCTGCTGAAGCACTACGAGGAGCACCCCGACTCCGTCGAGCCCGAGAGCGCACGCAACGAAGTGCTGTCGTTCATCCGGTCGGGCCTCACGGACCTCTCGATCTCGCGGTCGTCGTTCGATTGGGGCATCAAGGTTCCGTGGGACGAGACCCAAGTCGTCTACGTCTGGTTCGACGCATTGCTCAACTACGCGACGGCCGTCGGGCTCGAAGCACAGGATCCAAAGGACAAGGAGAAGTTCGCCGAGACGTGGCCCGCCGACGTCCATCTTGTTGGCAAAGACATCCTGCGTTTCCATGCAGTGATCTGGCCCGCAATGTTGCTCGCGGCCGGAGTTGCCCTGCCACGTAAGGTTTTCGCGCACGGTTGGCTGCTCGTCGGCGGCGAGAAGATGAGCAAGACCAAGCTCACCGGTATCGCCCCGGCCGAGATCACCGACCACTTCGGGTCTGATGCGTTTCGCTACTACTTCCTGCGCGCGATCACGTTCGGCCAGGACGGATCGTTCTCGTGGGAAGACATGAGTGCGCGCTACACGTCCGAGCTCGCGAACGGCTTCGGCAACCTCGCGTCGCGCGTGACGGCGATGACGGAAAAGTACTTCGACGGCAAACTTCCAGGGCCGGACGACGCGGGGCCGGCCGAAGCTGCGATCGCTGAGGTCGCGGCGCGTTCGGTCGAGGCTGCCGACGCGGCGGTTCTGCGGCTCGACTTCCAGGGTGGGCTGGCCGCGATTTGGGATCTTGTTGGTGCGCTGAACGGGTACCTCAGCGACCAGGCGCCGTGGAAAGTCGCGAAGGCGATCGACGACGACCCCGCTGCGAAGGCGCGCGTCGCGACGATCATCTACACCGCGGCCGAGGGGTTGCGGGTGCTCGCGGTCGTGCTGCACCCCTTCATCCCGCGGGCGACGGCAGCGCTGTGGGCAGCACTCGGCGCCGAGACCGCGCTTGGCCCCCTGACAGCCCAGAACCTGATCGACGCAGGTCGCTGGGGCCAGCTGCCGGTCGGCGCGGCCCTCACCAAGGGCGAGTCGCTCTTCCCGCGGCTGCCCGACGACGCCCCGAGCGCGTGATTTCCGGGGCGCCCCCGCCGGCGCCGGAGCCCCTGAACGTCGAGACGGTCGATTCCCACTGCCACCTCGACGCCATGAGGCTGCCCGTCCCCGACGCGATCGCCGCCGCCCAGGCCGTCGGGGTGCGCCGCATGGTCACCGTCGGCGACACGATGGAGTCGTCGCGCTGGTGCGCCGCCACCGCAGGGGAGTTCACCGACGTCTACGCAGCGATCGCGGTGCACCCCAACGAGGTTGGTGCTTTCAACGAGGCGGACGCCGATGAGCTGGCGTCGATGGCCGCGTTGCCAGACGTACGGGCTATAGGAGAGACGGGTCTCGACTACTACTGGGGTCGCGTTGATCCGCTCGTGCAGCAGGCTGCGTTCCGCACGCACATCGAGATTGCGAAAAGTGTAGGCAAGGCACTCGTCATTCACGATCGAGATGCGCACGATGACGTGTTGCGCATCCTCGAAGAGGTCGGCGCGCCCGAGCACACCGTGTTCCATTGCTTCTCCGGTGATGTCTCGATGTCAAGACATTGTGTAGCGCGCGGCTACTACATGAGCTTCGCCGGTACGGTCACATTCAAGAACGCCGATGCACTGCGCGAAGCAGCTGCGGTCGTGCCTCTTGAGTTGATGCTTGTCGAGACCGACGCGCCGTTTCTTGCACCGGTGCCGTATCGCGGCCGACCGAACGCGCCGTACCTCATCCCACTCACGGTGCGTGCACTCGCTGAAGTCAAGGGCGTCGACGAAGACGCAGTCGCGACCGCCGCCGCAACAAACGCTGAGCACGTGTTCGGCGCCTGGCGGTAGCTAAAGGCGCAAGTCACAACAGTCACACCCGTCACAGCCAGACTGGACCGGAGCGTCGAATTGCCCCGAACTTCCCTAAGCGAAGGGCAAATCAAGACCAAAGCCAACGCCGTCACCCGCAGAGCGCTTGCTTACTCAACAACTCATTGGTTACGTTCACGGCAGTGTTCGGCCAGAGTGGGGAAGCTCGTGGTCGGCGTCCCAGGTCGTTTTCGACGATCTAGTTGCGCTTTGCGCGCCCAGGCTTCCCATCCTTTGGACCCTTCGAACAGCGGAGTCCTGTGCGATCGAGGCTTGTCGTCGGTTCGGTGTACGGCGTCATCACTGCTGCGCTTATAGCAGGGACGACGGCGTTCGTCAGCCTTGATAAACACGTCACCATTTCGGTCGACGGCCAGGTCACGAAAGTCCGCACCTACGCAGCATCTGTTGACGGTGTCTTGCATCGCGCAGGCATCACTGTCGGGCCGCACGACGCATTGACGCCCGCGCCAACAACCAAGGTGCACGACGGCACCACCATCAACATTGCACGCGGTCGTTTGTTGACGTTGACAATTGATGGTGCGACACACAAAGCGTGGGTCACTGGTGACAACGTCGATGAAGTGTTGCAACAAGCGGGTCTGAGGATTCCGCAATCTGCAGTTCTTTCTGTCGACCGCAGTGCACGCGTTCCGTTGACCGGCATGAACATCAACATCAACCTGCCGCACCTTGTGAACGTGCGCGTTGATGGGACAGTCCATTCGCTTGTCAGCACGCAAACAACATTGCAGGGCGTGCTGGACGAAGCGGGTATCCATGTGAACCCCGCCGACCAAGTGTCGACCGACCTGCAGACGCGGCCCTACGACGGGCTGTACGTGATCATCCTGCGCATCAACAGTGAGCAAGAGCTGGTGAACTCACAGATTCCCTTCACTGCCAAGACCGTCAATGACCCGACCCTTCTGATCGGTACCAAGAAGGTCACGCAGGTAGGGAAAGCGGGCACGATGGTTGCTACGTACCAGGATGGGTACGTCGATGGCATGCAGACCACCAAGAGCCTTATCGGCCAACAGGTGACTGTGCAGCCCATCCAGCAGATTACGACCATCGGCACCAAGCCGAAGCCGATCCCGAAGCCCAAGCCAAAGCCTGTTCCAGTCTTTAAGGTCGCGGCTGATGGTCTGAACTGGAAGGCGCTCGCTGCTTGCGAAGCCGGCGGTCGGGCGAACGCCGTCGACCCGCCGTACTACGGCATGTTCCAGTTCCGCGTCAACACATGGCGCGCGGTCGGTGGCACCGGGTTGCCGAGCGCCGCCTCTGCAAGCGAGCAGACGTACCGCGCACAGCTTCTCTACAAGCGCAGTAATTGGCGGACCCAATGGCCAGTTTGTGGCCACTACCTCTTCACCTAAACACGCCGGGCACGCAGCCGGTGACCCCTGCCGTCTTGCTTGGCGCTACTGATATTCGCGCGCTCGCAGCGTCGATCGACCTGACGCCCACCAAGACACTTGGGCAGAACTTCGTCATCGATGGCGGCACAGTGCAACGCATCGTTCGAACCGCCAACTTGAGGCCGGACGACGTGGTGCTCGAAATTGGGCCAGGGCTCGGGTCGTTGACGTTGGCCTTACTACCCGACGTCAGTCGCGTCATCGCCGTGGAGATAGACGAGCGGCTTGCGAACCTGTTGCCAGAAACGATCGCCCAACGGTTCCCGACTGGACTCGAGCGGTTGACCGTCATTCATCGCGACGCCATGAGCCTCGACTTGCGCGGCAACGACTTCCCGACGGCGATCGTGGCGAACCTGCCCTACAACGTCGCCGTCCCCGTGCTGCTGACGATGCTCGCCCGGCTGCCAACGGTGAGACGAGTGCTCGTCATGGTCCAGCTCGAAGTCGCCGCCCGGATTGCCGCCAAGCCGGGAGAGGACGCCTACGGAATTCCCTCGGTCAAGGCCGCCTGGTACGGGTCGGCGAAGATGGCCGGCACGATCGGGCGCCAGGTGTTCTGGCCGGCGCCACGAGTCGACTCCGGTCTGGTTGCCATCGATCGGCGCGACCCACCGCCGACGACGGCGACTCGCGACCAGGTGTTCGCCGTGATCGATGCCGCGTTCGGCCAGCGCCGCAAGACCTTGCGGGCGGCGTTGGCGGGCTGGGCTGGATCGCCCGCGCTGGCCGAAATTGCACTGCGAGAGGCGGGGATCGATCCTGGCGCCCGCGGCGAGACCCTCGATGTTGGACAGTTCGCCCGGATCGCCGAGCAGCGACCCCACCAGGATCTGCCCGACGAGATCCAGCCGTTGCCCCCGGTGCGGCCACGGCCGGCGCGTGCGAACTACAAGCTTGACCGCCGTCCGGACATCCATCTCGACCCGCAGCCAAACCTGTAGCAATCCGCGCTCGCTAGCATCGGGTGTTGTGTCTGTCACCGTCCGAGCGCCCGCGAAGGTCAACCTCCACCTCGGGGTCGGCCAGCTTCGCGGTGACGGCTTCCACTCACTCGTCTCTGTCTTCCAGGCGGTCTCGCTCCATGACGAGATCACCGTCGAGGTCGCCGACGACCTCGGGGTCACGATCGTCGGCGACGACTACGACGACGTCCCGACCGACGCATCGAACCTCGCCCTGCGCGCCGCGATGGCGCTCGCTCATCACGTCGGCCGCGCACCCGCCGTCCACGTCACTATTGACAAAGGGATTCCGGTCGCGGGTGGCATGGCTGGCGGTTCGGCAGACGCCGCCGCGACACTGCTCGCGTGCGATGCGTTGTGGCAGACCGGCGTCGATCCGCACGTCTTGCACGACATCGCGGCGCGGCTCGGCAGCGACGTCCCGTTCTGTCTATTAGGCGGGACGGCGCTTGGTGGCGGTCGCGGCGAACAGTTGACCCAGGTGCTGGTTCGCGGCACCTATCACTGGGTTTTCGCGTTGGCCGACACCGGTTTGGCGACCCCGTTGGTCTATGGCGAGCTCGACCGGATGCGGTCGGAGGGACCCTGGCCCGAGTCGTCGTCGCCGCGAGAACTCATTGCCGCGTTGGGTGCCGGGGATCCGCGGCGGCTCGGAACGCTCCTGCACAACGACCTGCAAAGGGCTGCTCTTCGGTTGCGACCAGCGCTGCGTCGAACGCTCGAGGCCGGGCGCGATGCGCATGCACTTGGCGCGATCATCTGCGGTTCGGGCCCGACGTGTGCGTTCTTGACGGCGGGCGAGTCCGAGGCGGTCGAGTTGGTCGCTGCCCTCGCCGGGTCGGGGACGTGTCGCACGGTTCGACGCGCTCACGGCCCGGTGCCCGGAGCGCGCGTCGTCGCATGAATCTTGTCAACCTCGAGTCGGTCTCGTTGTCGTACGGCGTCAAGCCTTTGCTGGACGACGTGTCGCTCGGCATTGCCGAGGGCGACCGAATCGGCATTGTCGGCCGCAACGGTGCGGGCAAGACGACGCTTCTTTCGGTATTGGCTGGCGAGGTCGCGCCGAACTCCGGACGAGTGACGCACACGTCGGGGTTGCGGATCGGTGTGCTCGCTCAGGGCGACACGCTCGACCCCGCTGCGACGGTCCGCCACGTCGTCCTTGGTGATCGGCCCGACCACTCGTGGGCTGGCGATCGCGTCGCGCGAGCGGTGGTCACGACGTTGCTGTCGACTGACATGCTCGACCGTGTCGTTGGCACCCTGTCAGGCGGCGAACGGCGGCGTACCGCGCTGGCTGCACTGTTGGTGACCGATATCGACCTGCTGATGCTCGACGAGCCGACCAACCACCTCGACATCGAGACCATCGACTGGCTCGCTGGGTTTCTGTCGTCGCGTCGAGGCGCCTTGATCGTCGTGACCCACGACCGCTGGTTTCTCGACGCTGTCTGCACGTTGACGTGGGAGGTTGCCGACGGCCAGATCGCGCAGTATCTCGGCGGGTACGCGGCTTACGTGTTGGCGCGCGCCGAACGCGAACGCATTTCCGGCGTCGTAGAAGAACGCCGGCAGAACCTCTTGCGCAAGGAGCTTGCGTGGCTGCGCCGGGGGCCGCCGGCACGTACGTCGAAGCCACAGTTCAGGATCGACGCTGCGAACGCGCTGATCGCCGACGAACCACCAGCGCGAGACCGAACCACCCTGGCCACGTTTTCTTCGGCCCGCTTGGGAAAATCAGTGTTCGATGTCGAGGACATGTCGCTTGCGCTCGGTCCTTCTGAGCTGTTCGCCGACGTCACATGGCGCGTCGGGCCTGGCGATCGCATCGGACTCGTAGGGGTGAACGGCAGCGGGAAGACGACGCTGCTGCGCGTGCTCGCCGGGTTGCGCGGTGTCGACAGCGGTGTCGTCAAGGTCGGGAAGACGGTACGCATCGGGTACCTGTCGCAGGATGTCGCCGAACTCGACCCGACGTTGCGTGTGCTCGAAGCAGTCGAGGCGGTACGGCGACAGACGGTTCTCGGAGACGGCCGAGAGCTGACGGCTTCTGCGCTGTTAGAGCGCTTTGGGTTTTCCGGTGAGCGGCAGTGGACTCCGGTCGGGGATCTATCCGGCGGGGAGAAGCGACGACTGCAGTTGCTGCGGCTGCTAATGGACGAGCCGAACGTGTTGTTGCTCGACGAACCAACAAACGACCTCGACGTCGACACACTTACCGCACTGGAAGACCTGCTCGACAGTTGGGCGGGCACGCTGATTGCGGCCTCGCACGACAGGTACTTCCTCGAGCGGGTATGTGACACCGTGACCGCGTTGATCGGTGGAGGCCAGCTCGCCTCGTTGCCGGGGGGAGTCGACGAATACCTCGCCAGGCGCTCACGTGAACGCGACCAGGTAACTGGCACTCGAACGACCACGGCGACCGCCACCACGGCTAACGCGGGCGACGTGCGCGCGGCGCGTAAGGATGTCACGCGCATCGAGCGGCAACTCTCCAAGCTCGAGGACCGCGAGAAGGAGCTGCACACGGCGTTGGCAGCGGCGGCGACCGACTACGTGGCAGCCGGCGCACTCGACGCGGAGTTGCGCGCGCTCCAAGTCACGCGCGACCAACTTGAAGAGGACTGGCTAGACGCCTCTCACCGCGCCGGACAGTGAGGTCCGGCTATTTGCTGCTGGTCCCCGAAGAAGCGAGACCGCGAGCGCTACGACTCGAGGTGGGCGATCAGTTCCGTGACCGCGACGTCGAGTTGGTCGGTCTTCCGCGCGCCGAGCTGCTGCCACGCCAGCGCCTCGGCCGTGGCGAGGTCGGCAGCCGCGAGATCGATCCGTTTGCGGCCGCTCACGGTCAACCGCACCAACACGCCGCGCCGATCGGCCGGGTCAGGCTCCCGCGTCACGTAGCCGCGCCGACTGAGCCGATCGATGCGGTTGGTCATCGTGCCCGACGCGACTTGGGTCTCGGTCACCAGAGCGCCAGGCGATAACTCGTGCGGTGAAGCGGCTGCTCGCAGGGCCGCCAGAACGTCGTACTCCCAGATGTCGAGCTCGCGAGACGCCAGGACGTCGCGACGCGCTAGTTCGAGGTGCCGCGCAAGCCGGATGACCCGCGATGTCCGGTCGGTGTCGTCGTCCACGCGGGGAGTCTAGCGACAAATCTCGACGTCGAGATACTGCAAGCCCCAGTTGCCGATCCACGCGAGCCAGCCCGAAGCCCACCGTCGCGGTCGGGTTGTCGCGAACTCATCTCCGGGGTCTGACAACTACCTGCGCGTCGATTGCGTCTCACGGTCCGACGTGAGGGGTCACTCGCATGGGCTCGTTGGACAGTGGTCTGCCGAACGCTTCCAGTCGCATGGACGTCGACAGCGTGCGTCTGTACGTGTCGTCGGTACCCGCCCCGTGGCGGCAGGCACTTGCTGTGCGCGTGGCGTTTGTTAGCGACGCTTTGTTTCCAGGCACTGTGACGCATCGCGCGCGAAAACCGGCAGTCGTTTTCGTGGGCTATCTGCTCGCAGCCGTCGCCGGTTTCAGCGTCGACTTGTGGTGGAGCGGCTCCGGGATTACCTCGCGCGTGTGGGCCGAGGACGGGACAGTTTTTCTCAGCGGTGCGTACCGCACGTCCTTTTTCTCAGCGCTCGCACGCCCATATGCGGGTTACTTACAGGTGGTGCCGCGATCGATCGCCGCGTTGACGACCGCTTTCCCTGTACGTGATGCGGGATGGGTGCTGGCCGCGTCGGCTGCAGCCGTGCGCGCAGCAGTGTCGCTGTTCGTCTTTCGTGCGAGTAGCGGCCACCTGCGTTCGACGTCCGTGCGCGTGATGTTGGCTTCCGCAGTGGTGTTGCTTCCAGTCGGTGGACTTGAAGTACTCGACAACATTGCGAACCTGCACTGGTTCTTGACGTTCGCTGCATTCTGGGCCGTTCTGTGGCGCCCGTCGCGGTGGTGGGAGTGCGCACTTTGGTGCCGCCACAGTGCTGGTTGCCGTGAGCAGCGACCCGCTGACAGCGCTACTGCTTCCGATCGTCGTGCTTCGCGCGATCTGTCTTCGCCATTGGCGCGACCATCTCGTCACTGTCTGTTTCGCGCTAGCCGGAGCAGCTCAGACGTGTGCGGTTTTGAGCGGCACGCGGCCAGCACACGAGCCGTTCAGCGTGCCGGCTGTGGCAAAGCTGTTCGGCGTTCGAGTTCTTGTTGGCGCGCTCGCGGGCTACTGGCACACGGTCGCGTTGTGGCGGCACCTGCACTACGCGGCCGTGGGGCTAGGCGGCGTCGCGGTGCTCGCGCTCATCATGCCGGCGCTAAGGATCGGCGGCTCGAGACGCTGGCTCGCCGTCTGGGCGGGCATCGGTAGTGCACTCGCGTTCGGCGCCTGCTTCGCAGAACCTGCAGTGGTACCGCACTTGAAGCTCGACGTCGTCGGTTCTCTCACTCGCTATGACGTGCTGTCGTCGCTGCTGATGCTTACGGCGATCGCGGCCGGACTCGATGCGTTGCAATGGCCGGCCACCCTCGCAGTCCGCGGCCTGGTGAGTGTGGTCTTTCTATCAGCACTCCCGGTCGACCTCGTTGGCTCAGCGCAACTCTGGGCTCATCTGGAATCGACCGTTCCGACCTGGCACAACGCCATCGCCGATGCCCAGGACGAGTGCCGGGGCCAGCTCACGCAGCGTGCCGTGGGCTCGGGCGACGTGTGGGTGTTGGAAATGCCTCAAGGGTGGCGGGTCCGACTACCGTGCGCGGCGATCGATCCTTGAGCTTTTCCTAGACGGTCGCGGGCTCGACTTCTTTTTCGCGGTCGCGCACGAGGCGAGCCTTGATGCGCTCGGGCGAAGGCCACCGCACGTCGTGCACCCAGCCGAACTTCTCGAACAACCAGATTGTGCGTCCGCTCGAGTCGAGCTGTCCGCGCAGTACTCCGTGACGTGCGGACGTCGGGTCAGCGTGGTGCAGGTTATGCCACGACTCACCCATCGACAGCACCGAGAGCCACCACACATTGCCGGACTTGTCGCGCGTGCGGAACGGCCGCTCACCAACTGCATGGCAGATCGAGTTGATCGACCACGTCACATGGTGCAGCAACGAGATACGAACGAGTGCGCCCCAGAAGAAGCCCGTGACCGCGCCCGCGATGGACATGCTCCAAAGTCCGCCGATGAGTGCGGGCAACAACAATGACGACGTGACCTGCAGCCAGAACAACCGGGACACGGCGACGATGTCGTTGTCAGCGATCAGGTCGGGTGCGTACCGGGTCGCATCCGTCTGCTCCGGGTCGAAGATCCATCCGACGTGCGCGTAGAGCAAACCCTTGGTCAGCGCGCCGAGACTGGTACCGAAGCGCCAAGGCGAATGGGGATCGCCTTCTTTGTCGCTGAACGCGTGGTGGCGCCTGTGGTCGGCGACCCAGCGCACAACCGGGCCCTCGATCGCCATACCGCCGGCGAACGCGAGCGCGATCTTCAGCGGCCGGTTGGCTTTGAACGACTTGTGGGTGAAGAGCCGGTGGTATCCGATCGTGATGCCGTGGCCGGCAATCGCGTACATCACGACCGCGATGACGATGTCGTGCCAGCCGAGGCCCCAGCCCCAAAACACCGGGATGGCAGCGAGCAACCCCAAGAACGGGATCACCACGAAGAAGCCGAGTGCGAACTGCTCCATGCCTGACTTGCGGTCGCCACCGAGTGCGACCTTCTTTGCCCGAACCGTGGCCGTCGCCGGCGGCACTACATCTACGTCCGCCGCCGGCGGAACTACATCTACGTCCGCCGCCGGCGGAACTCGATCGAGGACGGCGTCACCCGTTGCAGTTCCAGACGGCGGGGTCATAGGGGCTCCAGAAACGCTCGGGGGGTAAGGCGATGCTAACTCACAGTTCGAGGTTCCCCTCTTATCGGTTCGCGAGTCAGACTTGCGTACTCTGAGCGCGGACACCGATCCCGGGTCGTCTAATGGCAGGACAGTGGGTTTTGGTCCCATCAATGGGGGTCCGACTCCTCCCCCGGGAGCAACGTGTCGCCGAGCCCGTCTCCCCAGCAAGCCGCTGGGGAGACGGGAGGCGGTGTCGTCGAGAAGTTCAGCCAAAGGAGCCGCGTGAACGACGGAGCGGAGCCCACCGTTGCGGCAGCGATCGTCCTTGCTGCTGGCGAAGGCACCCGGATGAAGTCGGCCACACCGAAGGTTCTGCACGAAATTTGCGGCCGCAGCATGCTCGGCCACGTCATCGCCGCACTGCACGCGGCGAACCCTGAACGGCTCGTCGTCGTCACCGGGCAAGGACGCGACCAGGTCGAGGACCATCTCAAACAGCTCGAGCCCGAAGCGGTCGCGGTTTTCCAGCCGTCGCAAGACGGCACCGGACACGCCGTCCGCCTTGCATTGCAAGCACTCGACGCTGCGGCCGAGGCAGCCGGCCAGCCGTTGATCGACGGCACGATCCTCGTCGCGCCCGGCGATACACCGCTGCTCTCGTCAGCGTCGTTGCGGACGCTCGCCGCCCACCGTGCTCGCACCAAAGTGGCCGCGGTCGTGCTGACCGCCAAGGTTCCGAACCCGACCGGCTACGGCCGGATCGTCCGCAACCGCTTCGGCAATCTCGCGCGCATCGTCGAGCACGCCGACGCGAACGAGTCGGAGCTCGCGATCACCGAGATCAACTCGAGCGTGTACGCGTTTGACGCGACCAAGCTGCGCCATGCGCTTGGACAGTTGACCGCGCACAACGCGCAGTCCGAGGAGTACCTACCCGACGTCGTCCGCATTTTGGCGAAAGGCGGTGACCCCGTCGGCACCGTCGTGATCGACGATTGGCGCGAGATCGCCGGAGTCAACGATCGCGTGCAACTCGCGCAGGCCCGCGCGCATCTGCGCGATCGCCTCGTCACCGATTTCATGCGGGACGGCGTGACGGTGATCGACCCGGCGACAACCTGGATCGACGTCGACGTGGTTCTCGAGCGGGACGCCGTGGTGTTGCCGAACACGATGCTGCTCGGGCGCACCTCAGTTGCGACCGGAGCGCGGGTCGGACCGAACTGCGAGCTGCGCGACACCGTCGTCGGGGCAGGGGCCTTGGTCCGCGACGCCACCTGCGAGGGCGCCGAGATCGGGCCACTCGCAACGGTCGGGCCCTATACCTATCTGCGGCCGGGCACCCGACTCGCGCGTGGCGCGAAGGCCGGCGGCTTCGTCGAGATGAAGAACGCTGTGGTCGGCGAGGACTCCAAGGTTCCGCACCTCTCTTATGTAGGGGACGCGACGATCGGGGAGCGCTCGAACATCGGGGCCGCCACGATCTTCGCCAACTACGACGGCGAGGCTAAGCACGCGACGGTCGTCGGCGACGACGTGCGGATCGGTAGCGACACGATGTTGGTCGCCCCCGTCACCGTAGGCGACGGCGCCTACACAGCGGCCGGTTCGGTGATCGTCGACGACGTCCCGCCCGGGGCACTTGCCGTTGCTCGCGGCCGTCAGCGCAACGTCGAGGGATGGGTCGAAAAGAAACGGCCAGGGTCGTCGTCCGCCCGTTCTGCTGCACGTTCTGCCACAGGCGTCACACCGTCGGGGGCCGACGTACCCAAAGAGTCGCCGACCGACGACAATGGATCCCCTGACGAATCCCAGGGAGAACCCTCGTGAGCGGCATCAAGCGGACTGGCGAGAAGACCCTCATGCTCTTCGCCGGGCGGGCGTTCCCCGAGCTGGCGACCGAAGTGGCTCACCACCTCGGCATCGAACCGACACCGACCATGGCGTATGAGTTCGCGAACGGCGAGATCTTCGTGCGTTTCGAGGAGTCGGTCCGCGGCTGCGACGCCTTCGTTTTGCAGAGCCACACCGCGCCGATCAACAAGTGGATCATGGAACAGCTGATCATGGTCGATGCGCTGAAGCGGGCGTCGGCCAAGCGCATCACCGTGGTCTGCCCGTTCTACGGGTACGCGCGCCAGGACAAGAAGCACCGCGGCCGCGAACCGATCTCGGCGCGGTTGCTGGCTGACTTGTACAAAGCGGCGGGCGCCGACCGGCTGATGGCGGTCGACCTGCACACCGCGCAGATCCAGGGCTTCTTCGACGGTCCAGTCGACCACCTGTTCGCGCTGCCGATCCTGGCCGAGTACCTCGAGAGCAAGCTCGACACGTCGCACATCACAGTCGTTTCGCCGGACGCCGGACGGGTGCGGGTCGCTGAGCGCTGGACGGATCGGCTGAACTGCGGGCTGGCAATCATCCACAAGCGCCGCGACTCGCTGCTGGCCAACGAGGTCAAGGTGCACGAGGTGGTCGGTGACGTGGCTGGGCGCACGTGCATCCTCGTCGACGACATGATCGACACCGCCGGCACGATCACGAAGGCGGCCGAGGCGCTAATGGAAAACGGTGCCTTGGAGGTTGTCGTCGCGGCGACGCACGCAGTTTTGTCGGGGCCCGCCGTCGATCGGCTGAAGAACTCGCCGATTACCGAGGTAGTGGTGACTGACACGCTGCCGGTGCCTGACGAACTGCGGTTCGACAAGTTGACTGTTCTGACGATCGCGCCCCTGCTGGCCCGCGCGATCAGCGAGGTTTTCGAGGACGGCTCGGTGACCTCACTCTTCGATGGCGCTAGCTAAGAGACCCCCGTGCCTTCGCCCGCCTGATTCCTCACAGATGCAGGTGGGTTCCTCAATGAAGCAGCTCCCTAGGCGCGGAAAGCCTGTTTCTGTGAGGAATGGGTCGCTCCGAAGGCGGGAAAGCCTGTAGCTGTGAGCAGCAATAGCCCGCCGCCAATGAGGGGCGGCGCCCACTGACGCGGGTCGAGCGTCTTGATCGCTTCCAGCGCCGGCATCGTTGGGTGGGGTTTCCGCTCGCGGTCATTTACAAGTACATCGATGACTCCGGCGGATATCTCGCGGCGCTGATCGCCTACTACGGCTTCGTGTCGTTCTTTCCGCTGCTGCTGCTGTCGACGACGCTGCTGGGGTTCGCGCTGGCGGGCGATCCGCACTTGCAGCAGCAGGTTTTGACGTCGGCGCTGCATCAGTTTCCGGTGGTGGGCAAGCAGCTCAGCGACCCAACCCGCATCGGCGGCGGCGCAGTCGGCCTGATCGTCGGCATCATCGGCTCCTTGTATGGCGGGTTGGGCGTCGCACAGGCGATGCAGTACGCGATGAACACGGCCTGGAGGGTGCCGCGCAACCGGCGACTGAATCCGTTGCGCGGACGCCTGCGGAGCCTGTTGCTATTGGCGAGCGCGGGAGTCGCCGTGCTTGCCACCACATTTCTGTCGATCGTCGGAAGCAGCGGAGCCGGGTCGCTCGGGGTCGTGCTGCAGGTCTTCGCCTTGGCCGCGTCCGTGGCGCTGAACGCAGTGGTATTCGTGTTCGTCTTCCGAAAGGCCACCGCGCGGGTGCTCTCGGTGTCGGACGTCTTTCGCGGAGCCGTCGCGGCGGCACTTGTATGGCAGTTGCTGCAGTCGTTCGGAGTGATCTACGTCGCTTCAGTCGTGAAGAACGCGAGTGACACCAACGGTGTGTTTGCGTTCGTGCTCGGACTGATCGCGTTCATGTACCTCGCTGCGCTGGCGCTCGTGTTGTGTGTGGAGGCCGACGCCGTGCGCCTCGACCGGCTGTGGCCGCGCTCACTTTTGACGCCGTTTACGGACCGCGTCGTGCTGACCGAGGGCGATCGACGCGCTTACACGAGCCAAGTAGAGGTGCAGCGGATGAAGGGCTTCGAGCGCATCGACGTCTCCTTCACCGACCCCGAACGCCCCGCCCCAGGGTCCGCACCCACGGCCGCCGACCGGGGCGACGCCACCTAGCCGCGTGCCCCCGCCGTCCGCGCCCCCGCCGTCCGCGTCCGCCGTCCGCCCCCGCCGTCCGCCCAATGCGCCCCGAGCGCGTCTTCCGTTCCGCCCGACTCCCCAGAGATGCATGAACTCAGAGCCGAGCGGGCGGAAACCTTACCGCGGCCGCCACGACGATCGCTCGATCAGCAGTGTCCGGATCGTGTCGAACAGATCGCTATTGCGCCGCTCAACGTCGCGACTCGTGGCTCGGAGCGGAACGTAACCGGCCGCAATTAAGAGGCGGTCGCGAATGGCGTCGCTCGCTGCTGCTCGACGGTGAGGTGAGTCTCGCCGTCGTACTCGACAGCGATCTTGGCTTCTCTGAGCACCAGATCCGAACAGGCCACGAATCCGCCCGCATCATCGTGGATATCCGCATTGCACTCAGGTCGCGGGAGTCCTTCTTCCTCGAAACGCAGACGTGTTCGAGACTCTTGAGGCGACCTCGACTTGGGGTTCATCCTCGGCACCGCCCAACGCAGGGCGGCAAGCCCGCGCCGTCCGACGTGAGAAACCTGCAGCATCGCGAGGAGTTCCGCAGATGTCGCGAGACCCCTCCGCAACATGTCGTCGCCAATGACGACGACCTCTTGTCGCGGAATCACGCCCGCGAGGTCGGCGATCGTGCGCGCGGGCGACGTCACCCGCAAACCGCGCCACTCGATGACGTCGCCTGGTCCGAGTGCGCGCTCGTACCCCTTCACACCCTTGCGCCGCGGCGGACTCTTCGGCGGCTCAGTCGTCATTTCGATCAGGCGAAACGTGTCCCGGACCGGGGCTGCAAGAATCCGTGCCGCTGTCCGATGGCTGAACGCCCCAGCGGGGACGGCGAGTTGCAGCGCCTCATAGATCAAGCCGAGGGTCGTCCCAACTCCTGCCGGTACGTGGATGCCGTACACAACTTGAGTGAACTTCGGGCCGGCGAGGACACTTCGGGTGATTCCGCCGGCAAGAAGATTGGCGCGAGTTTCCAGCATCCGTCGACAGTGCCGCCGTCCGGGTCGCTCCAAGCGCGGGGTGAGCGAAGCTGTGGAAGCGTCCCGCGCAGGTGGATATCGAGTGGTCGCAGCGGGGTGTTCCTCGCAGATGCAGGTGGGCTCCGCAAACAAGCAGCTCCGAAGCGCCGGGGAAGCTGCTTCTCTGCGGAATGCGAGTCAGGCGGGCGGGCGGAACCTGGATGTGCGGAGGCGAGGGGCGAAGGGGTCAGGCGGGCGGGCGGAACCTGAATGTCTCCGGAGTCGAGGGCGTGAGGGCGGCCCGGAGCACCGGTTCGCTTCGCTCACGCCGGAGCGGTTAGACTGACCCACCGCCAACAACGCTTGTTTTCGAGGAGTCCTGTCGTGGCCGAGGTCAGTATTGCCGCCGAGGCGCGGTCCGAGTTCGGCAAAGGTGCCGCTCGCCGCGTACGCCGGGCGCACAAGGTGCCGGCCGTCCTCTATGGCCACGGCACGCCGCCGCGCCACGTGAGCCTTCCCGGCCACGAGCTCAACCGGGCACTCAAGTCCGCCAACGTGCTGCTCCGTCTCGAGGGTCTCGAAGGCGGCAACGAGCTGGCGCTGCCGAAGGCCGTTCAGCGCGACGCGGTCAGTGGCGCAGTTGAGCACGTCGACCTGATCCTCGTCCGCCGCGGCGAGCGGGTCACGATCGACGTCCCGCTCATCGTCACCGGCAACTTGATCCCCGACGGCTTCCTCGACCAGCAGCTCGTCTCGCTGTCGGTTGCTGCCGAGGCGACCCACATTCCGCAGAACATCGAGATCTCCATCCAGGATCTCCAGATCGGCCAGTCGATCCACGCGAGCGACGTGAAGTTGCCGGAGGGCACCACGCTCGAGACCGACCCCGAGGCGGTCGTCGTCCACATCACCGGCGCGCAAAGCGCCGAGCAGTTCGACGCCGAGCTGGCCGAGGCAGAGTCCGAGCTGGCGCCGGTTGCGGCCGAGCCCGAGCCCGAGGTGCCGGTCGAAGGCGCCTCAGACGATCCCGGTCCGGCGGCTTCCGAGTAGCTCCCAGATACGGAGAACAGGAAGGCCGTGGCGCAAGACCCATGGCTCATCGTCGGCCTCGGCAATCCCGGTCCGCAGTACGCCGCAAATCGGCACAACGCCGGGTTCATGGTCGTCGATGTGCTCGCGTCTCGTATGGGTGGCCGCTTCAAAGCCCACAAGCATCGGGCGGACGCCGTGGAGGGCCGTCTCGGTACAACGCGGGCAATCCTCATCAAACCGAAGACGTACATGAACGAATCCGGCGGACCGGTAGCTGCGCTGCGTAGCTTTTTCGGCGTCCCGATCGCCCAGGTGATCGTCGTCCACGATGAGCTTGATCTTGAAGCTGGCGTTGTGCGTGTGAAGTTCGGTGGTGGCGACAACGGCCACAACGGTTTGCGGTCCGTGACGAAATCGCTCGGCAGCAAGGATTATCTGCGGGTTCGTCTGGGTGTTGGGCGCCCCCCGGGCCAGATGGATCCCGCTGACTACGTGTTACGCGACGTTCCCGCGGCGCAGCGTGAGGAGCTCCGTTTACAGGTCGAAGTGGCCGCGGATGTCGTCGAGAGTCTGGTCAGTCGCGGCCTTGAAGCGACGCAGAATCTTTTTCATCAATCGTCCTGACAGCGGGCCTATTGATGGTCGACACTTACGTATCACGCAGGGCTCGGGGGAGCTCTTCGTAGGGGTCGGGCGAGGACATTCGCTCGTGTGGTGGCGAGGACATTCGCTCGTGTGGTGGGGATGCGTGTAGGGGTCGGACTCAGCCGAACGGTTGGGTGGACATTCGGCCATTCGGGTGGTTCTGTCCGCCGTCCGTTCACAAAGCGTTTACGGCATCGACATCGAATGTTCTGGGTGGCTAGGTTTTCCTAAAGCCACCTGGCCAGTCGATCTGCAAGCGATGAAGGCCAGGAACGCTAAGCCAGCTGGGAACTGGCTCGCACAGGAGGTACCGAAGGCAAGACGAACCGGTAGGCATTCGGTTCGGTAGTAATCGCGCGGGGGGGCCCGCCGCGATCGTGATTGTGGTGGGGGGCACTGCGCTGTGACTGACCTTATCGACAAGCCGGCTTCGAACCTTGAGCCCCGGCTGTACCGCGACCGCCTCAGTGTGATTGAGAGCGGTCAGCAGACATGGCCAATGGTCGAGCGCCGGATGGCTCCCCGCAGGCGTGAAGAATCCGCCCGCCTCGATGACCGCCGGGTTACCGAGCTGCCGACACGGCAGACTCAGCCGAACCTGAAGCTGGTCGTCCCCGAAACCGACGGTCGTGCGGACGGTCGGCGCCGCCCGCACGACCGCCATATTCGCCGCTATCGCACAACGGCCGTCCTGATCGACGTTGTTGCTGCCTCTGTTGGCGCTGTCGTCGCACAGATCGGCCGGTTCGGTATCGCGCCGAGCGACCGGGCACTCGCCTACTGGTGGGGCAGCTTGGCGCTCCCGGTCCTGTGGGTGCTCGCTGTGCTGATCAGCCGGGCTTATGAGAACCGGTTCCTCGCCTCGAGCGCGGAGGAGTACCGCCGGGTAATCAACGCGGCAGTCGGCCTCATCGCCGGTATCGCCGTCGTCTCCTACTTGATGAAGACCGAGTTCGCTCGCGGGTACGTGGTGCTGGCGCTCCCGATCACCATGGGGATCTCGCTGCTCGGCCGCTACACCGCACGCCGCCGGCTGCGTCGCGCCCGCAAGCAGGGTAAGTACCTCCAGGACGTGTTGGTCGTCGGTCACGAGTGGGCCGTGCTCGACCTGGTCGCCGAGTTGCGTCGTAACCCTGACAGTGGTCTGAACGTCGTCGGAGCTTGCGTGCCGGGCGGTCGTGGGTCGCGTCAGATGGCCGACATGGAGGTGCCGGTCATCGGTGACCTCAACCAGGTCGTCGAGTCAGTGAAGCGGGTTGGCGCGGACGTTCTCGCCGTGACCACGTGCGTCGAGTTCGGCGGCCCTGAGTTGCGCCGCGTCTGCTGGGCACTGGAGAACAGCGACGTCGAGATCGTCGTCGCGCCGGCACTGATCGAAGTCGCCGGCCCGCGCCTGCACATCCGGCCGGTTGCCAAGCTCCCGCTGCTGCACGTTGAGAAGCCTGAGCTCACCGGTGCTCGCCGGGTGATCAAGAACGTGTTCGACCGTAGTGCGGCGGCCGCGGCTTTGCTGTTCCTCTCCCCTCTCTTGGTCGGCGTCGCGCTCATGATCCGGTTGACCTCACGCGGGCCGGCACTCTTCCGCCAGACCCGCGTTGGTTCGCAGGGCAAGCCGTTCACGATCTACAAGTTCCGCTCGATGTACGCCGACGCGGAAGCACGGCTCAACGAGCTCCAGGCTTTGAACGAGCGTCGCGAGGGCCTGCTCTTCAAGATCAAGAACGACCCACGGATCACGCCCATCGGCCGGATCCTGCGTCGCTACTCGATCGACGAGCTGCCGCAGCTGATCAACGTGCTCAAGGGCGACATGTCCCTAGTCGGCCCCCGGCCACCGTTGCCCGTGGAGGTCGCGCAGTACAGCGACGACGTCCGGCGCCGCCTGCTCGTCCGGCCTGGTGTCACGGGTCTCTGGCAGATCAGTGGCCGCTCAGATCTTGAGTGGGTCGAATCAGTGCGGCTCGACCTGCGCTACGTCGAGAACTGGTCCCTGATCTACGACTTTGAGATTCTCTGGAAGACCTTTTACGCCGTGTTGCGGGGCGCCGGTGCCTACTAAAGGCCTCCATCAGTCGCGCCGAGGTGTCGTTGGTCAGGCCGTCGGTAGCGAGCCTAAGTTCGATGCGTTCGCAGAGCGGGGAAGCATGAGCCAGCGGGTTGGCAGGGTTGGTTACGCGCCGGGCGTGTACGACCTCTTTCATGTCGGGCACCTCAACATCCTCAAGCACGCCCGGAGCGAGTGCGACTATCTGATCGCCGGGGTTGTCTCCGATGAGATGGCGCTGCTCGCAAAGGGCCGCACTCCAGTTGTTCCGTTGCCCGAGCGTCTCGAGATCGTGCGAAGCCTGCGTTTCGTCGATGAGGCTGTCGCCGAGGTGCTCCCTGAGAAGCTCGACACCTGGAAGCAGGTCGGCTTCGACATCATCTTCAAGGGTGACGACTGGCGGGGTACTGCCAAGGGCGACAAGCTTGAGCGTGACTTTGCGGCGGTGGGCGTCGAGGTGAAGTACTTCCCCTACACGGCCCACACCTCTAGCACTCAGCTGCGGCAAGTCCTCGACAGGCTGCTCGCCGACGTTTCCTGAACTTTTACACCCGACGGGTGTCACGCTTCCTTCATGTCCGGGGGCGCATGGTCGAGAATGATTCCGGTGCGTTTCTCGACGCCTCCGGCTAGGAAAGGTTGATACATGGAGCGGAGCCGCTATTTCGCGGCCCTCTACCGGCGATGGTTTGTTGTCGTCCTGGTCGGGTTGCTCGGCCTCGGCATCGCCGCTGCGGTCACGTCCGCGCATTCCGCGAAATATCGGGCGAGTACGTCCTTGTTTTTCTCGGTGGCTGGTGCCTCGACGGTGAGCGACCTCTCGCAAGGCGCTACCTACACGCAGAACCTGATGCCGTCGTTCAGTGCGCTCGCGACGACTGCGCAGGTGCTTGATCCGGTTGCCCAGCAGCTCGGCCTGCACAAGACCGACTCGCAGCTGGCGAGCATGATTAAGACGAAGACCGCAACCGGCTCCGTGATCCTGCAGATCTTCGTCACCGACACGTCAGCCTCAGAGAGTGCAGCAATCGCGAACGGCGTTGCCGCCCAGCTTGCCAAGTCCGTCGGCACGCTGTCGCCCGCGGTCACCCAAGGCGGTACGAAGCAGCTCAGTGCGACCGTGGTCGCGCAGGCGCCGGTGCCGCGTGAGCGGCTGGCCGGAACCGGGAAGAAGCAGACTTACCTTGAGGGTCTGGTGGGTGGTCTGGTTATCGGCGTCCTGCTCGTGCTTGGGCGCGAACTGCTTGACACCAGGGTTCGCGATGAAGAAGAACTGCGACGCGTGACGGCCGCTCCCTTGGTCGGGCGGGTCACCGCGACCCGCCGGCCGTTGCTCCTCGGTGACAGCGAGGGGCATTCCGGCGAGGCTTTCCGTGCCTTGCGCGCGAACGTGTTTGCGCTCGGTAGCGCCGGTAAGCAGGGCGTGAAATCCGTGGTGGTCACTGGATCCGCGCCGGCCGACGGCTCGACGACGACCGCGATCAACCTGGCGCTGGTCGCCGCGGAGACTGGCCTTCGGGTGCTCCTTATCGAGGCCGACATGCGCCGTCCGACCGTCGCGCGTTACCTCAACCTGCGCGAATCCCCTGGCCTCATTGCCGTGCTGGCCAACCGCGGCTCGCTCGCCGGCGCCGTCCAGACGCTACCGGGTTCTGGCGTTGACGTGGTGCCGGCCGGTGGCACCCCTGCGAACCCCGGCGAACTCATCGGATCCACCGAGATGGCCGAGCTGATCGCGACTGTTACTAGCGACTACGACTTTGTGGTCATCGATGCCGCCGCCGCACTGATGTCGACCGACGCCGCCGTGCTCGCGCGCCACACCGACGGCGCGATCGTCGTGGTCGATACCCGCAGCACGAAGCGTCGTGAGCTTGCTGACGCCACGGCCTCGTTGCACCGCGCAGGCGCAACGTTGCTCGGTATCGTCTTGAACAAGGCCGATCTGAGTGCGGCCGACCGGTCGGTGCGCAATGTGCGCCGCACTCGACCTCCGGCAGTGCAGCCCGGCCACCCGAAGGTGCCGCTGAACAGCCGGCCGACTCCCGTCGCTTCCCGAACGGGCGCCAGCGGGTCTGGCGGCAGTAGCAAGCCTGGCGATACACGGCGCGGGCCCGAGTCCTGACGGAAACGTCGGGATCCCTCATGGACGCACGCCGGTTCTGGCACGCGGTTGCACATCGCTGGATCGTCATCGCACTTCTGTTGGTCCTCGGTCCGCTGATCGGCGCGGTTGTCGCCGTCCAACTGCCCGTGCATTACCGAGCCACCACTGCCGTGCTCATATCCGCAGACCACATCGGGTCGATTGACGACCTGGCCGCGGGCAGTCAGCTCGCTGTCGACGTCGCGCCGTCGTTCGCCGCGCTCGTCACGTCACCGGCCGTGCTGTCCCCGGCGATCACCGCGCTCGGGCTCGACACCTCACCAGGGCAGCTCGCCCCTGACGTGCGTGTCACGGTCCCGGTGACCGTTCCACTGACAAGCAGCACAGTGACGATAAGCGTGACTGCGACCGGTCGCGCGGCGTCCGCTGCACTTGCGAATGCGGTGGCCGACCAGTTTGCGCTGCTCGTGCCGAAACTGTCGCCGACGATCGCTTCGTTTCCGGCGTTCAAGGCGACGAAGATCGAGGCCGCGTTCCCGCCCGCATCTGACAATGGCCTGCGACTGGCGGCTGGTCTGGCGATCGGGCTGATCGCAGCGCTTGCGCTTTGTTGGGCTGTCGTTGCCGCTTATGCTGCGAATCCCGTCATCGACCGCCGTGAGGTGGCCGCACACGCCACCACCGTGCCGGTGCTTGGCACGATTCCGACGGCGAATCGCAAGGGAAGTGCAACCGCGGGCGAACCAGAATCCGATCGCGACCGCAACGTGCTGACCACACTCGCCGCGGTGGCACCCGGGGTGCGATGCCTGATGGTGGCGTCGTGGCGCTCCGGTGACGGTAGAACGCGAACCGCCGTCAACATGGCTATGAGTGGTGCGCAGTCATCGCGCACGGTGTTGTTGGTTGACGCCGATCTGAGCGAGCCCAACATCGCTGGCCTTCTCGGGCTCGATGTATCTGCTGGCCTGCAAGGGATTTTGGCCGGGACGGCGAGTTTCTCCGACGTCGTGCAGAACGTTGGCAGTAACGGCTTGCACGTCGTCGCGGGCGGAGGTGGGGTCGGCGTCAGTGTCGCGCGAGGCAGCGTCACGCCGGGCACTTCGTCGAGCGCGACGGGCCATCCGCTCCTCGCATCCGCAGCGATGAGCCGCTTCCTCGCTACGGCACGAGAGCGCTACGACCTCGTGGTGATCGACACGCCTCCGCTGAATGCGTCGAGCGATTCGCTCGCACTCGCTGCGCAGGTAGACGGCATCGTGGTCGTTGCTGATGCGCGACGTACACGACAGCGAATGTTGACCGCGTCGCTCACGCGGTTGGCCATGGCAGGCGGTTCGGTCGTGGGGATCGTGCTTAATCGCACGTCACCGCCGTTGCAGCGTCCGCACTTTGGCGCCGACGCAGAGCTTAAAAAGCTGGCGCGCGTATGAGCGCGCAACAGGCCGTCGTGCGGCCATGGCACGTCGACCTTGACCGGGCGCCGCGCAGGTCTCACGTCGACCAGATCGTCGTCTTGATGGTGCTGACCTGGCTCGCCGTCGTCTTACCTCGGTTCGTCCAAAGTCTCACCGCGCCCAAGCACGCGGCATTCGTCAACGACGCCATCCCCTACTCGGCGTCGACCGCATTGTTGAGCCACGTACTGACGCTGGCGGTGATCGGTTGGTGCGTCGTCGTCGTCGTTCTTCGATTGTCCGACTTGCCGACAGACCGCCGTCGCGTGTTGGTCATCTTGCTGGCGCCGTGGATTTACCTCATCACGCGCGACGTCTATGCAGGCGTCCACCTGCATCTCCAAGACCTCGAATACCCGGCGATCGTCGTAGCGGTCTGGGTGTTGCGGCCGCCGCTACGCAAGCTCGTATTGCTCGGATATCTCGCTGCATTGCTGGCCCTGGTCAGTGTGCTCATGGGCGTCTTCCTTACGTCGAAAGGCCTTTACCACGCGCGTAACGGCGACCTGGTTTCAGTCGACAAGAAGATCCTGCCCTGGGGGATTCTGGTCGGCCCGTTGACTTCCGAAAACAACTTGGGCCAGGTGCTTGTCCTCGGGTTGCCGTTGATCGGCCTTGCGCGTAACCGCATGCTCAAGCTGGCCGTCGTCCTGCTCACGGCCTATGCCATCGTCTGGACGTCGTCCCGCTCGTCCATCGCCGCGCTGGCAGTCGGTGGGCTCATAGCGCTCGCGCTTCAGGTGCCCGGGCGCAAGTTGCGGCAAGTGGTGGCCACTGTGCTGCTGCTAGCCGCGGGTCTTGTCATGATTGCGATTCCGGTGTCGACCTCCGACGGGACGGCCTTCAGCAATCGCGGCTTCATCTGGATCACCAGCTTGCGAGCGTGGTCACAGCATCGCGTGTTCGGTCTCGGTAGCCAGTGGTACTCGACGCTGGCGAGGTACGAGGAAGGTCTGGGAGGTCAGGCGTTCCACGGGCACAACACCTTCGTGCAGATGGTGGTGATGGGTGGCGCGGTCGCCCTCGTACTTGTCGGCGCCATGGCCGTCGTCTCGCTCGGGTCGGCGGTCCGCTGGGTGGGTCGCGGCGTGAACGTGCCGGCGGTGCTGCTCGGCACGTTCTTCGTGTCGGCGACACTCGAATGGTCTTTCGCCTTCTATGACCGCGACTTCCTGCTCGCGGTCACAGTGTTGCCGATGGCGATGGTTCTGTTCGCCGAGCGGCCGCGCGACGAAGTGGATGAAGACGAGTTACGTACTGACGACGAGACCCAGCACTTGCACCCGAGCCACCCTTAGCGTTGCGAGCGAGTCGCCGAGAACACCGCGGGTTTCCTGACGCGCGAGCACGACGACCGCACGATCCGTCAGACGTGCGAGTGCCAGACCGTCAGCTGTGACAAACGGTGGCGTATTCACGATCACCAAGTCGTAGCGCTGCGCGGCCTGATGCAGCAGCTCACGCATCTCGTCGGAGTCGACGATGCCAGCTGGGTCGAGTGGCGGCGACCCGGCCGCCAACACGTCGAATCCGTGCTTGCCAAGGCGTTGGATGGCCTCGTCAAGCGTCGCGTTTCGGCGCAGTACGCCGACAAGTCCTGCTCCCGAGGGAAGACCGAGCGAGGCGCCGACCGTGGGCTGGTGCAGGTCAGCGTCGATGAGCAGCACGCGCTGTGCCGTGCTGGTCTGTCCAGCAGCCAGGCCGACCGCCAATCGCGCCGATAGCGTCGGGTCGCCGCCCGAAGTGATCGCCACGGACCTGAAGGTGCGCGTCTGTAGCGGCGGGAACAGCCGCAGCTGCAAACCCTGCAGGCTGTCGGCCCAGCGCGGAGCAGTTGGGCCCTTACCTGCATCGACGGGCATGGTGACCGTGCCCACAACGGTGACGCCACCGAGCGCCTCGAGTTGACGCCGCCGCATCGACCGACTTGCACGAGCGTCGAGCGCGACCGCCGCAAGCGCGCCGATGATCGCACCCATGAGCAGCGCGACAGCCAAGTTGAGCTTTGTACGAGGGACGGCGGGGGAGTTACCCGCAGCAGCCGGGTCGACGGTCGTTGCCACGACGGTCGCCGTGCCGTTGTCGACTTTGGGCGCCAAGCTGATGACGGCAGTCGAAAGCTGGGCCGCGACTGCGGCCGCAATGGAGATGGCTTGATCGCGCGACGACGAGGACACGTTGATGTCAACGATCGGTGTGTTCAGGGGAGCCTGAGCGGTGATGTCGTCGGCCAGCTTGTCGGGGGTCGTGGCGAGGCCCAGCTTGGTGATGACCGGGTTCAAGACGATCGGCAGCGTCGCGAGCTGCGCAAAGGTACGCACCTGGGTTTGCTGGTAGGTGAAGCCCCGGGCACGCGTACCGGCGTTGTCGCTGACGCTCACGGAGAAGAACACGCCGGCGTGTGCTTCGTACCGGGGCGTGGCGTTGAAGGAGTAAAGCGCGGTGCCGAGCACCGACACGACGATGACGGCCATGATCGTCAGCCATCGGGCACGCAGGATTGACAGGTAGCCGTCGAGACTCACAGTGATCATGCTAGGCCAAACCGCCTGCGTAGCAGGCCAGAACGCCGACAATGGAGGCCCTAAGTCAGCGCCGAAGGAGGGCTTAAGTCAGCGTCTTTTCAGACTGCGGCTGGGCTTGGCCAATCCTGTCGAAGCTGCCCTTGCGCACCGTGTGCTCCGGTAAGCTTGGCTATGTTCGGTGGGGTGCGCCGAGTGTGTGGTGTGGGGATCGCGAGGGGGCAAGGTGTCGGACGACGTCAAGTTCGACGTGAACCCTGACCGCTATCTCCCGCTGCCAGACCTTCGTCTTCCGTTTACGGCGTACTACGCCAACGATCTGACCCACGAGGGCGCGTCCCGCGGCGCTGTGTCGGGCGGGGCGGAGCTGCCGCTTGGCAGCGAATCGTCCGGCGATGTGGCGGTCCTCACCGAGGTCTTTACCAAAATGCTCCTCGACTACGGCGATACTCAGTCGCTTCCGCCGCTCACCGATTACGTCGATATTCCTGATCCGCTCGATCCTTCGCGTGACGACCCCATCGATGTGCCCGAAGCAGCAGAAGAGATCGACGCGCCGACGAGTGTGCTCGTTGACGAGCCGCTGGAGAAGCCGGCCGGCGGCAGTCTCGGCAACGCGGCCGCGCGAGGAACCAGCATCACCTTGGCCATGCAATGCGTGCGCTTCGCGCTGCAGTTCTGCTCTCTTGTCGTGCTAGCTCGGCTGCTCACGCCGTCCGACTTTGGCATCGTCGCGATGGTCACCGCCATCGTCGGCGTGGCCGACATCCTGCGTGACTTCGGGTTGTCGTCGGCTGCAATTCAGGCCAAGACGCTGAACAACGCAGAGCGATCAAACCTCTTCTGGGTAAACGTCGGCATCGGTTGTGCCGGCGCGGTGGTCATCTTGCTGTGTACGCCGCTGATCACCCGCCTCTACGGCGAGCACAGATTGGCGCCGATCATCTTTTCGCTTGCCTGGGTGTTGATCATCAGTGGCGTCAACACGCAGTTCAACGCTGAGCTCAGTCGCGGTTTGCGCTTCAAAGCGCTCGCGTTTGCCGACATCGGCGCGCAGGCCCTCGGTATCGGCGCGGCGATTTCCGTAGCGGCCCTTGGCGGTGGGTACTGGGCGATCGTCGTGCAGCAGATCGTCGTCGCAGTCATGACCCTGACCTTCAATATGGCCGTCTGCCGCTGGCGGCCAGGTCTGCCCAAGCGATCGGTGTCGATTACCCGGTTCTTCCGCTTTGGCGGTGGGGTACTCGGTACGCAGTTGATCGGATACGCCACCAAGAACATCGACAACGTCGCAGTCGGCGCCTACTGGGGAGCCGGTCCGCTGGGTCTCTACAGCCGGGCTTACCAGCTGCTGATGACGCCGCTCGCACAGATCAACGCGCCGCTCACCCGCGTCGCGCTGC
Organism: uncultured Actinomycetes bacterium; assembly: GCA_963737705.1. Lineage (GTDB taxonomy): Bacteria > Actinomycetota > Actinomycetes > Acidothermales > Acidothermaceae > PALSA-607. The sequence goes on from CAVTTP010000006.1 coordinate 1,000,166, forward strand.
CGGTGCTGTCGCGCGTGCAAGAAGACGACGTCGTCTACGCGCGCTACCTGAAGAAGGCGCAACTCGTCGGCTGCTACCTGACCGCCACCGTCTTCGCGATGTGTGCGGCACTCGCAAACCCGCTCGTCGCGGTGCTGTTCGGACCGAAGTGGCACGGAGTCGCACCGATCTTCGCGCTGCTTTCGATCGGCGGCGTTTTCCGGTCGATCTCGCAGATCTCCTACTGGATCTTCTTGTCGCGAGGCAAGACCGGCCAGCAGTTCAAGCAGTATCTGGTCACGCGCCCGGTCATGATCGCCATCATTTTGGGTGGCTTGCCATGGGGGCCGAAGGGCGTCGCAGTCGGGGCCTCGATCGCGTACTTCATGGACTGGGCGGTCTCGCTCTGGTGGGTCGGCCGGGCCGCTCACGTCGATAGTCGGATGCTGTTCCGCAATGCGTTCCGGTCGCTGTTCTTGGTCAGCGCGCCGTGCGGCCTCGTCGCGTACATGGGGACGCTGCTCGTCAGCCAGCCGATCTTGCAGCTCGCGATTGCCGGCTCTCTCGCAGTCGTCTACATCGCCGTGCTGATCGCCCTCGTGCCGATCGTGCGCGACGACGCCAAGATGATCCTGTACTTCGTGCGGCGCTCGATTGGCCGCGCAAAGCCGAAGCCGCGCCACCGCGCCGCCCCGCAGGTGCAGCTCCTCTTCACCCGCCAGCCCTAGCACCGCGTATCTCGCGCACCTCGCACGCACTTGCGCCCGCGCAACCACCCGCGCCTCACGCGCACCGCCCACGCGCGTCATGCACACGCCCAGGAATCGTGGACGTCTACTCCCCCAGGAGGGCGGTAAACGTCCCGGATTTTCGCGGTGCGTGCGGTCGAGCGGCTGGATCAGTCGGCGCGAAGACCGAGCACGCGCCGGTAGACCGCGTCAGTTGCAGCGGCGGCGCGGGCCCAGGTCATGCTGGCCGCGTACTCTCGCGCGCGCTCTGCTGCTTTCGCGACATCGTCCGGTGAGCTGAGCGCGCGGGCGAGAGTGCGCGAAAGGCCATGGGCCTCTGCGGGATCGTAGAAGAAGCCGACATCGTCTGGCAGGTCGGCGAGTGCACCGATACGCGGTGCGACGATGGGTACGCCGAACGACAGCGCCAGCATCGCCGAGCCGCTCGTCGTGACGTCAAGGAACGGGCACGCAACAATATTTGCCGCGGCAAAGAAGTCGCCGAGCTCGTCGTCGCTGATGCGACGTAGCGCTGCGGTCGCGCGATCGACCGATGAAAGCGTCTGAGTCAGTTGCGCCTTGAGTGCGACGTCTTTGCAGGCACCGGCAACGACCAAATACGCGTTTGGGTTCTCCGCCGCGACCTCGGTGAACGCCGAGATGAGCGCCGGCACGTTCTTGTAGGGCTCAACGCGACCGAAGAAGAGGCACACTGCAGCGTCGGCCGGCACCCCCAATGACTCGCGGCTAGCCGAGCGGGTCGCACCAGCGGGATAGCGCCCGACGTAGCTTGGGTGCGCAATGACCGTCGCGTCGGTTACCGGGATTCGCGCGGCCGCCAACGCTGGCAACGTCGAAGTGCTGTGCACGATGACGGCGTCTGCGATGCGTGCCAACCTGCGACGGACCAGAAGATCGTTCGACGTTATGGCCTGGTGGGGGAGCACGTTGTGCACTGTCCACACGATGCGATACCGAAGTGCTTTTGCCAGATACAAAAACGTGAGGGACGACGCGAGCGCGGCCCGCGCTGCAACCCGAGAATTGCCAGGCAGCTTGAACGAGTACATCCAGTGGATGTGGAGTATTCGGCGACGATCCGTAACGGCATGGGTGATCAGGCTCCACGCGGCCGCAAACGGATGGAGCATTACCCGACGAGTGCCGCGCGGCGCGGGAATGTCTACGATCCGGTAGCGGGCCTGCGCATCGGTAAGCGCTGAATACAAGAGTGGCTGATAGGGATTTGATTCGCGCGGGTAGACGAGAACGGTAACGGTACGCTCCGCCGCCGAGCTCATGCGCCGGACTTCGGGGGGCCAGCGGTCATGCGCCTGGTTTTGCAGGCGCGGTCGGGCGCCGGCGGTACTCGCTGTAGACGTATCCGTACGCACCGCTAACCATGCCGATTCCGCGTGCGGCCGTCCGCAGTCCGCGTGCTCGCCGCGCGGTGTTGCGCAAGACGAACCCCGCCAAGTACTGCCCGACGCCTGACACCGTGCGCAGCGCGCCGCGGCCGGTCAGTCGAACCCGCACCAGAGATCGAGAAACAACCGAAGGAGACAGTTTGATCGACGTCCGGCTCCAGGAGTTTCCGCTGCGCAATGCGCGCAACAGCACCCATCGGCGGGTCAGGCGCTCCATCGGCACCTGGTCGATCACGATCGCCTCGTCACACCACACGAGCCTGCCGCCGCGTTGGTGCAGTTCGCGAGTGAACAGCGTGTCGGATCCGCCGCTGAGACCGAACGCCTCGTCGAAGCGCAAACCGAATGTACGCACCTGACGAAGGTCAAGCAGCAAGTTGTTCGTAGCCGCGACATCGATCTGCGTGCCCGACGGCAATCGGCGACGATCGAAGAAACGCCCCGCCTTGATCCACGGATCAGGTTCGGCCGCGTACTCCGAGATCACCGGACCCACGACGGCTGCACTCGCCGTCCGGTCATGGACTTCGAGCATTGACTCCAGCCACGTCGGATTCGGCCACTCGTCGTCGTCGATGAAGATGAGCAGGTCGTAGCTCGCGGCCTCGTCGAGCGCCCGGTTACGGGCCGCCGCGATGCCGGGTCGGGGTTCGTGCACGTAGCGCACGGCGTCATCGCCCAAAGCTGACACGGCAGCCGAGCCGCTCGCAGCAGGGTCATTGTCGACTACCAGTACCCGCACGGCCGGCCGGCCAAGAGCTTGGCGTGCGAGCTCGGGCAAGAGCGCGGCGAGCTCTCGAGGCCGCCGGTAGGTCAGCACGGCAACAACGACGGACGAAGCGGGCCCAAGCGTTGGAGCACCACCGACAGCCTGACGGTGGGTCAGGCTGTCGGTGGTTGAACTGTGGTGTTCGGTGAAGCTGTGTGGTGTCACGAGGAACATCCCATCACGAGATGACAGCAGGCGTGGCGTAACCAGCAACTACTGAGTCGGTCCGGCCCAGAAGGAGCTAAACGATGCTGTCTCAGGTGCGTTGGTGGCGCTGCCGGACAGGTAGGCCAGTACGCCGACCGCGCCCGCAACTTGCAGGATCGACGTGCTGTCGGTGGTAGTCGCCTGCCAGGTGGTCGGCTCCGTCGTGCCGTTCGCCCAGACCATCGAGCTGAGGGTCGTTGGCGACGTGCCGGTCACCTGGAGTCGCACGTTGAGCACCATGCCGGGCGTGTAAGTAACACCGGGAACCGTGACCGTCTTCAGCGCGGTTTCGGTGCCGCCGACGTTCGACTCGAGCACTTCGGTGACAACGCCGGTTGACGCGAACTTCAGCTTGACCCGGTAGTCGCTGGTCGAGCTGATGCGCCGCCCGATCACGGAGACGTAGGTGCCGCCGCCGGTCTGCGCTTGGTTCAGCGCAACTGCGGCCCGCACTTCGGTGTCGGTCGACGTGACTGTGGTCAGCGACGAGGCCGCACTCATGCCTGCCGTTGCCAGGATGATGTTGCCGGTTCCACCGTTGGCAGCAAAGTTGGCAGCTCCACCGGAGATAGTCCACGCGCCGCCGCTGTCGGCCGTGCCCCACCCGCTCGCGACCGTGCGACCGAACGAGTCGGTGGCGAACGGCGCGATCACGCCCTGCGAGGCGACAGTGACCGGGTTGGTGACGGTGCCAGTAGCGCCCTGGTTGTCGGTGACTGTCAGCGTGACGCTGTACGTGTTGCCAGTCGTGTACACGTGCGTCGGCGCAACACCGGTACCGGTCGAGCCGTCACCGAAGTTCCATGCGTACGACGCGATGGTGCCGTCGCTGTCGCCGGAGGCTGCTGCGTTGAAGCTTGCAGTCAGATTGGACGACGAGGAGCTGAACGCCGCTGTTGGCGGAGTGTTGCTGCCGCTGACGTGAGTCGGACCAGCCCAGTAGGAGCTGAACGAGGCGTTCTCAGGAGCGTTCGTTGCACTGCCCGACAGGTAAGTGATGAGCGAGACCGCACCGGCGACTTGCAGGGCGGCCGTACTGTCGGTGGCGGTTGCCTGCCATGCCGCCGGCTGAGTCGTGCCGCTTGCCCAGACCATCGAGTTGAGGGTCGTGGGCGAAGATCCCGTCACCTGCAGGCGCACGTTGAGCACCATGCCCGGGGTGTAAGTAACCCCCGGCACCGTGATCGACTTCAGCACTGTCTCGACGTTGTTCGTCACTTGCTCGAGTACCTCGGTGACCACACCGGTCGAGGCGTACTTCAGCTTGACCCGGTAGTCGGTCGTCGCACTGATGCGCCGACCCACCACGGAGACGTAGGTACCGCCGCCGGTCTGCGCAACGTTCAGCGCAACCCCGACCCGCACTTCGGTGTCGGTCGACGACACGCTCGTGAGAGCTGCAGTCGGGCTGCTGCCCGCCGTCGCCAGCGTGATGGTGCCGGTGCCGCCGCCGACGGAGAAGTTGCTCGCTCCGCCCGTGAGCGTCCACGCACCGCCGCTGTCGGCGCTGCCCCAGCCGCCCGCCACTGTGCGGGCGAACGAGTCGGTCGCGAACGGCGTGACCGCACCCTGCGAAACAGTGACCGGATTGGTGACCGTGCCGGTCGCGCCCTGATTGTCGGTGACGGTCAAGGTGACGCTGTAGGTTGCGCCCGTTGCATAGGTGTGATTCGGCGTGGCGCCGGTGCCAGTTGACCCGTCACCGAAGTTCCACGCGTACGACGAGATGCTGCCGTCGCTGTCGACGGAGCCTCCGCCGTTGAAGCTTGCAGTCAGGCCCGCAGCTGCAGACGTGAAAGCGGCAGCCGGCGGCGCATTGGAGACTGTGACGCTTTGCTGCATCGTGCCGATGCCGCCGCGGTTGTCGGTGACGGTCAACGTGACGAGGTACGTGTTACCTGCCACGTATGTGTGGCTTGGGTTGACGCCGGTGCCGGTCGAGTTGTCACCGAAGTTCCATGCGTATGAGGCAATGGTGCCATCGGTGTCCTTCGACCCGCTTGCGTCAAACGTCGCGGTGAAGTTCTTCGACGTCGCCGCGAATGACGCTGTAGGTGCGATGTTCGCCGCTGCAACGGTGATCGGCTTCGTGATCGTGTTCGTGGCGTTGGAGTTGTCAGTGACAGTCAACGTCACGTTGTAGGTACCGCCAGTTGCGTAGGTGTGGCTGGGCTTCAGGCCAGTACCTGTCGAGCCGTCGCCGAAGGTCCATGCGTACGACGCGATCGTGCCATCGATGTCGCTGGATCCGGTGGCGTCAAAGCCAGCGATCAGATTGTTCGCCGACGAGGTGAACGACGCCGTGGGCGGTACGTTTGCGGCACCGTTCCCCTTGGCGAACTGGTCGCTGACCTGCGCGGCCGACAGCTCGCTGGTGTATACGGCTGCCTCGTCAATAGAGCCGGCGAAGTAGTTGCTTGTCGGCTGACCCGGCCATGAGGCAAGGTTGTCGCCGCCAATTCGCCAGTAGCCGTTGTAGGCCTGTGACCCCGTGGTCGCGCCACTCGCGACGAGTGCGCCGTCGACGTACAGCTTCATGCCGTCGCTCGCCTCAGTGGCCACCATCTGGTGCCACTTCCCGTCGTTGTAGCTGCTCGAGCTGGTGATGACGTTGCTGACTCCCGTGTAGGCGCCGAAAGACAGCTGCCCGTTGTTGAGCATGTAGACCATGCGGTCGTAGCTGCTGCTGGAACCGGTAGCTGCGCTACCGAAGCCGATCAGCTTGCCGCCCGTCGTTGTGGTCGTCTTGAACCACAGGTCTTCGCTGTAGATGGTCGGACCAGGCACCGCCGAACCCGTAGACACCCCGCCATTGACGCCGTTCATTGTGACCGCGGTGTCGGTGGTCCCGGTGATGGCGCCGGCAGCGCCGAACGTGACTCCGCCGGAGTAGTTGCCGTTGTTTGCGTTGGGCGTGATGTCATGCGCGACCGTGCCGGACGACTCGTCGAGCCGCCAGTAGAAGTTCGGTGACGAGTCGTAGATGGTCGAACCGTATGTGTCGGTGGGACGCGAGCCCGCCGCCGTCCGACCGCTTGCGTTGTAGTGGTTCGCGATCTGGGCAGTCGTCAACGGTGTCGAGTAGAACGCGACATCGTCGAGTGAGCCGCTGAAGTTGGAGCTCGTCGGCTTGTTCGCAAAGCCGTTCAGCGTGTCACTGCCCAGGCGCCACCAACCTTGGTAATCGACCGCGGTGGTTACTGAGGCATTCTGCGCGACCTGCTTGGAGTCGATGGAGAGCGACATGCCACCGCTGCCGAGGCTGGCGACGAAGTAGTGCCACTGGCCGTCGTTGAAGGAGGCGCTGCTGGTGATCGTGGTCTTGGTGCCGGTGACAGTTGACCCCGAGATCACGCCGAACGCGACCTGGCCGTTCTTGTTGATGTACACCGTGCGGTCGGCGTTGCCACTCGTACCTGACTGAGTGTCACCGAAGCCGACGATTCTTCCACCCGCGCTGGTCGTCTGGAACCAACCTTCGACCGAGAAGGAGTTCGGCGCAACCTGACTCAACGGGTGCGAGATGGTCGCCGTCGCCGTGCCATTGAACGTGCTGGCCGTGTTGGCGTCGCCGGTGATTGAACCGGGTGCGCCACGGGTTACCCCTGCCCCGACGATGCCGTCGGAGTACCCGGCCCAGTCATAAGCCTTGGTGCCCGAGGCCTCGCCTAAGCGCCAGTACGTGCTCGGCGCATCGTTGATGATGGTCTGCGCGTAAGGGCTCACCGTGTTGGCGGTCGGGGTGAACGTCACCGTGTCGCCGGCGACCTGGTTGCCGAGCGGGTCAGTGACGTAGATCCGGTACTTGTATGACTGCCCGTTCACCAGGCCGGTGTCGGTGAAGCCGAGCATCGGTCGGTTGAAGAATGTCGAGTTCACCGTGGTAGTGAAGACCGGGTGTGCGGTGTTGCTGTCGCGCACGACCTTGTACGTCAGCGCGGCGTTGTCCTGGTCCCAGTTCGCTTGGAACGCGACGCGCGCAGTGCCCGACGTGATGGACGTGATCGTCGGTACGAAGTTGCTGCCGGTAACCATCGGGCCCATCTTGTTCGGGGCGATCGCGCGAACTGCGAAGCGCGCCAAGCCCTGCTGGCCGATGCCGTTGACTGTCGGGAATTCGCCACCCTCGACCACGTACTGCCCGTTACCTGTGATGCTCCACGCGGCCTGTGTTTGGCCGGTGTAGGTGCCGTCCGTCAGCGTCGGGTACCAGTCGAGTTGCTCGGGTGCCGGCGTACCGCCGAAGTCGGCATAGGCACTTTGGGTGTTGTGCAACAACGTGCCGGCGACGGCAGTCGAGAACGCGTTCGAGTGGTGAATCGTCCATGGGTTGGTCTGCGAGAAAGCGTCGGGCACGTCGTCGCAGTAGTGCTGGTGGCCGACTTCGTACAAGGCGTTGCCATCGGAGTACGTAGAATATGTGTCGCCGTGGCAATCCTCGATCCAGCGGATTGCGCCAGTCGAAGGGTCGGCGGAAAAGACGCCCTCGAGGTTGCCGCCCGAGCCGTAGACGTAACCACCGCCGTAGATGTTGGTGCCGTCGGTCGAAAGTGTGTCGATCGCGGCGTTGGCGCCTGCGTCCTTCACGGTCGAGTCGGCTGCCCACGGAATCGTTGCTCCGGTGATCGGGTCGACGGCGCCCATGCCATATTCGGCTGCACCGTTGATCTGGGTGAACACCCCGCCGACGATGATCTTTGACTGGTCAGGTGCCATCACCATCGCGAGCACACCGTCATTGGCGGACGGCGCCCAGCTGAGCAGCGAGCCATCAGTCGCGCTGAACGCGGCGAGCTTCGAACGAGCGTTGCCGTTGGCGACGGTGAAAGCGCCGCCAACGTACACGGTTGTGTTGGTCGCGACGATGGCGCGCACGCCACCGTTCAGCACTGGCGCAAAGGTAGTGATCAGCGCGCCGGTGGTCGTGTTGTAGGCGGCGATGCGGTAGCGGTTTGCGCCGCTCGCAGTCGTGAAGTCACCGCCGATGTAGAGACGGCTGCCGTCGGGCGATGCGACGACTGCTTCGACTTGAGCGTTCGGGTTCGGCGCGAACGCGGTGTTCAGGACACCCGTGGTGAGGTCATAGGAGAGCATGTTCGCGCGCGGCGTGAGGTTCGTACCAGGAGCGGACCCTGCGGGTCGTGCGTTGGCGAAGCTGCCACCGGCGTAGACGGTGTTGCCGACGATCGCCTGCGACCATACGACGCCGTCGATCTGCGTAGTCGGCAACGAGTCGGCCGAGACAGTGACGGGCGTAGTCGGGTCGGGCGGTGCGGTGTCAGCGCGGGCAGAGTGCGAGTTCGCAACGGCGAGCCACGATCCGACGATCACGAGTGTAAGAACCGCAGAAATGGAGCGACGACCAACGCGCGAAGAGACCTGCACTGTTGTATTTCCCCCCAACACCGACGACCCACCGTCGTCGTAAACACTCCAAACGTTAGGTGTGTGCGCAGGCGTATGTGTGTGCTCGCAGCCAACATCACCCGTTCGGGGTTCAAGTCTCAGCCTGCACGCAGATTGGTTGTGCGTTTGGCCTAACAAAAAAATCCGCCAAACGGCCCAATAAATTAGGCCGCGTGAACAGTGCGCGCGCAACATCGGGTTGGAACGCGGCGAACCTTCTGCGAAGTTTTGCGAACGCACCCCCCGCCGCATGGCGTCGTCTATTGTTGGCGCATGCCTTGCAGGGGGAAAGCCATGACTCAACGCGTGCGTCTGACTGGGTTGATGGGTGTGACGGTTGTCGCCGCACTCGCCCTCTCCGCGTGTTCCAGCTCGTCGCATAACAAGACCGCCGCATCGTCCGCGCCGGCCCTGGCAGCCACAGCGGCGGCGTCCAGCGCGTTGCCAAGTGCCCCGATCTCGTCACCCGGTGCGGCCGCATCTGCGCCTGCGGATTCGGCGGCGGCGAGTGCCTTCGCTTCGGCCGCAGCGACGGGCACCTCTGCCGGCCAGTCGACGACAACTCCGACCGCTAAGCCGACTGCGAAGCCAACTCCCGCGGCGACGATCGCGGCTGTCGGGGCTCCGACGCCTCCGACGCCTGGTCCTTCCACGTTGAAGACGGTGGCCCCCACGGTTGCTCCCACGACCACGGCAACGCAGGGCGGCCCCGTGAACATCGGTTCCGGCCTCACAGTGACCCTGGGCCCCGTGACGAAGACGACCTCGAATGCCAGCAACTGCACGGGCGATCACGTCTTGTACGAGCCAGCGGTGCAGTTCACCCTCACGTTCTCGCAGCCGACCGACCTGAGTAACGCAACGTTGAACGTCGGGTTCGGCAGTTCGGCGACCCCGGGCGACGCCTGCGGCGCGCCATCGGGCTCGGCGAGCACTGTCACCTATGTCGTCGGGATCCCCAAGACGCTGCCGAGCGATCAGACGAACAACATCACGATCGACTTCTACCCGCCGAACTCGAGCACTGACTACCAGTTCCAGAACGTCGCGGTGAAGTAGTCATGCTTTCGACCGCTCCGGCGGAGACGCTGAGCGCGACACTGAGCCGCACCTCCGGCGTCCAGAAAACGGCGAAGGGTGCTCCGGCGTATTCACGGTTCATCAATCGCAAGCTGGGCCGGTATCTCGCGGCGTTTGCCTATGTCTTGCGCATGACCCCTAACCAGGTGACGTTCGTCAGTGCGGTCTTCAGCTTCGCGTCGATTGCGACCATTGCCTTGGTCAGGCCGTCCGGGTGGATGGCGGCCGGCGTCACCGTCGGTCTTGTGTTGGGGTACGCGCTCGACTCTGCCGACGGTCAGCTAGCCCGGTTGCGCGGCGGCGGCAGTGTGGCAGGGGAGTGGCTCGACCACATGGTCGACTGCGCCAAGATCGCGTCGTTGCACCTCGCGGTACTCGCCTCGTTCTACCGCTTCTTCCACGTAGCCCGACCCGAATCGCTGTTTCTGCCAGGCGCGTTCGAGATCGTCGCGGCCGTTTTCTTCTTCGGCACGATCCTCACCGACCAGTTGCGTCGGGCGCAGGTCCCTGCCGGACAACCCGCTGCACCGCCTGATCATCACGCACCGCTGTGGCGATCACTGCTCGTGCTCCCGACCGACTACGGCTTGATGTGCCTCGTGTTCGCGACCATGGCGTTCCCGAAGGTCTTCATGACCTTGTACGCGCTGCTATTCCTTGGCACCCTCGTCTTCCTGGTCGCGGTCTGCGTGAAGTGGTACCGCGAGATCAGTGCGTTTGGACGACGGCCAGCTGCGGCTCCGCCGATTTCATGATCACGCTCCGGCGCCGCCGGGTTCGGTCACCAGGTCCGGCGCGCGTGCTCCTGGCGCATCCGTCGCCCGATCTCTATGGGTCCGACCGGATGCTCGTCGAGTCTGTTCGCTCGTTGACCGATGCCGGGTGCATCGTCACAGTCGCCCTGCCGATCGACGGTCCGCTCGTGCCGCTGCTCCAGCAGGCGGGCGCCGGCGTCGTCATCGTCGAGACCCTGGTACTGCGCAAGTCGTTGATGTCGCCGCGCGGGTTGGTCACTCTCGCCGTCACCGGCCTTCGGTCGCTGCCGCGTGCTGTGCAAGTCGTGCGCGCCGCTCGTCCGGATGTCGTCTACGTCAACACGGTGACGATCCCTGGCTGGATCCTTGGCGCTCGATTGGCTGGCGCCCCAGTCGTGTGTCACGTCCACGAAGCCGAGGACTCGCTGCCGCGGCCGATCGCGTTGGCGCTCCACCTGCCGCTGCTCTTATCCCGCCGCATTCTGGTGAACTCAAAGGCGGCCGAGAACGGGCTAACTGCCACGCTGCCCAGGCTGGGCGATCGAATTCGCCTGCTCTACAACGGCGTTGCCGCACCATCGCAGGCCAGCCAATTGCGGGTTCTCAACGGCCAGGTCCACCTGCTGCTCGTGGGCCGGCTGTCACCCCGCAAAGGCACGGACGTTGCGATCGCTGCTTTGGAAGGCATGATCGGCCGCGGGCTCGACGCGTCGCTGTCGCTGGTGGGCGAGGTCTTCCCGGGCTACGAGTGGTACGAGCGAACGCTGCGCGAGCAGGTCAGCGCGGCCGGGCTCGAGTCGCGGGTCAACTTCGCCGGCTTCCAGGACGACGTCTGGCCGCAGTTCGCGGACTCCGACATCGTGCTGGTTCCGTCCCGCGTCGAGCCCTTCGGAAACGTCGCGGTCGAGGCCGCACTTGCCCGCCGTCCCGTCATTGCGTCTGCGGTTCAGGGTTTGCGCGAGATCGTGGTGCCCGGCGAGACCGGGGTGCTCGTGGCGGCCGATGATCCGGGCGCGATCGCCGATGCGGTGTGTGCCATGGCCGCTGACTGGCCCGCCGCGCGCGAAATGGCCGAGCGCGCCCACGTTGACGCGTTGAACCGGTTCGGAACCAAGCGCTACGCCGACGACCTCATGCGGTTACTGGTCGACGCCGGAGTAGTCCCGGCCTAAGGCTCCATCTCTCGGTGATCATGGGGAAACGGGGCAGTGTCAGCGTCAAAACACCCCCATTTCCCCATGATCATCGGGAAGTGCGGGTGCGGCGGCCGCTTGCGGCGCCGTGTTGGCTGCCTCCCGCGATGAGCCGGCGGCATAACGCCTCGTAGGAGTCAGCCACGTCGTCCCATCGGTACTTAGTGGCAGCGATCCGCTGCAACCTGACACCCCGGGCAGCCGCCTCGGTGGGGTCCGCCTCGGCGTCGTCGATGGCCTCGGCAAGTGCCGCCGCGTCGGCGAAGTAGCGACCGTCGGCCCCGAGCACCTCGCGGTTGAAGGTCACGTCGAAGGCGGTGGTGGCTGTGGCCGCGCCGATCGCCCTCAGCAGCGACGGGTTCGTGCCGCCCACCGAGTGTCCGTGGATGTAGGTCAGCGCGTGTGCATACAGCTGGTCGAGCTGCTCCTGGTCCCAGACCGCGCCGAGCAGCTTGATCCGGTCGTCGCCGGCCGCGAGCTCGTTGACGCGCTGGATGTATTCACTGGCGTAGGGCGCAGAGCCAACGACGACGAGCGGACGGCGGGCAGCGCTGCGTCGGTAGCCTTCGATCGCCAGATCGACGTGGTTCTCCGGTTCGAACCGAGCAACGACCAGGTGAAAGCCGCCCGGTTCGAGGCCAAGTTCCGCCAACTTGTCGCTGGCCGGATCGACCAGGATCGGAGCGCCGTAGCGGATCAGGTCGGTGCCCGCGCCGAACTCTTTTTGGTAGTAGTCGGCGATGCCCTGGGCGTCAGCGATCAAAGCATCAGACCAGCGGACGGCGAAGGCCTCGGCCGCGCGGTAGTAGCGGCGACCCGCTCCGCCCCACTTCGCCCGTTGCCATTCGAGTCCGTCGACGTGGGTTGCGGTCGGTACCCCGCGCAGTCGGAAGATCGGCAGGAACGGTGCGTTCGCCGCGTTGAAAACGATGGCGACTTGCTGGCGTGAGGTGGCAGCGAGGTGGGTGGCGGCGAGCGCCGTATTCGACAGGGTCTCGAGAGACTTGCTGCGCAGGGCCGGCAGGTGAACGAGCTTCATTCCGAGGTAACTGTCAGGGGCGTTACGTTCGTCTTTTTGTCGACGGCAATAGACCGTGACGACGTGTCCGCGCGCAGCTAGTCGCTTGCCCACCTCTTCAACTGCAGTTTCGAACCCGCCGTAGGTCGCCGGAACGCCACGCGTGCCGACCAGGGCGATGCGCATAGGCCCGGCCGCGCTCGAGTCGGCGGCCGACTGTGTCGCGGCCGACTGTGTAACTGCAGTGCCGGCGGGGTTCGGAAGCACCGATTCCTTACGCGTGGACAACACTTCTCCCCCAAGCCGGCGAAATATTCACGTTAGAGGACATCGGCATTTGTGCGCCGGGCTTCACCCAGATTGGCAGCCGCTTGGCAGCCACGGCGTGGCCAGGTTTCCGGCACAAAACCGTTTGCCTCACAGCTTCCGGACCGCCCCAACAGACTCATGAGCGCTCTCCCACCCCGCCGCAGGGGTGGACGACGCCTTGGCAGGTGTCGTATGTTCAGTCCGCTCCCCCTCAAGGGGAGCGCCTGGCACTGACCGCCGAGTCCTGCCCTGTGCCGGGTTTCCGACTCAAAACCCGCTGGGCAGGAGTGGGGGACCCAAGATCGTGACCGTCCAGCTTCAAGAGGACGGTCTTGGGGTGAAGCCATGAGAATGGCCGGGCGATTTCCCCGCCCGAACCCGACAGCTCACCCCGCAGGCGTCGGAGAAAGATCGCTATGTCCCGCCGCCTCGCGTCGTCCTTTGGACGACCACATCAGCCACCGCGCAAAAGCAAACGCTGGCTTGGCGCCTTGAGCGCATCTTCTGAGCCGTTACTGGCCCGTACCCGTTCAGCTGGGCTTCCCTCCCGCTGATCGGGAACGGGTGTTGCGACGGCGTTCCTGCCCGGCCGTCGCGACGGTAACCCCCAGAGTGTGCACCGCAGCGAGTCGCAACAGCAGCTCTCTAAAGCTGGAGAGCTTTCCTGATTCCGAATCCATCGGTTTGTCCTCAGGAGCCCGGCCCACCGCCTGCACCCCACCAATCCTCGACCTCAGGACCCTCCCCCCACGAGCCCCGAAGTCCGGATTAGCCGGCGGCGTGCCTCCGCCCTACCCAGGCGGCAACTGAGGACCCCAACGACGTCCTGTCGTCGTGTGGACAAGAGCGGACCCGTCAAAGGCCACCCAGCCCCAGGCGTTATAGCCGCTCTTGTCCGAACACGAGCGACGCTGCCCACGCCGTGCCAGGAGGAATTACTATGAGTCAGCGCCCGCAACCTGTCAGTAAGAACGCGGCGAGCAAGCATCGCCGTAACACGGCCCCGGGCCGCCACCGCCGCATCACCGCCGAGATGCAGCGGCGAGCCGAGCTGAACAGGCGGCGCGCGACGCTGGTCAAGTGCGTGGCGTCCGTCGGCGCTGTCGCCGCCCTCTCCGGCGGTGTGTCCACCGCCGCCACAAGCACCCTCGCGAGTTCCGGTCCGGGCCCTGAGTCCGCGACTGCGAAGCAAAACCTGCCGGCCCGGACGCCGAGCCGCATCTCTGCGAGTGGGCCAGCGTCGAGGTCCACGACCCGCGCGCCCCTGATCGCGATCTCGGGTGGCGCCATCGGCGCCGCGAGCCCGACGCCTGAGCTCATCGACACCGCCGCGTCTCCAATCGGAGATGGGGAGTTGCCGGACGCCGTAGGCCCGGTGCAGGTCGAAACGGCAGCCTTGGTTACCACTCCTGTTCGACCCAAGAGCCGGTCGGCGACTTCAGTCCCGAAGGTCGTGGCACCGAAGGCCGCGAAAGCGACCGCGAAGGCCGTCGTGGCTGCTGCCACTGTGACGACCAAGACCACCACCAAAGCCACGACGAAAACCACGACGACGAGCGGCACGACAACCAAGAAGGGCATCGGGCTCGGGTTCGACCACCTCAGGCTCCGGCGGCACCACGTCGGGTTCCGGCGGCTCGTCTGGCTCGGGTTCGGGTTCGGGCTCGGGTTCAGGTTCTGGCTCGGGTTCGGGTTCGGGTTCCGGCTCGGGTGGCGGCGGCGGGACCGTTGCCCCGCCGTCCCCTCCGATTGTGTTGTCAGGCGACCAGCCGGGGCCTGGAAACACCGGCGTCCCAGCGGGAACGGCGCTCACGGTGATGAACGGTGATCTGACGATCACCACGGCTGGCGCGACGTACAGCGGTCTCGACATCCACGGCTACGTCGTCGTCAAGGCACCCAATGTGACGATCAAGGACTCGATCATCCGCGGTGGCACCGGCCCGATCGGCAACGGCATCGTCAACGACACCGACAATGCGGCGACGAACTTCGTGCTCGAGGATTCAGAGATATTTCCGGCCAACCCGGTCGTCGGTCTCGACGACATCAAGGGCTGGAACTACACGATGTTGCGCGACAACATCCACGGGTCGGTCGACGGATTGAAGATCTACGGCGACAACGCGACCGTCGAATCCTCGTGGATTCACGATCTCGTTACTTACGCCCACGACCCGGCACAGAACAACGGCCCGTCGCACTCCGACGGTATCCAGATCCTGTCGGGCAGCAACTTGAAGGTCATCGGCAACACGATCGAGGGTGGCTCGAACACCGCTGTCATGATCACCCAGGACCACGGGACGACGAACAACGTGGTCATCGACAGCAACTGGATCTCCGGTGGGGCCTGCTCGATCAACATGACCCCAAAGCCGCTGGGGGCGCTGAACGCCATCACCGTGGACAGCAACATTTTCACCAACAACAGCACCAACCATTGCCCGATCCTTTCCACCACGCAGACCAACCTGACCGCATCGGGCAACGTCTACGCCGGGACCGGGCTGCCCGTACCGGTGAATAACAAAGGCGCCAATTAGCGCCGCCGACTTCCACATGACCCCGGTAACCATGAATCCAGTGACCTTGACCCGAATCCCCAGGTGACGAGCTCACCCCGCTGACGCATCGTCGGCCCGGCGCCACTTCCCACTCCCCATGCGCCGGGCCGGCGATGCGCGTCTCTTGCAACGGATGTGACAGCTGTGGCACGGAACCGCTGCCAGTTGGGCGACTTGCCGCCCCTGGAGTTAAGGAGCCCGGCTCGGCCGACGATGGCCCAGCTGAGGGGTGGTGAACTGCGCTGAAGAGCTCGAAGAAAGTTGTCCTCGCTGCCGCCGCAGTGGTCGCCGCAGCGGTCGCCGCATTGTCAGCTACCGGCGTTGGCGCATTCGTGCTGCCCAATGGCGCCGCACACCCGACTCGAGCCGCGAGCGGTGAAGCCCTGACTCCTGCAGCCCCTGCACCCCCCGTGGCGCAAGCCAGCGGAGCCGCACATGGGAGCACGGCAGATACCGCATCGCAAGGGGCAGCAGTAACGCTTGGGGGCGTTTCAGGCGGCGTCACCGGGCTACACACGCTGGGCGGCGTTTCCGGCGGAGTCGTCAACGCCGCCTCGCACCTCATCGACCCGGCGGGCTCGCCGACGGGCGACGGCCAGTTGCCGAACGCCATTTCCCCCGTGCGCGCAGTACCGGCCACGCTCGCACAGCCGCAAGCGGTGAAGCCAGCCAAGGCGAAGGTGGTCAGCGCGGCGCCCGTCGCGCCGCCGGCCAAGAAGAAGAAGGCCGCAGCGTCGTCCGGTGCCGGATCGGTCGCGCCGATCGCACTGTCCGGCGATCAGCCGGGTCCGGGCAACACCGGTGTGCCGGCCGGGACGGCGTTGACGGTGATGGACGGGAACTTGACCATCACGACGGCGGGGGCTACCTACAGCGGGCTGGACATCCATGGCTTCGTGAGCGTGCAGGCCCCCAACGTGACGATCAAGGACTCGATCATTCGGGGCGGCGTGGCGCCGTCCGACATTGGGCTGGTGACGGTGACCGACTCATCGGCCACCAACTTCCTGATCGAAGATTCTGAGCTGGTGCCGATGGATCCGTCGGTGCAAATCGACGGGATCAAGGGCTGGAACTACACGGCATTGCGAGTCGACATCCACGGCACGACGGACGGCGCGAAGATGTACGGGCCGAATGCGACGATCGAGAATTCCTATATTCACGGGTTGGTTACCTACGCCCACGACCCTGATCAAGGCGGCAAGCAGTCGCACAACGACGGTGTGCAGATCCTGTCGGGGAGCAACCTGAAGATCATCGGGAACACCATCGAGGGTGGCTCGAATACCGCGCTGATGATTACTCAGGACCACGGGACGACGAACAACGTCATCTTCGACAACAACTGGGTCTCTGGCGGGACATGTTCGGTGAACATGACTCCGAAGCCGCTCGGATCTCTGAACGGGATCACGATGGACAACAACATCTTCACCGACAACAGCACCAAGCACTGCCCGATCCTGGACTCCAGCGCCACCAACTTGAGCGCCTCGGGCAACGTCTTCGTCGACGGCGGCGTGGTGCCCGTCAATAGCAAGGGCGCCAACTAGGCCCCGGCGCCCCCTCAGGGTGAGCTTCGGGACGTCCGATCACCCTCGTAGGCCACGAGTGATCGATCTCGCCCCGGAGACCCATCGTCGGCCCGGCGCCACTTCCCACTCCCCACGCGCCGGGCCGGCGATGCTTGCACCAAGGGCGTTGCGGTGATGTGGATTCACCCATTTGCCGCCACTGCATTCGCCGATTCGCGATATGCAGCGCCTGAAGAGCTCGTGATATCGAGCAGCCCAGCGAATGCAACCCCTTCGGCAGGCTGAGATCGACGCTTGTTTCACGAGCCAACGTGCGCAGTCCCGGGATGGCTTGGCCGCGGGCACGCCGGCGATATGAGCGCGGAAGCGGTCGGAATTCCCTCACTGGGCTGAAAAAACCAAGGGTCGGCCGGTCCGGCGTCCGCTCGCGTTCGGCGGTTGATCGTGCGGACTTGAGCTTTACGATTCATTACCTATATGCGTCTTACATCATACAAGCTGGCATATGGGTGAGATGAACTACTCCCAATCAAGCACTCCTTTTACGCCGACGATGTCGCTTTTGTCGTAGCGGGACTCGCTACAGACAAGCCCCCCAAAGGTGCTACGTCGAGAAAAAGGTGTGCCGTGAATAGCAAGCTCCGAGTTTCCCTCTCTTCAGTCGCGGCAGTCGCCGTGGTTTCCGGGGGTATCGGTCTTGCGGCCATCGCCCCAGCGAGCGCCTCTTCTGTGGCGACGACGAACTCTTCCCAGACCGTTCATTACACCGCCGCCCAGGTTGCCAAGTTCAGGGCCTACGAGGCCAAGGCGAAGGCAGCCGCGAAGGCCAAGGCAGCCGCGAAGGCCAAGGCAGCCGCGAAGGCCAAGGCAGCCGCACAGGTAAAGGCGCATGCCGCTTACGAGTCAGCCAAGGCCGCCAAGGCAAAAGCCGCAGCGCAGGCCAAGGCGCATGCCGCTTACGAGGCGGCCAAGGCCGCCGCCAGGCCAGAGCGCCGCGAAGGCAGCCGCCCAAGACCGCTGCTGACAAGGACGCGGCCGTCAAGGCCGCTGCCGCCGCGAAGGCAGCGGCAGCCAGGGCCGCCGCGATCGCCGCCGCCAAGGCAGCGGCCGCGCGGCGTTCTGGCGCCCCGAAGCCGCCGGTGAGCCCGTCGCCGACCACAGCCCCGACCCCGACCCCGTCGCCGACCACCGCACCGTCGCCGACCACCGCACCGTCACCGACCACCGCGCCGACGCCGGCCCCCACCACAGCACCGTCACCCACGAGCGTGCCGACACCGACACCCACGACCCCCACCACCCCGCCGAGCACTGGCTCGAATGTGGCCCCGAACGCGAGCAACACCGGCGTCCCGGCTGGCACGACGCTGACCGTCTACAACGGCAACTTGACCATCACGACCGCCGGCGCGACGTACAGCGGCCTCGACATCCACGGCTTCGTGAGCGTGCAGGCGCCGAATGTGACGATCAAGGACTCGATCATTCGCGGCGGTGTCGCGAGTGGTGACATCGGCTTGGTGCAGGACGTCTCCAACTCGGCGACGAACTTCGTGATCGAGGACTCCGAGCTCGTGCCGATCGATCCGTCAGTGCAGATCGACGGCATCAAGGGTTGGAACTACACCGCGCTTCGCGTCAACATCCACGGCACCACTGACGGCGCGAAGATGTACGGCCCGAACGCGACGATCGAGGACTCCTACATCCACGGCTTGGTCACCTACGCCCACGACCCCGACCAGGGCGGCAACATGTCACACAACGACGGCGTGCAGATCTTGTCCGGCACGAACCTGCTGGCCAAGGGCAACACCATCGTCGGTGGCACGAACACCGCACTGATGGTCACCCAGGATCACGGCGCGGTCGGCACCCTGACCTTCGACAACAACTGGCTTAGTGGCGGCAACTGCACCATCAACATGACGCCGAAGCCGCTGAAGTCGATGGGCGTCATGACCGTCGAGAACAACATCTTCACCAACGACAGCGCACTGCACTGCCCGATCCTGGACACACTGACGACCAACCTGGTCACGTCCGGCAACGTCTACGCCGGCACTGGCGCGGCGGTGCCGGTCAACGACAAGGGCGGCGAGTAACAGCTCTTCCGAAACCATTTCCGCGGTCACCGAAATAGCGCACGCACGCATCGCCGGTCCGACGCCAGTACTCAGGCGTCGGGTCGGCGATTTTCGTTTTGTGCGGCGCGCTTATTTCACCCGTTTGCCGACCGTGGGTCTGCGCCGACTGAAGGAACTAGGTCGAGCCGCAGGGCTTCGACACCGCCAAATTCCTTCACTGGGCGGGAAAACGGCGGCCTCAGGTGCTCGCACGGAGGGCTCACATTCGACGGTTGATATTGCGGACTTGAGCTTTGCGATTTATTACTTATTACGCCTCACGTCATACAAGTTGGCATTTGGGTGAGATTCATTAGTCCCAATCAAGTGCTCCCGTTACTCCGACGATGTCGCTTTTGTCGCAGCCAACAAACCGCTGCTGCCGAGCTCCCCCAAAGAGCTACCCCGCTGCGAAAAAGGTTGTGCACAGTGAATCGCAAGATCCGGGTCTATATGTCCTCAGTCGCAGCGGTCGCCGTGGTATCCGGCGGTATCGGTCTTGCCGCCGTCGCGCCCGCAAATGCCTCAAACGCGCCCGCGACGAGTTCGACGACGCACTACACCGCCGCTCAGGTTGCCGCGTACAAGGCGCAGGTTGCCGCAAAGGCGAAGGCGGCCGCGAAAGTGAAGGCCGCTGCAAAGGCGAAGGCAACTGCAAAAGCGAAGGCAGCTGCGAAAGCGAAGGCTGCCGCAAAGGCTCACGCGAAGTACCTAGCCGCCAAGGCCGCCAAGGCGAAGGCCGCGAAGGCTGCCGCAGCCAAGGCAGCAAAGACCGCAGCTGACAAGGACGCAGCTCTGAAGGCAGCGGCCGCCGCGAAGGCCAGAGCGGCCGCGATCGCCGCCGAGAAGGCGCGTCGAAGAGGTGCACCGAAGCCGCCGGTGGGCTCGCCGAGCACCACGCCGACGAGCGCGCCGTCCCCGACCACTGCGCCAACAACCACTACTGCGCCAACAACAACCCCGGCCCCGACCACAACGCCGAGCCCCACGACCGTGCCGTCACCGACGCCGACGACCGCACCCACACCGGTCCCGACGACGACGCCAACCACCCCGCCGTCCAGCCCTCCGGTTAGTGGCGGCGTGCAGCCGAACGCCAGCAACACCGGCGTTCCGGCCGGCACCGTGCTCACCGTTTACAACGGCGACCTGACGATCACGACGGCCGGCGCGACGTACAGCGGCCTCGACATCCACGGGTACTTGAGGGTCGAGGCGCCGAACGTGACCGTCAAGAACTCGATCATCCGCGGCGGTACCGGCCCGATCGGCAACGGCATCGTCAACGACACGACCGTGTCGGCGACCAACTTCCTCCTCGAGGACTCAGAGGTTGTGCCGCAGTACCCAGTCGTCAACCTCGACGACGTCAAGGGCTTCAACTACACGATGCTGCGCGACAACATCCACGGCTCGGTCGACGGACTGAAGATGTATGGCAACAACGCAACCGTCGAGGACTCGTGGATCCACGATCTCGTTACGTACGCTCACGACCCGGCGCAGAACAACGGCCCGTCTCACTCCGACGGCGTGCAGATTCTCTCCGGAACGAACCTGAAGGTCATCGGCAACTCGATCGAAGGCCAGCCGAACTCGACCGTCATCATCACCCAGGACAACGGTCCGGTCAGCAACGTCCTCATCGACAACAACTGGCTCAGTGGCGTTGGCCAGGACGCCACCATCAAGCTGCTGAACAAGCCGCTGCCGTCGATGTCTGGCATCACGGTGACGAACAACCGCTTCCTCGGAACGCTGGCGACCGCTTGCCAGATCCTCGACAGCAAGGCAGTGGGCCTCACCCAGTCGGGCAACGTGATCGCCGCGACTGGCGCCGCCGCCAAGTTCTTGGATACCGCAGCGATCTAGCACTACCTTCGGCAACTGCCCACGGGCGGTTGGGACCCAAGCGCGTACGCTGAAAGCGCCTGGGACCTGACCGCCCGTTCGGCACGCAGTTAAATGTCAGCGCGTAAATGTCACTGCGCCTGGGGGGCTGTTCGGCGTCCCGTAGCGCTCGACCGTTTGTCACTCGTCGGAAAGGCTGTCCGCATCGATGGATCTCTCTTCGTTGCGGTCAGTGTTGCTGGAAGATCCGGCGCTCGCGCAGGCCGTCCAGGCCGCTCAGGGCAAGACCGTTTCGCAACTCGATCTCGGCGCGCCGCGGCCCCTGCGCCCGTTCATCATCGCCGCACTGGCCGCAGCGCAGCCGGCGGGTGCGGGTCGGCCGGTGCTCGCGGTGACTGCCACCGATCGCGAAGCCACCGACCTCACCGCCGCGCTCGGCGCTTTGTTGGATCCCGACTCGGTCGCCGAGTACCCGGCGTGGGAGACGCTCCCGCACGAGCGGCTGTCTCCCCGCGCTGACACGGTCGGCCGCCGCCTCGCTGTCCGACGTCGACTGCGACACCCGGAGGACGGGCAGCTCGCCGTCGTCGTCACGCCGGTGCGGGCGCTGGTGCAGCCACAGGTCGCGGGCCTTGGTGACCTAGAACCAGTTGCCCTGCACGTCGGTGATGTTGCCGAACTCGATGACGTCGTCGCGCGCTTGATCGGTGCCGGCTACACCAGGGTCGACCTGGTCGAGCGACGCGGCGAGATTGCGGTGCGCGGCGGCATCCTCGACGTGTTCCCGCCGACCGAAGACCACCCGCTGCGCGTCGAGTTCTTCGGCGACGAGGTCGAGGAGATCCGGGTCTTCAAGGCCGCCGACCAGCGCAGTCTCGGCGACGATTTCCCAGCGCCTCGCGGGTTGTGGGCGCCGCCGTGCCGCGAGTTGTTGTTGACGCCGCAGGTGCTCGAGCGCGCCGCATCACTGGCCGAAAAGCATCCGCAACTCGCCGACATTCTCGGCAAGGTCGCGAATGGCGTCGCGGTCGAAGGCATGGAGTCGCTGGCCTCGGTCCTGGTCGACAAGATGGATCTGCTGCTCGACGAGATGCCGCCCGAGACGGTCGTGCTGCTCTGCGATCCCGAACGCGTACGCGCTCGCGCCGCCGAGGTTTTGCGTACCGGCGAGGAGTTTCTGCAAGCCGCGTGGGCCGGTGCAGCGTCGGGAGGCAAAGCTCCGATCGATCTCAGCTCTGCCGCATTACGGCCACTGGGCGACGTCCGCGCTCATGCTCTAGCACTTGGGCTTGCATGGTGGTCGGTGTCGCCACTTGCTGCGACGACGGAGCTGTCTGCTCCAGACATCGAGGCGGACGGCGATGTGCTGGTCATCGATGCGGTAGCGGCCGAGGCGTATCGCGGTGACACGCAGGCTGTGGTTGCGGACGTCAAGGGATGGCTCGCCGACGGGTGGCGGGTGCTGTTCACGACGGCCGGTCACGGTCCTGCACAACGCATCGCCGAGGTGTTGCGTGGTGAGGGTGTCGCGGCCCGGCTCGAGTTCGAGCTGCTGGGCATTCCTGAACCGGGCGCGGTCGTCGTGTCGTGCGGCGCCTTGGACGCAGGCTTCGAAGCACGCGCGCCAAAACTCGTACTACTTACCGAGAACGACGTGTTCGGTACGCGCACTTCGACGCGCGATCTTGCGAAGCTGCCAAGCCGTCGCAAGCGGTCGATCGACCCGATGCAATTGCAGCCCGGCGACCTCGTCGTGCACGAGCAGCACGGCGTCGGGCGCTTCATTGAGATGGTGCAACGCACGGTCGCCGGGGCGACGCGTGAGTACTTGGTTATCGAGTACGCGCCGAGCAAACGCGGGCAGCCCGGCGACCGACTCTACGCGCCGACAGATGCGCTCGATCAGGTCACGCGCTACGTCGGCGGGGAGAATCCGACGCTTGATCGCATGGGCGGCTCCGACTGGGCGAAACGCAAGGGTCGCGCGCGCAAGGCGGTCAAGGAAATCGCGGCTGAGTTGATCCGGCTCTACAGCGCGCGAACGGCTGCGCCCGGATACGCGTTCGGTCCTGATACGCCGTGGCAGCGCGAACTCGAAGAGGCGTTTCCCTACGTCGAAACGCCCGACCAGTTGCGCACGATCGATGAAGTCAAAGCAGATATGGAATTGCCGATCCCGATGGATCGGCTCATCTGCGGCGATGTCGGCTATGGCAAGACTGAGATCGCCGTGCGCGCGGTATTCAAAGCCGTGCAGGACGGTAAGCAAGCAGCCGTGTTGTGTCCGACGACGTTGCTGGTGCAGCAGCATTTCGCGACGTTCTCCGAGCGATTCGCGAACTTCCCTGTCGTCGTACGGCCGGTGAGTCGCTTCAATTCGCAGAAGGAAGAGCAGGCCATCATGGCCGGCGTTGCTGATGGCAGCGTCGACGTGGTGATCGGCACCCATCGGTTGATCGCTGGCAGCACGCACTTCAAGAATCTCGGACTTGTTGTTATTGACGAGGAGCAACGGTTCGGCGTCGAGCACAAGGAGCGTCTCAAGCAGCTGCGCACGAATGTCGACGTGCTCGCGATGTCGGCAACGCCCATTCCCAGAACGCTGGAGATGGCGATCACCGGAATTCGCGAGATGTCTGTCATTCAGACACCGCCCGAGGAACGCCATCCGGTGCTCACCTTCGTCGGCGGGTACGACGATCGTCAGGTCGGCGCCGCGATTCGCCGCGAGCTGTTGCGCGAGGGCCAGGTCTTCTACGTGCACAACAGGGTCGAGTCGATCGATCGGGCTGCGTCGCGTTTGCGCGATCTCGTACCGGAAGCGCGCATCGCCGTCGCGCACGGTCAGATGAACGAGGACACCCTCGAGCAGGTGATGGTGGGATTCTGGGAACGCGACTACGACGTGTTGGTGTGCACGACGATTGTCGAGTCGGGCCTAGACATCCCGAACGCGAACACGTTGATTCTCGAACGTGCCGATCTTCTTGGCCTCTCGCAGTTGCATCAGCTACGCGGTCGGGTGGGTCGCGGTAGTGAACGCGCGTACGCATATTTCCTCTACCCGGTCGAACGGCCATTGACTGAAACGGCGCACGATCGGCTCGCGACGATCGCGCAGAACTCCGACCTGGGCGCCGGCATCGCGATTGCCATGAAGGATCTCGAGATCCGTGGTGCAGGCAACTTGCTTGGCGGCGAGCAATCAGGACACATCGCGGCGGTCGGCTTCGATCTTTACGTGCGGCTCGTCGGCGAGGCGGTCGCGGACTTCAAGGGCGAGAGTTCACAGGAACTTGCTGAGGTCAGAATCGACCTGCCCGTCGATGCGCACATCCCCCACGAGTACATCGACGGCGAGCGCCTGCGACTCGCTGCGTATCGGGCGATGGCCGAGGCAACGACAGTGTCGGACGTCGAGGCGGTCCGCGATGAGTTGGCCGACCGTTACGGACCGTTGCCGGAACCCGTGAGCAACCTGCTCGAGGTTGCGAAACTGCGCGTCGAGTTGCGGCCATACGGGATCACCGAGGTCGTTCTCCAGGGGAACCAAATCCGGTTTTCGCCCGTCACCCTTCGGGAATCCCAGGTTCTGCGACTGCAGCGACTTTTCCCGAAAAGCATCGTCAAGGAGCCAATTGCCACGATCATGGTTCCACGGCCGACTGATGCACCGGGACGGTTTGGGGCGCAGCCACTGCGCGACGTCCCGCTCTTGCATTGGGTGGGCGCCCTCGTACGCGAGTTGCTGCCTGCCGGCCAACCCTCACAGTGATCATGTTGGCTGCTGAGAGGGATATTGCGCGCGTGGGGAGGAGGAGTCTGTGACGGGGGATCGCGACGACCCGGCGGGTCCGGCTGACTCCGACGAGCCCCCGTTGAGCCCGAGCCCGTCGATTTGGGATTTGACGATGAGGCTGACGACTCGGGAGTGAAACCTCGGTGGGCCGAGCCGGTCGTCACCGACGAAAGGCCGCGCTGGCGGCGAGTCTCTCCCACCAAGTGGGTAATAGCGGGCGTCGTCCTTCTCCTTGTGTGCGTCGTCGGCTGGGTCGGGTTCAAGGCCTATGAACTCGATCGCGCGATTTCGCGCAGCGAGGTCGACGTCTCCTATCTACGCACCGACCTCGGTGCCGGGCACTTCAATGCCTTCGCCCCAGACGCGGATCGCCTCCAACGCGACGCCACTGATGCGTCGTCCGCCTCGCACGACCCGATCTGGGTGGCAGCCGGTCACATACCGTTCGTGGGCCGCAACCTGCGTGCTGCATCTGTCGTCGCGCAGTCGCTGTCGCGGATCGTCAATGGCGCGCTGGTGCCGTTGAGCAAATCTCACACGTTCACGATCGCCGCCTCTGACAACGCAGGGGTGAGCAACCTTCTCACCGCGCTGGGTGAGGACGGCGCTCCGATCGCGGCTGCGGTAGCAGCGGTGAACAAGGCGAACGCGGACGTCGCGTCGTTACACACGAGTGGTCTGCTCGGGTTTGTGCGGCGCCGCGTCGTCAGCGCGCAGAACAAGCTCAACCGAGCGAGTACGCAGGTCAAAGACCTTTCGGCGCTCTCGACGGTCGCGCCTTCACTGTTGGGCGAGGACAAGCCGCGCACGATTCTCCTGATGTTCCAAACGCCCGCCGAGGAACGCGGCACCGGTGGACTCATCGGGGCCTGGGGCGAACTTCGCACCGACAAAGGCGCGATTTCGTTGATCGCGTTCGGGTCGCTCGACTCGCTGGCCAAAGTGCCGGTAGTGCCGGCCGGCGTGAACCCAGAGGTCCCGGCCATCTACGGCGCGGACATCTCGTTGCCGCAGAACTTCAACCTCTCGGCCTCGTTCCCCGACGCCGCGCAGATCTTCAGCAAGTCGTGGAGTACAGGTCCGGGATTGGGGGCGGTTCCGGACGCCGTCGTCTCCATCGACCCGGTCGCCCTCGGTCACATGTTGAGCGCCATCGGCCCGGTCAAGACATCCAACGGCACCGAGCTGAACGCGTCGAACGCCTCGGACATCTTGCAAAAGCAGGAGTACTACACCTTCCCGGGAGCCGACCAGGCACCGCGCATCGCGTTCCTTGGCGAGGTCACTCGAGCCGTGTTCGCGCGCATGACGAAGCCTGGTTACGCGGTCGGAGCTCTCGGTCGAAAGATCGCACAGAGCGCGGGCACCGGCGATCTAGAGGTCTGGAGCTCCGACCCGACCGCGGAAGCCAAGTGGGTTGAAATGGGCGTCGGCGGCGTGCTCGGCTCTCCGACCGCGCCGGACGCCGCGAGCACTGTGCGGTTCGCACTGAACAGCCTCGATGGCTCGAAACTCGGCGCTTACCTCGCCACGAGCGTCACGTCGACGAACGTCTGCAACCCAGGACCATTGCTCACGATTACGCTGCGTAGCTCCGCGCCGCTCGACATTCCCTGGTACGCGGGCACGCACCTTGCCGGGCTCGACATCACCACGATGAGGGTGTCCTACTCGCTGTATCTCGCGCCCGCTTGGGGCGTGAAGTCGGTCACTGCTGGTGGTCAGCCCTCGGCGTTCTCAGCGCAGATGGAGGGTGGTTGGAGACTAATTCGTGGTGTTATTGACGTTCCTCGGACGACAAGCCAGATCATCGCTGTACAGTTGACCGCGGGTAACGGAGTCAGCGAAATCACCAACATTTTGACTGAGCCGGAAGCAGCGACAGTCGCCACGAGCGTTCAGGGGAACGTGACTGACGGAACGGTGTGTACCGCTCAACCGAACGGCTGATTGACGGTTCCTGACTACTCTCAGTAACTTCATGGCAGTGTGCAAGTGAGAATTATCGGGGCAGTATTTTCTGGGGGGTACGAATGAAGAACGCAGCTCGGGCACTTGTCGTGGGGGGCATGACAGGCGTCACGGCACTTATGGGCACTGGCATTGCGATGGCGTCCACCGCCACGTACCCGCCCGCGCCGCCCGTCACCACACAGACCGCGGTTACTCCTGCGGTCACACCCGTTGCAGTGCTCGGCGAAGTTGTGACCAAGCCGGCACCGACCGTGGCAACACCGTCGGCCAGCCTGCCTTTCACCGGTCTCGACACGATGGCGCTTGTCGCAGTCGGCGCCGCGCTCGTTGCTGGCGGTACGGCCATGACGGTCGCGACGCGCAGGCGTCGTGGGGTCCAGCACTGAGCCCCTGGTCCACTGAGTCTCGAGTCCACTGAGTCTCTAGTCTTTGCACAAAAGGGCGCCCGGCTTCGGCCAGGCGCCCTTCTGCATGCCCAGGGCTGATCGCCGGTCGCGCGCGTGACGCGCGCACGCCGCGTGACGCGCGCACCCGCGTCGCGCACGCCCGCGTGGCGCGCGCACCCGCCTGACGCGCGCATGCCCGCTCCTGCGCATGAGGTGCGCCACCCGCCGTCCGCCTTGCTCGAATCCGCAGAGAAGCAGCTCGACTCCTCACAGACGCAGGTCATCTGAGGGCCGAGGGGTGAATGTGTGAGGAGTGGGCGGGTTGGCCGCCCGACTGGACCTGCATCTGTGAGGAGTTGGCGTCGCTGAGGTGCGACCCTCCGCTGATCGGACGACCTTGGGGACCCGGCTTCACACTTCCGTGCGGCGCCCGCGAGAATGGCCCCGGCAGTACAACCCTGGCAGTACAAATGGCTCGACGCCGCAGTGACGGACGGAAGGACATCGGTGTCCCGCAAGAGGTTCGCGCGCGCGGCTACCGGCGTCCCCGCACTGGCGGTCTTAGCGCTGGCCGTCACGGCCTGCAGCCCGCAACACCCCGGCGCCGCCGCGACCGTCGGTAACACGCGCATCTCGGTGACCGCCCTCAACACCGCGGCCGCCGTAACGGCGCAGACTCCCGATGCGACGACAGGTCAGCTGCCCGACCGCACGACCGCGGTCGAGACGAGCCTGACCCAGATCATCCGCGACGACCTGATCGCCGACGCCGCCAAGACGAAGGGCGTCACTGTGAGCGAGGCGGAGATCCAGTCGCTGCTCCAGCAGGAACGCCAGACCAACGGCAGCGACGAGGCCACCGCGAAGGCAAACGGCATCCCGTTCGCGGGACTTCACGCCGCGGTCTACCAGGCGCTGCTCCTCAACAAGCTGATCACCGCGCTCGCCCCCGGTGCGACACAGGACCAGACCGCGCAGTCGGCCGCGCTTACGGCTTACCTCGGCAAGATCGCCACCCAAGAAGGCGTCAGCGTGAATCCGCGTTACGGCGCGTGGCAGCCGCAACAGTTCGAAGTGGTGGCCAGTGACGCGTTCACCTCGCCTGTGACGCCCGCGGCGTCGGCCCCGGCAACCGGCTGAGCTAGGCAAGACGACAAGCGTGACGGGACGGCGGGGAGAGCGGTTTCTCGATCTCGTCGAGGTCATGGACCGCTTGCGCTCGCCGGGCGGGTGTCCGTGGGATGCCGAGCAAACCCACGCCACCCTCGTGAAATACCTGCTCGAAGAGGCCTACGAAACGGCCGAGGCGATCGAGGACGGCGACGACACTTCGCTGCGCGAGGAGCTCGGCGACGTGCTGCTGCAGGTCGTCTTTCATGCGCGCATCGCCCAAGACGAGCAGGGCTGGGACATCGACGATGTGGCCGCCGGCATCGCCGACAAACTCATCCGTAGGCACCCGCACGTGTTCGCCGGGGCGCAAGCGAACACGGCGGGTGATGTCGAGGCGAACTGGGAAGCCTTGAAGGCCGTCGAGAAGGGACGGACGTCGGCAGCTGACGGCGTCCCGCTGGCGCAGCCTGCTCTTGCGCTTGCGTCGGCACTGGTCGGGCGGGCGGCCAAGGCCGGCCTCGACGTCCCGGTACCCGGTGTCATCCCTGGTGCTGTTAGGGAGCCAGACGTGGTCGACGCCGACTCAATCGGTGACCTGTTGATGGCGGTGGTCGTACTGGCCCGCGCTGCGAAGGTCGACCCTGAGGCAGCGTTGCGCGCCGCAGCCCGTCGCTACCGCGGGTTGGTGCAGGCCGCTGAAGGAGCGGGCCGGTAAACTGACGGCCCGCCTTCCCGATGCTCAGGAGTACCACTGTGGCCGCCATCGAAGCCCTCGGGGCTCGCGAAATCCTCGATTCCCGAGGCAACCCGACCATCGAAGTCGAGGCCCTTCTCGACGACGGCACGATTGCCCGCGCGGGTGTACCCAGCGGCGCCTCGACCGGCGCGTTCGAGGCCGTCGAGCTGCGTGACGGCGGTCAGCGCTACGGCGGCAAGGGCGTCGAGAAGGCCGTGCAGGCCGTCATCGACGACATCGCGCCTGAGGTCATAGGTTACGAGGCCAGTGAGCAGCGGCTGCTCGACGCAAAGCTGATCGAGCTCGACGGAACACCGAACAAGTCCAAGCTTGGCGCCAACGCGATTCTCGGTGTCTCACTCGCCGTGGCCAGGGCCGCCGCCGAATCCGCAGAGTTGCCGTTGTTCCGCTACCTCGGCGGCCCCAACGCACATCTTCTTCCGGTGCCGATGATGAACATCGTCAACGGGGGATCGCACGCCGACTCCAACGTCGACATCCAAGAATTCATGATCGCCCCGATCGGCGCCGGCACGTTCGCCGAAGCATTCCGCTGGGGCGCCGAGACCTACCACGCGTTGAAGGCGGTGCTGAAAGCCCGCGGACTATCCACCGGGCTTGGTGACGAGGGCGGGTTCGCCCCCAACCTCGACAGCAACCGGGAAGCACTCGACCTCATCCTCGAAGCAATCGCGAAGGCCGGCTTCACGCCAGGTCGCGACATCGCTCTCGCACTCGACGTCGCCGCGACCGAGTTTCACAAGGATGGCGCGTACCAATTCGAAGGCGGCGCCAAATCGTCGTCCGACTTGATTTCGTACTACACCGACATCGTTGCGAACTACCCGCTCGTGTCGATCGAAGACCCGCTCGACGAAGAGGACTGGGATGGCTGGAAGGCCATCACCGATGCGCTCGGCTCGAAGGTGCAGATCGTCGGCGACGACTTGTTCGTGACCAACCCGATTCGCATCGCACGGGGGATCGCGGCGGGCACCGCGAACGCGCTGCTGGTGAAGCTGAATCAGATCGGTACGTTGACCGAGACGTTGGACGCCGTCGAGATGGCGCATCGTGCGGGCTACCGAACGATGACATCGCACCGGTCCGGTGAGACCGAAGACACCACGATTGCCGACGTCGCGGTCGCGACCAATGCGGGCCAGATCAAGACGGGTGCACCGGCACGCGGCGAACGCATTGCGAAGTACAACCAGCTGATGCGCATCGAGGAAGAACTCGACGATGCGGCGCGCTACGCAGGCGCATCGGCGTTCCCCCGATTCGTGGTCGGCTGACGTTGCCCCGCCGCGGTCGCGCAGACGACGGTGCAACGCCGGGCGTCGGCGATGCGGCTCGCGTCGATGCGACGACCGCAGAAATGGCGGACGGCGGAAGTGGTGATGAGTCGGATGGTGACGGGCCGCGGCACGGTAAGCCGACGTTCACCGGACGCGCCGCCGTGCTTGCAGTCGTCGTCGCTGCCCTCGCGCTTGCTCTCGCGGCACCAGCCCGTGAGTTGCTCAGTCAGCGCTCGCAGATTTCGTCGCTGAACGGCAGCATCGCAAGTCAGCAACAGCAGGTCGCTGCGTTGCAGAAAGCCCAGAAGCAGTGGGCGAATTCGACGTATGTCGAGCAGCAAGCGCGCGATCGGCTGCACTACGTGTTCCCTGGGCAAGTTCCGTACGTGACGCTGTCGCCGACGCCCGTCGCATCGGCGTCGGCCGCAGCCGCGCAGGCGCTCGCGTCGCAGCCGTGGTACGGCCGGTTGTGGTCGTCCGTACAGGTAGCAGCGAATGTGCCAGCGAAGCCGAAGCCGACGCCGAGTCCGACGTTGGCACCCGCGCTCGTTTCGCCGCCCGCTGCATCGGCGCCGGTCCTTACGCCGGTCGTCACCCCGGGTCCGACTGCTGCGCCTACTGCGTCGACCGGTGCGGCCGGGTTCCGCGGTCCGTGACCAGCCCTGCGGTGTCGCGCTCCGGCGAACCAACGGCCGATGACCTCGCTGTAGTCGAACGGCAACTGGGCCGGACGCCGCGAGCTGTGCGCAGTGTCGTTCATCGATGTGAGTGCGGGCTGCCCGACGTTATTGAGTCGGCGCCTCGGTTGCCGGACGGGTCGCCGTTTCCGACGTTCTACTACCTGACGTGTCCGCGCGCGGCCGGTGCAGTCGGCACCCTCGAGGCCGCGGGTGTGATGCGGGAGATGTCGGCACGCCTGCAGACTGACTCGGAACTGGCCGCGTCGTATGAAGCAGCGCACCGCGACTACCTGGCGCGCCGTGATGCGGTCGAGCGGCTGCCTGGTGATCCTGGCGTCGGCGGCATGCCGACACGTGTGAAGTGCCTGCACGTCCTCGTCGCGCATTCGCTCGCGGTCGGGCCAGGGGTGAACCCGCTCGGTGACGAGGCGTTGGCATCGTTGCCGCGGTGGGGAAGCGCCGGACCCTGTGTCGAGGCCGGCTCCGCAGGCACGGGCGTCGACGCCGGCACAGGCGTCGAGGCTGGCACCGGGGTCGATACTGCTTCAGTGGTCGGCTCATGACCCGCGTCGCTGCGATCGACTGCGGGACGAACTCCCTGCGATTGCTGATCGCCGACGTTGACCCTTCACGCGGCACGCTGGTCGACGTCGACCGTGAGATGAACATCGTGCGGCTGGGCCAAGGCGTCGATCGCACCCGGCGCTTTGCCGACGACGCTTTGGAACGCACTTTTGCGGTGTGCCGCGATTACGCCGAACGAATCCGTGAACGAAACGTTGAGCGAGTGCGGTTCGTGGCAACCAGCGCGTCGCGCGATGTATCCAACCGCGACGCATTCGTCGACGGCGTGCGGCAGGCACTGGGGGTTGACCCCGAGGTGATCTCGGGCGACGAGGAAGCTGCACTCTCGTTCGCCGGCGCTACTCGCGAGCTGCTCGACGTCCAGGGTGTGCAGCAGCCCTACCTTGTCGTTGACATCGGCGGCGGCTCGACGGAATTCGTGGTTGGTGGCCGTGAGGTCGATGCCGCGCGATCGGTCGACGTCGGATGCGTGCGTTTGACCGAACGGCACCTGCGCGATGATCCGCCGACCGCTGCGCAGATTGACGCGGCGCGGGTCGACATCGTCGCGGGGATCGACCTCGCGGCGCAGACCGTGCCTCTGAAGACGGCGGCGGCGCTGGTCGGCCTGGCTGGCTCGGTGACCACGGTCGCAGCTATCGCGCTCGGCCTCGACGAGTACGACCCGGTGCGCATTCACCACTCGCGCATCTCGGCGGCGCAGGTGCACGACGTCGCTCAGCAGCTACTTGCGATGACACGCGCGCAGCGGGCTGCGATGCCGATCATGCATCCGGGACGTGTTGACGTTATTGGCGCGGGCGCGCTGATCCTCGACACGATCGTCGAACGCGTGGGCGCTGCGGAGGTCGTCGTGAGCGAACACGACATTCTCGACGGGATCGCGTTCTCGATAGGCGGCTAGTCGCGCTACTCGTCGACCAGCGCACCTCCTGGCCCTACTACTCCTGAATGAGGGCGCCACTGACGGTCACGCTGACGATGCCTGGCGCGGTGCGCAGGGCGACGACTGACGTGACCGGAACCTGGGCGACGAATCCATTGACCGCGGGCAGCCATTTGGTTACCTGGCCGCCGGCTTTCAGTACGTCGTTGCGTGCCATCGCGAGGTGTCCCTGCGTTGCACGCACGGTGATCGCGGTTCGGGCGACCTGATGGCGGTCGTAGCTCATCGCCGACGCAGTACCGGTGAGAGGCACGCTGACCGCAACTATCGCGGCCGCCGCAAGCACGATTCGGCTGGCCTGTCTCGACATGGCGTGGTCCCCCTTGGAGCTGCCGCGAATTGCGGCTTACTCGTGTTATCGCCATCAAGTCCTGACCGCCCCATCGGCTAATGGGGTGTTGTGTTACGGCGATCGATGCAAATGGTTAGCGCATCTGGCCCAGCGGTCTGGAATCCTGTGCGGTTACTGCCTGAGGAGAGCCGCAATTTGCGTTGGCGAGACAGGAGACCAGGTGACCGAGCCGGCCGAGGGCGCTGACGATGTGTCGCGCCATGCGGCCGCCGCCCGCACCCTCGACGAGCTGAGCGCGGACAGCACGAATTGCCGAGCTTGCCCGCGCCTGGTGGCCTGGCGCGAAGAGGTCGCTCGCGTCAAACGTCGGTCGTTCGCGGACGAGCCGTATTGGGGACGTCCGGTTCCGGGTTGGGGAGACGAGAAGGCTCGAATCGTGATCGTCGGACTCGCCCCCGCTGCTCACGGTGGCAACCGCACCGGCCGCGTTTTCACCGGCGACCGCAGCGGCGACTGGCTATTCGCGGCGCTGTACCGGGCCGGTCTCGCGGCCATTCCGACGAGTGTGCAGGCCGACGACGGACAGCAACTGTTCGGCGTCCGCATGGTTGCTGCCGTTCGATGTGCGCCGCCCGCGAACAAGCCGACGACAGAGGAGCGCGATACCTGTCGCCCGTGGCTGGTCCGCGAGCTTGAGTTGCTCGCGCCGACGCTGAAGGTGCTGGTCGTGCTGGGCGGATTCGGCTGGCAGGCGTTGCTGCCGAATCTCGCCGCCGCGGGATACGCGTTGCCGCGGCCGCTGCCGCGCTTTGGACACGGAGTGCGCGTCGATCTGTCGAACGCCAACGGGCGGGAAATCTCGCTACGTCGGCTGCTACCACCCGAGCCAGCAGAACACCTTCACCGGCAAGCTCACCGAGGGCATGCTCGACGACGTGCTCGAACTTGCGAAAACGCTGGCCCCGATAGGCTCGTAGGCATGACAGAGCCACGGAGTGAGCCAGTCGTGGAGCCACGGAGTGAGCCAGTCGTGGAGCCACGGAGTGAGCCAGTCGTGGGGCCGCGAAGCGAGCCAGTCGTCGGGCGTCAAAGACCGCACATCCTGATCGTCGGCGGCGGTTACGTCGGCATGTACACGGCGCTGCGTCTGAGCCACCTCTTACGGCGCGACGAGGCGATGATCACGGTCATCGATCCACTGTCGTACATGACGTACCAGCCGTTCCTGCCCGAGGCCGCGGCCGGCAACCTCGAGCCCCGGCACGTCGTCGTCCCGTTGCGCCGTGTTCTGCCGCATGCGCAGATCCTGAACGGTCGTGTCACGCGCATCGAGCACGGACGTCGAGTGGTGACGTTTTTGCCGAACGCGGGCCGATCGGTCGAGATCTCTTACGACATCATCGTGGTCGCGCCGGGTTCGATCGCGCGCACGTTGCCGA
Source organism: uncultured Actinomycetes bacterium (assembly GCA_963737705.1). Lineage (GTDB taxonomy): Bacteria > Actinomycetota > Actinomycetes > Acidothermales > Acidothermaceae > PALSA-607. The sequence goes on from CAVTTP010000006.1 coordinate 1,034,370, forward strand.
TCCCTGGTCTTGCCGAGAACGGCATTGGTTTCAAGACGGTCGGCGAAGCGATCTTCCTGCGCAACCACGTGCTGTCGAAGCTCGACATCGCAGCGTCGACGGCCGACGTCGCAGTGCGCAAGCGTGCACTCACTTTCGTCTTCGTCGGTGGCGGTTATGCAGGCGTCGAAGCGATGGCCGAACTTGAAGACATGGCGCGCGATGCGTGTAAGTCTTACGACGGCGTCGACCCGTCGGACATGCGCTGGGTGCTTGTCGAGGCGAGCGACCGAATCTTGCCTGAGGTCAGTCGCGACATGGGTGTGTACACGGTCAATGAGTTGCTTCGCCGCAACATCGAGGTGCGACTCAGTACCCGACTGAACTCGGCCGAGCGCCATCACATCGTGTTGTCCGACGGCGACGAGTTCGAAGCTGACACCCTCGTCTGGACGGCGGGTGTGAAGCCGAATCCGCTAGTGGCCGAGACCGACTTTCCTCTCGACGACAAAGGCCGGATCAAAGGCACCCCGTACCTGCGGATCGAGGGCGTCGACGATGCGTGGTGCGCGGGCGACAGCGCGGCGATCCCGGATCTGACGAATCCGGGTCAGTTCACCGGCCCGAGTGCGCAGCACGCAGTTCGGCAAGCACACCGGCTCGGCGACAACATTGTCGCGGTCTTGCGAGGCGGCGAACCGGCCGAGTACCGGCATGCGTACAACGGATCGGTCGCGAGCCTCGGATTGCACAAGGGCGTCGCGCAGGTGAAGCTCGCCGGAGTCAGCTTCAAGGTGCGCGGCTGGCCGGCCTGGTTCATGCACCGCACGTACCACCTGTCGCGGGTCCCGACGTTCAACCGCAAAGTGCGGGTAGCCGCTGACTGGACCCTCGCGTTGTTCTTCCATCGCGAGATCGTGTCGCTCGGCGCCCTGCAGAATCCGCACCAGGAGTTCGCACTCGCGACGAAGCCCGGCCTGCCGCCTGCAGACAAGGGCGGCGAGAAGGCTGACAAGACGGCCGGCGAGGGTGCGGCGCCCGCCAAGAGCCCGGCGCCGGCCAAGAAGGCAGGGCCCGCCAAGAAGGCAGCGCCGGCCAAGAAGGCAGGGCCCGCCAAGAAGGTGGCGGCTACTGACGAGCAGACCGCCACCCCTGGGCGTCCCGACTAGGTTTTGCCTACCGGCGGTGCGGCCCCCGTAGCCCAACAGGCAGAGGCGAACCCCTTAAAAGGGTTTCAGTGTCGGTTCGAATCCGACCGGGGGCACCACCCGCGGGTGGATCAAGCAGTCACGGTCGCACGCGCGGTCGGCGCCGCTTTTGAAGAAGCCTGACAGCTGCGGAGCCGTCAGGGTATCCTGACGGACATGAGCAAGGACCAGGGTCCGTGGCAGCTCGGCCGGCGTGCGTGGGAGCGCCTCGACGGCTGGCACCACGATGGTCGGTCGGGCTCGTCGTCCAGCAGAGGGCCGAGCCATCCCGACGACGGGGACGGCGCGCTCGCCGCTCTGGCAGACGTCGGCTTCGTGCGGCACTTGCTCGACCAAGCGGAACTGGTCGCCGTCCGCACGGCTCGTCGGCATGGAAAGTCGTGGGCCGAGATCGCCACGAAGCTAGGAGTGACGCGACAGTCCGCGTGGGAGCGGTGGCGCGACCTCGACGACGTGCCCGCCGAGGGTCCACCCGGCCCGACCATTCGCCGGCTCGCGCATCCGATCGACGACGTCGTCGAAGCGGTAGCGGCGAATTTGGTAGCCGGGGCGTCCGCGACCCCCGCGGAGGTGCTCGAGCGGACGGCGCGTGATCTGCGTAGGCGTTCCAAAGTGCGGGTGCCTAACGTGCTCGGCATGTCGTGGGACGACGCTCGGGTGGCCGTGATGAAGGTGGGTCTGATGGCCGTGGGACCGGACCCCGACGGCGCGCCGATGGAGGCCGCGAGCTGGCCGGACGCGAGGGTTGTCGATCAGAGTCCTGAGTCTGGTGCGCGGGTGCCGGCAGGCTCGACCGTAACGCTGTGGGTTATGCGCGGCGGTGGATCGGCTGGCGTGCGGGAACCACGTCGGCCGCTGCCCGGGCCACAGAGCGCGCGCGAAATGCGGTACAGGACCGACGAAGCGGTGAGCTAACCGCCGGGTGGTTTAGAGGTCGTGTGCGATGCGGTGCTTCTCGTGCTCGCGCACGATCGCACTCGCGTAGCCGTGTGGGATTGCGTGCTCGTCGGTTAGCCAGTTGACGCGCTCGTCGAGCCGCAGAAAGCTCGGGCCCTGCTCGATCTCGTGGAACCACTCAGGGAGCCCGCGGCCGGTAACCTGCGGGATCCTTTCGACGAGGTTGCGATGGGTGTCCTCGGAGTGGTGCACGGTCATGAGCGCCTCCAGGGCGAGCCTAGCTCAGCGGTAAATGTCTCAGTGGTCCATGACTTCAGGGTGCCGCAGGGGTGCCTGCGAGGGCAAGCGTTTCACGGCGGTTCGTCTCGCGATAACGTGCGGGCCGTGGCCGCCGTCCCCTCGTCGCTCGCCGCTGATCTGGACGCGGTCGTCAAGACCCTGCGAACCACACCCGCGAGTCGCCTGCGGGCGCGCCTGTCGGGACCGTTTCACAGCAGGGCGGACGCCGGGAGGGCGCTGGCCCGGGTCCTCGCGATCGCCGCACAAGGCATCGAGGACGCCGATCAGCCGGCGATGCCGCAGTGGCGCGAACCGCCAGTGCTCGCTGATCTTGCGGTCGGCGATCAGGTGCGGGTGCTTGCCCACGATTTCCTTGCGGTGTTGCCTCGTGCGGCCAGTACGGTCTGGACGCCGGGCGGTCGCGTGCCGCGCGCCGAGCTCGTGCGCGACGTCGTCAGTTCAGTGGCTGAGGTTGCTGGATTCCTCTGAATCGAGCGGGCGGCGCCGCTAGCCTTGAGGTGCCGCTGACCAGGACCTTGCGGTGGCGACGGGGGAACTCATGAAGCGCACCACCCGTGTGGTGGTTGTTGGCGTGCTGGTTCTTGGCGCCTTCTCCATCACCGGCTGCTCGATCACGGTCGGCTCGTTGGGCGCGGGCCAGTCGCAGGCGCCGGCTGCGCGGGCAGTTGTTTCTCCAGCGACCGTCTCGCCTGCGTCGCCGTCGCCAGCGTCGGCCGGTGCCACCTACCTAGCGCTGGTCGATCCCCTGAACACCGAAACATTTGCTTTGGATGCTGCGGTTTTCGACACGCCCGACCTCACGACCCAGTCGCTTTCCGCAGTCGTCAATGCGTCTGCGGCTGCACTCCAAACGTTCAACGATCATTTGCGCAGCACGACATGGCCCAGAACCGCGCTACCCGACATCACCACCCTCGCGGCCACCAACGATGTGCTCGTCGTGGTCCTCCAGGGCTACGAGGCCGACCTGAAATCGCCGACACCGGGTGCAGATTTCGACGCGGTCCTAGAAGCTCTGCAGGTGGATAGTTCGAGGTATGCGATCGACCGCGGCTTGGCGACCGACGCGTCCGCTCGGGTTCGCGCCGATCTTGGCTTGCCGCCGCCGTCCGCGCCCCAGGCCACCCTGAACGACTAGCCGAGTATCGGCAGAGTCAGCTCAGACGTTCGAAAATCATCGCCATGCCTTGGCCGCCGCCGACGCACATTGTTTCGAGCCCGATCGCGGCGTCGTGGAACTTCAGTGAGTTCAGCAGTGTGCCGGTGATGCGTGCGCCCGTCATGCCGAACGGGTGCCCGACCGCGATCGAGCCGCCGTTGACGTTGAGCTTGTCGAGGTCGATCCCAAGCTCTTGATAGCTAGGAATTACCTGGGCGGCGAATGCTTCGTTGATCTCGACGAGGTCGACGTTGCCGATGGTCATATTGGCGCGACGCAGCGCTTGGTTGCTGGCCTCGACTGGACCGAGGCCCATGATCTCCGGCGACAGCGCCGACACGCCGGTCGAGACGATACGTGCCAGCGGCGTGATGCCGAGCTCGCGCGCCTTCACGTCGGACATCACGATCACCGCTGCCGCGCCGTCGTTCAACGGACAACAGTTGCCGGCCGTCACTGTGCCATCGGGGCGAAATACCGGCTCGAGCGTCGCCAACTTCTCAAGTGTCGTACCCGCTCGCGGCCCATCATCGTGGTCGACGACAGTGCCGTCGGGCAAGGTGACTGGCGTGATCTCGCGTTGCCAAAAGCCTGCCGCCAAAGCCTTTTCGGCGAGGTTCTGTGAGCGGCAGCCAAACTCGTCTTGCATCGCCCGGGACACGCCCTTCAGTTGTGCGACATTCTCGGCGGTCTGGCCCATCGCGATGTAGATGTCGGGCACGTGGTACTCGGCGCGCGGATCCTGCCAGCTCGGCGCGCCGCCCTCGGCCCTCAACGCTGTGCGTGCGCCGGCACCCGCGAAGTAGGGGTTGCGAGTATCCGGGTGGTTGTCCGAACTGCCGTGCACGAACCGGCTCACGCACTCGACGCCGGCACTGATGAACACGTCGCCCTCGCCCGCCCTGATTGCGTGAAACGCCATGCGGGTTGTCTGTAACGACGATGCGCAGTAACGAGTGACGGTCGTCGCCGGTAGTCGATCAAATCCGAGGCGGACGGCGACCACTCGCGCCATGTTGAAACCCTGCTCGCCGCCGGGCAAGCCGCACCCAAGCATGAAGTCGTCGATGTCGCCAGGATTGAGTTGCGGCACCTTGTCGAGAGCGGCTCGGACGATGGTCGCCGTCAGTTCGTCGGGCCGTAGCTGCGTCATCGAGCCCTTGTGGGCGCGCCCGATCGGCGACCGTGCAGTCGCGACGATGACGGCCTCGGGCACCTGAGCCTCCTGCTGCGGGGTGATGAGTTGCGGTCAACGCAGCGTAACTCGCTAGGCTCGAACCGTGGATATTCAAGACAGCTTGCTCGATCTCATTGGCGACACCCCACTGGTCCGGCTGTCGCGGATCGCGGTCCCCGGGGGTGCCCAGTTACTTGCAAAGCTCGAGCAGCTGAACCCTGGCGGCTCGGTCAAGGACCGGATCGCGGTGCGCATGGTCGAGACCGCCGAAGCGACTGGCGCACTGAAGCCGGGCGGCACGATCGTCGAACCGACGTCAGGCAACACCGGTGTCGGCCTCGCCATCGTCGCCGCGCGCAAGGGCTACAAGTGCGTGTTTGTGATGCCCGACAAGATGAGCGCCGAGAAAATCAACGTTCTCAAGGGCTATGGCGCCCAGGTCGTGGTCTGCCCGACCGCCGTCGCGCCCGAGGATCCCGAGTCGTACTACTCCGTGTCAGATCGGCTGGTACGCGAGATCGAGGGCGCCTGGAAGCCCGACCAGTACAGCAATCCCGACAACCCTCGCTCGCACTACGAGACAACCGGGCCCGAGTTGTGGCGCCAGACCGACGGGCAGCTGACCTGCTTCGTGGCCGGCATGGGCACCGGCGGCACGATCAGTGGCACCGGACGCTTTCTGAAAGAGGTGTCTGGCGGCGCGGTTCGCATCGTTGGAGCAGACCCTGAGGGCTCGGTGTATTCCGGTGGGACGGGTCGGCCGTATCTCGTCGAGGGTGTTGGTGAGGACTTTTGGCCGACCACCTATGACCGCACGATCTGTGACGACATCATCGCCGTCTCTGACAAGGATTCGTTCGTGATGACGCGCCGACTGGCTCGTGACGAGGGGATCCTGGTCGGTGGGTCGAGCGGCATGGCGGTGGTGGCCGCCGCGCAGGTCGCTGCCTCGCTTTCGCCGGACGACGTGGTGGTGGTGTTGTTGCCCGACTCAGGCCGTGGCTACTTGTCGAAAATCTTCAACGACGAGTGGATGGCCGACTACGGATTCTTGGCGGGTTCGAGTTCGACCACCGTTGCCGATGTGTTGAAGCGCAAGGGAACGCACTTGCCAGAGATGGTGCACCTGCATCCGACAGAGACCGTGCGCGAAGCGATCGACGTGTTACGCGAATACGGCGTCTCGCAGGTGCCAGTCGTGCGGGCCGAGCCGCCAGTGATGTCGGCGGAGGTCATCGGTTCGGTCGTTGAACGTGACCTCCTCGATGCATTGTTCTCCGGGCGTGCGGCGCTGTCCGATGCTCTCGAAAAGCACATCTCCGCGCCGCTGCCGATGATCGGTGGGGGCGAGCCGGTGGCCGCAGCCATGACTGCACTCGAAACGGCGGACGCTGCGGTCGTGCTCATCGACGGCAAGCCCGCAGGCATCGTGACCCGGCAAGACCTGCTCGGGTTTCTCGCGCACTGATCAGTTTTGCGGCTGCGGTGCGAGCCGGGTTCAGTGCGGCCCGATCAGGCTCTTGAGCAGTTCGAGCATGCGCTCGGGCGGCACCGAGTGGCCTTCGTCCTCGTTCACGACCACTTTGGCTGACGGCACGTTCGCGGCGAGCCAAGCGCCATGCGCCGCCGGCACGAGCACGTCTTGCCGTCCGTAGTGGACTTCCGCGGGAACCGCGATTTCCGATACGTCGAAGCCCCACGGCTTGGTGAACGCGAGGTCATCGTCGACCCACCCCCACGGGCCGTTTACCACGCATTCCGGCACTGCCTCCCGCATCACCTGCATGACGAGCGGGTGCGCGAGCACTGCGCGATCGGCGTCGGGCAGTTCCCAGTCGGACCCGAGCAAATTCGAAGCGTCGGCTTTGACCCGAGCGACCATCGCCGCGGCTTCCCTCGAGAGCTCGCGATACGAGGTCTCCTCCCCGGCCACTGCCCAGCCGAATTCCTTGACGTTCTCCGGATCCATTCCGGCGAACCAGTCAAAGTCGGTGGTGTCGTACGGCACGACGCCGACGATGCAGCGTACAAATGTCACGCGCTCGGGCAACCGCGCCGCCACCGCCAGAGCGTGTGGGCCGCCACCGGATCCGCCGACGACCACGAAGTGGTCGATGCCTTCCGCGTCGGCGATGGCCTCGACGTCGGGCACACAGTCGACAACCCGCCGTCCAGGATTGCGGTCCGACCTGCCGTAGCCGGGGCGGTCATACGTGATGACCCGCGCACCGATATTCGCCAACGCCTCGTCGTCCGGATATCGATTGAGCCGACACCCCGGTGTTCCGTGCAGGTTGAAGATCGGTGCTCCTGCTGGGTCACCCCATTGCGCGTAGCAGAGCTGGCGGCCGTCCTTGGTGCGCAGTGTTGTCGTTGTCATCGCTTAGTTATTACCTCGTCTCGCTCGGCGTCAGTCGGCTCGAGCACAAAGACCGGAATTACTCGCTCGGTCTTGCGCTGGTACTCCGCGTAGGGCGGGTAGGCGGCGACTGCGCGGTCCCACCACAGGGCGCGCTCGTCGCCGGCGATCTCGCGTGCGGTCATGTCTTGCTTGTGGGCGCCGTCTTGGAGCTCGACGAGGGGATTCGCACGGATGTTGTAGTACCAGCGCGGGTGTTTTGGCGCACCGCCGCGCGATGCTACGACGGCGTACTGGCCGTCGTGCTCGACGCGCATCACCGGCGTCTTGTGTAGCTTTTCGCTGACCGCGCCGCGATTCGTGACGATCACGATGGGCAGGCCGGTGTCGCGAAACGTATTGCCCTGCGCGCCATCGGTGCGCTCGTACAGCTCGACTTGGTCGCGCACCCACTTCTCGGGGTTGGGCGCGTACTCACCTTCCAGTGGCATGCGTTCTAGTCAACACCGCAGCGAGTAGCTGATTCAGCCGGGGTCGACGAACGGTCCGGCTCTAGGCATCAGTGTCTTGGATCGCCGGACGTTGGCCTGGTCACGGAGCTTCCTGACGCCATTCACCGCGAGGTCGCAGACGCCACCAATCCCACCGCCGTCGGCCCGCTCGTCGAGCACATTGTCACTTCGATCGGCGCACCCGACGTCCTCGTTAACACGATCGGCGCTTATGGGCTTGGTGACGCGCTCAGCGTCACGCTGGAGACGCTTCAGCGGATGATCGACGTGAATGTCGATGTCGACGAGCATCATCGTGTCGTGGTCGGGGAAGTGCATGAAGATGTTGTCAGGCGAGTGGTTCGGGCCCTGGAACGACAGTTCGACTCGCTCGCCCCACCTTCAGCGTGTAGTTCTCCTGAAAGGTGACGTCAGGGGCAGGCCGCGTTGGGTCGTTGTCGCGAAGCAGCAGCCGCCGTGTGTCTTCGTGACCGATCCGGATGACATCGTCGCCGAGTAAGTTCGCCGCGCCGGCATGGTCTGCATGATGGTGTGAATAGACCAGGTGGGTCACCTTGTTCGTGGTGCCCTCCGCGACGCCATCTTGTCAATTGCGCGGCGCAGGTTGTGGCCGATCGTCGGGGGAGCGTCGAAGACAACGACGCCCTCTTCGGTGGCCATGAACGCGGACTGGTAGGTGCTATCTGTTACCCAGAACAGGTTTCGCTCCACTCGCCCGACGTGGTAGCCCTGCTCGTTCAGAGCAGGACCAAGTGAGGACGGCGGGATGGGCACGTAGTCGGGCATCGAAACGGCGCCATCAACAGTCATCGGACTCTCCTCGAGATTCAGGCACGGCCCTATTGACCGCGGCTTCGAGTCCGAAGTTATTACCGAGCTACTTGCTTTGGCAAGCAACTTGTGTCTACGGTTCATGTACGCCAGTCCGTCAGCTGCAGCGCCGTGAACCCGCGCCGTGAACCGAGGAGACGCACATGACGAGTGAACCGATACGCGACCCGGTGAGCGATGCGTTGCTCACCCCGAAAAACTCCGCACTAGTGGTGATCGACTATCAACCTTCGCAAGTGGCGGCAGTCCATTCGATGGATCACGAGCTGCTACTGCGCAACATCGTGTCGGTGGGCCGCCTCGCGAAGGCGTACCAACTGCCGATTGTGCTCTCGACCGTGAATGTCGAAGCCAATGGCCAGCCCCCGACACTTCCCGAGTTGAGGGAAGTGCTCGCGGACACCATCGAACTCGACCGCACCCAGATCAACGCGTGGGAAGACGTCGAGTTTCGCGCGGCGGTCGAGGCGACCGGCCGTAACAAGCTGATTATGACTGCCCTGTGGACTGAGGTCTGTCTGGCGTTTCCGAGCCTCGACGCCTTGCGCGCTGGGTACGAAGTATTCCCCGTCGTCGATGCCGTTGCCGGCACGTCGGTCGAAGCACACCGTGCCGGCCTGGAGCGCATCGTGCAGGCTGGCGCTCAGCCGATTAGTTGGGTATCACTCGCGTGCGAACTTCAGCGCGACTGGGCACGCACTTCTACGGTTGCTGAAGTCGTGGACATCGTGCTGACGTCACGGCTGCTCAAGGGGCTCTGACAGCTCGTGGGCTCGCTCGCGGCGCGTCGTCAGCGAGGGTCTTCGAGATGGACGGCGATCTGGGTCAGAGCCTGTGCAGCCGGACCCACCATGTGCGGGTCGATCTCACCGAAGATCCGCCGAACGCTGGCGAGATGCGTCGGCCACGCGGACCTTAGCTTCGCGAGCCCGGCCGGGGTGAGCTTCGCGACGTTGCCTCGACCGTCCTCGGAACTGGTGCGCTTGGTCACGAGCCCGCGATTTTGAAGATCGTCGACGAGTCGCGTCATGCGGCTCGCCGACAATGCAGCGGCGTTCGCCAAGTCAGCCATGCGCAACTGGCGGCCCGGTGCCTCGGACAAGCACATCAGCGTCGTGTATTCGTTCGCAGTGATGCCGACTGTCTTCACGAGATCGCTGTCGAGGCGGCGTGGCAGCGACAAGACGATGCGCATGAGGGCGCGCCAGAATTCTTCCTCCGTCTTGGTCAGCGGAACCACCTTGGTCACGTGGCCAGGCTACTTGCTTGGGCAAGCATCGAGTGCGCCCCGCGTAGCGTGTCGTAACCGAACATTCGTACCTGAGCCCTTTTTACAACTGCTTGACAAGCTTTTCGATTCTAGCATCTACTTGCTTGCGCAAGCAGATAACGAGAGGTTGTACTCATGAAAGCACGTATCGCGATTGTGGCCGGTGCTGGCACCGGTCTTGGTCATGCCACCGCTCTTGCGCTGCACGAAGCGGGGTTGACCGTCGTCGCCGTGGACCGCACCGAAGCCGGGCTCAAGGAGCTTCCTGACGCCATTCACCGCGAGGTCGCAGACGCCACCGATCCCACCGCCGTCCGCCCGCTCGTCGAGCACATTGTCGCTTCGATCGGCGCACCCGACGTCCTCGTTAACACGATCGGCGCTTACGAGCTTGGTGACGCGCTCAGCGTCACGCTGGAGACGCTTCAGCGGATGATCGACGTGAATGTCGGCGCCGCGTTGTGGCTGAGTCAGGCGGTGGCACCACACATGCAGTCGGCGGGCTCTGGCGTCATCGTGCATGTTGCCGCTAGATCCGGCGTCGAACCGACCGCCGGCGCTGCCGCGTATGGCGTGAGCAAGGCTGCGCTCGTGCACTTGACGCGGACCCTCGACGTCGAGCTGCGCCCACACGGGATCCGGGTCAATGCTGTGGTTCCGCAGCTGATCGCGACGGAGAAGAACAGGTCGTTCCTCCCACCTGAGGTCATGGCGGGCGCGGTCGAACCGTCGGTGATCGCGGAGGTTGTTGCGTTTCTCGTCAGCGACGCCGCTGCCTCCGTGAGCGGGGCCTTGGTACCGACGTACGGTGGATGAGGTTCGTCGGTTAATCGTGTGTTAGGTGGGATGGATGGAGCTCGGAGGCACGTTCGCACTGGGTCAGTGGGAGGTTCACCGGCTGGGATACGGCGCGATGCAGCTGGCCGGCGACAATGTGTTCGGGCCGCCCCGTGACCGCGATGAAGCGCTGCGCGTATTGCGTGCGGGCGTCGACAGCGGAATCAACCACATCGACACCGCGCAGTACTACGGGCCAGGTGTCGTCAACGAGCTCATTCGAGAAGCGCTGTATCCGTACCCGACTGACTTGGCGATCGTGAGTAAAGTGGCCGCCCTGCGCGGTGCAAACGGCGCCGTCTTGCCCTACGACGACCCTGATCAGCTTCGGGCCGGCATCGAGAGCAACCTGGCGACTCTCGGCGTCTCACGATTGGCGGCGGTCAATCTTCGGCTGCTCGATCCATCGGTTCCGGCAGGCGCGCGATTCGACTCTCAGCTCGAGGCGCTGGTCGTCGCGCGCGACGAGGGCCTGATCGACGGCATCGGCCTGAGCAACATCTCACTCGATCACCTCCTTCGCGCTGTCGCTCAGACCGAGATCGTGTGCGTGCAAAATCTGTTCAACCTTGCCGACCAACATTCGCGCGATCTGCTCGACGAGTGCACATCGCGGGGATCGCGTTGTGCCCTTCTTCCCACTGGTTGGCCGCGCGGCGGGCGAAATGGAATTCTTGGCAGTCCCGCGGTCGCGGAACTCGCCCAACGCCTGGGTGGGACGCCGTCACAGCTCGCACTCGCCTGGCTGCTCGACCTCGCGCCGAACATCCTGCTCATTCCGGGGACGCGAACCCGCGAACACCTCGCCGAGAACATCGCTGCGGCAGGTATACAGCTGGATGACGCAGCCCGCTCCGTACTAGCGGAACGCTTCCCCGCCGTCCGCGCTGGTTGAATGCCCTGGGCGGGGTTCGCGCGCATGACCTGCACGCACGCGTCCGCGCGTGACCTGCACGTACACGCCCGCGCGTTACCTGCACGCACACGCCTGCGCGTGACCTGCACGTACACGCCTGCGCGTGACCTGCACGTACACGCCCGCGCGTAGCGCACGCGCATGCATGCCCTAGGCGTAACGCGTTCGTGTGCTTCGCACCTATGTGCGACTCGGGCACGCCCGTACGTCCGCGCTCGGCACGCCTCGCGGTGCGGCGCACTCGTACCCGATCCATTCACATGTCACGCGCCTGCACTTACGAACACTGCTCGGCACCAACCCGCAGTATTTCTTCTCCACAAGCAAGTCCCGTTGTTCACAGCAGTCTGATGACTCGCCATATGTGTCAGCCTCGCTCACTAGGTTTGCTATATGAGCTCGTTGCTTGCCGATCAAGTCCATCCCGCGGCGGAAGCTGTTGCGGCGATGAATGCCGCACTCGATGCGTTCGGAGAAGCGGCGTTGTGGTCGATGTCGATCCGCGACCAAGGGGCATTGGTGGTCGGGGTAGAGAAGCTCGCCAACCGAGTCGCGTCGATGAAAGTTGCCGTGCTTGCCCAAGCTGAGAAATCACTCGTCCGCACACTGCTTGGCGCTAAGTCGACGCACGCATGGTTGAAGGCGGTGGCGGATGTGCCGTCCTGGGACGGCAGGGCTCGTCTGCAGCTGGCGCACTCGCTGGAGTCCCGGCCTCTCACAGCCGCGGCGTTCGCCGCGGGCGACATCAACACGGCCTCGGCCCAAGGAGTGTGCGCCGCGATTGAGGCGCTACCTCCATCGGTCCCGGCCGTCATGAGCGGCGAGGTTGAGGAGCTGCTCGTCGCGACGGCGCGCCAAGAAGGCCACCGCGCTGTGACACGCCGGGCGATGGAAATCACCTACCGGTTCGCCCCGGAGGTGCTCGAAGAACAAGAGCGGGCCGCGCGCGAGGCTAGGTTCCTAACGCTGACCACCCGCGCGGATGGCACCGTGTCGCTGCGCGGGCAGCTCGACAAGGAAGCCGGCTCGTTGGCGCAGGCGGTGCTCGGCCCGCTGGCCGCGCCCGCCCCGGCTACCGACGGCATCCCCGACCAACGCGACGTTGGTGTCCGCTATGTCGACGCGTTCGTCCAGCTCTGCCAGTCCGCGACGCCGGTGTTGCCGCAGGTGCGCGGCGAACGGCCCAATGTGGCAGTCACCGTAAGTCTGGAGAGCCTGGAAGCCAAGCTTGTAGGCTGCGCGCCGGCGATGCTCGACAGCGGCATCCCGCTTTCGATTGAGGCCGCGCTCCGGTTGCTTTGTGATGCGAACGTGATCCCGATCGTGCTCGGCAGTCACGGCGAACCACTCGACATCGGCCGGCTAACGCGCACTGTCCCGACGGGGATGCGTCGCGCCCTAGTTGCGCGCGACCAAGGATGCGCGTTTCCCGGCTGCGACCGACCGCCGTCTTGGTGCGACGCCCATCACTGCAAGTACTGGTCTGAAGGCGGCGACACCGCGCTCTGCAACCTGTGCTTGCTTTGCAGTCAACACCATGACGTTGTGCACCACGACGGCTGGGAAATCACGATGATCGATGCGATGCCGTGGTTTATCCCGCCCCTATGGATCGATCCAGACCGAACACCGCGACAACACACCCGACACAAGGTCCGACAACTTCGATCATGATTGTTCCCCGAGACGCGATCCGTTGCGTACGGTCGAGGTCAGAGCTTGACGATGAACTCCACATGCGACGGGCGCGTCACATTTCGGCGAGCGGCAACCGGATTCGGAATCGCGAGCCGCTGCCCAACTTCGTTTCGACGTCGGCCGTGCCGCCGTGAGCAGCGGTCAGTGCCGCGACGATCGAAAGGCCGAGACCGCTACCGCCGTTCGCGCGGGTGCGCGACTCCTCGACGCGGTAGAAGCGCTCGAAGATTCGTTGCGCATCTTTGGGACTAAGCCCAGGCCCGGAGTCCGCGACCTCAAGCACCGCGAATCGTTCGGGCTTGCTGTCGTCGATGCTCAAACCGACGGTAACCGCGGCGGATTCCGGCGTGTGCGTCAGCGCATTGGTTACCAGATTGCCGACGACTTGACGCAGCCGCGCGTCATCGCCGACAACAAGCACCGGTTCGTCCGTAGAAAGCTGCAGCTGGACATCGCGGCCCGGCGCGACGGCCTGCGCATCGTGTACTGCATCGGAGGCGATCGTCTCGAGGTCGACAAGTTCGCGCTCGAGCGGCCGCTGCTGGTCGAGGCGAGCGAGCAGCAGCAAGTCGTCGACGAGCAAGCCCATGCGGGTCGACTCGCTCTCGATGCGCGTCATAACACGGTCGACGTCCGATTCTTCGGGGACGGCGCCCATGCGGTACAGCTCCGCGAATCCGCGGATCGACGTCAACGGGGTGCGCAACTCGTGGCTGGCGTCGGTGATGAAGCGGCGCATGCGGGTTTCCGACGTCCGCGCTTCTTGCTCCGATTCCTCGCGCGCACGAAACGCGGACTCGATTTGGCTGAGCATGCCGTTCAAGGCGCCCGAGAGCCGACCAACTTCCGTACGTGGATCGCTCTGGGGAACACGGCGGGTCAGGTCGCCGGCGGCGATGGCGGCCGCTGTGTGTTCGACGTCGACGAGCGGGCGAAGGCTGTGACGAACGGCGATGTAACTGAGTCCGGCCAGGACGACAACGACTCCCGCACCGATGATGACATCAAAGAGGATCAGCTGATTCAGCGTGCTGTCGACGCCGGTGAGCGGAGTCGCGACAGCGATACTGCCGGTACCGCTCGGCGTGACCGATACCACGACCCGCCAGCGCTCATCGCCTTTGGTCGACGGAACGGTGAACGGCTTGCCATGCAGTGCCGTGACTTGGGCAAGAGAAAGGGTCGGAATTGCCGGACCGCAGTCTGACTGGTTCAGCGGTTCGCTGCTCTGCGAAATCTGAGTGCCAGAGGCGTTATTTAAGCGAACCCAGTAGTCGCTCGGCAGCGGTAGGCGGGATTGACGAGTTGTGGTCGCCGTGTCGGCGGTGTCCTCAGTGCCGCAGGCCAGCGGTGGGTTGGCCGGGCGGCCTCCGGAATCGGGGGCGGCAGCGCTGGGTGTCGCAGTTCCCGCGCTAGGCGCGCCGGCGTTGGCGGTTGGTGCCGCAGCCGTCGGTGCAGCGGCGATCGGTGCCGTGTCGTCGCCGGTTGTAGAACCGCCTCCCGGTGCAGGCGGCGCTCCGAGGCCCGCGCCAGGGACCCGTGCCCCACGGAAGCCACGTGCGACTTCGGAGGTCGTGATCGTGTGGCTTGCGCTGGTGAGCTGACTGTCGACGCGGTTCATCAATGAGTGCCGCAGCAGGTTCGTGGCAACGAATCCGGTGGAGATTAGCGCGCCCGTGACAAGCACACAGGTCAGAAATACCAGCCGAATCCGCAGCGGGACATGCCGCGCGCGTGTCCTCAAGGACTGCCACCGGCGGCTCACGACGCTACGTCACTCATGCCCGGGGCACCCGCAATGCGTAACCCATCCCGCGCAACGTGTGGAGCAATCTCGGCTGCGTCGTGTCGATCTTGCGGCGCAGGTGGGACACATATGTCTCGACGATGTTGGCGTCGCCACCGAAGTCATACGACCACACGTGTTCGAGGATCTGCGTCTTCGACAGCACTCGCCCAGGGTTGTGCAGGAAGTAGCGCAGCAGCTTGAACTCGGTCGCGGACAGTTCGATGGGCTGATCGCCCTTCAGAACCTCATAGCTGTCCTCGTCAAGCGTGATGTCGCCGAGGCTGAGAATGGACGCGCCCGCGTCGCCGTCCAAGCCCTTCGTCCGTCGCAGGATGCTACGAATGCGCGCGATTACCTCTTCGAGGCTGAACGGCTTCGTCACGTAGTCATCGCCGCCGATGGTGAGCCCGGTGACCTTGTCCTCGTCGCTGTCACGCGCCGTGAGGAACAGCACCGGCGTGCGCAGGCCGCCGGCGCGCAAACGCTTCGCGACGTCGAATCCGTCGATGCCGGGCATCATGACGTCGAGCACGATGAGGTCGGGCTTGAAGGCTTGCGTCATCTCGAGGGCCTCGTGGCCAGTCGACGCGCTCGCGACCTCGAAACCGCTGAAGCGCAGGGTCGCGGCGAGGAGCTCGAGAATGTTCGGCTCGTCGTCGACGACCAGTAGCCGCGCAGGTCCTGCAGCGCCCACAATCGTGGGGACGGCGGCCAAGCTCGGCATGTCGAGTCCAATCGGTCGGCGGCGCGGCAGGGTCCCATCGGCCGCAAATTGACGGTAGATGAGCATCGTTACGCTGAAGTCTGGGAGTTTCCTGAACGTCTGCCAAGCGCGCGCTGCGACTCTATGGAATCGATACTGGTGTGATGTCCGGTCCGGTTGGAGCTGCCGACCAGGGTTCGGGCGCCGGTTCAGACGCTGGCTTAACGCCGCCCTCGGTGGCTTTGCGGCCGATGACTCGCGACGACTTCCCTGCGCTGGCGACCTGGCTCCGCGCGCCGCATGTCGAGGCATGGTTCCCCTGGCTGCACGGCGAGACGGCGCCGAGTCAGGCGGTTGAGACCGAATACGGCCCGTGCATCGACGGTGCGGATCCGACGGAGCTCTTCGTGATCGAGACCGATGGCGAGCCGGTGGGGTTCATCCAGCGGTATCGGATCAGCGACAACCCGGACTGGGCCGCTGCGGTCTCGTCGATCGGCGATACCAGCACCGCGATTGGATTCGACTACGCAATCGGTGTGCTCGATGCGACCGGCAGGGGCGTTGGCAGCGAGGCGATCCGCCAACTCCTCGCAGACACGTTCAGCAGCTGTCCGGACGTCGACAGGGTCGTCGTGGCGATGCAGCAGGCGAACCGCCCTTCATGGCGGGCGCTTGAGCATGTCGGGTTCGAACGGCGTTGGGCCGGCATGCTCGACTCGCCGGATCCGAGTGACGCCGGTCCGGCGTACATCTACGTGGCTACCCGGTGATGAGTGGCGAGTTGCCGTTGGGATCGTCGCGGACCCCGGTGGCGGACGACAGAACGGCCGCGTTCGGGAAGGAAATCGGGCCGTCTGCAGTCTGCATGGTGGTGAACATCAAGCTGATGGCGGCGATGCGGCCGTCATACTGGCCTCCGAGCGCGCCGGCGCGCAAGCGTGATGTAGTCGCCGACCTTGAACGGCCGCGAGATGAGCAACACGATGCCCGCGAACGCGTTACCTAGCGACTGTTGCGCTGCGAGTCCGAGCACAACGCTGACGATCGCACCGGAGAGCAGGACGCTCTCGATTTTGACGGCAAACAATCCGAGAACGGTGACGAGAATCGCCAAGTAGCCGATGATCTGCACGCCGAGCCGGATGGCAGATGCAGCAGCGGGACTTCCGCGGTGCCGGGCTAGCCGTGCGAGTTCGTTCGCGACCAACTGAACGGTGATGATGCCGGCGACAAGACACACGCCGATGGCGACGAGCGCGAATATTCGATGCGGTTGATCCGCGACCGGGAGCGAGTTGTGGTCGACCGTGTGCTTGGCCTTGATGCCATCGTCATAGGCTGCGGCGATCGCTGCGGCGACGAATACGACCGCCGAGATGATGGCGCGGCGAAATTTCGGGCGGAAGATCAGCTCGCGGGCGTCGGCGAGCGCAGCAGCCGCGACTGGTCGTTCGCGCCAGGCCACTGCGTCCTCCTCGACTCGATCAACCGCCCCGCGCCCCCAATGCCAGGGCCAACTTAGTGGTTGCGAGATAGCCTCGGCTTCATGACAGACCACTCCGATGACACGCGCCCCGGGGACGAGAGCTTCGAGACCCGAGCTATTCACGCCGGCCAGCCGTCGGACCCACGCACCGGGGCCGTTGTCCCGCCCATCTATCAGGTGTCGACGTTCCACCAAGATGCGGTGGGCAAGCCCCGCGGCGGGTGGGAGTACAGCCGTTCTGGCAATCCGACCCGGTCGGCCCTCGAGGAGTGCCTGGCGGATCTCGACGGTGGCGCCCGCGGCTTGGCGTTCTCGAGCGGGTTAGCGGCCGAGGACTGCATTTTGCGGACGGTGTGCGCGCCGCACGACCACGTCGTCGTGCCGGGGGATGCCTACGGCGGTACGTTCCGGCTGGTCGACAAGGTGTTCGGCAAGTGGGACGTCGTGAACACGTCGGTCGACCTGTCTGACCTCGACTGGCTCGTCAGCGCCATGACGCCAAAGACGCAAGTGGTCTGGTGCGAGACGCCGAGCAATCCGCTGCTGGGCATCGCGGACATCGCCGCGGTGGCGCAGATCGCGCACGAGGGCGGCGCCATTCTCGTCGTCGACAACACATTCGCGTCGCCCTATTTGCAGCAACCGCTCGCTTTGGGTGCCGACATTGTCGTGTACTCCACGACGAAATACCTTGGCGGACACTCCGATGTCGTGGGTGGCGCATTAGTCGCGGCCGATGCTGCCCTCGGCGAGCAACTCGCGTTCCATCAGAACGCCATCGGTTCTGTCGCGGGCCCGTTCGACTCGTGGCTGGTGATGCGCGGCATCAAGACACTCGCCGTCCGCATGGATCGCCATTGTGACAACGCGACCCGCATCGCAGCCTTCCTGCAGCACCACAAGGCCGTCTCGCATGTGCTCTACCCCGGACTAGAAACGCACGCCGGTCACGAAATCGCTGCGAAGCAGATGCGGAATTTCGGTGGCATGGTGTCTTTTCGAATGGACGGCGGGGAGGCGGCCGCCATCGACGTCTGCAACCGAGCGCGACTGTTCACATTGGCGGAGTCACTCGGCGGCGTCGAGTCACTGATCGAGCACCCCGGTCGGATGACGCATGTCAGCGTTGTCGGGAGTCCGCTCGAAGTACCAACCGACCTCGTTCGACTCTCAGTAGGCATCGAAAACGTTGACGACTTGCTGGCCGACCTCGAACAGGCTCTCGGCTAGTTCAGCTGGTCGGCTGTGCGCCGCTGTCTTGAGAAGCGAGTGCCGCGTTCAGGCCCGACTCCTTTTCGTCGAGGCGACGTCGGGCACGCGTTGGTGCCCACAAGCACACCGCAGTCGTGAGTGCGAAAACCGGCACGTACCACCACGCGCCGCCGCCGAGTACCGCGTCGACTGTGGCGAGAACGGTCACGCACCCAAAGACGATCGGCGCAAAGATCGAGCTGAACCGCAGTTGTCGGCGCTTTCGAGCGATCAAGCTTTGCAACGCGACACGATCGCGAAAGTCAGTGGGCAGCGTGCCATTCTTGCCAAGAGCTTGCTCGAGACGGGCCACATCGGAGAGCGGCCGGCCGCCTACGGCGCCCATGTCACGGTCGCGAGTGACACGCATGACCACCGTCATTCCGGCGGCATAGACAACGCCGGAAACGATGGCTTCGACCAGCTTTCCGCGAATCAGCTGGAATGCGCCATATACCAGCGCGAAGTAAACGAAGTATGTCCAAAGCGGCGCGGTGCGGACCCGCCGCTGCAGCCGCGATCGGCGTGAACTGGCAAAGTCCCCGTTGGTAGCCACGACGGCTGGTTACCCATCGTCGCCCGACGGAAACGCCAGCCGGCGAAGGCCATTTGTCAGGGCAGCAGTTCTACCGGCCGCCATCCGCGCGAACGTACGCGCGTTGCGAATTGCCGCAGCGCCTGGGTCGTTGTTGAAGTACACAAAAACGTCATCGCGTTGCGGCCAGCTTTCGGTGACTCGTGTGTGCCACGTTCGTAACGCGGTGTCGCCGTAACTCGGCCACGGATGCGCTCGGCCCTCGTGCAAGCGCACATATCCCCAGTCGGTCGTTCGCCACAACGGAGTGACCGGCTTGCCGAGCCGGTCCGCCCACGTCAGCGCCGCTCCGCGCTTCTCGAGTAATCGACGCAGGTCGTCGGTCCACCAGGTTTCGTGGCGAGGCTCGACGGCGACGCGAACGGACGTCGGGAAACAGGCCAACGTCGCCTCAAGGCGGTCAAGATCGACACGAAGGTTAGGCGGCAACTGCAACAGGATCGGTCCGAGCCTGTCGCCTAATCCGGCGCAGCTTTCCAGCAATCGCTGCACCGGTTCGGCAGGTTCGGTGAGCCGTTTCACGTGCGTAAGAAAGCGGCTCGCCTTCACGGCCATCGTGAATCCGGTGGGGAGCGCGGCTGCCCATTTCGCGAAGGTGTCGCGGGTCGGCAGCCGGTAGAAAGCGTTGTCGCATTCGACTGTGTCGAACGACTTGGCGTAGTCGCTCAGCCACGACGATTTCGGCGCGCCGTCATAGAACGCATCGCGCCAGTCGTCGTACTGCCAGCCGCACGTCCCGACTCGCGTCGGCATCGGAGGTCCCCTCGGTCAATATCACGGTCGCCAGGGACATACCCACCTGCGGCCGAATCTCGCTAGGCCTTTTCGGCGCTGAGGTCGGCCTCGATCTCGGCAGTCGCCAAGCGAGCCGACTGATCTGCCGGATTACCCCCCGAAAGACGGATGTCTGGCGATCTCGCCGCCAGGGCGCCCGCGCCCGCGAGGATTCCGGTCGTCAGCCAGAACGCGGCACCGTAAGACCACGTGTCGGCCACCCAGCCAGCGACGATCGGGCCGCTCACCGAACCGCCGTCCCCTGCCATTTGGAATCCCGCCACGACCGTGCCACCGCGCTTGCCTGCGACGTCACCGACCACGGCAGCCGGGGCGACGTCGAGCAGTCCCGAGCCGATGCCGAACACGACCATCGCGATGACATAGCCGATGAGTTCGGGCGACAACGCGAGCAGCGCCATCGAGCTCGCCGAAAGGAGGCAGCCGCCCACCATGACCGGACGCCGGCCACGTCGGTCGACGAGACGACCTGCGGGAATCAACGTGGCAGCGTTGAAGAACGCGACGATGGTGAAGCCGATGCCGACCCACGCGGTGCCGCGATGCAGTGACTCGACGATGAACAGTGGAACGAGGGTGTTGCGCACTCCCATCGCGGCCCAGCTGTCGGCGAGGTTGGCTGCAAGTGCGGCGCGATAAGCCCGCTGTTTGAAGGCCGCGGCGAGACTTGTGCGAGTGGGCTGATCAACGCCGCCCTGGCCGCCGTCCGCCTCGGTCTTTCGAGCAAGCGATGCACGTCGCAACCCGATCATCGCGACGCTGCCCGCGACGACAAGTGTTCCGGCGTACACGAAGAACGGGGCGCGGATCGACCACGCGGCGAGCGGGCCGCCGATGGCCGGGCCGGAGATGCCGCCGAGCAGGAAGCCGCCCTGGAAGAGTCCGACCGAGCGGCCGCGCTGCGCTGGGGCGACGACGCGCAAGAGGAGTCCCATCGCGCTCACCGAGAACATCGCGGAGCCGATGCCGCCGGCGCCGCGCAGTAGCAACAGCTGCAAGTAACTGTGCGCGAAGCCGGCCAGCGCGCTACTGACGGCGACGATGCCGATGCCGCTCGCGAGCACGACACGTTCACCGATCGCGTCGACGAGACGTCCGACGCCGAGCGCGGATGCGAGGCGCATGAACGCGAAGGCGGAGAGCACCGCGCCGACCTCGGCTTTGCCGACGCCGAAATGATGGGCGAACAGCGGGATGACCGGCGCGACGATGCCGAACCCAACCGCCACGCTGAATGCCACCGCCGCCAGGACGGCGACCTCGTTCGGCAGGTCGCCGAACACTTTCACGCGCAGCCGGTGCATTGGCGTCACGCTACTCCGCGCTACCCGTGCCGCCCTCGTCGCGCGCGCAGATAGTCGCTCACCACGTAGTCGCCGAGCTTGTCGTCGGACGGTGCGAAGACGCGTCCGCCGTTTCGCTTGGCCAACTTGTCGACGAAATCGACGAGACCCTGGTCGTCGGCGAGCATGAAGACGTTGAGCGTCGCACCGCGGCGGGTCATCTTGTCGGCCTCGGCGAGGGTGACCGCGAGCGTCTCGGGCGAAGGTGGCCAATCGAAGGTGTAGTCGCCGCTCGGGAGCAGGTGCGCAGTGGGTTCGCCGTCGGTGACGACGAGCACGACCGGCTCATGCTCGGGGTGGCGATCAAGGAATCGGCCCGCGATGAGCAGCGCGTGCTGCAGGTTGGTGCCCTGCACCATCTCAGCGTCCAGCCCAGCGAGCTCGGTGGGCTGCAAAACCCTTGCATAGTTGGAAAATCCGATAACCTGCAAAGCGTCTTGGGGAAACCGCGTGCTCACGAGTGAGTGCAGCGCGAGCGCGGTCGACTTCGCGATTCCCCAGGTTCCGCGCAAGGTCATCGACCACGACAGGTCGACGAGCAGGCACACTGCGGCGGAGGTGCGGCGCTCGGTCTCGACCACTTCGAAGTCGTCGACCTGAAGCTTCACCGCACGCCCACCGGTAGCCGGGCCGGACCGGAGGATCGCATTCGACACCGTGCGCACGACGTCCAGCGGCTGCTCGTCACCGAACTGCCACGCCCGTGACGAGCCGGTCAGCTCGCCGGCCGATCCCGCGTTGGGCACGTCATGATCGCCGCGCGTACTGCCGGACAGCGAGGCGAACACTCGTCGCAACGCGGTGGCACCAAGCCGGCGTACCGCTTTCGCGGTCAACTCAAGCCGACCGCCGTCCCGCTTCAAATAGCCCTGCCGCTCTAGCTCGCGCTCGACCTCGCGCAACTGCCGCAGGTCGTCGACGGCCTGCCGCCCGAGCGCGCGCCGGATCGCCTCCTCGTCGACGTCCTCGAGGCTGGCGCCCGGATACTCCTGACCAAGCGTCGACTCGAGTTCCTCGAGGTCGGCAAGCTCTTCGAGTGCGGTCGTCGCATCCGACATGCCGAGCGGCTGATCGCCCTTCATGCGCGTGCGTCCGGTCCAATCCAGATCGGGACGACGGGTGCGTAGCGCATCGTTCAATCGCGACATCTCCGAGGCAAGGCCCATGTCTTCCATCGACTGCGCCATGAGCGCGGCGAGTTCGTCGCGCTGTTCGGGCGTCATGGACGCCAGCATGCGTTCCATCGCGGCGGCACGGCGAGCAAGTGAGTCGACGAGTTCCTCGAGATTTGCTGGCTGGTCAGGGAAAAACTGCCCGTGCTTCTCCATGAACTGATCGAAATCCTCTTGCGTGTGTTCGCCGCGCGCATCGGCGGCGAGCATCTCGTTGAGGTCGGCCATCATGTCCTTGACGGCCTGCATCGCGGCCGCCGACTCGGGCGACCCAGATTGCATCGACTGCATCGCTTGCTTCATGCCGCGGAACTGCGTGTCGAGCACTTCCTGGCGAAGCAGGTCCTTTAGTTCCTCGTACGTTGCTCGCGCCTCGTCTGATCGCCAGTCGTACTCAGACAGCGCGCGAATCGCCCGCGCCGGGTCTGAGGGCAACGTGTCGAGTTCCGTTTCGCGCAACCGAGCATCGTCCGACGGGTCGGGAAACAGCGCCGCCCGCTCTTGTCCGACCGCCTTGTCGAGCAACGCCCGCGCTTCTTCGAGGGTGCCGTCGAGGCGCCCCTTGTTCCGCATCGCGCGCCGCTGCTCGCGCACCCGCCGCAGCATGTCCTCGAGGCCGCGAAGCCCGGGCGCGCCTTGACGCAGCAGGTCGCGCAACGCGTCCGACGTACTGGCGCCATCGAGCACCGCATCGCCGAGTTCGTCGAGTGCCTGCGCGATGTCGTACGGCGGAGCGAGCGGGTCAGGACCTTCGTGGAACGGTCCGTACCGAAAGACATCCACGCTCAGCCGCCGTACACCGTGCGGCCGGGGACCTCGTCCTTGCTGAGCCGTCGCGTCAGGTACAGACCCTCGAGTGCGAACTCGATCGCGGCCGCCGCACGGCCGGGGTTCTCCCCGCCGTCGTCGCCGAGCCGCTCCATCACCTTCGCAAGGCCCGTTACCTGGCCGACGCGCTTGAGCAGATCCGAGGCCGACACTAGTTCGCCGGTCTCAACGGTCGCACCTTCGTCGAAGCGCGCAAGGAGACCGCTGAGGTCGGCGTTTCCGAGCCGCGCGCGGAACGTCTCCGCAACGGCGCGACGCAGCAGGTGCACGAGGACGTCGCGCTCGCGACCTTCCTCGCTGACCTCGAATTCGACCTTGCCTTGAAGCGAATCGACGATGCCGGGCAGGTCGCAGACTCGCGCCACGGCGTCCGTCTCGGCTGTCAACGCAGCCCGTCGAAGTGCTGACGCCGCAACGGTTTCTGCACCAGCGACGGCGAATCGTGCCGACACTCCAGAGCGCTGGTCGACCGCTGTCGACTCGCGCACGAGGCGAGTGAAACGGGCAACAACCTCGAGTAGGTAGCCGGGCACCTCTGCCGACAGGTCTGCCTCTTGTGAAATGAGGTCGACCTCGTCGGTCAGACGCAGGGGGTAGTGCGTGCGAACTTCGGCGCCGAAGCGGTCTTTCAGCGGCGTGATGATGCGACCGCGGTTGGTGTAGTCCTCGGGGTTCGCACTCGCGATAAGCAGCACGTCGAGGGGCAGCCGCAGTGCGTACCCGCGGATCTGCACGTCGCGCTCTTCGAGCACGTTGAGCAGCGAGACCTGGATACGCTCGGCCAGGTCGGGTAGCTCGTTGACCGAGAAGATTCCGCGGTTGAAGCGCGGGACCAAGCCGTAGTGCACGGTCTCGGGGTCGCCAAGCGTGCGGCCCTCGGCGACCTTGATCGGGTCGACGTCGCCAATGAGGTCACCAACGCTGGTGTCAGGAGTCGCAAGCTTCTCGCCGTACCGCTGGTCGCGGTTCAACCAGTCGACTGGCAGGTCATCGCCGAGCTCGTCCGCGAGCCGCCGGCAGCGCGTGCACACCGGCGCGTACGGGTGGTCGTTGATTTCGCAGCCGTCGACGACCGGCGTCCACTCGTCGAGCAGGCCGCTAATCGTGCGGATCAGCCGCGTCTTGCCTTGGCCGCGCTCGCCGAGCAGCACGAAGTCGTGTCCCGCGAGCAGCGCGCGCTCGACGTGTGGGAGCACGGTCTCGTCGAAACCGACGATGCCGGGAAACCGGGGCTCGCCCGATTTCAGCCGAACGAGCAGGTTGTCGCGGATCTCGACCTTGACGGGTTTCTGCACATGGCCCGAGGCACGAAGCGCGCCGAGCGTAGTGATCAAAGGCTGGGCGGACGTCGAGGGGCTGACCGCCGGTTGAGTTGGCACCGTGGGCGGCGGCGGGACGTGGAGACTGGGGTGAAGGAGATTGAGGCACCTTTTGACCCTACGTCGCGATGAACCGTTACGTCGGGTCGGGCGTCCCAGCACCACGGGGCGCGGCGATTGCGGGGCGAGCGTCACCCGTATGCGTATCCCAACTGCATGACAGACGCGCCAGGAGCCGGGACCATAGACAGCGGAGGTTAGGACACACAGTGGCGCGGTTTGGTGATGGTCTGGCGGTCGATGCTGATCTTGTGCGCGCTGCCGAGGCTGCCGCGATCGCTGCGCGCGGTCCGCTGGGTGGGCTGAGTCCGGACCTGGCCTGCGTCTTTGTTTCCGGATCCGAACCCGACCAGATCGGCGAAGCCCTCCAGCGCGCTGCGAGCGTCCTGCGCGCCCGGACCGTGATCGGCTGCAGCGCGTCCGGTGTCATCGGCGCTGCTCAGGGTGTTGAAGCGACCAGCGCAGTGAGTGTGTGGGCGGCGGTACTGCCCGGCGTCCGAGTCAGGGCCTTTCACCTCGAAGTGATCCGCACCGAGGGTGGCATGGCGATACTCGGCCTACCCGAGAGCGAGGACGCCGACGAGGTGGCCGTCGTCGTCGCGGATCCCTACAGCTTCCCGGCCGACGGCTTCGTGGAGCAGGCGAACAACGCTCTGAATCTCCCGCTGGTCGGCGGGTTGGCGACCGGAACGAAAGGCCCCGGCTCGACGCGATTGCTGATCGATGGCCGCGTTGTTGACCGCGGCGCGGTCGGTGTGGTCCTCGGCGGCCCGGTCGGTGCGCAGGCGATGGTCAGCCAGGGCTGCCGACCGGTCGGTCCCGCCATGACGGTGACGGCATCTGAAGGCAACCTGCTGTTCGAGCTTGCGGGCATCCCGGCGATCCAGAAACTCGAACAGGTGATCGGCTCGCTCTCATCGATCGACCAGGCACTCGCGAGTGGCGGCCTGCAGATCGGAATTGCGATGGACGAGTACGTCGAGGAGCACGAGCGCGGCGACTTCCTGGTGCGCGGCATCCTCGGCATCGACAAGGCGCGCGGCGCGATCGCGATCGGCGACATCGTGCCAGTCGGCCGGACGGTGCGATTCCAGGTCCGTGATGCTGCTTCGGCGGACGACGACTTGCGGGCGATGTTGATCCAGCTGAAGCACGAGTTCAGCAATGTCGAGGGCGCACTGCTCTTCTCCTGCAACGGCCGCGGCTCCAACTTGTTCACGTCGGCGGACCACGACGTCCTCGCATTGCGGCAGGGCCTCTCGACGTCGGGTATCGCCGGGTTCTTTGCGTCTGGTGAGATCGGGCCTGT
Organism: uncultured Actinomycetes bacterium; assembly: GCA_963737705.1. Classification (GTDB taxonomy): domain Bacteria; phylum Actinomycetota; class Actinomycetes; order Acidothermales; family Acidothermaceae; genus PALSA-607. The sequence continues at coordinate 1,060,166 of CAVTTP010000006.1, forward strand.
CGGTAACCGCAACCATCTGCACGGCTTCTCCGCCTCGGTGCTCGTGTTCGGCCAGCCTCGACCCGCCGGCCACATCGACCACGACAACGCCGTGCCACGATAGGTCGATGGCAGAGTCAGTCCCTGACCCGATCGAGGCGCTGAAGCAGATCGCCTTCCTGCTCGAGCGCGCACGCGAACCTACCTATCGCGTCAAGGCATTTCGCACAGCAGCTGCCGTCCTCGAAGCTTTGCCCGAAGGCGAGCTGGACCAACGCGCGAGACAAGGCACGCTGACCCAGCTCGCCGGGGTTGGAGCGGTCACCGCGACTGTCGCGCGCGAGGCATTGGCGGGGATGGTTCCCGCGTATCTCGCAAAGCTGTTGCCAGCGGGCGACGAACCACTCGTCGAGGGTGGCGAGACGTTGCGCGCGGCGCTGAAGGGAGACCTGCACACGCACTCCGATTGGAGTGACGGCGGCAGTCCGATCGAGGAAATGGCCTTAGCAGCAAGGGATTTGGCGAGCGGCCCGCACCGTTACATCGCACTGACCGACCACTCGCCGCGACTCACGGTCGCGAACGGGCTCACGGTTGAGCGACTGCACGACCAGCTGCGCATCGTTGCCGAGCTGAACGAGAAGCTCGCGCCGTTTCGGATCCTTACCGGGATCGAGTGCGACATCCTCGACGACGGTTCGTTGGATCAGGAGCCTGAGCTGCTCGACCAGCTCGACATCGTGGTCGCGAGCGTGCACTCGAAACTCAAGATGGACCGCATCTCCATGACGCGACGGATGGTGGCTGCGGTCCGCAACCCGCTTGTCGATGTCCTCGGGCATTGCACCGGTCGGCTTTTGATCGGGAGGGACGGCGGGAAGTCGCGGCCCGAATCACAGTTCGACGCCGAACGGGTGTTCGCGGCATGCAAGGAACACGATGTCGCGGTCGAGATCAACAGTCGGCCCGAACGGCTGGACCCACCGCGGCGGCTGTTGAGCCTCGCGGTCGAGATGGGTTGCCGATTCTCCATAGATACCGATGCGCACGCGCCCGGGCAGCTCGATTGGCAGATCTACGGCTGCGCGCGGGCGGAAGAATGCGGGGTCGATGCCAGCACAGTTGTGAACACCATGGATGCCGACGACTTGCTAGCGTGGGCACGCAACTAGCCACAGCGAACTCGCCGCTACTCGTCCTTGATCCAGTGCTCGCGGCGGAACATGCGACCCAAGCGTGCGGTCAACTTCGGGCCGACATCCTGCAACGCGTTGACGTGGTAGACCGGATTGCCCTCCGGTTCGGGCAACTGCGCAGCGTCGGAGACGGTGAGAGTCGTCGTGACCATCGTGGCGGTGATCGTCGTGATGCTGTCGCGGTCGATGAATCGAATCCCGCGGGGCACTGCGACCACTATGCCGTCGAACAGGTCGAGATCTGGCTCCTGCAACACGTGCTCGACCGTGCCGATTGTGGTGCCGTCGACTGTGCACACTTCGGTGCCGGGTTGCAGTGCCATGTACGAGATTGGGTCTTCGCTCACAATGCCTCTCTCTGCAGTCAGTCGCCGGCGATTTCGGCGTGGAATGCCACAAGCTCTTCGGCGACGCGTTCCGGTCGCTCTTCAGGAAGCAAGTGTCCTGCACCAGCCACCGGAACCCACGCAGCACTGGGAATTTCCCCGGCCACTCGCCGTCCGTAGGTGATGTTGTGCACTCGATCGTCGGCGCCCCACATGATGAGCGTCGGTGGGGGCGACGCACGGACGATGTGCCATGCGGCCTCGATCGCGACCGGGTCGACCGCGGTCGCGAAATGCACGAGTCCGCGAGCCGCACCTGGCTTGCGCAGCTCCTCGACGTAACGGTCGAGCGGCCGCACGCCAGCCGCATCACTTCCGCTGCCGACCAACGTCGCGAGCACTCGTTCAGCGAGCCACGGGACGACGGGGAGTGCACGTCCGCAAATAGCGCGCACGCCCGGAATCAGCATCGGCAGGGCACCTGCGACCGGCCACGCATCGGCGTGTAGCGGCGAGTCGAGCAAGGCGAGACCCGCGACGCGACTCGAGTCAAGTGCCGCAAGGTGGACGGCAACGGCACCGCCGAGTCCGTGTCCGGCAACAATCACCCTGTCGACGTCGTGTGCGTCGAGCATGCCGAGCATCAGACGGGCCTGCGTCGCGAGGTCGATGCGCGAACCGGTTCGCTCCGACTCGCCGAGCTGCACGAGGTCGGGCGCAAGGACGAAGAGGTCATCGTCGGTGCCGGCGCACATCTCTGGACCGACCTGGCGCCACAGCTGTGACGATGTCGGGAAACCGTGCAACAGCAGTACCGCCGGTGAGTTATCGAGGCCGTCACCCGGTCCGCCATAGGTCGTGACCCGGATCCGGATGCCTTCGACGACGTGGTCAGCCGTGCCCGGAGCGAGTTGGGTGCGCATCTGTTCATCCTGCACCGGATCCGCACGTCGAAACCGACTCGGGTAGGCGAATCTTTATCCGGCCCGATCGGTGCAAGACTTCGAGCATGACCGCCGCCGTGCCCCGCGACCCGCAGGAATGGCTCGCGGACGCGCGCGCGGCGGCCGTGCTGCTCGCGGGGGTCGCACGTCGCACGCCGATCGAATCGTCCAGGGGCCTCGCCGAGTTGGTCGGTGGCGACGTCCGACTGAAATGCGAGAACTTGCAACGCGCCGGATCGTTCAAGATTCGCGGTGCCTACGTTCGCATTGCGCGATTGACGGACGACGAGAGGGCACGCGGCGTCGTCGCGGCAAGCGCCGGCAACCATGCGCAGGGTGTTGCGCTCGCCTCGTCACTGCTCGGGGCCAAGTCGACTGTGTTCATGCCCGAAGGTGCGCCGTTGCCGAAGGTCGAGGCCACGCGCAAGTACGGCGCCGACGTCCGGTTCTTCGGCCACACCCTTGACGAGGCATTGGCGGAGGCCATCTCGTTTGCGTCGTCCACGGGCGCGATGCTGATTCACCCCTTCGATCACCCCGACATCGTGGCCGGCCAGGCGACTGTGGGGTTGGAGATCCTCGAGCAGTGTCCCGACGCCCGGACCATCGTCGTCAGCACCGGCGGCGGCGGACTCACCGCGGGTCTCGCCGTCGTCGTCAAAGCCTTGCGACCCGACATCACCGTCGTCGCGGTGCAAGCCCAAGGTGCGGCAGCATTTCCGGGTTCGCTAGAGGCGGGGACGCCGACCAGGCTCGCGAGCATGTCGACGATCGCTGACGGAATCGCCGTCGGGTGTCCTGGTCAGTTGACGTTCGAACTGGTCCGCGACTACGTCGACCGCGTGGTGACGGTGTCCGAAGACTCGCTGTCGCGGGCACTGTTGTTCTGCCTCGAACGCGCGAAGCTGGTCGTCGAACCTGCCGGAGTCGCGGCAGTCGCAGCGATCATCGACGCCCCGGAGATGTTCGAGCCGCCTGTTGTCGCCGTGTTGTCGGGCGGCAACGTCGACCCGGTGTTGCTGATGGGCGTATTGCGGCACGGACTCGCAGCCGCCGGCCGCTACTTGTCGTTCCAGGTGACGATCAGCGACCGGCCGGGCGCACTCGCAGCCCTGCTACAGGCCCTGGCTGCTGCAGGCGGGAACGTGCTTGATGTGGTGCATCAGCGCACCGCGCCGACGCTTCGCCTCGATGAGGTCGCCGTGGCGCTCCAGGTCGAGACTCGAGGCCCAACGCACTCCGACGAGGTCGTAGACATGCTCCGCTCGCGCGGCTACCGCCTCGAGTTCACCTAGCGAGGTTCACCCGTGTGCCGCCTCCCGAACCTCAGGTCGCCGTCCGGCTTGGTCGAAACAACTAACTGAGCGCTCGATTCTGCGTGCTCGGTCAGCCGTCCCCCCGAAAGTCGGATGTCGTGCACCTTGCTCTTTCGCATGTGACGATCTTGGCCCTCTTGTCGGCGGCGTTTCTGATCGTGGCCGGCACTGCTTTGGTGCAGCGGAGCCGCGGCAGTGGGAGTGGTAGTCGCGGTACGAGCAGCAGGGGCGGCAGCAGCAGGAGCGGCCGACGTTCAGGCGGGGCTCGGACCAACTCCCGCGTCGCGACTGCACCGAGTTCGCGATTTACAGCAGGCGCTCGCTTCGCACCCCAGCAGGGTGGCGCATTTGCCGCGGCTCCACACTTTGCCGCTGCGCCACACTTTGCGGCTGCCAAGGCCGGCGCCTATGCCGCGGCCGTGACCATTGCGCCCGGCAAACCCAGCGCCCTTGCGGCTACCCCGCCGCCTGCGCCCGAGTTGCGACTTGTCCCGGAGCTGCAGATAGCGCGCGACCTGCATGTAGCACCAGACCTACCAGTAGCGCCCGACTCCCATCTCGTCTCCTTGCCGGACCCCCAGGCCACCGTTCCCGCGACGTCGTGGTCGGTCGGCCCGGTCGCATCAGTTTCGGTCCTCGCGGTGTTGACCGAAGGGGACAAGGCACGACCGGATTTCGCGCCGTCGAATTCCGGCGAGGCGTTTCCGACCAGGGCTCGTGCGCTATCCCTGCTCGGTGCGCACCTGCTGGCGACGTTGAGCATTTTTACGTTTTCGCTGGCCGCCACACCCATCGGCCATCACATGTCGAACGTCGGCGGCATCTCTGCTTGGTTGCTCGCCACCGCGTGCCTGCTCGTGGGCGTTGCCCTCGCAGTTGTGGTGGGCGCGCGCGTTCAGCACGACATTATGGGAGGCGGCTGGTACCAAGAGTTCTCGCCCAGGTACATCAGCCCGGAAGTCGCGCTCTACGTGATCACCCCGTCGGGAATCGCGGCCGCCAGCCGTCGACTGAACACGTCGACTGCACGCGTCGTTCTTGTCGAGTACGCCCTTCTGGTGGCGGCTTTTCTCATCGTGCTCCACCGCTTGGTCGGTCGCTGAGGTTGATGATTTAAGTAACTTGACGCTCCCGTGAAGCGGGTCGATAGCCTGCTCTATTGCGTGGTTGGCTAACGCTTGCTTGTTCCGGAACGCAGCTCTTGCTGCCGGTTTGCGACGAACCGATGATTTCGGCGACTCGAGGGAGTCTCTCTTCACATGGTTGATGTTCAAGCAACGGCGCGCGCTCGATCAACGGGCGGCGCGATCGTGGCCGAGGGTCTGGTCAAGCACTATGGCGCGGTCCACGCACTCGATGGCATTGATCTGCGCGTCGAAGAGGGCACGGTGCTCGGTCTGCTCGGGCCTAACGGTGCAGGCAAGACGACTGCTGTGCGGGTGTTCACAACACTTCTCAAGCCGGACGCCGGAACTGCCACCGTCGCGGGTCTCGATGTCGTCCGTGACGCTGACGCGGTGCGTCGAACCATCGGTGTGTCAGGCCAGTACGCCGCGGTCGACGAGAACCTCACCGGTCGCGAAAACCTCGACATGGTGGGCCGCCTGTATCACCTCGGCAAGGCCCCTTCTCTGGCGCGAGCGGACGAACTCCTCGAGCGCTTCGATTTGGTCGACGCCGCGAACCGCGTTGTGAAGACGTACTCAGGAGGCATGCGTCGCCGTCTCGACCTCGCCGGCAGCCTGGTGGCGAAACCGAAGGTGCTGTTCCTTGACGAGCCGACCACCGGTCTCGACCCGCGTGGGCGCCTTGGCATGTGGGACGTCATCGAAGAACTCGTCGACGGTGGCACCACGTTGCTGCTGACCACGCAGTACCTGGAAGAGGCTGACCGGCTCGCACAGTCGATCGTCGTGATCGACCACGGCAAGGTGATCGCGCGCGGCACTGCCGACGAACTCAAGTCGCAGATCGGTGGCGAGCGTCTCGAGTTGACGGTGTCAAACGCGTCGGAGCTGCCGGCTACCGAACAGGTGCTGCGCAGAGTCGGGCTCGGCGAGCCGACGATCGACCAGAGCGCCAAGGCGGCGTCGATCGCGGTGCAGGGTGGGTCCGCCGTGTTGATCGACGCTCTACGCCAACTCGATTCGGCGGGGGTGGTCGTGAAGGACGTCGCCATTCGACGTCCGACCCTTGACGATGTGTTCTTGTCTCTGACCGGTCACGCCGCCGAAGACGAAGCCGATCCTGCGGTACCCGCTGCGAAATCCGGCCGCAAGGGCCGCAAGGAGAAGCAGTCATGAGCGTCTTGACGCAGGCGACCGCCGACGGCCTGGTGATGGCGAAGCGCAACCTCATCAAGGTCAAGCGCATCCCCGACCTGCTGATCTTCACGACTGTCCAGCCGATCATGTTCGTGCTGCTGTTCGCATACGTCTTCGGTGGCGCGATTCCGGTGCCTGGCGTGAGCTACCGCTCCTATTTGATGGCCGGCATCTTTACGCAGACCGTCACGTTCGGCGCGGGCATCACCGCGATCGGATTGGCCGACGACATTCAGAAGGGAATCATCGACCGGTTCAGGTCACTGCCAATGGCCAGGTCGGCAGTGTTGTTCGGTCGGACGCTTTCCGATCTGGTCAACAACTGCATCGTCATGGTCGTGATGTCGGCATGCGGTCTGCTCGTCGGCTGGCGCATCGAGCGTGGGGCAACCAGGGCGATCGCCGCGTACCTCATCATCTTTCTCTTTGCGTACTCGATGTCGTGGGTTTCGGCGACGATCGGGTTGTCGGTACGCAGCGTCGAGGTGGCGCAAAGCGCCGGATTCATCTGGATGTTTCCGCTGACGTTCCTCTCGAATGCGTTTGTCACCTCGCAGTCGCTGCCCGGCTGGCTCCAGCCGGTAGCGAACTGGAATCCGGTGAGTGCGGTTGTCGCGTCCGCCCGTGAACTGTTCGGCAACAACGGCTCGCTGAAGCGTCCAGATGCGTGGCCGATGCAGCATCCGCAGATCACTGCAATCGGGTGGAGTGTGCTGCTGTTGGTGGTCTTCGTTCCGCTGTCGGTGCGCAAGTACCGCGCGGCGGCGGCGCGGTAAGGCCGACTAGCCGGTGTAGGGCTTCGCTTCGATGATCTCGACGGACAGCTTGGTGCCATTCGGCAGCGAGTAGGACGCCGTGTCGCCGGCCGTTTTGCCGAGCAATGCGGCTCCGAGCGGCGAACTCGGTGAATAGACGTCAACAGCGCCACCGGCGTCTTCACGTGAACCCAACAAGAAGGTCAACGTGTCGTCGTCCCCCTCATAACGAACCGTGACGACCATTCCCGGGCCGACCTTGCCGTCGTCCGCTGGTCCTGCTCCGACTTTGGCGTTGTCGAGGAGCTGCCTCAGCTGACGGATGCGGGCTTCCATCTTGCCTTGCTCTTCTTTGGCGGCGTGGTAGCCGCCGTTCTCCTTCAGGTCGCCCTCTTCGCGCGCGGCCTGGATCTTGCGCGCGATTTCGATCCTGGCCGGACCAGTGAGGTTGTCGTACTCGGCGGTCAGCCGGTCGTAGGCCTCGCGGGTCAGCCAGGTGATCGGGGTGGTCTGGGCCACGGAGCTCCTCTGGTACACCGAGATGCGAGATGACATCCAACTCTTGGTGAGTTGTTAGTCGGCGTGTGCGTCTCAGGCTACAGCCGTCAGACGCCCCGCTGGTCGGCAAGTCCCCGCTAGCCAGGAGAATGAGCGTTCATGAGTACGACCGGGATGGACCGAACATGACCGAACGACTGCGGCTGATGGCCGTGCACGCCCATCCGGACGATGAGTCCAGCAAGGGCGCGGCCACGATGGCCCGTTATGTGGCCGAGGGCGTCGACGTCCTGGTGGTCACGTTGACGGGCGGCGAGCGCGGATCGATCTTGAACCCCGCGATGGACCGTCCTGAGGTCGTCGACGACCTCGCGAACGTGCGCCGGGCCGAGATGGAGGAGGCGGCGCGCATCCTCGGCGTCCGCCATGTCTGGCTCGGCTTCGTCGACTCGGGGCTGCCCGAAGGCGACCCGCTCCCGCCGCTGCCCGAAGGCTGTTTCGCGCTGCAGCCACTCGAAGTCGCGGCGGCTCCCCTGGTCGAGTTGATCAGGCGCGAGCGACCGCACGTCGTCACCACCTACGACGAGCGCGGCGGCTACCCGCATCCCGACCATGTCATGTGCCACAACGTCACTGTCGAGGCGTTCGACGCGGCCGGAGACCCCGACCGTTACCCCGGCACTGGCGAGCCGTGGCAGCCGCTGAAGCTCTACTACCACTGGACTTTTCACCTCGAGCGATTCCAGGCCATGCACGACGCGATGGTCGCTCGTGGGCTCGAGTCGCCGTATGCGCAACGGCTGGCCGAATGGGAAGTCAAGGAGGAAGACCAGAACCGGATCACGACTCGAGTGCCGAGTGCGCCGTGGTACGAGACCCGGACGAAGGCGCTGCTGGCGCACGCGACGCAGGTCGATCCGAACGGACCTTGGTTCGACGTGCCTCTCGACATCCAGCAAGAAGCGTGGCCCACTGAGGACTACGAGCTGGCGCGGTCCCTGGTCAACTCGACGATCCCCGAAGATGACCTGTTCGCGGGTCTGCGTGAGGATGCTCGAACATGACCGGACTTGCGTTGGTAGCGGCCGCTGCCGCCGACACCACGGCGAAGAACGCTAACGGCGCAGAGGGCTTGCTGGTTTTTCTGGTGCTCGCGGTGGCGGTCGTGTTCTTGCTGCGCTCGATGACCAAGCACCTGAAGAAGGTCGACAAGATCGACTTCGACGACCAGCCAGCGGAAACCAAGCCCACGACCCCGCAGCCCCCGCGCCCCTAGCGCCTCACCAGTCCGGCGGCGTTCTGCGGTCGGCCTTGCGTTTGGCGTTCGCCTTCTTGTCGGTGAGCCGGCGCTCGATCGCGCCTCGCGATGGCATGGTCGGACGACGGGTGCGCGGGGGAGGTGCGAGCGCTCCGCGTAGCAACGACACGAGGCGGGCCGCTGCCGCCTCGCGATTTCGCAGTTGCGAGCGATGTTCCGACGCCGCGACGACCAGGACGCCGTCGCTCAGCCGTTCGCCGAGTCGCGAGATCGCGCGCTCGCGCAGAAATGGTGGGATCGAGGGACTGGTCGCGACGTCGAATGACAACTCGACCCTGCTGTCGGTGGTGTTGACGCCCTGACCACCTGGGCCGCTCGATCTGGAGAACCGCCAGCGCAATTCACCCGCGGGTATGGTCACCCGCGATGAGACGACAAGATCGGACGCGACATCGGGCACAGCTCGATTATCGCGGAGAGTTAGTTGCGGGTGATTCCGTAACCCCGTCACCGCATTCAGTGCAGGTTTGCGATCATAATCTTGGCCATGGCCACGTCGGGGCCGTAGTTGTTGTGCAACTCTGCATCCGTCAACCCCGAGACCTCGATGCACCGGCTGCCGACCTTGACGATGATGCCGATCTGGTAGCCGAACGCGTCGTCACCAACGCCGGCGACCTTGACGCCGGGGCCTTCATTGCTCTGCAGGTCGCTGTAACAACCCGCGAGCGAGATCACCTGGGTCGTAAGGTCCTGAATGTCGATGGGATTCACCGAGCCGTTGTTCTTGTAGGTGCACTGATCGAAGCCGTCCTGCACGTGCTGCGGCGTGGTGGCGCCATACGTCACGCTGTTGAGCGACGACGCTTGAGCCGATGTCAGCAGCGAGCAGACGTCGACCGTGCCGCCCGCGGCCGCCGCCGCAACGGCCGCGGGCGAGCTTGCCGCGGGACTCGCAACCGCTGCGGCGCTCGAAGCAATTGCCGGGCTGGGTGAAGTCACCGGGGACGCCGTCGTCGCGGCGGAAGCAGCAGCCGCCGCGGAAGCCGCAGCAGTCGCGGATCCGGCCGCCGTCGCGGATCCGGCAGGAGTCGCCGAGGTAGCGGCAGCAACCCCGGCGCTCTTCGTATCAGCCGAGCTCGCCTTCTTTGAGTTGCATCCGGCGATAGACACGGTGATGGCGAGTAGCGCCGCGATCGTCAGTTTGTTGGCTGCGGTCATGTCGACTCCTTGGGTTAGTGTCGCCAGCCAACCAGCGGCCTGTAACGGCTCGGTAATTCCCAGGAGCCCCGGACCGGTGGATCCGGCCCGGGGCTATTCGAGGCGAGAACGATGCGGCCGTCGCCGTCAAAGTCGAGCGCGCAGGGCCTGCTGCAAGGCGATGTCGGCACTTAACGAGAAGTCTCGATCGATCTGGTACTCGTTGAACGTCTGGATGCAGGTGTTCCCGTAGAACGCAAGCAGACCGTTCGTCAGGCTGTAGCCGGCGTGATCGCCCACACCGGGGACCGTTCGATAGCCCTCGCTGTGTGTGAATGCCGACTCCAACTGACTACACCAGCTGGGGTCGTCCGGTGTGTAGTAGATGCTCGCGTCGTCAACGCCGTACGTGCAACTGGACGCCAATGGCGATAACCCGCCGGTGGTAGACGTGGGCGCGCCGACCGGGTGTCCGACGATGCCGCTGACGGTGCCCTGTGGCATCAGGGTGCAGATGTTGAGCGTCTGGTTGGACGCCGACGATGGCGGAGTGGCGGCCGGTGACGGCGTCGGTTTTGGTGGCACCTTCACGTGATGGCTCACGACAATGGTGACCGCTCCGTCGACGCCCACGAGCCGGTCGAGTTGTTCGGTTGCAAGCTCGATGTAGCCGGCGAGGATCGGGTCGACGATCGGTTTGAGAATGCCGGGGATCTGGCCGGTCACGAATCCGGTGACCAGTGCGCGCAGCTGATCAACCTCTGTACGCCGCACCGTGACTGCTGCCGTCACCGTTGGCGTGACCCGCGTTCCTTTTGCCGTCGTCGCATCTTCGCGACCGGCGGTATACGCGAGCTGGCTCGTCAGGTCAGACGCAAGCTTGCCGACGAACGGAGGTCCCGAGGGTGCGTTGACCGTCACCAGCCCGGACTGCTGTTCGAAGATCGTCCACGTGACGGGAAGCCCGGCCTTGGACAGGGTCGGCAAGGTGATGCCGAGCACCTGCGCGCAGTCGACGAGTTGGGCAGGCCAGTCCGCGATCTCCGCGTTCGTGTCGATGGCCACCGTGAAGGTGCCCGTGCGGGCAGCCTCATTGCCGACGGCGAAACGATTCGCCGTCGGGTCCGGGGTCACCGCCGCCGTCCAAGCCTTTAGGTAGGACACCACCATCGTGAAGGTGGCGACCGCGCCGATCGCGATCCGCAGCACGTTCAGCACCGGCTGCGTCAACGCGCCCAAAATCGACTTCAGGCCGACTTCGGCCGTGTCGACCGCATGGTTCCACCACGACGCAGCCCAACTCGCAAGGCCACCGACCACGGCCCCGACGATACCTCCGCCGAGCTTTCCGCTTACCCACGCGCCGACGCTTTCCGGGTCGAGCTTGAGCGCGTTGAACACCGTGTTCAGGATCTTGTTGAAGAAGTCCGAGATCGCGCTGCACGGCGCACTCACCACAGATGTCGGCGCGAAAGCTGCGCCCTGCGCCCGGACGACCGACGACGTGCCGTGAACGGATGACGAGGCAAGGACGTAATCCGCGCCCGCCGCACTCGACTGACTCGACTGGCTCGACTGCGTTGTCACGTGTTGCAGAGCGTCACCGACGAACAGCGCGAGCACCTCGGTGGGAAAGACCACATTGCGGGACTCGCCCCAATCCGGCTTACCAAGTAGTTGGGAAGCTGCTCGTTCAGCTGGATCCGCGGCCGCCGAAGACCACGCGCCGAGAATGTCCGATAGCGGCGGCGCTCCCGACATCGGGACAGCCGCGTCGAGGTCAGCCCCGATCATGCCGCCACCAGCGGCTACCTCTCGAGCCATGTTGTCGGCCTGCCACGACGTGACGCTCATGACCGTCGCGCCGGTCACCGGAACTTGCGCAGCCGTGCTGGCGATCGTAGGGACCGTCGCGATCCCCGCCGCCGCCAGATTGTCCATCGTCGTCTGCGGCGTCGCGACCAGCACGCCGGCTTGACCAGAGGCCGACCCCGACGTTGTCTTTTTGGACCCGGAGTCCTTGGACCCGGAGTCGCCGCATCCCGATGCCATCACCGCGAGCACCACGCCACCGATGATCAGTCGCCAAGCCGCCGGGTTTCTGCGCCCGGTCGCAATCCTCAGAGCGCGAGCGCGCATCGAGACCTCCCTGCCAGCAGCAGCGTCCCGGACACGAACACGGCCGCCGCCGCGGCGGCGGAGATTGAGTTGCAGCACAGCACGGCAGCTTCCTTTCGGCTAGGTCGCCGCCCGGGAGGGCTCGGCGAAACCTAGTCAAGGCGTGGCGCGTAACGGCCAGGTAATGCCTCCCGCCCAGCGCCGTGTGCTCGCGCCCCGGCATACCTGCGGCGCAGGACAGACTGCGTTCACCCGACGAGATGTCCTGGGATGCTCACCGTCCTCGCCTGCATTTCCCGGATCTTCAGACGCTTGCGGGACGTCGGCTTCTAGCGGGAATCGGACGTCGTCGGCCGGCGTCCGAAATCCGCCAGCAGACTGTCGTACCGAGGGTGCATGCTCATAAGCATGATGACTGAGGACGCCTGCTACCTCGCGCTATCGAGCCGCGATGCGAGGTTCGACGGCTGGTTCTTCGCAGCGGTGTTGACGACCGGCATCTACTGCCGACCGAGCTGCCCGGCGATGACACCGAAGCGAACGAACGTGCGCTTTTTGCCGACCGCGGCTGCAGCCCAAGAGGCTGGGTTCCGCGCGTGCAAGAGGTGCCGGCCCGACGCCGTCCCAGGCTCGCCTGAATGGAACGTGCGGGCTGATCTCGTCGGGCGCGCGATGCGGCACATCGCCGACGGGGTTGTCGATCGCGAAGGCGTCGCGGGTCTTGCACGTCGGCTCGGCTACAGCGAGCGGCATGTGAATCGGCAACTGGTTGCCGAGGTCGGCGCTGGCCCGATCGCGTTGGCACGCGCACAACGATCGCAAACTGCGCGACTGCTACTCGAAACGACAGACGTTTCGATCTCGAACGTCGCATTCGCAGCTGGGTTCGCCAGCGTTCGCCAATTCAACGACACGGTTCGCGAGGTCTTCGCGCTCACGCCAACACAACTGCGGGCAAGCAGAAAGCCGGCAGACCGGACGCCGACACCGGGCGCTCTGCACTTGCGACTGCCGTTTCGACGTCCTTTCGCGCCGACACCCATCTTCGAGTTCCTCATCGCTCGAGCCGTTTCAGGCGTCGAGCAGGGCAGCGACTCGTGGTACCGGCGCACCATCGGTCTTACGCATGGCAGCGCGGTCATCGAGCTCGGCGACCGCGCGGGCTCCGCTGCTGCATGGGTCAAGCAGGGGTGGATTCCTTGCCGGCTCGAACTTTCAGACCTTCGCGATCTCGCGTCCGCTGTTGCGCGTTGTCGGCGCCTTCTCGACCTCGACGCCGATGCGCAAGCGGTGGCCGAGGCGTTGGGCGGCGACCCGATCCTCGGTGCCGCGATCTGCGCCGAGCCGGGCCGGCGCAGCCCCGGACACGTCGACGGGTTCGAACTCGCGGTACGGGCGGTTCTTGGGCAGCAGGTCAGCGTCGCAGGAGCGCGCACGCTGGCAGCGCGCCTTGTCGTTGCGTATGGCGAACCGCTGACAACAGCAAATGGTGAGCTCACACATCTGTTTCCGACGGCCGAGCAAGTCGCAGCGGCGGATCCAGCCAAGTTGTCTCTTACTACCGCCCGCGCCGCATCACTTATTGGTCTTGCACGCGCAGTTGCTGACGGCGATATCGATCTCGATCCAGGGGCCGATCGCGACCGTACGGCTGGGCAGTTGCTTGCACTTCCCGGCATCGGCCCGTGGACTGTCAGTTACATCCGCATGCGTGCACTTGGCGATCCGGACGTGTTCATGGCCAGCGATCTCGGAGTGCGTCGCGGCCTGCACGAGCTTGGATTTGCCGGCGGGCTCGGCGATATCGAGAAACTCGCGCAGCGCTGGCGGCCGTGGCGGTCGTATGCCCTCGCTCACATCTGGGCAGCTGCTAGTACAGCCGCTGCTACCACCCGACGACCCCGTCCGGCGCCACAATTACGCGAGGAGAAGAGCGCATGAGCGTCCAGACCTATTTCACTGTGCTGCCGAGCCCGATCGGTGAGTTGCTCATCGTTGGCGCCGAGGATGCTTCGGCACAGTTCGCGATCTCCGGGCTGTTCATGACCGGGCAACGCTACGAGCCGATGCTGCAGCCTGAGTGGGTTCGCGATGCCAACAGGTTCGTTGACGCCGAGAAGCAACTCGACGCGTACTTCGGTGGTGACCTGACGGACTTCGACCTTCCGCTAGCGGCCCGCGGCAGTGAGTTTCAGCGGTCGGTTTGGACGGCGCTGTGCGACATCCCGCTGGGCGCGACTAAGGCGTATGGGCAAATCGCTAGCCAGGTCGCCGACAAGACGAAGACGAGAGCCGTCGCGGCGGCGATTGGTCGCAACCCGATCTGCATCGTGGTGCCGTGCCATCGCGTGATCGGTGCCGACGGCTCACTCACCGGCTATGCAGGAGGGCTCGACCGGAAGCGCTGGCTGCTCGACCACGAGGCCAAGGTGTCGGGCGCCTCCCTGTTGTAGGGGGCGCTGCTGTTGAATGGCACGGTGACGAACCGGCTGGCGGGTGAGACCAGCCCGTACCTCCTGCAGCACAAGGACAATCCAGTCGACTGGTGGCCGTGGTCGCGTGCGGCGTTCGACGAGGCGCGCGCACGTGGCGTTCCGGTGCTGCTCTCTGTTGGCTACGCGGCCTGTCACTGGTGTCATGTGATGGCCCACGAGTCGTTCGAGGACGCAGCCACCGCCGCGCAGATGAACGAGCACTTCGTGTGCATCAAAGTCGACCGCGAAGAGCGTCCCGACGTCGATGCGATCTACATGGACGCGACGCAAGCGCTGACGGGTCACGGCGGCTGGCCGATGACCTGTTTTCTCACCCCAGAAGGCCAGCCGTTCTACTGCGGTACCTACTACCCGAACCGTCCGCTGCAGGGGATGCCGTCGTTTCGCCAAGTGCTTGAAGCGGTCTCGCAGGCGTGGGTCGATCGCCGCGACGAACTGACGAATGCGGGCGCCGACGTTGTGCGGCTCCTCGGCGAACGCGCCGCTGTGCCGACGGAGCAGGCGCCTCCCGATGCCGACATCGTCGAGGCTGCGGTCGCGTCCCTGCGTTCCGACTTCGACCCGGCCCATGGCGGATTTGGCGGCGCACCGAAGTTCCCGCCGTCCGCCGTGCTCGAGTTCTTGCTCCGGCACGGGTCGCTCGGCGCGCTGGAGATGGTCTCCGACACGTGCACGGCGATGGCGCGCGGCGGCATGTACGACCAACTCGCGGGCGGCTTTGCGCGTTACAGCGTCGACAACGCGTGGGTCGTGCCGCACTTCGAGAAGATGCTCTACGACAACGCGCAACTCGTGCGGATCTATGCGCATTGGTGGCGGGCGACAGGTTCGCCGTTGGCCCGACGCATCGCCGTCGAGACCGCGCAGTTCATGATTGACGAGCTGCGCACTCCGGAGGGTGGTTTCGCTTCCGCACTCGACGCCGACACCAATGGCGTCGAAGGTTCGACGTACGTATGGACGCGCGGCCAGCTGCTCGATGCGCTCGGCGTCGACGACGCGCAATGGGTCGCGGACCTCCTTGTGGTCACGGCGTCCGGCACGTTCGAGCATGGCTCGTCGGTGTTGCAACTTCCAGCTGAGCCGGACGACGAGGGGCAGTGGTCGCGGGTTCGCGCGGCGTTGCTCGATGCGCGTCGTCAACGCCCGCAACCGGGTCGCGACGACAAGGTCGTCGCTGCATGGAACGGTCTCGCGATTGCTGCTCTTGCTGAGGCGGGCGTGCTCTTTGATCGCACCGACTTCATCGACGCTGCAGTCGATGCAGCAAAGCTATTGATGGATGTGCATCTGGTTGACGGGCGCTTGCGCAGGGTGTCGCGTGACGGGGTAGTCGGGCAGCCGGCCGGGGTTCTCGAGGACTACGCGGACGTCGCCGAGGGGTTACTGGTACTCGCGCAGGTGACTTCGTCGAGCGAGTTGCTCGATCAGGCGGGCGCATTGCTCGATGCCTGCCTGTCGCATTTTGCCGACGGATCCGGTGGGTTCTTCGATACGGCGGACGATGCTGAAGCGTTGGTGCGACGGCCGCAGAATGTGACCGATGATGCGACGCCGGCTGGTCAGTCGGCGCTGGCGCAAGCGTTGCTTACGTTTGCCGCGTTGACGGGGTCGACGTCGCATCGTGCTGCGGCGGAGGCCGCGCTTGGTGCCACGCGGGTGCTTGGCGGCAGGTATCCACGCGCCGCTGGCTGGGGGCTCGCTGCGGCCGCCGCGCTACTCGCCGGCCCGGCCGAGATCGCCATCGTCGGCGCCGCGCCACTGCCGGGCACTTCCACACTTGGGGCGATGTCCGATGTCGAGCGTGCAGCCTGGATGTCGACGTCGCCGGGCGCGGTCATCGCCGTCGCTGACAGCCACCGCGAGCCACCGTGGGCGCCGCTGCTCGAGGGCCGCGGCGCGATCGACGGTCTGCCGACCGCGTACGTCTGCCGCCAGTTCGTCTGCCTGCGGCCGGTGACTACGGTGCAGGACCTTGCCATCGCCCTCGCCGGCTGACTGATCCGCGACGGGTCGAACGCGCCGGGCTACCAAATCGTGGACGCTTTATGACCTCCAGGGGCAAGAAAGGTCCACGATTTGCTGCCAGTGCAGATTCCGGACGCTCACGCCGACAGCGAACAGCCGTCAATCGGCGTTGTACTTGCTGTGTAAGCATGTAATCATCCGAGCATGACAACTCAGAACACTGACGAGGTCGCCCGCGGCTGGTTCGCGGGACGGCTGCCGTCCGATTGGTTCGTTGGTGCGCCGGAAGTCACGGTCGACCGCGAAGAGATCATCGTTGTGGGCGAACTCGCCCAGCCAGAGCTTGCGGCAGACGCGAGCGATCAGGAGCGGGCCGCGGCCTGGGCCGGGCGAATCAAGGCGTTCCGCGAGCAGACCCGTGGCCAGCGCATCGAGATCGCGTCCGAGGCAGAGCACCGGCTCGATCGAAGGATCGCGTGGGGAGCTAAGTGTGGTGAGCGCCGCGAGGTCTTCACCAGCCTCTCGGTCCCGGTCATGACCCGCCTGCGCCAGCGCGACCGGCTCGTCCTCGACACCCTTGTCGACGCCGGTGTGGCCCGCAGCCGCAGCGACGCGCTCGCGTGGTGCGTGCGCCTCGTCGGGAAGAACACTGACGAGTGGCTCGCTCAGCTGCGCGACGCGCTTCGTACCGTCGAGCAGGTGCGGGACGCTGGCCCCTCGTCGTCCTGATATGACCCATCGCAGCGCGCCCATCTTCGTGAGAACTCTTCCCCCTGCGGGGTAAGGTTCGGCCAAGAAGTGGGCGCGTTGTCGTGCCCGAGCCCCGCAGCAGCAATCGCCGTCGCTTGGCGTTGCCAGCGCGGCCTGCGCGATGGGAGGTGCCGTCCAGTTATGGATGTGCGCGGCTTCCTCTACGGGGCTTACGAGCGCCGGATCGCCGCTGAGTTGACGCCCGAGCGCGTCCCCCGCCATGTAGGGGTCATCCTCGACGGGAACCGCCGCTGGGCGAAGGCGCTAGGGGTTGGCGTCGCGTCCGGCCATCGCAAGGGTGCCGCGAAGATCGACGAGTTCCTCGGCTGGTGCTCGGAGCTGCACATCGAAGTCGTCACGCTCTGGCTGCTGTCGACGGACAACCTGAATCGGCCCGAGGACGAGCTCGCCCCCCTCTTCCAGATCATCGAAGACGCCGTGAGCGAGCTAGCGGTCGGCCGCCGCTGGCTGATCAACCCGGTCGGGGCCCTCGACCTGCTCCCGGACGCGACCGCGCGGTCCCTCAAGGAGGCCCAGGACGCGACGGCCGACCTGACCGGCCTGATCGTGAACGTGGCCGTGGGGTACGGCGGTCGCCGGGAGATCGCCGACGCGGTCCGGGCGCTCCTGCACGAGCACGCCGGCCGAGGCACCAGCATCGAGGACTTGGCCAATTTGCTCGATATTGACCATATTGCCGAGCATCTCTACACCAAAGGTCAGCCCGACCCCGACCTGGTGATCAGGACGTCGGGGGAGCAGCGGTTGTCAGGCTTCCTGCTCTGGCAGTCCGCCCACTCGGAGCTGTTCTTCTGTGAGGCGTACTGGCCCGACTTCCGGCGGGTCGACTTCTTGCGCGCGGTTCGCGCCTACGCCGAACGCGAGCGTCGATTCGGCTCGTAGCCGGCTGCGTTCTTGTAGGCCTGTCCCAGTAGGTCTGTTGTCGGACAACGTGCGGCACGGTGGGTCGAATCCTGACGCGTTGCGCAGGAGTTTGACGAGTGAGTTGGACACCGGTTGGTCGTCGCTTCGTGGAACATGCGCGTCGACTCGAATGAGGAATTCGCGACTTCGATTTCTGACGACTCATGTGAAGTAAGACGGAGTTCGATGACAGCATCCGAGTGACGGCACGTCGACGCCAATTCAAATTGGAATGTCTCTCGACAATGAGACATGTGTCTCGATGTCGAGATAGTGAATCTCGTGCGCACGTTGCGTGCATCGTCGGCCGTGCCTGTGCACAACGCAAGACGTATCGACGCGATGTGTTGTAGCGTCAGAACGCAAGCACGGTGTTAAACGGCTCGTGGATGATGAGCAAAGCGTCGCAGCTACAGACGGTGAAGTTGCGTCGGTCTCCAACAGCGAGCTGTATGCCGAGAACACCTTAGTTTGAAGCAATATCTCCATCTGTCGACAAAGTGTCAGTTGCTGTTCCTCACGATGAGTTACCAAGCGAACGCTCTCGGTGTGGCCGCAAAGGCTGTGTGTACGTAGAGTTTTTGCAATGTCAGTGATAAATCTTCGGCTCAGTAGTCACAACAATCACTCGCACAGCCTGTTGTGACATGCCTCACCGCTCTGGGCTTTGCGTCAATGCATTCATTCATGCATGCTGGCAATACACCCCGTGCATTTCGGCCGGTTCTTGCGGTCCGTTGCACGACGTATCGCTCTCAGACGCGCACTAGCGCTGCGATACACGGTCGACCGTCTTTGGTTTGACCTGGGTTGTTTAGAAGCATTGCTCTTCAGCAGCACTGCATCTTTCAAGGCACTGCATCTTTCACAGGCACTGCGGGCATTGCTCGCATGCTTGCTCCCGAAAGGAACTCATTCCAATGAGCCGGATCCCGGCCCCCGGTGCGATCGTCGGTACGACGACGGTCTCCGCCGTTCTTGCGTTGTGTTTGCTCGGTGGTGTTGGTGCAACAGCACCGGCAGCTGCCGACGAGACAACGACAGCTCCAAGCACGATCGGTGCGAGTCTCATCTCTACCGAGAACACTGCAAGCGAAGTTGGTCTCGCACCAACAACAACGACGTCGATTCTTTCTGGCGTGATGACGAACGCAGTCGCAACTGCGAACGGCGTTGACAGTGCAACTGTTGTCGACGTAGCAGCAAACGAGAGTGCAGGTACTGCTGCGTCGATCGAAACGATGCAGACACTTGGTCTTGCAGGTGGCGTCGCATCAGAACAGATTCCGGCAGCGGCCATGTTGTCGCGCAATACAGCAGCCTCTGCTGTAGCGGCACCGGCATCGCTCGCCAAGAAGGTTGCTGCGCAGCCTGCTGCGACGGCGATCACTGGCACGCCTCTCCAGATCGCACACACGATCGCGACGCAGGAGGGGTTGAGTCAGCAGCAGTGGGTCTGCCTCGACTCACTGTGGTACCAGGAGAGCAAGTTCCAGACGAATGCGCACAACCGGCGTTCTGGTGCCTTCGGGATCCCCCAGGCGCTGCCGGCCTCCCGGATGGCCAGCGCAGGCGCCGACTGGCGGACCAACCCGGCTACTCAGATCAAGTGGGGCCTCAGCTACATCAAGGTCCGGTATGGCACCGCCTGCACCGCATGGGCGCACTGGAAGCGCGACCGCTGGTACTGACCCGACTGGTGCTGGGCCGGCCGGTGCTGGGCCGGCCGGTACTGGGCCGGCCGGTACTGGGCCGGCCGGTACTGGGCCGATCCGGTGAAGATCTGTTCCGGTACGCAGACCTGGTTTGGTGCCTAGCGGTCGTTGGTAGGCCTAGTTGGGCACAGCTGGCCACGTCCCGTGGGGCACCGCCCCGCGACGAACAGCGCCGCGAGGCGCCGCGTCGTGAGGAGTAGGCCAGCAGGTGCGGAGCTCGTCGCAGCTGCAACGTGTCGGCGCACGTTGCAGCCTGCGACGCCACGCGATCGAACCATCACTCGACGGAACCGTGACGTCGGCTAGCGCATCCTAGGGCCATGAACCCTAGGCGCCGCACCCCCATGGGCGCCCTGTTCGCGGTGTTCGCAGGCGCTCTCGCCCTCGTCGGTGGATGCGCGAACCCGCGAGGCACAGCGAGTACGCTCTCCCCGGTTCAGCCCATCACCAGTGCCGCGGTGCCGACCCCTTCGGCGTCGAGTCCGGTCACGACCAGTCCGGCTGCGGCGGGTAGCGCGACGGCCGCAACGTACATCGAGGATTCGACGCAGATCAACGGTGCATACACCGCGGATAACGAGCGGCAGCTGGTCATCAACTACGTCGCTGGTGACTGCACGGTATCGGCGCGCGGAGTCGCGACTGAGACGGCGACGTCGATCACGGTGCACGTCAGGGTGACCACGCGCAACGCAATCTGCGAAGCGGTCGGATACATCCGCAACGCTGTCACGCCATTGGCTGCCCCGTGGGGCCATCGCGTCGTCGTGGACCAGTCGGGTGCCGTCGTCCCCGTTGTCGACGGTGCGCTTCTTCTGAGTCCGTCCTGGCTGCCCGCCGGGTACCAGGGCGGGCAGATTGTTGTCGGCGGGGCCGACGGGAGGGTCGGTGAGGAACAGGAATGGGGGCCGCCGGACCAGGCGGCGAACTCCTCGGGGCCCGCAACTCCTCGGTGCCTACCACCTCCTCGGTGCCTACCACCTCCTCGGTGCCTACCACCTCCTCTGTGCCTATCACGTGCCAACCGACTCCCGCCGTCGTCTCGCTCGCGCAAGGGGACAGTGCGCTGCCGCCCTATCCGACGCTGCCCGGCGCTCCGACGCTCGCGAACGGCACGCTCGCGATGGTCGAACGAGACGACCACGGGGATCTGACCCTGGAGTGGACGCCACCGGGCTACGCGGGCAGTTGGATGGTCAGTCTTCAATCGGTACAGGGGTGCCCCGGCTACCAGCCGCTCTCACTCGACACCTTGCTGAAGATTGCGAACAGCCTGCACTAGATGCCGGGTTCGAACCTGATCGGCGTCGTAGTCGGAGGACGCGTCATCGCGAGCACGTCGAGTGCGTCGTCGAGTTGCTCGCGCGTCAACTTGCCATCCTCGATGTAACCGCCTTCGATGACGACTTGGCGGATCGTCTTGTTCTCCGCGAGTGACTGCTTCGCCACCTTCGCAGCGGCCTCGTAGCCGATGTACTTGTTCAATGGCGTGACGATCGACGGCGATGATTCCGCGAAGATGCGGCACCGCTCGACGTCCGCTTCGATGCCGTCAATGCAGCGATCGGCGAGTAGCCGACTGATGTTCGCCAGTAAGCGAATCGACTCGAGCAAGTTGCGCGCCATGATCGGCAGCATCACGTTGAGTTCGAGGTTGCCCGCCGCGCCCCCGAACGCAATCGCGGCGTCGTTGCCGATGACCTGGGCGACAACTTGGCAGACGGCTTCGGGGAGCACCGGATTCACCTTGCCGGGCATGATGGACGATCCCGGCTGCAGATCGGGCAGGTGGATCTCCGCGAGCCCGGTGCGCGGGCCTGACGACATCCAGCGCAGGTCGTTGGCCATCTTGTAGAGGCTGACCGCTACGACGCGTAGCGCACCACTCGCCTCAACGAGTGCGTCGCGCGAACCCTGCGCCTCGAAGTGGTTGCGGGCCTCCGACAAGGGCAGCTGCAGTGACGCCGCCAGCCGCGCGATCACCCGTTCCGCGAACCCAGGCGGTGTGTTGATGCCGGTACCCACCGCCGTCCCGCCTAATGGCAGTTCGCCGACGCGCGGCACCGCTGTGAGTAGCCGTTCGACCCCGAGGTGAATCGATGCTGCATAGCCGCCGAACTCTTGGCCGAGGGTGACCGGCGTGGCGTCCATCAGATGCGTGCGACCGCTCTTGACGACGGTCTCGAACTCCACGGCCTTGCGCGACAACGAGGCTGCGAGGTGGTTCAGCGCGGGTACGAGATTGACGAGGATTCCACGGGTCGCGGCGATGTGAATCGCCGACGGAAAGGTGTCGTTCGACGACTGCGACGCATTCACGTGGTCGTTGGGATGAACGGGGGCGCCGAGCTTTTCAGACGCGAGAGTGGCGATGACCTCGTTGGCGTTCATGTTGCTCGACGTTCCGGAGCCGGTCTGGAAAACGTCGATGGGGAACTGGGAATCCCACTGGCCTCTGGAGACCTCGGTAGCGGCATCGTGGATCGCGTTTGCGATCGCCGGGTCGATCACACCGAGCTCCGCGTTGACCGTCGCGGCCTCGCCCTTGATCGAGGCGAGTGCAGAGATGAGGGCGCGGTCGATCACCAACCCGGAGACCGGAAAGTTCTCGACTGCGCGCTGAGTTTGCGCGCGCCACTTGGCGTCGACCGGGACGCGGACATCGCCCATGCTGTCGTGCTCGAGGCGGTAGCGGGGTTCTGAGGTCATGTCTTACTCCAGGCGAGTGCGGTCTGGGGAGGCGAGCGGGTGGTCGGCGTGCCGGTGGTCGTAGTCGACGATCGCGTAGCTACGCAGCTTCGACAGCTGGTGCTCGCTTTCGATCGTGCGGATCGTGCCGCTCTTCGATCGCATGACGAGCGAACTGGTGACCGCTCCGCCGCCGCGGTACCTAACGCCGCGAACAAGCTCGCCGTCGGTGATGCCAGTGGCTACGAAGAACACGTTGTCGGAGCGCACCAGGTCGCCGGTGGTCAGCACCGCGTTGAGGTCGTGCCCCGCGTCGAGCGCCTTGATTCGCTCGGCCTCGTCGCGCGGCCAGAGCTTGCCCTGAATGACGCCGCCGAGACACTTCACTGCACACGCCGCGATGATGCCCTCCGGGGTGCCACCGATGCCGAGCAGTAGGTCAATGCCGGTGCCTTCGCGAGCAGCCATGATGGCGCCCGCCACATCGCCGTCCAAGATGAACTTGATGCGTGCACCTGCTTCGCGGATTTCGCGCACGAGACCCTCGTGCCGAGGTCGATCGAGCACCACGACCGTGACGTCTTCGTTCGCGGAGCCATTCGCTTTCGCGATAGCGCGGATGTTCGTCGCAACAGGCGCATTGATGTCGACGAACGGTGCGGCAGCTGGGCCGGTCACCAGCTTCTCCATGTAGAAGACGGCCGACGGGTCGTACATCGAGCCGCGCTCCGCAACGGCCATGACAGAGATCGCATTGTTCATGCCCATGGCGGTCAGTCGGGTGCCGTCGATCGGGTCGACTGCGACGTCGGCTTCGGCGCCGGTACCATCGCCCACGCGCTCGCCGTTGAACAACATCGGGGCGTCGTCCTTCTCGCCCTCGCCGATCACGACGACGCCGCGCATCGCGACGGTCCCGATAAGTCGCCGCATCGCGTCGACCGCAGCCGCGTCTGCGTCGTTCTTCTCCCCGAGCCCGACCCAACGGCCGGCCGCCATCGCGGCCGCTTCGGTCACCCGGACGAGCTCAAGGGCGAGGTTGCGATCGGGGGTCTCGGTGGCTGCCATCACTCCACCTCATCCTCTGCGTCGTCTTCAGCCGCGGCCTCCGGACGCTTTGCCGCCAACCGCTGCTTCGCGCCGTCCAGCCACGACTGGCACTGGGCCGCAAGCTGCTCGCCGCGCTCCCACAGCGTGAGCGACGTCTCGAGCGGGAGACCACCGGCCTCCAGTTGCCGCACGACGTCGAGCAGCTCGTCGCGGGCCGCCTCGTAGGAGATCGCTTCGCCGGCCGTGCTCATCGGTGTGCGGTCGTCATCGGCGCGCGGGTCATAGATGCGCGGTCATCAGGTGCCGTCATGGGGTCAGCGTAGGCCCGCCGGCGCATCCGCTGGCGGGTCGACCACTGTGACCTTCGCAGCAATACGACCAACAGCGAGGCGGACGCCGATTGCATCGCCGGGTACGACCTGCACGGTCGATCGCAACACCTGCCCATCGGCGTCCTGCACGATTGCATATCCGCGTTCGAGCGTTGCGGCTGGCGACAGCGTGCGTACCCGGGCGAGGAGGTGCGTGACGTCGTCGCTGGCTCGATCGAGGGTGGCGGTCAAGCTGCGCCGGGCACGTGCAAGCGCGTCGGCGAGCTCAAGTCCGCGGCGGTCGATGTCACGCTCCGGCGTCGCGAGCACGGGTCGCATCCTTAGAGCGCGCAGTTCGTCTTGTGCGCGCTCAAGACGAATCGTGATGGTGCGCAGTGCACGGTCGCGCAGTAGTGAGATGCGCCGCTGTTCTTCGGCCACGTCGGGCACGATCATCTTGCCCGCGTCGGTCGGCGTCGACGCTCGGACGTCGGCGACGAGATCGAGCAGTGGCGAGTCAGGCTCATGGCCGATCGCACTGACCACCGGTGTGCGGCAATCCGACACCGCGCGCAGCAGCGTTTCGTCGGAGAACGGCAGCAGGTCCTCGACGCTGCCGCCACCTCGTGCGATGACGATGACGTCGATCTTCTTGTCGGCGTCGAGTTTTTGAACGGCAGCGACGACCTCCGCGACCGCGTAGGGGCCTTGCACCGCGACGGCCTCGACGCGGAACTGCACGGCCGGCCAACGCCGCCTCGCGTTCTCCAACACGTCGCGCTCGGCCGCAGATCCGCGACCGCAGATGAGACCGATCGTGCCGGGCAGGAACGGCAGCGCGCGTTTGCGGTCAGCCGCGAAGAGTCCTTCGGCTGCGAGCAGTCGCTTGAGCCGCTCGATGCGAGCGAGCAGTTCGCCGACCCCGACCGGCCGGATCTCGAGCGCGTGTAGTTGCAGCGTGCCCCGTTGGAGGTAGAACTCGGGCTTGGCCCAGACGACCACTCTCGTGCCCTCGGTGAGTTGGTCGGCCATGGCATCGACGAGTTGCTTCGCGGCCGTGACGCGCAGCGAGATGTCGGTCGCGGGGTCGCGCAAGACGAAAAAGACGGTATTCGTGCCCGGACGACGGGTGATTTCGGTCAACTGACCGTCGACCCAGACACGACCCAGCCGCCCAATCCACTGCCCGATCGCGTTGGCGACCGTGCGCACCGGGATCGGCGATTCCGCCGAGGACTCAAGAGCCACACCGCTGAGCGTAGGGGCAGTTACCCCGGCAGGCCGCGCGCGATCCAGCAGGCACTTACGATGGAGGTATGACCCAGCCTGCGGTGTCCGAGGTTTCTGGCAAGCGGGTGCTGCTTGCCCAGCCGCGCGGGTACTGCGCCGGCGTCGAGCGAGCGATCGACAGCGTCGAGAAGGCCCTGGCCGTCCACGGTGCGCCGGTCTACGTCCGCAAGCAGATCGTGCACAACAAGCACGTGGTGGCCGACCTGGAGGCGAAGGGCGCGGTCTTCGTCGAGGAGACGGCCGAGGTCCCCGAGGGATCGATCGTGGTGCTCTCGGCACACGGCGTCGCGCCGACGGTCTACGCCGAGGCGACGCAGCGCAACCTGCGCACGATCGACGCGACCTGCCCGCTGGTCACCAAGGTGCATCACGAGGCGCGACGTTTCTCCGACGAGGGTCTTGAGATCCTGCTCATCGGTCATGCCGGCCATGAAGAGGTCGTCGGTACCGCGGGTCAGGCTCCGGATCGCGTCAAGCTGGTCGACGGCCCAGTCGATGCCGCGCGAGTTGAAGTGCGTGATCCCTCGCGGGTTGCCTGGTTGTCGCAGACCACGTTGTCGGTCGACGAGACCCTCGAGACCGTACATGCGCTTCGCGCACGATTCCCGCAGCTGATGGACCCGCCGAGCGACGACATCTGTTACGCGACGCAGAACCGGCAGGCCGCGGTGAAGCAGATCGCCCCGGCGTCCGATCTGGTCATTGTCGTTGGGTCGCGCAACTCGTCGAACTCTGTGCGATTGGTCGAAGTGGCGCTCGAAAGTGGTGCCAGGGCTTCGTATCTCGTCGACGACGCGGGGGAGATCGACGAAGGCTGGCTCGAAGGCGTGACGACGGTCGGCCTCACGAGCGGTGCATCGGTGCCTGACTCGCTCGTGCTCGGCGTGCTGGCCTGGTTGGCCGACCACGACTTCAGCACGGTCGAAGAGATCGAGGCGGTCCGCGAGACGTTGACGTTCGCGCTGCCGCCGGAACTGCGGCGCGACATCAAGGCGCACGCAGAACGCTAGACCCACACTTGGAAGGCCGTGGACGCTATAGGTAGCGTTCACGAGCTTCCAACTCGCTTAGCTGCGCGGCTTGCGTCCGGCTCGGTGGCGGTACCAGACGATTGCAGCGGCGATGACGGTTCCGGTCCACAACGTTGGCGCGCCGGTCACGAACGCGTTGCCGATGTAGACCGCTTTGCGCGTGAGGAAGCCACCGCTCTGGTCGTGCGTGTCGACAACGCTGAGCGCCGCGATCAGGACGCAGTAGAGCAACGGCGGCGCGAAGATCGAGGTGGGTAGGTCGCGGCGGCGAACTACGAGAGCTCCAACGGCGCTGGTGAAGATGAAGACGAATGCGAAGGCCGCGCCACGGTGGCCGAAGAAAGCAACTTCGAGCAGCCCGACAAGCCCAGTGAGTACGAGGATCAAGACAACGACGCCGCGTCCGGTGACGCCCCTGCCAGACACGGTTCTGCCTGACGCCGTGCCGCCAGCCTGCCGGTGGGTCTGCGTCGAGGGCGCCTCGGGTGATTGAGGTGCTGCCGCTGACTGCGGCTTGGCGGGCTGCCATGGTGCCGAGGCAGATCCGATGAGCTCGACGAGCGCCAACTCCGGGGCGATCGGGTCCGGTGCCGTCCGGCCGAGGAGCACGGCGCCGGACATCGACGGCCCGGACATCGAGGGTGCCGGCAACGATGGTGCGGGAATCGAGGGTCCCGGAATCGAGGGTCCCGCCAACGATCCGGACGTCTCGGAGCCTGGTCGGACGGGGACGGCAGCTAGGTCGGCCTGCGGAGGCGAAAGCGGCTCGAGCACCGGCTCGGCAAAGAGCGGCTCAGCGAATAGGTGCTCCGCAGGTTCGGACATCGCAGGTTCGGACACGGACCCACGCTAAGCCGCGCAGCCCCGCACTGCCGCGCGACTCGCTCAGCCGGCCGCGTGTTCGCCTGGTTCGAACAGCGGATCGGGCATCGGCGGGCGCAGCGAAACGAGGGTCTCGTTGGCCGAGGCGACCAGCTCCGACTTCTGCACCTTGCGCGCCACGAGCTCGATCGGCTTGGGCGCCTCGAGTTCGTCGGTCGTCACCTTCAGGTCGACCAGCCGCCGGGCGGTGGTGAACACCCGCGACTCAAGTGAGGCGACCGTGTCGTTGTAGCTCTGCACGGCGGAGTTGAGCCGAGTACCCAGCGTCCCGACGTGGCGGCCCATGGTCGACAACCTGGCGTACAGTTCGCGACCCAGCATCAGGACGTCGTGGGCGTTGGCGGCGAGTGCCTCTTGCCGCCAGGTGTAGCCGACCGTGCGCAGCAGTGCGATCAGAGTCGCCGGTGTCGCGATCACGACGTTCTTCTCGAACGCGTACTGCAACAACGCCGGGTCTTGCTCGAGTGCCGCGTTGAGGAACGTCTCTGCGGGTATGAACATCACCACGAACTCAGGGGTGTTCGGCAAAAGATCCCAATACGCCTTCGCGCCGAGCTGATCGATGTGGTCGCGCAGGTGGCGCGCGTGACGCTTCAAGTGATGCGCGCGCGTTGCCGCAGTCGTTGTAGCGTCCGCAGCCGCGTCGTCGATCGCCATCGCATCGAGGAAGCCGACGAGGGAGACCTTGGCATCGACGACGACGTGCTTGCCGCCAGCCAGATTGACGATGAGGTCGGGCCGCAGCATGCCATCGGCCGTGCTCACGGACTGCTGCTCACCGAAGTCGCAGTGTTCGATCATGCCGGCGAAGTCGACGACCTGCCGGAGCTGGTGCTCACCCCAGGCGCCACGTGTCTGCGGCGCACGCAAGGCAGCGACTAGCTGCGAAGTCTCTTGCTGCAACTTCTCAGACGTCTTGCCCATCTGTGCGACTTGTGTGCGAAGGGCGGCGTAAGCGTCGGTGCGCTCCTTCTCGACGTCCTTCATCTGCTTTTCGACGTTTGTGAGGGTCTCTTTGAGTGGGCTGACCAGGAGCTCGATCGCCTGCTGCCGCTTCTCAAGATCGCCGGTCGACTCCGCGGTGACCCGCTTGATCAGCTCGTCGGCACGCTCGATAAAAGCCGTGCTGTTCTTGTGTAGCGCGTCGGAGGACAACGCAGCGAAGGTCTCGCGCATCTTCTCTTGTGTGAGATTCGCCAGCTGGAGCTGCTCGGCGGCGTACGCGCGCAGCGCCTCGAGTTGCTGCGTGGCGCTGGACCGGGTCTCATCGAGAGTGGCGGACAGGGACGCGATGGTCGCACTCGACCGTGACTTGGCGTGCAGGAAGCCGATCGCGGCGCCCAGGGCGAGGCCGAGTACGAGCAGAATGAGCGAGGTTGCGTTCATGTCTCGCATCGTGGCAGGGGCGTCCGACAAAACTTCGTTATGCCACGCCGAGCGACGGTAGGGTCCCGCAGATGCCCATCGAGATCGTGCGCGGCCCAGTGCTGATTCGCTCCTGGCATCAGTCGGACGCCTCCGGGCTGGCGCGGGCGGTCTTCGACAACCTCGACCACCTCCGGCCGTGGATGCCCTGGGCGCGCGAGCTACCGGACAACCGGGGCAAGGTTCGGGCGGCGATGGGCGCCTTCCTTGTCGAGGCCGCCAGCAAGCCCGACGAGTTGGTAGGCCTCTTCTCCGGTGGCCAGGTCGCGGGTGGATCAGGGCTGCACCCGCGCATCGGGCCAGGCGGCTACGAGATCGGGTATTGGGTGCGCAAGGACCTCACCCGCCGTGGGATCGCGACGGCCGCCACCAGCGCCCTGACCGAGCACGCGTTCATGCAGCCCGGCATCAACCGCGTCGAAATCCGCCACGATCGGGCCAACGTGGCGAGCGAGGGCATCCCGCGCCGGCTGGGCTACGCCCTCGTGGGTGAAGAGCCCAGCGTCGTCGCTGCACCCGAGCAAAGCGGCGTCCATCTCATTTGGCGTATTACCCGCGACGAGTGGATGGCGCGGCCGGGACCGTAGACTCGCCGGTTGTGGCACTTTCCATCGGCATCGTCGGGCTGCCCAACGTCGGCAAGTCGACGCTGTTCAATGCGCTGACGAAGAACAACGTGCTCGCGGCGAACTATCCGTTCGCGACGATCGAGCCGAACGTTGGTGTGGTCGGCGTTCCCGATTCTCGGTTGAATGCACTGGCGGCGTTGTACAACTCGGTGAAGATCGTGCCGGCGACGGTGAGTTTCGTCGACATCGCGGGCCTGGTGAAGGGCGCATCCGAGGGCCAGGGTCTCGGCAACAAGTTCCTCGCGAACATCCGCGAATCTGACGCTATTTGCCAAGTAACGCGCGTGTTCGCTGACCCTGACGTCGCACATGTCGACGGACGCGTTAGCCCCAAGGACGACATTGAGACCATCAACACCGAGCTGATTCTGGCCGACCTTCAGACGATCGAACGCGTATTGCCGCGTCTAGAGAAAGAGACGCGACTCGGTGGTCCGGCGGCGAAAGCGCGCGCCGAAACGCTTGCTGCGGTGCAACGCGCGGGGGAGGTGCTCGACTCAGGGACGACAGTGTTCGCAGCCGGCCTCGATCCCGAGCCGCTGCGCGAACTACAACTGCTCACGTCAAAGCCATTTCTGTACGTCTTCAATATGGACGACGAGGAGCTGGGCAATGAGTCACTGAAGGCCGAGTTGCGTTCACTCGTTGCACCTGCCGAGGCCATCTTCGTTGACGCGAAAATCGAGTCAGAGCTCATCGAATTGCCGGACGACGAGGCGCTGGAGTTGTTGCAATCGATCGGTCAGAGCGAGTCGGGCCTCGCGACCCTCGCGCGCGTGGGATTCTCGACGCTCGGATTGCAGACGTACTTGACCGCAGGCCCGAAAGAGTCGCGCGCGTGGACGATTCGCAAGGGCGCGACCGCACCCGAAGCTGCTGGCGTTATTCACACGGATTTCCAGCGCGGCTTCATCAAAGCCGAAGTGGTCGCGTTCGACGACCTGATGGCCGCCGGCTCGATGCTCGAAGCCAAGGCACGTGGCAAGGTGCGCATCGAAGGCAAGGACTACGTGATGGCCGACGGCGACGTAGTCGAGTTCCGCTTCAACGTGTAAGTGGCGCGCGCGCCATGGCTCACGAGCAATACTTCAGCCGTGACGGACGCGAATCACGTGGGGACGGGCAGACCCGTGCCCGTTGGGGTGCAGAAGTGCAGCCGCTGCGGGCAACGCTGGCGCGGCCAGATTGACGACTGGAACTTCGAGCTGAAAGACAATCGGCTCGTCGGAGTCATCTGCCCTGATGATCGACGACCTCGAGGTCGAGTTTTCGTTGACGTGCGTGTGTCAAAGAGAGTTCGGTGCTGAGAGGATCGGGTTATGGATGCTGACTGGCCTGGAAACCCGCCCGACTACTCCAAGCCGCCACGGGGCGAACTGAGCGTGGCGCAAGTCGCGGCAATGATCGACCACTCGTTGCTGCGCCCGGAGTTGACGCTCGACGACATCACCGCCGGCTGCGAGATCGCGGCCACGCATGAGGTTAAGAGCGTGTGCTGCAAGCCGGCCGATGTAGTGCACGCTGGCGGGCTGCTCGCTGGCACCAACGTGTTGGTCGGCACAGTCGTGGGCTTCCCGCACGGCAGCAGCACCACAGAGACGAAGGTCTTCGAGGCGCGAAACGCGCTCGAGAACGGTGCCCGCGAACTCGACATGGTCATCAACATCGGCCGACTGCGCGGTGGAGACCACGCGTACGTCCGGGCCGACATCCACGCAATAGTCGAAGTCGCCGCCACCGCAGGTGCGCTGGTCAAGGTCATCTTCGAGAACGCCTACCTGACCGACGAGGAGAAGGTGGCCGCGTGCCATCTCACCGAAGAGGCGGACGCTGACTTCGTCAAGACGAGCACCGGCTTCGCCGCGAGTGGCGCCACTATGGAAGATCTCATGCTCATGCGCAACTCGGTCGGTCCAGCAATGCAGGTCAAGGCTGCCGGCGGCGTACGGACGCTCGACACGATGCTCGCGATGGTCGCGATCGGAGTAAGCCGTTTCGGGGCAACCGCAACAGTCGCCATGCTGGCCGACGCCAAGGAGCGCGCTGCACTTGGCGAGTTGCGGGTGCCCACGAACACGGCCTCCGACGACAACGCGGTCGTAGCGTCGGAGTACTGAGTCCCTAGCGAGGGAGCGGTGGCAGGTCCCAGTCGTCGTCGCGGGTACGGGTCACCGCTACTGCGGCGTAGCCCATACCGATTGCTGTCATGCCCCAGCCGATCAGATCGAGCGGGTGACTCCCGCTCATCGCCGCCGCGAGGTGCAGTGGTTGCGAGACGGCGAGAATCACCCAGCCCGCGGTCGGGACCGCGCGAGCCTTGCGCAGAGCAAAAGCCAGCACGACCGTGCCAATCAAGTGCCCGGCGACGAAGATGTTGCTGAGCAACGATGTTGTTGGCAGCTTGTTAACCAGGTCTGACAGCGTCGTCACCGACGCTTGGTTGACGTGATGACTTACGCCGGCGTACGCAACGTTGTCGATCAGCGCTACGCCGATGAGTGACAGGTAGCCGGGAATCACCAGGAACGCAGCCACGGCGGCCAGCACAGGCGCCCGCCGCGATGCGAGCTTGATCGCCGCGTACGCGCCGGGGACAAGAGTCAAAAATGCAACGACGCACAGCCACAGAACGGCGTCCTCTGCGCCGGGGTGTGCCGCAACCTTCGCGACGACCACCGTGGCGGAGTCCATGGTTTTGTACGGCAGGATGAAGCGCAGGATCGCCACGGCGAGCGGCCCGACTGGCATCAGAATCGCCGCGAACCACCTGCTTCGCTTGCGCAGGTCGGGCGGTGGCGTCGTGGTTGTGACGTGCGACATCGTTGCGGTCGACATGAGTGAACCCCTTCCAACGGGACGTGGTGGGAGAACACTCGCGGACGGCAACACTGGTCGGCGTCCGTCCTACGAACGAAGTTGGCACGTGACCGTCTCCGCCGTTAGACGGATACCGGCACGCTGCCTGCAGGCAAGTCGGCCTCGACAGACCATCCGCCGCCTGGGGTCGGGCCGGCGGTCAACGCACCGCCGCACGCGATGACCCGCTCGCGCATTCCCGCGAGGCCATGCCCGCCGTCCGACGCAGTGAACTCGAGGCCAGCGGCTATCGGTGGTGCGTTACTCACCACAACACACAGGCGGGACGCCGAGCAGGTGACGGCGATGTCAATCGCCGCACCGGGAGCGTGCTTGAGGGCGTTGGTCATGGCCTCCTGCACGACTCGGTACGCCACGTCGAAGACGGCATCCGTAAGGCAGTCGCGGTCGCCGACCAGGCGGTAGCTGATCGCGAGGCCGGTGGCCCGGGCGCGTTCGACCAACTCATCGATCGATTGCACGCGTCCTTGAACAGGCTCCGCCGGTGTCCCGTCAAGTAGTGCTACTAGCCGGTTGATCTCCGCCTCCGCCAGTTGCGCGGATTCGCTGATCGCGTCGAGAGCTTCCGCTGCTAAGGCGGGGTCGCGTGCGAGCAGGTATTGGCCGGCTCCGGCTTGCACGACCATGACGCTCACGCAGTGCGCCACGATGTCGTGCAGCTCGCGCGCGATCCGCATCCGCTCATAGCGGATCGACTCACTCGCAAGCCGCTCTTGCTCGAGGGTGAGCTCACGTCCCTTGGCTTCGAGTTCGGTGCGGGCCGCGGTCCTCGATCGCACGAGCGCGCCGACAGCCAACGGCCCAAAGGCATCGACTGCGGGGAACGGGTCTAAGCCCCCGGCGACCTGCCAACACGCGACGAGAAGCACGACGCACGGCACCGCTCGCGGCAGCGTCGTTCGGCTTCCGGCCAAGTAGCAGAGCACGAACGCGGCCCACATGATGGCGCCGGTGGCAATCCCATAGCCCCCAGTCGGGTAGCGGTGGACCTCCACGGACAGCGGAATGCAGCACAGCACGGTCGCGATGACCGGATACCGGTAGGCCGCGATCGCGCAGCCGAATACGGCCACCACGAGGGCCGTTACCGCCAGTGCGTTCATGCTTAGGCATGGTCCGCGCTAAGCGGCAGTCTCGCCACCCACTGCAACCGGCCGGGGAGCGAATCTGTAGCAAGTGAACCGCCGTGAAACGAAACTCGCTGTCGGACGACGGCCAGCTCGGGGCCCGGCTCGGTCGACGCGCGTGTCGTCGTTGCGCTGACAGTTGCACTGACCCGAAGCTCGAGTTCGTCGGGCGCGAACGTGACGTGGACATCGACCGGATTCGCCGGATCGGCAGCCGCGGCACGCAGCAACTGCTCGACGATCCGATACGCAGAAACCTCGACACTGCTGGGAATTTGTCGCTGAGTTCCGTCGATCTGGAGCCGACCGCCCCCGCGACCGACCAGGTCGGCCAACGCATTGAGATCGGGTTGCGGGGCGAGCGGTGAGTCGTTGCGTAGCGATCCCACGACTTCGCGCATCTCGGCCAACGTCTGCCTGCCGTCAGCGGCGATCGCCGCGAAGGCGGTGGCGGCCTCGGGATCGGTGACGTGTTCGCGGGCCGCGGCGGCCTGCGCTCCCATGCCGCTGATTCGGCGCTGCAACAACGTGTCGAGTCCGGTCGCGATCCGCTCGCGCTCGACGTCGACGGCGAGCTGCACGCTCTTCTCCCGCGTCGCAGCGATCTCCTTGTTCTGCTCAGCGACCTGGCGGACCGCGTCGGCCCTTGCGCGGATCGTTCGGCCGGCGAACCAGAACCCGATCGCGATCGGCCCTGCGGCGAAGATTGTCGGCGGCGTGAGCTGTGGGTCGGCGAAACCCTGGACGAGCAGGTCGATGATGATGAGTCCGAGCCCGACGACGACCCACCTTCGGTCACGAATCTGCAGGCCGAGCACGCAAGCGATCCAGAACGCGGCGGGAAGTGCCGCGCCGCAGCGGATGTAGTGGCCGACGAATAGCCAGTTCGCCAACGAGCCAAGTGCGACGACGGCTGCGGCGGTAAGAGGCGACCGGCGAGCCCACAGCACAGGCAACGTCATGGAGACGGCGGCGACGCCTGCGAGCACGCTGCCGTGCGGGTCGGTCGGGTCGAGGTGGACGTGCACCAGCGTGAAGACACCGGCTGACAGGAGCACCCCGGCGACGATGTTCGCGACACCTAGCTGGCGTTTCCCGCGACTCGCCGGTCCGCTACTGGTGACTGGCAGGGCTACCGACACCCGAGCAACGCTAATGGCTATCGATGCGCCGCCGCCTCGCTCTTAAGGATGAGATCCGGGACCTCGCTCTATCCTGCGGGGGTGCCCAACGCAGCGCCCGATGCGGTGACAGAGCTGTCAGCGATATCGGTCCTCATCGTCGATGATCAGCAGCTGATCAGAGCCGGCTTTCGCGTCATCCTGGAGAACCAGCCCGGCATCGTCGTCGTGGGTGAGGCGGCAAACGGGCGCGACGCCGTGAAGCTCGCGCAAGAACACGAGCCGGCCGTCGTCCTGATGGATATTCGGATGCCGGTGATGGACGGTCTCGAGGCTGCTCGGCAGATTCTTGCGACATGCAGTGCGCGGGTCGTGGTGCTGACGACGTTCGACACCGATGAATACGTCTACGAGGCGCTGCGCCTTGGCGCAAGCGGGTTTCTGCTGAAGGACTCACCCCCGGAGCAGTTGGTGGCGGCGGTTCGCGCCGTCGCCGCAGGCGACGCGATGCTTGATCCGACCGTCACACGCCGCCTCATCGCCGCGTTCGCTAGCGCGAGCACCCCGCCGTCCGAACTGAATCCACAGCTTGCGACCTTGACCCCACGCGAGCTCGAGGTCTTTCGGCTGATCGCGCGCGGGCAGTCGAACCTTGAGATCGCCCGCGAACTGGTTGTCGAGGAGAGCACGGTCAAGACCCACGTCGCGCACATCTTGCTGAAGCTCGGGCTGCGCGATCGGGTGCAAGCTGTGATCTTCGCTTATGAGACCGGATTAGCTGGCGGCGCAACTAAGGGCTGACCTGCGGGTGGATCGACCCGTCATGCGCGTGAAAGCGAGCCGAACTCAGCGACGATGTTTCGCAAGGTGGCCGCCATCGTGGCCAACTCCGAAGCGGCCGCGAGCGTGTCGTTGGCCCCACCCGCTGTCCCGCGCGCGGTTTCGGCCGCGACCGAGATATGGCGACTGATCTGGTCGGCCCCGTCGGAGACCTCGTTCACTGTCTGCGTGACCTGGATGGTTGTCGCGCTCTGCTCCTCGACGGCGGAGGCGATGGAGTTCTGAATCTCGTTGATTCGCGAGATCGTCTGGCTGATTCGCCCGATCGCCTCGACCGAGTGCGCAGTCTCGCCTTGAATGCCGCGGATCATGGTGCTGATCTCTTCAGTCGCTTTCGCGGTTTCAGATGCGAGTTCTTTCACCTCACCGGCAACGACCGCGAAGCCTCGACCCGCTTCGCCAGCGCGTGCCGCCTCGATGGTCGCGTTCAGCGCAAGAAGGTTGGTCTGCTGAGCGATCGTGGTGATGACGTTAACCACGTTTCCAATGGCCGCCGACGACTCGACCAGCCTGCTAATCGTCGCGTTCGTCTGCTCGGTCTCGCGCATAGCCTCTTCGCCTGCCATTGCCGCGTCTGCCGCATTGCGGGCGATCTCCGCGATCGACGCCGTCATCTGCTCGGCACCCGCCGCGACCGATTGGGTGCTCGCGCCGATCAGGCGGCTTGCGTTCGCTACGACGTCTGCCTGCGACGACGCCTGGTCTGCTCCGCTGCTCAGCCTGGTGGCGGTCGTCGTGAGGCGCTCCGACGCTGCGGTCAGCATTTCCGCGTTCCGGGCGACCTCGTTGAGCACCTTCAGCAGGACCGCCTGGCGGTCGGTCATCGACTGTTGCCGCTCGTCGTTGACCGCCTGCGCCTTCCGTACGGTCAGAGTCAGCCGGATGCCGGCCACGACGAGTGTCGCCGTGGCGAGCCCGACGGCGTCCCTGCCAACGCTGCCGAAACTGGCGCAGACCAAGATGGCGAGGCTCGCGACGGCGCCAAGGCCCGGCAGCACGAAGCCGCCGGCCCGGACCTTGTTGGTGCTGGTCGCGTTGGCGGGCTGCATCCAGGCCGCTGCGGAGAACATCAGGATCGAGACCGGCCACGCCAGCGCGTTCGCCAGATTTCCGATCGTGCTGTCTGGCTGAACGAGCGCGTAGAGGTCACCGACGAAGTTGACGACCTGCGCAAGGCCAAGCACCACAAGGACGCTCTTGCGCGCTCTTGAGGCTGTCGTGAAGCCGCCGGCAACAACGCCGAGAAGCAGCAAGTCGCCAACCGGATACGCAATGCCGGTCGCGGTCGCCAGCGACCAACCGCCGACCGCGTGGAGCACTGGCTGCAGAGCAAATGCGGCGGCGACTGAGGCGAACCCGAGTGCGGCGATGCCGCGGTCGAGCCAAGGAGTGATGTCGGCCCGCTTGGACTCGCCGCGCAGTAGCAGCACGAAGGCTACGTAGCACAACGGGAAGAACATCAGGCCGAACCCGTCGGCGACAGACGGTGTCGGCGGCGTCGCCCCGCCGAACGACTCGATTGTCAGCGCGGTGTCGCCGAAGCCCCACATGATGCATGCCGCTCCGAGAACCAGCGGGAAGAACGCCACCGCCGACCCCATGGCCCGCCACGATCCGTGCCAGTAGCGAAGCATGCACAGGACGCCTACGCCGACCTCAAAGAGGTCAACTCCCCAGCCGTCTATCGGGACGATGTAGGAGCCGACGTGCCTGAGTGCGACGGAAACGAAGTAGGCCGCCACGAGGAACGCGGCGCCATAGTGGGCCCACCGCACGCCATCGGTGACGGGGGTGTCTTCGACCTTTTGCTCCATCGCTGCACGTGGCCAATCTGGGCACGGATCGACAGGCACGCGACCCGAATCGACGATTCGTCACGTTCGTATCGGACGTCGGAGGGCGGCCTTTAGCCGCTCGAGCACCTCAGCCGGTGCGGAAGCCACCCAGGAAGCGGCGGAACACGCCGCCTTCAGGTGCCAGAGCCGGCGCGGCGACGGGTGGCTTCGACGAGCGGTGGGCGATCGGCTGGTCGTAGTCGGTGTTGGCGATCGCGTCGATGATCTGAGCTTCGTCGAAGTCGGCCGAGCCTTCGATGACGGGGACGAACCCGACGAGCATGCCGTCACGCATGACCTGAGCCTCGAGCTCGGCGGTGTCGTCGGAGTCCCAGACTGCCTCGCGCGCATCTGACAGCGCGATTCGCACGCCGAACTGGTAAACGCCCTCTTTCGACGTGCGTGCGTCGATGCCACGTGCTCGTAGCGCGTCGACGACTCGTTGTGCCCGGTTCTCGTCCATGCCTTGAAACTCCCGCTGCTCGTCAGGCCTCAAAAGTACCGAACGCGGGACCGCGATGTCGGGAGCCCCGCGGTCGGGCCGGCACGCCCTCGGCGAACAGCGAGGAGGCGGCGTTCAGGGTCGCTAGCTACGGCGAGCCGAACTAAGCGTCGATCTCGACGCACTCGAGGGTTACCCAGATGTAGCGCGAGAGCGGATTCTGGTCGCCTGTCACGCGCACCACCAGGGTGTGCTCTCCCCTGGGCAGCGTTGGCGATTCCCAGAAGAGTGTTCGCTCGCGGGTCGTGCCGTACTGGTCAACCACGGATTCTGGTCCGCCGTCGACAGAAAGGGCGATCATGCCCCGGTTGGATTCCGGGCCTCCGAAGTAGCGGATCTTCGTGCCGACGAACCGGATCGTTGCGGTGTCTCCCGGCATGCCGCAATACGCGTCGCTTCGCGCACTCTCGAGGTTGGCTGTCGAATGCCGCCAGTTCTCGGTGTACTCGATTTGTCCGATCCCGGAGCCGACGACATCGTGATGGATCGTGGTAACCGTTCCCACTGTCGAGGCAGTTCGAGCTGGTGCGGTCGCTGCCGCTTCAAGCGCGACTCGGTCGAATTCGTAGCCGGCAACAACGGAGCCGAGCTCCGCTTCCAGCTCTGCAAGCTGGGCCGCAACGCTGCGAGCGTGCGCTCCGGTATATGCGGTGAGGCGGATATTGGCGACCAGGGCGGCGACGTCCCCCGCAAGGTCGGTGGCTCCCATCGCCGCATCACTGGCGTTGCGTCCGATGTCTCGCGTGGTGGCAGTTTGTTGCTCCACGGCCGATGCAATGCCCTGCTGGTTGTCGTTCACCCGGGAGATTGTGGCGGTAACGCGATCCATAGCCTCCGCTGCCTGAACGGCGCCGCTTTGGACCGCGACGACTGAGGCGCTGACGTTGTCGGTCGCCGCCCCGGTCTGTTGGGAGAGCGCCTTCACCTCATCGGCAACGACGGCGAATCCGGCGCCGGCTGCACCCGCCCGCGCGGCTTCAATCGTCGCGTTCAGCGAGAGCATGTGCGTCTGCGTCGCGATCATGCCGATGAAGTGCAGTACCTCTTCGATGTGGCGTGAAGCGGTTGCCAGTTCCGACACGGTGCTGTTTGCAGCGCCCACCTGTGCGGTTGCGGTTGACGCGACGTTGGAGGCCTCCGACGCGTGGTCTGCGACCGCTTCGATGGTCGCCGCGAGTTCCTCTGTCGCCGCGGCAATGACGTGCAGATTCGCGGAGATGCCGTCGGCCGATCGCGCGGCGGACGATGCACGCGCGGCTGTGGTTTCCGTTCCGTCCAGGCTCTGCCACGCCATCTCGTCGATGTCGCGCCAACCGGCCTCCAGGCGCGCCTTTGCTGCCTCGACTTGAGTCAATGTCAGCGACACCCTGCCGGCGAGATCCTGGAGAAGCGTGGCAAGTTCACGACGCGCGCCACTACCTGGGAGAGCAATCGCCGTGTGAAGGTCGCCGTCGGCCAGACGGCGCACGGTCTCGAGGAGAGCCGCGTCCGAGCGGGATCGGATTCGCATGAATGCGATCGCGCAGCATACGACAGCTACCGCGGCACCGATGGCGACGGCTGCGACCGACCCGACCACGTGATGCCTCCGGTTGAACGACCGCTCTCAAGGCGTGCGCGCGGCGTCGTAGTAGGCGCGGCAACCCCCGCCTGACTAACCATCGACGGCCGCGCAGAAAGGTTGAGGGCGGTCGCGACCTACGAATGCCAGGTCTGCGCGCCTGCGGCGTCGGAATTGAGGGTCGTGGTCAGGCCGCCGACGACTCCGGGGTCGGTCGTCTCGATCCCGAGTTCGCGGTTCGAGTTCAGCGAGGCGTTGGAGAAGTTTTCGGATCCGACGAACGCGCGCTGATGCGGGGTTCCGGCGTCCGCTATGACGACCTTCGCATGAATGTAGAGCGAGGCATTAGAGGCGTAGACGCGGACGACGGCATGTGCGGCGACGAGCATCGCGAACGCGGAGTGCCAATCGGTCTGATCGGTCATGACGACCACGACGTGGACGCCGCGGTGAGCTGCGCTGACCAGCGCACCAGTCACCGGCTTGTCGGCCATCTCCTCGTTCTCGACCAGCAGGCTCGACGTTGCTGAGTTGATGAGCGCGAGTAGCGCAGGCTGTGACTGATTCGGGCTCCAGACAAGGTCAGCCGCGGGCGACGCGGTGATGCGGGCGTGTGTGAAGTCAGCGTTGAACACCTGCTCGATGGCAGCTACGTCGGTTCGATTTCGATCGACGATGGCAAAGTCGCGAGTCGAGGAGTAATAACGGCTCGTCATGTTCAACGTCATCACCGCAGCCACCGAATCGTCGACGATCAGCGTTTTCTGGTGCGTGGCCGCATAGCGCGCATCGGCCCACGCGACGTGCACGCGCATGTCGGTGAGTTCCGTGAACGCCGCTTGGTTGGCGGCCTTCTCCCGATTGACGTCGAGCAAAACCCTGACGTTCACGCCGCGACCGGCCGCAAGCTCGAGCGCGAGATCGGCGTCGGTGTCGACGAGTTCGTACATCGTGAGGTCGATCGACTTACGGGCGGACGCGATCAGCGCGTAGATCGGTGCGATGCCCTGATCGGGCTC
This sequence comes from uncultured Actinomycetes bacterium, assembly GCA_963737705.1. Taxonomy (GTDB): domain Bacteria; phylum Actinomycetota; class Actinomycetes; order Acidothermales; family Acidothermaceae; genus PALSA-607. The sequence continues at coordinate 1,100,120 of CAVTTP010000006.1, forward strand.
GACAAGCAGGCTCAGTTGGCCGGGCGTCGGCTGATTCGGCGCTTTCAAGCCCGACGTCGTTGAGCCCGACGTCGTTAGAGTTGAGCCCGACGTTGCTGAGTCGGACGTCGACTGGCCGGCGCCAGCCGCAACGGTCGATGGGACGGCGCTAGTCGCAACGGAGGGCGCAGCCGCTCCAGGCGCTCGACACCCCGCCAGCAGCGCCGCGACCGCGAGCAGTGTTGCGGATGCCGCAAGCGACCGCCGACGCACGTTCATTCGGCCAACCTATGTCCCACGTCGGACATCGAGGGACTACTCGGCGCGGCTGTGTGAAGCGAGGGGCAGCCCGCCCAAATGTTGATCCTCAGCTGCCGGAGCTTTGGTAATGCCTGACCTGCAAGCGCCACACCTGGTAGCCGGCGACGAACCAGAGCAGGCCGATCACCGGGGCGCCGTAGGCGACGAAGGTGGCGACGTGCAAGCCGTTCGTCCGGTTCAGCAAGACGGACGCCGGGATGTACGCGACGAACGCGACCGGGATGATCCACGTCATAATCCATGCCGTCGTCGCACCGAACACCCTGATGGGGTACGAGCCAAACATCAGGTAGATGTTGTCGACCAGGAATGCCGCAGCCCACGTCTCCAGAAAACGGAAGGCCAGTGACGACACCGCGAGGACGAACCCGGCCTCCGCGAGCGCGCCACCGAGAACGGCAAGGACGAGGTACACGATGTGCAGCGGCGAAAAGTCGACGTGCGCAATGCTCGCGGCGTAGATGAACAGAGCGGATGCAGTCAAAACATCGCCGACTGCGTTGATCTGGAACTTGTTTGTCATCAGTTGCAGCAGCGGGTTCATCGGCCGCACCAAGTAGCGGTCGAACTTTCCCTCTCGGATCGTGACGTCGAGGAAGTCAATCTGGTTGAACGGCAGGTAGCAGCAGGCGTGTGCGAGGAGGCGCAGCGAATACAGGAACGCGAGGTCGCCGAAATCCCAGCCACCGATCGTATGGAAGCTGTGCAGCACGACGTAGATAAAGGCGAATCCGCTGCCTTGATAGGCGACGCCCATGAAGGTCGACACGATGAAGTTCAGCCGGTACTCGAGCTGGCCGCGAAGTGCTGCCCGCTCCAAAGTCCACGCCACCCGCAATGTGCTCATTGGCGACTCATCCGCACGGTTACTCAGCCACCCTGGACCACGACGCGATGCAGTGCGCGCTGCCACATTGCCCAGGACGCGAAGATCAGCAGGACGACCCACACCGCCTGGACGCCGAGTGCTCCGACCGCGTCGCCACCGTGTACGCGCCCCACGTAAATGGCCACCGGCGTGTAGGTCGTTGCCTGGAACGGAAGCACGTCGGCGATGATGCGGATCGCCCCAGGAAACAGCGACACCGGAACAAGTGCACCGGCGAAGAACTGGTTGATGAGCCGATACAGCATCGTCAGGCCAGAGATCTCTGTGGTCCAGAACGCGAACATGCCGAGCATGAGCGTGAGCAGCGTCGTGATGACGTAGCCGAGTACGAAGCTCGCGAGATAGAGCAGCAAGGCTGTCGGCGAGGCGGGAGCGCCCAGGGTACCCGCAAAGAAAATGAAGGGGAGCGCGACAAGGCCGAAAATCACTGTCGCACAGCTCGAGCCGACGAGGTGAGCGAACATCTGGGGCACGAACCCGACCGGGCGCACGAGGTCGAAGGCGACCTGACCCTCGCGCACGCGGTTGTACATGTAGAAGCTGATGGTCGGGTCCTGCAGCACCCAGTTCTGTAGGTTCGCCAACGTGATGTAGACGAGCAGCGCATGCAGGGTAAGGCCATCGACAGTTGTGTGACCGTGATAAAGGGCAGTCCACACCTTGCGCAGGATGAAGATCTGCAGAACCAGGATCGCCAGCAGGAAGAACACGTTCTGGCGGTAGGCCAGCGTCGTTCGTAAGCGGCTGCTGATGATTTGTCTGTACGCCGGGACGTCACGCCACGGCGACCGGCTCAGTGGCTCGCGGCCGGCGGGCGCAGTCGTCGTCGCGGTCGTCATGCGACCGGCACGCGTTCGTCGTAGATCTGCCGCACCACACCCTCGAGGTCGGGCTCGACGATGGACAGGTCGGCGATCGGGTAGCGCGCGTTGAGCGCCGCGATCAGGTCTTGTACCGGTGTGCGGGCAGACTCGAATTGGATTCGCGCTACGCCGTCAGCCTGTTCGACAATCTCGGCACCGGGCACGTCGGCGGCGTCGATGTGCCGACCGCTACTCACAGCGTCCGGCTCAAGTTCGACCACCAGGATGCGATGCGGCGCGTACTTGGTCTTCAGCTGTTCGACAGCACCGTCGTAGAGCACGAGCCCGTGGTCGATCAGGATCAGCCTGCGGCAGAGTCGCTCGACGTCGGCGAGGTCGTGGGTGGTGAGCACAATCGTCGTCCCGGAATCGCGGTTCATCTCTTCGATGAAGATGCGCATGTTTTCTTTCGCGACGACGTCGAGGCCGATGGTCGGTTCGTCGAGGTAGAGGATCTGCGGTTCGTAGAGCATGGACGCCGCGAGGTCGCCGCGCATTCGCTGGCCGAGGCTTAGTTGGCGTACTGGGCGGTCGAGGAACTCTTCCATGTCGAGCAGCGCGATGAAGCGATCGAGATTGCGCTTGAACTTCGCATCGGGGACCCGATACAGCTTTGCGATCAAATTGAACGACTCGATGAGCGGGAGATCCCACCACAACTGGCTGCGCTGGCCGAACACGACTCCGATCTGCATGGCGTTGCGTTCACGTTCGCGCCATGGCACGAGACCGCCGACCTCGACAGTGCCGCTGGTCGGCACCAGGATGCCGGTCATCATCTTGATGGTCGTGCTCTTACCGGCGCCGTTCGGCCCGATGTAGCCGACCAACTCGCCAGGCTCGATCGCGAAGCTCACCCGGTCGACGGCGCGGACCGAGTCGAACTGCCGGGTGAACAGCGTGCGGAGGGTGCCGAATCGACCTTCCTGCTTGCGCGGGCGCCGGAACTCCTTCACCAGGTTCTCGACGCGGATGACCGGTGGCACGACGTCTCCTGGGTGTTATCCGGGCATGCGGAAAGGACTAGACCTCAAGCGGTCAGTACTGGTCTACCGCACTGCGTCGTTGAAGGCGACTGAGTTACAGCCGTCAGCTGCCGGCCAGATCGTCGATCCGGCGCGCCAGTTCGACGTCCAACTCGGTTACGCCGCCGGCGGAGTGTGTCGAGCAGACGAACGTGATCGTCGTCCATCTGATGTCGATGTCGGGGTGATGGTCCATGGCGTCGGCGATTTCCGCGACGGCATCGACGAGCCGGATACCGGCGGCGAAGCTCGATGCCTTGACGTTGCGACGCAGGCTGGTGGTGTCGCCAGTCCAGTCCTTGAGTTCGGCAAGCGCCCGGGCCACGTCAACCGCAGTCAGCTGTTCCATGAATCCACCGTCGCCCGCCGACCCGCGTGGCGTCAAGGCAAGACCGTGGCAGACTGCGCGGCTGTGGAGACGCGCGTTCAGGTGGTTGTCGGTGCGGCGATTGTGGACGGCGAGCGGGTGCTCGCTGCGCAGCGCTCCGAGCCGCCGCCGCTTGCCGGATTCTGGGAGTTTCCTGGGGGAAAAGTTGACCCGGGCGAGACCGATGAAGCCGCGTTGATTCGCGAGTGCCGCGAGGAGCTTGCGGTCGACATCATGCTCGGCGCGCGGGTCGGTCGTGATTGGCCGATAGGCGAGTACGGCGTGTTGCGGGTCTGGCTGGCGGCCGTTATGGCGGGCGAGCCGACGTCGATCGAGCATTGCGCGTTTCGGTGGCTAAGTGTCGATGAGCTGCACGACGTCGAGTGGGTGCCCGCAGACCTGCCGATCGTCGATCGGCTGGCCGCGATGATGCAGGGCCGCTAGGCGCCCGGTGGCTTCACTGACTGGTACTCACCGATCAGTTCGTCGAAACGCTGGCTCCAGTTTGTGGTCTCTGAGCCGGACAGTTGGTCAGCCAATCGGTCGAGGTAGGCATGCCAGCCCGCCGCGTAACCGACTCCGGTCGAGCTGGGCAGGTTGTAGTGCTCAAGAACCATGGTCGTGCCGCCATCGTTTGAGTTACTGAGCTCGACACGAAGCGTCGACATCGCGTCGTCGCCGAACGCCCAGTCGGCGACGAGCAGGCTCGGCGGCTCGCATTCGCGAATCACCAATGGCGTGTGCTCGCCGTTGTCGAAATCGATGAACGCTTCACCGCCGACGTGGAGGTCGCCAGAAACCTCCGCGAACCAGTGCTGCAACTGCTCGGGGTCGGTGCACGCAGCCCAGATCTCGTCGGGTGGCGCCTGGAAGCTTCTCTCGAATCGGACGCTGCGACCGTGGCCCTGCGATCGGACCGTTCCGAACATTGATCCCGTCATCGGGCGTCCTTCCTTCTCCTCGGGCGGGTGTGGCTATCGAGTGCGTCAAGGCGGTGCGACCAGAACGCCCGAAGTGTGTCGATCCATTCGCCGATCTCATCGACGCCATCACGACGCAGCGAATACAACTGTCGCTGGGCATCTCCGCGGGCTTCAACGAGGCCGGTCTCGCGAAGCATCCTTAAGTGCCGAGACACTGCCGGCCGGGAGATGTCGAAGTGCGAGGCGAGATCGCCGGCGCTTCGCTCGCCGTCGCCGAGCAACTCAAGAATCCGGCGTCGCGTGGGATCAGCGACCGCCTCAAACGCATGCACATTCGTATGTAACTATAGCGTTACGTAACTGTCAAGCTACATACGCACCGACGGCTCAGGGTGTTGCTTAGGCCGCGGTTGTTTGGGCCGTGGCGATTTGGCTAGGTTCGGCGAATGACCGTGATCGACTGGCTGCTCGATTCTGACCCTGCCATCCGGTGGCAGGTCTTGCGCGACCTCACCGATGCTCCCACCGGCGCTGTCGCGGCGGAGCGAGCCCGCATTCCCACCGAGGGGTGGGGCGCGCGGCTGCTGGACCTGGCAGACGACGATGGCCAGTGGGACGGCGGAGCCCTCTTTCCCGGGCCGATCGACACTTCCCAAGGTCCGGCCCAGTTCGGCGAGGGCCAGCCGTGGAGCGCCACCGCCTACAGCTTGATGTTGCTACGCGACTTCGGGATCGATCCCGGGAATGGCCGCGTGCGGCGCGCACTAGAGCTGGTCAAGAAGAACTCCCATTGGGAGTACGCCGGCGAACCGTTCTTCGAGGGCGAGGTCGAGCCGTGCATCAACGGCATGGTGCTGGTGCTCGGCGCGTACTTCGGTGAGGACGTCGACAGCGTGGCGGCCAGGTTGATTGGTGAGCAGCTCGAGGACGGCGGGTGGAACTGCGAGGCGGAGAACGGGTCCGTTCGATCCTCGTTCCACACCACGATCCGGGTGCTCGAAGGGCTGCTCGCGCATGAGCGCGCAACTGGCGGCTTGTCTGGATCCGCCGAGGCCAGACGGCGAGGAGAGGAGTATTTCCTCAAACGAAAGCTTTTTCGACGCCTCAGTACCGGCGAAGTTGTCGACCCGGACTGGTTGAACTTCTCGTTCCCCACCCGCTGGCACTACGACGTCCTGCGCGGCTTGGACTACTTCAGGGACGTGGCAGGCCCTCCGGATAGTCGGCTAGACGAAGCGATGGACCTGCTTCGATCCAAGCAGCAGCCCGACGGCACGTGGCTGCTCGAAAACACCCATCCAGGCAGGGTGTGGTTCACCCTCGAAGACGGTGACGGGCGCCCCAGTAGGTGGAACACGCTGCGGGCACTACGTGTGCTGCGCTGGTACGAGAGCGACGCCCGCTGAACTCAGCTCGACTTGAGGCTGTTCACAATCGCGGTCGTGACGTCGATCGTCCACTGTTTGACCGTCGCTGACTGCTGAGCCGTTGGTGCGCCGGTGGCTTTCAGGTTAAGTACCTGTACCAACAGAACCCGCGTTGGCAACTCGGCGTAGAAACCGGCCCCGGGAAAAAAGAAGCCCGATAGCCAAGGTCCCGGAGTCGTCGCGAGCCCTGGGTTTTGCTTCTTCCAGAACGCCGCGGTGTCGGCCTCATTGTCGCCGACATAAACCGTGTACTGCACAACGTAGTCGCGTGCTGTCGAGTACACCTGCCCGTTGCTGGTGTCGATGCCGTTGTCGTAAAGAATCCTGCCGCCGTTCGCGATCGGCGCGTCAAATGGTTTGCCGAAGATTGCGGCGAGGGACTTTGCATCGAGCAGCCCGGCCGCATAACTGCCGCTCGCGATGTCAGCCGTTGTCGGTGCACCTGCACTGCCGAGGGCGGCTGGGGTTGCACGCTCGCCCGTCGTCGTCCAGGCTGCTGTGCCCTTGACGCTGTGCCCGTCGGTGTAAAACACGGTGTAGCTGACGTCGACGCGCATCCCCGCTTTGGTGCCGTTGACGTCGATGTGATCGATGCTGGGCTGGCCAGGGATCGTGTGGGCGCTGCCCGAAGCATTGGTCGCGCCACCAGGGGAGATGGTGAGCTGGCCGAACTGCGGGCTCGACACGTTGTAACTGTCGGCGGTCATCATGAACGACAGCAGGTCGATGTCGTAAGTAACGGTCGGCACCGCGTTTCCGAGGAGTTTGCCCCCGAAGGATGCCGTGGCCCTGGCGGTCCGGCTGGCGCCGTCGATCGCGATCACGATGTCGCTGTCGCCGCTCGCACCCGTCGCGTCGTGCCACCCGCCTTGCCAATGTCCGTTCGCAATCTGCGCCTCGCGCTGCGCGTCCGCGACCGACATCGCGTCGTTGCCCGTCGCGTGCGGTCCGCCGATTTTCACAAGACTGCCGGACGTCGATGTGCCGCCGCCGTTCGTCGGTGCCGCCGCCGAGGTGGTGCCGGCTCCGGCGCTCGTTGCTGTACCGGTACCGGCCGCTGCACCTGAACCGGCTGCCGTTCCGGTACTCACCGTGATCGGCGAAGTCGTGTGTGACTTGCCGCCGCACGCGACGAGAAACGCAGCTGAACCCAGCAGGCTGAACAATTCCCGCCGGCTGAATACCAGACCCGACGCGATGCTGTCGTCGCGGCGCGATGCGCCTCCCCTGTTTACCACGATTAGCAGCTCCACGACCCGGAGACGTGAATCGGCTGAAGTTGGGGCGATCCAGGGGGCGCGGCATCCGTCATCTGCACATCGAGCGTTCCGCTCTTGTTGTCCGCGGATCGCGTGACAGTTCCGGTTCCAGCCTGCTTCGCGTTGGATGCGCCCCACTCGAGTTTCGAGTTGTCGCTGTCGTAGAAGTAGATCCCTGACTTACCGCTGGCATCGGGGAAGGTTGTTGTCCCCGCAGGGATGCTCATCTGCAGGTCGTAGCTCGCGGATGTTCCGTCGAACATGATGATGTTCGATGCGTTGCCTCCCGCATCGATGCTGCACCGGATCCCGCTCGCGTCGGTGGTTTCGGGCAGCGTTGCTGCAACCGCACCTGTCACGGTCAGCTTGCCGCCACTCGATGCCGCGGCCGCGGCCGTGGTCGTAGGCGCCGACGAACCTGTCGTGGTTGGGGCAGCCACTGACGCCGCCTGCGTCGGGGCCGCCGCGGTTGTTTCCGACCCCGATCCACTGGGGGTTGTCGCGGACTTGCTAGAGCTTGAGCAACCTGCGACGGCGAGGGCGGCGGCCGCAGCTGAGGTCGCGATCAGGCGACGACGAGTCGGCGAGGTCATGACGGACTCCGGAAGGCGGCAGTTCGGGGTACGGATTCGGCGCGCGGTGAAAAGCGTACTCAGGCCATATCACGGGCGGGTTACAGTGGCCGGTCGGAAGAGAGAGGTGTCATGGCGAGCCCAGCGGTCGAGGTTGTTGATCTTGTGAAGCGCTATCCCAAGCGCGACACGAACGCCGTCGACGGCATCTCCTTCCAGGTCGCCTCGGGCGAGTGCTTTGGTCTGCTCGGACCGAACGGGGCCGGTAAGACAACGACGATCGGCGTCCTGACGACCAGGGTGAAACCGACCGGCGGCTCCGCGTTCGTCGCGGGTGTCGATGTCGTGGCTCTTCCGGTCCGAGCTCGAACGCAGTTGGGTGTCGTGCCGCAACGTCCGAACCTCGACCGCTCACTCGACGTCCGGCAGAACTTGCTCTTTCATGCGGCTTACCACGGCGTGCCGCCGAAGGTCCGCGAGGAGCGCGCCGTCGAGTTGCTGGATCAGTTCGGGCTCGCCGACCGCGCGAAAGACAAGGTCGATCGGCTGTCCGGCGGGCAGATGCAGCGGGTGATGATTGCGCGCGCGCTGATGCACTCGCCCCCGGTGCTGTTTCTCGATGAACCCGCGACAGGCCTCGACCCGGCCGCGCGGATTTACGTGTGGGACAGGATTCGCGATCTGAAGTCGGCTGGCGTCACGATCTTGTTGACGACGCACGACATGGACGAGGCGGCCGAGCTTGCTGACCGCGTTGGCATCGTCGATCACGGCAAGCTGCTTGCCCTCGACACGCCCATCGCGTTGACCAAGACGTTGATCGGTAGCGGCACGCTCGAGATTGTGGTCGAGCCGATCGCGGATCCGGCCGCGTTGGCGACCGCGTTTGAGGGCTTGGCGGCTGTCGAGAAGGTCGAACGGGTTGATGCGGGTTCCGCGGCCCTGCGTGCGCGGCTGTATGTCACCGGCGAGCCGGCGCGACTGGTAGCGCCCGTCTCCGATCTCGTTACTCAGCACCAAGGCCGACTCACTGAAGTGCGGCTCGGCGAGCCGAGTCTTGAGGACGTCTTCATTCACCTGACGGGACGTGCGTTGCGATGACCACAGCTGCTGTCGCTCTTCCGCGGATCGAGATCAGCGACCCGAGTCCGTGGCGCTCGTTCTTCAGCGTGTTGCGACGCGACATCACCGTGACGGGTCGCGAGCTGCCGATCTTCCTTGCACAGGTCATCTTGCAACCGCTCGGCTTGCTGTTCATCTTCGGCAAGGTGTTGGGCTCGATCGGGCTGACAACTCCCGGATATGCGCACCTGTTGTTTCCTGGCATCGTCGCTTTGACGGTGACGTTGACCGGGATTCAGAGCACTGCATTGCCGCTCGTTCTTGAGTTCTCGTTCAGCCGCGAGATCGAAGACCGGTTGCTCGCGCCGTTGCCGACGTGGGCGGTTGCACTTGAGAAGATGCTGTTCGCGTCGATGCGGGCGTTGCTTGCGGCGCTGGTGATGTTCCCGGTCGGCATCTGGGTGCTCGGCTCGATTCCGTGGCATGCGGGCGCCATCTGGCTGGTCGCCGTGGTGATGATTCTCGGTGCGCTCGCTGGCTCGGCGATCGGGCTCACGCTCGGCACCCTGGTGCCGCCGAACCGGATCCAGATCATGTTCGCGCTGATCCTGACGCCGATGCTGTTCACCGGCTGCAGCCAGTACCCGTGGCCATCGCTGTCGCACTTGCGCTGGTTCCAGGTCGTTACGGCGTTCAATCCGATGACCTACGCGAGCGAGGGAATGCGGGCCGCTCTGACACCGTCAGTGCATCACATGTACCCGTGGGTGTGCGTGCTCGGTCTTGCCGTGTCAGTTGCCGTCTTCAGCACGATCGGCATCCGCGGTTTCTTGCGTCGCGCGATCGACTGATCGAGAGCACGTGAAGGAGCCGATCACTTCGGAGGCAATGAGCGGGCGTAGGTGACGCCGATGGTGACCCACCTCTTCAGGTCGCGCGAAGTCTTCACGCCCTCCGCGTCGATGCGAAGCCAGCCGTCCATCTCGCGCCCGCGCATCTCGAATCGCTGTGCGTGGGCCTTGGTGACGAGGGACTCGGTCTGCGAGGGGTCCACTCTTAGCAACAGGCCGCCCTTGCCGCTCGCACTGACGGCCATGTTGCCGTTCACCAAGAACGCGAGCCCACCGAACATAGCCTTCTCGGAGACTCCCGCTTCGTCTTGCAGGCACTCTCGAAGCCGATTCGCCAACACCTCGTCGTACGCCATGGGCTTGATTATCTACGATCTCGCCATGAGTACTAGCGATCGAGCGTCTGAGCCGGGAGCCGACGACGGGCTGCGGGGCGAGTGACGCTATGGCGGGCCGCCCTCCTGGTTTTGGCTGGCGTTGGTGCAGGTTTGGCCGGCAGCATTGCCGGTCTCGCCTCGCTGGTTAGCTACCCTGCGCTGCTTGCGGTCGGGCTCACGCCGGTCGCGGCGAACGTCACGAACACTGTTGCATTGGTGTTCAACACTGCCGGAACGATGGCCGGTTCGCGTCCGGAGCTGCGCGGGCAACGCCCGCGAATACGAGAACTCGGCGCGATCGCCGTCGCTGGGGGACTGCTCGGCGGCGCGATCCTGCTGCTGACTCCGGCGAGCTCGTTCGAACGTGTCGTGCCTTGGCTGATCGGCCTCGGCTCACTCACCATCCTGGTGCCTCGACGTCCGACTGTGCATCTTGACGAAGCACCCGCTCCGGCCTCGCGCGTGTTGTTCGCGGGCATCTTCCTGATCGGCGTCTACGCAGGCTATTTCGGCGCCGCTGCCGGCGTCCTCATGCTCGCGCTGCTACTGATCACGACACCGGACACGCTCGCCCGCTGCAACGCATTGAAGAACGTGGTGCTCGGCATCTCCAATGTCGTTGCGGCAGTCATTTTTGCCATCTTCGGACCGGTGCACTGGCTCGTCGCGCTTCCACTGGCGGCCGGCGTGCTGGTCGGCGGACGTATCGGCCCAGTGATCGTCAGACACTCACCGACGCGCCTGCTTCGCGTCTTGATTGCGCTGGCCGGCCTCGGACTTGCGATCCACCTCGGCCTCGACGCCTACCGTTAACGCGGCGCTATGACCCCGCGATGCCGAGGTGTCACGAGCTGGCGGCGTCGCTCGGGAGCACGGCGCTCGGAAGACCGCCTTGGTCGGACGGCGACGCAGTCGCGGCAGCAGAGGCGTTCGCCAGCAGCTTGCTGAGGTCGGGCGTCGTGTTGCCGCTGCCGAAGATGCGATTGCACAACGTGGCGACGGCGGCAGCTTCGAGCGCGTCGTTCGCATCGCCGATGTTGGAGGTGTCGCCAGCGGCTTTCTCGAGGTCGCCAACGCCGGGCACTTCGCCATCACCGGGGGTCACTCGGCAGTACTGGCTGCCTTTGATGGCGCTGACGGCGTCGGTGCCGTGGTCGCCGTCACGGACGGCCTTGTCGCCGACTCCGGCCACGCTGACAGCAGAGTTCGACAGGCTTTGGACGTCGCCATTGAAGGTGCTCGTCGCGTCTTGCCCCGACAGAACGGTGATGGACATACCGGAGCTCGTCGACGAGGTAGCCCAGTTGCAAGTCTGACCCTCACCGGTTTGCCCGGCAGGCGTCACGTTGACGGCCGTGATCTTGTCGACCATCAGAGGTTGCACGTCTGCGTACGTGAGTTGGCTACACGTGATCTTGGTCGCCGCGGTTGCGCCCGTTGCGCCGGCCGCACTCGCTGCCGAAGCAGCCGCGGGGGCGGCAGCGCTCGTCGCGCCAGCCGATGCTGTAGGGGTCGACGAGGCTGAGCTCGCCGCTTTCGAGCTGCCCGAACACGCCGTGGCGAGCAGGCAGCCCGCAGCCGTGCCCAGTGAAATGACGGCGAGCTTGATCGGACTCATCATCGAAAACCCCTTGCGGTGGTGGTTGCCTCGTCGTGGCACAGCCCACACCCCACGCGTAACGTCCAGGTAATTCGCCAACCGCGAGTGGTCAGTTGGCGGCGTCGAAGTCCGCTGCCGCCACCTGCAGAAGGAACCGGTCAACGAGGCGCACTGCGCGTTCGCGCGCCGAGTCGGCTTGCATCTTCGTCGTGACCATCAACGCGTCGGGGTCGACGCCACGCGCGAGCAGGTAGTCGCGGTCACCACTATCGAGCCACGCCTGCAGGATGGCCGGCGTCAGCTCGGGATGGAACTGCACACCCATCGAGCGCCCGAGAACGAACGCCTGCGATGCAACCCCGGTGGTCGCCAACTCGCGCGCGCCCGGGGGCAGTTGCCACCGGTCCTGGTGCAGCTGAAACCACGGCCCGACCTCGACCAGGTCGGTGTCGTTCGAGTCGACGATCGTCCAGCCCAGCTCCGGTTCGGGGCTGAGCTCGACAGCTCCACCAAGCGCGGCCGCAAGTGCCTGTCCGCCGAAGCAGATCCCGAACACCGGGACACCGGCGGCGTGGGCGGCCCGAAGAAAACCGAGCTCCTCACCGACCCACGCCCCGATCGTCGCCGCGTCATATACCGACCAGGGTGCCCCTAGCGGAACGACAACGTCGTACTCGAGCGGATCGGGAAATACGACAGACACAGAGGGGACGGCGAAGCGTTCCGCAGGTACGACCTGCAGCGTCTCGATGTCGAACCCTCGATCGGCGAAAGCCTCGCCGACGTAGCCCAGTGACGACACGTGGTCCTGCTGAACGAACAGCACTCGCATCGCGGACCACCACCCCTCGTGTTGAGAGTGCTCTTGTTGAGGCTTCGCAGTGTTGTGGACTGCGCAGTGTTATCGGGCTGCGAAGTTTGTTGATACGCAGTCGGTGCAGCGCGCTCGGTCAGGTTGTCGGTGTCTTCGGGGTCGCCTGTCGACGTCCCTCTTCGAAGAACGCGACGACCGCGGCGGCATCTGCGAGCTCGGTCATCGGGCGGGCGGCGCCGAACGGCTGGTTCCAGAACTTGCCCTTGCGTGCCGTGTGCGGACCGACGTAGGCGTACGCCTCAGGGATCGAATCGTCGCCGGGCGACACTCCGTAGTTGACTTCGTCAAGGGTGATGCCGACGTCAAAGTGCTCGGGCCACAAGATCGGCTCCGGCGGGTTCGTCGGCGCATGCGCGGTGGCCATCGCCTTGCATGCTTCGTCACCAATCTTCAACGCCCGCAGCAAATCCATGGCAGCCGAGTGATCGACGTGCATGCGGTCGCCGGGCTTGCACCCACTGGCCGGGGGATACGCATCAGCCGGCGGCGCACACGCGACTCCGGCATTCGCAGCGAGGTCGGCGAACGTACCGTGCAACGGCAGCACCAGCCAGTCGTCGCCGACAACGAGATCGGTACCGCTGACTGCGAGTCGCCACGGCGGACGCGGCAGTGCTCCGGTCGCGAAGCCGTCATCAGTGACGACCAACTTGATCGAATGATTGGCCCGGCGCTGCGCGCCGGCCAGCAACAGTTCGGCAACGCCGTGCAAGGACATGAGCGTCTGCATGTAGGCAGTGCGGGACGCGACTGCACGGTCAGCGTCGGCCAGGTCATGTGACACGGTGACCCGCGCGGCAGGGGCGGGCTTCGACGGTGCAGGAGCAGCAGGAGTCGTTGCAGCGGGCGGGCCGGATGCAACGGGCGGCGCAACAGCGGCCGGTGGCGCGGCGGACGCAGCGGGTGGGGCTGCGGCAGCCTTTGCGGCTTTCACCGGCGCGGCCGGAGCTGCGCTCAACACCGTCCGCGACGGCGCCGCGGTGACTGCGCCTTCAGCGGCAACAGCGTCGCCAGTTCGCAAGCCAGTGTCGCCTGCCCGCAACTGCGCGGCGGGAGTCCTCGGCTGCTCGGCTTCGCGGCGGTTGCGCATGACCTTGCCCCACGGGTCGAACTTCACGTCGACGACGCGTTCCTTCATCGGGATGATCGCGTTGTCGGTGATCTTGATGTGCTCTGGGCAGACCTCAGTGCAGCACTTGGTGATGTTGCACAGACCGAGTCCTTGCTCTTCCTGGAGCATGTTCTTGCGGTCGACCGTGTCGAGCGGGTGCATGTCGAGCTCGGCGTACCGAATAAAGAATCGCGGTCCGGCGAACGCGGGCTTGTTCTCTTCGTGATCGCGCACGACGTGGCAGGTGTTCTGGCAGAGGAAGCACTCGATGCACTTGCGGAACTCCTGCGACCGCTCGACGTCGACCTGCTGCATGCGGTAGTCACCGGGCTTGAGGTTCGCGGGCGGGGTAAACGACGGCACCTGTCGGGCCTTCTCGTAATTGAACGAGACGTCGGTGACCAGGTCGCGCAGCACAGGGAACGTGCGCATCGGCGTCACGGTGATGGTCTCGGTCGGTTCGAAGATGGAGAGTCGCGTCATGCAGAGCAGGCGCGGTCGTCCGTTGACCTCGGCGCTGCAGGAGCCGCATTTACCGGCCTTGCAATTCCATCGGACGGCGAGGTCACCCGCTTGTGTGGCCTGCAACCGGTGGATCGCATCGAGAACAACCTCGCCCTCTTCGACCCCGACGGTGTAGTCGACGAGGTCGCCACCGTTTTCGTCGCCGCGCCACACCCGCATCTTGAGGTCGTAGCCCATCAGTGGCTCTCCTCGAACAGTGCCTTGAGATCGTCGGGCATGACAGGCAGATCTTGGTGGAACACCTCGACGCCCGTGCCGGCGTCGTTCAGCTTGCACAGCACGTTGATCTTCCCCCAGCTTGGATCGGTCGCTGGGTAGTCCTCGCGGGTGTGACCGCCGCGGCTCTCCTTGCGATCGAGGGCGGCCCGCGCCACGCATTCGGAGACCAGCAGCATGTTGCGAAGGTCGAGCGACAAGTGCCAGCCGGGGTTGTATTGCCGATGACCCTCGACCGACAAGGTTGCGACGCGGCGCTTCAGCGCCTCAATCGCGACCAGCGCCTGCTCAACTTCCTCGGCTTTGCGGATGATGCCCACCAGGCTCTGCATCGTGTCTTGCAGATCGTGCTGCACGCTGTACGGGTTCTCGCCACCTTCTCGCTCGAACGGCGCCAGCGCAGCTTCACCGGCAGCCGTAACGTCAGCATCGGCAATGGCAGGTCGTTCGCCAGCGAGTGACGACGAGTACGCGGCCGCGTGCTCGCCCGCACGCTTGCCGAAGACGAGCAGGTCGCTGAGTGAGTTGCCCCCAAGGCGGTTAGCGCCGTGCATGCCTCCGCCGACTTCACCCGCCGCGAAAAGCCCCGCCACTGGCGACATTTGCGTGTCGGGGTCGACTTCGACGCCACCCATCACGTAGTGACAGGTCGGGCCGATCTCCATCGGCTCTTTCGTGATGTCCACGTCGGCAAGTTCCATGAACTGGTGGTACATCGACGGCAGTCGCTTGCGAATGAACTCCGGCGACCGACGCGAAGCGATGTCGAGGAACACGCCACCATGCGGCGATCCGCGACCAGCTTTGATCTCCGAGTTGATCGCGCGCGCAACCTCATCGCGTGGCAGCAACTCGGGCGGCCGTCGGTTGTTGACGTGATCGTCGTACCACCGGTCGCCCTCTTCTTCCGTGTCGGCCGTCTCGGCTTTGAAGAACTCCGGGATGTAGTCGAACATGAACCGCTTGCCCTCGCTGTTGCGCAACACCCCGCCGTCCCCTCGCACTGATTCAGTGACGAGCAGACCGCGAACGGACGGCGGCCAGACCATGCCGGTCGGATGGAACTGGACGAACTCCATGTTCACCAGCGGTGCGCCCGCGCCCATCGCGAGTGCGTGGCCGTCGCCGGTGTACTCCCACGAATTCGAGGTGATCTTGAACGACTTGCCGATGCCGCCAGTCGCGAGGATCACGGCCGGCGCCTCGAAGGTGATGAAGCGGCCCGACTCGCGCCAGTAGCCGAACGCGCCCGAGATGCGGTCGCCGTCCTTCAAAAGCTGCGTAATCGTGCATTCCATGTAGACGTCGATGCCGATTGCGACCGCGCGTTGCTGCAGGGTGCGAATCATCTCCAGGCCGGTGCGGTCGCCGACGTGTGCAAGGCGTGCATAGCGGTGGCCGCCGAAGTCGCGCTGGGAGATCTTGCCTTCCTTGGTGCGGTCGAACAGCGCGCCCCAACTCTCGAGCTCCCAGACCCGGTCGGGTGCTTCCTGCGCGTGCAGCTGCGCCATGCGCCAGTGGTTGAGCATCTTGCCGCCGCGCATCGTGTCGCGGAAATGCACTTGCCAGTTGTCTTCGCTCCACACGTTGCCCATCGCCGCGGCGATGCCGCCTTCGGCCATGACGGTGTGTGCCTTGCCGAGCAACGACTTGCAGACGACTGCGGTCTTGGCGCCGGCTTCGTGCGCACCTATTGCCGCGCGCAACCCGGCGCCACCCGCGCCAATGACGACGACGTCGTAGGAATGCTTTTCGCTGTCACTCATGTGTAGGGCCGGTCATATCAGAAGAACCTCACATCGGTGATCGTGCCGGACGCGACGAGCCGCACGTACACATCCGAAAATGCCACCCACAGCAGGGAAACCCAGGCGATCTGCATGTGGTAGCGGTTCAGCCGAGTGACCTGACCCCACATCCAGTAGCGCACCGGATGCTTGGAGAAATGGTTCAGACGGCCGCCGATGATGCTGCGGCATGAATGACATGACGCGGTGTACGACCACAAGAAGACTGCGTTCAGCACGAGCACCAAGGTGCCGAGACCTGCGTGACCCCACGCGCCGTGGTGGTTGCGAAACGCGATGACCGCGTCATACGTCAAGATGATGTTGAGCAGGATGCCGAGGTAGAAGAAGTACCGGTGGATGTTCTGGATGATCAGCGGGAAGCGAGTCTCGCCGGTGTACTTCGCGTGCGGCTCAGCAACGGCACAAGCAGGCGGCGACAGCCAGAACGAGCGGTAGTAGGCCTTGCGGTAGTAGTAGCAGGTCATCCGGAATCCGAGCGGCACGATCAGGATGATGATCGCGGGCGATGTGAACCACCAATGCCCGAAGATCCCCAGGTGCGGGACGCCGTGCGAGCCCGGCACCGTGCCGCACTTGACCGCAAGGCAGGGGGAGTAGAACGGCGAGATGTACGGCTCGGAGAAGTAGTCGCGATCGATGAACGCGGCCCACGTCGAGTAGATGATGAAGCTGAACAACACGACGAAGGTGACCACTGGCTGAATCCACCAGCGGTCGGTGCGCAACGTCTTCGCGCTGATGGCCGCTCGGCGTCCGACCCGGCCTTCCGGGGGTTGCCCGCCACCTGCAGCCGGGGCCTTGCTCTGGACGGTCATCGGCCCGCCTTCTCGCTGCTGCCCGCGTCGTTGCGGGTCGTACGCGAGCACAACCTACGCCCGGCGCTGGCCCCGCTCCCAGCCGAGGCGGTGTGGCATCCGTCACTGTCGCTTCTGGTCGACGTGACGCGCCAGACGATCAGCCGCCGCAGCCCTCGTTGAAGTACATGTACCAGCCCGGGCGCTGCGCTGGCGCGACGAGAACGGTGATCTCGCCCATGTTCTCGACGACGTCGCCGCCGAAGGGGTTGAAGTCGTCATTGGTCGCCGTCTTCACCTTGGAAACCATGTCGAACTGGCAGCTGTAGTCGCCGCCTCCCGGGTTCACAGTGCAGCTGTGGAAGCTGAATGTGTTGACCCACTGGCGTTCGGTCTCGAGCGCCGCACGCGAGTCCGGCGTCGTCACGTGCATCTCTGCGGCGATGTCGTGGCTGTTGTAGGCGGCGACCAGGTACCGCATCGCGGCGTCGGGCGTGGCGAAATGTGGCACCGAGCCGGCAGCAACGGGGACGGCGGACGGTTTCGGTGCGGACGGCGGGGTGGTGGTCGTCGGGGTGGTGGTCGTCGGGGCGGCTGTTGTCGGGGCGGCTGGCCGGGTGCTCGCGACGGGCGACGCACTACCGGACGGTGTGGCCACCAGCGTCGGAGGGGCGCTGACTGGCGCGACAGCGGGTGCGACCTGCGCGGGTGCGATCTGGACAACGGGCACGGCCTGGGCAACGGGCACGGCCTGGACCGAAGGCGCCGCCGCAGCACTGGCGGCAACGTGCGACGCGGATACCGTGGGCGCGGACGGGGCGAAGGAGGCCGCAGTCTTCGTCCCCGGCCTCGCGCACGCTGCAAGCAGAAGCCCAACGCCGAGGACTGCGACGCCAACTGTGGTGGTCCGGATGCGTGTCATGTTTCCCCCGACGAAGATGTGAGTGCCAGGTAGACGCCGGCCCGAGGAAAACGGTTGACAGCGAAGTTGGCTATACGGGAACGGAAGTGCGCCGGGCGAGGTACAGGTCGCAGCGGCGATGCACCTCGAGCACGCCACCCGCGTCGTCGATCACCCTGGCGACATCGGCAAAGATCGCTTCGCGTTGCGCCGGCTCGAGGATCAGCAGGTTCGACGTCGATGCCGCGTACGCCAACCACGCGGCGGTCGAGTAGATGTGTGTTGACTCGTACGTACGCACCTCGACATCGGTGAGGGTCGGCTCCTTTTTCATCTCGTCGCGCGGCCACGCCGGCGGCTTCAGGTCAGGGCTTCCCTGGTTGGAGTCGTGGAGCCCGTGCTGACGGTAGACGTCAGCAACTGCGGACAGCAGTGGACTGCGATGCGATTGCTCGCGGTTCCAGAACAGCGCGATGAGGCCGCCCTCGCGTAGTACGCTCGCCGCCTTCACCCACCGTTGTTCGCGTGACGTCCAGTGCCACGACTGCGCCGCGAGCAAACCGTCGTAAAGCCCTGCGGGCTGAAAATCCTCGAACGATGAGACCGTGACACTCACGTTCGGCAGTAGCGCGGTGTTCTCGGAGAGCACCACCGCCATTTCCGGGTCAGGCTCGACGCAAGTCATGGTGAGCCCGCGGACGGCGAACAGCACCGTCGCCTTTCCTGTACCCGCTCCTACTTCGACGACGTCGTGCCCCGGCAGCAACGCGACGATGTCGTCGACCATTTCGGCCGTGTACGAGGGTCTGGCCCGGTCGTAATCGCGGGCTACGGCGCCGAAGCTGCGTGCGCGGATCGCGAACTCGTCGTTGGCCGGGCTACTCACGCAGCCGAGTCTGCCTTATGTGGCGGCCTCGTCTGCGGTCGCCTACTGCCCGAGAAACCCGAGGACGGGAACGGCGGATACGACCGCGGCGATCGGCGGGTCGACGACCGAATCGATCGGCTCCGTGAGTTGCGTCGGTAGTGCAGAAGGCAGCGGGACGCCGATTGGCAGCGGTGGACTCGTGAGTGCAGGAATCGGCAGCGGCGAGACGACTGGCAGCACGGGCAGCACGGGCAGCACGGGCAGGAGGTGCTGCGCGACGGTGCCTCGTGACGGAGGCGCGGGGTCAGCAGCGCCGTCCGGTGCTGACGGAGCGGCGGCCACGGTGGTAACTGACTGCGGGCTGGGAGGCGCACTCGGTGGTGGAGTACTTCGCGACGCAACATTCACCGCGGCACTGACAGCGGCCTTTGCCGGGTCGTTACCGACCTCTGGTTGCGCTATCTCGGCACCGGCTTGAGCTGCCCCGGTTTGAGCTGTGGTGCCCTTTGTGGCGGAGTCGGCGTGCTGGGCCGCGGAGTTGGAATGGGTGGTCGAGTTGGAATGGGTGATGGTGTTCGAGCCTGGTGTGGATGCGGTGACCCCGGCGACCCCGGCGACGCCACCAGCGACTACTGCTACTCCGGCAATGCTGGTCACCACGGCCGTGCTCGCTCCACGGGCGACGCCGGTCGCCAGCGCCGGAATGCTGGTGGCGGGCGATGTCACGATGACAGGCAGTTGACCGACCAAGCTCGCTGGGCCGAGCGCGCGGCGCAGACGCGGCATCGACACGGCGAGGAAGGCGCGTGCGACCACCGGGTCGAACTGGCTTCCCGCGCACTTGATGACCTCTTGTAACGCGGCGCTGCGCGTCATGGCTCGCTTGTAAGGACGTGACGCCGTCATGACCTCGAACGCGTCGGCGAGACCGACGATGCGCGCGCCGAGACTGATCTCGTGACCGCGAAGTCCAGCCGGGTAGCCGGTGCCGTCGTAGCGCTCGTGGTGTTGCACGGCGACCACGGAGTACGGACCAAGCCAGTGGGCGAGCGGCTCGGTGAGTGCGGCACCGGCCTGCGGGTGCAGCCGCAACGTCTCCCACTCCTCTTCGGTTGGCTTCCCAGGCTTGTTCAGGAGCTTCGCTGGAACCTCGAGCTTCCCTACGTCGTGCACGAGGGCGGCCCACCGGAGTCGGTCGCGGTCCGCCTGCGGCAATGCCATTTCTGCTGCGATCAGGTCGGTAAGAACGCGAACCCGGTTGCTGTGGCCCCTGGTCAGGGGGTCGTGTCGAGCTAGGGACGCGACGAGCGCGAGGATCGTGATTGCCGCTCTGCTTGACTCGCGGTCGGGCACTCCCGAGGCCAACAACTCCAAGTGCTTTATGGAGCCCGCCTCACGTGCGACCTTCCATCGCGTTGGCATCTCACCCGGAAACAGCAGCGACATCTCGAACAACGCGGCGAGTGGGAGGAGCCGACGCAACAGTCGGCGCGCGGGCCACGCGAGCAAGCT
This sequence comes from uncultured Actinomycetes bacterium, assembly GCA_963737705.1. GTDB lineage: Bacteria > Actinomycetota > Actinomycetes > Acidothermales > Acidothermaceae > PALSA-607. Next base: position 1,120,247 of record CAVTTP010000006.1, read on the forward strand.
GCACGCGATCACGATTCCGACCAGCCACGCGATTCGTACAGCGTGATCCGCCGGGGCGGGAACGAGTCTGGTGATGGCGAGTGAGGCGCCCACGGAAACGGCAACGGGTGCGAGCAAGACGATGAGGCGGATCGCAACGGCGGCTGTTCGCCGCTGCTTCCACCGGGCGGGTTCACGTTCTGCGAATCGCGTCAACCGGCTACTCCTGACAGGTCAGGCTGTGGTCTCCATCGGGCTGTGGGCGTGGCGTCTTTAGGTCCGAAAGGGTGGTACTTGACATCGCTACGGCCCTGCTGGTGCGCTCGAGCGAATTGCGAGATATCGGTGGTGCCCACGTGACAGTTAGGTCAAACGGGCAAATAACGGCGAAGCTCACCATTCACCCGATTGGCAGGTTTTGGCCACGCTGCCGACACCGGGTCGAGCTGCGTCGCATCGCCCAAATCATCGCGTGTGGTGCGTCTTAAAATGTGAGATAGCTGTCTCGCTAAACGAGATAGCAAGGTTACGATCCGGACGTGAGAACGTCGCGTCGCCGCTGGTTGATCCTGGGCTTGGGCTGGTCGGCTCAGGCCGCGATGTGCTGCTATGTCTACGGATTGCCGATGCTCGTGCCCGCGATCCGGCACACGTACGGTATTTCGTTGGCTCGGGCCGGAGTCGCGGTCGCATCGCCCGGCCTCGGCGTCCTGTTCACGCTGTTTGCCTGGGGCTACGCCGCCGACCGGTGGGGCGAACGACTCGTGATCGCGCTCGGGCTCGCAGGTGCCGCAGTCTTTCTCACAGCTGCCTGCTTTGTGCATGGGCTGACCGCGCTATGCGTCCTGCTAGCGCTGGCCGGTGCCGCAGGAGCTTCGGTGAACTCGGCGAGTGGACGCGTTGTGCTCGGGTGGTTCGAGGCTCATGAACGCGGATTTGCCATGGGTGTGCGGCAAACCGCACAGCCCCTCGGGGTCGGCCTCGCAGCTTTGACGTTGCCCGCACTCGCGCGGCACGCATTGTCGACGGCGTTTGTCTTTCCCGCCGCACTGTGCGCCGCGGTTGCGGTGCTGGTGCTCGCACTCGTCACCAATCCGCCGCGGGTGACTACGAACGCGTCAGGCGACCGCCAGTCGCCATACCGTTCAGCGCAGTTATGGCGAGTACATGGGTCGAGCATGTTGCTCGTCGTCCCGCAGTTCGCAGTCTCCGCGTTCGTGCTCGAGTACCTCGTGAACCAGCGCCACTGGGAGGTACTCGCGGCGGGTCGCCTGGTGTTCGCCATGCAGGTGGCAGGCGCTGCCGGTCGTGTCGGTGCCGGCGCGTGGTCTGACCGCGTCGGCAGCCGGTTGCGCCCGATGCGTCAGATCGCGGTCGCCAGTGCCTTGACCATGGTGGCCATTGCGATCGGAGACGCGCGTCACGCCGCGTTCGTCGTGGTCGCGTTTGCAGTCGGTGCCGTTGTCACAGTGACTGACAACGGTCTCGGATTCACGGCAGCTGCGGAGATCGCCGGGCCGGCATGGGCGGGGCGTGCACTCGGCGCCCAGAACACCGCGCAAAACATTGCCGCGATTCTCACGCCCCCGCTGCTCGGCGTCCTGATTGAAAGCACGTCTTACAGCACGGGCTTCTTGGTTGCTGCGATCTTTCCGGTCGTCGCCGTCGTTCTTACGCCCGTTGCGCGTCGGCCCCGTCACGGCGCCGCGTCGCCTGTCGAACCGTCGGAAGTGGAACACTTGAAGGCATGACAACCGCACCGGTGAACCTGACGACCGCGTTGGCTTCGTTTGATGAGGTCTACAGCCCGCGGATCGTGGCACGCGTGAACGACTACGACGTGCGCATTGCCCATGCCAGGGGCGAGCACGTGTGGCACGTGCACGAGGACACTGACGAATTTTTCCTTGTTCTCGACGGGCAGTTTGAAGTCGCGATTCGTGACGCCCTCGGCGCCGAGACGACCGTGCTGTTGCGCGAAGGCGACACGTTCGTGGTGCCCAGAGGTACGGAGCACAAGCCGTCGTCGTCCGGCGGCTCGATTCTGATGTTCGAGCCGCGCGGAACGGTAACTACGGGTGACCGCCACGATGGCGAGATTCCCGATCACGTTGACAGCACGATCGGCCACGATCTTTAGGCCAGTTGTGAACAGGGTCCAAGTGCTCTGATCAGGGCGAATACCTCTGATTGGCGCGCGAGCACGTACGATGGGGTGATCCCAACGAGACTCTTCTTGGGAGCCCCACCTTGGTCTGGAGCGCTTTCTCATGCCCATGAGTACCCGCGACGATCTGCGCAACGTCGCGATCATCGCCCATGTCGACCACGGCAAGACCACGCTGGTCGACGCCATGCTCTGGCAATCGGGCGCATTTTCCGAGCACCAGGCCGAGAACGACTCGGTCCGCGAGCGGGTCATGGACTCCATGGACCTCGAACGCGAGAAGGGCATCACGATCCTTGCGAAGAACACTGCGGTGCTGCACAGCGGTGTGACGATCAACATCATCGACACTCCGGGCCACGCAGACTTTGGTGGTGAGGTCGAGCGCGGCCTCGAGATGGTTGACGCAGTGCTGTTGCTCGTCGACGCATCCGAGGGCCCGCTGCCCCAAACCCGGTTCGTGCTGCGCAAGGCATTGCAGAAGAAGCTGCCCGTCGTACTCGTCATCAACAAGGTCGACCGCCCAGACGCGCGGATCGCCGAAGTCGTCGACGAAACCTATGAGCTGTTCATCGATCTCATGGACGACGACCTCGACCACTCGAGCATTCTCGACTTCCCGATCGTCTACGCGTGCGCGCGTGCAGGTAGGGCGTCACTGACCAGGCCGGACGACGGAACAATGCCCGACAGCCCTGACCTCGAGCCCTTGTTCGCAACGATTCTGGCGACCGTGCCTGCGCCGTCGTTCGATCCTGACGTGCCGTTGCGCGCACATGTCACCAACCTCGATGCGTCGCAATACCTCGGCCGTCTCGCGCTGCTTCGCGTGCACTCGGGAACGATGAAGCGCGGGCAGCAGGTTGCGTGGTGCAAGGCCGACGGCACGATCGAGAAGGTGCGGTTGACCGAACTGCTCGGCACCAGCGCCCTTGAGCGAGTGCCGATCGAGACCGCAGGCCCCGGCGACATCGTCGCTATCGCGGGCATCCCCGAGATCACCATCGGTGAGACGATCGCCGACCCCGATGATCCACGCCCGCTGCCGATCATCACGGTCGACGAGCCGAGCCTGTCGATGACTGTGGGCATCAACACCTCCCCACTTGCTGGCGAGACGGGCAAGAAGCTCACGGCTCGCCTGGTCAAGAACCGACTCGACGCCGAACTCGTGGGCAACGTGTCGATCCGCGTACTGAACACCGAGCGCCCCGACACGTGGGAAGTGCAGGGTCGTGGTGAGCTGCAACTCGCGATCCTCGTCGAGATCATGCGGCGCGAAGGATTCGAGCTCACGGTAGGCAAGCCGCAGGTTGTCACGAAGCGCGTCGACGGAAAGGTCCACGAGCCGATGGAGCGATTGACCATCGATGCGCCGAGCGACTACCAGGGCGTGCTCATCCAGTTGCTGGCGTTGCGCAAGGGCCGCCTCGAGCAGATGGTCGACCACGGCACCGGCTGGATCCGGATGGAATACATCGTGCCGGCGCGCGGTCTGATCGGCTTTCGTACCGAGTTCTTGACCGAGACGCGCGGCACCGGGTTGCTGCACCACGTGCACGAGCGGTACGAGCCCTGGCACGGCGAACTGCGCACGCGGCCGACGGGGTCGCTGGTTGCTGACCGTCGCGGCCCGACGACCGGCTTCGCACTGTCGAACCTGCAAGAGCGCGGCACGATGTTCGTCGGCCCGCAGACCGAGGTCTATGAAGGCATGATCGTGGGCGAGAACTCACGTCAGGACGACATGGACGTGAACCCCACCAAGGAAAAGAAGCTCACCAACATGCGGCAGTCGTCAAGCGACGTCTTGGTGCCGTTGATCCCGCACAAGGTGCTCTCCCTCGAGCAGGCGCTGGAGTTCTGCCGCGAGGACGAGTGCGTCGAAGTCACGCCGGGCAACGTGCGGATCCGCAAGGTTGAGCTGTCGATGTCAGAGCGAGAGAAGTACCGCGGACGCCGCGCAAAGGCCGCCCGCGAAGATTAACCGACGTCGCGCCCGCCGGTCAGAGCTGCGGGTCGATGGGGATCGGCTGCGTCTCGTGAATCGGTCGTGCGTGGCTTGGCGCGTGCGCGGGTTCGACGTCGGCCGGTTGTGCGGGCTCCGCGTACACCGGTTGCACCGGCTGCGCGTACACCGGCTGGACTGGCTCCGTGTACACCGGCTGGGCTGGCGCTGCGACCGGTGGCGGGACTGCGACGTTCGGAGTGGTTGCGTATACCTGCCTGGTGACGGTCTGCCCGGCGACGGGCAGCGACGTGCCCAACGCCGCAGCCGCAGGGTTGCCGACATAAGGATCCAGCGGTTGGCCGGTGTCGCGCAGGTACAGCGACACGCAGAAATTGAGGATCAGATCGAAGACCCCGACGAGCAGCAGGATGGCGCCGACGGTGTGCACGTCGAGCGTCGCGCCGTGCTTGGGGCTGTGGTACGTGATCGTGCTGGTCGTGACTGCAAACGCCAGCACGGCGCCCCCGACGATGAAGATCAGACTTCGCGTAAGCCAAGTAACCATGTGGGGGGTGTACCCACCGCAACCCCGATATGCACCGCCGATCCCGGATTATCCGAGTGAAGCTGCTTCGGCTAGTCCAAGCGACGTGCGGATGAACTGCACCTCCAGCTTGGCCAAGTTCGCCGCGACGTCCTCCTGCGACGCCATGTGGGTCACGCCCGACAGCGGGAGCATGGTGTGCGGCCTGCCAGCGGCAAGCAGCGCAGTCGACAGGCGCAGGCTGTGGGCCGCGACCACATTGTCGTCGGCCAGCCCGTGCACGATCATCAGCGGCCGAGAAAGCGTCGGGGCATCGGTAAGTAGCGAACTGATCGCGTACGACGGCGCCGAGGTATCGACTCCGAGATATCGCTCTGTGTAGTACGTGTCGTACAGGCTCCAGTCGATGCAAGGCGCGCCGGCGACGGCAGCGTGAAACACGTCGGGACGCCGCAGCACGGCCAACGCGGCAAGGTAGCCGCCGAACGACCAGCCCCGGATCGCGACCCTCGACAGGTCCAAGTCGCAGTGTGCTGCGGCCAAAGACTGCAACGCGTCGACCTGATCCTCGAGGACGACGGTCGCGAGATCGCCAGCTACCGCGCGCTCCCACGCCGGGCCGCGAGCGGGAGTTCCGCGCCCGTCGACGATCACCACGGCGAATCCTTGGTCGGCCAGCCACTGCGAGTTCAAATACGCGCCGCGTGACGCGATCACGCGTTGCGCATGCGGCCCCCCGTACGGGTCCATGAGCACCGGAAGCCGGCCGGATCCCTCGACGTGGTCACGGGGCAGCACGAGGGCGGTGCGTAGCTCCCGGCGTCCCTGCTTGGAGATCGAAACGCGAGGCGAGAACGGCGCGGGCTCGGCAAACGATGCGATGCGTCCGACCTCTACGCCATTCTTGCGGACGGCGGTTTGCACACCGCCGTACGCCAGTGACGCGCTACTCACGACGAGCACATCACTCGCGCCGGTGCCCGAGTGCACGCCCGGCTCCGCAGCGAGCGCGACGCATTCGCCGTCCGCGAAATAGCCCCACAGCTGCTGCTCGGTCGGCTCGGTTGAGGCGCTGAACAAGACGTCGCCCTGAGAGGCAAGAACGGCGCGCACCTGCAACCCGACTGGCGACACGACCGTGTCGCCGACCATGAGCCGCCGCGTGTCGTCGACGTCGACCGTGCACACGAGCCGACCGTCGGGCTGCCGGTCGGGCACTCCGGGGATCACCTCGAGCCAATGGCGATCGGTGTCTTCGCGAACGAGAATCGTCGCGCCGGTCTCGACGTCGACGTCGACAATGCGCATCGTGCGCTGGTCGCGCGACCCGAGCTGTAACAACGGAGGGTTGCCACGCCGCCAGTGCACGTTCACCAAATATGGGAACGCGTCGGCGTCCCAGGAAACGTCTGTACGGTGGCCGTCGAGGTGCAGTAGCGACAACGACACCACGGCATTTGCGGTGCCTGCTGCCGGATAGCGGATCGCACGCGGCGCCCGATCGGGATTCGACGGATCGCCGATGTACCACTCCTGAACGCGAGATTCATCGACGCGTGCCGCGAGCAGCGACTGACCGTCGGGTGCCCACCAAAACCCTCGCTGGCGGTCCATCTCCTCTGCCGCCACGAATTCTGCAAGTCCCCAGGTCACGCCGGGCTCGGCAATCAACTCACGGTCAGTCAATTCACCGTCAGTCAATTCGCCGTCAGTCAATTCAGGGTCAGTCCCGTCGATGTCGATCACCCGGAGCGCGCCGCCGCTCGCGTAGGCGATCGCGCGCCCGGTCGGATCGAAACGCGGATCGAACACCAGGCCATCGGACGCGAGCTCACGAGTGCGGCCATTTGTGAGGTCGACCATGAAGAGGCGCCCAGATAACGCGAACGTGGCACGGGTAACAGCCGCGTCGGTGGCATAGGCGACAACGCCGGCTGCCCGCTCGCGAGCTCTCTCGCGACGAGCTCGTTCGGCGTCCGGGAGGGAGTCGAGCCCTTCTGCAAGAACGGCGAGCGGGTCGGCCAGCAGCGCCTCTGTGCCGGTCGCTACGTCGTACCTCCACAGGCAGGTCACCCGATCGGTGCTCCCGCGCGACCGCAAAAACAGCACCCGCGCGCCGTCGGGAGACACGGTGAACCCGCGGGGCTGGCCGAGGGTTAATCGCGCGGTGCGCGCGTAGAGCCGCAAGAAGTCGTCGGTCATCGGCCTGATCCTGCCATCACGGCGAGCTGCCCGACCTGGGCCCCGGCATTATCAATTCCTGTCCTGTCGGGCGTGCCCTTTAGGGTTGGTCCATGACCGACCGCAGCTTGTTGCTCGTACACGCTCATCCGGACGACGAGACGATCGGCACCGGCGCCACGATGGCCAAGTACGCCGCCGATGGTGTCAACGTCACCCTTGTCACGTGCACGATGGGCGAAGAGGGCGAGGTCCTCATGCCCGCGCTCGCGGGCATTGCAGCAGATAAGGCCGACCAGCTCGGGGGCTGGCGTATCCACGAACTCGAAGAGGCATGCAAGGCACTGGGCGTTCGCGATCATCGATTTCTCGGCGGTGCCGGCGGTTACCGTGACTCGGGGATGATGGACACTCCGGCCAATCAGAATCCACGCTGCTTTTGGCAGGCCGACCTCGACATCGCGACGGCACAGCTCGTCGAGATTATCCGTGAGGTGCGCCCGCAGGTGGTCGTGACGTACGACGACTTCGGCGGCTACGGGCATCCCGATCACATTCAAGCCCACCGGGTCACCGTTCGGGCGGTCGAGGAAACCCGCGACATTGTGGCGAAGTTCTACTACTCGGCCATTCCACGTTCCTTCATGCAGGCGACCATCGACGCCCTGAAGGAAGGCGGCCACGATTTCTTTGACGGCGTCGAGAGTGCTGACGACGTGCCCTTCGCGAAGGATGACGACGAGATCACCACGCAGGTTGATGCCCGCGACTATCTCGACCTGAAGGTCGAGGCGATGCGTGCTCATGCGAGCCAGATCGAGGTCGACGGGCCGTTTTTCGCATTGTCGAACCACATCGGGCAGAAGGCCTTCGGTCTGGAGCACTACGTGCTGATGGCCGGCGAGAAGGGGCCCGAAGACGCTCTGAACGGTCACGGCTGGGAAGCGGACCTGTTCGCCGGGCTGTAACACCGGCTCAATCGAGCACCGGCTCAATCGCTAAGCCGAACGGGTGAACCAATTACGCACAGTAGCCGCGCGTGCGTGCCGCCTGAAACACTCAAGGAACGCGCGTCGGCCGCCCGTCCACTTTGAACCCCGTCCACCTTGATCCAGGTCGGGGGAACCGGGTCGGGGCAACCGCCTTCACACGTGGCATCGACAGCTTCACCCCGCACCTTGAGCCCAACAGGGGGAGATTTCCTTGAGCGACCGGAAGCACCCATACGACCAGCTCGCTACGGTCTCTGCGGGGTCGGTGCTCAACGCCGATATCGCCGACGTGGGTCGCTATCGCGAACGCGCCCGCATGCAGCGGTTGTGGCGGCTCTCGATGTTCGTCGGCATCCCGACACTGTTCCTTTGGTTCCGCATCATCGAGCACAAGCCGTTCAACGTCTTCGCGCTCCCGCACGTCAACCTGACGATCGTCGCCCTCTTCTTCGTGCCCGTGCTGCTCCTCGTCGGCATGATCGTGATGTACGCGAGCTACGGGCGCTCGCCGCACTTCGTCGTGCGGCCCGAGCAGATCGACGTCCGCCTGTCTGATGTCGTTGGCATTGACCTCGTCAAGGCCGAAGTCGTTCGATCTCTCAACCTTTTCCTTGCGCACAAGGCATTCTCAAGTGAGATGGGCGGCCGGCCGCGGCGCGGTTTGCTCTTTGATGGCCCGCCTGGCACCGGCAAGACGTACACGGCAAAGGCTCTCGCGGCCGAAGCCAACGTGCCGTTCCTCTTTGCGACCGCGACCTCGTTCCAGTCGAGCATGCAGGGCGCGACGCAGCGAAAGATCCGCTCGTACTTCAAGGCATTGCGCGCATTGGCCCGCAAAGAAGGCGGCGCGATCGGGTTCATCGACGAGTTCGATGCGCTCGGTGGATCGCGTGCGGGTGTTGTCGCGTCGACGCCGTCGGGCGCTCTCGACGGGATGCCGATGTCGTGCGGTGGTCTCGAGGGGCTTGCGAATGTTGTGTCGCCCGCTACGCAGCGCAACCAGTTCGTCGGCAGTGGTGACCTGGGCATGGCGGTCCAGGAGCTTCTTGTGCAGCTGCAGTCCTTCGACCAGCCGACTGCCGGCGAGCGGTTCATCGGCAAGATCACCGACGCCGCGAACCTGTTGCTGCCGGCGGCCCACCAGCTGAAGAAGGCGCCGGTCAAGTCGTCGAACATCATGTTGATCGCATCGACCAACCGGCCCGACTCGCTCGACCCCGCACTGATGCGGCCTGGTCGATTCGACCAGCGACTCACGTTCGACAGGCCTGACAAGTCGGGACGTCGCGAGCTGATCTCTCACTTTCTGGCTCGCAAGGCGCACGCGGCCGAACTCGACGATCCGCAGAAGCGGGAGGCTCTAGCCGCAGTCACGCAGGGCTACAGCCCGGCGATGCTCGAGGGCATGTTCGACGAGGCCTTGATCAACGCAGTGCAGGAAGACCGCAGGGCGATGACGTGGTCCGACGTCGAGCACGCTCGGCTCGACAGCGAGATCGGCCTGGGGCAGCCAGTTCTCTACACCGACCACGAGGCGAGGGTGATCGCGACTCACGAGTCAGGGCACGCAACGATGGCGTGGCTTGTCGCTCCCGGTCGTCGGCTCGAGGTGCTGAGCATCATCAAGCGGCGCAGCGCGCTCGGCCTGCTCGCCCACGGTGACCGCGAAGAGGTCTACCTCCAGTCGCGTACCGAACTGCTCGGTCTCATTGCGATCGCGATGGGTGGGCAGTCGGCGGAGGAGCTGTTCTTCGGCGATGTCTCGACCGGTCCGAGCGGTGACCTCGTTGCAGCGACCAGGGTCGCGGCGAGCATGGTCGGTGCCTGCGGCATGGAGCATTCGCTGGTCTCCTTCGGCGCAGTGCAGAACAGCGGATTCTCCGACACCAACATCGTCGGCCGCGTGCTCGCCGACAAGGAAGGTCGCGCAGGCGTCGAAGAAGTGCTGCAGCAGCAGAAACTGCGGGCAAAGGCTTTGCTCGACGACAACCGCCACCTGGTCATCGCTCTTCGCGATGCGCTCCTCGAGCGGCACGAGCTGATTGGCACGGAGATCACCGACGTGCTCGAGCAGGCGCAACGCGAGCACGCGGCGCTGCACACCCGCAGCATCGGGTCGGGCACGACGAATACTCCGGTCATCGACTTGCGCGACGGCGTACAGGCAGTCCTTCCGATGCAAGCGACCGGCACGCAAGACGCACAAGAGCCCAGGGTCGAGCCTGCCGGATAGCCTGCCGCGGTGAGCGGCAACGGGCGCGGCGCGCTGGTGACAGCCGCCGCGGCCGTATCGCTTGTGGCGGCCGGCATCGTTTCTGGTCTCATCGGCGTCCTGCAAGCGACCAGGATCGCTGAGTTCGGCCCCGTTCACGTCTCCGTTGGTGCAGTCATCGCGGGTGTCGCGAACCTGCTGTTCGGGCTGCTCGCCGTCTGGGGTCTCGGCAGCCGTGATGCCTCAGCGCTACCGGGTCTTGGCTGGTTCGTCGCGGTCGCGGTGGCGTTGTTCGGGCCTCGTCCCGGTGGCGACATCTTGCTGCCGGGCTCTGGGTGGGACGTGATCTCGTTCGCCGTTGCGGGCCCCGTCGGCGCGTTGCTGGCAGGCGTGTGCGGCGGGCGAGTCCTCTCCACCCGGGCCGCACCCGAAGCTCCGCCTGAGGCGTCATCCGACGTCCCGCCCGAGACTTCACCTGAGGCACCCCTCGACCGATGAGTCGGTTATGGCGACTGGTCTCGACCTCACAAGCGAAGTCTCGGAGCGCGGCATCCGGGCTGAGCCCAACGGCTACGTTCTGCTGCGACTCGGTGGCTCGCGCTACGCGGTTGGCATGTCCGCAGTCGCTGAAGTGGGTCGGCTGCCCAAGCTGACCAGGGTGCCTGGCACTCCGATCTGGCTTTCCGGGGTGGCGAACTGGCGCGGCCGCATCTTGGCCGTCCTCGACATCCGCCCCCTGATGGGTGCGCCTATCACCCCCACCGGATCACTTGGCCGCCTCGTCGTCCTGAGCGCCGACACCATCACCGTCGGGCTGCTCACCGAAGGCGTCCAAGGCGTCATCGAGTGCGATGTCGACGCGATCGACCTGCCGCCGATGAGCCTCGAATCCGAAGCGATGTCGCTGCTGCAGGGCCAGTTCAACCAGCCGACCGGCCCGATCGCGGTGCTCGACCCCACGGCGGTACTCGCGTTGCGCCTGCGGCTGCCCAGTCCAAGGCGCGCTGGCTCCTAAACCGCGCCCCTCGCCGTCCGCCCCTGAAAGCCCCAGACCGCGATGATCATGGGGAAATGGGGGGGTTTGAGCGGCCACACTGCCCCTTTTCCCCATGATCATCGCGGGCTGGGGGGTGGGGCGATTTCGGCGACGTTCGACAGACCGGCGGCTGGTCGCTGCGTTAGGCCGGTTGGGCGATGCGTCAGGCCGATTTGGCTTCAGTACCGCCCGATCACGCCCGATGGATCGTCAGACGCCGAACGCGTGCCGGCACCGCCGCACGACCTCACGCAGGTTCGGCCGGTGTCGGTCTTCAGGAGGACTGGTGGAAGTCTCGAAGCGGCCCCAACGGGTGGCTGCAGCGTGCACCTGGCTGATGCTTGGACTCGCCGTCGTCGGCGTCCTGGTCTCCGGCCACGACGTCATCGGCAGCGTGTCGATCAATCCGGCAGCATTGCTGGCCGGCCTCGGGGTTGCCGCAGTCGGCGCCGCGATCATCACCGCTGTCTCACTTACGGAACTCGACAACCCGCTGCTGCACCCCAACGGACTGGTCGTTGACCTTGGCCGCCTTGTCTACCTCGGTGGCGTGACGGGCGCCCTCGTGGCCGGGCACGGAGTCGCCACACCGTTGTGGGTGCTGTACGTGCCTGTCCTGCTGACCACCGCGTTCACTGACGTCGTCGTCAAGGCCATGGCCTACGCGATCGGTGCGAGCGGCCTCGCCCTGCTTGCCACCGGCATTTCCCACGGCTTCAACAAGAGCGCTGTCGTGCCGCTCATGTTGATCCTCGCGGGGGTGCCCGCGATTGTTGCCGCCGCGAGTGCGTTCGCGCAGTCGGTCAACGGAGTCGCCGACGCGGCACACGCCGAACGTGCACGGCAGATCGAGGAAGTCGAGCAGTTGCGCGAGCAGCTCATCGAGGGGCACCGCGCTGAGCGCGAGACGCTGCTCGACGAGACTCGTCGCGAGCGTGCCGAGCTGAAGGTCAAGGTCGACCGGCTCTCCGAGGCACTCGCCAGTGCTTCACGGGGAGACCTGTCGGGATACAACGACGGCAGCTCGGCCGTGGCCGACGGTGACGAGGCGCTCGCCTCGCTGCAGTCGGCGTTCAACAACACGCTGGGCAATCTTCGGTTGCTGGTCGAGCAGATCCGCGGCAGCGGAGAGAGCATCTCGGCGTCCGCCGTCGAATTGCTTGCGACCGCCGAGGAGCACGCGGCGTCTGCAACGCAGCAGTCCTCCGCAGTTGCCGAAACCACGTCGACGATCGAGGAGCTCGCGGCAACAGCGGCGCAGATCGCCGAGACATCCGAGGCCGTCGCACGCTACGCCGCAGAGACTTTGCGATTCGCCGAGGAAGGTCGCGAGGCTGTCGCGGCATCGGTTTCGGCCATGGACACCATCGCGCACCGCGTCGACTCAATCGCCACCCGGGCCTTGTCGTTGGGCGAGAAGTCGCAAGAAATCGGCCGCATTCTCGAGGTCATCGACGACCTCGCAGACCAGACCAACCTGCTTGCATTGAACGCTGCGATCGAAGCTGCGCGTGCTGGTGAGCACGGCCGCGGGTTCGCCGTCGTCGCATCCGAAGTTCGCAAGCTCGCCGAGCGCTCGCAAGAATCAGCCGCGCAAATCCAGGGCATCGTGAGCGAGATTCAAGCTGAGACCAACGCGACGATCATCGCGACCGAAGAAGGCGCCAAGGAAGTCCACCAGGGCACCGAACTCGCCCGCGGAGTTGTCGACGCGCTCGAGCGGATCTCTGGCATGGTCGACGAAACCACGACCGCAGCAAAGGAAATCTCGATCGCGACTCAGCAGCAGCGCTCGGCATCCGACCAGGTCGTGACCGCGATGATGCAGGTTTCCGACGTGTCGCGACAGTACGTGGTCGGCTCCAAGCAGGCGGCGGCATCGGCGTCCCAGCTGAATGTTCTCGCGGCCGAACTGCGTGCGTCGATTGCCCAGTTCCGAGTGGCGTAGCCCGCCGTGGGCACTTGGGCGGAGGATCCCGAACTTCTCGCAACGTTTCGCGCCGAGGTCGAAGAGCGCCTCGCCTCCCTGAGCGCGGGACTCCTTCAGCTCGAATCGAACGGCTCCCCGCGCCAGCTCATCGCGGGGTTGTTCCGTGATGCGCACACGGTCAAGGGCTCGGCGCGCATGATGGGCCTGACCGCGGTGCTACAGACCGCGCATGCGGCCGAAGACCTGCTTGGCGCGTTGCGCGACGGCCGGTTCCAAGTGCGACGCGACTACGTCGATCTCTTGCTTGCAACGGTCGACGGCGTCAGCCGCTCTATTGCGCCCAATCCGACACCGGACGTCGACCAGTACCTCACCGACTTGGTGAACGCGCTGCGTGGTGCGCTCGAGGGCGATGACCCGGTCACAATCCCGCGGATGTCGCAACCCTTGTTAACCGCGCCGTTGACCTCGCCCGCAGCAGAACCACCGACCGCACCTCCCGCCGTCCCGCGTGGTCGCAAGCGCACCCTCATCGTGCCGGCGCCGCCGACGGTCGCCGCGCCTCCCGCCCCCGACGTCCCACCGTCACTGATCGTGCCGCCGCCCGTTGCAGCGGTGGCGGTTGCTGCGCCCGTCGCCTTGGTGGACGGCGGCGGCGAACGGGCCGTTGACTCGGTGCGGGTCACATCGCAACGGGTCTACGACTTGCTCGACGTCGTCGGCGAAGCCGAACTTGATGCACGGCGGGTGGAGCAGAACGCGGAGCGGGTTATTGCGTTGGCGGCAGACCAGAAGCACTGGTTGCGGGCTCTTCGCGATGCAGTAGCAGCCAGCGGCGGGAGCTTGCCCGGCGACGTTGAGGCTGCGGTTTACCACGTCATGTCGGTGACCGACCAGATGCAGTCGTCGGGGCACCAATTGCGTGAGCTGGTCGAGGATTCGCGCGGCCGGCTCGCGCTTGTCCGAGACGGTGCGATGGGCCTGGCGATGGTGCCGGTGCGCAGGGTCGTCGCCGCATTCCCGCGGCTGATTCGCGATGTCGCGAGCTCGACCGGAAAAGATGTGCGTCTGATCCTGGTGGGTGAGGACGTCGAACTCGACAAGAAGGTCCTCGATGGCGTTGCCGACGCTCTCAAGCACCTCGTCATCAATGCGGTCGACCACGGCTGCGAGACACCCGAGGTGCGCGGCACTCTCGACAAGTCGCCGCGGGCGACCGTGACGGTCTCGGCGAAGGCGGCCGGCGGCACCGTGGTGCTCGAGGTCGCCGACGACGGTCGAGGCATCGACGAAGACAAGGTGCGGGCCACCGCGATCGAGCGGGGACTGCTGCCCGTGGGTAGCACGCTGGCCGGTGCTCAGCTGTTCCAGCTCCTCTTTCTCGCGTCGTTCTCGACGTCGCCCACGGTGACGTCGACCTCGGGCCGCGGTGTCGGCCTCGATGTGGTGAAGACCGCGGTCGATGACCTCGGCGGCACGATCGACGTCTTCAGCGAACTGGGTTCGGGCACGCGGTTCGTGCTGACCCTGCCGATCACCCTCGGTGTGCTGCGGTGCCTGATCGCACGGGTCGGCAACGAGCGCTATGCCGTTCCCGTACCTGCGGTGATCGAGTCGGTGAGCTTGCGCGATGTCGCCGTCGACAACGTGGCCGGCGTCCCCGTGGTGATCCGGCACGGCATCGCGGTGCCGTTGCTCGATCTCGGTGCCGCGCTGGGTGTCGAGGGTGAACGCGAGCCGCGCGCCGCGCTCGTCGTACGCAACGGCGGTGCGAGCGACCTCATTGCCTGGTCGGTCGATCGACTCGAAGGCGAACTCGAATTGGTCGTGAAGGACCTCGGCTCGTTCGTCGGCCGGCTTCCACTGGTGACCGGCGCAACGATCGACGGCGACGGCAGCGTCGTCTGCCTGATCGACCTGCGCGAGATTTCGGTGCGAGCTGGTGGCACCGGTCACGTCGGCGGGTCGATCCACCACAGCGTCTCCTCCGCCGCCGAGCCCGTGGCACGGGTGACCGCCCGCAAGGCCAGGATCTTGGTTGTCGAGGACTCCGTCGGCGTTCGTGAGCTCGAGCGAGTGATCTTGGAAAGCGCCGGTTACGACGTCGTGACCGCCGTCGACGGCCTCGATGGAATCGCCCGTCTGCGCGCGGAACCGGCCGACCTGGTCCTGTCCGACGTCGAGATGCCGGGCATGGACGGCTTCACGCTGACCCGCACGATCCGCCGAACCCGTGGCTGGGAGCAGGTACCGGTCGTGATCATGACGTCGCGTGGCGACGAGAGCGACCGGCGCGCGGGCCTTGAGGCCGGGGCGAGCGCCTACCTGCTCAAGAGTGACTTCGATCAAACCGAGCTGGTTGATACGGTTCGCCGCCTCGTCGGCCGATAGACCTTGTAGCAACGAAGTGCTGTATGACGCCCGAAGTGTTTTCTGGAGGAACCTCGAATGCCGACCGTGGTCATCGCCGACGACAGCCCCACCCTGCGCCGCATCGTCACGAGCGTGCTCACCCGCGAGGGCTTCGAGGTCATCGCGGTTGAGGACGGCGTCGAAGCCGTTCAGGCCGTGTTCCGGGTGCATCCGGACGCGGTGGTCCTCGACGTCCAGATGCCTCGTGTTTCTGGGTATGTGGCCGCGCGATTGTTGAAGGACGACTGGCAGACCTCTGACATCCCGATCGTGCTTTTGACGTCATTGGACGCCGCGAGCGACCGTTACTGGGGCGCGCAGACCGGTGCCGACCAGTACCTGACGAAGGACTTCGAAGCCCCTGAGCTCGTCGCGGCCGTCACCGGTGTGATCGCGGCGGCGGAAGCAGCTCGTGGCGGTCGGCCGGCGTTGCGTCCTGATCCCCTCGAGCTTGATGCGGACGACGTGTTGTCGCGCGTGTGCGACCTGCTCGACCGCAAGCTGTTCGAGACCTCCGTGGCAGCCGAGATGACCGGCATCGCGGCGACGGCGAAGGGCTTCGAGGAGACCGTCGCCCAAGTGCTCGGTGTGCTCCAGCGGTTCGTCGACAACGATGTCGCGGGCGTGTTCCTCCTCGAAGAGCGTGGCGCCTACGTCGCTGTAGCCCGCGAGTCTTCACAGGCCCATTACGGCGAATTCCTTGCCGCGGCAGTTGATGCGCTCGGGGCGGCGACTGGCGCGTCGATCGCCGTCGAGGAGATGAACCTTCGGGTCATGGATCCAGACGAAAACCTCGGCGGTGAGGACGAAGGCCGCATGGCCACGTTCTTGTCGATGCCGTTGCGCGGTCACGGCGGCCGCGTCATCGGGGTGCTCGCATTGTCGAGTGCGACGAAGAACGCGTTCTCCGAGACCGCACTTGGAACGCTGCGACTCGTGGAAGACCCAGCAGCCATCGTGATCGATAACGCTCGACTTGCGGTCGCCCGACTAGGCTAGGTCGGGTGTCGGCTGACCCCGTAGAGCCGGACGCGGTGGACAAGCTCAATTTCCGCCGGGTCGCGAGCCGGTTCATCACCGGTATCTGTGTTGCGACCACCCTTGATGGTGATGTCGAACACGCGATGACGGTCAGCGCGTTCAACTCCGTCTCACTGGATCCGCTGCTCGTGCTCGTCTGCGTGGAAAAGATCACCCGATTCCACGAAGCGGTGCTCGGCAGCGGGAAATGGGCAGTCTCGGTGCTCTCCGCTGACGCCGAAGAGGTGGCGCGCTGGTTCGCCGAGAAGGCACGCCCGACCGACGGACAAATGGCCGACTATGCCCACCACCCTGGGCCTGCCACCGGCATGCCGGTGCTTGACTGTGCGATGGCCGTCATTGAGTGCCGAACCAGTGCCGTCTACGACGGCGGTGATCACGACATCCTGCTCGGCGAGGTGGTCGGCTTGTGGTCTGACCCCTCGCCGCGAGAGCCACTGCTCTACTTCGAGGGTCGCTACCGGCAGTTACGATGACCGGACGTTCTCGCCGCTAGTCCTCTGGAGATCCCCTCGGCCGTGTCCTCCTCTACCAATGCGGCGCGGGTCCGATCGCTCCACCTGCTGCGGATCTCCCTGATCTCGGCCGGCTCCCTGGTCGTCCTTGCCGCGATCGCCTACGGCGTCGCCTACGCGATCGTTGGCTCCGGGGTGCTGCCGAACACGACCGTGAGCGGGCCGTCGCTTAGTGATGTGTCGGTCGGGCGGATGTCGCCGGCCGCCGCAACGGCGAAGGTCGCTGCAGCGATCGGGCCACGAGCCTCTGCGCCGATGACGCTCACTGTGTCCGGGCAGGCTTTCGCGCTCGATCCGGCGACCTCTGGCCTCACCGTGGATCCTGCGTCTGCGCTGGCAGCCCGCGGTCATCGCGATCCGACCCCGGTCGGCCTCTGGAAGGCACTCTTCGCGCATCCAAGGTTGAGCCTTGCTGCGTCGGTCGACACCGCCAAACTGAGCACGGCCGTGACCGCGCTCAACTCCAAGATCGTCGGTGGCGGCCACGACGGCGGCATCGAGTTTCACGGTGCAACACCGGTCGCGATCGCCCCGGTGACCGGCCTCGCCATCGACCACGACCGGGCGGTGGCCGCGATCAAGGCCGCCTATCTGACGTCGACGGCGCCGGTCGCGTTACCCGTCGAGACGATCCAGCCGAGCGTGACCGCGGCTGCCGTACAACGCGCGCTCACGACTATCGCGCAGCCCGCCGTGGCATCGCCGATCACGCTGACCGCCGGATCGAACTCGGTGCAGGTCACGCCCGCGGTGATCGCGGCGAACCTGACGTTCCGAGCGAGTGACGGCGCACTGGTACCGGTTCTCAACAGCGAGGGCATCGAAGCGGCCGTCGGCTCGAGCGCGTTTGCGTCGCTCCAGACTCCAAGCAAGGACGCGTCCTTCGACGTGCGTTCCGGTACGCCGGTGCTCATTCCGTCGGTCGAAGGCGGCACCGCTGACCTGTCGAAACTCGGTGCTTCGATCTCTGCCGTCTTGACGCAACCCGCTCCGCGAACGATCGCCGTGCCTGCGAAGGGTGTCGATCCTGCGTTCACCACAGCGGACGCCGAGAAGCTAGGCGTCAAGGAAATGGTGAGTACGTTCACCACGCATCATCCCTGCTGCGCATCGCGGGTGACGAACATCCATACGATCGCCAACATCGTGAACGGTGCGATCGTGATGCCGGGTGCGACCTTCAGCTTGAACCAGTTCGTCGGTCAACGTGACACCAAGCGTGGATTCGTCGTAGCGCCGGAGATCCAAGACGGATTGTTCGAAGACTCAGTGGGGGGCGGCGTCTCGCAGTTCGCCACCACTTTGTACAACGCGGTGTTCTTCGCCGGGCTCAAAGACATCGAGCATCACCCGCACAGCTACTACATCAGCCGTTACCCGGCAGGTCGCGAAGCGACGGTGTCGTGGCCGAGTCCGAATCTGATCTTCCAGAACAACGAGCCGACTGCCATCGTGATCACGACGTCGTACACGGGCACGTCGGTGACAGTGACCTTCTGGGGCACCAAGTACTACGACGTGACCTCGACGTCGAGCGCGCGGTATGCACCGACCAAGGCCGGCATCGTCTACAACCCACGGCCCGACTGCGAAGCCGCGACTGAAGAAGACGGCTTCCAGATCGACGTCACCCAGACGCTGTCGCAAAACGGTGTTCCCGTGCAGGTCAATCACTTGCACACGAAATACGACGCAGAGCCGACCATCATCTGCGGTCCGTCACCGTCACCGACTCCCGGAGGGTCAGGGCCGCCGACCCCTGGCGCGCCGACCCCAGGTGCACCGACCGGCACGCCGTCGGTGACGCCCAGCACATCGCCGTCCGCGAAGCCGTCGTCGAAACCCACGCACTAGTTCAGGCAGGGATCAGTAGTTCAGGGGATCAGTAGTTCAGGCGGGGATCAGTGTCGAGAGCAGCGCTTGGGCGGCCTCGATCACCAACGGGCGGTCGTACGTGATGACAGCGTCGAACCGTCGCTGAAGGTCGGGGCCGGTGTCGCCGCAGTCGCGCGCGACAAGTGCGCCGGCGAAGTGCGGGCCGACGACGATCACATCCCACTCTCCTCGTAGCGGATCGGTCTCCGCGAGGTTTGCACCGCGCACCCCGACCGCTGGTGCGCAATCCAATCCGGCACCGACGGCACCGACGAAGCTGGCGGTCAGGGCGAGACGTTCGAACCGTGCACGCGCGCGCTCAGTGAAGTGTTGCGCCTCTTGAAAACACCCCAGCACAACGACGGGCTCGACACCCTCCAGGCCCTTGTTCTCCAGATGCATGCTCATCGGGATCAACAGATCCTTGGCCGAGCGCGTTGTTGGGCGTTGGGCGGCGATGATGTCGAAGGGCGTGCGGTTCAGGCCCGTCTCTTCGACTGGGAGCAACCGAAGTGGATGGTGCGGTGACGGCACGTTGTGCGGCAATGGTCCGGGCCGACCGTAGAGCCAGCCTTGTCCGACCGTCGCGCCCATTGCTCGAGCGATCTGCTCGTGGCGCGGGGTTTCGATGCCCTCGGCCAAAATTGTGGCGCCCGTTCGCTCAGCCTGGGCGAGCACCGCGTTGATGATCCTTGCTACCTCGGCCGTTGTCCGAGCCTGGATGAGCCGCAGATCGAGCTTGATGACGTCGGGGTTGATGAACGGCATCAACGCCATGCTGTCGGGTTCGGCCCCAACGTCGTCGAGTGCGACGCCCCACAAGCCGTGGCGAGCGCGTGCCACCGCCGACAGCAAGCCGCTTGGGTCGAGCGCAATCTCGCGTTCGGTGACTTCCATCACGACATGCAGGCGGCGCCGCGCGGTGTCGACTATTGGCTGAAGGTCCGCCGGACAAGGTTCACCAAACGCGGAAGGCTCGCAGTTGAGAAACAGCGGTACGGCTCCGGCAAGTTGTGAACCGCCATCCTCCAGTGCCGCTTCAAACGCCGCAGCTCGACAGACCCAGTCAAGCTCAGAGGTTCGACCAAGTCGCTGTGCGGCAGCGAACAACGCCAGCGGACTCTCATACACAGACCCGACCGGTCCGCGAGCCAACGCCTCGTATCCGACTGCTTGCCCGTTCGCGAGGTCGACGACTGGCTGGAACAGCGCCCTGACCTGGCGCGAATCGAGGATCTCCGAGAATTCCTGAACACGGGTCGCTGAGAGCTCCTGCGTGCTGCGTGCGCTCATGACGGTGCGCTCATGAGGTTCTATCGGCCGACGCCGCCCGTCGGTGAGGGCTTTGCCTGCGCTTAGGCGGCCTGCACTTCGTAGTGGAGGTAGACGACGCCGCTGGTGAAGCGGCGCTCATCGATCAAATCAAGATTCAGGCGGACGTCGGGTGGGAGCCAGTGTGTGCCGCCTCCCACCACGACGGGATGAACAAACTGGTGGTACTCGTCGACGAGTCCGGCTCTGATGGCGGCAGCGGCGAGGTGCGGTCCGCCGATGCTGATGTTGAGTGCCGCCCGAGCCTTCAGTTGCCGGACCGCCTCGGGGTCGAACTCGCGCTCGAGCCACGTCTTTTCGCTCGACACCGCTGGCAGTGTCGTCGAGTAAACAATCTTGTCGGCCTCATGCCAGATCAAGGTGTAGTCACTGACGGCGTCGGAAGCATCAGGCAAGGTCTCCGCGGCCGTCTCCCAGAAAACCATCGTCTCGTACATGCGGCGTCCGTACAGGTAGGTGCCGATCGGCCGCTCGAGGTCATTGACGAATGCGTGCACTTCTTCGTCAGGTGCGGCCCAATCAAAGTTGCCCTGGGCGTCGACCATGTAGCCGTCAAGTGAGGTGATAGCCGTGTAGATCAGTTTGGCCACGTCGCGGGTCCTCTCAGGTTCATTGCGCAGCTCAGTTTGCGCAGCTCAGTTTTATTGCGCAGCTCAGGTTCATTGCGCGTCGCGGTCAGGGACGACGAGTCCGGTTTCGTACGCCAGTACGACGGCTTGCACGCGATCGCGCAGACCGAGCTTCGCCAGGATGCGCCCGACGTGTGTCTTGACGGTGCTCTCCTCGATGACGAGGTCCGCTGCGATTTCGGAGTTGTTGAGCCCGCGCGCGATCAACTGGACGATGTCGAGCTCGCGGGCGGTGAGCTCGGAGAACCGCTCGGGCGTTCCCGTCGACGGCCGCAACGCGCGAGCGAATCTGCCGACGAGCCGCCGGGTGACGGCCGGGTCGATGAGCGCATCGCCGGCGGCCGCTGAGCGAACTGCGGCGATCAACTGCTCAGCCGGTGCGTCCTTCAGTAAGAATCCGCTCGCGCCTGAACGCAGTGCCTCGTACACGTATTCGTCGGAGTCGAAGGTCGTCAGGATCAGCACCTTGCTCGACGTCTCAGCGAGGACGACGCGGCTCGCCTGAAAGCCGTCCATATGTGGCATCCGGATGTCCATCAGCACCACGTCGGGCTTCAACTCGCGGGCAAGCTGAACCGCGTCAATGCCATCGGCCGCCTCGCCGACAATCTCGAGGTCGGGCTCGCCTTCGAGGATGACCCGAAACCCCGTGCGTACGAGGCGCTGGTCGTCGGCGATCACGATGCGCACGGGCGCCGCGACCGCCGCCCCAGAAGGCCCCGAATGTGTCTGCTCCACCACATGTCCCTCGTTGACGGATTCGGCACGCGAATCCAGTAGAGGCTAGCGACCGGCGTCCAGCCGCTACGGACTGGCGTCTCCTACCTGGGGTGGACGCGGCTTCTGGAGATACCCCCGCGGTCGGATGTGCGCGGCCCGTGCGCCGACCAGTGTTGGCTCACCAACCGCATCGACATGTAGGAGGAGCGATGACTCCGCTCATCGGCATTGTGCTTGCAATATTCGTGGCGCAGCTGGCGCCGAACGTGCGTGGCGTCGTTGTCTCCATGCTCGTGCTCATGGTGCTCGCGACGGCGGTACAGACCTACGATCTGGACGCTGACTGGGGCAGCAACCCTCCCAGCACCGTTCACCAGGTGTCGTACTGGATCGTGCAGCTGATCATCATCTCGGTCATGCTCGGAGTGGCCATCGCCGCCTTTCGGGTCAGGGCGCGGCGGGCCGTACGTCGCAGCGAGTCGCTCGCTCGGCCGGCCTTCTCGGGGCGGCGCGGCACCGTCGCGCTCATTGAGACTTCCGTAGCGACGACGGTCGTGTACTTCGCGGGGGCGTTTGCGGCTGACAAGTTGCGGACTCATCACGGCGCAGGCGCTGGGAGCATCCCGTGGACAGGCGTGCTCGGCATCGTGATCGGTGCAGTGACACTCGTCGCTCTCGCGGTCGTCATGATCCGCGGCAACCTCACCGATCGACGCACCCGCGTCGACGCATAAGCGCGATGACTCATCGACTTCGCCGACGGCTGACATCGCCCGATGGCGGGTGGACACTGTCGGACAGAGGTCGCACGAGGCGAAAGGGAAACACGGTGGCTGGGTTCGCGGGCTGGTTTCGCCGGCCGTTGTTCGGTATCCGAGACCTCGCCGTACTGCCCGTCGCATTTGCCGTTGTTTTGTCCCTCGGCGAGATGCTGATCATCGGTCAAGGCGGCGGTGGTGCATGGTCACGAGCCGCCGTCCTGACCGTGATCGCGCCGGTGGTGTTCGCCCGGCGCGCCCCGGTCGCCGCCGCAGTCACGCAGGCGACCGCCACGCTCGTCAACGGGATCGCGCTTGGGCATCTCGTCCGTTGCGGCGCGTGCCTGCCCGCGGCGTTCTACGTCGCGTATGTCATCGGCAACCGCACAGTCGGGCGGCGGCGTGTGACGGGCCTCTCCGCAGTTTTGGCCGGGGTCTGTGTGCAGTGCTTCTACGACCCGAAGCTCGGCATGTCTGCGCTGCCGCTGATGATCCCGGCGACCTTGCTGTTCTTTGGCGCGGGTCTGCTGGTGCGCGCGCGGTTGTTGCTGGTGACGCAGGTGCGCGAACGCAACGCACAGCTACGACAACAACGCGAGCGGACGGCGGAGCTGGCGGTCGCTGCCGACCAGGCGCGTATTCACAGCGAACTCATCGACGGGCTCCGGGTGCAAATCCGCGAGATTGCGCGGGCCGCGGACGCCGCGCGATCGGGAACTGCCGAGCCCGTCGAGAGTCTTGCGGCCATCGAGCGAACGGGCAGAGCGGCACTTGATCGGATGCGAGACATCGTGGGCACGATCCGGTCGGCGCCCACCGAACCGGAACCAGATCTCGATGCCCTCGAAGAGCTGCTGCGTTCTGCAACTGCATGCGAAGTGCGGCTCACCGTCGACGGCATTCCGCGCGCTTTGCCGGCCAGCATTGAGTTGTCGGGTTATCGGATCATCGAACGGCTGCTTTCGGCGTTGGAGGATTCGCCCGCCGCGCGGGCCCAGGTGCGCATCCTGTTCGAGTCCGAAGCACTTGAGCTGTCGGTCACCGGGCCACTTGCACACGACTTCGACCCCGCGACCAGCTTCGCCGGCATCATCGATCGTGCTGCTTTGCACGGCGGCACCGTTCGCCTCGCGGAGCCGGCCGAACGGTTGGATGCCTTCATCCGGCTGCCGCTAGTGACCAGCTATGCCTGACACGCGTAGCACGGCGATTCGGTCACGTGTGCTCGACGCGACCCTGGCGGCGTGCGTCGCAGTTCCAGGCATCGTCGCTCTCCCGTGGTCGAACCTTGGCGGGACGTCGACCAGCGCAATAACCGTTGTCGCACTTCTCGTCGGAGCAGCATCCGTACTTGCACGACGCTGGCAGCCAGTCGTCGCTGCCGCGGTCAGCGCGGTCGCGTTCGTCATTGCGGCCGAGTCGGGCAGCTTCAATCCGTCGGGCAACAGCGTCAGCGCGGCGCTCGTGACGGTCGGCGTATTGCTGTGGACCGTCGTCCTCTCCTTCTCGCTCGGCACTTTTCGGCCACTGGTTTGGTCTTTGGTCGGATTGGCGTCAGTCGTCGTCGTGACTCAGTGGAACGACCTCAACAGCAACTTCAACCCGTTCCCGACGATGCTCGCGATCGGCCCGTGGCTGGTCGGCTGGCTGGTGCGGTCGCATCAGGATCTGGTTCACACGCTCGACATGCGCGGCAACGAGCTCGCCTCGGAACGGCAGCGATACGCCGCGGAGGCGGTTCGCTACGAGCGCGCCAGGATCGCTCGCGAGTTGCACGACGTGGTCGCTCACTGCATGAGCATCGTCGTCGTCCAAGCGTCGGCCGGGCAGCGGCTCGACGACAGCGATCTGACGGCCACGAACCAACTCCTCGACGACATCCGCGAGTTGGCTCGCCAGGCCGAGGCCGACATGGCCGGACTCACCCGCTTGCTAGGAGCCGATTCTGCTCAGGTGCGGGCGCTGTCAGTCGCCACCGTCGACCGGCTCGTCGAACGCGCACGCTCCACCGGGACGCCCGTCGAGATCACCGTGACCGGCGATCTCGATGCCATTCCAGTGCATGCAGCTGCCGCGCTGCATCGAGTGCTGCAAGAAGGCCTTACCAATGCCATCAAGCACGCGCCGGGTGCAGCTGTGGTCGTCAATCTGAGCGTCAGTTCACAGCAGGCGTCGCTCGCGATCCACAACGAGGCGTCCGCGTTGCCACTGCTGGGCGTTGACGGCGGCGGCAACGGGTTGCGCGGTCTGGCAGAACGAGTCACGGAGTTGGGGGGCACCCTGCACGGCCAGCAGACGTCGTCCGGTGGATGGCTATTGAATGCGGTTATCCCCGTGAAGAGCGAAAGCGTTGACCACCCTGCCGAACTGGAGATGTCGCTGTAGGCCGCGCGCAGTCGTGGTGCAGGATCGGAGCATGAGCCAAGCGCTGCTATTGATGGATCTGCAGAACAGCATCCTTGAGCGAATCGGCGCGGGGGAGTCGTATCTCGACAAAGTCGTCGGTGTCCAGGAGCGCGCCGAGGCAGCAGGCGTGCTCGTCGTGCTGGTTCGGGTTGCCTTCCGTCCAGGCCACCCCGAGATCTCTCCGAACAACAAGACTTTCGCTGCCGCTGCGATCAGGACCGGCATGGGCATTGGCGATCCGGCGGTCGAGCCACACGAGCGATTGATGCGCGGCAACGGTGAGGTCGTTGTCACCAAGAAGCGAATTAGCGCGTTCGCCGGCAGCGACCTCGAGGTCATTCTGCGCTCTCGTGGCGTGACGGAGCTGGTGCTCGCTGGCATTTCGACAAGTGGCGTCGTGCTTTCGACCGTGCGCGAGGCTGCTGATCGCGACTACGAACTCACCGTGCTCGAGGACCTTTGCCTCGACACCGATGACGAAGTCCATCGCGTGCTCACGACGAAGGTGTTCGTCAGGCAAGCCGACGTCATCGCTGCTGCCGACTGGCACCCCTAGGGCTTGGTCCAGACGATCGAGTAACGCCAGAGCAGGTGGCGACGAAATCGCGAGCCGGGTAACCGTTCCGCGGCGATGCGACGCATGTCTCGGAAGGTCTCATCCGGCGGCCACTTGGTGGGTGCGGAGTGCTCCCAGTAGGCCCGCTTGCGTCCTATCCATTTGTTGGCCGCGAACGCGAATGCTTCGCGCGGCAGATCGCGTGGATACTCGGCGCGCGCTAAGCCGACAACGACGAGACGACCACCCGGTCGGAGGAGAGCCTGCATACGTTCGAGTGCTGCTACTGGGTCCATGTGATGAAGAGCAGCGATTGACACCACCGCATCGAACAACTGAGCGCCAAACGGGT
Organism: uncultured Actinomycetes bacterium; assembly: GCA_963737705.1. Lineage (GTDB taxonomy): Bacteria > Actinomycetota > Actinomycetes > Acidothermales > Acidothermaceae > PALSA-607. The sequence continues at coordinate 1,145,835 of CAVTTP010000006.1, forward strand.
AGGTCAGGAAGTCCGCACAGACGAAGTCGATCTGCGGAAATTGGTGCTCGGCGAGCGCGATGCTTGCCGGGTCAAGATCGATGCCGACAACCCGATGGCCGCGTGCCTGGATTTGCGCGGCGAGCATGCCCTCGCCGCAGCCCACGTCGAGCACGTCGCTGCCCGCGACTGGCAGCGCTTCGAGCACGGCTTCGTGATAGTGCAGGTTGTGATTCCAGCGCTGCGATAACTCAGTCACCAGCGAGCACCTCGCGTTGACAACCGATGGTCAGGCGGTGGTGAGGAACTGCCGAATCGTGGTGACAACAAGACGGTGGTCTTCGACCTGTGGCAGCCCCGACACGGTGACCGTGCCGACGATGCCGATGCCCTCGACATGTACCGGAAAGCAGCCGCCGGCAGCCGCGAACTTTTGCGGATCGACGAACGATGCCTCGGCTAACGTCCGCCCGTCCAGCTTGCGTTCGAGGCTTAGCGCCATCGAACTGCGTCCGAAGCGCAGGACCGATGCGACCTTCCGCTGGATCCACGCGTCGTTGTCGGGCGTCGACCCAGGCAGCCCGGCATGGAACAACTGCTGCCCGCCCCGGCTGATATCGATCGCGATTGGCAAGTGCTGCGTTCGCGCCGTTTCGACGAGCATGCTGCCGAGCCGCCACGCGTCGTCGAAGGCGAAGCGACGGAAGCGCAGCTCCGCCTCTTCGGCGGCCACCTGCTCCAGCGTGATGCCGGTTGGATCGTCAGCCATCAGTTCAACCCGTCTCGCAGAGGTTTGTCGTCGGGTACTAGTCCACCACGAGGCCGAGTGCGATCGCGAAGAGCCCGCTCTGCGCGAGGTCGACATGTGCCCCGCGCCACGACGCGCTCAGCAGGTCGACGGCCTCAAGGCTGGCGCCACGCAGGTCGGCGTCTTCGAAGTCAGTGTGATGCACGCGCGCGTGTCGAAGGTCGCAGTCGCGCAGCACCGCACGATGCAGCTTTGATTCGGAGAGGTCCGCCTCCGCGAGCTTCACACCGCGCAGATCGAGATCGGTCAAATCGCTGCCTCGGATCGTGACGTATGACCAGTCACCTCCGACCACCCGCATCGGCCGCAGTGTTGCGCCTGACAGGTCGCTGCCCGTGAGCTTGCATCCGTCGAACAGGGCGTCGCGCAGCACCGCGTCGCGAAACGTGCAGCGCAGAAACGCCGAGCCGACATGCTCGCTGCTCGACAGCCGGGCGTGGGAGAAGTCGCAGTCCTCGAACACCGCTCCGCGGGTTCGCAGCTCGATGAGGTCGGCTCCCGCATAGGCACCGCCCACGAACCGGACGCCGACCAGCACGGCCTCGCCGAACGCCAACAGCTCGCTCGCCGGTCGGTCCGCGGGGGTCGTCGTCATTGCTCTCCTCACCAACTCGTGCGACGTTACTGGAATCCGCTCTCGTGCTTCATGAGTCCTAGCGGTCGGGAGGTCCGATGAAGTGGCTCGTGGCGGCTAGCGCGCTTGCGCTGGCTGGGTGCGCCAGTGTCGGGACCGTCCAAACTGGAGCAGCCCCAATCGGGACGCCGGGTGGTCAGTCGACCGTCATAACCTCTCCGCCGGTCATCGCTTCCCCGCCGGTTGCCGCCTCCTCGCCCGTTGACGTCGGATCGGAAACGCCGCGGCCGATGCCGACTCCAAGCCCGGGTTCCGAAGGAACGCTGCCGCCGATGCCTGCCGGCGGTCGCCCCACGGACACGGCCGTTCCTGGCAACGCGGGCGAGGCAGGTGAAGTCATCGACGTCTTCGCTGAGGAGGTCGAAGCGACTGCGCAGAACGACCCCGGCTATTGCGACATCGCACTCGATCCGGTGCACGATGGATTGAAGGTGTGGTGGCACGGCACCCCCTCAGCTGCAGTACTGGCCGTTCTCGATCGCGCTCGCATCGCGCGCATTACGCCCGTCGTCCTGCCGACGAAGTTCCAGCACGCGCAGCTGGGCGCGGCATCAGGCAGGGTGGTTGGCCAGATGGGAGCACTCGGAATCTCCTTTGTTGGGGTCAGCGTTGACTGCTCGGGGATCGACGTAGCGCTGGTCAACGACACCGCGCAGGCTGAAGCGACCGTAAGGGGCATTGCTGGCGCCGGGATCCCCGTCCATTTCAGCCAAATGGCAGATGCCGTCCCGCTCTGAGGGCGGTGATGGGCAACCTTTGAAGGAGCCCATCAGTCTCTTCCGTGTGACGCGACCCGCGACGGCGCAGGAGCGCAGCCGCGACGCGCTCGCGAGCGTGTTCCTGGCGAGCTACGGCGACTGCTTGCGCTTCGCGCTGGGGATGCTCGGTGACCGGTTGGCGGGCGAGGAGGCCGTGCAGGATGCGTTCCTTCGTTTGTGGGCGCGACCTCCGTTGCTCAACGATCCACTGGCCGCCAAGGCTTATGTGTTCCGGACCATCGTCAACATGGGTCGCAGCAGGCAACGCCGTGATGCTCATCGCCGGGTACTGGAGACGGTGGTTCCGGAACAGTTCGACGACAACGATGTGGCGCTGAGCATCGACATGCGCACGGCGCTACAAGCCCTGCCGGCCCGCCGCCGTGCATGCGTTCTGATGCGCTACGTACTCGACTACACCGAGCGCGAGACCGCCGATGCTCTGCGCATCAGCGTCGGCACAGTGAAGAGTCAGACGCACAAGGCACTGCGGCAGCTACGGGAACCGTTGGCTGGCGCGACAGGGCGGGAAGGGGTGGCGAGTCATGACTCAGGATCGTGATGAGAACAAGATTCGGGAGCTTCTCGCACCACTCGCGCACCTGACCTACGACGCGGACGCGGCGTGGCAATCGCTTCGCTCCCACCTCGACGCAACTGACCAGCCGCCGCTGCGTTCGCGCCGACGCTTACCGCGGCCCCTCGTATCGGCATTTAGTGTGGGCGCTGTCGTAATTGCGATCATTGTCTCGGCGGTGGTGATCGGCAGTGGCCGGGCGAACCACACTGCGAAGCCGCCGACGGTCACACCGGGCGGAAGCTTGCTCTCGTTCGCCACGGGCATTCATGACGTCACAACAATGACCGATACGGCTGGAGGGTTGTGGCTCTCGTCGTGGGAGGACGCGATCCTGACCAGGATTGATCCGCAGACTGGCGCCTCAACGTCGCTGCACGTTGGACAGTCCCGCAACAGCATCATCGCGGCGACAACCGCCGACGGCGAGCTCTTCGACGTACGGTTCGACACCGGTCAACTGGAGGCCCGCAACGCGACGTCCGGCGTCGTACTGCGCGCGACGAAGCAACCGGCCGAGACTGACACGCTACTCGCGCAGGGCGATCAACTGTGGGTGACTGAGTGCTGCCGGAGTTCTACGCCTTCACAGACGGTGCAGACCGTCGATCCGTCGACGCTGGTCGCCACCACAAAAGACGTCATCCCCGCTGAGGGAGATAGTCCGCAGGTGGCGGCGGGGCCGGCGGGCGTTTGGTTCATGAACCAGGACTCGACGCAGCTGCAGAGGGTTGATAGCCCCGACGTCGTCGTGATCGGGTTCGCACAACCCGGCAACGCTGGCCAGGTCGCAGTCGGCTCGTCGGTTGTGGTGGTCGCGAATGGCCTCGGCCAGCTCGATGTCTACAACGCAACGACCGGCGTAGCGGAATCCCAGCTCGAGTATGGCGTCGGCCTCAGCGATGTGACGCCGACGGCGGCGGCGATTGACGGCGACACTGTGTACGTCGCGATGCCAGGTCATGTACTTGAGTTCAGCATCGCCAAGAAGGCCAAGATTGGCGACGTGACGGGTCTGGATGTGCAGCGCCTCTCAGTGGGTCCGCACGGCGTCTGGGCAGCAACCGACGGCTCGATCGTGCAGATCGCTGCGAGCTAGCTGCATTGGTCTCTGCTAACACGACTGTCTCTGCTAACACGACGTCGCTAACACGACGTAGCTCACGGGAGCGGGCCGTAGCACCAGAAGGCCGCGTTCCGCGGAACGCGGCGCCGATGATGCGCAGCGCGACCCGGCGGGTGCGCCGATCGTCGGCCGGCCCCATGCGCGGATCGCCGGCGGACCGGGACTTCCCGACCGGGTCGTGCTGCGACTTGCAGCGCTGATGCCACTTGCCTTTGAAGGGTCGCCGTCAAGGCTGCTCCGGCCGTCAAGGCTGCTCCGGCAGTCGTGAATGCTCCGGCCGTCGTGAATGCATTGCATATCGGGGATGCGCTGAATGCCGGGACGCGCAGGGACATGGGGAAACGGTGGACTTTACGCAAGTTGCTATCCACGCCGCTACGGTGACCATGTGAGTAGCGGTCGGGTGCCGGGCGGCGTGGTGCATCAGATGCCTGCGGACCTGCGCAAGGCGCTAACCGCTAACACCACGGCACTCGACGCCTGGATGGACATCACGCCGCTGGCCCGCAACGAATTCATTTGTTGGGTCGAGGATGCCAAGCAGGGGTCGACTCGAGAACGCCGGATTCGACGCACTCAGGAAGAGCTCGAGGAAGGCCAGCGTCGGCCGTGCTGCTGGCCAGGGTGTCGACATCGCGAGCGCACCGGCAAGTAGTCACCGAGCAGGCACATTGCGCCGGATATTCTCACGCGATGCGTCCCCTTCGGTATTCCATCAACGTCACGTTGGACGGGTGCTGCGACCATCGCGTATTCGTTGCAGACCAAGATATTCACCGTCACGCCACCGAGAACCTCCAGCGCGCCGATGCGCTCCTCTTTGGCCGGGTGACCTACGAAATGATGCAAGCAGCGTGGCGGCTGCCCGCCCGGGCAAAGGATTGTTCGTAGCTGGCGTGCAGCTGTCACTTACATTGGCGGAACTGGGATTGATCGACGAGTACGAGTTCGTCGTGCACCCGGCCTTAGTCGGTCACGGGCCGACGTTGTTCGCTGGGATGTCTAAGCGTGTTGACTTGAATCTCGTCAACCGTCTGGAGTTCGAGTCGGGGGCCGTGGCGATGCAGTACGAGCCGAGAAGGCACGCGCTCAGCTGATCCTTCGTGCAACCGAAGTGTTGGGTCGGACGTCGGTGATGTATGCCAACACCGGATGCGTGGTTACCTTCATCGCAGATTGACCATCGCCGCCGCAGTGCCGCGGCGCTTGGTGCCGCCGTCGCGGTCGCCGTACTGGTTGCAGCGGTCGCGATCGGCTATCAGTGGCGATCCCGGAACGCGGGCACCATAGCTGCGTCGACGACCCCGATTTCGTCGGCCACCGCGAGTGCGCCGGTCGCTGATTCCTCGCCTCCGATGTCGAGTCCGGCCGGGGCTCCGCTCTCGAGTCCAGCGCAGGCAGCGATTTCCTCCGCAACCGCAGTGGACACGTCGCAGTCGTGCCGGGCATCCGACCTCTCCGTGACGGCAGAGTCCGGAGGAGCGGCCACCGGAAACCTCTCGCAACCGTTTGTGCTGACGAATACCGGCAGCAGCAACTGCATTCTTCAGGGCTATCCCGTTCGCCTGCAGGGCTGGCAGGGTGACCGCTGGCAACAGCTGAACTTCACCAAGGGCACCTTCTTCATTCAGGAGGACCCGTCGCCGAGTCCGGTGCAGCTCACCCCGGGCGCACAGGCGGAGCTCATCATCGGCACTGGAGACACTTGTAACGGCGGAGACATTGGCGATAGCAGGCTCTACTCACGGCTACTGGCGACCCTGCAGAACCAGACAACCGTCGAACTGGATGCGCCCGTCAACGCCTTCTGCGGGCTCGACGTCAGCAGCTTCCACTTGCTTCCGATTCCGGAGTCAAGCCCGCCGCCGTCATCTCCCGGCCCGTGGGACGCATTGCAGTTGCAGATGCACGCGCCGGCGACCGCAACCGCTGGCGCCACCCTCTCCTACACGGTCACCGTGTCGAACCCCAAGAGCGTCGCCATCGCACTAGACCCGTGTCCGACTTGGAAAGCCCTCGTCGACAACCCGGTCGGTACAGATGGCATCACCCAAGTCACGGGCCCGATCGATTGCGAAACGACGCCGGCCGTCCCCGCAGACGGCTCGATCACTCTAAAGATGCAGATCAACATTCCCACTGAGGCCGGCACTGCCAAGTTTGTGTGGTGGCTCAGCGATGACAGCTTCGCTACGGGCGAGGGGCTCACCATCATCCCGGCTACTTAGAGCGGTGGTGTGCGGTAGCTGTAGCGGTGGTGGTCGGTGAAGCCCAGCGATGCGTACAGCGCCAGCGCCGCATGGTTATCGGCGAGAACCTCGAGCCACGCACGCACCGCGCCACGAGAAGCCGCCCATTCCGTCAACGTCACCATGACGGCGCGCGCGTGGCCTTGCCGTCGCAGCTGCGGATCGACCTCGATGGCCGCGAACCCCACCCACGGTGGCTCGACGGCCGCCCGCCCGATGGCGACCGCAGCGGCAGTCGCGTCGCCAGTCTCGATCGTTGCGAACACGACCTCCGATGCGCCGGTCAGCACCTGAAGCGCGACCGGCGTGATCGACCCGCCGTGATACCTCTGGAGCCAAGACGACGGCGGGACGGCGGCGGTGTGCACGACGGGCGACGGTCCTGACAGAGCGCGGCCTCCGAGCAGCCGCGCTAGCCGGGCAACGGTCGCGGTCTGCACCACGCACTGTGTCGCGCCCCCCCATCCGCGACGGTCGAGTTCGGCGCCAAGGTTGCTGCCACTGACCACCCGGATCATGGCCGGCAGGCCACGCGACGCATACCAGGCAACGACGTAGGCGAGCGCGTCGTCGAGCGGGCGACCAGGATCGCCGAGCGGTCGCACCGCACCCGCCCGCGCGGTGAAGCCGCCCGCCGACCGCAGCCACCACCGACCGAGCCACTCCTCGTCCGGTGCCGGCCAGATCCGGCCGCTGACTTCTTCGAGTTCTCGGGCCGCGAGCAGCGAGGGCCCGACCACCCGCGCCGCCACCACCGAAGGAGCAGCGATGGCTGTCAACGAGCCGTCGGATCGCCGAATCGCCAGCTGATCGGCGTCCAGAATTTCAAGATCGCCCACAACGTCTGTCGCGCCGGATTCCAGGCGGTAACGCACGCTGACGCGGGCTCCGACGTCGTCGGGGGAGAGCTCGTGATTCGAATCGGTAGACACGCCGGACACCCCAAGCATCGACAGGAGGTCAGGTTCGCCGATACTAGGTGCGGTTCACCGCTTCCGAGGAAGGGACTCCCCGTGACGTACGTGATCGCCCAGCCCTGTGTCGACCTCAAGGACAGGGCGTGCGTCGACGAGTGTCCGGTCGACTGCATCTACGAAGGCGGGCGGATGCTCTACATCCACCCCGACGAGTGTGTCGACTGCGGCGCCTGCGAGCCGGTTTGCCCGGTCGAGGCGATCTTCTACGAGGACGATGTCCCGGATCAGTGGAAGGACTATTACAAGGCGAACGTCGACTTCTTCGACGACCTCGGCTCGCCTGGTGGCGCCTCGAAGCTCGGCCCGGTCACCAAGGACCACCCGCTGATCGCCGCGCTGCCGCCGCAGGAGCAGGAGACGCACTGAGTCGTCGAGCGGCGGGCCGTCGTGGCTTAGAGCTGCCCGACTTCCCCTGGGACAGCCTGGCCCCCTACGTCGCCACGGCGCGCGCCCATGGTGGTGGCGTCGTCGACCTTTCAGTCGGGACGCCGGTTGATGACGTCCCTGCCGTCGTGCAGGACGCGTTAGCGGCGACCACCAATACCCCCGGCTATCCGGCAACGTACGGGACGCCGGCTGTGCGCGAAGCGGCAGCCGGCTGGCTGCGCCGCCGTCACGGAGTAACCGGCGCGGACCCCGCGAACGTGCTGCCGACCATCGGGGCCAAGGAGTTCGTGGCGTGGTTGCCGACACTGCTTGGCATGGGAGCGGGCGACACCGTAGGCATTCCCGCACTTGCGTATCCGACCTACGACGTCGGCGCGCGATTGGCCGGCGCGCAACCCCTGGTCGTCGACAGCACACTCGCGATCGGGCCGGCGCGGCTCGCGATGCTGTGGGTGAACTCGCCTGCCAACCCGCATGGCCAGGTGCTCGGCGTCGAGCACCTGCGCAAGGTTGTCGAGTGGGCACGCGAACGCGGCACGATCGTGGTGTCCGACGAGTGCTACCTCGAGTTCGGCTGGGACGACGAGGTGCCGGCGCTGTCGGTGTTGCATCCCTCGATTTGCGGTGACTCACATGCGGGACTTCTCGCCGTCCACTCGTTGTCGAAACGTTCTAACCTCGCGGGGTACCGAGCTGGCTTCGTCACCGGCGACGGCGAGCTGATCGCCGAGTTGCTCGAGGTCCGCAAACACGCCGGCATGATCGTGCCAGCGCCGGTGCAAGCCGCGATGGTAGCTGCACTCGGCGACGACACTCACGTCGAAGAGCAACGCGCGCGCTACCTCGCCCGACGCACGATTTTGTTGCCCGCACTGGCTTTTGCGGGATTCAAGGTCGAACACTCGCAAGGCGGTCTGTACCTGTGGGTTACTCGTGACGAGGACTGCTGGGCCAGTATCGAGTGGCTCGCGCAGTTGGGGATTCTTGCGGGTCCTGGCAGCTTTTACGGCGAGGCCGGACGACGGCATGTGCGCATCGCGTTGACCGCAACCGACGAGCGCGTCGCCGAAGCCGCTCGTCGGTTGACCTCTGCGTGAGCTAAGACGCGCCGCCGAATCCCATGTAGTACTCGCGGAACGTGTGGATCTCGAGGGCGAAGACTCCGTCGCCTGGCAACGTCGCATCGGCGTTGCCCCAGCTCTCGGGCGTCGTCCATGTACCTGCGTAGCTGTTCAGCGTCGCCTCGTACCAGCCCCACGGGTTGCGCAGGATCACGTACTGGCGGTTGTTCGTCTCCCAGGTGCCAAGGATCGAGTACGCGTGGTTCGCCGCGATGTGGGCGTCGCCGTAGTCGACCTTGTTGGGGGAGTCGTCGCTGCTGCCCCAGGTCCAGGCGACGAGCGGATCCGTCGTGCGCTGGCCCGAGCAGTGAGAGCGGATCGTTGACCACGTGTCATCGGCGTCCGCCCAGTGGTACCAGGGTGTCTTGCCGGTCAAGATGTGCACCGCCCATGCGGGGTCGCCGCCGTTCAGGTGCGCGTAGTCGCTGCTGCGCGGGTCGTCCGCGTTTCCGCCACTGCGCCAGACCGCTGCTGCCTTCTCGATCTCTGCGGGCCAGGTCTCGCCGGCGACCGATGAGCGTGCGTAGATCCAGCCGCCGTCGGATGTCTGCGGCAGCTCTTCGCCGATCCACATCGTGAACACGAACGGGATCGAGATGGTGAAGAACAGCACCGGGATCGTGAGCTGGTCGGTGAACTCGAAGTACAGATCGGCGTTGCCGGCATCGACGCTGCCGGGGATGTTCTCGCGCCGGGTGCGCTCCGACACCAACTCGGGGTGCGTCCATGCAACCGAGGCCATCGCCGCGATGAGCCAGCAGTCGCCAAGACCACCCTGGACGGGTGCCGTCGCCGTCGGTCCGTCAACGAAGAACTCGCCACGCATCCCGAAGTCGAGGTCGGAGAGCAGGTTCTTGAGCCAGCTCGGCGGCAGGATGAGGTAGTCGCGGTTCAACTTTCCGAGTGACTTGCCTGCCTCGACAAAGGTGGCCGACGCGAGCTCGGAGAGTCGGGTAGCGGTTGCGACCTCCGCGGCGCGCTTGGTGTGCACGTCATCGGCCATTTGAACCGGGGACGTTGACACCTTGCGTAGTGCGGTGCCGAGAGTGTCGGCGGTCTGCGCGGACAGCTGATGGATGCTGGTGCCGTCGCCCTTGAGTGTGGCGTCGCTGAGCAGATCGTCGCGCAGCAATTGTGTCGCGCGCGGGGTCGTCTCGAACACCCTGCGCAGGTCAACTTCCGGGTCGACCTGTGTCTGGCCACCACCGGCACCGAAGTGCAACGGAACGCCAGCGTAGATGGGCGAGCCGTGCTTCGGGTCGACGATCTTGTGTAGCGGCATGTCGAGCAATTGAGCGATGAGTTTGGCGCCGCCGTCTTCTTCGGCTGACCAGTCGATCTGGCGACCGGCGCGAAGTTCGGCCAGCGCCCTTGGGTTCGCAGCGCCAATGATGCGCCTGCTGTCTCCTGACATGACGTCCTCCTAAGGCCGCCCGCTGGATGGGCGGCTACGAAGGAGAAGAGTCGGGATGGCGCGGACAAATACCTCGAACTTACGGAAAGTGCGAGGAGACGGTGTTAAGGGTGACCATCTCGATTGCTAGCGGTGGCATTCCCCTAACCGCCACGCACGCGTCGTCCGCTAGGGCTTTCGCTCGTTCTGGTGGCAGGCTCGCGACGAACGGCGCCAGATGCGCCATGCCGAGCCGCCAATTGACGACATCGGTGTCGGTCATCGCCGGCGTGACCGTCACGAGCTTGGCTGCGCCGTCCCGCAGTCCTGACTGACGAGCAAGCGCTGCGAGGGCCTGGGGAGTAGTGGCCTGAAGTTCGAACGACTCTTTCATCTGCACGTACCAATCCGGGACTGCGAAGCCGTAGCGCGCCGCGACTTTGTCGATCGCCTCCTTCGACGGATGAGCAGGTCCTTCGCCAAACACTGACGCGAACACAACCCCGCCGGGCCGCGTCACCCTGGCAAGTTCGCGCAACCCATCAGCTGCTCGTGGCAAGTGGTTCAGCACGAACGCGGCGACGGTGATGTCCGCCGCGTTGTCGCGAATCGGTAACCGGACGACGTCCCCGACGGCGACAGCGCCTGTCATCCGCCGCAGCATGCCAATCGAGAGATCGATGGCAGTGACGTGCGCGCCGCGCCGCACCAATTCGGCTGTCGCCGCACCGGTTCCGGCGCCGACGTCAATTGCGATTGCACCGTCGAAGGAAACAGGGCGTTCATCAAGCAGGACGGCGGCCAGCTGGGCATAGACGCGTCGCGGGCCGTTGTCCCACGCCGCGCCGGTCGCGTCATACGCAGCGCGGACGTCGGCCGTGACGTCGTCTGAACCCGTCATCGCAGCAAGCCGCGGGCGGTCGGCAGCGCCCGATCGACCCACCAGCCGAGTTCGACGGGATCGTCGGTCTTCGACCAGCCGAGTTGCACGAACGCGCCCAGCAACGCGAGGTCGAGTTGCCGATCGAACCACTCATCGACATCGACGCCGTGGCGGATCAGCGCCTCGCGATAGCCCGCGATGGTGGTCTCTTTTGATTCGGGCAGCCGATCGCAGTTCACTGCGAGGTACCAGCCCAGATCGACGCACCCAGCAGCCCGGCCGGGCCACTGCCAGTCGAGCAGAATCGTTCGCCCGTCGCGCTGGCTGCCGAGATTGCCAGCCTTCCAATCGCCGTGGATGAACGTCGTTGGAGTCTGCGCGAGCGCGTCGACGAGTGAGCCGGGATCGGAAGCAAGGGCGACGGTGAGTTCGCCCATCTCGGGTGACGCTTCAACGAGTCGCTGCCACGCCGACTCGAGTACCGAAGGCACGCCGCCCTGGTGACCGAGGTCGCGCTCGACTCGTCCGGTGAGCGGCACCAAAGCGGTGTAGCGATTGGCCATCGGAGTCAGTGCCGCTGGACCATCCCAGTTCCAGAACGCGGCGTGCAATGCACCCATGTGGTCGAGGAATCGGTGGTGTTGTTCCAGTGGAAGCACAGCCGAACCTTCCGGCACGAGGTAGCCGTCGACGTCCGGCATGAGAAGGGTTGTGACCCCGGTTTGCGAATCGTGCGCGACGTCGACGATGAGCGGGTCGAGGCAGTCAGGCAGCGCGTCGAGCAGGCCGGTGCGCCATACCCAAAGCGGCCGGCAGGCGACATCCCCGGTGGCGCGCATGATCCAGTCGGATGCGGTCGACAGGTGTTTGACGACGTAGCGCTGGCCGTCGATCACGACGCGTTCGAAGCTCGCACTCGACAGCGAGTCGGCGGTCTTCATCGGTTCGCGCGACGTAGCGCCGGCGAGTAACGCCTCGACGCTCGGCTTGACCTCACGCAGATCGGTCACCGGCACAGTGTGATCCGATGCGAAGCAACCTGGCTAGCGCGTGGCGACGGTGATGATCACGGCACCGGACGCCGCGACGGTGCTGGTCGGATGCCAGCCGTCGCGATCGGGGCGCCATTCCTGCGTACCGGCGACGACCGACGTGATGCCTTCCGATGCGTGGGCCAGTGCCCATGCCGCGACGGTCGCCGCACGATGGTCGGCGCCAGCGTCGTTGCCTGGGTCAACCCCGCTGCCGCTGCCAACGGGGGTGAGTCCGGTGATGGTGATCGTGGCCGACTTCGTCCCATGCGCGACAACTGTCGGCGCGGTGATCTGCAAGTCGGACGCGAGTCCAGACGTCAGATCAGAGACTGCTCCCACCAGGGAGGTCGCTGTGGGCAGATCGGCTGCGGGCGCGGTCGAGGCGGCGGGAGACGCGAGGGTCGAGTCCGCACTCGAGCTGTTGTCGCCTTTCACATCGAGACCAGGGTGTCCCAGGCGGCAGGTGAGCTGCGTCAGCGTCAACCCGGTCAGCGCTGCGCCGAGTGCTGTGCCGAGTGGTTGCCACGACGTGTAGGCGTCGGGGAACGCGCTGCGCTGCACGGCCTGCGCCGCGGCCGCGACGGTGAGGCCCTCCCAGTTCCGTACCTTGACCAGCGCGTCGAAGAACTTGCCGCTCGCATAGACCGGGTCAAGGATCTGCTCTTCGGAACCCCACCCCTGACTAGGTCGCTGTTGGAACAGACCGACCGAATCGGCGTCCCCGTAGTCAAGGTTCTTAAGCTTCGACTCCTGCTGGGCTGTAGCGAGGGCGACGATCACCGCTTGCTCAGGCAGACCGCGCCGCATTGCCACGTCGGTGATGATCGAAGCATTCAGCAGCTGCTGCGGTTCAAGGGCGTAGACGGTGCCGGTGGTCTGGCCCACGACCTGACAACTGTCGGCGACCGAGTGGTGCGGGGTGAGCGACTTCACGCCGTACACGACCGCCGTCGCGACCAACGCGAGGGAGACGAAAACGACGATGGTCCTGGTCAGCCGGACGCGGCGGGACTGCCGGCGGGGCCGGCGCGCGCGCCGCACTGGGTGCGTGGGCCGATCGGACGTCGTCATGGCTAACGTCGAATCTATCGCCGGGCGCGCTCCTACTCGGGCAAGCGCGATCACTGGGTAGTGTCAACGGCCATGGGGCCGCTGATCACTAGTCCGCTTTCCACCGAGATTGACGCGCTGTGGGACCGTCGCGCCGACCTAAACCCAGGCGACGGCACCGCGCGGGCTGTGATCGTCGAGGCGGTCGACCAGCTCGACCAGGGCGCAGCCCGGGTGGCCTGGGTCGACCCGTCGTCTGACGCTGTCGTCGTCGACGAGCGGGCGAAGCGAGCCATCTTGTTGTCGTTCAAGGTGTTGGCGATGCACGAGTCGTCGGCGGGTGACTTCCGTTACCACGACCGGATGCCGCTGAAGACGCGTCTCGACGGTGTACGCGTGGTGCCGGGCGCGATCGTGCGATGGGGTGCGTTCGTCGCACCCGGAGCGGTGCTCTTGCCGAGCTTCGTGAACATCGGCGGCTACGTCGACGAAGGCAGCATGGTCGACACCTGGGCGACAGTCGGTTCGTGTGCGCAGGTCGGCAAGCGCGTGCATCTGTCTGGTGGAGTAGGGCTCGGCGGAGTGCTGGAGCCACCGAACGCTGTGCCCGTTGTGGTCGAGGACGACGCGTTCATCGGGTCGCGTTCGATGGTCGTCGACGGCGCTCGGGTGCGCCGCGGCGCCAAGCTGGGGGCTGGCTGCATCCTGACCGCGTCGACGCACGTGTTCGACGCGGTCAGTGGCCACGAGTTGCCGCGCGGCGAAGCCCCTGCATGGTCGGTGTGCGTCGGATCCACGAGGGTGAAGTCGTTCCCTGGTGGCGAATTCGGCATGCCGTGCCTGCTTGTGCTCCGGCGCCTTGATGAGGGCCAGGCGCACGACAAACTCGTGTTGAACGACGTGCTTCGCGAGCACGGCGTGGCGGAGTAATGCCATGCCGATAGACATCGAGACCGACGTGGTGTCGCTCACGACGGCACTCGTCGACATCGCATCGGTCAGTGGGGATGAAAAGCCGATAGCGGACGACGTGGAGTCGGCGTTGCGTCAACTCGGCTACCTCGCGGTGGAGAGAGACGGCAACGTCGTTCTCGCGCGAACTGATGCCGGCCGACCACAACGCATCGTGCTGGCAGGGCATCTCGACACTGTGCCTATCGCCGACAACGTGCCCTCGCGACGCGACGGCGACATCCTCCACGGCTGCGGATCGAGTGACATGAAGTCGGGTGTCGCGGTGATGTTGCGGATGGCCGCGCTCTTGCGGCCATCCGGGGGGCTGCGACCATCGGGGGGTCGCGGTACGCCTTACGACCTCACCTACGTGTTCTACGACTGCGAGGAGATCGAGTCCGACCGCAACGGCCTCGGCCGCCTCGCGAGGCAACGGGTCGATGTGCTTCGCGGCGACCTGGCGATCGTGCTCGAACCGACGAGTGGCGCGGTCGAGGCGGGCTGCCAGGGCACCGTGCGAGTGGAGATCACACTGAGCGGTACCCGCGCCCACTCGGCCAGGGCGTGGCTTGGTCACAACGCGATCCACGCTGCGGCGCCGGTGCTGCAGCGGTTGGCCGACTACCGACCGCGCTCGGTGGAGATCGACGGATGTCTTTACCGCGAAGGGCTTTCGGCCGTACGCATCAACGGTGGCGTCGCGGGCAACGTGATACCCGACGCGTGCACGGTGACAATCAACTTCCGGTTCGCCCCTGACCGCGATGTCGCCGGCGCAGTCGAGCATGTGCGTGAAGTCTTCGCTGGGTACGAAGTCATCGCGACCGATGCCGCGCCCGGGGCATTGCCGCGACTTCAAGAACCCGCGGCGGCCGCGTTCGTCGCCGCGATCGGGTTGCCACCCGTCGCGAAGTTTGGTTGGACTGACGTGGCGAGATTCGCGGAGCTCGGCATACCTGCGGTGAACTTCGGCCCCGGCGACCCCGACGTGGCGCACACTCGCGACGAGCGCGTCGACGTGCGGGTCATCGAACGCGTGGAGCAGACGTTGCTCGGTTACCTCACCGGCGCACGTCTTTCCGGCGGCGGATGAGCCGCCTCGAAGGCCGCTCGCCGACGCCCCGTGATCCGAGCGCCGGCCGCCGTCAGTTGCGGCGCCAGGTGGTCGGGTCACCCAAGCGGCAGCCGCAGCGGCCGGCGTTCGGGGATGTTCCTGCGTCACGACAGGGACGACGGGTGCCGCCCGTGCTCGCATTCGCGCTGGTCATGCTGGGCCTCTCCGCATTCGTCGGGCTCATTGGTGGCATCGGCCTGCTCGGCAGCCGACCGCTGGTCGGCGTGGTGTTCCTCGTCTTCGCGGTACTGACTGTCGCGAGTGCGTGGTCACTCGTGCGTCGCGAACCCCGCGGCTACTGGTCGGCAGTTGTGTTGCTCGCGCTCATAGGCGCGGTGCCCGCAGGCTTCGCGCTCGCCGCTGACTCGGTTGCCGACACCGTCGTGCTGGTACCGCCGCTGGTGATGGCCGGAATCTTGCTGATGCCGGGCGTGCGCGCAGATCTCATCGACCCACGCAAGCCGCCGCAATGAGCATCGGCTAGCGGTCGACCAGTTTTTCCGTGTCCTCCGGGTAGCGAGCACCCTCGACGGCGATGTTGGCCGACACCGTCGTGATCTCGTCGACGTCGGTGCCGGCGAGTTCGAGATCGGCGGCCGCCAGGTTCTCCTCGAGCCGGGCAAGTTTGCGGGTGCCCGGAATGGGAGCGAGCCACGGCTGCTGAGCCAGCAGCCAGGCGAGTGCGACCTGGGCCGCGGTCGCGTTCAGCCGCGTCGCGATCCGGGTGAGCAGATCGACCACCGCTTGGTTGGTGGCACGAGCATCGGCCGCGAACCGCGGTAGCCCGTTGCGCATGTCGCCGGCTTCGAATGTCGTACTGGTGTCGATCGTGCCGGTGAGAAATCCCCTACCCAGTGGACTGAACGGAACAAATCCGATGCCGAGCTCAGCCAGCGTCGGGATGATCTCGAGTTCTGGCGCACGCCACCACACCGAGTACTCCGATTGCAGTGCCGTCACCGGCTGTACGGCATGCGCTCGCCGGATAGTTTTCGGTGCAGCCTCGGACAAACCGAAGTGCCGCACCTTGCCGGCATTGATGAGTTCGCGTACGGCGCCTGCGGTGTCTTCGATCGGGACGGCGGGGTCGACGCGATGTTGGTACAGCAGGTCGATGTAGTCGGTGCGGAGACGCCGCAAGGACCCATCGACCGCCGCCTTGATGTGTTCCGGGCTGCTCGAGAGGCCGAGCTGCTTTCCGTCGTCGTCATACGCCCAGCCGAACTTCGTCGCGATAACGACGTCGTCGCGCACCGGCGCGAGAGCCTCACCTACGATCTCCTCGTTCACGAACGGGCCGTACACCTCGGCGGTATCGAAGAACGTGACGCCTCGCTCAACTGCTGCTCGGATCACTGCGACGCCGTCTTGCCTGGTGGGCGCCGGCAGATAGACCCCGCTCAGCCCCATGCAGCCGTAGCCGATCGCCGAGACCTGCAGTCCCTGGCCAAGCGTTCTCGTTTTCATGCGCGACCTCCGTCGACTGTGTCGCTTCCATCCTTGCCTACTGCGATCGGGTCCGTAGCTGGGTCTGAACACTGGTGCCCCTCGAGCTGAACCTGTGCCGTCGACGTTAGCCTGCGGTGTATGACCGAATCGGATGCACCGACGCAGCACCCGTCCACGCCGCCGCCCGAGAAGAAGCGCGGGCCGGTGACGCTGCGCCGCGCGCAGGTGCCGACCACCACGACCGACCAGCGGCTGCTCGACAACCGGGGATCCTCCGACTGGGTCCACACCGACCCATGGCGGGTGCTGCGCATCCAGTCCGAGTTCGTTGAAGGTTTTGGGCTGCTCGCCGAGCTCGGCGCCGCGGTGTCGGTGTTCGGCTCTGCACGCACGCACATTGACAATCCGAACTACGCGGCCGCCGAGCGCTTAGGCGCTGCGTTGGCGCGCGCCGGCTACGCGGTCATCACCGGTGGTGGCCCGGGCATCATGGAGGCCGCCAACAAAGGCACCAGTGAAGCGGGCGGCGTCTCCGTCGGGCTCGGCATCGAGCTGCCCTTCGAGCAAAAGCTCAACGACTGGGTCGACATCGGAATCCAGTTCCGCTACTTCTTCGCGCGCAAGACAATGTTCGTGAAGTACGCGCAGGCATTCGTTGTCTTTCCCGGCGGCTTCGGCACATTGGACGAACTCTTCGAATCGCTCACGTTGGTGCAGACGCGCAAGGTCACCTCGTTTCCAGTCGTGCTGTACAACTCGGCGTACTGGAATGGCTTGCTTACCTGGATGCGCGACACCCTCGTTCCCGCGGGCACGATCAATGCGTCTGACATCGACATCCTGCATGTCACAGACGACATCGACGAGATCGTCAGCCTCATCGAGCGAGCCGAGGCCAGCCGCTATCGAACCCCGACGCCCTGACCCGGCGACAAGTGACTGTGACGGCTGACCTATGACCACGATCTGTGTGTATTGCGCGTCGAGCGAGCGCATCGATCCGCGCTACATCGAGCTAGCGACCCAGGTCGGCACCGAGATCGCTCGCCGCGGCTACGGTCTGGTGTCCGGCGGCGGAAGCGTCTCGTGCATGGGCGCCGTTGCTCGCGCGGTTCGGGCCGGCGGCGGCCACACGACGGGCGTGATCCCGCAGGCGCTCGTCGATATGGAGGTCGCTGACGCCGATGCCGATGAGCTCGTCGTGACGCGAGATTTGCGTGAGCGCAAAGGTCAGATGGACAGTCGGTCAGACGGCTTCCTGGCGTTACCGGGCGGTCTAGGCACCCTCGATGAGATCTTCGAGATCTGGGTGTCGCGAACGCTTGGAATGCACGACAAGCCTCTCGTCGTCCTGGATCCCGATGGTGTCTTCGCGATGATGCGTGCGCAGGTCGACGATCTGGTCCTGCGTGGGTTCGCACGGCCGGCCGTGCGTGATGCGATCTCGTGGGCGACCGACGTCGGTGAAGCGTTCGACATGTTGGAGGCGCAACAGGTGCCCATCGTGCCCACGGCCGGCGAAGTTCTGGAGTCAGACCCGTGACCGGTACTCCGTTGCAACTGCGCCTGAATTCCCTGCCCGCACTAGAAAACGTTGACCTCCTCGGTCAGCCGGTGGTGATCGCGTTGCGCGCGCTGCGACCCGAATTGGCAGCCTCGATCACGGTCACCGAGATCGATCCCACACTCGCCGATACTGCCGCGTTTTGTGAGCGCTACGGCGTGCTGGCTGAAGAATCGGCGAACTGCGTTGTCGTCGCCGGACGTCGCGGTGACGTGACAACGTTGGCAGCGTGCGTAGTGCTCGCGACCACGCGCGCGGATGTGAACGGGCTGGTACGCCGAACGCTCGGCGCCAAGAAAATCTCGTTCGCTTCGATGGACGTCGCAGTGTCGGAGTCCGCGATGGAGTACGGCGGGATCACCCCGATCGGCTTGCCGGTCGACTGGCCGATCTTCATCGACCGCGCGGTTGTTGACGCGGGCGACGTGGTGGTTGGGAGTGGGGTGCGCCGCTCGAAGATCGTGGTCGCCGGCTCGACACTAGCCGCGTTGCCGAATGCCACCGTGCTCGACGGTCTCGGCCTCCTGGCCGGCTAATCAGGCCGTCGCTTCGGCGCGCGACTTCAAGTCGGCGAGCCTGGAGTCCCATTGCGCCGCGAGTGACGACAGCCAGTCTGCGGTCTCCGACAGCGGCGCGGACTGCACCTGGAACAGCACCTCGCGGCCCGCCTTGGCCGACCGAACCAAGCCGGAACCCTGCAAAACGCCGAGGTGTTTGAGCACCATCTGGCGGCTGATCGGCAGCTGCCTAGCCAGCACCGAGGCGCTGGCTGCGGGATAGGCAGCCAGCACCTCGAGTACGTGGCGACGCGTCGGGTCGGCGAGCGCGCCGAGGACGGTCTCTACCTTCATCGCGGTCGTTGGCATGGCGGTCGTTGGCATCGCGGTGGTGGGTCAGTCTTCCGCTTGCGTACGCAGCGCCTGGAGCTGCTGGGTCCAGCCGTCGGAGTTCGATTCGATGCCCTGGGCCTTGACGGCGTCAGGTGCATCGAGTTTCGCGAATCCGCTCTCGACCACTGACACGGATACGCCGTCGTCGGTCGGTGTCACGGTGAACTCGATCAGCGTGGTGCGGCCGGGAGTCAGGTCGTCGCCGGGGTAGGTCGGTGACCAGCGAAAGGCCGCATACGACATCGGCCGGAGCTCGACGACCTCGACGGGGAAGCGTCCCCACTTCTCCGACTCGCGGACGACGACAGCGCCGGCAGTGCGGTCGGCATCGACGGGTGCGTCGCTCGGCACCCACCAGCCCGGTTCGGTGACAAGGTCCCACACCCGCTCGAGGGGCGCGTTGATGGCGATGCTGCGTTCGATCGTGTCCTGCATGGTGGCTCCTCGGTTGCTGACAACTTTGTGCAACCACAGAGTTGCACCTCGTCCGGTCAATTGCAACTCCGCGGTTGCATTAACGCCGGCTCAGGCGAGGGCGCGTCTCGCGGCCGCGGGCTGCCGGTACCCACGCATCGACGCGATCATGTCGAGCGCCTGCCGGGTCTCCCGAACCTGGTGCGCCCGAAAGACGCGAGCACCCTGCCACGCAGCGACGGCAGTGGCCGCGAGGGTTCCGGTCAGCCGCTCGCCCGCGGCGAGGTCGAGCGTCTCGCCGATGAACTTCTTGTTCGACAGTGCGACGAGCACCGGCCAACCCGTCGCGACCAACTCGTCGAGCCGGTGGCTCACTTCGAGTGAATGCCGGGTGTTCTTGCCGAAGTCGTGCGCTGGGTCGATCAGGATCCCGTCTGCTCGCACACCGACCGTGACCGCCCGCTGCGCCAACCCGGTCACCGTGTCGATGACATCGCGTACGACGTCGTCATAACTCACCCGATGTGGGTCCGTGCGCGGGGCTAGGCCGCCGGCGTGCGAGCACACCAGGCCGATACCGGCGGCAGCCGCGACCTCAGCCAGCTCAGGTTCGTGGCCACCCCACGCATCATTGAGCAGGTCCGCACCGGCAGCAGCGACCTCGCGGCCGACTTCCGCACGCCAGGTGTCGACACTAATGACGAGCGAAGGATGCTTTTTCCTTACCAGCGAGACGAAATCAGCAACCCGCTCGATCTCCTGCGCGGTGTCGACGTCTGGCCCCGGTCCTGCCTTGACGCCACCGATGTCAATGATGTCCGCGCCGTCGTTGATCGCGCGGTCGACCGCAGCCAGTGCCGCCTCGGTCGCAAAGGTCGCGCCCTGATCGAAGAACGAATCGGGCGTGCGATTGATGATCGCCATGACAGCGAACTCGGTGTCGCCGAACTCACGCTGACCCAGTCGCAAGGGCATTGGCTCTCCAGGGATCTCCTGTGCTCAGACGGGGTGCCTGCCATCCTCCGGTCAGCCAGACATGGCACGATCGGGGGGTGCCCCTTCTGTTCGGGATTCTGGTCTCTGCCGGAGTCATCTTTGCGATCTTCGCCGTCACTGTTGGCCGTGGCGGGTCGATGACGCAGTTCCAACCCGACTGGCCGGGGCAACCGCTGCCGCAAGACCGTCCCGTGCGCGCGTCGGACCTCGCCGACGCCAGGTTCAGTGTTGCCTTTCGCGGCTATCGGATGGCCGAGGTCGACGAGGCACTCGATCGGCTCGCCGTCGAGATCGCGCAGCGCGACGAGCGGATCCAACAGCTGACCGGCCTGCCGTTCGAGGCGGACCCGCCCGCGGTCACCGTGGTACCTGCGGCGGGCGGCCCAGGGGGTTACGAGTCGGATGCGTACGACCCAGCTGCGTTCGATCCCGCCGCTTTCGATCCTGCGCCATTCGATCCCAGCCGGTACCAGCCGGACGACACCGCGGTCGATCAACCCAGCACCTCGGCCGACCCCACGGCGAGTCCGTACGCGTACGACCCCAGCATTTATCAACCGCCTCAGCAACCGCCGCCACCTCCGGTACCTGCTGAGCCGCTGCCATATGCGCCGCACGGCTACCCGCCCGGCGTCCTCGATGGTGGCGGGCCCCCCACCCAGCCGATACAGCCGATCCCGCCGGGGGCCAATCCGGCCACCACCGACCAGCGAACCGCCGACCCGCGAACCGCCGACCCGCGAACCGCCGACCCGCGAACCGCCGACCCGCGAACCGCCGACCCGCGAACCGCCGACCCGCGAACAGAGGGCTAGCACCACCGTGGCCGAACTGGTCGCATCGGCCGACGTCGATGCCAGCGTCGAGCGGGTCTGGGCGGCGTTGACCGATTGGGAAACGCACGGTGACTGGATGGTCGCGACGACCGTGCAGCGCACGACAGGTGACACGGACGGCGTCGGCGCGGGCATCGAGGGCATCACCAAGCTCGGCCCGTTTGCGGTGCACGACACCATGACGTTCTCGCAGTGGCAGCCGCCACCGGCAAGTCCGGCGCGCTGCGTCGTCGAGCACACCGGAACGCTGGTACGCGGCTCCGGCGCCTTTGAGGTCGAGGACCTCGGCGACGGTCGTTCGCGCGTCGTCTGGTCGGAGTGGGTGCAACTGCCGCTGGGCCTGATCGGCGAGACAGCTTGGCTCGCCGTCCGACCTGTTGTTGCTTTGTTCCTGCGGCTGTCGCTGCGACGACTCGCGGCCCTTGTCGAGGCAGGGAACAAGTCGTGACTGCGGTTGTCGGACCCGACGGCCGCCGCCGGTGCAACTGGGCGCACAGCGCTCCCGAATACATCGAGTACCACGACACCGAGTGGGGTCGCGCTGTGCATGGCGACGACGCGATGTTCGAGCGGTTGGTGCTCGAGGCCTTTCAGTCGGGGTTGTCGTTCATCACCATCTTGCGCAAGCGGGCGGCGTTTCGATCAGCGTTCGCCGGGTTCTCGATCGAGGCGGTGGCGCAGTTCGACGAGGCTGACGCGCAGCGGCTCATGGCCGACACGGGCATCGTCCGCAATCGGGCCAAGATCGCAGCCAGCATGGCCAATGCGCGCGCCGCGCTCGAAGTGCCGGAAGGGTTGTCCGAGCTGTTGTGGTCGTTCGCGCCGACCCGTCGCCGGGCCGCTCCGAAGAACGACGCCGACATCCCAGCGATCACGTCGGAGTCGACGGCGATGGCGAAAGAGCTGAAGCGGCGTGGATTTCAGTTCGTCGGGCCTACTACCGCCTACGCGCACATGCAAGCGACCGGCATCGTCAACGACCACCTAGCGACGTGTTACGTCCGCACGCTCGTCTGATCGAGCGCTTCCACCGGATAAGTGACGGAAATTCACCTGGGCGGTGAAAAAGCGTCACCGATTTGGCCCTCGGGCAGCGAAGCTCAGCGGCCGCGAAAGACTGGCGGCCGCTTCTCGAGAAACGCGCGCACCGCGTCGGCATGGTCTTCCGTCGTGCCGGCGAGTGCTTGCATGCCGGCCTCCATATCGAGCGCATCGGGCAGGCCATGCCCGGCCGAGTAAGCGAGCGCTTGTTTGGTCGCACCGAATGCCACCGTTGGCCCAGCGGCGAGCTCGGCAGCAACGGTCGCTGCACGCGCCGCCAAACCGGCACTAGGCACCACTTCGGTTGCCAGACCCAGAGCCAACGCGTCGGCCGCCGGCACCGGCCGCCCGCGCAATAGCAAGTCCGTCGCCCGCCCGAAGCCGATCAACCGTGGCAGGGTCCACGACAACCCGGAGTCGACGGACAACCCGATGCCGCCGAATGCGAGATAGAACACCGCGACGTCCGACACAAGCCGCAGGTCGCACGCGAAAGCCATCGCCGCACCCGCACCCGCCGCCGTCCCGTTCACTGCTGCGATAACTGGCTTCGGCATCGTCGCTAGCGCCGTGACGATCGGGATGTAGTGGTCCTGCAACGTGTCCCAGGCGGCGGTTGCGTCGACCGACAGTGCGGCGGCGTGCTCCTTGAGGTCTTGGCCGACGCAGAACGTGCCGCCCGACCCGGTGAGCACGACCGCGCGAACGGCCGGATCGTCGGCGAGCCGGTTCAGCGCATCGCGTAGTGCGGTCTTGGTCGCGGTGTCGAGAGCCCCGCGGTCACTGGCGATCGTGACCGTCCCCACGGCGTCCGCGATGGTCAGCTTGACCCCGTCGCGATGGCCCGCAGCGGCCGAGAATTCGGACACAGATCCTCCTCGGAACTGCCCTGGCCCGGACGGGGACGCCGCCACGGTTTCCTTCTGGCCCCCTCTCTCCACGATAATCTTGGTTAAGACAGTGCGATGGGGTTCGGCGCTCGACGTGCCGACGGTGCAATCTGGTACGGCCTTTTGTGCCGTACGTGAAAAGGAGCGCGAATGGCGGCCATGAAGCCGCGGACGGGCGACGGTCCGCTCGAGGTCACCAAGGAGGGCCGCGGCATCGTGATGCGCGTTCCCCTCGAAGGCGGTGGCCGGCTCGTCGTCGAGTTGTCCGCAGACGAGGCCAGCGCCCTTGGCGACGCCCTCAAGAATGTGGTCGGCTGATAGACCCAAGCGCGGCCCGAACGTAGCGCGGCCCCGCCGAAGCCCACAGGGACTTCGTGCGGGGCCTCGAACGTGTCGGGGGTAGCGTCGACCAGGTCGTGCTCCAGTTCTGTGTCGTACTCCAGCTTCGAAAGGTGCATGCGTGCCGCCCACGGTAAAGCTCGCAGATGTGGTGCCCGGGGGCGCTGTTGCACTCGTGGTTGCCATCACCCCTGGCACGGGCGACCCGGTCGTCGCGCAGTTCGGACGAGGCGCAGCTGGCGACATAGAGAGCTTCGGTGCCGACCCTGCGGCGCTGCTCGCCGTGCTGACCAGAGAGAAGACGAAAGGCAACGTAGGGGACGCCGGGGTGCTGCCCGTCGGTGCGCGGCTGATCCTCGCGGCGGGCCTCGGTGAGGCAACCCCCCGTGACTACCGTCGCGCCGGCGCAGCAATCGCCCGGCGGCTGAAGAGCGTCGAATCGGCGGCGATCACTGTCGCGCGGCGGGCGAACCCTGCGCAGGTCAAGGCGTTGGCGGAGGGCTTGTTGCTCGGCGGCTACTCCTTCAAGGTGACCAACTCGCCGAAGCCCGAGACGCTGACGTCAATCACGCTCGTCGTCGACCACGTGACGGACGCGATCACTGAAGCGGTCGCAGCAGGCATCGCGACCGCGACCGCGAGCGCGCTGGCCCGCGATCTCGCGAGCACGCCCTCGTCGACGAAGAACCCCGCGTGGCTGGCGAGGCAGGCGACAGCGCTAGCCCGCAGGAGCGGGCTCGAGATCCGGGTTCGCGACGACCGCGAGTTGCGCGCTGACGGCTTCGGCGGCGTCGTCGCGGTCGGCATGGGTTCGGTGAGCCCGCCGCGCCTCATCGAGCTGACCTACACCCCTGACGCTGCGATCGCAGTCGACGGCCACGTCGTGCTGGTTGGCAAGGGCATCACGTTCGACTCCGGCGGACTCTCGTTGAAGCCCAACGCGGGCATGATCGCAATGAAGACCGACATGGCCGCCGGTGGCGCGATCATCGCGGCGATGTCGGTGATGCGTGAGTTAGGTGTGCGGGTACAGGTCACCGGACTCGTGCCGGCCGCCGAAAACATGCCGTCTGGCTCGGCACAGCGGCCCAGTGACGTCATCACCCAGTACGGCGGCATGACGGTCGAGGTGCTCAACACTGACGCCGAGGGCCGGCTGGTGCTCGCTGACGCGCTCGCCTACGCAGACGCGGAACTTGATCCCGACGTCATCGTCGACCTCGCGACGCTGACCGGCGCGATCGCGAGTGGCCTCGGCAAGCGGCACGCCGGGATGTTCACGGAAGACGACAAGTTGGCCGCCGTCCTCACGACTGCTGGCACCGAGAGCGGCGAGGCTGTCTGGCGGATGCCGTTCGTCGAGGACTACGCGGCCGCTCTCGAGTCGTCTGTCGCCGACATGGCGAACGTGGCAATCGATGGTGGCAAGGCATTCAGCGGCGGCTCGATCATCGCCGCACTGTTCCTACGCGAATTCGTTGGACGGCGGCGGTGGGCGCATCTCGATATCGCGGGCGTCGGGAGAGCCGAAGCGGACGAACATGAAGTCACCAAAGGCCCGACGGGTTTCGGCGTCAGGTTGCTGTTGCAGTGGCTGTCGGCACCCGATCCCCTACGCGGCCTGCGCTAGGTGTCCTGCGCTAGGTTCCTGCGCTGGGTGTTAAGCCTCGCGCTTAACGGCCACGAGGAGCCCATCACCGACGGGCAACAGCGTCGGCACCAGCCCGGGCTCTTCGCGCAACTGCTTACCCAGGTCGCGGATCGTGATGGTTGCCGGATCGCGCTGCGCAGGATCGGCGACCCGGTGGTGCCACGTCGCATTGTCGAACGCGACCACGCCGCCGACCCGCAGCAACCGCAGCGCCTCGCGCAAGTAGTCGCCGTACTCCTTCTTCTCTCCGTCGCAGAAGACAAGGTCGTAGGCGCCATCGGTGAGGCGCGGCAGGACGTCGAGCGCGGCACCCGAAATCAGCCGCGTACGGGCCGTCGCAAACCCGGCGTCCGCGTAAGCCTGCTTCGCCAGCCGTTGGTTCTCGGCCTCGAGGTCGATCGATGTGAGCACGCCCTCAGGGTTCATGCCGCGCAGCAGCCAGACCCCCGAGACGCCGCAGCCGGTGCCGATTTCGACGACGGATCGGGCGTCGAGCAACGCCGCGAGAAATCGAAGTGCAGCGCCACCGCCGGGCATGATCGGCTGCGCGCCGACCTCTACGCCTCGGGCGGCCGCCGCCGTCAAAATGTCGTCCTGGCCGATGTAGGCCTCGGTGTAATCCCACGTGGATTGCAGACCGGAGATGGCAGCCTCCCAGGTACTTGTCGGAGTCATCGTTTCGGGTAAGCGAGCGGGGTGGTCGCGTGCGGGTGCCGTGGATCTTCAGCGCAGCGTAGTCCGGTCGGAGGACCGTGCTCCCGGGAACCGGGACGGGCCCTAACCCGTTCAGTTCTCAGGAGGTCATGTGACGGCCATCAGCATTCCTTCAGGATCGGGGCGCAGGATGCCATCGGAGGTGTCCCCCCGATGACAGATTCCGCCCTGCTTGTCCACGATGGTCCGCAACCTGAGCCGTCTCAGGACCCCGATTGGGCCGCGCCCAGCTGGGACGACGTGGTGCGTTTGCACGGTGCCCGTGTGTACCGGCTGGCCTACCGACTGACCGGCAACGCTCATGACGCCGAAGACCTCACCCAGGACGTGTTTGTCCGGGTGTTCCGCTCGCTCGGGTCGTACACCCCAGGCACCTTCGAGGGGTGGCTGCATCGCATCACCACCAACCTGTTCCTCGACATGGTTCGCCGGCGGGCACGGATCCGTTTCGAGGCCCTCGCCGACGACGCCTCCGATCGGCTCGCCGGTCGTGAACCGACACCCGCGCAGGCCTACGACGACGCCCATTGGGATGACGATGTGCAACGCGCGTTGGACGCGTTGGCACCGGAGTTTCGGGCCGCGGTCGTGCTGTGCGACATCGAGCAGCTGACCTATGAGGAGATCGCCGACGCGCTTGGCATCAAGCTCGGTACGGTCCGCAGCCGGATCCACCGCGGCCGCACGCAGTTGCGTGCAGCACTCGAACACCGCGCGCCTGACCACACCCGGCGGCCGCGAATCAGCACGCCGCGGCCTCGCGCCGCGCGCCGGATGCCGGGGCTAGCCACGTCGTGACCCATCTAGGCAACCTGGTAGGCGTGCTCATCGACGATGAGCTCGGCGGTGACGCCTACGATCACGCGGTTACGCATCTGGACGAGTGCGCCCAGTGCCGACGTGACGTCGCACAGCAACGCTGGGTGAAGACGCAACTGGCGCACGCGCAGCCAGCGTTGCTGCCCGACACGGCGTTGTTCGCGCGGTTGCTACAGATCCCCGAGTCGGCAGCCGGCTCGTCTCTCGCGCAGGACGTCGAGCTTCCTGGCGAACTCGCGCTGTCAGGATCGCGGCGACTGACACCCTCGCCGCGGTCGCGACGATTGCTCGGCCGGACCGCGCCGTCCCGGCCGCTTCGCACCGGCCAACCTGCCGGGCGCCGTCCACGTACCCGCACCGTTGCTGCGGCGGGCTTTGCGGCAAGCGTGGTCGTCGGATTCAGCGGTGCGATCTCGGGCAGCGCAGCCGTGCCAACGGGTGCGGGCGCAGCGACATCGGCTTTCCCTGCAGCGGCTTTGGGCGCACCGATCTCCGCGGTGGTACCGAGGCCAGGCGCCCGGACTGCAGTCTCGGTCGTCTACCGCCGCCCGTAATCGTCCGCCGCCGCGGGCGCGCCACCCCCCGCCGTCCGACCGTCGTACCGTCCGCCGTCCGCGTGCATTCCGCACAGATGCAGGTGCACTCCGCAATGAAGCAGCTTCCGAGGCGCTGACGAGATGCTTCTCTGGGGAGAGGAGCACCTCCCGGGTGCCCAGGAACGTGAGTGTGAGGAATCGGCCAGCGACCGGTGAGCGGACTAGACGGGTTGGAGGCCCAAGGGGCGGCCGACGAGGCTGCGCTCGCGAATCGCCAAGGCGTCGGCGATCTTGAACAACTCGACTGAGGCCGGCGCGTTGGGGTGGCTCAGCACGAACGGCACGCCGGTGTCGCCGGCACTTACCAATCCCGGGTCGAGTGGGATCTGGCCGAGCAACGGAATCTCGGTGCCAAACGCATGTGACAAGGCACCGACGACGGTCTGACCGCCACCGGATCCGAAGACGTCGACTCGCTCGCCACAATGCGGGCACGGCAGCCACGCCATGTTCTCAACGACACCGGCGACCCGCTGCCGGGTCTGCAGCGCGATGGTTCCTGCGCGCTCGGCGACCTCGGCAGCCGCCTGTTGTGGCGTTGTGACGACGATGAGCTCGGATCCTGGCACGAACTGCGCCAGGGAGATGGCGATGTCGCCGGTACCGGGCGGCAGATCGACGAGCAGGACGTCGAGGTCTCCCCAGTAGACGTCGGTGAGGAACTGGTTCAGCGCCCGGTGCAGCATCGTGCCGCGCCAGGCGACCGGTGTGTTGCCCTCAACGAACATGCCAATCGAAATAACACGGACGCCGTGTGCGGTCGGCGGCATGATCATGCCGGCCACTTGCGTGGGTCGGGTCTGCACTCCGAGCATCCGCGGCACCGAGTGGCCGTAGACGTCGGCGTCGAGGAGGCCGACGGAAAGCCCGCGGGCGGCCAGCGCCGCAGCAACGTTGACCGTGATCGATGACTTGCCGACGCCACCCTTGCCCGAAGCGATAGCAAGAATTCGCGTGAGCGAGTTCGGATCGTTGAACGGAATTTCTTTCTCCGGCTTGCCCGGACCTCGCAGTTGCACTTGCAGTGCCTTGCGCTGCTCGTCAGTCATGAATCCGAGGGTGACCTCGACACCAGTCACGCCGGGCACTGACCGAACTGCCGCGGTCACGTCTGCAGTGATTTTGTCTTTGAGCGGGCAACCCGAGACGGTGAGCAGCACGACGACGGCGACCTGGCCGTCGTCCGCAATGACGACCGATTCGACCATGCCGAGCTCGGTAATCGGGCGCCGAATGTCGGGGTCCTGGACGGTCGCGAGCGCCGCCCGGACGGATTCGTCGGTGGGTCGGGCTCGGTCCGTGAGTTGGTCTGCCACTCACTAAGGCTACTCGGACCTACGATGCCTTCCGTGGTTGGCGCAGAGCAGGCACCCGCGGGCAATGGCCGTCATACTCCCTCGGCCGAGGAGATCGCGGTCTGGCGAGCTTTCCTGCGCGCGCACGCGCATTTGATCCGCACGCTCGAAGCTGAGCTTGCGCAGGCTGCCGACTTGCCGATCGCCTCTTACGACGTGCTCGTGCAACTCGCTGAGGCGCCCGAACATCGACTGCGCATGACCGATCTCGCCGACCGGGTGCTGCTGTCGCGCAGTGGCCTGACCCGAATGATCGACAGGCTCGAGCGGGAGCAACTCGTGCGCCGCGAACCGGTTCCCGACGACGCCCGCGGCATGTACGCGGTGCTGACCCACGTAGGCGTCGACCGGTTGCGGTCGGCATCGCACGTGCATCTGCCCGGTGTCGGCGCGCACTTCGTGCAGCGCTTCAACCGGCGCGAACTCGATCGGCTCGGTCAGCTCTTGGGCAGGTTGGCCGACTGACGCTTCCGGCGCTCGGCGAGCACGGGGACTGAGCGAACGCGACGATTGGGTGCTGGAGGAGTTTCGGCTTCTTCCTCGGGCGTCGCAGCTGGCTCGCTGGGGACGGACTTTGCCCGGCTGGACGCCGCCTTCTGCCAAGCCCCGGCATGCAGGCTCCGCTCGGTGAGCAGGCGCAGTTGCGTCAACGTTTCCGAGGGGGTCGCGTCGAGCGAAAGCACCTCGTCGACTCCGCTGTGATGTGCCTCGTCGGCGGGCTCACCGCTGTCATCGGGTTCGGTGACGAGCATCAACGGCAGGGCGGCGGTTCTGCTCCCGCTGCGCAGTAGCCGCAGCAACTCGACTCCGCCGATGTCGGGCAGCGTCTCTTGCACGATCACCCCGTCGTACTCGCCATCCCACACCGCAGTCAGCGCATCGTCGGCGGTGGGCGTGACGTGCACGTCCATGACGTCGTCGACAGCCGATCTGACCAGGCTGTGCACGGCGCTGTTGTCGCCGACGACGAGCAGGCGGGGAATCCGAACGCTCTTGTCGGTGACGGCTACCGGAACAGCCGCGGACGTGCGGCACCAAGGGCAGATCTTCCAACCGGCCTCAAGTGGGCGCGCACACGAACTGCAGTGGCCGCGGTCGACGATCGTCGCGCACCACGGGCACGCAATCATGTCGGCGTCGACGGCGCGGTCACACGCCGTGCACCGGTGGCCTTCGGCCACGTCGACCTGGGAAACCCGCAGCACTTCTTCGAACGTCGTCTCGCCGCGGCGTGCGCGAGCAAGGCCTGATCCGCGCAGGGTCGTCATTCCGGCGGCTCGTGCCGCCGCGCCGACGGCCGCTTCAGTCGGTGTGTGCGCAAGCACCGAGCGCACGGTCGCCGTCACGGGCAGCACCTCGAAGATTCCAGTTCTGCCGCGATATCCGGTGCCACCGCACTCGCCGCAACCGCGGCCGCGCATCGGTGTTGCGTCGACGAGATCGGCCTCACTGAGCCCCAGCAATGTGAGCACTCGGGCACTCGGCATGTACGGCGCGGCGCAGTCGGCACATGGGCGGCGAACGAGGCGCTGCGCGACGACGAGGCTCAAAGACGACGCGATCAAGAAGGGCTGGATGCCCATGTCGACCAGTCGCGTCAGTGCAGCAACTGCGTCGTTGGTGTGCAGCGTCGTCAGCACGAGGTGGCCGGTCATCGATGCCTGGAGTGCGAGCTCGGCCGTCTCTGAGTCACGTACTTCACCAACGAGGACAACGTCGGGGTCCTGTCGAAGGATCGACCGCAGGCCCTTGCTGAAGGTCAGGCCGGCGCGGTCGTTCGTCTGCACCTGCGTGATGCCGGGCAGCTGGATCTCGACCGGGTCTTCGAGGGTGACGACGTTCTTGTCCGCGGTGGCCATGTGGGAGAGCACTGAGTAGAGCGTGTGCGTCTTTCCTGAGCCGGTCGGGCCGGTGATGAGCACGAGTCCTTGCGGGTTCGCGGTGCCCGCGAGGAGCGCCTCGAGTTGCTGTTCGTCAAGGCCGAGTTGGGTCACCGGCGGAATGTGGTCGCCGCTGGCAAGCAGCCGGATGACGACCTTCTCGCCGTGAACGGATGGGAGCGTGCTGACGCGGGCGTCGACGCCGTTGCCATCAACGGTGAGTCGGGTACGGCCGTCTTGCGGAAGGCGTCGCTCGGCAATGTCGAGGCCGGAGACGATCTTGAGGCGGCTGACGAGTGCGGCCGCGGAGTTGCGCGGCACTTTCATGATGTCGCGAAGCAGGCCGTCGATGCGGTACCTGATGCGCAGCCCGTCGATCTGCGGTTCGACGTGAATGTCGCTGGCGCGGCTGCGCACGGCCTCGGTCACGATGCTCGTGGCGAGCCGGACGGTCGGACCCTGGTCTGCCGCACTCTCGAGGTCGTGCTCGTCGACAGCTTCGGGTTCATCGGGGACGTTCGACAGTTCGGCGTCCTGGTCGAGGATCGCCCACACGCGACGCAGTTCCGTCTGGATCTGCGTGTCGGTGCTCACGACGACAGTGACAGTGGTCGCCCCGGTATAGAGCCGGACGTCGTCGAGGGCGACCACGTTCGTCGGATCTGCAGTCGCGACCCTGATCGCGTGGTCGTCGCGACCGATCACCAACATGCCGTGGCGCTCGGCGACGCGGCGTGGCAGCGTGCGAGCAACGCTCAGGTCAAGCGTGAGTTCAGCGAGGTCGACGAGCTCCAAGTGCATGAGGTCGGCGAGCGCGTACGCGAGTTGGCCCTCCGTGAGGTAGCCCTCGTCGACGACCACCCGGCCAAGCCTGCGACGGCGTCCGCCCGTCATCCGCTCCTGCTCGCCGAGCGCGTGACGCAGCTGCTCTTCGGTCAACAAGCCATGCGAGACCAACAACTCGCCAAGGCGCCGTCGTCCGTTGGGTTGCTGCTCGTCGTCCCGATTGAGCAAGCCAGCGCTATGGACAGGTATCGACACGTCCGAACTCCTCACGTTTCCTACATTGTCGGGCGCACAGAAGGGGGCTACAGCGGCTGAGTGCCTCCCGTAGATCCTCCGAACGGACGGGCAGTCTTGCTCTCGGCGCTACGCCGATCGCATAACGCGTTGACCTGAATGGCGGCTCAACTGAAGGGTTGGGCGCATGCGCGCGCCCGCCCTCCTCCGGACGAATCGAGACTTCCGGCTGCTGTGGATCGGCGAGTCGGTCAGCGAACTTGGCAGCACGGTGACATTGGTTGCGCTGCCCTTCGTCGCGTTGATCGTCTTGCATGCGACGGCGTTCGAGGTGGCCTCATTGGCTGCCGCGGAAACCATCTTCTGGCCATTCATCGCGCTGCCGATCGGCGTATGGGTCGACCGGGTCTCGCGACGAGGGGTGCTACTTGCAGCAGACGGTGGTCGCGCGCTCGCGCTGGTATCCATCCCGATCGCCGCCGCGATGCACGACCTGACGCTGATCCAGCTTTACGCGGTTGCTGTGGTGGCCGGAGTTCTCACAATCTTCTTCTCGGTTGCGTATCCGTCGTACTTGCCGAGCGTGGTCGCAACGGACGCGCTCGTTGAAGGCAACTCATTGCTCACCGGCGCAGAACAGGTAGCGCACATCTCGGGCCCGGCACTCGGAGGCGTCTTGGTCCAGGCGCTAGGGGCGGCCTACGCACTGTTCGCCGATGTCGCCAGTTTCGTCGTGTCCGTCGTGGCGGTGTTCGCGATCCGAGCCGAGGAGCCGCCACCGGCCTCTGAGCGACGCAAGATGCGGCACGAGGTCGTCGAGGGCGTGCGCTTTCTCATGGAACACAAGGTGCTGCGCGCATTCATCGTCTCTGCTGCCACCTCGAATCTTTTCGCGGGCGGCGCGCAGGCAATCACGGTGCTCTTCTTGGTGCGCGTCGTTCGGGTGCAACCAGGCATTGTCGGCCTCCTGCTCTCGGTCGGTGCTCTCGGAGGCCTGGTCGGCGCGATACTGGCCCGCCGGCTGATCCGGCTGTTCGGCGACGGCCGAACGATGGTGCTGGCCGCAGTCGTCGAAGCGTTGAGTGCGCTTCTCGTGCCCGCCACCGAGCAGGGCTGGCGGCTCGCACTGTTCTGCCTCGGCCAGGCGATCGCCAGCATGGCCATCGTTGCGTTCAACGTCGTGGCCAGCAGCTACCGGCAGGAAATCGTGCCGGCTCGGTTGATGGGTCGGGTAATCGCCGCGAACCGGATGGTCACCTGGGGCGCGTTGCCGATCGGCGCGTTCGGCGCTGGTGCACTCGCATCGAGTCTCGGCGTGCGGACGGCGTTGTGGATCCTCGCTGGCGGGTTGTCCCTAGCCCCGCTCTCGCTGGCCCTAGCCGGAGTGGCGACCCTTCGCACGTTGCCACGCGACGCGGCCGTACCCGTCGAGACACCCGTCTAGCTGGAGGAGACCGCCTGTAGCGGGCGCATGCCGAGGTCGGGGCGCCACTCATCGCGGTAGCCGGGACGGTTGGAGTAGGTCATGGCCATCTCACGAATGACGCCGCGGGCTTCGTCTGCGGAGCGGGTCGTCGTCCACCATGCTTTTGCAAGATTCTGCAGGCGAGCGAGCATCCGACGCTTCGAATCGCAGTCAGCGAGCACCCGCTCAGGATTGAACCGTTCGATGAACATCTTGGCCTCGGCACCGCGAAAACCGGTCTCCTGCCGGTCGGCGCCCCATGAGTCGGCGCACACCGTGCCATTCGGCCGGACCAGGGCGTCGCGCTGAGTGGGAGTGTCGACGACCCTCCAGCGCCACGGTTCGCTGCCGGCACTGCGTGCCTTCATCTCGTCTTCGGCGATTTGAAGCAGCAGCCATTCCGTCAGGTTGTCGATGGTGGTGCGCGACGGGAGTGCCATGGGGCTCGCGGTCCTTCCGATGGAGCAGGCTTGACGGCCGGCTGGCGGTTCGCAAGAGGGCCGATTGCCTACAAAGACATCATCGAAACGGGTGAGCCCAGTCTTGACCGGCAAACGTGCGATAGCGCCGTTTCAACCCCTTCGGCCTAATGGCGACCGCGAAACGAGTGCTGACAAGGCCTACAGCAACGTCGCGTACAGATCGCGCGTGCGTTCGGCAATCGCCGTCCAGCTGAAGTGCTCCACCGCTCTGCTGCGCCCGGCGACGCCCATGGCACGCGCGCGAGCGGGGTCGCGAACCAGCGCGTTCACTGCCTCCGCGAAGGCGCCGGCGAACGCGTCGGGGTCGCGCGGCGCGCCGTAGGGGTCGGCCGGGTCAGGGTCGATGGGCACCAGCACGCCCGTTTCGCCGTCCGCGACCACCTCAGGAATGCCGCCGGTACGGGTAGCGACGACCGCCGTCTCGCAGGCCATCGCTTCGAGGTTGACGATGCCCATGGGCTCATAGATCGACGGGCAGACGAAGACCGTGGCTGCCGAGAACACCTGGATGAGCTCCGTCTTGGGCAGCATCCGGCGGATCCAGAACACGCCGTCTCGGGTCTCTTGCAGCGCGAGGATGCCGCTTTCGACCTCGTCTTCGATCTCCTGGGTGTCGGCGGCGCTGGCCAGCACGACCAGCTGTGCCTCATGGTCGAAAGAGTGCGCAGCCTTCAGCAGGTAGGGCAGGCCTTTCTGCCTGGTGATGCGGCCGACGAAGATGACGATCGGCCGATCGAGGTCGATGCCGTGGTCGATGAGCACCGATGAATCCGTGGTCGGTGCGTACTCGTGCGTGTCGATGCCGTTGTGGATGACGTGCAATCGACCTGGGTCGACCAGCGGGTAGCAGCGCAGCACGTCGTCGGCCATGCCCGCGGAGACGGCGACGACCGCATCGGCCGCTTCAATCGCCGTCCGCTCGCAAAACGATGACAGCGCATAGCCGCCGCCGAGCTGCTCGGCCTTCCACGGACGCAGCGGCTCGAGGGAATGGGTGGTCACGACGTGCGGCGCATCCTGGAGCAGCTTCGCGACATGACCCGCGAAGTTCGCGTACCAGGTGTGCGAGTGCAAGATGTCTGCGTCGCCGGTCGTGGCGGCGATCGACAGGTCAGTCGACATCGTGAGCAACGCGGCATTGGCTCCGAGCTCGAGCAGCGTCGGATCGGCAAAATGCGCGAAAACACCCGGCTCCGACCGCGGCTTGCCGAAGCAGTGAACCTCGACGTCGACGAACCGACGCAGCTCGCGGGCGAGGTACTCGACGTGCACGCCAGCGCCGCCGTAGACCTCAGGGGGGTATTCGCGGGTGAGCAGCGCGACTCGCATGACCGGCAACGATAGCCAAGGCTGATGGCCCGCCATGGGGCAACGGGCCAACTGCGTCAGAATCCTCCCGCTGCGAAGGTCGCAATCCCGGCGCTAGGAGGTAGGTTCCCGACATGGCGAACAAGGTTCTCGGGATTGTCCTGGCGGGTGGGCAGGGCACTCGACTCTTGCCACTGACCGCCGACCGCGCGAAGCCGGCGGTGCCATTCGGTGGCATCTACCGGCTCATCGACTTCGTCCTGTCGAATCTGGTCAACGGTGGGTTCCTGAAGATCGTGGTTCTGACGCAGTACAAGAACCACAGCCTCGACCGGCACATCACCACGACATGGCGAATGTCGACGCTGCTTGGCAACTACGTGACGCCGGTGCCGGCCCAGCAACGGGTTGGTCCGCGCTGGTTCTCTGGCTCGGCTGACGCCATCTACCAGAGCCTTAACCTCGTCTACGACGAGCGGCCCGACTACATCATGGTCTTCGGCGCCGACCACATCTACCGCATGGACCCGCGCCAGATGCTCGACCAGCACATCGCCTCAGGTGCAGGTGTGTCGGTCGCCGGGATTCGAGCCCCACGCAAAGAGGCGTCAGCGTTCGGCGTGATCCAGACTGCCCAGCAAGGCCCAGATGCCGGACGTCGAATTGCCGCGTTCCTCGAGAAGCCCCAGGACATCGAGGGCATCGGCCTGCCCGATTCACCCGATGAGGTATTCGCCTCCATGGGCAACTACTGCTTCACCACGGCCGCACTTCTCGATGCGGTGAACCGCGACGCCGCAGACGAACGGTCTGCGCACGACATGGGCGGCAACATCATCCCGATGTTCGTCGAACGCGACGACGCACAGGTCTACGACTTCAACGACAACGTGGTGCCAGGTGCGACCGACCGCGACCGCGCGTACTGGCGCGACGTCGGAAGCCTTGACGCGTACTACGACGCCCACATGGACCTGATCTCAGTGCACCCGATTTTCAATCTCTACAACGAAAATTGGCCCATCTACACGCAGCACAGGCCGCTGCCTCCGGCGAAGATCGTGCACGAGAACACTCAGGTGGTCGACTCGATGTTGTCGAACGGTGTGATCGTCGCCGACTCGACGGTGGCGGGTTCAGTGCTCTCGCCCAACGTGCACATCGAGAGTGGCGCCAATATCGATGGCAGCGTGCTGCTCGAGAACGTGCGAGTGGGCCGGGGCGCGGTGATTCGCAACGCCATCATCGACAAGAACGTCGACGTCCCCGCTGGCGCGAGAATCGGCGTCGACCTAGCGCGCGACCGGCAGCGCTTCACGGTCTCCGACAACGGCATCATCGTGATCGGCAAGAACGCGATAGTCGACGTCTAGGGGTGACGCTGAGCTAGAGGGCGTCGCGCTGTTCGTCGGCGTCGACCCTTCGCTCATCGAGGTCCTCGAGCATCCGCTGCAACTCACCGCGGATGAAGTCACGAGTGGCCACGTCACCGAGTGCGATCCGCAATGAGGCGACCTCGCGGGCGAGGTACTCGGTGTCGGCGATATTGCGGTCGTTGCGTGAGCGGTCGTCCTCGGACTGAATCCGATCGCGGTCGGCTTGCCGGTTTTGGGCCAGCAGGATCAGCGGCGCGGCGTACGAGGCCTGCAAGGAGAGCAGCAACGTGAGCAAGGTGTAGTTCAGGCTGTGCGGGTCGAACCGCTCGGGCTTGGGCCCCCACGTGTTCCAGACCAGCCAGACGACGATGAACACCGACATCCAGATGATGAATTTCGCCGTGCCCAGGAACCGCGCGAAGCGCTCCGAAAGCTTGCCGAAAGCCTCTGGGTCGTAGTCGGGTCGCAGCGTGACGCGACGGTCGGATTTCGGCTGGTCGAGCCCGCCCCGGCGGGGTTCACGGCGTGCCATCTGCTGCACCTCCAGCCGAACTGTCTGGTTGAGCCGCCGTCGTGGGCGGCGCCATTGCCGCCGTTCACGGTTTCGCTCGGATCTGTGTCGCGCCAGCCATCGGGCAGCAGGTGGTCGAGAACGTCGTCGACGGTGACCGCGCCGAGGAGCCGATCCTCGTCGTCGACGACCGGTGCGGCCACCAGGTTGTACGTCGCCAGATGACTGGTGATGGCCGGCAGCGAGACGTCGGGACGCAGCGGCGCGATGTCGGTGTCGATGATCGAGCTCACCAGCGTCGCGGGCGGTTCGCGCAGCAGCCGTTGCAGATGTGCGGTGCCGAGGTAGCGGCCGGTCGGTGTGTCTGTAGGCGGCCGGACGACGTAGACCTGACTCGCAGTGGCCGGCGACAGGTCGGGGTTGCGGACGTGCGCGAGTGCTTCGGCCACGGTCGCCGTCGGGTCGAGGATGACCGGCTCAGTGGTCATCAGGCCGCCCGCGGTGTTCCAGGAGTAGTCGAGCAGTCGGCGGATCGGGTTGGCCTCCTCGGGCAGCATGAGTCCGAGCAGTCGCTCCTTCTCCGCCTCGGGCAACTCGGCCAGCAGGTCCGCGGCGTCGTCGGGGCCCATCGCCTCGAGAACGTCAGCCGCGCGCTCTCCCTCCAGCGTCGCCAGGATCTCGACCTGCTCCTCTTCGGACAATTCTTCGAGGACGTCGGCCAGCCGCTCGTCGTCCAAAGCCGCCGCGACCTCAGCCCTTCGCTTCTCCGACAGGTCGTGCATCACGCCGGCCAGGTCGGCGGGACGCAGCTGGTCGAAGGCGGCGAGCAGGTTCGCGGCACCCTGGGCGTGTTCCTGCAGGGACAGGCCGGTGACGGCGTCCCAGTCGACGACCCGGATCGCGCCGCGGCGGCGGACCCTGCTGCACGTCGCTGCGGACCGCGACCTTGGTCAGCAGCCAGTCACGCGCGCGGCTGCGCTCCATCGCGACATCGGTCACCGTGACGACCTCGCCGGTCTCGCTCAGCGTGACCTTCCGGTCGAGCAGGTCGCCAAGCACCAGAGTCTCGGAATCGCGCTTGGCGAAGCGGCGCAGGCTCACAGTTCCGGTCGTCATGACAGCCCCGGCCTCGATGCCGGTTACCCGGGTAATCGGCAGGAAGATCGCGCGGCGGGGAGGCACCTCGACCACGAGCCCGAGCACGCGGGGCTGGCCGGTGCCGGGTCGCAGCAGCACGATGACGTCGCGGACCCGGCCGACCTGGTCGCCATTCGGATCGAAGACGACGACGCCGGCGAGGCGCGCGACAAACACCCGCGACATCGGCCCGCTCATGTGCGGAGGCTACCGCCGCGCGGCCTGTGCTCCCCACGCCTTGGCGTGGACGCGCTGCAAGTCGTGGCGCGGACGCGCTGCAAGTCGTGGCGCGGAGCGTGCGTGGCGCGGACGCGCTGGGGCGGGGTGGTCTGCACCGCCCTTTCGGGCCCGTTCTGATTGAAAGCGGGCAGTCAGGGGCACAACTTCGAATAGCCGGCCGCGCTGCGGCATGCGGTAGCGGTAGATCGACCGGACGTGGGCTCGACAGCACGCGGGGAGGAGAACGGATGCGAGGGTGGCCAGGACACCATCGGGTTGACGCGGCAACGCGCTCGGAGACCAAGCGGTTGCACGACGCTCACGCCGGCGAATACGAGGGTGCGATGGAGGTTGTCCGCCAGTCACTCGCCGATCTCGATGCCGCTCGGGCCCATCGCGGCGAGATCGTCGTCCCCGCGATGCTTCGGGCGGCGCACGAGCGTATCGACGACGCTCTGGCCCGCGCTGCTGCGGCGGCGACGGCGGTCTACAAGGCCTTGTTTGAGGCGGCCGGCGGCATGTACCACGCCGAATCAGATCCCGATGTCGCGTTGTGGAAGCGGCACATGAACACCGCACTCACGCTTCGATCCCAGCACCAGCTGTCGCAACTCGACGACGAAGGCGCGGGGCTCGGGCTGCCGTTGGCGGGCGCCCATGCGCGAACTCGCGCGGCGTTCGGCCCGCACCAGGCCGGGCTGGACTACGACGTGCATCTCGATGCATCCACGTCCCCCGACACCTCCCCTGACCGCGAGTCACTAACCTAGAACCGGACAGCATGTAGTTTGACGAGCTTTACAGGCGATAAGACTATTTCAGTGCGAGAATGCCGTGGAGTACCCATAACAACTCGCAAAGACCATAGAAGCGCGACTCAGTCGTCGGAGGTGCCGTGACCGCAGGCACGCACGAGGACATCGAGCGATTGAACGTCGAGCGGCGCACCCCAGGTAACACACGGCAGTCGGCGTCCCCTCAAGAGCCGGCGTCCCCTCAAGACCCAGCGTCCCCTCAAGAGCCACCGTCCCCTCAAGAGCCATTCGAGGATGCGCGGCTGGCCGCGCTCTTGAATGCGATCGCGGCGGTTGTTGCCGAGACCGACACCGGCACGTTGTTGCGGATGGTCGTCAGCGCAGGAGCGACGCTCGTCGACGCGGATTACGGCGCCTTCGCCATCCTCGGTGCGCAAGGCGATGTGGTCGACCTGGTCGCCCACGGGGTCGGTTCCGAGGACGGGCAACGGCTCGGACTGCTACCGGAACGGTCGGGACTGCTGGCCAAGTTGATCAGCACCAACGGCGTCATGCGTGTCGACGACGTGACGTTGCACGCCGGGACGGTCGACTTCTCCCCGAGACATCCACGCATGGGTGCCCTGCTCGGCATGCCGGTTACCACGCGCGGGGCCGTGATCGGCGTCCTGTACGTGACTCGCGCAGCCGGTCGGCCAGGGTTCACCAGAGGCGATGAGGCACAACTGCGTGCCCTCGGCGTCCAGGCTGGGATTGCGCTCACGAACGCAAGCGCCTTTGAGGTCGGCCGTAGGCGTGAGGACTGGTTGGAGACCCTGACTGCGGTAGCGACCGGGCTGTCCGCCGGTCGCGACCTGTCCGACGTCCTCCCGAGGGTCATCGGGCAGGCTCGCGCGATTGTCGATGCAGATTTCGCGGCTCTTGCGTTGCCGACCGATGACCCGGCTGTTTTGACGGTCCAGTACGGCGACGGCATCGATGCAGCGCACCTGATGGGCTCCCGGTTGCCGGTCGAGACCTCGCTGACGGGCACGGTGTTGAAGACCGGCAAGATGATTGAGGTCGTTGATCTGCGCAGCGATTCGCGCGTCGCTGCAAGCCACGAGGGCAAGTACCTGTTCGGTCCTGCGTTGTTCATTCCGGTCGGTCCGCCGTCGGCGGTCCGCGGAGTACTGGTGGCATTCAACCGTTCGGGCCGCTCGGCGTTCGATCGGCAATCGGTGATCATGCTCAACGCATTTGCTGCCCAAGTAGCGGTGTCCCTCGAGCTCGCGGAGCACCGGCGCGACGACACCCGGTTGGCATTGGCCGAGGATCGCGAACGCATCGCGCGCGACTTGCACGACGTGGTGATCCAACGACTGTTCGCGATCGGCCTCACGCTCGAAGGTGCGAGCCGTTCGATCGTCGAGCCGGACGCCGGCCAGCAAGTCGTTCGTGCGGTCGACGAACTCGACCAGACCATCAAGGAGATCCGCACTACCATCTTCGGCCTCCAGGCATCGGCGGGTGCCGACGACCCGAGCTTGCGCGCGCGCATCGTCGCGGTGGTCGAACAATCGCTGCACGCATTGGGTTTTGTGCCTTCGTTGCGTTTCGACGGGCTCATCGACACCACGGTGCCCGACCGAATTTCTGACCAGGTGGTGGCAGTGCTGCGCGAAGCGTTGTCGAATGCCGCGCGCCACGCACGAGCGACGCATGTCGAGGTCGTCCTCGCGGTGAACCGTGATCAGGTCACGCTCACCGTGGACGACGACGGGGTAGGTATCACCGACACCGGACGTCGCAGCGGGCTGCGCAACATGGACGTCCGCGCGAAGGCCAGCGGTGGCAGCCTGTTGCTGACAAGCCGCGAGCCTTCGGGTACTCGCATTGAATGGCGCGTTCCGCTAAACCGGCGCGCTTCGGTCGGCTAGCTAGTGCGCGGTGATTCGGCAGTCAGTTGGTGCGCGTCAGTGCATGTCTTCGCGCGCGTGAACTCTGCTCACCATGACCGCAGCCTGAGTGCGGCGCTGCATGCCGAGCTTGCCGAGCAAGCTAGACACGTAGTTCTTGACCGTCTTCTCCGCAAGGAATAGACGCTCGCCGATCTGCCGGTTCGTCAACCCTTCGCCAATGAGGTCGAGGATGCGTCGTTCCTGTTCCGTCAGCGCAGACAGCGGATCCTCTGCACGGGTGCCGGTGCGCAATCGCTCCATAACTTGCGCGGTCGTGCCGGCGTCGAGCATCGACTGTCCACTCGCCACCGTGCGGATGGCGTTTACCAGATCGCCTCCGCGGATCTGCTTCAGGACGTAGCCAGACGCCCCGGCCATGATGGCCTCGAACAACGCCTCGTCATCGGCGAACGAGGTGAGCATCAGACACACAAGTTCTGGCATTTGCGACCGCAGTTCACGGCACAC
This sequence comes from uncultured Actinomycetes bacterium, assembly GCA_963737705.1. Lineage (GTDB taxonomy): Bacteria > Actinomycetota > Actinomycetes > Acidothermales > Acidothermaceae > PALSA-607. Next base: position 1,186,994 of record CAVTTP010000006.1, read on the forward strand.
GGTTACCCCGTCACCGTCCGGCAACCGGACGTCAAGCACCGCGACGTCTGGGCGCAGCGACGGAACGGCCGCAAGGGCCTCGGCGGCGGTCGAGGCTTCGCCGACGACGGTGAGGTCGGGTGCGGTCTCGACCATGTCGCGCACCCCACGGCGCACGACTTCGTGGTCATCCAGCAAGAACACGGTGATCGCCCTGCTGAGTTGCGCGTTCTCGGCTTGCTGGCTCATTCGACTTCCCCAAGTCCGGCGCCCCGCTTGCGCCACTAATAGGACACCCTACGAGGTTTGGGACCTTTGAGGGGTCTGATGGGCAAATTCTCTCAGATGACCGCCCATTGCCGAAGTGTCCCGAGTAGGCCAGCGCTCAACTGGTAATTCGGCACCGTCTCGATTGGTACCCATCGGACGTCGAGCGCATCGTCACCGGCGACCAAATCCCCACCGGCCACCGCATCACCGGCGAGTGCATCGTTGCCGACGACAGTGACTTGGAAGTCTTGGATCCGATACGTGACGCCGTTCGGGCCGGGCCGCTGCACTTCGCCTACCAGGTCGCCGACCTCGACCACCAACCCTGTTTCCTCGGCCATCTCGCGCACGAGTGCCTCGCGTGCAGTCTCGCCCGGCTCGACCCGACCGCCCGGTAACGACCAGCGGCCGCGCGACGGCGCGTGGCCGCGGCGGATGAGCAGCAGCGCGCCGTCGCGAACGGCGATCGCTCCGACGGCGGCGACATCAGGCATCGCGCAAGACTAACGCCGCTGCGCTAGCCCATTTGGCGCAATTTGTCCTTGATATGCGGGGATCCCTTGACGACGCACGGCTCACGGGGCCACGGTCGAGGTGCGGACAGTCGACCCGATGACACCGGTCGACCTGCGGAGTCGACCCGCTAACACGGTCGACGGAGTCGACCCGATGAAGGGTTCGAACGTATGAAGGATGAGCCAACCTGCCCTCGCTGTGGTGGCGCGGTTCATCCACCCGGTATCTGGACGAGCGACTGGAACTGCGTCGAGCACGGTCCCGTACATCCGTTGCAGCCGGCCGCGAAGCAACCCGGGCCCGAGTGTCTTGAGCACGTACGTGCGCATGCCACGGTCCCACTGTGGATGCCGTCCCCACTGCCGACTGGTTGGGTCGTCACGGGCTACACCCACGCGGGAGACGAGCGCACCGGCGCAGTCGCCACCCTGGTCGGCTGTTCGGGCCCGGCGCCACTGGGCGGCGCTGCCGACTTGGTGCTTGTCGCAGAGTCCCCGGGCGTCGGCCTCGGCGCTCGGCTGGCCGGCCTGCCTGGTCCGGACCCGGGCGACGGATTCGACGATGGTCCTGCGCACGCCAAGCTCGACGCTGCCGGCCACCCAACGGCGATGTGGAACATCGACGTCGGTCCCGACAACGCTGTCTATGTCGGAGAAGCCAAAGGGGCCTGGATTTGGGCCATCCTCTGGCCGTCTGCCGCCGGCGTCCTGCTCCTGGAAAACCTCGGTCTTGAAGACCTGGTCGAGCGAACTGAGGTCAGCCCTGGGCACCTCGGTCTCGACCTTCCGCACGGCGCACTGATGCCCAGGCTCGCCGGGCTTACGGCTGCCGCGAGCGGGCTGCGCCGATAGCCTGAGGCCGGCTGGTCGCCCGGCCATCCGACGTCGACGATGAGGACGGCGCGAGCCCGCATGCGGATCGACCTCCACGTGCACAGCAACGCCTCCGACGGCACCGATCTCCCCGGTGATCTCGTCCGCAAGGCTTGGGCACTCGCCCTCGAAGGCGCGGCTCTTGACGGCATTGCGCTCACCGACCACGACACCGTTGCGGGCTACCGCGACGCGGCGGCTGCGTTGGAAGCACTCGTCGGGTCACCGGAGCGGCGGTTTGTCGTCGTCCCAGGAGCCGAGATTTCCTGCATCCTCGGCGAGGTCAGCTTGCACCTGCTCGGCTACCTCTTCGACCCTACAAATCCATCGCTCGCTGCAGAACTAGAGCTGTTGCGCACCGATCGCATCAGGCGTGCGAAGGCCATCGTCGACAAGCTGGTCGACCTCGGCGCGCCCGTGACGTGGCAGCAGGTCAGTGCGATTGCCGGGGACGGCGCGGTGGGGCGTCCGCACATCGCACAAGCATTGGTCGACGCGGGCGTCGTCGCCGACATCCCCGCGGCTTTCGTCCCCGAGTGGATAGCCAATGACGGGCGGGCTTACGTCGAGAAGTACTCGCTGACGCCGGCGCGAGCGATCGCCTTGGTGCGGGACGCCGGGGGAGTAACGGTCTTCGCGCATCCGTCGGCTTCGTCGCGAGGTGATGTCGTCGACGAGGCCGCGATCGCGACCTTCGCGGCAGCCGGTCTCGACGGGCTGGAAGTCGACCACCCTGATCACGACGAACCGACCCGAGCCCGGTTGCGAGCAATCGCTGACGACCTCGGATTATTGGCCACTGGAAGTAGCGACTACCACGGTTCGGTGAAGGCGACCGCGATCGGCGCGAACACCACCGACCCAGAGGTCTTCGACGAGCTCTTACAACGTGCGCAGGGCAACGTGTTCAGCCGATGAGCGGGTGGTTCGACGCACGCTTCTTCGGCGAGGTGTTCGTCACGTTGCTCGTCATCATGGACCCGCCAGGCTCGGTGCCGGTGTTCTTGTCATTAACCGGCTCGTATGCCCGTAAGGCGCGCAACCGTAGTGCTGACTTGGCGGTACTCACTGCGTTCACGGTCATCGTGGTCTTCGCACTGTTCGGTCAGCAGGTGCTGCAATACCTGCACGTGACGCTCGCTGCGCTGCAAGTCTCGGGCGGACTCCTCCTTCTACTCGTCGCCCTCGAGCTGCTGATGGGCTGGGGGACCGAGCGCTCGCCTAAAGACGACGTGAACGTGTCGATGGTGCCGCTCGGCACCCCGTTGCTCGCCGGGCCCGGTGCGATCGCGGCGACGATCGTGTTCGCCAAGTCCGTGCACCATGAGCAACAAGCGCTTGCTCTTGCCGCCGGGATCATCGCGGTTCACGTTGTGCTGTGGCTGACGTTGCGGTTCTCGACAGTCATCTTGCGGGTGCTTGGTCGCAGCGGGGTGACGCTGGTCACGAGGATCGCGGGCTTGCTGCTTTCCGCGATCGCCGTGCAGTTGGCCGCCGACGGCATTGCGAAGTTCGTTGCCGCGAACTAAGGCACCAGGCGGCGGTAAGCCGCCGAGCGGCGGCAATCCACGAACCGGTGGCCGCCGTGCAACCGACGAGACCTTCCCGGTCGACACGGCGATCGCGACGTTCGTTCGTGACGGCTCGCGACGTAATGCCTGGACCCTGTTGCTCGATGGGGTCGAGACCTCACACGTCGACCTCGACGATCCGACATCGCTTGAGTTCGAGTACGTGCGGTGGCTCGGTGACGTCATTGAGTGTGTGTCGCCGGCGTCGGGTCGCCTCGACACCGTGCACCTCGGCGGCGGCGCGTTGACGCTCGCCCGCTACGTCATGGCGACCCGGCCACAATCGACACAGATCGTGTTCGAGATCGACGGCGCGCTGGTCGATCTCGTTCGAATGCGGCTGCCGTGGCATCGCAGCCGAAGGCTGCGTATCAGGGTCGGTGACGCCCGCGCCGGACTCGCCGCGATCGCCGACGCGTCGTGCGATCTCGTCGTCCGCGACGCATTTCGCGACGCTGTGGTGCCGGTAAACCTACGCACGGTCGAGTGCGCGATACGCGTGAAGGAAATCCTTCGCCCTGGTGGCGTCTACGTCATGAACGTTGCAGATCGCGCCCCTTTCACGACAACCGGCGTCGAGTTGGCAACGGTGTCGGAGGCCTTCAGTGACGTGGCCGTGATCTCAGAGCCAGGCGTTCTGCGAGGTCGCCGTCACGGCAACCTGATCGTCGTCGCGGCGAACGAGCCGCTTCCCGTTAGTGCGATCGCACGCCGGGTCGCCGACGGTGGTGTGCAGGGCAGGGTGCGTGATCACGGCCAGGCGATGGAAATTGCACGTGGACACCGTCCACTGCGCGATGCCGACGTCAGTAGCGCTGACCTCAGTATGTGAAGCGCGAGACGAGTGTCTTCAGCTCGTCGGCAACCTTGCGCAGTTCCTCCGTCGTAACTCTTGCTGAAGCGACACTGGTCAACGTTGTCGACGAGGCACTCGCCACGCCGGCGATTGACCGGGCGATCTCCGCGCTGCCGGTCGCTACCTCTGTAAACCCGCGACCCATCTCACTCGTCGTCGCCGACTGTTCCTCGACCGCCGAGGCGATCGTCACCTGGTAGTCGCTGATCTGACTGATGACGACCCGAATCGCTTCGATGGCCGCAATCGCGTCGCGTGAATCATTGCGCACTGACTCGATGCGGCGAGAGATGTCGTCGGTCGCCCTCGCGGTCTCCTGGGCAAGGTCCTTGACTTCGTCGGCGACAACGGCGAACCCCTTGCCTGCTTCGCCGGCCCGCGCTGCTTCGATCGTGGCGTTCAGGGCGAGCAGATTCGTTTGCTGGGCAATCTCGGTGATGAGCTTGACGACGCTGCCGATATCCAGCGACGACTCGCCCAGCCTCGAAATCGCGGCGTTGGTCGTGTCAGCCATGGTCACGGCATCGATGGCCACACCAGCCGCGCGGTGTGCGTTGTGCGCAATCTCGCGGATCGACGACCCCATTTCCTCCGCGGCGCCCGCCACGCTGGCCACGTTGCTGCTGACCTGCTCGGCAGCGCTCGAAGCGCTTTCGGCGCGACGGGTCGCGTCATGTGCCGATGAGGCGATTTGCTCAGACGTTGCCGACAGGCTCGCTGCCGACGACGCAAGACCGGCCGCAGTGCCGGCGACCTTGCCGACGAGAGACTGCATGCCGGTGACGAAGCGATCGAACTCACCCGCCAGGCTGCCGATCTCGTCGTCGCGGTGGAAGGCGAGTCGACGCGTGAGATCACCGTCGCCGTCGGCGATGTCAGCCATCCGGCTCCGCAACACCTCCAGCGGGCGCAGGACGTCGTGGCGCAGCCACAGGCCGAGGGCGACCAGAACGAGCAGCAAGCCGACGATCAGGCAGATCGTGGCAGCGATCATGTCGTTATGAGCCGCGTTGACCGCGGTCGAAGTGACCTCGCCGGCTCGCATGTGGTGCAGTGCGTCGTCCGCCTTCGACAACGCAATCAGACTCACGGCACTGACTGTGACGAAGCCGCCCACTGCAGTCGCAGCGGCCTTGTGCACAAGCTTCATCCGTGCCTCCAGGTCACGCGCATCCGCCAGGTCGGAGCGCCTTCGTGGTCCTTCGGCACGAGGTAGGCCGAAGCTGAGCGCTGGAACCAGGATCGGCGCGCCGGGCTCGCGAACCCCAGTTCGCCTTCCCGCGGGGGACCCCAGTTCTGTCGTCCCCGCGGGGCACGATGTCACCTATGAGTGCGCAACCGGTCTTGCCCGTTCGTCCGCCTGAGCAGCTCGGGCTTGGCGGGATGCCGCGCAAACTCTTCGCCTGCACGCCGTCCCGGCTCACGTCCTGGGTCGACTGCCCGCGGCGTTACCGGCTGACCTACCTCGACCGCCCGCGCCCGCCAGCCGGGCCGCCCTGGGCACACAACAGCTTCGGCGCGGGCATCCACAATGCGCTGGCCGGGTGGTGGCGGCTGCCCCGAGCGCAGCGCACCGTTGATGCGGCAGGGCAGTTGCTCGACGCCGGGTGGTCGGCCGAAGGATTTCGCGATCCCGCACAGTCGGGCGCCTGGCTCGCGCGCGGCCGAGCACTTGTGCAGCGCTACGTGGCGGCGCTCGATCCGGGCCGTGATCCGCTGGGCGTCGAGCGCACGATCGCAGCACGCACGACCCGGCTGGCGCTTTCCGGTCGCGTCGACCGCCTCGATGACCGTGCTGGCGAACTGGTCGTCGTCGACTACAAAACCGGCCGTCGCCCGCTGACGGTTGACGACACCCGCGGCTCGATGGCGCTCGCCCTCTACGCCGTTGCAGCCGCGGCGACGCTGCGACGACGCTGCGTTCGCGTCGAGCTGCATCACTTGCCAACCGGCGAGGTCCACGCGTACGAGCACACCGAGGAGTCACTGCAACGCCAGGTGCGGCGCGCGGAGCAGATCGCCGACGAGGCGCAAGTCGCTACTGCGGCCTTCAAGGCTGACTCCAGCGCTGACATGTTTGCGCCGCGGCCCGGCACGCAATGCGGCTGGTGCGACATGCGGGCGCACTGCCCCGAGGGCGCCGCAGCGGCGCCGGCCCAAGTGCCCTGGGCAGGGCTCGGCGACGACAAGAGCGGTGAGGCGGACGCCGGTCAGCCCGGCCTCGTGGGTGCCTGACCCGAGCTCAGTCGTGATTTGAGGCTCAGTTGTTCCGCAGAAGCGCCGATGCACTGATCGTCGTGCGAGCGGAGGAGCGTGGATGGACGAGTTCGACGAGATCGTGCGCGAGTTCCTCGTGGAGAGCTACGAGAACCTCGACCAGCTCGACCGTGACCTTGTTGCGCTCGAGCAGGAACCCGATGCCCACCCGCTGCTCCAGAGCATCTTCCGCACGATTCACACAATCAAAGGCACCAGCGGTTTCCTGGCGTTCGGCAAGCTCGAGGTCTTGACGCACGCGGGCGAGGGCCTGCTCGCGCGTCTTCGCGACGGCGGGTTGCGGTTGACGCAGGAGCGCACGACCGGCCTGCTTGAGCTCGTTGACGCCGTTCGCAGCATCCTGGCCTCGATCGAGGCGACGGGTACCGAGAACGACCGCGACTACACCGACCTGGTCACGCGGCTCACTGCGCTGCAGGCCGCGGCTCCCGACGCGGAGTTGGCCGGCGCGAGCGCGGCGACCCGCAGTCGATCGACGAAGGCCCGCGCCCAGGCCGAGACGCAGAACCCAGCGACAGCGAAGACCCCGACGTCGAGTGCAGCAACGTCGAGTGGAGGGGCGCCTGCCGATGGCGCACCGAGTCCAGCCAAAGCGCCCGGCCGGCCGCGGCGTCGCGCGACAGACCGCCAGGGCAGTGCGTCGACCGACGCTGTGGGTAGTGCGTCGACCGACGCTGTGGGTAGCGAGGCGTCCGAGACATCGACCGCACACGTTGCCAAGCACGACATCAAAGCTGCACGTGCCGCACGCAAGGCGCCCGCAGGTGCGCCCGCCGCGCCCGCCGGCGTACCGGCAAACGTCCCCCTGCTCGGTGAACTGCTCCAGCAACAGGCCGATATCAATCCCGAGGACGTTGCGGTCGCGATGCTCGAGCAGCAGTTGGGCGACGAGCGCCCGCTCGGCGAGATCCTCGTCGACCACGGGCAGGCCACGCCCGACCAGGTACGCGAGGCTCTCGCACTACAGGCTGCGGCGCAGGCCGATGCGCGCGTCGGTGGGTCGGTCAGCGACTCGACACTGCGTGTCGACGTGAACTTGCTCGACACCCTCATGCGCCTGGTCGGTGAGTTGGTGCTGACGCGCAATCAGATCGTCGCGACCGCCGCCGCTCGTGCGGATAGCGGCATGCAGCGCTCGTCACAGCGTTTGAACTTGTTGGTGAGCGAGCTGCAGGCCGGGGTCATGAAGACCCGAATGCAGCCGATCGACAATGTCTGGAACAAGCTTCCGCGCCTTGTGCGAGACGTGTCAGTCGCATGCGGTCGTGAGGTCCGACTCGTACTCGAGGGCCGCGACACCGAACTCGACAAGACGATCCTCGAGGCCATCAAGGATCCGCTCACACACGTCGTCCGCAATGCAATTGACCATGGGATCGAATCACCCGAGGCCAGAGTCGCAGCGGGCAAGCCGGCCGAGGGCACGTTGACGATGCGCGCTTTCCATGAGGGCGGCCAGGTCAACATCGAAATCAGCGACGACGGCGCGGGTATCGATCCGGCTCGGATCGCGACTAAGGCGATCGAGCGCGGGCTTGCAACCGTTGAGCAACTGCGGGCAATGCCGCCGCGCGAGATCGTCAATCTCATCTTCGTACCGGGTTTCTCCACGGCGACCAAGGTCACGAACGTGTCTGGCCGCGGTGTCGGTATGGACGTCGTCCGCACGAACGTCGAGAAGATCGGCGGCACTGTAGACATCTCGAGCGAGCCGGGTCTCGGCACGACGCTGAAGATCAAGATTCCGCTGACACTGGCGATCATTCCGGCGCTGACGGTCGAGTGTGCAGGTGAGCGTTACGCGGTGCCCCAAGTCAGCCTCGACGAGTTGTTGTGCCTCGAGGGGGAGCAAGCAAGGACGGGTGTCGAGTATCTGTCCGGCGCACCCGTCTTCCGGTTACGCGGCACGCTGATACCTCTCGTGTGGCTCGATCACGTTCTCGATTTGACAGCTGCACCCCACGTCGATGAGTCGGTGTACATCCTGGTTTTGCAGGCCGACGGGCGTCGATTCGGTCTTGTCGTCGACCGCGTGCTGAACACAGAAGAAATCGTCGTCAAGCCGTTGTCACGTCAGCTCAAGGGCATCGGTACCTACGCCGGTGCAACGATTCTCGGCGACGGACGCGTAGCGCTCATCCTCGACGTCCGCGCATTGGCCCGTCGTGCGCATGTGGTGCGCGAGAGCGACTCGGCGATGGAACACGAACGGCAGCTCGTGGACGCGCCCGTCATCGAAGGCCCCGAACCACTGCTCGTCGTCGCGGTCGGCGATCGCCGTCTCGGCGTCCCGCTTTCGATGGTGACCCGACTCGAAGAGATTTCGCTCGACCGCGTCGAGCACGTCGGTCAGCGCGAGGTCGTGCAGTACCGCGGTCAGTTACTGCCACTCGGTCGTCTTTCCACGATGCTGGGTGTGCAGGCAACCGCTGACGCAGGCTCGCAGCTGAAAGTGATCGTCTACACCCAAGGTCGGCGCAGTGTGGGTCTGGTGGTCGACGCTGTTGTCGACATCGCCACCGAAGCTCCGGCGTCTCGCGGTGACGTCGAGGCGTTCGGCGTTTCCGGCGTTGTCGTCGTCCAGGACTTGGTGACCGAACTCCTCGACATGGAGCAAGCAATCACGGCAACTGATCCGCGCTTCTTCGACGCGGTTGCGGCAACGGGTGCTGCGGACGTTTCGCCGTACGAGGACTACTCAGAAGACACCTACGTTGGCTCGGGGTCCTGATATGGAGATGCGCCAGTTCGCCACCTTCACCATCGATGCATTGCTTTTTGGGGTAGAGGTCCACGAGGTGCAAGAAGTCATCCGCTACCAGGAGATGACGGCCGTTCCGCTCGCCGGCCACGGCGCTGCCGGCCTGATCAATCTCCGTGGTGAAGTCGTGACCGCCGTCGACCTACGCACGCGGCTGGGTTTGCCGCCGCGCGCCGCCGGCGTCCTGCCTATGAACGTGGTGGTACGGGTCGACGACGAGCCCGTGAGCTTGCTCGTAGACGCGATCGGCGATGTCGCGCATGTGTCGTCCGAGCAGTTCGAGGAGCCGCCCGAGACGATGACCGGCCCCGGCGCGACACTGGTCACGGGTGCCTACAAGCTTGAGGGCACGCTGCTCCTGGTGCTCGACGTCGCTCGGGCGGCCGACATCGGCCTCGCCGTCTGACACCAGGGTTCGCCCGGTCGGCCGTCTCACACAGACCCCAGTACGTGGCACCATCGTTACCTGAGCTGCGGGGGCAGGTCACGGCGACCTGTACCTCGGGCCGCGGGTCGATGGTTCGGAGGGGCTTCGGTGTACTCGCTCGTCAACGCGCCGACAGTCGGATTCGATTTGGCCCGCCTCCCAACCGGCGCCGCGGTGGCGACCGTTCTGCTCGAGGCCCTCGCTCTTCAGGGCACGGTCGGCGAACCTGCGCTCGATCTGTCGGGTTTCGATGCCTTGCAGGTCACCGATCCGCAGCGCGCCTCGGCGTGGCTTGACGTCTCCGCGTTGACGCCTCCGAGACGCCTGGACGACGCTTTGTCGGCCGTCGGGCAAGTTCTCGACGAGGCCGCGAACGCATTAGACGGCAGCGAAGCAGCCGCACGCGAACTCGAGCCGGTGCTCCGCGACCTGACAACGGCATCGTTCGGCAGCCTCGACGACCTGCTGCGGATGTTGCGCCAAGACATCCTTGATGAGAGTCCGACGCACGTGGTGGCACTGGGCAGCGATGCTTTGGCTGCTGCTTACGGCGGAGCGCGGCTAGCAGAGGATGTGCGGCGCTTGCTCAGGACGCCGTGGATCGCCGCCGCCCGCCGGCTGCCACCCATCCCGGCTGATCTGGGACCTTTTGGCGCCGATCTGCACACGATTTTGGCTCGCGTAGCAACGCTGTCCAAAGACGAGGTGGGCGTACTCGTCGAGGCGACCGGGTCGGTCGAGGCGGAGTGGAGCGCCCGAATGCATGCGGCGACCTGGGCCAGCTACCTGGCCGGGAGATTGCGCCCGTCCGCGGCCGCGCAGTTCCAGGCCGTCCGAGCAATGCGGATCGCGGGAGTCGATGCGGCCACCGCGGCGCGGGGCGTGTGGAACTCGGTCAGCGGCTGCCTGCAGGCGGTCGGCGTGCACGACCTGCTCGACGAGGTGACCTACGGGGTGCTGGTGGCGCCGTGGGAGACAGCAGTGGGGATTCTAGGCTGAGCGAAGCGAAGCCCTGGAACTAGAGCTGACGCGCTTTCGACACAGCTATCCGCGCCCGCCTCAGTCGGGGCGCGCTCCTGCCGATGGGTTAATGCCGGGTCGTAACAGCGACCGCGGCGCCCGAGGGGTCGGAGGTTGCGGTGGCCAGCATCGGCGTGCTCGTCGTCGATGACTCCGTGGTTATTCGCCGCATCGTGTCGAGCGTCCTGGACGATGACCCAGACATCACCGTGGTTGGCACCGCGGCGAACGGCCGGATCGCTCTCGACAAGCTCGACGCGCTAAGTCCTGACATCGTGATCCTCGACGTCGAGATGCCCGTGATGGACGGCTTGGCGACATTGCGCGAGCTACGCCGCACACACCCGACGCTGCCAGTGCTGATGTTCAGCACGGTGACCGAACGCGGCGCGATGGCTACCCTCGACGCTCTCGCTGCCGGCGCGACCGACTACGTGACGAAGCCGACGCACGCCACCAGCGCATCCGCGTCAGTCGATCGCGTACGAGCCGAACTGATCCCGAAGATCAAGGGGCTGGTCGGGGCAGCGCGAACTAGGGCGGTCTTTGCGAGCCGGCCGATGCCGAAAGCGCCACCCCAGGCGGACGCAGTGGTTCGGCAGGCTCGCGTCGACGTCGTCGTGATCGGTGCGTCGACCGGCGGTCCTGACGCGCTCAGCTCGATCGTGGCCGGGCTGCGAAGCGACCTCAACGTTCCGATTCTGGTGGTGCAGCACATGCCACCGCTCTTCACCCGCCTCTTCGCGGCGCGCCTCGACCGCAGCTCGGCTTTGCATGTGGTCGAAGCCGTAGACGGTCAGCTGGTCGAACCGGGCCACATCATCGTTGCGCCCGGCGACCAGCACCTGACAGTTCGCCGGCAGGGCACCGACGTTCGAGTGCGGTTGACCGATGACCCGCCCGAGAACTACTGCCGGCCTTCGGTCGACGTCCTGTTTCGATCCGCTGCCGCGTTGTATGGCGCAGGAGTCGTTGCGTGCGTGCTCACCGGCATGGGACGGGACGGCGCCCAGGGGGCTAAGCACGTGCGTGCCGCAGGCGGTCGGATCATCGTGCAGGACGAAGCGAGTTCTGTCGTGTGGGGCATGCCAGGTGCAGTCGTGGCGGCGGGCGTCGCGACCGACATCGTCCCGTTAGGGCAGATCGCCGACCGATTGCAAGGGGCGCTCGGGAACAGGCGCATCGCACGTCCGCTTCTGCCTGCGTCGCCGCCTCGCGCCATCGCGTTCGGCGGCGCCCCGTGACCATTAGCGCGAGCGCTTTTACGTTCGTTAGCGACCTGGTCAAGAGACAGGCCGCGATCGTGATTGGCCCCGGCAAGGAGTACCTCGTCGAGAGCCGGCTACTGCCGCTTGCCCGCGACGCCGGTCTGGAAGACGTCGGGGCGCTGATCGCCCGGCTGCAAGGCAGTCAGGACGACGTCCTGCGTCGCCAGATCGTCGAGGCGATGACAACCAACGAGACATCTTTCTTCCGCGACCGAGACCCGTTCAATGCGCTCTCGCAGGCGATAGTCCCCGAACTGTGCAAGCTGCGCCGCACCAGCCATCGCCTGACCGTGTGGTCGGCCGCGTGCTCGACCGGGCAAGAGCCGTACAGCATCGCCATGACGCTGCTGGACCATCCCTTGCTCACTGAGAACTGGCAAATCGACGTGCTCGCGTCCGACATCAACGGCGACGTTCTCGAGCGGGCGCGCCGGGCGCGATACTCGCAACTCGAGGTGAACCGAGGGCTACCTGCACCGCTGCTCGTCCGCCACTTCGAGCGCGCCGAGACCGACTGGCGGGTCGTGGCGGCGGTGCGAAAGCTGGTCCGCTTCTCGCGGCTGAACCTGGCGGAACCTTTCGAGGTACACCAGATGGACGTCGTGTTTCTCCGCAACGTCTTGATCTACTTCGATCCGGCCACCAAGGTCGAGGTCCTGCGCAGGATCCGAGCGATCCTGCGGCCCGACGGCTTCCTCTTCCTCGGTGGCGCCGAGACGACCCTCGGCCTCGACGACGGTTTCGAGCGCGTCGCGGTTGGCTCGACGATCGCGTACCGCCCAAAGGGCGCCGGACCGCTCGAACTTCCGCGTCGCCTCGCCCCGGCGGTCGCCGGCGTCGGCTTGTCGGCGACCGTTCCCGTCGGCGTCCGGCCTCGTCCTGTCGCGGGCGCCTGGGGGTTGGGGCAGCTGGCGCCGTCACCGCCCCCGCCACAGCCTCCACCTCAGCAAGCCGCCAACCGCTCAATTAGTTGGCCCACAGGCCGATGAAGATGCGAGGACCTGCGAGGCGAATGCCGCAACAGCAAATGCCTAGACCGACCGATTAACACCTGAGCAAGAGAAAGACCGCTCCACCAGGACCGGATAGACCGATTCGAACGATGGAAGGTGTACGCCCGATGTTGGCCATGGTGATCGACGACTCGAGCGCTATGCGGTTGATCCTTGGCCGGATCATGCGATCGCTCGGGTTTGACGTTGTCGACGCTCCCAATGGTGCGGAAGCCATCGCTCGGTTACAGAGCGGCGTCCTACCAGACATCGCCCTCGTCGACTGGAACATGCCGGTCATGGACGGCCTCGCGTTCGTGAACGCAGTCCGTCGCGAAGAGAAGTGGCGTCAGATCACGCTCATGATGGTCACGACCGAAAGCGAGCAGTCGCAGATCGTCCGCGCACTCGCCGCAGGTGCGCACGAATACGTCATCAAGCCGTTCACTCCTGATGCGATCGCCGACAAGCTTGCGCTTCTCGGCGTCCTCGCCTACTAACGCGCCGGCGTAGAAGCCCCGACCTAGAAGCCCTGACCTAGCAGCCCCGACCTAGAAGCAGAGAGGTAGAAGGCCGTGACCTACATTCCCAGTGCGGATGACCTCGAGGTCATTACGCGTGAGGTCTGGACGTCCTTCCTCGACGGCGACCCGTCGGGTCTGATCGCCGAAACCGGTGATATGCCCGCGGACAAGATCACCGGGTGCGTCTACCTCTCCGGCGCTTACACGGGATCGATCATGCTGCAGTGTTCCCCCCCGCCGCGCGCGACGCCGCAGCGGCGTTGTACTCCATGGCTCCAGCGTCCGTGACACAGACTGAAGTTGTCGACGCGCTCGGTGAAATCGCGAACATGGTCGGTGGCAACGTCAAGAGCATGTTGCCCGGCCCCTCGACCCTGTCGCTGCCGTCAGTGGTGCAAGGTCAGCTGTCCGTTCCCGGGACGAGGATGGTTCGCGAGGTGCAGCTCTCGTGGCGTGCGCAACCGCTCTTCGTGAGCCTGTGGCAGCAGGCGTCGTAGGTCCCGATGCGAATCCTGATCGTCGACGACAGCAGAGCCATGCGCATGATCGTGGCGCGTACGTTGCGAATGGCCGGCTACGACGAACACGAGCTCATCGAGGCCGTTGACGGGTTGCACGCTCTTGAGGTCGTCGCGCAAGAACCACCCGACGTCGTGCTCTGCGACTGGAACATGCCGCAGATGTCCGGACTTGAACTGCTGACCGCGCTGCGGTCGGCGGGCTGGCGCATTCCGTTTGGCTTCGTGACATCGGAGGCGTCGCCCCAGATGAGAGCTGCGGCACTTGAAGCCGGCGCGATGTTCCTGGTCGCGAAGCCTTTCACCCCCGAAGACTTCCAAGACGCGCTCGACCCGGTGCTCGCCTAAGTAGGCAAACACCGGGTCGAGGTCATCGTGCTGCGAGATGGCCCTACGAGGTCGCCTTCGTCAGGTCGTAGAGCGTGACGCCGCCGATCGTTGTAGCGGTGTAGTGACTACTCACCCAGGACGAGATCTCGGACGACGCGTTGCTCCCGCCGTTCGGGGTGCCAACACTGCCTGCGATGAAGTAGTGGATCTTGCCCTCAGTGACGAGCTTCTCGAACTGTGCGAGCGTCGGTGCCGGGTCGCTGCCGTTGAACCCGCCAATCGCCATGACTGGATCGCCGGTAGCGAGTTGGTAGCCCGATGCGTCGTTCGATCCGATCGCGGCGGCGACCCAGGTGTACGAACTCGCGTTCGCCTTCAGCGCCGCGGTCAGCGCCGCGCTCGGCGTGCTGCTGCCGAGCAGTCCGCCGCCGCCCTGTCCGCCGCCGCCCTGTCCGCCGCCCAGCAGTCCGCCGCCGCCTTGTCTGGTGCCCGTGGTCCCGGTTGGAGGGGCGAAGCCGCCCGTCGTCCCGGTTGGAGCGCCGAATCCACCGGTTCGCTGACCTCCCGTCGTGCCGCCGGGAGTCGCACCCGGTTGGCCGCCGCCGAATCCACCGCGACCAAAGCCACCGGGTCCGCCTTGGCCTGACGACGGTCCGGCCGTCGGGATCGAGCCGGTGTGCGGCGTGCTCGCAGTGTCGAGAGCAAACGCGACCGGCGCGCTAACAGCTGTCAGCACCGCCCCCGCAGCGATGGCGGCCGCAATCCCACGCTTGATGTGTCCGATGAACAGAACGGCCAATGCGGCAGCGATACCAACAACGAGGATCGTCGGGCGCAGCCATGATTCGAATGTCGGCGTCCGGCCGAGAAGCACATGCGCCCACCACGTCGTGACCGCGATCGCGGCAGACAGGAATGCGCGCGACGTCCAATGCTCGCGATGGCGCCACAGTTCGGTGCCACCGATGCCGACCAGTGCACCGATCGCCGGTGCGAGGGCGACCGTGTAGTACGGGTGAATGATGCCCTTGCTCAAGCTGAGGATGAGACCACTCACGATGAGCGTGGTGCCCCACAGCACGGTCGCAGCCCGCAGCTTGCTGGTGCGTCCCTCGCGGCGCGAGAGCCACAACGCACCGAGCAACGTGACCAATGCGGCCGGGATCAGCCACGAGATCTGCGTGCCCATCTCCGAACCAAAGAGCCGCGTGATGCCGGTCGGACCCCACATGCTGCCGCCAGCGGTACCGCCTCCACCAATACCCGCAGTCGCGTTGGCTGCGCCACCGCCCGTGACGCTGCCCGTCTCGTTGCCGGTGAGCCGACCGAAGCCGTTGTAGCCGAAGATCAGCTCAAGAATGCTGTTGTGCTGCGATCCGCCGATGTAGGGACGTGCGCTGGCCGGCGTCAACGTGACCGCAACGACCCACCAGGCCGCCGCAACGAACATCGCGACACCGGCAAGGAGTAACTGCCAGATCCTGCGACGAACAGGCGTAGGTGCTGCAAGCAAGTACACGAGGCCGAATGCGGGGACGACGAAAAACGCCTGCATCATCTTCGTCAGGAATCCCAGACCGACCAGGGATCCGGCCAATACCAACCAACGAGTGCTTGCGGCTTCGAGTGCCCGGGTGACCGCGTACGCGGCAACCGTGAGCAGGAGAACGAGCAACGCGTCTGGGTTGTTGAAGCGGAACATCAGCACAGCGACGGGAGTAAGCGCGAGCACAGCGCCAGCGAGCAATCCTGCCGCAGGCGTGAACCACCGTCGAACCGTTGCATACAAAACGGCCACCGTGGCCACGCCTTCAAGCGCTTGCGGCACCAAGATGCTCCACGCATTCACGCCGAAGATGCGGGCCGAGATTTCCATCACCCACAGCGAAGCCGGTGGCTTGTCCACGGTGATGAAGTTCGCCGCATCCGAAGAACCGAAGAAGAACGCCTTCCAGCTTTTCGACCCAGCTTGAACGGCCGCTGAGTAGAAGGAGTTCGCCCAACCGGAGGCACCCAAGCCCCAGATATAGAGGAATGCCGTCCCGATCAACAGGGCGAACAGCGATGGTCGCACCCACGCCGGATCAGCCGGCCGGCCACGAACGAGGCGCTTGATGCGCCCAGGTCGTACATCGCCGGGCACGGTCGGCAGGTTCGAGATGGCCGGCGCCGTGTTCATCGTGGGCGCGGTGGTGGTCATGAGAGCTCCTTGACGGTCGTCGTAGCGGTATGGGTCGAACATGCTGCTGATGGCCTGCGAAAGACCCACGATCGGAACAGCAAGAAGCGAAGGATGGTGGCTGCGAGATTGGCGAGTACGAGCGTGGCGACTTCAACTGAGCGCCCCGCGTGCGGTGCGGTGGCGTGCACGACTGCGAGTGCTCCGGTGCTCAGCGCAAGACCGATGCCAAACACGGCGAGGCCTTGCAGCTGGTGTTGCAGTCGTGCTGTGCGGCCGCGAACTCCAAACGTGAACGAGCGGTTGACTGCGGTGTTGCCGATAGCGGTAACGAGCAACGCGACTGCGTTCGCCCACGTAGCCGACATTGCCGTTCGCGCAAGGAGAAAGAGTGCGACGTAAGCGATGGTGCTGGCGATGCCGACACCACAGAACCTGAACAGCTGGGCACCGAGTGGACCACTGGCGGCCTCGACCCGATGAGCGCGCAGCGGTATTCGGCCACGCGCGAGGTCACGCGTTAGTCTGGCAATACCGCGAAGATCGGCGAGCGCCGTCTGAACGATGTCGACGCGCGAATCTGGATCGTCCACCCAGTCGACCGGCACTTCATGAATCCGCATGCCTGACCGCTCCGCGAGCACAAGCAATTCGGTGTCAAAGAACCAGCCGTTGTCTTGGACCATCGGGAGCAGCTCGCGCGCTCGGTCGGCTCGCATCGCTTTGAATCCGCATTGCGCATCGGAGAATTGGGTAGCGAGCGTCGTCCGTAGGAGCACGTTGTAGCAACGCGAGATGACCTCGCGCTTAGATCCACGAACGACGCGTGATGAACGCGCGAGCCTGGTGCCGATCGCGACGTCGCTGTGCCCCGAAAGCAACGGCGCAACCAGCGGCAGCAGTGCAGACAGGTCCGTCGACAGATCGACGTCCATGTAACAGACGACGTCGGCGGTGCTCGCCAACCACACCGCGTGCAGTGCGCGACCGCGACCCTTCTTGCTGAGGTAGGTCGCACGCACGTTTGCCAGCTCCGCTTCTAGTGCGCATGCGGCCGCCCACGTGCGATCTGTGCTGGCGTTGTCAGCGATGGTGATGCGAAACGACAGTGGAAATGTCGTGGTGAGGTATGTGTGCAGGCGGCGAACGCTTGGTTCGAGATCGTGTTCTTCGTTATGCACGGGAATGACGATCTCGATCGCCGGAGCACTGGTTGCCTCGACGTCGATCAGTTCACCCGGCAGCTGCATTGTTGTCATGCGATGACAATCGCGTGCAGGCCTGGAGCGAACCTGAATGCGACCTGACGGCCGCGTAGGAGATTCGTTTCGGGGAAGTTGCGGCTAGAGCCGGCGCAATACCTCGTCTGCCGGCATGGCGTCGAGGTTGAAATCGGTTAGACCATCGATCGTTCCGCAGTCGACGCAGCGAGCTGCAAGGACCAGCCAACTTACGGCGCCATGTTCGTCGGTGTGCAGGCCGGATGCGACTTCGGCGATCGACTGCGAGCAACTCGGGCAAGCCCACATGCGCGGGAAGTTCCAGTGTTCGGCAGAGTCGAGCACGTCCTGGCTGTCGCCACAGCTCATGCAGCGATGACGGGCGACCGCAGTCTCTGCATCGGCTTCGACGTAGAACCAGGTCGCGGGCTCACCGCCGTGGACGGTGTTCGTGCACGTGGTCAGCACGGTCCTTGTCACCGGCGGGCAGTCTTGAAGCTGCACCAGCCACGACTCAAGGTCGTCTGTGCTCTCGCCGGTGCGACGCCCGGCCACAGTCCGCAGTACCACGGG
Organism: uncultured Actinomycetes bacterium; assembly: GCA_963737705.1. GTDB lineage: Bacteria > Actinomycetota > Actinomycetes > Acidothermales > Acidothermaceae > PALSA-607. Next base: position 1,205,147 of record CAVTTP010000006.1, read on the forward strand.
TCCTCCTCGCATCCGACTGAGTGGAACGTCGGTATGCAAGGCCGTTGGCTTGAATGACCAGACCCCGTCGCAGGGGTGAACCCGCGGTCGAGTGCGGCAGCTAGCTGTTGGCGCTGCCGCCGGATCGCCCGCGACCGCCACGCGATCGCCGGCGACGTGGCCCGTCGGTAGAGGACGGGCTGCCGCCCTGGGCAACTGCCGCACCCGTCCCCGATTCGCTCGGCGATGCACCGGCGGTGGAGGACTGTGCCGACCTGGTCCGTTGGCGACGTGGGCGGGCGGCTGTGCCGTCAGCGGCCGCTGCCCGAGGCGCCTTGGGCGATGCCGCATCAGTTGATGCCGAGGCTCGCTTGCGCGGCGCTCGGTCGCGCTCGCCACGGCCTCCGCTTCGGGATCCGGACGCCGACCCACCAGCCGACGCCCCCACCGGGCTGCGTCGCGGCCGGCCGGTTTCGCCGAGGTCCTCGAGCACTTCGGCGCCGAGGCCAGCCCTTGTGCGGTCAGCACGTGGCAGAACCCCGGTGACTCCGCGCGGAATCCCCAACTGCTCGTGCAATTCGTCGGAGGTCGAATATGTCTCAGGCGGGTCGGGGAACGACAGATCGAGCAGGCTGTTGATCGACTTCCAGCGGGCCAAATCGTCCCAGTCGACGAGCGTGACGGCGACGCCCGACGCGCCGGCCCGGCCCGTGCGCCCAATGCGGTGCAAGTAGGTCTTCTCATCGTCGGGGCACGAGTAGTTGATGACGTGCGTGACGCCCTCGACGTCGATGCCTCGGGCGGCCACATCAGTGGCAACGAGCACGTCGACCTTGCCCGCTCGGAACGCGCGCAGAGCTTGCTCGCGTTGCCCTTGACCGAGGTCACCGTGTACGGCGGCTGCTGCGAAGCCGCGTTCGGACAGGTCGGCGGCGAGCTTGTCGCATTGTCGCTTCGTGTGGCAGAAGACCATCGCGAGTCCGCGCCCGTCAGCCTGCAAAATGCGCGCGAGCACCTCGGGCTTGTCCATCGAATGCGCGCGGTAGACGAACTGGGCGGTCTCGGGAACCGTGCGGCCTTCGTCGGGCTCCTCGGCGCGGATCCGGGTCGGCTGCTTGAGGTACTTGCGGGACAGCGAGATGACTTCCCCAGGCATCGTCGCCGAGAACAGCATGGTCTGGCGACTGGCCGGCGTGAGCGCAAGGATGCGCTCGACATCGGGCAGGAAGCCAAGGTCGAGCATCTCGTCGGCTTCGTCGAGCACCAGGATCTGGATCGCTGACAGGTCGAGGTGGCCTTGTCGAGCCAGGTCGAGCAGCCGCCCTGGTGTGCCCGACACGACGTCGATGCCAGCCTTCAGTGCCGCCACTTGCGGTTCGTACGAACGGCCGCCGTAAACGGCGAGGACGCGGGCGCCCAAGCCTTTACCAGCGACGACGAGATCGGCGGCGACCTGGATCGCGAGCTCGCGGGTCGGGACGACGACAAGCGCACGTGGGCGGTGGTCGTCGACCAACTCGATGAGTTGGAGGAGTGGCGCTCCGAACGCAAGGGTCTTGCCCGTGCCTGTTCGAGCCTGGCCGATCAAGTCGGTGCCAGTCAGCGCCAGCGGAATCGCGAGCGCTTGAACGGGGAACGGGATGGTGATGCCGACGGCTTCTAAGGCCCCGGCGGTCTCGGGAGCAATCCCGAGTTCGGCAAACGTGGTCAGAACAGAACCTCTCAAAAGGGGCCGACCTGCGGTCCGGACCGTCTGGCGGGCGCTGGAATCGTGCATGAGAACTGATGCAGCGCGGCTCGCGGGTCCGGGCGGTCGCCCTTGGCAACGCGCAGTCTATCGTGCGCAGGCTCGCCAAGCTTTCGGCACGCTCCATACGGCACTACTCTCGAATCGTGAGCGAGGAGCCCCGTCCCGAGGATGAGCAGAGTCCTGAGGATGAGCAGAGTCCTGAGGATGAGCAGAGTCCCGAGATCGACCTGCTGGCCGATCCGACGTACCTCGACGCCGTCACCGACCTACTTGGTGTGCTGGCCTACGCCGAGCTTGTCGCGTTCGAACGTCTCGCGTACGACGCGCGAATGGCGCCCACCCTCGAAGACAAAGCGGCGCTCGCGCGTCTCGCGACCGCGGAGTTCGGGCACTACCAGCTACTCGAGCGGCACCTTGACGGCATGGGCGTAGGAGCCGAGAAGGCGATGGCACCCTTCGTCGTACCGCTTGAGGCCTTTCATGCCCAGACCGCGCCAAGCGATTGGGCCGAGAGCCTGGTCAAGGCCTATGTCGGTGATGGGATTGCCGCAGATTTCTACCGCGAGATTGCGAAACTGCTCGACCCCACCGCGCGTGCTCTCGTGCTCGAGGTGCTTGCCGATACCGGCCACGCCGAGTTCGCGGTTGAGCGGGTTCGGCAGGTCATCGCGGCCGATCCGACGATTGCCGGCCGCCTCGCGCTGTGGGGGCGCCGAATCGTCGGCGAGGCGCTCGCGCAGGCGCAAGCGGTTTGTGCTGAACGCGAGGCGCTCGTCACGTTGCTGGTCGGCGGGGTCGCGGGCGCGAACGCCGACATCGGCGAACTGATGCGCACCTTTACCCGGATCACCGACGCCCACATGCGTCGGATGGCTGCACTCGGCCTCTCCGCCTAGCTGCCGCCCAGCTGCACGCCAGCTGCACTGCGGCGCAACTACATTGCGGTGCCGAAACCGACCCTGCGCTCGTTCGCTTCGCCGATCTCGACATAGGCGAGCTTCTCGACCGGGATCAGCACGCGCCGGCCCCGCTCGTCCGCGAGAGTCAGCAGGCCACCGGCCTTGACCGCCGCGGTGATCAGTTCTTCAACGGCCTCGGGGGTCTGCGAGCTCTCCACGACGATCTCGCGCGCGGCGTACTGGACACCGATCTTGACTTCCACGGTCATCCTCCGCCTGATTACGTACGGGCCTGCTCCTTCGTGAGGGCTCCGACGACTAGAACGTTACCGGTAACTAGCCGCCGCCCGCGGCGGCCGCGGCGCTGGCTGGGAGTTTGGGACGTTGTTTGGTGGTCAGCGTGACCAGATCGGCCAGCAAATCGCCGTCCGCTTCTACTCGTTCGAGCACCGCGTCAGAAAGGAACACCAGCTCCTCCGGTGACTGGCAGGCCGCGACCTCGTCCCAGGTGATGGGCGTCGAGACGGTCTGCTCCGGTCGGGCCCGCAGCGAGTACGGCGCCACCGTCGTCTTGGCGGCTGCGTTCTGGCTCCAGTCGACCAGCACCTTGCCGTGGCGCAGCGCCTTGGTCATGTCGGAGACCACCAGGTCAGGCCGTTGCTTTTCGAGCCGGCGTGCGAGTGACCGCGCATACAAACGGGTGTCGTCGGCCGGCGTCGGGCGAAGCGGTGCGTACAGCTGCATGCCCTTGGAGCCACTCGTCTTTGCGTATCCGGTTAACCCGTCGGACTCCAGAATTTCCTTAAGCAGCAGGGCAACTTCGCAGCATTCGACGATCGTCGCGGGTGGCCCGGGGTCGAGATCGAGCACCAGCAGGTCCGGCTCCTGGACGCCGCCGCGCGGCCCTACTTTCCATTGCGGCACGTGCAGCTCAAGGGAGGCGAGATTTGCCGTCCAGATGAGGGTCGGCAGGTCCTCCACGATCACGAAATCGATGGTTTCACGGTTCATGGTGCTTCCGGGCACCGGAAGGGTCACCGTGCGAACCCACTCCGGTGTTCCGCGCGGCGCGTTCTTCTCGAAGAACGAAGGGCCATCGACACCGTTGGGGTAGCGTTTGCGGGTCAGCGGCCGCCCGGCGAGATGCGGGAGCAGCACCGGCGCAACGCGGGCGTAGTAGTCGAGAACCTCGCCCTTGGTGAATCCTGTTTGCGGGTACAAGATTTTGGTGAGGTTGGTGATGGCCAGCCGGCGATCACCCACCTGAACGGTCGTCTTGTCCGACTTTTCGTTGGCAGCTTTGCTTGATGGCACGGTCTAGTGCTTCTCGGACGAAGGAAGGCTCATGCGCAGCATCTGGAAAGGGTCCATTTCTTTCGGCCTGGTCAGCATTGCCGTCAAGGTGTACTCGGCGACAGAAGAGAAGGACATCGCCTTCCACCAAGTGCATCGCGAGGACGGCGGTCGAATCAAGTACAAGCGGATCTGTTCCATCGACGGCGAAGAGGTCCCGTACAACGACATCGCCAAGGGCTTTGAACTGCCGGACGGCGACATGGTGGTCTTGACCGACGACGATTTGGCAGAGTTGCCCCTGACCAGCAGTCGCGAGATCGACGTCCTGCAGTTCGTGCCTCTCGAGCAGGTCGACCCGATCTACTTCAACAAGAGCTACTACCTCGAGCCCGACCCGCGTGCGGCCAAGGCCTACGTCCTGTTGCGCGACACCTTGGAGAAGTCCGGACGCGTCGCCGTGGTCAAGGTGGCGCTGCGCCGTCGCGAGGCACTCGCAACACTGCGAGTGCGCGCCGGCGTGATCACCCTCGAGACGATGTTGTGGCCCGACGAGATCCGTAAGCCCGATTTCGGTTTCCTCGACGAGGACGTCGACGTCCGGCCCGCGGAGATCGCGATGGCCAACGGGCTCGTCGAGTCGCTGTCAGGCGACTTCGACCCAGCCGACTACACCGATCAGTACCGTGCCGCCCTTGAGTCCGTTGTCGAGGCGAAGATCGAGGGCCGCGACCTGGTGCCAGCACCTGACGCGACCGAGTCGGAGGCGTCGGGCACGGTCGTCGATTTGGTCGCGGCTCTGCAGGCGAGCATCGCGGCTGTGAAGGCCGCGAAGGAGTCTGGCGGCGGCTCGTCGGCGAAGGCACCGGCAGGTGCGAAGGCGCCGGCAGGTGCCAAGAAGGCGGCCGTCAAGAAGCTGACGCCGAAGGCCACGCCGGCCAAGAAGGCGGCCCCCGCGAAGGCCGGTGCCACGAAGGTCGCGGCCAAGTCTGCCGCCGCGAAAACGGCCGCCAAGACTCCCGCTGCCGCCGCTGCTCGTGCCGCCGCGGAGAGGAAGCCCGCGCGGACCCGCCGTTCGGCGTAAACCCCGGGCCAAACGACGGCGCATTCGGCGCTCAAGCATCACGCTCCTCACGCCGACTTCAGGCGTAAGAGGAAGGCGTACCAGCGTCGTCCCACGGGAATTTTGATTTGGAGCCCGCCGTGACCGTCAGCGACCACCTCGACATTGTCGCGGCGTTGCGCGAGGTTCCGGGCGTTGCCGACGCCGACGTTGAGCCCGATGGCGAAGGCGACGGACTAGGCCTGCTGCGGCTCGGGTTGGCTCCGGGTGTCGATGAAGTCGAGGTCGCCAGCGCGGTAGGACGACTGCTACGCGAGCGATTCGGCCTGGGCGTGGACGCCGACCGCGTGCAGCTCGTCGAGGACATGCAAGCGGACGCCGAAGACCCCGCCATCGAGGAAGACGAGCACCACGACACCGACCGCTTCCGGCCAGCGATCAGGCGCATGCACATCATCTCGTCTGGACTCCAGGTTGCCGCCGAGGTCACGCTGTCGATCTCAGGCTCAACCGCACGGTCATCCGCGGAGACATCAGCGGTCGGCCGCGCCGAGGGAACCGCAACTCAAAGCGGTGTGCAGCGCGCAGTCGCGACTGCCACGCTGCGCGCCGTCGAGGAGTTGCTCGGTGGCAGAGCACGATTCGAGCTCGACCTCGTCGAACTGACCCCGACCGGGCGCGACCGCGCAGTTCTGGTCGCCCTCACGATGCTTAGCACGACCGGCAGCGAGAAGCTCACCGGAGTTGCGGGAGTTCGCGAAGACGTCCGCCAGGCCGCCATCCGGGCCACCCTCGACGCACTGAATCGCCGCGTCGAGCACATGGTCAGCTAGTAGCACAGCCCCCGCTATCCAGCACAGCCCAGCGCGCGTAGCGTGACGGCCTATGGACATGATGGGTTCGATGGGGCGCAGTCCGGAGCCGTCGCGCTTCCTGCAAGGCGATCGGATCGGGCCGCAACCGCCGGAACATCCCTACCCGCACCCGCGTAAGCCGCGGCGTCATCCGCTGCGCAAACTCACAGGTTGGCTGCGCCGCAAGAAGGACTCCTAGCGTCGTATCCTGGCGGGCTGCCTTGAGCCTGAGAGGAGCACCGCATGGAAGTCGACCCAGCCCTGACCGAGCGAATCCGCAACACCCAAGAGGAACAAGACGCGGCCTGGATCTATGGCCCGCCCACCACGAGCGGAACGGTCAACGTCGTCGAGTACGACCCGAGCTGGCCGCAGCTGTTTAGTCGCGAACAGCAGCGCATTAAGCAGATCCTGGGCGATACGGCGCTATCGATCGACCACGTCGGATCGACGTCCGTACCAGGGCTGGCTGCGAAACCGATCATCGACATCGACCTTGTTGTACCGAACTCTGCGGATGAGTCGACGTACGTCCCACAGCTCGAATCGGCCGGATACCTGCTGATCATCCGCGAACCCGACTGGCATGAACACCGTTGCCTGAAGGGCCCTGACACCAACGTCAACCTGCACGTCTTTTCGCCGGGCAGCCCTGAAACCCAGCGCCACGCAGTATTTCGCGACTGGTTGCGGACGCACGCCGATGATCGTGAGCTCTACGCCCGCACCAAGCTCGAGCTCGGCAGTCGGGACTGGTCGGACACCCGCGGCTACACGCAGGCGAAGGACGACGTGATCGACGAGATCTATTTGCGAGCGTTCGGCGTGGCCTGAAGACGGCGTGCTTAGGATCACCGTCATGCATGAGGTCAAAGGTGTGATCGCGCGCACCAAAGGCGCGCCAGTCGAGCTCACGACAATCCTCGTTCCGGAACCCGGGCCCGGCGAGGCACTGGTCAAGGTTCAATCGTGCGGCGTATGCCATACCGACCTGCACTACCGCGAGGGCGGTATCAACGACGACTTCCCGTTCCTGCTCGGTCACGAAGCGGCAGGCGTCGTCGAAGCGGTCGACGACGGCGTCCACGATCTGGCTGTCGGGGACTTTGTGATCTTGAACTGGCGCGCGGTGTGTGGCAACTGTCGGGCCTGCCTGCGCGGGCGTCCTTGGTACTGCTTCAACACGCACAACGCCGAACAGAAGATGACGCTGGCCGACGGCACGCCTCTCTCGCCGGCGCTTGGTATCGGAGCGTTCGTCGAGAAGACGTTGGTCGCTGCCGGTCAATGCACAAAAGTCGACCGGACGGCGAGGGCGGCCGCAGTCGGATTACTCGGCTGCGGGGTGATGGCGGGCATCGGCGCCGCGGTGAATACCGGCGGCGTCACACGCGGAGACACCGTCGCGGTCTTCGGTTGTGGCGGAGTAGGTAACGCGGCGATCGCGGGCGCCAGGTTGGCGGGTGCCCGCACGATCATCGGAGTCGACGTCGACGCTCGGAAGCTTGACTGGGCTCGGAGCTTTGGCGCGACCCACGTCATCAACTCGACCGAGACGGAACCCGTTGAGGCGATCAGGGCACTCACCGACGGCGTCGGAGTCGACGTGGCCATCGAAGCGGTCGGGCGTCCGGAGACCTACGAGCAGGCGTTCTACGCGCGTGATCTCGCCGGCACCGTCGTGCTGGTCGGCGTGCCGAGGCCGGACATGCGCCTCGACCTGCCGCTGCTCGACGTGTTCGGTCGCGGCGGGTCGCTGAAGTCGTCCTGGTACGGCGACTGCTTGCCGTCGCGCGACTTCCCGATGCTCGTCGACCTTTACCAGCAGGGGCGGCTCGACCTCGACGCGTTCGTGTCGGAGATCATCGGCATCGGCGACATCGAGGCCGCGTTCGAGAAGATGCATCGCGGCGAGGTCCTGCGCTCGGTGGTCGAGTTCTGACGGCCGCGTTTGGCGCCGAAAGTCACCCGAACCTTTAGGTCCACAGTTGCGTCCTTGGTGCTAATCGTGAGGAGGACAGCACCATGGCGACGGGGGATGAGTTGGTGCGCGGTGAGCTGAGCGGCCAGCTGCCGGCCATCAGCGTTAATACGCAGGCCCGCGAGTTGTGGGTCGCGCACTATGGCCCACTCGCCGGCTGGTGCCAAGCGCTCGTCGGAGACGCTGAGGTCGCGCACGACATCGCGGCCGAAAGCTTTGCACGCCTGCTTGGTCGACTCGTCGCCGTGCGTGATCCGCGGGCGTACCTCTACGTCACGACGACACGACTGGTCGCCGACCACTGGCGTGCGCGGGCGCGTGATTCCAAGCTCGGTGACCGCATTGTGCTCCACGAACGCGGTCGCGAGGTGCCGGACACGGCGTGGCTGCGCGACCTCGTCGAGCGGTTGCCGGAGCGATTACGCACGCCCGTATTGCTGCACTACTACGCCGAGTTGCCCATCGCCGACATCGCCAAGGCTTTGCACCGCCCTGTCGGCACGGTCAAGCGACAACTCGCTGAGGGCCGCGCCGCTTTGCTCGCCAGGATCGAGGATCCCCGATGACTGACCTCCCGCGCCGCCCGATCAGGCCGCTTCAGCCACCACCAGGCTCGTTCGAACGGACCGTCGCTCGCGCGCGCTCTCGCCGTCGCCGTGCGCTGGTCGGTGCCACGTCTGCAGGGCTTGCCGTCGTGGCAGTCGTGGCGATTGTCGGAGCGGCGTCAATCGCGCACATCGGTGCACAGCGCGACGTGCACCCGGTGCTGCCCATCGCCTCGAGCCCGCCGCCCTCATCAGCACCGCCGTCGTCATCAGCACCACCGTCGTCATCAGCACCGCCGTCGTCATCAGCACCGCCGTCGTCCGCACCGCCGCCCTCATCAGCACCGCCGTCGTCTGCTTTGCCATCGAGTACTGCGCTGGTCGCGGTGTCTTCGCCATCGCCTTCAGCGCCCGTGTCGGTCGCGCCCGCCATGTATCACGGGCGTCTCACCGATGTCGGCCATCACCCACTCAAGGGTTACCGCCTGTACTGGGAGAAGCACGTGGTCGGCGCTGACGGCACATCCGACACGATCGACGTTGATCACCCGGCAGCGGTCACCAGTGCCGATGGCAGTTTCACCGCTTCTTGCCCCGCTGCGGGGACGTCATTAGTCATCCCGCCGAAACCGCTGCTGCACGGCGCGCAGGCACTTGTTTACGACAAAGTAGCCGAGAAGCTGAGCATCATGCAGGTCGGCGACCTTATGGTCGCGCGGATGATTGACCCTGCAGCCGGGTGCAGGCCGGGCGCACCCACTGCGACCACCGTCTTCCAGCCGCACGCTGTGGTGACCGGCACGTATTTCTTTGGCGGCAAACGGTACGACGCGGCCATGGCGGCAGGTGCCGCGGCCGCCCAGCCAGGTGATACCAGCGAGGTCGCGGCCTTGTTCGTTGAGATCCCGGCGCCAAGCGGCACCATCGAAATGGATGGCTTGCTGCCCGACCCTGCGACGGGGACTTTCACGATCAGCGGGCTCGGCTCCGGTGATGTGGTTTTTCTCTTCTACAGTTCGCGCGCGACCGTGCCGGTGGTCGACGGTCAACTGCTCCACGTCGAGGTGCGGGCGACGCCCGGAACTGCGCCCGACGCCAGCGACGCCACGGTGACGGCGACAGTCGTACCGTAGGCGGGTGGAGATCGCCGAGAGTTGGCCGGGACAGCTGCTCTCGACGTCCCGCGGTGAGGTCTTCGTCCGTCGGTTTGACCCTGGCAGTGCCGAAGCGATCGACGTCGAGGCTGCGCCGCGACCGACGATGCTGTTCGTGCACGGGCTCGGTGGTGAGTCGCTCGACTGGATCGACGTCGCAACCCCGCTGCAGGACGTCGTCGACTGCATCGGGATGGACCTACCGGGCTTCGCACACTCGCCGTTGCCGTCGGATGGCGACCTCTCGCTCGACGGGATGGCAGGCGCGGTCGCCGCGGTTGCGCGAACAACGGGAAGGCCGGTTCACCTGGTCGGTAATTCCCTTGGCGGAGCGATCGTGGTGCGCGTCGCCGCCGAGCATCCCGAGCTGGTCGCGTCGCTGACGTTGGTGGCGCCCGCGTTGCCCGACCTGCATCCACGGCTTGGCAGCGTGCAGTTGCTGATCGGTCTGACTCCGCTACTTGGGCCGGTCATCGTGCGCACGATCATCAACGCCGACCCCGAATGGATGGCCAAGCGCATTTATGCCCTCTGCTACGGCAACCCGAAAGCGGTGAGCCCCCAGCGGCACGCGCGCGAGCTCGCGACACTTCGCCAACGAGCAGGCCTCGACTACAGCCCGCGGGTCTACCGCGAGGCCTTGCGGGCGACGGTTATGTCCTACCTCGACCGCAGCCCTCGCCGCATGTGGCAGCAGGCGCAAGCTGTCGTCGTCCCGACCCTTGTCATTTCTGGCGGCCGCGACCGGCTCGTCAAAGAACGGGTGATCGCGCGGGCGAGGCGTACTTTTCGCGACGCCGAAGTGGTCCGGTTCGCGGCGGCAGGCCACCTTGCCCACCTCGAAGACCCCGCCGGCGCCGCGGCCGCCGTGCGCGCCTTCTTGTCCCGGCGCGGCCTGATTCGGGGAATGAGCGAGCCTCGTGGGACTGTTGTCGCAACCAGACGACCGAGCCCCTGATCCCCGTCGATGGAGTCGAAAGTGTCCTTTGCCCCGCTGGTCGAACCGGCCGACAGCCTGACAGTCGAAGAGGTCCGGCGTTATTCGCGGCACCTGATCATTCCCGACGTCGCGATGGCGGGCCAGAAGCGCTTGAAGAATTCGCGGGTACTGGCGATCGGCGCCGGTGGCCTCGGATCCCCGACGCTGATGTACCTCGCAGCGGCCGGTGTCGGAACGCTTGGCGTCGTTGACTACGACACCGTCGACGAGTCGAACTTGCAGCGCCAGATCATCCACGGCCAGAGTGACATCGGCCGCTCGAAGGCACAGTCAGCCCGCGACTCGATCCATGAGATCAATCCACTCGTCAAGGTCGTGTTGCACGAAGAGCGACTCGACAACGACAACGTGTTCGAGATCTTCAACCAGTACGACCTGATCGTTGACGGTACCGACAACTTTGCGACGCGCTACCTGGTCAACGACGCGTGCGTGCTTCTCGGCAAGCCCTACGTGTGGGGCTCGATCTATCGGTTCGACGGGCAGGCGTCGGTGTTCTGGGCCGAGAACGGCCCGTGCTACCGCTGCCTTTACCCGGAGCCACCGCCGCCCGGCATGGTGCCCTCGTGTGCCGAGGGTGGCGTGCTCGGAGTGCTGTGCGCGTCGATCGGCTCGATCCAGGCGACCGAAGCGATCAAGTTGCTGACTGGTATCGGCGAATCTTTGGTCGGTCGGCTGATGATCTACGACGCCCTGGAGATGTCGTATCGCACGGTGAAGATCCGCAAGGATCCCGAGTGCCCGATCTGTGGCAAGAACCCCACGATCACCGAACTCATCGACTACGAGACGTTCTGTGGTGCCGTCTCCGACGAGGCGGTGGAAGCCGCTCAGGGCTCGACGATCGTGCCGCGCGAGCTCAAGAAGTGGATCGACGACGGGGAGAACATCTTCCTGGTCGACGTCCGCGAGCCTGCCGAGTTCGAGATCGTCTCGATCCCCGGCGCGACGCTCATTCCGAAGGGCGAGTTCCTGAACGGGTCGGCTCTCGAGCGGATGCCGCAGGACAAGCGCATCGTCTTGTACTGCAAGTCGGGCATGCGCTCGGCCGAGGCGCTGGCCATTGTGAAGGGCGCCGGATTCGCCGACGCCGTACACGTGGGCAGTGGCGTCGTCGGTTGGGTAAACCAGGTCGACCCAAGCCTGCCCTCGTACTAACTTCCCTTCGTGGCGCAGCAATCTTCAAAGGGCCAGCGATCTCCAAAGGGGCGGGTCGATCCGCACGCAGAGGTGCCGGCGTTCGCGCAGCGGGTGCTCGACCTCGTTGACGCGATACCTCCGGGCAAGGTGCTGGCCTACGGTGACATCGCCGAGTACCTCGGTGAGGGCGGCCCGCGACAGGTCGGTTCGGTGATGTCGACCTGGGGTGGCGCCGTGCCGTGGCACCGAGTAGTTCACGCCGATGGCACGCCGGCTCCAAGTCACGATGGCGAGGTGCTCCGGCTGTTGCGTGCTGACGTGACACCGATGCGTGGCGACCGCGTCGACATGCGCCAAGCCCGCTGGAACCCCGACGCCTGACCCACCACGGTTCCGCACCCGCCGTCCACCCATGCGCTGAAGACGGCGGGCGGACGGCGAGGGGTGCGGTCGCGAGGAGCTATCCGCGGTGTCGTCGGTTCGTGGTGGGATGCATTCGTGTCATTGACGAGCGGGACCGCGGGTGGGCGGCGTCCGCGTTGGTCCATCGACGCGCCACGCGTGGTGCGCGCGCCGGCCCGACCGGTGATCCCTCCCGTTCTCGACGAGGCCCAGCGACGCGCGGTCGAACACCGGGGCGGCCCTGTTCTGGTACTGGCCGGCCCCGGCACCGGAAAGACGACCACGATCGTCGAGGCCGTCGTGCAACGCGTCGAAGCCGGCGAGATCACGCCTGACCAAGCGCTCGTCCTGACCTTCAGCAGAAGGGCTGCTGCGGAACTTCGCGAGCGGATCGCCGCGCGGCTCGACCGCACGATCCGCGAGCCGATCGCCCGAACCTTCCACTCCTACGCGTTCGGCTTGCTGCGCGCGAACGCGGCTCGTCGTGGCGAACCACCGCCGCGGTTGTTGTCCGGCCCCGAGCAAGACCTTGTCGTAAGAGAACTTCTGCAGGGCGATGTCGACGAAGGTGCCGACGACTGGCCGGAACGCCTTCATCCGGCGCTGCTCACGCGCGGCTTCGCGCAGGAGTTACGCGACTTCGTCCAACGCGCGGTCGAACGCGGAATCACCCCACGCGAGCTCGCACGACTTGGCCGTCGCGACAAGCGCGATGACTGGGTGGCGGCTGCGAAGTTCGCCGAGCAGTACGCGCAAGTGTCTGCGCTGCGCGAGGCTGCGTCGTACGACCCGGCTGAGTTGATTAGAGCTGCAGCTGGGTTGCTGAGGGCAGATCCCCTTGTGCTGCAAGAGATTCGGGCTGCTCACGATTTCGTGGTCGTCGACGAATATCAAGACACCGATCCTGCCCAGGAGGAGTTGCTGTCGCTGCTCGTCGGCAGCCGTGACCTGCTTGCGGTTGGCGATCCCGACCAGTCGATCTACGGATTTCGCGGCGCCGACCTCGAAGGCATCCGCCGATTCCCTGACCGCTTTCGGGCGGCCGACGGATCACCGCCTACTGTCGTTGAACTCGACGTCAGCAGGCGCTCCGGCGAGGTGCTATTGGCCGCGTCGCGTCGGGTCGCGCAGCGCTTATCCGGGGCGCCCGCTCACCGGCGATTGCGACCAGCGCCTGGGCTCGACCCAGGCACTGCAGAGGTGCACCTGTTCGCGACGACCAGTGCTGAGGCGTCCTACGTTGCCCAGCGATTGCGTGAGATGCACCTACTGCACGAGGTGCCCTGGTCGCGAATGGCTGTCCTCGTGCGGGGTGGCACGCCGTTGCCGATGCTGCGCCGCTCGTTGCAATCGGCGGGCGTGCCGGTCGCCGCGCATGCAGAAGAACAACCACTGGTCGACGTCCCGATCGTGCGCGCGCTCTTGCGGATTCTTGCCGTCGTTACTGGGCGTCTCGACTTCAACGGCGCGCCCGGCGTCGAGCTCGCAGCAGAGCTGGTCACCGGCCCTCTCGGGCGTGCCGACCCACTGGCGCTGCGCCGGCTACGACAGGACCTACGACGCCTCGAGCTCGCCGCCGGTGGCGGCCGCGCGTCTGGTGCGCTGCTCGCCCAGGCACTGGTCACACCAGCCGAGCTGGTTCCGATCGACTTTCGGGTTGCCGCGCCAGCCCAACGCGTTGCCGATGCGCTTGCGGCCGGCCGTGCGGCGGCCACCGACCCGGGCGCCACGGCCGAGACGACGCTCTGGGCGATCTGGCACGCGGCCAATGTGGTGACCCGCCTCAGCACGCTCGCTCTGTCGGTCGCGCCCGGATCGGCCGCCGCCGACCGCGATCTCGACGCGGTGGTCGCGCTCTTCGACGTCGCCGCCCGGTTCGCCGACCGGTTACCGAAAGCCGGGCCCGACGTCTTCCTCGACCACCTGCTCGGCCAGCAGATCCCGGGCGACACGTTGGCACCGCAAGCGCCGAGCGCCGAGGGTGTGCGGCTGATGACCGCGCACGCCGCCAAGGGGCTTGAGTGGGACGTCGTCGCGGTCGCCGGCGTGCAAGAAGGAGTGTGGCCAGACCTGCGCGGCCGCGGTTCGCTGCTTGGCTCGCAGCAGCTTGTCGACGTTCTTGCGGCCGGCGACGACGAGGGTGCCTCCAGTGCGTTGCAGGCCGTCGCAGCCCGACTCGCTGAAGAGAGGCGGCTGTTCTACGTCGCCGTCACAAGGGCTCGCCTGCACCTGCTGGCGACCGCTGTCCGCAGCGACGACCAACAGCCGTCGCGGTTCCTCGACGAACTCGTTCCAAGCGAGCGCGACGAGCGACCGCTGACGAGGGTTCCGCGTGGCCTCGATCTCCCGTCGGTGGTAGCAGAACTGCGCGCGGTTGTGACAAGTCCGGGTTCAGACACAGACGAAGCAGCTGGACGACGGAGAGCCGCGGCGGCACAGCTCGCCCGACTCGCGGCGGCCGGAGTGCCCGGTGCAGACCCGCGCGACTGGTACGGGCTGGCGCCGCTTTCCGACGAGCGTCAACTCGTCGACGATGGCCAACTCGTCAAGCTGTCGCCGTCCCTCCTCGAAGCCTTTGCACGTTGCCCTTTGCGATGGCTGCTCGAGTCGTCGGGGGGCACGAGTGGCGACTCGACGTCGCAGGGCATCGGCGTGCTCGTGCATGCGCTCGCGCAGCAGGTCGCCGAAGAGGGGGTACCGGGTGACGAGATCGCCGCGCAGCTGCAAGAGCGGCTGGCCAGTGCGATCAAGCGGGTCGATTTGGGATCAGGATGGTTCGCTGTGCGGCAGCGCGAGCGCGCTACGGAAATGGTGCGCAAGCTCGCCGAGTGGCTGCGTACAAATACCCGCGTTTTCGTTGCCGCTGAGCAGGACTTCGAGGTCACCATCGGCCGCGCAGTGTTGAAGGGCCAGGTTGACCGCCTTGAACGCGACGACGAGGGGCGGTTGTTCGTCGTCGACCTGAAGACCGGCAAGCACGCCCCGACAAAGGTCGAGCTAGACACGCATGCACAGCTGGGCTCGTATCAGGTCGCGGTTGAGGTAGGGGCGTTCGAAGAGGTCGCGGCCGGCGTGCGCGAGTCCGGTGGGGCGGCGCTTGTGCAGGTCGGCACCAGCACGGTGAAGGCGGCCATCAACACTCAGGTGCCGCTGTCGGAAAGCGGCGACCCTGGCTGGGCGCTGGAGATGATCGAGCGATCGGCGCGTGGCATGGCAGGCAACGTCTTCGCGGCCATCGACAACGACATGTGCCGGTCGTGCCCGGTGCGCACGTCGTGCCCCGTGCGTGACGAGGGTCGGCAGGTGACGGCATGACGCGCTACACCGCTGCCGAGATCGCCCGCGCTCTCGAGCAAGACACACCAACCGACGAGCAGGCCGCCGTCATCGAGTCGACGGCGGGGTCGTGTCTCGTCGTCGCAGGCGCCGGGTCGGGCAAGACGGAAACCATGGCCGGTCGCGTCGTGTGGTTGGTGGCCAACGGCCTCGTGCGACCAGACCAAGTACTTGGGCTGACGTTCACTCGCAAGGCGGCCGCCGAACTTGCGGCGCGGGTTCGCCGACGCCTCGGCCAGCTCGCCGCGCACGGGCTGGTCGACGCCGAGGTGGTCAGCGCCGCCGATCCGACGATCTCGACCTACGACGCATATGCGGGCCGGATCGTCGCCGAGAACGCGCTGCGCATCGGCCGTGAGCCTGGCCAGCGGTTGATCCCGCAAACCGTGGCCTGGCAATACGCGCGCCGGGTCGTCGACGCCTATGACGGGCCGATGAACGAGGTGACGGTCTCGCCGATGACGGTCACGAACGACGTCCGCGCGCTCGCCGAAGGTCTTGCGCAACATCGCGTGACCAGCGAGCAGTTGCGCGACTACTGCAGCGGCCTGCACGGGGTGCTGACCGCGTTGCCCAAGGCGGCGAACCAACGAACGACGAAAGACTTCCACGACGACATCGCAGGGGTGGCCAGAGCGCTCGCCGCGCGGTGCCAGCTGCTGCCGATTGTGGCCGCCTACGACGAGGCGAAGCGGAGTCGCGAATGTCTCGACTTCGCTGATCAGATGGCACTGGCGGCTGACCTCGCAGAGCAGTTCCCCGAGGTCGCGGCGACCGAGCGATCGACCTATCGCGCGGTGTTGCTTGACGAGTACCAAGACACCAGCCACGCCCAACTCGTTTTCCTGCGAGCGCTGTTCGGTGCGTTTCACCGCGGCCTCGACATCGCGCCGTTACTCACTGCTGTCGGTGATCCGTCGCAGGCGATCTACGGCTGGCGCGGGGCGAGCCAAGGCACACTTGTGGCGTTTCCAAACCAGTTCCCGGACGCCGACAAGCCGGCGTCCGTGCTGTCGCTCAGCACCAGTTTTCGCAATGACCGCAACGTTCTTGCCGTTGCGAATGCGATTGCCGAGCCGCTGCGTGATGGCCGCGTGTCGACGCCGGAACTTCGAGCCCGCGCTACAGCGGTCGACGGCATGGTGCGCTGCGGCCTCTACCCAACGGTCGATGACGAAGCGCAGGCCGTCGGTGACCAGGTGCTGGCGTTGTGGCGAGGCGATCAAGAGAAGCGCGACGTCGGTGCGCCGACCAAGAGCATCGCCGTCCTGGTGCGAGCGTGGCGGCAGTTACCGCGTATCGAAGCTGCGTTGCGCGCGCGTGGTGTGCCGATCGAGATCATCGGCGTTGGTGGCTTGCTTCTCGAGCCCGAAGTCGTCGACGTCGTGGCGACACTGCGGGTGATGGTCGATCCCGCACGCGGCGACGCACTGATGCGGCTGCTGACTGGTGCGCGCTGGCGCATCGGCGGTCGAGATCTGGCCGCGCTGGGTGCCTGGGCACGGAACCTGGCGCGGGCCCCAGCACGTCAGGCTCAGAGTCTGGCCGACGTTGCAGCGAACGGCCTCATGATTCTCGACGGTGCCACGGTTGAAGCTGCCGGCGTCGACCCCGATCCCGACGACGTTGACGACCGCAGCATCATCGACGCGCTCGACGCGTTGCCTGCGCCGGGCAGGTTCACTCCGAAAGGTCTGTCCGCGACTGGTCACGCGAGGTTGTCCAGTCTGGCCTTCGAGCTGCGCTTGCTGCGGTCGCGGCTCGGGCAGCCGCTTCCGGATCTGGTCGCAGACGTCGTCGCGACCGTTGGCCTTGATGTCGAGGTCCTGGCCCGCGGTGGTGACCTGAGCGCGTCGCGAGCCAATCTCGATCGCTTGATCGATGTCGCCGCCGAGTTTGCCGCCGGCGGTGACGACGTCAGCGTGGCCGCGTTCCTCGACTACCTCGACGCGGCGGCGGTCGAAGAGCGAGGGCTCGACCGTCCCGACGAACCCGAGTCGACACTGCCCGAACTGCGTCAAGGTGCCGACGTCCGTCGCGATCGCGTGCAACTGCTGACCGTTCACGCGTCCAAAGGACTCGAGTGGGATGTCGTGTGCGTGCCCGGGCTTGTCGAGAACCTGTTTCCTGGTGTGCGACCCGCGGATGTCAGAGGTTGGCTCACGCAACGCGGGTCGCTGCCGTGGCCGCTACGCGGCGATCGCGACGGGCTGCCCGTCGCAGAACTCGACGGCCACGTCGACCAGCTCGAAGCCGTTGAGGCGATCAAGCGATTCGCTGATTCGGCGAAAGCGCACCTGCTGCGGGAAGAGCGGCGGCTTGCCTACGTCGCAGTCACGCGAGCACGCGGCACGCTGATCTGTACGGGCTACCGATGGGATGACACGAAGAAGCCGCGCGAGGCGAGTGAATTCCTTGCCGCTGTGCATGAGGTCTGCGAGACCGGCCGGGGCGAGGTCGATTGCTGGACAGAGTTGCCGCCCGATGGCACCCCGAACCCGATGCACGAGCTCGGGCCGAACACTGCCAGCTGGCCGCTCGACCCGTTGGCGGCCCGGCGTCCGGCCGTCGAAGCCGCGGCCGAGCTGGTCGAGCTGATGGCCGTCGAACTCGGCACGCTCGATGGAGCGCTGGCCCTGACGAGCGCGACCGATGAGTGGAGTCGCGACGTCGAGGTGCTGCTCTCCGAGCGGGCGGCACGTTCGCAGCGGGCCAGGCTCGACGTCGAGCTGCCGAGACAGCTGTCGGTGAGCCAGCTCGTCACCTTGCGACGCGATCCCGATGAGCTTGCGCGCCAGCTCCGCCGACCGCTGCCGGCCGCGCCCGCACCACTCGCCCGGCGCGGCACCGCGTTCCACCTGTGGCTCGAGCAGCGGTTCTCTTCGCCCCGCCTGCTCGATCTGGATGAAGTGCCAGGGTCGGCCGACGCCGATGCAGCGCCCGACGCCGACCTGCACGTGCTGCAGCAGGCCTTTCTCAAGACTTCGTGGGCCGATCGGGACCCGGTCGAGGTCGAGGTGCCGTTCGAGCTCGTCATCGACGAGGTCGTCGTGCGCGGCCGCATGGACGCCGTGTTCCGAGACGCAGATGGCGGGTTCACCGTCGTCGACTGGAAGACCGGGCGGCGGCCGGCCGGCGCTGACGCCAGCGCGGCCGCCGTACAGCTAGCCGCCTACCGGTTGGCGTGGGCCGATCTGACGGGTACCGACCTCGCCGGCGTGCGCGCGGTGTTCTGCTATTTGCGCGACGGTGAAACGGTCGCACCGGCTGACCTGCTTGACCGCGAAGGCCTAGTCGAACTACTGCACTCGGTCCCTGCCTAATGCGCTATGGGTCCCCGCCTAGAGTCTTGGTATGAGCGAAAACCCCGCCTCGGCGGTTGACGATGCGCGCCGCGACGCCGTCCGCGCCTACCTCGACGCGCACAAAGACGAGTTCGTCGCGCAGTTGTCGGACTGGATCCGCATTCCGTCGGTCTGGACCGACCCCGAGCGACGAGCCGATGTCGAGCGTTCTGCGCAATGGTTTGCCGATGCGGCGCGAGCGACCGGGTTTCCGACCGTCGAGATATGGCCCGCCAGCGACGGCGCACCGACAGTGTTCGCGGACTGGCCCAGCGCCAACCCGAACGCGCCGACGGTCGTGGTCTACGGCCACCACGATGTGCAACCCGTCGATCCGATCGAGTCGTGGAGTTTCGCGCCATTCGAGCCAGCAGTCGTGCCAGGGCCGGACGGCGATCGGTTGCTCGGTCGAGGAGCATCCGACGACAAGGGAATGGTGCTGTACCACCTGTTTGCACTGCGCGCGCACCTAGCCGCGAGCGGGCGCACCAGCCCGCCGGTGCATCTGAAGCTGCTCATCGAGGGCGAAGAGGAGTCAGGCTCCCCGGCCTTTCCTGCGCTCCTTCGCGAGAAGCGCGATCGCCTTGGCTGCGACGTGATTGTCGTGAGTGACAACGGCCTGTACGCCGCAGGCGTGATCACCACGTGCGTGCGCATGCGCGGACTGACGGACTGCCAGATCGACCTGCACGGGCCGGACGTCGATCTGCATTCGGGCTCGTTCGGCGGATCTGTGCCCAACCCCTTGACCGTCATGGCGCACCTGCTTGCCGGACTTCACGACCAGAACAACCACGTCACGCTCGACGGCTTCTACGACAACGTTGCACCGCTTACTGACGTCGAGCGCGACCTGATTGCGCGCCTGCCGTTCGACAATGCGCAGTGGCTTGAGACGGCCGAGAGTCGGGCGATGTTCGGCGAGGCCGGCTACAGCACGCTCGAGCGCATCTGGGCGAGACCGACCTGTGAGATCCACGGCGTCTGGGGTGGCTACATCGGTCCTGGCCACAAGACGATCGTGCCGACCGATGCGCATGCGAAGGTGTCGTTCCGGCTCGTCGCCAATCAGCAACCACTCGACGTCCAGGCCGCGATGCGCGCCTACATCGCGGCCAACGTCCCTGACGGCATCACTGCCAACGTCGAGTTCTTTGGCGACGGCGTGCGGCCCTATCTGGTGCCGATCGACGACCCGGCAGTGCAGGCATTGGTGCGTGCTCTTCGCCGTGCGTACGACGACGACGTGCTGTTCACCGGTGAAGGCGGATCCGGACCAGAGGCCGACATCGCTGAGATTCTCCAAGCCCCGTTGATATTTCTCGGTGCTGGCCTTCCAACTGACCGCGTCCATGCGCCTGACGAGCACGCGGTGATCTCGGTGCTGCTCAAGGGTGCTGAAACCGCCGCCTATCTGTGGGACGAACTCGCCGCGCTGCCCTCGCGATGACACGGCAGCCGCCGCCACTTGGCCGTTCTGGCATAGATCGTGCAGCGCACTTGCGAGCGGACGACGAGTGGCTCAGGCAGGCGTGGGCCAATCCGATGTCGCGGGTCATCGTCGTTGATGCGGGTCGCGCGCTGGTACGCGACGGTGCACTCGTCGAATTGCGGCCAGCAGATTCGCCCGTAGGCGAGCGGTATTTCCTCGGTGTAGCAGCACCTTCGGATGTCGAGGCGGCCGTTGGCGTGTTCGCGGTGGCCGCGGCGTTGCCCGACCCCCCGCCGTCCGGCATGAAAGCCGCCAACTTGCGTGAGGTCGGTGCGGACTTGTCAGATGCCGATGCGGGACTGTTCGCACATGCGGCGGCGCTTGAACAGTGGCATGCGCGGCACGTGCGGTGTCCGTTGTGCGGTGCAGAAACGGTTGTCGCTCTTGCCGGACACGTCCGTCGTTGCGTCAACGACGGCAGCGAGCATTATCCGCGTACCGACCCGGCCGTGATCATGTTGGTGACAGACGGGGATGACCGGTGCCTGCTTGGTCGGCAGCCGAGTTGGCCTGCCGGTCGGATGTCGACGCTTGCTGGATACGTCGAGGCCGGCGAGACGCTCGAGCACGCCGTCATCCGCGAAGTGTTCGAAGAGGTTGGCGTTCGGGTCGGCGATGTGCGCTACGTCGCCAGTCAGCCGTGGCCGTTCCCGTCGAGCTTGATGTTGGCCTTCAGCGCGAAGGCCACGACCACCGAGCTCACGATCGACGGCGATGAGATTGCCGAGGCGCGCTGGTTTACCCGCGACGAGTTGCGGAGCGCGATCACGGATGGCTCGTTACGGCTGCCGATGAGCGCGTCCGTTGCGTTCTATCTCATCGACGGGTGGTTCGGCGGCGACCTCGCGCGCCTCGTCCACTAACCGTTCAGGACTCGGTGGCTCCGAGCTGCGCCGTGGTCTCGGGCTGCGCCGTGGCCTCGGGCTGCGCCGTGGCCTCGGGCTGCGCCGTGGCCTCGGGCTGCGCCGTGGCCTCGAGCTGAGACAGGACGGCGGACAGCCGCGGGTTGGTCAGGGTGCTGCCGTCGGGGAACAACACGGTCGGCACGGTCTGGTTTCCGCGGTTGATGCTCATCACGAATTCGGCCGCGCCCGGGGTCTCCTCGATGTTGACCTCGGTGAACGCGATCCCCTCGTCCGCGAGCTGGCGCTTTAGGGTTCGGCAGTAGCCACACCACGTCGTGCTGTAGATCACGAGCGGGGCGGGAACCTCGAGTGAGGCGCTCACAGCTGGGACTCCTCTGGGATTTGCGCCCGTGGGGCGGACGGCTTCTCATCACAACTCTCGGCCCGCTGCAGTTCTTCCTTCACAGGTCTTGCCTGGTTAGACGCAGGTGTCAGTCAGCCCTGCCAAGATGGCCCGGTGACCGCGGTGGCTGAACCTGAGATCTTGAGTGCGCTCGATCCCGAGCAGCGATCGGCGGCAGAGGCGGTTCGGGGGCCGGTCTGCATCCTGGCCGGCGCCGGCACCGGCAAGACCAGGGCCATCACCCACCGGATCGCTTTCGCGGTGCGTACCGGCACGGTGTCGCCCGCTCACGTACTTGCTGTCACCTTTACCGCCAGAGCGGCCGGTGAACTGCGTGGTCGGCTGCGCGGGCTCGGTGCTGGCGCCGTCCAGGCTCGCACCTTTCACTCCGCCGCGCTGCGGCAGTTGCAGTACTTCTGGCCGCGCACTATTGGCGGCGAGCTGCCTGCGATCTTGAAGTCGAAGGTCCCACTGCTTGCCGAGGTAGCCGGGCGGCTGCGGCTTGGGCTTTCGTCGTCCGACCTTCGCGATGTCGCCTCCGAGATCGAATGGATGAAGGCGCTCCAGCGACCGCCAGACGACTACGCCTCGTCCGTACTGCTTGCGCATCGCATCGCCCCGCGACCGGTCACCGAGATCACCGCGCTCTACGCCGGTTACGAAGACCTGAAGGTGCGCAAGAACCAATTTGATTTTGAGGATCTGCTCCTGCACGCCACAGCACTTCTTGAGACTGAGCCATCGGTAGCGCTGCAGGTGCGTGATCAGTACCGGTACTTCGTGGTCGACGAGTACCAGGACGTCAACCCGGCTCAGCAACGATTGCTCGACGCATGGCTCGGCGATCGCGACGATCTCTGCGTCGTGGGCGACCCGGAGCAGACCATCTACTCGTTCGCCGGCGCATCGCCGGAGTACCTCACGGGGTTCTCGACGCGGTATCCGAAGGCAACCGTCGTCCACTTGGTTCGTGACTACCGCTCGACGCCGCAAGTCGTCGCGCTCGCCAACCGGCTGTCCGGTGGTGCGCTCGTCGCGCAACTGCCCGCCGGCTCGGTGCCGGTCATCGATAGCTACGCCGACGAGGTGGCCGAGGCGGCCGCCGTCGCGACCAAGATTTCCAGGCTGATCGCCGACGGCACACCTGCGAGTGAGATCGCCGTGCTGTTCCGCATCAACGCGCAGTCCGAGACGTTCGAACAGGCGCTTGCCGAGGCGGGCGTGCCCTATGTGCTGCGGGGTGGTGAGCGGTTCTTCGAGCGCCCCGAGGTTCGCGAAGCCGTCTTCTTGCTCCGCGGTGCGGCTCGCGGTGAACAGCCTGACGAAGGAACGCTCGCCGACGTTGTGCGCAGCGTGCTCGCCGCGGTGGGGTTTGGCCCTGTGCCGCCGTCCGGATCGGGCGTGGCGCGCGATCGGTGGGAGTCCCTGGCCGCACTTGTTCGGCTCGCGGAGGAGCGGGTTGGCGCAGAGCCCGCGGAATCAAGTCTCGCGGATTTCGTCGCCGACCTCGAAGAACGCGCGTCGTTACAGCACGCCCCCGTTGTTGACGGCGTCACGTTGGCCTCGCTGCACGCCGCGAAGGGCCTCGAGTGGGACGCCGTGTTCCTCGTCGGGCTGGTCGACGGCACGCTGCCAATCGTCTATGCCGAGACGACCGCCCAGGTCGACGAGGAGCGCCGGTTGCTCTACGTCGGTATCACCAGGGCTCGGCGCTATCTCGCCCTCTCGTGGGCGGCGGCGCGGTCTCCGGGCGGGCGCGCCAGTCGGCGTCCGAGTCGCTTCCTTGATGATCTGCGCTCGGCCACGGCTGGCGGGTTGGTGCAGCCAGGCACGGCGCGATCACCGCTTGCTCCCAAGTCGGGGCGCGACCGCGTCGAGCGCTGTCGGGTCTGCCAGAAACTGCTGACCAGTGGTGCGGCGCGCAAGCTCGGCCGTTGCACCGACTGCCCGGGCAGCGTCGACGAAGAGCTGTTTGAACGCTTGCGCGCGTGGCGGCTCGAGCGATCAAAGGAGCTGAAGCAGCCTGCCTTCTGCGTGTTCACAGACGCGACGCTCACACGAATCGCCGAAGTGCGCCCGCAGACCACGCAGGAGCTTGCGACCATCGGCGGCGTCGGCCCAGCGAAGCTCACGGCGTACGCGGCCGAGGTGCTGGGGCTGTGCAGCGCGACAAACTCGGGAGACTCCTCGAGCTCGGTTGAGTGGATTCGGCTGCCCTGACCAGCACAAATAAATGCCCAATAAATACGTTGCCCGCCTCCCGGCGTTGGCCGTAGCCTGCCCTCTGGACCTGTTGGAGATGGCGCGCCCGAAAGGGTGCAGCCCGAGACCGGAAGGTGGTGAGCCGTGGTGCGGACCGTAACTAACGGAATGGCGTTTGCCCCGGGCTTCGCCATGTCCGCGCTCGAGGGCAGCGCCATGACCGCTGCCGCTATGTGGCGTCCGACGACCGCAGCCGCAGGCAATTCGGCAGTAGTCAATGCAGCAGCCGCAGGCAATCCGGCACAGCACCAGACCGTCGCAATTTCGCCAGCAGTTCGTACCCGCAGCCCCAAGCTCGCAGCTCTCAACCCGCTCCACACGCAGAAGCAGTACGTGGTCACGACGCCAGACGCCGGTCGTGGCAACAAGGGGACCTCGCCTTGGGGGTTCCCGGTCTGAGACACCATCAGACCGGCTCTCCAAGGCCGCGGAACCCTCACCGGGATCCGCGGCTTTTTTGTTGTCCAACCGTTCAATCAGGCTTCGCAGTTCCGATCATTTTCAGCCCGCTGAAGTGTCGTACCTAGCAAGTAGAAATCTTCAGACAACGAGACCCCGGAGGGGGTGACGCAGATGCTGACCGGCCCGTTTGACCGCGTGCTCGCCCAAGCGCTGCGACGGTCGCTTGAAGTCCCGTGTCTCACGGTCGACCCGGAGCTGTTCTTCGCCGAGTCGCCGGAGGACGTCGAGACCGCCAAGGCGATGTGCGCGGAGTGCCCCGTGCGTACCGCGTGCCTGACGGCGGCGCTCGACCGTCAAGAGCCGTGGGGCGTCTGGGGCGCCGAGTTGTTCGTCCAGGGAACCATCGTGGCGCGCAAGCGTCCGCGTGGCCGACCGCGCAAGGAAGTTGCCGCCTGATCGCCTGAGTGACTCGGCGTTCGGCGGTGACGACACCACCGAAAAATCGCCAGTCGCAGCGACTGGCGAACGTCGATCAATCGAATCAGGAGTTCACATGCTGAGCAACGATGCGCACGTCCGCGTCATGGCGGCCCAGCGACAGCAGGAAGCGCAGGCAGCCGCACGCCGGTCGCGAATCATCGCGGCCCGTCGGAGCAAGCGCAAAGCGGAAGACACCTCACGGTGGATCCGCCGCCTGCTGATCGCCGTCCGCTAATGCGCCGCAACACATGGGGCTGTACCCGCTCGGGTGCAGCCCCATTTACATGACTTAGGCCGTTACATGACTTAGGCGGTTCACATGACTTAGGCGGTTCACATGACTTAGGGGGTGGGCGCGAGGCCCGGCACCCACCGACGCATCTCGGCCTGAAACGGTCCACGCGCGTCAAGCTGGCAGAGCACGCCGATGCCACCGAGCCAGACCCGATGGATCAACAGATAGGACGGCGGCAAGTTGAGCTGCCGTCCGAACGCCGCGGCCTGTGTGCGTGGATCGCCTACCCGAGCGGCCTGCTCGCGTAGCCACGCTCGCGAGAAGTGGAAGGTGGGCTGGCGCGCAGGATCGAGAAAGGGATTGAGGTAGTTGATCAGTTCATCGGGGTCGACCTCGTGACCGGGATTGACGAATCCTTCGGCGCGCAGGCCCTCGAGCACGGCATCGTGATCGCCGCCGAGAGCGAGCGCGAGCAGTCTGCCGATGGCCGGCGGGAAGCCGTCGGGCAACCTGTTCACGGCGCCGAAGTCGAGCACACCCAAGCGTCCGTCGGGAAGGACGCGGTAGTTGCCCGGATGCGGATCGGCGTGCAGCAGACCGGCGCGCGCCGGACCGGAGAACAGGAAGCGCACGTAAAGCAGCGCGATCCGGTCTCGCTCTTCGCGACTGCCGTTGCGCAGGATCTTCGATAGTGGGGTGCCGTCGACCCACTCGGTGACGAGCACGCGGTCGGCGCCAGCTAGCACGTCCGGAACGAAGATGTCGGCGTCATCGGCGAACGCGATCGCGAACGCATGCTGCGACTGAGCCTCAAGGCGGTAGTCGAGTTCCTCGGCGACCCGCTCGCGCAATTCGCGCAGCAGTGGCTTGATCTCCAGGCCAGGCGACATGACGCCGAAGAGCCGGCCCATGCGGCCGAGCTGGTTCAGGTCTGAGAGCAGCGCCTTGCCCGCGCCTGGGTACTGGACCTTCACGGCAACGGCGCGGCCATCGGCCCACACGGCGCGGTGCACCTGCCCGATCGATGCAGCTGCCGCAGGTTTGTCGTTGAACGAACGGAAGAGATCGCGCCAGTCGGGGCCGAGCTGGCTCGCGAGCACCTTGTGGACGGTCGCCGCAGGCAGCGGCGGGGCGTCTTCTTGCAGCCTGGTGAGCGCGTCGCGGTAGGGCGCCGCCATCTCTTCGGGCATCGCGGCCTCGAAGATCGACAGCGCCTGCCCGACTTTCATCGCGCCGCCCTTGAGCTCGCCAAGGACCTTGAACAGCTGTTCCGCGGTGCGCTGCTGAAACTCCGCCATGACGTCGTCGGACGAGCGGCCGGAAAGGCGCTTGCCCAGGCCGACAGTGGCGCGGCCAGCCGCGCCGATCGGCAGCCCAGCCAGGCGTGCGGTGCGGCTCATCGTGCGACGGGGTATCTCGCTCACAGCTCCATTGTCCGCTACCGATCGTTCGGGGATCGTTACTACGCAGGTCTTTGGGTGGCAGGTTCTCGTCACTTGCCCGCTTGATCGGCCACTACACCGCTTAATCGGCCACTACTACACGGCCTCATCGGCCACTACTACACGGCCTCATCGGCCACTACTACACGGCCTCATCGGCCCAACAGCAGCCGCACGACGGATGTGCGCGCCAGCTTCGTCGCCGCACCCGCCAATCTGGCAACGCGACCTCGAGTGTTCCGTTGCGGGTGGCTGGATCGCCGCCATCGATGAACGTGAGCACCTGCAACGCCGTGATGCTTGCGGCCAAGGTTGCCAGCGCGATGTCGCACGCTTCGGTGCCGTTGCGCGAGCTACCCGAGGCCAATTGCGCCGCGATAACTGGCCACGCCGCATCGCGATCCGACCTGTGCAGTTCGAGGCACCGAAGGCACGACGTACTCCCTGGTAGCACGAACGGGCCGATGACTGCGGTCGCTTCGCGCACAACGACGCGCAGATGGGGCACGCCGGATCGCACCAACTCGTTGAGTGCGGCCAGTTCGGGTGCGCTGCCGGAGGCCAGTACGACCACGTCGTAGTGCTGGGTTGGCGTCAGGGCGGTCGTGCGCGTGATCTGGCTGACGCGATGGATCGCTGCGTGTGTGGCCTGTGCCCTGGTCGCGCCGGTATCGCCGATCGCGGCACCAGCCGGCCCGCAGTCTGCCGGTCGGCAGGTGGCTGCGTCATCGACGACCAGATGACCGATTCCGGCAGCGCTGAGAAGCGTCGCAACGGCGCCGCCGACCCGCCCGCCGCCGACGACGCCAACGGTGGCGAGTTGGCGCCGCGACACGGTAGAGAGTCCGCCGTCGAGCTGCCCGGAAACCAGCGACATCGACGCGACGTCGGGCGCGAGCCGGTCGCGCTCGATGCGAGGCAGTACGGCGAGCGGTCGGGTGTCTGTGGCTGCATCGTCGAGAACCGCCGCCTCGGTCAGCATCGACACGAGCCGATCCACGATCGCGGCATCTAGACCCAACGAGCGGGCCCGCGCGCGGAGCGCCGTTCGATCATGCGCGCCGTCGAAGGTCGCCAACAGCCGCCCTACCTGCTCACCGACTCCGGCGATCACGACAGTCCGTTGGTGATGGACGCCGATCTGCAGCGTCGTCGAGTCACGCCACAGCCGGCGCAACGCTGTCTTCATGACCGGACGCAACGGTTTCCCCTCGGGTTCGAGAATCTCGCGCGCACAGATCGCGGGCACGTCGGGCCTCAGGGTGTCATCGAGGCGAGCCCCGAGCGCGGCATCGTCCACAAGCCGGGCTACAACGCCGCCGCGCTTGTGGGCGGGCTCCACTCTCTTGACATGTGACTAACTGGTCACCTATCTTCACCTCATGGACGAGGTGTTCAGGGCGCTGGCGGATCCCACGCGACGGGAGCTTCTTGACGAGCTCTTCCGCGAGGACGGTCAGACGTTGCGCGCACTCGAGGAGCGCTTCGCCATGACACGTTTCGGCGTCATGAAGCACCTCAAGGTTCTCGAGGACGCGGGACTCGTCGTCACCCGACGCCGCGGCCGGGAGAAGCTCCACTTCCTCAATCCCGTACCGATCCGGCTCGTCCACGACCGCTGGGTGAGCAAGTACGCGCAGCCCTGGACGGCCGCGCTCAGCGACCTGAAATACAGAATGGAGACTCCGATGGAGAAGGTTTTCGAGATCTACATCCGCACCACCCCAGAGCGCCTATGGGAGGCCATCACTGACACCGAGATCCGGAGCAGGTACCAGTTCGGCATGCGGGCGACGTCCGACTGGAGTCCGGGATCTCGCTACGAGATGCGAGCCGGCAGCAACGACGCGCAGTTGCTCGGCGAAGGCGAGAACCTCGAGGTCGACCCCCCGCGTCGGCTCGTTCAGAGCATGGTCGCGCTGTGGGGGGACGACGTTAAGAGCGAAGGCACCTCGCGAGTCACGTGGGAGATCGAACCCGTGGGGGACTCGTGCCGGCTCACGGTGACGCACGATCAACTTCGCGAAGGCGCAAACGATCAACTGTACGGCGGTTGGCCGATGATCTTGTCCGGGCTGAAGACCTGGCTCGAGACGGGGGAGTTGCTCACGACTCCAGGGTCGTTGATGTACCGCTCATAGCTGCTCGTGGCTGCGCAGATAGAAAAACTGAGCGGAGGCCGCAATCGCGACCTCCGCTCAGTGCTGTGCACGCGCAATTCAACAAACGCAGTCATGCATGGTGCGTGTCTAACGGGCGTGCGCGATTAGGCCTTGCCGAGGATCCGGTTGAGCGTGGTGCCGCATACGTGGCACTTGCCCTTGGCCATCTTGGTGCCCTTGTCGTTGACGACGACGTCGCCTTCGAACTCGCGCTTTGCCTTGCATTTCACGCAGTAGGCCTCGCCACTGTACTTCTCGGCCGTCTCGGCCACGCGGTCCTCCTTGGTCATGGTCTGGGGTCATGGTCGGGGGTAAAACGGTGGAACGGGTTGGGGCCCTCTAACCGCTGGGCAGGCGCCGATCACGTTGATCGCGTTCGCGAGCCAGTCTTCGGTCGAGTCGTCACTTCCGTCGAGTAGTCGCGCAGGTCGCCGACCGCCTCAAAGGCGTCGTCCCCCCTCTCAGGGGAACGAAACTGAGCGTCAGCCTACGTCAGACGCGCTCACGCGTGCCGCACACGCGCCGCCCGAGCGCGCCGTTGTTGCCGACAGCGTGTTCATGCACAGGTTTATCCACAGAGCGATCCCGGGGTTACCCACAGCCTCATCCACAGGCGCGGCACAGCTGCGGGACCAAATGTGAAGCCCCCGGCTTGCTGCCATCCACCTTCCCCTTGCGAATGGCGCCCGACCGGGGGCTTCGACGCCCCGACGTTAGGAGGCCGCGGTCGGTGCCGTCAACGCCGCGCCGGTGCGCGAAACTATCGCCTGTGGACAGGGCTGTGGGTGGGGTGGGGACGCGCAGGAGTGTTCCTGTGGATAGGGCGGGACGGAGGTGTGCATGCGGACCTTCGCCACGGATGCGCGCCTAGCGCCACCTGCGCGGATGGCAAAGTCTCGCTGTGGATGGAAGAAATCGGTGGATTTGGGCGACTGGAAGCAATCCCTCGCGCGGCCGGAACAGTGCCGTGCGTGGCTGTGCACAGTGTCGTGCAGGTGTCGGACGCCGGCGGTACGGTGCCCGCGTGGCTGCTTTCGAGGGTTCAGTGCCAGACGCTCCCGCGGCAGCGGGTTCAGTCGAGGTTCGGCGAAGCGCGCGCCGTCGGCGAACGGTGTCGGCGTATCGCGACGGCGACCGCACGATCGTGCTGCTCCCCGCGCGGATGTCGCGCGCCGAAGAGCAGCGCTGGGTTGCGATCATGCTCGAACGGTTGGCCACGCAGGAGCGACGCACCGCACGGCGGGCGTCGCGCGGTGACGCCGAGCTTGGCCGGCGTGCGGCGGAGTTGTCCCGGCAATACCTGCGTGGGGTGCCTAAGCCGAAAAGTGTGCGGTGGGTAACCAACCAGGGCTCGCGCTGGGGATCGTGCACACCAGTCGACGGCACGATTCGGCTGTCTGATCGGCTGGCGACAATGCCCGGCTGGGTCGTCGACTACGTGCTGGTGCACGAGTTGGCGCATCTCATCGAGATCGGGCACGGCCCGCGGTTCTACCGCCTCGTCGATGCCTATCCGAAGGCCGAGCGCGCACGTGGCTACCTGCTTGGCGTGGTTGCCGGTGCTGGCTGGTCGGCGGAGCCCGACGCACTCGACGAAGAGTCTGCGTACGAAGCCGGCGCCGACGAGGCCCAGCCGGAGCTCAATGCGCAGCCGGAGTTCAATGCGCAGCCGGAGCTCAATGCGCAGCCGGAGTTCAATGCCCAGCGAGAACTCGACGCCCTCTGGTAACGGTCAGTCCGTGCTTTCGGCGTCCGGTCCGTCGCTTGGCGGCGTGTCGTTCAGCGACCGCAAGTCGAAGTCGCTGTCACGGCGGTCCACGAACGCGGGCGGGTCGTCCAGGTCCTCCACGGTCGGCAGCAGGTCGGGGTGCTCCCAGAGCGCGTCTCGGCCCTCCGTCCCGCGAGCCTCTCGCAGCAGTTGCCACAGCTGCGATGCCTCGCGCATCCGGCGGGGGCGCAGTTGCAGGCCGACCAATGTGCCGAACGTCTGCTCGGCTGGACCGCCGGTCGCGCGCCGCCGACGCACGGTCTCGCGCAACGCTGAGGCACCCGCGAGGCGACCCTCCGCCGCCTGCGCGACGACATCGTCGATCCAGCCTTCGATCAGTGCGAGCAACGTCTCGAGGCGGGTCAGCGCTGCCTGCTGTGCCGGGGTGTTCTCCGGCTCGAACAACCCACCGGTGAGCGCGTCCTGCAGAGCCTCCGGGTTTGTCGGGTCGATCGAGCCGAGCGCCTCCTGCATGCGTGAGGTGTCGACGGTGATACCCCGGGAGTAGTCGTCGAGCGCAGCGACCAACCGGCCGCGCAGCCACGGTACGGCGGCGAACAGCCGGTGACACGCCGCTTCACGCAGCGCGAGGAATAGCCGCACTTCGTCAGGTGCGACACCCAGACCCTCGCCGAAGGCAGCGATGCCCGCGGGGATCAGCGCAGCGTGGCCCACGCCAGCAAGGGGGAGCCCGACATCGGTCGACGACACGACCTCACGCGACAACGTGCCCAACGCCTGACCGACTTGACCCCCGAACATGACTCCGCCCATCTGGCGCATCATCGACAGCAGTGGTCCTGTCATGTCGGGCAACGGCCCCGACGACTCGCCGTCGCTCTCGAGGTCAGTTCCCGGCGGGAAGCCGGGAAGTCCAAGCCCGGCAAGCCCCCCGGCGCTGGCCAAGCCACCGGTGAGTTCGCCGCTGAATGCCTCGACGACTTTGCTCGCGACCGGTTCGACGAGCTCGGTCCAGGTGGGCAGGGTCGCTTCGATCCACTCGGCGCGACTCCATGCGCTGGCCGAGGTGGTCGCCGCTGGGAACGAAGTAGTCGGGTCGAGCCAGAGCTCGGCGAGCCGGATCGCATCGGTGACCGCGCTGCGTTCGGCCGGCCCGATCGACGGATCGTCGCCGGAGGCGGCCTGCCGCGCGACGTCCTTGGCGAGGTCCCAGTTCACCGGGCCGCCCTGCCACGACAACATGTCGGCGAAGCGATGCAACGCACTGCTGATGTCGGCGCCACCGAGATCGCCGAAGCCCATCCCGCCGGGGCCGGGGCCGCGAGAGCCAGGATCGTTCGGGTCGCCCGGCTTGCCAAAGCCGAAGGGAATCTCGCTCACCGCTGCTCCTCGGGCAAGATGGGCTCCATGACGGGGAAGAGGCAGGATCGGTCGTGGGTCCGCCTAACCACATCCGTGTTGTCCAAAGTAGTCGTGCGGGGGAGTCGATGAGTACCGAAGAGCAGCCGGTTCGCCCACGGCGCAGCCCTCGTGCGCGTCGGGTGGGTCCCGTCGTCGCTGTGACAGGCGCCGCTCACGGCGTCGGTGAGCTTCTTGTGCGTCAACTTGCGTCGTCCGCTTCAGTGAAAAAAGTGATCGCGATCGACACGATCAGAGGCGATGTTCCGGAGGCAACCTGGCGTCTCGTAGACATTCGTGAGCCCGCGCTGGTCGAGCGGCTGGCCGGCGTCGACGTGCTCGTGCACCTTGCGGTCGACAGCAGCGTCGATCACGAAGACGCTGACGGACATGGGCGTACGGCACACGCCCGTGGGACGGCGACCGTGCTGACCGCAGCTCCAGCCGCAGGTGTTGGCCACGTCGTGCTCGTGACGAGTGCGATGGTCTACGGCGCGCTGGCGGACAACCCCGTTCCGCTCCCTGAGGACTCCGAGCTGCAAGCCACTGCTGACAGCGCGTGGATGGGCGACCTGCTCGAGATCGAGCGGCTCGCAGCGCAGGCCCCGCGGACGCACCCCGGCCTGCTGGTGACCGTGCTTCGTCCGGCAGCGCTGGTCGGCGGCGGAGTCGACACCATCTTCACTCGACACTTCGAGGCGCCACGGTTGCTTGCCGTCAAAGGCTCGCGCACCTGCTGGCAGTTCTGCCACGTCGACGATCTGCTCTCCGCCGTCGAACTCGTCGTGAGTGGCGCCTTGCGTGCCCCGGCCGCCGACGACAGTGGCGACAGTGACGTCCGTGGCGACAGTGGCGTCCGTGGCGACAGTGGCAACCAGGGCGAACAGGTATCGACCGACCATCTCGTCGTCGCGGTCGGCAGCGACGGCTGGCTCGAGCAGGAGGATGTTGAACGAGTCACCGGCAAGCGTCACATCGAGTTGCCATCGTCCGTCGCGTTCGGCACAGCCGAGCGGCTGCACCGGCTCGGTGTCACCCCGGCGGGCTCCAGTGATTTGCAGTTCCTGGTGCATCCGTGGGTGGTCGATCCGACGCGATTGGCCAAGGCTGGATGGCAGGCGGCTTACGACAACGAAAGCGCCTTGGCGGTGGCGGTCGCCGAATCTGCGGGCCGGTTGGCGATCGGCGGTCACCGGCTCGGACGCCGAGATGCTGCGGCAGGTGCGGCCGTCGGGGCCACCGTCGCTTTAGTCGGGACGGCGGCGCTCGTGCGGCGGGCCAGACGGCGTCGACATGGCTGAAGCTTTACAGCTTTCCGACGGCTCGGCGTCGTGGGTGGGCATCGAGACTACGCTTGACGTTGCACGCTGAAGGCATCGAAGGGACAGTCGTCAGATCATGGGAGTCTTGCTGTGGTTGATGATTCCGGTCGCCTTTTTGATTGCGGGGACCATCTACGCCTCGATCCGTAGCCGGCCGCGGCGGCCTACCGCGATGCAGGATTCGATGGCGTCATTCTCGAGGTTTCGCCGCGCGCTAGCGGCCAGCACAGCGAACTCGCCGCCAAGGCATCTGAGCAACAACCTGAGCAACCTCCCAGAGCAACCTCCCGAGCAACAAGGACAGCATTCACACCGACGAAGCAGTCGATCCGAGCAAGCTCGATGAGCCGGCACCATCGGTCGGCCGGCACGAATAGTTTCGTCGAGGGACTGAATAATTCGCCCGTTTGCCGACGCAGTCGGGGGCTCGTCGGCTCAAGGTCGCCTGCTGCAGATGCCGATCTATGGATCGTCAGCGTCCAATAGCTAGGGCCTTCGCGAACATCGCAGGGCCCAGCCGTCTGAGTGAGGCACAGTGGAACACGTCGTATTTTTCCCAGCGCCGGACGGCACCCCAGCCTTCCGTCGTCTTGCCACCGTCGATGACGCAGCTCGGTTCGTCGAGCACCTGCGCAACGTCGAGAACGTCAGCGAGGCGTCCGTTCACACGCTGACCGAGGTTCCACTGTCATTCAAGACGTGGTACCGAGTCGAGATCCCGAACTCCGAGGAAGGTACCGAGAACGCGCACAGCCACAGCGAGCACAGCGACAACGTGCACAGCGACAATGAGCACAGCGACAACGCGCAGATCGATGTCTCCGCACCGACGACGATCGCCGAAGTGCTCGAGAGCTACGCCAGCGATGACGACAGCGTGAACCTCGACACCGTGGAGCGCTCCGAGCCGTCGGGAGCCGACGGTTCGTCAACCGGCATCCTCGTTCCCGAGCGCGAGTTCCTGCCGCCGGTCCAGATCGCCTTCGCCTCGCCGACCGAAGAGCCTGCCTTCTTCGGCCAGCCCGTTGCTGAGCCCGACCGCCCGGCAGCCCAGGTACTCGAGCCGGCCTTCGGTAGCCGCCGCGAGCGCGGTACCGGGTACTTCGTGCGGTAACCCCCAATCTCCGGCGTCCCCGCGCCGCGAACCGCAAGGCTCCGCGAGCCCCCCACGCTCCGAGAGCAGCCCGCTCCCCCCAAGAGCTGGCGTAGTAATCACCACAGCCGTGGTCCCTCCCCCAGGACCGCGGCTTTGGTGTTTCCAGGGGCAACGGCTGTTTCCAGGGGCAACAGATGTCTCCAGGGGCAACAGCTGTTTCCCGGCGCAGCGGCGTTCCAGGCGCACATCTAGGCTGGTCGTCATGCGACGCCAGGCAACGACTCTGCTCGTGTCGGGCGTATTGGCCGTGATCTTGGCGTTCGTAGGCATGCACTTACCGGCGCCGTACGTGCAAGATGCGCCGGGCCCTGTCTCTGACACGCTCGGCACGGCGCAGGGCAAGGCTTTGATCACGATCGCGCACCCGACTGCGACGCCCAAGGGCCGGATCTATCTAGTCACGGTGAGCGAGTCTGGTGGCCCTCACCAGAACATCTCTGCCTTCCAAGTGTTGCTGGGTTGGTGGAAGCGCAGCGACGCCGTCATTCCGCGCCGCTTGCTCTATCCCGATGCGCGCACGACGCCGCAGCAAGTCGCGACTCAGGACAACAACGACATGCTCGAGTCGCAGGAGGCAGCCAAGGTCGCCGCGCTGCGCTACTTGAAGTACCCGCTCACACCAGGGGTCGACATTGCGAGCGTGGTTTTGCCTGCGCTAAAAGGGAAGTTGATGAACGACGACATCATCATCGGTGTCGATAACACCACGGTGACAAACAGTGCGGACCTGCTGAAGGTTGACGCGACGCACAAGGCTGGCGACAAGGTCGTCTTGCACGTCGTGCGCGGCACGACGCAACTCGATGTCCCTGTAACATTGCAACCGCCTGCGAAGGGCTCGACCACACCAACGATCGGCATCAGCGTGGTCGACAGTTTCACCAAGCCGTTCGCGATCGACATCAACCTGGCCGACGTCGGTGGCCCTAGTGCAGGAACAGCATTTGCCCTGGGCATCATCGACAAGCTCACCGACGGCAATCTGACCGGCGGCCGGACCGTAGCAGTGACCGGAACGATTGACGCCGACGGAAACGTCGGTGCGATCGGCGGTGTGATCCAGAAGATGGCCGGCGCCCGCAGCGCAGGCGCCACGGTGTTCTTGGTGCCGAAGTCCAACTGCGCGGAGGCGTTGACCGCCGTCCCGCATGGCCTTCGCCTCGTCCCGATCACGACGTTGACTTCGGCAGTCGACGTGCTGAGGCAGATCAACGCCGGCGCCAACGACGTGCCGACGTGCCCGGCAAAGTAGCCGCTCGGAGCTAGCGGCTCAGTCGACCAATGTCGCCGCGAGCGCATCGGCCAACAGGGGTACCAGGTCGGCGCCGGTCACGACGTCATCAGGTCGGTCCGCGACGCCGCGAACTCGCAGCGTCGCCGTCCGCGAACCATCACGCAGGACGCCGACCAGCATCCGGACTTCACGGCGCAGCGGGTGAGTGACCGCCCAGGCCACGGCGTCGGCGTCCGCAGGGAGGTCCGCTTCGACCGACGGCGGCAGGGTCAGGACCTCCTGAGACAACGCGCAGCCCGCCACCTCGGCAGGCCAGCCGATCTCGGCGAGCCACTCGTCGAGCGGTGTGCCCGTTGGTAGTGAGTCCTGTTCGACGGGCGTCAGTGCAGCGGGGTCGGGCGCCGATGGCAGCCCGAGAGTCTGTGCGAGCGCCGGTTCCGAGGCGACCAAGTCGGCGGTGCGGACGAGTGCGTAGAGGCGGGTCGGCTGGTCCCAACCTCCCTGCGCGAGGTGCCGGTCGACTTCGGCCATCGCCTCGACCAGCGGCTTGAAAGGGCGAAGCTCATCAGGCTGCTCGTCCGGACGCTCGATCACGTGGGACATCTTGCCGGACGGCGATGCGCTCTCGCCCGGGCCACTTTAGGTAGGTTGATCGCACGGCGGCGTTGCCGCCCGGCGCGGCCCGATTCGGTGCCCTCGCCGCTGGCGCCGATCCCGGTCATTTCCCCGGGCAGGACATCGCGAGGTCTGCGTGACGTTTCCCCGCCCCGAGCGGCGACCGTACGGCGCCGGTAACGGCGGCCCGCGTCAGCCGATCCCGCGGCCGCAGTTCCCGAGTTGGGGAAAGCCGTTTCTGATCACGCTCGGGATTGTCGTCGTCCTCATCGTCGCGATCGCGCTGTTCGTCGCGATCGACACCGAACACCTCTGGTACGACTCCGTCGGATTTGGCGAGGTCTTCACCACGAAGCTCGTGACAAGGTTGGCCCTCTTCGGCGGCTTCGGTCTCTTCATGGCGGCGATGACGTTCGGCAACGTCTATCTCGCCTACCGGCTGCGCCCAGCCTTCCGAGCGTCGTCGGTCGAGCAGGTCATCCTCGACCGCTACCGCACGGTGATCGAGCCCCGTCGCTGGTTGATATTCGGCGCTTTAGCGGCGTTCTTTGGGCTGATCTTCGGAACGGCAGCATCCGGCCGCTGGCAGACCTGGCTGTTGTGGAGTAACGCGACCTCGTTTGGCCACAAGGATCCGCAATTCCATCGCGACGTCTCGTACTTCGCGTTCATCTTGCCGTTCCAGAGATTCATCCTCGGCTACATCATGGCGCTGGTCGTCGTCTGCACGTTGCTCACGCTTGCGGCGCATTACGTGTTCGGCGGCGTAGCGTTTCGGACACCTGGCGAGCGAGTGACCAGGGGAGCGCGCACCCACCTCGCGCTGTTGCTGTTCGTCTTCGTCGTCTGCAAGGCGATCGCCTATTACCTCGACAGGTTCGGCCTGGCATTCTCAAGCCGCGGCGCCGTGCAGGGACCGTCTTATACAGACGTGCATGCCGTACTGCCCGCCAAAACGATTCTGCTGATTATCTCGTTGCTCTGTGCCGCGTTGTTCATTGCGACCATCTTCCGCACCGGCTGGCTGTTGCCGGCCGTTTCCTTCGGGTTGCTGGTTTTCTCGGCGGTAATCATCGGCGGCATCTACCCGTTGATCGTGCAGAACTTCCAGGTGAAGCCGAGCGAGGCAGACAAGGAAGCTCCCTACATTCAGCGCAACATCAACGAGACGCGCGATGCATATGGCCTCGATAACGTCAAAGTAACCCCGTATGCGGCTACGACAACCGTGAGCTCGAGCGCGTTGACCAACAGCACTGCGATCGGCGCCGGCGTGCGGTTGCTCGACAACGCGGTGCTGCCGCCCACCTACAACCAGCTGCAGCAGTTCCGCAACTTTTACAACATCGACAAGCTGGACGTCGACCGGTACGTCATCAACGGCCAGGAGCAGGACGCAGTCGTCGCCACGCGTGAACTCAACCTCGCAGGGGTTCCGACCAGCCAGAAGTCGTGGATCAACGAGCACCTCGTCTACACCCACGGCTACGGGTTCGTGGCCGCTCCCGGCGATGGTGTCGACAACGACGGCCGACCGTCGTTCATCGAATCGAACATCCCGGTCACCGGCAGCCTCGGGACGTTCCAGCCCCGCGTCTACTTCGGCGAAGGCGAGACCTCGTTCTCCGTCGTTGGCCAACCTGCGGGAGCAACGCCGCGGGAGTACGACTATCCCACCAATGGCGCGAACGGAGCGCAGTACAACACGTACAGCGGCGGTGGCGGAGTAGCGATCGGTTCGACGTTCCGGCAACTCGAGTACGCGTTGCGTTTCGGCGACAAGAACTTGATCCTGTCCGACGGCATCAACTCGGACTCGCGAATTCTGTATGACCGCGACCCGCGGCAGCGAGTGTCGAAGGTCGCGCCGTATCTCACGCTCGACGGTGACCCTTACTCGGCAATCGTCGACGGCAAGCTGGTGTGGATTGTCGACGGCTACACGACGAGCGACGGTTTCCCTTACTCGCAACGAGAAAACCTGAACGCGATCACGCAAGACACGAACACAGAGACCGCCACGACCAAAGAGCAGTCGAGCGAGAAGATCAACTACATCCGCAACTCGGTCAAGGCGACCGTTGATGCATACACCGGCGCGGTCACTCTGTACGCGTGGGACGCGACGGACCCGGTTCTCAAGACGTGGATGAAGGTCTTCCCTGGCACTGTGAAGCCAGAGTCCGCGATGAGCGCACAGTTGCTTGCGCACGTCCGCTACCCCGAAGACATTTTCAAAGTGCAGCGCAACCTTCTCGCCAAGTACCACGTCACTGACCCACACGCGTTTTACGGCCAGCAGGACTTCTGGCAGGTCCCTGCGGACCCGACCCAAGCGACCAACCCGCAGCCATTCCAGCCGCCGTACTACCTGACATTGAAGATGCCTGACCAACCCAAGCCGACGTTCTCGCTGACGACGACGTTCGTCCCTCAAGGAAGAACCAACCTGTCGGCGTTCATGGCCGTCGACAGCGATCCGGGCCCCGACTACGGGACGATCCGGGTGCTTCAGCTGCCCCGAAGTCTGTTGATCAGCGGACCAGGCCAGGTACAGAACCAGTTCGAGTCCGATCCGAACGTGCAGACCACCTTGAACATCCTGCGCGTGCAGGGGGGTGCGGCCGGCGTCACCTACGGCAACCTGCTTTCGTTGCCGGTCGCAGGTGGGCTGCTGTACGTCGAACCTGTGTACGTGAAGGCTGCGGGTGGGCAGGGCAGCTATCCGTTGTTGCAGAAGGTGCTGGTCTCCTTCGGTAACAACATCGGCTTCCAGAGCACGTACTCGGCAGCGATCGCCAGTCTTGTCGGCGCCCCGCCGGGATCGTCGAGTTCTGGTTCAACAGGTACAGGCACTGGTCCGACCGGTAGTGCGCCACCGGGCTCGACCAGCCCCTCGCCGTCCGGGCCTGTGAGTCCTTCGTCGTCACCGTCGGTGATCGTGCCGTCGGACTTGGCGCAAGACATTGCGGCGGCACAACAGGCGTACGCCGATGGTCAGGCCGCGTTGAAGGCTGGCGACTTTGCGGCCTATGGCTTGGCTCAACAACGCCTCGCTGCGGCGTTGGCGAAGGCCGCCGGGGCGTTGTCACCGACGCTGTCGCCGAGCCCGTCAACCCTGCCATCGCCGACGAGCGGTGCAACCTCACCGAGCGCGTCGCCATAGGCGTGAAGGCGACGGGCGATTTGTGGGCGCCGCATAGTTGACGTAAAGTGACAGGACCGACGCGGGGTGGAGCAGCTCGGTAGCTCGCTGGGCTCATAACCCAGAGGTCACAGGTTCAAATCCTGTCCCCGCTACGAAAGCACCGCAGGTCAAAGGCCTGATCACCGATCCGGTGGTCAGGCCTTTGGCTTGCCTGGGGGCAAACTGCGGCCTCAACGACCCCGTCAGTCGTTCGTCAGGTAAAGACAGCGATGATGATTCGTGCGCGTTTTGATTGCGGAAGACGACGAGGCGCTGCGCAGCGTGCTCACCCGCGGGCTTACCGAGAACGGCTACGTCGTCGATGCCGTTGGCGATGGTGAAGCCGCGCTCAACTATTTGGCGAGTTACGAGTACGAGGTCGTCATCCTCGATTGGCGGATGCCGCGCATGAACGGCTACGACGTTCTCGCCGCGATCCGGAAGCGACGGTTGCCCGTCCCCGTGCTGATGTTGACCGCAATGGATCGCTCCGCGGATCGGATCGCCGGCCTCGACGGTGGCGCCGACGACTACCTCGTCAAGCCGTTCGACTTCGGTGAGTTGTTGGCTCGCCTGCGCGCGTTGCAACGACGACCCGCAGTCGTGACGGGGGTTGTCCTGCGCTGCGGCGACCTCAGTCTTGACCCGGCATCTCGCGATGCGCGGGTCGACAATAAGCCACTGGCGGTGACCGCAACGGAACTTGCGATTCTCGAGCTCCTCCTGCGCCGTACGCCTGCCATCGTGACGCGCCAGTCGATTGCGGTGAATGTGTGGCCGGTCGAAGCCGACGGCATCGGATCGAACACGATCGACGTCCATCTGGCTCGGCTGCGCGCCAAGCTTGTCGGCTCCCACACGCGGGTGGAGACAGTGCGCGGCGTCGGCTATCGGCTTCTACCATCATGAGCTACTCATGAAGATGTCTATTCCGCTTCGCCCTGCGCTGCGGGTCGCGACCGCGGCGACGGCCTTCGTGGGCTTGTTCTACGTGCTGATCGTCGTCGGCATCTTGACCTTGGTGTCGAACCGGCTTTTGCACGAGACAGATGGCCGCATCGGGGAGCAGCTCGCAAACGCTCGGCAGCTGTCGCCCGCACAGCTCTCGTCGCGCGCGGAGCTTCGCCGCGATTCAGACGATCCTCCCGTGTACTACTGGCAGGTCAGTGCGAGTGGTGTCGTGACTGCGACGAGCCCCGACGCGTTCGCGTTCCCCGTGGCGCTGTTGCGCGGCCAGTCGACCGGACCGCGCACTGCTTTTGTCGACGGCAGGGACTTCCGCTTCGAGTACGTTCCGAAAGCCGACGGCTCGCGGATCTATGCCGCAGAGAGCCTCGCGCAACCACACCACGTGCGCAGCCTGCTCATGATGTCAGCGCTTGCTGTATCACCGGCGCTGCTGGCCGCGGTATTCGTGAGCGCTTTCGTTATCGGGCGATCGGCATCCAAGCCTGTCGAGACTGCACGCGTGCGGCAGCTGGAGTTCACCGCTGACGCTTCACACGAACTGCGGACGCCGCTTACTGTCATCGAGGCTGAGGTCGGACTTGCTCTTACGACTGAGCGCTCCGCGAGCGGGTACCGCGATGCACTTCAGCGAGTTGCTGGCGAGACGCCGCGGCTGCGAAAGATTGTCGAGGACATGCTCTGGCTCGCACGCTTCGACTCCGAGCCGCCACTGCCCCAGGCTGAGATTGTGGATCTGACAACGGTCGCGCAGCAGTGTGCCGACAGGTTCGGACCCGTGGTGGCGTCGCGAGACATTCAGCTCAGCCTCGAAGTGAACGGCGACGATCATCCACACGTCGCCGCTGCGCCGGAGTGGCTCGATCGGCTGATCGGTGTCCTGCTCGATAACGCCACTCGCTACGCGAAGTCACCAGGTCACGTCGCCATCGTGGTCGACAGCAGCTCCGGCAACGTTGCGTTGACGGTGGCCGATGACGGGCCGGGCATTCCTGTCGCGGAGCGCCCGCGGTTGTTCGACCGTTTTCACCGCGTCGAGGAAAACGGTGGTCAAGGTGCGGGTCTGGGGTTGGCGATTGCTGATGCGGTTGTGCGGACGACGCATGGGCGTTGGTCAGTGGGCGAGTCGGCGCTGGGGGGCGCCCGGATGACCGTCACCTGGCCGCGGGTGCGAACTCAGTCGGCGCCAAAACTGCCGTCGCTGCAGAGCTGAATAGAGTTTCCACATGAGTGCTGGTCGCGGCGGGGGCATCCCGCGTGCCCCAGCGGCTCCAAAATCGCCTGCTCCGCGCTGGTCGTGGTTGATCCCGCCGGGGTCCACGCCAACGCTGGCCGGCTGGGCGCTGCTGCCCTTGCGTGCATTCCTCGGTTTCACGTTCTGCTTCGCGGGATTGCAGAAGTTGGCGAATCCGGCCTTCTTTGACGCCGCCAATCCCGCATCGATCCAGGCGCAGATGGCCGGGGCAGCGCGGCGCAGCCCGATCCACGTTCTGATCTCACCGCTCGCTCATCACGCCGCACTGATCGGTGCAGTGATCGCGTTGGGCGAGGTCGCGGTCGGCGTTGGTGCCCTGCTCGGTTTGCTGACCCGAATCGCAGCAGTCGGCGGGTTGTTGCTGTCGCTCAATTTGTTTCTCGCCGTCAGTTTTCATACCAGCCCCTACTACACGGGCAGCGACATCGTGTTTGTGTTCGCGTGGATGCCGTTCATCATCGCGGGCGGCGGCCTGATCTCTTTGGATGCTCTTGTCGTTAACGTGGTTGCCGCTCGCCAATCATGGTCTGGTGCGCCGCTTGACGTAGACCGGCGGCGAGTCCTTGGCGCTGTCACGTTCGCGGCTGCGGCGGTTGCGGTTCTCGGCACGGGAGCGGTGGCTGGACTCGGGCGGCTTCTGAACAACGGGTCGCCAGCGCGGTCGTCGGACGACCTTTCGAACGGACTGAACTCGCCCGGGGTGAGC
Source organism: uncultured Actinomycetes bacterium (assembly GCA_963737705.1). Taxonomy (GTDB): domain Bacteria; phylum Actinomycetota; class Actinomycetes; order Acidothermales; family Acidothermaceae; genus PALSA-607. Next base: position 1,247,178 of record CAVTTP010000006.1, read on the forward strand.
AGCCCGGCAGCCTCGTCTGCACCGCCTGCCAGCTCAGAAAGCTCCGCGCCCGGCAGCGGGTCACCGTCGGCGTCCGCCAGTTCATCGCGGAGCGCAGCCGCGCCAACCGCGACGCCTACCGCGAAGCCAACCCCTGCCACCACCACCGCGAAGCCGACGCCGCCGGGGAGCAAGATTGGTCCGGCAACCGCCGTCCCGGTCGCCGGTTCCGCGGCATTTCAGGATCCGGCCACAGGTGACCCGGCGATCGTCGTCCAACCCAAGGCTGGCACCTTCCTCGGCTTCGACGCCGTCTGCCCGCATGCCGGCTGCACGGTCGGCTATGACCAGGGTCGCGTGCGGTTCGTCTGTCCTTGCCACGGTTCGGAGTTCAACGGCACTACCGGCGCACTCGAAGTCGGCCCGGCAACCCGCGGGTTGCGTCGTATCGCGGTCGCGGAGGGTTCGGACGGACAGCTGTACGCCCGATAGACGGAGGAGGTATCGCTATGATCGGGCGGTTTCGGATAACCGCGATGCTCGCGTTCGGTACGTGGCTAGTGCATGCTTGAGCGCCACCGGGCGCCTTTGCTCGGTGCAGGGGGACCTAATGACCTGGATGGGTGAGCGCGCCAGTTGGATGATGCGGCTGCGGAACACGATTCCGTCCCACGCCGGATCTGCCTACTGTGTGTGCGAATGCTCAGCATCAGCGGCGCGGGTATTTCCATGGTGACCAACGCAGGCAACCGTGGTGTGGTGTGTGCGACCGACGACGTCTCGGCCCGCATCGAAGACCTTCAGTTCACGCTGGGCGAAGGGCCTATGCGTCGATGCCGCACAGTTCGGCTCACCGGTCATGGTCCCTGACCTACGCACCCCCGACGACATCGCGGTCGAACGCTGGCCCGCATTCATCGAGGGCGCGGGAGCCGTAGGCGTTCGTGCGGTCTTCGCATTTCCCCTGCGAATTGGGGCAATAAATGTAGGTGTGCTCGATGTCTACCGCAGCGAGCCCGGGCCGCTTCAGAATGGTCAGTTGCGTGCAGCGCTGCTTGCCGCCGACGCGGCCGCCTTGGCCCTTTTGCACATCGACGCTGCCAGCGACGACCTGTTCGACGATGACACCGATGCGCGCTCGTCCTATCAGGTCCAAGTGCACCAGGCCACCGGCATAGTGCAGGTTCAACTCGGTGTCCCAACCGAGGAAGCTTTTCTGATGCTTCGCGCGCGAGCATTCGCACTCGGTCGACCGCTGGTTGACGTGGCGACGGATGTCGTCGCGCGTCGTCTTCGTTTTTCGGTGGAGGATCAATGAGTAACCTTGACGTGGCAGGCGGATCGGCCGGAGGCCGAGGTCGCGAACAGCTGCTCGCGGAAACATTCGTGCTCCTTGCGGACACGCTTGTCGACGACTACGACGTCGCTGACCTGTTGCACCAACTAGTTGACGCCTGCGTGAATTTGCTCGGTGTGACGGCCGCCGGCCTGCTACTCGACGATCAGCGCGGCAACCTCGCGGTCGTCGCGTCGTCCAATGAGGAAACGCGCTTACTCGAAGTTCTTCAGCTGCAAAGCGATGCCGGGCCGTGCCTCGACTGCGTGCGCAGCGGTGTGCCTGTCCGCGTCGATGATCTCGAGGTCGATCAGAATCGTTGGCCAGTGTTCGCCCAGGCTGCGATGTCGGCTGGCTTCCGGTCGGTGGCCGCCGTACCGCTGCGCCTGCGCACCGAAACAATCGGTGCACTGAACATGTTTCATGGTGCGCCGCATCCGGTGCCTCTCAATGACCGACGACTTGCGCAAGCGCTGGCCGACGTGGCAACCATCGGCATCTTGCAGCGGCGCTCGACTCACCGCAGCGCGATGATGGCTGAGCAGCTCCAACATGCACTTAACAGCCGGGTGGTCATCGAGCAAGCGAAGGGCGTCCTCGCCGAGCGCAACGGCGTCGATATGGACGCCGCCTTCACGGCGCTACGTCGCTATGCCCGCAACCACAATCGCAAGCTCAGTGAACTGGCGATGGACGTGGTCCGCGGCGAGATCGATCCGAGCACTGTCCAGACCGGACGCCGGGTGACCTGAGGCCCGCAGTCTGCCTCGCGTTCACGCACGGACTGTTGGCCATTTTCGGTTCGTCACTCTTTGCGAGCTTTTTATGTCATCATGGGGTAGTTCCACGTGCTTGGGATCGTCTGGTCCTTGCCCCTCGGCGCGTCAGCCTCTAACCGAAGGCGGCGAGCGGCATGACCGAGCGGCTGATCGACGCACCTGACGCCTTCCTTCCAGCGCAGCCCGTCGCCGCCTGTGCCTGCGGCCACGAGTTAGCTCGCCACGACCTGACGGCGCTCCGCTACTGCCGGGCAACCGCGTCGAGTGAGTTGCACCGCGATTGCATTTGCGACGTCGCTGCGGCGCAACCGATGAGTCGACGATGATGGCCCAACCGTGAGGGCGGTCATTGAAGATGTGCTCGTTGCGGGTGAGCGCGGTGCACCTGCGGCGGACCGACTGTGCGTGGCGTGCTTGCCGCTGCTTGGAGTCGATGCTGCCGCAATCTCGCTCATAGACGAGGGGGAAAGTCGCGGTACGTTCGGTGCGAGTGGCGCCGCCGCGCGATTGCTCGACTCCCTCCAGTTCAGTGCGGGAGAAGGGCCGTGCCTTGAGGCCTTTCGGACGACAGAGCCGGTGCTCGTACCCGATCTCCACGCGCAGGATGAACCTCGCTGGCCCGCGTTCAAGGAAGCGGCGGAGCGAGCTGGAGTGCGCGCGGTGTTCGCCATTCCCGTGCAGGTGGGCAAGATCGGTCTTGGGGCGCTCGACCTGTTCCGATCCGTCGCGGGTCCGCTGTCGATCGCACAGCTGACCGACGCGATCCTGGTAGCCGACGCCGCTGCACAGATCCTGCTCGACCTGATCGGCGAGCCAAGCAGTGCGACCGGGCGCGGAGATCCACTGGCGCAATGGGCGCAAGTGGCGTCACTCTCGCGCGTCGAGGTGTACCAGGCGACCGGGATGCTGATGGCCCAGCTTGATCTGTCGCCGGCCTCGGCGCTCATCCGGCTTCGGGCGTATGCGTTTGCTAACGAACTCACCGCGTCTGAAGTTGCTCAGCTCATCACCTCCCGGGATTTGCGCATGGAGGCTTGAACAAAGGTCACGCACGGCTCGGCGTCAACCGGCGACGAGGGTGTTGCTCCAGAAGCTGGCAACACATCCCGCACAGCTTTTCTGCGGAGGTGGGCTGCAGTGGCTGGCAAAGGGCAGGGTGCGCCGAGCTCGGATGTTCCCGGGCTTCGGGACGTGTCGGCGGGTTCCGTCGGCTTCGAACCAACGCTCGGCATCCCTTGGCAGAGTGGTCTTGATCCACTCACCGGTTTGGCCGATAGGCGTTGGTTCTTGCGGGCGGTCGCAGTCTCGGACGGTTCTGACAGCGGCGGCGACTCTCAGGCGGACGACGTCGGCATCATCGCCGTTCGAATCAACGGACTGCGGAGCCTGCGGGCGAGTCATGGGCAGGTCGCCGCGGACGGAGTCTTGTTGCTGGTCGCTGAGGTGTTGCACGGCTGGAGCCGCGGCGATGACCTGGCCGCTCGATTGGGCGTCGACAGTTTCGGCATCCTCGCGCACACCGATGCGGAGGGCCTGACAGCAACCGCTACGCGGTTGCGGACGAAGCTCGCCGATGCCGGCGTGTCGGCGACAATCGGCTCGGCCATGCGCGCTGCGCAGGGTGGAGCGTCGGAGGCGTTGCGTACTGCAAACTGTGACGTGGGCAAAGGCAACGGAAGACGACGTGCCGATGAGGGGGCCGCGTCGCGGGCGATCCGCGGCGCTAGCGCAGGAACTGCTGCCCAAGTGATCCAGGCCCAGGCGACCGGCATCTTGATGCAATGGCATCGCTGCGGTGCCGATCGTGCACGCCTCGAGCTTGCCTATCAAGCCCACGAGATGGGTCTTCCAGTCACCTCGATGGCTCGGCTGCTCATCGCGGTTGCCTCGGGCGCACCCCTTAGTGACCAGGACGCTGCCTACGGCCTCGATCTTGAACGGTCAGCGCAGTTGGCCGCCAACGCCAGGGTTGGCAGCGCACCACGAACCTCGCCAAGGCCGCGAGAGCAGCTGGCGACGCCCGATGTCGTCGACGACGGAACGTACACACCGAGCCGTCAGATGCAGCCAGTCTGGAGTGTGAGACCGCCGAACTCTGCGAGCGGGCTTCTTTCGTTGGCAGGTCCGGACGCATCGATCAGGTCCGAGGATCTGTTGCTGGCCGGCCGCTACCGCGGCGCTGCGAGCCCGAACGGGTCTGGCGGCGACTGGTTCGACGCGTTCATTCTCCCTGACGGCACCGCGGCACTGGTTTTAGGAGATGTCGCCGGCCATGATGCGCTCGCGGCGACAACGATGATGCAACTGCGAACCCTCTTGCGAGGTTTTGCGGTCACCCACGAGATGGCGCCGAGCGAAGTGTTGCGCAGGCTTGATGTGTTCTTCGCCCACCTCGATCTCGACCTGCTCGCGACAGCATTCTTTGGTTGGGTGCACCCAGATCCGGCTGGGGGGCTGGTGCTTCGTTGGTGCAACGCGGGTCATCTACCGCCGCTCGTCGTCGGGGCCGACGGCGAGACAATGATCCTCGAGACTCGCAACGACCTGCTCCTTGGTCTCGGCCTGGAGACCAGGCGTGCTGACCTGTCGTTGCGCTTAGCGGCGGGGAGCACGCTGCTGTTGTACAGCGATGGGCTCATTGAGACCCGCAACGCCGACCTCGATCACGGGTTAGATCGGTTGCAAGATGCTGCTCGCTCGGTGGCGACGTTGGACGTCGCAGAGCTTTGCGACGAACTGGTGTCGGCGATGATCGGGGTAAGTGCGCACGATGACGTGACAGTGCTCGCGGTTCGCATTCCTCACTAAGTAATGAAAAATCTGGCTGTCACGCAGTCATGGTTCGCAGTTGCGCACTGATTGCAGCAGCACTGGTCGGTCTCGCGAAAAAGTAGCCCTGGGCATACTCGCAGCCGATCGTCGTCACCTCATTGCGCTGCGCGTGCGTCTCGACGCCCTCCGCAGTGACCGCGAGGCCTAGTACATGTGCGAGGTTTGTCACCGCGGCGACGACCGCGCTACCGGTTGAGAGTTCGCCAATGTCGGCAATGAAACTCTGATCGATCTTGATGATGTCGATCGGTAGCCGCCGCAGGTAGCTCAAGGACGAGAAGCCGGTGCCGAAGTCGTCAAGCGCGAGCCGCACACCAAACGCTCGTAGATTCGCCAACAAATCGATCGCGTACTCGAAGTCTTCGATGAACAAACTCTCGGTGACCTCGAGGATCAATGAGCCTGGGTCCATCTCCGTCCGGTCGAGAACACTCGACAGGATCGAACGGAAGTCGGGGCTCATGAGCTGCCGGGCGGAGACGTTGACGGCCAGATCCAGGGAGATACCAGGCTTCGTTCGCAGCCACTCGCGACGAGCGAAACAGCTGCGCTCGAGTACCCACGCGCCGAGTTGGCTGATGAGGCCGCTCTGCTCGGCCACCGTCACCATCGTCATAGCCGGCACCGCACCACGGACCGGATCATTCCAGCGCAACAGCGCCTCGACGCCAGTGATTAATCCGTCGTGACTGCGCACGATCGGTTGATATGCAAGGTCGAGCTTTCCCTCGGCGAACGCCGCGCGCAGGTCAACCTCAAGACTGTCTCGATCCGCAGACATCAATGCCTCACGCAGATCGATGATCTGGTGGCCGCCGCCACCCCTGCGCTTTGCCTGATACATCGCGATGTCTGCTTGGACAACGAGCTTGTCGGAGATGTCCTCCCCTGGTCCGGCGAAGGCCATGCCCACGCTTGCTGTCACCGCTAGCTGCACCCCGCCGACGGAGAACGGCTCGATGAACGCGCTATCGACGCGCATTGCTAGCGCTTCGACGTCCGCCGCGCTTTGTAGGTCCTCGCACAGGAACACGAATTCGTCGCCGGAGAATCGGGCAAGGGTGTCACCAGGTCGGACCACGGCGGTAAGCCGCTGCGCGATCGCTCGCAGGAGGTCGTCGCCGACGTGGTGCCCGTGCGTGTCGTTGACGCGTTTGAACCGGTCGAGATCGACGAAGAGGACGGCAGCGTTCGTGTGCGAACGCTGTGCCCGTTGGGCAGCGTGTTCCAGCCGTTGCTGCAGCAACAGCCGGTTCGGCAGACCAGTCAGCGGATCATGCAGCGCGCCGTGACGAAACTGCTCCGAGGTCGTGCGGCTCTCCTCCCTCGCTTGCGCATTCAGCAAGTAGGCCGCCGCGACGTCGGCAAGTGTTTGCGCGGCCGCCATGTCGTGTGGAGCTAGCTCACCTGGTTCATCGCGATAGAGATCGAGCGCGCCGAGCCTGCCGCTGCCGTCGCGAAGGGGAAACGTGAAGACAGCGGCCAGGCCGCCCGTGACCGCCGATGGCGCGAACCGCGGGAAGCGCACGTCGGCGGTGAGATTCGGTATTGCAACCGCCTCGCCATGTTCGTAGGCCCAGATGCAGGGTCCGTCGCGAAGGTCAGTCTGCAACCGTTCGAAGAGCATGGCGGACTCGTCGGACGCGGCGATGTACTGCGGCGCATTGCCTGCCGAGATCAAGGTGACGCCGGCCGCCGTAATCGGCAGGATCTCAACGATGCGCCCGACTAGGTGGTCGAGGATCCGCTGGATCGGAAAGTCGGTCGCCAACGTCCGCGCGAAATCGCTAAGAACCGCGGAGAGCTTTCCCTCGTCGACCACGAACACTCCCTGGGCGCGCTGATGACACGGCCCCGCATGAGTGTCTGGACGGGAAGATCCCGGTCACCAACGATACCAGCACGAAACAGCCCATCGTGTAGTTACTGTCCGATTCATCCGGAGCGTTGCGCCTCACTGGGGACGCAGCTCGGGATCGTTCCCACCCGTGTGAAGCGTGAGCTTGCGCCGAGCGCGAGTCGTTCGAGGGGTACGTATTGTGCTTAGTTCACATAACGAAATTACGTCGATCGTAGCTCGGTCGGCCTTCGGTCTTGACAACGTCGGCCCGCGCTTCGAGACTCATGCTCAAGCCGACGTGGGAACGTGCCCATCTTGGTCTGCTTCTGAACGGTGAAGTCCGGCGACAGCGGCGGTCTCCCCTTTCCGTCTCTGTCGCCGGCTTCATTCCTCACCCGCAACCCGGTGAGGAGCTAGCTCGACTCGCGAACGATCAACTCGGTCGGCACGATGAGCGACGCCGAGCGGTGACCGGGGTTGCGTACCTCGTTCAGCAGCAGCCGGGCAAGAGAGCGTCCGATCTCCTCCATGGGCTGCCGCACGCTCGTCAACTGCGGATTGGCGAGGCGTGCCGCGTGCGAGTCGTCGAACCCGACGACGGCAACATCGTCGGGAACGCTGCGGCCGGCTGCCCGAAGCGCCCGCATCGCTCCGATAGCCATCAGGTCGCTTGCGGCGAACACCGCGTCGAGGTCAGGGACCCTCTCGAGGAGTGCCCGCATGGCGATCTCACCGCTGTCCTCGGAAAAGTCACCGTGTTCGACTAACCGACGCCACGACTTGCGGTTGGCAGGCGGCAACGCATCGCGGAAACCATCGAGGCGGTCGATGCCGACGGGCATATCGACTGGCCCGGCGATCGTCGTGATCCGGGTGCGACCGCGTGCGACCAGGTGGTGTATCGCTGCCGTCGCGCCTGCTCTGTTGTCGGCGTCGACGTACGGCACGTTCTCTCCGGGAAAGGGCCGGCCCGTCAACACCACCGGCGTGCGGCTCTTCGCGAGCAGCTGTACGAGCGCGTCGCGCCGGTGCAGTGACATCAAGATGACGCCGTCCGCGTGGCCGTTCATGATGTACCGCTCAATACGCGAACTGTCACCTTCGGCGCTGAGCAAGACAAACGCGTAGTCGGTGTCGGCTAACTCCTGGTTGATGCCACGCACAGTGCCGGCGAAGAAAGGCTCGGAGAACAGTCGGGTTTCTGGTTCGGAGACGATCAGGGCGAGTGTGTCGGCGCGACGCGTGACGAGCGCCCGGGCCGCCCGGTTCGGGACGTAGTTGAGCTTCTCGATTGCCTTCTCAACGGCGATGCGGGCTTGCGGCGATACCCGAGGCGAACCCGTGAGCACCCGCGAGACGGTGGTTTTGGAGACTCCGGCCAACGCCGCGACGCCCCACACGGTCGGGCGGTGCGTGGCGCCCTTGAGTGGCTGCCCGGCGGGGCGCTCGGCGACCATGCGGTGATGATTTCACAGGAAGCGGGCGCGCCGTTGGTCGGAAGTGGGCCGGTGTGGCGAACGTTCCCACTTTTCGTTGACCGCCCACCGTCCAGCCAAATATGTTGAGCTGTCAAATATGTTTCGCTGGCCAACAAATCGTTCTCGCCGAGGAGACTTCCGTGCCGTCGCAACTGCGTCCGACGCCCCAAGACCGCTTCACATTCGGGCTCTGGACAGTGGGCTGGCCGGCGCGAGACCCGTTCGGCGACGCCACCCGTCCGGCCCTCGACCCGGTCGAGACGGTTCACCGTCTCGCCGAGCTCGGTGCGTACGGCGTCACGTTTCACGACGATGACCTGATTCCTTTTGGAAGCAGTGAGGCCGAGCGCGAGAAGCACATTTCTCGTTTCAAGGACGCGCTCGCCGAAACCGGCCTTGTCGTACCTATGGCGACCACCAACCTGTTCACGCACCCGGTGTTCAAGGACGGTGGCTTCACGAGCAACGACCGAGCGATTCGCCGCTATGCATTGCGCAAGGTCATGCGCAACCTCGACCTTGCTGTTGAACTTGGCGCGAAGACCTACGTTTTCTGGGGTGGGCGCGAGGGTGCCGAGACCGATTCGGCGAAGGACGTCAGGTCGGCGTTGGCGCGCTATGCCGAGGGCATCGACATGCTGGCGCAGTACGCGGTCGACAACGGCTACGACATCCGGTTCGCCATCGAGCCCAAGCCCAACGAGCCGCGCGGCGACATCCTGCTGCCCACCGTTGGCGCTGCACTGGCCTTCATCTCGACCCTCGAGCATCACGAGATGGTGGGCGTGAACCCGGAGGTCGGTCACGAGCAGATGGCCGGGCTCAACTTCGTGCACAGCATCGCGCAGGCGCTGTGGCAGGGAAAGCTCTTCCACATCGACCTCAACGGCCAACGAGGCATCAAGTACGACCAAGACCTCATGTTCGGTCACGGCGACCTGCTCAATGCGTTCTTCCTCGTCGACCTGCTCGAGAACGGTGGGATCGCGGGCGCTCGCGCATACGATGGCCCTCGCCACTTCGATTACAAGCCGCTGCGTACTGAAGACATCGACGGCGTCTGGGCATCGGCCGCGGCGAACATGACGACCTACCTGCTGCTGAAGGAGCGGGCAATTGCCTTCCGTGCTGACCCCGAAGTGCAGGCGGCGCTGGCCGCTGCGCGGGTCGCCGAGTTGGCCATCCCGACACTCGGCGAGGGCGAGTCATACACCAACCTGCTCGAAGACCGATCCGCATTCGAGGACTTCGACATCGACGCGGCAGGCAAGCGCGGCTACCACTTCACCCAGCTCGACCAGCTTGCGGTCGAGCACGTGCTCGGCGCGCGCTGACCTGGCGCGGGCGCAATGACGCTCGTGGCTGGCGTCGACTCCTCGACGCAGTCGTGCAAAGTCGTCATTCGCGACGCTGACACTGGCGCGTTGGTTCGCGAAGGTCGGGCCGCGCATCCCGATGGCACCGAGGTCGATCCAGGGGCATGGTGGACGGCGCTTGGTGCCGCGCTGCGCGAAGCCGGCGGTCTCGACGACGTCGCGGGCCTCTCGGTCGCGGCGCAGCAACACGGCATGGTCTGTCTCGACGCGGCTGGTGATGTCGTGCGGCCGGCGTTGTTGTGGAACGACACCCGATCGGCGCCCGACGCCACCGCGCTGATCTCTGAATTGGGCGGCGGCGATGCGCAGGCCGGAGCGCGGGCCTGGGCGGACGCGGTCGGCTCGGTGCCGGTCGCGTCGTTCACCGTGACAAAGCTGCGGTGGCTCGCGAGGCTCGAGCCGCATAACGCTGAGCGAACTGCTGCCGTGTGCCTGCCGCATGATTGGTTGACCTGGCGCTTAGCCGCAAACGGCGCTCCCGATCTGGGGACGCTTGCCACTGACCGCAGCGATGCGAGTGGCACCGGCTACTGGTCGCCGTCCGCCGGTGAATACCGCACCGATCTGTTGCACGGTGCGTTGGGTTTCGTGCCGCAATTGCCGCGCGTTCTTGGCCCCGCCGAGTCGGCTGGAGTCACGTCCACGGGGGTACGCCTCGGCGCTGGTGCGGGCGACAACGCCGGCGCGGCGCTGGGCCTCGGTGCGCGCCGCGGTGACGTCATCGTCTCGATTGGCACGTCGGGCACCGTGTTCGGCGTCAACGCAACCCCAACCGCAGACGCCGCAGGAGATGTCGCCGGGTTCGCCGACGCAAGTGGGCATTTCCTGCCGTTGGTGTGCACGCTAAATGCGGCACGTGTGCTTGACGCGACTGCGGCGATGCTCGGCGTCGATGCGCAAACATTCGCCGAGCTCGCGCTGTCGGCGCCCGCCGGAGCCGACGGTCTCGTCGTCGTCCCTTACCTCGAGGGCGAGCGCACCCCGAATAGACCGAACGCAAGTGGTGCGATTCATGGCTGGCGGCTCGGCAACTCGACGGCCGCGCACCTGGCGAGGGCAAGTGTCGAGGGTGTGTTGTGCGGCCTCGCCGACGGGCTCGACGCGCTTCTCGCGCACGGGTTCGCCGTCGAACGCATTCTGCTTATTGGCGGCGGGGCACGCTCTGCAGCGATCCGTGGCATCGCGCCAGCAGTGTTCGGCCGGCCAGTCGCTGTACCGCCGGCTGGTGAATACGTCGCCGACGGTGCGGCACGGCAGGCGGCCTGGATGGTGAGCGGTGCCGCAGAGCCTCCGGTGTGGGAGTCGGCGGATACACAGATCTTCGAGGCGCCGGCCGCACCGTGGGTGCGAGCCCGATATGCCGAGGTGCGCGACCTCGTCCCGGGCTAGCTCCTCATACGTAGCGGCGGGGTTTACTAAGCGGTCGCGGCCGCGTTGGGCGCGCTCAGCGCGCATGCGCAGCCGAAATCGCTGCACGCGATCACCATGTGGTGAGCTTCAGGTGGCACGTCGCACAGCGGATTCATGCACTGCCGGTCGCCCGCGGTGTGCCGCACGAGCGAGTCGTGGCAGTGCTCGAGATCGTCGTTGCACCATCTGCAGCGCGCGGTGTTCAGCTCAGCCACGATGACCGACACGTTTCCCGCCGGTGCGGTCTCGCGGGTCGCGGCTGTGAGCTTGCCCCTGCTCGGCCGCGCGTGCCGGCCTCTCGGGTCGTTCATGAGTACGAAGGTAGGCGCGACATGCGGCAATGTCGCTGCGACGCGCCCGACCGAACGTTCGCACCCAACCGCCGATCGGAGGAGTCGCGCGGCTGCGCGGGGTTCGTCCGGCAGCGGTAACGTGGCTGCTTCAACTCCAAGCACCCTCACGCAAAGGCATCGTCATGACGCTGTTGGACAAAGCGAAGGTGGCCGCAGAGAAGGCGGCTGCTGCCGGCAAGCAGGGTATGCAGCAGGGCCAGGCCAAGATCGACGCGATCCAGACCAAGCGCAAGGCCGACGCGCTCCTGCGTGAACTTGGCGCCGCCTATTACGCCGAACTGCGGCACGGCGGCAGCCACGACGCGGTTGAAACCGTTGTCCAGGCGCTGGACGACCACGAGAAGGAGCACGGGTCGGTCGACGCTGACCCCACGGGTTCTGACGCCGAAGAGGGTTAGAACACTGCATCGGGCGGGCACATCACTGTTCCCCGAGCAGGAGGACGTTGATGGAACAGTCACACCACGATGTGGGCGCGATGATCCAAATCTCCGCTGACCAATGCAGGCGGGCGGCGCTCGCTGTATGTGGTGCTGCGACGGACGCGGCAGACGCCCAACTGCTCCTCGACGCGCTCGGGCTGCGGCAGATTCTGACGAGCTTGGCGATCCCCGCCTAGCGATCCCCGCTGTCAGCTGTCGTCGTCCAGGCGGGCTGGCCGCGATGGTGACCGTCGGGTGGGCTGGGTTCGCTCAGGCCGCTGAGGCGCCGGTTGTACTCGCACATTCGACTGCACGATCGGCCTCGTCGCTGGGTCGGGTGTAGCTGGGTCGAGTGTTGCTGGGTTGGGTATTGCAGGGTCGGCGTGCGAGCTGGCCGGTGCCGGGGCTGGCGGTCGTGCGGCGGCGGCCGCTCGCGCTCCGCTCTTGGCGACGTTCGTTGGAGTGACGTTGCTTGGCTCCGGCGCCTTCGCGTCGGTCACCTTTACATTCGCGACCTTTACATTCGCCACATTGTCTACCGGGCCGGGCTTGGTGCGCGCCGCCGCTCTCTTGCGAGGACTTGTCGGCTGGCTCGACTCGTTGCGCGTTGGAACTGGAGTTGGCGGGTTCACCAATCGCGGCGGCGGGCTCGCTGCACTGAACGCAGCCGCCGGGGCCTGCCCGCCAACGTCGTCCGCGGCGTTCGCCATCGCATTCGCCTTCGGAGTTGCTGCGCCCATTGAACGCTTTGCGTAGGTGCCGCCCACCGTAGCGACCACCAGGGTCAGCACTGCGGCGCCCAGAATCGCGCCGCCTTCGCCAGGCTGCAGCAAGCCGCTTTGCGCGCCGAGCGCCGTCGCTGCGACGGGGACGCCGAGTTGCGCTGTAGCCAGTACGGCAAGCGGCAATGGCTGACCGACGAGCCGTGCGAGCGCGTGAATCGCAGTAGTAGCCACCGCGAGGCCCAGCGCGAGAACGACCAGCCGCGGATGGTGGGCCAGGGCGCGAAGGTCGATGGACGCACCGAGCCAGATGAAGAAGATGGGGCCGAGGAAGCCTTCTGTGACAGCGAAGAGTTGGCCAGCAAGACGCCGCGGAGTGCCGATGGCGGACAGCGCCAGGCCGAATGCGAATCCGGCCAGCATTACCGACACGTGGACGTTGACGGCTAACCCGGCGAGCGCAAAAAGAGCAGCCAGGCTGACGCGCATCTCAAGGCCAAAGCTGTGCTGAATGCTGACCCTTTGCAGCTTGGTGATCAGGTCGCGATCCGCAAGCTCGCGCAAGATGAGGTAGAAGAGGCCCGCCACAGCCAGCACGATGACGGCGCCTACCGCCGCTCGACCCGCTTTTGACGGGTCCGCAGCCAAAGGCAGCGCGATGATGCAGGCGGTGTCAGCGATGGCAACTTGTGCCATCAGCGTCAGGACCCGGTCTCCCGACAATCCTTCGCCATCGATGATCGGCATGATGACCGCCGCCGAGCTGGACGACAGCAGCACGGCGTAGAGCGCGGTGTGATGCGTGTGCCCCAGCGACGAGAGCGCGGCGGCGACTGGTACCGCGACGATGCCGGTTCCGATTACGAGTAGCAAACCGCGGCCGGCAGCCTTTCGTAGAGCACGATTGGCGATCGGCACGTGCGAGCCGGCGACGAGCATTACCAAGCCGAACCCGGCCTGGGCGAGGAAGCTCAGGATCGGGTCACTCGAATGGATCACCCGAAACCCGGTCTGGCCGAGAATCACACCGACTGCTAGCTCGCCGACCACAATCGGGGCGCCATAGCGGCGCGGCACCGCTAGCAGCGGACCGATGATGCTGACGGCGATGATGCCGGCGAGGCCGAGCAGAGTCACGGCAGACAACATAGTGGCCGGGACACGCTCGCCCGAGATGCAGCGATGGCCGGCCCTAGTGCGGGCCGGCCATCAGGTGTGAGTAGCTGTTGCTGCGGGATCGCCTTACGGCTGGAGAACGGCCTCAATCTCGAGGTGAATCGCGATCTTGTCGGCGACGACCGCGCCACCGGTCTCGAGCGCGGCGTTGAAGTTGACGCCGAAGTCGCGGCGGTTGATGTCCGCGGTGGCGGTGAAGCCCGCGCGCGTGCCGCCGTAAGCGTCAGGGCCGAAGCCGTTCAACTCAAGGCGCAGCGGTACGTCCTTGGTCACGCCCTTGAGCGTGAGCTGCCCGTCGAGAATCAGGTCGTCACCGTCTTGCCGGACGCCGGTCGAGCGGTAGGTCATGGTCGGGTAGGTCTCGACCTCGAAGAAGTCGGCGCTGCGGATGTGGTCATCGCGCTGCGTGTTACCGGTGTCGATCGAGTTGAGCTCGATCGTTGCGGTGACGGAGGAGTCGGCCGCGTTCTCGCCGGTCACGATCTGGCCTTCGAACTTGGTGAAGCGGCCACGGACCTTCGCCACGACCATGTGCCGGACAACGAAGCCGACATCGGAGTGGACTGGGTCGATGGCCCAGGTGCCAGCCACGTAGCCAGGAACAGTTTCGATCGTGGTGCTTGTAGTCATCGCCGTTGACCTTTCGATTATTGAGCCCTCAACCTCTGAGAGCGAACGTAGCATTAAACGATTGAGTGTTCAACTATCTTCCCGGTTTTTAGGTACCATTCCTTCATGCCTGCCAAATCGAAGCCGTCGACGCACGTGCTCCCGGCGCAGCGAGGCCCCGTCAAGGAGCCGCGCTGGCTCAGCGACGAAGAGCAAGCGATGTGGCGCTCCTACATCGAGTCGACCCAGATGCTGATGGATCGGCTTGACCAAGAGCTCCAGCGAGACAGCGGCATCCCGCACACCTATTACGAGGTGCTGGTCCGCCTCTCCGAGGTCCCCGACCGACGATTGCGGATGAGCGCACTGGCCGACCGCTCCATGTCGTCGCGTAGCCGGCTCTCTCACGCCGTTGCGCGGCTTGAAGAGAACGGCTGGGTTCGCCGGGAGATCTGCCCGACCGACCGCCGCGGCCAAGTCGCCGTGCTGACCGATGCCGGATTCGCAGCGCTCGCCGCCGCGGCACCCGGCCACGTTGAGGGTGTCCGCACCCACCTGCTCGACCCGTTGACACCAGAGCAGGTGAAGCAGTTGGCCGAAATCTGCGCGATCATCGCCGAACGGCTGCGCGAGACCGGATCCAGTTGCTTTGGCGACGAGGAAAACTCCGAGAGCTGACATGCACCCGGACGCACCGCTCCTGCGTCCTTGAGCGCATGACTACTTCATGGACGACGCGAGCGAGCGGCCTCACGCTCGTTGCGCTTATCGCGGCTGCTGGGTGTTCCAGCAAGACGCATACAGCTTCCCCCGGCAGCAGTGCGCCGGTCAGTACCCCGGCAGCATCAGCCCCGCCTGCGGTTTCGTCGCCGGCAGCACCGGCGACATCGGCGGCCGCCTCACCAAGTGGCATCTCTTCGGGCCCCTCCTACTTGTTACCGCCGGCGTCGTCGACGAGTGCGCCGCCCGCGCCCCCGGCCACCGCCGCGGCGGTCTCCCTGACCGGTTTCAAGCCGGCGTCGGTCACCTTCGTATCGGCGACCCAAGGTTTCGTCCTCGGCGTGCAGACGTGCGCGGGCGCGACCTGCACGACGCTCGCATCGACAAGTAACGCGGGCGCGACGTGGTCCTTTGTCGGCACAGTGCCTGCGGCGGTGGGCGGCTCGAACCCGGCAGTCTCGAAGGTTCGCTTCGCCACCAAGAACGACGGCTGGGCGTTCGGACCACAGCTGTGGTCGACGCACGACGGTGGCCGCACGTGGGTGCACCAGACGACGCCTGGCCCGGTGAGCGACGTTGAGGCCTCGGGCGGAGTTGCTTATGCGCTAGTGGCGAGTTGCGGCACGGAACCTTGCGCGCAGGGTGACCGGCTGCTGAAGACGCCGGTCTCGTCCGACGCGTGGACAGCGATTTCCGGTCCGAAACTGGGAGACGGGTCAGGCTCGCTCGCTTCGCACGGCAACACCGTGTGGGTCGTCGTGAACGGCGGCGCAGCCAGCATCTTCGGCATGGTTGTTGGCGGCAGCAGTTGGCACCAGCTCGCGAACCCTTGCGCCGCGGCGGGTGCTGACCTTGCGCTGGTGGGTGTCGCGCCGGTGTCGACCACCCAACTCTTCGAGTTGTGTGCAGGCGATCCGGGAGCAGGTAGCGAGACCAAGGCCGTGTTGTTCTCTTCCGACGGCGGCGCGCATGCGACTGCCACCAGCGCGGCACCGGCGCGCGGTGGTATCGCCAGCGGAATCGCAGCGGCAAGCACGGCAGTAGTCGCGGTGCCTGCGTCATCGGGTGCGAGCTACGTCTACCGGTCGGCCGACGGCGGCCACACCTGGGGCACGCCGCTGAACCAAGGTGACGGTGGAGTCGGGTACTTCGACGTCGGGTTCACCACTGCGACGCAAGGCGTTGCCGTCTACGGGAACCCTTCTCAAGGCAACTCGTCGCTGCTGATGACCCACGATGCAGGCGCCACCTGGAAGGCCGTCACGTTCTGACGCGGATGCGCGGGCCGTGCCGCGGGATACTCGGCCCGTGGCTCACGTGCGCACTCTCGACATCGGACCGGAACGGCTCGAGCGTTGGGTCACCGGATTCGGGGAACGGCACGGCGGCGCGCAGTGGACGGTGGTCGACGATGGCATGCAGTTCACTGCGGCGGACGGCGCAACTGCTGCACTTGCCGCCCCTTTCCCGCCGTTGCCGGTGGGGTGGGCGAACGAGCAGCCGATTGCCGCGATCGTCTCGCACGCGCAGGCGCCGCGGGTGATCGCGATCCTGCTGGTACGGCTCGGGGGCTACGCCGCAGGCGTCTTTGACCGGGACGAACTGATCGCGTCGAAGGTGGGTTCGCGCCAGGTTCACGGTCGGTCCGCTGCGGGCGGTTGGTCGCAGCACCGCTTCGCCCGCCGGCGGGAGGGCCAGGTCAAGGTGGCGTTGGACAAGGCCGCGGACACCGCGGCTGAGGTGATACTGCCCCTGCTCTCACGACTCGACGCGGTCGTTACCGGTGGCGATCGGACGGCGTTGCATACGGTGCTTGCAGATCCGCGGCTGGCGCGTTTACGCCCCTTAGTGACCGCGCGCATCCTCGACGTCCCCGACCCGCGTGCCCGTGTATTGAGAAACAGCCTGCACGCGAGTCGCGCGATCCGCGTGACGCTCGCCGAGCCGGACTGACGCCCACCTCTCGCCTACGTCACCGGTGCAGCAGGGCGAGTGCGTCGTCGTGAAGTTTGCCGTTGGTGCAGACGATGCTTGGTGCCGACGGACTTGGTGCGCCGTCGGTGCCGGTCACGCGGCCGCCTGCTTCTTCGACGATCACGACGAGTGCGGCGACGTCCCAGATCGAAACCTCGGGCTCCGTCGAGACGTCGACGGCGCCTTCGGCAACAAGTAGGTGCGACCAGAAATCGCCGTACGCGCGAGTACGCCACACCGACGCAGCGAGTTCGTTGAAACCCGCCGACCGCAGGCCCCAATCGGAGAGGTCGGAGTACGACAGCGAAGCGTCCGCGAGGGTGCTTACGGCAGAGACCTGATTGCGCCGCGGCTCTGAGCCTGCTCGCGACGTCCAACTATCGAGACCGCGACCGGCCCACCACCGGTGACCGAGTGCGGGGGCAGTTGCTGCTCCGACGACGACCTCAGGCCCGTCCATCAACGCGATCAGAGTTGCCCACACCGGCACACCTCTGACGAAGTTCTTTGTCGCGTCGATCGGGTCGATGACCCATCGCCGTCCCGTCGTGGAGGAGTTGGCGCCGAACTCCTCGCCGACAATCGCATCGCCTGGTCGAAGCTCAGCGAGCTTCGTGCGAATGGCTGTCTCGACGGCGCGGTCGGCATCACTGACTGGGGTGAGATCTGGCTTGGTCTCCACCCGCAGGTCCGTGGCCCGAAAGCGTGCCGTGCTGATCTCGTCGGCGATGTCCGCGAGGTGCAAAGCGAGGGAGAGGTCTTCGCTGACGGTAAACGTGGGCGTGTCGGGCATGGTCGGCACGCTATACGGTCGACCCATGCGCTGGACGGTCCATGGTGAGCGGACGGTGTACGACAGCGACTGGGTGCGGCTGACCCTGGTCGACGTTGAGATCCCTGGGGAGAGCGGCCGGCGGTTCGAGCATCACGTCTTGCGGATGCCTCAGCCGGCGAGCGGTGTCGTCGTCCACGACGTCGAGCGCGGCGTGTTGTTGTTGTGGCGGCACCGGTTCGTCACAGACACCTGGGGGTGGGAGATCCCGGCGGGCCGCGCCGAAGCTGGGGAGACTCCACGGCAAGCGGCGGCTCGGGAGGTGTTGGAGGAAACCGGCTGGCGGCCAGGGCCGTTGCGCGAGCTCGCCACCTACCATCCGAACAACGGCATGAGCGACTTGACGTTCCACCTCTTCATGGCCGACAGCGCGAGCTTGGTCGGAGCGCCGACAGACCCCAGCGAGTCCGAGCGCGTCGAGTGGGTACAACTTCCAGTCGTGCGCGACCTCGTCCGAAGCGGTGAGGTGCGCGACGGGCTAAGTCTCACTGCTCTGTCGATGGCTTTGCTTTTCGAATTGCCTGAGAAATAAGGAAATTCCGTGACTGCAGACGACGCGACACCCGACGCAGCCAGTGTGTTGGCGCTGCTCGTTGCTGGTGATCGGCTTCCGGTCGTCGCGGCCCTCGTTCTCGGCGCGCAAACGGTCGGCGACATTTCGCAGCGCACGGAGTTGCCTGCTCGCGACGTCCTGCGGGTGCTGACGAGGCTCGAGTCGGCGGGCCTCGCATCGGCTGATGGGCCGAACTGGACGTTGCACGTCGACGTGCTCCGCGAAGTGGTGACCGGGCACTCTTGGCCGTCGGCGCAGCACACGTCGTCCGTCGAGATCGCCAATGAATCCCCGACGCGTGCCGCCGTGCTCCGCGCATTTTTCCGTGACGGCCGCCTCGTCCGACTGCCCGCTCAACGTACGAAGCGGCTGGTCGTGCTCGACACGCTCGCGCGCGAATTCGACCCGGGCGTTCGCTATCCCGAGCTCGAGGTCAACGAAAAGTTGACGGCCTATCACCCTGACTACGCCGCCTTGCGTCGGTATCTCGTCGAGGAGGACTTCCTGGCGCGCGAGAACGGCATCTACTGGCGGGCCGGCGGCGGCGTCGAGGTCTAGAGCCTCAGTCCAGATCCGGCTTGTCGCGGGCCGCGAGCAGTCTGCGCAGTGAGTCGAGGCGTGCCGGTTCGGCATGACCGGCGGCAACCCAGTCATCGAGTGCGCACCTGGCTATCTCATCGCCGTCCTCATCGATGAGCGGCGCGCTTTCGTCGGGGGCAACGTGTTGGCAACCGCGCGGGCACTCTGCAATGCCAGGCGCAAGATCGGGGAATGCCGCGACGACCCGATCGACGTCGACGTGCGCGAGTCCGAACGAGCGGATGCCGGGCGTGTCGATCACCCGGCCGCCTGCGGGGAGGTCAAGGACGATGGCCGACGTCGAGACGTGTCGACCGCGCCCGGTCACTGCATTGACGTCACCGGTTGCGCGGTCAGCGCCGGGCACGAGCGCGTTGATCAGGGTCGACTTTCCGACGCCGGAACTCCCGGCGAGAACGGTCACGCGGTCGCGCAGGACTTCTCGTAACTCGTCACTCGGTTCGCCACTGCGGGTGACGACGATGCGAAGTTCGAGCAGTGCGTAGGCCTCGATAAGCGGGGCCGGATCGGCGAGGTCGGCCTTGGTGAGTATGAGCAACGGTTCTAGGCCGCCGTCGAACGCCGCGACCAGGTAACGATCGATGAGTCGTGGTTGCGGGTCGGGATTCGCGACCGCTGACACGATCGCCAACTGTTCGGCATTGGCGACAATGATGCGTTCCATCGGATCGCCGTCGTCGGCGCTGCGGCGCAGCACCGACGTCCGCGGCTCGATGCGGATCAACCGCGCCAGCGTGTCGGTCGCCCCTGACACGTCGCCTACCAGTCCGACGTGGTCGCCAACGACAACCGACTTGCGGCCGAGTTCACGCGCTCGTACCGCAACGACTTCGTGGTCGTCGACCTCGCAGGTGAACCGTCCGCGATCGACGGCGAGTACGTATGCGGGAGTTGCC
This sequence comes from uncultured Actinomycetes bacterium, assembly GCA_963737705.1. Taxonomy (GTDB): domain Bacteria; phylum Actinomycetota; class Actinomycetes; order Acidothermales; family Acidothermaceae; genus PALSA-607. Next base: position 1,267,065 of record CAVTTP010000006.1, read on the forward strand.
TCGTCATGGGCCGGACGCAATCGACTGCGCGGACGCGAGCTACGACCAGGCCGGACGCGGACGTCGTCCTCATCGAGATCGCTGGTCCGCCTGCTCATACGAGTAGGGACTCCCACAGGTTGACGAACGTCGGCATCGTCTTCGCGGTGGTCGCGATGTTCTCGACGAGGACGCCCGGCACGACGAGGCCAAAGATCGCCGCGGTAGTCGCGAGACGGTGGTCGTCATAGGTGCCGAAAACCCCGCCATGTAGGGGTTTTGGTTTGATGATGAGGCCGTCGTCGGTCTCGGTCACATCGCCACCCAGGCCGTTGATCTCTTTCGCGAGCGCTGCCAGGCGGTCGGTCTCGTGGCCGCGGATGTGGCCGATGCCGCGCAACGTCGAGGTTCCGTCGGCGAAGCACGCGAGCGCGGCGATCGTCGGTGAGACTTCGGAGATCTCGCGTAGGTCAACGTCGACCGCGTGGATGGTCGAAGCGCCTTGCAGGGTCAGCCCGGTTTCATCGACGGTGACGGCTGCGCCCATGTAGGTGAGCAAGCCACGCAGTGCGTCGCCTGGTTGCGTGGTGTGCCGCGGCCAGTCGGCGACGTGAATGGAGCCGCCGGTCACCATTGCCGCCGCGAGAAACGGTGCGGCGTTCGACAGGTCGGGCTCGATCTCGACGATGCCACCCGCGATCGTCCCCGGTGTAACCCGCCACGCGTCGTGCTCGGTCGTATCGATCGCGATGCCGCGGTCTCGCAACATCGAGACCGTCATCGCGATGTGCGGCTCCGACGGCAACGCAGCGCCGCGATGGCGTATCACGATCTCGTCGTCCGCCTTAGGTGCGATCAGCAGCAACGCCGAGATGAATTGGCTCGACGTTGACGAGTCGATGGTGACGTCGCCACCGCGCACAGATCCGGTGCCGATGATGGCCAACGGGAGGGCGGCCCGCCCGTCGTCGTCGACGTTGACGTCGAGTTGCCGCAGGCCGTCAACGAGCGGCCGCAGCGGACGCTCGCGCGCCCGTGAATCGCCGTCGAACCGAACGGTTCCAGAGGCCAGCGATGCGACTGCCACGGCGAAACGCGCCACCGTTCCGGCGAGCCCGCAGTCGATGTCGGCCGGACCGTGAAGTGCGGCTGGCGTGACTGTCCAGTCATCGCCCGAATCATCGACCGCAGCACCGAGAGCGCGCAGGCCGCCAGCCATCAGGTTGGTGTCACGCGACCGCAAAGCACGGCGAATGACCGTGGGCACCTCGGCCAGCGCAGCAACTGGCAGCGCCCGATTGGTCTGGGATTTCGAGCTCGGCAGCGCCACCGTCGCGTCAATGGGCCGGGCGGCTGTTGGCGCAGGCCACGGCGCATTCGCCGTCGATACGGCTCCGTCGCTCAGACCGGGTTGGCTCACACACAGACGGTACCGGGGTGGCATCCTGGCCGGATGTGCGGACGCTACGCCACAGCCCGGGACCCGGCTGACCTGATCGAGGAGTTCGGAGTCGATCGGGCCGTTCTCGAGGAGCGGTTCGCAGCCGACGGCAGCCCGGAACTTGGGTTGCCGCCCAACTACAACGTCGCGCCGACCGACGAGGTCTACGCAGTTGTCGAGCGTCTCGATAAGCAACAGCCGACGGCTCCGCCACAACGCCAGCTGCGCGTCGTCCGTTGGGGCCTGGTGCCGTCGTGGGCGAAGGACCGCAAGATCGCGAGCAAGCTCATCAACGCGAGAGTCGAAACGCTGACCGAGAAACCCGCCTTCCGGAAGGCCTTCGCAGTGCGTCGGTGCCTGTTGCCCGCCGACGGCTATTACGAGTGGTACAGCGACGATACGACCGAGAGCGCGTCGGACAAGCCGGGCGGCAAGCGACCCAAGCAGCCGTACTTCATCAGGGGTCGTGGCGGTGGCATGCTGCCGATGGCCGGGCTGTACGAGTTCTGGAAAGACCCCGCTGCCGAGCCGGACGCCGATCCGTGGCTGTGGTCGGCGACGGTGATCACCACCGAGGCAACCGATGACGTCGGGCGCATTCACGACCGGATGCCGATGTTGATCGAGCCGCAGAACTGGGCGCGCTGGCTCGATCCGCGCGAGGACGACACCGCCGCGATCGTCCAGCTGTTGATCCCGGCCGCGGCGGGCCGCCTGGAGGCATATCCGGTGTCGCCAGAGGTCAACGACGTGCGAAACGACGGCCCGCAGCTGATCGAGCCCATATCGGTCGGTCACGATGCGGTGAAGGCACCTTCGGATGGGTAGAGGGAGCAGATACACAACACCCACGAGGGGATATCGATGGCTTCCACAGTGCCTTCGCAGGCGCAGACTCGATCACGGCTCGAGGCGATGGTGGCCGAGCTCGACCGATCGGTCGCTACGTTGCGCGTCGAACCGCCGGACCCGGACGACGGCGGCACACCCGGCGACGCGGATGCCGGTGGTGACCTCGCCGATAACGCGCGTTCGGCCGCGGTGGTCGAGGCCGCCGAGGAACAGCGCGCACACGTGCAAGATGCCTTGCACCGGCTCGATGAAGGCACGTATGGGCGATGTGTCGACTGCGGGGAAGAATTGTCGGCGGCGCGCCTCGAAGCCAAGCCCGAAGCTGCGCGGTGCGTGACGTGCCAGGGAAAGGCCGAGAGCGCTCGCTAGTCGCCATGGAAACCCCGGTCGGCCCGGCGGACGCGGAACTGGCCCAGCCCGTCGGTGCCCCGATGGGGTTGTTGGTTCTCGGGCACGGAGCGGGCGGCAGCATCGAATCACCGGATCTACGCGCGGTAACTGCTGCCGCACTCGACGCCGGCATCGCGGTCGCCCGCGTGCGGCAGCCATATTTGGTGGCCGGGCGACGGGCGGCGGCGCCGGCAGCCCAGCTCGATGTCGCGTGGACCGCGGTGGTCGAGCAGCTAGGCGCGTTGCTTCGAACGCAGTGGCCCGACCTGCGCCTGGCCGTGGGTGGCCGCAGCAGTGGCGCCCGCGTCGCCTGCCGGACGGCGGGTGCGACCGGCGCCGTTGGCATCCTCGCGCTCGCTTTTCCCCTGCATCCGCCGGGACGTCCGGAGAAGTCGCGAGCCCCCGAGCTCGAAGTCGACGTGCCGCTCTTGGTCCTCCAAGGGGCGCGCGACCCGTTCGGCGGACCGGAGCAATTCCCTGCGGAGGTCGAGGTGCATGAGGTGGCTGGCGCGGATCACCGGCTGGCGGGCCCTGCGCTGGCCGCCGCCGTGAGCGTCGCAGTCGACTGGCTGTCGGCCACCCTCAAAGCCTAGGGAATCGAGCCCCGGTAGCTCACGTTGTCACTTGTCGACGTCGATTCATCCCACATCCGAGAGCCGAAGGGTGGCGCCCACGTGCACACAGCGCACGAACCCACCACGCGTGAGAACTCTCCGCTGCGATGGCCGCAGTGGCCCGTACCGCAGGAGACGCCGACCGACAGGTCGGGCGGCATGAGCCGACCGGTAGTGTCGATGAGCGACCCCGCAGGGTCGGCACGCGAGCGGGTGATCGGGAAAGCACAGGGAGCGCGGTCTTTGGCCACCGTCGAGGAATCGACCGACGAGCGCAGCGCGCGCTTCGAGCAAAGCGCGATGCCCTTCCTCGACCAGCTCTATTCGGCTGCGTTGCGCATGACGCGCAACCCCTCTGATGCCGAGGATCTCGTCCAGGAGACCTTCGCCAAGGCGTTCGCCGCCTTCCACCAGTTCGAAGAGGGCACCAACCTCAAGGCGTGGCTGTACCGGATCCTGACGAACACCTTCATCAACAGCTACCGCAAGAAGCAGCGTGAGCCCAAGCAGACAGGCGGCGATGAGCTCGAGGACTGGCAGCTTGCTCGGTCGGCCGAGCACACGTCGTCCGGCCTGCGTTCTGCCGAGACTGAGGCTCTCGATCACCTGCCGGACTCCGACGTGAAAGAGGCCCTGCAGGCCCTTCCCGAAGAGTTCCGCGTCGCGGTGTACTTGGCGGACGTCGAGGGCTTCGCCTACAAGGAGATCGCCGACATCATGGGCACACCCATTGGCACGGTGATGTCGAGATTGCACCGCGGGCGGCGCGCGTTGCGGGCATCCTTGGAGGACTACGCCCGCGAGCGTGGCGTCGTGCGCGGCCCCATCCAGGAGGTCGGTGTCGTCGGCGCGACAGGCGCAGGCAGTGCTGTCGAGGGCGGCGAGGAACGATGAGCTGCGGCAAGCACCACGAGACTCCGTGTACGGAGGTCCTCGATCAGGTCTACATGTATCTCGACGGCGAGGCTGATGCCGCCGAGTGCGCGAAGATCCGCCTTCACCTTGAGGAGTGCGGGCCGTGCCTGCGCCAGTACGACCTCGACCAGGTCGTCAAAGCTCTGGTCGCACGCACGTGCGGTTGCGATCTCGCTTCTGATGAATTGCGCGGCAAGGTTCTCGCGCGCATCCGCCAGGTCCAGATCGAGATTTCACAGGGTGGCGTGGAGACGGTCGAGGTTACGCAGACCCTCTACCGCGACTAACTACCCTGCCAACCTGCGGTACCGATCAGCCTGCCAACCTTCGGTACCGATCAGCCTGCCAACCTTCGGTACCGATCAGCCTGCCAACCTGCGGTACCGATCAGCCTGCCAACCTTCGGTTGAGTGCGTCCAGAACGGCCCGCGCGACGGCGTCCGCTTCATCGCTTCGCACCAACGCCGATCCGGTCAACACGAGTTCGCCGATGCCAGGGACCGCGACCTGTACAACGCACGCTGCCATCCGGCGGTTGCCCATCGTCGAGACGGTGACGAATTCCACCTCTGCAGGCAATCCGAGTAACTCACTGACGGCGTCGAGCGTCGCACGTGCGATCAGCGTGTGTCGGTGACTCATCGTTGAGGGTCCGATAGAGCGGCCGTCGTAAGTAGCGTCACCGGTTCGGACGACGACAGACGCGTCGGCCTCCGAGCCCGCGGTTCTAATGGTGATCGCGGCAATGACAGGACGAGGCAACGTGTCGATCGCCGGCGGCGTGTCAGGCATCCGGATGATCGTGTGCAGGTTGTCGTCGGTCTGCACGCCGTCGATGTCGTCGTCGAACTGCACGACGCTGACAATGCGGTGGTCGATGTCGATGTCGTAACCCGCCATCGCGAGCGACTGCACGTCGCGCACAACTTGCTTGGCGCCCTTGCTGCGGCTAGCCACGATGTGGATCTCAGTTGGCACGGCGTCTGGCCCTGTGACCACACTTGCGGCCCGGATGCCAGGTACTTGGCGTAGGGCTTCCTCGAGCTCAGGCAATAGGCGCAGAGTGGGCATGGTCACCGCGGTCCCTTCCGTGTGAAGACGCGTTCTGGTGGGAGGGGACGTCGAACGGCAAACCTGGGTCCGGTGGTCCTGGGTTCAGCGGTGGAGCAGTGGCGCGCAGCGCTTCGCGGACCGCCTGCTGAATCTCCCTCGCCGAACGTCGTCGCGTCGCCGGATCGGGAATCGTGATGACCCGCGAGGGTCGCGGTGGCTCCGCAGGGACTTCCGGGACGGCGCCCGGCTCTGTTACGGCGGCCGGTTCTGTTACGGCGGCGGGTTCTGTTACGGCGGCCGGTTCCGGTAGAACGGCTGGTTCTGGCAGGACGAGCTGAGCTTGCTGCCACGAAGCCGCCGACTCGTCGCTCTCGATCGAGGCCCTCTTGTCAGCATCGGAGCGAGTTGCGAGCACGGTCGGCAGCACGCTGTTTGCGTAGCCCTCGACCTCACGTACCGAAGCGCGCTGCCACCAGCGCAATGTGCGCGCGGTCGCGATATCGAGCCGGTTCGCCGCGAGTGCCGCAGCTACCTCGGCGTCAAAACGGGTGCTCGCATAATCAGTGCGGACGCCGAGCAGTGCCGCGACGAGCGCGGTGTAGCGATCAACGGTGCGGGAGTCGGCAGCGGTTGTGGGCAGGGGAGCGTCAGCGGCTGCCGCGTTCGCCGCTTGGCCCGTCGGGTCAGCCGCGGGACCGCTCGGGTCGCCCATGGCAACTAGCCCCAATCGTCACATCCGTCACACACCGGACCCGAGTGTAGGGCGCGACAATGGTCTCGCGGGAGTCCCAGAGGGGTGCCAGTCTCAGCGCAGCGGGGCGCTCGTGGCGAGATGAACATGTGGTGACACATCGCAGCAACTTCCTGACGGCTGATGGAGGTCAGCGGCGCAACAGACCCGAATGGCCGCATCAGAGTGGCATTAACCGGATGAATAGGGTGATGGCTGATATTTCACCGTCAGCCGTCTCGTAGGGCGCCCTCATCCTTGTCGGATGAGTTCTAGTCCTTTGTGACTGGCCAGCAAGGAGTGCCCCGAAACCCGTGTGGCTGCAGTGTCTGCCGGGTCTTGACTTGCCCTGATCTTCACCGATTCACTCCTTATGCGGATGCTCTTTTCACTGGGCGAATTTCGGTTCGAGTCAGGCGCAAAGATCGCCGTTTGTGCCCCGGGAAGCCCCCAATTTCCCGGGTCGCAAAACAACTGCAGAGCGAACGGGACTTGGGTGTATTTCACCAGTTTCTACTCCTTTAGCGGAGCGTATCTCGCGTAGGCCTTAGCGGCGCCTATGACGTGATTCGTAGGAGCTGAGATCCATGCAGAAGATCACCGCCGTAGTCGAAAAGTTCTTCCTCGGCGCGAGCACCAAGTGGAGTTAACGCAAGTGCACATAAAGCAAGGTTGATCCCGAGTCCCGTTTCGCTCTTCTTTCTCCTGGCACTTCCCCCGTTCGCCATTCCCCGGTAACGCCCGAGCAGGAGCCACCATGCGAGACATGCCGCGCAGCGCGCAGGCATACGTCGTCGCGGTCGCCTGCGCCGGGCTCGCTGTCGTCATCGCGGCGAGCATCTCGGGTTCGGTGAGTTGGGGATCGGTCGCGGTGCTCGGCGCCTTGTACTGGTTCGCCGACTCGCGCGAGATCATCACCAGGACCGGCGTACTTGGCGTCTCTGCAAGTTCCCCAGTGGCGCTCGCCTCTTTGTTGCTGCTCGGAGCCTGGGGCGGCGCGCTTGTGTGTGCAGTGAGCGCTCTTGCCTACGCCCGCCATGCGGCGTGGTTCAAGCACGTTTTCAACGGTGCGCAAGCCGCCCTCAGCGCCGCTGTCGCCGGCGGCGTCTACCACCTGGTGCCTGGATCGGCCCAGGACGGCTTTGCCCACGCAAGCTTCCCGGCCGTCTTGCCCGCCGTCGCAATCGCCGGGCTCTGCTATTTCATCCTCAACAACTTGTTCGTGGCCGTCGTTGTCCGCCTGACGACGGACACGTCTATGCGAGCGGTGTGGTGGAACGGTGTCGCCGAGATGGCGATCCCGAGCCTCGGCTATGGCTCGATCGGGCTCATCGTGGCCGTGCTCTGGGTCGGCGGCGTCGGGCCGGTCGCCGCGTTGCTCGTGCTGGCGCCGCTGGTCATCGCGCGTTGGGCCTTCGAGCAATACAGCCAACAGCACGCCGCTTATGACGCGACCGTCAGGTCGCTCATCCAAGCCGTTGAGACGAAGGACTACTACACCCGCGGTCACAGCGAGCGGGTCGCCTCGGCGTCCGTCTTGATCGCTCAGCAGCTCGGAATGCGCGAGGACCGCCTCGAGATGTTGCGCTACGCCGGCATGCTCCACGACGTCGGCAAGCTCGGCGTCCCGACCAAGCTCCTGCAAAAGACCGGGCCGCTGGACGACGACGAGTTCGCCTCGATCAAGCTGCACCCGACCCGCGGCTTTGAGATGGTGAACGGGATCTCGTTCCTTGAAGAGGCGACGCTGGGCATTCGTCACCACCACGAGCGCGTCGACGGTCGCGGCTATCCCGACGGGCTCGCGGGCGACGAGATCCCCGAGTTCGCGCGCTTGATCGCGGTCGCAGACGCGTTCGACTCGATGACGTCGACCCGTTCCTATCGCGGTGCTCGCTCGGTCGACGCGGCGATCCGTGAGCTGCGACGTTGGGCCGGCACGCAGTTCGACGCCGGAATGGTCGAAGCGCTCGTTGTCGCGGTCGGCATCAGTGGCTGGCAAGCAAGCGTCGATGCAACCGACGACGTCGTCGATCCCGCGCTGCTCGTGTTCCGCGATCACGACGATCCGTCGAGCGACATCGCCGCCGGGTTCGCGTTCGAGACCTTCGGCATCCGCGACGAGCAACAGGTCTCATGACGTGAAGGCAGTGACGGCCAGACCCGAGGCGCGCACGGATCGCGAAGGCAGCGGCTCAGAACTCGCCGGTCGAATCTTCGTCGCGCTCGTGTGCATCGGCGCAGCAGCCGCCGCAGTCGCGACGGGCATCCACGGCGTCGTTCGACCCAATGTTGCGATCGCGTTCGTCGTTCTGATTGCGATCGGCGAATTGCTGAATGTCCGGCTGCCCGGCGACCGGCCGGCGGCACCCATTGCGTCTGCAGGTGCGCTTGGTTACGCGATGTTGTTCGACGTCGGAGGCCGCCCAGTCGCCCAGTCGACCGCGCAAGTCGTTGCCGTGACAGCCGCCGGCTGCCTCTTGGGAACTTTAGGTCGAGCCGCTGCTGGTCGGCGTCCGCGCTTGACGGCTGTAGCCCGGCGAGTTGTCGTGGCCGCAATCACGGCGGCCGCGTTCCGGCTGTCGGCGCCGCACCGGCTGACGATGGTGCATTTCGCGGACTTCAAATCGCAGCTGCGATGGGTCGCGTTCTTGATGGTTGCCATCGTCGCGCTGGCAACCGTTCTCGACTTCGTGATCGCTGCTTTCGTGCGGTCGCAGGACCGAGCCGCGGCGTTCGGCTGGACCTTGCGCGACGAGATCAGCGCCACCGCAGCCCTTGCTGTCGCGGTCGGCGCTACCGGCGTGCTGACCGCGCTTGCCACGCCGTCCATGCAGCTCTATGCCTTGCCGGTCTTCTGCATCCCGCTGCTGCTAACTCAGTTCGCATTCCGGCGGTACGCAGCGATTCGCACGACCTACCGCCAGACCATCCGTTCGCTCTCGCGGGTCACGGAAGTCGGCGGCTATGTCGAGGAAGGCCACTCGCGTCGGGTCAGCCAGCTGTCGATCGCCATCGGCCGCGAACTCGGCCTGACCGAGAACGACCTGCTTGAGTTGGAGTACGCGGCACTGCTGCACGACATCGGCCAGCTTTCGCTCATCGATCCGATCCCCGGCGGATCGACGCTCGTCGTTGCACCGGTCGAGCGTCGCCGGGTTGCGGAGCTTGGAGCCGACGTCATCAAGACCACCGGCGTGCTTGACCGGGTGGCCGACATCGTTGCTCGGCAAGCCGACCCGTATCGCCGTCATCGGGAGTCGCCCGACCACACGCTGCCGATCGAGAGTCGCATCATCAAGGCGGCCAGCGCCTACGACGACCTCGTCGGTGCCCACGCGACCGCCGATGCGAACGCCGACGCGTTGGAGCGGCTGCGCCTCGGCATGGCGTATGAGTACGACCCGCAGGTCGTCGAGACCCTGACCAAGGTGGTCGCTCGCCGCATCGAGCACGCCGCCGCACACCCGACCGAGCGATCCCGCCAAATCCTGGCGTGAAACTTCGTGCGAGTTCCCCTGTCCGGGCCAAGGTGTTGGACCGGTAGGTTCTGGTGGTCGCCAATGACTCCAGCTGAAAGGGACCGCACGTGACCGCTTCTGCGTCCGCCTACGGGTCGTCAAACAGCTTCGCCCTTCGCCGCCCAGTGCTCGCGGACCGGTTGCCGAAGAGCATGGTCCGAGATGTCGCGCTGGTGGTCGGCGTCGCTGCGTTCATGTCGTTGGTGGCCCAGGTTTCGTTCAAGCTGCCAAACAACCCAGTGCCCGTCACCGGCCAGACGTTCGGGGTTTTGTTGTCGGCGGCGGCAGTCGGTCCGCTGCGCGGTCTAGCCGGGCAGTTGTTGTACATCGCGATCGGCTGGGCCGGGCTGCCTGTCTTCGCCAGCGGCACCCACGGGTGGTCAGTGCTGAGCGGTGGATCTGGCGGCTACTTCGTCGGGTTCCTGCTCGCGACATTGCTCGTCGGGTGGCACGCGCGGCACGGCGTCGATCGGCGGGTCGACACCCTCGCCGGCTCTTTCCTGCTCGCGACCGCGCTGATCTACATCCCCGGCGTGTGGTGGCTCGCGCACTTCTACCACTGGTCGTACACGAAGGCGATCTCGACGGGAGTGGCGCCGTTCATCCTGGGCGACTTGCTGAAGGCGCTGGCCGCCGGGGCGTTGCTGCCGGCGGCGTGGAAGCTGGTCGGCGACCGAAGCCGTCGATGACCTCCCCGTGGACGTTCGATTCGGTTCTGGTCGCGAACCGGGGTGAGATCGCTCGGCGGGTGATTCGCACCGTCCAGCGGTTGGGCCTGAAGGCTGTCGCGGTCTATTCGGAGGTCGACGCAAGCCTGCCGTTCGTCAAAGAGGCAGACGAAGCGGTGTTGCTGGGTGCGGCCGCGCCGGCCCAGAGCTACCTCGATGTGACCAAGGTGCTCGAGGCGGCCGAGCAGTCTGGCGCCCAGGCGATCCACCCCGGCTACGGGTTCTTGTCCGAGAACGCCGACTTCGCTCGCGCGGTGGCCGATGCGGGCTTGGTCTGGATCGGCCCGTCGCCTGAGGCGATCGTCGCGATGGGCGACAAGGTCGCGGCTCGCAACCTGGTCGGCGATGCCGGCGTGCCGGTCGCGCCCGGCACCCGCGAGCCCGTCGCCGACGTCGAGGCGGCAATCGTCGCGGCTCGGGTCGTGGGCTATCCGCTGATGGTGAAAGCTGCAGGCGGCGGTGGCGGCATCGGTATGAGCGTTGCTCATGACGAGGACGAGCTAGCAACTGCTTTCGCGACCGCCCAGTCGCGCGCGGAGCGCTTCTTCGGCAACCCCTCGATCCTGCTCGAGCGCTATGTCACGAGCGCCAGGCACGTCGAGGTGCAGATCCTCGGCCTGTCGAGTGGCCGTGTCGTGGCATTGGGTGAACGCGACTGCTCGGTGCAGCGCCGCCATCAAAAGGTTGCCGAGGAGACACCCTGTCCGGTGCTGACGCCGCCACTGCGTGCCCGCATGATCGAGGCCGCCGTGCGCGCGGGCGAGGCGGTGGGTTACCGCGGTGCGGGCACGGTGGAGTTCCTGCTCGATCCTGCAAGCCTCGAGTCGGGCGGGGGCGAGTTCTACTTCCTCGAGATGAACGCGCGATTGCAGGTGGAGCACCCGATCACCGAGCTCGTCACTGGCGTCGACCTGGTCGAGCAGCAACTGCTGGCGGCGTCCGACCTGCCGGCCACCTTCGACCCCGACGCCGTTGAACCCAGCGGGCACGCCATCGAGCTGCGGATTTACGCCGAGGACCCGAAGCGGTTCTTGCCGAGCCCCGGCACGATCAGCCGCTGGGTAGAGCCGACCGGGCCTGGCGTCCGCGTTGATGCTGGCTACGCCGAGGGCGACACCGTGACCCCGTTCTACGACCCGCTGCTCGCCAAGCTTTGCGTGCACGGGACTGACCGACCGGCCGCCCTCGAGCTGGCCCGAGCGGCGGTTGCGTCCTTCGAGATCGAAGGGCTCAAGACCAACCTGCCGTTCTTCACTGAGTTGCTGGCCAACGAGGAGTTCATCGCGGGCGTTTACGACACCGGCTTGATCGACCGGATGCGGGCGCCAAAGCCCGCTTGAGCCACCCAGCCAGCTAGCATCCGAGCAACTGCCCAGGAGAGGAGCCACCCGGTGGCTGAGGAAGTCCGCGCCGAGATGGTCGCGAACGTCTGGAAGATCGTGGTGGCCGAAGGCGACCAGGTTGAGGACGGCGACACCATCGCGATCCTCGAGTCGATGAAGATGGAGATCCCGGTCATCGCCGAGGCCGCAGGCACCGTGAGCCTCAAGGTGGCCGAGGGCGACGTGGTCCAGGAAGGCGACTTGATCGCGATCATCGGGTGATCTTTCGCGATTAAGGCATCGCCACGGTCAAGGGAGCTTCCTGAACGGTCGAAGCAATCAATGTGACCGGTAACGTGACGATCGAGCCGTTCCTTCGGGCCCTCGTCGAATCTGGTGGGTCCGACCTGCATTGCAAGGTCGGTTCTCCGCCGCGCGTGCGCATAAACGGGTCGCTCCGCAAGCTCCAGACGCGAGATCTGACCGCCGCTGACACCGAGGGCATGGTCGCCGAGGTCATGCGCAAGGACCTTGTCGACGCCTTCGCCCGCACCAACGAGGCCGACTTCGCCTTCTCGCTGTCGGGCGTCGGCCGATTCCGGGTCAACGCCTTCCGGTCCAGGGGGTCTGCGGGCCTGGTCTTTCGACGCGTCAGCGTCGGCGCGATCCCGCTCGAGGAACTCGGGCTCCCGTCGATCCTCGCCTCACTTGCCCTCGAACCGCGCGGCCTCGTGCTCGTGACCGGCCCGACCGGCGTGGGCAAGTCGACCACGCTCGCCGGCATGATCGACCACATCAACAACAACCGCGAAGTGCACATCGTCACGGTCGAGGACCCGATCGAGGTCCTGCACTTCGACAAGCTGGGCATGATCAACCAGCGCGAGGTGCGCGTCGACACCGAAGACTTCTCCACTGCACTGCGGGCCGCCATGCGACAGGACCCCGACGTGATCCTGGTCGGTGAGATGCGCGACCAGGAAACGGTCAAGGCGGCGCTCGCGGCGTCGGAGACCGGCCACTTCGTCATGTCGACCCTGCACACGACCGACGCGCAGGAGACCGTGAACCGCATCATCGACTTCTTCCCGCCGCACGAGCAAAAGCAGGTCCGGCTCTCTCTCGCGAGTGCACTGCGCGGCATCGTCTGCCAGCGACTAGTGCCTCGGGCGGACGGCGAGGGGCGCTGCGTGACGATGGAGATCTGCATCAACACCGGCCGTATCGCAGAAGCGATCGCCGACCCGGACAAGACCTCGCTGATGAACGACCTCATCGCCGAGGGTGCGTACTACGGCATGCAGACCTTCGACCAGCACCTCGTCGCGCTGATCCGCGACGGTGCGGTCACCCTCGAAGCGGCGATGAGCGCCTCGACGAACCCGCACGACCTCACTGTTGAGCTTCGCCGCTTGGGCCTCGTCGCGTAGTTCAGCTCACCGTCGCCTTGGTTCCGGCAGCGTCTGCCTTGGTTCCGGCAGCGTCTGCCTTGGTTCCGGCAACTTCGCATCCCTGGTGGTTGCGATCTGGCCAAATTCCCGCGAATTCGCGACCACACGGGATGCGAAGATGCGAGTCTGCCGTCGCTTCGCAGCCCTGGGTGTCGTGAACTGGCCGCGACTGCGCGCACTCAGGGGTGCGAAGCTCGCCTGGGCGGTCTAGCTGGTCGGGCGCTGCAGGTGGGCGACGAACTTGTAGCGGTCACCCCGGTAGAGCGATCGCACGTACTCGATCGGCTGTCCGGCGGCATCGCGACTGTGGCGACTCAGGAGAAGCAGCGGCAACCCGACGTCGGTCCCAAGAAGATGCGCCTCGCGTGGCGGGGCAGGCACCGTCTCGATCGTCTCCTCCGCTTCGAGCAACTCGATGCCGTACTCCTGGGCCAGTACCGCATACAGCGACGTCGACTTCGCGAGCAGCCGGCGAAGGCCCGGGTATCGCTGACCCGCGAGGTGGGTGGTCTCGATCGCCATGGGCTCGCCGTTGGCGAGTCGCAGCCGCTCGATGCGAAGGACGCGAGCACTCCGCTTGATAGCAAGACGCTCGGCAAGAATCTCGTCGGCGAGCACGTACCCGATTTCCAACAACGTCGACGTCGGTTCGAGGCCCTGCGCCCGCATGTCTTCGGTGTAGCTCGTCAGTCGCAACGCTTGTGCGACCTTCGGCTTGGCGACGAAGGTGCCCTTGCCTTGGATCCGCTCCAACCGTCCTTCGACCACAAGTTCCTGCAGGGCTTGTCGTACCGTCGTTCGCGATGTGCCGAAGTCGACGCTCAGCGTTCGCTCGGGCGGAACCGGGCTCCCAGGGGGCAGCGTCCGCGTCATGTCGAGCAGATGCTGCTTGAGGAGGTAGTACTTCGGAACCCGCGGCTCGCCGTTCGGTGATTCGTCGAGGGTTTGCGGTCTTGCCGGCACGGTCGCCTCAACCTCGCAGTGGTAGACCGGTCCGGGCGGGATCCGGCGGAAGTGCCGACCGGCTGGCGCGCACGCCGATTCCGGATGCGCGTATGCCGATTCCGGGATGAGAGTACGAGACAGTCGCCAGCGCACCAAGCAGGCCACGCAGGCTCGAGCCGCGTCTCGCTTGCCACACCATAGCCAATCGCTCGGCTAGAGGTCTAGACCACGTGCTGGTCGGTATTTCTCGTGACGCCCCAAGTGGTCTGCTTGATTACGGTTGCGAAACGACCGGCCCCGCCGCGGTGCGAACCTCTTGACACTGCAAGTGGTCTATGCCAACTTACGGAATGGTCTACACCAATCGACTGGCGCGAAAGCGCTGGTCAACCGTGATTTCGAGGAGGATGCACGTGAAGGCTCGCTATCTGACCGCGGCAACACTTGCCGCGGTGATCGCTGTTGCCGGGTGCAGCAGCTCGAAGTCCACAAGCAGTGGCACCACCCCGACAGCTTCCGCTCCTGCCGCAGCCGCCAGCACGTCGGCGCCCGCCGCCGCCGCTTCTACCCCCGCCACTGCAGCTAGCTCTGCGCCCGCCGCCGCAGGCGCGAGCGGCACGCTCACCGTCTGGCTGCAGACCGATGCGCAGACAGGTTGGCCGAAGGAGGTCGCGGCCGCTCAAGCCGCCTTCAACGCCAAGTACCCAGGCGTCAAAGTCGACGTCCAGTACCAGACCTGGGCCGACCACCTGACCAAGCTTGACGCCGCGCTGGCTGCTTCCCCGCCTGACGTTGTCGAGCTGGGCAACACCGAGACGACCAAGTACATGGCCGACGGTGCGCTGGCTGACATCAGCGCCGACAAGTCCAAGTTCGACAACTCCGGCACGTGGCTCAAGGGACTTGCCGACTCCGTGACCTACAACGGCAAGACCTTCGGTGTGCCCTACTACGCAGGTGCACGAGGCGTCATCTACAGCACCGCCGCGTTCACGAAGGCCGGCATCACCGCCCCGCCGACCACGCTCGCTGAGTTGCAGGCCGACGGGCTCAAGCTGAAGGCTGTCATTCCGTCGACGCAGTCGGCTTTGTACTGGCCCGGCAAGGAGTGGTACGGCGCCATGTCGTTCGTCTACGGCTACGGCGGCGACATCGCTTCGAACGCCAGTGGCAAATGGGTTGCCGACCTGGAGCAGCCGAACGCGATCGCAGGCCTCACTGAGTTGAAGACCCTGTACACCGCGTTGAGCAAGGCGCCTGCTGACATCGACGAGTCGAAGCAGGACTCTGCAATGGCGCAGGGCCAGGCCGCGATGATCTACGGCAACGGGTGGGAAGAAGGCTCGGTGAACGACCCGAAGACCGGTAACCCGGCACTGAAGATCGACGCGTTCCCGATGCCGGGCAAGGACGCCAGCGCACCGCTGCCGACCTTCCTTGGTGGCTCCGACCTCGTCATCCCCGCTGCTAGCTCGCACGTCGCGTGGGCCGAGGAGTGGATCAACGACTTCACTGGCACCACGGGCATGACCGCACTGGTTAACGACGCCAAGGTGATCCCGAACACAACGTCGCTGATCAGCTTGCTCGGCAACAGCCCGTTCGCCGCGGCTGCGGCTCAGAGCTGGTTCGTCCCGACGGCCCCGAACTGGGCCGACGTCGAAAGCCAGAACGTGCTGCAGAACATGCTGTCGAGCATCCTGTCGGGCAAGCAGTCGATCCCCGATGCAACGAAGGCCGCTGACACTCAGATCAACACGATTCTGAACGGCAGCTAACTGCTAAACACTCGCACGGGAGACTGGCTCCCAGGCGAACGGTGTTAGAAGAAGTGGGAGCACGCGTATGGCCGCCGTCGGGACAGAGCTACAACCGTCCCGACGGCAGCTAACGTCTAGGCGGCGGTTGCCGCTGCGGCAGCGGGCGGCCAAAGTCGGCGGCCCATACCTGCTGATCCTGCCGTCGATCCTGATCATCCTCGCGGTACTCGCGTATCCCATCTACAAGCTCTTCGAGTTGTCGTTCCAGACCTATCAGCTGCCGCAACTGATTCACGAGTCGCACCACAAACTCGGCAAGGCGCCGGTCTGGGTCGGCTTCGCAAACTTCACCAAAGTCTTCGAGGACAGCCAGTTCTGGACTGTGCTTTGGCGCACGATCATGTTCACCGCCGTGAACGTCGGCGCAACCATGATCCTGGGCACCTCGATCGGGGTCTTGCTCACGAAGATGAGCAAGCCGCTGCGAGTCGTGCTGTCAGTGGTCTTAATCCTCGTGTGGGCAACACCGCAGGTTGTTGGCATCACCATCTGGAACTGGTTGTTCGATCAGCAGTTCGGCGTCATCAACTACACCCTGACCAAGTTGCACTTCGGCCACTTCGTCGGCCATGACTGGTACACCTCATCGTGGCAAGGGTTTCTGGTCGTGACCTGCGTCGTTGTGTGGGGGGCGATCCCCTTCGTCGCGATCACTATGCAAGCGGCGCTAACGCAAGTGCCTGACGAGATACTCGAGGCTGCGGCAGTCGACGGCGCCTCTGGGCTGCAGGCGTTTCGCCGTATCACCTACCCGATGCTGCGGCCGATCCTGGTCATCTTGACGAGCTTGTCGGTGATCTGGGACTTCCAGGTCTTCACGCAGATCTACATCTTGCGCGACAACAGGCCGGAGCCCTGGTACTACCTGATGTCGATCTTCTCGTTTATCGAGTCGTTCAAGGTGCACAACTTCGGCCTCGGTGCTGCACTCTCCTTGATCACCATGCTGATCATGGTCAGCGTCTCGGTGTTTTACATCCGACAGATACTGCGAATCGGGGACGCCAAGTGACGACGTCATCTGTGCGCGCGAGCGAGCCCCTGCGGCGTGCACCGCGAAAGTCTGGTGCAGTAGCCGGCCGCCACACCAAGAGCACGGCCAACGCCATCGGCGTCGTCTTGCTTGTCTTGATGGCGTTCCCGATCTATTGGGCGATCGCGACCTCGTTCAAACGCGGCATCGACATGACCAAGGTGACGCCCAAGTGGTTCCCGTTTCCTGGCACCCTGCTGCATTACCGCGACGCGTGGCACAAGGCGTTCTTCCTTTCAAGCCTGCGCAACAGCGCGATCATCGTCGGACTCACGGTCGTCATTGCGATTGCCGCGGCGTTCCTTGCAGCAGTCGCGGTTGCGCGCACCAGCTTCCGCGGTCGAAAGGCCTACATCGTCCTGATCATCGTGATCCAGATGATTCCGCAAACCGCGCTGATCGTGCCGCTCTTCGTCGTCCTCAGCCGTTTTCATGAGCAGAACCAGCTCATCGGCGTGACCTTCACCTACCTCGCGTTCATCCTGCCGTTCGCGGTGTGGACGCTGCGCGGCTTCGTGGCCAACATCCCGAAGGATCTCGAGGACGCGGCGATGATCGACGGGTGCTCGCGGTTCAGCGCGTTTATGCGGGTGACCTTCCCGCTGATCGCACCGGGCCTCGTGGCCACGGCGATCTTCGCGTTTATCCAAGCCTGGAACGAGTTCACTTTCGCGTACGTGATCATCCAGGACAACAGCAAGGAGACGGCAACGGTCTGGCTGGCATCGTTCATCACCCAAGAGCAGGTCGACTGGGGTGGGCTGATGGCTGGCGCGACTATGTTGTCGATCCCGATCGTCATCCTGTTCCTGCTGGTCCAGCGACACTTCGCGACCGGGCTCACCGCAGGTGCGGTCAAGGGCTGACGGGAGATCGGGTGTCAGGGCTACCGGTACTGGGGGTCGATGCCGGAGGATCCGCAACGCGCGCCGTCGTGATGCAGGACGGTCAGGTCCTCACGCGGTTAGACGAACCTCCGCTGAACGTGTTGTTGCACGCCGACGCTCTCGAGCGATTGGCGGCCTTGATCACGACGTCGCGCGCAGCCGTCGCGGGCCTTGGACTCGCGGGCCTGCGCGGCCCGGAGCACGCCGCGGATATGGCGGCAAGGTTGACCGCAGCGACGGGCGTCGACGTCATCGTTGTCGATGACACCGAGGCTGCATTGGCCGGCGCTTTCGGGGCGGAGCCCGGCGTCATCGTCATTGCAGGTACGGGGTCGAATGCTCTTGGCCAGAGTGGCGACGGCAGGACTGCACGGGCTGGCGGCTACGGATTTCTTGTCGGTGATGAAGGAAGCGCGTACTGGTTCGCCAGTCAGGCAGTGCGTGCGGCGTTGCGCTCTCACGACGGCAGTGGGCCCAAGAGCCGGGCACTGGAGGACGCGGTCACAGCTGAGTACGGCCTCGGCTTCGATGCAATCGTGCGACTCCTCTACCGCGATCCCGCAGATCGGCAGCTGTTGACCCGGCTCGCGCGCTGCAGTCATGGCCCTGGACGACGATCCGGTCATGACCGGGATTCTCGACGCCGGTTGCGACTACCTCGTTGCTCTCGCCAACGTTCTTCAGCGTCAGCTAGGTGCCGCGCAGTTGGGCACTGCGCAGTTAGGCACTGCGCAGTTAGGCACTGCGCAGTTAGGCACTGCGCAGTTAGGCACTGGGCAGTCCGACGGCGAACTACCGGTCGCCATGCACGGCGGGGTCTTCGGCAATCCTTACGTGCGTGGCCGATTCGTCTCGGCGACTGGAGCAGAGGTTGCGGCACGCCCTCCTGAGGTCGGCGCCGTCGACTTGGCGATGCGCTACCACAGACGATCCGATCACGGCACAGCGAGGAGAATTCAATGAGCGGTGCCGGTGAACTGATGGCGCGCGAGATCGCCGAACAGCCAGCGGTCTTCGACCGCATTCTGGAGCACGGGCGCACGGACATCGGCAGGGTTGCGGCAGACGTTGCGGCTGCGGGGATCAGATTCGTGGTGCTGGCCGCGCGCGGCACAAGCGATCACGCTGCTCTTTACGCCAAGTACCTCGTCGAGATCGTGCTCGGCCTGCCTGCCGGACTCGCCTCGCCGTCGACGATGACGGCATACGGCGCACGGCCGGATCTGCGCGACGTCCTGTTCATCGCCGTCAGCCAGTCGGGTGGATCGCCTGACCTGGTCGAGTCGCTGACGACGGCTGGCCAGTGTGGAGCCGTAACCCTCGCCGTGACGAACGCACCGGCCTCCGCTCTGGCCGCAGCGGCTCGGTTGAACATCGACGTGCTCGCTGGCCCGGAAGTGGCAGTCGCTGCGACGAAGAGCTACACCGCGGAGTTGCTGTCGCTGTACTTGCTCATCGATGCCCTCCGCGGCGGCGATGGCTCGGAAGCGTGCAGCATCGTCGAGGCCGCCCGGGTACTCGTGGACGACACCGCACAGGTCGCCGCGGTCGCACGGCGATTCGAGGGTGTCGAGCGGTTGGTCGTAACGGGTCGCGGCTACTCCTACCCGACGGCGCGCGAGGCGGCCCTGAAGCTCATGGAGACCAGTTACATGTCCGCCCAGGCATTCTCCGGCGCCGACTTGTTGCACGGCCCTATGGCGATGCTGCAGCGCGACAGTGCCGTCATTGCGATTGCGGCCGACGGCGTCGGCGGGACGGCGATGCAACCCGTCCTCGACCGGCTCGCCGAGCTCGAGACATCCCTCGCGATTGTCGGGTCGGGGCTACGCGATTCGCCGACGCAGAAGGCGGCGTTGCGATTGCCCGTCGGGTTGCCCGAGGAGCTGTCGCCGCTCGCCGAGATCATTCCGCTCCAGATGCTCGCCCGCGAGCTTGCGGTCGTGCGCGGCTTTGATCCCGATGCCCCTCGCGGGCTGCTCAAGGTCACCAAAACCTGGTAGCCACCGGCAATGCCGTGGAGCTACCCAAGCGATTCGGTGGCGGCCGCGGCGGCTGCGTGGGCACTAGCTGCGTCGTAGACCTGTACCCCGTCGACCCACGTACGAGCCGGCTGCAAATCGTCGTCCCACCAGACGATGTCGGCGTGCGCCCCTGGCGCCAAGCGACCCAGGTCAGGTCGTTGCACAGCGTCCGCGGGCACCGTAGTCGCGGCCGATAAGACCTCGGCGATGTCGCGACCAAAGCCGACCAGATTGCGGACGGCCTGGTCGAGAAATGTCGCTGCGCCCGCCACGGTGCCGTCGAGATTGCGTGCAAGTGGCACGCCGGTCGAGATAGCGATTTGTTGGCCACCCAGCTCGTAGATGCCCGGCGGCATGCCTGCGGGCGCGACCGCGTCGGTGACAAGTGCGACTCTGCCCCGAGCGGCGTTCAGCGTGATGGCGCACGCTTGCGGAGAGACATGTTCGAAGTCAGCGATGAGCCCGATGGTCATGGCCTGCTCGTACAGCGCTTGCCCTGAGACGCCAGGCTCTCGGTGGTCGAAGCCGCGTTGTGCATTGAAGATGTGCGTCACCATGCGGGCACCGGCGACTACCGCCTCATGCACCTGTGCTCCCGTAGCGTCGGAGTGCCCGACTGACACCACGATGCCCAGGGCGGCGAGCCTGCGGATGGCCTCGAGCGCACCTGGCAACTCGGGAGCAAGCGTGAGCGTGGTGATCTGCGCAGTCGCTAAGGGATCTGCCAGCAACGCGTCGAGAGTGACCGGATCGGGTTCGACCATGAACCGCACATCGTGCACACCGCGGCGGCGAGGCGACAGGAACGGACCTTCGACGTGGACGCCGAGTGCATGCGCCCCGCCGGCTTCGTCAAGACGCTGCCGCACTGCTGCAAAACGAAGCAGTCCGGCGACTAGGGCAGGGATCGGGTTGGTGATGTAGGTCGGCTGGAACGCAGTAACACCGACGCTCGGCAACGCGCGCGCGACCATTTCCCATTCGGCGTCGGTCGCGCGAACGAAGTCGACGCCGAGACAGCCGTTGATCTGGAGGTCAATCAGCCCGGGGGACAGGAAGCCGGTGTCGAACGCGACGTGGTCGATGGACGCCGGCGGCCGACCTTCGATGACATCGACGATGCGGGCGCCGTCGACGACGACGGCCCCTGGCCCGATCAGAGCCCCCTCGACCAGCAGTCGCGGGGCGGAGATGATGGCCACCCGGATCCTTTCAGTGCGGAGAACCCGCGGTGGCGAGTCTGGCGTACTCAAGTGCTTCGATTCTGGACTAGACCAATCCGAGTGTCTAGCATTGCGGCAGAATTGGTCCAGACCAATGCTCTCGTCAAGGTTTGTCAAAGGAGGTGCCGCGAGCATGCTGCCCATCGGTGGTGACCCGGCAATGTTCGATGCTCTGAGCACCGAAGCGACTCGGGCCGAACTCGGCGACTTCGATCTTTGGAGCACGATCGACAGCGTCCGGGTGTTCGCTGACGACCAGCGCAGTGTCGCCACCGCTGTGCGCGAAGCAGCCGCCTCGATCGCCGACGCCGTCGACGCGATCGCGGACAAGATGGCGACGGGCGGTCGGCTCATCTACGTCGGCGCCGGCACCGGAGGCCGGATGGCCGCGGTCGACGCTGCCGAGATCGGGCCTTCTTACGGCCTGCCCGACCGCGTCATTGCGGTGCTCGCCGGCGGCCTCGAGGGCTTCACCGAGGGTCGCGAGTACTACGAGGACATCGCGAGCGCGGGTGCGGCGGACCTGGGCATCCACGATCCAGGCCCGGACGACGTGGTGTTCGGCGTAAGCGCGAGTGGCTGCACGCCGTACGTGTTGGGAGGAATCGCGGCCGCCCACAGCGCGGGGTCGCTCACGATCGGTTTCGCGTGCACGGCGAGATCGGAGTTGGGCGCCGCGAGCGACCTCGCCATCGAGATCCCGACCGGCGCCGAAATCATCGCTGGGTCGACCCGCCTGAAGGCGGGCTCCGCCCAAAAGTGCGTGCTCAACGCGATCTCGACCTTGGTGATGGTCAGGTTGGGCCGCACCTACGGGAATCTCATGATCGACGCCGTCGCCGACAACGCCAAGCTCAGGCGCCGGGCGCTGCGGGTCGTCGTCCAGGCAACGGGGGTAGACGACGCGCGAGCAGCGACCGTCTTGGACGAGGCGGGAGGCAGCGCGAAGGTTGCGGTTGTCGCGTTGCTGGCCGGAGTCTCCACAAAACGGGCAGAAGAGGTCTTGCGAGCCGCTGCCGGGCAGGTCAGATCCGCCGTTAGTCTTGCCGACGCGCGGGACTAATGACACCCTCCGTTAAAGATGTTCTAACCCGCACGTACCATCGCGCGCAGGAGTGCGATCGGTTGCAGCACTGTAAGACGAACATGTACCGCCACATCTTCGAGGAGCCCCACTGATGGCAGAGGTCGAATACCGCCACGCGACCCGGATCTATCCGGGTACTTCCATTGCCGCCGTCTCCGGGCTCGACCTGGACATCCACGACGGCGAGTTCATGGTCCTGGTTGGACCGTCGGGTTCCGGCAAGTCGACGGCGCTGCGCATGCTCGCCGGCCTCGAGGCGGTGGACGAAGGCCAGATCATGATCGGCGACCGCGACGTTACCGACGTCCAGCCGAAGGACCGGGACATCGCGATGGTGTTCCAGAACTACGCGCTATACCCGCACATGACCGTGGCCGAGAACATCGGATTCCACCTCAAGATCAAGAAGCGGCCGAAGGCCGAGATCAAGCAGCGGGTGCTCGAAGCCGCCAAGCTGCTCGACCTTGAGCCCTACCTCGACCGCAAGCCCGCCCGTCTCTCCGGTGGTCAGCGCCAGCGAGTCGCAATGGGTCGCGCGATTGTGCGCCAGCCGCAGGTGTTCTTGATGGACGAGCCGCTGTCGAACCTCGACGCCAAGCTCCGCGTGGCGACCCGCACCCAGATCGCGTCGCTCCAGCGGCGTCTTGGTGTCACGACCGTCTACGTGACGCACGACCAGGTCGAGGCCATGACCATGGGTGACCGGGTCGCCGTACTCAAGGACGGTCTGCTTCAGCAGTGCGACACGCCGCGCAACTTGTTCGACCGCCCGGTCAACGTGTTCGTGGCGGGTTTCATGGGCAGCCCGGCGATGAACCTCATCGACCTGCCCGTCACCGAAGCCGGCTTGACGCTCTCGCACACCGTGATGCCACTGACACCCGCACAGCGGGCTGCACTGACCGGCGGCACGGTCACGATCGGCGTGCGGCCTGAAGGCTGGGACATCGTGTCTCCGGCCGAGGGACTGCAGGCCACGGTCGAGGTCGTCGAGGAGCTCGGGTCAGACTCGTACTCCTATGTGACGCCGCAGATCGAGGGCGGCAAGACGATCGTGGTGCGGGCGGCCGACGCGGCGAAGGTGCCGTTGAAGGGTGATGTCATCGGCTTGCGTCCGAAGACTGAGGCGCTCCACCTCTTCGACACCACCAGCGGCCTCCGGCTGCCCGACTAACATCTCCGATTAGAACCGCGGCTCGTCAGGCGCACCGGTCGTCTCGCTGTGCCTGATCTGGTCGACCTCGTCCGGCGCCACACGTCGCTGGCCGATGCGGACCTTGACTGGCTCCACCTGCTTGTCGGCGAATGGCAGCTCCTCGCGGATCTGTCGTTCGCCGATTTGCTGTTGTGGGTCCGGACGTCGGAGCCACCAGGCTTCATCGCGGTCGCACAGATTCGGCCGGTCACGGCACAGACGGCGTATGTCGAAGACAAGGTCGGCCAGCGGATCGCGGACGGCAAACGGATCCTTGTTGACCGCGCGTGGCGGGAAGGGCGCATCTGTCGCGAAGGCGATCCGGAGTGGGGCGAGGGGATCCCGGTTCGCGAGGAGACGATCCCGGTTCGACATGACGACCGGGTCATCGCGGTCGTCGCCCGGCACACGAACCTCGCGACCGCGCGCACACCGAGCCGGCTCGAGCTGACCTACCTCGCGAGCGCGGCGGACCTCGCCCGGATGGTGGCCGAAGGCCGTTTTCCTTTTGCCGGCGGGCAGGTCGATTCGGACAGCTCACCCCGTGCTGGCGACGGTTTGCTGCGCCTGGATCCTGAAGGGCTGGTGACGTACGCGAGCCCGAACGCGGTTTCGGCCTATCGGCGCCTGGGGCTGACCGGTGACGTCGTCGGCATCCATCTCGGTGAGACGACGGCGACGCTGGCGCCTCCCGTCGGCCTCGTTGATGAGCCGATCGGCTGGCTGGTCAGCGGCGGATCGCGTCACGAGTCGGACGTCGAGGTCGAGGCCCGCGGTGTCGTATTGCGGTTGCGGTCAATTCCGCTGCTGCCCGGTGGCGAGCGGGTCGGAACTTTGGTGTTGCTCCGTGACGTCACGGAGTTGCGGCGTCGCGAGCGGGCTCTGGTGAGCAAGGACGCGACCATTCGCGAGATTCACCACCGGGTCAAGAACAATCTGCAGACGGTGGCCGCGCTGCTGCGACTGCAGGCTCGCAGGCTGGACATCCCGGAGGCGCGCGAGGCGCTCGAAGAGGCGGTGCGACGGGTCAGAGCGATTGCCTTGGTGCACGACACGCTGTCGCAAACGCTCGACGGTCCGATCGATTTCGACCCGGTCGCCGATCGCCTGATCGCCATGGTCGGTGAGGTCTCGGCAGCGGAGTCGGGGTCACTGCCACGACGCGTGGGTACGTTCGGGCAGTTGCCGGCGGGACTTGCAACGCCGCTCTCAATGGTGCTGACAGAGTTGCTGCAAAACGCTCTAGAGCACGGCTTGCGTGGCCGGTCAGGGGTAGTCGAGGTGTCGACGCGCCGCCTTGAGCATGAACTCGAAATCGTGGTCGCCGACGACGGCGAGGGGCTGCCCGTCGGTTTCTCGATGTCGGCCTCGCCGAGGCTCGGACTGCAAATCGTCAGGACCCTGGTGGAAGGCGATCTACGCGGTCGGCTCGACGTCAGCGAGCGGCCGGGAGGGGGCACGGTGGCGACGCTGCGAATTCCAGTGCGCCCAGCCGAGTAGCAGTGCGACCCGCCGAACAGTCGTGCGCGGGCGAACGAAACCTGGACGGAACGAGACCCTAGACGGAACGAGACCTAGACGGTCTGGGGGCGCAACCGGGCGCCGCGACGCTTAAGAGCGCGCCGTTCGTCTTCGGAGAGGCCACCCCAGACACCGGAGTCCTGGCCCGTCTCAAGCGCCCACGCGATACACGGCTCGGCTACCGGGCAACGCCGGCAGACGGCCTTCGCCTGATCGATCTGGAGAAGGGCTGGGCCGGTGTTGCCGATCGGGAAGAAGAGCTCAGGGTCTTCGTCACGGCAAGCAGCGCGGTGGCGCCAGTCCATGTGGTCCATCTCCTCGGCAGTCAGCGGGACAAAGCCCGCGCTCATCTACTCGTCGGCGCCTGTGGTGTGCGGTCGGTGTCGCTGGTTTCGGGCTTGATATGTATCGAACCTTGAACCGCTAAACCTGTCCGTCTTGCGACAGTACACACCTTGTTACCCATATCTGGGTGTGTTTAAACCGTTTTCCTTGTGAACACGTTCACGAAGTTCTCCGCGAACGCCGCTCCGCCCTCGACTAAATCAGGCGCCCGAGCCCTTCGCAAGGGTCGGACCACGTGTATTTCGACAACGTGGTGATTTGTACCTGTGCTTTAGGACACAGCTAGGGCGGGCTCAGGCGATGACGGACAGTGCCTCGGGCACCGAGAAGAGCACCGGATCGCTGTGCTCACCGAGATACTCGCCGTCGACCTCGATCGGAATCGGGTGCGTCGTGCGCAGTGTGAGCTCGGACAGGTCGTGTAGCAAGACGCCCTTCCGCGTCGGACCGCCGACGAGCAGTCTCCGCAGGTTGTTGCTGGTGCTGACCGTGCCAAGCCGACGCAGCGAGAAGGCGTCGAGGCCGGTCTCAAAGGATGCGTCGGGGGTGGGCTCGAGTGGTCGGTCACCGAAGTACGTCCAAGGCGTGGTGTTCGTGACGATCGTCATGAACAACTTCTCCACCGGGTCCTGGCCGGGAGTCTCCAGAGCGAGCGCGGGGTGGCGGCGGTCGGTACGGAAGAACTGCCGGAGCCCGGTTCGCATGAACAGGGCGGGCGTCGCTTTCGCGCCGTCAAGGCGATGGCGTTCGACCTCGCGGACGATCTCGGCGTCCAGCCCAAATCCGGCACAGAAGGTAAACCACCGATCCAAACCGGCGGTTGTCAGTCGACCCAAGCCGATCCGCCGCTCGCGGCCGGCCCGAAGCCGCTCGATCACGGCACCGGTGGCCTCGATCGGTTCGGACGGCAGGCCGAGCGCGCGAGCGAAGACGTTCGCGTTCCCACCTGGGACGACGGCGAGGCGCGGGGTGTCGGGGCCGACACCTTCTCGCAGCAGGCCGGTGACGACCTCGTTGACGGTGCCGTCGCCGCCTACGGCGATCACCAGGTCGAATTGATCGGCGCGGGCCTGCGCGGCGAGATCAGCGGCGTGGCCGCGGCTGTCAGTCTCGGCGACGTCGATTTTTAGCTCGCTGCCAAGAGCTCGAACGATGACTTCGCGCTTTCGCGGCGTCATGGCGGTTGCATTCAGATTGGCAACCAGCAGAGCTCGCATTGATCAAGGGTACGCCGTCGATCTACGCGCTCCGCAACACCCGGCGTGTCACGCACCGGCTATCTTCGCTGCGTGCCAAAGCCTGAGGTATCCGAGCCGGACGTGTCCCGGCCGCAACCCCTCGGCGTCCCACTCCTTGTTGCCGTTCTCGCTACTGGTGTTGAGGCGCTGGGGCTTGCGTCGTCCGCCATTGGCTTGTCGGTCTACAAGCTGACGGGGCACCGGCCGTTCGATTCCGGTGATCTATGGGCCGTCGTTGGCATGGCGGCGATTGGCGCGATCGGTCTTGGGTTGGTGGTTCGCGGTCTCGCCCACGCCCGGAGATGGTCGAGGTCGCCGACCGTGTTGACGCAACTCATCGTGCTTCCCATCGGAGTGACCACGATTGCGCACGGAGGCGAGCTGGTGGGAATTCCGATGGCGGTGTGCGGGCTGGCGGGACTGGTCGGCATCTTCGCGCCGTCGACGACGCACCGTCTGAGCGAGTCAGCCGACTGAAACGACTACTCCTCGACGAGGAGTCCTTCACGTAGCTGCGCAAGAGTGCGGGCGAGTAGCCGCGAGACGTGCATCTGTGAGATGCCGAGGTCGATGGCGATCTGCGATTGCGTCATGTTGCCGAAGAATCGCAGCAGCAAGATGCGCTTCTCGCGTGGCGGCAGTTGGTCGAGCAAGGGCTTCAGCGACTCGCGGTACTCCACACCCTCGAGCGACTCGTCGATGACCCCGAGGGTGTCGGCCACGGCCAGCGCATCGGAGTCGCCGCTTTCGGGGGTGTCGAGCGAAACCGTCGAATAGGCGTTGGCCGATTCCAACCCTTCGAGGACGTCGTCCTCGCTCATGTCCAAGAAGGTGGCGAGCTCAGCGACCGTCGGTGACCGGCCATTGCGCTGGGAGAGTTCGCTGGTGGCCTTCGCGAGTGAGAGCTTGAGCTCCTGCAGTCGCCGCGGAACGCGGATCGCCCAACCCTTGTCGCGGAAATGCCGTTTGATCTCACCCACGATCGTGGGCGTTGCGTAGGTCGAGAACTCAACGCCGCGGTCGAGGTCGAAGCGGTCGACCGACTTGATGAGACCGATCGTCGCCACTTGCACAAGGTCGTCGTGCAGCTCGCCGCGGTTGCGGAATCGGCGGGCGAGGTATTCGACGAGAGGCAGGTGCGTCTCGACGAGCTGATCGCGAATGGCGTGTCGCTCCGGGGAGCCTTCCGGCAGGCTCACCATCTCCGCGAAGAGTGCGCGCGCGCGAGCACGATCGCTCGCGGCCTGCTCCGACCTGGCGCTGACGATCGGGATCGCGTCATCCGCCCCAGGGATTTCGACGGCGAGGATTTCTGACGTCACGAAGTCGGGCGCTGCATCACCGGTCGCTGACTCGAGGGTCACTTCCGGCGTCGCAGGCTCAACTCCGCCATCCGCGTGCACGTCGGGGCTGGTGCTCACGTCAGCAGGTCCCTCGAGCGGTGCTTGATCAACGAGATCGTTTGCTGACCGTCGGCCTCGGTCCATGCATCGACCTCGCCCGCTAACGCTGACAACACGGTCCACGCGAACGAGTCACGGCTCGGTGTGTGGCCCTTGTCTGTCATCGTGGAAACCGAAATCTGGATCGAGTCGGTCGACATCGCGAAGACACTGGTGAGCTCCCCACCGTCGACCGCGCTCGCGAGCAGCAGGCACGACGCTTCATCGACTGCGATGCGCAAGTCTTCGATCTCGTCGAGGGTGAAGTCGAGCCGGGCTGCCAGGCTCGCAGTGGTGGTGCGCAGTACTGAGAGGTAGGCGGCTGCGGCCGGCACCCGCACGGACACGAAGTCACCGCCGGCGCGGTTTCGAGCCGGCCAAATGTCTGTGTCCGCGCCTACTGCTGGCACGCCCTCTGTGGTCGACACGCGTCGCGCTCCATCTGTGTGCAAGTAATGCCAGGTCTGCCGGGCTTCACGGTACCGCGCGGGTGGGTACCTGTCCGTGACTAGGCCCTTCCGTGATCAGGCCGGTCCGTGATCAGGCCCGCCCGTCGGCGTCCGCCCGGCTTGCAAGCGTTGGCAACCCATCGCCGCTGACTCGCCAGATGGTCCATTCCTGCATCGGGACGGCGCCCAACGATTCGTAGAAGCGATGCGCGGATTCGTTCCAGTCGAGGACTGCCCACTCGAGCCGTCCGTAACCGCGTTCGTCGGCGATCCGCGCGAGCTCGACGAGGAGCTCGCGACCGTACCCGTTGCCGCGCAACTCGGGTCGGACGTAGAGATCTTCGAGGTAGATGCCGTGGCGGCCGACCCAGGTCGAGAAGTTGAGAAACCACAGCGCGAAGCCCGCGATGATCGGCCCGTCGTCGCCAGGATGTTCGGCGATCAGGCCGAACAACGCCGGCCGCTCGCCGAACAGCGCACCTTCGACGTCGGCCTCCGTAGCGACCACCGAGTCGGGCTCGCGCTCGTACGCGGCAAGGTCGCGGATCAACGCCAAGATCGTCGGGACGTCGTCGGGTCGGGCTGGACGGATCACGCAGACGACCGTATCCAAACGGTCACCAGGCTGGGCTCCAGAGTCGCCGCGATGGTTCGCGACAGGTCGTCACAGACCGTCGCCGGGTCGACCTGGTCCTTCTGCCTCGAAGCGAAGGCGGTGATAGTCGTGATCGCGTTGTATCGCGCGCGGTTGAACCGTCGATCGACGAGGCTTTGAGCCCGACGACGGGTTGGTTCGAGTACGGCGGCTGCTGCCAGTGTCGCCGCCGCCACCGCGACTGACGAATGTGACGGCAGCACCGCCGTCGCCGCCGCTACGACGCCCAGGTAGACGCCGACGAGGACGCCGCTGACCACGAGGTAGGCGACCGCGCGGCTGATGATGCGATCGATGTCGTACAGGCGGTAGCGAAGGATCGCGAACCCAGAGGCGATCGGGATCGCATTGACGCACAGGACCATGAACACGACTGGCGCCGCAACGGACCCGATGGTCCCGAGAACCGAAAGCAGGTACGTCAAGCACAAGACCGAAAATCCCACAGCATTAACGCCCGCCGCGAATGCAAACCACTTCAACTGCTGTCGCTGCACCCCGGTGGACCCTCGATAGCGCACCACGAACGACGAGGCACCGGCCACGATCGCCAGCACCAGGAGGAACCACCCCAGGTTTCCGTTGTTGAGCAGCACCCCGTCAACGCCCTTGCGATAGCCGCTGTAACCGAGCGGGCTGTCGAACGCGTACTCACTGCCACGCACGTATGGGGTGAACATGCCGAGTAGGACGGCCACCAGGGTCACGTGGCAGAGCCACAGGGCGGGCCGCCACCGACGCGAGCGGAGCTTGCCGTCGGGAAATAGCAGCAGGATGTAGGCGACCAGGGCGAATGAGATGACGCTGACCCATTCGGCGAGCCATTCCGCCCACGCGCCGGCGGGCAGACCCCGCGCAACCCAGGTGATGCTCGCCAACGTGAGGGCCATGGGAAGACCACACCCCCACAGCAACCAGCCCACCACATTGCCGCGAGCGCGGAACGCGATCAGCGCACCGACTGAGGCAAACAGCGTCGCGGCCAGCCCGACCAGAATCATGGCGCCAGGGGCAACCTTCAGTGGGATCGCGGCGAAGATCGGCGTCCTGTGCAGGCTGCCGATGACGGCAAACAGCGACAGGCCGAAGACAATCAGCGCCATCGCCAGGGTCAACCCGGCCCGAACCTTCGACTGTGCCGCGACCACGAATGCCTCCCTCGGGGCACCCATGATCGCGGTCGGTCGTTCCGACACCGTTACGGAATCGGGGCCGCGTATTTACGCCTTCTTGGTCGCCCAGAAGATTGTGTCGATCTCGGCGATCTTGTCGAGGAGTTGCTGCGCGACGGCCGGGTCCTGCTGGCCCTTTGCTCCGGCGGCGCCAGCGAGCTTGGTGGCCTCCCAGAACAGCGTGTGCAGCTGGGGGTAGGTCTCCAGGTGCGGCGGCTTGAAGTAGTCGGTCCACAGCACCCACAGGTGGTGCTTGACCAGCTCGGCGCGCTGCTCCTTGATGATCAGCGCGCGCGTGCGGAACGCGGGGTCATCGTTGCCCTGATACTTCTCGCAGATGGCCTTGACCGACTCGGCCTCGATGCGTGCCTGCGCCGGGTCGTAGACGCCGCACGGCAGGTCGCAGTGCGCGTGAACCACGGTCTTGGGAGTGAGAATTCTGGCGAGCAGGGTCATGTCTATT
The DNA here is from genome assembly GCA_963737705.1 of uncultured Actinomycetes bacterium. Classification (GTDB taxonomy): domain Bacteria; phylum Actinomycetota; class Actinomycetes; order Acidothermales; family Acidothermaceae; genus PALSA-607. Next base: position 1,297,560 of record CAVTTP010000006.1, read on the forward strand.
CCTCCGCAGCAACGGTCCGAGTGCGTCGATCTTCTGATCTGGCTGGACACTACCCCTGGCGTCGTGGGCTTCAACCGTGCGGGAGGTGATCATCGACATGCGGATGCCGTTCTCCCGCATGGTCGTCGCCGGCGATTCGATGCTGCCCGCATTGCGCCCTGGCGACTGCCTGCTGGTTTCGCGGTGGTCGCGCATTGCCGCGGGGTCCCTCGTCGTTGCCCGCCGACCGCACATCGAGGGGTTGCTCCTCGTGAAGCGTGCGGTCCGGCGCGAGGACGGCGGGTGGTGGCTGTTGTCGGACAACGCCACGGCTGGCCTCGACGACAGTCGCGCGTTCGGTGTCCTGCCCGATGCATGCGTGGTCGGCAAGGTGCTGTTTCGCTACTACCCGTGGGATCGCCGCCCATAGGGTTCAGGCGCACCTGAGAAGGGCGAGCTCACGAGGGGGAAGCATGGTCGACCAGCAGGTACCCGAGGAGATTGGGTCACATCGGCCGGAGCGGACTCGGTGCCGAAATTTCCTCTGCTCTTGCGGCAAGCCACACCCGCCGGTCCGTATTGCTATGCACCTGGATGACCGCAGTTTTTGCCGCGACCGCCGCCGCCTCAGTCGCTTACGGAGCCGCGGAGTGGATGGGCTACTGGGACGACGCTGAACGATGGATGCGCATCGCCTACAGCGGTTTTTATGTCAGCTACGCCGTGATCGGCGTGCTGGGCGTCTACGCAACACGGCAGCTCTTCTGGAGAGCGCTACTGCTGGCACCCGACGAGGGAGAACCTGCCGACTAGTCGGCGCGCAGCGTCCAGATCGTGGTGCGCTTTGTTTGCTGGTCTTCAAGCACAAGCGTCGTCGGGACGTCGTAACTGGCCACGTGTGCCAGCCACTCGCGTGGCAGATAGGTGCGCCCAGGGTCGCCCAGCAGCACGTGGGCGCCGCGGTCGCGGGCGCGAAGCAGAAACGCGAGTAGCCGGTGGCTCAGCTCGCGCTCGTAACAGACGTCGCCAGCAAGGACGACGTCGGCGGCGGTCTGCGTGTCGAGCAGATCAGCCATCACGGTGCTGATCTCGACGCCGTTTGCCTTGGCGTTCATCTCCTGTGCTGCCGCCGCGTAGGGGTCGATGTCGTTCGCGGTGACGGTGGCTGCGCCGGCCAGTGCTGCGGCGATGGCGACGAGCCCGGAGCCTGCGGCCAGATCGAGTACGCGGCGACCGGCTACGACCTCGGGGTGGTCAAGGATGTAGCGCGCTAACGCCTGCCCGCCGGCCCACGGGAACGACCAGAACGGCATGGGCGCCGACTCGTCGCCGTTGTCAGTGAGACTCCACACGTCGTAGGCGTTCTCGGCGCAGTACAACGACACTTCGGGCACCAGCGGAGTGGGTAGCAGAGTCGTGCTGGCGACAACGGTGATGTAGTGCTCGACGTCCGGCATGCTTGCGCCCTGACCAGTTGTGCCCTGACTGGGCGTGCGCGCTGTCAGCCGCGCGCGCGGTGCAACGAGGCGTAATAAGCCAGGCACTCCGCATACGTCGGCAGCACACCTTGTTCGGCAGCTTCGGCCAGGCTGGGTGCGTCGCGATCCTTGTCGGACAGCACCGGCTCGAGGTTGTCGGGCCAGGGGATTCCGAGCGCTGGGTCGAGGGGGTTGACGCCGTGTTCGCGGTCGGGTGCATAGCCGGTCGAGCACAGGTAAGTGACCGTCGCGCCGTCGGTCAACGCCATGAACGCATGCCCGAGGCCTTCGGACAGGTAGACCGCGCGACGGTCCACGTTGTCGAGTCGGACGGTGTCGACCGCGCCGAAGGTCGGGGAGCCGGCGCGGATGTCGACGATGACGTCGAGCACCGCGCCACCCGGGCAGTAGACGTACTTGGCCTGGCTTGGCGGCACGTCGGCGTAATGGATGCCGCGGACCGTGCCGCGGCGCGAGACCGACTGGTTGCACTGCGCGATCTCGAGACTGTGCCCGATCGTGCGGTTGACCACGTCGGCACGAAACCACTCGAGGAACACGCCACGCTCGTCGCCGATCTGGCGAGGTGTGAATTCCCAGGCGCCGGGGACGGCGAGTTCGCGGACTTCCATGGAGGGTGAGCCTAGTGGGAGCGTCACAGAACCTGTGACAGGAACGCCTTCGTTCGTTCGTGGCGCGGGTTCGCGATGATCTCGGACGGCGGACCCTGCTCGACCACCACCCCGCCGTCCATGAAGACGACGGTGTCGGCGACCTCACGGGCGAAGCCGATCTCGTGGGTGACGACGATCATGGTCATGCCCGACTGGGCGAGGTCCTTCATGACGGCGAGCACGTCGCCGACCAGTTCGGGGTCGAGGGCAGACGTGGGCTCGTCGAAGAGCATCAGCTTCGGTCGCATCGCAAGCGCCCGGGCGATCGCCACCCGCTGCTGCTGGCCACCCGAGAGTTGGCGGGGATACGCGTCGGCCTTGTCGGCCAGGCCGACTTTCGCGAGCAGTTCGGTCGCGCGGTGCCGCACAAGCGGCTTGGGCTCCTTCTTCACCCGACAGGGGGCCTCGATGATGTTGGCCATCGCGGTCATGTGCATGAACAGATTGAAATGCTGGAACACCATGCCAATCTGCGCGCGTTGCGTCGCGACCTCCCGTTCTGACAGCTCATGGAGCTTGTCGCCGTTCTGGCGGTAGCCAACGAGTTCGCCGTCGACGAATAAGCGGCCCGCGTTTATCTTCTCGAGGTGGTTGATGCACCGGAGGAACGTGCTCTTGCCCGAACCTGATGGGCCGAGCAAGCAGACAACCTGTCCGGTTGCGACCTGAAAGTCGATGCCTTTGAGAACTTCGTTCGCGCCGAACGACTTGTGCACCTGTTGTGCGTCGACCATCAGATTGCTCACCCGACGCCACCATGGTGTTGCATTCCGGCGAAAACGAGTTTGGCTTTTTGGAGCGGGGTCAGTGCCACAGTCCGGGTCGACCCGCGACCGTAGTACCGCTCGATGTAGAACTGGCCAACCTGTAAAAGTGATGTCATTGCCAGGTACCAAGCCAGCGCGACGAGAAGCAAAGGAATCGTCTGGTAGTTCGCGTTGAAGATGGCCTCGGCCGAGCGGTAGAGCTCGAAAATACCGATCACGCTCACGAGGGACGTGTTCTTCAGCATGCTGTTGACTTCGTTGCCGGTCGGCGGCACGATCACCCGCATTGCCTGCGGCAGGATGATTCGCCGCATGATCGGCAAACGCCGCATGCCGAGTGCGCGCGCGGCCTCTGTTTGCCCTTCGTCCACCGCAAGAATGCCTGCCCGAACGATCTCCGACATGTAAGCGCCCTCGTTCAGGCTCAGCGCAAGAAGCGCGTTGACGAAGAGAGGGATCAGCTTCAGCGTGCTCTCGGACGCGAAATGCGGGCCAAACGGGACGCCGACAGACAGCGTCTTGAACAGTGCGGTGATGGCGAACCAGAAGATGATTTGTACAAGCAGTGGGGTGCCACGGAAGAGCCACACGTACAGCCACGCGACACCGGATACGACCGGATTTGGTGACAGTCGCATGATGGCGGCGACCGTGCCGAGAATGACACCGATCACCATCGACAGGAATGTCAGTTTGATCGTCATCCACACGCCGCGCAGGATGATCTGGTTAAACAAGTACTTGCGGAAGATCGGCCATTCCAGGTTCTTGTTTGTGAACAGCATGTGGATGAACATCGCAGCAAGTACGGCAATTACCGCGACCGCAATCCAGCGCCCAGGGTGCCGAACCGGGACGGCCCGAATGTCTTCGGGCCGTCCCGCGACGGCGTCGCTTTCAGAACTCATCGATCGGTCAACTGGTGGCACCGTTGATGACCGGCGTGGTGATCGCGCCAGCGTCGTCGCCCCACTTGTCGAGCACCGTCTTGTAACTGCCGTCGGCGATCATCGCGGTGAGTGCCGCCTTGATCGCAGGCGCGAGTCCTGGCTGCTTCGGAATCGCGATGCCGTACGGCGCGGTCTCGTAGATCGACCCAGCCAGCGCGATCTTGCCAGCCAGCTGCTTCACGGCGTACGCCGCGATCGGCGAGTCAGCCGAACCGACATCGGCCCGGCCCGTGGTGAGCGCGAGGTTGGCTGCGTTCTGGTCGTCTGTCGACAAGGCCGTGACGCCCTTCTTGCCGGCTGCGGTGCACTTGGTTGAAAGAGCCGGAATCTCGCTCTCCTCGGTGGTGCCCTTCTCGACGGCGACAGTCAGGCCGCACAGGCTCAGGTCTGGACCGGTGACACCCTTGGGGTTACCGGCCGGAACCATCAACGATTCGCCCGCATTGAAGTAGGTCACGAAGTCGACAGTGGCCTCGCGTGCCTTGGTGTCAGTGAACGACGACAGGCTGAGGTCGTATTTGCCGGCCGCTAGCGCCGGGATGATGGCGTCGAATGTGACGTTCTGGAAGTTCGCTTTCAGGCCCAACTTCGCGGCGATCGCGTTTCCGAGGTCGACGTCGAATCCGATGATGGTCTTGCCGTCGGTGTCGAAGTACTCGTTCGGCGCGTACGACGCGTCCGTCGCGATGTTGAGCACGCCAGCTGACTTGATCGCCGCTGGCAGGAGCGACGCCGGGTCAGCAGCACTGCTCGCAGCTGTGGACGCGGGAGCCGAAGATGCCGCGGTGCTAGCCGCCGCAGACGGTGCAGCAGCGGACGACGGTGCGGCGGCCGGGGTTGAAGCCGCGATGGCGGGGGCCGACGAGGTGGGGCTCGACGTTGTTTTCTTGCTGCTCGAGCAGGCGCTCAGGGCAAGCGCCGCCGCGATTACGACGATGCCGGCTGCTTGGGTTCGTGGTCGAAGGCGGAGCGACGTCACAGATCCTCCAGATAGGGGCCGGCTTTCCGGCACCGAATGCGGGGCCGACTTCCCGACCCGCAAGCGGGTCGTCGAGCCGGCGATGGCAGACCGGGGGTCTCCCGGCGTCAGGCACATCATGCTGGGTGCATCTTTCCAGCAGGTTAAGTGCCTCTCGTGGGGCCGTTCGGTAAAGATCCGGACACGAAACTGGCTCGCGAGCCGGAGTGACTCACCGAGACGGCGGCGGGTGGCCGTCTCGGCGCGGCTGTACCGTCGGTTTCATGCTTGCTGCGAGCGTGACGTCCTTTGATGCCACCGATCCACTCGCCGGTCTCAGCGTCGGGGACGTACGGAATCCGTTGCCCACTGGCGGGTGGGCCCGCGTGCGGGTCAAGGCCGCCGCTTTGAACCAGCACGATCTCTGGAGCCTGCGGGGGGTGGGTCTCAGCGCGGATGAATTGCCTCGAGTTTTGGGCTGCGACGCGGCGGGACTCGACGACGAGGGCAACGAGGTCGTGGTCCACGGCGTGATCGGCGATCCCGACGCGGGCCGTGGCGACGAGACGAAGGACCCGAACCGGAGTCTGTTGTCGGAGCGATTCGATGGTGCGCTTGCGGAATTCGTTGTCGTGCCCGCACGCAATCTGGTGCCCAAGCCGGCAGAGCTCAGCTTCGAAGAGGCCGCCTGCCTGCCGACGGCCTGGCTGACCGCTTATCGGATGCTCTTCACCAACTCAGACACCCGTCCGGGCGACACGGTGCTCGTGCAGGGTGCTGGCGGCGGAGTCTCGACAGCGCTGATCGCGTTAGCGAAGGCAGCCGGACGCCGGGTCTGGGTCACCAGTCGATCGCTGGACCGCGGCGGTTTAGCACTTCGGGTCGGCGCCGACGCGGCGTACGAGTCGGGTGGCCGGTTGCCAGAACGCGTCGACGCGGTGTTCGACAGCGTCGGTGCGGCGACGTGGGCACACTCGCTGCGTTGTTTGAAGCCCGGCGGCACGATCGTCACGTGCGGCGCGACCAGCGGCAATGCTCCGTCGGCTGAACTCAGTCGGGTTTTCTTCCAACAACTACGCGTGATCGGGTCGACGATGGGCACGCGGCAAGAACTGGTCGAACTGCTGAATTTCCTTGTGGTTACTGGAGTTCGACCGACCATTGACCGGATCCTGCCCTTGTCAGATGCGCGCGACGGCTTCGCTGCCATGGAGTCGGGCAACATCTTCGGCAAGGTCGTCTTCACCGTCTAGCTACTCGTCAGCGTCTAGCTACTCGTCGTCCGCTTCGTCGTCGAGCCTGGCCAACCACGTGGCGAGGCGTTCGAGCGGGATCTCGAACTCCGGATTGAGATCGACGAACGTACGCAGCTGGTCAGCGACCCATGCGAGTGTGACCGACTCTTCACCGCGGCGCGTCTCCAACTCTTCGATGCCGCGGTCGGTGAAGTACACGACCTACTCCGGGAACGCGGTCGCGAGCAGCGTCTCGGTTTCCTGTTCGCTTCGCACGTGCGAGCCGGTAGCCGGCGACGAGCTCTCCGGACGAGTGACCGGCGTGATCGGCAGCCCGAGCTGTGCGTGCAGCCGGATTGCCATATGCGACCAGGCGCCCATGTTCGCGGGTTCTTCTTGCACCCAAAGGATTTCTTGAATATTCGGATACTGCGCCGCAGCAGCCTTGAGCTCGGCGACAGGCAGCGGGTAGAGCTGCTCGACGCGCAGAATCGCGGTGTCGGTACGGCCGACCTTCTCGCGCCGTTCAACGAGATCCCACGTGACCTTGCCGCTGCAGAGCATCAACCGTCGTACCCCGTCAGCCGCTTGTGGCCGCGGATCGGGCAGCACCGGCTCCCAGCGGCCCTCGGTGAACGCTGACGCCGACGAAGCCGCGGCCTTGTTTCGCAGCATCGATTTGGGCGTGAACACGATGAGGGGGCGGTGGTGTGGGCTCTTGGTGTGCCAACGCAACAGGTGGAAATAGCTCGCGCTGCACGACGGCATCGCAACCGTCATGTTCTCTTCGGCGCACAGCTGCAAGTAGCGCTCGACCCGAGCCGACGAATGGTCAGGGCCCTGGCCCTCATACCCATGTGGCAGCAGCATGGCCACGCCGGACCGTTGGCCCCACTTCTGCTCGCCGGACGAGATGAACTCGTCGAGGATCGTCTGCGCGCCATCGGCGAAGTCGCCGAACTGTGCCTCCCAGGCGACGAGCGCCTCTGGACGCACGACTGAGTAGCCGTATTCGAAGCCAACGGCTGCGTACTCGGACAGCAACGAGTCGTACACATAGAACGGCGCCTGCCCTGGCGCGAGGTTCGCCAGCGGCGTGTACTCGTCACCGGTCTGGCGGTCGATCAGCACGGCGTGACGTTGGGTGAAGGTGCCACGGCGGGTGTCTTGGCCGGCCAACCGCACGGGATGCCCGTCGAGCATCAGCGAGCCGATCGCGATGAGCTCGCCCATCGCCCAGTCGATCGCGTCGTCGTCGACCATGGCCGCGCGCCGCTGGAGTTGCGGCAGCAGTCGTGGGTGGGCAACGAATCCGGGCGGCAGATTGACCTGCGAGTCGGCGATTTTCTTGAGGACGTCGAGGCTGATCGCCGTTTCGACCTCGGGCGCAGGAGCCGGAGCGTTGTCGATGACGGTCGGCTCGTGCGGTGCACTCGTCGAGTCACGGGTTTCGGTGAAGGCCTTCTCGAGGTGTCCGCGGTAGTCGCGAAGCGCCGCCTCGGCCTCTTCGAGCGTGATGTCGCCACGACCGATGAGCGCTTCGGTATAGAGCTTGCGGATTGACCGCTTCGAGTCGATCAGGTTGTACATCAGCGGCTGTGTCATCGATGGGTCGTCGGCCTCGTTGTGGCCGCGACGCCGGTAACAGACGAGGTCGATGACGACGTCCTTCTTGAACGCCTGGCGGTATTCGAGGGCGAGCCTCGCGACTCGAACCGCGGCCTCGGGGTCATCGCCGTTCACGTGGAAGATCGGCGCCTGAATCATCCGGGCGACGTCGGTCGCGTAGACGCTTGAGCGCGCCGCCAACGGCGACGTGGTGAAGCCGACCTGGTTGTTAACGACGACGTGCACGGTGCCGCCGGTGCGATACCCGCGCAGCTGCGACAGGTTCAGCGTCTCGGCGACGACTCCCTGGCCGGCAAACGCCGCGTCGCCGTGGATCGCGACGGGGAGAACTGGGTACGCAGCGCCCTTGTTGAGCGCGTCCTGCTTCGCGCGCACGATCCCCTCGAGCACCGGGTCTACCGCTTCAAGATGGCTCGGGTTGGAGGCGAGCGAAACGTCGATCGACGCACCATCCGCCGTTGTGTAATGACCGTTCGCGCCGAGGTGGTACTTCACGTCGCCGGAGCCGTGCGCGGACTTGGGGTCCATGTTGCCGTCGAACTCGCGGAAGATCTGGCCGTAGCTCTTGCCGACGATGTTGGCCAGGACGTTCAGCCGGCCGCGGTGGGCCATGCCGATCACGACCTCTTCGAGACCCCTCTTGGCCGACTCGTCAAGAAGGCTGTCGAGCAGCGGGATCAGCGTTTCGCCGCCTTCGAGTGAGAATCGCTTCTGGCCGACGTACTTCGTCTGCAGGAACGTCTCGAATGCCTCGGCGACGTTGAGCCGGTTCAGAATGTAGAGCTGCTCTTCGCGGCTGATCTTGCTATGCGCGAATTCGATGCGGTCCTGTATCCAGCGTCGCTGCTCGGGGTCGGAGATGTACATGTACTCGATGCCGATCGTGCGGCAGTACGAGTCGCGTAGCACGCCGAGAATGTCGCGCAACTTCATAACTTCGACGCCACCGAATCCGCCCGTTGCGAACTCGCGGTCGAGGTCCCACAGCGTGAGGTTGTGGTTCACGATGTCGAGGTCGGGGTGCTTGCGCATCTCGAACTCGAGCGGGTTGGTGTCGGCCATCAAGTGACCGCGCACCCGGTAGGCGTGGATCAACTCGATGACCCGAGCCGGCTTACCGACCTCGTCGTCGTGCGTCGAGACGATGTCTTGTACCCAGCGCACCGGCTCGTAGGGGATGCGCAAGGCCCGGAAAAGGTCGTCGTAGAAACCGTCTTCGCCGAGCAATAGCCGATGGATCTGCCGGAGGAACTCACCTGACTGCGCGCCCTGGATCACCCGGTGGTCATATGTCGAGGTGACCGTCATGACCTTGCTGACGGCGAGGTTGGCGAGCGTCTCCGCCGACGCTCCCTGGAACTGCGCTTCGTACTCCATCGCGCCGACGCCGACGATGCAGCCCTGCCCCTGCATCAGCCGCGGCACCGAGTGCACGGTGCCGAGGGTGCCGGGATTGGTCAGCGTCATCGTGGTGCCGGCGAAGTCGTCGGCCGTCAACTTGTTGGTGCGCGCGCGCCGGACGATGTCTTCGTACGCGGCCCAGAACTGTGCGAAGTCAAGGTTCTGGGCGCCCTTAATCGAGGGAACCAGCAGCTGGCGGGTGCCATCGTCCTTGGTCATGTCGATCGCGAGCCCGAGATTCACGTCGTGATGCCGGATCACGCCCGGTTTGCCATCGATCTCGGTGTACGCAACGTTCATTTCCGGTTGCGCGGCGGTTGCCTTGACGATCGCGTAGCCAATGATGTGGGTGAACGAGATCTTCCCGCCGCGGCCACGCTTGAGGTGGTTGTTCATGACGAGGCGGTTGTCGGCGACCAGCTTGGCCGGGATGTCGCGCACGCTCGTCGCGGTCGGCACGTGGAGGCTGGCCTCCATGTTTGCCACTGTGCGCGCCGCGGCGCCCTTGAGCGGCACGATTTCGTCGGCGACAACCGGCACGGCGACATCGGCCGCGATCGACGGAGCGCTCGGCGCAGGTGCCGGTGGCGCGGGTGCTGCCGCCTTCGGTGCCGGAGTGGACGTCACCGTCGCCACAGGTGCGGTGGCGGCCGCGGGAGCCGACTGCTTGGGAGGGGCCGCCGCCGGCGCGCCGTTGCCGTTGGCTACCGGTGCTTTCCCGTTGCTCTCAGGTGACGTCGCGGGATCGGCGGGGGAGTAGTCGGCGAAGAAGTCCCACCAGGCCTTATCGACCGAGCTCGGGTCCTTCAGGTATTGCTGGTACATCTCGTCGACGAGCCACTCGTTGGCCCCGAATCCGGCAAACGGATGGGCTGATGTGGAAGACACTGCGGGTTTTCGCCTCTTCGCCAAAAGGTGCGGATGTCAAGAATGTCAAGGCTACCCGTACCCAGGCGGTGACCGGGGATAGCATCACCGCCAACCAACCGCCCTCGACCCCCTGGGGACCCCAAGCCTGTGACCGCTTGCCAGCGTCGCCTCAGTTCCCGAGGGCAACGGCTGCGCGGTCGGCGAGGGCCCCGTTGGGCGATCTTGGCCCTGGTTCCCGCCCTCGCGCTCACCTGCGCGGTTCCGGCCCTCACGACGACGGCGGTCGCGGCGACTCCGCCCACACCGACGTTGGCTGGCCTGACTGCGCAAGCCGCTGTCGTCCAGGCTGAACTGACGGCCGGCGCGAAGACCCTCGACGCTGCCCGCGCAAAGCTCGCGACGCTGCAGTCGGCCGCTGCAGCCGCGACCGCGCAGGCGGCCGCATTGAATACGCAGCTCGCGGGCCTTCGCGACCAGCTCGCGGAGTACGCAGCGCAGTTGTACGTGGATCCGACCGCGCAGGAGTCGATGGCCGCTCTCGCTCAAGGCTCGGACCTCGCGGTGACCGTGCAGGGCGTGCAGATGCTGTCGATCGTGAACCGCGGGCGCGCCGAGGTATTGCACGCTGCTGTCTACGACGAACAGCAGGCCCAGCAGCTGGGCGCCCAGGCCACGCAGGCGGTCGCCGCGGCTGCCGTCGTGCAAGCACAGGTGACGACGCAAGTCGCTGCGCTGCAGGCGAAGTCGGCGCAGGACCAGGCCCAGCTGACCGCCGCCCAAACCGCCTACCAGACGTCGCTGGAGAAGGCCGCGCTCGCCAAGATCGCCGCGGCGACGGCAGCGCACAACTCTGCCGCCCGTGCCGCTGCCGTGAAGCAGGCCAATGCACTCGCGGCAGATACTGCCGGTGCACCAGGCGGCGCGGCGTTGTGCAGTGCAGCGCAAGCCGGGCTTTACCCATCGGGTCCGTGGGGTGGGTATGCCGACGGCTTCATTCCGTCGTCGCAGTTGTGCACGATCACGGGCGGTGGCTTGCTGCGGCCGGACGCTGCCGCTGCATTCGACAAGATGTCGCAGGCCTACACCAAGGTGTTCGGTTCGAACATCTGCGTCACCGACTCGTATCGCAGCTACACCGAGCAGGTGCGGGTGTTTCGGCAGCGACCGTCGTTGGCAGCTGTCCCGGGCACCAGTAACCATGGCTGGGGCCTGGCGCTCGACCTCGGGTGTGGCATCCAGAGTTCACGGTCGGCCCAATATCGCTGGATGGTCGCGAACGCGGGTCGCTTCGGATGGGTGCATCCGGCGTGGGCGATTCACGACCCGTTCGAGCCGTGGCACTGGGAGTTCGGCCACCTGCCCGGTGCCGGCGGCACGTGATGTGGGGTGCCGGCGGCACGTGATGTGGGGTGCCGGCGGCACGTGATATGGGGTGCCGGCGGCACGTGATGTGGGGTGCCGGCGGCACGTGATGTGGGGTGCCGGCGGCACGTGATGTGGGGTGCCGGCGGGACCTAGGCCAGGGTGGCTAGCGGGTTCTCCAGCAGCGCGGTCAGGTCGGCGAGGAACTTCGCGCCCGTCGCGCCGTCGAGAGCGCGATGGTCGACCGACAACGTGATCGCCATCGTGTAACCGGCAACGACTTGCCCATCGCGAACGACAGGCTCCTGCTTCGTGGCGCCGACAGCGAGGATCGCGGCCTCGGGCGGGTTGATCACGGCGGTGAACTGGTCGACGCCGAACATGCCGAGGTTGCTCACGCTGAACGTGCTTCCGGTGAACTCGTCGACCTTCAGCTTGCCGCTACGGGCGCGGGTCGCGAGGTCGCGTGTCTCGGCGGAGATCTGCGTGACTGTCTTCGTGTCCGCGTCGCGGATCACCGGGACGATCAAGCCATCGGGAAGCGCCACGGCGATTCCGACGTGAACTCGGTGGTGCCGGATCAGTTTGTCTCCGCCGAACGAGACGTTCACTTCGGGATGCGCACGTAGCGCAACAGCGACTGCCTTCACGACGATGTCGTTCACGCTTACCTTCGTCGCGGCCTCACCGCGACTGGTCGCCAATGCGGCGAGGCCTTCGTTGATCCGAGCGCGAGCCGCGACGAGTTCGTCGGCCGCGACAACGCTGGTCAGGTAGAAATGCGGAGCCTGCTGCATGCTCTCGACAAGCCGGCGCGCGGTGATCCGCCGCACATTGTTGAGTGCGATCTCCTCGTCGTCCGGACCGGTTTGCAGTTGTGTTGCAGGCGCCGCCGGCGCAACCGCCGCAGGTGCGACTGCCGCAGGTGCGACCTGGACAACGGGTGGCGCGCTTGCCTCGGCAGGCGAGCCCAGCGTGGCGATCGCGTGCTCAACGTCGGCGCGCACGATGCGACCGCCGGGACCTGAGCCGGTGACGGTCGTGAGATCGAGGCCGGCGTCGCGGGCGATACTGCGGGCCAGCGGGGACGCCAACGGGTGCTTGCCGTTCGCGGACGCCGGGAGAGTTCCGTTTGGTGCGGACGTGGGCGCTGACACGGCCGCGGCAACCGCGGTTGGTGCGGCCGCCACCGGGGTCGGCTCGGCGGAGGTCGGCGGGGCGGGAACGACGGGCGTGGGATCGATCGTCGCGGGCGCGGAGGCAGCAGGAGCAGCGGCAGTTGCCGAACCGTCACCGATGACCGCAATGACCTCGCCGATCGGAACCGTCTTACCGACGTCGACCAGGATCTGCTCGAGCACGCCGGCGTCGTAGGCCTCGAGTTCCATGGTGGCCTTGTCGGTCTCGATCTCGGCGATCACGTCGCCCTTTTCGATCCGGTCGCCGACACCCTTCGTCCAGGTGCTCACCGTGCCTTCCGTCATAGTGTCGGAAAGCCGAGGCATGAAGACCTGAGGCATCGAGAACTCCCTTAGCTCTGGCGCTTAACCGCGGAAGCGGGTGGCGTCGAGGGTTTCGTGGATAACTTTGAGCAGCGCGGTGGCGTCCGGCAATGCGGCGAGCTCGAGTGGTTTCGCGTAGGGCAAAGGAATTTCCGCCGCAGCAACTCTGCGAACCGGCGCGTCGAGATAGTCGAAGGCACCTTCTTGGATCGTCGCCGCGATCTCGGCACCGACGCCGTACGACAGCCAGTCCTCTTCGAGAACGACCGCCTTCCCGGTCTTGCGCACCGACTGCAGAATCGTCGCGCGGTCGAGTGGCCGCAACGATCGAAGGTCGACGACTTCGACCGAGATGCCTTCGTCCTCTTCCAGTCGTCGTGCGACGTCGAGGGCGACGGCGGCCATTCGCGAGTACGACACGATCGTGATGTCGGTGCCCGCCTTGGTGACGGCGGCCTTGCCGATTTCAGTCACGTAGTCGCCGTCGGGTACCTCGCCCTTGGTGTTGTAAAGGGCGAGGTGCTCGATGAACATCACCGGGTCGTCGTCGCGGATCGATGCCGCGAGCAGGCCCTTTGCATCGGCCGGCGTCGAGGGCATCACAACCTTCAGGCCGGGTACGTGCGCGTACCAGACCTCGAGGTTTTGCGAGTGTGTCGCGGCGAGCTGCTGACCCCCGCCCCCCGGCGTCCGGATCACCATCGGCACTGTCGACTGTCCGCCGAACATGGTGTGAATCTTGGCAGCGTGGTTCACGATCTGATCCATCGCCACGATCGAGAAGTTGATCGTCATGATCTCGACGACGGGGCGCAGGCCGAGCATTGCGGCGCCAATTGCGGCACCGACGAAGCCTTCTTCGGAGATCGGCGTGTCACGTACTCGCTCCGGCCCGAACTCGGCGAGCAGACCGGCGGTGATTTTGTAGGAGCCTTCGAAGATGCCGATCTCCTCGCCCATCAAGAAGACGTTGGGGTCGCGAAGCAGCTCCGAGCGCAAGGTCTCGTTAAGCGCTTGGCGATAGGTAATGACAGCCACAGGAATCGCCTTTCGCTACAGGACGTGGAGCGGGTCGCCGGGCAGCTCGTGGGGCGCGTTCGCTACCGGGGTGGCGTACGCGTGCGCGAAGAGCTGGTCCGGGCTGGGGTTGGGACTGCTGTCGGCGAACTGGATGCAGTCGTTGACCTCGACCTCGACATCGGCGTCGATGGTCGCGGCCTCGTCGGCAGACAACACGCGGGCCGCGATGAGCTTCGCGCGGAAGGCAGCGAGTGGATCGAGATCGTGCAGGCGCTGGACCTCTTCTTTGCTGCGGTACGTCGCGGGGTCAACAACGCTGTGCCCGCGAAGCCGCCAGCTCGTGGCTTCGAGGATTGAGGGCTGCCTTTCTTCGCGAGCCAGCCGCAACGCTTCGGTCATTGCTTCACGGGTGGCGACGACGTCATTGCCGTCAACCCGCACACCGGGGATCCGAAACGCCGAGCCGCGCTTGTAGAGGTCGGGCTCACCTGACGCGCGCTCGACCGAGGTGCCCATGCCGAGATGGTTGTTGATGATGAGGAACACGATCGGCAGCTTCCAGATCGCGGCCAGGTTCAACGACTCGTGCCAAGCGCCGATGTTCGTGGTCGCGTCCCCGAGCTGACACACCACGGCTTCAGCGTCCGGGCCGCCCGGCCCGCGGTAGGCGATGGCCAGCGCTGCGCCCGTTGCCGGCGGCATCTGACCACCGACGATTGCGTATCCCCCGAGGAGTCGCTTCTCGACGTCGTAGAGGTGCATCGAGCCACCCCACCCGTGCGAAACACCGGTGGTGCGGCCGAACAGTTCGGCCATCACGCGGCGGGGCTCGATGCCGCGCGCGATGGCGTAGCCGTGCTCGCGGTACGTCGTAAAGAGATAGTCGTGCGGCGCCATCGCCGCCATAGTCCCGACGACGGTGGCCTCCTCGCCGAGGTTCAGGTGGCAGTACCCGCCGATCTTGGCCCGCTGATACATCTCGGCGGTGCGCTCTTCGAACCGCCGGATGAGTTGCATCTGCCGGTAGTAGTCACGGAGCCGCTCGAGCGGCTCGCCAGGAAAGGCCGAACTCGCTTTCGCGGATGCCTTGGTCGCGGTCTTCTGCTGTGCGGGCGGCACGGCGTCTCCTTCGGGCTTAGCGCGGTGGTGCTGACTAGTTCGGGCTAGCACTTAGGTGATTCGGGACTGCTCAGGTGCCGGGTGGCTGTTGGAGATGGACGAAACGCACGGTGTCGGCTGCGCAAGTCGGACAGGACGCCGGGGGGTGCTCGCCGCGCGCCTGCGTGCCACAGACCTCGCACACCCATTCCATGGCGATCAGCGCGACGATGTCGGCGCGACTGACGATGCCGACCAGGCGTCCGCCGGACAGCACGGGAACGCGGCGAATCCGCCGATCAACAAGCAGGTGCCGGACGTCGTCGACGTCTGTGTCCTCGGTGACACTGACGATGCCTGGCGACATCACGTCGAGCGCGGTCGGGCCGTCACGGGAGATCAGGTCGTGCTCGCTGACGAGGCCGACGACAGCTCCGGAGGCGTCGACGACGGGCACCGCGCTGATGCGGTGCTGCACGAGAAGCTTGGCGATATCGGCCGTGGGCACGTCGACGCCGACCGTATAGACCGGCGCCTTCATGATCTCTTTGACCTTCAACGGTTCCGCCCCGCGCTGCTCCGCGCCGGGCGCCCGTGGGCCGCCGGGCTTTAGCCCGGGTCGGCAGGTGGGTCGCGCCGACGACTTGTGGTCGATTGGCGTAGCCGAGCCTACCGGCCGGTAGCGCAGTTGCGTCAGGTCGCGTCGAGGTCGTACGGAGCGGGCTCGGTGAGTGGCCCGAATGGGACTGGCGCGGGTGCCGAACTGCCGCCAGCTGTCGTCGCTGCGCTCGAGGCTGTCCGGCCGGCTGCGGGTGAGGTGAGGTCGGAGTCGAGGTCGTCGAGCAAGTGCTTGCGCACGAAGGTTCTCGGGTTGAGGTCGGAGAAGTCGAAGTCACCGACCGTGTCACCCAGCTCCGACTTCAACTCGGTGCGTGCGGTCTGCGCCATCTCCCGGAGCTGACGCAGCGTGCGCCCCGCATCGCGGGCCAACTGTGGCAATCGGTCGGGCCCGAAGACGACGAGTGCGATGACGCCGAGCACCATCAACTTCCACATGCTCAGGTCGAACGGCACGGTCGCACCTCCCGTCAGGTCCTAGGTTAATAGCGGTTCGCCGCGACGGGACTGTTCGGATCCCTGATTAGTGGCCGGCAGCGCGGTAGCGCTCGAGCACTGCGAGCGGGATCCGCCCGCGATCGGGGACTGCGACCTTGTTGGCCTTCGCCCACGCACGAACGGCTCGCGGATCCGCCGCCACCTCTACCCGTCGCTGAACGACGGTTCGCCCACGTCCACGTCCGGTGGTGCGCACCAATCGGCGTCCGGCCTCGCTGTAGGCGGCCATTGCCGCCCGCAAGCGATCGGCATTGCGCTTGCCGAGGTCGATTTCGTAGTTGACGCCATCGAGGGAGAAATAGATCGTCTCCACGGCGCTGCCGCCATCGATGTCATCGACGAGATTGACCGAGACCCTCTGCACCATCGCCTGTCCTTGTCCTCGACCTCGCTCGTGACACCACTGCGCGCAATCATCGCAGCCAGCGCCAGCGCGCCCGCCCCGCGGGTGGCCGTCCTTCGTGCCAAAGGCCTGCATGCCAAAGGACTGAACAGCCAACTGGCGAAAGACCTATGGACATTCGGCTGATGCGACACGAAATTGGACTAAGACAGACTTATCCCCTAAGTCTGGAGGTGATGCATGCCCGACACGGATGTCGCAGGCGAGCGCTGGCGTAATGCCCTGGCCGAGCTCGAATACGCCGAGCGCCATGGCTCTCCCTCTGATGAGGTCGCGCAGCTCGCCAAGGGCGTCATCGAGGCTCGAGTCGCGATGTTCCAGGCCGGAATCACCCGTCGCGGTGCGTTACCTGCTTACGTGCAGGTCGTCGCGCTGCCATAGCATCGCGCGTCATGGCCGACGTCGAGCAGCTCACCGGACCCGTTGCATTTCACGCCGAAGGCCCCGTCTGGTCACCGTCGTGGGGCGGCTTGCGCTGGGTTGACATGTTCGCCGGCGACGTCCTCTCGATGGACCTCGACAACTCGATGGGCCTCGACAGCAATGCCGACCGGGAAGGCGTCATCGCGCGCCGACACGTCGGCGGGATTGCGGCCGCACTTCGTCCGCGACGCGGCGGCGGAGCGGTGATAGCGGTCGAGCGAGGCTTCGTGCTCGAAGATGCGGACGGCGAGTTGAACCCCCTGCCAGATCTATGGGCTGATCCAGGACTGCGCATGAACGAGGGCGCTTGCGATCCCGACGGGCGCTTCTACTGCGGCTCGATGGCCTACGACAAAGGCCCCGGTCGGGGCACGGTGTATCGGCTCGACAGCGACCGGACGACATCGGTTGTCTTCGGCGGCAGCACGATCTCGAACGGACTCGCGTGGAGTCCGGACGGGTCGCTCGCGTATTACATCGATTCGGGCACCCGTCGCGTCGACGTGTTCGACTACACCGCAGAGGACGGCCTCACGGGCCGCCGCAGGTTCATTGAGATCACCGAGGGAGCTGGCGACCCGGACGGGATGACCGTCGACGCGCACGGACATCTATGGGTGGCGCTCTACGCGGGGGCTGCGGTGCATCGGTACCGCCCGGACGGGACACTCGACGGTGTCATCGAGTTGCCCGTAAGCAATGTGACCGCGTGCACGTTCGCCGGCGCGGACCTGGGTGACCTTGTGATCACCACGTCGCGAGAGGGCCTGCCGGAGGGCAGCCAGCCTGAAGCCGGGTCGCTTTTCCGCTCTCGTCCGGGCGTGACCGGTCTTCCGGTGGTCGAATTCGCGGGCTGACCCAAGCGGCCATTCTCAGCAAATTCGTGGTCGTGTCACAGCAGACGTACAGCTTCACCTGCTGACCTGTCTTCGAGCCTCCGACTCCGTGCGCCCGGTCTGTATCGGAGCTCGGAAAACCGGCGCGAGCCGAGACGACGTCTGACAGCGAGGAACGCACATGCGGGTCACCAAATGGACTGCGGCCAACGTCGTGCTGGCGGCCGTAGCCCTCACCGGCGGCGGTCTTGCCTACGCCACGGTAGGCACGCCGACCACCGCGTCGACCAAGGCCGCCACTCGCACCGCCACTGTCGCGAGCGGCACTGTCATGACGACCGTGAGTTCGACCGGCAACGTCACCGCACCGAACAACGTCAACGTGAACTTCGGCACCAGCGGGACCCTCACGGAAATCGACGTGAAGGTCGGCCAGACCGTCAAGCAGGGACAGGTGCTCGCCCGCGTCGACTCCACCGCCGCAAAGGCCAGCTATGACTCGGCGAACGCGCAGCTTGCATCGGCCCAGGCGAACCTGACCGAGTTGCAGCAAGGCGTCACGCCTCTGGTGAAGCAGAGCCTGCAGATCTCGAACGCCCAGGCCAGCCAGCAGGTGGTCTCGGCCAAGACGTCGCTCACGAACGCGGAGCAGGACCTCGGCTTCGACCAGACGAACCTGGCCGCAGCTATTACGAAGGCGCAGCAGCAACTCGCCAGTGACCAGGCATCCGCGGCCCAGGACGCGACGACACTTCAGCTTGCCGTCACTCAGGCGGAGAACCAATCCCAGAGTCAGCTAGCCATAGACGAGGCGCAGCTTTCGGCGGACGAGAGCACGGCGAGCACCGACCAGACGCAGCTGAACACCGACCAAGCGAAGTTGACGGCCGATCACGGCACCGGCCCGACGTTGGCCGCCGATACTGCGGCAGTGCAGGCCGATCAAGCCAAGGTTGCGAAGGACGGGATCGCGGTCACGAAGGACACCGCAACGATCACGAGCGACCAAAACGCGTCGAGTGTGACGAACGCGCAGAACTCCCTGACGTCGGGCGAGCTACGCGACCAGCAGACCATCGCGAACGATCAGACCGCGATCAGCAACGCGCAGACCGCACAAGCCCAGGGTCTCGCTAAGGACCAGCAGTCGATTACCAACGCGCAGCAAGGCGTAACCAACGCCCAGCTGTCGCTCGAGTCGACCGAGAACCAAAACGCCCAGAAGACCGCGGCGCCGTTGGCATCCGCAGTGCAGACCGATCAAGCGGCGATCGAGCAGGCGCAGGCGCAGGTCGACACCGCGAAGACCACCCTGGACGCAACCGCGCTCGTTGCTCCGGCCGCTGGCACCATCGGCGCGATCAACGAGACGGTCGGGCAGACGGTGAGCGCCGGTACCACCTCGAGTGCTTCGACGACTGGTTCGACGACTGGTTCGACGACATCGTCGAGCAGCAGTTCGTCGTCCGCCTTCATCACATTGACCAACCTCACGGATCTGCAGGTCGTGGCCGATGTCGACGAGGCCGACGCGTCGAAGGTGGTGGTCGGTGCACCCGCGACCGTGACACTGAACGCGCTGCCGACACAGGAGTTCGCGGCAACTGTGATTGCGGTTGCGAACAGCTCGACGGTCGTGAGCAACGTGGTTGAGTACCAGGTCACGTTCGAACTCAACAACACGAGCGCCGCGGTGAAGCCGGGCATGACAGCGTCGGTGACCGTAACCACAGCTAAGGCCGACGGGGTCCTCAATGTCGTGTCCTCGGCGGTGCATACGGCCGGTGGGACGTCGTACGTGCTGGTGATGCAACCCGACGGAACTCAGAAGCAAGAGGACGTCGTGGTCGGCCTGAAGGGTGACACCACGACCGAGATCACGGGTGCGGTGAAGGCTGGTGACGTCGTCGTGCTGCCGGCGACGACGATCCCGACAAGCACGAGCACGACAACGACGAACCGCACGGGTACCACCGGTCTCGGCGGTGGCGGTGCCGCGGTCTTCGGTGGCGGCGGCGGATTTGCCGGACCGCGCGGATGAGTGCGCCAGAAACGGCGTCCCGCGCCGGCTCAGTTTCGGCTGCTGTCCCGGTTATCCGGTTATGGCAACTGACGAAGACCTACGGCGACGGTGAAGCAGCGGTGCACGCGCTGCGTGGGGTCAGTTTGTCGGTGTACCAGGGCGACTACGTCGCGATCATGGGCGCATCCGGCTCCGGAAAGAGCACGTTGATGAGCATCATTGGCTGCCTCGACGTGCAGACGACCGGGCGCTACTTGCTCGACGGCGTCGACGTAGAACTGCTCGACGAGAACGAGTTGTCGGAGATTCGCAATCGCAAGATCGGGTTCGTGTTTCAGAGCTTCAACTTGTTGTCGGGTTCGACCGCGTTGCAAAACGTCGAGTTGCCGTTGACGTATGCAGGCGTGCGCGCCGGTGAGCGTCGCCGCCGCGCAACCGCAGCACTTGATGCGGTCGGCCTGGCACGGCGATACGGGCACCGACCGGCGATGATGTCGGGCGGCGAGCGCCAGCGGGTCGCCGTGGCCCGCGCCATCGCCGTGAACCCATCGCTGATACTGGCCGACGAGCCGACCGGAAACCTCGACTCGGTCGCCACTGACGACGTGCTCGCCATCTTCGCGCGGCTCAACAGCGAGGGCCGCACGATCGTGTTGATCACGCACGAGAACGAGGTGGCCCAGCACGCGAAGCGGGTGGTGCGGGTCAAGGACGGTCTGATCGTCGATGACACCCGGCAAGCGCCGATCGCTGGGCCGCCGCCGATGCACACCCTGACGACGTACGCCCAGGCCGGGGCGCACTGATGATCCGCACCGAAAGCATCCGCATCGCGCTGAACGGCCTACTGCACAATCCGCTGCGCTCGTTCCTGACGATTCTCGGGATGCTCATCGGCGTCGGGTCGGTCATCATGTTGGTCGCCGTAGGTACCGGTTCATCGCAGAAGGTGCAGAAGCAGATCGAAGGCCTTGGCACGAACCTGTTGCAGATCAGCAAGCAGGGCGGGTTCGGTGGCTTCGGTGGCCGAGCAACTACCGGCACTCAGTCGAAGGCGGCGAACCTGACTGCAGCTGACGTCACGGCGTTGGAAGACAAGACGCAGAACCCGGACATCGTCGCCGTGGCTCCCGTCACCAACGCGAGTTCAGTGACTGCGGTCTACCAAGGAGCGTCGTACTCGCCATCGTCCTTCGTGGGTACGACGCCTCCGTACGAGGACATCAAGGACTACCAAATCCAGGAAGGTACGTTCTTCACCGACGCGGACGAGACCCAGCACAACCGGGTCGCCGTGATCGGTGAGACGGTCGCGACGAACCTGTTCGGCAACGCAGACCCGATCGGCAACAACGTGCAGTTCAACGGCGCGAGCTATCAGATCATCGGGTTGCTGAAGGCGAAGGGAACCGACGGAATCCAAGACCAGGATGACGTGGTGATCGCACCGTTGACCGCGGTTCAGGACACTCTGACGGGTTACAGCGTTTCCTACTCCAGCATCGACGTCGAGGCGGCGTCGCCATCGAAGCAGGCCGACGCGCAGGCGGAGGTGACGGCGACTCTCGAAACCACCCACGGAATCGCGGCCGGTGGTACCGACGACTTCCGCATCCTGAACCAGGCCAGCCTGCTTGCGACGTCCACCTCGTCGAACAAGGTTTTCACCACGCTGCTCGGCATAGTTGCCGGAATCAGTCTGCTGGTCGGCGGTATCGGCGTCATGAACATCATGCTGGTCACGGTGACCGAGCGGACGCGTGAGATCGGCATCCGCAAGGCCATCGGCGCCAAGCGATCCGACATTCTCGGCCAGTTCTTGGTCGAGGCAGTGCTGTTGTCTGCGATCGGTGGACTCATCGGCGTTGGCGCAGGTATCGGCGGTAGCCATTTCAAGATCATCGGTATCCAGCCGGTGGTGGCGGACTACTCCGTGGTCCTTGCCTTCGCGGTGTCCGTGGTGACCGGCCTCTTCTTCGGGCTCTACCCAGCCAGTCGGGCAGCGCGACTGCTGCCCATCGAAGCACTGAGATACGAGTGAGGCACGACATGAAGCGACGCGAGTGCGCCACCACATGCAGCGACACGAGTGCGCTATGAACCCCGACCGGAGAATCTGATGACACAGCACAGCACCGACCCGGCAAACGTCGTCGGATATGACTCGCCCAATGGCGTCGCCTCGAGCTTCGCCCCCGACTTCGACGAACCACCGCCACCACCATTACCGCAGACGCGTCGGCGCAAGCTGCCGATAGCGACCCTGGTGCTTGCGCTGGCCGCTGTCGGTGCGGCCGGGTTCTTCACCGGCGTCAAAGTCGAGAAGGGCAAGCTCCCGGCTTCTTCGTCGAACGCGTCGCGACTGGCGGCCGCAGCTGCTGCGTTCGGCACCGGCGCAACCGGTGCGCGCACCGGCGGGGCGACAGCCGCCAGCGCCACCGGTGCGGCCACCGGCGCGGCTGGTACCGGTGCTGCTGGAACCGGGGCGGCGGGTACCGGTGGCACCGGGGCTGCAGGCGCCGGCACCGCCAATGCGTCCGGTGCTGCGAACATCATCGGCACGGTGACGGTCATCGACGGAACGACGCTCTACGTCACCGACTCGTCGGGCAATGTCGTGAAGGTGACTACGAACACGGGCACCACAGTCTCGAAGACCGACACCGGAACCGTCAGCGAGCTAGCACCAGGAGAGTCGGTCGTGATCAGAGGAGTGCAATCGTCGGCGGGCGTTTACGCAGCGCAGTCAGTGAGTGAGGGCGCTGCGGCAGCCTTCGGCGGCGGTGCCGGTGGCTTCGCCGGCCGCGCCGGACGTGGGGCGGCAGCAGCTCCGAGCGCGTCGGCTTCGGCGTCGGCGGGGAGCAACTGATGATCGCTCGTCGGGTGACCCAGATGTTGACAATGACGGCCGGGTTGGTCGGGGTGGTGCTGCTGGTCGCTGCGTGCAGCGCCAGCGCGAAGACAGCCTCGACCTCGTCGACCACGCCGGCGGCGAGTCCTGCGGTCAGTGCGTCACCGAGTGCAACCCCCAGCGCCGCTGCTGGCAGCGGCGCACCTGGCGGCCGCAACGGCGCGGCGTTCGCGGCGTACACGGCATGCCTCGCACAACATGGCGTCACGGTGCCCTCGTTCTCACCCGGCGCGCGCCCGTCTGGCACTTTTAGCCGGCCGCCAGGCGGATTCAGCCGTCCGCCCGGCGCGAGCCGTGGGCCTGGCGGTGGCGGCTTTGGCGCGTTCGGTAGTCCGAACCCCAGCACGTCCGCTGCACGTGCGGCCTGTGCCAGCTTGCTTCCTGCGGGGGCGGTCGGTGGTAACCGAACCATCAGCGCGACAACCTTCGCCGCATTCAAGAGCTGCATGTCTGACAACGGGGTGACGATCACGTCGACGGATCCGCAAACGGCCATCCGTGGTCTTGACCGTACCGACGCGAAGACCGCGGCCGCGCTCAAGATCTGCCAACCGATCTTGGGGCAGGGCGCTGGTTCCGGCGCACCGACTCCGAGTGCATCGCCGGCAGCCTCGAGCTAATCGAGGCCGCCGTCGAGCTGGGGGGACGACGACCTGGAGCGCCGCCGGGGGCTACATGAGGCAGGCGCCCCAGGTCGTCGTAACACTCTCGCCGGGCTCGAGTCGGCGCAGGCCGCGGCCGGTGACAAATGCGTTGGGTGCAGCTGTCATCGGTTCGGCAGCAAGGCCTCGGCGGGCCTGGTGCGCGGGCAGCATGTCACCCGTGCACAGCTGCCAGTAGTCGCACGATTCATCCATCCAGATCGCCGCGGTTGCGCCGTCGGGTGCCGAGAGCTTGACCCACGCCAGCCCGTCGGTGCGCGGCACACCAGTGAAAGCGTCGTCGAGCACCAGCGATCCGAGTGCGCGCGCTTCGCGGAAGTCATACGGCGTACCGGCAACGGCTTCTTCTGCTACCGGGAGCAGTCGATCGTCGGTGACAAATCTATGACTCGCGTCGAGGCTCACGGCGCACTCGTCGAGCATCGCGGTACCTGATGACAGCCAGGGATGGAATCCGACCGCATAAGGACATGCGCGGTCGCCGACGTTGCGCGACGTCGTCCGCACTTCAAGCCCACGATGCGCAAGGCGGTATTCGACCGAAGTGTCGAGGAAGAACGGATAACCAGGGCTTGGCAACAGGGCCAAGCTGAGCACGACACGGTCGGGCTGCAGCTCTACGAGACTCCACGATCGCCACGGCGACAAGCCGTGCAACGCCGTCATCCGCGCGGGTTCGGTGATCGGCACCTGGTACTGCTCACCATCGAACTCGTAGCGGCCGTCGGCGATTCGGTTCGGCCACGGGATCAGAACTGCTCCATGGAATCCCGTGGAGAAAGCGGATTCGTCGTAGGTCTGGAAAACGTCGCGATCGCCCACCCGAAACTCGCGCACGGCGGCGCCGACTTCGACCACTGTCACGACCTGGTCGTCGAAGGCCAACCGAAACTGCTGGCCGGACGGCGGCAAGACGCCGTTTCGTGCACTCCCCGATGTCGTCATCGGGTCAGAGGTTAGCGCCCGCAGGGTAGCCGGGCTGGAGGTCAGCCTCGGCGCGGCGCCACCGAAGGTCCCGGCCGTGGGTGCCTTTCGGCTCTGTATTGGGTTCCTCGGTCTGCCTGAGGGTGCCACTAGGACGTCCACAATTTCGGGAGGAACGATGCGGTTAGCCCTCCTACCGTCGTCGCCGATCAATCTGAATCATCCGGGCCGTTACGTGCACTGGGGCGTTATCCAGATCTCGGTTGCCAACCTCGTGCTCATCCTGTTGATGGTGGCCATTTTCGCGGCTGCGATTCTGCTGCCCTTCCCTGGAACTAGGCGGCGGAAGTGACGAGCGTTCCAGCGTCGCCGAGCGATACTCACGCAGCGGTGGAAGAAACCGGTGGCTGGACCGGCTGGTTGCGTCGCCGCGCGCTACGGAGCTTCCCGCCCGACCAACTGCTGCCCGACAAGCAGCCGATCTATGTTGCGTCGTGGATCTACGTCTTCGGGGTCGCAACGATCGCTGCGTTCATGGTGGTGCTCGCTTCGGGCGGTCTGCTCGCGCTTCGAGGGCCTGCCTGGTGGCACGGTTCGAGTGTGGGGCACTTCGTCAACAGCCTTCACTTGTGGAGCGTTGAGCTGTTCATGGCGTTCATGGTGGTCCACTTGTGGGGCAAGTTCTTCATGGCGGCCTGGCGGGGTAAGCGGGCGTTGACATGGATCACGGGTGCGGTGTCATTCCTCGCATCGATCGGCTGTGCGTTCACCGGTTACCTCACGCAGCAGAACTTGGCGTCGCAATGGGTCTCCACTCAAGCGAAGGACGGCCTGAACTCGGTCGGCATCGGCGCGTACTTCAATGTGCTCGACTTCGGTCAAATGCTGATGTGGCACATCGTGTTGTTGCCACTCGCCGTCGGGGTTCTGGTCGTGGCGCACGTGTTGCTTGTTCGCCGGCACGGTGTGGTCCCGCCGTTCCCTCCGAAGGAAACGCACGAGCCGGATTCAACCGTTGCCGAAGATGCGGTGCAGGCATGACGGCGGCGACCACGCGAGCGCATCGGCGGGAAGCCGATCCGGCGGCGCAGCCGTGGACCGGCCCTAAGCGGCCTTACGACCTGGTGAAAGAATTTGTCGTTGCGCTGGTGGTCGTGAGCATCTTGACGGTGATCCTCGCCGCATTATTCTCATCGCCGGACGACAAGCAGCTGACGTTGGCGCAGTGGGCGAAGGCTGCGCCTAATGATTTCGTCGCGACGGCTGCAACCGAGCTCGACGGTACAAGCGGTTCGGCGACGTACGGCGCCCCTTACACTCACGACAAGAGCGCCGCCCAAAAGATCGGGCCCTTGGCGCCGCAGAATTGGCCGGGCGTGACGATCCCGATCGACAGTGCGCAGGACTTTGTCGTCCGGCCATTGCAGGGAGCCGCGGTAGCACCCGATCTCCAGACCGCGTTGCAGCAGTGGACGGCCGCTGGCGCTGATCAGCAGCAAAAGTGGGCATCGGCCTACGACACTGCACTAGCGGCGGTACCCGATACCGACCCGGCGAAGATCGCGGCGGGCGACTACGGGCCGGTGCCGGTGATGATGACGCAGTTGCTTGCACTTGCCCAGTCGGGTGGACTCGATGGAGCGCTACTTGCGCAAGGTCGCTTCTACCAGACCGACTACACCAAGCCGCTGCTGTTCCTGGCCGACGGTACGTACCTGGAGGACCTCGCCCGCGCGCAGCACCTTGGTGGTGACCAGTGGGGCATGATGAACGAAACGGGCAACTATCCGGGCCAGGCGTGGTTGTGGCTGTACACGTTCTGGTACCAGGTCAAGCCGTTCTCGACATCGGGCAACGGCGACGCACTGGTGTGGTCGGTAATGGCCTTGCTCACGGTGATCTTCGTACTCGTGCCGTTCATCCCCGGCGTTCGCTCGATCCCGAGACTCATTCCTATCTACCGGCTAATCTGGCGCAGCTACTACCGGGACGTCGAGGGTCGCGGCGTGTAGCGTCGCGCCCGAGATTCCGAGTAGCTGGCGGGCTTGGCGAGCCATTTCCAGATCCTCGCGGGCCGCGATCACGAACGTCCGAGCAGCAGCACGCGACGCGGTGATATCGGTATCACCGGTGCTAGCAGCGTTCGCCGTATCGTCGACCGTGAGGCCGAGGAATCCGAGTCCGTCGATAGTGCGGCGTCGGATCTCGGGCGAGTTTTCGCCAACTCCGCCGGTGAAGACGCAGACATCAAGGCCGCCTAGTGATGCGGCCATCGAGCCGATGGCCTTGCGAAGCCGATGCAAGTAGACCTCGACCGCCAGTTGCGCATCGTCGTCATCGCGTACCAGCAACTCCCGCATGTCACCGGTTCCGGCGAGACCCTTCAGGCCCGAGTCGTGGTCGAGAACATCCGCGAGGTCCGGCTCGCGCTGTGCCAGCCACATCAACAATCCTGGGTCGACATCGCCGGATCGGGTTGCCATCACCAGACCCTCTAGTGGAGTGAAGCCCATCGTGGTGTCGATCGACACTCCGTCGAGAACTGCGCACAGCGACGCGCCGGCCCCGAGGTGACACGTGATGATCCGCCGCGCGCCCGCGACCAACGCGGCCGCCCGGCGGCTTGCCCAGGCGTGCGACAAGCCGTGAAATCCGTAACGCCTCAGCGCGTACTTGGCGATCCACTCGCGAGGCAGCGCGTATGTCGCCGCAGCGTCGCCGATGTTGGCGTGAAATGCGGTATCGAAGCAGGCAACCTGCACAGCGCCCGGAAGCATGGCTCGGACGTCGTCCAGTGCGGCGAGCGTCTTGGGTTGGTGCAACGGTGCCAACGGGATCAGTTCGCGTAGGGCCTTCTCCACGTCGTCGTCGACAACTACGGCACGTCGAAACGCGGTGCCACCATGGACGACGCGGTGCACGACAACGTCGACATGGGGCAGCGTTGCCGGCAGCGCGTCCCATGACGCCTCGACGTCGTCACCGGGGCCGAGCAGTCGAAGCTTCAGACTGCTTGACCCGGCGTTGACGACCAGGATGCGCATTAGTAGGGCCAGGTCCAGTTCTTGACGTCGGGAGCGTCGTCGCCGAAATTGCGGGTGTACTGCCTCTTATGCAGCCGCTCGTCGACCATTCGCTGTCGCACGTGCGCAGCGTTTTCTCGTAGCGACGGTACGCGGTCGATGACGTCCATCACGAGGTGGTAGCGATCGAGGTCGTTCATCATGACCATGTCGAACGGCGTTGTCGTCGTCCCCTCTTCCTTGAAGCCCCGCACATGGATGTTTGCGTGATTGGTCCGCCGATAAGTCAGTCGGTGGATCAGCCACGGATAGCCGTGATAAGCGAACACCACGGGCTTGTCGATCGTAAAGAGCTGGTCGAACTCGGCGTCGGACATGCCGTGCGGATGTTCGGTGTCGGGCTGAAGGCGCATCAGATCGACGACGTTCACAAAGCGCACTGACAGATTCGGGAAGTACTCCCGCACGAGCGCAGTTGCCGCGAGTGCCTCAAGCGTCGGGACATCACCCGCACAGGCCATGACGAGATCGGGCTCACCGACGCCTGTGTCGGTGCAGTCATTGCTCGCCCACTCCCAGATCCCGATCCCTCGCGTGCAGTGCGCGATCGCTTCGTCCATCGAGAGGTAGTTCAGTTGCGGCTGCTTGCCGGCCACAATGACGTTGACGTAGTTGCGACTGCGCAGGCAATGGTCGGCCACCGACAGCAGAGTGTTCGCGTCCGGCGGTAGGTAGACGCGGATGATCTCCGCCTTCTTGTTCATCACGTGGTCGATGAAGCCAGGATCCTGGTGGGAGAGCCCGTTGTGATCCTGCCGCCAGACGTGACTCGACAGCAGGTAGTTGAGACTCGCGATCGGCCGTCGCCACGGAATTCGGCGAGTCGTCTTGAGCCACTTCGCGTGCTGGTTGAACATCGAGTCGACGATGTGGATGAACGCTTCGTAGCAGTTGAAGAGCCCGTGCCGGCCGGTCAGTAGATATCCCTCGAGCCAGCCTTGACACATGTGCTCCGATAGCACCTCCATCACTCGACCATCGGGTGACAGGTGATCGTCCGTCGGCAGGATCGTCGCGTTCAGATCTCGGTCGTCAACTTCGAAGACCGCGCCGAGCCGG
This sequence comes from uncultured Actinomycetes bacterium, assembly GCA_963737705.1. Taxonomy (GTDB): domain Bacteria; phylum Actinomycetota; class Actinomycetes; order Acidothermales; family Acidothermaceae; genus PALSA-607. The sequence goes on from CAVTTP010000006.1 coordinate 1,325,923, forward strand.
TTCGACGCGGTCTCGTCAGGCCCGAACACCCGAAAGTTCCGCGTCTCTTCGTTCAGGCTCAAGATGTCCCGTACGAACGATCCGAGAACCTTCGTCGCCTCGGTGAATGTCGTCGCCGGCTTGTCGACCTCGACGGCGTAAGACCGAAAGTCGGGTAGATCGAGGTCTCGCAGGAGCAACCCGCCGTTCGCGTGCGGGTTCGCGCTCATACGCAAATTGCCGGACGGCGCCAGCTCGGCCAATTCGGCCAAGAGTCGCCCGTCCTCGTCGAAGAGTTCTTCAGCGTGGTAGCTCTTCATCCAGGTCTCGAGCAGTTTTAGGTGTTCGGGCTTCTCTGCAAGCTCCGACAGAGGTACCTGATGGGAGCGGAAGCTGCCCTCGGTCGGCAGTCCGTCGACCTCCTTCGGGCCGGTCCAGCCCTTGGGTGTGATGAGGATCAGCATCGGCCAGACCGGGCGAGCGGGCGCCATGTCGGTGCTTCCGGCGGTGTTGCGCGCGTCATGCTGGATGCGCTTGATGTCGGCGACCGCGTCATCGAGCGCGGCTGCCATCAACTGGTGCATCGTCGCCGGGTCGTCGCCTTCGACAATGATCGGTCGGTAACCGTAGCCCTCGAAGAGCTTCACGAGTTCGGTTCGCGGAATGCGTGCGAGCACGGTGGCGCTCGCGATCTTGTAGCCGTTCAGATGCAGGATCGGCAACACCGCGCCGTCCGTCTTGGGATTGAGGAACTTGTTTGAATGCCAGCTTGTCGCGAGCGGGCCCGTCTCGGCCTCGCCGTCGCCGACCACGGCGCAAACGACTAAGTCGGGGTTGTCGAACGCAGCGCCGAACGCATGCACGAGGGCGTAGCCGAGCTCGCCGCCTTCGTGAATCGAGCCGGGCGTCTCCGGTGCCGCGTGACTCGGTATCCCGCCAGGGAAGGAGAATTGGCGGAAGAGTCGCCGCATCCCTTCGGTGTCTTGGGTGATGTGCGGATAGGTCTCGGTGTAGCTGCCTTCGAGATAGCTGTTGGCGACCATGCCTGGGCCGCCGTGGCCCGGCCCGGTGATGTAGATCGCGTCGAGCTCGTCACGCTTGATGACTCTGTTCATGTGCGCATAGATGAAGTTGAGCCCGGGCGTCGTGCCCCAGTGTCCGAGCAGCCGCGGCTTCACGTGCTCGATCGTGAGGGCCTCGCGCAGCAACGGATTGTCGAGCAGGTAGATCTGCCCCACAGACAGGTAGTTCGCTGCCCGCCAGTAGGCGTGAATGCGGTCGAGCTCCGCACTCGTCAGTGCAGCCGTCAGGGCAGGTGTGGTGATCGCTGTCGTCATGCGTTCAACCCTGGCAGCTGCGGGATCGGACGCGGGTGGGTCAATAGTCCCGCGCGCCCGTGCCGTCCAGCCCTGCGCATGAGGGGCGCTGGAGGCGTGCACTGAGGCCATGACGACCATCGCCCACCCGCACACCGCAGCGGCAGCGCTGTCAGACCACCCGTTCTTGTCATCGATTCCGATCGGGTCGCTGCGCAGGCTCGCTACCCACGTCCAATCCCGTACATACCCGGCAGGCGAGCAGGTATTCCGCGAGGGTCAGATCGCCAATCGGTTCTTCCTGATCCGCCACGGCCTCGTCCGCCTCGACATCGAGGTCGCCGGTCGCGGTCAGGTTGAGGTGGAGACTCTGGGCGCCGACTGTGCCCTCGGTTGGTCCTGGCTGTTCTCGCCGTACCGCTGGCAACTAACCGCGACCGCGGTTGAGCGCACCTCGATGCTCATTTTCGATACCGACGCGTTGCAGATCGCCATGGCGGCAGATCCCCCGCTCGGCTACGAGCTAATGCGCCGCTTCTCCGCCGTCATGTTCGACCGTCTGGTCGCCACCAGGCTCCAGCTGACCGGCGACGCCGAGATCCGGACAGCCGGCACGACCGGCCCATGGGCGGGCAAGCGGACGAGCGCCGCGAATTGGCATCACGACATCGAGAGCGGCCCGCTCAGCTAACTGGGGGGCTCGGGCTCACGGGGGACAATCGGGGCTCACCGGGAACACCAGCGGGAACTCGATCCTGACCATGTGCTGGCTGCACGCAGTCGTCAGCGGGAATCCCGAGTCGGCGAACACGTGCAACATGCGGGCATTGGTCGGCAGCGTTTCGGCGAAGAAGCGCTCGACTCCCACGCTGGAGGCAACGACGGCGAGGTGGTCAAGCAGCAGGGTGCCGATTCCCCTTCCGCGGCAGTCGTCACTGACGAGAAAGGCGATCTCTGCCAGCTTGGGATCAGCCTGTTGGCGCTCGAACGTGGCGACGCCGACAATCCGCCCTCCGATTTCGGCGACCAGCGAGCCGTGCTGATCGTCCATGTGCCGGGTGAGTGCGGCTACCTCTCGCGTAACGACGAGCTTCGACACGATGAAGAAACGTAGGTAGAGCGTGTCTTCAGACACCCCGTCGTACAACGTTCTTAGCGCCGTGGCATCCGATTCGCGCACGCTGCGAATGTGGGCCGGCGCACCGTCGCGCAGCAGCACGTCGACGTCACAATCACATCCGGCGAGCGTCATCTGAGACTCCTCATCCTCTGGACAAAGCATCGACCGAGGCGTGGCTGGCCCCGTTGAGTCGACAGTCCCGGATCTGGGTGACCTCTAGCCCCTCTCCAACACATCGCACGGGTTGTCCCGGCGAACTGGGGTCTATGGCATCAGCGGCACGGGACCTTGGTCGCTACGCCGAACGGGCGCACCAGACGAGCATCGATCTTGCAAGGTTCGACGGAAAACATCAGCCGGATCGTCCGGCTCGTAAGAGGGAGGTCGTCATGCGCCGCAAGACTTTTGATGCACTTATGACTACAGGAGGCCTCGTTCTCGCGGCCATCCTGATCGTGGCTGGTGTGCTTGGCTTCTGGGCCCACAACTTCATCGACAACCAGGTCAAGACGCAGTTGTCGCAGCAGCAGATCACCTTCCCGGCGGCAGGTTCGGCGGCGATCTCTGACCCGTTGATCAAGCCGTATCTCACCAAGTACGCCGGACAGACGATGACCAACGGTGCGCAGGCTGAGGCGTTCGCCGATCACTACATCGCGGTGCACCTGCTCAAGATCGGTGGCGGGAAGACGTACGCCCAGCTGTCCGCTCAAGCGATCGCCGACCCGACAAACACGAAGCTTGCCGGCACGGTGGAGACCATGTTCAAGGGCGAGACCCTTCGTGGCCTGCTGCTCAACGGGTACGCGTTTTGGAAGATGGGCCAGTACGCGCTCATCGCCGGGGTGCTGGCGTTCATCGGGGCAGGGCTTCTGCTGCTTCTGTCAGTGCTCGGATTCGTGCACCTGCGCCGCACCGATCCGACCGCTGAGTTGCTCCCCAGGCTCGGTGCGCACATTCCGGCTCCCGTCGAACCGTAAGGCGATCGCACCGAAGATGAGGGCCTCTGCTTCGGCAGAGGCCCTCATGCTGCGGTCTGTGTGCAAGATTCATAAGCGGACGGCGACCAGCTGAGGAGGACGGGTGTCTGACGCCCTGTACGTGACGTCGATGCAGGCGCGCTCCGGCAAGGCGGTCGTAGCGCTGGGTCTGATGGAGATTCTCGTCGGACAGGTCGACCGGATCGCGCTGTTCCGACCGGTGATCGCCGACAGTGCCGAGTCTGACCCCATGATCCAACTCTTGCGTGAGCGCTACCAGCTTGAGATCGCCTACGAAGACGCTTACGCCTTTACCTACTCTGAGGCGGCCCGCATCGAGCACGAGGACGGGACGTCGCGTCTGATCGCGCAGGTTCTCGATCGGTTCTCGCGCCTGCGTGACAAGTTCGAGTTCGTCTTGTGCATCGGCACTGATTACACGGGCCCGTCGGCTGCCACCGAACTCGCACTGAACGCCGAGTTCGCAGTGAACCTTGGTACACCGGTGGTGAATGTCGTCTCAGGTTTTGGAAAAGATGCGGATTCGCTCGCGATCGCAAGCCGGAATTCTCAACATCTCCTGCTCGATCACGGCTGTGCTCTCGTTGCGACGGTTCTCAACCGCGTCGATGCTGCCGTCATCGACCACGTTCGCGCCGCTCTCTCCACGCAACCCACACCGGTTTACCTGCTGCCCGACCTGCCGGTGCTCGCAGCGTTGACGGTCGACGAGGTCGTCACCGCACTCGGCGCAACCCTGCTCGCCGGCGCGGGCGCGCCGATGCACCGCGAAGTCGAGGCCTACCTCGCAGGTTCTGGCTACGTGCAAACGATGTTGCCGAGGCTTGTTAACGGAACATTGCTGGTTGCGTCGGGCGATCGCGCGGATCTCGCCGTCGCGATGGGTGCCGCCACGATGAGTCCAGCGTTGCCCACGCCGTCCGGCATCGTTCTAACGTGCGGTATCAGGCTCGATCCTGCGACGCTTGCCCTGCTTGAGCCGTCCGGGATACCCGTCGCCGCAGTGGAGCTCGACACGTATGCGGCGCTGCAGCTGCTGGAGTCAGTGCGCGGAGAAATCCGCCCAGGTAGTCGGCGAAAGATTGCGGCCGCGCTCGGCGAGTTCGCGACCTGCGTCGATGTGGAGGAGCTCACTGGGCGAATCATGATCACCCGCTCCGAGGTTGTTACGCCGCTCATGTTCTCTGCGGGCCTGATCGAGCGCGCTCGAAGTGATCGCCGCTCAATCGTGCTGCCTGAAGCGGACGACGACCGCGTGCTGCGGGCGGCCGAGGAACTCGTGCACCGCGGTGTGGCGTCGCTGACCCTGCTTGGTGATCCGGCCGCGATTGCCGCACGGATCGACAAACTCGGATTGCACCTCGCCGAGGCCAACGTGATTGATCCGATCACGTCGCCGCTGCGGCATGAGTTTGCCGAAACCTACGCCGAGCTGCGGGCACACAAGGGTGTCACGGCTGCCGCGGCCTGGGATCAGCTCGGCGACAGCACGTACTTCGCCACGATGCTCGTGCAGACAGGTCGGGTCGACGGCATGGTGTCCGGCGCTACACACACCACCGCGCAGACCATCCGACCAGCGCTGCAGATCATGAAGACCGCGGCCCGCCAATCTCTGGTGTCGAGCGCGTTCTTCATGTGCCTGCCTCACCACGTGTTGGTCTTCGCAGATTGTGCGGTCAACCCTGATCCGACCGCGGAGCAGCTGGCCGAAATCGCAATCAGCACTGCAGAAACTGCCACTTCGTTTGGGATCGAACCGGTTGTCGCCCTGATCTCATATTCGACGGGGGACTCGGGCTCGGGCGCCGGTGTTGAGAAGGTGCGCGCCGCCGCGAGGCTGGTGACAGAGCTACGCCCTGACCTCCCGCTGGTTGGTCCGATCCAGTACGACGCGGCGATCGATGCATCGGTGGCGGCGTCGAAGTTGCCAGGAAATGCGGTGGCTGGGCGCGCCAACGTCATCATCTTTCCGGATCTGAATACGGGCAACGCGACCTACAAGGCCGTACAGCGCTCGACAAACGCGATCGCGATCGGGCCCGTCTTGCAGGGCCTTCCTCGAGCCGTGAACGACCTCTCCCGCGGTTGCACGGTTGACGACATCGTCAACACAGTCGCGATCACGGCGATCCAAGCCCAGCATCTACCAGGGACATGAGTAGCTAACACGGACATGAGCAGCTACCCGTGACGCGAGGATCTGTCCGCGACACGAGGGTCTAAGGAGTGGGGTGCTTGTCCTGCTTGCTTTCGGTCGCGAGAATCGCAGCCTGCGTACGACGTTCGAGGCCAAGCTTGGCGAGCAATGACGATACGTAGTTCTTCACTGTCTTCTCGGCGAGAAACATGCGTTCGCCAATCTGCCGGTTAGTCAGGCCCTCTCCAATGAGGTCGAGGATCCGGTGTTCCTGGTTAGTGAGCGCGGCGAACGGGTCCGCCTTCTCGCGGTCAGCCGCGTCGTCGCGCAGCCGCTGCATGATGCGCGCTGTGGTCTTCGCGTCGAGCAGTGATCCGCCGCCGGCGATAGTCCGTACCGCGTTGACCAAGTCGCTGCCCTTGATTTGCTTCAGCACATAACCCGCGGCGCCAGCAAGGATCGCGTCGTACAGGGCGTCATCGTCGGCGAACGAGGTCAGCATCAAACAGGCGAGGTCGGGCAGCTTTGAACGGAGGTCTCGACACACACTGACGCCGTCGCCGTCGGGGAGCCGCACATCGAGGACCGCGACCTGCGGGCGCAGAGCGGGTACGCGGGCGAGCGCTTCGGCGGCGGTGGAACCCTCCCCGATCACGACGATGTCCGGCTCTGCCTCGAGCAGTTCCTTGACCCCGCGTCGGACGATCTCGTGATCGTCGAGCAGGAACACGGTGATCTGGGCGTCAGTACTCGGCACGCTACCTCCCGATATGGCTGCCTCCCGATATGGCTGGGGCACTCAACGGTAGCTCCCATGGTTCCCGGCTCGAAGGGACCTTGGACCCTGCGGTCCGTCGAGGGAAGCGCCGACCATGGATCTATGTCTGTCGACGCGTCGGGCCTGGAGATGCTCTCCGAACCGGAAGCACTCGCATTGCTCGCGACGGTGCCGCTCGGCAGGATCGTGTATTCGGACCGGGCATTGCCGTTTGTCGCTCCGGTGAGCTTCGTTCTCGACGGGCAGGACATCGTGATTCGCACCGGTCGCCGCTCGAACCTGGCCACCCACGGGCCCGGCAACATCGTGGCGTTCCAGGTCGACGACATCGCGATGTCGACCGGGTCCGGATGGACAGTTGTGGTCACTGGCCGCCTCCAACTGGTCCACGATGCAGCCGAGATTGGTCGGCTCAGTGCGCTGAACCTGCAGAGCTGGGCACCGGCGGCGTCCGACCGTTACTTGCAGCTTCGCCCGGAACTCATCACCGGGCGACGGATCACTGCTGATGCGCAGCGGGTCGACCAGCAGCGGGTGGACTAGCAGCGGGTCGACTAGTCGTCGCCCAGCGGCACTCGCCAGATGAGTTCGGTGCCGCCCTCGGGAGCGCGTCGCGCAGTGAAGGCGCCGCCCAACGCGCCCGCTCGTGCGTCGAGGTTGGCCAACCCGCTCCGGCGTCCGTCCTCAGGAAGGCCGACGCCGTCATCCGTGACCGTAAGACTGACTGAGTCGTCGTCAACGACCACCGACACATCGGTTCGGTCCGCTCGTGCGTGCCGCGCAGTATTCGACAACGCTTCGCGCAGCGCCGGTAGCAAGCTCTCACCGATGTTGGCCGACACCCTCGTGTCGACGAGGCCCTCGAGTCGAAGGTTCGGAGTGAAGCCGAGGGCGGGCGTTAGCTCCTCGATGAGTTCGACGATCCGGGCGCGCAAGCTGCTCGACGACGAGCGATCCGCGCGCTGCAAGGAGTAGATCGTCGAGCGGATCTCCTTGATGGTCTTGTCGAGATCGCTGACCGCGTTCTGCACGCGCTCCGCCGCCTCCGGGCCGGTCATGAAGCGCATCGAACTCTCGAGTTGCATCCCGGTTGCAAAGAGGCGCTGGATCACCGTGTCGTGCAAGTCACGGGCAATCCGGTCGCGATCGCGGAACAGACTTAGCTGCTCGGTCTCGCGGCGTTGGCGCGCGAGCTCGAGACCCAGCGCAGCTTGATCGGCGAAGGCCTCGAGCATCGCCTGGTGTGCTGCGCGGAACCGCCGCCCGCCCACGAGGTTGCCCACCCAGAGCACGCCATGCCGAGAATCACCTGCGACGAGCGGAACGATGATCAATGGGCCAAAGTCATCGAGCGCCCCGGAGTTCGTCGGCCAGTGCGGGCTCTGGTGGATGTCGTCGATCGCGACCGTCGACCCGCCGCGAAACGCATCGCCGATCAGTGAGGCTTGCGGGTCGATGCGTTTGCCAGTTACCCGCTCCGCCGCCTCGCCATCGGCGACCTCGATGACGAGGCTGTCGCCAAGCGGCAACACGATCGCCGCGAAGTCGGCCTCCGCGAGGTCTCTCGCGCGCGCAGCGACCAGCTTGAGCACCTCATCGGGTTCGGTACCCGAGAGCAGCGCTGTCGTCACCTCGGCGGAGGCCTGGAGCCAGTGCTCGCGATGGCGGACGTCCTCGTAGAGCCTTGCGTTCTCGATTGCAACGCCAGCCGCAGCGGCGAGGGCCAGTACTACGTTCTCGTCTTCATCGTCGAAGTCCGCGCCGCCTACCTTTTCGGTGAGGTAGAGGTTTCCGAACACCTCATCGCGTATCCGGATCGGCACGCCGAGGAAACTCTTCATCGGCGGGTGGTTGGCGGGGAAGCCGAACGCGGCGGGGTGCTCGCCCAAGTCGTGCAGCCGCAGTGGGCGCGGGTCGTCGATCAACAAGCCGAGGATGCCGCCGCCGCGTGGTAGTGGACCGATCTGAGCGGCCGTAGCGTCATCGATGCCGACGGTGAGGAACTGCGAAAGTAGTCGTCCGTCATCGATAACACCGAGCGCTCCGTACCGTGCGTCGACGAGCTTGACGGCGGCTCCGATGATGCGGTGCAGAACCGTCTGCAGATCAAGGCCCGTGCCGACGACGAGCAACGCGTCAAGCAAGCCACTGTCGATCGGGCCGTCCTGCACGGGACTAGGCCTGCACTGGATCTACGCCGGCAGCAGGAAGAGTGAATCCGGGTAGCACCAGGCCCACTCTTCGTGCGGCTCTATCGATCGCACGATCGGGTGCGACGAAGCGTGGTAGTGAGCGGTCGCGTGCTTGCGGGGCGAGTCGTCGCAGCAGGCCACCTTGCCGCATTGCAGGCACTCGCGCAGGTGCACCCAGTGGCTGCCCTCCGCGAGGCAGTCCTCGCAACCTCGGGTGCTCGACGGGGTCACATCAGCAATGGTCGCCAAGTGTGAGCAGGTCGCGGCCGTGGGGTTGCCGTCGGCGTCGCCGGCCACGGCGTAAACAAAAAGGGTCATGTCTCTAGCGTAGTTGCCCGCGGCGTCGTTGCCCGCGCCTGCGGGCGGCGGGTACAGTCGGCCCACCGCTGAGAGGATTCCTGTGCTGGTCCCCGACCGCGAGTACGTGGCCGCTGACGGCACAGCCGACATCGATCGCGCTGTGCAGAAGGCCCTTGCGCGTGCCTCGGGCCGGCCGGGGAAGCATGCCGCGTTTGCTGCCGAGCGGGCCTCCACGGTTCGCCGCACGTGGCTCGACACCTTCGACTGGCGATTGCACCGGGCGGGGTTCGTGTTGCAACGTGTCGAGCGATCCAGGACGCCGCCGACCCTGCGGTTGTCGCTGGCCACCGGCGACGATGTGCTGACCGTAACCGCGCCGCCTTCAGCACAGACGGCTACTCGAGTCGCGTATCCGCTCGACGCGGTTGTGCCAGCAGGCCCGATGCGGAGCCTGCTCGAGCCAGTCGTCGAGATGCGCGCGCTGCAGCCTGTCGCGACGCAGCGTCTTGTCGTCCGCAGCTACCGAGTTCTCAACGACGATGAGAAAACAGTTGCGCGGGTCATCATCGAACGCCCCACTAGTGGTGGGGCCGGCCGATGTCGTCGGTGCAGGCTCGCGAGTGAGCATCGTGGCGTCACGCGGATACTCCGACGAGGCAGCAGCCACTGCTCGGATCATCGCGAAAGTGCCCGGCCTCACGGCGTCTCATCAGTCAACGCTTGCGCAAGCACTGGCCGCGACCGGTCGAAGCGCGGGTGACTACTCGAGCAAACTCGATATAGCACTGAGTGGGGGGATGCCCACCGAATACGCGGTGCGCCGGATCATGCGCGCGCTACTCGACGCGGCGCAGCGCAATATGCCGGGCGTTGTGGCCGGTACCGACACTGAGTTCCTGCACGACTTGCGGGTAGCGGTACGGCGCGCCCGTTCGACCCTCAAGGTCACCGGCGACGCGTTGCCCACCGCACAGGTCGACGCCGCGAACGTGGCGCTCAAGTGGCTTGGTGATTTGACGACGCCGTCGCGCGACCTCGACGTCTACGTGCTCGGTCTCGACGAACTGGCCGCCGAGGTGACGGCGCCGGGCTGGAATGTGTCGCAACTCGGACCTTTTCGAGACTTTCTCGTTGCAGCGCAAGCATCAGAGCATGCGGTGCTGGTGCGGTCGTTGCGTTCAGTTCGCGCGAAACGGGCGTTGGCCGCGTGGTCCGCAGTATCGACAGGCGGCGACCTGCCTACCGAGGGCGCCCCCACCGAAACGCAAGCGGATGCGCCAGCTGTGTCGCGCGTTGAGTCGGTGGCGAAGTCGGCTGTCACTCGAGCGTTCAAGCGCGTCATCAAAGCTGGCAACGCGATCACCCCGGAATCGCCGCCGAGTGATCTGCACGACCTGCGCAAGCGCTGCAAAGAACTGCGGTACTCGCTGGAGATTTTCGGGTCGCTGCACAACCCCACGGCGCAACGAGCGCTGATCGACGACCTGAAGAAACTGCAGGACTGTCTCGGCGAGTTCCAAGACACCGAAGTGCAGCAGCATGCGATCCGGTCGTTCGCTGCGCAGATGCTTGCCGCGAACTCCTCGGACGCCGCGACGGTGGAGGCTGTCATGGCGATGGGCCGGCTCGCCGACCGGCTGGGGGAGCGTCAGGTCGTCGCACGTGGCACCTTCGCGGTGCTGTTCGAACGCTTTGCCGGACCGCAGCCACGGGCGCATCTCGCCGCCCTCTATGAGCGTGTGTCGTGAAGGTCTTCGCTACCTACAACATCAAGGGCGGCGTCGGCAAAACGTCAGCGGCCGTGAACCTTGCTTACCTGGCCGCGAGTGAGGGACAGCGAACCCTGCTGTGGGACCTCGATCCCCAGGGAGCGGCGACATTCTTATTCCGTATCAAGTCTGGTGTGTCGGGTGGGGCCAAGGCGTTGGTCCGGGGTCGCACCGGCATGGATGTTCCGGTGAAAGCGACCGACTACGACAACCTCGATCTGCTCCCCGCGGATTTCTCCTACCGGAACATGGATCTCGCGCTGGATCACGGCAAGAGCCCGACCCGGCGATTCACCGAGCTCCTTGCGACGGTCGCCGCCGACTACGACGTGGTTTTTCTCGACTGCCCGCCCAGCGTTTCGCTGGTATCGGAGAGTGTCCTGCGCGCGACGGATGCCCTGCTGGTGCCGCTGATTCCGACCACGCTCGCCGTCAGGACCTACGACCAGCTCATCGACTTTGTTGCCGCGGCGAAGGCGCCGCGACCCGCCGTCCTCGCATTCTTCTCGATGGTTGATCGCCGCAAGAAGCTGCACCGCGAGTCGATGGCCGCCCTCCGTGACGGACGCCCCGGCATCGCCGACGCTGCGATTCCGGCGGCCGCAGTGGTGGAGAACATGGGCCCAAAGCGCGAGCCGGTCAACGCCTTCGCGCCGTCCAGCGAGGCCGCGCGCGCGTACGCGGCGCTCTGGCTCGAGGCCCGCGGTTTAGCGCGGCTTGGGGCAGGCAATCGGGCGCCCGGAAGATCGTGACGCACGCCGAAGTTAGGGCAGAATGTCGGACGTCGATTGGCTGGCCCCACGATCGAGGGAAACCCGATGGCGCAAGTGATATGGGAGAACGCCCCGGACGCGCATGACTACCCCGCGGCGGACAGCTATCTGTCGCTACTGGTTGGTGACGACCGGCTTCGGGCATCGCTGATCGCACGACTGCAATCCGCCCCGGTTGCCCACTACAAGGCCAAGGACCTGTTGCGCGCCTCGAGGGAGCCGTTGCTGACGGTCGAGAATCCGCATGTGGCGTCTGATCTGCGAAAGATCCGGAAGGGCCGCGCGCTTTCACCGGTCCTGCTGGTGCGCGGTGACCTTTTGCGCGGCTTTCCGTTGCAGATCGCCGATGGCTATCACCGCGTGTGCGCGAGCTTTTGGGTCAACGAGAACACCGACATTCCGTGCCGGCTGATCGACCTGGATCCCAGCGCAATTGCCACCAGCGAACCTGCAAAGAAGGTGGCCGCTGCCAAGAAGGTCGCGCCGGCAAAGAAAGCCGCCGCGACGAAGGGGGCTTTGCCCGCCAAAAAGACCGCGCCTGCAAAGAAAGGCGCGCCGCCCAAGAAGGTCGCCAAGAAGATCCTGGCCAAGAAGGCGCCCACGGCAGTCATCGCGCCGCCGGCACCCGAAGCTGGCGCGCAGACGGTGAGCCCTTCTGCCTAAGTGGCCGGGACCAACGCCTGTGCCGATGCGTCACCGCGCGCTGCACGCTTGACCCATGACACCAAGGAGTCGTTATGAGCGTTGATTCAGAAGTAGCCCGGCCGTTGATTGTTGTCGGCGTTGATGGGTCCGATGAGAGTGTGAAGGCGACCGCGTGGGCCGCCGAGCAGGCTCGGGCAACCGGCGGCACCCTGGAGTTGCTGATCGTCTGGGCGCGGCCGATGTCGTACGGGCTGCCGCTCGTCGTGGGTGGGTACAACCCCGAGCATGAGGCCCAGGCCGTCGTCGAGAAGGCCGCCAGCGGCATCGACCTGCCCGCAGATCGGCTGCGCACGCATGTCGTCAACGCCGCCCCGGCGCTCGCGCTGGTCGAGCGCTCGAAGAGCGCGGACCTCCTCGTGGTCGGATCGCGCGGGCACGGCGGATTCGCCGAGCTGTTGCTGGGCTCTGTCAGCGATCACTGCGTCCACCACGCGAGTTGCACCGTCGTCGTCGTCCGATAGTCACGCCCTCACGGGCACCCGATAGTCCTCACATCCGCCTCCCGTGGGCCGATGCGAAGGGGACGAGTTCTGTCTGGGGTGCTCTGGAGGCTACGAATGACTGTGCTGGACGGCGTGCAGCTGGCCGAGCTCGAACCGCTGGGCTCGCAGACGGCTCCGACGCAGCGACGGTGGTTCGGGTCGGGTCGCAGCTGCAACAGCGACGTGGCCGCGGCAGGTGCGGAAGCGGCTCGGGAAGCGCTGGCTGGCCGGCAAGCATCGCTCGTGATGGTTTTCTGCCCGGAGGGCGTCGATTACCAAGCCATGATCGACGGGGTTCGCTCCGAGGCGGGTAACGCACCCCTGATCGGGTGCACCGGTATTGCGCAGCTCGCCCAGACCGGACCGGCCGAGGCCTCAGTGGTCGTCAGTGTCTTGGGCGGCGACGGCTTCGAGGTTCGCATCAGTGCCGCGTTGAACGTCGGGGCGAATCAGCGCGCTGCCGGTGAAACGGTGGCGAGCGCAGTGCATGAGCTGACCCGTGAGCACAAAATCCTGGTCTTGCTGGCAGATGGGCTGGCGGGCGAGCAGCACGAGCTGGTCCGCGGCGCGTACAGCGTGGTCGGCGGCACAGTGCCGCTCGCCGGCGGCTGCGCAGCTGACAACTACCTGTACGAGAAGACCTTCCAGTTCATCGCTGACGCCGACGGTGTCCAAGTCCTTACTGACGCGGTTGTGGCGGCAGCAATCGGTTCGGACGCGCCCATCGGCGTTGGCGTCGCCCATGGGTGGCGCAAGTCAGGCGAACCCATGGTGGTGACGAGCAGCAGCGGCGGGACAGTGCACGCGCTCGACGGCGAACCTGCCCTCACCGTCTTCTCGGAGCGGGTCGGTGCGCCGCAGTCACTGGCTCCCGACTCGGCGGCCTTCAGATTCTTTGCGATGCAGCATCCGCTGGGCATGTCACGGCGCAGTGGTGAAGACATTCGGGTCATCCACGAGGGGAACGTCGCCGACGGCTCGATCAAGTCGTTGGTGGCGGTACCGCAGGGCGCGCTGCTGTGGGCGATGGAGACCGACCGCGAGGGCTTGCTCTCCAGCGTCGACGACGCGTACGCCGAGGCAGTCGAGCCGCTCGAGGGCGTCCCGCCGATCGGCTTCCTTGCCTTCGACTGTGGCGTGCGCTTCATGTTTCTGGAGCCCGACGGCGTTCGCGACGAGGTCGCCAAGTTCGTGCACCGGGCCGCAGGCGCGCCGTTCGGCGGGTTTTATACGTACGGCGAGATAGCGCGAACTCGCGGCGCGCGCGGCATGCACCATCTGACCTTGGTGATCGTGGCTTTCGGGTGAGGAGCGCACGGTGGCTTACCACTGGTCCGTCCACCAGCTGACCGAATACTTCGACGCGGTGGCGTCCCAGGAAACCGAGGACGACGCTGTCCGGGTAGCGGTCGAGCGCGCGGTCGAGACGTTCGGCGCGGAGCTTGGCGCATTAGTCCGCGACGATGACGTCTTGGCGTGCATCGGTGTCGGTCGCGCCGCGCCGCCCACCGATGCGCTGATCCGAGCCGTCGCTGGTACCACCGTCATTGATGTCGCAGGCCTCGGGTTATTGCACTCCGTCGCCGCGCATCTCTACGACGATCGCTCCGGGCACCTCGTCGTCGGCCGAGCAGGTGACGAGTTCAGCGGCGAGGAACGGCAATTGCTGCTCAGCATGGCAAGCGTTCTCGGCTTGGCACTGCGCAGCCTGCGCACGTTGCAGGTCGAGCGCAGATTGCGTAACGAACGTGAGCAGGAAGCGACGGAGCGGCTGAGATTGCTCGACACTCTCGGGCAACGTCAGAGGTTGCTGGAGTCGCTGCTCACCATCCAACGGGCAATCTCGCATCGCGCGCCGCTACAGACCGTGCTTGACGCGGTCACCGCTGGTGCGGCTGCGCTACTCAGCGATGCCTTTGTCGCGCTCGTGCTCAGCGATCCGCTCGCCGGTCGGCATCGGATCGTTTCTTCGGCCGCACCGGCCGACGACATTGACGATCACGACGCACTCGTCATGGCGGCCGCTGCGGAATCGGTGTCCATCGACGGTGTGGTCACCAGAGTGAGCAGCGACGATGACGCGGTCGGCTGCACTGCGCTCGCCGCACCCGTGCATATCGAAGGCGAGACGATCGGCAGCCTCGTGACCGTGGTGCTGCCCGAGACACCCGACGTGGACGACCGCCGCGAAATGCTCGCGGCGTTCGCTGAGCAGGCGAGCCTTGCCTTGACCGACGCGCGCACGGTCGAAGCGATGCGCGACGCCTACCACGACTCGGTTACCGGGCTACCGAACCGCTCGCTGTTCCTCGACCGCTTGAATCAGGCGCTGCAGAACGGCGCCCGGATGGGCACGGAGATCACCGTGCTCTTCATCGACCTCGATCGGTTCAAAGACGTCAACGACAGTCTGGGCCATGCGGCCGGCGACGAACTCCTGGCGTGGGTAGCGGCGCGAGTGCGCGAAGCCTTACGCGAGGACGACACCGCTGCCCGTCTCGGAGGAGACGAGTTCGCCGTCCTGCTTGAAAGGACCGTTGGCTCCGACGCCGGCCAGATCGTCGCCAGCCGCATCACGCGGGCGCTCCTCGAGCCGATCCGACTTGTGGGCCGAGAGGTGTTCGCGTTTGCGAGCATCGGCATCGCGTCGAGCGACGGTTCGCTGCGCACGGCCGATGAGCTCCTGCGTAATGCGGACGTCGCGATGTACCGCGCGAAGCGCAGCGGCGCACGTGCTGCACTGGTCTACGACCCAAGCATGCACACCGAGACGATGGACGTGTTGGAGCTCGGCAGCGACCTTTACCATGCAGTCGCGCGCGATGAACTTCGCCTTCAGTTCCAACCCGTGGTCAACCTGCGGACCGGCAAGCCGGTCGCGGTCGAGGCGTTGGTGCGCTGGGATCATCCAGTGCGGGGCTTGATCGCGCCGAACACCTTCATCCCGATCGCTGAGCGCAACGGCGTCATCGTCGAGATCGGCCAGTGGGTATTGGGTTCCAGCTGCACCCAGGCGGCGATCTGGCGTGCATCATCGCTCCCGGACCTGCGAATCAGCGTCAACGTGTCAGCCCGCCAACTCGACGATCCAGGCTTCGCCGACATGGTGACCGACGTGCTACGGCAGACCGGGCTGCCTGCCCAGGCATTGACGCTCGAGGTCACCGAATCCGTGCTGATGCACGATCCACTTCGGATCATCGACCGGCTCAGCCCACTGAAAGCGCTCGGTGTCCGGCTGGCCATCGACGACTTCGGTACCGGTTACTCATCACTCGCATCCTTGCAGCATTTCCCCGCCGACCAACTCAAAATCGACAAGGCGTTCATCGACACTATCGAGACATCAGTCGAAGGCTCAGCGATCGTGCGGACCGTTGTCGAACTGGCCCGCACCTTGCACATGGAAACGGTCGCCGAGGGCATCGAGACGGCGCAGCAGTTCGCGAGCTTGCGCGCACTGTCGTGCGACCTTGGCCAGGGTTACCACTTTGCGCGACCGCTGGCCGCTGAGGCCGTGCCGGCCTTCTTCAGCAGTACAACGGTCACCGCTCCCTTGCTCACGTTGGCTGCTCGACCATAGGCGCGGCCGTGGCGGCCGCGCCGGCGTCACGTGGTAGCAGCGCGCACTCGATGACCGCCAGCAGCCCGACCATGGCGATCAGGCAGAACGCAGCCGCGAACGCAGTACGCGCGCCCGCTGTGATGCCGAAGGCATCGGCAATAGGGCCCCCCGCGCGCAGCGCGAGAGCGCCCGCGACGACACCCAGGCCCATCGTGAGTTGCTGGATCGTGGTGGTCAGCGTGTTGGCATCGCCGATGGCATCGACGGGCACGTCGACAAAGCCGATCGTGTTGTAAGCGGTGAATCCGATGGACCGAAAGACTCCACTCGCGAACAGGATGAGCGCTGTGACCGCCAGCGGAGTATGAGCGGTGACTAGAGCACACAACGCGATGGTCGCCGCACTCCACAACGCCGAATGCACCAAGACAGTTCGGAAGCCGAATCGGCGCAGCAGCGGGCCGGTGAATGGTTTGATTCCGATGTTGCCGACGAACACGGCCACCACGAGCACGCCTGCTTTGAGTGGGCTCCAGCCGAACGCGTCCTGGAACATCAGTGGTAGGAGGAACGGCACCGCTCCGATGGCGAGTCGAAAGAACGAGCCACTTAGCGTGGTCACGCGAAACGTCGGGATTCGAAGCGACGACAATTCCACCAACGGATGAGCCGCTCGTCGCAGGTGGCGCACTGCGAGGCCCATCGTCACGAGCGCGACGGCTCCCGTCGTCCCGGCATACAGCCAGTCGACCCTGCGGGCCGCTACCAACTCGAGGCTGGTGACCAGCGTCGCAAGCCCGACGCCAGTCAATACGAATCCTTGCAAATCCAGCGGTGTCCGGTCGACATGCGGAAGATTCGGGACGATGCGTGCGGTGACGAGAAGTGCGGCGACGCCGAGTGGAAGGTTGATGACGAAGATCCAGCGCCATGAGGCATACGTCGTCAGCAGGCCGCCGAGAGCGGGTGCGATGACTGGAGCGACCAACGCCGGCCAGGTCAGATACGCGAAGGCTTCGATCAACTCGGCGGGTGTTGTCTTTCGCAGGACGACGAGCCTGCCTACCGGAACCATCATGGCGCCGCCGATTCCTTGCAAGACTCGGAATGCGGTGAGTTCGCCGAGGCTGGTACTGATCGCACATAGTCCCGATGCGACGGTGAACACGGCGATGGCAGTGCCGAAGATGACGCGGGCACCGAACCGATCGGCGAGCCATCCGCTGACCGGAATGAAGACGCTTAGCGTGAGCAGGTAGGCCGTAATCACAACGTTCAGATCAACAGCCCGGACGCCGAGTGAGCCCGCCATTCGTGGTGCTGCGGTCGCAATGATGGTGCCGTCGAGGTTCTCCATGAAGAACGCGCCCGCAACTAATAGCGCGACGGCCCGCCACGGCGGATGACTGCGGTCGCCGAGCATGGCCGACAGTCTGTCAATGCATTACCCACATCTGCGACAACAGGTGCGGTTCTCGGCGGCGCAGGTCGCCGGCGACCGCGCTGTCACGCCGATACGCGTGCCCTCTGGTCAGCCCTCGTCGCGACGTAGCCGGTGGCTCGCCGCCTCGCGGAGCATCGCGTCCAACTCGGGATCGGATGCGACTGCGCGGACCTCCTGTGTGCAGCGGCAGGCAGCAGCGATCTTGGAAGCCCACGTCAGCGCCTCGTCACGTGAGGGCACATCCACGATCGTGATGCCGCCGATGAAGCTCGGTCTCGGGCCCTCGGTGGTATTGCCGTCAGTGGCCACGAAGGTCGCGGGCTCGGCTTCCATGCCACCGGACAAGACGTATACCCCGGCGTCGATGGCCTCCTGGCAGACCGCGTGCGCAGCCCTGCCAACCTCCAGCCACGCCTCCTCGGGTATGTGGTCCATCGCGTCGCTGGGGAATGTGATCAGGTACTGCACCACGTCATGGCCTCTCTCCCGGACCGCGGCTGCGGCTCACCTTTTCCACGAACGGTAGGCCCGTCATCCGACACTGCACCGCATGCGGCCGCCGCCGTGAGCGACGCGGGCACCATCTGCCGCCGATCCTGCGCGATCACCCTCCCGAGGACGCCACGTTGGGGCTAAGAGTTGTCCGACCGACCTATCCGATTCTGCCGCCAGAAGCCGGCGGCAGGCGCGCGATAAGGGTGGGAGCCGAGTGAGTACTTCGACTGACCCGCTCCCCGACGGCAGCGCTAGATTCCATGCATGTCTTCGCCGTTCAGAAGCGCTGTTCACTCGGTCGTCGACGGCATGATCCGGTCACCTGGTTCGGGGACGCACGTGCACTTCGACGATCCGGTTTTTGATGGCTTAGTGCCGTCGTTCGACGACACGGCGTGGGTGTCGTTGGCGCTCGAGGCCGCGATCGAGGCGCGCACCCTCGATGCCAAGGCAGTTGTTGCCGTGCCGGTCGCCGAGGACCCGGTGAGGCCTGCGTCGCTAACTCTCACGTCGATCAGTCGCCTCGATCCATGGGAGCCGCCAGGTATCTATCTGCTCCCAGCCGGAAGCTCGGCCTGGTTGCAACGGCGAGCCGTGTGGCACTCGGACGAGGTCACGACTACGGACGGCATTCTCGGCTGGGTTGCGGCGACGCCGATCCGTGATAACGGACCAACGGTATGGCGCGTAACGCTCTACTACGAGACCAACTAGCCCGACCGTCAGGACGATCGGCGTCCGGCGCAAGGACGAGTCTTCAAAGACTCTGACATGTTGGCTATCGGTCGCGTCTCTCCAGTACGAGCTGTGCGGAGCCAGGCTCAAGGGAGTTGTGCTCATCAAGGTGGAGGTGAACCCCCGACGGAACGCCGGGCTCGGCGAGCGTCGCGAGGTGTTGGGCAAGCGACAATAGGCCAGCTCCGTTGCCATGGATAAGAACCTCGGCGCCACGAACTTCGACTGTCAGCTCAAAGTCGTGTACCCAGACAACGGAGAGACCAGCACTGCTATAGGACCCGAGTTCAATCGTCTTCTGCATGGCAGAAGTGTCTCGCGAACGGAGCGTATGCGCTGTCGAATAGGCCCGCGGTCGAGGTCAGCCGGCGGAGTGAAATGTGAGGGTGAGATCTGTCGGGCTTATTTCGCTGGAGGGATCCACGTTCACCGCAGTTAGCTGGCCGGTGACGTCTTCAAAGATGCCGGTGCCGCCGTATATGACGAGGTGCTCGGTCGTCGTCATCGACAGCGGCCCCTCGGACAGGATCGCCGAATTTCCGATCGTCAACTGGTCGAAGCAGGTACCTGTGCCGCGACCTGTGATAACGCACATCAGGTTGTCCGTGGCAGACCAGTGCTTGGCATGATGTAAGTGGTTACCCGCGAAGTCGTAGTTCGTGTCGTCCTGCACGTCTCCGGGCGCGGGGTTCTGCTTGGGATTGTCGATGACCGTGCTTCCCTCGATCAGGTAGCTGAACGGGGCAGCCTCGGCGAGAAATGCAGGGTCTTGATCTTCCCGCTGGTAGCGGCGGCGTTGGACACCCCCGCACCGAATGTGACGCCGACGCCGACGCCCGCCGAGATCGCGATCGCGGCCAGTCGCCTCGCCCGCGTCGATCCGAAACGCAGCGCTGATGTGCGTGTCATGTCGAACCTCTTGCTCTACTGAGGAGCAGCGGAATTGCTTGCTCGTAGAGCAGTCTCGAAGTCCTCACCTGCCCTGTCGTCGCACCCGAGGACTAACTTGCCGTCATCGGCTACCCCTTAAGTAGTAGGCCGGCCAGCCAACTACTTGGCGCGCGGCGGGGCGGTGCTCTCGCGGACGACGAGTTGTGTCGACAGCTCAATTCGCAAGGTCTCGATCGGCTCGCCGCGCACCAGCCGTAGCACGGTTCGTGCGGCGAGCCCACCCATCTCCGCAAGCGGCTGTCGAACGGTGGTGAGCGGGGGAGAAGCCCACGGGGCTTCCGGCAGGTCGTCGAAGCCGACAATGCTGAGATCACTTGGCACCCGCAGACCATGTTGCCGCGCGGCTTCGTAGACGCCGAACGCCATCTGGTCGCTGGAGGCGAACACCGCGGTTGGCGGGTCGGGCAGCCCAAGAAATTGTTGCCCGCCGGTGAAGCCTGACTCGTGGTAAAAGTCGCCGGTGTAGACGAGGTCGTTGTCGAACTGCAGACCCGCGGCTTCAAGGGCGGCGCGATATCCGTCGAGGCGCGCGCGACTGCATTGCAGCCGCGGCGGACCCGTGATGATTCCTATCCGCCGATGCCCGAGTTCGATGAGATGTTCAGTCGCGCTGAGACCGCCGGCCCAGTTCGTCGCGCCGATGGTCGGTACGTCGTAGGACGGGCTGCCCGAGGGATCGACGACGACGGTGGGCAGGTAGCGATGCACCTCCGCTTGAAGCTTCGGTTGCAGATGCGACGTGACCAAGATGATGCCGTCGGACGCACGCGCCTGAACGTTTTGCCACCATCGGCGCTCCGACGTGACCTGGTTGTGGATTGCCGACACGACAGTTCCGACGCCGGCATCGTGGGCGACATCTTCGACGCCGCGAATGATCTCGACGGCCCACGGACTGTCGAGGTCGTTGAACACGAGGTCGATGAGGTTGGCGCGGGTGCCTTTGCCGAGGCCGCGGCGCTGGTAGTCATGCTTCTCGAGGAGCTCTTCGATGCGGGTTCGGGTGTCCGCCGCGACATCGACGCGACCGTTCAGGACTCGCGAAACGGTAGGCACCGAGACGCCCGCCTCTGCGGCGATGGCGGCGATGGTGACCCGAGTCACCCGCCCTCGATCCGCGACGGCCACGACGAGTCTCCTTCGAAAGTGCATTCCACGATACGCAAGCCGCGCGTATCCACAGTTGTGGCTCGCAGGGATCTGTCCCTACTCCACCGTGACGTCGGCCACCATGCGCCGTGACAACCCTACGGCCCGCTCGGGTCCGAGCAGTCGGATGTTCACGATGTGCCGCGATTCGCTGCTTGACGTCGACAGCCGAAGTTGAAGGTCGCCCGGCTCTACGATCCGGACACCCGCCACGCCCGTGAAGGACGTGAGGTCTGCCGACACATCGAACGAAACCCGCCGCGACTGGCCCGGCTCGATCTCAACCCGCGTGTATCCGATCAGGCGGACGTCGGGGCGAGTGACTTGGGCGACCGGATCATGCAGGTATAGCTGGACGACGTCGGTGCCCGTCCGTCGTCCGGTATTGGAGACCGTGAGCGACACACGCAACGCGCCGTCCGTCGTCGAATCGACGCGATCCGCCTGCGTCACCGCGGCGCCGTCGACTTCCACGTCACCCCACTGAAAGTTGGTGTATGAAAGCCCATGACCGAAGGGCCACTGCGGTGTCGGATCGACGGTGCTCACGCCGCTGCGCAGTCCGAGTGGCGCAGTCAGATACGTGCCCGGTTGACCGGCCGGGCTGCGCGGGATGGACACCGGCAGTCGGCCGGAAGGATTGACTCGACCCGAAAGCACGCCGGCGAGTGCTGGGCCCCCTTCTTCTCCGGGGAAGAAGGACTGCACGACCGCCGCCACTCGATCGGCATACTTCCCAAGCGCGTACGGACGGCCAGAGACCATCACGAGGACGACTGGACGCCCGGTCGCGATGATCGCATCGAGCAGCTGTCCCTGCACGCCGGGCAGTTCCAACGTTTCGGCGTCACATCCTTCGCCGGATGTCCCTCGCCCGAAAAGGCCCGCGCGGTCACCGAGCGCGACGACGCACACGTCGGCAGCGCCCGCCGCGGTCACCGCGGACGCGAAGCCGCCGACGTCCGCCCCGTCGACGTCGCAGCCTGCGGCAAAGGTGACCTCGGCGTCAGGCAGTTCCTTGCGCGTTGCCTCGAGCAGTGTCGGGATCGAAAGGCCGAGTGGCCACTTCGGGTACTGAACCCCGACGTGGCTCGGGAACGTGTAGCAGCCGAGCATTGCGAACGCATCGTCGGCACGTGGGCCGATCACAGCGATGCGCGCGCCACGGCGGACTGGGAGCACGCCGTTATTTGCGACGAGGACCACCGACTCCTCGGCGAGCTGGCGAGCAACCGCACGTGATTCGGCCGCGTCGAGTTCGATCGATCCGCTCACGTCGTCGGACGTGTCACTCGATTGCTGCAACCGCTGCATTGCTGGCGCTTGTGGGCTCCAGCCTGGGTCGAGCAGGCCCAGCTGGCCTTTCTGCGTCAACACTCGCCGCGTCGCCCGGTCGACGAACTCCTCCGACAACCTTCCTGACTCGACTGCGTTGACGAGCGGCTGCCCATAGCAGCGAACACCAGGCAACTCGATGTCGACGCCGGCCCACAACGCCAAAGCAGCTGCACTGCTTTCGTCGGCGGCGACCTTGTGGTTCAGGGCAAGAAAGGTGACGCCGAAATAGTCCGCCACGACGGTGCCTTCAAAGCCCCATTCGTCGCGCAACAGGTCGGTCAGAAGACGGTTGTTCGCGGCACCCGGAACGCCATCGATCTCCGTGTACGCATGCATGACCGAACGAGCGCCGCCGTCGCGGATCGCCATCTCGAAAGGGGGTAGCAAGATGTCCGCGACCTCGCGCGGACCCGCCGACACCGGCGCGAAGTTGCGCCCGGCGCGCGACGCCGAGTACCCAACGAAGTGTTTGAGCGTCGCGACGACGCCAGCCGATTCGAGGCCGCGGACATAGGCAGTGCCGATTGTCGCGACCAGGTAGGGGTCTTCGCCGATCGTCTCCTCGATGCGGCCCCAGCGGTAGTCGCGGGCCACGTCGAGAACAGGAGCAAGACCTTGGTGGACGCCGACGGAGCGCATCGTTTCGCCGACCTGCGCCGCCATGATCTCGACGAGCGACGGATCAAACGTCGCACCCCATGCAAGAGCGGTGGGGTAGATCGTGGCCCCCCAAGCCATGAATCCCGACAGGCACTCGTCATGTGCGATCGCGGGAATGCCGTGACGGCTTGCTGCGACGATGTCGGCTTGTGCGCGCGCAAGTGAGCGGGCACCCATAGCCGGGTCTACCGGCACAGTCCCGAAGGGACGTGTCAGGTGCCCGAGGCCATGTGCGATCAGCTCACTCCACGGCACGTCCGAGGTCACCAGCTCGTGCTGATGCGGCGCCACGCCGTCGCCCTTAGGGTCGGCCCCGGCCCACACGCCGTACAGCTGACCGATCTTTTCCTCGAGCGTCATCCGTCCGAGCAGGTCGGTGACGCGCTCCGCCAGTGGCAGGTCGGTGTCGCGCCACGGCAACTCCGTTGCCGTAGCAAGCCCGCTGGTGGGCTCATCTGTCACCACGTTGTATCCACTTCGTGAGGGCGCTCCGGCTGACGAACATCGGGATAGTACCGGAAACTATCGGAACTGTCTCGGGCGTCAATGGCCGCTCAGATGGCCAAAGATAACGGTTCGGGAAGGTTCCCAGGAAAAGGTTGACCGGGGGAGAGCGTGAGCCTTACCGTAGCGCCGCCGTCGGAACTATCGTGACGTTCTCGGTAACTTTCGGTACGACCGGTGACGGCCGTACCCCACCTCCGGGCACCCGTGTCGAGTGCGGGACCCTCGCTGAAGGGACGTTCATGACGAGCCGCACCAACCGCTTACCTCACCAGCTCGCCAGGGCGACCGCCATCGCGGCAGTCGCAGCCCTGGCAATTTCCGCCTGCTCGAGCTCCAAGAAGACCGCGGCACCTGCAAGCTCGGCAGCCGCCACCCCGGCCGCGAGCACGTCGGCGAGCAGTGCGCCCACGACCGCGGCGAGTACGCCCGCGAGCGGAGCTGCATCCTCGCTCCGGCGGCCAGCTCAATGGCGGAAAAGACGTGACTCTGACGTGGTGGCACAACGCCTCGACAGATCCGGGCAAGACCGCGTTCCAGAAGGTGGCGGACGATTTCCATGCAGCCCACCCGAACGTGACCATCAGCGTTCAGCCGATCCAGAACGAGACCATCAAGACGAAGATTCAGGTCGCGTTGCAGGGCACGCCGCCTGACATCTTCCAGCAGTGGGGCGGGGGCGCCGAGGCCATCCAGGCCCAGTCCGGCAAGCTCGCCGACCTCACGCAGCTCACGTCGAGCTGGATCGGTGACCTGGGCAAGAGTGCCTCAGGTTGGTCGAATGACGGCAAGCAACTCGGCGTCCCATACGACTACCACGTGGTCGGCTTCTGGTACCGCACCGACTTGTTCGCCAAGGCTGGCATCAGCTCGCCCCCGGCCACGATGACCGATCTCTTGGCCGACATCACGAAGCTGAAGGCGGCCGGCATCACTCCGATGACCGTCGGCGGCAAGGACAAGTGGCCCGACGCGTTCTACTGGGAGAACTTCGTATTGAAGGAATGCCCGAAGGACACGATCACGGCGGGCATCGCCGCAGCCAAGTTCACCGACCCGTGCTTCGTTAAGGCGGGCGACGACCTGAAGACGCTCCTCGACGCGAAGCCCTTCAACACCGGTTTCCTCGCTACTCCTGCACAGCAGGGCGCAGGCAGCTCGGCGGGGTTGGTCGCGAACGGCAAGGCGGCGATGGAGTTGCAGGGTGACTGGGAGATTCCGACGATTATCGGCCTGCTTCCGACCGCCCAGCAGTCAACGGTCGAAGGCGAGATGGGCTTCTTCCCATTCCCGTCGATCACCGGTGGCAACGGTGAGCCCGGTGCGGCACTCGGTGGCGGTGACGGCTTCTCGTGCTCGACCAAGGCGCCTGACGCATGTGCTGCTTTCCTGCAGTACATGACCAGCGCACCGATCGAAGAGCAACTCGTCAAGGCGAACGCCATCAGCATCCCGTCCAATGGTGGCGCGACCTCGGCGATCACCGACCCGACGTTGCAGAAGGTGCTCACCTACCTGCAGGGTGTCTCGTACAACCAGCTGTACTTCGACCAGGCGCTTCCGACGAACGTGGGCAACGCCGTGAACGACGCAGTGTCGAACTTCTTTGCCGGCCAGGGATCACCTCAAGACATCGCGGACGCAGCCGGCAAGGCGGCAACTCAGTAACCGCACTGTCCAAACTGCGTGATGTCTGACTGCGTGGTGTCCAACTGATTGGTGAAGGTTCGTCATGGTAAGTGGTCACGCCACGACCCGGCCGGGGCAACCCGTGCCGGGCGTGGCGCCTCCAGCTCGACGGAGTCCCGGCCGGTCAGCCCGGTCGGGACTTCGCCAGCGTCTGGAGTTGGTGTTTCTCCTTGGCCCGGCCTTTGTGCTCTTCGTCGGGTTCGTTCTCGTGCCCATCGCTGTTGCGGTCTACTACAGCTTCTTCAAGTGGAGCGGGTTCGGACCCCTCAACCACCCCATCGGGCTAGCTAACTACCGACGGGCGTTCGCCGACACGGTGTTCCTGCACGCGATTCAACACAACATCACAATCGCGTTGCTGTCGCTCTTCCTGCAGTTGCCGCTGAGTATCGCGCTCGCTTTGCTGCTCAATCGCCAACTCCGCGGGCGTGGATTCTTGCGGCTTGTCGTGTTCGCTCCGTACGTGCTCTCTGAAGCCGTCACCGCCGTCATGTGGTTGATACTTCTGCAGCCCGGTGGATTCGTTGACCAAGTCTTCAAGCATGTAGGGCTCGGCGGCCTGATAACGACCTGGCTCGCCAACACACACATCGTTCTCTACACGCTCTTCGTCGTCATCACCTGGAAATACATCGGCTTCGGCGTCATCCTGTTGCTCGCCGGACTCCAGGGCATTCCGACGGAATTGCGCGAGGCTTCGGCGCTCGATGGCGCGAGCCCGTGGCAAACGACACGACAAGTCATCTTGCCGCTGCTCGGCCCGACCATCCGCGTATGGATCTTCCTTTCCATGATTGGCTCGCTGCAGCTGTTCGATATCCCCTGGATCATGACTCTCGGCGGCCCGGCAGGCGCGTCGACGACGATGTCGACATACCTCATCGATAAGGGCTTTCAGAGCTACGAATTCGGGTACGGCAGCGCAGTTGCAGTCATCCTGTTCATCTTCTGCTTCGCATTCGCCCTGCTCTACCAGCGCTTTGCACTACGTCGCGACACCCAAGGCGCTCTCACGAGGATGGTGCGATGACGGCAACGACGCAGATGCTGACCGTGCGCACAAAGCCGCCGCGCACTCGGAACAGGGCGGCGACCTCACCGCTGTCAACCGCGCTCGCTTACTTGGCTGCCGTCGTCATCATCATCGTCACGATCGTGCCAGTGCTCTACATCTTCGTCGGCGGCTTTCGTTCGACCCCACAGATCAACAGCGACCCGTCCGGTCTGCCACACCCGTGGCTCTGGTCGAACTACCGCTCCATCATCACGTCGCACACGTTTTGGCATTTCCTGCTGAACAGCGCGTTGATCGCCGTGACAGCAACGGTCTTGGCCGTCGGACTGGGGTCGATGGCTGCTTTTGCTCTCTCGCGATATACCTTCAAGGGTCGCGAGGCGGTCTTCTCGTTTTTTACGATCGGTCTGCTGTTCCCGCTGACCGTCGCGTCGCTGCCGCTCTACCTGCTGCTACGCGATCTCGGACTGCTCGAGAACATGTTCGGGGTCGCGATGCCCGAAGCGGCGTTTTCGCTATCGATCACGATCGTGATCCTGCGACCGTTTATGCGCGCCATCCCCGCTGAACTCGAAGATGCCGCGGTCATCGACGGGACGACCAAGCTGGGATTCTTTTGGCGCGTGCTGCTGCCGCTCTCGATGCCTGCATTGACTACTGTCGCCATCTTGGCGTTCGTGACGAGCTGGAATTACTTCATCTTGCCGCTGCTGGTGTTCAACAACCAGATCCATTTCACGTTGCCACTTGGCGTCGCGACGTTCCAGTCCCAGTATTCGGCCGACACTGCAAAGGTGTTTGCGTTCACGGCGTTGTCGATGCTGCCGACGCTCATCTTTTTCACTATCGCCCAGCGCCGCATCGTCGGTGGCCTGACCGGTGCGGTCAAGGGCTGACCGCACCGGTCACCGACTGCTCACCGCACGCCCCCTCACCGGCACGCCCCCTCATCGCACGGCTCCTCGTGCCCGGTCGGGGTTTACGTCGTCCGATTCAGGGTCGCGCTCAGGGTCATCACTGATGTGCCACCCTTGCTCGTTAGCCCACCATTCGGTGTGTGGGGCTCGGTCGACAGTGCACCTGTGAGCTTGCTGTGGACCATGCGTGGCTTCGACGCAGTTATCGGCAGTTATCAGTAGCGTCCGACTCATGTCGGAGCTGCTCAAGACCAGGTGGGTGCATGCCGCGTGATCGAAGCACAAGCGCTGACGAAGCGCTACGGATCAAAGATTGCCGTCGATGACCTCAGCTTTGAGGTCAGACCAGGCTTCGTTACTGGGTTTTTGGGCCCGAACGGGTCGGGAAAGTCGACCACGATGCGGCTGCTGTTGGGCCTCGATCGACCGACTGCGGGACGGTCGCTGATCAACGGCAAGTCCTATCTCGACTTTGCGGCGCCATTGCACGAGGTTGGTGCGCTCTTGGAAGCGCGTGCCGTGCACACCGGTCGTTCAGCTCGCAACCACTTACTCGCCATGGCAGCCACCAACCGCATCTCTCGCAAACGGGTCGACGAGATGATCGGGCTCGTCGGGCTTGAGGACGTCGCGAGCAAGCGCGTCGGCGGGTTCTCCCTCGGCATGGGCCAGCGGCTCGGTATCGCTTCGGCCCTGCTTGGTGATCCAGGCGTGCTGTTGCTCGACGAGCCTGTGAACGGTCTGGACCCAGAGGGGATTTTGTGGATCCGCAACCTGTTGAAGGCGCTCGCCGCTGAAGGCCGGACGGTCTTCGTGTCGTCACACCTGATGAGTGAGATGGCAGTGACCGCCACCGAGGTCATCGTGGTTGGGCGCGGGAAGCTGATCGCGTCAGGCAGTGTCGCGGAGGTTATCCGCGGCGCCGGCACGGGCGTGGTCATGGTGCGCACCACTGAGGCGGACCGGTTGGGATCGCTGCTCAGCAGCGTCGCGGTCAACGTTCAGCGGCTCTCGCCCGACCTGTTACAAGTAAGCGGAATGGACAGCGCCGCGATTGGGCTCGTTGCCGCACGCGAAGCCATCCCGTTGATCGAGTTGACGCCACAGCAGGCGACGTTGGAAGAGGCGTTCATGGAGATCACCCGCGATGCCGTCGAGTTTCACGGCAATGAACTGAGTGGTGCGGAGTCTGCGCCGAGTGCACTTGGGGGAGCGCGATGACGGCCGCAACGATCGCCCGCGCCGACGTCGGGCCGGTGGGGATTACCCAGGCCGGCGTGATCAAGTCAGAGTGGATAAAGATTCGTTCGCTGCGCTCGACGTGGTTCAGCCTGCTGGCGGCGGTTGTCATGATCGTGGGCCTCGGCACGTTATTCAGCGCTATTCATACGACTCGCGTGAATCAGGGGAACGGTCCAGGCGCAAAGCTCAGCTTGGACGCAACCCAGATAAGTCTGCGCGGTCTCTTTCTGGCGCAGCTGGCGATCGGCGTTCTGGGTGTCCTTGTCATCACCGGCGAGTACAGCACCGGCATGATCCGCTCGTCGCTGGCCGCTGTTCCGCACCGGCAACCGGTACTGGTGGCCAAAGCGCTGGTCTTCGGCGTCGTCGTGTTCGTCGTGTCGTTGGCGTCGGCTCTGGCTGCATTCCTCCTGGGCCAGCAGGCACAAGCCAGCACCCACCAACAGGCGTCGCTCGGCACCCACGATGCGATACGCGCAATCGTGGGCGGCGCGATCTACCTGACGCTGATCGGCCTGCTCGCAGTCGGTCTCGGCTTCCTGGTCCGCAACACCGCCGGCGCGATAGCGACGCTATTCGGCATCGTCCTTGTCGCGCCGATCCTTGCGGCGGCCTTGCCCGAGCCGTATTCGAACGACGTGAGCAAATATCTGCCACTCAACGCCGGGACGCAGATCCTGCTGACCAGGGATTTCGACCCGACACAGCTGAGTCCGTGGGCTGGTATCGGAGTCACCGCCCTGTTCGCGGTAGTCGCACTCATCGCAGGTGCCATCATGCTCAAGCGGCGGGACGCCTGACCGTTGGCCTTCGATTAATGGTCTTGCGCGCGGCTGCCACGCTGGAGGCATGACAGGGCAGGACGTCGAGGGCCAGCCGCCGCCAGCCGCGGCGCGTGCGCTGTCGCCACTGGTTGTATGGGTTGGCGTCGTCGCCGCGGCGCAGGCGGTCCTCCTGATCGCGACGAGCACCCGCTACGGCTACCACCGCGACGAGATGTACTTCATCGTGTCGGGCTCACATCCGGCGTTCGGCTATCCCGACCAGCCCCCGCTGGTGCCGCTGCTCTGTTGGGCAATGAATCACCTCGTGGCCGGCTCGCTGCTAGTTCTCCGATTGCCCTCGGCGGCCGCGGCCGCGGCGACGACTCTCATCGCCGGCCTGGTCGCGCGCGAAGTCGGTGGCAGTTCAAGGGCACAGATCATCGCGGCGCTGTGCACCGCGTCGTCGGGGTTCGCGTTGGCGACTGGCCACTTCGTCACCACGACCACTTTCGATCTGTTGAGCACGACCGCTCTTTGCTGGCTACTGATTCGCGCAGTGGTTCGACACAGCGGCCGCGCTTTGCTCGGTGCAGGTGTGGTCGCGGGCGTTGGTTGCGAGGCGAAGCCACAGGTCGCGCTCGTCGCCGTGGTTGCCGTCGCGATCCTCGCGGTCGTGGGTCCGCGGTGGCCATTTCGTTCCGGCTGGCTCGCCTTGGGGGTCGTCGCGGCCGCACTAATCGCCGGCCCTTACGTGGTGTGGCAAGCAACCCACGGGTGGCCGCAGCTGACCGTCGCAGGCAACGTTGCGGGCTCTGCTGAGGGTGGCCGCGCAGGCTTCATTCCGTTCCAGTTGGTGATGGTGAGCCCGGTACTCGCGCCGGTTTGGGTCGCCGGTTTGATCGCACCGTTTCGGCGGCGCGCCTTGCGCGACGTCCGATTCCTGCCGTGGCTCTACTTTGTTCTCGCGGTTGCCTATCTCGTGGGCAACGGCAAGGCGTATTACCTCGCGAGCTTTTATCCAGCTCTGCTGGGAGTCGGCGCATTGCCGGTCGCTGACTGGACCTATCGGCACCGCGCAATGCTGCGCACGAATCTGTTGGCGGTTGGCGTCGCCATCTCGATCATCGTGAGTGCGGTGATTGCGCTGCCGCTGCTGCCGCCAAAGAAGCTGCAGGGCAGTGCCGTCATGGCTATCAATCCTGACCAGGGCGAGACGGTCGGCTGGCCGAAATTCGTCGACACCGTCAGCCAGGCGTGGCAATCGATACCCGCTGCGCAGCGCGCGGATGCGGTGATCTTCACCGAGAACTACGGCGAAGCCGGCGCAATCGACCTGCTCGGGAGATCGCACGGCCTCCCGCGCGCCTACAGCGGGCACAACGGATTTAGCGAGTGGGGCCAGCCAGCCGCGAGTGCGACCAGCGCACTGGTGATCGGGTACGACGGTCCGTCCGACGCAGCACCGTCATTTACCGGGTGCACGACACTTGCCCGGGTCGACAACGGCGTCGGCCTCGACAACGACGAACAAGGTTTGCCCATCATGCTCTGCCGCCCGTCGGCATCGTGGGCGACGCTCTGGCCGCAACTGCGCCACTACGACTGACTCAGCCCGACTGAACGGGGGAGGCTCCGATGTCTTGAGAGCTCACACGGTGCCCCCGGCAGGATTCGAACCTGCGCCCCCGCCTCCGGAGGGCGGTGCTCTATCCCCTGAGCTACGGGGGCCCAAGTGTGCAGAGGGTATCAGCGGACCTTCTGCAGTACTGTCCACGCGTGAGCGGGTCCGACCAGCCGAGCGGACGCCGACGGGTGCTCGTCGTCGAAGACGACGCCGTCATCCGTCACCTCATCACGATGAACCTGGAACTCGAGGGTTTTGACGTGACTTACGCCGAGGACGGCCAGGCTTGCCTTGATGCGGTCGCCACCGACCCACCCCACGTGATCGTTCTCGACGGCGCGCTACCGGTTCTCGATGGGCTCACGACAACGGCGCGACTGCGCGCCGACCCCTCGACGTCCGGCATCAAGATCGTGATGGTCTCCGCCCGGGCTCAGCAGACCGATATTCGCCGTGGCCTCGAAGCAGGCGTCGATATATATGTGACCAAGCCGTTCGATCCCGCCGTCCTGATCCGGGCGGTCCATGAACTCGCCGAGGCCCGCGCTGCGGACATCGGCGGTTGAACATCCAGCTAACGCATACGAGGTCAAGCCCCGCGCTGCGATAACCTCCGGCCGTGACTCCCGCGCAACTCTCCGAGGCCGTGATCGCTGCCGTTGCGGCTGCCGTCGTGGCTGGCGAGCTCGCCGTCGAGCCGCCAGGCGCCGTGACCATCGAGCGGCCCAAGAACAGGGAGCACGGCGACTACGCCACAAACATCGCTCTTCAATTGGCCAAGGCGGCAAGTCGCCCGCCGCGCGAGATCGCCGAACTGCTCGCGGCACGCCTGCGCCAGACACAGGGCATTGCCAAGGTGGACGTCGCCGGGCCGGGCTTCTTGAATGTGACCCTTGAGGCGGCGGAGCAAGGCGGCATTGCGCGGCGGGTCGTCGAGGCCGGCGCGGCCTACGGGCATATCGACACCCTCGCGGGCTTGAAGGTGAACCTCGAGTTCATCTCGGCGAACCCGACCGGCCCGCTGCACCTCGGCCACGCCAGGTGGGCCGCGGTCGGCGACGCGATTGGCCGGGTGCTCAGTGCGGCCGGCGCGCAGGTCAGCCGCGAGTTCTACGTCAACGACCGCGGCGTGCAGATGGATCGGTTCGGCGCCTCACTCGAAGCCGCAGCGCTCGGCCAGCCGATCCCTGCCGACGGCTACCACGGCGACTACATCGCCGACCTTGCCCAGCAAGTACTGGCGACGAAGCCGACCATCGTCGATCTGCCTGACGGCGAGCGGATGGCTGCCTTCCGCGAGATCGGCTACGAGCTGCAGCTCGCGCAGCAGAAGGGTGTCCTCGACGCCTTCGGCACGCACTTCGACGTCTGGAAGTCGGAGCGGTCGCTGCACTCGTCTGGCGCGGTCGAGCGTGGGTTCGAGCGGCTGCGCGAGATGGGTCACATGTATGACGCCGAGGGTGCGGTGTGGCTGCGCACCACCGACTTCGGCGACGACAAGGACCGTCCGCTGGTCAAGAGCGACGGCGAGCTCACCTACTTCGCGTCCGACACCGCCTACTACGTCGACAAGCGCAGCCGCGGCTTCGACGTGTGCATCTACCTGCTAGGCGCCGACCACCATGGCTACGTGCACCGGCTGAAGTCGATCGCGGCCTGCGCGGGCGACGACCCCGACTACAACATCGAGGTGCTGATCGGGCAGCTGGTGAAAATCCTTAAGGGCGGCGTCGAGGTTCGGCTTGCGAAAAGGGCCGGCGAGATCGTCACGCTTGAGGAGTTCGTCGAGATGGCAGGCGTCGACGCGGTTCGGTACTCACTCTCGCGGTATCCGACCGATTCGCCGTTGACGCTCGACATCGAGGTCATCACCCGCAAGACGAACGACAACCCGGTGTTCTACGTGCAGTACGCCCACGCCAGGATCGCATCGCTCTTGCGCAACGCCACCGAGCTCGGCATCGACCGTGGCGAGCTCGACCCGACGTTGCTCACCCATGACCGCGAGATCGATTTACTCGGCGCATTAGGAGAATTCCCGCGGGTCGTCGCCAGTGCAGCCGAGCTGCGCGAGCCGCATCGGGTCGCGCGCTACCTCGAAGAACTCGCTGGCGTTTACCACCGTTTCTACGATGCGTGTCGGGTGCTGCCGCAGGGCGATGACCCGGTCACTGACCTCACGCGAGCCCGGTTGTGGCTGTGCACCGCCACCCGCATCGTGCTGGCGAACGGACTCGATCTGCTCGGCGTGAGCGCACCCGAGCGGATGTAGTCGTGCACACTCACGAAGCAGGATCGCTACACGCCGATGCGCGCGAGCCCGGTAGCGCACCTCTCACCGCACCCGCCGACGTGAACGCTCTCGATGCACAGGTTTGGTCGTCGAACGTCACTCGGTCCGGCGCCGGGGTGCTGACCGTCGCGGGAGTATCAGCGACCGATCTGGCGCGCGACTTCGGTACCCCGGCGTACATCGTCGATGAGGCTGACTTCAGAGACCGTTGCCGGAGCTGGCGTGACGCCTTCCCTGACGCCGACGTCTACTACGCGGGCAAAGCTTTCCTGACCGTCGCGATTGCGCGGTGGGTTGCCGAGGAGGGTCTGCGGCTCGACGTGTGCACCGGTGGGAGAGCTCGCGCTAGCACTCCATGCGGGCTTCGATCCGAGTCGAATTGCCCTACATGGCAACAATAAATCGGCAGCCGAACTCACTGCTGCTCTCGACGCGGGGGTCGGCCGCATCGTGGTCGATTCATTCGTCGAGATCGACCGGCTGGCCAAGCTCGCAACCGGTCGCGCCACCAGACCGCGGGTGCTCGTCCGGACAACTGTCGGGGTCGAGGCGCATACCCACGAGTTCATCGCGACCGCCCACGAGGACCAGAAGTTCGGGTTCTCACTCGCGGGGGAGACGCGAAAGAGGCTGCTCGCCGCGTGCTCGAGACCGACGCCCTTGAGCTGGTCGGTCTGCACTCGCACATCGGATCGCAGATCTTCGACACCGCCGGGTTTGAAGTGTCTGCGCATCGGGTCGTCGCACTGCTGCGAGAGATCCGCGACGACTTCGGCGTCGAACTGCCCGAACTCGACTTGGGCGGCGGTCTCGGCGTTGCCTACATCGCCACCGACGACCCACCGGAAATCGCTTACGTGGCCGCACAATTACGCACGATCGTCGAGCGCGAGTGTGACGCGGCCAAGCTTGCTCATCCACGGCTGAGCGTCGAGCCGGGTCGGGCAATCTGCGGCCCGACGACCTTCACGCTCTACGAGGTCGGCACGGTGAAGCCGGTCGATGTCGGCGCCGGGCTTGGTTCGCAACTACGTCAGCGTCGACGGCGGCATGAGCGACAACATCAGAACCGCGCTCTACGACGCTACTTACTCGTGCACCCTCGCGAGTCGTGCCTCGACTGCACCACCGGCTCTCACCAGGGTCGTCGGCAAGCACTGCGAGTCTGGCGACATCGTGGTGCGTGACACCTTCCTGCCGGCAGACGTTGCGCCCGGAGACTTGCTGGCCGTGCCGGTCACCGGGGCGTATTGCCGGTCACTGGCGAGCAACTACAACCACCTGGGGCGCCCGCCGGTGGTCGCGGTCCGCGACGGCGTCGCGCGGTTGATCGTGCGTCGAGAGACGATCGACGACCTGCTTCGCCTCGACGCCGAGTGAGCACCGCGTGAGCACCGCGTGAGCACCGAGTGAGCAGTCGCCCTCGGCAGGCCACTCGAGAAGTCAGGACAGGGCAGAATGAGCCTCGACGCCCACCACGACGCAGCCAACGACACGGCCAGCAGGACGGAGAACCACGATGAACGGGCGACCGCTGCGGATCGCCCTGCTCGGCTGTGGGGTCGTCGGCGCCGAAGTGGCCCGCCTCCTGACCGAGCAAGCCGACGATCTCGCGGCTCGGGTCGGCGTCCCGCTTGAGCTTGCAGGTATTGCCGTCCGCCGGCTCAACCGGAAGCGCGACGTCGATGTCGATCCGGCCCTCTTCACTACCGATGCCGCGAGCCTCGTCGCCCGCGACGACATTGACATCGTGGTCGAGGTCATCGGCGGCATCGAACCAGCCAGGGCCCTACTGCTGAGCGCCATGAGCCACGGCGCGTCGATCGTGACGGCCAACAAGGCGCTGCTCGCCGAAGACGGCGCCACCCTCTACGACGCGGCGAGCAAGCACGGCGTCGACCTCTACTTCGAGGCCAGCGTCGCTGGTGCTATCCCCTTGCTGCGACCGCTGCGCGAATCGCTCGCCGGCGACACCGTGCACCGGGTCCTTGGCATCGTCAACGGCACGACGAACTTCATCCTCACGCGCATGGATGAAACAGGCGCCGGCTTCGCCGAAGCTCTCGACGAGGCCACCGCTCTCGGATACGCGGAGGCCGATCCGAGCGCCGACATCGATGCGTTCGATGCCGCCGCTAAGGCCGCAATCCTTGCTGGGCTTGCCTTTCACACCCGAGTCACCATTGGCGACGTCCACCGTGAAGGCATTGGCGATGTGAGCGCGACTGCGGTTGCGAGCGCGCGCGAGATGGGCTGCGTCGTCAAGCTGTTGGCGATCTGCGAGCGCACTGCTGATGGTCGCGGCGTCAGTGTGCGGGTGCACCCGGCGATGATCCCGCGATCGCATCCGTTGGCAGGCGTGCGCGAGGCGTATAACGCGGTCTTCGTCGAAGCCGAAGCTGCCGGCCAGCTGATGTTCTACGGGCGCGGCGCCGGCGGCGCACCGACCGCAAGTGCGGTGCTCGGCGACATCGTGGCAGTCGCGCGCAACAAGGTGAAGGGCGCGCTCGGGCCAGGTGAATCCGCCTATGCAGACTTGGAAATTCGGTCGATGGGCGAGACCGTCACGCGCTACCACATCAGCCTCGACGTCGCCGACAAAGCCGGTGTGCTCGCAGCGGTCGCGGCGGTGTTCTCTGCGCACGACGTCTCGATCCAGGCGGTGCGTCAATCCGGTCACGGTGACGACGCGAGCTTGGTGATCGTCACGCACGCCGCGTCCGATGCGGCGTTGTCCGCCACCGTCGAGCACCTCCGGACTCTCGACACCGTCCGCGATGTCGCGAGCGTCATGCGGGTCGAGGGCGAGGAGAGCGAATGACCACGGGCGCCGGGCAGACCGGCTTGAGAGTTGCGCAGCCGCGGTGGCGTGGCCTGATCGAGGAATACCGAGAGTGGCTTCCGGTCACTGACGCGACTCCGGTGGTGACACTCCAGGAAGGTGGCACGCCGCTGCTGCCCGCTCCGGTGTTGTCGGCACTCACCGGATGTGAGGTCTTCTTAAAAGTCGAGGGCGCCAACCCGACCGGATCGTTCAAGGACCGCGGCATGACGATGGCGATCAGCAAGGCCGTCGAAGAGGGATCGAAGGCGGTGATCTGCGCTTCGACCGGCAACACCAGCGCGAGTGCCGCTGCCTACGCGGCTCGTGCGGGCTTGCTCTGTGCGGTGTTGGTGCCGCGCGGCAAGATCGCGCTGGGCAAACTTGCGCAGGCCCTCGTGCACGGCGCGAAATTGCTGCAGATCGACGGAAATTTCGACGACTGCCTCGCCCTTGCAAGCAAGCTCGCTCAGGACTACCCCGTCACGCTGGTGAACTCGGTGAATCCCGATCGGATCCAGGGCCAAAAGACCGCCTCGTTTGAGATCGTCGACGCACTCGGTGACGCACCCGACGTGCACTGCCTACCGGTCGGTAACGCGGGCAACATCACTGCGTATTGGAAGGGCTACGTCGAATACGCAACAGCAGGGCGGACGACGAAGCGACCCATGATGCGCGGCTTCCAGGCAGCAGGTGCCGCGCCGATCGTGCTCGGCCACGTCGTCGAGCAACCGTCGACGATCGCCACCGCCATTCGCATCGGCAACCCCGCGAGCTGGGTCAACGCTCTCGACGCCCGCGACCAATCGGGCGGGGCGATCGAGTCGGTCACCGACCGGCAAATCCTCTCGGCCTACCGGCTGCTGGCAAGCAAGGAAGCGGTATTTGTCGAGCCTGCGTCAGCTGCGAGTGTGGCCGGCCTGCTCATGGCGCACGAGCAGGGCACGTTGGCCGCCGGCCTGCGCGTCGTCTGCACGGTCACGGGCAACGGCCTCAAGGATCCGGAGTGGGCGATCTCCGGTGCCCCGGCCCCTCTCACCATCACCGCAGACGCCGTTCTTGCTGCGCGGCATCTCGGACTGGACGACTAGTGGGCGTGTCCTTTCGCGCCGCTCCTGCACGGGTGCGGGTGCCGGCCACGAGTGCCAACCTCGGCCCAGGTTTCGACAGCTTCGGTCTCGCTCTTGCGTTGTATGACGACGTTGTCGTCCGAGTTGCAGAGTCGGGCCTTGTCGTCGACGTCGCAGGTGAAGGCGCCGACGACGTCAGACGCGACAAGCGACACCTCGTGGTGCAGGCCGTCCGCGCAACGTTCGATGCGCTCGGCGGGCAACCGCGCGGTCTCGAGGTGGTGTGTGCCAACCACATTCCGCACGGGCGCGGTCTCGGATCGTCGGCGGCGGCCATCGTCGCGGGCATCGTCGGGGCGCGTGAGCTTGTGCTCGGTGGCTCCGAACGATTGCCGGACGACGCGGTGCTGCGACTGGCGGCCGAGCTCGAAGGCCACCCCGACAACGTGGCCGCTTGTCTGGCGGGCGGATTCACGATGGCCTGGCAGGAGCCGGGAACACCCCTGCAGGCCGCGGGAACACCCCTGCAGGCGGCGGGAACAACAGGCCCCCCGGCACTGTTGACCAGGTCGTTGCATCTGGACGTCAACAAGAGCCTCGCGGCAGTGGTCTTCATACCGGAGACCAGGTCATCGACCGCCAAGTCCCGCAAATTGTTGCCAGACGCCATTCCGTTCGAGGCCGCAGCTGCTAACGCAGCGCGAGCCGCGCTCCTCTCACAGGCACTCACCCGACGTCCCGACCTTTTGTTGGTTGCGACCGAGGATGGGCTCCATCAGTCCTACCGAGCGTCGGCGATGTCGCGCAGTGCGGCATTGATGGCCCGGTTGCGTGAGGCGGGGATCGCTGCGGTGATCTCCGGCGCAGGACCGTCAGTACTAGCCCTGACTACGACCGCCAACGCGGACGCCGTCGCCGAGTTCGACACTCGGTGGTTCACGGCGACCCGGCTGGCGATCGATACCGAAGGGGCGCGCGTGCTGCCCCTCGCAGGTTGAGAGGTGCTCGGAGGTTCAGAGGTGCTACTGTGGCCTTGCACCAGTGGTGCATGACTCTTCGCACCCGGTCTGGATGCTTGCTCCCCACCGACCGACCTGATCTCAGTGGATTACCGTTGATTTCAGGGCCGCCCCTCTTTCTTGGAGCGGTACAGGTCTCGAGGTGGAGTCGAGTCACAGCTCCGCAGAGCTGGTGCTCCCCGTATAAACCGCTGTGGCCAGTTCGCCACAGCTCCCCAGAAAACCGCCGTGGCGCAACGCCCGGCGCGTTGAAAGTGGCTCCCAGCGCGATCAGGTGATTTTCCACACCGGCTTCGACGCTATGGGCCTTTTCGGAAGGATTCGAGTGACCGAAACAACAGACGCCCCGACCCTCGCCGCGTCGCCTGAAGGCGATGCCGAGTCCGGAGGCGCACGCACCAAACGACGTACGGCCGGAACCGGTCTGACCTCGATGGTGCTGCCCGAATTGAAGGCGCTTGCCGCCACCATGGGCATCAGTGGCACCGGCGCTATGCGCAAGGGTGACCTCATCGCCGCCATTCAGAGCGGCCAGTCGAGCGCGAATGGCTCGGCCAGCGCTGCCGCTCCCCGCGCAGCCCGCACGTCCCGCCGCAGTGCGGCCGGATCTGCCGTCGCCGCCACGTCCGCTCCGGACGCAGCTGCCGACGTCCAGCCAAGCTTTGAACGTTCGAGCTCCAACGGCACCAGCCCCAACGGCACCAGTTCCACCGGCGCGGAGAATCACGCGGCCGAAGGTCCCCAGGCCGAGAGCCCGCGCCAGGGCGGCGACTATGTGCCCGCTCAAGGTGGCCAGCGCGATCGGCAGGGTTCTGATCGGCAGGGCTCTGATCGGCAGGGTTCTGATCGGCAGGGCTCTGAGCGGCAGGGTCAGAACCGCAACCGCAACCGCGACCGGTCTGAGCGTGACCGCACTGACCGGACCGAGACTGCGCAAAGTGGTCAGTCCGAGTCGGGCCAGAA
Source organism: uncultured Actinomycetes bacterium (assembly GCA_963737705.1). GTDB lineage: Bacteria > Actinomycetota > Actinomycetes > Acidothermales > Acidothermaceae > PALSA-607. Next base: position 1,364,739 of record CAVTTP010000006.1, read on the forward strand.
CAACCAGACGAGCCAGCCCCAGCACAACGGCGACCGGCAGAACATGGCAGCCAGAACAGTGGCAGCCAGAACAGTGGCGGCCAGAACAACCAGAACCGCCAGAACAACCAGGGCGACCGGCAGAACAACCAGAACCGGCAGAACAACCAGGGCGGCCAGAACCAGGGTCAGCCGCGTGACGACGACGAGTTCGACAGCAGCGGACGCCGCCGGCGCGGGCGTTTCCGCGAGCGCAATCGCAGCGCCCGCAGCGGTCCGGGACGCGAGCGCTTCGGCAGTGAAGCCGAGCCAGTTGTCAGCGACGACGACATCTTGGTGCCCGTCGCGGGCATCCTCGACATCCTCGACAACTACGCGTTCGTCCGGACGTCGGGCTACCTGCCTGGTGCCAACGACATCTACGTCTCGCTCGCCCAAGTTCGCCGCTACGGCATGCGCAAGGGTGACGCCGTCACCGGCGTCGTCCGGCAGCCGAAGGAGAACGAGCGGCGCGAGAAGTTCAACGCGATGGTTCGTCTCGACACGGTGAACGGCACCGACCCGGAGAAGGCCAAGGCCCGGCCGGAGTTCGGCAAGCTCACACCGCTGTACCCGCAGGACCGGCTTCGTCTTGAAGGCGACCCCGGCCAGCTGACCACCCGCGTCATCGACATGGTCGCGCCGATCGGCAAGGGCCAGCGAGGCCTGATCGTCTCGCCGCCCAAGGCCGGCAAGACCATGGTGTTGCAGGCCATCGCGAACGCGATCACCCGCAACAACCCCGAGTGCCACTTGATCGTCGTGCTCGTCGACGAGCGGCCTGAAGAGGTCACCGACATGCAGCGCTCGGTGAAGGGCGAGGTCATTGCCTCGACCTTCGACCGGCCGGCCGAAGACCACACGATGGTCGCCGAGTTGGCTATCGAACGCGCGAAGCGGCTCGTCGAGCTCGGTCACGACGTGGTGGTGTTGCTCGACTCGATCACCCGCCTGGGCCGCGCGTACAACACCGCTGCTCCGGCGTCCGGGCGAATCTTGTCCGGTGGTGTCGACTCCGCGGCGCTGTACCCGCCGAAGCGTTTCTTCGGCGCAGCCCGCAACATCGAGAACGGCGGATCGCTGACGATCCTCGCTACTGCGCTGGTCGAGACCGGCTCGCGTGGTGACGAAGTGATCTTCGAGGAGTTCAAGGGCACCGGCAACATGGAGCTGAAGCTCGACCGGAAGTTCGCCGACAAGCGCATCTTCCCTGCGGTCGACGTCGACGCTTCCGGTACCCGTAAGGAAGAACTCCTGATGGCGCCCGAAGAACTGCAGATCGTCTGGAAGCTGCGTCGGGTGCTCCATGCGCTCGACTCCCAGCAGGCCCTCGAGTTGCTGCTCAGCAAGATGAAAGAGACCAAGAGCAACGCTGAGTTCCTGCTGCAGATCCAGAAGACGACAGCGATGCCGATCGACTAGCTCGACCGGCTCACTTCGAGGCGAGTTCCGGCACCAGCGCCTTCGCGATTGCGATAGCGCCGGTGTCGTCGCCGTCACCACCCGCGGCTGAGATGTCGATGAGGTACTTGCCGGTAGCGACATCCAGGTCTATCGCGGCGAACATCGCCTTGTCGCCGACACCGGATACCTGCATCACCGTGCCCTCGCCGCTGATCTGTGATTGCAACGCAGCCCAGTTAACCCCGCTGTTCGGCGCGTAAACGATGATGTCCATCGCAACCCCGCCGGCGTACGGGTACTCGC
>CAVTTP010000007.1:0-498351 GCA_963737705.1 uncultured Actinomycetes bacterium
TCTTCGTACCGCGGGGCCGCTGATCGTGGTGCCGCTGCTCGCGGTGCCGCGGCGCCCGTGTCGAGGCCCCGTACGTCGACACCTGCACGTTCGGCCCCGGACCGAGGGCGACCGGCCGGCCCGGCAGCGCGGACGGGTCCTCGAGGTCTCGAGCGCACCGCCTACCAAGAGCGTTCAGCTGCCCGGGGCAAGGCAGGTGTCGACCCGCGGCCCCACGCTCCGGCTCGGCCCGCCCACCAGCAGCACGCGACCGGCAGGCGCCGGCGGGCCGCGGCGCCCGACCTGATGCTCCGCGCGCTCCTTACAGCGCTCGACCTCCGAGCGGTCGGGGCCTGCCGCGCGCATCGAGCGCGGTGTCCGCCGTCCCGCGACGATCGATCCGCAGATCCCCGACGACGTCATGCCCGCAGAGTTACCGCGTGAGGCGCGCGCGGAGCTGCGAACCGTCTCCAAGGAGACCGCTGATCTGGTCGCACGGCACCTGGTCATGGCTGGCCGGTTGATCGATGACGACCCGAAAGCCGCCTACGCCCACGCCGAAGCTGCTCGACGGCGGCTACCGCGCATCGCCGTCGTGCGGGAAGCAGTCGGGTTGTGCGCTTACGCGAACGGCGACTGGGCCGAGGCGCTCGCCGAGTTGCGAGCAAGCCGCCGGATCAACGGTTCTGTCGACCATCTGCCGGTAATGGCGGACTGCGAGCGGGGCCTCGGGCGGCCAGAGCGGGCATTGGCACTTGCCGCGAGTCCAGAGGCACGAGGTCTCGATCGCGCCGGCACAGTCGAGATGCGCATCGTGGCCTCTGGGGCACGCCGCGACCTCGGCCAGCCGGAGGCTGCCGTTGTGAGCCTGCAGGGCGCCGACCTCGACCCGAAGCGTCGTGACCCATGGTCCGCGCGGCTTTTCTACGCGTACGCAGATGCACTCCTTGCTGCGCGTCGCCGCGACACTGCACGGGAATGGTTCGTGGCGGCGGCACTCGCCGACGCGGAGGACGAGACCGATGCGCAAGAACGGATCGACGAGCTCGACGCGCGCTGAGCCTGTCGGGAACGACGGGTTGTGCCGAAGCGCCGGCCCACGAGTGTGCACAGGGCTACCCGGAGTTCACGTCGTCCACAACGTGCCGACGAACCAGCACCGGTGACGCCCCCCAACCCGATGCTGCTAGTAGCTGGATTGATGGCGGCTGCCAGCCGCGCCGGCTGTGCTCGAGGGAGGAACCCGATGGCGGCGATGAAATCAGCAAGGTCGGCAGCGACCAAACCAACCTCGACGAGCGGGGGACCCAGCAGTCCAAGCCGTGTCGCCGTTGTCGAAGGCCACAACGAAGTAGTTCTCGGGGGTCGGGTCTCTGGCGAGCCGACTACCCGTGTTCTGCCAAGTGGCGACGAGCTCGTTAGTTGGCGCCTTGTCGTCGGGCGTGACAAGCGAGGCGTCTCGCCGGCTGGCCGACAACTACCCACGGTCGACACGATCGACTGCGTCGCGTTCAAGTCGGCCGTTCGACGGACGGCGGCTCGATGGGCGGGCGGAGAGTTGATCGAGGTCCGTGGCGAGCTGCGACGCCGCTTTTGGCGTGGCGCCCAGGGCGCCGCGAGTCGCTGTGAAGTTGAGGTGCTCGAGATCAAGAGGATCAGCGCAGCGTCGTGATCTGTGCGGGCGACGTTACTGCTCGAACTGGAATGCGCGCATCGCGATGCCGGATCGAGGCTTGGGCAGGAACAAGGTCGACTTGCGAGGCATCGCATCCCCGCCCTCGGCAACCGCGACGATGCCGGCCAGGGGAGCGGGCTTGAGGAACAGCGCAATTCCGCCGTCCCGTTCGGCGAGTCGTAATGCTGCAGTCGGATCATGCTCGGCCTCGACCTGCCCAGCAGCGTCTGAGACGCCCAGAAGTGATTCCAAGACGAAGACACTCGCCACGCTTGCGTCCAACGCCCACCAGGCGGGCGTCCGGTCTGCTGGTTTTGCCGCCGCGAGGCGGTCTGGATCGGGATCGACGAGGACCGCGAACGCGCGGCCATCAGAAATGAGAAAAGCTGGGCTGCGCTGTTCGGCGAGGAGTGCGAGGGCACTGTCGACGTTGTCGATTCCCGCCTCCAGTCGTACCACCCGGAAGGCGTCTGCGGCCGCTCCTACTGCCTGGTCGAAAGACAGGTTCGGCACAACCCGGTGGATCGCGCGAATGTCAGGAGTCGCGACACTGGCATCGACGAGCAGGGTGAGTCCGGTGTCCCACGGGCCGGCACCGTCTCCGGCGGCGTGGAACTCGTCGCGTAGGTACCCGTAGGTCGTGTACCGGTGGTGCCCGTCCGCGATCATCGCGGTGCGGCCAGCGAGGTCAGCCGCGATCGCGGCCAACTCCTGCGGGTCGGTGATCGCCCACAGTTCGTGAGTGATCCCGTCGGACGTGACCGCGACGGCAAGAGGGTCGCGGCTTACCGCTGCTGCGCTACTCGCCGTTGCGGCCCCGCCGCCGTCGTACAGCAAGAAGATCGGCTCGGGGTTCGCGCGCATGGCTCGCATCAGTGCCAACCGGTCCTCGACCGGCCCGGTGCGCACGTTCTCGTGCGGCAGAATGACGCCGCCGTCGAGGGGCTGCATCATCACGGCCCCGAGCAGCCCACGTTGCAGCACGACGCCTGCACGGGTTTGCTGGTACACGTAAAGGGCGGGAGTGTCGTCGACCAGCAGTGTTTCGTCGTCCAACCACTGTTCGAAGGTCTGCGCGGCCGCGGCGTAGCGATCGACGCCCGGGATACCCGGATCACGCGGCAGGATCAGCCGCACCACGTTGTGCGGATCCGATGCCTCAAGGGCGGACTGCTCTGCGTCATCGATGACGTCGTAGGGCGGTGCGACCACCGCCGCGAGATCTGAGACGCTCGGGTTGTAGCGAACCGCGCGAAACGGGAGCAGCTGCAATGTCGCGGTCGGTGACGCGGTCACGGTGCTCCCTATTGAGTACGGGTACGTGATGGGTGCTGTTGTGAGAGCCAGTCGGAAAAGGTATCGGGACGGCATGGCCAGTCCGGCGGGCTCATGGTAGTGGTCGTCGAGTGAGGAGGCCGCAGTGGAAGAACCGGTGCAAGGCGAAGGGCCTTACGACTGGTACACGCGCGGGCTTGCGCTGCTGGAAGCAGGCAGCGCAGCAGCAGCCGAGCAGTTGCTGGCCCGAGCCGCCGCCGCCGAGCCAGAGTCGCGCAGCGTGCTCGAGGCTCTGGGCCGCGCCCAGTTCGACGCGCGCCAATACGCGAAGGCAAAAGCGACGTTCAGCCGCATCATCGAAGCCGATCCGACCGACGACTACGGCCAGTTCGCTCTCGGGCTCAGCGCGGCCAGGATCGGTGAACTACGAACTGCCGTTGAGCACCTCGCGCTGGCTGCCGCGATGAGGCCTGATCTGGCCCACTACGGTCGGGAGCTGCGGATGGCCCGCGCCCGACTCGAAGGAGCCACGTGACCCATGCCGAGGGACGCAGCCTCCTGGGAGTCAGCACCCCACTCGCGACTACTTACGACGTAGCGCTACTCGACCTCGACGGTGTCGTCTACGTCGGTCCTGACCCAATCCGCAGCGCCGCGCCTGCATTGGCGAAGGCACGCGCAGCCGGTATGCGTCTGGCGTTTGTCACCAACAACGCGTCGCGCGATCCGGCTGCGGTCGCTGCGCATCTGGTTGCCTTGGGAGTGCCGGCTGCGGCGGACGAGGTCGTCACATCCTCGCAAGCCGCTGCCACTGTGCTCGCCGAACGACTCCGTGCCGGTGCGTCTGTGCTCGTAACGGGAAGTGCGGCGCTGCGCAGTGCAGTCGAAGGCGTTGGACTGCGTGTCGTCGCGTCGTCCGACGACCGGCCGGACGCCGTCGTGCAGGGATACTCGCCTGACCTTCGGTACGCCGACCTTGCCGAAGCAGCGCTTGCGGTGCGTGCGGGCGCGTTGTGGGTCGCGACGAACACCGACAGCACGTTGCCGAGCGCGCGCGGGTTGCTGCCGGGCAATGGTTCGCTGGTTGCGCTGGTCGCGGTGGCAACCGGCCGGCGTCCGATCGTCGCAGGCAAGCCGCAACTTCCGATGCATGCGGAGGGCGTTCGTCGTACTGGGGCCAAGAATCCGCTGGTGGTCGGCGACCGACTCGACACTGACATCGAGGGTGCGAACGTCGCGGACACTGACAGCTTGCTGGTGCTGACGGGTGTGACTGCTGCTGCGGACTTGGTCGACGCGCCCGTCGAGCACCGCCCGACGTACCTCGCGCTCGACCTCACCGGTCTTGTCGATACGCAGCCCGACGTTGAAACCGACGGCTCCGACGCGCGATGTGGGGGCTGGACGGCGTCGGCTGGCCACCGCGACGGCCGTGTCGCGATCACCGTCGATGGTGACGGTCGGCCCCTTGATGGACTGCGCGCGGTGTTGACGGCCGGGTGGGCCGCGCGCGATGCGGGGGCCGCCGAGCTAGACGCATCGGATGCGCTTGGGCGGCTCGGCTTTTAGCGCCTGCCGTCTGACGCGGCTCAGATCATCGTTCGCAGTCGCAGCATGTCGGTCAGCGAGGCCTGCAGCTTCACCCGGCCAGAGAGCCACGCCGATCCAAGCGACAGCTCGCCGCCCGCGAGCAGCACCAGGTCATCGCTGCTCAGGATCAGCCGGATCTGCGCGGGTGGGCCAACGTCTGTCGTGATGTCGTCGAGAACACCATCGTGCAGATGGCCCCGAAACACGAGGCCGAGGTCAGTGACCTCGGCACTGACCGAGCGGTCGAGACCCTCGGCACGGTGATCGCCGGGTCCAGCGAGGCGGGCGGCCAGTTGGGCAATCGCCGCCTTGCATTCTTCAGGGCTGGCCACGCTGGTCCCTTCTGCCGGGCTTGGCTGGTGGAGCCGCGCCGAGGTTACCTCAGCGGCAACGCCGCGACCGGTAACGTGGTCGCGTGACTGACGACAGGTTCGACGATTACGTCGACGAGGAAAGCAGCTCAGACTTCCAGGCGCAGCCCGGTGACACCGGGACCGACTCCGAGCCGCAGGCGAGTTCGAGGCCGAGTTCGAGGCCGATGCCGACACGATCGAGAGTGCGATCGACGAACCGGGGACATGGGCGCTCCCGGACGCCACGGGCGTGCCGAGCGTCGACGCGGCCATCACCGAACTCGCGCGGCTCGAGAACCTCCCAACCAGTGAGCACGTGGCCGTCTACGAGGGCCTGCATCGCCAGCTTCAGGATGCGCTTGCCGACCTCGACGGCTCCTGAGCTGCAGCGGGACTCGGACACAGTGGTCAGACGGGCGCGGTTGGACGCCGAGTTGGTGCGGCGGGGCCTGGCTCGGTCGCGCGGCCAAGCCGCGGAGCTCGTGGTCGCGGGGCGTGTGACTGTCGGCGGGCAGGTGGCTACGAAAGCTGCCACTGCGATCGGACCCGACGATCCCCTTCTTGTCATCTCGGCCGACGATCAGCCGGGCTATGTCTCGCGCGGCGGCGCGAAACTGGCGGGCGCACTGACTGCGTTCGAGCCGCTCGGACTCCACGTCGCGGGCCGTCGCTGCCTCGACGCAGGCGCCTCCACCGGAGGATTTACTGACGTCTTGCTGCGTGCCGGCGCGCAGGCAGTTGTCGCCGTCGATGTCGGCTACGGGCAGCTCGCGTGGTCCTTGCGGACAGACGAACGAGTCGAAGTTGTCGACCGTACGAATGTCCGCGACCTCATCGCGGGATCGGTCGGTGCGCCCGTCGAGCTGGTCGTCGCCGACCTGTCTTTCATCTCACTCACGGTGGTTTTGCCTGCGCTGGTACAGGTTGCCGCGCCGGACGCCGACTTCGTGTTGATGGTGAAGCCCCAGTTCGAGGCCGGCCGCGAGAAGGTCGGGTCTGGTGGCGTCGTCCGTGATCCGCAGGTGCGCGCCGACGCGGTCGCCAGCGTCGCCCATGCAGCGAACGTGCTGGGCTTGGGTGTCCGTGGAGTTGTCGCGAGCCCGCTGCCCGGCCCGGCCGGCAACGTGGAGTATTTCCTTTGGCTGCAGGCGGGGGCGCCACCGCTCGACCACAGTGATCTCGCGCGCGCCATCGCGGAGGGACCCTCGTGAGCCGAAGCGTTCTGCTCGTGTGCCACACGGGGCGCGCCGAAGCAGTGACCGCCGCGCGCGACGTCGCACGATTCCTGGGCGAGGCTGCGATCGACGTCCGCGTTCTTGAGAGTGAGGCCGTCGACCTTGCTCTCGCCGGCGCGGCCGTCGTTGTGAATGCGCCCGACGGCGCACGCGGCGCAGAAGCGGTGATCGTCCTGGGTGGCGACGGCACACTCCTGCGTGCGGCAGAGGTCGCGCGCGAAGCAGAGGTGCCGTTGCTCGGCATCAACCTTGGCCACATCGGTTTTCTCGCCGAGGCGGAGCCCGCCGACCTTGCCGGAACGGTTCAGCGCATTGCCGACCGCGAGTACGTGGTCGAAGAGCGGCTCACGCTCGACGTCGAGGTCACCGTCGACGGCGAGGTGGTCTGGCAGAACTGGGCACTGAACGAAGCCTCGGTGGAGAAGTCCGACCGCGAACGCATGATGGACGTCGTCATTGAAGTCGATGGCCGGCCCTTGTCACAGTTCGGTTGCGACGGCGTGGTCATGGCAACGGCAACAGGTTCGACGGCGTACGCGTTCTCTGCCGGCGGGCCGGTCCTGTGGCCCGAAGTGGAGGCACTTCTGGTCGTCCCGCTTAACGCTCATGCGTTGTTCTCGCGACCCGTTGTGGTCACCCCGAAGTCGACGCTCGCGGTCGAGGTCCTCGGGATCGAACCTGTTGGGGTTGTCTGGTGTGACGGCCGGCGCGGAACCAAGCTCGCGCCCGGGGCGAGGGTGCAGACCCGTGGCAGCGAACGCCGGCTCAAGCTGGCGCGACTGCACCAGCGCCCGTTCACTGACCGGCTCGTGGCCAAGTTCGGACTTCCTGTGCGCGGATGGCGCGGAGCCGTCCGCCCACCCGACTAGCATCCGACCGTGCTCGAAGAGCTGCGGATCAGCGGACTCGGCGTCATCGACGACGCCGTGCTTGAGCTCGCACCCGGCCTGACCGTGGTCACCGGTGAGACCGGCGCCGGCAAGACGATGGTGGTCAGCGGGCTAGGCCTGCTATTCGGCGGCCGGGGTGATGCGGGCCTGGTGCGCGTCGGGTCTGCTCGCGCGGCCATTGACGGCCGGCTGCGGGTGGCCTCTGGGCGCGTGGCCGAGATGGTCGACGAGCTCGGCGGCGACCTCGACGACCACACGTTGTTGCTGAGCCGGGTCGTGGGCGCTGATGGCCGTTCGCGCGCACAAGTCGGCGGGCGTTCGGTGCCGGTGGGCACGCTCGCTGAGCTGGCCGACGAGCTCATCGCGGTGCACGGTCAGACCGATCAGCTCCGACTTCGCGCGCCCGCCCGACAGCGCGACGCAATCGACCGGTTCGGCGGAGATGACGTTGCACATGTGCTCGGCGCCTATCGAGAGGTGTATCGCAAGTACCTTGATGTCGAGACAACACTGACGGAGCTCACCACGCGCGCGCGTGATCGTGCGCGCGAGGCTGATGTTCTGCGTTTTGGGCTTTCTGAGATCGAAGCTGCAGTGCCTCAACCCGCTGAGGATGTCGTGCTTGCCGCCGAGGTAGGCAGGCTCACTCATGCCGATCTGCTTGCGAGCGCGGCTGCGTCCGCGCACGCGGGGCTGCTGGGTGATCCGGCGGCCGACGACATCCCTGACGCTGTGGGACTTGTAGCCGGCGCGAGAGCCGGATTAGAGCGCGTTGCCGAGCACGATCCGGCGCTCAAGCTGATGGCTGACCGGCTCGCCGAGGCGGGCTACCTGCTGTCGGATGTTGCGACCGATCTTGCTGCCTACGCTGATGATGTCGAGGCCGATCCTTCGCGCTTGTCAGCGGCCCAAGAACGACAGTCTGTGCTCGCAGGCCTGGTCCGCAAATACGCAACACCCGGAGGCGGCGTCGACGGGGTACTCGCGTGGGCAGAAGACGCGGGGTTGCGGTTGGCCGAACTCGACAACGACGACAGCCGGTTAGCCGAACTGTCGATCGAATCAGGACGACTGCGTGAAGCGATGGTCGGGCGGGGGGCCGAGCTCACTGCCGTGCGCACCAAAGCCGCCGAACGTTTTGCCGAGGCCGTGACCGCTGAGCTACGTGACCTTGCGATGCCGCACGCCGTCGTGAGCGTCGACGTCCGTACGGGCGTCGACTACGGGTCCCATGGTGCCGACGACGTCGAGGTGTTGTTGGCTCCGCACCCAGGCGCGCCGCCGCGGCCACTCGCGAAAGGCGCCAGCGGCGGTGAACTGTCACGCGTCATGCTCGCGGTCGAAGTCGTGTTTGCGGGTGCTGATCCGGTACCGACGTTCGTGTTCGACGAAGTCGATGCGGGCGTTGGTGGTAAGGCCGCAGTAGAGGTCGGACGTCGATTGGCTCGCCTTGCGCGCGTCGCGCAGGTCATCGTCGTCACGCACTTGCCCCAGGTTGCGGCGTTCGCGGATCGACACCTGCTGGTGGTGAAATCCGACGACGGCATGGTGACCCGCAGTGGCGTCGTGGCGCTCGACGAGACGGCCAGAGTTAACGAGTTGTCGCGGATGCTCGCAGGCCTCGAGGGTTCTACGTTGGCGCAGGGCCACGCAGGCGAACTGCTCGCGGCCGCGTCGGGGTTCAAGCAAGGCCTTTAGGCGTTCGTCCTCGTCCGGCGCGGTAAACCGGTCAGACGGTCACTGTCTGCCACGATGGGCCGGGTGAGAATCGCGACTCTTTGGCGTTCCAAGCAGCCCGCGCTGCCCGGGATTACAGCGATGGCGAGGGTCGACCGTCGCACGCGTCAGCTCGTGAAGCGGCTGCGGCCCGGCGACATCGCGATCATCGACCATGTCGATATCGACCGGCTTGCCGCGGAGTCGCTCGTCGAGTGCGGAGTTGCTGCAGTCGTCAATGCTGCAACGAGCATCAGCGGTCGCTACCCCAACCTCGGCCCGGAGATTCTCGTCGCAAACGGCATACCGCTGCTTGATGGTGTCGGGACCGGCGTGCTTGCCGAGGTTCGCGACGGCGACATCATCCGATTGTGCGAAGGATCTCTTTACGCCGGCGATCGCGTGATCGCGACGGGGGAGCAGCAGACGATCGAAACCGTGCAGCAAGCGATGGCCGAGGCACGCACTGGTCTGGCAGTACAGCTCGAGGCGTTCGCCGCGAACACCATGGAGTATCTGCGTCGCGACCGCGACCTGCTCCTCGACGGCGTGGGTGTGCCGGAAATCGCGACCGAACTTGCCGGCAGGCAGGTGCTCGTCGTCGTGCGCGGTTACAACCACCGCGAAGACCTCGCTGCCTTGCGACGTTACATCCGCGCCTATCACCCCGTGCTCATCGGCGTTGACGCCGGAGCCGACGTTCTTCTGGAGAGTGGTTACCGGCCCGCAATGGTCGTGGGCGACCTCGAATCCCTCTCGAATGAGGCCCTGCGATGCGGCGCCGAGATCGTTGTGCGCATTGATCCGGACGGCCGCGCACCCAATCTTGATCGCATCCACAACCTCGGCCTCACCGCCGTCGAATTTGCGGCGAGCGGTACGAGCGAGGACGCCGCGCTGTTGTTGGCGGACGCCAAGGGTGCGACATTGATCGCCACAGCAGGCACCCACGCCACCCTCGTGGAGTTCCTCGACAAAGGTCGCTCCGGTATGGCGAGCACCTTCCTCACGCGGTTGCGCGTAGGTGGCAAGCTCGTAGACGCCAAGAGCGTGAACCGGCTCTACCGCGGCCGCATCGCGGCGTCCGCCTTGCTCTGGCTTGCGTTCGTCATCGTGCTCGCGGTCGCGGTCGTGTCGACGGGCGCGGTCGTGAGAAGTCATGATCTGAAGGGAAAGAGAACCGAAGTCAGCCAGCTTCAGCAGCAGGTCCAGGCGTTACAAACACACGGTGCGGGACTACAGAGCCAGGTCGATGCAGCCGCCGCGTTCGCACAGGAGGTTGAACCACTCGCGGTCGCCGATCGGCTGAGCGGTGAACCGGTGGTGGTCATCGCCGCGCCGAACGCCCCGAAGAACGTGCTCGATGCAACTGTGAAGGGCCTGACCGATGCCGGCGCCAACGTGACCGGGGTCATCGACATGCACCCGAGCTTTGTCGACCCGAGCCAGGTGACGAATCTCGGCGAGCTGGCGACGTCGTTGGGCGCCACGGCTCCAGGCCAGAACGTTCCCGCGCAGGCCTCGGCGTTACTCGCGAGCGCACTGGTCGGGCAGCCAACAGCGTCGGCGAGCTCGTCGAGCGGCACTCTTGATGCCGCCAGTACCGAGATCCTCGCCGGCTTGGCACAGGGCGGATTCATCGCGATGGCGCAGGCGCCGACGCAACACGCCCGGCTGGCCGTCATCGTCGCGCCTGCCGCCGGCTCCCCGGCGGCCAGCCCTACCGCAACAGCGTCCCGCAACGCCCTCCTCGCTCTCGTGGCCGCCTTCCCAGCGGCCGGCGGCACCACCGTTGTCGCCGGGTCGACCGGCTCCGCGGCCAACGGCGGACTGCTCGCCGCGATGCGCGCGGGCCGGTCTTCGAGCGCCAGCACCAACGCCGTCAGTACGGTCGATGACGCCGACGGGCCGGCCGGCACCGTCGCAGTGATCATGGCTTTGCAGGCCGAGCAGGCCGAACCCGGCAACGCCGCGGCAGTGGGTCAGTATGGCAACGGTCCCGGCGCGCGGGCCGTGCTGCCCGCCCCGCCGCCCTCGTAAGCTGTTACCCTGAGAGCCCGTGGGCAGTGCACCTGCCAGAGACCACGGGAGTCACGAATTGGCAACGCCGCAGCAGACCAGGCACGTGTTCGTCACCGGGGGCGTCGCCTCGTCGCTGGGCAAGGGGCTCACGGCATCGAGCCTCGGCAACCTGCTGAAAGCGCGCGGGTTGCGAGTGACGATGCAGAAACTCGACCCCTATCTGAACGTCGATCCCGGCACCATGAATCCCTTCCAGCATGGCGAGGTTTTCGTCACTGACGACGGTGCCGAAACCGACCTCGACATCGGGCATTACGAACGGTTCCTCGACACAGACCTACACGGATCCGCCAACGTCACCACCGGTCAGATCTACTCGACGGTGATTGCGAAAGAGCGCCGAGGCGAGTACTTGGGTGACACGGTCCAGGTGATTCCGCACATCACGAACGAGATCAAGTCTCGGATCCGGCAGATGAGCGGCCCTGACGTCGACATCGTGATTACTGAGGTTGGTGGCACCGTTGGCGACATCGAGTCGCTGCCGTTCCTCGAGGCTGCCCGGCAAGTGCGCCATGAGGTCGGTCGCGACAATGTGTTCTTTTTGCACGTCTCGCTTGTTCCCTACATCGGTCCAAGCGGCGAGCTAAAGACAAAGCCGACGCAGCACTCGGTCGCTGCGCTGCGCCAGGTCGGTATCCAGCCGGACGCCGTGGTGTGCCGAGCCGACCGGCCGATCCCTCAGAACGTCAAACGCAAAATCAGTCTCATGTGCGACGTCGATGAGGAAGCTGTTATCGCAGCGGTCGACGCGCCGAGTATCTACGACATCCCGAAGGTGCTGCACGCAGAAGGTCTCGATGCGTATGTCGTGCGCCGACTCGGCCTGCCGTTCCGCGATGTCGACTGGACAGCATGGGACGACCTTTTGCGTCGCGTGCACCACCCAGCACACGAGGTGACGATCGCGCTCGTGGGCAAGTACATCGACTTGCCCGACGCGTACCTCTCGGTGACCGAAGCACTGCGCGCTGGTGGATTTGCCAACGACGCCAGGGTGAACATCCGATGGGTGCCGTCGGACGACTGCTCAACGCCAGAAGGCGCCGCGAAGGCGTTACTTGGTGTCGACGGTGTTGTCATCCCTGGCGGCTTTGGGGTGCGGGGGATTGAAGGCAAGCTCGGCGCTATTCAGTACGCACGCGAGAACTTGTTGCCGACACTGGGATTGTGTCTCGGCCTGCAATGCCTTGTCATCGAGTCGGCGCGAAATGTCGCAGGGCTGCCCGGTGCAAACTCGGCCGAGTTCGATCCCTCGACTCCGCATCCGGTTATCGCGACGATGGCAGACCAGCGCGACGTTGTTGCCGGCGAGCGAGACATGGGTGGCACGATGCGGCTCGGTCTGTACCCGGCTGACCTGCTCGCCGGTTCGATCGTTCGTGAGGTCTACGGCGAGGCGCGCGTCAATGAACGCCACCGTCACCGCTACGAAGTGAACAACGATTATCGCGCGCAGCTCGAGGAAGCCGGGTTGATCATCTCCGGCACATCGCCCGACGGCCGACTCGTCGAATTCGTTGAGCTGCCTCGCGACGTGCATCCCTACTTCGTGGCCACGCAGGCACATCCGGAGCTTCGCTCGCGGCCCGCTCGACCACACCCACTGTTTCGCGGTCTGGTCGCAGCCGCACTTGCACGTGCTGCCGGCGATTCGCCCGTTGACCTGCGGGCAGAGCCCGTCGGTACTGCATGACAGACACGTCCGCTGCTGACTCACCGCTTGCGGACGCGATTGCCGAGCGTCCTGTCGTGCAGTCGACGCCGCGTTTCGACGGCCGGGTATGGGATATCCGCACTGATGTTGTCGATTTCGGTGACGGCGAGCACGCAGAGCGGGACTGGGTTGTGCACCCGGGCGCAGTGGCGATTATCGCGGTCGACGATGACCTGCAGGTGCTGCTCGTTCAGCAGTACCGCCATCCCGTCTCTGCTCTGCTTTGGGAGCCGCCGGCGGGGTTGCTCGATGTTGCCGGCGAAGAGCCACTCGCAGCGGCGCAGCGCGAGCTTTTCGAGGAGGCCGGCTACCGCGCTTCTCGATGGTCGGTATTGCTCGACGTCTTCATGTCGCCTGGCGGCTCGAGCGAATCGGTTCGGATCTTCCTTGCCCAAGACCTCACTCCTGTTGCCGAGGCCGAGCGCTTTCTTGGTGAGGCCGAAGAACGCACCATGGTCACGCGATGGTTGCCGCTCGGACGCGCTCGCGCAGGGCTCTTTTCTGGCGAACTCCACAGCCCGCTGAGTGTCATGGGCATCCTCGCAGTGACCAGGGTGCTCATTGACGGCGACGCTTCGACGAGGCCAGTCGAGTCACCGTGGTTTCGCGGCGGTGCGCACCCGAGTTGATCGCCGCGGCGTCAGCCGTGAGCCATAGACTCCTGCTGGCGACGGCGATCCCGCGCCACCGATCGGGCGTCAACGAAGCCGCTCGCCGGTCGACCCGGAAGGCAGCGAGCCGTGAAGATCGGCGTGCCGCGCGAAGTCAAGAATCACGAGTACCGCGTTGCGATTACCCCTGCAGGCGTGCACGAGTTGGTTCGAAACGGCCACCAGGTGGTCGTCGAGCAATCGGCGGGCGTCGGGTCCTCGATACCCGACGACGACTTTGTTACCGCCGGCGCTGAGATTCTTGCGACCGCCGACGACGTCTGGGGCACCGCCGACCTGATCTTGAAGGTCAAGGAGCCCATCGCGCAGGAATACCACCGCATGCGCAAGGACCAGGTTCTGTTCACCTACTTGCACCTCGCGGCATCTCGCGAATGCACCGACGCCCTCCTTGAATCTGGCACGACCGCGATCGCCTACGAGACGGTGCAACTAGCTGACCGTTCGCTGCCCCTGCTCGCGCCGATGTCAGAGGTTGCTGGACGCATGGCGCCTCAGGTCGGTGCACGCTGCCTCGAGCGCGAGGCAGGTGGCCGCGGCATCCTCATGGGCGGGGTTTCCGGTGTCTACGCAGCAAAAGTTGTCGTGCTGGGTGCAGGCGTGGCCGGTATGAACGCGGCTGCTATCTCCCTTGGCATGCAGGCCGAGGTTCTGGTACTCGACAACAACATCGAGAGGCTTCGCCAGGCCGACCGGATCTATCAGGGGCACCTGCAGACGGTCGCCTCGAACTCATACGAGATTGAGAAGGCCTGTATTGACGCCGATCTGGTGATCGGGGCGGTTCTCGTCGTTGGTGCAAAGGCGCCGAAGCTGATTCGCGACGAACTCGTGGCACGAATGAAGCCCGGCGCGGTTCTGGTCGACATCGCTATCGATCAGGGCGGTTGTTTCGAATCGTCGCGACCGACTACTCACGACGCGCCCACCTACAAGGTCTTCGACACGCTCTTCTACTGCGTCGCGAACATGCCCGGCGCGGTTCCGCACACGTCCACCTATGCGCTGACCAACGTCACGTTGCCCTACGCGTTGGCGATCGCCAATTTCGGCTGGCGCGATGCGTGCAAGGCTGACCCGGCGTTGGGTCTTGGCGTGAACGTCCACGACGGAGCCATCGTCAGCGCGCCAGTCGCGGAAGCGCACGGACTTGCGCACCGAAGCCTCGACGAGGTCCTAGCCTGAGGTCGTGACGTCTGGACAGGAGCACGAGGGCGATGTCGCGCGGCTCGTCCGTACCTATCTCGACCATCTTGCCGTCGAGCGCGGGTTAGCCAAGAACACGCTCAGTAGCTATCGCCGCGATTTGCGTCGCTACCTCGACTTCCTTGCCCAGCATCAACGCGACGACCTCAGCCAGGTCACGGAGGCCGACGTGGCGGCGTTTCTCGCTGCCCTTCGGCTCGGCGACTCGCAGCATCCTCCGCTCAGCGCCAGCTCGGCAGGCCGGACCATCGTCGCGGTCAGGGGTTTCCATCGCTTCGCGGTTCGCGAGGGCAACGTCGCCGCCGACACGGCCGGCTCGATCCGTCCACCGACACCAGCCCGTCGACTGCCGAAGGCCATCGCCGTCGAGGACGTGGAGCGGCTTCTCGAGGCGGCCGGCGCGCAGGGAACGCCTCGCGCGCAACGGGATCGTGCCTTGCTCGAAGTGCTGTACGGAACAGGTGCGCGCATCTCTGAGGCGGTCGGCCTCGATGTTGATGACATCGATCTGGACGCCGGAATGGTGCGGCTTTTCGGCAAGGGCTCGAAGGACAGAATGGTCCCGTTAGGGAGCTACGCTAAAGCTGCACTTGAGAGTTATCTCGTGATGGGCCGACCGACTCTTGCTGTTGGAACGCGTGCGACCCAAACAGCCCGCAATGTCCGCGCTGCGGTCTTTCTCAACGCGAGAGGCGGTCGGCTGTCGCGGCAGAGCGCGTGGACCGTACTGCGCACTGCAGCAACGCACGCTGGTCTTACTGCCGGGATCTCGCCGCACACGCTGCGGCACTCGTTCGCCACCCACCTACTCGACGGGGGAGCAGACGTTCGAGTTGTCCAAGAGTTACTCGGTCACGCGTCGGTGACGACGACGCAGATCTACACGATGGTGACGGTCGAGAGGCTGCGCGAGGTCTACGCATCAGCGCATCCTCGGGCCCGCGCATGACAATTGTCTGAGGCTGCTGATACTGCTGGGGCCGTCGGGTCGTGCGGGACGGAATGGTTTGTCCAGATGCTGGCTACCCCCTAGTCTTCTCGACTCGTCGGCACGACGATGTGTCTTTGGATCGGCTCATCGTCAGAGAGGTTCAACGATATATGGCTAAGTCGACAATCCCAGGCGACTCCGAGTCCGCTGACGCCCTTCGGGCACGGCTGGACCCCCGGACGCCGGCTGGCTCGGCTACCGACGACGAGGCGGCGCTCGAGCTGCCCCTCGGCGGGGTGCAGCGAGGCGCCAAGCCGGGGCTCGACGCGGCCGGCCGGCCGATGCCGGTGTTCCCAGATCCGCCGCCGCTCGACCACCACGGCCCGGCTTGGGTGCTTGCCATGTGCAACCAGAAGGGTGGCGTCGGCAAGACGACGAGCACCATCAATCTCGGTGCCGCACTAGCGGAGTGGGGTCGCCGCGTCCTGCTCGTCGATTTCGACCCGCAAGGCGCTCTGTCGGTGGGCCTCGGCGTCAACCCGCACGATCTGGACCGCACCATTTACAACGTGTTGATCGAGCGCGATGTGGCCGTCGACGACGTGCTGCTCAAGACGAACACGCCAGGGATGGATCTGTTGCCGAGCAACATCGATCTGTCGGCCGCTGAGATACAGCTGGTGAACGAGGTAGCGCGCGAGCAGGTGCTGGCGCACGCGCTAGCACCGGTCTTGCCCGACTACGACATCGTGTTGATCGACTGCCAGCCGTCCCTTGGACTCTTGACGCTGAACGCGTTGACGGCAGCGCATGGTGTGATCATTCCGCTGGAGTGTGAATTCTTCGCCCTGCGAGGCGTCGCACTGTTGATGCAAACTGTGGAGAAGGTGAAGCAGCGGTTAAACCCTCAACTTGAGGTTGAGGGCATTTTGGCAACAATGTTCGATCCACGCACGCTCCACAGCCGCGAAGTGCTGTCGCGTGTGGTGGAGGCTTTCTCTGACAAGGTCTTCCATACGGTGATCGCCCGCACGGTCCGATTCCCCGAGACAACGGTGGTCGGTGAGCCGATTACCACCTATGCATCCAGTTCGGTCGGCGCCCGGGCCTACCGCGAGCTTGCGAAAGAGGTGCTCGCCAGATGAACCGCCGCCCACGTCTGCCCGGAGCGGATGAGCTGTTCCGCTCGACCGGTGGATCGCGTGCCGTCTCCAATGGGGCCCAGTCAGCCCTGGCCGCAGTCGAGGAGCCCGAGTCCGACGGCGCACCGCTTGGCGCACTTGGGCGGGCCAGGCGCCCAGCCGACGGCCGTCGAGCAGATGCCGACCTCTCCGCGATACCGGCCGGCTCGGCAGTCGACGACTGGGACGGCGACGGCGGCTCAGCTCCCCGCCCCGTGCGGATCGCGCGCCGCGCTGCCGAGGCGAGGCCGACCGGCCGAGAGCGCCACGACGAGAAGATCACCGTGTACTGCTCACCGGAGGAGCTGCTCCAGATCGAGCATGCCCGGCTGACGTTGCGTGGGTCGCACAGTCTGGCGGTCGACCGTGGGCGCATCGTGCGCGAGGCGATCGCCGTTGTGCTGGCTGACCTCGAGGCCAAGGGCGAGCAGAGCATCTTGGTCCGCCGGCTGCGCGGACGCTGATCGTCGGTGCTCTATGCCCTGCGGTACCCCTTCTCCTTCGGTGTCCTGATTGTCACCTTCATTGTGGGAGTCACCGTCCGCGGACTCGTCCAGCAGCTCGTGTCGGGGGAGCGCCGGCCGAAGTGGGTACGGGCCAACACGAAGCGACGGCGACCGACGTGGCTCAGGCCGTATTTCGATGTATACGGCGCGATCGCGGCGTTGCTCGGCGGGGTTGGATGGGGAGCGCCGGTCGACACCAGCGACCCGCGGCATCGATCGAAGGGGCGTCGGGTGGCGCAACTTCTGCTCGGCCCGATTGTGCTCGCCGGTCTTGGCACTGGGCTGCTGCTCGCGTTCCGCGCGCTGACGCACCTGGGCAATCTCACCGGAGGCGGCGACCTACAGGCCCTCTACCGAGCACAGACCAGTCTCTACGCGGTCTCGACCGGCCAGTCATTTGCCGGTGTGTCGGGCCACATCTTCTCGGGCAGTGTGCCCGGCGACCTGCACACCCACGTCCGCTACGCGCTGCCTTTCGGCCAAGTCGCGTTGCTCCTCGCCGGGGTCGAGTTGCTGGCGATGGGCGTGCTTGCGATCCTTCCGATTCCGCCCCTCGACGGCGGCCGATTGCTGTTCGCCCTCACGCCCCGGTCAGGTGGATGGCAGCGGGTCCGATTCCGGCTGGACGAAGAGAACTGGGGCCTGCTCATCCTCTTGTTCTGTTCATTTCCGGTGATCTTTCGCAGGGTCCTTCTGATCTCGATCCTCGGCGCGATCGTCAACCCCTTGGTAAGACTGATCGCGTGAGTGTCGAAACGAACGAGGCAGTGCCGGTCGGCGCGGGCCCCAACGACCACCGATACTCGTCCGAGCCTCGAGCCGGTTTCGACGTGCACTTGGGGGTCTTCGACGGCCCGTTCGACCTGTTGCTCGGCCTGATCGCCAAGCATGAACTCGACATCACCGCCGTGTCGCTTTCGACCGTGACCGATGAGTTCATCGCCTTCATTAGGGCGATGGGCCCGGTCTGGGATCTCGACCGGGCGAGTGAGTTCCTGGTCATCGCGGCCACGCTGGTCGATCTGAAGGCTGCCCGCCTGCTGCCCGCGGCTGAGGTAGAGGACGAAGACGACCTGGCCCTGCTCGAGACGCGGGATCTGCTGTTCGCGCGTCTGCTGCAGTACCGGGCCTACAAGGAAGTCTCGGCCATTTTCGCCGCCATGTTCGCGGCGGAGAGCCGCCGTTACCCCAGGGCGGTCGGGCCAGAGCCCAGGTTCGCCGCGTTGCTTCCTGAGGTACTCCTGGGCCTTGGTCCTCAGCAGTTCGCCGAGCTGGCGGCCCGTGCAATGACCCCACGACCGCCTGCCGTGGTGTCCATCGCGCACCTGCACAGCCCGTCGGTGAGCGTGCGCGAACAGGTCGCGATCCTGCGCGACCGCCTGCGTCGTTCCGGCGCGGCAACGTTTCGGTCGCTCACCGCCGACTGCACAGCGACGGTCGAGGTGGTCGCCCGATTTTTGGCTTTGCTCGACCTGTTCCGCGACGGCTGCATCGCGTTCGAGCAAGTGACTGCGCTTGGCGATCTCTTGGTCCGCTGGACGCTGCAGGACGATGGTGATGCGCCCGACGTGCTGACCAGCTCCGACGATGGGGCGGACACCGAGCCGGGCGCCGGCATGGACGACGCGACCGCACCCGCAGCGCTCGATCCGACGCCGTCGACCGTGGACGGCTAGTCTCGCCGGGTGCCAGGGATCTACCCAGCGTGACGGAGACAGGTGCGATGACGAGCGAGTTCGACGGCGAAGACGAGGCACCCGAGCACGGCCACTTGGCCGGGCTGCAGTTGCGGGGCGCGCTCGAGGCAGTTCTGCTCGTTGTCGACGAGCCGGCGGACCCGACCGTGCTGGCACAGGTGCTCGCGACCCCAGAGCCCGTGATCGTCGCGATGTTGGAGGCGCTGCGGGCGGAGTACGACGACGCGGGGAGAGGCTTCGAGCTGCGCGAGATCGCCGGCGGCTGGCGGTTGTATACCCGTGCGGAGTTTGCGTCCTACGTGGAGCGGTTCGTCCTGGAGGGACAGCAGGCGCGACTCACGCAGGCGGCACTCGAGACGCTCGCCGTGGTCGCGTACCGACAGCCGGTGAGCCGCACGAGGGTAAGCGCGGTCCGGGGCGTCAACGTTGATGGCGTGATCCGAACACTGGTGAGTCGAGGTCTGGTTGAGGAGGCCGGCGCCGATCACGAGTCAGGCGCCATCCTCTATCGGACATCGCCATATTTTCTCGAGCGACTAGGTCTCGGTGACTTGACGGAGCTGCCTAACTTGGCTGACTTCTTGCCTGAGTCTACGACGATCGACGCACTTGAAGACGAACTCTCAAGTGAAGGTTGAGATGTCTAGCTCTGATGTTGGCCAGGCCGAAATCCGCTTGCAGAAGGTGCTCGCCGCGGCCGGATTGGGCAGCCGGCGGGCCTGCGAGGAGATGATTGCGCAGGGCCGCGTCGAGGTAGACGGGCAGCTGGTTCTCGAGCAGGGCAGGCGGGTCGACCCCGAGAGCTCCGTCATCAAGGTCGACGGGATGCGGGTGACGACTCGTACGTCAGCCGTCTACCTGGCGTTGAACAAGCCGCGCGGGATGGTCAGCACGATGTCGGATCCCCAGGGACGGCCGTGCCTGGCCGATCTGGTGGGCAATCGTGAGCAGCGGCTCTTCCACGTAGGACGTCTCGACGCCGACAGCGAGGGCCTCATCTTGCTGACCAACGACGGTGAGCTTGGTCACCGACTGACGCACCCCTCGTTCGGTGTCCCGAAGACCTACCTCGCGGAGGTCGTAGGGGCGGTGCCGCGCGATCTGGGCAAGACCTTGAAGACCGGCGTCGAGCTTGAGGACGGGCTGGTCCAGGTCGATTCGTTTCGGGTGATCGGGCGTTCCGGCCCCCGCGTCATGGTCGAGGTCGTCTTGCATGAAGGGCGAAACCACGTGGTGCGCCGCCTGCTCGCGGCTGTGGATCACCCTGTCCAACGGCTCATCAGAACAGCCGTGGGACCGGTCCGGCTGGGCGATTTGCGACCCGGCCGGAGCCGCCCATTGAACAGCCACGAGATCGCTGAGCTGTTCGCCGCCGTCGATCTTTAGGCCGTCTTTTGCGTAACCGGGTCCAGTAATCGGCGTCGCGGCAAAGCGCAGTATCAGTAAGTCGATAAACAGCTTGAAGCATGTGTCGGCTGGCTCGCGGCCGCGCCCGTGAGGTGCCTGCCCAGGCGCATACCTTGCCACGGCGGGTGTTCGTGCAGGTCAGAGCAGCGCGAAGAGTCGACTTATTGCTATATCACCAGTCCGAATTCCGGTTGATCGCCCCGGTGAAGTCGCCGAACGCGTGCATTGCTTTGTCGATAGGGCGGTATTGCGACTGACCGACACACCGTTCTAGCGCTTTGAGGCGATGTCGGTAGCTCGCTATGGTGACCTCCGGGTCGGCCAACGAAACAAGGAGCAACCGTGGCGGTTCGCGCTGTTCGGGGCGCCATTCAAGTTGATGCCGACGAGCCCGAGTTGATCTTCCAGGGGGTCCGCGAGATGTTGGCCGCGGTCCTTGCACGCAACGAGCTCGAGTCGCATGACGTGATCAGCATCTTCTTCACGGCGACTACCGATCTGACCTCCTGCTTTCCAGCTGCGGGAGCCCGCGAGATCGGGTTCTCCGACGTGCCCCTCCTTTGCGCCAGTGAGATCGCGGTCCAAGGGGCGATGCCGCGCACACTCCGGCTGCTCGCCCACGTTGAGACGCCGCTGCCCCGCTCGGAGATCAGGCACGCCTTTCTCGGTGCGGCTGCCGCGTTGCGCGATGACCTCCAGCAATGACCACCAAGGGTTCGTCGCCAGCCGGCGACGGCGAATCTGGGTCCGATGGCATCCATCGGGTGTTGATCGTCGGAGCCGGTCTGATCGGAACTTCGATCGGGCTGGCCCTGCGCCAACGGTTCGTGGACGTCGCGCTCGAGGACCAGGCACCGGGGCGCCTGGCGTTGGCCACCGAGCTAGGCGCCGGACGCCCGTCGACTTCCGGGGAGAGCTTTGACGTCGCTGTCGTAGCGGTCCCGCCAGCGGCAGTTGCCGCTGAGCTTTTGCGGCTCCAACGACTCGCTCTCGCTCGGACATATACAGATGTCGCCTCTGCAAAGGCTGAACCTCAGCACGAGGCTGAGGCGATTGGCGTAGATATGTCGACGTATGTGGGTGGTCACCCCGTCGCGGGCCGCGAGCGCTCCGGTCCTGCCGCCGCGCACGCAGATTTGTTCGTCGGCCGACCCTGGGTCGTGACGAGCACAGCGGCAGCGGCCGAACAGGCGGTTAGTGACGTGGATGCCCTCGCTCGTGCGTGCGGTGCCGTCCCGGTGGCGATGACGGCAGACGATCACGACGCGGCCCTTGCCACGGTGTCCCACCTTCCTCACCTCGTGGCATCTCTTCTTGCCGCGCAACTCGTCAGCTCCGACGACGCAACCGTCGCCTTAGGGGGCACCGGGCTCCACGACACCACCAGGGTGGCAGCGGGGGACCCGGACCTGTGGACCCAGATCCTGCTCGCAAATGCAGATCATCTGGCGGCCGCACTGTCAGGATTCGCGAGCGATGTAGCCCGCACGGTTGACGACCTACAGCGCATTGCCAACGGCGACCGCGCGGCAGCGACAGCGCTCACGGAGACCCTTCGCCGCGGTGCGGCTGGTCGCGCGAGAGTGCCGGTGAAACGGGGTCAACCAGCCGCAGGGTTCGTTACGGTGCCGATCGTCGTGCGCGACGCTCCTGGCGAGCTGGCGGCCGTTCTGCGCACACTTGGTGACGCCGGGATCAACCTCGAGGACGTGCGGGTCGAACACGAGCCTGGCCGTGCCCGCGGTGTCGTCGAGCTCGACGTCCGCGAGGACGCGGCAGCTAAGTTGATTTCGGTGATGCAGGAGGCCGGCTGGGAGGTCTACTCCTAGCGCTGGTGGCGTTCTCAGCGGTGGGGACACCTCGCCATGGCGGCTATCATGGCTGCTACGCCTCGTCTCGAGCCGGTCTCGAGTCGCACGACCGAATCTTTGCCGCCCCGCGGATGCGTGGGAGCGGCGCACGCGGTGACGGCAACCGCGAACACTTTGGAGACAGACGATGCTCGCCGACGAGGCGCCAGGCCAACCCTCTGGATCAGCCAGCGCCCCTACCCTAGTGATCGCGATCGACGGGCCGTCAGGCTCCGGCAAGTCAACGGTTGCTCGACGGGTGGCTGCGTCGTTGCACCTTCGCTACCTCGACACCGGTGCCATCTACAGGGCGTTGACGTGGGCGGTGCTCGACAAGGCCATCGATCCCGACAACGTGGATGCTGTTCTGGCAGTCGCAGGGTCAGCTCAGATCCGAGTCTCGACCGACCCGCAGACGCAAGCGGTGTCTGTTGACGGACGCGATGTGGCCGCTGCGATTAGAGGCCCTGAGGTGACGGACGCTGTCAGTGCCGTCAGTGCGATCCCCCAAGTGCGCGAGCGGTTGGTCGCGCTGCAACGCGCGATCATCGGTAGCGGCGGAATCGTCGTCGAGGGGCGCGATATCGGAACGGTCGTCGCGCCGGATTCCCCCGTGAAGATCTTCCTCACGGCCGCTCCGGAAACGCGGGCGGCGCGTCGATCCGCAGAAGCCGAGATAGCTGTTGGTAAACGCGACGTCGTCAGTGTCCAAGCAGATCTCGCCAGGCGCGACACGCTCGACTCGACTCGCGCCGCTTCGCCACTAGCGATGGCGCCGGACGCCGTGCAACTCGACTCAACGGCGATGGACGAGGACACGGTGGTAGCTCGGGTCCTCGATCTCGTCGCGCAACGCTCGCGCGAGCTTGCGACTTCGTCGCACTCAACCGGGCAAGGGACACGAACCGATGAAGCCTGAGAACACCGATGACACGCAGCCCGTCAGCAGCGCGCCATCCGACGCTGCGATAACCGGCGGAGAAGTTGCCGACGGCGAGACGTGGGAAACCGAGGCGGACTGGGTTGGCCTCGACGACGTCGACGACGGGGCCGAGATTGACACCGACGTCGCCGACCTGCACTTCGATGACTACGCAGCTCCCGCCGTCCCGGTGGTAGCCATCGTCGGCCGACCCAACGTTGGAAAGTCGACGTTGGTCAACCGAATCCTCGGCAGGCGCGAAGCGGTCGTCGAAGATGTTCCCGGTGTGACGCGTGACCGGGTCATGTACGACGCTAACTGGCGCGGGCGTGCTTTTACCATCGTCGACACTGGGGGATGGGAACCCGCTGCGCTTGGCCTTCAGGCACAGGTTTCCGCGCAGGCCGAGATTGGTGCATTCGCTGCGCAGGTCGTCGTCATGGTGGTTGACGCCACTGTCGGTGCGACAGACACGGACGAAGCCGTTGCAAGGGTGCTGCGCAAGGCACGCAAGCCCGTCGTCCTCGTTGCTAACAAGGTCGATACGGCGAGGAACGAATCCGACGCGTCGAGCCTTTGGTCGTTGGGTCTCGGCGAGCCGTACGCCGTCAGCGCATTGCACGGGCGTGGCAGCGGTGAGTTGCTCGACGCGATCTTCGAAGCACTCCCAGAGCCGCCACCCGAGGACGGTATTCGGGGTGGTGGACCGCGTCGCGTCGCACTCCTCGGCCGTCCGAACGTCGGCAAGTCCAGCCTGCTCAACAAGGTATCCGGTGAGGATCGCGCTGTTGTCGACTCAGTTGCCGGCACGACGCGCGACCCCGTCGACTCGCTCGTGACTTTAGGCGGAGTCACCTGGCGTTTCATTGACACAGCAGGGATTCGGCGACGGGTACGTGAAGCGAGCGGTGCTGAGTACTACTCAAGCCTGCGGACCGCGACAGCGTTGCGTGAAGCCGAAGTTGCCGTCGTCCTGCTTGATTCGAGTGAACCTCTCGCAGAACAAGACCTGCGCATCATCGAGATGGTCGTTGAAGCGGGACGCGCGTTGGTTCTCGCGTTCAACAAGTGGGACCTCGTCGACGAGGACAGGCACGATCTTCTCGAGAAGGAAATCGACCGCCAACTTCACCATGTGGCGTGGGCGCCGCGCGTAAACCTCTCTGCGAAGACTGGTCGCGCGATCGACAAACTCACGCCTGCCATCGAACTCGCTCTCGACGGATGGTCGCAGCGTGTGGCGACCAGCAAGCTCAATGCGTGGCTTAGTGCGTTGATCGCAGCGACGCCACCGCCCGTTCGCGGCGGCCGGCAGCCGAAGGTCTTGTTCGCAACGCAGGCCGGTACGCAGCCACCTCGCTTCGTACTGTTCTCCTCGGGCTTTCTGGAGGCGACGTATCGCCGATTCATAGAACGGCGATTGCGCGAGGATTTCGGCTTTCCTGGCACACCTGTCGAGGTGGCGGTTCGCGTCAAGGAGTCCCGCAAGGGCCGACCGCGCGGTGTTCGCAATCGCGCCGGCCGCACCTAGAAACGGGGTGCGCTCGCGCAGTCCAACTGGCGAGCGCTGGTCGTGCGATATCGTCGGGCCTGCTCGGGGAACCGAGCATCGGGATGTGGCGCAGCTTGGTAGCGCACTTGACTGGGGGTCAAGGGGCCGCAGGTTCAAATCCTGTCATCCCGACGTATGTCCGCAGGTCAGCGGCCCGTCAGCACTGTGAGTGGCAGTCGAGTTCTTTACGCCGATAGCCGACGGGTCTACGCCAAAACGGCGCAGCGTGCGTTGACCCGATCGAGGGCCTTGGATTAGGCCAATCTCACGCCTCTTCGCTCCGCCAAATGGGCTAACGCGATAGTTCTCTTCGCGAACATTGGCTCTGAACCGTAAAGGCGCACCCCTATCCCGCCCGATAGCAACGGGGACGCACGTACCGCGGGGCCGGTCGGTGCGCACGAACAGGGAGAGCCATGAAGAAGAGGTTCGCGCTGCTGACGCTGTGCGCCGCGTTCGCCGTGAGCGCCTGTGGCGCGTCTCACAAGGCGAAGCCGCCCGGCACAGACGTGAACTTCAAGCCGGAATTCACGTCAGTCGGCTTCAGCGCGTTCTCCGATGAGCTGGCCAAGAAGACGAACGACCTGCCGGCCCTCGAGCAGCTCTCCTCAGACACTGCGTCCCTCGCGGCCATCGAAGACACCGCCTTTACAGACGCCGATAACCAAGATGTGCCCAGCTTTACGGCCGACTGCGTGCAGCTCGAACCGCTAGGCGCACGCTGGACTGCGGACCTGGCGAACATCACAAAGAACTTCCCCGGCGTCCTCTCTCCGGGCGCGTTGGATCCCACCGACGCCAAGCTCACGCTGGCCGAATTGGTCGCGGGATGTGCCCCCTTCATGGGATCGCCCTCGCCCTCGCCGGTCAGCTAGGACGCACCGCCCACTCTGCTCCAGGGTTTGGGCTAAGGGCGTGAGGGAAGTAGTCGAACAGCGGTAGGTGCGGATTATGTCAATCTCCACCACCTCCATCGGACCGACTACGTTCCGAGAACAGGCGGGGAGTGATCGACATGACTGACGCGGCCCAGAACAGCCAAGCGTTGAGAGATTCCGTACGAGCAGGTTCCGAGCTCCTCGAGGCTCAAGAAGCGGGAGCCTCGGCGACCGTCTTGGCCGAGCTCGTGAAGGTCCGCAGCTCTGCTGACGCCCGGGTCGACTCCTTGCGCCGCAGGGTTGGCTAGCCAGCCGCAGCGTCGGCGAGCGAGGCGTCCGTACGGCATACCGTTGCCCGCCTAAGCTGATCCCGAAAAGGACGGACGGCGGGCCGCGGAAGGACGTCGGGTGAGCACCGGGTGACAGTGGAACAGGCGGCGTCGGATCGTGTTCTGACCGTGCCCAATGCCTTGAGTTTCCTGCGACTCCTCGGGGTCCCACTTTTCTTGTGGCTGGCGCTCGGCCCGAAGGCTGATGGTTGGGCCATCGTTGTCCTTGCCATCAGCAGCTTCACCGACTGGCTCGACGGCAAACTTGCCCGGCTCTTGCACCAGACGAGCCGACTCGGCCAGCTGCTCGACCCCGCTGCCGATCGCCTCTACATCTTCGCGACTGTGCTGGCACTGTCTTTGCGCCACATCATGCCGTGGTGGTTGGCCGGCGTGCTGGTCGTCCGCGACATCGTCCTCGCCGGCTTCCTGCCAGTCCTGAAGCGACATGGTTACGGGCCGTTGCCAGTTCACTACCTTGGCAAGGCGGCGACGTTCAACCTGTTGTACGCACTGCCGCTGTTGCTTCTCGGCGATGGACACGAGACCGTCAATCACGTGGCAAGGATCATCGGCTGGGCGTTCGCCATCTGGGGCACCGCGCTGTACTGGTGGGCCGGTGGCCTCTACGCAATCCAGGTCCGGCAACTCGTGCGCGCCGACCGGTTCGGGGTACCGCCTTCAGTGCCTGGTGGCCTTGACCACGTCGAAGGGGCGGCCGTATGACTAACGGCGCGCACCCAGGAGCAACCGCAGGGGCCGGCATGAAGGCCGTCGTGATGGCAGGGGGCGAAGGCACTCGCCTGCGGCCCATGACCGCGAACCAGCCCAAGCCATTGCTGCCCGTGGTGAACCGCCCGATCATGGAGCATGTGCTGCGGTTGCTGCGCAGGCACGGGTTCACGGACACCGTCGTCACGGTGCAATTCCTCGCGTCGTTGATCCGAAACTACTTCGGGGACGGCGACGAGCTGGGGATGAATCTCCAGTACGCCACCGAGGAAAAGCCTCTCGGCACTGCAGGAAGCGTGAAAAACGCCGAGGCGGAGTTGCGTGACAGCCGGTTCGTTGTTATCTCGGGCGACGCATTGACGGACATCGACTTGACCGCGATGGCGCGCTTCCACGAAGCCAACAACGCACTTGTCACGGTTGCTCTGAAGCGCGTACCCAACCCGCTCGAGTTCGGCATCGTGAACACCGCCGATGACGGCCGTATCGAACGGTTCCTCGAAAAGCCAACGTGGGGACAGGTGTTCTCCGATACCGCGAACACCGGCATCTACATCATGGAACCCGAGATCTTCAAGTACGTGGCGGCAGGCGAATCTGTCGACTGGTCGCAGGACGTCTTCCCGAGGTTGCTGGATCTCGGCGCGCCGGTCTTCGGCTACGTCGCAGACGCCTACTGGGAGGATGTCGGCACACTGGAGAGCCTTCTCCAGGTGCAAGCCGACGTGCTGAACCGACAGGTCGACATCGACATCGAGGGCTTCGAGATGATGCCGGGCGTCTGGGTGTGCGAGGGCGCCGAGGTCGATCCCGAAGCAATCCTGAAGGGCCCCCTGTACATCGGCGACTATGCAAAGGTCGAGGGCGGCGCCGAGCTGCGCGAGTACACAGTTCTTGGCAGCAATGTCGTCGTGAAGAGTGGCGCGTTCTTGCACCGTGCCGTGGTGCACGACAACGTGTTTGTCGGACCGCAGGTGAATCTGCGTGGCTGCATCATCGGCAAGAACACCGACATCATGCGCGCCGCGCGGATCGAGGAGGGTGCTGTCGTCGGCGACGAATGCGTCGTCGAGGAAGAGGCCTATATCTCAGCCGGGGTGAAGGTCTACCCGTTCAAGACCATCGAGGCCGGCGCTCTGGTCAACACCAGCGTCATCTGGGAGTCGCGAGGGCAACGCAACCTGTTCGGCCCGCGCGGAGTGTCTGGGCTCGTCAACGTCGAGATCACGCCCGAACTCGCCGTCCGGCTTGCTTCTGCGTATGCAACCACGCTGAAGAAGGGCGACGTCGTGACGACGTCGCGCGACGTGTCGCGAGCCGCCCGGGCGTTGAAGCGAGCCGTCATCAGCGCGTTGACCGCGAGCGCGATCAACGTGCGTGACCTCGAGGCCGCGCCCGCACCAGTGAGCCGCTTCGAGATCGCGCACAGCGACTCCGCCGGCGGCATCATGATTCGCACGACGCCTGGCGATGCCCAGAGTGTCGACATCAGTTTTCTCGACGAACGCGGGGCCGATCTCTCCCAGGGCGCCCGCCGCAAACTCGAGCGGGTGTTCTCACGGCAGGAGTTCCGGCGCGCGTTTCCCGGTGAAATTGCCGACCTGACAAATCCGTCGCGCACGCTCGAGGACTACTCGCAAGAGGTGATGCGGTGCGTCGACACGACCGGCGTGCTCGACGCTGGCCTGAAGGTCGTCATCGACACGGCTGGCGGCACGGCGGCTTTGGTGCTGCCCACGTTGTTAGGCCGGATCGGCATCGACGTCCTCACGGTCAACAACCGACTCGACGAATCCTCACCGACCGAGACTGTTGCCGAGCACATGAGGGCACTCGAACGTCTCGGTGAGCTCGTCGCATCTTCGCGAGCCGCGTTCGGCGTCCGATTCGACCCTGTGGGCGAGCGGATATCGCTCGTCGACGAGCGAGGCGTCATCGTGCATGACGATCGCGCGCTGCTCGTGTTGATGGACCTCGTCGCCGCTGAGCTGCACTCGGGCAGCATCGCGATACCGATCACGACGACTCGTATCGCCGAAGACGTCGCGCGGTTCCATCACGTGACCACGCGCTGGGCACCGACCTCTCCCGACGAACTGACGAAAGCGGCCGGCTTCGAGGACGCGATCTTCGCGGGCGACGGGCGAGGTGGGTACGTCATTCCCGAGTTCAATACGGCGATCGACGGCATCGCTGCGTTCGTGCGCCTCACAGGTCTGGTCGCGCGCACGAAGCTGACCCTGAGTCAGATCGATGCCCGGATTCCGCAGGCGCACGTGCTTCGCCGTTCGGTGCCAACGCCATGGGCCGCCAAAGGCATGGTTATGCGCTCGGTGGTTGAAGCCGCGGGTGATCGCGAGCTCGACACCACCGACGGCGTTCGGGTCGTCGAAGACGATGGTCGCTGGGTGCTCGTGCTGCCGGATCCGGCTGAGGCCACGACGCACCTGTGGGCAGAAGGCCCGGACGCCGACTCGGCTACTGAGTTACTCGAGGAATGGGCCAGTGTGGTCGAGGGGGCCGGCACCTGACCAGCAGCTCACCGGGGGAGCCAGCTCGCCGGCCGGATGCATCGATGTCCATCCTGGTTGACCTGATGGCCAACGCCGTCGACGAGGGATACGCAACAGCGGCGGCCCGCCGCGGCGCACAGCCGGCACCAACCGCCGTCCGATCGAATCTCGTTGCGGACCGACAGATGGGGCTGCACGGTCGCGTCGCCATCGGCGCAGCGGTGGCCCTCGCTTTAGCAGGTGCACTGTTCGCCACTGCGGCGGTCGCGACCCATCGAGGCAACGCGGCGGCCAACCGTGACCGCAAGCAACTGGTCGCGCAAGTGACCCTGCAGACGGCCGCTACAGATGCGTTGGAGCGCCAGGTTTCCACCCTGTCAGCGCAGGTGAGCGACGCACGCACGTCCGCGCTCTCGCTGACCGATCGCGGCGCCAGCCTGCTCTCGCAGATCAAACAGCTCGAACCGGTCGACGGCGCGGTTCCTGTCGAAGGCACGGGCGTCCGCGTCATCCTCGACGACGCGCCCAACTCTCACGCAGCAGGCAGTGACGGTTCGGGGGTGATCGTCGACAGCGACCTGCGGGCGGCGGTCAACGGCCTCTTCATCGCGGGCGCCCAGGCGGTCAGCATCAACGGCCAGCGACTGACAGCTCAGACTGCGATCCGAGAGGCCGGCGGGGCGATCCTGGTCGACTTCCGACCGCTCTCACCCCCCTACACGATCGATGCGATCGGCCCGTCGTCGCTCGGATCGACGTTCAGTAGCGGTGAAACCGGGCAGCTGTTCGTCACCGACCACCAGCTCTACGGCCTGGGGTTCACAGTCGATGACCACCAACGCCTTACGCTTCCCTCGGCGGCCAACGTGGTCGTCCACTACGCGAAGCCGTTGGAATCGCCGTGATCGCAGCCATCGCCCTTGCCATCGGCGTCGTGCTCGGTGTCATCTTGCATCCGACCGTGCCGGTCGGCTTGCAGCCTTACTTGCCTATTGCGGTCGTCGCAGCGCTCGATGCGGTATTCGGCGCGATCCGCGCGATCCTCGACGGGATCTTCGACGACAAGGTCTTTGTCGTGTCGTTCATCGCGAACGTCCTGGTCGCCGCGTTGATCGTCTTTCTCGGCGACCAACTCGGTGTGGGCAGCCAGCTGTCGACAGCGGTTGTCGTCGTCCTCGGTATTCGAATCTTCTCCAACGCCGCGGCCATCCGTCGCCATCTGTTCCGCGCATGACCGACGAACAGCAGCCTCGCAAGAGTGGCTTGCGGCTGTTGGTCGATGCCGGGCGGCCTCGGGCTACTCGGGCGCAGGTCATCGGCGCACTCTTGTGCGGGCTCCTTGGATTCGCCCTGGTGACCCAAGTGCACAGTGCAACAGGCCTTGGTTTCACGACGGCACGACAATCCGACCTTGTCGACATCCTCGACAGCCTCTCGTCGCGATCCGACCAGCTGCGCGCCCAGATCGCGGCCGAGCAGACCTCGCTCGCCAAGCTGACGGGCGGCACTGATCAAACCGAGGCGGCTTTGGAAGAGGCACAGCAACGCGCTTCGACGTTGCAGATCCTCGCAGGGACGGCAGCCGCAACCGGGCCCGGCATCGACCTGGAGATCACCGACCCGCAGCATCAGGTGACGGCCGACGACCTGCTCGAGGCGTTGGAGGAACTGCGCGACGCCGGAGCCGAAGCGATTCAGATCACCGGAAGCGCGGCGGCGAGCACGGGTGCGACAGCTGCAGCGGCGCCAGCCAGCGGGGGAGCGGCACCAGGGGCTTCGGGTCATGTCGTGCGGCTTGTTGCGAGTAGCTATTTTGTCGACGCACCTGACCGGAGCGGGATCGTCGTCGACGGCGTCTCGCTCGCGCCGCCCTACGACATTGTCGCGATCGGCGACCCGCATACGATGAGCACCGCGATGGGGATCCCCGGCGGGGTTCTCGACACGCTTACCGCGAAGGGCGCTCGGGGCACGGTGATCACGCATGACAGTGTCCAGGTCACTGCGTTGCACCAGGTCGCGGCGCCTCAGTACGCTCGCCCGGCGCCAGCAGCCTCATCGGCTGGTTGACCGCCGTGCACTGCACGCCCCTGAAATGCACCGCCTGGAGGCCCTCGTGATACCCGACGACTTGCATTACACAGCCGAGCACGAGTGGGTGAAGGTCGTCGCCGATGGAGTTCGCGTCGGCATTACTGATCATGCCCAAGAAGCGTTGGGCGACATCGTCTTCGTGACGTTACCTGCGCCGGGGACCCAAGTCGTGAGCGGTCAGACGCTTGGCGAGGTCGAGTCGACCAAGAGCGTCTCGGACATTTATGCCCCGATCTCTGGAGAGGTACTCGCCAAGAACGAAGCGCTGGACGCGCGGCCCGAACTGGTCAACGCCGACCCTTATGGTGAAGGTTGGATGATCGAGATCCGCCCTAGCGAGCCAGCGGACGTCGATGGGTTGCTCGATAGCGCCGCATACGGGGCACTTGTTATCGCCGGTTAGCGTCAGACAAGTTGACCGACGCGCGTAGCGCGCATAGGTTGCCCTGACCGTCAACCTCTACCTGACGGTCCGCGCCCGTTGAGTAGTTTGAACCGAGCACTGGAACCTGAGCACGCCGAACCCGAGGGGGAGGGACGCACCCGATGCCGACGATCTTCTGCACGAATTGCGGGCACGAGAATCCCGACGACTCACGGTTTTGCGCGAGCTGCGGCAATGCGCTGTCACGCCCCGGACACCCGGTGAGCTCCGAGCGGCAGTCCGACTCGACGACGACGATCTCGATCTCCGGTCTTGAAGTGCTCGAGCCGTCGCCCGACGACGAGGGGTTGGCCGACCAGGCCGCCATTGAGGGTCTGCCGCCCGGTGCGGGGCTACTTGTCGTGCGCCGCGGTCCGAACGCCGGCAGCAGATTTCTGCTCGACGCCGACGTGACCACCGCTGGCCGGCATCCAGAGAGCGACATCTTCCTCGACGACGTGACGGTCTCGCGTCGCCACGCCGAGTTCCGCAAGACCGCGGAGGGGTTCTTCGTGCGTGACGTCGGCAGCCTGAATGGCACGTACGTCAACCGCGAGCGCATTGACGACTCGGCGTTGCAGGGCAGCGATGAGGTGCAGATCGGCAAGTTCCGGCTGGTGTTCTTGACCGGGCACCGACCCGGCGAGTCCGCGGCACAGTGACGGTGCCCGCCATGAGCGCTCGATCCACTTCTCGCGCGTCACTGTCCATCGGTGAAGTGCTGACCCAGCTTCGGGCAGACTTTCCCGATGTCACGATCTCGAAGATCCGGTTTCTGGAGTCCGAGGGTTTGGTCGAACCCGACAGGACGTCGGCCGGCTATCGGAAATTCTCTCACGCGGACGTACACCGGCTGCGTTATGTGCTGACCGCCCAACGCGATCACTATCTGCCGCTGCGCGTCATCAAAGATCACCTTGATGCACTCGACCGCGGACTCGAGCCAGCCGATCACGCGAACGCCGGCCCTCGCGTCCCCATGGCGCTGATCGCCACTGACGGGCTCCCCGGTCCGGAAGCGTTTGGCACCGATCCGGCAGAGGTCCGGTTGTCGCGCAAGGAACTACTCGAGGCGGCCGAGCTCGACGAGGCTGCGCTTCAGCAACTCGAGCAGTACGGACTGGTCGCCATGCGCCCCGGCAGCAACCACTACGACGGGACCTCATTGGTCGTGGCGCGAACGGTTGCCGAGATGTCGCGGTTCGGTATCGAGCCGCGACACCTTCGCTCGTTCAAGGCAGCTGCTGATCGTGAAGTCGGCTTGGTCGAGCAGGTCGTGACGCCCCTCGTACGGCAGCGCAACCCCGAGGCGAAGGCACGCGCCGAGGAAGTGGCCCGTGAACTCGCGGCGCTCTCCGTGCGCCTCCACGCGTCACTCGTCAAGGCCGGGTTGCGTCCCGGTCTGAGCCGCTAGCGCTCGCTCCACAACCTCACCTCGAATCCACGCGGGTTGACCCTGCGAGGACGTCGGCTGTTCGCCAGGTGTGCGGTGTAGCGTGAGGCGGAGGCGGCAGGCGACTGGCGCAAACTCGTGAGGCAGGGCGGTCACCGTGAACGAACTGCATGTGGTGGGCGTTCGAGTTGAGCTGCCGACGAACCAGCCGATCGTGCTACTTCGCGAAGTCGAGGGTGAGCGTTACCTCCCGATCTGGATCGGCGCGGTCGAGGCGACCGCCATTGCGTTCGCGCAGCAAGGTGTAGTGCCCCCACGCCCGTTGACCCACGACCTGATGCGCGACGTACTCGCCGCGCTCGGCGCGAAGCTGCGTGCCGTACGTATCACCGAGATGCGCGACAACGTTTTCTACGCCGAACTCGTGTTCGACGACGGTCGCGAGGTCAGCGCGCGTCCCAGTGACGCGATCGCGCTGGCGCTGCGGACCGGAGCGTCGATCTTCGGGTCGGAGGCGGTGCTCGAGGAGGCCGGCATCGAGATCGCCGACGAGCACGAAGCCGAGGACGAGGTCGAGAAGTTCCGCGAGTTTCTCGACACGATTTCGCCTGAGGACTTCGACACCAGCCAGGGTTGATGACCGCAACGTGGAAGTTTTGCGCGGGGCTCTGACCCTCGACCAAAGGTTGAGGGTTGAGGGTTTGCAGCAGATGTTCGCGGGTCCGCGCGTCGCGTTGACTCGGACCGGGCACGTCCATAGCGTGGCTGTTTCGGCACTAGCATCGTGCAGTTCCAGTGGCATAAGGAGAACGCCCAGTGGCGAGCAACGGTGAGCCCCCAACGTCAGGGTCGACGGCTCCGACTGCTCAGCCAGTCCCGCCCGCTCCGCTGACCCCACTGCAGCCGGGCAACTCCAGTCGCCAGGGTTCTTTGTTCACCGACGACTTTCCGGTGCCTGACGACGGCGTCGGTTACCGCGGACCTGTCGCCTGCGCCGCAGCCGGCATCACCTATCGCCAACTCGACTACTGGGCCCGCACCGGATTGGTGGAACCAACAGTTCGACCGGCCGCTGGCTCTGGCTCGCAACGCCTCTACGGTTTCCGCGACATCCTGGTCTTGAAGGTCGTCAAGCGGCTGCTCGACACCGGTGTCTCGTTGCAGAACATCCGGGCCGCCGTCCAGCACCTGCGCGAGCGCGGGATCGACGACCTCGCGCAGATCACCCTCATGAGCGACGGCGCCAGCGTCTACGAGTGCACCTCCGCCGACGAAGTCATCGACCTCGTCCAAGGGGGTCAAGGAGTGTTCGGTATCGCGGTCGGCCGAGTTGTCCGCGAGGTCGAGGGCTCTCTTGCAATCCTTCCCAGCGAGCGGCCTGAAGGCGACGAAGCCGGACCCGTTGATCCAGCGACTGCCGAGGACGAACTCGCGCGTCGCCGGGCGCGTCGCATCGGCTGAGCCTGCGCTAACGTTGGACACGCCGACAACCCCTCGCGGGAGAGTTCTCACGCCGCCAGCGTGAGGCGCCGAAGGAGCAACCTCCCCGGAATCTCTCAGGCCCAGCGACCGCGCGGGTGAGGCAACTCTGGAAAGAACGTGCCCGATGGCACGTCACCGAAGGTGAAAGCCGGCGTCACGCCGGTGAAGCTCTCAGGTGCCCATGACAGAGGGGGAGTCCGTTCCGGCGTCCGGAGGCTCCCTTGAATCCGCCCCACACCCCTGGTGATACGGCCGAGCGCTCGCCCAGCCGTGAGACATCGCGTAGCCGTGAGACATCGCGCAGCCGTGAGACACTGCGCAGCCTTGAGACCAGCCGCCCGTTCGCCGACCGACACATCGGGCCGGACGCCGATCAGCAGGCGAAGATGCTCGCGATCGTTGGCTACGGCTCGCTGGACGAACTCGCCGCACAGGCGATCCCTGCCTCGATCGCCGATGACCCGAATCGCGAGTCGTTGATCCCGCCCGCGGCCACCGAGGTCGAAGTAACCGAGGAGCTTCGCGCGTTGGCCGCGCAGAACACCGCTCTGACGCCCATGATCGGGCTCGGCTACTACGGCACGGACACGCCCGCCGTCATTCGCCGAAACGTCCTGGAGAATCCTGCCTGGTACACGGCGTACACGCCCTACCAGCCTGAGATCTCCCAGGGCCGCCTGGAGGCGCTGCTCAACTTCCAGACTGTGATCAGCGACCTCACCGGCCTCGCGGTCGCGGGCGCGTCCCTTCTCGACGAGCCGACGGCCGCTGCAGAGGCGATGGCGCTGTGCCGCCGCAACTCCTCGTCGTCCAGCAATCGTTTCTATGTCGACGCCGACGTGCTGCCTCAGACCATCGCGGTCATCCGAACGCGCGCACTACCGATGGGTCTCGACGTCGTCGTCGCCGATCTCACAAATGGCTTGCCGGACGACGGTTGCTTCGGTGTGTTGGTCCAAGACCCGGGTACCAGCGGACGGCTGCGAGACCACGCTTCTCTCGCCGAGCAGGCGCACACGGCCGGCGCACTCGTCGTGGCTGCGACGGATCTGCTGGCCTTGACGATGCTGCGTCCCCCAGGCGAATGGGGCGCCGACATCGCGGTCGGATCGAGCCAGCGGTTCGGGGTTCCGCTCTGGTTCGGTGGTCCGCACGCGGGATTCATCGCTGTGCGTGAGGCTCTTGCACGGTCGTTGCCCGGACGGCTGGTCGGCCAGTCGATCGACGCCGACGGTCGGCCCGCGTACCGGCTCGCCCTGCAGACGCGAGAGCAACACATCAGGCGCGAGAAGGCAACGAGCAACATCTGCACCGCACAGGTGCTGCTTGCGGTCACCGCGGCGATGTATGCGGTCTACCACGGACCCGACGGCTTGACCGACATTGCTGCGCGCGTGCACCGCAGCGCACTGGTGCTCGCCGAGGGCCTGCGCCGTGGCGGCATCGATGTGGCGGCGGACGCGTTTTTCGACACGGTGCAGGTGGGCGTTCCTGGACGTGCGAGCTCCGTAGTCGACGCTGCACGGCAGCGCGGAATCAACATTCGGTTGGTCGACGCTGACACGGTGAGCATCGCGTGCGACGAGACAACACAGCGGCAGCATCTCGCGGCATTGTGGGCTGCGTTCGCGCTCGACCTTGGTGTCGATGACATTGACTCGATCGATGACGCCGTACACGACGAGTTTCCGGTTGCTGTGCGACGGACGTCAGATTTCCTTCGCCACGAGGTGTTTCATCAGCACCGCTCTGAGACTTCGATGCTGCGGTACCTGCGCAGCTTGTCCGACAAGGACGTCGCGCTCGACCGATCGATGATCCCGCTCGGCTCGTGCACGATGAAGCTGAACGCGACGACAGAGATGGAGCCGATCAGCTGGCCCGAGTTCGCGCAGATGCATCCATTTGCGCCGATCGAGCAAGCGAAGGGCTACCTCACCCTGATTCGGCAACTCGAGTCATGGCTTGCGGATGTGACCGGATACGACGCGGTTTCGCTGCAGCCGAATGCCGGCTCACAGGGTGAGTTCGCGGGGCTGCTGGCGATCCGGTCTTTCCACGACGCCGCCGGAAATACCGAGCGAGATGTCTGTCTGATTCCGGCGTCAGCACACGGAACCAACGCCGCAAGCGCAGCGATGGCCGGGATGCGCGTGGTCGTGGTTGCGTGCGACGACGCGGGAAACGTTGACCTGAATGACCTGCACAGCAAGATTGAGACGCACGCAGCGAAGCTCGCGGCGATCATGATCACCTATCCGTCGACACATGGCGTTTTCGAGTCGACCGTGCGCGACGTGTGTGCTGCGGTCCATGACGCGGGTGGTCAGGTCTACGTCGACGGCGCGAATCTCAACGCGCTCGTCGGTCTTGCGCGGCCCGGTCGCTTCGGTGCCGACGTGTCGCACCTCAATCTGCACAAGACGTTCTGCATCCCGCACGGCGGGGGCGGCCCAGGCGTCGGCCCGGTCGCGGTCCGCGCACATTTGGCGCCGTACCTGCCCAACCATCCGTTGTCGCCTGAGGCCGGGCCTGCGACGGGTCCTGGTCCGATCAGCGGCGCGCCGTTCGGGTCGGCTGGCGTGCTGCCCATTCCCTGGGCCTACATCAGGCTGATGGGACTGCCCGGCCTGACGAAGGCCACTCAAGTCGCGATCTTGTCGGCGAACTACCTAGCGCGCCGCCTGGCGCCGTCCTACCCGATTCTCTACACCGGCCACGGTGGTCTGGTCGCGCACGAATGCATCATCGATCTACGGCCAATCACGAAGGAAAGTGGTGTCACGGTCGACGACGTCGCGAAGCGACTCATCGACTACGGCTTCCACGCGCCGACGATGTCGTTCCCGGTCGCAGGAACCTTGATGATCGAACCGACAGAGTCCGAAGGGCTCGACGAACTCGATCGCTTTGTCGACGCCATGGTCTCGATTCGGGCGGAGATCGCGAAGGTCGCGTCGGGGGAGTGGGACCGCATCGACAATCCGCTGCACCACGCACCGCACACCGCCGCGTCGATGACCGGCCCGTGGGAGCACGGCTACTCGCGCGCAGTCGCTGCGTACCCGGTTCCGGCATTGCTGCAAGGGAAATACTGGTCTCCCGTCGCGCGCATCGACGGTGCTTACGGCGATCGCAACCTTGTCTGCAGCTGCCCAGCTCCTTCCGCGTACGAGTCGTGATCTCCCCGGCAGAAGCTCATCTCGCGGGCAGCACGTGCGGGGGGCCCGCCCGTTAGGTTCTGCCTTCGCGCTGCTGTGCGTCGCGTAGCAGATCTCGTCCGAACAGCGGCTGCTCGGCATCGGCTGGGCGGGGCATCCACTCCGCGTGTTGCACGGTGAAACCCGCGGCTCGCGCTGCGTCGACGACCGAAGGATCGTCATCAACGAGCATCTCGATGGTCGACTCGCGCCGAAGGCGGCGCAGTTCGTGCAGCTTGATGACGGCACTGGGACGCCGATCGCCTTCTGGTCGCATCACGAGACGCCCGGGTGGTAACTGCTGATCATCGAGCCACGACTGCGTCGCGGTCCGAAGGCGCTCGGGCCTGCCGGTGAGGTAGACGATCTCGTGGGTCGCCGCGGCGCGTTTCGCGAACTCGGCCCCGACGTCGAGCACCTGGTCGTTCTTAGCCGCGGCGAAGAAGGCCTCCCAGTTCTTCGGCCGCGTCGCGAGGTAGTGCAAGCGGTGCCGGACGTCGGCGAGAACGCCATCGATGTCGAAGACGACGAGCGGGGAGGCCACGAACCGCAATCTAGCGCGTGTCACAGCAGGGAGAGTTGATCGCCGATCGGAGCAACCGGTTCGTCAGTGGGCTGGGGACTCTGGCGGATCCGCCTTGCCTCAACAGGCTTGTGAGAACCGATGCCGGCCGTGCGCGCGAGTTCGCGCACCTGGGCGCACACGTCGTCCTGATAGCTCTTTGCTGCATACGACGACGTCCGATACAGCGTGCGGTACCGAGGAAGGAGCGCGGGATACATCGCTTCAAGCCACCCCATGAACCACTCTCGGGCGCCGGGTCGCAGATGCAACACGATCGGAGTCACCGAGCGCGCGCCAGCAGCGGCGATCGCTGCCACCGTCTGTGCGAGTTGGTCAGGGGAGTCAGAGAGCCCGGGCAGGATCGGCGCCATGAGAACGTCGCACCTGATGCCGGCCGAATTCAAAGTGCGACACACACCGAGGCGGGCCTTGGGGCTCGGCGTTCCGGGTTCTACCTCGCGCCACAGTTGCGGATCGATGAAGCCGACGGAGACGGCGGTTGAAACGTCCGTCACCTCAGCCGCGCGTTCGAGCAGCGGCAAGTCGCGCAGGATCAGCGACCCTTTCGTAAGGATGGAGAACGGGTTCGACGCCTCTGTCAGCGCCTTAAGGATCCCTGGCATCAGCCGGTAGCGACCCTCTGCTCGCTGGTAGCAATCGACGTTGGTACCCATCGCGACGTGGTGACCGCCCCACGACGGCTTCGCCAGTTCGGTGCGCAGCAGGCTCGGCGCATTCACCTTGACCACGACCTTCGTGTCGAAGTCGAGGCCGGCACCGAGATCGAGATAGGTGTGGGTGTTGCGGGCAAAGCAGTATCGGCAGGCGTGCGAGCAGCCGCGGTACGGGTTGATCGTCCAGCCGAAGGGCAGCCTGGACGCGCTGGGCACCCTGTTGAGGATCGACTTCGCGTGCACCTCGAAGAAGGTCATGCCAGCGAATTGCGGTGAGTCGAAGGTGCGGATGACCGCCGGTCGGGCAAATAACGTCCCTGCGCTTGAGTCCAGCCGTTGCGATTCCCAGCGCACGCAACCTCCCTGATTTACGCCCCGCGCCATCGGAGCCCGGGCGGTCCTCAGCCATTAGAACATATGTTCGAACGCGGTGGGAGGCGAACTCCGGACAGAGTGAACCGGCTGCCGGGACTGGCGCGAATGACTCCCGGGCCCAGCGACTTAAGCCCGGGTGGTCCTCGAACCTTGGGAGCGTGAGTGAGTTGACGGTCGGCTCACTCGCTCGAGACAGGGCCCCCACTATCCGCATTCCTGAGGCTTCTCCAGCACTTGATCCAGCAGGTGATCCGCCGTCCCAGACGCGGGCACGCGCGCCATATGTGAGACTCCTGGCTGTGGCAGGGTCGCAGGGCGGTGCAGCGTACGAAACGTACGACGACGCCAGCCTGGGCAAGCTCGTCGCAAGCCAGGACCCGGCTGCGCTCGAAGAGCTATACGACCGGCACGGGGGAGCCTGTTACGGCTTGGCCCGAAGAGTGGTCACCGACGAGCAACTCGCTCAGGACGTGGTCCAGGAGGTCTTTTTGGCCATCTGGCGAGGCGCCGCGACATACGACGGTTCGAGAGGGACGCTGAGCACCTGGTTGTATGCCCTCACACACCACAAGTCGGTCGACGCTGTTCGGCGAGCTCAACGCCACAGCGGACGGCGGGCATCAGAGGACGCGTTGATCACTGAAGCCGACCCGTCGCCGGGTGTCGACGAGCAGGCATTGGCTTCGGTGCGACGCGACGAGGTACGGGCGGCATTGGCCGACCTGCCGGAGCCGCAACGGCGAGCGCTGATGCTGGCGTACTTCGGCGGCTACTCGCAGTCGGAGATTGCCGCGCTGACCGGCATACCGCTTGGCACTGTCAAGACGCGCACCTTGGCCGCTCTGCGCCGCCTGCGGGCGGTTCTCGACGAAGCCCATGTGCACACGCCGCTTACCGACGGCGAGGGGGTGTGACACCTATGCCTGACGAACACGAGGAATGGTCAGAGCTCGCTGTCGGCCATGCGCTGTCGGCCCTCGATGACGCCGACGAGGCTCTGTACCTCGAACACGCTGCGTCGTGCGAGACCTGTCGCGAGCTCGAACGCGAGTTCAGCGAGACACTCGCTGACCTGGCGCTGACGGCGCCTTCTGTTGCCCCGCCCCCTTCATTGAAGGCGTCCATCATGGCGGCAATCAGCGCGGATGGGTCACGCGGCGATGCTGCTGTGATTCCGATCGACAGGCGCCGCGAATCCGTCGGAGCGCGGCCGCGGAAGATGCCGCTGTGGATCGGGGGAGTCGCCGCGGCCATCGTGGCCATTGCGCTGGTAGCGGTCTTTGTCGTGGCGCCGGGGCACAAACAAGCCTCCGTCGCGGCGCGATGCGCCGCGGTCAACTGCCCCACGATCACGCTGACCGGCGGTGGTCAGTCTGTCGCCGCCGTCATGGTGCTCGACAACACCGCATACATCGATCCGCACGGCCTGCCTGCGACACCAAAGGGCGACGTCTACGTCCTGTGGGCGCTGTCGACAGGCAAGACCCCTGTGGGTATCGGGGCCTTGCACACGGTGCCGACGTCGGGGCCGGTGCCAGCAGGCACGTTCACGACACCGATCACCAACGTCAGCGGCTTCGCCGTTACCGAGGAACCGGGTGACGCCGTTCCGGCGACTCCGTCCGAACATTTGCTCGCCCAAGGCTCCCGCGTCTAAAAGACGTTCGCCGCAATCAGTATCCCGACGGCGATCAACACGACGCCTGCCACCCAGTCCGCGCGTCCTTGCATCCTTGCGCCGAGGGTGCGCCCGAGTTCGAGACCGGCAAGGCTCAGACCGACGCTCACGACAGCGAAAACAAGCAATGAGGCTACGAGCGGTGTCTTTGTGACACCGAGGCCAAACCCAATCACGAGATTGTCGATCGATAATGCGAGCCCAGACATGACCAACGCCCCCGAACCTTGGCCGGCTTTTTGCGACACGTCGTGGCCGCCTGCTGGATCCTCCGTGCCCGATTGCGCCTCGACGAGCGACCACACCCCGGCAGCAGCGAGCAAGCCTCCGCCGATGTACCTCGTAGCCGGCCCGAGACCGTGCGAGGAGCCGTGGCCGATGAGCAGACCGATCAGAGGCATCGCGGCCTCGAAGAAGCCGAAGATCACCGCGACGCGCACTCGAGTGCGCGCGTCGACGCCGGCGATGCCGATGCCTATCGCGGCAGCGAAGTTGTCGAGCCCCACGGCAAATGCGCTCAGCACAAGCGCGAGCACGATCACGGCGTGAGCCTACCGACGTCACTTCGACGCACCGGTGCTCGCGAGGGTTCGACTGGCTCGGGCACAATCATCTTGAGCAGCATCCCCAGCGGCATCTTCAGCGGCTGTCGATTTCGGGCCCTGCCAATCGTCGTCCCGATGTCAAGCACGTCGGAGTGCAATCGATCGCGGAGGAACACCCATGGCGCAATACCTGATCCTGATCTATGAGAGTGAAGAGGGATACGCGAACGCGGCTCCCGATGACCTCCGTGCCACGATGCAGGCGCACACCCGTTTCGCTGAGCAGATCGGCGCGCTAGGCGGCACGATGCTCGGTGGCAACGCGCTGCAGCCGACGACAACTGCGACCTCAATCCGAGATGACATCGTCACCGATGGTCCCTTCGTGGAGACGAAGGAAGCACTCGGTGGCTACTACCTGATCGAGGCGGCAGACCTTGACCAGGCACTTGCGATCTCGAAGCTGTGCCCGGCACCCTTTGGCGGAGTTGAAGTCCGTCCGATCTGGGATCTCTCCGGCGGGTGAGCGCTCCCGCCGACGAGGTACGTCGAGCAATCGCCGACGCGCATCGTCGCGAGTGGGCGTTCGTGCTCGCAGCGACGGCGCGCGTTGCCGGCGATATCGACCTTGCCGAAGAGTGCGTGCAGGACGCGTACGTATCAGCGCTGGATGCCTGGACCCGCGACGGCATACCCAGCAACCCGGCCGCGTGGCTCACGACCGCGGCTCGGCATCGCGCCGTGGACATCCACCGCCGCCATCAGACCCTGCGCGGGAAGCTCCCGCTGCTCGTCGAGCCCGAGGTGGCCGCGGCCGACATGGAGGACGTTGAGCTGATTCCCGACGACCGACTGCGGTTGGTCTTCACTTGCTGCCACCCGGCGCTCGGCCGGGAGGCGCAGGTGGCGTTGACCTTGCGGCTCGTGTGTGGTCTGACGACAGCTGAGATCGCGCAGGTCTTTCTGGTGCCAGAGCCGACGATGGCGGCCCGCGTCACACGTGC
The DNA here is from genome assembly GCA_963737705.1 of uncultured Actinomycetes bacterium. Taxonomy (GTDB): domain Bacteria; phylum Actinomycetota; class Actinomycetes; order Acidothermales; family Acidothermaceae; genus PALSA-607. Next base: position 42,322 of record CAVTTP010000007.1, read on the forward strand.
GAAGAAGAAGATCGCGCTAGCGCGGATCCCTTACCGGGTACCGGATTCCGCGGAGCTGCCGGACCGTCTTGACGCCGTGCTGACCGTCGTCCACCTCCTCTACACGACGGGACACACCGCGCCTGCGGGGGAGCAGTTGATCCGATCCGATCTGGTGGATCGGTCACTTGGATTGGCGCGGATGCTGCTCGTTCTCATGCCCGACGAACGCGAGGTGCGCGGGCTGCTCGCATTGATCCTGTTGACCGACGCACGCCGCACTACGCGCGTCGACGCCACAGGCCGGATGCTCTTACTCGAGGAGCAAGATCGCACGCAGTGGGATCGGGCGCAGATCGCTGAAGGACTCGCGCTCGTCCTCAACGCGTTGCGCGGCGGGGGAGCTGGCCGATTTGGCGTGCAGGCTGCAATCGCAGCCGTGCATGCGGAAGCGCCCAGTTATGCCGAGACGGATTGGCCTCAGGTGCTCGAGCTTTACGACGAGCTCCTTCGCCGCTGGCCATCTCCCGTGGTCGCGCTGAACCGCTGCGTCGCCGTCTTGATGGTCGACGGGCCGCAAGCCGCACTCGACGAGGTCGACGCACTGGACGCGTCAGGGCGGTTGGCCGGATACCGATACTTGCCGGCCACTCGCGCAGACTTGTTGCGTCGCCTCGATCGATTCAACGAAGCTGCTCAGGCTTACCGGTCAGCAATTGCACTCGCCGAAAACGACCTCGAGCGCGCGTTCTTGACCAGCCGGTTGCACGAGGTAGTGGAGCTGGCCAGCTCTTACAGCTAAGTCGGCCAAGAAACTAGGCCGGCCTAGAAGCTGAACGCGATCAACGACTTGTGGCTCGACGGGCTCGTGAAGGCACCGGCCAAGAACAGCGTGCTCGTGCTCTGGTCGACGTAGATCGCCTGCACGCCGTTGTTGCCGCCGTCCGCATTGGACTGGTTGCCGGTGATACCCGGATCCCACGTCGTCAGCCGACCGTTCGACAGTTCCAGCTGCGTGGCGAAGTACGGGAACGGGGTCGTGGTGTTGGCATTGTTGCGGTGGTACCCCGCCACGACCGTGGAACCGACCAAGCCGATGCCCTGGCAGTCTCCGATGGTCGACGTGGTCCAGACCCTGGCGCCGCTGTTGGCGTTCATCAAGATGGCCTCGTTCGACGAGTCGCCGGCGGGTGCGTGGCCGCCGCTACCGGCGAGAATCTCACCGCTGTTCGGCCCGGCAGCCAGCGAAATGATCTCCTCGCCGTCGTAAGCGCCATATTCGCCGACACCTGTGTCCGCCCGAAGGTGTGCGTTGAACGCGGTCACCAACGAGCCAGAGCTCGGTGTGATCTTCACCAGCCCGTGCTGGGTGGTGCCGTTGTACTTCTCAAAAAGGCCGCCGGCGTAGAGGTACCCGTTGACCGCCAGAAGGGAGTGCACGTCACCGCCACTGGTCGACTTCGACCAGACCGTCGAGCCGCTCGAGGCGGACACCGCGCGAACGGCACTGAAGCCGCCGGCCAAAAACACCGAGCTGCCCGAGGCTGCGAGCGCACGAACCGTCGCACTCGGCGCCGGGTTCCACGACGTCACGCCAAAGGTCAGCGAGAGCGCAGCCGCGTGCGAGCGGCTCTGGCCTCCGAATGAGGTGAAGTCACCGCCGACGTAGGTAACACCGTTCAGGCTGGTGATCGAGCGGACGTATGAACTCGCATTGCCGGCGTACAGCACGACGCCCGTTGACTCCGACACGATCGCAAAATTCTTCGCGCTGTGGGATACACCGTCAGGGGTGATGACTGCGGAGAAGTTGCCGCCGAACGCAATTTCGCCTGTCGGCGCGCCCTGGACCTTTGTGATCGCCAAGATGTCGCCGTTGGTCCGGTCGAAACTGTGCGCACTGCCGATCGTTGTGGTCGGGGAGACCGGCGACGTGTTCGGCCGGACTGCCTGTGCCTCTCGCGTGCCGCCGGTTGGACAGTCGGCCGACGCTGGCAAGTCGTTCATTGCCTTCGAGGCGTCAACGACGTTGCAGGTGGTGGCTTTGATCACCGCGGCGCTGGCGACGCCAGGCGCTGCCATAAGCAATCCGCCGACGCTGACAGAGATCGCAGCAATAGAAAGAGCCTTGTGCATGGCGTCCCCCCCCGGGGCGAAAACTTCCCTTGACGCGGTCCCCATGTGAGACCGGTGAGTCCGTATCTGCGGGAATCCTGCCCGAAAAGGGCGGTGCTTGCAACAACTTCGGACCATCGTGGTGAGGCCATGGAGAGTGACGAGAAAGGCCTCACAGAGCGAGGATGCCGCCGTCGCGGATGTCTCTCAGAATCCAGCGCCCGAAGTCGCCGTGAACGCGTCATGAGTCGCTTTTTCGAGCACGTGAACATCTGCCGTGTGCGTCGTGATCGAGGAGTGCAGCTGATGGTGTCCCTGTCCGGAGTAACTGCCCGATCCATTCGACATGACATAATGTCACTTATCGGCACATGCCTTACTGACGGACGACGAGGGCCGCGGCCCTTCCGATTGCCCAGCGGCGTTACCTGGACACGTAGTCGAGCGCTGCGGTGCGGCAGATCGCCCAGGCACGCATCCGGTGATCGATCGGGGCGAAGTGGTCAACGCCCTTGAGCCGTTGCTCGTCGACCGTGTCACCGGCAGCGATCGCCGCGGCGGCGTAACGATCACTCTGCTCGATCGGCACGACCTTGTCTTTGATGCCGTGAACCAGCGTCGACGGGACGCCGGTGGGCAGCAGTTCGTACGGGGACGCAACCGCGTAGCGCTCCGGTACCTCCGCGGGCGTGCCACCTAGGAACCGGACGACTGCACCGTCGCCGAGCCCGGCAGCCGCGCCCTGCACCAGGTCGAGAACGCCCGCTTGGGCTACGACGCCCTGAACCCGGACCACCGGCTGGGCGCCGGGCGCGTCTGGTGCCAACCTGTGCCGGCCGGCCAGCCACATCGCGAGTTGGCCGCCGGCAGAGTGTCCGACGGTGACGACGCGCTCAAGGTCGAGTCGACCATCGGACGCCGGATCGGCGATATCGGCAAGTGCATCCATCGCCCGCGCAACGTCGACCAGCGTCGAAGGCCAGCCGCCGCCGTTGCCCACCCGGCGGTACTCAATGTTCCAGGCTGCCGCACCGTGCTTGGCAAGATCGGCTGCCAGACCTGAACCGAGCGAGCGACCGTACCCCGATTTCCAGTAGCCGCCGTGAATGACAACGACAACGGGCCACGGCGCGCCATCAGTGTTGCCATCGGTCGGTAGGTGAAGGTCGGCAACCTGACTCGGATCTGTCCCGTACGCGAGGGTGATCGGCGTAGCGCGCCGTGATCGAAGTCGCACCCGTCGACTCAGCCGCGCTGGCTACGTGTGCGGAAGCGTGCAAGCCGTGCCCGCGCGGCGGCAACAGGTGGCGACGCTTTCAAACGGTCGAGTAGGCGTTGCGCAGCCGGGTACTCAGTGGCCAGTACCGCTAGGCCCACGGCCATCAGGAGCAGGCCCGGCCCAGGCAACACAAGCAGCACGATTCCGACCGCAATCAAGACCACGCCCACAAGAGTGACCACGGGCCTGCGCAGCCACGTCGGCGTGTTGTTCAACCGAGCAATCATCGTCAGTTCCCTCCGGCAACCATCGGTCGCCGAAGGTCTGACCGCGATCCGTGATGGACCGCCGCTGGCCGGGTACCTGTGGAGGCACCGTGTTGACGGCCGCAGACGCGAGGGCTACTCCCCTTCGGTGTTTCGATAGTACGTCACGCGCCATGATGGACGCCGAGGAGCGAATCGCGTGCATGGTTACCGCAGCACCCACCAACGGCCGGGCGAACCACGGCCCGCTCCGAATTGGCGCGCCGTCGCGGGTCGCGTTCGAGTACAGATCGTCGACCGGAACATCGCGTTGCTCGCCGCTGGCACGGCGTTCTGGGCGGTGCTCTCGATCTTTCCCGCCATCATCGCGATGGTCACCATTTATGGCCTGGTGGCCAGCCCTGAGCAGGTGACGAAGGAGGTCACACGGCTCGGCGGCTCGTTGTCACCGTCGACCCGCGAAGTCGTCACGGATTGGCTCGCAGGGCTGACGAACACCAGTCATCAGCAACTCGGAGTTGGCCTGGTGGTCGGGCTGGTGGCCGTCTTGTGGGCCCTCTCCTCGGGCGTCCGGACACTGATCAAGGCGATCACCGCGGCATACGAGCAGGAAGAAACGCGCGGCTACTTCAGGCTTCGCGCGCTCGCACTGCTCACCAGTGTCGGGGTCATCGTGGTAGCCGTCATCGCGTTGGGTGCCATTGGTATCGCGCCAGCGATACGCCACCTGGTTCACAACGTGTTGTGGCGCCTCGCATTCGATGTCGGTGAGTGGTTCGTGCTCGCACTGATTCTCACTGCGGCGGTAGCGGCGCTCTACTGGCTAGCGCCGCCGAAGACGTCCGTCAACTGGCGATGGGCCTCGGCCGGTGCTGTCTTCTCCACCGTTTTCGTCGTGTTGGCGAGTGTCGGGTTCTCGCTGTACGTGCGCTTCTTCGCGCACTACAACAAGACGTACGGGACCCTCGGCGGCATCGTCATCTTGATGCTGTGGCTCTATTACTGCGTATTCATCGTGCTGCTCGGCGCGTTGATCGACATCGAGGTCGAGCGCGAACTCACTGGCGACCTGCATGCGGTCGCCGAAGTACCTGCGACGGCAGGTTAACTCGTCGCGACAGTGACGCCGGTGATCTCGACTGGGAGATTGGGCTTGCCGTCGCCATCGCCGTTGCTGTTGTCGGATCCGGCAGCTGCGATCTTCTGAACGACGTCCAGCCCGGCGGTGATCGTGCCGAACGGCGTGTAGCTCGGGGCGAGTGTCGTGTCTTTGTAAACCAGGAAGAACTGGCTGCCGTTCGTGCCGGGCCCGGCATTGGCCATCGCGACCGTGCCCGCCGGATAGACGGCCCCCGCGAGGTTCTCGTCGGCAAACTCGTAGCCCGGGCCACCGCCGCCGGTGCCGGTCGGATCCCCGCATTGCAACACGAAAATGCCAGCGGTCGTCAGGCGATGACACGGCGTCGAGTCGAAGTACTTCATATCCGCGAGGAACGCAAACGAGTTGACAGTGCATGGCGCTTTCACGTCGTCGAGGTTGATAACGATCGTGCCCCGGTTCGTCGTCAACGTTGCGACATACGTGCCCACTTGCGACGCGCGTGTCGGTGGCGTGCCTACCGATCGCGCCGGCGTCCCGCCCGTTGGGGAATATGCACAACTGATGGTGCCGCCGACGGTGCTCGGCGTGGTGGCGGATCGGCTCTGTGCACTCGCGCACGCGCCAAGACCAGCCACCGTCAAACCAACCGCAAGCGCACGCAGGAACCGTGAAGAGCGGGGGTGACGCACGAAGAACTCCTTTGGACAGCGCAGCCGCTTAGGCGTCGCGCTTCTCGAACAGGAACCACGACAGCCCAAGGACGATCGCGAGGAAGGCGAGGAAAACCAGCAGTCCGTCGACCGGGCTCGGCACCGCCTCAAACCCGGCACCTGTGTTGCCGTTACTGCCGACAGGCTGGTAACGAAATATCTGCATGCCGGACGAGAACGGCAGCGCCTTGGCAAACCCCCGAATGGAGTGGAAGACATGCAGCCCGAGAAGCCCGCGCAGAATGTTCTCCACAAGCAGCGGCATCAAGATCACCGTCACGATCGCAGCCGGAATATTGCGGAACAGCCCGGAGAGCGCGAATCCGACAAGCGCAAAAATCACCGTGTACACGATCGATCCGATCCACACGCGGGCCATCGGCGTCGGAAACAGCCCCAGCCGCGTCAAGCGATGACCCAGGATCACGACTGCGACGGCGTACCTCAGCAACAGACCAACGAGCGCGACCACAAACACGTAGACCGCGACGACGACAACCTTCGCGGCCAACACGGTCGACCGGCGCGGCAGTGCACTGAGCGTCGGCCGGATCGTGCCGTAGCGGTACTCGTGGCCGATGGCGAAAATGCCGATCATCGAGAGCAGAATCGACACGAGGAAGACCGCGCCACCCCCGCCGCCGGTGATCACGTCCCCGTAGTCCTGAATGGTCGGTGTTCCCTTGAGCCCCAAGGCGGGCAACCCGAGCAGACCGGAGACCAGCAAGGACAGACCAGTGAGCCACCAGGTCGAACGTAAGGTCCGCAAGCGCATCCACTCGTAGCGCAGTGCGCCTTTCATCCGAGCCCCCCGGTCGTCTCGAACTCCTGCGAACCCGCCGTAGCTTCGAGGAACGCTTCCTCGAGCGTCGCCGTTCTGGTCGTGAGCTCGTGTAGCGGCACCCGCTCAGTGAAAGCGAGATCCCCGACCTGCTCCTGTGTTGGTCCGGTGAGGGACAGCCGACCGTCGCCTTCAGCAATCACCGTCGCCCCGCGTGCAGTCAGCAGCTCGGCCAAGCGTGCGGCTTCAGGGCTGCGCACGACGATGCTTGTGTGTGATGACCTAGCCACAAAGTCGGCAATCGAGGTATCAGCGAGCAGTCGGCCGCGACCGATGACGATCAGATGGTCGGCCATCAACTGCATCTCGGCGAGCAAGTGGCTCGATGCCAGGACGGTCCGACCATGGGCTGCGTAAGCCTTCAGGAAGTCGCGTAGCCAGGTGATGCCCTGTGGGTCGAGGCCGTTCGCCGGTTCGTCAAGCATCAAAATGTCGGGCTCGCCCAGCAGTGCGGCCGCGAGACCAAGGCGCTGACCCATGCCCAACGAGAACGACTTTGGTTTCTTCCGTGCGACTGTCTCAAGTCCGACCAACGCCAGGACCTCGTCGACGCGGCTCTCCGGGATCTGGTTTGCTGCGGCGAGCATGCGCAGGTGGTTACGCGCTGTGCGGGTCGGGTGGAAGGCTTTCGCTTCGAGAAGGACGCCGACTCGACGCATCGGGTTCGCGATGTCGCGATAGCGCTGCCCGTCGAACCGGGTGATGCCGTCGCCATGGTCGAGACCAAGCATCAAGCGCATGGTCGTCGACTTCCCGGCGCCGTTAGGGCCGAGGAATCCGGTAACAACACCTGGCTGGACGGTGAAGCTGAGATCGTCGACGGCGCGACGGTCGCCGAACCGCTTGCCGAGCCCTGTCGCTTCGATCACGCTGACTCCCCTGTGCCCGCGCGGGCGGCGCGGGTCCACGCGTGAGTCTAGGCGGTCGACCTTTCGGCGACCTTGCAGCCGCGCCACCGCTGCGCCTGCAGTCTGTAGCCGATCGCAGCCGGTATGAATGGTCGTTATGGCACCCAGCAAAGCGACGAAGCAGGCCAGCGAGCCCGAGCACTTCACATCGGCCGCGACGCACGTCGCGGTTGCCGGCGCCCTCGGGGTGGTCGGCGCGGTCATCATGGGCTTCACCGGTGGGTGGGGCTTCGCCGCACTGGTTGGTTGGGACGTCATGGCCGCGGTCTTCGTGGTGTGGATCTGGCTGACCATTTGGCCACGCGACCCGCAATCGACGGCGAGCCATGCGGTCCGTGAGGACCCAGGCCGACCGATCGTCGACCTGTTGCTCGTCGGCGCCAGTGTCGCCAGTCTGGTCGGTGTTGGGTTCGTCATCGCAGCGAGCGGGAACAGCAAGGGGCTGGAGAAAGCCGGCTACGTGGCGTTCGCCGTCCTGACGGTCTTCCTTTCATGGGCTGTCGTGCACAGCGCATACACGTTGCGGTACGCGAGGTTGTACTACGGAGGGAAGGCCGGCGGCCTCGACTTTCACCAGGTTCCCGATGGCGAACCGCAGTACATCGACTTCGCGTACATATCGATCACGGTCGGGATGACCTTTCAGGTGTCAGACCCTGAGGTGACCTCGACGGTCATGCGGGCGACGATCCTGCGGCATGCATTGCTGGCGTATCTCTTCGGCGTGGTCATCATCGGCGTCGTGATCAACGTGCTCGCCGGGTTAACGAAGTGAGGCACGAAGCTTAGAAGTACGTGCCTCTAGAAATACGAGCGGACGCAATCGATGACGCGTCGCTCGTCGTCAAGAAGTGGCATCAGCTGCCACTTGTCATGTGTCGTGCACGGGTGCGATATCCCGAGCCCGACGAGGTCGCCCACCTCGACCTGGTCTGACGGCGCGGTTTCGAGGAAGGCATGTTGGTCGTTCACCTTCGTCACTGGCGCATCGAAGGGCACGACATCACCACCCCGCACAGACCTGCGCCACAACGCCATGGGTAGGCCCGCATCGAAGGAAACGTCGCGACGACCGGCACCGACCAGCGCAAGCCCGGGCTCAGGTGTCGAAAGCACTTGGCACCAGACCTCAATCGCCGGCCGTAGTAGCGGGGCCAGTGAGGACGTGTCGGCGTACAGCCCTTGATCGAACGTGATGTACGAGCCGCTGCGCAGCACGCTGCGCACAGGCCGCGAACATTCTGGCGCGTCCCGCAGCACCGATGTCACGACGTCGACCTGCTCGCTGCCGCCGCAGGTAAGGATGAAGTACGGCGCCCGCGGATCGAGCAACGCGTCGGTGTCGAGCGCGCGAAGCGCTTCCGCGAGCTCCCGCACGAAGGTTCGGATGACAGTGAGCGTGCTCTCGTCACGTCCATGGCCGAACGGGCCTTCCCAGCCGGCAACGCCGACGAGCATCAGCGACGCGTGCCGTTGCACCGCCTGCGCGACGGCACGTACCTCATCGCGAGTTCGGCACCCTGTCCGTCCACCCATCGGACCAATCTCAACCAGGACGCCGAGGGGTTGGGCTTCCGTTGAATCGGCGGCTAGCGCATCACCGAGAATGTCGACACCCGCGACTGAGTCGACGTAGCAGAAGAACTCGAACTGCGGATCGGCCGCGCGTTCGGCGGCCAGCCACTTGATGAACTCGGCGTCGACCAGTTCGTTGGCCAAGAAGACGCGGTGCACACCGTTTGCCCTGTACACCCGCACCTGCCAGGGTGTGGCCGCCGTCATCGCCCAGGCGCCTGCTGCGAGTTGGCGCGAGAACAGCGCAGGCATCATCGTCGTCTTGCCGTGCGGTGCCAGCAGCACGCCATTGTCTTCGCACCACGTCGCGAGCACGCCCACGTTATGGTCGATCGCCGACGCGCTCAGCGTGGCAATGGGCCAGCTGAATCCGGCACCGAACAATGACGGTCGGGTGGCGACGAACTCCGATACTCGCAGGCCGGGGGGCACGGCAGGAAAGCCCTTCCACCGCCAGTCGAGCACGTCATCGTCAAGACCTGCGGGCTCCGGCACGGTCACAGCCTAGGGGTCGCGGCTCTCAGACTCCGGCGCGTAGCTGCTGCATGCGATCGCGGTACGCCGGCTCGGCCTGGTCGATGAAAATCGTCAGGACCGGGGGCGGCAGCACCACCGTGAACATCGCCCGCTCGTCGTCGTCCGCCTCTTCGAGAATTGCCGCGAGACTCGCCATCAGGTCTGGTGGCGACATGCTGGACGTCGCGTGCTGGCCTAAGCGCGACCACTCTTCGACCGTCAGGTGCTCCTCAACGAGCGGCAGGATCTGCGCTTCCTCCTCGCCCAGATGCTCGTCAAGGACCGCGGCGATCTGCTCGAAGGTTGTCGCGAGTTCCTCGCTTCGTTCAGGCGACGGCTGTGCAGCCCAGCCCGGCAGCAGTTCCTGCGCACGCGGGACCAGCGCCGCAACCTGCAGGTGCTGACCTTCCATGCGCCGGATCAAGTCGGCCTCGACCTCGACCCGCTCGAGCAATACCGGCCACAGAAACTCGTCCTCGCCGCTGTGGTGGACGTGCACGAAGCGAAGCAGGCCGGCTGCATGGTCGGCGACCACCTTGGCGCGCTCGAGGTCGTCTGAAGCGACACCGCGGATCAACGCTGGCAAGAGTCCGAACTCACGGCGGAAGACGCGGTGAATCACCACCATCTGCTGGATGAGAGGGCGATCTGAGGTGGTATCGGCGTCCATCAGCTGCGAACCCTTCCGCGAAGTGAACTGCATCGGTCGTGATGCCAGGATGCGTGCATGACGCATCGTGTTCTGGTTCTCGACGACTATCAAGATGTTTCCCGCCGATTCGGTCCGTGGCAGCAACTATCCGAAGTCGCCGGCGGCCCGTACGACCTCGACGTGCGAACCGCACACCTCACAGACGAGGCCTTGGCCGCCGCGCTTGCCGACGCCGACATCGTGGTCGCGATGCGCGAGCGCACGCCCTTCTCGCGCGAGGTACTCGGACAGGCGCCCGCTCTGAAGCTGCTCGTCACCACCGGAATGGCGAACGCGGCGATCGACCTCGACGCGTGTCGCGAACTGGGCATCGAAGTCAGAGGGACTACCGGACTGCGGACGTCGACCGCGGAGTTGACCTGGGGCTTGATCCTGGCGCTGGCGCGTCACATCTGTGCAGAAGACCGCGACGTTCGCGACGGCGGCTGGCAACACACCCTCGGCTTCGAACTCTCAGGTGCTCGGCTCGGAGTCGTCGGCCTGGGCAAACTCGGCAGCGAGGTAGCCAAGATCGGCCTCGCCTTCGGTATGGACGTCGTGGCGTGGAGCCAGAATCTGCAGCCAGAGCACGCCGCGGAGCTCGGAGTTCGGGCGGTAGCCAAAGACGAGCTTTTTGCAACCTCCGACGTCATCACGCTGCACCTGCGGCTCAGCGATCGAACGCGCGGCATCGTCGGCCACGACGAGCTCGCCGCCATGCGGCGCACGGCGTACCTGGTCAACACCTCGCGCGGCCCGTTGATCGACGAGGACGCGCTCGTTGACGCCCTTCGGTCTGACTCGATCGCAGGAGCCGGACTCGATGTCTTCGACGTTGAGCCGCTGCCCGAACAGCACCCGCTGCGCACGCTCCCGAACACGGTGGTGACGCCGCACGTGGGGTACGTGACGACGGGCACCTACGAGCGGTGGTGGCCGCAGGTCGTCGAGAACATCGCGAGCTGGGCGTCTGGGGAGGCCGTCCGTGTTTTGTAGGGCGGCCAGTTTTGGTAGGGCGGCTCAGTTTTGGTAGGGCGGCTCAGTCGCCGCCGCGCAGGTCGTCGAGCGCCTCGGGAACGTAGCGCAGCTGGGAGAAGCTGGCCCGGCACCCTTCGCCGGTCGGCGATTGTGCGAGGAAACCGACGCGCACCACGTCGTCCGGCGCGAGATCGAGGTTGAAGTGGCGGATCAGGCTCCAGTGCACGCCATCGGTCGCGGCGTGGAAAGCAAAGCTGCCGGGCGTCGCCCGTGAGATTCGAAGCCAGGTCGCCGACCCATCGACGTCCCTGCTGTTGGCGTCATCCGAGACACCTCTGGTGACGACCGAGACGACCATCGGCTGCCCCGCGGGTGAGTATTCGAGGCAGAGCTTGGCCCACGACCGCTCGTTCGCCCAGATCACGAGTACCCCGGCGTCGAACGTCGCGCCGAACTCGACCTCGACGAGCGCGCTGAGCTGAAAGCGAGGATCCGGGACGCCGATCAGCCGGGGCGCGTTCAACGACGGCTCGAGGTCGTCGGGTGACGCGAACAGGTCGCTTTGCGGGCCGGCCTCGATCAGGACGCCGGACTCCCGCGAGGCGCTGCCGACGACCGGCTCCCAGTGCTCGGGGGCTAAGTCCCAAAAGAGCTCAAAAGGGACACCTGGCAGTTCTACCGGGCCAGCGGTCATCGGACTCCTCGTCGGTGGCTTCGTGCTCGTCATGGGGGCTCGTTGAACCGCGATCATCGTCCACCGCGAATGAGCCGCGAACCATCAGGGTCAGATGTGCGTCATAACGGGTAGGACGCCATCACCGGCAGCACTGGGCGGGGCCACGGCGTCCCTGGGAATCCCGCTACCGACCCAAACGTTGGATGCGGTGAGGACGTAGGAGGAAGACATGGCGGAAAGAGCACTTCGGGGCAGCCGACTTGGCGCGGTGAGCTACGAGAACGATAAGGGTACCGAGCTGGCCGAACGGCAGATGATCTTGTACGTCTGCCCGAACCTGCACCGGCTCGAGGTTCCGTTTTCCGTCGAAGCCGAGGTCCCGGCGACCTGGGAATGCAAGTTCTGCGGTGCGACGGCCTCCAAGGCGAACGCGGCATCGGCATCGGGCGAGCCCTCGCGGGTCAAAGCCCCTCGCACGCACTGGGACATGCTCCTCGAGCGTCGCAGCATCCCTGAGCTTGAGATCATCTTGCAGGAGCGGCTCGACTTGCTCCGGCTGACGGGGCGACGCAAGAGCGCATGACCCGCGACGCCCTCCTAAGTGGGAGGGCGTCGGTGTGTGAGTTGGTCGAAACGCCAGCGAATGCCCCATACGGTGACGCGCCATAGCGCTTCAAGCACGATTCCGCGGTTCATCTTGCTGGCGCCCAACTCGCGCTCGACGAACGAGATCGGTACCTCGACCACGCGGTAACCGCGCTGCAAGCTCCGAAGCGCCAGGTCGACCTGGAAGCAGTAGCCCTGTGACCGCACAGTCGTGAGGTCGAAGGAGCGCAGGACCTGCGCGCGGTAGACCCGATAACCCCCCGTCGTGTCGCGAAGCGGGATGCCGATGATGAATCTGGCGTAGGCGTTCGCCCCGCGGCTGAGCACCTCCCGGGACTTCGGCCAGTTGCTGACTTTGCCGCCGGCAACCCAGCGCGACCCCAGCACCACGTCTGCGTCGGCGAGCGCGGCGAGCAGATCTGGCAGCTGTTCTGGCTGGTGAGAGCCGTCGGCGTCCATCTCCACGATGGCGTCATAGCCAGCTGCCAGCGCCCATTCGAAGCCGGCGACGTAGGCGGCGCCAAGCCCCTTCTTCGCCGGCCGATGCAGCACGTGCACGTGATCGTCGCTCGCGGCGAGCTCGTCGGCGATCTTGCCGGTGCCGTCCGGGCTGTTGTCGTCGGCGACCAGGATGTGCGCTGCGGGCACCGCCTTGCGCACCCTCGCGACAATCAGCGGCAGGCTCTCACGCTCCTGATATGTCGGGATGATCACGAGTACCCGCGCGGCAGCGGAGCCGTCGTCGGTGGTCACGGCGCGAGCTCCTCTCGGGGATCGCGACCGTTGGGATCGCGAAACAGTCTTGTGCGGATGAGCACCGCGACGATGGACAGCACGCCGAGTATGCCGAGCACCCATTCAGGGCCTGCACCCAGGTGATCGGCGATTGTCAGTGGGGTGCGCAGAACGACCGGCATGTCGACGATCGCCGGCGTCAACTCCTTGGTCTGTGTGACGACGTGGCCGTCGGGGGTGATGACGGCGCTGATGCCGCTCGTGGCAACAACCACGACTGCCCGCCCGTGTTCGACAGCGCGCAGCTGCGACATCGCGAGCTGCTGGCGCGTCTCAGCGGTGTGCATGTAGGTCGCGTTGTTGGTCTGCACGACGATGAGCTGCCCGCCGTGCGTCACCCCGTCGCGCACCTGCTCGTCGAACGCGACCTCGAAGCACATCACGTCGGCGATCGTGGCCGGCCCGACCGTGAGCGTGCCGGGCGTATGGCCGGGCAGGAAGTTCTGCGGGACCAGCGACGTCAGGCTCGTCAGATGGTTGATCAAGCCGCGCCACGGGATGTACTCACCGAACGGCACGAGGTGCCGCTTCGTGTAACGCTCACCTGGGCCAGTGACGGGGTTCCAGACGATCGCGGTGTTGCTGACGTTGTTGGGCCCGTCTTGAAGCACGGCGCCCACCAGGATCGGCACACCGAGCGCGTTGGCGGCAGCCTGGATCTCGGTACCAGCCTTGGTGTCCTGGAACGGGTCGACGTCGGAGGCGTTCTCTGGCCACAGCACGAGTTGTGGTTGGGCGAGTTGGCCTGACTTCACTTCGGCGGTCAGCTTGGCTGTTTCGGCGAGGTGGTCGTTCAGGACGTCCTCGGCGCGACCCAGGAAGTGGGTACCAGGGTGCGGCACGTTTCCTTGCACGAGCGCGACCTGCACCGTCTTGCCGTCGGTCGGACGTGGCACTGCAAGACCAAGCAGCGGGACGCCGAGGGCACCCGCCGCTGCCAGTGCGGCGCCCACGCCAGCTCCGAGACGTAATCCCGCGCCGACGCGCACGCGCGCCCTGACGCGCAACCTGCTGAACTGCGGGAACGCCGGCAGCAGCGTCAGCACGGCGAGCGCAAGGAGCGCGGCGGACAACGCGACCGCGAAGGTCACTCCCGGCGCTCCGCCCAGGGCGGCGTAGCCCGTGAACGGCGTATCTCCCTGACTGAACGCGAGCCGGCCCCACGAGAAACCGCCGAGGGGCCAGCGGTCGCGGACGAGCTCCTCTGTGACCCACAGGCAAGCGGTCCAGACCGGCCAGCCTGGCAGTCGTTGCACGACCATCGCCAGGCCGCAGCCGAGTACTGCGATGTAGGCCGCCATCACGATGGCCAGCGCGACCCAGGCCAGTGGGGTCACGACGTGGAGCCAGAGCAAGAGCGGAACGAACTCGCCGAGACCCGCGGCGAACCCGATGGCAAGTCCCGCCCGCCAGGTCTGGCCCTTGACCGCGACCAGAATCGCCGCAGTCGCCGGCACCGCGATTGGCCACCAGGCCAACGGAGCGAAGGCCGCATCGAGAGCCAAGCCCCCGACGAAGGCGAGCACGAGGGCGACCCAGCGAGAGAGCGCTGCCGGACCGGGAACCGGCCCCCCGCCAGCGGCCGTCGGAGCGCCGGCCATGGCAGCGTCGTCGGCAAGTCGGGGTACTTCGCCGATCCGCCTCTGCACAGCACTCCTCGCGGCTTTTGCGGCCACGAGTCGTCTGTGGCTGTTTGCGCACCGTACAACGCTGCGCGTCGTCATGCGGGCGCCAGCAGGTAGCTGAGACGCAAGTGGGAGCGAACCGAGATCAAACAAGCCCGCGAAGCGGGTGGCTGCCGGGCAAGGGCCGGGCGCCCCTCGGACCGATCGCAATCCCGCCGGCTGCGGGACAACTACCGTTGTCTACTGGGCGCCCGGACCCTCCCGGGTGTCGCACCCCCTACCGGTGCGAAGCGGCTCCTTCGCCTGCCTGACACACCTGGACCTGGCACCTGGGCGACCTGCGCAGTGCCCGCGCGGCCGCCGAACGACCCAGGGTGATCGAAGCGGGAAAGGGCTCTCCTCGCCGGAAATCTCGGTGGACGCCGGGGACGATACCCGGTTGTCGCCATGGTCTGTCAACCACCGTCTGACCTGCGAAGATGCGCATCGTCGCAGGTCATCGACACCGTACAAAGGCCAGGCAACAGGCCGACAAAAGTCAGCAAAAGACGCTGCTCCGAAAGAGAAAGATGCCAGTGCGTCCCCTGTTACTGGCGGGGTCGCAGAGCCCGGTCCGGCGGCCGTCGACAAGCGAGGCCGATACGGCTTTCGCAGCTAGTCCGAGCCGGCGGCTTTGGCCGCGAAGTCGAGCAATCTGCTGATCGGATCTGTCCCGGCGACGGCCTCTTCGCCGACGCCGAACTGGGGGGTCAGTCGTTCGGCTTCGGCCAGCGGCAGCCGGGCGAGGGAGCGCGACACCG
Source organism: uncultured Actinomycetes bacterium (assembly GCA_963737705.1). Lineage (GTDB taxonomy): Bacteria > Actinomycetota > Actinomycetes > Acidothermales > Acidothermaceae > PALSA-607. Next base: position 57,724 of record CAVTTP010000007.1, read on the forward strand.
GTCCGGACGGGACGACGGAAACTGCCGCGATCGCGGGCACTGCGGCCAGCGGCGGGCGCTGCACGTGCACCTTGACGGTCGATCTGCGCGGGGCGACGACAACTGGTCGAGGCGTGACCTTGATGACCTTTGGCGCGACCGGCGCGGCCGACCCGGTCGGGCGCCGGAACACCTCCGACACCCACAAAGTGCCACGCTTGTCGATCACGTACCCGACGCCGATCTGACTGAATGCAGCGCGCAAGATGTTGGCCCGATGTTCGGGCGAGGCCATGAAGGCGGCCTGGATGACAGGCACGGACGGCCCATGGCCGACGTTCTCGCCGACCATTTCCCAGCAGCACAGCCCAGAGCCGAGGTTCGGCGTGTGGAACAGGGCGTTGGCGTCAGCCATGCTCTGCGCCTGGTGAGTCGCTGCCGCTGTGAGGTCGCCGCTGACCGTGAGGCCGGGAAGGCCGGCGGCCGCCCGAGCCTGGTTGGTCGCCGCAACGAAGGCGGCGCCGGGGTTCGTGCTGGCGGCTGCCTGACCCGTGACGAGCACGACGCCTGCCGTCATCGCCCCCACGACGGCGAGGGTCCGGTTCGCGAGGCGTGCAGCGCGACGACGCAGAACTCCGGGGCGGCCAGTCGTAGCCGGGACAGTCAAGAGCACGAGCCAGTGACCTCCGAGGCAGGGTACCCAGCAGTTCGGATGCAGCGGCTGGGAACTTGAGTAACAGTGGCAACCCGAGCCACCCTGCCCGAAACTGGCCACAAGCGCCACCCAAACCATCCGATTGGCCAGCCGCTCGCCGCAACCGACCAATTTCAATAGCTCCTTCGGGTTATTCCTTCCGGAGCTGGCGGCTGATAACGAGGCGTTGCACCTGATTTGTGCCTTCCACGATCTGCAGCGCCTTGGCTTCACGCATGTAGCGCTCCACCGGATAGTCCTCGACGTAGCCATAGCCGCCGAGGACCTGCACCGCATCGGTCGTGACCCGCATCGCCATGTCCGTGCAGAACAGCTTGGCCATCGCTGCTTGTCGGGTGAAGTTCATCCCCTCGGAGGCCCGCCGTGCGGCGGCGAGATACATCGCACGGGCCGCCTCGATGCCGGTGGCCATATCGGCGAGCAGGAAGCCGACTCCCTCGAAGTCGGCGATCGAGTGCCCGAACTGGCGGCGCTGCCCGGCGTAGTCGAGCGCGACGTCAAGCGCCGCCTGTGCCAACCCGACTGCACACGCGGCGATGCCCAACCGTCCGGTGTCCAACGCGGCGAGAGCGATCGTGAATCCCTGGCCTTCCGCGCCGATGAGCCGGTCGGCGTCGACCTCAACGTCCGAAAGGTGCAGCTGGCCCGTCGGCGAGCCCTGCAGGCCCATCTTGTGTTCGGGCGGCCCGGCGCGCAGGCCGGCGCTCTCCCCCCCGACGAGGAAGCAACTGATGCCTCGCGACCGTTCGTCGGAGGTGCGAGCCATCACGGTGTAGAAGTCGGCTTGGCCGGCGTGCGTGATCCACGCCTTCGTGCCGTCGAGTTGGAAACCATCACCGAGCCGCGTCGCGCGCGTGCGCAGCGCACCGGCGTCCGACCCTGAATCTGGTTCTGACAAGCAGTACGCACCGAGCAGCGCGCCACCGAGCATGTCGGGCAACCAGCGGGCGCGTTGTGCGTCCGTTCCGAAACGGGCGAGCGGGAAGCAGGAAAGTGTGTGAACGCTGATGCCGAGCCCGACAGTTAGCCACGCCCTGCTGAGCTCTTCGATGACTTGGAGATACACCTCGTAGGGCTGGGCCGCGCCACCGTATTCGTCGGGATATGGCAACCCGAGAAGCCCGCTTGCACCCAGCGTGACGAAGGCATCGCGCGGGAAGCTGCTGTCGCGTTCAGCCAACGCTGCGCGCGGCGCGAGGCTGTCACGGGCGATGTCTTCGACCAAGTCGAGCAGCTCGGCGGCCTCAGGCGTAGGAAGTACCCGCTCAACCTTCATTCGCCGATCCTGTCATGCGCCTTCGGTGCGGTCATGCAAAGCTCTTGGCGTGCCGCCGTCGCCTGCAGCGCCATCGGGAGGGTTGCTCCTCCTCGATACGCCGTCGTTGTATTTTCGCGCGTTCTACGGCGTTCCCGAATCTGTCACTGCGCCGGACGGAACACCCGTCAATGCGATCAGGGGGCTTCTCGACTTCATCGGGTTTCTCGTCGAGCGCTACCAGCCGGCGAGGTTGGTCGCCTGTATGGACGCTGATTGGCGCCCGGCGTTTCGGGTGGCGTTGCTGCCTTCGTACAAAGCCCATCGGGTTGCACCGCAGGGTGGTGAAACTGTTCCCGACGCACTTACGCCGCAAGTCGTCGTCATCGAGCAGCTACTCGACGCGATCGGCTTGTGCCGCCTTGGCGTGGCCGGCTTCGAAGCTGACGACGTGATCGCGACATTGGCGGTCCGCGCGCGTGAAGCCGTTGACGTTGTCACCGGCGACCGCGACCTGTTCCAGCTTGTTGATGACGCCAAGCCGGTGCGCATTGTGTACACGGCCCGCGGTGTCGGCAAAGCCGAACTCGTTGATGAGGCCACGGTTACGCAGAAGTACGGCATTCCTGGCCGCGCATACGCCGACTTTGCGGTGCTGCGCGGCGATCCGAGCGACGGCCTGCCCGGCGTTGCAGGTATTGGCGACAAGACCGCTGCGGCACTCGTATCGCGATTCGGTTCGATGGCCGCGATCGTCGAAGCCCTGGAGTCAGACAGTGACGCAGGATTTCCTGCCGGCACGCGTACGAAACTACGGGCGGCAACTGCGTACCTCCAGTCGGCACGGGTCGTGGTCGCGACCCGAACAGACGTGCCGATCGGTGAGCTCGACGACGATCTGCCCAAGAAGATCCGCGACGAACAGGCCTTGCTCGACCTCATCCAACGCTACGGATTGAGCTCGCCGGCGGCTCGGCTGTTGACAGCACTGAAGATCAGTCCGATAGGCAAGGCGTAACCCAAAACCGCGCGACCTACCCGACCGAGGAGTAGGCCACCACTCCCCTGCGCAACGCCGTCATCGCACGTTCGGCAACTGGCCGGACGTCGTCGTCGGCGGCGAGTGCAATCTGCCCGAGCAGGTCGAGTAGTTGCCGAATCCATCGCACGAAGTCGCCGGCCGACATTGCGTTGTCGGTGAGCACCGAATCAAGGCTGGCACCAGCGGCCCAGCGATATGCCGCCCAGGCAAAGCCAGGCGCCGGCTCGCGCAGGAAGTCCAACCGCCGGTCGCGCTCTGCTCGGGCGAGCTGCCCCCACAACTTCATCGTGTCGTCGATCACGTCGGGCACCCTGCCGCGCGGCAAGCGAGGCGGTGCGGTCGTCGGCTCTCGCACCTCGAACACCAGAGCAGACACGCACGCGGCCAGTTCGGCTGGTGTGAGATCTCGCCACACACCACCTCTGAGGCACTCGGCGGCAAGCAAGTCGAGCTCGCCGTACAAGCGGGCCAGTCGTCGTCCGGCATCGGTGACCTGCTCGCCCTTGAGGTAGCCGAGGTGATCGAGCAAGTCACACACCCGATCGAACACGCGGGCGATGGAGTTGGTGCGATTCTCGACGCGGCGACGCAACCCGTCGGTGTCGCGACGTAGCCGCCAATAGCGTTCTGCCCATCGTGCATGCTGCTCGCGGTCGGCGCAGCCGTGGCAGGGGTGGGCGCGCAGCTGCGCGCGAAGCTCGGTGATCTGTCCCGCGACTTCGTCGGTAACTCCACCGCGCGCAGGTCGTGCGGCGTCGTCGTGCGCTTTGTCGAACCCGTGATTGCGCATGGTGATGACGAGATCGCGACGGTCTTGTGGGTTGCGCCCGCTGAACGTCTTCGGTATCCGGACCCGGCCGATCGGCTCCACAGGCGTCGGGAAATCCAGCACTGACAGGCGTTTGACCTGTCGCTCCTCTGTGAGCACGACCGGCCGCGCGTCTTCGGTTCCCGTCTGCAGGCCCGGGTCGAGCACGATCGCGAGACCCGCGCGGCGCCCGACCGGAATGCGCACGACGTCGCCGGGTTTCAGCTTCTCCATTGAGGCGGCCGCTGCGGCACGTCGCAGCGCTGCACCCGACTTAGCAGACTCCGCCTCGACGTCGGATAGCTTGCGGCGCAGAGCTGCGTACTCCTCGAAGTCACCGAGGTGGCAGCTCATTGCCTCGCGGTACCCGTCGAGCGCCTCGTCGTTTTTCTGAATCTGGCGGGCCAATCCAACGACTGCGCGATCGGCCTGGAATTGCGCAAAGGACGACTCCAACAGCACTCGCGCCCTATCTCTGCCGACCTGGCCGACCAGATTGACCGCCATGTTGTACGACGGCCGGAAGCTCGAGCGCAGTGGATACGTCCGCGTCGATGCGAGCCCGGCCACTGTTCCCGGGTCAAGACCCTGTGTCCAGAGCACGACGGCGTGGCCCTCGACGTCGATGCCGCGACGCCCGGCGCGTCCGGTCAGTTGCGTGTACTCCCCCGGCGTCACATCGACGTGCGCCTCACCATTCCACTTCACCAGCTTTTCGAGCACCACCGTGCGGGCCGGCATGTTGATGCCGAGCGCGAGAGTCTCGGTCGCGAAGACCGCCTTCACCAGGCCTCGGGTGAACAGCTCCTCGACGACTTCTTTGAACGTGGGCAACATCCCGGCGTGATGCGCGGCGATACCGCGCTGGAGAGCTTCGAGCCACTCGTGATACCCGAGGATGTGCAGGTCCTCCTCCGGGATCGACGTCGTGCGTTCCTCGACGATGGCGCGTACCTCGGCCGCCTCCGCGGGCGTGTTGAGTCGCACGCCGGCTCGCAGGCACTGAACCACCGCGCCCTCGCAGCCCGCTCGACTGAAGATGAAGGTGATCGCGGGCAGCAGCCCGTCGGCGTCCAACCGCTCGATGACGTCGACCCGGCTCGGGGTGTCACGACGGCGCGGCCGCCGATCGCCGCGGTTGCCTGAACGGCTGCGATCAACCGCGCGAACCCGCCGCTCCTCGTTGCCGGTCACGCGAGCCAGTTCGGGATTGACCTTCAGCTCATGGCCATCGGCGATGAACATGTCGTACATGCGCGGCCCGACCATCATGTGCTGCCACAGCGGAACCGGACGGTGCTCCTCGACGATCACCGTGGTCTCGCCCCGAACCGTGACCAGCCAGTCGGCAAACTCCTCGGCGTTGCTCACGGTGGCCGAGAGCGAGACGAGGCGCACCGATTCGGGGAGATGGATGATGACCTCTTCCCACACACCACCCCGGATGCGGTCGGCGAGATAGTGCACCTCGTCCATCACGACGTATCCAAGACCGGTGAGTGTCGGCGACGAGGCGTACAGCATGTTCCGTAAGACCTCGGTGGTCATGACGACCACGGGCGCCTCGCCGTTGATGGTGTTGTCGCCGGTCAGCAGACCGACCTTCGCCGAACCGTAACGTCGCACGAGGTCGGCGTACTTCTGGTTCGACAGCGCCTTGATCGGCGTCGTGTAGAAGCACTTGCGGCCTTCGGCCAGTGCGAGATGGACGGCAAACTCACCGACCAGCGTCTTGCCCGACCCCGTCGGCGCCGCCACCAGCACCCCGTGACCGTCCTCGAGGGCACGGCAGGCCCGGAGTTGGAAGTCGTCGAGCGGGAAATCGTAGAGCGCCTGGAAGCTCTCACCGGCTGAAGTCGCTCGCTGCCGGGCTGCTGCGTACTTCTCCGCGGGACTGGGCTCGGCGGACACAACATCCACGCTACGCGGTCGCCGCCACCCCGCGTCCCACCCCGCGTCCCACCCCGCCCTCCACCCCGCGTCCCACCCCGCCCTCCACCCCGCGTCCCACCCCACCCTCCACCCCGCGATGATCATGGGGAAATGGGGGTGTTTCCTTACGGAGAACGCCCCATTTCCCCATGATCATCGCTAGGAGAAGAGCGTCAGAGGGACGAGAGGTTCAGCGGTGAGGGCTCGTCGTCCGGTAGGTCGGTAAACGTATCGGGCGACTGGGCGTCGGTCTTTGCCTTGCGCTTGTCGTGTATTCGAGCGATCTGCGTCGCTACCTCGAGTAGGGCGACGAGCGGCAGACCGAGCGCCAGCATCGTGAACGGATCGCCGGACGGCGTCGCGACCGCGGCGAAGACGAAGCACAGGAAGATCGACAGCCGCCGGCTCTTCTTCAGTCGGGCGTAGCTCAACACACCAACCATGTTCAACATGACGATCAGCAAGGGAACGTCGAACGATGCGCCGAAGATCAGGAGCATCGCCATCGCATACGACAAGTAGTGGTCGATCGAAATCAGGCTGACCGTGTTGCTCGGCGCGAAGTTCAACAGCAACTGGAGGCCTCTGGACATAACCAGGTACGCCAACGTCGCACCGCAGAGAAAGAGCGGCACCGCTGCGCCGACAAACGCGAGTGAGTAGCGGCGCTCCTTGCGCTGGAGACCGGGCGTGACAAACGCCCACAGCTGGTAGAGCCACACCGGTGAGGCGATGACGATGCCGGCGATGAGGGCAACCTTGAAATGCCACAGGATCGGGTCGAACACGGAGCTGAAGACCAGGGGGCCGGCGCCGCAACCCTTGACCTTCACAGCGACGTCGAGCGCTTGGTGCTGATGCACCTCGCAGTACGGACGCTGCAGAAACTTCCAAATTCGGTTGAAGAACACAAAGGACAGTGCGCTACCCAAGAAGACTGCGAGCGCGCACCTTACGAGGCGGCTGCGGAGTTCGCGAAGGTGGTCGCCGAGCGACATCCGCCCGTCAGGCGGGCGAGCCGGGCGAGACATGAGTGGGCGACCCGGCGCGGACGGCGATTACTGCGCGTCGTGGTGTTCGGGAACCGGGTGTTCGACCGGGGCAGGGGCCGCCGCCGGCGCCTGCTGAACCGGAGCTGCGTAGACCGGCGCTGGAGCCTGCTGGACGGGCGCGGCATAAACAGGCGCCTGCTGTGCCGGCGGTGCATATACCGGAGCCGGAGCCGGAATCTGAAGCGGCGCGGCCGGCGGGGCGGGCTGGTCGTCGGTCAACAGACCCTTCGTCTCAGCCTTGAAAATGCGCAGCGACCGACCGAGGCCGCGTGCAGCGTCTGGCATGCGCTTCGCACCGAAGACAAGGAACCCGACGATGACGAGGACGATTAAGAGCTCGGGAATCTCCATCAGAACTTTCTCCATAGCCTCGGGGTTAGCTTCATGCTAACGGCCGTACCCACAGTTCGCTGGCTTCCGGCCGCCGGTTCACCAAATCGCCACCGAACAAAAATAGCCGCAGTTCTCAGCCGAGCCCAGTCCGGTCTCGTGCGGATCCTAGGTCGGCGGTAAGGGCGCTGGCATGGGCGAGTTCGCTGGCGAGTGCCTTGCCGGCCCGCCAGAGACGGAGCGCCAGCAGGGCCAGCACGCCGATCGCGAGCAGGCCGAGCCCGAGAAACGTCAGCGTCCAGCCGAGCCAGCCCATGCCGGAATCAAACCACGGCCAAATTAGTGACGGTTCTTCACCCGGTGGGTGAAGAACCGTCAGCGATTTGCTTGGTCGGGGGGACGTTAGGCGCGGAAGGCGTGGTCGGCGAGTGCGGCCAGGTAGTCGGTGCGCTCGACGGCCAGGGCGAAGTCGAGCAACTCGTCGTAACTGATCGACGAGCCGTCGTGCTCCTCGAGCGCCTCGGCGGGGATGTTCCAGTTCGTGGCGCGGACACCACCGGAGATCAGCAGCGAGATGATGTGGTCATCGGCTGGCTTGCGGATCTCCTCGATGCAACGCGGGCAGCGGAAGGCGTAGTAGGACAGCGGAGCTTGGCTACAGACCATCAAGGTCAGGTCGTCAGCCGTGAGCTCGACCTCGCCACACGTGGGGCAAGTCGCCTTGATCGTGGTCATGCCATGTCCTTCCGCCCGAGCCGCCCATTCGTGGCGACAGCAAACCTTTCGACATTGGCTGAAGAACTCTTGACGCAACGCGCGGCCCCTTTCGGGTAGCCCGAATGGCCCATTCGTGGACTGCGACCGCCATTTGGCATGCCGCGGTTGCGCCAGCCGACCACGGCGCAGGGACGATCGGCTAACGGATTCGCGCTGCGCGGACCGCGTCCCGGCGCGATCGGAGCAGATTCAGCGGCCGTCGTGACGGGTCGCCGAAGGTCCTAATTCGAATGACGCGACCGACTGTGCTTACTCGCGAATCGCACTGGTCGGCTGGTGCAACAAGCCCGCATCCGCGTAGGCGGCGAGCGCTGCTGATGCGTCGGCGTTCACTGCAGCAGCAAGCTCCGGGGGTTCGACCACTCGGCCGCCACCACCAAGTCGAAGCGCTAACCTGCGCACCCAACGAGTGTCGGGGGTACGCAGGCCAATCCTGGCCCCGCCGTCTGCACGGGGTTCGACGAACTCGCACGGGTAGTACTCCGCCACCCAACGGCCCGCCGGGCCGACGTCGAGTACGACCTGCACGTCGTCTGGCCCGGGTTGAAACAAGCCGGCTTCGAAATCTCTGGGTTGGGCCTCGGCAGGTGGGCTCGCTGGGACGTCGAGGACGGTCGCGGCTGTGATGCGGTCAAGCCGGAATAGCCGGACGGCGTCGGCTAACCGACACCAGCCCTCGAGGTAGCTGCGTCCTTCGACCACACTGACGCGCATCGGATCGACATCTCGCTCGGTCGTCTCGTCGCGAGCGGGCACGTAGTAGCTCAGGTGCAGTCGACGTTTCTCCGCGAGCCCACGGTGCACCACAGCCAGGATTTCGGCGCTGCTTCCAACCGGCTCGACCTCGACTGCAATCGCCGCACTCGTGGTGGCGGCCTCCCCCGCGGCGTCCTCGAGTTTGGCCAGCGCCGAATCGACCGCGTCGCGATCGCGCAACCCTGGAAGGTCGGCGAGCATTCGCAATCCGACGATCAACGGCAGCGCCTCGTCGCGCGAAAGTCGCAGCGGGCGACTCATCGGGTCGGCGTTACTGACAGTGATGCGACCGGACGCCGTGATGTCGACCTCGATGAGATCGCCAGGGAAATACCCAGGCAGGCCGCACATGTACACAAGCTCGAGGTCGCGTGCGAGCTGCTCTTCAGTGACACCGAACGTGCGGGCGACATCGGCCATCTTGGCCCCCGGACGCGTGAGCAGATACGGCACCAGTGAGAGCAGGCGCGGCAGCTGCTCCGTCGATCCGGTCATTGGCCCCTCCCCTCTCACTGCAGCACGTCACGGAGCCGGGCCAACACCGCTGTGCGTGCCTCCGCGGGTTCGACGACAACCACGTCAGCGCCGTATCCGACTGCCTCGTCGGCGAGCCTCTCGACGTCCGGCACCAAGAGCTCGACGAGATCCCAGCCGTCATCGAGCGTACGCACGGACGACGCGCGGCGTCGCAGCCCGAACGCGGCGCCACTGCGCACACGCAAGATCGCGGTGATCCGGTCGGTCGTGATGTTGGTGTCGACGACGATCGCCCGGATGTCGGTTCCTTCCGGAACCACGACACTGCCGACTTTGCCGACCGGCTCAACCGCGCCGACGATGCGGCTGAGCCGAAAGACGCGGGTGTCGGCCCGATCGGTGTCGTACGCCGCGAGGTACCACCGCCCGTGCCACGAGACGAGCCCCCACGGTTCGACGTGACGGGTCGCACCCTGCGTCCGATAGTCGAACTTGACCGGACGCCGATCGGTGGCGGCGCGGCGCAATGGCTCGAACGCGGGCTCGCTAGTCGCCACCCGCGTCTCGATCGCGACCGGGACGGCATCGTCGATGTCGACGCCTGCGGCCCGCAGTTTCAGGACCGCCTCGAAGGCCTGACCGCCCAGGCTGGCGTGCTGCCAGGTGCGGGCCGCGACGCCAAGCACCGCCAGCTCGGCCGGTTCGAAGGCGATGTCCGGCAGGCTGTAGTCGTCGCGGCGGATCCGGTAGCCAGGTTCGTCGTCGAACGGACTGTCGCTGCCCGTTTCGAGCGGGATGCCGAGGTCACGCAGGTCTTCCTTGTCGCGTTCGAACTTGCGCTTGAAGGCCTCGTCACCAAGGTCTTCGTAGCCCGCAACAGTGCGCCGAATCTGGTCGGCAGACAGGTAACGGCGGGTCGCCAAAAGGCAGATCACGAGGTTGAGCAGGCGCTCGGTCTTGCGGGCAGACATGGGCGCGACGTTAACGCATTAGGCCTCGCGGCACCGGTTCCGGCGCGCTCCGCTACGTCACGTCGACGAGGTCGACCCCTACTTCACGTCGACGAGGTCGACCCCTACTTCACGTCGACGAGGTCGACCCCTACTTCACGTCGACGAGGTCGACCACGAAGATCAGCGTCTCCCCCGGCGCAATCGCTCCACCCGCGCCGCGATCGCCGTAGGCCAGATGCGCCGGGATCACGAGACGCCGCCGGCCACCGACTCGCATGCCGACAATCCCCTGGTCCCAGCCCTTGATCACTCGACCGCCGCCGAGCGGGAAGGCCAGCGGGTCGCCGCGGTTCCACGAGCTGTCGAATTCCTCACCGGTCGAGAACGCGACGCCGACGTAATGGGCTGTGACCGTGTGGCCAGCGGCCGCTTCGGCACCGTCGCCGACGATCTCGTCGACGATGACCAGATCGGTGGGCGGGTGGCCCTCCGGGAAGTCGATCTCTGGCTTCTCACGCTCGGGCACGGGGATCCTTTCGTTCACGCGGGTACGGGTCTTTCAGGCGGCACGGGTCTTTCAGGGGCACGGATCTTTCAGGGCACGGGGTGATCACGCCGGGAAGGCGCCAAGAACGTCGACCACGAACACGAGGGTGTCGGTGCCGCTGATGCCGGCGGCCGACTGTCCTGTTGAACCGTATCCGTCGGCTGGCGGGACCACGAGCAGCAGGCGGCTACCGACCTTCACGCCGACCAGCGCTTTGTCCCACCCGGGGATCACTTCACCGACGCCGATGCTGAACCCGGCGGGCTGGTTGCGCGACCACGAGGAATCGAACTCCTTGCCGGTCGCCCAGATCTCACCGATGTACTGCACCACGAGTTCGTCGCCACTCGCCGTCACGGCACCGTTGCCCTGGATCAAGGTGGTCGCCGAGAGCGCGGTCGGTGCGGCCGTCTTCGGGATCGCGATCACCGGCTTGGTGGTCAACCCGCCAGACACAGTTGGCAGCGCCCCGCCGCCCGAGGCGACCGCAGTGCCGGTCGGTCCGGCGTTGCTCGCATAGGCCGCCTTGACGTCGAAGACGAGCACCGCGGTGTCGGTCTTCGTCACGCCGGTCGGCAGGTTCGACGCCACGTTCCCGAACCCGGCGTCCGGCGGCAGCACTACGAGCACGCGGCTTCCGACCGGCACCCCGACCAGGGCGCGGTCGAGGCCAGTGAGCTGGATGTCGCCAGTGCCGACCGGAAGCGTGTCAGGGGGCTCGGCGTCGCCGAACGTGTCCTGGAACGTCGCCGCACTGCGCCACGTGCGACCGTAGTCGTCGACGACCGCGAGGTCACCGACCTTGAGCACGGCACCGGTGCCTCTGGTTACGACGCTGACCTCCGTGGTCTTCGGCGGCTTCGACGTGAGCAACTTGACCGTGGGAGCCGCGCCGAACGCGCCGGACACGCTGGCATTTGCGGTCGCATTCGATGCGATCGGAACCGGGCCGGACGGCGATGCGCTGCTGCTCTTGGATTTCGAGCCACAACCAGCCACTAAGACAGCGCCGACGGCGAGCGCTGCGGCAGTGACCGCCAACGGCCGACGGGACATCAAGCGAATCACGGTGGAACTCCAAGGGAGGTCGCGGAGATAACTCGGGGCACGCTAGCGAGCGGATCTGAGAGCGCGCTGAACGCCCCGGCAATCACATACTCGCGATCAGCTTCTCCACCCGGTCGTCAACAGAACGGAACGGATCTTTACATAGGACGGTTCGCTGAGCCTGATCGTTCAGCTTGAGGTGCACCCAGTCGACGGTGAAGTCGCGGCGCTTTTCTTGGGCGCGTTTGATGAACTCTCCGCGCAGCCGAGCCCTAGTGGTCTGCGGCGGCACCGATTTCGCCTCGAAGATGTCGAGGTCGCGCGCGACCCGATCGACACTCCCCCGCCGTTCGAGCAGGTAGTACAGACCACGGTTGCGGTTGATGTCGTGGTAGGCGAGGTCGATCTGCGCGATCCGCGGCGACGACAGCGGCAGGTTGTGCTTCGCGCGGTAGCGCTCGATCAACTGGTACTTGATCACCCAGTCGATCTCGCGCTCGACGAGCGAGAGATCGCCGGTCGAGACCGCGGTGATCGTGCGCTCCCACAAGTCGAGCACTCGGGTAGCGATCGGGTCTGCCCCACGACGTGCAACGAAGTCGCGAGCCTTGCCGAGGTACTCCTCTTGAATTTCCAGTGCGCTGGCTTCGCGGCCGTTCGCCAGCCGGACCTTGCGGCGGCCGGTCGCGTCATGACTGACCTCGCGAATCGCGCGGATCGGGTTCTCCAGCGTGAGGTCACGAAGCACGATGCCTGCCTCGATCATCCGAAGTACGAGATCGGTCGATCCGGTCTTCAGCAGTGTGGTGGTCTCTGACATGTTCGAGTCGCCGACGATCACGTGCAGGCGACGGAACCGCTCGGCGTCCGCATGAGGTTCGTCACGCGTGTTGATGATCGGCCGGCTGCGTGTCGTCGCACTCGACACGCCTTCCCAGATGTGCTCGGCGCGCTGGCTGACGCAGTAGACCGCGCCGCGAGGGGTAGCGAGGATTTTGCCGGCGCCGCAGATGATCTGGCGGGTGACGAGGAACGGAATCAGGACGTCGGCGAGCCGGCCGAATTCGCCCTGGCGGCCGACCAGATAGTTCTCGTGGCACCCGTAGGAGTTGCCGGCCGAGTCGGTGTTGTTCTTGAACAGGTAGATGTCGCCGGCGATGCCCTCTTCGCGCAGCCTGCGTTCGGCGTCGACCAGCAGACCCTCGAGAGTGCGTTCGCCGGCCTTGTCGTGGATCACCAGGTCGACGACGTTGTCGCACTCAGGGGTCGCGTATTCGGGATGGCTGCCGACGTCGAGGTACAGCCGCGCGCCGTTGCGGAGGAAGACGTTGCTGGATCGACCCCACGACACCACCCGCCGGAACAGGTAGCGGGCGACCTCATCGGGCGACAGTCGCCGCTGGCCGTGGAACGTGCAAGTAACGCCGTACTCGTTCTCTAGGCCGAAAATCCGCCGGTCCATGCCGGGCAGCCTAGGTGACAGTTCGTTAGATGCCAGCGGGCGGCGCGCTTATTACCAGCGGGAGGCGCGCGCCATGGGTCCGATTGCAAGACCAGGGATCTGCCAGCCGCGGGCGACAAGGGCCTCTTCGTAGGACTGTGCAGCGACCCGCTTCTCGTTCACCAGCCGGTCGACGACCTCGGGAGGTGACGCGTTCTCCCGTGCCAGGTCCAGCCGTGCCACGGCAGCGAGGTACGCCCGCATCAAGCCGTGAAGCCGTGCATCGTTCGTCCAGGACGCCATGTCACCCTCCTTCGCAGGCCCGGGTGGCGGCTGCGGTTCTCCCGCAGTTCCACCGTTTCTCACCAGTCACAGAGAGTGATCGGCCAATTGGACCAGTGAACTTGAGCCCAATCGGCGGAAAGATTCGCCGCGGCTGGCTCAGCGCTCGTACGCGGGTGGCTCAGTGCGGTTGCGCCGGTCGCGCAGCGTGACCGCGCAGCTGGCCCAGTCGGAGCCTGGCGGTCGGCTCAGGCCTCGACGTCGGGGTCGGCATCAGGGTCGATGTCCGGGTCAACATCGGCGGCGGGCACCTCGGCCTGGTGCGCCGAACTGGCCGCCAGCAACGCTTCGAGTTCATTGCCGACGAAGCGCCGAAATGCGCGCCGTGCCCGTGACCGGACCAGCGCCGCCACCTCGAGTTGCCCGGCGGTCAGCGTCCGCATCTCGCCGTCTGGTGCCTGGGTCAACACGTCGACGGCCAGCCGCAGGGCGGCGGTGAGCGACGAGTCGGCGACGAAACGCTCCTTCAGCAGGCCGCTGATGTGCTCGGCCTGACCACCCATGGCGACGAAGGCGTGTTCTTCTGTGACCGAGCCGTCGTACGTCAGCCGGTAGATCGTGTCGTCGTCCTCTGACTCACCGACTTCGGCCACCACGATCTCGATCTCATACGGCTTCTCCCCCGCGCCGCTGAAGATGGCGCCGAGCGTCTGGGCGTAGGCGTTCGCAATCGTCCGGGCTGTGACGTCGCTGCGGTCATACGTGTAGCCCGTGAGGTCGGCGAGCCGGACGCCGGCGACCCGCAGGTTCTCGAACTCGTTGTAGCGCCCGACCGCGGCGAACGCGATCCGGTCGTAGACCTCGCTGATCTTGTGCAGCGCCTTTGAAGGGTTCTCCGCAACGAACAAGATGCCGTCGGCGTACTGGAGCACCACGTTGCTGCGACCGCGCGCGATGCCTTTGCGGGCATAGTCGGCCCGGTCCTTCATCAACTGCTCAGGCGACACGTAGAACGGCGCGCTCATGTGCTGCTCCTGGTCTGCGTCTGGTCTGTCACGGGTGAGGTCAGCTCGGTGGTTTGGCTAGCTGAGCGGTGCGGCTGGGCCGCCGGGGCGGATCATGCGGGCATCGACCACGCGGCCGACCATGTCGTGCAGGACGTCGTCTGCGACGCGCTGGAAGCCCTCGATCGAGCACGAGACAACCACCGGGTAGATCTGGCGGGTGAGGTCAGGACCGCCGGTCGCTGAGTCGTCGTCAGCCGCGTCGTACAGCGCCTCGACACATGCGCGGACGGCGTCTTGCTGGCTGAAATCCTCGCGGAAGAACTTCTTCAGGGCTCCACGCGCAAACATCGAACCTGATCCGACGGCGTGGAACGAATGCTCCTCGTAGCGGCCGCCGGTGACGTCGAAGGAGAAGATGCGACCGGCCTTCTGCGGATCGCTCACGAGCAAGTCATAGCCGGCGAACATCGGCACGACTGCGAGGCCTTGCATCGCCATCGGCAGGTTGCCGCGGATCATCATGGAGAGCCGATTTGCCTTGCCCTCAAGGGAAAGCGTCGCGCCTTGGAGTTTCTCGTAGTGCTCCAGTTCGACCTGAAACAGTCGGACGAGCTCGATGGCGAGCCCCGCCGTTCCGGCGATGCCGACACATGAATGCTCGTCAGCCTGGAACACCTTTTCGATGTCGCGCTGGGCGATGACGTTGCCCATCGTGGCGCGACGGTCGCCCGCCATCACGACGCCACCGGTGTAGGTGACGGCGACGATTGTCGTGCCGTGCGGCGCGTCGACCGTGCCTGGTCCGAGGGTGCGCTTGCCGGGCATCATGTCTGGCGCGTGCATGCCCAGAAAGTCAGCGAACGAGCCGACTCCTGTCTGGTGAAACGCGGTCGGCAGCCGACCTGAACCGTCGGTCGTCACTGGCCGCCCTTTTGGATGTAGGACCGAACGAACTCCTCGGCGTTCTCCTCGAGCACCTCGTCGATCTCGTCGAGGATCGAATCCACGTCCTCGTTGAGCTTCTCCTGGCGGTCCTTGAGATCGCTGGTGGCGTTGTCGTCGGTCTCCACCTCGTCGGCCTCAGTCGAGCGGCGGTTGGACCGCTGCTGACCTCCGGTGTCCTTCTCGGCCATCTGCCCCTCCGGGTTTCTCAGCTGCCGGACGCGTGACGCGTAATCGGCGGCGCTGTGCCGACATTACCTGCGGGCGGACGTCGGCGGCGCGCCAGCCGTTCGCGGCTGCCCGGCGAGTCGGGTGCTAGTGGGAGTCGGTCAGCGCGGCGACAAGCTCGGTAGCCGTGGCGCACCGATCGATCAGGTCGCCTACATGAGCCTTCGTCCCCCGCAAGGGCTCGAGCGTCGGAATGCGCTGGAGTGAATCGCGTCCGGGCAGATCGAAGATGACTGAGTCCCATGACGCGGCGGCCACCTCGGTGCCGAACTTGGCGAGACAGCGGCCGCGGAAGTAGGCGCGGGTGTCCTGCGGCGGTTCCGTCATCGCCGCCACGATGGCGTCCTCGGTATGCAGCGTCTGCATGCTCCCCCGCGCCACGAGGCGGTTGTAGAGGCCGCGATCGGCGCGCACGTCGTGGTACTGCAAGTCGACGAGCTGCAGCTTGTGGGCTTCCCAGGTCAGGTTCTCGCGCTCGCGGTAACCCTCCAGAAGCGAGAGCTTGGCAACCCAGTCGAGCTCGGTCGACAACTGCATCGGATCCTCGGACAGCCGCGACAGGACGGACTCCCAGCGGTCGAGAACGTCGCGCGTGACGTCGTCGGCGTCGGAGCCGAACCTGTCCTCGACGTACTTTCGGGCCTGCTCGAGGTATTCCATCTGCACCTGGATGCCGGTCATCTTCCGGCCGTCGCGCAAGGTGACGCGGTGGCTCAGCGTCGAGTCATGGGAAACCGCACGCAGGGCAGCCACGGGGCCCTCGATCGAGAAGTCGTCAGTGAGGAAGTTGTCCTCGATCATCGCCAGAACGAGTGCAGTGGATCCCATCTTGAGGTAGGTGGAGATCTCGCTCATGTTCGCGTCGCCGATGATCACATGGAGCCGCCGGTACTTCTCGGGGTCGGAATGCGGCTCATCGCGAGTGTTGATGATTGGCCGCTTCAGCGTGGTCTCGAGACCGACCTCGACCTCGAAGAAGTCGGCGCGCTGGCTGATCTGGAACCCGTGGCCACGCCCGTCAGCGCCGATACCGACCCGGCCCGCGCCACAAAAGACCTGCCGGGTCACGAAGAACGGCGTCAGGTGTCGCACGATCTCGGTGAACGGAGTGCTGCGCTTCGTGAGGTAGTTCTCGTGGCAGCCGTAGCTGGCGCCCTTGTTGTCAGTGTTGTTCTTGTAGAGCTGGATCGGCCAGCTCCCTGGCACCGTCGCCGCTCGCCGTGCGGCCTCGGCCATGACTCGCTCGCCGGCCTTGTCCCACAGCACGGCGTCGAGCGGGTTCGTGATCTCAGGCGAGGAGTACTCGGGATGGGCGTGGTCGACGTAGAGACGCGCGCCGTTCGTCAGGATCACGTTGGCGAGCCCAAGATCTTCGTCGGTGAGCTGCGAGGGGTCGGCGACTTCGCGATTGAGATCGAAGCCGCGCGCGTCGCGCAGCGGGTTCTCCTCTTCGAAGTCCCACTTGGGCCGCCGACCGTTCGAGCTGCGGTCACGTGCCACCTCGCGGGGCAGGAACCCCGGCACGTAGGCATTGACGATCTGGGAGGACGCCGCCATCGCGTTCGCGGTCGGATGACCAGGCACCGAGATACCGAACTCGGTCTCGATTCCCATAACCCGTCGCACGGTCACCGGATCAGCCTACGTGCCTAAGCGGCGCTGTGGCTTCCAGAGGCACGGCGCGGTTGTCAGAGGTACTGGCCGGTGTTCGCGATCGTGTCGATCGACCGGCCGGCTTCAGTGCCCTGCTTCCCAGAGATCAACGTGCGGATGTAGACGATCCGCTCGCCCTTCTTGCCGGAGATCCGCGCCCAGTCGTCGGGGTTCGTCGTGTTCGGGAGGTCCTCGTTCTCCTTGAACTCATCGACGCATGCCGACATCAGGTGCTGCATACGCAGACCCTTGTTGCCGCTCTCGATGAAGTCCTTGATCGCCATCTTCTTCGCGCGGTCGACGATGTTTTGGATCATCGCTCCGGAGTTGAAATCCTTGAAGTAGAGGATCTCTTTGTCGCCGTTGGCGTACGTGACTTCGAGGAACCGGTTCTCTTCGGTCTCGTCGTACATCCGCTCGACAGTGCGCTGAATCATGGCCTGCACGGTCGCCTCGCGTGAGCCATCGTGCTCGGCAAGATCTTCCGCATGAAGCGGGAGATTCGCCTTGATGTACTTGCTGAAGATGTCGCGCGCCGCCTCGGCGTCCGGCCTCTCGATCTTGATCTTTACGTCGAGTCGACCAGGACGAAGGATCGCGGGGTCGATCATGTCTTCGCGGTTCGAGGCGCCGATCACGATGACGTTCTCGAGCCCCTCGACACCGTCGATTTCGCTGAGCAACTGGGGCACGATCGTCAGTTCGACGTCGGAGCTGACGCCCGAGCCGCGCGTGCGAAAGATCGAATCCATCTCGTCGAAAAAGACGATGACCGGATTGCCGTCGCTGGCCTTCTCACGAGCACGCTGGAACACGAGGCGAATCTTGCGCTCGGTCTCACCGACGTACTTGTTCAGCAGCTCAGGGCCCTTGATGTTGAGGAAGAAACTCTTGCCCTCGGGCTTGCCGGTGACCTCGGCGACCTTCTTGGCGAGCGAGTTCGCCACGGCCTTCGCGATCAAGGTCTTGCCGCAGCCGGGAGGGCCGTAAAGGAGCACGCCCTTTGGCGGCCGCAATTCGTGCTCGCGGAAGAGATCAGCGTGCAGGTAGGGCAGCTCGATCGCGTCGCGGATCATCTCGATCTGGGCCGACAAACCGCCGATCGCGGAATAGTCGATGTCAGGGACTTCCTCGAGGACGAGTTCTTCGACCTCGGCCTTGGGAATCCGCTCGTACACGTAACCCGAGCGCGTCTCGAGCAGCAGCGAATCACCGACCCGCAAAGGTGTATCGAGCAGCGTGTCGGCCAACATCACGACCCGCTCCTCGTCGCTGTGACCGATGACGAGTGCGCGTTCGCCGTCCTCGAGGACTTCCTTGAACATGACGACTTCGCCTTGGCGTTCGAACGCCAGTGCCCGGACGACGTTCAGTGCCTCGTTGAGCATGACTTCCTGGCCCTTGCGAAGCTCCTCGCCTTCGACGGCGGGGCTTACCGTGACGCGCAGCTTGCGGCCACCCGTGAAGACATCGACGGTGCCGTCGTCGTGACGAGCAAGAAACACGCCGTAGCCAGACGGTGGTTGTGCAAGCCGGTCGACCTCTTCGCGCAACGCGATGATCTGCTCGCGGGCTTCCTTCAACGTGGTGACGAGGCGCTCGTTTTGCCCGGTGACGCCAGCCAGACTCGCCTGCGCGTCAGCTAGCCGCTCCTCGAGCAAATGGACGCTTCTCGGCGATTCGGTCAGCTTGCGGCGCAACATCGAGATCTCCTCTTCGAGGAGTCCCAGCTGCGCTTGCAGCTGCCGGGCGTCGCGGTCACTGCCGCGATCGTCGGCGCGCGAGCCACCGGTCTGGCCATCGTGAGAGTCTTCACGACCAGCCACGAGCCTCACCTCCCTGCAGGACTGCTCTTCGACCCTACCGTTGTCGCGGTTCACTCATCTTGCGTGAACCCCGGCGAAACGGTCGAACTTTTCCACCTGCTCGGACGCACTTGTTATCGTCGGGAGTGGCCAAGACCTAATAGCTGCGGCCATCGAATGAAGGGTGCCTCTCACGTGACCGCACAGCCGACCACTAGTGGGCCGTCCGTCGGACACCCCGTCGTCGAACATCGGGTCTGGATAGACCAGGACCTGTGCACGGGCGACGGCATCTGCGTCCAGGAGGCCCGTAACGTCTTCGAGCTGGACGTCGATGGGTTGGCCTACGTCAAGAATGCCGACGACGAGTTGCTGACCGCCCCAGGCGCTCAATCCGACGTCCCGGCCGACACGTTTGCCGCCGTGGTCGAATCCGCCCGCAAGTGCCCGGGCGCCTGCATTCACGTCGTTCGGGCCGCCGACGGGGTCGAGGTCGCCGGGCCTGACGCCTAGAGCCCGAGAGCAGTCGCGACCGCCGTTTGGACCGTCGGAGACAGCGCGCTGTCGCCGCCGAAGACATTCGTAGTGACGATCGTGCTGTCGGCTCCGGTCAGGTACGTGCCCGTGGCCGCGGGCAGGTTGTGCGGATCGGTGAGCACGAGCGGGCCGCCGAAGTGCGCCTGGAACGCCCCGCCGCTCAACGCGTCGGGGAATGCGGTCCCACTTGCGACGCCAACATTCGCCGGTGCGGTGAACAGCATGCTCGCGACAGCGGCCGCAGTGGCGTACCGGTCGGCACCTGAAAGCGCCGTTGCTGACGGGTCTGCGGCGACCGCCGGCCCACCGATCGCGTAGACAGTGCCCGGATGCGCTGCCAGGTAGGCCGCGACCGCCGGGGTCAGGGACGAGCCGTTGGTCAGCAGCACCACACCGTGCAGATGCGCTGCGGCCGGGCCGGCTGCCAATGCATCGGGGAAGTTGATACCCGTCGCGAGCAGCACCGTGCTCGGGTCGTCCAACGCATCGGCCACCGCCAGTGCGGTGCCGAACCTGTCCGTGCCTGCGTAACGCACCGGCACGAAGCCCAAACTGGTCAGCGACGTCGCGACGCTCGCGGGAATTGCGGCCGTTCCACCGAGCAGGTACACAGTTCCGCCCGCTGGGAGAACCCGTTGGATCTCCGCCTGGGTGGCCAGCGTCAGCTCTCCGCCGTTGGCGAACAGCAGGGGCGCATTCTTGGCAGCCGCCAAAGCGGTGCCGACCAGTGCGTCAGGGTAGTCGTCCGAGCGAGCCAGAACCACGGCACCAGCAGTGCCCGCAACGGGGAACTCGACCAGCGACGCAGCTACGGCGGTACCGAAACGATCGGAACCAGAGAGCCGAACCGGCGAGGCGGGGACTGTCGGCGGCGCAGCGCCGGTGCCGCCGCTACTGACGACCGCCGTGAATGCGACCGCTGGTGACGCAGTCGTGATCGTGGCCGCAGCCATCGTGCCGCTGATCGTTGCAATGCCCGTGATCATGCCGGAGGTCAAGACATCGGAGTACGTACCGTTGTTGTTGTTGGTCGCCGTGGGGCTTGCGAGCGTGCCCAATGTGGTCGTGAGTGTCACCACACCGCCGCTGATCCCGACGTTGTTGTTGTGCACGTCGCGGGTCTGCACGGTGATCGCAGACGTCGCAACTCCGTTGGCGACGATCGACGACGCACCAACGGTGATGAGCGCATGCGCTGGGCTCGATGCGCCAGCTGTGAAGGTCACGGTTGGCGGGGTCGTCGTGATGGCAGACCCACCGACTGTGCCGGTAATCGTCGACGTCCCCGTGACGGTCGCGGAAGTGAGCGTCGCGGTATAGGTGCCGTTCGCGCCATCGGTAACTGTTCCGATCGTGCCCAGGGTTGGCGTCAGGCCAATCGTGCTGCCGCCTGTGGTGAGGTTGTTTCCGTTGGCATCCTTCGCCTGCACCGTGATCAGCGACGTGGTTACGCCGTCGGCGACGATGCTTGTGGTACCCGCACTGATCACCGTGTGCGCGAGGTTCAACAATCCTGGCGTGAGGGCGACGGTTGGCGCCGTCGTTGTGATCGTGGCCGTATTGATGGTGCCGTGGATAGTCGCGGTGCCCGTCACAATGCCGGTCAGCGTGGCAGTGTAGGTGCCGTTGTTGTGGTCGGTGACCGAACTGAGCGTGCCCAGGTTCGTTGCGACGGTGACGGCGTCACCACCCGTGGTCAGGGCCGTGTCGGTGCCATCGAATGCGTGCACGGTGATCGTGGACGCAGTCGCGCCGTCCGCGACGATGCTTGCCGGCGAACGCGTGATCGTGGTGAACGAAGGATCCGCGACACCCGCCGCCACCGCAGTCAAGGTGATGGCCGAGGTGTTCGCGATCGCGAGACCGCCGAGCGTCCCTGTAACGGTGGCCGTGCCGGCGGTTGAACCCGTCAGCGTGGCGGTGTAGGTGCCGTCGCTGTGGTCGGTGACCCCACTGACCGTGCCGAGGTTGGTCAGAATTGTGACGGCGGCTCCGCCGGTCGCGAGCGCGTTGGCGTGGATGTCCTTCGAGTGAACAGTGATTGTTGAGATCGCCACACCGTTCGCGACGATCGTGGTCGGCGTGGCAGTCATGGTGGTCTGCGCGGCGCTAGCTGCGCCGGGGGCGAAAGTGACGACTGCCGTGTGGGTGATCGGGTTTCCGACACCGTTAAGCGTTCCGCTGATTGTCGCGGTGCCAGCGGTTGTCGCCGAGGTCAACGTGGCGGTATAAGTACCGTTCGCGTGGTCGGTCACCGAACCCAGCGTGCCCAAAGTGGTCGCCAACGTGACCGTCGCTCCACCGACCGCAAGCGCATTGCCGTGGACATCTTCGGTCTGAACCGTGATCAGCGAAGTCGTCACGCCATCAGCGGTAATCGGCGAGCTGGCCGCGCTGATCGTTGTGGTGGCCGCGGCGGCCGCACCAGCGGTGAAGACCACCGCCGCAGTGTCGGTGATCGGATTGCCAACACCGTTCAAGGTTCCCGTAACGGTGGCCGTGCCAGCGGTCGTCGCCGACGTCAACGTCGCGGTATAGGTGCCGTTGGCGTGGTCGGTCACCGATCCGATCGTCCCAAGGTTGGTGCTCAGCACAACGGTGTCACCGCCGATGGCAAGGGGGTTGCCGTGGACGTCTTCGGTTTGAACAGTGATCTGCGAGGTGGTCACCCCGTCGGCGGTGATCGGCGAGCTAGCCGCGCTGATCGTGGTGGTGCCCACAACAGCAGCACCCGCACTGAAAACCACCGCCGCCGTATCAGTGATCGGGTTACCAACACCGTTCAGGGTCCCGCTGACGGTGGCCGTGCCAGCGGTCGTCGCCGAGGTCAACGTGGCGGTGTAAGTACCGTTCGCGTGGTCAGTCACCGAACCCAGCGTGCCCAAAGTGGTCGCCAACGTGACCGTCGCTCCACCGACCGCAAGCGCATTGCCGTGGACGTCTTCGGTCTGAACCGTGATGACCGACGTCGCCACCCCGTTGGCGGTGATCGGCGAGGTAGCCGCACTGATCGTGGTGGTGCCCACAACAGCAGCACCCGCACTGAAAACGACCGCCGCCGTGTCGGTGATCGCGTTACCGACACCGTTAAGCGTTCCGCTGATCGTCGCGGTGCCAGCGGTTGTCGCCGAGGTCAAGGTCGCCGTGTAAGTACCGTTCGCGTGGTCGGTCACCGAACCCAGCGTGCCCAAAGTGGTCGCCAACGTGACCGTCGCTCCACCGACCGCAAGCGCATTGCCGTGAACATCCTCAGCCTGAACCGTGATCAGCGAAGTCGTCACGCCATCAGCGGTAATCGGCGAGGTAGCCGCACTGATCGTGGTGGTGCCCACAACAGCAGCACCTGCACTGAAAACGACCGTCGCAGTGTCAGTGATCGCGTTGGTGTTGATGAACCCGCTGATCGTCGCGGTGCCGGCGATCGTTGCCGACGTCAACGTCGCGGTGTACGTGCCATCGGTGTTGTCGAAGACCGGTGTACTCAAGGTGCCCGCTGTGGTTGCCAACGTGACTGTGTCTCCACCCGCAGTCAGGTCGTTGCCGTGGGCGTCCTCAGCTTGAACCGTGATGACCGAAGTGCTGACCCCGTCCGCGGTGATCGGCGAACTGGCCGCACTGATCGTCGTCAGGCCGGCATCAGCCACGCCGGGGATGAACGTGACCGTCGCGGTGCCGGGGATCGTCGTGCCGTTCATGGTGGCGACGACGGTGGCGTCACCGGTGGTGGTGCTGGTAACGAGCGCGGTGTACGTGCCGTCACCGACATCGGTAACCCCACTGACGGAGCCGAGGCTGTTGAGGGCGACGCCGATGGTCACGATGTCGCCACCTACGCTCAGCGGGTTGCCGTTGGCGTCTTTCGCGTGCACGGTGATCGTGGACGCCGACGTCCCGTTGGCGACGACACTGGTCGGCGCCGCGCTGATCGTGGTGGTTGCCGCAACGGCAGCGCCAGCGGTGAAAACGACCGCCGCCGTGTCGGTGATCGCGTTACCGACACCATTAAGGGTCCCGCTGATCGTCGCGGTGCCGGCGGTCGTGGCCGAGGTCAACGTGGCGGTGTAAGTACCGTTCGCGTGGTCAGTCACCGAACCCAGCGTGCCCAAAGTGGTCGCCAACGTGACCGTCGCTCCACCGACCGCAAGCGCATTGCCGTGAACATCCTCAGCCTGAACCGTGATCAGCGAAGTCGTCACGCCATCAGCGGTAATCGGCGAGGTAGCCGCACTGATCGTGGTGGTGCCCACAACAGCAGCACCTGCACTGAAATCGACCGTCGCAGTGTCGGTGATCGCGTTACCGACACCGTTAAGTGTTCCGCTGATCGTCGCGGTGCCGGCGGTGGTGCCCGAGGTCAAGGTCGCCGTGTAGGTGCCATCACCGACGTCGCTCACTCCGCTCAACGTGCCCAGGTCGGTGGCCAGCAGAACCGTCGCACCGCCGCTGGTCAGGTTGTTTCCATTGGCGTCTTTGGCCTGCACTGTGATCACGGAAGTGGTGACCCCGTCGGCGGTAATCGGCGAGGTAGCCGCACTGATCGTCGTCGTGGTCGCATCAGCCGTACCAGCCACAAGGGCTACAGCGAAGTCACTCGTTATCGGCACACCATTGATGGAGGCCGTGACGTTGCCCGCGCCAGCAACGGTCGAGGAGGTGAGCGTTGCGCTGTATGTACCGTCGGTGTTGTCGGTCACTGCGTTCAGCGAGCCCACGGTCGCGCTCATCGTGACGACGTCGCCGCCAGTTGTGATGTCCGCCATGGAACCGTCTACCTCTTGGAGGGTGATCACTTCGGAGTCCGAGCCGTCGGCCACCAACGTTGCGGACGTGCCCGATAGCGTGCTGTTGGTCGCGTCGGCTGCCGCGTGAATCGTGTAAGGGCCGACGGTCTGGGAGCCTCCTTCTGAATCGTCGACGGCGACGGTGTCCGCACCCGGTGTCGTGGGATTCGTCACGTTGGTGGCGATCACGGTCACAGAATCGCCGAGCGTGATGTCAACGGGGAGATCGAGGATGACGGTGTCCGTGCCTCCTGGCGCGGCAAGCGCAGTGGCAAGCGCGGGGCCGCCGTCCGAGATCGTGTAGTCGCCATCTGACGTCGAGAAGGCCGTGCCTACAGGAGCGACCAGCGTGATGGTGTCACCTGCAGACGCGAGATCGTTCTGAGCGAGGAATGTCACGGTGTAGGTCGCCGTCGCATATGCGGCCTCGGTCGGCACCACGGTTATGGAAGAAGACGGGATGGCAACAGCCACCGTGCTGGCGCTCACCAACCCCGTCGCGCAGGCGAGCGTGACCACCGCTCCCGCAGCGACGAAGCGCAACCGCGAACTGGCCAAGTGCCGAGTGCTTAGGAGGCGACTCGGTTCCTGAGGGGTGGTGCCAGCGGAGCGAGCCACCGTTCACGTCCTTCGCGTTACGTGCGCGGACGCCGTTCCATCGATGCGGGCAGGCGACATGTCCGACTAGAGTGGATTGCCCTGAATCTGCCTGCTCAACCGCAACATAACCAATTACTAAGCTGTGAGTTATTCGTGAAGTGCTAGTCGGTGGGCTCCGGTGCCAGTTCGCGGGCCGTGGCGTCCTCGATAGCGGTCGACGTCGAAGTCGGACGCCGGCGGCGCACCGGTGCGACGACGCCATCGGCCAGTCGCCGCGCGGTCACCAAGAAACCGGTGTGGCCGATCATCCGGTGATCCGGGCGCACGGCCAGGCCTTCGACATGCCACGTCCGGAGCATCGTCTCCCACGAAGCGGGCTCGGCGAACCGCCCGTCCGTGCGCAAGGCCTCGACGACTCGCGACAGTTGCGTGGTCGTAGCGACGTAACAACAGATCAGGCCACCCGGGAGCAGCACCGGGGCAATCGCGTCGAGACACTCCCAGGGCGAGAGCATGTCGAGGACCACCCGGTCGACGGGATCGTCAAGCGGGTGGTCCGCTAACGACTCGACGAGGTCGCCGACGGTCAGCCGCCACGCTGGATGCTCGGAGCCGAAGAAGCGCAGCACGTTTTTTGCTGCCACAGCGGCAAAATCCTCGCGCCGCTCATAGGAGTGCACCTCCCCGGTCTCGCCAACGGCACGCAATAGCGAGCAGCTAAGCGCTCCCGAGCCGGCGCCGGCCTCGATGACTCGAGCGCCCGGGAACACGTCGGCGTAGCCGATGATCATCGCCGCGTCTTTGGGATACACGACGGTCGCCCCGCGCGGCATCGACAACACAAAGTCCGACAGCAACGGCCGGAACGCAAGGTAGGCGGTGCCCCCAGTCGAGGTCACGACGACGCCCTCGGGCTGACCGATCAGGTCGTCGTGCTCGAGCGCCCCTTGGTGCGTGTGGAACTGCTTGCCCGCAACAAGCAGGACCGTGTGCTTGCGGCCCTTCGGGTCGGTGATCTGTACCTGGTCACCGACCTCGAATGGTCCGCGCTTGATCATGCTGTGCGGCTGGGATGCGTCGGTCATGCAGGGCTGCCGGCGAGTGCTTTCGCCACGTCAGCGGCGGCCAGCACACCGTAGATGGCCCCGGCCGGGTCGACGACCACGTACTCGGACGCGGCCGCCAGTTGCAGCCGGGCGAGCAGCTCCTCCCCTGACCACGACGAGCTGATCAGCTCCCCCGTCGAGACGTGGCGGGCCACCGATCCAGTGCTTACCCACGGACGGCGGGGTGCTGGCATGGCCGTGACAGCGGCCTCCCGGACGACGCCAGTAGGACGCCCTTCGCCGTCGACGATGACGATCCCCTGCGCGTGCGCCTCCTGTGCGCGGCGGACTGCTTCAGCTAGCGGTAAGTCAGCCAGAACCGAGATCGAACTGCGGCTCAGGGCTCTCGCGGAGATGCCGGGCAGCCGGTCGCGCAGAGCTTGCTGCCGCAGCACCTGAGTCGAGCTGACCCACAGCATCGCGGCAACCAACATGGCCCACAGCGCACTGAACTGGGCATCGGATCTCCGGGTACTCACGAGATAGAGCCCAAGCAGCGCCGTACACCCTGCGATCACCCGACCCGCCCAGGCAGCTCCGAGCGTGCCCGTGCGCTGGTTGCCGGTGATCCTCCACAAGGCAGCGCGCAGCAGCTGGCCGCCGTCGAGAGGGAGGCCCGGCAGCAGGTTGTAAACGCCGACCAGAAGGTTCGACCAGGCCAGCCCGGCGGCAAGCACCAATGCGATGCTCCCGTCGGGCAGCCGGGTGTAGGCGAAAAAGGCGCCCACTCCGATCACCAGGTTGGTCGCGGGGCCGGCCACGGCCACCGCTGCCGACCTCGCCGGTGTCTCCGGCTCACGGGCAAGAGTGGAGTGACCGGCCAGGAAGCTCAGCGAAATACGCTCGATCGGGATACGAAACCGGCGGGCAACCACGCAATGCGCAACCTCGTGAGCGAGCACGGATACACCGAGGAACACGCCGAACGCAGCCGCCACGACGAACCGGGCCGCGCCGATGCCTGGTACGGCACTCGCAACGACCGGGGCGAACTGCACCGTGATGAAGGCCACGAACAGCAGCCAGCTCGCGGAGATGTAGATCGGGACGCCGAAGGGCCGGCCGATGAGGAGACCGCCGTAACTGATGCCACGAGACGCCGCGGCAGCTCGACTGTTCTGCTTTCGAGCAGGAGGTTCTTCGGGGGCGACCACCTACCGATGCTACGGGCCGGTCGGGCGTCCCCTGCGTGATCCACAGCTCGGGGAACGAAAACACAGGTGCGCGAGCCGGACCGGAACTGTCGCCAGGCTCGCCTACGCTGCCGGTATGACTGCAGTGGAGCTTGCCATCGTCACCGCTCCCCCGGGTGACCCAACAGAACCTGGCGAGCCTGACCCGCCCCGCCTATGGGCGCTTTCGCCGTCACGCGCCGGCGACTTCACGACCTGCCCGCTGCTCTATCGGTTCCGGGTTATCGACCGCTTGCCCGAGCCGTCGAGCCCAGTCACCACTAGGGGCACCTTGGTGCACGGCGTGCTTGAGCGGCTGTTCGACAGTCCCGCGCCAGAGCGCACCATCGAACGCGCGGCGAGCCTGCTCGACCCTGAATGGCAACGCCTGCTCGAAGAGCGCCCGGAGTTGCTCGATCTCTTCGCAGACGTCGAGGCAATGACGGCTGATGTCAGCCCCTCAGACACGGACGCATCGGAAGAGGCTGCGCCCGACATCAGCACGCCCGCGGACCGGGTGGCTGTATGGCTCGCGAGCGCGCGCCGGTTGCTCGAGACCTATTTCGCGATGGAGGACCCCACCAGGATCGAGCCCGACCAACGTGAGTTGCTCGTGCAGGCCGAACTCTCCGACGGCGTCCGCCTGCGGGGTTTCGTCGACCGCGTCGATGTTGCCCCGAGTGGAGCGACCCGCATCGTTGACTACAAGACGGGCAGATCGCCGTCGGAGCTGTTCGAGGGCAAGGCCTTATTCCAGCTGAAGTTCTACGCCTTGGTCATGTGGCGAGTCGGCGGCACGATTCCGGCGCTTTTGAAGCTGATGTATCTCGGCGACGGGCAAGAGTTGACGTACGCGCCAGATGAGGCCGACCTGTTGGCCACCGAACGCAAGGTCCGAGCGTTGTGGGCAGCGATCGAACGCGCGTTGGAGAAGCGGGAGTTTCCGCCGCACGCCAGCCGGCTCTGCGATTGGTGTGCGTACAAGGCGTTGTGCCCCGAGTTTGGTGGCGTGACCCCGCCCTACCCCGAGCCCGTCGGCGCAGTCGTCGTCCCCCTGGATCAGCCGACGGAGGCAGACGACATCACGCCGTAGCAATGTCGTCATGACTGTTGTCACACGGATCGGTGATCTTCGTCCGAAGCGCTCCACCGCTGGTCGCCGGTAGCGTGGCGGGTATGGCCCAACCAACGAGCGACGTTATGACGACCGCAGCTGCACGCGCACTGCACCTGTCCAAGATCTACGGCGCGGGCGAGACGACGGTCGCCGCACTGCGCGACGTCACCATCGAGTTCGAGCGCGGTCACTTCAGCGCAATCATGGGCCCTTCTGGCTCCGGCAAGTCGACGCTGATGCATTGCCTGGCGGGTCTCGACAGCGTGACCTCAGGCAGCGCCATCATCGGCGACGTCGACCTCAGTACGTTGAGCGACAAGTCACTAACGTTGCTTCGGCGCCAAGCCATCGGGTTCATCTTCCAGTCGTTCAACCTCATCCCCACCTTGACGGCGATCGAGAACATCACGCTGCCGATGGACATCGCGGGGCGCAAACCTGACAAGCAGTGGCTCGACTCGGTGATTGACGCGGTCGGACTGCGCGACCGCCTAAACCACAAGCCGTCAGAGCTCTCCGGCGGTCAGCAGCAACGAGTTGCGTGCGCACGTGCTCTCGCATCGCGCCCCACGATCATCTTCGCCGACGAACCGACCGGAAACCTCGACTCGCGCGCAAGTGCCGAGGTGTTGGGGCTACTGCAGCGTTCGGTGCGAGAGATGGGTCAAACGATTGTGATGGTCACGCATGACCCGTGGGCGGCGTCGTATGCAGACCGCGTGGTCTTCCTCGCCGACGGCGAGGTCATCGACGAGATGCGCAATCCGACGCAGGCGGCGGTGCTTGAGCGCATGAGTCGCCTTGAGGCCAGAGCACAGGAAGCCTGATGCTGCGAGCCACCCTGCGCAATGTCTTCGCCCATAAGGTCCGGCTGTTGCTCACGGGACTGTCAGTCGTTCTCGGCGTCGGATTTCTGGCCGGAACACTGGTGTTCACCGACACACTAAAGGCAACGTTCAACGACTTGATCGGGCGCACCAGTACCAACCTCAGTGTCGTCGTCCGCGCAAAATCGGACTTCTCAAGCACGGATATCGGCGCGAGCAGCGATCGAGCGCTTGTACCAAACTCCTTGGTGGCACACGTCGCAGCGGTTCCGGGCGTCAAGCAAGCCATCGGCGAGGTGCAGGGCATCGACCTGCTTGTCACCGAAGCAGGCAAGGCGGTGCAACCGAAATCGCCCGGACCGCCAACGCTGGCGGTGTCGTGGACGCCTGCCAACTTCGGCAGTCTCGCGTTCGTGCAAGGCGCCGGGCCGACAGGGCCGGGGCAAGTTGCCATCGACCAGAGTGCTGCCGACGCCTACCACCTGCACGTCGGCGATCACGTCACCGTGCAGACACAGGCCGCTCCGATCCAGGCGACCATCGTCGGCATCGTCACCGTCGGCGGCAGTAGCAACCTCGCGGGTGCCGTGTTGAGCGTGTTCGATCCGGTGACGGCCGCGCAGGTCGCTGGCAAGCCTGGTTTTGCGAACCAGATAGACGTGCAGGCTGCCAGCGGCGTATCGCAGGAGACGCTGGCCGCACGGATCGCGCCAACGCTGCCCAGCGGTTACGAGGCTGTGACTGCGAAGGCGGTGAACAAAGAGCAGTCGGACTCGATCAGCAAAGCGCTCGGCTTCTTCAACGTTTTCCTGTTGATATTCGCCGGAGTCGCGTTGTTCGTCGGCCTCTTCATCATCCTCAACACCTTCACGATGTTGGTCGCGCAACGGACGCGTGAACTTGCTTTGCTGCGCGCGATCGGCGCAAGTCGACGCCAGGTCATGAGTGCGGTTCTTGGCGAAGCCGCCGTCGTCGGCGTTGTGGCCTCGACTGTGGGCCTGCTGCTTGGGTTGCTCGTCGCGTTAGGCGTGCGCGGCCTGCTTGATGCCGTAGGTGTGTCGATGCCCGCGGGATCACTGGTCATCAAGACACACACGATCATCGCGTCCTACATCGTCGGCGTACTGGTCACGCTGTTGGCTGCATGGTTCCCGTCTTTCCGTGCCTCGCGCATCCCACCCATTGCTGCTATGCGCGACGGGGTGGCATTGCCAGAACGCTCCCTTCGGGTGCGCGCGGTGATCGGCGGCGTCCTGACGCTCTTGGGCGCCGTCTCGATCGCTGGTTCCATTCGCGGTAGCAGCGGTGGCGCGGCCGCGAGGGTGGGTGTCGGCATCCTGTTCGTCATGATCGGCATCTGGGTCATGAGCGCCCTCATCAGCCGGCCGGTCGTGCGGTTCATTGGCGCACCTTTGGTCAAGGTCTTCGGGCTTCCGGCCCGGCTCGGCCGTTCGAATGCGGTTCGCAATCCACGTCGCACCGCCGCGACTTCGGCGTCGGTCATGATCGGGCTCGCACTCGTCACCATGCTCACCGTGCTCGCGGCGTCGACCAAGTCTTCGATCACATCGGTGGTCAACAACAACCTCGGCGCCGACTACGTGTTGACCTCACAGTCCTTTCTCGGTTTTTCACCGGACGTCGCGGCGAAAGCGACCGCCACCCCTGGTGTCGCGACGGTCGGTGAGACCCGAGTCGGCGCCGCACGTCTGGCCGGCAAGACGGTCGCAGTCGCAGCGGTCTCCGAGAACATCGGCTCGGTCATCAAGATTGCGATGAAGGCCGGATCACTCGACGCATTGGGCAAGAGCGAACTGCTTGTCTCGCAGACGAAGGCCAAGGCCACGAACCTCGTTGTCGGTCAGGTCATCAGTGTGGAGTACCCGACGGGTGGTGTGCAGCAGATCACGGTCGGCGGGATCTTCAAGGACAACAGCCTGCTCGGCAATGGCGGCGCCGACTACCTCATCGGGTTACCGACCTATGCCAAGAACTACACCACGCAGCTCGACGCGATTGTCTACGTCCTGGCCGATCCAGGCCAACGCGAGGCTGCCGGCGCTGCACTCGAGACGAGTCTGAAGGCCTATCCACAAGTCAAGATTCAGGGGCAGAGTGCGTACAAGGACTCGATTACCAAGCAGATTGACCAGTTCGTCAACCTCATCTTCGGGTTGCTTGCAGTCGCTCTGATCATCGCTGTCCTGGGCATCGTCAACACACTTGCCCTGTCGGTATACGAACGCACTCGGGAGATCGGGTTGCTCAGGGCAGTTGGCATGTCACGAGCGCAGCTGCGCGAAATGATCTGGCTCGAATCGGCGGTCATCGCGGTGTTCGGCGCGTTACTCGGGCTCGTGCTTGGCGTGATCTTCGGCTGGGCGGTGGTGTCGACCTCCGGTGGTCAGTTGAACCATGTCGTCTACCCGATCACATCGTTCATCGGCTTCGTTATTGGTGCTGGCATCGTCGGTGTGCTCGCCGCACTGTGGCCGGCGTGGCGAGCTTCGCGGCGTCCGGTCTTGGCCGCGATCGCCACCGAGTAGACCCGGCCTAGGTGAAGGTCACGCCGGCGAGGACGACTGGTTCGCTACCCGCCCAGCTCCCGCTCAGGGTCTGCGTGGCTTCGACAGCTGCACCGACGACGCGAGCGAGGATCAGTTCCACGGTCTGCGCGGTCACGACCGTCACCGCACCGGCGTCGGAGCAGGTCACCGCGACGATCTCAGGGACCGGCGTGCCGGGTTCGCCGCTTCCTCTCACGGTTGCTGACGGGGCGCGTGACTCGAGACGGCCATTGCGGTCGAGAAACTCCTCAGCTTGCGCGCCGCCGGTGAGGATCGCCGTTGCAAGTGCCGAAGCCCACACCGGGTCGGCGCACCCGTCATAGACCCATCGCGTACCCAGGACTGAGTGTTCAGTCGTGCCCAGGAGGAAATCGTCCTTCTCCGGTAGCGCCGCGCTGCGGTAGGTCATCGGCACCTGGAACACCTGCTCGCCGCCCGCTTGTACAAGGAACGTCTCGACGCCGACGTCTCCGGCCGGATCGTCGAAACGGTAGGCGGCTACCCGCACTACCTCTGCGTCGCCGGTGAACCAGCTCTGGCTGGGCAGCCACGCTGTCAGCAAATCGAGCTTCGACGGAACGAGCGTCGCGTCATGCAGCAGAGCCATAGCGCCCCTCTCGGTGAGAACGGTCTGTCACTGGTCGAAGAGGGAGCGCAGGAATGAAAGGTCTACCTCTTCCAACGAGCGACGCACGATGCGCCGCTCGGTGGGCTCGATAGGCGCCACACTCGGAATCGCCACCACGAAACATCCTGCTGCGCTTGCTGACGCTGCACCACTCGGTGAATCCTCCAGCGCCACACAATCGGTTGGGTCGACGCCGAGTTTGGCCGCGCCGAGCAGATAAGCCTCGGGGTGCGGCTTCGCGTCGGACACTTCGTCACCGACCACGACAGTGTCGAACGTCAGTGGCGCAACGCCTTCGAGTGCCGCATCGACCAGCACCCGAAACGACGACGACACCAATGCTCGAGGCACGCCCGCGGCGTCGAGTTCGGCGATGAGATCGAGTACACCGGGCTGCAGAACCGGAGCATGACGCAACCTCTCGCGCATGCGCAGCAGCAACTGCTCGGAAATCTGCGCGGCTGTGACGGCGCCGCCTGCACGCGCCGCCACGAACGCCGACGAGACCTTCAACGAGCTGCCCACCAGCGTCTTGTGGTCATCGAGCTCCCACGGCGCACCGAGCTCGTTCAAGATGTCGGTCTCGACGCTGAACCACAGCGGCTCGGTATCGATCAACAATCCGTCCATGTCAAACAGGACGGCGGCGGGCAGCCTTGACGTGCCAGGCACGGCGGCGGGCAGGCTCACGCGCTGAAGTACTTCGCTTCGGGGTGGTGCACGATCAGCGCGTCCGTCGACTGCTCGGGATGCAACTGGAGCTCGTCGGACAACGTGACGCCGATGCGGTCAGGGCGCAGCAACTCGACGATCTTCGCGCGGTCCTCGAGGTCGGGACATGCGGGATACCCGAACGAATAGCGCGATCCGCGGTACGCCTGGTGCTCCAGTACGGCCTGCACGTCGGCGCTGTCCTCTGCTGCGGTCCCGAGCTCCTCTCGAATGCGGCGATGCCAGAACTCGGCCAATGCCTCGGCCAACTGCACCGACAGGCCGTGCAGTTCGAGGTAGTCGCGGTAAGCGTTCTCGGCGAACAATGCCCCGGTCGCGTCGCTCACGCGCGGGCCGATCGTCACTACCTGGAAGCCGACGACGTCGACCTCCCCCGACTCACGCGGGCGGAAGAAGTCGGCCAGGCACAGGCGTCGATCGCGACGCTGGCGAGGGAACGTGAAACGCAACCGGTCAGAACCGTCGTCGTTCAACACGACGAGGTCGTTGCCTTCGCTCACGCAAGGGAAGTACCCGTACACGACGCCCGCGTCGAGCCATCCCTCGGTCTGAATGCGGTCGAGCCACTTGCGCATCCGCGGGCGACCCTCAGTCTCGACGAGATCCTCGTACGACGCGCCGCCGCGAACCCCACGCAGCCCCCACCGGCCGGCGAACGTTGCCTTCTCGTCGAGCAGGTCGGCGTAGTCGGCGAGCGGAATGCCCTTCACCAACCGGTCGCCCCAAAACGGAGGAGTGGGCACATCGACATCGGTCGCGACGTCGGAGCGACCACCGGGATCGACGTCGGCCTCAGGACGATCGATGACCGCAGTCACTCGTCGTTGCCGCAGTGGTGGCAGTGATGCTCCTTCGACGCCCCTCTTCACGCCCATGAGCGCATCCATCAACCGCAAGCCCTCGAACGCGTCGCGCGCATAGCGAACGACGCCCGCGAACTGCTCCGCCAGATCTTGCTCGACGTACGCGCGGGTCAGCGCTGCACCGCCGAGCAACACAGGCCACCGACTGGCCAGCCCGCGCGTGCTGATCTCTTCGAGGTTCTCTTTCATGATGACCGTCGACTTCACCAGCAGGCCCGACATGCCAATCGCGTCGGCATCGTTTTCTTCGGCCGCTTCGATGATGGCTGAGACCGGCTGCTTGATGCCGAGATTCACGACGCTGTAGCCGTTGTTGGACAAGATGATGTCGACGAGGTTCTTGCCGATGTCGTGCACGTCGCCCTTGACCGTCGCCAGGACGATGGTGCCCTTGCCCGCGTCGTCGGTCTTCTCCATGTGTGGCTCGAGATAGGCAACCGCGTTCTTCATGACCTCAGCCGATTGCAGCACGAACGGCAACTGCATCTGACCACTGCCGAAGAGCTCGCCGACGACCTTCATGCCCTCGAGCAGCGTGTCATTCACGATCTCGAGCGCAGGCCTGGTCTCGAGCGCCTCGTCGAGGTCTGCGTGCAGGCCGACCCGCTCGCCGTCGATGATGCGTCGCTGCAGACGTTCGGACAACGGGAGCGCGGCAAGCTCTTGCGCACGCGAGGCCTTCGCATCTTGGGCGTCGACGCCTTCGAACATGTCAAGGAAAGCGCCGAGTGGGTCGTAGCCTTCGCGACGACGGTCGTAGATCAGATCGAGCGCGACTTCCCTTTGCTCGTCAGGTATCCGAGCAACGGGCAGGATCTTCGACGCATGCACGATGGCGGCGTCGAGGCCCGCCTTCGTGCATTCGGCGAGAAACACCGAGTTCAGCACCGCACGCACGACCGGCTTCAGCCCGAACGAGATGTTCGACAAACCAAGAATCGTCTGGACGTCGGGATGGCGGGTCTTCAGTTCGCGGATGGCCTCGATCGTCGCCAGCCCGTC
Organism: uncultured Actinomycetes bacterium; assembly: GCA_963737705.1. Classification (GTDB taxonomy): domain Bacteria; phylum Actinomycetota; class Actinomycetes; order Acidothermales; family Acidothermaceae; genus PALSA-607. The sequence goes on from CAVTTP010000007.1 coordinate 92,684, forward strand.
ACGACGGCTCTCTTCTTGCCCGGTGCCAAGGGTGAACGTCAGGCAGTCAACGAGGATGTCGCTCTCGTGCATGCCCCACTTCTGTGTCAGCGTTTCGATGAGCCGCTCGGCGACCGCGACCTTGTGCTCCGGCGTCCGTGCCTGACCGGTCTCGTCGATTGTGAGGGCGACCACCGCAGCGCCGTGCTCTCGCACAATCGGCATGATGCGCGCGAACCGACTCGTCGGCCCCTCGCCGTCCTCGAAGTTGACCGAGTTGATGATCGAACGGCCACCGAGACATTCGAGGCCGGCCTCGATGACTTGGGGCTCGGTGGAGTCGAGCATCAACGGCAGCGTCGATGCGGTGGCGAACCGGCTCGCAACCTCGCGCATGTCGACGACGCCGTCGCGCCCGACGTAGTCGACACAGAGGTCGAGCAGGTGCGAGCCGTCGCGCGTCGCTTCGCGGGCGACCTCGACGCAGTCTTCGAACCGGCCCTCGAGCATCGCATCGCGGAAGACCCGCGAGCCGTTCGCGTTGGTTCGCTCCCCTACCGCGAGGTACGACGAGTCTTGGCGGAACGTCACGCTCTGGTACAGCGACGCCGAACCCGGCTCGGGATGCGGACGACGAGGCGTGAGCTCGCGCCCGCGCACCCGCTCGACCACGAGTCGCAGGTGTGCAGGTGTGGTTCCGCAGCACCCGCCGACGAGCGCGAGTCCGTGCTCGCGAGTGAAGACGTCGTGTGCGTCGGCAAGCTCGGCAGGTGTCAGCGGGTAGCTCGCACCGTCGTGGCCGAGCACCGGCAGACCGGCGTTGGGCATGCATGAGATGCCGACGCGCGCGTGCCGGGCGAGGTAGCGCAGGTGTTCGCCCATCTCGGCCGGCCCGGTTGCGCAGTTGAGGCCGATCAGGTCAATGCCGAGTGGCTCGAGGGCCGTGAGGGCCGCACCGATTTCGGATCCGAGCAACATCGTGCCAGTGGTCTCGACGGTGACCTGCGCGATGAGGGGCAACGTGGATCCGGCTGCAGTGAGCGCCCTGCGCGCGCCGATCACGGCCGCCTTGGCCTGCAGCAGGTCTTGAGCGGTCTCGACCAAGATCGCGTCGGCACCGCCTTCGACGAGGCCGGCGACTTCGCTCTGGTAGGCGTCACGCAGGGTGGCGTAGCTGGTGTGACCGAGCGTCGGCAGCTTGGTACCAGGCCCGACGGACCCGAGCACGAATCGCGGATGATCTGGAGTGCTCCAGCCGTCGGCGACCTCGCGAGCAATCCGGGCTGATGCCTCGGCAAGCTCGTAGATCCGGTCGGCGATGTCGTATTCCGCCAGATTGGCGAAGTTCGCCCCGAAACTGTTGGTCTCGACCGCGTCGCAGCCAACCTCGAAATAGGCATCGTGAATAGCCCGGACCACGTCGGGGCGCGTCACGGACAAGATTTCGTTGCAGCCCTCGAGTCCCTCGAAGTCGTCGAGGTCGAGCTCGAATCCCTGCAGCATCGTTCCCATGGCGCCGTCGGCAACGACTACTCGACGAGTTAGCTCACCGCGCAGGAGTTCACCACGACTGTTCACTCTCTCAACGGTACCGTGCTCGCGCTCACGCCGAGATGCATTAGCCTCCGGGTCGCACGGCGAAGCCTCCGGGTCGCACGGCGCAAGCCTCGGCGAGCGGCGCTCCCGCGTAGGCTGACGGTGCGGACCCGCGCGAACCAGGCGGCCGTACAGGTCGCTGTTGGCGCACGATGGGAGGCCGGGATGATCGAGCTCTCCGGTGTCCCCAAGCTCAGCCGGCCCGTCATGGTGACCGCTTTCGAGGGCTGGAACGACGCCGCCGACTCCGCCACCGACGCGATCGAGGCGCTCGAAGCAGGTTGGGACGCCAAGCCGCTCGGCGCCCTCGATCCAGAGGACTACTACGACTTTCAGGTCAACCGCCCGACCGTGTCGCTGGTCGACGGCGTGAGTCGGCGCGTTTCGTGGCCCACCACGCGGCTGTCCCTTGCCGACTCGGTTGCTGGGCGGCGCGACATCGTGCTCGTTCGCGGACTTGAGCCGAACATGCGGTGGCGGTCGTTTTGCGCCGAGATCATCGAAGCCGCCATCGGTCTCGGCGTCGAGGAGGTCGTCAACCTCGGAGCACTGCTCTCGGACTCTCCACACAGCCGCCCAGTGCCGGTCACGGGCACCGCGGTCGACGGAGAGACCGCCCGCCGTCTCGGGCTCGAGCAGTCCAGGTACGAGGGACCGACCGGCATCGTCGGTGTGTTCAACGACGCGTGCATCCAGGCCGGTCTCCCCGCAGTGTCGCTGTGGGCAGCCGTGCCGCACTACGTCGCGCAGCCGCCATGCCCGAAGGCGACCCTCGCGCTGCTTCGCAACCTCGAAGATGTTCTTGAGACGACGATTCCGTACGGCGACCTAGCGGAGATGTCAGAGGCGTGGGAGCGAGGGGTCGACCAACTCGCCGAAGAGGATTCCGAGGTCGCCGAATACGTGCGAACCCTCGAGCGACAAAAAGACGAAGCCGAACTGCCCGAGGCGAGTGGCGAGGCGATCGCCCGCGAGTTCGAGCGGTATCTACGACACCGCCGCGACGGTGCGTCCTAGAGGGGCGTCCTAGAGGGGCGTCCTAACTTCCGGCAAACCCGTGTTGCCGCCAGGCTTCATACGCAGCAACGGCGGCCGCGTTCGACAGATTCAGCGATCGGCGTCCTGCCAACATCGGAATGCGCACCCACTGGGTGACGTGGGGGTCTGCGAGTACTTGCTCGGACAACCCGTCGGGTTCCGGCCCGAACAGCAGGACGTCGCCGGGTAGGTAGGCGATGTCGGCGAACGAATCGGTCGCACGCGCGGTGAACGCGAATACGCGCGCGGGCATGAGGGCCAGCCACGCTGCGGCCAGATCGCTGTGCACGTGCACGGTCGCGAGGTCGTGGTAGTCGAGCCCTGCGCGACGCAACTTGGCGTCGCTGAGGTCAAACCCGAGCGGCTCGATGAGGTGCAGTTCGCAACCGGTAGCAGCAACCATCCGGATCGCGTTGCCGGTGTTGGGCGGGATTTGTGGCTCGACGAACGCGATACGAAACACGGATTGCGCGCCTACAGCGCGATCCCGAGCAGCAGGTCGGCGATCGCGCGCACAAGTTCCGAGGCGGTCGCATCTCCCTTGTCGGCGGCGAGTGCGGAAGCTGCCCACTCGTCGATCGCAGCGAGTGCTCCTGGAGCGTCGAGATCGTCACCGAGTCGCTCGCGAACCACGGCCAGAACCGCATCGGCCGAGGGTGCCGCCGACAGTGCCGTCGCTGCTCGCCACGTCTCCAAACGCGCCGCCGCCGAGTCGAGGTCGGCCTGCGTGTACTCCCAGTCGCTGCGGTAATGGTGAGCGAGCAGCGCGAGCCTGATCGCCATCGGGTCGACCCCGTCGCTCAACAGCTTCGAAACAAACACGAGGTTGCCACGCGACTTCGACATCTTCGCGCCGTCGTACCCGACCATGCCGGCGTGTACGTAACTGCGCGCAAACGGTCCGCCGGTGATAACCGCGCCCTGGGCAGCACACATCTCGTGATGTGGGAACACCAAGTCGCGCCCGCCGCCCTGGACGGAGAGTGGCGCTTCGAGGTACTCAAGCGCGATCGCGGTGCACTCGACGTGCCAGCCGGGACGACCGCGTCCGATCGCGGCGTCCCATGCCGGCTCCCCTGGGCGTTCTGCCCGCCACAGCAGCGAATCGAGCGGATCGCGCTTGCCAGGGCGTTCGGGGTCGCCCCCCCGTTCGGCGAACAGCTCCAGCATGACGGCGCGATCGTCATGCGAAACGGAACCGAACTCTGCAGTGGCACCGACCGCGAAGTACAGGTCGCCATCGACGTCGTACGCAGCACCGTCCGCTTGCAGCTTCTGAATCAACGCCACGACGATCGCGATCGACTCGACGACACCGACATAGTGCTGTGGCGGCAGCACGCGCAACGCGGTCATGTCGCGGTGGAAGAGCGCGATCTCGCGGGCGGCGAGCTCCTGCCAGGTCTCACCAGTCGCAGCCGCGCGCTCGAGCAGTGGATCGTCGACGTCGGTCACGTTCTGCACGTAGTCGACCTCGACCCCGGCGTCGCGCCACACCCGGTTGAGGAGGTCAAAACCTACGTAGGTGGCCGCGTGTCCCAGGTGTGTCGCGTCGTAAGGCGTGATGCCGCAGACGTAGATCGAGGCGCCCGCGGCCGATCCGACAGCCACCTTGGACTGCGTCGCGGTGTCCCAGACCTTGGGGAGCTGGGCTTCGCCGGGGAGTGCGGGCAGGGACGTCGACGCCTGCGGTGCTGGCCACGGCTGCATGCCGGGAACTCTAGTCAGCCGCTGCTAGAAGGGCGGCCACGGGACGGCGGGCCAGCCGTCGCCCGGCATCGGGAAGAGGCCCTCGCGCAGCAGCCGATCGATCCGGCGCCTGATCGCACTGACCTCCCGCGCGGTGATGAGTGCCTTGAGCTGGGTGCCGAGATCGCCGGCGAGGTCGATACGCAATGCGGCCAACGTGTCGAGTGCGTCGTCGGGCAGCGCGGTGCCGCGCCACTGCCACAAGACGGTGCGCAGCTTGTCCTCGGTGGCGAAACACACACCGTGGTCGACCCCGTAAATGTGACCGCCCGGCGTCGGCAGCAGGTGGCCGCCCTTGCGGTCGGCGTTGTTGACCACCGCGTCGAAAACCGCCATCCGCCGCAGCCCGGGGTGGTTGCTGTGCAACAACGCCATCACATCGGCGTCCTCATCGATGTCGATCCAGAGTTGGCAGGCACCTGGTCCGAGCGGACCGTCGCGCAGCACGGTCGGCGGCACGACGTCCCACCCGGTCGCCTCCGACACGAGGTAGGCACCGACTTCGCGGCCGGCCAGTGTGCCGTCGGGGAAGTCCCACAGTGGGCGCTCGCCTGCAACCGGTTTGTAGACGCAGGTCAGTGACACCGCGCCTTGCGTGACGACCGCGTACAACGTCGTGTTGGAGGCGTCGACAAGCCGACCCTCGATCGCAAGGTCGCCCTCGGTCAAGACAGTCCGCACCTCGGCGGCGCTGAGGTCGAAGCTCTGCTCGGTCACAGTGAGGGCTCGGTCACAGCGGTCCGGTCAGTGCGGGTGATGGCCGTTGGAGCGTGCGCAAACGTGACTCTCCGGATCGAGCGGCTGACCGCAGAACTGGCACGGCGGCCGGCCGGCCGCAACGATCGCGAGCGCACGCTTGGTGAACGCGCGCGCGACGCCGCCAGTGATGCGCACCCGCAATAAGTCAGGGCCTTCGGCGTCGTCGTCGCTGAGCAGTGCGGGGTCAGTCGAATCGTCGGCGTCATCGTCGGTCTCGTCGCCCGCGATGTCGCTGATAGCCAGCGCCTCAACGATCACCCGCTCGGTTTCGGGATCCCAGCCGAGCCCGAGAGCACCGACCCTGAACTCCTCCACGATCGGTTGATCGAGGGGCAGCGTGTCGTTGAGTTCAAGTGGCGCGACTGCGGGCACCGACGACGTCCCGCCTGATGCTCGTAATACCTCGTCGAGAAGCTGGTCGAGCCGCTCAGCCAACGCGGCGACCTGTGCCTTCTCCAGCACCACGCTGGTCAACTGACCGGCGCTGCGGGCCTGCATGAAAAACGTGCGCTCGCCGGGCTGGCCGACGGTGCCGATCACCAGGCGCTCGGGTGGGTCGTACAGAAAGATGTGACGGGGCATGACGACGACCCTATTTGGCGCCCGCGCCGCCGCCGACCACGGCATCGCTGCTAGCCGCCTTCGCACGGCTCCTGCGCCCCTTCGTAGGGGGCTTGAGCAGCGTCGCGAGATCGGTCCCGGAGTCATTGACACGCATGACAAATGGCCGCAGCGACGTGTAACTGATGACGGTGACTGAGCAGGGATCGATCACAATCCGCTGGAACGTATCGAGATGCATTCCGAGTGCATCAGCGACCACAGCCTTGATGATGTCGGCGTGTGAGCACGCCACCCAGATGGCATCGGCGCCTAGTTTGGTGTTCCACGAACGCACCGCGTCGACCGCGCGCACCTGCGCATCACGCATCGCTTCGCCGCCCTCGCCGGGAAATGTCACCGCGCTCGGATGCGCCTGAACCACTTTCCACAGCGGGTCTTTGGCCAGCTTGTTGATCTCCTGACCTGTCCAGTCGCCGTACCCGCATTCGATGAGTCGCGCGTCGGTCTCGACTGTGACGTCGCGTTCCTTCGCGATGAATTCGGCGGTCTGGACGCATCGCTCTAAGGGGCTACTGACGATTGCCTGGACGGCGACCCCTGCAAGTCGCTGTGCGACTGCCTCGGCTTGGGCACGACCTCGGTCATCAAGATCGACACCTGGGGTCCGACCAGCCAGCACCGGGCCGGTCAAGGCGGTCAGGCCGTGGCGGACAAGCAGAACCGTGGTCACGCCCCGACCTTACGGTGTCAGCAGGTGGCAGTCGGCTTCAGCTAGTAGCGGCGGGGTGGCCAACGACGCCGGGGTCCTGCTTGTTGGTGTAGGCGGCCCAGCAGCTCGATGCACCTGGCCGCGAAACCTGCGTGATCGTGGGGCACTTTCCGTGGGGGCCGGCGACTCGAGACAACGAGACGAGCGCGAGCACCCCCGAGATCGCGAGCACCACGACAATCGCGATGAACTGCGCGTGCGAGAGCGGCTTGTCGATTCTCGACTTCGCAGACACCCGCAGCTCCTGCCTGGTTCACAACCTAGGTCCGGTGGCACCGTCCGAGGCCTGAGTGTATCGAGGCGACCGACGGATCCCTACGCGGCACCACGGGTGGAATCAGGGTCGGGCCAGGGCTCTCCCCGATTGTTGCCCGACGCCACTTCGCCGATCGTTGAGTTACGTCGGCGGCACCCCGAGACGAAAGCAGGGCCACGTGATCGAGGTTCGCGATCTCAGCAAGCGATTTGGCTCGACTTTGGCGGTCGATCATCTGTCGTTTTCGGTCCGGCCCGGCATGGTCACGGGGTTCCTCGGTCCGAACGGGTCAGGCAAGTCGACAACGATGCGGATGATCTTGGGACTGGACCGGCCCTCGAACGGCGGGACGACGGTGAACGGGCGCCCGTACGGCGAGATCCACCGACCCCTGCACGAGGTCGGCGCACTTCTGGACGCCAAGGCCATGCACGGCGGGCGCAGCGCTTATAACCATTTGCTGTGCGTGGCCCAGAGCAACGGAATCTCGCGGCGACGGGTCGGCGACTGCCTTGAACTCGTCGGTCTCGAGACAGTGGGCCGGAAACGGGCTCGCACCTATTCGCTCGGCATGGGACAACGGCTCGGAATCGCCACCGCGCTCCTCGGCGACCCCCAGGTGCTGATGTTCGACGAGCCGATTAACGGCCTGGATCCCGAGGGAATCCTGTGGATCCGTACCCTGCTCCGAAGTCTCGCCGCGCAGGGTCGCACGGTCTTCGTCTCAAGCCATCTCATGAGCGAGATGGCGTTGACCGCCGACCACCTGGTCGTGATTGGTCGCGGCCGACTCATTGCTGACTCGAGCACGACCGACTTGATCGCGCACAGCTCGCAGGGCTACGTGCATGTGCGCACGCCAAACGTCGAAGGTCTCGCCACGCGATTGCGGGCCGCGGGAGCCGCAGTTGATACCGACGCCGACACGATCCGGGTCACCGGTCTGGATTGCGCGGCCGTCGGCGAACTAGCCGCGCTGGATCACATTGTCTTGCACGAGTTGACACCGCACTCGGCATCGTTGGAGGAAGCGTTCATGGAGCTGACTAGGGACAGCGTCGATTACCGCACCGACGCAGCGGCTGGGATCGCATCATGACCGCGATGGCGACCACCGCCTCTGCGTCAATGCACACCTATCCGCCACGCACCATCGGGTTGCCGAACGTCGTCCGGTCGGAGTGGACGAAGCTGCGCACAGTGCGATCGACGTACTGGACGGCGATTGCTGCAGCTCTCGGGACGATCGGCATCGCCGTCTTGGGTGCGACCGAATACGTCCGCAACTTCACCCCCGACAAGGTTGAGGGATTCGACGCCGCCAACTTCATCCTGCAGGGGCTCTACCTTGCGCAGATAGCACTCGGCGCACTCGGCGTTTTGACCATCACGGGTGAATACGCCACCGGCATGATCAGGACAACGCTCACCGCCGTCCCGCAACGTCGCGTTGTCATCGCCCTCAAGGGATTTGTGTATCTGGTGGCGATGGTGATCATCGGCGAAATCCTGGCGTTCAGCACGTTCGGTATTGGCGAGGCGATCCTGCACCTCAAGCATGCGGGCGCGTCTTTGTCGGATCCGAATGTGCTGCGCGTCGTGATCGGTGGCGGCCTGTACCTCGCATCGGTCGGCCTGCTGGCTTTTGCCCTGGGCACCCTGGTGCGCAGAACGGCAGGAGCTCTCGCGAGTTTCTTCGGAGTGCTGTTCCTGCCGTCTGCGCTGATCGACCTGCTACCGAGCTCGTGGCGGGCTGACGCGATCAAATTCGCACCCGCGAACGCCGGCACCCAGATCCTCAACACCCATCGGGTGCACGACATGCTCGGGCCTTGGCAGGGGCTCGGGATGCTGACGCTGTACGGATTGGTGATCCTGCTCGGCGCGCTGTTCCTGCTTGGCCGTCGGGACGCCTGATCGCCCGATACGGTGCTGGCATGGAGCAGCGACGCCTCGGGACGACGGGGCTGACGGTCTCGTGCATCGGACTCGGCACGGCGATGTGGGGACGCGACACTGACGAGCACGAGGCCGCTGATCAGCTAAAGGCGTTCGTCGACGCAGGTGGGTCATTCGTCGACACGGCCGACACCTATGCGGCCGGCGACAGCGAGCGCGTCCTCGGCATGCTTCTGACGAAGGTCGTCGACCGAAGCGACGTCGTCGTAGCCAGCAAGGCCGGCGGTCTCTTGCCAGCGGCACGACCCGACGGCAAGCGCCGCGACATGTCGCGCCGCCACCTCCTGCAGGCACTCGACGATTCACTTGACCGGCTCGGCATCGACCACGTCGACCTGTGGCAACTTCAAGGCTGGGACTCATCGACACCGCTCGACGAAACCCTGTCGGCGCTCGATTTCGCGGTCGTATCGGGACGCGCCCGGTACGCGGGCGTGTCGAACTACAGCGGCTGGCAGACCGCGAAGGCTGCGAGCTGGCAAAGCTGGTGGCCGGGTCGGGTGCCGCTCGCGTCGACGCAGGTGGAGTACTCGTTGCTCGAACGCGGCGTCGAACGGGAGGTCGTGCCGGCTGCCGTCGACGCCGGCCTGTCGCTGTTGGCGTGGTCGCCGCTCGGGCGCGGAGTGCTGACCGGGAAGTACCGCACCGGGATCCCGGCCGATTCACGGGCGGCCAGTGACCACCTCGCGAGCTTCGTCGAGCCCTACCTCGGTGAGACTCGGTCCGGGATCGTGCAGGCGGTATGCACGGCCGCCGAGGGCCTCGGCGTCTCGCCGTTGGCGGTGGCGTTGGGATGGGTGCGCGACCGGCCAGGGGTAGCGGCCGCGATCGTGGGAGCACGTACAAACGCGCAGTTACTCGGCATCTTGGCCGAAGCCGACGTGGTGTTGCCAGACGAGATTCGCAGCGCACTCGACGACGTGTCGATGCCGGCGATCGGATACCCAGAAGCCGGGGCCGTGCGGGACTAGCCCGCTACTCCGGTTCGGGTGCTTCCCACTCCAGATCGTCGTCCTCTTCGCCGTCAGCTTCCTCGTCGTCGTCATCGGACTCGACGGGACCGAACGGTGTGACTTCCTCGTACGCCGAGAAAAGGGCGTCGTCGTATGCCTCGCCGGCCGACGCCAGCGCGTCGTAAGCCGCCTGGACATTCGGATCGTTCTCCCCTGCGCGCGCCTCGACGGCGGCGAGGTGGGCATCGAGGGCGGACTTCAGCCCAGCGACCGCCGCGCGGACCTGATCGGGCGTGGCGGGGATCTCAATGTCGTCGGGCATGGGTGAACGGTACCTGCCTGACCCCGGGTCGGCGCAACGGCGATCTTTTCGGGCGGCCGCTGTGCGAGCACAATGAACCGTGGCCGATTACGAGTTCAGGCAGCTGGTGCTGCCGAGAGGGACGTCGCGCAACGCTGCCTGGCGCTTGCTGACCGAGCAGGCCGAGCATCACGGCTGGGAACTCGATCGCCTACGGCTCTACCCCGACGGAACGCGCCGCGTGCGCCTGCGGCGCCGAGTGTTGCGGGTCGCCCGGACCATGTAGGTCGCGCGCTTCTGTCGCTCCTGAGTTCAGCAGTTCGTCAGGAAGTGGTCGAGTACGCGGGTGCCAAACTTCAAGCCCTCGAGCGGAACCCGCTCGTCAACGCCGTGGAACATGCCGGCGAAGTCGAGGTCTGGGGTCAGCCGCAGCGGCGAGAACCCGAAGCCGCGTATGCCCAACGTGGAGAACGCCTTGTCGTCGGTTCCACCGAACAAGCAGTAAGGGACGGCTTTGCCCTGTGGGTCTTGCGACGTGATCGAGGATTTCATCGCCTCAACCAACGCGCCGTCCCACTCTGTTTCGATGGCGATGTCGCCGTTGATCGTCTCGCGCGTGACGTTTGGCCCGAGCAGCTCGTCGATCGTCGTGTAGAACTCGTCTTCGAAGCCGGGCAGGAAACGACCGTCGATGTAGGCCGACGCCTCCTGCGGAACGACGTTCACCTTGTAGCCGGCCTCGAGCATCGTTGGGTTGGCGGTGTTGCGAACCGTGGCTGCCACGAGTGCAGCGATCGTGCCGAGCTTGTCGGCGGCACTGCCGAGATCGTGCGGGTCGAGTTCGATGCCGATCGCCTCGCCCAGCTCGTCGATGAACGCCTGGGTGGCTGCGGTCATGCGAATAGGCCAGTCATACCTGCCGATGCGTGCGACTGCTTCCGCGAGTTCGGTCACGGCGTTCGAGTTGTTGACCAGACTGCCGTGGCCCGCGCGGCCTCTGGCGACCAGCTTCATCCAGGCCATCCCTCGCTGCGCTGTCTGCACCGGGTAGAGCCGCAGGTCATGACGGATCTCGATAGAGAAGCCGCCGACCTCGCTGATCGATTCGGTGCAGCCTTCAAAGAGTTCTGGATGGTTGTCGACAAGCCAGTGCGAACCCTTACGACCGCCTGCCTCTTCGTCGGCGAGGTAGGCAATGACGATGTCGCGCGGTGGCTTGCGACCCTCTCTCATCCACTGCCGGATGACCGCCAGGGACATTGCGTCCATGTCCTTCATGTCGACGGCCCCCCGACCCCACAGGCAGCCGTCCTTGATCTCGCCGGCGAACGGATCTACCTGCCAATGGGTCGGGTCGGCGGCCACGACGTCGAGGTGCCCGTGAATCAGCAACGCGCCCCTCGTCGAATCGCTGCCCTCGATGCGGGCGATGACGCTGGCCCGGCCGGGCTCGGATTCGAAGAGCTGCGGGCTCAGCCCGACGTCCGTCAGCTTCTCGGCGACGTACTCCGCCGCTGGCCGCTCAGGCTTGATCGGGTTGGAGGTGTCGATGCGGATCAGGTCGCGGCAGAGGTCGACAACCTCGTCCTCCGCGCTCAGGCCCGCCTGCGGTTGGCTCATCAGCTCTCCTCGCGCGCATGCAGTCGACTGTCGGGGTCAGATGCCGGACGACGAGTGCCATCCTGCCTCGTGGCGTGAGCGGCGTCTGCCTCGGTGCCCTGTTGATATGGTGTTCGCCGGTCCTGCGCAGCAGGACTCCACGTCCGGGTGGCGGAATTTGGCAGACGCGCTAGCTTGAGGTGCTAGTGCCCGAAAGGGCTTGGGGGTTCAAGTCCCCCCTCGGACACCGAATTGGACTCCCATCACATCGAGCCCGCTCATGCGCCGTCCACCGGTGCAGTTTGCATTGAGCGCTCCGTAGTACCCGCGACGGCGGTTTGTAACGTTCGCCTGTCCCGGTTCGTTTCGTTCGCCTGTTCAGGCTAGGTGCGCAAGCGAGCGAGGGCGCGTTTGGTCTGCAGACTCGGCGACGGTGGAAATGCTGTCGCGGCGGGGTAGCAACCATGCGCCCGTCAGCAGCGCGATAGCGAACACGACTGCCCCCAACCAGAAGCCGTAGGTCATGGCACGTGCGACGTTGCCAACACGAGCCGCAGGAGCGGCGTGCGGGTTCTCGTGCGAGAGGATTACCGATCCGATGACCGCAACACCGAGTGCGCCGCCGAGTTGACGCAGCGTCTGCACGATGCCTGATGCCTGCGACCGCTGGCCAGCGGCAACTCGACTCAACGCGTCGGTGTTGATCGGTGAGAAGACGAACCCAAGCCCAAGGCCGACCAGCGCCATGCCGGGTATCTTCGAGGCATATGCGATGTCGGGCAGTGCTAATGCCCACGCGGCCGCGCCGATGGTGGCCAGGGCGAGCCCTAGCAACATCGGCGGACGAGCGCCGGAGCGGTCATACCATCGGCCGGCTACCTGTGCGCCGATCATCAGCGGCACGATCATCGCTAGGGCCGAAAAGCCTGCCTGTATAGGCGAATAGCCGAGCAAGTTCTGTGCGTAGAGGGAGGCGTACAGCGTCATCGCGAGCATGCCAAACTGCGTCGCGAACAGGACGATCGAGTCACCAACGAATGCCCGGATGCGAAATAGCCGGACGTCGACGAGCGGTTCGCTGTCCCTCAGTTGGAGCCAGGTGAACAGCGCGAGCACGATGACGCCGCCGCCGATGGTGCCGAGGGTGCGGCCCGAGATCCAGTGCCAGCTCGCTGACTGCTGGAGGCCGTAGACGGTTGCACCGATTCCGGCCATCAGCATTGCGGTTTGCGTGCCACTGATCCGCAGACCTCGTTGGGTCGGGTTGGCTGGTGCGGAGATGCGCACCAGCAGGAGTGCGACGAGGCCGACCGGCACGTTGATCCAGAACACCGCTCTCCACGTCCATGACTCGGTCAGCGTGCCGCCGACCAGCGGACCTAGTGCAAGGAAGATCTGGCTGATGCCGACGTAGGCGCCCATCGCGCGGCCGCGCATCGAGGTCGGGAACGCGGCCATCACGATGCTGGCCGTGACCGGCACCATCAATGCGGCGCCGAGCCCCTGCGCGATGCGTGCCGCGACCATGCATGTGGCGTTCGGGGCGAGCCCACAACAGGCCGAGGAGACAAGAAACGCGATGACGCCGGCTCGAAAGGTCGTGACCGGCCCCCACTTCGAGCCGAGCTTGCCGCCGACCGCGACCGCAGCGGCCATCGCGAGCACGTAGGCGTTGACGACCCACTGCGCGCCGGCGGCGGTGAGTGGTAGCTGGTGGGTCATCGTCGGAAGGGCCACGCTGACGACGGTCTGGTCCAGCATGATCATCGACAGGCTGCCGGTCATGGCGATCAGCGTTAGCCAGCTGCGACGCGTGACGACCGGCTCACCCTTCCTTGTGATGTCGTTCAGGGCGGCCTCGTTGTTCACGCCGCGCTCGCGGCGTTCGTGGCGTTCGTCGTGCTCGGGCTGTTCTCGCCGGCGATGCGGTCCGACATCTTCAGGCCGCGCAGCACGATGAGAATCGGCACGACCCAGTTCAATGCGATGTTGACGATCGGCCGTTCGTGACCCTGGGAGGCGAGCGCACCGGCGAGAAGGTGCGAGGCCGCCATCACTGCGATCAGACCCGCCCATGCCAGGCTGATCTTGCGGTTCGTGGCACGAAACACCGGGCTGGCCCAGTAACGCCGATCAACCCGAGCCCGCGCGTATTGCTCGGTGAACGGCACGGTCAGCGCCGAGATCAGCATGACGAGCGCGAGCACAACCGCACAGCCGCCACGACCGTAGTCGACGAGTAGCTTCTGAACGTGGTGGCTGCCGGCGAAGCCAACTATCGCGAGGATGGCGAAGGTGACGACGCCGGCCGCGTCGATGATCTTGAGGCCGTCTGCACGAGCGCCGCGAATGGCGAGGACAAGCGAGATGATGCCCGCCGCTCCCGCGGCGTAGCCGACGTAACCGGTGCCGACATGGTCGGCGATCATCGAGAACAGCACCCATGGCGCCAGTCCGATTAGCATTCCGAGGTTCTTCATCAGATCTCCTTGGTCGACTCAGGTTGTTACCTAGACCCTCGCGAGATCCGCGCCGCACAACATCCGTACGGTGACGTAGGTTTTGCCGCCACCGCCCTCAGATGCTCGGGGTCGTTGGCCGCCTGGGGACCTCAGCTGATCGGTACAGGGCGCCGTGCCGCCGCTGCCGCGAGCTCGATCCGGTTCGCCAAGCCCAGCTTGGCCAGCGCATGCGAGACGTGGGTCTGCACGGTGCGCGGTGACAGGTGCAATTGTTGTGCGATGCCCGGCCCGGTGACGCCGGATGCCACGAGTCCGACGATCCGGTCCTCGGTGGGAGTCAGGCTGTCCCATCCAAAGTCCGGACGCGCGCGCGAGGTTCTCGACCCGAGGCGGGTGCCAGCGCTGCGCAGCCGACCGGCGATGCGGGCAGCGATGCCGATGGCCCCGGCATCCTCAGCAAGGGCGATGGCTTGTCGGGCCAATGCCCGCGCGAGGTCCTGGTCGTTGGTGACCGCCGCGGCGACAGCGGATTCCTCGAGCGCAAGCAGGCTCAGTAGCCGGTTGCCGACCGCTTCCGCCTCAGTGGCCAAGTCCGGGCCGATTTGCTGCAGCGTCGTGTAATTCGCGCCACTGAGGAGGCTCGCGAGTGACGCGGCGGCACGGCCGGGACGGCCTGCAGGTTCCGGCGTCTGGGCCAGATCATCATGAATGAGCCGGGCCAGACCGATGTCGGAGGCGCGCAGCGCGACCCGTGCGAAATCCGGCCCGACCGTGGCCTGCCAGCCGAACAGATGCAGGGAACCCGCACGGTTCCACGCCGCCGCGGCCAGCCGAGCGGCGTCCGTATATCTGCGCTCAGCTTCCAGCACTGCGACCCTGGCGCGGTCGAGTGCGGGTAGGCCGAACTCCTCCGAGGCCGTCCAGGTCTCGATTCGTGCGCGCGCCGCGCGGATGTCGCCGCGCAGCACGTCAACTATCGCTCGCCCGGACACCGCCTGGGACATCGATCCGAGTTCCATCCGCGCAGCCACATCCAATGCGGTGTCGAACTGCGCTGCGGCGTCGTCCAGGCGCGCCGCTTGCACGTCGATCGCGCCCGCTACCGCATGGTGTCCGGCGGTCTGCCACGTCGCGCCGCGTTCCTCGCGCATCAAAATCAGCTCGTGGAGCGCATCGCGCGCGACGTCCGCGCCGGCGTGCGCGAGGGCGACGAAGGGAGTCCATAGGTCGGCAGACAGGCCCTCGTTAGGGTCGAGAGCTCCGGCCAGTGAGCGTCGCGAGGCGGCCCACGCGTATTCGAGGGCCACGCCGGTATCTCCCAGCAGAAAACGGCGAAGCAGCTCGGCGATCAGACCGTTCAGGGTCAGCTCGCGGGGATCCTCGGCCAACGCCTCGAGCGGTACGGGTTCACGACCTCTTAGAAGAGTGAGAAAGCTCCGGTGATCGGTGAGAATCCGGCGTGGCCGGTCCGGCATCGGGCCGGCGAGCGCCACGTCGATCAGCGCGATGCCCTCATCCAGCTGCCCGCGTGTACTTGCCGCGAAGATAGCGATGCGGCGCAGCTCAGCGGCGACGTCTGGTTCCGTCGCCCAGCTCAGCGCATCCGCGGCGATTTCCACCGCCAACTGGAGCTGCCCTGACCGGGCTAACGCTCGCGCCCTGGTCACAGCGAGCTCGGCGGCTACTGCCGCGTCGTGTGTTTGGCTGCATGCGGCGGCGAGCAGATCGGCCGTTACCCCAGGCGCGTCGCCAAGAACATCGACGGCGTCTCGCACGGCGTCGAGCAAATCCTGCGGGGTGGGCTCTGCAGCGATCACGTGCCGGGCCCGCTCGACTGGGCCGCTGCGGCTGTCAGCGACCGCGCGGTGCAGCGAGCGCCGCAGCTCGTTCGGTATCGACGCATACACCGACTCGCGGAAGGAGCCCTGGGCGAAGTCGAGATCCTCTCCTCGCGCCACCACGAGTCCCGCGTCGAGCAATCGCTGTATCGGCGCCAGCGTTGAGGTCGCGTCGACCGCGAGTACTGCAGCCAACTCATCCGAATTCGTCGCCCGACCGAAGACCGCCAACGTACGGGCGACATCGAGCTCCGCTTCGTTCAATCGTTGCAAATTGTCGTCAGCGGCCAACGCCAACATCTGCTTTGGCACGCGATAATCGGTGACGAGTTCCAGCAGGTCACCACCTGTCGCATCGCCAACGCCCACCAAGCGATCTAGGAGGGCGATCAGCTGACGTGCGTTGCCTGCAAACGACTCCAGCAGCGTGCGCAGTCGCGGGCCGGGCCAGGCCCCGGTGCGGTCGCGAACCAGCACGTCGATGTCGAGCCGGTCAAGATCCGGCACCGCCCAATCCGCGACCCGCGCCAAGCCGACAAGCGCATCCAGCATGCCCCGCGAGGGCCCCGGTCGGCGCGCGGCGACCAACACAATCGGCGCGTCCAAGGTGAGCACCTCGCGCAACAGACCGAGCGTCTCGGCGTCCGCGAAATGCAGATCGTCAACGACGAGAACCAGCGATTGGCCCGCAATCAACCCGTCGACCCTCGCGAGGAAAGCCGACGAGGTCGCTTCCGCAGCCCCGAGCAGTTCGGCGGCGACGGCGAACGGATGCGTACTAGTCGCATTAGCGCCCGCCGCATACCGGGCAGGCACCACCAACCGGTCGCGAAACTCAGTCAGCAGACGGGACTTACCGGCACCGGGCGGCGCCGTGAGCACCACTCCATTCGGCGCGCCCGTGCCGCGTCCCAGCGCGCCTCCCACCGCACCCAGCAGCGCCGGGACGATGTCGCGCCGCGAACGGAACACCGCCGCAGACATGGGGGAAGTCTACGAACGATGACACGAGCGGGGTGCATTCGCCGGCAGGCCTGCCCTGGCACCTACCGATGAGTTCGACGGGCCGACGCCGTCCTATGTTGCGAGCAGAGGTATATGACCTCGGCTGGCACGCAAAAGGATGGAGCGTCATGTTCGAAAACACCGCCGCCTACAGCGGATTCTCGGTCGATGACATCGCCAAGGCGAAGGAGTTCTACGGGACGACCCTGGGTCTTCGGGTCACCGAAGATCACGGACTGCTCGCCCTGCACATCGGAGGCAACAAGCGGGCGACGCTGATCTACCCGAAGGCCGACCATGCTCCGGCCACATTCACGATCCTCAACTTCCCCGTCGAAGATATCGACATCGCCGTCGACGAACTGGCCAACCGGGGCGTTGAATTCGAACACTACGACGGCGACCTCAAGGCAGACAGCAAGGGCATCCTGCGAGGCATTGCAGCGAACACGGGTCCCGATATTGCCTGGTTCAAGGATCCGGCGGGAAACATCTTGTCCGTGCTGAAGGAAGCCTGATCGGCGACCGGTTGTGCCGCCCTCGGACACCAGACACGTCGTCCTATAGGCCCGGATCGCTTCTTCATGCTTGTCCGGCGATAACGCCGCAGCGCCAAAACACCTACTCCAAATGACCGGGTCAGGCTCCGTCGATTCATCGTGGTGCTTTCGGGTAGGCCGGACGCTGACAAGATGTCCAATGAGGAGGATTGTCCGTGCGTGACGCACTCCGGCCGGGCGTGCTCTTCGATGTCGATGGCACCTTGTGCGACACCAACTATCTTCACGCGCTGGCCTGGTCGCGTGCGCTGCGCGACTGTGGCGAGTGGGCACCCATGAACGCTATTCATCGACTGGTCGGGATGGGCGGAGACCAACTGGTTCCCGAACTGCTCGGCCACGACAGCCCGGAGGCCGTCGCTGCCCGTCCCCGTCGCTACCAAGAGCTGGTCGGCGACATTAAAGCCTTTCCGCGAGCCGCCGAGGTGTTGCGTCAGGTCAAGAGCCTCGGCTTGGTTGTGGTGCTCGCTACCTCGGCTCCGGACGATGAGCTCGAGACTCTTCGCAAGGTGCTCAAGGCCGATGACGCAATCGATGGGCAGACATCCGCCGACGACATCACCCGCTCCAAACCAGACGCGGAAGTCTTCCTCACCGCGATGCAGCGATACTCCATTGATCCGCGCCGCGCGATGGTTGTCGGCGACAGTGTGTGGGATGTCCAAGCCGCTCGCTCGGCCGGCATCGGGTGCGTTGCCGTTGAGTCTGGCGGCTTCAGCCAACACGAGCTCAGCGAGGCCGGCGCACGCCATGTCTATCGGGATGTCGCCGAACTCGGGGACCAACTTCTCACCAGCCCCATCGCCTTACTCCAATGAACGCTGTCCGTGCAGTTATCGTCGCTGCGGCGCTGGGCGCGGCCATCGGACTGCCGATTGTGCCCAGTTCGGCGGCAACGCTGGGCCAGGCGCCACCGTCCGCTGGTGCGTGCGCGCCGTCATTCATCGGGGTGCCTGGGTCTGGACAGACGGCCGCGAGTGGCGCGGAGATGATCGCTGTGCAGGGTTACGTCGACGCCGACGCTGAAGCCGCCGGGCTGCGTCTTCGGGCCGATCAGATCGTCAACTATCCCGCCGTCCCGTGGTATCGCTTTACTGCAGACAAGCTGAGGGGCCTGGGTGTCAGCGAGGCCGCAGGCGAGCGTGTGTTAATCGCGGACATCGGTGCGGACCATGCCAAATCCGTGGCGGCCGGCTGCGGGCAGGCTTCGATACTGCTGGCCGGATACAGCCAAGGAGCGGAAGTCGTCATCCGCGCGGTCGACTCGCTCAGCGCGGACGTCAGGTCCACGATCGCTGTTGCGCTCCTTGGCAACCCGAGCTTCGTCGTACCGCAGCCGGGTGACCTGGACCTCAACAGCAAGCTTCGCTACTTCGGGGTCCGGCCCACCCTTATTAGAAAGAAATACACGTTGCGGTCGGACGTTCTCGCTCGAACGATCGACATCTGCGCGGCCAGCGACCCAATCTGCGCATACCACCTATCGGAAATTCCCGGCCTCATCGACGGACGCAGTTCTCACTACCACTACACATCGTTGACCTACCGCGGGAGCACCTTGACTGGGGTTGCCGCAGCGTCGCTGTGGTCACACCGCTACATCCCACCAACGGCTCGCGCCGGTTCACGGCAGAACATGGTCGATCGGCTGAATTGACCTCGACGCGCCGCCGACCACTGTCATCAGTTGCAGAGGCCATCGTTACGGCGGAACAACGCGTTCACAAACACACGCCACTACACTCGCCGCATGGACGCGCCTAACGAGCAACCCGCATCTTGGCAGCCTGCGTTCCAACAGCGGAACATCGAGGTCCGCCCTTACAACGCGCGCATGGCCAAGCGAATGGCAAGACGGGCGAAGCTCCCTGAAAACGCGGTAGCGGTCGCGTTCACCTTCAACAACCTCTTCACGATGGTCGTGTTCGGGATCGTGGAGGACATCGCCAAACTCATTCCCTCGTTCGGGGACCTCATCGAGATGGCGATTTCGCTGGTCAGCTTCTACTGGCATCGGGTCGTGCTCGTCACCGACAGCCACGTCTACATCTATCGCGACCTTCCCTTCCACCACCCCGGCAAGCAGCTCAACGTCTTCGAGCGCGGCCCGGGTCTGGTGGCGATCGGCAGCCCCAAGACTGGGTGGTGGTCGAAGTTCATCCGCCGCGGTCAGCTCACCTTCAGCGATGGGACCGTGGTCTACCACGGCATCCTGTGGATCAAGCGCGCCCGTTACGTCGCTCAAGAGGGCAACATTGCGCCAGGGCACTAGGACTTTCCGGCCCTTGGGCAACCGAGCAGGCGATCGCCGATGACCGAGCGCAGCCCCACGCAGTCTGCTTTGCACTTTCTGCGATGACCCGGTACCGACAGCAACCAGCAAAGCGCGTTCTGCAATGCCACCACGTCGCTCTGTGCGCGCAGCGGATCGCTGAGGACCCCAGACGTGTGAACCTTCCGCGGCTTCAGATCCCGATCAACCCAGATCGGAGCACCGTATTGCTTCCATATGGAGGTTCTCGATAGGCGGACGAAATGCCCCGACCGCTAGCGTCACAAGCATGCGCGTATTGATTGTCGAGGATGAGCCGTATATGGCAGCGGCCATCCGCGACGGCTTGCGCCTGGAAGCGATCGCCGCCGACATCGCCGGCGACGGCGATACCGCACTGGAACTGCTGAGCGTCAACGCGTACGACATCGCGGTGCTCGACCGCGATATCCCCGGACCCTCCGGCGACGAGATCGCCGAACGCATCGTCGCCTCCGGCAGCGGCATGCCGATCCTGATGCTCACTGCTGCCGACCGGCTCGACGACAAGGCCTCCGGGTTCGGTCTGGGCGCCGACGACTACCTGACGAAGCCGTTTCAACTCCAAGAACTCGTGCTCCGTCTGCGAGCACTCGACCGCAGACGCGCCCACAACCGGCCACCCGTGCGGGAGATCGCCGGCCTGCGGCTTGACCCGTTCCGCCGCGAGGTCTACCGCGACGGCCGCTACGTCGCGCTCACTCGCAAACAGTTCGCGGTGCTCGAAGTTCTCATTGCCGGTGAGGGCGGTGTGGTCAGCGCCGAGGAGCTACTGGAACGGGCGTGGGATGAGAACGCCGACCCGTTCACCAACGCCGTGCGCATTACGGTCTCTGCGTTGCGCAAACGCCTCGGCGAACCCGCCATCATTGCCACTGTGCCCGGCGTCGGCTACCGCATCGACACTCCAACCGACACAGTTCCTGCGGGGAGCGACCGTGGATAGGGAACCCGGGCTTAGTGTCCGCCTCAAACTCACGCTCAGTTACGCCGGCTTCCTCGTACTCGCGGGTGCTTTGCTGCTCGGCCTGTGGGCGATCCTCCTTCGATACTTCCCACACACAGCCTTTGTCTCGACCACCAGAGGTGGCATTGGCGGCGTTCTCGCGCCTGGCCGCTCGGGGACACAGCGAGCTTTCGACCGAGTGGCAGTCGTGGTGCTGGTATTCCTGCTGGTCTTCGGTCTCGCAGGCGGATGGATCCTCGCGGGCCGCATGCTCGCCCCACTGGCCCGCATCACCGACGCGACCCGCATCGCCGCAAACGGATCACTCTCCCACCGAATTCATCTGGAGGGCCACAACGACGAGTTCCGCGAACTCGCCGACAGCTTCGACGCGATGCTCGCCCAGCTCGAGGCGCACGTCGCCGAACAGCAGAGATTCGCGGCCAACGCCTCCCACGAACTGCGCACTCCGCTCGCCATCACCCAGACCCTTCTCGATGTCGCGCGCAACGATCCGAACCGCGACACCGGCGAACTGGTCGCTCTCCTCCACGCCGTGAATACCCGCGCGATCGACCTCACCGAAGCGTTGCTCCTGCTCAGCCGGGCAGACCAGAGAACGTTCGTCCGAGAACACGTCGACCTGTCGCTGCTCGCCGAGGAAGCCACCGAGACGCTCCTCCCTCTCGCGGAACGACGGGGTCTCGCGATCGAGACTACGGGTGAGAAGACACCCACCATGGGGTCGCATGCGCTCCTGCAGCAGATGACAACAAACCTTGTACACAATGCGATCGTCCACAACCTCAACGACCATGGCACCGTCTGGGTCACGACAAGGGCTCATTCCAGGGCTGTTGTGCTCACGGTTGAGAACACCGGCGAGAAACTCACCCCACAGTTAGTCGCCACGCTGGTCGAGCCGTTTCGTCGCGGGACCGCACGCGTCCGCGCCGATCACGCGGGAGTCGGGCTCGGCCTGGCAATCGTCAAGAGCATCACCCAAGCACATGACGGCACGCTCACCCTCACACCGCGGGCCGTGGGCGGTCTTTGCGTGACCGTCGAACTTCCGCTGGATTATGCGATCGGGAAATCAAAGTAGCTGTTTGGATAGGGCTCGTGTTTCAGGGTGTAGTGCCACCACTCGCGAGCGTAGGAATCGAAGCCGCAGCTTTCCATGACCGAGCAAAGATGAGCACGGTTTGTCGCTTCGACCTGCGTGACTCCGGCTGCTCTGTGATGCGACGTTGGATCCATCAGATCGTGAGCGCCGCCCATGGGAGCAAGTTCGCCGGTTGCTCGATCGTAAAGTGTCAGGTCGACGGTAGCGCCGCGGCTGTGGCCCGACTTGACGGCCACGTATCCCTGTTCGAATATCTCGGATCTGTCAATGTTCGGGTAGTGCCGCAGCTTCGTTCGGCCGTCCTCTGGCTGCTGCGACCAGAGTACAAAGGAATCGACGGCGCGTTGCGGGCGGTAGCCGTCCCAAAGAAGCAGGCCAAAGCCCAGAGATGCGGCCTTTTCTCGCGCTCTGTCAAGTGCGGCACACAGAGCCCGCGTGCCCACGATGCGATTGGCGTCGTATCCGTCGACGGGTTTGCCAGTGAAGTTGTCCCAGGTGGCGTACTTGGCATCCCAGCGTATTCCGGGTACGAAGTCGTCGACAAAGACGAAGTCTTTGTTCATTCTCTTTTTCCGTGCATCGTCAGCGACACGAGCCGGTCGATCACGTCGGCGAGAGGCAGGCCTGCTGCAGCCATCATTCTGGGATAGCGGCTATAGGAGGTCATCCCCGGCAATGTGTTGACCTCGTTGAGTATTACCGTGCCGTCTTCGGTGAGAAACATGTCCACTCGCGCAAGTCCCTTGCATCCCAGAGCTCGATATACGGCTTTCGCTGTGTTCTGGACGAGCGCGCGGGACTCAGCCGAGATGTCGGCAGGGACGACGAACGTTGCGTTTTCCGAGCCACTTTCTGGGTCGCTCTCCTGATGGATTCTGAAGAAGCCGTGCGAGAGTGAGACGCGGTCCACCTCACCCGCGACCAATCCGAACTGCTCTCCCAAGATGGCGCAACCCACCTCGCTACCGACAACCGCCTCCTCGATGAGCACCTTCGAGTCGAACTGCCGTGCGAGCTCAAGCGCACTCGGGAGCTCCTGCCTTCCAGACACCTTGCTGACGCCAAACGACGAGCCGGAACGGGCCGGCTTGACGAAGACGGGATACGGAAGGCTGCCGGGATCGATCTTCGCGTGCGCCGTGAGCACCCAGTGTTTCGGTGTGGTGATCCCCGCGCTGCTGGCGACGGTGTACGCCAACGACTTGTCCATGCATAAGGCGGAGCTCTGGATGTCGCAACCTACGTAAGGGATGCCGGAGAGTTCCAACAGGCCCTGTATCGCACCGTCCTCGCCGAGCCTTCCATGGAGCACAGGAAATACAACGTCCAGCCTGACCATCTCGTACTGCTGCTGATCCAGGATGAGTAACCCGTGGACACTTCTGTCGGGCGACAGCGCGACCGGGCGGCTGCTCCGGCTCTCCCAACTCCCGCCAGGCTCGTCACACAGCTTCCACGCACCAGTCGTGGTTATGCCGATCCAGAATGGCTCGTACTTTTCGGGGTCGAGATACTTCGCGACCTCTTGTGCAGACTTGACGGAGACAGGATGCTCCTCCGAACAGCCGCCGAATATGACACCGACCTTCAGCCTGTCCACGCCGCGTTCTCCTGTTCGAACGTCAAGCAATTGATGATGGAGTTTTCAACGGCGTCGTTCAAAGCGTGATCCGTGTAGTAGGCGGTGTGCGGGCTGATGACGACATTCGGCAGCTGTTGCAGCCGCAGCAGCGCTTCACTTTCGATTGGATAGCTTCTCCGGTCGGCGTAGAAGACTCCGTCTTCGCCCTCAAGGACGTCTAACGCCGCACCTGCCAGCCTGCCGCTTTCCAACGCAGACAGCAAAGCCTCGGTATCTAGCAGTGCCCCGCGTCCGGTATTGACGACGAAGGCTCCGTGCTTCAGCTGTTCGATCCGCCGACGATCGAGAAGATGATGCGTGTCGGGCGTGAGCGGCGTGTGGAGCGTGACGATGTCGCTCTGGCCCAACAACTCATCGAGCGGAACATGACGGGCAGTCGTCTTTGGCCGATTGTCATACGCCAACGTCAGGCAGCCGAAGCCGCGCAGTCTGTCCATGACGGCTGCGCCAATACGGCCGGTGCCGATCACGCCGACGGTCAGGTCGCGTAGCTCCTTTCCGCGCACAGGGTGCAGCCGGTAGTCATGAGCGTCTGTGCGACGGATCATGGATTTCGCGTTCCGCAACGCCATCAGCATCAGCATCAACGTGTAGTCGGCGACGCTGTCAGGCGAGTAGGCGACGTTGCCAACGCAGATGCCGAGGCTGCCTGCGTGGTCGACGTCGATGTGGTCGTACCCAATGCTGCGGGTAGAGATATAGACGATGCCGGCAAGGCTCAGCGCATCCAGGGTGGAGTTTGTGATGCGGTTCTTGTGGCCGACGCTGATGCATCGATTGCCCCGCATGAACTCGAGGTTGCTCTCCGACACGCCCGCCGCTGTGATGGTTGGTACGACACCAAACCTGGGCGCAATCGCGCGGAACGCAGCGGCCTCATCCGGATCGCACCCATAGACGGTGATTCCCAGTTTGGGACTGGTGGTCATGACTCCATACAAGGCAGCGTGACGTTGCCAGCACGTATGAGGTTTTCGATAAGCCGACGATATGTCGCAGGCCGTAGCGTGCGAGCGCATGTCATTGAGGGTCGCCCACCACTGTGCCGGGCCGCCGTGATCCCCCTCAGCGTTCACGAGATCGCCGCGATTGTCGGCGGGACGGTCGAGGGGGCCGGTGCCACGACGGTGACCGCGCCCGCCGTCCTCGATAGCCGGCAGGCCGAGCCGGGCGGATTGTTCGTCGCGTTTGCCGGCGAACACGTCGATGGCCACAACTACGCCAGTGAGGCAAGCGCGGCCGGCGCGGTGGCCGTCCTGGGCTCACGTCCGACGTCGCTGCCTACCGTGGTTGTCGAAGATGCCGAGGTTGCGCTGCAGACGCTCGCCACACACGTTGTGGGTCGACTGCGCGACGAGCTCACCGTCATCGGGGTAACCGGCTCGCAGGGCAAGACAAGCACCAAGGACCTGCTCGCCGCGGTGCTTTCGAGCGTTGCGTCGACGATCGCCACGATCGGCTCACTCAACAACGAACTCGGAGTGCCGCTCACCATGCTGCGAGTCGGGTCGGCCACGAGGTTCCTCGTCCTGGAGATGGGAGCCCGCCACATCGGCGACATCGCCAAGCTCACCGACCTCGTTGCGCCCGATATTGCGGTCGTCCTCAACGCCGGGCAGGCGCACCTCGGTAAGTTCGGGTCGCGCGAGGCCATCGTCCGGGCCAAAGGTGAGCTGGTGCAGGGACTTGCGCCCGGTGGGACTTCGATCCTCAATGCGGACGACGATGCGGTGGCGGCCATGCGGTCGCTCACCGACGGCCCGGTGCTGACCTTCGGCCGCGCGGCTCACGCCGACGTTCGCGTGCTCGACCTGACGACAGATCGGTTCGGTCGGCCGTCATTCACTCTGCAGACCTGCGACGGCTCAACCTCCGTCGCGCTTCACCTCGTCGGCGTCCACCAGGCACTGAACGCGGCTGCTGCGGTGGCAACGGGACTCGCAGCTGGCATATCGCTGGACGTGGCCGCGGCGGCGCTGTCCGCCGCCTCATTGTCGAAGTGGCGCATGGAACTGCGCGAGCTCGCTACCGGCGCCACGCTGCTCAACGACTCGTACAACGCCAACCCGGAGTCGACCCGCGCCGCGCTCGATGCTCTAGCAGCGATCGAGGGCGGGCGTCGCATCGCGGTGCTCGGCGAAATGCTCGAACTCGGCGACGACAGCGTGGCCGAGCACCGCGCTGTCGGGCGGTACGCCGCGTCGCGGGCCGACATCGTCATCGCCGTCAGCGAGGGGGCCCAGCCGATTGCACACGGCGCAGGTGAGCGGGCGCTTGCGGTGGGCGACAACCATGCAGCCGTTGAATGGCTCCGCGCTCACGTCAAAGCCGGCGACGTCGTACTCGTCAAGGCTTCACGCGCGGCCCGTCTCGACGAGATCGCTGCTGCACTCGCGTAGTCCGGCGGGCTTCGGCCGCGGTATTTCGATGGAAGCAGCTTCCAAGGGCTGACACAGTCTGCAGATGGCTCACAACGTTGCTCTGGTTCTCGGCGGTGGCGGCGCTGCCGGCAATGCGTGGGAAATCGGCGTCATCGCCGGCCTGGCCGAAGCTGGGATCGACATGACTGAGCTCGCGGATTTGGTGGTCGGCACTTCGGCTGGTGCCACCGCTGCAGCGCAGGTACGCAGTGGCATACCGGCGGCCGAACTGCTGGCCTCGGTGCTCTCCGCGCCGGGCCAACCGGTCGGCCAGAACCCGCAACGACCGCCGTCCCTCCCGATGGCGACGGTGTTCGAACGGATGAGGGCCATCGGCGCGGCGGCTACGTCGGCAGCGGATCTACACCGCGCGATGGGCGCCTTCGGGTTGGAAAGCGACGCCGCAATCGGATCCGGAGCACCCCAGCGACGCGCGGCCGTCGCGGCAAGGCTGCCCAGCCCGCAATGGCCGGACAGGCCAATGATCGTGACAGCCCTTGACGCTCGGACCGGCGAGTTAGCTGCGTTCGACCGCGATTCCGACGTCGATCTCGTCGACGCCGTGACCGCGAGCACTGCGCTGCCAGGTCTGGTTCCCACCGTCAGCATCAACGGTTCCCACTACATCGACGGCGGCGTGCGCTCCAACGAAAACGCCGACCTTGCTACGGGCTACGCAAACGTCGTGGTGCTGTCTCCGTTGGGTGGGCGGAGCCGGACAACACCGGAACAAGGCGCCCCACCGAAAGGTCAGTTCGAAGGTCTGCGCAGGTTCGCCGGCGCAGACCTGGAGAGTCAGGTCGAGACCTTGCGCAAGCAGGGCAGCAACGTCGCGGTAATCACGCCGGACGCCGATTCCCGCGCCGCGATGGGGACGAACCAGATGGATCTCGCGACCCGCATCCCCTCCGCACGTGCCGGTTTCGCCCAGGGCAAGCAGGAAGCGACCCGGATAACGCTCCGCTGACGTCAGCCACCGAACGACGCGGTGGTTGACGACAGCTAGGGCAGCGGGCGTAGGCGAAGCGCGTGAGTGTCCAACTCGATGACCTCGTCTGCTCGTTCCGCAAGCGAACGCCAGTCATCGATAGCTGCTCGGAGGTAACGGCCCGACAGCGCATCGAGCATCCCGGCATCGAGATCCATGATCAGATCGACGGGCGTCTCAATCGGCGTCCAGGTGTCTTCGTCGTCCCAGATGTCGGTGAAGATCTCTTCAGTCATGTCCGTCTTGACCATGCCTGGCGACATCGAGAACACCCGCACTCCGGCACTGAAGCACTCCCCCGCGACGGCTTCTGTGAAGCGGTTCACTGCCGCCTTGCTCGCCATGTACGCCGACGTCAACTCACCGTCGTTCTCGAGTCCGACAGGAAACGTCGCCGCGCCCGATGAGAGATTGATGATCCGACCGCTGCCGCGCGCCATCATTGCCGGCAGCACTGCGCGAGTGCACAAATACGTGCCTCGAACATTGATCTCGAAGACGCGCCACCAATCCTGCTCGGGTAGTTCCCATGTCAGACCGCTACCGCCGGAAATCGCTGCGTTGTTGACCAGCAGATCGGGAACGCCGACCTTGGCAAGGATGCGCGCGAAGACGTCTTCGACACCACCGGGGTCGCTGACATCCAGTGCGAAAGGAAGAGCGCCGGTCGCAGCAGCCAGGTCGTCGAGGTCTGTAGCTGACCGCGCGATCGCCGCTACGGTCTGGCCCGCCGCCCTGAGTCGCTCAGCCAGCACCCGTCCGATGCCGCGACTCGCGCCTGTCACTACTGCCACCCGGGTTGCCATCGGGCCAGCCTAGGGGGCTCGCTGCGCCGGGTGCAGCGAGATCGCTCGCGTCTGCGTTGTAGGAGATGTCAGCATTGGAGCGGCGGAGGGCATCGTGATGAATGCGACGGCCGGCAATGGTCACCGCGTCACGCTTGTCGATTTCGTTCGCGCGAACTCGCTTGGCCTCACCCGTTTTGCTTACCTGGTGACCGGCGACCGCCTTCGCGCGGAGGATGTGGTGCAGGACGTCTTCATGTCGATGCACAAGCGGTTCGGGCCCGTGCTGGAGGTCGAGAATCCAAAGGCCTACGCCCAACGGGCCATCGTGAACGGTCACATCAGTTGGCTCAGACGCCGCCGACCGAATGAACTGTTGATCGACGAACTGCCAGAACACCCAGTAGCCGCTCGTCCCGAGACCGAGATTGACGACGACGTGTGGAACGCACTCGTCGGCCTCGCCCGCAAGCAGCGCATCGTCCTGGTGTTGCGGTACTACGAAGGGTTCAGCGACAAGGAGATCGCCGCGACACTTGGCTGCCGCGAGAGCACCATCCGTAGCTTGGCCGCCCGGGCCTTCGCGCACTTGCGCCCGCAGTTGCACGCTCCCTACGCCCGACCTGCGACGACGGAGATCACCTCATGAGCGCGCCACGCAACGACGTCGACGCCGAGCTCGAATACAGATTGGCGGCAACTCTGCACGCCCGGGCGGCCACGATTGTCGCTACTCCGCCCTACCCGCTCCCCGACCGCGGGGCGGTTCGTGCGCGCGATCGCCGTGCACGGTACGGGTTGATCAGTGCTGGGCTCGCCGCCGCAATCGTCGTCGCGGGCGTCGCGATCCGTGTCGAGCACCAGGAAGCCTCCAAGGCGGCGAGCGCATCGCCGCAATGCGTGCGATCGGTGCCCAACGATTTCGGGGCGCTCTTGGCTGCCAACCGGATTGCTGGCGCCACCGGCACGATAGTCAGTGGCGCATCGGACGGCTCGCTGTTGCTGGCCGGCCCGGGCAATCGAAGCCTCAGTCTTGTCGATCCGAACGGCCGGCCAACAACGATCTGGACGGCGGCAACCGGCGAGCAGGCGACGGTGGATCCCCAAGCGGCGATCAGCGATGACGCGGTGGTGTTCGCGGTCGGCCCGCAACACGCCACTCCCACCACGATCGAGGTGTATCGGCGCGACGAGCAGCGACTCGAAACGCTCGCGAACGACTCGCCGAGCGCGCCGCTACTCGGTATCGCCCCGATCGTGATGAACGACTCCGGCTACTGGGTGACTGGCACCCCAGCCGGCCCGGACAAGATCGAGTACTTCGGGCTGCAGGATCAAACAAGCACCCCAGACTCGGTCTCAGTGATCCCGGCAACAAGCGTCACGCAGCTTCTCGCAGTCGGCGGGATCCTCGGTTGGGTGCAGAGCGCCCCGAACAGTCCGACGCACCTCGAGTTCTATCCCACGGACCAGGTGCCGACGTCCGTGATTCCCGACTCGCAATCGGGCTCGCACTTCACCAGTGACCGATCGACCGTCTCCTGGTTGACCAACTCGGGCGATCGCCACACCTACTGGATGTGGTCACCCGGCGACCCCAACCCGCAGAACAGGGCACTGACCTGGAAGGAAGCTGACCCGGGCATCGTCGGTCCTTATCTCGCGGCGGCGTCACCGAAGGCCGCGATTCTCGACACTTCCACCGGCGCGACCGTCGACCTGCCCGCGGCGACCCGGCTGGTCGGTGTCTTTGGCAGCCAAGCGGTGTTCAGCACAGCGCAGGCCGGCGGCACAGTTGCCATTTCTCGACTTGCGCTCGCCGATGTCGCGTTCGCCGGCTGCTAAGACCTGCCGCAGCTCGCCAGATTGGGGCCGCTACTGAAGGGCTACGAACGCGACCAGGACGGCGATCACTGCCGCAGCGACGGCGGCCGGAGCCAGCGTCTCCTTCGCCTTGATGGCGCGAACCGACAGCATGATCGGCACGATCCCGATGAGTACGAACCGCGTCGTCACGGCGAGCAAGACGTAAAGGGCGACCACTCCGATTGCCGTCAGGGAGTGCCTGTTGCGCTGCGCAAAGGTCATGTTTGCGGGCGCGTACGTGCCGCCGCCGAAATTCGCGCCGCCGTAGTTCGCGGTGCCGTAGTTCGCGCCGCCGTAGTTCGCAGTGGTATTGCTCGCAGTGGTATTGCTCGCGCTGCCATAACTCGGGGTGCTGTAGTTCGGCGTGATCGTCGCGGTGCCGCCTGGCCACGCAGGAACGACTGGCTGAGGCTGCGTCGGGAGCACAGCGGCTGGGGTGGCGACGGCTGGTGGAACGCTCGGCGCGACGGCGTGCGTATGCGTCGTCCAGGCGCTGCCATCCCACCACCGGAGCGCTCCGCTGGGGTTGCTCGGGTCGGGATGCCAGCCGGGAGGCACGGTACTCGCGTTCGTAGTCATGCCAAGTGATCGGTGGCCCGCAACGGCGGCTTGAACCAAACCGCACGCAAATTACCCGTACGGACGAACGCCGCCCACCGATGATTTCGGGACGGCTCCATAGTCTGAACGTCCATGAGCCTCATTACCTGTCACGTGTCGATCTCCATCGATGGCTTCATCGCAGGCCCTGACCAGAGCCGCGAGAACCCGATCGGCGTCGGCGGCCTCAATCTCCATCAATGGCACTTCGGCGATAGCCCGACCCATGACGGCGATGTAGCGGCGCGCGACGACCTGATGCGGACGGTCGGGGCGGTCATCATGGGCCGCAATATGTACGGCCCAATCCGCGGTGAGTGGGACGCCGATTGGCGCGGCTGGTGGGGAGACGACCCGCCGTACCACTCACCGGTGTTCGTCTTGACCCACTATCCGCACGAGCCGATCGAGATGGACGGCGGCACCACGTTCTACTTCGTCACGGGTGGATTCGAGGCTGCGCTCGCCCAAGCGAGGGAAGCCGCTGCAGGGGGCGACATCCGCATCTCCGGCGGCGCGTCAACGATTCGACAGGCGTTCGCGGCGGGAGCAATCGACGAACTCACACTCGATATCGGTCCAGCATTGCTCGGCAGCGGGGAGCGATTGTTCGACGGAGTCGAGGACCCTGGGTTCGAGCAGGTCGACGTCACCTATTCACCCTTGGCAACCCATATTCGCTACCGCGTCGTTCGTTAGGCGGCTGGGTCAGAGGCACGCCCTAGCGATGGCGGCGACGTGGGTCGCGTCGGTACCGCAGCACCCGCCGAGGATCGTGAGCTGCGGATGGCCGACGCGCAGGTCTCGATAGAGCCCAGCCAGCTCAGCAGCGTCACCGCTGTCGAGTGCCTCGGCCTCGTCAAGTTCGGCGTGGCTCTTGCTTGAAGCGTTCGCCCTGATGCTGCGAATCCTGCGCCCACCCTCGTCGTCCCGTGGAAAGACAGGGCCGAAGTGCGTTGGGTGCGAGCAGTTGACGCCGTAGTACACAGGACCGTTGTTCGTCGCGCGATCGACCGTGGCGATCGTGTCCGCGAGGTTCGTGCCGTCGGGCAGTCGGCCATCGGTTTCGGTGGTGAACGAGATCACCACCGGGAGCCCAACCTCGATGGCGGCGCGGGTGATCCCGATGGCCTCGTCGGCGTAGGTCAGTGTCATTGCGTGGACGACGTCGGCCTCGGTCCCGGCCAGCGACTCGATCTGGTCACGGTGGTATGCCTGCGCCTGCGGAGCGGTCATCCGTGAGCTCGATTCGTACCCATCGGATTGCGGGCCGATGCACCCGCTGATGACGATCGGCGGCCCCGCGTGGGCACGACGGATATCGGCCAGCAGCGAGATCGCACGTTCATTGACGTCGCGTAGTTGAGCGGCCGAGTAACCCAGCCGGTCGCCCCAATCCCGACTCGCTCTCCACGTCGGCGCCTCGAGAATCAGTCCGCTGCTGAAGTTGTCGGCGACAGCAACATGTCGCAGAAAGTACTCGCGAAGCGCGACGTAACCAGCGGGGTCGTCAAGCAGCACAAAGGCCGCGAACTCCGGCAGCTCGAAGCCGGCGTTGTAGATCAGATCCGTCTCGATCCCCGAATCTGTCAGGAAGCCCACACCACCTGACAGTTGCGGCAGGGCTGATCGGTACAAGGCACTCGTCACTCGGGCACCTTGGCGCGAGCCAGGTGGTCGTGTCTACAGCCCTGCGGGTCGCTTTCTCTCAGACGGCCGTCGCGGTGGCCGACCTGACATGCACAACCCAAAAAAAGGACGAACTGCGCCATGCGGTCAAGAGGTACACGCCGGATTGCCGTATTGGCGGCTTTTGTCACGGTCGGCGGTCTCGTTGTCAGCTTGTCAACCCCGGCTATCGCGGCCCCGGCGACGGTGACCCAGACGTACAACTACACCGGCGCGACGGACACCTTTACTGTTCCCGCCGGGGTCACACAGCTCACCGTCCAGCTTCAGGGTGGCGAAGGTGGCCAGGGCGGCAACGACTCGGTCGGCGGGTCACCTCCCGGTGGCTATCAGGGCGTCGTGACCGGCACGATCTCGGTGACGCCCGGCGACATTTTGACGATCGCGGTCGGTCAGGGCGGTGCCACCGGCGAGAGCATGGCGACCGGGAGCTCGAACCCGCTGTATTACACGAACGGCTCGGCTGCCGGCGGGTTGAACCCGCTCGGCTATAACGGCGGTAACGGCGGAGTCGCCGGCTGGCAGGGCGACTCAGGAGACGCCGGTGGTGGCGGCGCAGCGACGGTGGTCACTCTCGGCGGCAGCACCATAGTCGCGGGCGGCGCCGGTGGCGCAGGAGGCAGCGGGCAGTTCGCGCCAACGCTGGGTCGGGTGCCGTATTCCACCTTCACCGCGCGCAGCGACGATGCGACCTCCACAGCAGGGCAAGACGGCATCACTGTCGGCCAGGTATGCGACGCCAACACGGGCAGCTGTGATGGCGGTGGCGGCGGCGCGGGCGGCGGCGGGCTCGTCGGCGGCGCCCAGGGCGACGTCCAATTCGGATCGGGTGACTCTGATGAGTGGTACGGCTACGGCGGCTACCCGGGCCAGAACTCGACCGGCAGCGTCGGTGGTCTCACCGCCAGCTACCAGTACTACCCCGACGATTCCGCCGACGGCAGCGTGGTGATCTCGTACTCCACCGGAGCTCCGGGTGCTCCGACCGCAGTAAGCGGCGTCGCTGGCGACGGGTCCGTCGCCGTCAGTTGGACGGCGCCGAGCGCCACCGGCGAGTCGCCAGTCAGCGACTACGTCGTCGAGTACGCGTTTGCGTCGGACCCCACCAACTGGACCACGTTTGCAGACGGCGTCTCGACCGCGACGTCGACCACGGTCACCGGGCTCTCCGATGACACGGCGTACGTCTTTCAAGTCTCCGCTGTGAACACTGCGGGCCAAGGCGATGCGTCGGCGTCGTCGGATGCGGTGACCCCCATCGGTGTCCCGAGCTCACCGACCATTACCTCGGTTATCGCGCAGGATGGTGCGCTCTCCCTGGGGTTCACGGCGCCAAGCTCGGGAAGCCCAGCGACGACCTACGAGTACCAACTGAACGGCGTCGGCGCGTGGGTCACCGCGTTGACTACAACGTCGCCTCTGCAGATCGCCGGGCTGACGAATGGCACGTTGTACTCGATTCAGATCCGCGCCAACAGCGTCGTGGGTGAGGGCGCCGCATCGCAGGCAAGCTCGGGTACCCCAGAAGCATTGGCTGGCGCACCGAGCATCGCATCAACGTCGACCGGTGTTGGCACCGCGATTGTGTCGTTCACGCCTGGATATTCGGGCGGGGTCACGATCTCCGACTACGAATACGAGCTGAACGACAGCGGCACGTGGACCTCGACAACGCAGAGCACGAGTCCGCTCACGATCACCGGCCTGGCCAACGCGACGACGTATGCCATCGCGATCCGCGCGGTGACCACCAGCGGAGGCGGAGCCGCCTCAGCGGACGCAAGTGTGACGACGCCCGGTACGCCCGCGGCACCCGTCATGGGATCGATCGTGGCAGGCGACACCACGTTGTCGATCCCCTTCACCGCGGGCGCCACGGGTGGGTCGACGATCACGAGCTACCAATACCAGCTAGTCACATCCGGCACGTGGATCACGGCATCGTCATCGGCGAGCCCTATCGCGGTGACCGGCCTTACGAATGGCGCGACCTACCAGGTCAGCGTGCGAGCGATCAACGCAGTCGGAACGGGCACGGCGGCCGCGGCGCAGACCGCGGTCCCTGCCACGGTTCCTGGTCCGCCTGTCATTGTCGGCGACACCGTCGCCGGGTCGAACCATCAACTGTCTGCAGCGTTCACCGCGCCGGCGTCCGATGGCGGATCAACAATTACCGGCTACGACTACTCGACTGACGCCGGCGCAACGTGGCGAACAGCTGGTACCACAAGCAGCCCCGTCGTGATCTCGGTGCTCTCCCTCGACGGCACGACGCCCCTCGTCAACGGAGCAACCTACTTTGTCGAACTGCGCGCCATCAGCGCGATCGGAGTCGGGACAGCGTCAGCCGTCGCCACCGGTATCGCGCAGACAGTTCCGTCGGCGCCGGGCATTTCCAGCGTGACCCCAGGACCGTCGTCCCTCGCCGTGACGATCGTCCCTGCTTCCAACGGCGGCGCGGCGATCACCCGCTACGAGTATCAACTCGGTTCCTCGGGCTGGGTGAACACCGGCACTCTCGGGAGCACATTCTTGATCAGCCCCCTGACCAACGGAACGCCGTACGGCGTGACCGTGCGCGCTGTCAACGCGCAAGGCCCGAGCGCCGCATCAGGTTCGACGGCTGGTACACCACGCACGACGCCCGCGGACCCGACGATCACCAGCGTTGCGCGGGGCGACCGGTCGTTGACGGTGGCGGTTGCCGACGTCAGCAACGGCGGATCGGCGATCACCAGCTGGCAGTACAGCACGGACAGCGGCAGCACTTGGTTTACCGCGACACAAGCTGTCAGCCCGCTCATCATCACCACGCTGTCAACCGATGGCATCACCGCCGTCGCCAACGGCACCAGCTATCCGGTCGCTGTACGCGCAGTGAATGCAGCAGGTACGAGTGGACCGTCAGAAACGACCGGCGTCGGGCCGAGTACCACTCCGGTTGCGCCTGCGGTCGTTCTCGTGGCTGCGAACCAGGCGATCCAGGTGACATTCACGGTGGCCGACAACGGTGGCTCGCCGATATCGGCGATCGAATATCAACTGAACGCCGGCAGCTGGATTGATGCGGGCACTCTGTCGAGCCCGTTCGTCATTGGCTCGTTGACGAACGGAACTTCTTACAGCGTCAACGTTCGCGCCGACAACGCGATCGGCGTCGGCACTGGCTCCATTCCGGCGAGCGCAACACCACTGACGGTGCCCGACCCCCCGACGTCCATCGCAGCGGTGTCAGACACCAATAGCGCCGATGTGTCATGGACGCCGCCCGGCAACACGGGTGGGTCGCCCGTCACGACCTACGTCGCGAGCGCGTATGCCACGCCGAATTCCCAAACCCCACTGGCATCGTGCACGACGTCGTTGACGTCGTGCACGATCAACGGCTTGACGGACGGCGTCGTGTACTACGTCTCGGTCATCGCGCAGAACGCGGCTGGGTCGGGCACCGGCTCGACACCGGTCGTCGCCGTCATACCCCTGGAGCGCCCTGGTGCACCTACCCTGAACTCGCTTACGTCGGGCGATTCGTTCCTGTCGCTGGACTTCAGCGCCGGCACCGACGGAGACGCGCCGGTCACGTCGTACCAATACCAACTCAACGGAGGCGCTTGGGTTCTTGCGTCGTCGACAACAACGCCGTTGACGATTACCGGCGTGACGAACGGCACGAGCTACGACGTTGCCCTGCGCGGCGTGAGCAGCGCCGGCGCAGGTGTGGCCTCGACCACCTTGACCGGCACGCCTTACACCTTCCCGGATCCACCGGACGCGTCGACGACAGTCGCAGCCGGGGTGGACGGCGTTGCCGGAGCCATCGCCGTCACGTGGCTGGCGCCTAACGACAATGGCTCGCCAATCACTTCCTACACGGCAACCGCTTTCAATGCGCCGACCGCCGGCTCCCAGGTCACGACCTGCACAACAGCAACTCTGACCTGCACGCTCAACGGCCTCTCAGACAACACGCTGTACTACGTCTCATTGCAGTCAATGAACGCGGCTGGCTTCAGCCCGAGGTCCGCGCGCATCGCGGTCGCAACGTCGTTGCTTCCCGGCGCGGTCTCAGCCGTCACCGGTACTCCGGGTGACGGGCAAGTCGCATTGACATGGACGCCGGGCGGCGATGGCGCAAGCCCCGTGAGCGACTACACCGTGTGGTACTCCTCTGGTGGCTCGTACACGCAGTTCGCTGACGCGGTGTCGGCCGATACATCTTTGACCGTCACCGGACTGACCAACGGAACGCCATACACGTTCGAGGTCTACGCGGTCAACGACGGCGGCACCGGCCCGGTCAGCGATGCATCCGACCCGGTCACGCCCGCGACGCTGCCGGACGCCCCGACGATAGGTGTGGCAACGGGTGACAACGCGAGCGCGACGATTGCATGGACGCCACCGGCAGACAACGGCGGCGACCCGGTGACCGGGTATGTCATCACACCGTCGAGCGGGACGCCGATCACCGTTGGCAACGTGACGTCTTACGTGCTGGGCGGACTAAGCAACGGAACGGCGTACACATTCCAGGTCGCGGCGATCACCGCAGCCGGTACCAGCCTGCAGTCGACGGCGTCGAACTCCGTGACTCCGAGCCCGACCGCACCGGGCGCACCAACAATCCTCACCGCGACAGCGGGCAACGCCAGCGTTTCCCTTGCGTGGGCCACCCCTACTGACAACGGAGGAAGCGCTGTCACCGGCTATGTGATCACGCCGACGAGTGGCCTGCCAGTCACCGTTGGCAACATCACGACGTATACCGTCACCGGGTTGACGAACGGCATTGGCTACGCGTTCGTCGTCGCGGCGATCAACACGATTGGCACAGGCGGCAATTCCGCGCCGTCCGGCTCGGTAACGCCGAGCCCGACCGCGCCGGCAGCTCCGACGTTCGTCTTGCCCGTTGCAGGTAACGCCACCATCGCCCTCGGCTGGACTCCGCCCGCAGACAACGGCGGAAGCCCCGTCACCGGTTACGTGATAACGCCATCGAGCGGGTCGCCGGTCACCGTCGGCAACGTGACGACCCACGCCTTTACCGCACTCACCAACGGTCTGGGCTACACCTTCACCGTCGCGGCCATCAACGCGATCGGCACGGGCGCGCCGTCCGCATCGTCGACGTCGGTGACGCCAGGCCCGACAGCACCAGGTGCCCCAACCATCGGTGTTGCGACTGCCGCAAACGTGAGCGCGACGCTCTCGTGGACGCCGCCTAGCGACGATGGAGGCAGTGCTGTGACCGGCTACGTCATCACTCCGTCGAGCGGCACGCCCGTCACCGTCGGCGACGTAACGACCTATACGGTCACGGGCCTCACCAACACCACTGCATACGCGTTCACCGTCGCCGCGATCAACGCAATCGCTACTGGCGCAAACTCGGCGGCCTCCAACTCGGTCACCCCGCACCCGACCGCGCCTAGCGCACCGACGATTGTCATCGCGATCGCGGGCAATACCACCGCGACGTTGACGTGGGTTGCACCCGTTGACGACGGCGGCTTCGCTGTCACCGGCTACACCATCACGCCGTCAAGTGGACCGCCGATCACGATCGGCGACGTGACGACGTACACGCTGACCGGGCTGCTGAACGGCATCGGCTACACGTTCACTGTTGCGGCCATCAACCAGCTCGGTACAGGGACAACGGCCCTCGTGGCCTCTAACGTGGTCACGCCCTCTGCCGGTGGTGGCACGACTGCTACGCCGAGCGCGCCTGTCCAGATATTCGGCACCGATCGCTTCGCGACCGCTGTCGCCGCGTCGCTGGTCGAGTTCCCGACAACCGGCAGTGCGGGCGCTGTAGTACTCGCCCGATCCGACGACTACGCCGATGCACTTGTCGGCATCCGATTCGCCGCGGCGAAGGACGCGCCGTTGCTATTCGCGAACGGCGGCTCGCTGACCGCACAGACGCAAGCCGAGATCGCACGCGTGCTTCCCGCCGGTGGCACCGTCTATCTCTTGGGCGGCACCGCAGCGATTCCCACGAACGTCGCAACTGCGCTCACCGGTCTTGGCTACGTCGTGCAACGCCTAGCCGGTTCTGATCGTTTCGGTACCGCGCTGGCGGTCGCTGGAGCGCTGGGTAATCCCGGCACGGTCTTGCTCGCAACCGGCACCAACTTCCCCGACGCGCTCGCAGCGGGACCTGCAGCCGCCCATGTCGGTGGTGTCGTGTTGCTCACTGACGGCTCGGTGTTACCTGCATCGGTGCGGACCTACCTGAGCGCCCACACGGGCGTCGTTTACGCGGTGGGCGCGCCAGCAGTTGCGGCAGATCCGACCGCCATTGCCTTGATGGGAGCCGACCGCTACGCCACCGCCGTTGCGGTCGCTGGCTTGTTCTCCGCGCCAAGCAGGCTTGGAGTAGCGAGTGGGGTGACGTTCGCCGACGCGCTCAGCGGCGGAGCGTTCCTGGCGCACGTCGACGGCCCGCTACTGCTCGCCGCGCCGACGACATTGCCGTCATCGACGACGAGCTATCTCGGCACTGTTCGGGCAACAGTGCGCACGAGCACCTTGTTCGGCGGCCCGATGGCTCTCGCGCCAGCCGTCGCCACCGCGGTCGGCGCCGCACTCGATCCGACGTAGGTCTCAGGTCACCACTCGACCAATGTCCAGACCTCAGCGCGGGGTTCGCCTCCGGTGTCGACTGCTGCGAACAGCCGAGCCGCTTCCTTGAGGTGCTCGAGCGCGGCATCCTCATCGCCTGCCGCGTGGAGCAGGTCGGCGAGGTTTGTATGCAGTGCGGCGAGCCGGTGCTGGTCGGCACGCTCAGCTCCGAGTCGAAGCGCCTCGTGCGCCGTCTCCAACGCTTCGTCGCGTCGACCCAAGTCAGCAAGCACTCGCGCGAGGTTGTTCAACGCGGCCACCGCAACCCCAGAGTCGGGCAGGCTGCGTGCCTGCTCGATGCTTCCCCGCAGGCTCGACTCGGCTGCATCGAGATCACCCGTCGACGCCGAGACCATGCCAAGGACGTCGAGAGCCTGGGCCGTCGCCATCGCGTCGTGAACAGGCTCGGCCATCACCACTGCGCCCGAGGCGAGCTCGCGGGCCGCGCCGACATCACCACGCCGGTAGGCGAGAAGTGCGCGGTCAGCGCTGATCCTGGCCAGCAGCGCACCTGGTTCGACAGTTCGGTCCTCGTTCAGCAACTCGATCGCCGCTCGTAGGTGGTCGTCAGCCACCGTCCAGTCCCCAAGACGGTGATGGACTTCGGCCAGCTTGTGCTCGACGCCGGCGATGAAAGACACATCGGACGCCAGGCCGGCTGCACTCTCGTACGCACCGATCGCTTCTGTGTAGCGACCGAGTGCGACGAGCACATC
Organism: uncultured Actinomycetes bacterium; assembly: GCA_963737705.1. Lineage (GTDB taxonomy): Bacteria > Actinomycetota > Actinomycetes > Acidothermales > Acidothermaceae > PALSA-607. The sequence goes on from CAVTTP010000007.1 coordinate 131,787, forward strand.
GCCGGTACTCGCCCACACGTCCGCTGGTGAATAGCCCAATGCGAGTGCACGCGCGAGGTCGGAGTACGCCTGCTCGTGCGCGTAGAGAGCACGCGATCGCGCAGCCGCACGCCACCACCAAGCCGCAGCTTCGGCGTCCCGTCCCGACTGCTCGAAATGGTGCGCAACCACAGCCGCTGAGACGGACGTCGAGGCGTCTCGTTCGTGCCGGCGCGACAAGGCATCGGCAGCGCGGCCATGCAGCAACCGGCGGCGCGCAAACGTCGTCCGCTCGAAAACGACGCGTCGCAAGGCCTCGAACGGAAAGTCGTAAGCAACACCTTCGGCCGCTGCTGAACTCTCCTCGAGCAATCGGTAGCGAATCGCCTCGTCGAGGGCGTCGGAGGTTTCTGCGTCACTGCGGCCACTGACCGACCGAACCAAGTCGGCGTCGAACCTGCCCTGCAACACAGCGGCCGCCGACACGACCTGAACCGTGGTCTCTTGCACCGCATCAATGCGGCTCTCGAGCAGGTCGCGAACGCCCGCGGGCGGGCTCTCGACTGTGCCGTCTTGCGCGGCCCGGATGTACTCCAAGACGAGCAACGGCAGGCCCCGCGTCTCGGCCAGCAGGCGCGCGGAGTCGAGTTGCGTCGACGATGACGCGAGCAATGCGGTGATCTCGGACAGCCCGAACGGCTCGACCGGAATCACGGATCCGACCCCATCGGCAACCGCGTCGGCGACGGTGGAGCGCAGCCCGGCCAGCCGGCCGGCATTCTCCGGAGCCCAGGTCAGCGCGAGCCGGATCGGCAACTGCGCCAAGCGGTTGATCAGATAGCCGAGCACGCTCAAGGTCGCGTCGTCTGCCCAGTGCGCGTCATCGATCACGAATACCGACGCAGGGCCTGACTCGGGCGACGCTGCGACGAGCGTGGTCGCTACAGCGCTGAACAGCCGGGTCAAGCCGGCCGTACTCGTGACGGCCTCGGCCGGGTCAGGTGCCCCTGATGCGAAGCCGGGTACCAGCCGGGCGATCTCGAGCGCGACGTGCGCGGGAACGCTGTCGGCTATTGCCGGTCGGCGCCGAAGAACCTGCACCAGCAGGTCCGTGAGCACGGTGAAAGGCAGGTTCGTCTCTCCCTGGTGTGCACGAACCACGAACGCGCTCGTGTCGACTCGACTCGCCCGCGCCGACAACTCAGCGACAAGTCGCGTCTTCCCCGAACCCGTTTCACCGACAAGTGCAATCAGCCGACCCTTTGTGCCCCGGGTCAACAGCGCCGACTCGAGCGCCGCCAACTGGGCAGCCCTACCGACGAAGTTGTCGGTCTCGTCGGGCGGCGGCAACGCAACAACAGCCGGTCGGACGGCGACGGGTGCCGGTCTCATCGATCCGGCAAGGCGCCCTGAGCGGATGTCGTCATACAGCGCGGTGGTCTCGCGCAACGGTGCAACGCCAAGCTCGTCCGCCAGCGCCCGCACACATTCGCGGTACTGACGAAGTGCCGCCGACCGTTGCCCCGTCATGGCGAGAACCCGAATAGTCGCCTGCTGGGCGGGCTCGTGAAGCACGTCGAGCGCGACCCAGCGGCGCGCGAGTTCGAGCGCCTCGTCGAGTTCGCCGTCCGCGACGCGTGCTCCGACGAGAACGTCGAGTGCGGTGCTTAGACGCTGTTTCAGGTCGTCCGCGGTCGAGTTCTGCCAGTCGTCGAAATCCGGGCTGTCGCGCACCGCGAAACCGGTCAAGAAGTCGCCCCGGTACAACGCGCACGCCTTGCCCAACGACTCGATATCGCCGGCTGTCAGTAGCCGGCGGAACTCCGCCGCGTCGACGCGTACCAACCGTTCGTCCAAGGCGACCGTCGTGCGGCTGACGACGAGCGCGTCGCCCACGCCCGCAGCCGTTACCGAGACGCGTGCGCCGCAGCGCGCCACGGGCCCGCTCGTCATCGGAGTCTGGCCAGAGCATGACCGCGAGCCGATCCCGGCTCAGCGGCTGCTCGGCCATCGAGACGAGCGCGAGGAGCGCGACGGCCTTCCGCGTGTCGAAATGGACCGGTCGGCCGTCGTACTCGATCTGTGGCGACCCGAGCAGGGCCACGTTCAGCACCTGGCGCCCTCCGCGGCACTTCGACGGCGACTGTGACGGCAATTGGGAATCTCGCGACGACCGTAACGCTTTCGGAACGCTGCGCCGCCAAAGTAGTCCTCGACGGGCCGCCAAGACGCACCGGCCCGGCGACGAGATGCCACCCAGCCGGGGAGGAATTGATGGAGCCGATCTGCGCACATGTGCCGCTCGCGGTCCTACGCTGGTCGCCTTCCGTACCGCCTGCCACCTGCAATTTCGCCGCCTGCAATCTCAGAGTGGGGTTCTGATGGCCGAGTCCCTGCTGTCGCACCACGCCGCACCCGATACCGCGCCTAATACGGCCGGCCCCGATACTGCTGGCCCCAATGCCGAGGGTGACCTCACTGAGGTCAGTGTCATGGGCGCCCCCGACCCGCTTCCCGACCAGGAGGCGCGTCGTTCTCGGCTCGCTCGCCTGCGTCGGCGTACGGGAGCCACACCGCTTCCTGACACCGCTGCGCCTGTCCACGCTGGGCCGTCGTTCGAGATCGCCCAGAACGACCCAATCCTTGGCTACTGCCAGAGCGCGGACGGCCCGGTCGACATCACCGACCTCGTCCTCGACTCCCCCGGCCTGGCGGCCATGCGGGCAGCCGGCGTGGTCCTCGTCGTCCCGCTGGTGTCCTCGGGCGAACTGATCGGCCTGCTGCATCTGGGGCCTCGGCTTTCGGAGCGTGACTACTCCACCGACGACCGGCACCTCCTCGATTCCCTCGCCGGCCACGCAGCGCCGGCGATCCGGGTCGGCCAACTCGTGCTGGAGCAGCAAGCCGAAGCCCGCCAACGCGAGCGCATCGAACAAGAACTCAAGGTCGCCCAGCTCATTCAGCAGCAGTTCCTGCCGAAGGAACTGCCCGACCTGCCGAGCTGGACAGTGGCGGCGTTCTACCGGCCCGCCCGCCAGGTCGGCGGCGACTTCTACGACTTCATCTCGTTGCGCGACGGCCGGGTCATGGTCGTGGTCGGAGACGTCACCGACAAGGGCGTCCCCGCCGCACTGGTGATGGCGAGCACTCACTCACTGCTCCGATCCACGGCACCCGAGCTGACGTCGCCGGGCGCGGTCTTGGCCCACGTCAATGACCTGCTCTGCCACGACATGCCGAACGCGATGTTCGTGACCTGCCTGGCGTTGCTCCTCGACCCCAAGAGCGGGGCGATCGAATACGCCAACGCCGGCCACGACTTGCCGTTTCTGCGCACGGCGGACGGCGTGGTGGAACTGAAGGCACGCGGGATGCCGCTGGGTCTCATGACCGGCATGGAGTACGAGCAGAAGACGGCCGAATTACAGACCGGCGATTGTCTACTGCTCCACAGCGACGGACTCGCGGAAGCACATAGCCCGACCCGGGAGATGTTCGGCTTCCCCCGCGTCGGTGAAGTAGTTGGCCGCGGTCTGTCAGGTGAGGCGCTCATCGATCTGTGCCTGTCAGAGCTCGACCGATTTACCGGCCCAGATCATGAACAAGAGGACGACATCACGCTGGTCAGCCTTCAACGCACTGGGGGCTCACGATTCGTCGATCTCGCGGATCGATCATGACCAGCAACCGGGCGGAGGAGACACCGCAACTGCTTGCGGCGTTCACCGTCGCGAGCGAGCCCGGAAACGAGCGAGTGGCACTGCGCGAAGTCGCAGCCGCGGCCGCGGATTGCGGTTTGACCATCGATCAGATGGAGCGGCTGAAGACTGCGGTTGCAGAAGCAACGATGAACGCGATCGAGCACGGCAACGAGAACCGCGCGGAGATCCCGGTCGACATAGCTGTCATGCGAACGCTCGACGCCGTGGCAGTGACGATCACCGACAGGGGCGGGGATCGCGCCGACCATGTCGAGCGCGAGATTCCCGATATCGAGTTGAAACTGCGTGGCGAGCAGCGACCACGCGGTTGGGGCTTGTTCCTCCTCCAGAACATGGTCGACGGCATGGAGGTGTCAACGCACGGCAGCTTGCACACCGTGCGGCTAACGATGCGCACGGGCGGAGACGGCGACGAAGGAGAGCAACATGCCGAGCAACTGTGAAGTAGATGTTCGACGGCTTCCGGGCACCGTCGTGCTGGTGATTCGCGGCGAGATCGACTCGAGTGCATCGCAACCACTTCAGTCGGCCTACGCAGAGACTCTCGGACCCGACATGGCGACTCGGGTCGTCCTTGACTTCACCGCAGTCGACTACATGAACTCGACCGGCATCGCCTTGATCGTGGGCATTCTTGCGCAGGCCCGCGCTGAACACCGCACCGTAGCCGCCAGTGGACTGTCGGAGCACTACCGCCAGATCTTCGAGATCACCCGGCTATCCGACTTCATCCAGATGTTCGCAGACGTCGACGACGCCATCGCCATCACCACTTAGTCATTGTCCGTCGTGAGGGGAAAACCATGGACGCACCAACAGTGAGTATGGATGTACGTCACATAGCGACCGGTACCGCAGTAGTCGACATTGCCGGCGAGGTGACCGCCGCCTGCGAACCGATTCTGATGTCGGCATATCAGCAGGTCAGTGACAACAACACACAACGTGTCGTGCTGAACTTCACCGACCTCGAGTACATGAACAGCGGCGGTATCGGGATGCTCGTGACGTTACTTGTACGCACGAACCGTCAACGGCAGCAACTCTCGGCATACGGCTTGTCACCGCATTACCGGCAGATCTTCGAGCTGACGCGGCTCGACGAGGCCATCACCATCTTCGACGACGAAACGGCTGCACTCGCGGCCCTCACCACCAGGTGAAGAGGAAGACATGAACACGCAGCGACCAGACCTCAAGTCAGCCGACGACAAGGGCACCCCCGTCGAATCAACCCCAGCCGCAGGTGCGCTCGCTCCGAGAAGCGACCACCAGAACTGGGCGGCCAACGTCCAGCGACTCAGCGTCGAGAAGCGCGACGGCGTGCGCGGTACGAATGTCGCCGGCCGCCGGCTCACCGGGCCGATCCAGGGCTTCGGAAAGATGTGGCAGAAGACCTACGTGACGTCGCTCGGGCGTGACGTGACTCCGGAGCAGGCGATCAGCGAGTGGCGCACGCACTTCGCCGACTTCTGGCCGAAAGGAAACCGTTTCGCGGGAGGCTTGGCCGGCCTGAACCCCGGCGACGTGGCGCTGATCGACATGTCACTCGCCCCAGGCGCGCCACGGCTCTCCACCGGTGTGATGGTGCTCTACGCCGATGAGCAGTCGTTCACCTTCATGACCCCTCAAGGCCACATGTTCGCCGGCTGGATCACCTTCAGTGCCGAGCGGACCGCGACGGGCACGACGAATCTGCAGGCGCAGGTCCTGCTGCGGGCGAACGACCCGATCTACGAGCTCGCGTTGATGTTCGGCGGCCATCGCAAGGAGAACAAGTTCTGGGAGCAGACGCTGACGTCGGTGGCGCGGCACCTCGGAGTCGCGGCTCCGGTAGTCGAGGCGAACGTCGTATGTGTCGACAGCAGCCGGCAGTGGCGGCACTGGACTAACGTGTGGCACAACGCCGCAATCCGCAGCCTCTTCCAATCGGGAGTACGCATCGTGACAGCACCGTTCCGGCGGTTGCGCACCAAGCCGCATGGGTGATGCTCCGGACGCGATCGTCGTCGGGTCGGGGCCGAACGGTCTCGCAGCAGCGGTCACCCTTGCCGATGCGGGCCTGCGGGTGCACGTCTACGAAGGTGCTGCCGCGCCCGGCGGTGGCGCACGAACGGAAGAACTCACACTCCCCGGATTTCGTCATGACGTGTGTTCCGCGGCACATCCGCTAGCGCTCGCCTCACCGTTCTTTCGACGTTTCAACTTGCAGTCGCGCGGCGTCCGGATACTCGAGCCCGAGGTGCAGTTCGCGCATCCGCTCGACGGGGGTCGAGCCGGCTACGTGGTGCGCTCGGTCGATGAGACCGCTGATGCTCTCGGCGCCGACGCGGCCGCGTATCGCCGTTGGTGCGCGCGCTCGGTACACAACGCCGATGACGTCGTCGACACCGTGTTGTCGAGCCTGCGGCGTCCACCGCGGCATCCGCTGCGAGTCGCCGGGTTTGGACTCGCGGCGTTGCAACCGGCGTCCCTCATGGCACGGCACTTTGGCACCGACGAAGCTCGCGGCCTGCTCGCGGGTGTCGCCGCGCACTCGATGTTGAAGCTGAGCCGGCCACCGAGCGGCGCCGTCGCTTTGCTGCTCACGACCCTCGGGCACTCCGTTGGGTGGCCTGTCATCGAAGGTGGGTCGAGCAACCTGATCGCGGCAATGGTGCAAGCGATAGAGGACGCCGGTGGTGCCGTCTTCACCGATCAATGGATCACGTCGCTCGCCGAGTTGCCCCCGTCGCGCGCAGTGCTGCTCGACGTCACTCCACGGTCGCTCCTCGAGCTCGGCGGCGATCGCTTGCCATCCGCGTACCGGCGCGCGCTGAGGAATTTCCGCTACGGCGCAGGGGTGTGCAAGGTCGACTTTGCCTTGTCAGCACCAGTGCCATGGACGGCGGAGCCGTGCCTGCGCGCTGGAACCGTGCACCTCGGCGGCACGTTCGAAGAGGTCGCGCAAAGCGAGGACGATGTGGCGTCGGGACGCCACCCGGAGCGGCCCTACGTGCTCGTTGTCCAGGCTGGCGTCGTGGATCCGAGCCGTGCGCCGGCTGGACAACACACGTTGTGGGCTTACTGCCACGTGCCGGCCGGGTCGACCGTCGACATGAGTGCGCGAATAGAGGCGCAGATCGAACGGTTCGCGCCGGGCTTTCGAGACCTCGTGCTCGCGAAAGCGGTGCGCACCGCTGTTCAGGAGGAGGAGCACAACCCGAACTATCCCGGTGGAGACATCGCGTCCGGCGCGCAAACGCTACGGCAGACGTTCGCGCGGCCCGCGTTGCGATGGAACCCGTATCGCACCGGCATTCCGGGCGTGTACCTGTGCTCGGCCTCGACTCCCCCGGGCGCGGGGGTGCACGGGCGATGCGGTGAACTTGCGGCACAGACCGCGCTGCGGGAAGTCTTCAGACAGACGATCTAGTGGGCTCGCAGCACCTCCGCGCACTGCGGGCACGCGCTTTCATCAGAGGTGTCGAAGCTCCCGAGAAGGCGGATCTGAATGGGGCCGGCGCCGCACAGGGCCGTGGGCCCCGCCACCGTCTTCTTCACGGCATGCCGTACCTGCGGTTTCGACGCTGCCTCGAGCTGAACGGTGGCTCCCTGCTCATATCCCATGAAACAGGCATTCCCGGGACGCCGCTACCCCAATCCCATGTCATCGACTTCCTTCAGCAGCGCTGCCCGTGACGAATCGCCGCCCGGGCCAGCTCCGGGCTTCGGTGGCCGCGGCTCGGACTTGGTTCGACTCGCCGGGCGCTGCCTCAGCAGGAGCGCTGCGGCGATGCCGCCGATGAGGCCGAAGAGGTGTGCCTGCCAGCTGATGTGCGGATCGTCAGGGAGCACGCCCTGCAGGATCGACCAAAACGACAACGCAACCACGATGCCCACGATGACGTCGAGGAAGTGCCGTTCGACGATCCCGCGTACAACCACGTAGCCGAAATAGCCGAAGACGACGCCGCTGGCTCCTACTTCGACGACGTGGGTCGAGGAGAACAACCAGCTGCCAAGACCGCTTGTCACCACAATCAGAATCGTCACGACCACGAATCGTCGGATCCCTCGATACGCGGCGAAGAAGCCCAGAAAGAACAGCGGTGCCGAGTTGGCTTCGATGTGCGAGAAGCTCCAGTGCAGCAACGGCGCGCTGAAGATGTCGGGCAACCGCGATGGTTCACGCGCGACGATGCCGAAGTGCCTGCTTAGCCCATAGTGGTCGATTGAGTTCGCGATCTGCACGACCCAGAGCACCGCCAGCACTCCGGCCATGACGAACAAAGCGCTTCTCGCATCGGATCGCGAGCGCTCAGATTGCGAACGTGCGGCGATGCTCGTGCTGTGGGGGCGGCGAGTCACGCGTCAAGCATAGGGAGCTACTCGACGGATTCGCGCTGCGCACGCAAGTCAATGAAGCGTCGACCGTCCGCGGTGAGATCCAGCACCTGCTGGCGCGCGCCTTCAGCCACCCGCACGCAGTTACGCCCTGCGTGCTTCGCGGCGTAGAGCGCAGTGTCGGCAGCATCGAGCAACTCGTGGACGGAATGGCCGCTGTCGCGGAATGCGGCGACTCCGACGGAGACAGTGACGCTTACCTGTTCGCGGCGATTGGCAGCGGCAACGGCAACTTCCGCGACCTGCGCCCTGACGCGTTCGGCGGTATGGCGAGCCTGTTCGAGGTCAGAGCCAGCGAGCAGGATGACGAACTCCTCACCACCGAACCGGCCGACAAAGTCTCGCGGGCGCAGGCCCTCGGTGAGCCCAGTGGCCACGCCTCGCAGCACGTCGTCGCCTGTGAGGTGCCCGTACCTGTCGTTGACTGCCTTGAAGTTGTCGATGTCGACCAGCAGAACCGCGAGCGGCTCGCCGCCGCCGCGCGCCCGCTTGATCTCGCGTTCGGCGACCTCTCGCCAGTAGCTCGAGTTCGCAAGTCCGGTCTTCGGGTCGGTCCTTGCTGCATCACGGAACTCGGCCAGCAACAGCGTTCGCTGCAACACCAGCACAGGTGCCAAGGCAAACAGCACCGCATACGGCGACGCAGCGCAGGCGAGCGCGACGAGTATTCCGGTGCATGACTCCGCAGCAATCCCGACCCACGCCTCAGGGTCGACAAAGCTGTCGCGCAGCCGAGCTGACGTCGAGGTCAACGTCATGACTTCGGCAACCAAGCCCATATTGATCGCGTGCCGTACAACGACGCAGGCCACTGTGGCCGCGAGCACCCCTGGTGTACCAACGAGTGCATGCACGTCCCAACTTGACTGAGCTACGTGCAGCTGTCCTGCGACGAGCGTTCCGTGCAGCGTCGATGCCACGAAGTTCGCCAAGCCCGCTGCTGACACGCTGAACGCGAGCTTGACCAAGGGACGCCGGCCCACGCGCAGCTGCAAGAAAGCAAACACCGGCAGCACGACGAGCGACCCGTAAAGCGGGGGAAGCAACAACACGACGGGGATGGTCCAGACAGCCAGCATGTCGTTTGTGGTGCGGCCAGGTTTCGGACCGCGCCAGACCAGCCGCAACGAGCCTTCGATCGAAAGCACCGCGCAGGCGACCAGCACTGCGAACGTCAACACGTCGGACATCTTTGGACGGGTCGACTCGACACCCACCGCGAGAGACCCGAGATACAGCGCGTTCACGGCAATCACGAAAGGACGCGCCCGGCGCGGGAGTGCCCAGAGCGGACGAAGCCATCCGCCTGGACGCACGGCGCTTGGGGTGGCGGCGGTACGCGGGGCGGGAACTGCGGGCGCGCCATCGTTCCGGCTGACTGCGATGGCGATCACCCCCCGGTGCACCCCTGAACTGCACCCGATGTGCAAACCAGCGGAGGACCCGTCGGATGATCACCCGCTGTAGTCACGAACTCTACGCGCAGTGCGATCGACGCGCACTCATAGTGCGATTTGACCGGTTCGGGTGTTTTGATAGACCCGTTTAAGTTTCCGGCCAAGCGTGCCGAGGAGTCTGCCATCGCCGATGCCTCGCGCGACCCACTTGTCCCCGGACACAACTGTCTCGACAGGACCTGGAGGAACGCCATGCGTGACCAGCACTGGTGGTAGACCGCCCGCCCGGCCACTAACCACGCCGGGCGACTGAGACCGCGAGCCGCCGGATCGAACCCCCCACCGACCCGGCGGCTTGCCTCATGTCTGGAGCGGTGCCGGCTCGGGTGACCGGCGCGATGTCCTTCGGGCGATCGCGTAGCAGGCCACGGCAGTGGCGGCCGCAACGTTCAACGAGTCGACCCCGTTGCCCATCGGGATGCGTACTTGGCTGGTTGCAGCCTCCAGCGCGGCCTTCGACAACCCCGGACCCTCCGCGCCCAGGAGCAGCGCCAGCTTGTCGTCGTCCAGCACCTTGATCTCGTCGATCGAATCGGCTTGCGAATCAGGCGTCAGCGCGAGCACTCGGAACCCCGCGTCACGCAGGTCGGTCAAGCCGCTCGGCCATGACTCGATGCGGGCGTACGGAATCGAGAAGACCTCGCCCATCGAGACGCGTACCGAGCGCCTGTAGAGGGGATCCGCGCAGGTGGGGCTGAGCAACACGGCGTCCATGCCCAGACCCGCAGCGCTGCGAAAGATCGCCCCCAGATTGGTGTGGCTGTTGACTTCTTCCAGCACGACAAGCCGCGAACTGCGCGGCAGCAGGTCAGACACCGTCTTCAGCGGCAGCCGTCCCATCGCCGCGAGGGCTCCGCGATGGACGTGGTAGCCAGTGACCGACTCGAGCAGTTCTTCCGATCCGACGTACAGCGGCACATCGACGTCCGCAACGAGATCCGCAACCGGCGCCAGCCATCGCTGAGTCATCAGGGCTGACCGCATCGGGTAGCCCGCTCGCAACGCGCGCCGAATCACCAACTCCCCTTCAGCGATGAAGATGCCGTTGGCGGGCTCGGAGCGGCGGCGCAGCTCGACGTCGGTCAGCGCGCGGTAGTCGGCGAGCTCAGGGCTGGCTACGCCGTCGACGAACGCGCCGTCCAGGAACACAGTCCGAGCCACGGCACGCATCATCCCGGACGCCGAAAGCTGGCGTACCGTGGAGTCGTTGATCACACGTTGATCCGGCAGTACTTAAAGGGAGCTGGGTTCCATGGACGACCTGCAAGTCATCGGCAGCCGCAGTCGGGGGTCGGTGATGCGCATCGTGCGAGCAAGCGCTGCTTTGTTCGGCACCGGGTTCGTGGCTGGACTCGTAGTGGCACTGATCTTTCATGCGCTGATTCACGCGCTCATCATCATCGCCGCCGTCCTGATCGTCCTCGGCTTCGCGATCAAGGTGATGGTCACCCGCCGTCGTCCCTGAAAGGCCGGCCTCGTCAGGGCGCAGTGACATCAAGGGACATCAGGGCGCGATGAACAGCTTGATCGCGACCCCTGTCCCGACCACCACGATCAACAGCCGCAACAGGTTCGGCGCCAACCGACGTCCGACCGTGGCTCCGATCTGACCTCCGATCGCCGACCCCACCGCGAGCAGCGCGGCTGGTAGGTAGGCCACCGGCGCGAAGAAGATGAACAACAGCGCGGCTGACGCGTTGACCATGGCGATCACCACGTTCTTCAGGGCGTTCAGCCGCTGCACGTGGTCGTCAAGGAAGATGCCGAGCAGCGCCATCAGGATCACGCCCTGTGCCGCCCCGAAGTAGCCGCCATAGATCCCGGTCAGGAACGCGCCGACGTCGAGCCCGCGGTGCGGCCGCGCGCGCGGGGGGCGCAGTGCGGCCTGACGAATCACCCGGGCGGACAGTCGTGGCTGGACGATCACCAGCACGCATGCGACCAGCACCAGATAGGGCACGACGCGCTCGAACGATGTGCTCGGGAGCGCGAGCAGCAAGCCCGCCCCGAGCAGCCCTCCGGCGATCGAGATCGCTCCGAAACGCCGGATCCGGCCTCGTTGGCCGACCAGCTCGCGGCGATAGCCGACCGCGCCGCTCACCCCTCCAGGGACCAACCCCAGCGTGTTCGAGACGTTCGCGACCAGTGGTGAGTACCCGAACGCGACGAGGGTCGGAAATGTGAGCAACGAGCCTGAACCGACGACGGTGTTGACGGTGCCCGCCACGACCCCAGCGCCGAAGATGCCGGCGATCTCCCAGGGGTTCAGCGCCGGCACGCCTGCGATGGTAGCGGCCCGTTTCGACGGGAGACTTCCGTCACGAAAGCCCCAAAAGGTCAAGAGACGGTCGCCAGCGGTCGACTAAACCTGGGTGACGTCCCCCCAGCTGCGCGCCCGACCTTGGCGCGGACGGCTTCAATTGCTGGTCGTTGCGGGGACCTCGATGGCGATCATCCTTGGGGCCAGCGCGTCTGCGCAGGCCGACAGTCTCGACCAAGCCAATGCCCAGGCACAGCAGTTGGCGGCGCAGATCAGCAAGCTGCAGCCCCAGGTTGTTGCTGCGCTGGCGGCGTATGACACGTCGCTGACGTCTCTCGGGCAGGCCGTATCGATGAACGTTGCCGCGGGCCGCGTCTATTCATCACTTCTCGTACAGGCCGACACCCTCGTCGCCCAACGCGACTCGCACATCGTCGCGCTGTACAAGGCCGGCGGGTCGCTCGCCCTGTACGCCAGCGCCCTGCGGTCCGGCGACCCGGCGAGCCTGCGCCAGGTGCCCTATCTCAACGGCATCGTCACATCGGACGCCGACAGTGCAGCTAGCGCACTAGCCGTGGCTGCATCGGCGAAGGCGACGCTCGACGCCTCGCAGAATCAGATCGACAACGGGCTTTCCAACACGGACGCCGTGAACTCGCGACTTGCCGATCTCCAGAATCTCCTTGGCCAGCAACAAGCCCTCCTCAATGAGGCATCGTCGCGGGCCAAGAATCTGCAGGCACTGAAGGACGCCGCCGCGGCACTGGCGGCCTCCCAAGCAGCAGCCGCGGCCGCCGCAGCGCAAGCCGCTGCCGCAGCGCAGGCAGCCGCTGCACCGGCGAACTACAAGCTGCTGTTCCAGGCCGCCGCGGCGACTTGCCCAGGGTTGTCGTGGACCGTGTTGGCGGCGATCGGCCAGGTCGAAACTCACGACGGCTTGGGCACGATGGTCTCGACAGCCGGTGCGCTGGGCCCGATGCAGTTCTTGCCGGCGACGTTCGCCGAGTACGCGCGCGACGGAGACCACGACGGCAAGGCCGACATCATGGACCCGGCCGATTCCGTCTTCACCGCGGCCGCCTACCTGTGCGCGAACGGCGCCGGACGAGGCGGCACGTCACTCTCGACAGCAATCTGGAACTACAACCACGCCGACTGGTACGTCCAGCTCGTCGAGTCGCTAGCGTCCAAGATCAGCTAGCCGGAGGAACCCCTTGCCTCGATGATCATGGGAAGATGGGGCACTTTTCGCCTGGAGACCCACCCATTTCCCCATGATCACGCTGAGTCTCATGGTCACGCTGGGTCTGAGGGCGGCGGCTCGATCGCAGCTGGCTTGGGGGGCGCCGGGACTTTGCCATTCGACTCGCTGCCGCGCCGGTCAGGCCGCCCACGATGCTGCCAAGGCCCTCGAGCGCTTTGCCCATCTCGCTCGGGACGATCCAGAGTTTGTTCGCGGTGCCCTGGGCGATCTGCGGGAGCATCTGCAGATACTGATACGCGAGCAACTCGGCGTCCGGCTTGCCTTCGTGAATCGCCTGGAAGACCGTGCCAATCGCCTTTGCTTGACCCTCGGCCCGCAGCGCCTGCGCCTTCGCGTCAGCCGTCGCCTGGGTCACGGCGGCCTGCGCCTGGCCCTCGGCCTTGAGGATCGCCGACTGCTTTTCACCTTCAGCGGTGAGAATCTGCGACTGCTTGAAACCCTCGGCGGTCAAAATCGCGGCCCGCTTGTCACGGTCGGCGCGCATCTGCTTTTCCATCGAGTCCTTGATGGACGCCGGCGGATCAATCGACTTGAGCTCGACGCGGTTGACCTTGATGCCCCACTTGCCGGTCGCCTCGTCGAGCACGACCCGCAGCTGCGAGTTGATTTCCTCGCGTGAGGTCAACGTCTTTTCAAGGTCCATGCCGCCGGCGACGTTACGAAGTGTCGTCACGGTGAGCTGCTCGATGGCTTGGATGTAGTTCGCAATCTCATACGTCGCCGCACGTGCGTCGGTGACCTGGAAGTACAGAACCGTGTCGATGCCGACGACCAAGTTGTCTTCGGTGATGACCGGCTGCGGCGGGAACGAGATGACCTGCTCGCGCAAGTCGAGCAGCGGGCGCAACCGGTCGACGAACGGCACCACGATGTTCAGGCCTGGCGTCAACGTCTTGTTGTACCGGCCGAAGCGCTCGACGATGCCCGCACGCGCCTGCGGCACGATGCGGATCGTGCGCCCAACGACCAGCAACACGAAGATCGCGACGATGATGAGAGCAATGGCCTCGGGGCCCATGAACTACTCCGTTCCATAGACCAGGGCGGTGGCGCCCTGGATCTTTACGACGTCGACCGACGTCCCAGGTTCGAGAACCTGGTCTTCCATGTAGGCGCGGGCGGTCCAGACCTCGCCACCGATCTTGACCTGACCGTGATGAGCGTCTACCCGTTCGAGGACGAGCGCACTCTTGCCTACCAGCGCGTCGATGCCGCTCTTGAGTTCGGCCGGTGTGCGCAAGTGCGACTTGGCGATCGGCCTGGCCACCCCAACGAGCCCGATAGAGCCGGCAATGAAGGCGCCGAGCTGCAGCGGTACGGGACCGCCAACCACCGCTACGACGAGCGCGACCACCGCGGCAAGGGAGACGAAGCCGAGGACCAGTGTCAGGGTCAGAGCCTCTGCGGCGGCACACGCAGCCGCCACGATCGTCCAAACAAGCCAAGCGGACATAACTCGATCATAGGCCGGTATTTCACACCGTGCGGGCGGCGAAGTCTCATTGCGCGCGGGCGGCGAAGTCTCATTGCGCGCGGGCGGCGAAGTCTCATTGCGCGCGGGCGGCGAAGTCTCATTGCGCGCGGGCGGCGAAGTCTCATTGCGCGCGGGCGGCGAAGCGTCCGTCGCGATAGTCAAGACGCAGTCCGATGCCGAAGGTGTCCGACAGCGACTGCTCGGTCATCGACTCGTGCAAAGGTCCGGCGGCGACTACCTGGCCACTGCGCAACAGCAAGGCGTGCGTGAAGCCGACCGGGATCTCCTCGACGTGGTGCGTGACGAGCACGGTCGTGGGCGCACCAGGATCCGCAGCAATGGCGGCGAGCCTGGCGACGAGATCCTCACGGCCGCCAAGATCGAGACCCGCGGCCGGCTCGTCGAGCAGCAGCATCTCGGGATCGGTCATCAATGCCCGCGCGATCTGTGCGCGCTTGCGTTCACCCTCGGACAGCGTTCCATAGGTGCGATCGGCAAGATGTGCGCAGCCGACCTGTTTCAGAACGTGTTCGGCGCGCACCTCGTCATGGATGTCGTAGCGCTCGCGCCACCGCCCGACCATGCCATACGAGGCGGTCAGCACGACGTCTCTCACCTTCTCGCGCGCCGGGATCCGCTCCCCCAACGCCGCACTCGACAACCCGATGCGCGGCCGAAGCTCGAACACGTCGACCCGGCCCAGCCGCTCGCCGAGGATGTCGACCGTTCCGCGCGTCGGGAAGAGTCGGGTCGAAGCGACCCGCAGCAAGGTCGTCTTGCCGGCGCCGTTCGGGCCGAGCACGACCCACCGCTGATCCTGATCGACCGCCCAGTCGACGTAGTCGAGCAGCGTCGCACCGTCGCGGACCACACCGACGCCCTGCATCGCAATGACGTCGCCGGTTGCCTGCACGCACGAAACTTACCTGCCGACAAACCAGGCGGGACGTCGACCCGCGGCCGCCGTTGCTTAGGCTAGGCACGTGCCAACGCCCCAAGAGGACCTGCCGCATGAGCCTCTTGCCGACCCCGAACTGTGTGGTCGCTTCGCCGCCTGGTTCGCCGCGGCGCTGGGAAATCGGGTCGATACTGACGCCGCGCTCACCGCGATCGAGGCTGGCAGCGACGGCCACGTTGTCACCGGCTGGCCGGATTGGCGCGTCGACATCGACGGCGGCGACGGCATGGAGCTGGTCACGAGAGTGCCTGACGTGGGTGCCGTCGCGGTCGAGTTCGCGCTGGCCGACGTCGTCGGGCGGTTGTTGCAGGTGGGCGTGCGCGAAGTGTCGCTGGTCCTTCCGGTGGCCGGAGACCCGCTCGGGCTGACCGGAACCGGCCCGTTCTCGGTGGCCGCGCTCGAGGCCGAATGCGGCGTCTTGCTCGTCACTGACCACGCGCGGATCGGGCTTATCCCTATGCCGGATAAGCGAGGGTCGTCCTACCGGGGTTGGCGCTGGCACGTCCTGATCGAAGGGCTCGAAGCGGTCGACCCACTAGAACTCGCGGTGCTCGGTGAACCAGCGAGCGCCGCTACCGCCTTCGCACCGATTGGCAACCTGCCCGCCCCCGACCCACTGCACGTCGTCGAGCAGGCCGACCGTGCGCTCGGGCGCGCGTTGCGGGAGGCCACCAACGAGCTCGCCGCCCTCGACCTCGCACATTGGCGGCCCGAGGTCGCCGCCGGTCGCAAGGAAGCGGAAGCGGCGTTGCGCGCTGCCGGGCAACGATTTCCACCGGGCTGGCCCCCGCCGGCTCGCGCGCTCGCCGAACGCTCACTGATGCTGTGGCGGATCGTGCGCGCAGCTCGCGCAGATGCCGGCGCCATCTCGGCGTCCGGCAGTCAAGCTCGGACTCAGGCACTGAGCGCGCTGTCGCATGCGGTGCGAGAGGCCGCGATGGTGGCCTACAACGTGCCGCTGCTGGCGCTGCCCGCGACTCGGCCCGCCGGAGCTGTCGAGCCCGACCGTCGATGACAGTCGACCGCACGTTGCTGGTCACGCTCACCGGCCGCGATCGTCCCGGCGTGACCTCGCGCCTGTTCGACGAGATGGCGAAGTTTCCGCTGCTCGTTCTCGACACCGAGCAGATCGTGTTGCGTGGGCGCTTGATCCTCGGCGTGCTCGCCGATCTGGCCGGTACCGATGCGGCCGGTGAACTCGCGTTGCGTGACGGACTTTCGCAGGCCGCACGCGACCTCGGCCTTGAGATCGAGATCGCCGTTGGGCCGCAGGCTGAGGCCGCTGCACTGCCTGGGCCTTTGCATGTCACGGTTTTGGGGCATCCACTGCTGCCGGCGGCGATGGCTGGCATTGCCGGCTGTATTGCGAGTCACGGCGCGAACATTGACCGCATCGTGCGGCTGGCCAGTCATCCGGTGACGTGCATCGAGATGGACGTGTCGGGTGCGAACCCGGATCTCTTGCGGACGGAACTGAACGCGCAAGCCGCGATGCTGCACGTCGATGTCGCCGTCCAGCGAAGTGGGTTGTACCGCCGTGCAAAGCGGCTGGTTGTCATGGACGTCGACTCGACACTCGTGCGCGGCGAGGTCATTGAGATGCTCGCCGAACGTGCCGGCTGCGCCGAGCAGGTGGCCACGATTACACAGGCCGCGATGCGTGGCGAACTGGACTTCGAACGGTCGCTGCGCGAACGGGTCGCGCTGCTCAAAGGGTTGCCTGAATCGGTATTGGCCGACGTGCGCGACTCGTTGGTGCTGACGCCAGGCGCTCGTACCCTGGTGCGTACGTTGAAGCGCCTCGGATACTTGGTCGCGATCGTGAGCGGCGGCTTCAGCCAAATCACTGACGGTCTCGTCGACGAACTCGGTCTCGACTTTGCGGCCGCCAACACGCTCGACGTAGTCGACGGACTGCTCACGGGACAACTCGTCGGTTCGATTGTCGACCGGCCGGGAAAAGCCGCCGCACTCGAACGTTTCGCCGCATCGGCAGGTGTGCCGCTCACGCAGACCATCGCAATCGGCGACGGTGCAAACGATCTCGACATGCTCGGGCGGGCCGGACTCGGTGTCGCGTTCAACGCCAAACCCGTCGTGCGCGAAGCCGCCGATACCGCACTGAACGTGCCGTACCTCGACGCGATCCTGTACCTGCTCGGCATCACGCGCGACGAGATCGATGCAGCGGACGCCGATGGGCTGGCGTAGAACGACACCCACGAGATAATCCCGGGATGAGGTTTCACACCGAAGTACTTCTTGAGGGTAAATCGGCGACCGGTTTGCAGGTGCCTGACGAGGTAGTGGCCAAGCTCGGCGCCGGGAAGCGACCCGCCGTGCGGATCACCATCAACGGCTACTCCTACCGCACGACCGCGATGTTCATGGGCGGTCGGTACATGGTGCCGCTTGCCGCCGAACATCGCGCTGGCGCGGGAGTCTCAGCTGGCGAGGACATTGATGTCGAGATCGAACTCGACACAGCTGTGCGCGAGGTCGTCGTGCCGCCGGACCTTGCCGCTGCATTGGATGCGCAGCCGTCGGTACGAGCGTTCTTCGAGCAACTTTCCTTTACCCATCGCAAAGAGTGGGTGCGTTGGATTGAAGACGCCAAGAAGCCCGAGACGAGGACAGCTGCGACTCGCGACGACGATTGACGAGCTACGCGCCGGACGACGCACCCACTGACTCGGGTGTCTTGGCAGATGTCCGGCCCGGTGGCCGACTGATCTTGCGCTCGTCGTGTTCGTAGATCTTCCAAGGCGGACCTACGATGCGTGAGTCCGCCTTGCCAATGATCGCGGAATCCTTGTCGGGATAAGGAACTCTCGCCAATACGTGGCGCATGGCCGCCACCCGCGCACGCCGCTTGTCGTTGCTGCGAATGACAGTCCAAGGTGCGTAGTCGGTGTCGGTCGCATCGAACATCGCCGCTTTGGCTTCAGTGAAATCGTCCCAGCGGTCGACAAGCGCGAGGTCCGTTGGACTCAGCTTCCATTGCCGCACCGGGTCAATGCGGCGGATGACGAACCTGGTGCGTTGTTCGCTACGCGATACCGAGAACCACAACTTGATCAGGATCATGCCGTCATCGGTGAGCAGCTTCTCGAACAACGGCGCCTGCTCGAGAAACAGCCGGTACTTGTCTTCCGTGGTCCAGCCCATGACTCGCTCGACCCCTGCGCGGTTGTACCAGGAGCGGTCGAACAACGTGATCTCACCGGCGCTGGGCAGTTGAGCAACGTATCGCTGGAAATACCACTGCCCCTGCTCGCGCTCGCTCGGCTTTCCTAGAGCCACAATGCGGGCCGCTTTGGGGTCGAGATGTTCCATGAACCGTTTGATCGTGCCGCCCTTGCCTGCCGCGTCCCGGCCTTCGAAGAGCACGCATACCCGCTGCCCACCGTCCTGGATCCATTCCTGCATCTTCAACAGCTCGACCTGCAAGGCCCGCTTCTGGCGCTCGTATTCGGGGCGCTCGAGCCGATCTTCGTACGGGTAGTTCTCGCGCCAGGTCGTCACTCGCTTGCCGTCGGCGCCGACGAGGATCGGATCGTCCAGGTCCTCGTTGTCGGCTTCGAGCGTCAACCCTTCGAGTGACTCATTCAGGTTGACGGACTCCCACTCAACGCTTCGCCGCTTGCGCGCTGCTGCAGGGTCTTTGGTGGTAGACGACGGCATGTGCTGCTCCATTTCGGTTCGCTCGCCGAGAATCTGCCGTATCTCCGGCCCGCCCGGCAACCCAGCTTCGGCCGCACGGGCGACGAAGATGACGCGCGGGTGAACGCTCGGTGAAGTCTGCCTTTGCCCCGTTTCAGGGTCACCCGCTGCCGCCATACCTTCGCGACGTGAGCAACGACTTCGTTCTTGTCCTGGTGGTCGTCACCGCGTTGGCGTTCGACTTCACCAATGGGTTCCATGACACGGGTAATGCGATGGCGACCTCCATCGCCACCCGAGCACTCCCACCCAAGGTCGCTGTTGCGCTGTCCGGCGTCCTCAATCTTGTCGGCGCGTTCCTTTCCCTGAGCGTCGCAGCAACCATCGCGAGCGGGCTTGTCGACACCAAGCTCATCACTTTGACCGTCGTCTTTGCCGGCCTCGCCGGTGGGATCCTGTGGAACCTCACCACCTGGTTTCTCGGCATCCCCTCGAGTTCGTCGCATGCCCTGATCGGTGGCGTGATCGGCTCGACGCTCGCCGCCGCCGGCTCGCACGGTGTGAAGTGGCACGGCCTCGTGCAAAAGGTCATCATCCCTGCACTGCTGTCGCCGATCATCGCGCTGTGCATCGCCGCGATCGGCACTTACCTCGTGTACCGGATCACCCATGGCGTCAACGAAAAAACGCGCACGCACGGTTTCCGGATCGGCCAGATCGGCTCGGCCTCGATGGTGTCTTTGGCGCACGGCACCAACGACGCCCAGAAGACCATGGGCATCATCACGTTGGCACTGATCGCGAACCACACAGTGGCAACCGGTGCGAAGGCTCCGTTCTGGGTGATCTTGAGCTGCGCGCTCGCGATCAGTCTCGGCACCTACATCGGCGGTTGGCGAGTCATCCGAACCCTCGGCAAGGGACTCGTCGAGATCGACGCACCTCAGGGCATGGCTGCGGAGTCTTCGTCAGCGGCGGTCATCTTGCTCTCGAGCCACTTCGGTTACTCGCTGTCGACGACTCACGTTGCGACCGGCTCGATCCTCGGCTCCGGGGTTGGCAAGAGAGGCGCCGAGGTCAGGTGGAGTGTCGCCGGCCGCATGGCGACGGCGTGGGTGATCACGCTGCCTGCCGCAGGAGCCGTCGGGGCACTGGCCTACTACGCGGCGCACGGGATCGGCGGATCGGCGGGCGTCCTGATCATGTTCCTCGTCGTTGCAGCGGGCGGCGTTGCGTTCTACTGGCAGTCACGCAAGACGGCAGTGACGTCAAAGAACGTCAACGACGAGTGGTCGGGAACTGTCGCACCGCCCGCGACCAAGACTCCGGTAGGGGTGTGAGCCGCCATGAATAGTTGGATCAACCTCAGCGCGCTCTGGCGCATCATCGTCGTCGGACTTCTCGCAGGGGCGGGCCTGCCCGCGATCTTCGCGGTCGGTATCCGGGCGCTCGCCACCGGATCAGATGCCGCGGCGGTCGGCACTGATGAAGACCGGGTCGTCGGCGGCAGCCGCGTCGGCATGACGCTTGCCGGACTGTGTTTCGCGGTGGTTTTGGCCGCGATCGGATACGGCATATACCTCATCGTCAAAGCCAGCTGAAACGAGTTGAGTCCATGGCACTGTCAATGCTTCTGGAGTCGATCGTCGCGTGGGTGCGCAAGGGCTATCCCGAGGGCGTCCCGCGGCAGGACTACATCCCGCTGCTCGCCTTGTTGAAACGACGAATGGACGACGACGAGTTGACGCAGGTCGCGAGCGAACTGGTGCCAGGAGATGACACTGCGACGATCTCCGCTGCCATCGCGGAGCTGACCCACGAGGAGCCCTCGGCGGCCGACATCGAGCGGGTGCGTGAACGGCTCCGCGAAACCGGCTGGGACCCGGCCGGAAACGAAGCCACCGTCCCTTAGAACCCACCGTCCCTTAGGAATCCACCGCCCCTTAGGAAGTCACCGTCCCTTAGGAACTCACCGTCTCCTAGCAGGACGGCTACGCCCCCTGGCTATCTCCGGTGCGGATGCAGCACTTGGTAACCCGACGCGCTCGTCGGCGACTCGAGCGCACACGGGTCGGGTGCGGGGCACGCTTCGCATTCCATCTCGATCGTGGCGTGAGCGATGTCGAAATCGAGAGCGACCATGTCCTTGATCCGCTCCCCCGTTGCCTGTGCCTGCTCCAGCGTTGGGTGACCCGAGACCGCCACATGCGCAGACATCGCATGCAGTTCGCTCGACAAGCTCCACACATGCAGGTCGTGAACATCGACCACCGTGGGGACGTTGCGCACGGCCGCAAGCACGGCCTCCGGGTCGATCGCCTTCGGCGTCGACTCCAGCAAGACGTCGGCGCTGCGGTGCAGGAGCCGAACGCCCTGGCTGGTGATGGCGACACAGACCACCAGCGATACCACCGGGTCGAGCCAATACGTGCCGTGGCTGAGCAGGATGACGAGACCTGCAGCAGCAACCGCGAGCGAAACAGCCGCGTCTGAGACAAGGTGCAACGTTGCGGCGGACATGTTCAGATCGGGCTGCGCACCTGGTCGGGCGCGCCGTTCGTGCACGAGCGTCGCCCCGACCCCGTTCAACACGGCAGCACCAAGGGCAACGAGGGCCACGATGCCGCCGTGCACCGGCCGCGGATGAACGAGCCTGAGCACCGCATCGACTGCCACGAACCCAGTCACCGCAAGCAGCAGGCCGCCATTCGCCAGCGCCGCGAGGATCGTCGCCCGGTGATGGCCGAACGAGCGCGCCATCGTGGCGCTGCGAAGTGAGTACCGCAGGGCGATGACCGCGATGGCCAGTCCGGCGACGTCCGCAAGGTTGTGTCCTGCATCGGCAAGCAACCCGAGGGAATGCGCGAGCAGTCCCCAGACGATCTGCGCCACGACGACAGCAATGTTGAGCACAATCGCCATCACCAGCCGCTGCTGGCGGCGGGCGTTCCTGGTCTGCGTGGTGCTCACGTGATCAACGGTACGCCGAGTAGGTCCACGCGCGGGACTCCGCAGCGTCGAGCGGGACGTCGATCAGCTGCCCATGGCGTGGACGCCGCCATCGACGTGGATGATCTCGCCGGTGGTCTTGGGGAACCAATCGGAGAGCAGGGCCACGATGGCGCGGGCAGCCGGCTCGGCATCGGTGACATCCCACGCCATCGGAGCACGGGTCTCCCAGATCGCGGCCAACTCGTCGAACCCTGGGATGCCCTTGGCCGCCATCGTCCTGATCGGTCCCGCGGAGACCAGGTTCACCCGGATGTTCTGCTTGCCGAGGTCGCGAGCCAGGTAGCGCGAGGTCGATTCGAGCGCAGCCTTGGCGACGCCCATCCAGTCGTAGAGCGGCCAGGCCACCTTTGCGTCGAAGTCGAGTCCGACGACTGACCCGCCGCCAGTCATCATCGGCAAGGCAGCCATCGTCAGCGCCTTCAACGAGTAGGCGGACACGTGCAGCGCTGTTGCGACGTCGTCCCAGCCGGTGTTGAGGAAGTTGCCGCCGAGGGCGTCGCCTGGCGCGAACGCGATCGCGTGCACGACCCCGTCGATGCCGTCGACATGCTCACCGACGCGTGAGGGCAAAGCGGCCAGGTCGTCGACGTTGGTGACGTCGAGCTCGATTACCGGCGGCGGCTCGGGCAGCCGGCCAGCGATTCGCTCGGTGAGCCTGAACACCCGGCCGTAGGACGACAGGACGACTTTTGCGCCCTCCTGCTGCGCCAGCCGAGCAGCATCGAATGCGATCGAAGCCTCAGTCAGCACGCCGGTGATAAGCAGGCGCTTGCCACTAAGCAGTCCAGAACCACTGAGTAGACCCATTCAGTGCCCCATTCCCAATCCGCCGTCAACGGGTACGACGGCACCGGTGATGTATGCAGCCTCGTCACTGGCCAGGAAGCGGATCACCCCGGCGACCTCGTCCGGTGACCCGTAGCGGCGCAGCGGAATCTGATCGAGCAGCTCGGCGCGCCTGCCATCGGCGAGAACCGCCGTCAGGTCGGTCTCGATGAAACCGGGGGCAACCACGTTGGCGGTGATGCCGCGAGACCCGAACTCGCGGGCCAAGGAACGCGCGAACCCCACCAATCCTGACTTCGTCGCCGCGTAGTTGGCCTGGCCGGCCGACCCGGAAAGGCCGACAACCGAGGAGACGAAGATCATCCGGCCGTTGTGCGCCCGCAGCATGCCGCGAGCAGCCCGGCGCGCAACCCGGTAGGCGCCGGTCAGATTGGTGGCGATCACGGAGTCCCAGTCGTCGTCGGTCATCCGCAGCAGCAGCGTGTCGCGGGTGATCCCCGCGTTGGCGACCAAGACTTCGACTGTGCCCTGCTCCGACTCGACCCGCTCGAAGGCGGCCTCGACTTCGTCGGCGTTAGTGACGTCGCAACGGATTGCCAGCAGCCCTTCCGGCGGCGCGCTCGACAGGTAAGTCACCGCGACGCGGTCGCCGGCCGCTGCCAGGGCGTGCGCCGCCGCGAGTCCGATGCCGCGGCTTCCGCCGGTGACGAGCACAGAGCGCGGCACGCGGGTCCCTCCACGAGCCCGGTGCGGCCGGGCGCCGACGCCACTATCGGTCGCCCGCCGAGGCTACCGGTAATCCGGCTAACGGGCGCGACCGCGCCTCAAGCTACTGAGCGCGACCACCGCGCCTGCTGCTACGCCGGGTGGTCTAACGCCGGTCAGCGCAACGGTGGGCGCCTGAATCGTCGCGCGGCGCAGGAAAGTCGCTCCGTGTGGACCTGCTTCCAGACCTCAAGCTCCCCGATCAATAAGTAGTCGCCAGTACAGCAAGTCCAACAGACGCAGCAACCAGCAGGTGGAGAACCCCGATGAGCACAATGACCGCCGACACCTTCGACACGGTGACCGCGAACGTCCTCGCAGACGGAATCGTGGTCCGGTTGGCCGGCTCCCTGGACGTCGCCTCTCTGCCCGACCTGCGGGCCACCCTGCTGAGCAAGCGACCGGAGGGCTGCGACGACGTGCTCGTCGACGCCGGCCGTGTCACCGAAATCCACGAACGTGCACTCGCCGTTCTCGTCGCTGCAGCCGAATGGGTGCGCCAGACGGGTGGTCGCCTTCGCTTCGCCGCGATGTCGGACGCCCTGGTCGACACCGCCGACTACTTCGACGTCACCGACTTGCTGCCTCGTCTGCCTGGTCCGGGGGGACGGGCAGGCGGGGCGGCACGCCTCAAGGCCTGACCGGTACCCGCCGCTCAGACCAGCACCGCCGCGTTACCCCACCCGCTCCAAAGAAATGGCAGCACCCACTGCCGAACCGCCCGAAACACTGGCAGCTACCCACTGCCGGCGCGCGCAGTACCCCACCCCGCACTACCCCGCCTCACCCGCACTCGCTCCGCCACCGCCGTCTCGCCTGGGACCCCTCCCCGGCCAGACGGCGGTTGCATGTGCGCCCTCAATCGTCGACGCAGGCCCTCGACGTAGGGTGGCCTTCGATCAGCCGTCCCAGACGGCCCGAACGCCGGAGGTAGCCCCCGCGATGCCCGACCGCGAGATCGACCAGTCCTTTCTCGACTTGCCGCTGCAGGCCCTCGCCGATGCCGCGTTGTCACGCGCACGAGAACTCGGGGTCGCCCATGCAGACCTGCGGGTCGAGCGGCACCGCACGCAGCAGCTGCGGTTGCGCGACGGAAGCCTTGAGGGTCGTCTCGACGATGTCGACACCGGGTTCGCCGTCCGCGTTGTGCACGAGGGCACGTGGGGCTTTGCCGCTGCTGTCGACCTGACTCCCGAGGAAGCGGTCCGCGTCACCGAACAGGCCGTGGCCATCGCCAAGGCGACGCGTCCGCTGAACCGTGAGCCGGTCGAGCTGGCCGACGAACCGGTTTACGCCGACGCACGCTGGGTGTCGTCATACGACATCAACCCGTTCGATGTCCCCGACAGCGAGAAGGTCGCGCTTCTCGCCGAACGCTCGGCCCGGCTACTGGCCTCCGACGGCATCGACCACGTCGACGCTGCTGTCGCGCAGGTGTTGGAGCACAAGTTCTACGCCGACCTCGCCGGTACGACGACGCGCCAACAGCGGGTCAGGCTGATGCCGACCCTGACCGCGGTGTGCGTCGACGCCGATACCGGGCGATTCGAGACGATGGAAAGCCTGGCGCCGCCGGTCGGTCGTGGCTGGGAGTTCGTGACCGGAACCGGCTGGGACTGGGACCAGGAGATCGCCGAGATCCCCGTTCTGCTCGCGGAGAAGATGAAGGCACCGTCGGTCGAGGCCGGCACCTATGACCTCGTGATCGATCCGTCGAACCTCTGGCTGACTATCCATGAATCGATCGGACACGCGACCGAACTCGACCGCGCACTCGGCTATGAGGCCGCCTACGCGGGCACCAGTTTCGCGACCTTCGACAAGCTCGGTTCGCTCGTCTACGGCTCGCCCGCACATGCACGTCACCGGTGACCGGACCGCCGAGTACGGCCTGTCGACGATTGGCTACGACGACGATGGCGTGGCAGGTCAGCAGTGGGATCTCATCCGCGACGGCGTCCTGGTCGGCTATCAGCTCGACCGCCGGATGGCGAAGCTCAAGGGCCTCGGCCGCTCGAACGGTTGCGCCTTCGCCGATGCGCCCGACCGAGTGCCGGTGCAGCGGATGGCTAACGTCTCGCTGCAACCGGCAGCCGAATGGGCCGTCGACCGAAGAGCTCATCGCCGGCGTCGAACGCGGCATCTACGTCGTCGGCGACAAGAGCTGGTCGATCGACATGCAGCGCTACAACTTCCAGTTCACTGGCCAGCGGTTCTACGAGATCCGCTCAGGGCACCTCAGCGGCCAGCTACGCGACATTGCCTACCAGGCCACCACCACCGACTTCTGGGGCTCGATGGACGCCGTCGGCGGGCCGCAGACCTACGTGCTGGGCGGGGCGTTCAACTGCGGCAAGGCTCAGCCAGGGCAAGATCGCGCCGGTCAGCCACGGCTGCCCCTCGGCAGTGTTTCGCGGCGTCAAGATCCTGAATACCGTCCAGGAAGGTGGCCGCTAGATGAGCGACCAGACACCGCAGGAGACCGTCGAGCGCGCGCTCGAGATCGCGGCAGGCATCAAGGGTGTCGATGGCTGCGTGGTGCTCGCCGACGAGTCGAGCAGCGCGAACGTGCGCTGGGCGAACAACACCCTCACGACCAACGGCGTAACGCGCGGCCGCCGGTTGACCGTGATCGCCTCAGTCAAAGGGGCGGACGGCGTAGCAGCGGGCGTTGTGTCGCGAAGCTCGGTGCGTACCGCTGATCTCGACGATCTCGTGCGGGCCGCCGTAGCCGCAGCGGGCGAGAACACCCCGGCCGAGGACGCAGGCGCGCTGGTCGAACCGAACAGGCCGGCAGACCCGGCATGGCACGACGAGCCCCAGGAGACCTCCGCCGCGGTCTTCGAGGGATTCGTCGGCGATCTCGGAGCGGCGCTGACGAAGGCTGCAGCACAGGACCGGCTGCTGTTCGGCTTCGCCGAACACGTCGTGAACTCCAGCTTCATGGGAAGTTCGACCGGCTTGCGGCTGCGCCACGATCAACCCACCGGCAAGCTCGAAATGAACGCCAAGTCGAACGATCTGGCACGGTCTGCGTGGTCGGGAGCGGCCACCCGCGACTTCACCGACATCGACATCGGCCGCGACGCCGATGCGCTCGCGCAACGCCTCGAGTGGGCGTCTCGACACGTCGATCTCCCCGCCGCGCGTTACGAGACCATCGTGCCGCCCGGCGCGCTGGCGGACCTGTTGATCTACATGTACTGGTCGTCCGGGGCACGCGACGCCCACGACGGCCGCACCGTTTTCTCCAAGCCGGCTGGCGCGACCAGGGTCGGTGAGTCACTGAGCAGCCTCCCGGTGACGTTGCGCAGCGACCCGGCCGCGCCCGGCCTTGCCTGCATTCCTTTCGTCGTTGCTCACACGTCAAGTGCGGAGAGTTCAGTCTTCGACAACGGCCTCGACCTGTCGCCGACGACGTGGATCGACGAGGGACGCTTGAGCTCGCTGATCCAAACCCGCCACACCGCGGCCCTGACCGGGCTGCCCGTCACGCCCGCCATCGACAACCTCATCTTCGAACAGGCCGGCGCAACCGCAAGCCTCGACGACATGATTCACAGCACCGAGCGCGGGCTGTTGCTGACATGTTTGTGGTACATCCGCTCCGTCGATCCGCAGACACTGCTGCTCACCGGTCTGACACGCGACGGCGTCTACCTCGTGGAGGGCGGTGAGGTGGTCGGGGCGGTCAATAACTTCCGGTTCAATGAAAGTCCTGTCGACCTGCTCGATCGCATCACGGAGGTCGGCGCAACAGAGGTGTGCTTGTGCCGTGAATGGAACGACTACTTCAGCCGCACAGCGATGCCGGCGGTACGCATTCCGGACTTCAACATGAGCACAGTGAGTAAGGCTTCGTAACTGCCTTACACATCCTCGAGGCGGAACCCAACCTTCATGGTGACCTGAAAGTGCTCGACGTCGCCGTCGACGATGTGACCTCGGATATCGGTCACCTCGAACCAATCCAGGTGCCGGATGGTCTGCGACGCTCGATGGACGCCATTGCGAACGGCGTGTTGAACGCTTTCGCCCGACGTACCGACGATCTCGGTGACCCGGTAGGTGCGGTCGCTCATGGGAACCTCCTGCTTTGTCGCACTTGAATGGTCGTCAGCTGCGTCCTCATCATCGCGGCGTACGGTAGAGGGGTGGCAAGACGGGTGCGGGACCGCGGGCAGGACGACGATTCACCGGTCTACCTGGTCACCGCAGCCCAGCCAGGTCACTCCCAGGAAATGTCTGGCCGGCTTCGGCGTTATCTCATATCGATGACGGTCCGGGTGGTCTTCTTGGTGCTCGCAATCTTCTTGTTCACCGGATGGCTGCGCGTGATCGGCATCGCAGCCGCGCTCGTCCTGCCATGGATCGCCGTCGTGATGGCAAACGCGGGTCCGGTCGGCGACGGAGCGCAACCGGAGTTCGTGTCGACTGACCGGATCGGGATCGACGGCCCGGCGGTAACCCAGCTCGGCCACTCCACAAAAGCCGACCCTTCAGCCGAAGGCCCCTACGTCAAGGAACAGAAGTCGTGACAACGGACCTCTACCCAACCCCTGTGTTGCCGCAGAGCCCACCCCCGGACGGGTGGGCTGAAGAGATTCGGTCTCTCGCCGCTTCGCGCAACGCGGTGATCCTCGCGCACAACTACATGCTGCCCGACATCCAAGACGTCGCCGACCACGTCGGTGACTCGCTGGCGCTGTCGAGGATCGCCGCAGCGAGCGACGCCGACACGATCGTGTTCTGTGGCGTGCACTTCATGGCAGAGACGGCGAAGATCCTGGCTCCCAGCAAGACAGTGCTGATCCCGGATCTCGACGCAGGCTGTTCCTTGGCGGCCAGCATCGATGTCGCTGACGTGCTGGCGTGGAAAGCGGATCACCCCGACGGAGTCGTCGTGGCCTACGTCAACACATCCGCCGCTATCAAGGCCGAGGTTGATGTCTGCTGCACGTCGTCCAACGCCGCCGACGTTGTGCGTTCGATCCCGGAGGACAAGGAAATCTTCTTTCTTCCCGACCAGTTCCTCGGCGCGCACGTGCGGCGGGTGACCGGTCGCGACATGGATGTGTGGGCGGGTGAGTGCCACGTGCACGCCGAGATCTCGCCGTCCGATCTGCGCGCCACGCTCGACGCCAACCCGGACGCCGACCTGCTGGTGCATCCTGAGTGTGGCTGCACGACGACGGCGCTCTACCTCACCAGTACCGGCGACCTCCCAGCCGACCGCACGCGCATACTGTCGACGGGCGGCATGGTCGAGTACGCGAAGTCGACGAAGGCGCCGCGGGTGCTGGTAGCAACCGAGACCGGCATCTTGCACCAGCTGCACAAACTCAATTCGACGACTGACTTCATGCCAGTCTCGCCGCGCGCGGTGTGCCCCTACATGAAGATGATCACACCGGCCAAGCTGCTGCGATCGTTGCGGGAGAACGTGTTCGAAGTCGACGTCGATCCGTCGGTCGCGGCGCGCGCACGGCACTCCGTCGAGCGCATGATCGAAATCGGCTCGCCGTCACGCGGCGGCGAGTAACAGCAAAGCGGGCTCGTGAGCGGCTAGTTGTCGGCACTAGTTGTCGGCGCTGTCCCCGTTGTCGTACCCGGCGACCGTCGGGTCTTGCTTGAGGCAGTTGAAGAGCTGCTGCAGCTGCAGGTTGGTGGCGTGATCGACTCGGTACCGGACGTTGTAGAGCAGCGTCGCCTTGTACTTGCTTGTGGTGTCCAAAGGTTCGGGGACAACGTTGGGTATGTGCTGACACAAGGCCCAGACCCGTGCATGGTCGGCCGGCGTCGCGTTGGTCGTGAAATGGACGACGATCTCCTGCTTCGACAGGCCGGAGGTCTGCCGGCACCCTGTCAGCGCGTAGATCAAGCCGATAGCTGCGGCACCCCCCGCGAGTACCCGTCGGTGCCCCGCAGCATGTCGCATCGAGCCAGGCTATCGACGTCCTCGGTAGTCTGCTGACCGTGCCCCGGCTCACCGCGGACAACCTCGAGGCCCGCCGTCGCACGATCATCGACGGCGCCCGCCGCACTTTCGCGCGCGACGGCTACGAAGGCGCGACCGTGCGGCGACTCGAGGCCGAGATTGGGCTCTCGCGGGGCGCGATCTTTCATCACTTCGGCGACAAGGAATCGCTGTTCTTCGCAGTGGCCGAGGATGACGCCGCAGAGATGGCCGAAGTAGTCGCCGAACACGGCCTGGTGCAGCTCATGCGTGATCTGCGCTTTCGCGACGCGGGCTGGCTCGGGGTTCAGTTGGAGTTGTCACGGCGGTTGCGCACCGACGCCGACTTTCGCGGTCGCTGGGCAGCGCGCTCGGACACGATCGGTCGAGCCGCGCGAGAGCGCCTCCAACGCGGCGTCGATCGGGGCACGCTTCGCACCGACGTGCCGGTCGACACGATTGCAGCGTTCTTGGAGCTCGTTCTGGATGGTTTGGTCCTGCACAGAGCGATGGGAGTGCCGGACGACGACCTCGACGCGGTACTGGACCTCGTCGAAGGTGCGGTGCGCCGGCGCCCCTAGCGCTCAGGCAGGCGGTTCGCTCAGGCAGACGGTTCTGGCGTGACCTCGGCGAGGTCGAGATCGCCGAGTTCGGTCGTGGCCTGCCGTTCGAACTGGGTGCGGTAAAGCTCGGCGTAAAGACCACCAGCCGCGAACAACTCGTCGTGGTGGCCGCGCTCGACCACGCGGCCGTCATCGATGACCAGAATCTGGTCGGCGTCGCGAATCGTGGACAACCGGTGGGCGATGACCAGCGATGTGCGGCCCGCAAGCGCGATCTTCAGCGCCCGCTGCACCGCTGCCTCGGATTCTGAGTCGAGGTGCGCGGTCGCCTCGTCAAGCACCACGATCGCGGGCGCCTTGAGCAACAGCCGGGCGATTGCGAGCCGCTGCTTCTCGCCACCGGACAGCCGGTAGCCTCGCTCACCGACGAGGGTGTCGAGGCCGTCGTTCAACGACGAGACGAGATCCCAAATCTGCGCGGCTTTGCACGCCTCGATGAGCTCCTCTTCGGTGGCCTCCGGCTTCGCGTAGATCAAGTTGGCCCGGATCGTGTCGTGGAACATGTGACTGTCTTGAGTCACCACACCGACGGTGTCGCGCAGCGACGACTGAGTCACCTGGCGCACGTCATCGCCGCCGATCAGCACCGCTCCCCCAGTGACGTCGTAGAGGCGCGACACCAGCGCAGAGATCGTCGTCTTGCCGGCGCCCGACGGGCCAACAAGTGCGACAAGCTGGCCGGCGTCGGCCTTGAACGACACATCGTGCAGCACCTGCGGGTTCGACGATGTGTCGAGCACGGCGACCGATTCAAGCGAGGCCAGCGACACATCGGACGCCGCCGGGTAGCCAAACTCGACGTGGTCGAACTCGATGGTGTTGGCACCGGCCGGCAGATCGACCGCGTCGGGCGCATCGATAATCATCGGCGGCAAGTCGAGAACCTCGAACACGCGCTCAAACGAGACGAGCGCCGTCATGATCGACACGTTCACGTTCGACAACGCCGTGAGCGGGCCGTAAAGCCTGGTCAGATAGGCGCCGAGCGCGACAACGGTACCGACGTCGAGTTCACGGTTTGCCGCGAGCCAACCACCCCAGCCGTAGACGAGAGCGACGCCCAGCGACGCAACCAACATGAGTGAGGCGAAGAACACGCCGCCGTACATCGACTGCGTGACGCCGATGTCACGAACCCGGCCGGCCTTCGCCTCGAACGCCGCGTCTTCTTCACGCCGACGGCCGAACAGCTTGACCAACATCGCACCGGCCACGTTGAACCGCTCAGTCATGGTGTTGTTCATGGCCGCGTTCAGGTTGTAGCTCTCGCGCGTGATCGCCTGCAGCTTGCGACCAAACCATCGAGCGGGCAACACGAACAGCGGCAACAACGCGAGCGCTGCAAGAGTGATCTGCCACGACAACACGAACATGACCGACAGGGTGAAGGTCACTGTGAGCAGGTTGGTCACCACGCTCGACAGCGTGCTCGTGAACGCCTGTTGCGCACCCAGGACGTCATTGTTCAAACGGCTGATCAGCGCGCCGGTCTGTGTGCGCGTGAAAAATGCGATGGGCATCTGCTGAATGTGACTGAAGATCTTGGCCCGCATGTCGAAGATCAGGCCCTCGCCGATTCGCGACGTCTGGTACCGCTCGATGAGTCCCAACCCGGCATCGACGATCGCGATCAGCCCGATCAGCACCGCCATCACGATCACCAGATGCGGGTGTGAGCCGACACCCTTGTTGCCGATGCCCTTGTTCAGGATCTCGCGAATCAGCAACGGCGTTATCGCGCCGAGAGCAGCATCGATGACGAGTAGCACCAGCAACAGTGCGACCAACCGCTTGTAGGGCGCGGCGAACTTGATGATCCGTTTCACCGTGCCCGGCGCCAGCTTGCGCTTGGTCACCGAGGAGTCTTGGGTGTAGCTGCGCATCGCATGCCAGGTGGCCATGCCTTGGCCCATGCTCACTGCAACCTCACCCGCTCATCGTCTCCCGTCATTCGTCGGCACGTCGAAATCACCAGCAAAGCCCATTCTCCCACCCCACCCAACACACTGGGGCCGCTGCGACTTCCCGGCGTCGTCCGCCGTCAGCTCTCGTTCGCCGCGAGCGCAACGCCCGCCGCAAGCTCGCCGGCAAGGCGACGCCGATCTGCCGCAGGCTCGCTCAGCACCGCCTTCGCGACCGTTGCGACCTCCCTCGGCGTTCGAAGAACGGTCGCGATCAGCTCCGCAACCGCCTCGTCAAGCATCTGCGGCACCACTGACAGATTCGCCAGGCCGACCGTGACTGCCACGCTGCCTGCGATCGAGGCTCCGGTGACGACGAACCCCAACGCCCGCGAATAGCCCATCAGTTCACCAAGCCGCGCGATACCACTCACTGAGCGGGACGCCGGAAGCTGTGCGTCGTCCGCGACAATTCGCAGGTCACAGGCCAGAGCCGCATCGAGCACGGCAGCGGACAATCGTCCGCTTACCGAGGCGATGGTGATCACGTCAGGCCGGCTCAGCCACTCGATGGCGGCTCGGGGCGGCTCATCGGAGGAAGCATCGGTCACGCCATCGACGAGGGCTGCGCCTTCTGCACGCAGCACTACCACCCGGGTAGTCCCGCTCAGAGTGTGCCCAGCGGCCGTCAACGCTTCCCAAAGGTCGGCCGAGCCACTGCGGGGCAGCGGCACGGTGACGACCTGCTCGATGCGCACGCTAGCGACCCTAAACCGCCTGCTCAACAGCGTCGTGCGCAGGACAGTGCGGCCCGCATCCGCCGCAGACGTCAGCAGGAGCCTCCGAGGGATCCTGCAGCCGTGTGAGTGTCAGGCTCTCTTGGGCTTGCCTCGCGTGGCTCCGCCACGCCCGCGCAAGGTCGCGCCCGACTCGGTCAGGATCCGGTGGACGAAGCCGTAGGACCGCCCGGTCGCGTCGGCCAATGAGCGAATGCTCGCGCCTCCGTCATATTTCTTCCTGAGGTCGCCTGCCAGCCGGTCGCGGTCGCCGCCGGTGACCCGGCTGCCCTTCTTGAGAGTGTCGGCCACGGTTTCTCCCTCTCTAGCTCGGATTGTGTACATGGGAGCCCTGTCTAGCCATGATCACCCATGAATCGCCCATCGGCCACCCGAGAGGCCGACGAGATGAAAGTCATCACCCGATCAGGCGAGCGCGACCAGGTCAGACAGCTCTTCGCTCCAGATGTCCTCGACGCCGTCCGGAAGCAACAACACGCGTTCGGGCGACAACGCCTCAACAGCACCCT
This sequence comes from uncultured Actinomycetes bacterium, assembly GCA_963737705.1. GTDB lineage: Bacteria > Actinomycetota > Actinomycetes > Acidothermales > Acidothermaceae > PALSA-607. Next base: position 165,299 of record CAVTTP010000007.1, read on the forward strand.
CGTCGTGTGTCACCAGCACGATCGCGCCGCGGTAGCCACGCAGCGCGCCCAGAACCTCTTCGCGGCTCGCCGGGTCGAGGTTGTTCGTGGGTTCGTCGAGCAACAGCACGTTCGCACTCGACACCACCAGTCGAGCCAGCGCGAGACGCGTCTTCTCCCCACCCGAGAGCGTGCGGGTCGGTTGTTCAACCGTGTCACCTGAGAACAGGAAACTGCCGAGAACCCGTCGCAATTCAACGTCCGCCAGATCTGGCGATGACGACCGCATCGTCTCGAGCACCGTCGCATCGGGATCGAGCGTCTCGTGCTCCTGTGCGTAGTAACCGAGCTTCAAGCCGTGGCCCGCGAGCACTTCGCCGGTATCGGCAGGTTCGACGCCGGCAAGTGTCCGGAGCAACGTCGTCTTGCCTGCACCGTTGAGACCGAGGATCACAACCCGGCTACCCCTGTCGATCGCAAGGTCGACGTCGGTGAAGACCTCAAGTGACCCGTATGACTTGGACAATCCGGTGGCGGACAACGGCACCTTGCCGCAGGGCGCCGGCTCCGGGAACCGCAACTTCGCGACACGATCGTGCTTGCGAACTTCTTCCAGACCGGCAAGCAATTTATGGGCTCGCTTCTCCATGTTCTGTGCAGCAGTTGCCTTTGTCGCCTTGTAGCGCATGCGATCGGCCTGCGCTTGCAACGTCGTTGCTTTGCGCTCGGCATTTGCGCGCTCGCGTTTGCGGCGTCGCTCGTCGGCTTCGCGTTGCTCGAGGTAGACCTTCCAGCCGACGTTGTAGATGTCGAGTACGGCACGGGTCGCGTCGAGGTGCAGCACCCGGTTCACTGTCGTCTCGAGCAACGTCACATCGTGGCTGATGAGAACCAGGCCACCCTTGTGGGAACGCAGGAATTCCCTGAGCCACGCTATGGAATCCGCGTCGAGGTGGTTGGTCGGCTCGTCGAGAAGCAACGTCTCTGCACCGGAGAAAAGAATGCGTGCGAGTTCGACCCGACGACGCTGCCCGCCCGACAAGGTTCCGAGCGTTTGACCCAGAACACGGTCCGGCAGCCCGAGACTGGCGGCGATGGAAGCCGCCTCCGATTCAGCGGCGTAGCCACCCAGGACGTGGAAGTGGTCTTCAATCCGGCTGTACTTGCGCACGGCGGCGTCACGCACACCGTCGTCGGGACTGCCCATGCTGGTCTCGGCAGCGCGCATATCGCGGACGACAACATCGAGACCGCGCGCAGACAAGATGCGATCGCGAGCCAAGACGTCGAGATCCCCGGTGCGTGGATCTTGCGGGAGGTAACCGATCTGGCCGGTGTTTGTCACCGAACCCGAGGCAGGAAGCATTTCACCGGCGAGCACTTTGGTCAGCGTCGTCTTGCCGGCGCCATTGCGCCCGACGAGTCCGATGCGATCGCCCGGCGCGATCCGAAACGTCACGGCGTCGAGCAGCACCCGAGAGCCGACGCTGATCTCAACGTCGGTGGCGGTGATCACGAAAACATACCCTTCGATAGCGTGCAGTGGCCGACCACGAAACAACGATCAGACGTTGAATCCGATGGCGCGCAACTGCTCCCGGCCGTCGTCGGTGATCTTCTCCGGACCCCACGGTGGCATCCAGACCCAGTTGATTTTGAAGTCCGTCACCAGACCGTCGAGCGCGCTGCGCGTTTGGTCTTCGATGACATCGGTCAGCGGGCAAGCTGCTGACGTCAGCGTCATGTCGATCGTGGCGATGCCCTGATCATCGAGAGCCAGGTCATAGATCAGCCCCAGGTCGACCACGTTGATGCCCAACTCGGGGTCGACCACGTCGTAAAGAGCTTCTTTGACGTCATCAACGGTCGCGCTCATGAGGAACTGCCTTCCGGTGTTGGGGCCCCAGCCGGGGAAATCCCTGCGGCCGGTTCGAGCTTGTTCTCGCGAGCCTGTGCGGTCGCGTCCTTCCAGGCCATCCACGACAGCAACGCACACTTAACCCTGGCCGGATACTTCGAGACACCGGTAAACGCGACCGCGTCTTCGAGGATCTCCTCATCGGCAACCGCGGCACCCTTGCTCTGCATCAAGGCGACGAACTCGCGATGCGCGACCAGACCGCTTTCGATGTCGCGGCCGATGACAAGATCCGTGAGCACCGAGGCACTGGCCTGGCTGATTGAGCATCCGGCGCTGTCATACGACACATCGGTTACGGTGTCGCCGTCGAGCTTGACTCGCAACGTGATTTCGTCGCCGCACGTCGGGTTGACGTGGTGCACCTCGACGTCGTACGGCTCCCGCAACCCCTTGTGGTGCGGCGTGCGGTAGTGGTCGAGGATGATCTCCTGGTACATCGATTCGAGTTGCATCAGCCGAAGAACCTCTTCGCCTTCTCGAGCCCGACGACCAACGCATCAATCTCCGACGGCGTGGTGTACAGGTAGAACGACGCGCGCGTCGACGCGCTGACGCCGAACCGCTGGTGGACCGGCCGGCCACAGTGATGACCCGCGCGAACAGCGATGCCGTGAGAGTCGAGGATTTGCGCGACGTCGTGCGGGTGCACATCGCCGAGCGTGAACGAAATAGCTCCGCCTCGGTCGACCGCGGTGGTCGGCCCGAGGACCCGCAAGCCGGAGACGGTGCTCAATGCCTCGAGCGCGTACGCGGTGATCTGCTTTTCGTGGGCGGCCACAGCGTCCATGCCGAGGTTGCTCAGGTAGTCGACTGCCGCGCCGAGCCCGACTGCTTGGGCGATGGGCGGCGTGCCTGCTTCATACTTGTGCGGCAGCCCCGCGTACGTAGAGCCCTGCATCGTGACGGTCTCGATCATTTCGCCGCCACCGAGGAACGGCGGCAGCTCGTCAAGGAGCTCGCGTCGCCCCCACAGCACGCCGATGCCGGTCGGACCAAGCATCTTGTGGCCAGTGAAGGCAGCGAAGTCGACGCCGAGCGCGGCGACGTCGACCGGTAGCTGCGGAACCGACTGCGACGCGTCGAGTACGACCACTGCACCGACAGCGTGAGCCCGCGCGACGATGGTGGCGACTGGGTTCAGCGTGCCGAGCACGTTCGACACGTGCACGAATGCGACGACCTTCGTGTGCTCGTTGATGAGCTCATCGATCTCGGACAGATCGAGCCGGCCTTCGTCATTGACGCCGAACCAGCGCAGCGTCGCGCCAGTGCGTTCGCACAGGATCTGCCACGGCACGATGTTGGAGTGGTGCTCCATTTCGGTAACGACGACCTCGTCGCCTGGCTGCAGACCGTGACTACCCCACGCCATCACGTTCGCGACCAGGTTCAAGGCCTCGGTCGAGTTCTTGGTGAAGATGACGGTGTCAGCGTCAGGCGCGCCGATGAACGACGCGACCTTCAGTCGGGCGCCTTCGTAGGCAGCGGTTGCCTCTTCGCCGAGCGCGTGCGTCGCACGATGGATATTGGAGTTGTGCTGCTCGTAGAACTCGGCCAACGTGTCGAGCACCTGGCGAGGCTTCTGCGACGTGTTCGCGCTATCGAGATAGACCAGCGGCTGATTGTCGTGGACCCGCCGCTCGAGGATCGGAAAATCCTTGCGCAGCAGTTCGACGTCATAACTGGCGTCAGTCATTCGGGCAGCCTCCTCACGCAGTCTTCGCGTAACGCTCGTAGCCCTCGGCCTCAAGGCGATCGGCGAGCTCACGGCCGCCCTCTTCGACGATGCGACCGTCGACGAAGACATGCACGAAGTCGGGCTCGATGTAGCGCAAGATGCGCGTGTAGTGCGTGATGAGCAGCACCCCACGGTCGGGCTGCGCCCTGAACCGGTTCACGCCCTCAGAAACAACGCGCAACGCGTCGACGTCGAGGCCGGAGTCGGTCTCGTCGAGCACCGCGAACTTGGGGTTGAGCAACTCGAGTTGCAGGATCTCGTGGCGCTTCTTCTCGCCGCCGGAGAAGCCCTCGTTCACGTTGCGCTCGGAGAAGGCTGGGTCGATCTGCAGCTGCGCCATAGCGCCTTTGACCTCGCCGACCCAGGTGCGAACCTTCGGTGCCTCGCCACGAATCGCAGTCGCCGCGGTGCGTAGGAAGTTCGACACCGATACACCGGCAACTTCGACGGGATACTGCATCGCGAGAAACAGGCCGGCCCGAGCGCGCTCGTCGACCTTCATGGCCAGCACGTCTTGGCCGTCGAGTGTGACCGAGCCCTTCGTGATGGTGTACTTCGGGTGTCCGGCGATCGAGTACGCGAGCGTGGATTTGCCGGAGCCGTTCGGGCCCATGATGGCGTGCGTCTCGCCCGCGTTCACGGTGAGGTCGACACCGCGCAGGATCTCGCGAGGCTCTTCAGCCGTAGCGCCGGCCTCGCCGGTGGTACCGGCGTTCACGACGACATGCAGGTCGCGGATTACAAGCGCGCTCATCGCACGGACTCCTGATCGGTTGAATGGGTAGCAGACAGGTCGGACGGCGCGGTGCTGAGGTAAACACCGTCGCCATCGAGCTTTATGTCGTAGACAGGTACCGCGCGAGTCGCCGGCGGCCCGAGCGGCTTGCCGGTATGCACGTCGAACCGCGAGCCATGCAGCCAGCACTCGACAGTGCTGCCGACGATCTCGCCGTCGGACAGCGCCACCTCAGCATGCGAACACACGTCGGAGATCGCGGCCCAAACGTCGTCATCATCGGTGCCGATGATCGCAACCGGCTCGCCCTCGAGATCGACGCGCAGCACCTCACCGGGCCCGGGCAGTTCGGCCAGCGTGCAAACTTGGACGTAGCGGCTGGTCACGACATGCTGCTATCGAGTTCGCGGTCAACCGTCGCCAGCAACCGCTCGACCAGCTCGGGCACCTGGATCCGCTCGATCACGTCAGCAAAGAAGCCGCGCACGATCAGGCGACGTGCTTGGTCGGCCGGAATGCCTCGGGCCTGCAGGTAGAACAGCTGCTCGTCGTCGAATCGACCAGTCGCACTCGCGTGGCCGGCACCGACAACTTCACCGGTCAAGATCTCCAGGTTCGGCACTGAGTCGGCGCGCGCACCGTCGGTCAGCAGCAGGTTGCGGTTGACCTCGTAGGTGTCGGTGCCGATACCGGTCGCGCGGATAATGACGTCGCCTGTCCACACCGATCGCGCACCAGCACCCTGCAGTGCACCGCGGTAGTTGACGCGGCTCTTGCAGTGCGGCATCGCATGGTCGACCAGCAGGCGGTTGTCGATGTGCTGACCCGCATCGGCGAAGAAGAGGCCCAGCATCTCGGCGTCCCCTCCTGGTCCGGCGAACTTCACGAGCGGCGTCACCCGCACTGCATTGCCACCGAAGCTGATGTTGATGTGCCGCACCTTCGCGTCGCGGCCGACAAGAACGGTGTGCGCCGAGGCGTGAACTGCGTCGTCGTCCCAGTCTTGAATGCTGACCAGAGTGACCGATGCGCCGTCGCCGACCTTGACCTCGACATTGGCGGCGTACTGCGCAGTGCCGACGTGGTCGAGTACCACCGTGCCGGTCGCATGTGGCGCGATGTCGACGATGACGTGCCCGTAGGCGACGCCGCCGGTGCCCTTCAGGCCGACAACGATCGGGTCAACAGCGTCACCCGCAACTGTGACGACGAGCGCCTCAGTGGCCTTCGAAAGCGCGATGGCCGACAACCGGTCGAACGGCGTGTGCACCGCAGCGACCCGCGGATCCGTGATGGGAACGACCTGGACGGGGGCGTCGGCGGCCCATGAGTACGCCAGCGGCCCATCGGCGTCTGGCCCTGCGAACAGCGGACGAAGGCGGGGCAGCGCAGCGAAACGCCAGATCTCCTGGCGACTGTTCGGCTCGGCAAAAGCCTGTGGGTCGCGCGAGAAGGTGCGCTCGAGATGGCGGCCGCCTTCACCGCCGCGGCCATGCGTGTGCCCCTCAGGCGCAGCGGGTGCGTCGGTGATCTCCAACTTGGCGCGCTGGAGTTCGCCGAGCTCGAGATCCTCGGTCGTAGTGAGCTCAGTCATAGATCAGCCCACAGACCCTTCCATCTGCAGTTCGATGAGCCGGTTCAGTTCGAGGGCGTACTCCATCGGGAGTTCGCGCGCGATCGGCTCGACGAAGCCGCGCACGATCATCGCCATCGCCTCGTCTTCAGTCATGCCGCGGCTCATCAGGTAGAACAGCTGGTCTTCGCTCACCTTCGAGACGGTCGCTTCGTGACCCATCGACACGTCGTCCTCGCGCACGTCGACGTAGGGATAGGTGTCAGAGCGGCTGATCGCGTCGATGAGCAGCGCGTCGCACTTCACGGTCGACTTCGAGCCGTACGCACCGTCCATGATCTGGACAAGGCCGCGGTAGCTGGTACGGCCGCCGCCACGCGCAACCGACTTCGAGATGATCGTCGAGGAGGTGTGCGGCGCTGCGTGCACCATCTTCGAGCCGGCGTCCTGATGCTGACCCTCGCCCGCGAACGCCACCGACAAAGTCTCGCCCTTGGCGTACTCACCCACGAGCCATACCGCCGGGTACTTCATCGTCACCTTCGAGCCGATGTTCCCGTCGATCCACTCCATGGTCGCGCCGGCCTGTGCGACCGCGCGCTTGGTTACCAGGTTGTAGACGTTGTTCGACCAGTTCTGAATGGTGGTGTATCGGCAGCGCGCGTTCTTCTTCACGATGATCTCGACGACCGCACTGTGCAGTGAGTCACTCGAATAGACCGGCGCGGTACAGCCTTCGACGTAGTGGATGTAGGAGCCCTCGTCGACCACGATCAGCGTGCGCTCGAACTGGCCCATGTTCTCCGTGTTGATGCGGAAGTAGGCCTGCAGCGGGATGTCAACGTGGATGCCTGGCGGCACGTAGATGAACGAACCACCCGACCAGACTGCGGTGTTCAACGCAGAGAACTTGTTGTCACCAGCCGGAATGACCGACCCGAAGTACTCGCGGAACAAGTCCTCGTGCTCGCGCAGGCCCGTGTCAGTATCGAGAAACAGCACACCCTGAGCCTCGAGGTCTTCGCGAATCTTGTGGTAGACGACTTCGGACTCGTATTGCGCGGCCACACCGGAGATCAGGCGCTGCTTCTCCGCCTCCGGGATGCCGAGCTTGTCGTAGGTATTGCGGATGTCGGCGGGCAGGTCATCCCAGCTGTCAGCCTGCTTCTCCGTCGACCGCACGAAGTACTTGATGTTGTCGAAGTCGATCCCGGACAGGTCGGCGCCCCACAGCGGCATCGGCTTCTTCTCAAAGATGCGCAGACCCTTCAGCCGCTGCTCGAGCATCCACGCCGGCTCACTCTTCTTGGCCGAGATGTCGCGCACGACGTCCTCGTTGAGGCCACGCCTCGCCGCCGCCCCTGCCACGTCTGAGTCGGACCAGCCGAACTTGTACCGGCCGAGCTGGTCGAGCTCTGGGTGCTCGATGGTCGTCATGCGGTGACCTCTCCGGGCTGTTGAACTGACTGTTGAACTGGGTGGACAGCGGCTGCCGAACTCGGCACTAAACCTGGTTCGGAACTCGCCATAGGCGGCAACGGGATGTGCGTCGTACATATGCCGTCGCCGTGCGCAATCGTGGCGAGGCGCTGGACGTGCGTACCGAGGAGCCGCACAAACATCTCCGTCTCGGCCTCACACAGCTGCGGGAAATCCGCCGCGACATGCGCGATCGGGCAGTGGTGCTGGCAGACCTGGACGCCAGGCCCAGCCTGCTGTGCGGACGCGGCGTAGCCATCGGCTGTGAGTGCCGCAGCCAACTCGGCCGGACGCCGATCGGCTGGCACCTCTGCCAGCGCCGTCGCGTAGCGCACCTCGAGACCGTGCAGGCGCTGCCGAGCAAACGCGCTCACCGCGGCGTCGCCACCGGCGTCTCGCAGGTAGTTCAGCGCTTCGACCGCGATGTCGTCATAGGCGTGGGGAAATAAGGAGTGACCCTGGTCGGTCAGCGCGAAAAGCTTCGCGGGGCGGCCACGGCCTCGCAGCTGACCGCGAACCTTGCGCTCGGGAACCTCGCATACGCGACCAGCGGCGATCAACGCGTCGAGGTGGCGGCGGACCGCCGCGGGCGTCAGGCCAAAACTGGCACTCAGGGCACCTGCGCTCTGGGGGCCGCGATCGTGCAGGGCCCGAGCGACCCGGTCGCGGGTACGGGCGTCGTCCGGGCCAGCGGCCGCACCCGGTCGGCCCAGTTCGGCCGTCGGCGCGTCGGAGACCATCGCGGATTTCACAACACCAATGTTACCTATTTACTCCTGAGCTGCACACACCCCCTCCTTGGCCGTTCAGGCCACATCTCCAGGTGGGCTCGTCGGGTGCCTATTTAGGGGCTCGAACCCGCGGCCTACCATCAAGCGCGATGACCGCATCAACCGCTCAATCAACCGCTCCGCCGGCTCGCCGGCGGTCGATCGCGGTCGCCATCGCCAGCCGACCGAGCCCCACGACGGTACGGCGGCTCGCTCTCACGTCGTTGATCGCGAACATCGGCATCGTGTCGACCGGTGGCCTGGTCCGTCTGACCAACTCGGGCCTTGGCTGCCCCTCGTGGCCGGATTGCTCCAGCGGCGACCTGGTGCCCGTCAGGGCGCTGTCCGCTCATAAGGCCATCGAGTTCGGAAATCGCGCCCTGACGACCTTGCTGGTGATCGCCGTCGCGGCGGTCTTCGTTGCGGTATGGCGCTCAGCACCGCGCCGCACCCCGCTGCTCAGGTGGGCGTGGGTCACGCTGCTGGGCGTGCCCGCCCAGATCCTCGTGGGTGGGGTGTTGATCTTCACCCACCTGAATCCACTGGCCGTCGCCGGGCACTTCCTGTTGTCCATGGTGCTCATCGCGGCCGCCACTGTGCTCTGGTGGCGTGCTCGCGAGCCAGTTGACGCGAACGCGATCCCGGTACCGCCGTTCGTATTGCCCGCCGTGGTGACTCGCCTCGGTTGGGCGACCTGGGCGCTGACCTATGCCGTGTTCGTCGTCGGCACCCTCGTGACCGGTAGCGGGCCACACGCGGGCGACGCGACGGCGAAGCGGCTGCACCTACGCCCTCAAGCGATAAGCCAGCTGCACGCCGACTTGGTCATGTTGCTCGTCGGCGTGGCTGCGGCCCTCGCCGTGTGCGTCACTGCAGTCGGAGCGGGCGCGGTTGCCAAGCGGACGACGCGGGTGCTCATCTGCGTGCTGGCCGCGCAGGCCACCGTCGGGTTCGCCCAATACTTCAGCGGGCTGCCGGTCTCGCTGGTCGAGCTACACGTCACCGGCGCCGCGGTGCTGGCTGCGAGCGCAACTGCCGTCGTCCTCTCCCTGCAGAACACCCAGGTGTGGAAGAAACCCTAGTAAAACGGCATAAAGATGCTCTTGCTGCGTGTACCCGCAGGGTCACGCGTATGTAACAGATCCATTCCGAACACAAAGATGATGTCCGTTGCCCTTACGTTCACGGGTCCTCGGTGCATATGTTGTGCGGCACAACAACTGGGCAGTCCTGTAGGGCACCACGTCCTGCGCCCAGGAGCAAAAAGGGGATCGTGCATGAACAAGACTGCGATCAGGCTTATTGCCGTCGCGGCGGTAGCCGGGCTGGGTATTGCCGGCTGTAGCAGCAGCAAGAAGACCGCTGCACCATCCAGCTCCGCGCCGGCCGTCGCCGCGAGCACCCCGGCAGCGGCAACGTCCGCCGCCGCGAGCACCCCGGCCGCCGCCACGAGCAGCGCACCGGCTGTGACGTCGTCCGCACCCGCGGCTTCGAGCGCCCCGGCTGCGACCGGCGCGACCGTCGGCGTGATCCTGCCCGACACCCAGTCGTCGACCCGGTGGGAGACCGCTGACCGCCCGGCCTTGAACAAGGCATTCGCTGCAGCCGGCATCAAGGCTGACATCCAGAACGCACTTGGTGACAACGCGAAGTTCCAGAGCATCGCGCAGAGCATGATCCAGGAAGGCGTCAAGGTCCTGATCATCACGTCGATCGACCCGGCGACGTCCATCCAGGTCGAGACCGAAGCGAAGGCCGCCAACATCCCGGTCATCGACTACGACCGTCTCGTTCTCGGCGGCAGCGCGGCGTACTACGCGTCCTACGACGGCGTCCAGGTCGGCGTCGAGCAGGGCACGTGCCTCGTTAACGCGATGGCGAAAATTGGCAAGCCCACCGGTCGCATCATCATGATCGACGGCTCGCCGACCGACAACAACGCAACGCTGTTCGGTCAGGGCGCGCACTCGGTCATTGACAAGAGCACCTTGAAGAAGGTTTCCGAGCAGGCCATCCCGAACTGGGACAACACCCAGGCCGGCAAGACCTTCCAGCAGCTGCTCACCGCCGCCGGCAACAAGATCGATGGCGTTTACGTGATGAACGACGGCATGGCCGGTCCGGTTGAGACCGTCCTCAAGGCCGCCGGACTCTCGGGCATCCCGGTGACCGGTCAGGACGCAACGGCAGCTGGCTTGCAGGCCATCCTGTCGGGCACCCAGACCTGCACCATCTACAAGGACGCCACCGCCGAGGCCACCGCAGCGGCAACGCTCGCTGTTGCACTGATCCAGGGCAAGACCCCGGCTGGCTTGACGACGTCGAACGACCCGCAGGGCAAGCGCAGCGTTCCTTCGATCCTGCTCAAGCCTGAGTTGATCGACATCAGCAACGTCGGCGACCCGATCAAGTCCGGCGCGGTTCCGTACGCGTCAGTCTGCACCGGCGCCTTCGTCGCACTCTGCACCAAGGCTGGGATCGCGGCTTCCTAAGCCCGCATCCCGGAGAACGTCCGGTGGCGTGGTCGGTCAACCCGGCCACGCCACCGGTTCCTTTGTCTGCGAACCCTGACTGTCACCAGAGATCACTGCCCTCAGAGATCTACGAGAGAAGTGGCGGCATGCTCGCCTAAGCGCATGCAGCGGTCTATCTTGGCGACGTCCAGCCGTTCGGCCTTAATCAGAGGGGCTCATGGTGGCCGATTCGCCCATCCTCGCGTTGCGGGGGATAAACAAAAGCTTTGGTGCAATCCAGGTACTGCACAGCGTCGACTTCAACGTCTTTCCTGGTGAAGTGATGGCGCTGGTCGGTGACAACGGCGCCGGCAAGTCGACACTCGTGAAGTGTGTCGGTGGGATCTACCCCGTTGACTCGGGCGAATTCCTCTTCGACGGGTCCGCGATCTCGATCCACGGGCCGCGTGACGCCGCCGCGTACGGCATCGAGATCGTGTATCAAGACCTCGCGTTGTGCGACAACCTCGACATCGTGCAAAACATGTTTCTCGGCCGCGAGTTGCGCCGACCGATTTTCAACACCCTCGACGAACCGGCGATGGAACGACGCAGTCGCGACACTCTCGCAGGCTTGTCTGTGCGCACGGTCAAGTCGGTTCGCCAACTCGTCTCCAGTCTCTCCGGTGGGCAGCGGCAGTCAGTCGCGATCGCCAAAGCTGTCCTGTGGAACAACAAGGTCGTGCTGCTCGACGAGCCCACGGCGGCGCTTGGTGTGGCGCAGACCCGCCAGGTGCTCGACCTCGTTCGGCGGCTGGCAGACAGCGGTCTCGGTGTGGTGCTGATCTCACACAACATGAACGACGTGATGGAGGTCGCCGACCGCATCACGGCGCTCTTCCTCGGTCGCGTTGCTGCAGAGGTCAAGCGCGTCGATGTGACGTACTCACAAGTGGTTGAGCTCATCACCGCCGGTCGTTCCGGATCAATCGGGCTACAGCCCGCAACTGCCGCAGAAAGCGCGTGAGGCCGCAATGAGCGAACAAGGCACTGGGGCCCCCGGAAGCGAAGCGGGCCCGAGCGCGGCGGATCTGCCGGTCAGCACTGGCATCACTGCGACGATTTCCGACGAAGCTGTCGCACAGGCATTCAGTGGCGACCTTGGGTCCGTCACGCTGATGGACTCCGCCCGCGCATACATCGCGAAGGTCCGTGGCGGCGACCCAGGTGCGCTCCCCGCAATGTTCGGGCTAGTCGTCCTGGTCATCGCGTTCTGGAGCCTGAGCAACCAGTTCCTCACCGTCGGAAACCTGGCCAACCTCACCGGCCAAGCGGGCCCGACGATCTTCATCGCCATGGGTCTTGTGTTCGTCCTGCTGCTCGGCGAGATCGACCTGTCAGCCGGTACGGCGGCCGGCGTGTGCGCCATGATGATGGGGCTCGCCTACGCCCATAACGGAAACATCGAGGGTTACGTCAAGGGCGGCAGCTACGGCGCGATCGTCATCGTGCTGGTGATCGCCCTGGCGATCGCGGTGTTGGGCCGATTGTGGCTCGCCGCGCCGATGATCATCCTGGGCCTGGTCATCGTGTTGACGCACGTCGGCGGTCACATCTGGATCGCGATGTTCCTCGCGCTGGCGACCGGCACCGCCATCGGCTGCATCACCGGGTTCTTGGTGGCACGGGTCGGTATCCCGTCATTCATCGTGACGCTGGCGTTCTTCCTGGCGTGGCAGGGCGTCATCATCTCGTTCGCGGGCAAGGCCGGCGCCATTCCGATGGGTGCCGCATACCCTGTGAACGCGCTTGCGCATCAGAACGTGAACCCGACGCTCGGCTGGGTCCTGCTCGTCATATTCGTCGGCGGGTACGCCGCATTCACCCTGTTCCGATCCGTTCGTCGGCGGGCTCAGAAGCTCTCCGCCGAACCCCTTGCATTGGTCGTCGTGCGCATTGGCGTGCTCGCGATCGTCGGCATAGTCGCCGTCTACTACCTGAACCGCAACCGACAGTTCAACAAGGGGGCTAAGCCCATCCTCGGCATGCCGTGGGTGGTGCCGCTCATCCTTGTGGTGATGGTCCTCATGACCGTGCTTCTCACAAAGACGCGGTTCGGCCGGTACCTCTACGCCGTTGGTGGTAACGCTGAAGCGGCGCGAAGGGCAGGTATCGACGTCCGCCGGATGCGGATCGCCGCATTCGCGCTCTCCACGACCCTGGCGGGTATCGGTGGCATCGCGCTCGCCTCGTTCGACGGCGGCGTTCCGCTCGACATCGGTGGTGGCAACACGCTGCTGTATGCCGTTGGTGCCGCGGTCGTCGGCGGTGTGTCGCTCTTCGGTGGCCGGGGTCGCATTCGTGATGCCGTCATCGGAGGCACGGTGATCTCGATCATCCCGAACGGTCTCGGCCTCAAGCCCGGAGTCAACGCTGCGTACACGTACATCATCACCGGAGCCTTCTTGCTGCTTGCGGCTTCGGTTGACGCCTACGGTCGACGTCGCTCGGCGAAATGACACCTCGACGTCCCGACCGACAGCCGAGATAGCGGACTGCTGCCCTTCATGCCCACCCCATCCGGAGCGACACAAGACGAGATCAGACGCCGCAACGTCAGCACGCTGTTGCGGCACGTCCACGTCGAAGGTCAGCTGTCACGCGCGCAGCTCACCGCCCGGATGGGACTGAACCGCAGCACTATCAAGGCACTCGTCGAAGACCTTTCCTACGCCGGCCTGGTCGCTGAGACCATCCCGGAAACGGGCCTTCGCGCCGGGCGTCCTTCGCACCTCGTCGGGCCGCGGTCCGACACCGCTTACGTGCTCGCCGCGAACATGGGCGTCGACACGGTGACGGTCGCGGCAATCGGCCTGGGCGGCGTCATCAATGCGCGGGGTGAATACCGGCTGCCCGGACCGGGCGTCAATCACGACACCGTGATCGAACGACTCGCTGCCGAGTTGCGAAACCTGCAGAAGGCCGTCAGTCCGGGCTGCTGGCTTGCCGGTGTCGGGATCGGAGTCCCCGGAGCGGTGCGCCGCGCCGACGGCTTCGTCGAGTTCGCCCCGAACCTCGGGTGGCGCGGCGTCCCGTTCGGTGAACTGCTGTCGGCACGTCTTGGGCTGCCGGTACAGACACATGTCGGCAACGACGGTGACCTCGGTGGACTCGCCGAACACGTGCGCGGCGCCGGCCGCGGCATCGGCGACCTGATCTACCTAGCCGGCGAAGTCGGCATCGGCGGTGGCATCGTGATCGACGGCCGGATCCTCACGGGAGCCCACGGCTATGGCGGCGAGCTTGGCCACATGATGGTCAACCCCGATGGTCGCGCCTGCCGCTGCGGCAGCCGCGGGTGCTTTGAAACCGAGGCAGGCGAGGACGCCGTCCTCGTCGCATGCGGGCGGACGGCGGGTGGTGGCCGCGCAGCGCTCGTCGAGGTGTTCGCGGCCGCAAGTCACGGCGAGAAGCGAGCGCTGGAAGGTCTGCAGAGCATCGCGGTGTGGGTGGCGCGTGGCCTGACCAGCCTGGTGAACATCCTCAATCCGGACGTCGTGATCCTCGGGGGTCCGTTGTCATCGCTGTTCTTCCTCACCGGCGACCGGATCAAATCCGAGATGGATTCGATGTCGACGTTTGCCGGTCGCGCCGGCGTGCGGCTACTCCAGCCAGGGCTGGGCGAAGACTCCAGCCTCCTCGGAGCGGCCGAGTTGGCGTTCGAGCCGTTGCTCGACGACCCGGTCGAGGCGTGGTCGCGGCGGGCCAGCTGACCGACTCGTGCGCATTCGCCTCTCACGGAAGGCCCCGTGCCTGTCGATAGGCCTGTATGGCGAAGTCGCGTTCGGAGGTCCAGCAGCAGGTCGCCGACCTGCTGCTGATCGCCAAGCGATCGCTCGGTCTCAGCGTCTCGTTCTTGAGCCGTCTTGACGGCACGACCCAACACCTCGAGGTTGTCGAGTCGTCTGTGCCGTTCCTTTTCCAGGAGGGCAACAAGCAGGTACAAGCGACGTCCCTGTGTCAGGCGATTCTCGACAAGAAGCTGCCCGCCGTTATCCCCGACCTCAAGAGCTTTCCAGCAGCGATGAAGCTGCCCGCGGCTCGGCTCCCCCGGATCCGCAGTTACGTCTCCGTCCCGGTGCGGCTCAGCGACGGCACCTTGTACGGCACGTTCTGCGCGGCCGGACTGACCTCTGACAAGGGACTCACCAAGCGCGACCAATCGCTGATGGAAGTGCTCGCGCACGCGGCGGCGGTCATCATCGAGCCGGACGTCCGGCATCGCGCCCGCCATGCCGAGATTGCCGAGCGGCTGGCACCGATCCTCGCGGCTGGGGGTCCTGCCGTCGTTCTGCAACCCATCGTTGACCTTGCCACCGGGCAGCGGGTGGGTGCCGAAGCGCTGAGCAGATTCCCGGTCGATTGGGGCAAGCCACCAGACATTTGCTTCGCGGAAGCCCACAGCATCGGTGTGGGCGATCGCCTGGAGTTGTTGGCGTTGCGACGCGCCGCGGAGTACCTCGATGAGGTCAGCGGCTACGTAGCTATGAACGTCTCGCCGGGCACGCTGCTCACCACCAACTGCACGGAGTTGCTTACGGAGTTCCGGCTCGACCGGGTCGTCCTTGAACTGTCGGAGCACGACCAGGTGGTCGACTACGGCGCACTGATGGCTGTTCTGGATCCGCTCCGGGCGGCCGGCATGCGGCTTGCCATCGACGACGTGGGGGCCGGATTCTCCTCGTTGCGCCACATCATCCTGACGACCCCAAACGTCATCAAACTCGACCGCAGCATCGTCGACGGCGTGAGTTCGGACCCCGTTCTTAGGTCACTGGTTCGCTCACTCGTCGACTTCGCCGAAGGTTGCGAGGCAAAGGTTGTCGCCGAGGGCGTCGAGACCGCCGAGGACGCAGATGTGCTGCGCGGCCTCGGGGTCGATTACGGCCAAGGCTGGTTCTACGGGCGGCCGGGGCCGGCCGGAGACCTGCCGCCCGCGCGCACCGAGCCCGCGCGTCAGCGCACTGTCCCTGCGCTGCTGCAAGGTAGTGACCATGACGATTTCATTGCACGGTCTTCGCACCGTGATCTATCCAGCACCTGACCTAGCGGCTGCAACGCAGTGGTGGAGCGAGCTGGTCGGCGTCCGCCCCTATTTCGAGCAGCCCTTCTACGTGGGCTTCGAGCTCGGTGGCTACGAACTCGGCCTGCTTCCCACCGCCGACCCGTCCGATGGAGTGCTGACGTACTGGGGCGTTGACGACGTCGCCGCAGCGATGGCACAGGCGATCGAGCTCGGCGCCGTGGAGCACGGCCCTGCCACTGATGTCGGTGACGGGATCGTGACCGGGAGCGTCCGCACCCCGGCAGGCGCGATCCTCGGGCTCATCTACAACCCGCACTTCCGCGCTACTTGATGAACTGCCCGACCGCGATCGCTGCGAAGAGCAGCGTCAAGTACGTGATTGACATGTGGAAGAGCCGCATCGGTTTGGGATCTGCGCCGGCCCTTGCGCGTGCTGAGAGCCGGTGCGCCTCGACCAAGAACCAAGCGCCGAGGACAACAGCGGCGACGAGGTAGAGCAAGCCCGCGTGTCCGACAGGCACCAGCACGAACGATACGGCGACCATCAGGTAGGAGTAGCCGACGATCTTGCGCGTGACGGTTCGCGCGTCGGCAACGACCGGGAGCATCGGCACGCCTGCCGCCGCGTAGTCGTCGCGGAACTTCATCGCCAGCGCCCAGAAGTGCGGAGGCGTCCAGGCGAAGATCACCCCGAACAGGACGACCGCGGGCCACCCGACTCCCCCGGTGACCGCGGACCAGCCGATCAGGACCGGGAAGCAACCGGCCGCGCCGCCGATCACGATGTTCGACGGGGTCCGGCGCTTCAGGCCAAGGGTGTAGACGAAGACGTAGAACAGAATCGCTACGTCGGCGAGCAGCGCGGACGGCCAGTTCACCGTAAATCCAAGAACCAGCGTCGCGATGACGCCCAAGACGATGCCGAACCGCAGCGCTTCGGCAGGCCGCACAAGAGCCCGAGCGAGCGGACGACGTGAAGTGCGGCGCATCACCTTGTCGATGTCGCGATCGACGAAGCAGTTAATCGTGTTGGCACTGCCGGCGGCGAAGGTGCCACCTACCAGGGTGGCAACGACCAGCCACCACGACGGCATGCCTCGGCGCGCCAGGATCATCGCGGGCACGGTCGTCACGAGGAGCAACTCGATGATGCGCGGCTTGGTCAACGCGACGTATGCACTGACCAGTTGACGAGCCGGTCGGCGTCCGGTTGGAGCCTGCGGGAGGGCCTGCGCCAGCACGGTCACGAAACCACCCCTGCCGACGCCGAATGCACGAAGTTCATCCTACCGAGCACCTACCGGCAGGCTTGGTCCTGGGCCGTAGCGGGCAGACAGACGCAGATCTACCGGACGGCGCCAGCATCGGTAGGGTGACAGTCAAATCTCGTGAAGAGGAGCAGTGACGACGCCCATGGCGAATCACCAGGCGGGCGGCGGTTCCGGCGCCGTGGAATGGTCCGACATCGACGCGAAAACCGTCGATGTCATCAGGGCGCTCGCGATGGACGCCGTCGAAGCCGCGGGGTCAGGGCACCCCGGCACCGCGATGAGTCTCGCGCCCGCGGCCTTTCTGCTCTTCCAACGGTTGCTGCGCCATGACCCGACCGAGCCAGGCTGGCTCGGTCGCGATCGCTTCGTGCTGTCGTGTGGCCACTCGAGCCTGACGCTGTACATCCAGTTGTACCTGTCCGGCTACGGCTTGACGCTCGAAGACATCAGCTTGCTGCGCACCTGGGGCAGCCTGACTCCCGGACACCCCGAGCACGGTCACACCCTCGGTGTCGAAACGACGACCGGACCGCTCGGCCAAGGTGTGGGCAACGCTGTCGGCATGGCAATGGCAGCGCGGCGTGAACGCGGGCTGTTCGATCCTGACGCGGCGCCGGGTGAGAGCCCGTTCGACCATCACATCTACTGCTTCGCATCCGATGGCGACCTCGAGGAGGGCGTGAGCGGCGAGGCATCAAGCATCGCCGGCACCCAGCGACTCGGCAACCTGACGCTGCTCTGGGACGACAACCACATCTCGATCGAGGACGACACCAACATCGCCTTCACCGAAGACACGGTTGCCCGCTACGCGGCCTACGGCTGGCACGTGCAGCTCGTCAAATGGCTTGACGACGACGGATCCTACGTCGAGAACGTCGGCGCGTTGTACAACGCATTCCTCGCCGCCCAGCAGGTCACCGACCGGCCTTCGTTCATCGCACTCCGCACGATCATCGGCTGGCCTTCGCCTAACAAGCAGAACACCGGCAAAGCTCACGGTTCTGCACTTGGCGCCGAAGAGGTGGCCCTCACCAAGACCGTCATGGGCATGGATCCGGACAAGAAGTTCGATGTTCCGGCCGACGTGCTCGATCACGCGCGCGGCGTCATTGCGCGCGGGCAGGCGCTGCGAGTGAAGTGGCAGGAAAGCTACGACGCCTGGGCGGCTGCGAACCCCGACGCTCTCGCACTACTCGAACGGATGTCACGACGCCGGCTGCCCGACGGCTGGGAAGCTGCGCTGCCGGTGTTCGAGCCGAGCGAGAAAGGCATCGCGACGCGTGCAGCGTCGGGCAAGATCCTCACTGCTATCGCGCCAATTCTGCCCGAGCTGTGGGGTGGATCTGCCGACCTCGCAGAGAGCAACAACACGACTCCGGAGGGCCAGCCGTCATTCCTACCGGAAGACCGACAGTCGAAGGCGTTTCCGGGCGGCCCTTACGGCCGGGTGCTCCACTTCGGCATCCGCGAACACTCGATGGGCGCCATCCTCAACGGCATCGCTTTGCACGGGGGCACTCGCCCGTACGGCGGCACGTTCCTCACGTTCAGCGACTACATGCGGGGTGCTGTCCGGCTCGCGGCCATCATGAAGTTGCCGGTCACCTACGTGTGGACGCACGACTCGATCGGTCTTGGCGAAGACGGCCCGACGCACCAGCCGATTGAACAGATCGCGGCGCTGCGGGCCATTCCGGGCCTCGATGTCGTTCGCCCAGCCGATGCGAACGAGACGGCGGTTGCGTGGCGCACGATCCTGGAGAACATCGATCGCCCCGCCGGCCTGGTCTTGAGCCGGCAAAACCTGCCCATCGTCGACCGCAGCGTGTTCGCATCGGCCGAGGGGGTCGCGAAAGGCGCGTACATCCTTGCCGATGCAAGCTCGGGCAAGCCTGACGCGATCCTGATCGCCACCGGTAGTGAGGTGTCGATAGCGATCGCCGCACGCGAGCTACTCGAGGCACAAGGTATGCCGACCAGAGTGGTCTCGATGCCCTGCCAGGAATGGTTCCTCGATCAGGACCTCGCCTACCAACAACTCGTGTTGCCACCCGACGTCAAGGTTCGAGCGTCCATCGAGGCGGCGGTCACGATGGGTTGGCGTGACTTCGTTGGCGACCACGGCGAGATGCTCGGCCTCAACCACTACGGCGCGAGCGCGCCAGGACCAATCCTCTTCGAGCAGTTCGGCATCACCGCCGACCGGTTAGTGGCTGCTGTGCATTCGAGCCTGTCGAAGGTCGGCGGAACAAAGGGCAGTACTACCGGCAACTAGCAGCGCACCAATCAGTGCTGAACCAACGACAGTGCTCAACCAACGACAGTGCTCAACCAACGACAGTGCCGAATAGCGAATGCAAGCAAGGAGCAACTCATGGCATCCGAGACCGATCCGCTCGGCCAACTCAGCGCTGCCGGCGTCGCCGTCTGGCTCGATGATCTCAGCCGCGAACGGCTGCGCACCGGGAGTCTCGGCGACCTGATCCGCGATCGTCACGTCGTCGGTGTCACCACCAACCCGACCATCTTCCAGAAGGCAATTAGCGGCGCCGACGCCTACGTGACCCAACTGCACGATCTCGCGACCCGTGGTGTCGACGTAGGCGAAGCATTGCGACTGATCACGACTGCCGACGTCCGATCCGGTTGCGATGTGCTTCGACCTACATATGACGCCAGCAATACTGTCGACGGCCGGGTGTCGATCGAAGTCGACCCGCGAATCTCCGGCGACGCCGATAAGACGATCGCCGAAGCCCGTTCGCTTTGGTGGATGGTCGATCGCCCGAATCTCTTCATCAAGATTCCGGCAACATTGGGAAGCTTGCCCGCAATCAGTCAGGCATTGGCCGAGGGCATCAGTGTCAACGTCACGCTGATCTTCTCCCTCGAGCGCTATGCCAAGGTGATCGACGCGTTCTTCGACGGTCTCGAACGAGCGCGAGCCGCCGGGCTCGACCTCGCACGCATTGGTTCGGTCGCTTCGTTCTTCGTCTCACGAGTCGACACCGAGATCGACAAGCGCCTCGACAAGATCGGCACCGCCGAGGCGAAGGCGCTGCGCGGTAAGGCTGCCGTGGCCAACGCCCGCCTCGCGTACGAGTTGTACGAAGAGAACTTCAGCGGCGAGCGGTGGGCGTCGCTCGCGGCGTCCGGCGCCAAGGTGCAGCGACCGCTGTGGGCGTCAACCGGCGTCAAGGACCCTGCCTACGACGACACGATGTACGTCGTCGATCTGGTCGCCGACCACACCGTCAACACGATGCCGGAGCCGACCCTGCAAGCTGTCTACGACCACGGCGTTATCGCAGGCGACACCATCCGAGGGAACTACTTCGATGCGCGAGCGGTTCTCGACGAGCTCGCTGCGGTCGGCATCGACTACGACGATGTCGTGCTCACTCTTGAGAATGAAGGCGTTGAGAAGTTCGAAGCGTCGTGGACCGAACTCATCTCCGCCGTTCAGCAGAAACTCGATGAGAAGGCAGGAAGTTGAGCGGCATGAAGGAACCTTCGCTCACGACTGAGTCCGGCGGGGTGACCGTCACGATCGACGGCACCGACCTGGTCATGGCAGCCCGCAATGCGACAACGACCTTGGTCGACGCCGGCGTACCCAAGAGCCTGGTGAACAAGGACCCGAACCTCTGGGGCCCTGACGCCGCGGCGCTCGCAGCGACGCGGCTCGGCTGGCTCGACCTGCCGAGCAGTTCGCGGCAGTACATTCCCGAACTACGCGACCTGCACGCGCGAGCTCCTAGCGGCCGGGATTGACCACGTGGTCCTTGCGGGTATGGGCGGATCGTCGCTGGCGCCCGAAGTCATCGCGGCCACCGCCGGCGTCCGACTCACAGTTCTCGACACCACCGACGCCGGACAGGTGTCTGCAGCCATCGCGGATCGTCTCGAGAACACCGTGCTTGTGGTCTCGAGCAAGAGCGGCGGCACGCTCGAGACCGACAGTCACCGGCGCGTGTACGAACAAGCGTTCCGCGACGCCGGCATCGATCCGGTGAAACGCATCGTGGTCGTCACCGATCCCGGCTCACCGTTGGAACAGGCGTCGCGAGCCGCGGGCTACAGAGTGTTTCTTGCCGACCCGAACGTCGGCGGTCGCTACAGTGCGCTGTCGGCCTTCGGTCTGGTGCCGACCGCACTCGCGGGAGTCGACGTTGCGGGCCTGCTTGATGACGCCGCGGGACTGTTGCCCGCCCTCGGGAGCGACGACGACAACCCTGGTCTGACGCTTGGTGCGGTGCTCGGTGAGGCGGGCCGTGCCGGCCGCGACAAGGTTGTCATCGCCGACTTCGGGTCACGGCATCCGGGCTTCGGCGACTGGGCAGAGCAGCTGATCGCCGAGTCCACCGGCAAGCAGGGCACTGGCCTGCTTCCTGTCGTCGTCGAGTCGGTGGAGGCTCCCGGCTTCGGTGAGGGTCCTGACCGTCATCTGGTGACACTCGGTCAGCACCTGCACATCGACGGCACGACGGTCTCGGGATCCCTCGGTGCGCAGTTCATGGTGTGGGAGTACGCGACCGCGGTGGCCGGCCGCGTACTCGGCATCGATCCGTTCGATCAGCCGAACGTGCAAGAGTCGAAGGACAACACCGGCAAGATCCTCGATGAAGCCGGCAACGGACCACTGCCTGAGGGCAGGCCGATATTCACCGACGGCGTCGTCGAAGTTCACACCGACGATCCGATCCTGCTCGGAGGTGCTCAAGACCTCACCGGGGCGTTGTCCGCGTTGCTGCGCGCCGTGCCCGACCGTGGCTACGTCGCGGTGATGGCCTACCTCGATCGGCACGCCGATTCGGCTGCTGCGCTGCTGCGTCGTTCGCTCGCGCGACACACAGAGCGGCCGGTGACGTTCGGCTGGGCGCCCCGATTCCTGCACTCCACCGGCCAGTACCACAAGGGTGGTCCGCAGACCGGCGCGTTCCTCCAGATCACCGGCGTCGTCGAGCATGACCTCGCGATTCCGGGACGACCCTTCGGCTTCGCGAGATTGCAGATGGCGCAGGCATTGGGTGACTTGCGCGCGCTGCAGCAACGTGGTCGGCCGGCGATTCGCCTGCATCTGCTCGATCGCACGGCCGGCCTGCAAGAGCTTCTCAACGCCGCTGGTTTGGCTCGATGAGCCCGGTCGGTCGCGAGGCGGTCAACCCGCTGCGCGATCCGCGTGACAGGCGGCTGCCGAGGGTAGCGGGGCCATGCGGAATCGTGCTGTTCGGCGTCACCGGCGACCTGGCCCGCAAGAAGCTGATGCCGGCGATCTATGACCTTGCGAATCGTGGTCTGTTGCCGCCCGGATTCGCGCTTGTGGGATTCGCCCGCCGCAATTGGGCCGACGAGGACTTCGCGCAGGTCGTGCACGACGCCGTGAAGCAGTACGCGCGCACGCCGTTTCGTGAGGAGGTGTGGACCCAACTCTCCGAGGGCTTCCGTTTTGTGCCAGGAGACTTCGACGACAACGACGCGTTCGACGCGCTCGCGCAGACGATCAACGACCTCGACCGGGTACGGGGAACTGGCGGCAACCACGCGTTCTATCTGTCGATACCGCCGGGGCTCTTCCCCGTGGTCATCGGGCAGTTGAAGCGATCGGGACTCTCGGCGAAAAACGGCGACCAGTGGCGGCGCGTCGTTGTCGAGAAGCCGTTCGGTCACGACCTGCAGAGTGCGCGACAACTAAGTGACACACTCAGCGACGTCTTCCCGCCCGACTCGGTTTTTCGCATCGACCACTACCTCGGCAAAGAGACAGTGCAGAACATCCTCGCGCTGCGCTTTGCCAACACCATGTTCGAGCCCATCTGGAATCGCTCGTACGTCGACCATGTGCAGATCACGATGGCCGAAGACATCGGCATCGGCGGGCGGGCGGGTTACTACGACGGCATTGGTGCTGCCCGCGACGTGATCCAGAACCACCTGTTGCAGCTACTGGCTCTGATCGCGATGGAGGAGCCAGTCAGCTTCGAAGCGCAGTCACTTCGGCTGGAGAAGACGAAGGTACTGTCAGCGGTTCGCATCCCCGACGACCTCGCCGCGTACACGGCACGCGGCCAGTACGCGAGCGGTTGGCAGGGCGGCCAGAAGGTGCTCGGCTACCTCGACGAGGACGGCATTCCGAAGTCGTCAAAGACCGAGACGTTCGCCGCCATCAAGCTTGAGGTCGACACCCGCCGGTGGGCCGGCGTCCCGTTCTACCTGCGTGCCGGCAAGCGCCTCGGACGCCGCGTGACGGAGGTCGCACTGGAGTTCCAGCGCGCCCCACACCTGCCTTTCGCGGCGACTGCGACCGAAGAACTCGGGCAGAACGCACTCGTGATCCGCATCCAACCCGACGAAGGCGTCACGATGCGATTCGGCTCAAAGGTGCCAGGCACCGCGATGGAAGTGCGCGACGTCAACATGGACTTCGCGTACGGCGAGTCATTCACCGAGTCGAGTCCCGAGGCCTACGAGCGGTTGATTCTCGACGTCCTGCTCGGTGATCCCCCGCTCTTCCCACGGCACGAAGAAGTCGAGTTGTCGTGGGAAATTCTCGATCCCATCGAGGATTTCTGGGAGAAACTCGGTCAACCCGAGCAGTATCGATCGGGCGGCTGGGGTCCCGACTCGTCGATCAAGATGCTCGCGCGCGACGGACGCGTCTGGAGGCGGCCATGAACCGCGATCTCCACGACACCAACTCGTCGGCTGTTCTGAGCGCGCTCAGCGAGACGCGGCGGGGGTCGGGCAGCGTCGCGCTCGGCATGGTGTTGACGCTCGTCATCGACGCCACGGAGAGCGAACACTATGACGCGCTCAAGGCCGCGAACGCGGCCGCGCGCGAACACCCGTGCCGGATCGTCTGTGTCATTCGCCGGCCAGGCAAATCGGCTCCGCGGCTCGACGCAGAAATACGGGTCGGCGGCGACAACATGCTCGGCGAGGTCCTGATCCTGCGGCTGTACGGGCTGTTGCGCGAGCAGGCTGACTCCATCGTGCTCCCCATGCTGCTGCCCGACGCTCCGGTCCTGGTGTGGTGGCCAGGCGACGGTCCTGCAGTCCCATCGCTCGACCCGCTCGGCTTGCTCGCCCAACGGCGAGTCACCGACGCGGCGTCATCGACGAAGCCTACTGAATCGCTGCGCGAACGCGCGCTCGATCACTCCCCCGGCGACACCGACTTCGCCTGGACGCGGATCACCCCGTGGCGCACCTTGCTCGCGGCCGCACTTGACCAGCCGTTCGACGAGATCACCGGCGGCGAGGTCGACGCTGCGCGCAACAACGCGAGCGCTGAGTTGCTCGCGGCGTGGCTCGAGGATCGCCTGGACATCGAGGTCACCCGCCGCTCAACCAGAGGTCCCGGTATTACGGGTGTGCGGTTGCTGACCAAGCGCGGCGAGATCACTCTCACACGTCCGGACGGCCGCCTCGCGAGCTTGGTGCGCACCGGCCAGCCCGACCGTTCCGTGCCACTGCCGAGGCGCGCGACCGACGAGTTGCTTGCCGAAGAGTTGCGCAGGCTCGACCCCGACGATGTCTACAACGAGACGATCAAGCACCTGTTCGGCGCGAGCCCTGAGGCCGGACGCCGGACAGCTGCAGCCGACGCGCAAGCACAACAACTGACGAGGCGCCCCGCGCCCGCCCGCAAGTCGGCTGCGCAGCGAGCGTCCGATGTGGCCGACACTCCGTCACGTGGCAAGAAGGTCAGCGCCACCAAGAAGGCCCCTGCCAAGGCGGTTGTCGCGAAAAAGACCTTGCCGCGCGCCAAAACCGCGGCTGAGAAGACTGTGCTCGCGAAGAAGAGCGCACCCCCTAGGAAAGCTGGGGTCGCGAGGAAAGCTACGGTTGCCAAGAAGGTGGCGCGAAGCAAAGCGTGAGTCGCACGTGAGCACCGCTGAGGTCGTCGTCCATCGCGATGCCACTCTGCTGGCACGCGCGGTTGCGGCTCGGCTCGTGACCCGGATCGTTGACGCCCAATCGGCTCAGGGCCACGCCCACATGGTGCTGACTGGTGGTGGCGTCGGCACCGCCGTGCTGGCCGAGTTGGCTGCATCTCCTGCGCGCGACGCGATCGATTGGGCGCACGTGCATGTGTGGTGGGGTGACGAGCGGTTCGTGCCGGCTGGTAGTGCCGATCGCAACGATGTCGGGGCGCGAGCTGCGTTGCTTGACGTCGTCCGGATCCCCCCGGCACACGTGCATTCCATGCCGAGCAGTGATGGTGCCGACGGCGACGACCCAGAAGCTGCAGCAGCGCGTTACGCCGCCGAACTTGCCGCCGCAACGCACCCCGAGGACCACGGCGCGGTGCCCGCCTTCGACGTTCTCATGCTCGGCGTCGGTGAAGACGGCCACGTCGCGTCGCTGTTCCCCGGAATGCCTGCATTGTTCGACGAGCGAGCAGTGGTCGGCGTCCGCGGTGCACCGAAACCGCCGCCGACCCGGCTGTCGCTCACCTTTTCCTCGATTGCGTCCGCACACGAGGTCTGGCTGATCACCGCGGGCGCTGGCAAGGCCGCCGCCGTGAACCTGGCGGTCAGCGGTGCGGGGCCGGTCGAGATTCCCGCCGCTGGCGCGCACGGACGCCAACGCACGCTGTGGCTGCTCGATGAAGCAGCCGCGAGCCGGCTGCCGCGCAGCATGTCGCGGATCGCCTCACCCTGATCCAGTCGCACACCGACCATCGGCCGCGCTGACGCCCACCACCCGACGTCCGCGCTATGCCGGCTGTCGCACGATCACGCGCAGCCGGTACGAGAACAGCGCAGTGGCAAGCGCGAGGCCACAGTCGACGGCTACCGCAGCCAGCGTTGCGTGCTGCCAGCTTCTGGTGCCTGGGTGCGACCCGATGATCGCGAACACAACGGTGCCGATAACCGATGCGCCCGTCGCGAGCCCGATTTGCAACGCGGTTGAGAGCACGCCGCCCGCTAGTCCGGCGCGTTCGACCGGCAAGCCCGCCAGCACCAGACCAACGAGAGGAACCATCACCGCGCCCCAGCCCAGCCCGACCACGACAAGGGGCGCCGCGGCGGCAACTGCACTCAACGTCGATCCGCTCGTCGCCGCAACCATACCGAAGACCGCGAGCCCCGCCGCGAACACGAGCGCACCGACAATCAGCACCGTGACACCGAACCGGGCAGTCAAGCGGCGAGCCGAAAGCGCGACCGCGAAGAACGCCAGCGCGCACGGACCCATCGTGAGGCCCGCCTTCAACGGCGAGTAACCGTGGCCGACTTGCAGAATGATCGACAGGCTGAACAGAAAGCCACCGACGCAGGTGCCGAACAGTGCGATGGTTGCCAACGCAAGTCTGGCCAGCGGCAAGCCAAGAAGGGACGGCGGCAGCAGCGGGACCCGGCCAAGACGTTCCTCGCGGTACTGGCTGGCCACAAACGCGATCCCGGCTGGCACGGCGGCCGCGAGGCAGATCCAGGTCCACAGCGGCCAGCCGCTAGCCCGGCCCACAGTCAGTGGAAGCAGCACGAGTGCGATGACGGTGGCGAGGCCGGTTGCACCCCGCACGTCAACCCGAGCCGCTGCCGACGCGCTGGTCTGCGGCACGGTGCGGCGGCCAATCAGCAGCGCGACGATTCCGATGGGCAGGTTGACGAGGAAGATCGGACGCCACGACGAGCCGAACAGATTCGCGGACAGCAGCGTGCCACCGATGATCTGCCCAACTGCGCCAGCGGCACCCACCGTGGCTCCGAAGAACCCGATCGCGCGTTGCCGGTCGTGTCCCGCGAAGCTGGCCTGGATGGTCGCGAGCACCTGCGGGAACATCATCGCCGCGGCAAGACCCTGGAACACCCGGAACACGATCAGGGCGGGGGCGTTCGGGGCGAAGCCGCACGCAACTGAGCACAACGTGAATGCGGCCATGCCTGACAGGAACAGGGTGCGCCGACCGAACCGGTCTCCGAGCCGACCCCCGGCCACCAGCGCGCATGCGTATGCGACGCCGTAGGCCGACACGGTGAGTTCGAGTTCAGCCGGGCCAGCGTGCAGCGTCCGGCCCATGGTCGCCAGCGCGACATTCACGATGAACGCGTCGAGCACGGGCAAGAAGGCGCCCGCGAGCAGTACCGGGAGCGCGCGCCACGGGGGCGTCGAGGTGGCGATGCCGGCAGAGGTGGGCTTGTCGGTAGGCCCGCTGGCAGGAACCGGCAGAGCAGTTGTCGCATTGGTCATGGGTCAACCATGCGGTCGCGCATAACCTGGTACCGAGAGCCCAGTGATGCTGTTACTGACAGAACCTGGCAAGACCGTCAGGTATCAGCAACGATGGGCCCAGTATTCCTAGGAGGGCACTGCCTCATGACTGTGGTCCTGCGGGCCCAAGCCGGCCTCGACCTTGTCGACGACGAGTTCGAGGTACCAGCCGATCATCGACAGGTTTCGCGGGAGAACACCGCCGAGCGCCGCCGGCTGCTCGGCGAGTTCATCAGGTCACGGCGTGAGCGCACTACCCCCGACATGGTTGGCATGCCACCGGGCCTACGCAGGCGCACCCCGGGGCTGCGCCGCGAGGAAGTGGCACTGCTGTCGGGCATCGGCATCACCTGGTACACGTGGCTCGAGCAAGGGCGCCCGATCAACGTCTCGGGTCAGGTACTGCAGTCGGTGGCTCGGGTGTTGCATCTCGACGCGAGCGAACGCGCGCACATCTTCGCGCTCGCCGAACTCACCGACCCTGATCAGTCGACGGAGGTCGCTCAGGTTGGCGCAGGTGTTCAACTCCTGCTCGATCAGTTGAACCCGCTGCCGGCGGTGGTCCTCGGCCCGCGGTTAGAAATCCTGGCCGGTAATCGGGCGCATCTTGGATTGCTCGGCGACTACCACGAGCTTCCACCCGGCTACCGCAACATCATGTGGCTGTGCTTCACCGATCCGCACTGGCGAACGCTGGTTGTGAACTGGGAAGAGAACGCCCGCCGCATGGCCGCAAAGTTACGCACCGCGATGGCCGAGCACGTCGGGGATCCTGGCTGGGCCACGTTGCTCGAACGCCTCGAGCGAAACTCGCCCGAGTTCAGGCAGATGTGGGAGCGACAAGAGGTCGCCCCGATCGAGAACTGCATCAAGCAGTACCAGCACGCGCAGGCTGGCACGCTCGATGTCGAGGTGAGTCACTTCTGGCTCTCCGACCAACGTGCGGTGCGGATGACGGTGTACACGCCGCTAAACGATGCCACGCGGGAACGCCTTGAGGTGCTGATGTCGGTACGCCCACGCGTGTTGCCGTTACCGCCCGCTGAACCGTCTACATCGCGAGCTAGCTAGCTAGCTGCCTAGATGCGCGGGTAGACCTTCGACGTGCGCAACCGCTCGAGTGCCTCGGCAAGAATTGCCTCACCGTCTGCGTCGTTACGACGCTCGCGAACATACGCAAGGTGGGTCTTGTAGGGCTCAGTGCGTGGAGCCGTCGGCGGCACGTCGCGGTCTGGGCCAGCTGGCAGGCCGCAACGCGGGCAATCCCACGACTCTGGGATCACGGCGTCGGAGGCGAACGACGGACGCGTCTCGTGCCCGTTAGCGCACCAGAACGAGATGCGACGGCGTGGAGCGGATTCGCCCCGCTCGGCCTCGCCCATTGGTCCAGCGCCTACTCGGCTCCCGCGTATCGCGTTGCCACCAGCCACAACGATCTCCTTGATATCTGGACCATGAACAGAGACGACTAACGAATGTCTTCGGCAAACAGCTGGTTGCCAACAAGCAAAGATTCTCTCCTGCGCACGATTCTACGGCCATCACCGAGCCACCAACCCCGGACCGCCAAGGTTTAGGCGTTATCCCTTGAACAGCAACAGGAGGCCGACGATCGAGGCGAACCAGATGAAGGCCGTGATCAGCGTGAAACGGTCAAGGTTGCGCTCGACGACCGACGATCCGGCGAAGCTGGAGGTGAAGCCGCCGCCGAACATGTCGGACAACCCACCGCCCTTGCCGCGGTGCAGCAGGATCAGGACGACGAGCAGCAAGCTCGTCACCGAGATGATGATCTCTAATGCGCCGATCACGTGCGACTCCTGCCTACCGTCGAGAACTCCCGAAAGCTTACCCCGCCTTACAGAACATCCACGACTTCGGCGTAGTGGCAGGCAACCGGGTGGCCCTGCCCACGGTCGGTCAGCGTCGGTAGATCCTCAATGCACCGTTGCTGCTGGTCCTTGCGCAGCTCGTTCGCGAACTTCGGGCAACGGGTCCGAAACCGGCAGCCGCTGGGTGGATCGACCGGGCTCGGAACGTCGCCGGTGATGATGACCCGCTGACGTGCGCGCTCCTTGCGCGGATCGGGAATCGGGATCGCTGAGATCAGCGCCTGGGTGTAGGGATGCGCGGGTGAGCTGAACAGGTCGTTGGTCTTCGCGATCTCGACGATCCGCCCGAGGTACATGACCGCGATCCGGTCGGAGATGTGGCGGACTACCGAAAGGTCGTGCGCGACGAACAGGTAAGCAAGACCGAGTCGCTCTTGGATCTCTTCGAGCAGGTTCACCACGCCGGCCTGGATCGAGACGTCGAGCGCCGACACCGGCTCGTCGAGCACCAGCAATCGTGGTTCGAGTGCGAGCGCGCGTGCGATGCCGATGCGCTGCCGCTGTCCGCCGGAGAACTCGTGTGGGTAGCGGTTGCCATGCTCGGCGCTCAACCCGACGGTCTGCAGCAACTCGGTGACCCGCTTGCGGCCACCGGAACCGTACAGGCCATGGATTTTCAGCGGCTCGGCCACGATCTCGTGTACTGACATCCGCGGATCAAGCGACGCGTACGGGTCTTGGAACACGATCTGCATCTCGCGACGCAAGCGACGCATCTCGCGCGTAGACGTCTTGGTCAGGTCGACCGAGTTAAAGAAGACGCTGCCGGAGGTCGCGGGTTGCAGGTTCAGCACTGCTCGGCTTGTCGTGGTCTTGCCGCAGCCCGACTCGCCGACCAAGCCGAGGGTCTCGCCCGGATAGATGTCGAACGAGACATCGCACACCGCATGCACGTATCCGATCACGCGCCGAATCAGACCGCGGCTGCGTACCGGAAAGTGCTTGACCAGGTTGTGCACCGAAAGCACCGGCGCCGCACCGGGCGCGGGAGCCGGGGTGCTCTGCACGTCAGCGACAGTCACGACGGATCCTCGGGCACCAACGGCACAGCTGCAGCGATCTCAGCGGGAAGCGCGTCATCTTTGGTGGTCGTTTTGAACAAGTCCGCAGGCTCCATACCTTCAAGGCGGTCACTGAAGTGACAGGCCGCGACGTGGTCGGGTGAGGTCGTCGGCGCAAGCGCCGGCTCTACAGTCCGGCAGATGTCCTCGGCCATCGGACACCGCGGTGCGAACGGGCAACCGGGTGGCATGTTGATGAGCGACGGCGGCACACCGGTGATCGGCGTCAAGCGCGCCTGCGCCGCTCGGTCGAGGCGCGGCAAGCTGCCGAGAAGGCCAAGCGTGTAAGGCATCCGGGGCGTGTAGAAGATTTGCTCGACCGTGCCGACCTCGACGGCACGGCCGGCGTACATCACGAGTACGCGGTCTGCTTGTCCTGCGACAACACCGAGATCGTGTGTGATGAGGATCATGGCCGCGCCGGTTTCTTCACGCGCGGTCCTCAAGGTCTCGAGCACCTGAGCCTGCACGGTGACGTCGAGAGCGGTCGTCGGCTCGTCGGCAATGATGACCTCTGGGCCGTTCGCCATCGCAATCGCAATTACTGCGCGCTGTCGCATGCCACCGGAGAACTCGTGCGGGTAGCTATTAGCACGTTCTTCTGCGTTGGGGATACCGACGGTTTTCAGCAACGACACAGCGCGCGCATGCGCGACTTCCTTGCTGACCTTCTGGTGCGCAGTGACAGCCTCAGCGATCTGCCAGCCGACCGTATAGACCGGGTTCAGGCTGGTCATCGGATCCTGAAAAATCATCGCGAGCTGCTGGCCGCGGTAATGAGCAAGCTGGCGTTCCGAGAGACCGAGCAACTCATCGTTGCCGAGGCGAACGGACCCGCTGATGTGCGCTGTCCTGGGCAACAAACCCATGACAGCAAGCGACGTGACCGACTTTCCCGGATCCCGACTCGCCGACGATTCCGAGCACCTCACCGCGATGCAAGTCGTAGCTGACGCCGCGAACAGCTTGAACTGTGCCGTCCTCGGTGTTGAAGCTGACAGAGACGTCGTCTACTGAAAGCACGGTTCCCGGGGACGCCGCTGTTGCAACGGCGGTCACGCCGCCGGTGTCGTAGTGGCTCACGTACGGCCCTTCGATGCCGTCGGGTCGAGCGCGTCACGCAGTCCGTCACCGATGAAGTTGGCGGTGAGCGCGATCAAGATGATGAAGAGCCCTGGGAAGTAGAACAGCCACGGCCTCGTCTCGACCGCAGTCTGGGCCTGGCTCACAAGCAGACCCAACGACGTGTCTGGTGCTGCCACTCCGAATCCGACGAAGGACAGCGCCGTCTCGGCCAGGATCGACGTCGCGACCAGGATGGTGAAGATTACGATGACCACGCTGACCACGTTCGGTACGACATGGCGAAACACGACCCGGGTGCGCGATGCGCCTAGGGCATGCGCGGCCTCGATGTATTCCTTCTCTCGAATCGCCAGCGCGTTACCGCGGACGACCCGGCCGACGTAGGGCCACGTCAGGGCTGCGAGCACCATCGAGATCCAGAACCAGCCATTCGCCTTGGGTCCGATGTTGTGCGTGAGCACCGCGGCTACCGCAATGATCGGGAACGTCAGGAACAGGTCAACGATGCGCATCATGATCGAGTCGACAACGCCGCCGGCATATCCCGAGATTGCGCCGTAGATCGTTCCGACGATCGTCGAACTGATCGACACGAACGCAGCAATCTCCAGTGAGCGCTGGGTGCCGCGCAACACCTCGGAGAACGTGTCATAACCCGTGGAGTCGGTGCCGAACGGGTGCTTCAAGCTCGGCTTGAAGTTGAGGTCAGGTGTGAAGACGTTGTACTTGTAGTGCCACAGCGTGCCGCCGACGAACGCCAGCAACACAATCATGATGAGAACGATGAGGCTGATCATCGCCATCTTGTGCTTGCGGAAGCGGCGGGCCGCCATCCGCCACAAGCTGCGCGCTTCGATCGAACCGACTGGCTCTCGTGGATCGATCGTGTCGGGCGAGATCGCCGGTGCCGCGCCGTCGCCCTGTCTAGATGTCTCAGGATCGACGAGGTGCGTGCCAATGTCTCGTGATGATCTACTCATAGCGGATCCTCGGATCGAGCACGCCGTACAGGATGTCGGCAATCAGGTTGAACACAATGATGGCGGCTCCGGACACGAGTAGCCATGCAAGCACGACATAGGGATCGTTCAGATTCAGCCCGTCAGCTAACAAGAAGTCCCCCATCCCGCGCCATTGGTAGATGTACTCGGTGATGATCGCCCCACCAAGGATCGCGCCAATGTCGAGCGCGGTGACCGTCACAAAGGGAATGAGCGCTGTGCGCAGTGCGTGCCGGATGAGCACCCTGGCCGGCGAAATGCCCTTCGCCCTCGCAAGTCGGATGTAGTCGCTGCTGAGCGCCTCGATCATCGAGGCCCGGTTGAACCGACTCCATGACGCGTAAGAGATAAGCGCCAAAGTGATGGTCGGCAGTATCAAGTGGTTGAAGTCATCGAACAAGTGCGAGCCCAGACCGGGCGAGACACTGGGCGAGTTCTCGCCAATTGTTTTGAACCCTGTACCGAAGTGCTTGTTCGACCAGATCGCGCCCTCCTTCAGCAGGATCGCGAACCAGAACGTCGGCATGGCCAAGAACAGGAAGCCGGTGAAGGTGAACGTGTAGTCGGTCTTGGTGTATTGCTTCGTCGCACTGATCACGCCGACAACGATGGCGATGAGCGCGGCAACCACCATGGCGAAGAAGACGAGCCGCAACGTCACCAGCGCACGGTGGCCGATCTCGGTGCCGATGTCGAGGGTGCCGCCACCTGACACGGACGGGCCGAAGTAGCCGTGCGAGATACCGCTGATCCAATGCCAGTAGCGCTCGAGCAGCGGCTGGTCGAGCCACAACCGGTGCTCGGCAAGCTTGATGGTCTGTTTGGGCGGGATCGGCTGTTTGGTCTTCAGACCGGATAGCGGGTCGCCAGACAGGCTTACGAGCAGGAAGACGATGAACGTGGAGACGATCAGAATCGGTATCGAGATCAATACCCGCCGTATGGCGAACGCAAGCATATGGGCCTCGCTCCGGAGACGCCTGGGGCCAGTGGCCCATAAGTGACGGTACTCCCCGGCGTCCACCTTGCTCTATGGCTCACCGGAGCTATCACCGGTGCGTCGAAGAACTGGTCAAACCGCCGGGCCGAGCCGGTGTGGCCCGCCACTGGGGCGGGCCACACCGATCATCGACGCAAGCGAGTTACTGGGACTTGATCTGACCCCAGTCCTGCGTGTTGTACGGCGGTCCGACCGAGGTCGCGTTGTCGCGGATGTTGCCCCACTTCGAGTTGTAAGCCAGGATTACCGGCTTTTGGTACAACGGGAGCGTGTAGGCGTCAGCCGAGATCTGCTTGTCGGCGGTGTTGAGGTCGGCGAGTTCCTGGGTCGGATCCGTGGTCACGAGCGAGTCAGCGAGCGCCTTGTCGACGGCTGCGTTGACGTAGTGACCGTAGTTTCCGCCCCAGTTACCGGCCGCACCCTGTGCGGTGTCGGACTGGTAGAGCGCCGCGTTGCTGGAGCCGAACGGCGTTGCCACCCACGCGAACACGATGATGTCGTACTTGTGGTTCGCGTCCTTCTGGGTGAGGGTGTCGCCAAGGCTGTCAGTCGGCGAAACGTTGATCGTGACACCGAGCTGCTTCGCCGCAGCGGCAAACAGCTGGCACTCGGTCTGCCGAACGGCGTTGCCCTGGGTGTAGCGCATCGTGAGCGCCGGGACTGCCTTACCCGACGGATCAGTCAACGTGGAGCCGACCTTGTAGCCGGCGGCCGTGAGGATCTGCTTCGCGGCCGCGACGTTGCCGCTGCCGTAACCGAACGACGTCACGTTGTCCTGGTAACCCTTCTGCCCAGGCACGAACATGCGGTTGCCGAGTGGCGTGATGCCAGGGTCGGTCTGACCGGCGGTACGGGCGATCATGCCCTTGACGTCGACCGCGGTGAACAGTGCCTTGCGCAGAGCGACGTTTTGCAACGCCGGGGTCTGCAGGTTGAGGTCGATGTGCTCGAACACCAGACCAAGGTCGAGCTGGTAGACGATGTTGCTCATGCCGTTGAGCTGACTAATGAGGTCAACCTCGGGCTGCGGGTAGATCGCGTCGACTTCGCCGTTTTGCAATGCCGGCGGTTCCTGCGTCGCGTCAGTGATCATCCGGAACACGAGCTTGTCAAGGTAAGGGCCGTTAGCTCCGTACCACTTCGGGTTCGGGCTGAGCGTGACGCTCTGGTCCTTCTGGAAGTCCGACACCACGAACGGGCCACCGGAAACGGTTGGCGGCGTGGTAGCGAACCCGGTGTCCCAGCTCTTCTCCAGGTTGACCTGGTCGAGACCCTGAGGACTGGCCGAGTGGTACGGCATGATCGTGCTGAAGAGCGACTTCCAGTCAGAGAACGGGGTCTTCATGACCACCGTGACCGTCGAGCCGTTGTTCGAGCCGGTGATCGACGCGATCTGGGCGTAGCCCGTCGTGGACTCGAGGTCGCACTTCGTGCAGTCGACGCCGTCCTGCGCCTTCCAGAGGTAGATGAAGTCGTCGGCCGTGATCGGCGTTCCGTCAGACCACACGGCCTTCGGGTTGATCACGTACACGATCGTCTGCGGCGAGGCGGTCGTCACGGTCGCACTGGTCAGCAGGTCGGTGTTCAGCACCGGCTGCAAGTCAGGGAGCACGTTGAACGCGTTCGGGTAGATCGAGTTCTCGACCTCGGCGGTCTCGAACGTGTCACCTGCGGAGGTGAGGACGTTCCAGTTGTCGATGGTCTTCTCAAGGGTGTAGGTCAGTGTGCCGCCCTTGGTCACGCTCGCGGTGTTGATCGTGTCCGGGTTACCGGTGAGGCGGTTGCCCGTCTTCGTCTCGTCCGCCGCACTTGGGGATGTCGCTGCGCTGCTGGCCGCAGCCGGCGCGCTGGCACTTCCGCTGGGCGCAGGAGCGGAGCTCGTCGTAGCCCCTGGAGCGGGGCTTGAGCTCGTCGCGGCGTTGTTCTTCTTGCTGCTACTGCAAGCAGCAAGAGCAAGCGCGACGATCGCGGCTGATGCCGCTATCTGAATACCTCTACGTCTGACGAGCATGTCTCTCCTTCTGGCGGCCGCCTTGTGAGTGGTCCGCGAGTAGTAACTCCCGTACGCCGGGCTTTTGGTAGGCGAACGCCCCCCGCAGCGGTCGCGGTGACTGTAGCCACCGGATGCCTAGTCGGGCATTCTTTGGGCTGAACCTAACGCAAATCGTGACACAAGAGTTACGCAGTGGATCTCGGTCGACGAGTTGTCACCAAAGTGACGCTAGACCGTGTTGTTAAATCGGACAATACGGACAAACTCGTCTGGATCGAGGCTTGCACCTCCAACCAAAGCGCCGTCGATGTCACGCTGAGCCATGATTCCCCCTGCATTAATTCCCTTGACCGAGCCCCCATACAGAACTCGGACGGCGGCCGCCACAGACGGCTCGTACAGCTCCCCTAGCCGACGGCGGATCGCGCCGCATACTTCCTGAGCGTCCTCGGGCGTGGCCACCTCGCCGGTGCCAATTGCCCAGACAGGCTCGTAGGCGATCACGATCTGCGTCGCCTGCTCAGCACTTACATCGGCCAAACCGCCGTCCAGCTGAACTAGCGTATGTGGCACCTGCCGCCCCTCCCGGCGCACCTCGAGCGCCTCGCCGACGCACAGGATCGGCGTCATGCCGGCCGCGATAATGGCGCGGACCTTTGCATTGACCAGCGCGTCGTCCTCGTCGTGATACTGGCGACGTTCGGAGTGACCGGCGACGACAAACGTGCAGCCGAGCTTGGCGAGCATCGCGGCTGAGATCTCACCGGTATACGCCCCAGCGCTGTATGCCGACACATCTTGCGCGCCGTACAACAACCGCAACCGGTCGCCGTCGACCAGCGTTTGCACGCTGCGGATGTCGGTGAAGGGCGGCAACACGGCGACATCGACCGCGTCGTAGTCGGGATCGGACAACGAAAAAGCCAGCTTCTGCACCAGGCCGATGGCCTCGAGGTGGTTCAGGTTCATCTTCCAGTTGCCAGCCATGAGCGGCTTGCGAGTCGGCTTAGAGGCCACCGTCAGTGCTCCAAGACTTGGAGGCCGGGAAGCGTCTTGCCCTCGAGGTACTCAAGGCTGGCGCCGCCGCCGGTCGACACGTGACCGAAGTCGCTCTCCGCGAACCCGAGCTTGCGCACCGCTGCTGCAGAGTCGCCGCCTCCGACTACCGTCAAACCGTCGACCTTGGTCAGCGCCGTGGCCAGTGCCTTCGTCCCGCCGGCAAAGGCGTCGAACTCGAAAACACCCATCGGACCGTTCCAGAAAACCGTTCGGGCATCGCCGAGCTTCGACGCAAACAAAGCGCGCGTTTCCGGTCCGATGTCGAGGCCCTCCCGGTCGGCAGGGATCTGCGATGCGGGGACGACGATGTGTGGCGCGTCGGCGGCAAAGTGGGTCGCCGCGACGATGTCGACCGGCAGGACCAAATCGACTCCGCGCTTCTGCGCGTCAGTCATGAGTCCGCTCACGACGTCGAGCTGATCTTTCTCGAGCAGCGAGTTGCCTACCTCATAACCCTGCGCAGCCAGGAAGGTGTACGCCATGCCGCCGCCGATCAACAGCCGGTCGACCTTGTCGAGCAGGTTGGAGATAACACCAAGCTTGTCGGAGACTTTGGCGCCGCCGAGAACCACTACATAAGGGCGCTCGAGTTCGTCGGTCAACCTCCGCAGCACCGAGACCTCAGCGATGACCAGGCCGCCGGCTGCGTGCGGCAGCCGCTGCGGCAGGTCGTAGACGCTCGCGTGCTTGCGGTGAACGGCACCAAAACCGTCACCGACGTAGCTTCCGCCCTCGCCCGCTAGTGCGGCGAGCTTGCCGGCGAATGCGCCCCGTTCCGCGTCGTCCTTGCTGGTCTCCGCTACCTCGAACCGAAGGTTCTCGAGCATGACCACCCCGCCAAGCGGAGTCTCCTCGACGACCGCCTGTGCCGAGACCCCGGCGACGCCGTCGCTCGCGTCGTCCGGGAAGCCAACTGGCCGACCGAGCAGCTCGGACAGTCGAGCAGCAGCGGGTCGCAGCGACAGCGCCGGATTGACGCCGCCCTTGGGCCGACCCAGGTGCGCCATCACGACGACCCGCGCGCCTCTGTCAGTCAGCTCGCGGATCGTGGGGACACTTGCTTGGATGCGCTTGTCGTCGGTGATCACCGGCGGGCCATCGCCGCTGGAGTCGAGTGGAACGTTGAGGTCGGCCCGCACCAGCACGGTCCGGCCGGCGACCTGCAGGTCGTCGACAGTGCGCATACGCTCCTCGCCTAGCCGAGTTGCGACGCGACGAGCGCCGTCAGATCGGCCAGCCGGCTGGAGTAACCCCACTCATTGTCGTACCAGCCGAGGACCTTGACCGTCTTCCCGTTGACCATGGTCAGCAGGGAGTCGAAGGTGCACGATGCCGGCGTTCCGACGATGTCGGAGGAGACGATTTCGTCCTCTGTGTACACGAGGTAGCCCTTGAGCGGCCCTTCAGCAGCGGCCTTGTATGCGGCGTTTACTTCGTCACGAGTCACCTCGCGCTCGAGCTCGACGACGAGGTCAGTGATCGATCCGTCGGGAACCGGCACCCGCAGCGCGAACCCGTCGAGCTTGCCCTTCAACGCCGGCAGCACCAGCGAAACTGCCTTCGCCGCACCCGTTGTCGTCGGAATGATGTTCTGTGCAGCGGCGCGCGCACGGCGGAGGTCCTTGTGCGGGAAGTCGAGGATGACCTGGTCGTTGGTGTAGGCGTGCACGGTCGTCATGAAGCCCTTGACGATGCCGAAACTGTCCTGGAGGACCTTGGCTAGCGGCGCGACGCAGTTCGTCGTGCACGACGCGTTGCTGATGATGTGGTGCTTGGCGTTGTCGTACTCGCCGTCGTTCACACCCAACACGAACGTGCCGTCTTCGCCCTTGGCCGGCGCCGAGATGATGACCTTCTTCGCACCGGCCGTGATGTGCGCCTTCGCCTTGTCGGCGTCGGTGAAGTGACCCGTTGACTCGATGACGATGTCGACGCCGAGGTCGCCCCATGGGAGCTGCGCGGGATCGCGCTGCGAGAGCACCTTGATCTCTTTGCCGTCAACGGTGATCGAGCCCTCGCCGAAGCTGACCTCGCCCGCGAAGGTGCCCAGCACCGTGTCGTACTTCAGCAGATGAGCCAGCGTCTTGGTGTCGGTGAGGTCGTTGACCGCCACGATCTCGACGTTGCTGCCGTGGGAAGCCGCGACGGCGCGGTAGAAGTTGCGTCCGATGCGGCCGAAACCGTTGACGCCGACACGAATGCTCACGACATGTACTCCTCGTTCGAGAGAAAAACGCCATGACGACCCTAACCGATTACGCAGCCGTACCTGTCATCGGATTCGCCGGGAACGGTTGCGTACGGAGCTTTCGCCGCGCCTGAGGGAGGCTCAGGGCACCAGCATGTCGGGCGTGAGTCCGGCCTCGGTGCCTGGCTGACCAAGATCGCTGGCCCGCTTGTCGGCCATCGCGAGCAGCCGCCTGATGCGGCCGGCCACGGCGTCCTTGGTCATCGGGGGGTCGGCCAACGCGCCCAACTCCTCGAGCGAGGCTTGGGCGTGCTCGATGCGCAGGTGGCCGGCAGCGACCAGATGCTCAGGGGCCTCGTCGCCCAGCAACTCAAGAGCGCGCTTCACGCGCGCACCGGCCGCCACCGCGGCACGTGCCGATCGCCGCAGGTTCGCGTCGTCGAAGTTAGCCAGCCGGTTGGCGGCTGCTCTGACCTCGCGGCGGACCCGCCGCTCCTCCCAGGCCAGCACGCTGTCGTGGGCGCCGAGCCTGGTCAGCAACGCCCCGATCGCGTCGCC
Source organism: uncultured Actinomycetes bacterium (assembly GCA_963737705.1). GTDB lineage: Bacteria > Actinomycetota > Actinomycetes > Acidothermales > Acidothermaceae > PALSA-607. Next base: position 204,367 of record CAVTTP010000007.1, read on the forward strand.
GTCGCGGATCACCACTCGGTCGACCCCTCGCACTTCTCGAGCCTTGGCCTGGACGCCGAGGCGCCGGGCTGCACCCACGAGCGCGAGCGCGGCCTCGGGGCCGGGGCAGGTGACTTCGAGCGCCGACGACCGGCCGGGCTCGGTCAGCGACCCGTGGGCAAGAAATGCTCCGCGCCACGCGGCCTCGGCGTCGCACACGCCACCGGACACAACCTGCGGCGGCAGCCCGCGGATCGGCCGGCCCCGCCCGTCGAGCAGGCCGGTCTGCTTGGCCAGCAGATCGCCGTCCTTCACTACCCGAACGACATACCGGCTGCCCTTGCGCAACCCGCCCGGTGCGACGACAGCGATGTCGGAGCCATGGCCGTAAAGCTCCGCGATGTCTTTGCGCAACCGGCGGGCTGAGCTGCCCGTGTCGAGCTCGGCCTCAACGACGACCCGGCCCCCAACCAGGTGGAGACCGCCGGCGAAGCGCAAGAGTGCTGACGTTTCGGCCTTTCGGCAGCACGACTTCGTGACGGTCAGTCGCGACAGCTCGTCCTTTACCGCCGACGTCATTGCCATCGTCTTACCGTCCGTTCCCCAGTTGGCTGTGAGAGCTACCCCGGCTGTTAGAGCTACGCCGGCTGTTAGAGCTACGCCGTGTCCTTGAAGATCCCCGCGTACGCAGCCGCCAGCAGTTCGGGGTCATGGCGCGGGCTGCCGTCGCTCATCGCAACAGGTGCCAACACCAACCGACCCCCCATGTCAGCGGCCACTGCTCGCAACGTATCTGCCTTGGCAACAACCCTCTCGTCAGCGAGCACCACATCGACCGACAGCTCGGGGGCATGCGCGGCCAATACGTCGAGGTGAGCCTCGGGCGAGAAGTCCGCGGTCTCCCCCGGTTGGGGTGCCAGGTTCAGCGCGACGATCTTGCGTGCGGGCGTCTCGATCAGAGCCTTGGCCAACTCGGGGACCAGCAAGTGCGGCAGCACGCTGGAGAACCACGAACCGGGGCCGAGCACCACCCAGTCGGCGTCGAGGATCGCGTCGATCGCCTCCGGACAAGCCGGTGGATCAGCGGGCACGAGAGTGACGGAGACCACGCGGCCTGTTGCCGTCGCCACTTCGACCTGGCCCCGCACCGTGCGCATGGCCGTGGGATCGCCCGGATCGAAAGCCGTGACCTCAGCCTCGATGTCGAGCGGGACAACAGACATCGGCAGCACCCGCCCGTGCGCGCGCAGCAGCCGGCCCACCAGTTCGAGGGCAGCCACCTGATCACCGAGCAACTCACTAATCGCCACGATCAACAAGTTGCCGAGCGCGTGGTCGTTCAGCTCGCCGCTGCTGTCGAACCTGTACTGCACGACCTCGGCCCAGATGCGACCCCACGGGTCGTCGCCACACAGTGCCGCGAGCGCCTTGCGGAGATCGCCGGGTGGCAGCACGCCGAATTCGCGCCGCAGCCGGCCGCTTGACCCGCCATCGTCGGAGACAGTCACGACGGCCGTCAGGTTGTCGGTGACCCTGCGCAGCGCCGATAACGACGCTGCCAAACCGTGGCCGCCGCCAAGTGCAACGACTCGTGGCCCGCGTGCGGCTGGGCCAGATGGCAGCAGGCCACCCACGTCACCCAGGCGCATCCCCGATGGCAGTCCAGGCGCTCGGCGCTCAGTGCCCGCCAGGCCCGAGTCCCCGCGCCCGACGCCTGCCGCTCCGCGTTGTGATGCCGCGGGCGTCATTCCCGGCCTAGATCCCGGTGCGTCACCTGAACCTCGATCGGGTCACGCGGCGGCACGCCGGCCCGGGTCGCATGCCCACGAGTGGAGTACCTCGGATGAAGCGCCTCGAGCCGCGCAGCGAGCTGTTCGGCGATGGCGACGCTGCGGTGCTTACCGCCAGTGCAGCCGACCGCCAGAGTCATGAACCGCTTGCCCTCACGCTGGTAGCCCTCGACCAGAATCGCCAGAATTTCCGTGTAGCGATCGAGGAATTCTTGTGCGCCCGGCCGGCTCAGCACGTAGTCACGGACCTGCTCGTCGCGCCCAGTCAATGGCCGAAGCTCAGGAACCCAATGCGGGTTCGGCAAGAACCGGCAGTCAACAACGAGGTCGGCGTCGACCGGCAGCCCGTACTTGTATCCGAACGACACAACCGTCGCCCGCATCGTCGGTTCGTTGGCATCGGCGAACGCGGACACGATCTTCGCGCGCAACTCGTGGACGTTGAGCCGAGTCGTGTCGAGGACGAGCCCGGCCTCTCCCCGCACATCGCGCAGCAACTCGCGCTCGCGCGCGATGCCATCGACGAGCCGGCCGTCGCCTTGCAGGGGATGCGGGCGCCGGACGTTCTCAAAGCGCCGAACGAGTTCGTCGTCAGAGGCTTCGAGGAACAGCACCTGCGGCTCGGCACCTCGGCGTTCGAGCGACGACAGCGCGCTCTGCAGATCGGACGTGAAACCCCGACTGCGGACGTCGACAACCGCCGCGATTTTGGTGATCGCGCCGCCGCTTCGGGTGCCGAGCTCGACCATCGTGTCAAGGAGCCCAGGGGGCAGGTTGTCGACCACAAACCAGCCGAGATCCTCGAGGCACTTCGCGGCGGTGCTTCGACCGGCACCCGAGAGTCCGGTCAGTACGACCAGCTGAAGCGGTTCCTGCTCCGGCGCGGGCGCCGTCACGCTCACGTGTTCGTCTCCTTGCCGGCCAATGCCGCATGCACCACTTCCGCCATCCCTCGCCCGATGCCTGTGACCTCAGCGAGCTCATCGACCGTCGCCGCGCGCACTCGCTTCACCGATCCGAAGTGTCGCAGCAACGCCGCGCGCCGCGTGGAGCCGAGCCCAGGTATCCCTTCAAGAGCACTACGGGTCATGGACGCCGACCGCTTCGCTCGGTGGTAGCTGATCGCGAATCGGTGCGCTTCGTCACGAACCCGCTGGAGCAGGTAGAGACCCTCGCTGCTGCGGGGCAGGATCACCGGGTCGGGGTCACCCGGGCGCCACACCTCCTCGAGACGCTTCGCAAGCCCGACCAGAGCGATGTCGTCGATGCCCAGCTCGTCGAGTGCCCGCTTGGCTGCGGTGACCTGCGGTTGGCCACCGTCGACGACCACCAGATTCGGCGTGTAGGCGAACTTTCGCGGCCGCCCGGTGTCGGGGTCGATCATCGTGCGCACGCTGGCGTGCGGATCGGACTCATCGGGCTCGGGCAGCTCGTCCATCTGAAGGTCGCTGGCCGCGCGCTCGTCGAGATAGCGACGGAACCGGCGGGTGATGACTTCGTGAATCGCGGCGACGTCGTTCGCGGTAGCCCGATCGACCGGCTCGGACCCTAAATAGGCGTCCGGATCGGCGTGCGGGGCGGGGTCGGCAGGCAACGCGCCGCTGCCCACCGAATTAATCGCGAACCGCCGGTATTCGCTCTTGCGAGCAAGGCCATCTTCGAAGACCACCATCGACGCGACGACGTCGGTGCCTTGCAGGTTGGAGATGTCATAGCACTCGATCCGCAACGGGGCCTCGTCGAGCTGCAGGGCATCTTGAATCTCCTGCAATGCGCGCCCGCGTGCGGTCAGATCGCCAGCCCGCCGGGTCTTGTGCAGCATCAACGATTGCGCCGCATTGCGCGCGACCGTCTCCATCAGCGCGCGTTTATCGCCGCGCTGCGGTACGCGGAAGTCGACGCGCGAACCGCGGCGCACGCTCAACCACTCGGTGACCGTCTCGAGGTCAGCCGGCAGTTCGGGCACCAGCACCTCGCGAGGTACTTCTGCTGCAGCTCCGACCAGTTCGTCGACCTCGCCGTAGAGCTGGGTGACGAAATGCTCGACCAGCTCGGCGGTCGTGACGTCCTCGACCTTCTCGACGACCCATCCACGTTGCCCACGCACCCGGCCACCGCGCACGAAGAAGACCTGCACCGCTGCCTCGAGTTGATCCTCTGCCATGGCGATGACGTCGGCGTCGGTCGCGTCGGCGAGCACGACGGTCTGCTTTTCCATAGCTCGCCGCAACGCCGCGACGTCGTCGCGCAAACGCGCGGCGCGCTCGTACTCCTGCTCGGCCGCAGCCTGTTTCATTTCGCGTTCGAGCCGCTTGATGTAGGCGTCTGGGTGTCCGGCCATGAAGTCGCAAAAGTCGTCGACGATCTTGCGGTGTTCGTCGATCGAGACCCAACCGACGCACGGCGCTGCGCACTTGCCGATGTGCCCAAGCAGGCACGGCCGGCCGGTCTGCTCAGCCCGCCGGTAGACGCCGTTCGAACAGGTCCGCATCGGGAAGACCCGCAGCAACAGGTCGAGGGTTTCGCGGATCGCCCAGGCGTGCGAGTAGGGCCCGAAATACCGGACGCCCTTTCGTTTCGCACCACGCATCACCATCGAACGCGGGACGTCGTCGGACAGTGTCACCGCGAGGTAGGGGTAGCTCTTGTCGTCGCGGTACTTCACGTTGAACCGCGGGTCGAACTCCTTGATCCAGTTGTATTCGAGTTGGAGCGCCTCGACCTCGGTCGCAACGACGGTCCAGTCGACGCGGCTTGCACTGCACACCATCGTCTGGGTGCGAGGGTGCAGCGATGCGACATCGGCGAAGTAGGAGTTGAGCCGAGAACGAAGGTTCTTCGCTTTGCCGACGTAGACGACCCGATCCTGGCTGTCGCGGAACCGATAGACGCCAGGCGATTCCGGAATCGAGCCCGTCGCGGGCCGATAACTCGCGGGGTCTACCACGGCGTCCAGCCTACCGACGGCGACGACAGAAAGCCGCGCTCTGCACGTCGCAAGAAGACTGCACTTCGCAGAGGGACTGCAACGCGCAGCAGGACCGCGGTTATGCCCGTGCTGCAGCCAACTTCCGGGGACGTCGTGGTGCCGGCGGGGTCGTGGCCGGTTGGGCGGCCAACAGGTGCCGCAGGAAGACCCCGGTGTGGCTGTCTTCATTGGCGGCGATCTGCTCGGGCGTCCCTTCGGCAACCACGAGCCCACCGCCCGACCCACCCTCAGGACCCATGTCGATGACCCAGTCGGCGGTCTTCACGACGTCGAGATTGTGCTCGATCACCACGACGGTGTTGCCCTTGTCGACAAGGGACTGCAGGACGCCGAGCAGCTTGCGGACGTCCTCGAAGTGCAGCCCGGTCGTGGGTTCGTCGAGAACGTAGACCGTGCGGCCGGTAGACCGCTTCTGCAGTTCGGACGCGAGCTTGACTCGCTGCGCCTCCCCGCCGGATAGCGTCGGCGCCGGCTGCCCGAGCCGCACGTAACCCAGACCGACCTCGACCAACGTGACCAGGTGTCGCGCGATCGCCGGGATCGCGGCAAAGAACTCGGCGGCTTCCTCGATCGGCATGTCGAGCACGTCGGCGATCGTCTTGCCCTTGAAATGCACATCGAGCGTCTCGCGGTTGTAACGCGCGCCGTGACACACCTCGCAAGGGACGTAGACGTCCGGCAGGAAGTTCATCTCGATCTTGATCGTGCCGTCGCCGGCGCACGCCTCGCACCGACCGCCCTTCACGTTGAACGAGAACCGGCCCTGTAAGTAACCGCGGATCTTCGCTTCTGTCGTCTCGGCAAACAGCTTGCGGATGTTGTCGAACACGCCCGTGTAGGTAGCCGGGTTCGATCGTGGCGTGCGTCCGATCGGACTCTGGTCGACATGGATGGCCTTGTCGACCTGGTCGAGCCCGGTGATCCGCAGATGCCTACCCGGAACCGTCTTCGCGCCATACAGCTCGCGCGCGAGCGCGGCATAAAGGATGTCGTTGACCAGGGTCGACTTGCCGGAACCGGAGACACCGGTGACCGCGACGAGACACCCGAGCGGGAAGCTCACATCGACATCGCGCAGATTGTGTTCGCGCGCGCCCTTCACTACCAGTGCGCGCTTCGGATCACGTGCCCGACGTTTGGTCGGCACGTCGATCTTGCGACGTCCTGACAGATATGCGCCGGTCAAGGAATCCTTGCTGGCAAGGAGATCCTTCACCGAACCCGAGACCACAACCTGGCCACCGTGCTCGCCTGCGCCAGGACCGATGTCGACAACCCAGTCGGCAGTACGGATGGTGTCTTCGTCGTGTTCGACGACGATGAGGGTGTTACCGAGATCGCGCAATCGGATCAACGTGTCGATGAGCCGGTGATTGTCGCGTTGATGCAAGCCGATGCTCGGTTCGTCGAGCACATACAGGACGCCGACCAGCCCCGATCCGATCTGCGTCGCCAGTCTGATTCGCTGCGCTTCTCCACCGGCGAGCGTGCCTGCGGCCCGATCGAGCGACAGGTAGTGCAGGCCGACATCGAGCAAGAAGCCCAAGCGGGAGTTGACTTCCTTGAGCAGCCGCTCGGCGATCTGCTTCTCGCGCGGCGTGAGTTCGAGTCCGCGAAGGAATGTTGCACATTCGCCGATGGGCAACCCCGCGACGTCCGCTATGGATTTGTCTTCGAGGGTGACCGCGAGCGAGACCGGCTTCAATCGCTTGCCCTGACATTCGGGGCACGGCACTTCGCGCATGTAGCCCTCGAACTTTTCGCGACTGTATTCGCTCTCGACCTCGCTGTGCCGTCTCTCGATAAACGGAATCACGCCTTCGTAGGTCGTGTAGTACGAACGCTCGCGGTTGTAACGGTTCTTGTAGCGGACATGAACCTGTTCGTCGTAGCCGTACAGCACGGCCCTGCGCACCTTCAAAGACAGGTTGTTCCATGCCGTCGACGTGCTGAATCCCATCGTGTCGGCGAGGGAATCGAGCAATCGTGCGAAGTAGTCGGAGCCGTGACCGCCGGACCACGGTGCGATCACGCCCTTGGCGATAGACAGGCTGCCGTCGGCGATGATCAGGTCAGGATCGACCTCGAGCTTCGTTCCAAGGCCGGTGCATTCGGTGCACGCACCGAAGGGCGAGTTGAACGAGAACGAGCGCGGCTCAAGCTCTTCGAACGACAGGTCGTCGTAGGTGCACGCGAGGTGCTCGGAAAAGACGCGCTCGCGATGCGGATCGTCGTCGGGCAAGTCGACGAACTCCAAGGTAAGCAAGCCACCGGCAAGCTTCAGCGCGGTCTCAACGGAGTCGGTCAATCGGCGCTTCGCGGACTCCTTAACTGCGAGCCGGTCGACGACCACCTCGATCGTGTGCTTTTCCTGCTTCTTCAACTTCGGCGGCTCGGTCAACGGATAGACCACGCCGTCGACGCGGACCCGCGCGAAACCCTTCGTCTGCAAGTCGGCAAAGAGGTCGGAGTACTCGCCCTTGCGACCGCGAATCAGCGGGGCGAGTACCTGGAACCGGGTGCCCTCGTCGAGCTCGAGGATGCGGTCGACGATTTGCTGCGGGGTCTGCCGCGAGATCGGCCGACCACAGACCGGGCAATGCGGATGCCCGATGCGCGCGTACAGCAACCGCAGGTAGTCGTAGACCTCGGTGATGGTGCCGACCGTCGATCGCGGGTTGCGGTTCGTCGACTTCTGGTCGATCGAGACTGCTGGCGAAAGCCCTTCGATGAAATCGACGTCGGGCTTGTCCATCTGGCCGAGGAACTGTCGGGCATAAGCCGACAGCGATTCGACGTAGCGCCGCTGGCCCTCAGCGAAGATCGTGTCGAACGCGAGGCTCGACTTGCCCGAGCCCGAAAGCCCGGTGAAAACGATCAGGGCATCTCGCGGCAGGTCGAGCGAGACGTCCTTGAGGTTGTGCTCGCGGGCGCCGCGGATCACCAGACGATCGACCATGACGCGGCTGCCCCATCCCCTCAGATCGGTGGTCCCGAGCTGGTTGCTCGAGCCCGCTCGCCCAGATGCACCCCGGGCTCGTCCATCGTAGGTGCGGGCTCGGACAGAAAGTCCGGCGCACAAAATGGGAGCGGTTGACGCCGGTTCGCAGGTAACGTCCGGCACGTGAGTCAACACTGGGACCCCACGTCCGATTCCGCCGAGATTGAGGCGGCAACGTCCCGCTTGCTCGATACGGCCAGGACCCTGTCGGACGCCGATGTGCTGGCGCCGTCGCGCCTGCCGGGGTGGTCTCGGGGCCACGTTCTGACCCACGTCGCGCGCAACGCGGACAGCCTGGTCAACCGGCTGACCACGGCGGCGACCGGCGTCGACATCCCGCAGTACCCGAGCCAAGAGGCCCGCGATGCCGGGATCGAGGCCGGCGCGACCCGCCCGATCGATGAGCAGGTACGTGATCTTGAGGAGTCGCACCAGCGATTCGCCAATGCCGTGCGCACCGTGCCGGCGGCGAACTGGGCGAACGACATGCGATGGATGAGCGGCGACACTCGGCCGGCATCGAAGATCCTCGATGCGCGGCTTCGCGAGGTGGCCATCCATCACATCGATCTCGACGCCGGCTACACGGCGTCCGACTGGCCGTCGCCGTTTGCCCTGCGGATTCTCGTCTCGGTCTTGCCGGCGTTCGAGGTCCGCGGAATCGAGCCCGTCACCCTGGTCCCGAGCGACGTCGACGCGCGCATCGACCTCGCGGGCGGCTCGTCAGTCGAGGTTCACGGCTCGGCCTCAGCGCTGGCAACCTGGGTGCTCGGCCGCGACGACGGCTCGACGCTATCGGTGACCGGCGGTCAGCTACCTACCCCGCCTGCCTGGACCTGACCTCGTCTGGCCGCGCCAGACCGGACACAATGATCGGCATGGCATCTGACGAATACACCGGCGAGGTGAAGGTCGGCGGCCCAGCGGCCGTACGCGAGCTGCCCGGACTGCGAATCACGAAGATCGCGGTCGGGCCCTACGACAACAATGCCTACTTCCTTCGGTGCACGGCGACCGGCGACACGATGCTGATCGACGCCGCCGCCGAACCCGACCGTTTGTTGGCCGCACGCGCCGACGGGCTACTGGTCAGTGTCGTCACGACACACCAGCACCCCGACCACTGGCAAGGCCTCGAGGCAGTCGTCGGCGTGACCGGACCTGCAGTCATTGCGCATCCACTCGACGCACCCGGGCTGCCGATACCGATGACAGAAACAGTCGTGGACGGCGATGTGCTGGCGGTCGGCGACGCGCAAGTGAAGGTCGTTCACTTGAAAGGCCACACGCCAGGAAGCATCGCGCTTGTGTACGACTGGGACTCAGCTGCGCCGCACATCTTCACTGGGGACTCACTTTTCCCTGGCGGGCCTGGAAATACGCGCAAGAACGTGGCTGACTTCACCTCGTTGATGGACGACCTCGAGGCGAAAGTGTTCGGCGTCTTCCCGGACGCGACATGGGTGTATCCAGGTCACGGCGGCGACACCACACTTGGGGTGGAGCGCCCACACCTAGGCGAGTGGCGCGAACGCGGTTGGTAGGCGACGCCGGGTTTGGTGAGCTCAGCGCGGTGGAGCCGGATCCTCGCCCTCGATCTCTTTCGCGACGGTCACGGCGCGGAACCGAATGGACCAGAAGGCGGCAACGACCGTCCACGCAACAGCGAAGACAAGGGCGACCGCGCCGTGCAGCACGAGGTAGACAACCCACCACAGCAGAGCCATTGCCGCGCCACCCCAGCGCAGACCGCGAAGTCGAGCAGTCGACCTGCGTCGGACACTCATACCGGTCTACTTGTCCGGTAGTTGCCAACGGCTGGCTAGCCGGGCGGTCGCCCGGCGAGCGAATTCGTTGGCGCCCACGAAGTACGTCGCGGCGACGCAGGTGAACAGGATCGCCAGTGCCAGGTGCAAGGGCTTCGGCTGGACCATCTCGGCTATCCAGTAAAACGCAGCGACAACTGCCCAGATCGCGCCGCCGAGCCGGTACCACTGGGGCGTGCGCCGTTCGGGCATCATCGTCCGCGGTCCGGGCATCGCGTCAGATTACAGGGCCACGCCGAGGGCATCCCCGACCGAGTCATCGGATTCGCTCGCCGGCCGTAGTAGTTTCGCGGAAGAAAGGAGGCAGCGGTGGTCGTCTTCGTATGGCTCGTCATCGCTGCCATCGTGCTTGGGGTCGGCGTGTCACTCGCCGCGATGGACAGAAGGTCGCGCCGCAACGGTCACGTGTTGCGCGGGTCCTCGAACATCTCCGCCTCGCTCTTTGACACCAATGCCAACGCGCGCGTCATCAACCACACTCGCGGCCGGCTCGCCGCGCCGCCCACTCCGCGAAAGTAACTCGCCCATGGTTGCGTTGGTCTGGCTCGCCATTGCTGCTGTCGCGCTCGGGGTCGGCGTGCTGCTGTGGTCGATGGATCGCCGAGCGCGGCGCAACGGTCACGTCATCAGGCATGCGTCGGAGGTGTCCGCTCTCGAGAGCGCCACCCGAAGAAGCATCCGTCGCAACCGGCCGCGCGTCAGCCCGGTCGCGCGCGACTTCCCGAAGCTGTAGGCGACAGGCAGTTACAGGGGCTCGAGCAACGCCTCATTCCACGCCTGGATGTGCCACTTGGCGACAAGGCCGTTCAGCACGAAGGGGTCGGTGGCCGCAAACTCCTCGGCGGCCTCGCGAGTCGTGAATACAGCTAGCGCACCCTCGCGGTTCGCGTACGGGCCGATCAACAAGAGGGTGCCCTGGTCCTGGAAGGTCGCCCACCGAGCACGGTGCGCAGGAAAGTGCGCACGCAAGTCGTCGATGTCGAGGTCGGGTGGTGATTCGTAGATCAGGACGTACTTCACGGCAGCCCTAGGCGCCGGGGTGCATGGCGCGCCAGCGCTCGCCCTGCGATTTGATGACCGGTGCTTGAAGAGCCTTATTCAGTTGGTGGTTCGACCAGGCCCGACCAACTTCGATCGCTTTCTTGGCGGCCTTTCGAGGCGTCGGGTGACTGCTGGCCTTCGTCGCCGCGGCAGCAAGAGCCGCCACAAACAGATACTTCACCGCGCGACCCGTCATGCTCTTGCGACCGCGATCGGCACTCATGCGACGCTCCTAATGATGATCGTGAGCAACGTGTGGGCACGTGGCGACCCCGACGATATCGACGGAACGCCGATTCCAACAGGATTTGTTGCCGCAGCCGCCACGAAGGACGGCTGACCAGTCAGCGGACGCCTGCAGCCTCCATGCCGCGCAGTTCCTTCTTGAGCTCGTGGATCTCGTCGCGCAGACGGGCTGCCAGCTCGAAGTGCAGCTCGGTTGCGGCAGTGTGCATCTGCTCCGTGAGCTGCGTGATGAGCTCGCCCAGCTCTTCACGCGGCATCCCGGCAAGCTCGCGCGCGTGCGCGCCGGCACCGCGAGACGACAGCCCGGGCACCGGGGCCTTCCCCCTGCTCATCTGCCGGCCGCCGCCGCCGATCAAAGCCTGCGTATCGACGTCCTCGCGCACGATCGAGTCGAGGATGTCGGCAATCTTCTTGCGCAACGGCTGCGGGTCGATCCCCCGCTCGAGGTTGTAGGCGACTTGCTTGGCGCGCCGTCGATTGGTCTCGTCGATCGCGTGCGCCATCGACGGCGTGACCGTGTCGGCGTACATGTGCACCTGACCCGAGACGTTACGCGCCGCCCGGCCGATGGTCTGGATCAACGACGTTCCCGAGCGCAGGAACCCCTCCTTGTCGGCGTCGAGGATCGACACGAGCGACACTTCCGGCAGGTCGAGGCCTTCGCGCAGCAGGTTGATGCCGACAAGAACGTCGAACTCACCAAGTCGAAGCTCGCGCAGCAACTCGACGCGACGCAGGGTGTCGACCTCGCTGTGCAAGTACCGCACCCGAATGCCGAGCTCTAGTAAGTAGTCGGTGAGGTCTTCGGACATCTTCTTGGTCAGCGTGGTGACGAGTACGCGCTCGTTGCGCTCGGCGCGCAATCGGATCTCGTGCACCAGGTCGTCGATCTGGCCCTTGCTCGGCTTCACCACGATCTCGGGGTCGATGAGACCGGTTGGGCGGATCACCTGCTCGACGACGTCACCCTGCACGCGCCCCAACTCATACGGGCCTGGGGTGGCTGAGAGATAGACGGTCTGACCGATGCGATCGACGAACTCCTCCCAGCGAAGCGGCCGGTTGTCCATTGCACTCGGCAATCGGAACCCGTGCTCAACGAGGTTGCGCTTGCGCGACATGTCGCCTTCGTACATGCCCCCGATCTGGGGCACTGTGACGTGTGACTCGTCGATGACAAGCAGGAAGTCTTCGGGGAAGTAGTCGAGCAACGTGTTGGGCGCAGTGCCAGCGGCGCGGCCGTCGATGTGCCGGCTGTAGTTCTCGATACCCGAGCAACTACCGACCTGCCGCATCATCTCGAGGTCGTATGTCGTACGCATCCGTAGCCGTTGTGACTCAAGCAACTTGCCTTGCTTCTCAAGCTCGGCGAGGCGTTGCTCAAGCTCTGCCTCAATGCCGGCGATCGCGCGTTCCATCCGCTCGGGACCCGCGACGTAGTGCGAGGCAGGGAAGACGTAGAGCTCCTTGTCTTCCGTGACGAGCTCACCGGTCAACGGATGCAGTGTCGACAACCGCTCGATCGTGTCGCCGAACATCTCGATGCGTACGGCGAGCTCTTCGTACTGAGGAATGATCTCGATCGTGTCGCCACGCACCCGGAACGTGCCGCGAGTGAACGCGACGTCGTTGCGCGTGTATTGAATCTCGACCAGTTTGCGGAGCAGCTTGTCGCGCTCGATCTCTTGGCCCACCTTGAGCCTGACCATGCGATCGACGTATTCCTGCGGCGTGCCAAGGCCGTAGATGCACGAAACGCTGGCGACAACGACGACATCACGTCGCGTCAGCAGGCTGTTCGTGGCCGAGTGCCGCAACCGCTCGACCTCATCGTTGATCGACGAGTCTTTCTCGATGTAGGTATCGGTCTGCGGGATGTATGCCTCTGGCTGGTAGTAGTCGTAGTAGCTCACGAAGTACTCGACCGCGTTGTTCGGGAGCATCTCACGCAGCTCGTTAGCCAGCTGGGCCGCCAGGGTCTTGTTCGGCGCCATCACCAGCGTCGGTCGCTGGAGCCGCTCGACAAGCCATGCCGTCGTTGCCGACTTGCCGGTGCCCGTCGCGCCTAGGAGTACGGCATCGCGGTCGCCGCGCTTGATCCGCGCCTCGAGATCGGCGATCGCTGTCGGCTGGTCGCCGGACGGGGTGAAGTCGCTGACAACCTGCAGCGGTGCCACGCTGCGCACAAGATCGGTGACTGGTCTCACGCTGAACAAGGTACGTGGTCGGCCGGACAGTTTCCTCCGCGCCGGATTCGGCCTGTGGCGAGACCTATCCGCGACTTCGCATCCCGGGTGGTTACTGAAACCGCACAAAACACCCTCGCCTGCCGCCACCCGGGATGCGAAGTCGGCCAGATCTCGGGACGGTCGAGACTGGTGTGACTGGCGAACATAACTGGTGCCATAGTGACCAAAGATTCTCGTAGAATTCGCTTCCCAGTAAGGGTTTTCTCCCCTAACGTTTCGTCTCGCAAGAAGTGATCCGCCGCTCCCGGGCAACTGGGAAAGTGTCAAAGCTGGCTTCGGTCGGCGGCGACGGGCGGGGAGCCACTTGCAATGTGACCCCCTGGGCTTCGGCTCGGGGGGTCACGTAATTTCCGCCCTATTTTTCGCCGCGACGGGCCACCAGGGCGGCCCAAAGGCGCGCGACCTCGGCCTGCAAGTCGTCGAGCGTCCCGTCGTTCTCGATCACCCGCCACGCGATCGCGGCACGCTCGTCATCGGACGCCTGCACTGCGATCCGGGCGCGCGCATCGCCGTCCGACATGCCACGCGACGACAGCACCCGATCCAGCCGTGCGGCGAGCGGCGCCTGGACCACGACGACGACGTCGTACTCGCCCGCCAAGCCCGTCTCGACGAGCAACGGGACTGCGTTCACAACGATCGCGTCAGGTGCCGCCGCAGCGATCCTGCGCCGTGTTTCTGCCCGGACCAGCGGATGCGTGATTGCCTCGAGGCGGCGGCGTTGACTGGCGTCGCCGAACACGATCGTGGCCAGACGCCGCCGGTCGAGCCCACCGTCGCTCGCGACCACGCCAGGCCCGAAGGCCGCAACGACAGCGTCGAACCCGGGCGTCGCTGGCAGGACGACGTCGCGGGCGACCTCGTCAGCATCGATGCCAACCGCGCCGAGTGCCACTAGCGCATCGAGGACCGCACTCTTGCCCGAACCGAGGCCGCCAGTCAGGCCGACCGTCAGCGCGGGCACTGCCCACTCACGCAGACCCGCCTGCCGAGGGAGACGCCGACCCGGAAGGAGCCGCGCCGAACCGCAGCATTGCCGCCGCAATTCCCTCCAGCGCACCTGGTGCCTTGTCGGCCGTGACCAGGGTGGGCGAGAGCTCGACGACGATGGTCCTGGCGAGATCAGCCATGACCAACTCGCTGAACGTCGGGCCGATGAGCACGAACGCGGCCTTCCCACTCACGCTCACGTTCGATACCGCTGCGCTGGTGCCGTCAGCTTCGATGGTCGTCTGCACTCGGCCGGCGGCCGTCGATGCGTCGATGTAGGTGATGTAGGAGACCTGCACCAGCGGCACCGGCGTTGGGCTGGCCGTCGGCTTCGCGCCAGTCTTCGACGTGGGAGTTGGAGCGGTCGGCGCCACCGTGGGAGCGCCTGGAGCTGTCCCGTAGGTGCACGTCACTCGACCAGTACGGCCCGACTGCGGCACCGGCGCGGCTCTCAAGTAGTTGACCTGCCCGAGGATCCCAAAGCCGAGAATGCTCTCGAGGGTGCCCAGTGGCAGCAGCTGTGAACAGCCGGCCGGCAGAACCGGGGCGGACGGCGAGGCGCTGACCAAAGCTGACGTGCTAGCCGCAACAACGGTCGGCGTCGGCACGAGCGTGGGTGCGGCGACGGTGCTGCTCTGGCTGACCACGGGCGTCGGGATGATGGGCTTCGCCTTGGACGTGCAGCCGGTGGCACCGACGGCAACTGCAAGACCGGCGACACCAGCAGCAGCGCGCCAGCTCCGGACTCCCATGGCGGCAGGCTAATCCTTGCGCGGCTCAAAAAACGGCGGACCCCGCCGAAGCGAGGCCCGCCGTTTTCGAATGAACTGGCCCCGACTGCTGGGGCCAATGTCAGTCAGCAGGCGATCAGCTCTCGCCGCTCGTCAGCTTGCGCCGTAGTTCTTCGAGCTGCGCATCGGAGGCGAGGCTGCCCGCAGGTGCGTCAGGATCGACGTCCGGGGTCGTGCCGTCGGTCGATGGCTCAGGGGTCGACGAGCTGGACGACGCCGAGGAGGTCGAGCTGGACGAAGTCGCGCCCTCCTCGGTGCCGGCGGCCGCTTCAGCCTTCTGCGCTTCGACAATCTGGCTCTGGTGAGCCTCGAAACGCGCCCGCGCCTCGGCGTACTGGCGCTCCCACTCGGCCTGCTTCTCCTCGTGCCCCGGCAACCATTCGTTGGTTTCGGAGTCGAAGCCCTCGGGATAGATGTAGTTGCCCTCGGCGTCGTAGTTCGCTGCCATGCCGTAGAGCGTCGGGTCGAAGTGGCTGTCGGTGACAGCACTGTCGCCGCTGCTCTCGTTCGCCTGCTTCAGCGACAAGCTGATGCGCCGGCGCTCGAGGTCGATGTCGATGACCTTGACGAAGATTTCGTCGCCCACCTGCACGACCTGCTCGGGAATCTCGACGTGCCGCTCGGCAAGTTCGGAGATGTGCACCAGGCCTTCGATGCCCTCTTCAACACGCACGAACGCACCGAACGGAACCAGCTTGGTGACCTTGCCAGGTACGACCTGCCCGATCGCGTGCGTACGCGCGAACGCCTGCCACGGGTCTTCCTGGGTCGACTTCAGCGACAGCGAGACACGCTCGCGGTCCATGTCGACGTCGAGCACCTCGACGGTGACCTCGTTGCCGACCTCGACGACCTCGCTCGGGTGGTCGATGTGCTTCCAGGACAGCTCGGAGACGTGTACCAAACCGTCGACCCCGCCGAGGTCGACGAACGCACCGAAGTTGACGATCGAGCTGACGACGCCGTTGCGGATCTGACCCTTCTTCAAGGTCGTGAGGAACGTCTGGCGTACCTCGGACTGCGTCTGCTCAAGCCACGCGCGGCGTGAGAGAACGACGTTGTTGCGGTTCTTGTCGAGCTCGATAATCTTCGCCTCGAGCTCGCGCCCGACGTAGGGCTGCAGGTCGCGTACCCGGCGCATCTCGACGAGGGACGCTGGCAGGAAGCCGCGCAGGCCGATGTCGAGAATCAGGCCGCCCTTGACGACCTCGATGACAGTGCCGGTGACGATGTCGTCGTTTTCCTTGATCTGCTCGATCGTGCCCCACGCGCGCTCGTACTGGGCGCGCTTCTTGGACAGGATCAGCCGACCCTCTTTGTCCTCCTTCTGGAGGACCAGGGCTTCGATGTGGTCGCCCACTTTGACGATGTCGTTGGGGTCGACGTCATGCTTGATCGACAGTTCACGCGAGGGAATGACGCCCTCGGTTTTGTAGCCGATATCGAGCAACACTTCGTCGCGGTCGACCTTCACGATCGTGCCGTCGACGATGTCGCCGTCGTTGAAGTACTTGATCGTCTCATCGATCGCGGCGAGGAAATCCTCAGCCGATCCGATGTCGTTCACCGCCACCTGGGGAGAGGTATGAGGGGCGGCGCCGAGGACGGTCTCGGGTCGTACGTAGGTGCTGCTGGTCATAAGGGGGTGGACTCCGGTCGCGGACAACGGGTTGGGTGTCGCGCACAGGCCCGTCGTTTCAGCCGCGAACGGCGGCCACACTGCGTCTGTTAAGCGCGGGAGGGGTTACCGAAGTCGACCGAAGCGATCGCGAACCTGCTCCATACCGAGGTACACGCAGGCCCACACGCACCTTCCACTTTACGTGGCACGCTGTGAACCGGTCAATCCGGGCCACTCACGCCCACAGTTGACCCGATGATCATGGCGAAAGGGGTGTGTGTGAGCGACGTGAGTGCCCCGTTTTCCCATGATCATCGCGAGGGTGCGAGCTCTGAGGTCGGACGGCGAGTGGTGGGCGCCGACGAGACGGTGCAGGCCAATCGCCGCTGGTGGGACGCGGCCGCCGACGACTACCAGTCAGAACACGGCGAGTTCCTCGGCGGCAGGGATGCCGCCCGCTTCATCTGGGGTCCAGAGGGCCTCGACGAGGCCGACGCTCACCTGCTCGGTCCGGCTACCGACCTGGCCGGCCGTCGAGTGCTCGAGGTCGGCTGCGGTGCAGCCCAATGCGCTGGCTGGTTGGCCACCCAGGGTGCGCTCGCCGTCGCGATCGACCTGTCGATGCGCCAGCTGACCCACGCGGCCCCGGACTCGGGCGTCTGGCTTATCCAGGCTGATGCGGGTGCGCTTCCCCTTGCCGATTCCAGCGTGGACCTCGCGTGCAGCGCATACGGCGCGCTGCCTTTCGTGGCCAACTCCGCCGATGTTCTGCGCGAGGTGTTCAGGGTGCTGCGACCGGGTGGCCGGTTCGTCTTCTCGGTGACCCACCCGATCCGCTGGGCACTGCCAGACGATCCGGGGCATGGCGGTCTCACGGTCAGCTCGTCGTACTTCGACCGCACGCCCTATGTCGAAGCGGACGTCGATGGCCGACCGACCTACGTCGAGCACCACAGAACACTTGGCGACCGCGTTCGCGACATCGTCGGCGCGGGCTTCGTGCTGACCGACCTTGTCGAGCCGCAGTGGCCGGACACCAACCCGCACACGTGGGGTGGTTGGTCACCGCTGCGGGGTCGGCTCATTCCCGGCACCGCGATCTTCGTCTGTGACAAGCCCGTCTGTGACAAGCCCGTCTGTGACAAGCCCGGCTGTGACAAATCCGGGTGACAAACCCGGGTGACAAACCCGGCGGCTAGCCAAGGAACTGGCTGCCGCCGGGTCGCACGTACCTGGAAAACGCTGACCTGAAAAACGCTGACCTGCAAAACGCTGAACGGATCAGCTGGACGGGACTGCCAATGCAGACAGTTCCGCCAGCGCCGACGCCTCGGCTGCCGATGCCTGCGCCTGAGCCGACGCGTCGTCGCCTGCTCCTGTGTCGATGCCGCAGGTGTTCTTCAGGTACGCGTCGACGTTCGCCTCCGCCTTCTGCACGGCCGGCGTCTCCAGTGGTGCTTCCACGCTCGGGTCGACCTTGGTGAAGTCGTAGTTGTTCTTCGCGAGCGCGCTGTAGAACTGGTCAAGCGCGCCGAACAAGGTCACCAGGTCAGGCTTGATGGCATTCGGCGCGGACTTGAGCACGCTGCTCTCGATGCTCTGGAACTCCTGCACGCTCGCCTTGATCGAGTCAATGCCCGTGCCGCTTGCGGCGTCCTTGGCGACGCTGTCGTTGACTTCCGCCGCAACCTGCTGGCAGAACTTGCCGCCGCCTGTAGCGACCACCTTCGACGGCGACGGTAGCGCCGCGGTCGGCGAAGCGGCAGCGGGTCCAGGGGCACTCGTCGCAGCCGCGGCGGCCGATGGCGTTGACGCCGCCGTTGATCCCGTTGATGCCGCCGTCGACGCAGCGGTCTTCTTCGATGAGCAGCCTGCAAGGAGGCCGACTATCGCGAGCGCGGCAAGTCCGGCGGTCCCTAGGCGTTGAAACGATGTGGTCCTGCTCACGAGAGTCTCCCCAGATAGATGGATCAAGTTCCTGCGACCGGTAGGCGGACGACCACTCGGAAAGAGACCGTAGGCCCGCCGCTTGATACATCCAGACTCCGAAGGATCCCCGGATGTGGACGGCAGAAAAGATACCGGCGGTGTCAGCGGTGACCAAGCTGAACAAGCCCTGAACGACCAGCGCAACGAAACCGTTATGAGATGTGCACCTCAGTGCCCCGCGGCGTCCCAGTTCAGGCCAACTCCGACCGAGACGTCGAGGGGTGCCTTGAGCGGGTAGGCGCCAGCCATTTCACGTCGGACCAGCTCCTCGACGTCCGCCCGTTCGCCGTTTGCAATCTCGAACACCAGCTCGTCATGGACCTGCAACAGCATCCGTGACTTCAACTTGGCATCGCGTAGCGCGCGGTCGACGTTCAGCATCGCGACCTTGATGATGTCGGCGGCGCTCCCCTGGATGGGCGCGTTCAACGCCATCCGCTCGGCCATCTCGCGGCGCTGCCTGTTGTCGCTGTTGAGATCAGGCAGGTAGCGCCGGCGACCGAGGATGGTCTCCGTGTAGCCGTCCTGCCGAGCGCGCTCGACAACGCGGCTCAGGTAGTCGCGCACCCCGCCGAATCGCTCGAAGTACTCATCCATCAGACCGCGCGCTTCATCGGCGCCGATGCCCAGCTGTTGCGACAGCCCGTACGCCGAGAGTCCGTAGGCAAGGCCGTAGTTCATGGCCTTCACCCGATTGCGAAGTAGGCCGTCGACCTGCTCGAGAGGCACGCCGAACACGCTGGCCGCCGTCGTGGCATGAAAATCGAACCCCGAGCTGAACGCCTCGACAAGTGCGTCGTCGCCCGACAAGTCCGCCATGATGCGCATCTCGATCTGGCTGTAATCGGCCGTCATCAGCGACTCGAAGCCGGCACCCACCACGAAGGCTTGTCGTATCCGTCGACCCTCAGCGGTGCGGATCGGAATGTTCTGAAGGTTCGGATCAGTCGACGAGAGCCGGCCGGTCGCGGCGACGAGCTGGTTGAACGTGGTGTGCACCCGGCCGAAGTCGTCGATCATCGGGATCAGCGAATCGACCACGGTCTTCAGTCGCGACACATCGCGGTGGTGCAGCAGGTGCTCAAGCAGCGGGTGCTCGGTTTGCACCAACAAGCTCTGCAGAGCGTCGGCATCGGTCGTGTAGCCCGTCTTGATCCGCTTGGTCTTCGGCAGGCCGAGTTCGTCGAACAGGATTTGCTGCAGTTGCTTCGGAGAGCCGAGATTGAACTCGCGCCCGACCACTGCGAACGCCGCTTGCTCGGCGACCTTGACGGAAGCGCCGAGCTCACTCGACAGGTCGGCGAGCACGTTGAGGTCAGTCGCAATGCCGACCTGCTCAAGACCGGCAAGGACACCGATCAAGGGCAGCTCGACGTCAGTCAGCAGGGTCGCGGCTCCGCGCTCGGCGAGGTCTCCGTCAAGTGCGGTGGCGAGATCGAGTACAGCCTGGGCGCGCACGATCTGGTTGACCGCGTTGCCGTCTTCGTCGAGACCGTCGAGCGAGAGCTGCGCCGACTCGACCGGGCCGCCGGAGCTGTCGGCTCTCAGTTCGCGATGCAAGTAGCGCAGCGCCAGATCGCCGAGATCGAACGAACGCTGACCCGGCAGCGCGAGATACGCCGCGAGTGCGGTGTCACTGCTGAGGCCGGCGAGCGGCCAGCCATGGGCCGCCAGCGCGAGGATCGGCCCTTTGGCATCGTGCAATGCCTTTGGCTGATCGGGATCGGCGAACCACGCAGCCAGCGCGCGGTCGTCGTCCTCCGTCACCTGCGTCGGATCGATGTACGCGCCCGTGCCGTCGGGCGCCGCGAGCGCCAAGCCGCTGATTACGCCGGTACCGCGTCCCCAGCTGCCGGCGACCGAGACACCGAGCCGCACGCCGGGCGCACTGTGCTCGGCCAGCCAGGCCGCGACCTCGTCGGGGCCGAGCTGTCCACCCTCGACGGTGAATCCCGCCTCTGCCTCAGGTTCAGGTGCAGAAAGCGTTGCGTAGAGCCGCTCGCGCAGCACGCGGAACTGCAGTGAGTCGAAGACGCGGTGGACTGCCTCGCGATCCCACTGACCGAGGTTGAGATCGTGCGGGCCGACGGGGAGCGGTACGTCGCGTATCAACTCGGTCAGCTGCCGGTTGCGCAGCACCGAGGAGAGGTGGTCGCGCAAGAGGCCGCCGGCTTTACCGGGGACTTCGTCGACGCGATCGACAAGGGAGGTCAGCGATCCGAAGTCGCGGACCCACTTCGCCGCTGTCTTCTCGCCCACGCCAGGAATGTTCGGCAGGTTGTCGCTTGGGTCGCCACGCAGCGCAGCGAAATCTGCGTACTGCCCGGGAGTCAGGCCGTATCGCTCCTCGACGGCGGCGGGCGTCATGCGTGCCATGTCGGAGACGCCCTTGCGTGGGTACAGGACCGTGACCTGATCGCTTACGAGCTGGAAGACGTCGCGGTCGCCGGAGCAGATCAGGACGTCGAGACCGTCGGCCTCGGCCTGCGTTGCCAACGTCGCGATCACGTCGTCGGCTTCGAAGTTCTCGGCGGTGATGACTGGAATGGCCAGCGCCTCAAGGACTTCTTGAATCAGGCTGATCTGTCCCTTGAAAGCGTCAGGCGTTGACGTTCGGTTCGCCTTGTACTCGGGGAAGGTGTCAGTACGAAAGCTCTGCCGCGAGATGTCGAAGGCCACACCGACGTGGGTGGGCTTCTCGTCGCGCAAGACGTTGATCAACATCGACGTGAACCCGTAGACGGCGTTCGTCGGCTGCCCGGTCGTGGTCGAGAAATTCTCGACAGGCAAAGCAAAGAAGGCGCGATACGCGACGGAGTGCCCGTCGATGAGCAGCAGGCGTGGTGGGTCGCCGGGCTTCACCGCGACGGGGGCAGTAGGAGACGCGGTGGTGCCAGGGGATGCAGGCCGGGATACAGAAGCGGTGGGCACCCTGTGATCCTAGGCACCGCCAGAGACAGGCAGATCCATCGCGCCGACATCCTGGTTCGGCGGAGAGGTCAGGCGTCGTTCGGCTGCTCAGCGACCGCGGACGCGATCGCCATGCGACGAAGCGCCGCCCGCATCCCGGCCCGCTGGCTAAGTGGCCGGCGTCCGGTCGGGTGGTCATGAGCAGCGGGCCCGTGGTCGAGGGTCGCGATCCGGCGCCGGAGGGCAGACGCGGGAGCGACCCGGCGTACCGACATCGGCGCAAGACCAAGCTGGGCGTAAAACCGGTTCGCCTCACGTGACATCGGCGAGACGCTGACGGTGACCTGCTCGGCGCCGATGTCCTCGGCGTAGCAAGCCGCCGCACCCATGAGAGCGCGACCGACGCCGCGCCGGCGGAAGCCCTCGGCAACCACCGTGTATTCGACCTGGACGCACGCGGCTTCATTGAGTGCGCCGAGGGGCACCGTCGTGAGCATCGCCATGCCGACCGGGTCATCGCCGAGGAAGGCCAGCAAGATGCGACCGCTCGGGCGGCTCAGGAGCCGATGGACGCGCTCTTCGATCGTGCGGTCGTGCGGCAAAGTTGCAAGCCGACCGTTCAAAGCGCCGCAGCGCTTGAGCTCATCCCACAGCACCACGAGGTCGGCGACATCGGAAGCGCCGGCGGCTCGCACCGTGATGTGAGATCGGCTCATCCTGTGCTCCTCAGTGCGACCTCTTGGGTCGCCTCGAGTTCACTCCCCCGGGTTACCAGAACTGTCCCTCAAGCGTGGCCAAACCGTGATCAAACTGTTCCTCAAACGGCATCGGCGGTGAGGCCACCTGCTGTTTACCCGGAGATCGGGAGCGTAGCGAGGAATCGCGGGGATGTGCAGCCCCCCAGGCAAGAAAGATCAACCACCGCCTCGAGAACGGCGAGTCTGCGCTTTTCACCGCAGTCACGACAAGTAGCCCAAGCTGGCGCCCGTCGCTGCCCGCGTTTTCAGATCTTTGATCATGGGATGTCGCAATCAACGATCACACTCCGAGATCGAACTACTACGGCGTGTGTTCGCCACCGCACTCCTGCGCGAAAAAAATTCTCACCCGTACCACCGACACCAGCGCGCCCGCTCGGGGCGGTCGGCCCACCACACCGGGACTCCGCCCCATGCACTTGCCTGCACAACGTTTCTGCCGCGAATCGCAAGGATGTTTTGCCGTGACCATGAAGACCTCGGTACGGTGTCTCCCGACGAGCCCGGGTGCCTAGTAGAGAACGTCCAAGACCGGGGAAGGCTTGGACGGCGCCAACAGTGCCCGGGCTCGCTCTGCGGCTCGCAGAGCAGCGCTACAGACCGACCGGCGGGATCGACGTCCGGATCGAAGCGACAATCGACAACCCGAGCAGCACGCCCCCGGCGATGCCTGCTGCGGACAGCCTGTCCCCGAGCAGCGCGATCGCCAGCAGCGTGCCCGTGAGCGGTTCAAGCAAGGCGATCACCGTCGCATTCGACGCGGTCACCGAACGCAGACCACGAAAGAACAGTCCATAGGCGATCGCTGTTGGCACCACTGCGAGGAACACGAGAAGGCCGACGGTATCGAGAGACGGTGTGAACCCCAGCCCGGTCGTCGGGGCTGTCACGGCCGCCAGAATGATCCCGCCCAGCAAGAACCCGTAGCCGGTCACAGTCCGCTGGTCGACGGCGACAAGGGGTCGGCGTCCAAGCATCGTGAAGGCCGCGAAGGTCGCACCCGACAGCGCCGCGAGTCCGGCCCCGGCGAGCAGCCGCCCCGGATCTGATCGGTTCGCGGGCAGGCCGACGAGCAACGCCAGGCCCGTGAGCGCGACCAGAACGACGATCCCGGCCTGCCGCGGCGGCCAACGGCGCTGCGCGCACGCCTCGTAGACCAGGACCCATACGGGCGAAGAGCCGATGGCCACCAGCGTCGCGAGGCTGACCGAGGACAGGGCCACTGCGCTGAAAAACGCACCTTGGTAGATCGCCGCGAGCCCTGCCACACTCGCGATCCGTTGCCACGCAGCACGCGCGACAGGCGGTCGCCCGCCGGTGACGAGCAGGACGATGACCAGCAAGAGGCCGCCGAGACCCAACCGGTAGGCACCTACCGCAATGCCGGAGAGGTGGGCGCGGTCGGTGAGCGCCCGACCGGTGACTCCGCCGGTCCCCCACAGGACGCCGGCGCCAATCAGTGCCGCGACGCCGGATGCCGAACGAGTAGAGCGAGTAGACGTAGACAAAGGAAGCTCCTGCGACTGGATGGGAAACGGGTCGCGAGAGCAGAGTGAGGCGCGCCAAGGCAATACGTCGGGCCATAGCTGGCCACGACGTCAGTGCGCGGCTTGCACGTGCAGCCGCGTAGCGCCAGACCCTGCTAGGAGCGGGGCGGCGGAGTGATGATCACGCGTCGATGCACGGTCGGAGGGTAGCAGTCACCACAGCTGGACGGCGGTGGGTTTCAGCTGGCGATTTCTTCGCCGAGATACGCAGCACGGACGCGGTCGTCGGCGAGCAGTTCGCCGCCGGTGCCGGACAGGACGATCTCGCCGGTCTCCAACACGTACCCGCGGTGCGCCAACGAAAGTGCCTGGGCTGCGTTTTGTTCGACGAGCAAGACGGTGACGCCCTCACGGTTGACCTGATGAATGATGTCGAAGATTTGGGCGACGATCAGGGGGGCGAGGCCCATCGACGGTTCATCGAGAAGCAGCAGCCGGGGCTTGCCCATGAGGCCGCGCCCGATCGCGAGCATTTGCTGCTCGCCACCAGACAGCGTGCCCGCCTGCTGCTTATAACGTTCGCGCAGCCGCGGGAAAAGCTCGAGGACGTGGTCGAGGTCCTTTTGGTCGACGGACTTGAAACGGAACGCACCCATTTCCAAGTTCTCCGCGACCGTCATCCGCGGAAATACGTGCCGACCCTCTGGGACGTGACAGATACCGAGACGAATGAGGTCGTGGGCCGGGATGCCATCGATGCGTTGACCGTCGTAGATGATTCCGCCGAGCGACGGTCGAAGCATGCCGGACACCGTCTTTTGGGTCGTGGTCTTTCCTGCCCCGTTCGCACCGAGCAGCGCGACGATCTCGCCCTCGGCAACCTCAAAGGAAACGCCTTTGAGCGCACGAATATTGCCGTAGCGCACCTCAATGTCGTCAACTACAAGCAGCGTCATTGAGGCTCGCCTTCCACTACATCGTCAGGGACATCCGCATCATTCGTGTCTATCAACTGCACCTCAGGTTGGTGCGCAGCTTGTTCCTGGGCCTGCTCGGTCGACGTCCCGAGGTACGCCGCGACGACGGCCGGGTTGCGCTGAATCTGCTCCGGAGAACCCTCTGCGATTTTCTGGCCGAAGTTGAGCACGACGATTCGATCAGCCACCGACATGACCAGCTTCATGTCGTGCTCGATGAGCAGCACGCCGATGCCGTCGTCGACATTGATGCTCTTGATCAAGCCGGCCAGCTCGCGCTTCTCCGCGGGGTTGGTGCCGGCCGCTGGCTCGTCGAGCAGGATCACTCCAGGACTCGTGCCAAGTGCGCGTGCAATTTCCAACCGGCGCTGCTCGCCGTACGCGAGCGAAGACGCCAAATCGTTGGCGCGTTGCTCCAGACCGACGCGCCGCAGGAGTGCGTAGGCGCTGGCCGTGCTTTCGCGTTCTTCGCGGCGCTGCCACGGCATACCGAGCATTGCCGCGACGGGGCCAGACTTCTGCCGGGTCTCGACTCCGACCTTCACGTTCTCGAGCGCGGTAAGTGCCGGGAACAGCCGGATGTTTTGGAAGGTTCTCGCGACGCCGAGGCGGTTCACCCGGTGGGTCGGCATGCCGAGAACGCTGACCGGCACGTCACCGGCACGACCCGACAACATGATCGATCCCTCTTGCGGCGTATAGACGCCAGTCAAGGAGTTGAACAGCGACGTCTTTCCAGCGCCGTTGGGGCCGATGACGGCGAGTATCTCGCCGCGATGCATCTGCAGCGAGACGGCGTTCAGGCTCGTCACGCCGCCAAAACGCAGGGTCACGTTGTCGACGTCGAAGACGATGTCGTCGACCGGCCCGTGGCCTGTAACCGCTGACTGCTCGGCGGTGGTCACGTCACAACCCCTCAGAGGCTGGGACGGCAAGAGTTTCCGCACTCGTTGGCGCGTCAAGACCGTGGAGCTCGGCGGCCCGACGCCTCGCGGGTATGAGCCCAGCCGGCCGGAAGATCATCATCAACATCACGACGGCGCCGATCCACATGAGCTTGTCAGCAGGCGGCACTTGATACTTCAGGAACTGCGGCAGCCACGTGAGCATCGCCGCTCCCGCCATCGCGCCGGACAGCGAACCCATGCCGCCAAACACGACGTAGGCAACGATGAGGATCGAGTTGTTCAGCACGAAGTTGTCGGGCGTGAAGACACCGATCTGACTTGCGAAGAACGCCCCCGCAACGCCTGAGGTTGACGCACCGATCGCGAACGCGGCGAGCTTCACCTTCGTCGTGTTGATGCCGGTCGCCTGCGCAGCAACCTCGTCCTCCCGAACGGCCGCCCATGCACGCCCCAACCTCGACTGCTCGAGCCGGCGGAATGCTAGAACGATGAGCACGAGAAACACGAGCAGCAGGTACCAGTACTGAAGTTGGTTCAGGCCCCAGTGAATGTGCAACGGCCCAAGATGAATTGACGGCTGCGGCACCGACTTGGTGTGGCGCTGCGTGTCGTTGGTCAGGCCTTCACTGCCATTGGTGATGCCCTGAGAGTTCACCGCGCTCAAGTGGATGATCTCGCCGAAACCCAAGGTGACGATTGCGAGATAGTCACCGCGCAAGCGCAACGTCGGTGCGCCGAGCGCAAGGCCAGCCAACAAGCACACAATCACCGCTAATGGAATCGTGAGCAACGGGGTGACGATCATCCAATGCGGGGGCTTCACCGGCAGCGATCCAACGAAGTACGCGGTCGTGTAGGAGCCGATGGCATAGAACGCGATGAACCCAAGGTCGAGCAAGCCGGCCCAGCCGACCACGACGTTAAGACCAACGGCCAGCAGCATCGAGATACCGATCTGCGAGACCACGACCTCCTGCCAGAACGACGTGGCCGTGGGCGGGTAGAACAACGCGGCGGCCACGGCGATCAGCAGTGCTGAACGAGCGGCTCCGGGCGCGCTCAAATACCCGATTGCCTTTTGTCTGCCCGTGCCTGCCCCGACAACGTCAGAACTGGTGTACCCGACGCCACCGCGACGACCATGGGCGCCGGAGAAGCCTGCAGCTCCGCTCGATGGCCGGAGGGCAGTGGCGGCGATGAAACCGGCCGCACCAAGGAGGAACAGACCGCCGCACGCCATCCAGCCGCCCGCGCCCAGGTTCTGCCACGGCCCGGTCGCTGCATCGAGCTTGTGTTGCGCGCCGATCTTGCTCATCTCGTACATGGTGAGCAAAGTGAGCAACGTGGCGACCAGCCCTGCGACAGCGGCTACCCAACCCAGCGCGCGGCTGCGCATCCAGACAGCCGCACCCGCCAGAACAACCACGATCGCGAAGAGCAGCCAGCCCAGCCAACCCAAGTAGTCGTACTCAAGAGCGCTGAGGCCACTCCCAGCGAAGAGGCTATGCGTCGCCGAAAGCGTCGTGTTCTTGTCGCCCGGCGAGAACCAGCGTGCCTCGAGGAACGCGAGGATCGTGAGAACTGCACCAACAACGACGAGCGGCAGCCCGGGACGAAACGCGAACATTCGTCCGACTAAGGCTTTGCTCTCTACTTGTTGAGCCGCCGTGGTCGCCGACACCATCATCGCGCCCGCGACCACCAGATATCCGAGGATGGCCGCCGCGTACCCGAGCGAGTGATCGATCTGGTGACCGCCGGAGTTCACGACTGCTTGGTGCGCGAGATAACTGATGACCGCCGCGATCAGGGCAGCGACTGCAACGCCCGCCGCGACTCGCCGCCAGCCGAGAATGATCGATGCCGCGCCAACGATGACAATCGCCAGCAACTCGGTCCACGCGAGCCAGCCGAAAAACGCGGTTGCCAAGGCAGAGATATGCGACGCGTGCCGCACGACAGTGGCGGTCGAGCTGAACTTGCCATCACCAGCGGGGTCATACCAGTGCATCAACGTGATCGCGGCGATCACCGCGAGCGCACCCGATAGCAGCGGCCAAAAACCCGGTCGGGTCAGATACGGCACGATCGTCGGCCAGTACGTGATGGCGAGGAAAAGCAGCACGCCGATGCCAAGGAACACGACGATGCGCGGCTCAAGAACAGACTTGCGGAAGGCGTAACCGTAGTCGGTTTGGGAGCCCTCCTGCGAGCCCACCATCATCGCGAGTACGACTCCGCCAGCGAGACAGGCGAGGAGCCGCTTCAACAGAACCGTTCGGCGCGAGGGCGCGTGGATCTGCGCCCTCGGTGGCAACGTGGTTGGCGCGGTGGCGTCGGTCATGCCGCCCGCCCGACTCGCTCACCGAGGATGCCGGTCGGCCGGAACATCAGCACGCCGACAAGAACGACGAAGGCGACGACGTCGGTCCAGCTTGCGTCGAACCCTGGGATGAGCAGTACGAGGTTCTCTACGACACCGAGCAGCAAGCCTCCGAGCATGGCACCACGAATGTTGCCGATGCCGCCGAGCACAGCAGCCGCGAATGCCTTCACGCCAGGTGCGAAGCCCATGTTGTACGCGAAGCTGAAGTTGAGACCGAACAAGAAGCCGGCTGCACCACCGAGCAGACCACCGATGATGAATGTGCGCGAGATTGTCTTGTCGATGTCGATCCCCATGAGCGCCGCGGTCGGCGCGTCCTCCGACACCGCTCGAATACTGCGACCGAGCTTCGTGACGTTCACGAGTCTGTCTAGGAACACCATCATCGCGAGGGCGGAAAGGATGATGCAGACCTGGAGGCCTTTGACCTTCGCGTGATCGATTTGAAAGAGGGTCGTATTTGGGTCGAAGAACCTCGGGAATTGATTGGTGGTCTGGCTGTTGAAGAGTTTGCTGGCCAGGGTCGACAGAAAGAATGACGCGCCGATCGCCCCGATCAGGAAGGCGAGTTTCGGCGCGCCTCTTCGTCTCAGTGGCCGATAGGCCACCCTCTCGAGAGTCCAGGCGATGCATGCCGCGGTGAGCGCGCCGCTGATCATGCCGACGGCGATGACGATGGGGACTTCCCACGTCGCCGTTCCCGAGCCGTCTCCAACGATCAGGTGCACCACGATGTAGCTGCCGAATGCCCCAGACATGAAAACCTCGCTGTGCGCGAAGTTGATCAGCTGCAGGATCCCGTAGACCAGCGTGTAGCCCAGCGCGATGAGGGCGTACATCGATCCTCGGGTCAGCCCGAGGATCAGGTAGTCGAAGAACTGGGTCATGCCTGGATGTCCCTCCGGGAGAGCATCACGTCGGCGACAGTGTGTAGCAGAGTGCACCGGTGTTGCGAGAGGCGCCCCGGTATCCGAGCGAATCGGATACCGGGGCGCCGTCGGCTAACCGCGTGTGCGGATCGCGCCTACTGCTGCTTGGTGATGTCTCCGAGAAGCACGATCGTGCCGTTCTTCTGCTCGTACAGGTTGACCGTCGCCTGAGCAACTTCACCGGTCGACGTGAACTTCACCGTGGTGGTGATACCGGTGTAGTCCAACGCGTTGACCGCGGTTTCGACCGACGCGCGAGTCACTCCGCCCGCCTTCTGTGCGGCCGAGATCGCCGAGATCATCGCGTTCGTGGCGTCGAACGCCTCCGGCGAGTACGTCGACGGCGGGGTGTTGAACATCGCTGTGTAGGCCTTGTTGAACGCCGCGGCGGACGGAGCCGTCGTCGCGTCGAGGCAACCACATGCGAAGTAGTACCCGTCACCTGCTGCGCCAGCTGTGGAGCTGAACACGCTCGACTTTCCACCGTTACCGGAGATCTCGAAGCCCTTGTACGACGCCGCCTGCAACGCCTTGGCCAGCAAGCCGGCCTGCGCGTCATAACCGCCGTAGTACATCGCCGCGTCGCCAGAACCCGCGATCTTGGTTGCGATCGCGCTGTAGTCAGTGGTCGGTGCGATCGACTGGGTGTCGACCTTCACGCCCTTGGCCTTCAACTCTGCTGCGACCACCTGCGCCACACCGGCGCCGTAGGTCGATGTGTCGTCGACGACGAAAGCCGTCTTGAACTTGGTCGCGAGGTAGTCGGCGGTCGCCTTGCCCTCGATGCCGTCGGTCGGCACGATGCGGTGGAACGTCGTGAAGCCCTGGCTGGTCAGCGTCGCGTTGGTGGCCGACGGGCTGATCAAGGCGATGCCGGCCTGCGCGTACTTGGCACCCACAGCGGCGGTTGCACCCGAGAATGCCGGGCCGATGACGCCGACAACTGCGGGGTCCTGCTCAAGGGCGGCCTCAGCCGGAGGTGCGCCTGCGGCCGTGCCGAGGTCGTCTTCCTGAAGGACTGCGAGCTGGAAGCAGAGGTTCTTGGCCGCGTTCGCCTCCTTCACCGCAAGGTTTTCCGCATTGATCATGTTGATACCGAGCTGCTTGTTGTCACCCGTGAGCGGGCCTTCGTAGCCGATCTTGTACGTGGTGCCGGTGCCGTTGCACGAGCCGCCACCCGCGGAGGCAGATGCCGCCGCCGTGGGGGTCGAACTGCCAAGGGCGCCGGTGGTCTTCTTGCTGCTCGAGCAGCCAGACAGGACCATCGCGCCGATGGCGCTAGCTGCCAGCACTGTCGTGAGGACTTTTTTCTGCACCGAGGTGCCTCCAACGAATAGACCGAATAGGCGCGCGGACGTCTGCCGTGCGTGCTGAGGACTGCGTGGGACAGTAGCGGGAGCGGGCACCTGTTGATAAATCCTGCTGCCTATAAGTTGCGGTCGTAACCAAATCTTATTCAGACCGTGACCGTAATCTCCCGATTCGGTCGGTTATGTCGGCATCGCTGGAGGCGAGGTCTCGCCACCCTCGGCCGCGATCACCGAGTCGGCAACTGCCCGCATCGAAATGCGCTGATCCATGGCGGACTGCTGGATCCACCGGAAGGCCTCCGGCTCGCTGAGCTGCCTCGTTGCCTGCAGGATGCCCTTCGCCCGGTCGAGCACCTTGCGGGTCGCCAGCTGCTCGGTGAGGTTGGAGACCTCAGCTCCCAGCGCCGCTGCCTCGGCGTAGCGGCTCATGGCCATCTCGATGGCCGGCATCAGGTCGGTGGAGCTGAAGGGCTTGACCAGGTAGGCCATCGCGCCGGCGTCGCGGGCTCGCTCGACCAAGTCTCGCTGGGAAAACGCGGTCAGGATCACAACCGGCGCGATCCCCGCTGCGGCGATCCTTTGCGCGGCGGTGATGCCGTCGAGCACCGGCATCTTGACGTCGAGGATTACCAGGTCAGGCCGTAGTTCTCGTGCGAGCGCGACCGCCTGTTCACCGTCGCCCGCCTCACCGACGACCTCATAGCCCAGCTCGTCGAGCGTCTCTTTGAGGTCGAGCCGAATCAGCGCTTCGTCCTCGGCGATGACCACCCGCGACCGAGGGGGCGGTACTGCGGCCGCGGTCGGCGTCCGCCCGGTCGCTTCAAGACGGGACGGCGATTGGCGGACCTTCGCGATGTCGGCGGGTGTGGGCACGTGCTTGCCCCCCGCGTCGTCCTCCCGCACGCGGCCAGCCTACCCGGACCGATAGATTGACCCGCGCACTGCAAGCCTTGCCGGGAAGCCCGGCGGCAGCCCCGGTAGCCCAACGGCAGAGGCAATGGTCTCAAACACCATCCAGTGTCGGTTCGAATCCGACCCGGGGTACCCGACTGCTCGTCAGCTGTAGGCGGGGGTGTCGGTTTCGATCGTGTCGCCTATGCGGTGGACGCGCAGGGTGTTGGTCGAGCCGGTCACGCCGGGCGGGCTGCCCGCGACGATGACGACCAGCTCACCGAGTTGGCAGCGCTCGAGGTCGAGCAGGGCGCGGTCGACCTGTCGCACCATCTGGTCTGTGTGCGACACCGGAGGCACCAGGAAGGTCTCGACTCCCCAGGTGAGCGCGAGCTGGTTTCGGGTGGAGCCGACCGGGCTGAAGGCAAGCAACGGGATCGCCGACCGGTACCTCGAAAGCCGCCGCGCACTGTCGCCGGTCTCGGTGAACGCCACTAGGTAACGCGCCCCGAGGTCGGCGCCGACTTCGGTGGCTGCGTGCGCGATCGCGCCGCCCTTCGTCCGGGCTTTGCCTGCTACTCCGGGGATCGTGTCGAGAGCGCCGTCTTCGACCGTGGCGATAATGCGGGCCATTGTCTCGACGGCAAGTGTCGGATGTGCTCCGACGCTGGTCTCCCCCGACAGCATCAGCGCATCGGCACCGTCGAGCACGGCGTTGGCAACGTCGGAAACCTCGGCGCGCGTGGGCCGCGACGCCCCGATCATCGTCTCGAGCATCTGGGTGGCCACGATGACCGGCTTCGCGTTTCGTCGTGCGAGCGCGATCGCCCGCTTCTGCACCAGCGGGACCTGTTCGAGCGGCATCTCCACGCCAAGGTCGCCGCGCGCGATCATGAAGCCGTCGAAGGCCTCCATAATCTCCTCGAGCCGATCGACCGCCTGAGGCTTCTCGATCTTGGCGATGACGGGAACCCGGCGGCCCTCTTCGTCCATGATCTTCGCGACGTCGGCAAAGTCATCGGCCGATCGCACGAACGACAGCGCGATCATGTCGGCGCCGATCCGGAGTCCCCAACGCAGGTCGTCGACGTCTTTCTCGCTCATGGCAGGCACGGAAAGCGCCGCACCAGGCACGTTGATGCCCTTGTGGTCGGAGATCGTGCCGCCTTCGATCACCATGGTGACAACCCGCGGACCGTCCACAGCGACGACCTCCAGGCACACCCGCCCGTCGTCGATGAGAATCCGCAAACCCGGGTGGACGTCGCCGGGCAGGCCCGCGTATGTGGTGGAAGCAAGCACCTTGCTGCCGGGAACGTCCTCGGTGGTGATCGTGAACTCGGCACCTGCGGCCAACGTCACTGGCCCGCTCGCGAGCCGACCCAGCCGGATCTTCGGACCCTGCAGGTCGACCATGATGCCGACCGCGCGGCCGCTTTCGTCGGACGCCGCCCGCACCAACTTGTAGACCTGCTCGTGATCTGCGTGCGTGCCGTGGCTGAGGTTCAGCCGGGCGACGTCCATGCCCGCATCGACGAGACCTCGAATCGCCTCGGGCGAGTAAGTCGCCGGCCCCAAAGTGCAGACGATCTTTGCCCGGCGACTCATGCCGCCAGCCTAAGGCGGGAGCAGCGGCTGCCTGTGGTCGGCACGCGGGCGATCAGGTGAGTGGCCGGGCGGTCGACTTGATAGGTACCGGAAGCCGGTCAAGCCCGGTGAGGAAATGGTCGACCGAGGATGCCGCTGCGCGACCCTCGGCGATCGCCCAGACGATCAGCGACTGTCCGCGGCCGGCGTCACCGGCGACGAAAACGCCTGGCACATTCGTCGCGTACGACGAGTTGCGAGCCAGGTTGCCGCGGCTGTCGAGGTCGAGCCGGAACTGTTCGGCCAATGCGCGTTCAGGGCCGGTGAATCCCATCGCAAGCAGCACGAGTTCCGCAGGAATCTCGATCTCCGTGCCAGCAATCGCTTCGACCCGTCCCTCAGTCATCACGACTTCCACGACCCGCAGAGCCCGCACGTTGCCGGCTTCGTCAGCAAGGAACTCCTCAGTGTTCACAGCGAATTTGCGCTCGCCGCCTTCGTCATGAGCAGACGACGTGCGCAACATCAGTGGCCACGTTGGCCATGGTGTGATCGCAGCGCGGGTACCTGGAGGCTCCGGCAGGATCTCGAGTTGCGTGACCGATGCGGCGCCCTGCCGGTGTGCGGTGCCGAGGCAGTCGGCGCCGGTGTCGCCGCCGCCGATGATGATGACGTGCTTGCCGGCCGCCGTGATCGTTGGTTCAACGAGGTCGCCCTGTTGCACGCGATTCGCGATCGGCAGGTACTCCATCGCCTGGTGGATGCCGCCAAGATGACGTCCGGTGATGGGCAGATCCCGAGCAACCGTCGCACCGATGGCGAGCACGATGGCGTCGTAGCGAGATTTAAGTTCGCGCGCAGTGAGATGAACGCCGACCTCGACCCCTGGCCGGAACCGGGTGCCTTCGGCCGACATCTGCGCGAGCCTGCGGTCGAGAACCGCCTTCTCCATCTTGAATTCCGGGATGCCGTAGCGCAGCAGGCCACCAATGCGATCCGCGCGTTCGTACACCGCGACGGTGTGGCCGGCGCGCGTCAACTGCTGCGCGGCGGCAAGGCCAGCCGGACCCGAGCCCACGACAGCGACGGTGTTGCCGGTCTGCCGGCCAGGGACTTGCGGCGTCACCCAACCGTCGTCCCATGCGCGGTCGGCGATCTCGTGTTCGACCTGCTTGATGGCAACTGATCCGCCCGTCTGTGACGGATCGATGGCGAGCACGCATGCGGCCTCGCACGGCGCCGGGCACAATCGCCCAGTGACCTCGGGAAAGTTGTTGGTTGCGTGCAGACGCTCGGCGGCCTCTCGCCAATCCTGCCGCCAGACCAGATCGTTCCATTCGGGAATCAGATTCCCCAGCGGGCACCCGTTATGACAGAACGGAATACCGCAGTCCATGCATCGACCCGCCTGTTTTTCAAGGCTCGCATGCGGAAACGGGTAGTAGACCTCGTTCCAATCCATGATGCGGACGTCGACGGGTCGGGTCTGCGCGGTCTCGCGGGCTGTCGTCAGGAAGCCCTTTGGGTCAGCCATGCGACGCCGCCATGATCTGCTCGTTGACGTCGAGGCCCTCGTGCTCGGCCTTCGCACGCGCTGCGAGTACGCGCTTGTAGTCGCGAGGCATGATCTTCGAGAACCGCTCGACTGCCTTCGACCAGTCAGCAAGCATCTCCGCAGCCAATCGCGAACCTGTTTCGTCTGCGTGCCTGCGTACGAGGTCGAGCACGACGTCGCCATCTGCGACATCCAAGGGTTCGATCTCGACCATCTCGGTGTTGACCCGCGCCGCGTCGAGGTCGAAGGCGTAGGCGATACCGCCTGACATGCCCGCTGCGAAGTTGCGCCCCGTCGTCCCGAGAACGACGACGAGCCCCCCGGTCATGTATTCGCAGCCGTGGTCACCGACGCCTTCGACAACCGCACTCGCTCCGGAGTTGCGCACGCCGAAACGCTCACCCACAACTCCCCGGACGAACGCCTCGCCCGAGGTCGCGCCATACAGCAGAACGTTGCCGGCGATGACGTTGCTCTCGGCCGGGAACGACGCATCGTCAGCGGGGCGAAGGATGATGCGGCCGCCCGACAATCCCTTGCCTACATAGTCGTTTGCATCGCCGACGAGCCGCAGCGTGATGCCGCGAGGCAGGAAAGCACCGAAGGACTGGCCTGCCGAACCCGTGAAGGTGATGTCGATGGTGTTGTCGGGAAGGCCCTCGCCCCGATAGCGCTTCGTCACCTCGTGGCCGAGCATCGTGCCGACCGTGCGGTTCACATTGCGGATCGGGATCTCAAACTTCACCGGGATGCCCTCGTTCAATGCGCCCTCGGCGAGTGCGATCAGCGTGTTGTCGAGCGCCTTCTCAAGACCGTGGTCTTGACCGACCATGTTGCGTCGCGGCTCGCTGCGATCAACCGGGACGTGCAGGATCGGTGCGAGATCAAGGCCGCTTGTCTTCCAGTGCTCAATCGCGTCTGCGGTATCGAGGAACTCGACCTCTCCGATCGCCTCCGAAATACTGCGGAAGCCCAACTCGGCGAGATATTCGCGCACCTCTTCGGCGATGAACTCGAAGAAGTTCACGACGAACTCCGGCTTGCCGCTGAACCGTTTGCGCAACTCAGGATTCTGCGTTGCAACGCCAACCGGGCACGTGTCGAGGTGACACACACGCATCATCACGCAGCCCGACACGACCAGTGGCGCGGTCGCAAAGCCGAACTCCTCCGCGCCGAGCAACATGGCGATTACGACATCGCGGCCAGTCTTCAGCTGACCGTCGGTCTGGACGACGATCCGCTCGCGGAGGCCGTTCGCTATCAACGTCTGCTGAGTCTCGGCAAGGCCGAGCTCCCATGGCCCGCCTGCGTGCTTCAGCGAGGTCAGCGGAGCCGCACCTGTGCCACCGTCGTGCCCAGAGATCAGGACGACGTCGGCGTGCGCCTTCGCGACCCCGGCCGCGACCGTGCCGACACCGACCTCGGCAACGAGCTTGACGTGCACTCGTGCCTGCGGGTTGGCGTTCTTCAGGTCATGGATCAACTGCTTGAGGTCTTCGATCGAATAGATGTCGTGGTGCGGCGGCGGTGAGATGAGCCCAACTCCCGGCGTGGAGTGGCGCGTTTTTGCGATCCACGGGTACACCTTGTGCCCACCAAGCTGCCCACCCTCGCCGGGCTTCGCACCCTGGGCCATCTTGATCTGGAGGTCGTCAGCGGCGCTGAGGTATTCACTCGTCACACCGAATCGGCCACTCGCGACCTGCTTCACGGCCGAACGCCGGTTGTCGTAGAGCCGGTCGGCATCCTCGCCGCCCTCGCCGGTGTTCGAGCGGGCGCCGAGCATGTTCATCGCAATGGCGAGGTTCTCGTGCGCCTCGCTGCTGATCGACCCGTAGCTCATTGCACCTGTCGAGAACCGCTTCACGATGTCGGAGACGGGCTCGACCTCGTCGAGAGGCACCGGCGGCCGCAGACCCGTCCGCAGCTTGAAAAGACCGCGCAGAGTCATGAGTTCGCGCGACTGATCGTCAACGAGTTTGCTGTAGTCCTTGAACAGCTCGTAGCGACCCGTTCGAGTCGAATGCTGCAGCCGGAAAACTGTCTCCGGGTTGAACAAATGCGGCTCGCCCTCACGCCGCCATTGATAGTCCCCACCGATCTGCAACCGTCGGTGTGACTGCTGCACGCCGCCCAGCGGGTACGCGTGGGTGTGCCGCGACTCGACCTCATTCGCAATGACGTCAAGACCCACACCGCCGAGCTTCGACGACGTGCCGGTAAAGTAGCGATCGACGACGGCGTGTGACAGGCCGAGAGCTTCGAACACCTGGGCACCGGTGTAGGAGGCAACAGTCGAGATGCCCATCTTCGACATCACCTTCAGCACGCCTTTGCCGAGTGCCTTCACCAAGTTGTGCACCGCGGTGTCACCGTCGACGCCGGTGATCGCGCCGGTGCGCGTCATGTCCTCGACGGTCTCCATCGCCAAGTAAGGGTTGACCGCCGCCGCGCCGTATCCGATGAGCAGCGCAACGTGATGCACCTCGCGCACGTCGCCAGCCTCGACGATCAGACCGACCTTGGTGCGCGTCTTCTCGCGGATCAGGTGATGGTGCACCGCAGCGGTCAACAGCAGCGACGGGATTGGTGCGCGCTCGCGATCTGAGTCGCGGTCGGACAACACGATGATGCGAGCCCCGCTTTCGATAGCCTCGGAGATCTCGGCGGCTATCTCGCTGAGCCGCAGCTCGAGTGCTTCTCCCCCGCCATCGACGTCGTAGAGACCCCGCACGACGAACGGCGCAAGCCCAGGCAAGTCGCCGTCGTCGTTGACATGAAGGATCTTGGCTAGTTCGTCATTGTCGATCACCGGGAACGGGACGACGATCTGCCGGCACGAGATCGGGCCTGGCTCCAACAGGTTCTGTTCGGGCCCGATCGCGCCAGCGAGCGACGTGACGAGCTCTTCGCGTATCGCGTCCAGCGGCGGGTTGGTGACCTGCGCGAACAGCTGGCTGAAGTAGTCGAACAACAACCGCGGCCGTACCGAGAGCGCTGCGAGCGGCACGTCGTTGCCCATCGAGCCGATCGGCTCCGCACCCGCACTTGCCATGGGCGCAAGCAGAATTCGCAACTCCTCCTCGGTGTAGCCGAACGTCTGCTGGCGACGCAACACTGACTCGTGGGAGTAGCTGATGTGCTCACGATCGGGCAGGTTCGGCAGCTTCAACAATCCGGCGTGCAACCAGTCGTCGTACGGATGCTCTGCCGCGAGGTCTGACTTAATCTCGGCATCGTCAACGATGCGCCCGGCCGCCGTGTCGACGAGAAACATCCGGCCGGGCTGCAGACGACCCTTACGAACAATCGAGGCAGGATCGATGTCGAGCACGCCGACCTCGCTTGCGAGTACCACAAGACCCGTGTCGGTGACCCAGTAACGGGCGGGTCGAAGGCCGTTGCGGTCGAGGACTGCACCGATCAGGGTGCCGTCCGTAAATGTCACACATGCGGGGCCGTCCCACGGCTCCATCACACTCGCGTGGAACTCGTAGAACGCCCGCCGCGCGGCGTCCATCTCGGTGTTCTTCTCCCACGCCTCAGGGATCATCATCAACACGGCGTGCGGGAGCGAACGACCGCCGAGATGGAGAAGTTCGAGCACCTCGTCGAAACTCATCGAGTCACTGCCACCCGTCGTGCAGATCGGGAACAGTTGCTCGAGATCGCCGGGAATCAGGTTGCTCGCCAGCAGACTTTCGCGCGCCCGCATCCAGTTGCGGTTGCCCTTGATGGTGTTGATCTCGCCGTTATGCGCGATGTAGCGGTACGGATGCGCAAGTGGCCAGCTCGGGAAGGTGTTTGTCGAGAAACGCGAATGCACGAGCGCGAGTGACGACGCGAATCGTTGGTCCGACAGGTCGGGAAAGAACGGCTCCAACTGGGGCGCCGTAAGCATGCCCTTGTAGACGATCGTGCGCGCCGACAACGACGCGAAGTACACCTCGATCTCGCGTTCGATCCGTTTGCGCGCGCGAAAGACCATCCGCTCAAGAGTCATGCCTGTCAGCGTCGGGTCGTCCGCCGCGATGAACACCTGCCGGAAGCGCGGCATCATCGCCCGCGCGCTCGGACCAGGAATTTCCTGGACGACGGGAACTTCGCGCCAGCCGAGCAACCGAAGGTCCTCGTCGGCGACGATGCGCTCGATACCGGCGACCGCGCTGCCAGCCTCAAAGTTGTCGATAGGCAGGAAGGCGATGCCGACGGCGTATGCGCCCAGGGCCGGCAACGGGAAATCGACAACGCCACGAAAGAAAGCGTCGGGGATCTGGGTGAGCAAGCCGGCGCCGTCGCCGGTATCAATCTCGCGCCCGGTGGCGCCACGGTGTTCGAGATTGCGGAGGGCGGTCAGGGCGTTCGCAACGACGTCGTGGCTACGGCCGCCGGCAAGGTCGGCGACGAACGCGACGCCGCACGCGTCGTGTTCGAATGCGGGGTCGTACAGCCCACCAGTCGTTGGACCCGACATGGCTCTCCCGTCGCCTGCTGCTCCTGTGCAGACGCGACGCCTAAGCGCCGCTACCGTGCACGTTCCACAGGGACGACGTTGGCCCTGACCCATGCTTGCATCACTCGCGCGAAATCTCACGCGCAATACGGCCACAGATTAGCGCATGAGCGGGTTGGGCCCCGCTGGGCGACTCAGGTGATGTGGGTGCCAATGGCGGCACCGACCGCGAACGTCACACCGGCGGCCACCGCCCCTAGCAACAGTTGACGCAGACCTCCGAACCACCACGGGCGCCCAGTGATGCGAGCGACGACAGTGCCGCACAGCAGCAACGCAAGCCCAGCGACGATCGCCGCAGGCCACAGCGCAGAGGCGCCAAACACGAACGGGAGCAATGGCAGCGCCGCACCGATCGAGAACGACACGAAAGACGAGCCTGCGGCCAGGTACGGCGAGGGCAAGTCCCCAACAGATACGCCGAGTTCTTCACGCGAGTGGATTGCCAGCGCTTGGTCTGGGTCACGGGACAACTGCTTCGACACCTCGAGCGCGAGCGTCCGATCGACGCCGCGGGAGATGTAGAGCTCCGCAAGTTCGGCTTGCTCGGCAGCGGCGTTGTGTCGCAACTCGTACCGCTCGATCTCGATCTCGGCGCGCGCCAAGTCACCTTGCGAGGCCACCGAGACGTATTCGCCGACTGCCATGGAGAAGGCGCCGGCGACCAAGCCACCCAGCCCGCTCAAGATCATCAAGTGGCGCGACGCCTGGGCGCCGGAAAAGCCAGAGATCAGCGAAAAGTTGGAAATCAAGCCGTCCATCGCGCCGAAGACCGCTGGCCGTAGCCAGCCGCCGGTC
Organism: uncultured Actinomycetes bacterium; assembly: GCA_963737705.1. Taxonomy (GTDB): domain Bacteria; phylum Actinomycetota; class Actinomycetes; order Acidothermales; family Acidothermaceae; genus PALSA-607. Next base: position 243,891 of record CAVTTP010000007.1, read on the forward strand.
ACATCGCGATGGTCGTGATGGACCTCTGGACGCGGCGTGGCGGCGGCGACCTCGTGGTGACCGGTGGTCACGACTCACCTCCGTGGCTCGTTGGCGGCTCAGCGCCAACTGCTACTTCGTCCACGTTCTCATCCGCGGGCTCATCGTCGCCGGCGGCCTCGGGTTCGGACTCGGGGTCGGACTCGGGCGCGGCGTCATCCGCATCATCGACGTCCGCGGCCGCCTCGGGTGCGACCGACTCGTCGTCCGCCGGCTCGTCGTCCGCCGGCTCCGCCTCATCCAACAGCTCGGCCCCATCCACCGGCGCGGGCTCGGATTCGTCCGCTGCCTCGGTGACCTCTGCCGGCTCGTGGACCTCTGCCGGCTCGTGGACCTCTGCTGGCTCGGGGACCTCTGCCAGCCCGGCGTCCGCCACCGGCTCAGTCGCCTTCACCGGGTGGAAGAGGAGATCAACGTCGAGAGCAGGATCAAGGGCATCGATCGGCTCGCGGGTAACCGCGGGTTCGAGGTCGGCCGGCGGTTCGAGGGTTTCCGCGATACCTGGTGGATCAACGGCATCGGTGGAATCGCTGCTAACGGGGACGTCGGCAGCAGGTGCCTCGACGGCCGGTTCCGCAGGTGAGTCGACAGTCGAATCGATGGACGTCTCGGCAGCACCGCCACCGCGGAGGAGGACAACTTCGCGGCCCGGATGGCGACGCGCCGACACCAGGTAGCCGATGACGCCCGCGAGGACGATCGCGATGCTCGTCCAGTCGTTGAGTCGCAACCCGTAGAAGTGGTGCGCCGGGTCGATCCGCAGTGCCTCGATCCAGCTGCGCCCCAGGCCGTAGATGACCAGGTACAGCGCAAAGACTCGACCGTGCCCGAGCTTGTACTTGCGGTCGAGCAGGATCAGCGCGATCGCGGTACCGACATCCCAGATCGACTCGTAAAGGAATGTGGGCTGAAAATAGCCGTACACATTCGTGAAAACGCCCGACTGGCACTCGGCCTGCACTGCATTGGTCTGGTACGCGCTCGAGATCACGCCGCACTGATGCGCAGCGTCGATTCGCACCGACCACGGCAGCGAGGTCGGCCGGCCGTACAGCTCCTGGTTGAACCAGTTTCCCCAGCGGCCAATGCCCTGAGCCAGCACGAGGCCCGGTGCAATGGCGTCGGCGACCGGCGGCATCAACACCCCGCGGCGACGGCAGGCGATGAAAACGCCGAGGCCGCCAAATGCGACAGCACCGGGGATGCCGAGCCCGCCCTTCCAGACTTCTAGCGAGCGAATCGGGCTGCCGCCCTTGCCGAAGTAGTCCGACCAGTCGGTGGCGACGTGGTAGATCCGGCCCCCCACCAGACCGAACGGCACCGCCCATGTCGAGATCTCATTGATCACGCCGAGGGCGCCACCGCGCGCGCGGTAGCGCCGGTCGGCCAGTATTGCCGCCGCGAAGATCCCGATGATGATGCACAGCGCGTAGCCGCGGATCGGGACCGGACCAAGGTGCCAGACGCCGTCGCTCGGGCTCGGGATGTAGTCGTGCACCGATCGAAAGGCTGGCAAGGCAGTCGTCGTCATCACCGAGACGACGCTATCGGCGGCGCACGCCGGCAGCCAGTTCGGCCGCCAGACTGCGCACCGCGACGGCTTCGTCCTGAGTGCCGCGCGCTTCAAGGACTCGGCGCACGAAAGCCGACCCCACGATCACCGCATCGGCGTAGCCGGCGACCTCGGCTGCCTGGTCTGCGTTGCTCACGCCGAGCCCGACGCCTACCGGCAGCGATGTCGTGGAGCGGATGCGGTCGACCAAGCCAGGCGCCAGTGAGCTGGTCTGAGCGCGGGTGCCGGTGACCCCCATGACCGAGGCGGCGTAGATGAAGCCGCGGCAGTATCGGGCTGTCATGGCGAGACGCCGATCGCCACTGCTCGGCGCCACGACGAAAATGCGATCGAGACCATGGGCGTCGCTCGCCTCGACCCACGGCTCTGCCTCGTCGGGCAGCAGGTCGGGAGTGATCAGTCCGCAGCCGCCCGCTGCCGCGAGGTCAGCGGCGAATCGTTCGACGCCATAGCGTTCGACCGGATTCCAGTACGTCATCACCACGGTCGGCACCCCGGTGGCAGCGACCGCCTGCACAGTGCGCAGCACATGCGCAGTCGTCGAGCCAGCGCGCAGCGCGATGTCATGCGAGCGCGCGATCGTCGGACCTTCGAGCACCGGATCGCTGTAAGGCAGCCCGACCTCGACCGCGTCGACGCCACCCTCGACGAGCGCGTGGAGTACCGCGATCCCTCTGTCTGGCGTGGGAAAACACGCGGGCAGGTAGCCAATGAGGGCGGCCCGGCCCTCGGCCTTGCAACGGGCGAGGGTCTCGTTCAGCTTGCTCGGCGCGAACGTCGCGGGCATCGCCGTCATCGAACCCCCGTCGGCGAGGAGTCAAGGTTGAACCAGGCGGCCGCGGTGTCGACGTCCTTGTCGCCGCGCCCGGACAAACTCACCAGCACCACGGCGTCCGGCCCAAGCTGGCGACCGAGATGCAGTGTGCCGGCCAATGCGTGCGCGCTTTCGATGGCAGGAATGATGCCTTCGGTCCTGGCGAGCAGCAAGAACGCGTCCATCGCCTCCGAGTCGGTGATCGGCAGGTAAGTGACCCGACCGGTCTCTGCGAGCCACGCGTGCTCCGGTCCGACTCCCGGATAGTCGAGTCCGGCAGAGATCGAGTGCGATGCAAGCGTCTGCCCGTCGGAGTCCTGCAAGACGTAGGTCCGCGCACCATGGAGAACTCCTCGGGTGCCCGCGCTCAATGTCGCCGCATGACGGCCGGTCGCGACTCCGTCGCCGCCAGCCTCGAATCCGTAGAGGCGAACCGAGTTGTCCGGCAGAAAGGCAGTGAAGATGCCGATCGCGTTGGAACCGCCGCCGACGCACGCGGTGACGGCGTCAGGCAGGCGGCCGGTCAGCGCCAATACCTGGGCGCGGGCTTCCTCACCGACGACCTTCTGGAAGTCGCGGACCAGCGCGGGGAACGGGTGCGGCCCAGCGACGGTGCCGAAGAGGTAGTGGGTGTCGTCGACGGTCGTGACCCAGTCGCGGAACGCCTCGTTGATCGCATCTTTCAACGTCTTCGTTCCAGCCGTCACCGGGACGACCTCGGCGCCGAGCATCTTCATGCGCGCGACGTTGAGGGCCTGGCGGCGGGTGTCTTCTTCGCCCATGTAGATGGTGCACTCGAGCCCGAACAGCGCCGCTGCCGTAGCGGTGGCGACGCCGTGCTGGCCTGCTCCGGTCTCGGCGATGACTCGCTTCTTACCCATGCGAACGGTGAGCAAGGCCTGACCCAAGACGTTGTTGATCTTGTGCGAACCGGTGTGGGTGAGGTCTTCGCGCTTCAGCAGAATGCGGGCGCCGCCGGCGTGCTCGGACAGTCGCGTGGCATCGGTGATCGGCGTCGCACGCCCGGCGTATGTCGTCAGCAACCGAGAGAGTTCGGCAGTGAACGCCGGGTCGGCCATCGCCTCGGTGTAAGCAACGCCTAACTCATCGAGTGCGGCCACCAGTGCTTCGGGGACGAATCGGCCGCCGAAGGGGCCGAAATGGCCGCTGGCATCAGGAAGCTTGGGCGCGATCACCGAGCAAGCTTATGGGGCGCAAACCGCGCCACGATTACTGCCCGTGCCGGAGGGCCGGGTGCGCCCCCGCTGTGACGAGGTCGGCAACCGCCTGGCGCGGATCCTTATCAGTCACTAGACCTTCGCCGACGAGCACGGCATCGGCACCTGCCGACGCATAGGCGAACAGGTCGTGGGGGCCGCGGATACCCGACTCGGCGATCTTCACAATGCCGGGGGGTATGCGCGGAGCCAGTCGCGCGAACAGCGTGCGGTCGATCTCAAGAGTCCGCAGATCGCGGGCGTTCACGCCGATGATCCGAGCGCCTGCGTCGACGGCCCGATCGACCTCGGCCTCGTCATGTACCTCGACGAGCGGAGTGAGTCCGAGCGACTGGGCCCGTTCAACCAACGACACCAACGCGCTCTGGTCGAGTGCCGCCACGATGAGCAACACCATGTCAGCGCCATAGGCGAGCGCTTCCCACAATTGATACGAGTGGTAGATGAAGTCTTTACGTAGCAAGGGAATGTCGACGGCTTTGCGGACGGCTTCGAGGTCGGCGAGAGACCCGTGGAACTTGCGCGGTTCGGTCAACACGCTGATGACAGCGGCGCCGCCGTCCTCGTAAGCGCACGCCAGCGCGGCAGGATCCGTGATGGGAGCAAGGTCACCGCGGGACGGACTCGATCGCTTCACTTCGGCGATCACGGTCACGGCATCGCGCCTTAGCGCCGCCACTCCGTCGGCCGGGGCGGCCCGCTTCGCAGCCTTGAGCTTCAGTTCATCGAGTGGCACCGCGCGCTGGCGCTGCTCCATATCGGCGCGGACGCCGACCAGGATCTCGTCGAGCACGCTCACGTAGCGATCCCCTCGCGCCTGTTAGCCAGCTTGTCGAGCACTCTCCGCCGAACTGCCTCAGGGTAGCGGCCGGGGAAACCGCGTCCGTCGCTAGCCCCCGGCTCCAGCGCCGGGTAGTGGCCCTTCAGCCTCGTGGCTGGAGCGGGAGCGTGATCGTGAAGCAGGCGCCGCCCTCGGGCGATCGGCCTGCGGTCGCGCGACCGCCGAGTCGCGCGGTGAGGCCGGCTACCAAGGCGAGTCCGACCCCAGTTCCGACGCGCCGAACGCCGCGATACCGGTCGTACAACGCGGAGCGGTCGAACGCGACCCGGCAGTCGTCCTCGGTCAGGCCGGGGCCGCCATCGCGCACCTGCAGGATCGCCTCTGAGTTGGACGCGCCGACGAAGAAGACGATGGGACGCCCAGCTGGGGTTACTCGCAACGCGTTCTCAGCAAGACCGTCGATGATCTGCCGAACGCGTGTCGGATCGGTGTCGACGACGACCGGCCAACCCGGTGCTTCGAGACTGAAGTCGACGCCCTCCTTCGAGCATCGGGCCGACCACACGGTCGCCGCCTGCCTCACGAGCGCAACAAGGTCGAGTCTGGTGACGTCGATCCGGAAGTCCTCCGCGCCGAGGCGCGCGAGGTCAAGGAGGTCGGAGACCAGGCGCTCGAGGCGGCTCGACTCCGCAAGGAGCACGTGACCTGTCGCCTCGACGGCACCGGGGGGCACCACGCCGTCCGCCAATGCTTCGGCGTAACCCTTCACCGCGGTCAGCGGCGTACGGAGCTCGTGCGAAATAGACAACAGGAACTCGCGCTGCCGACCTTCACTTGTCGTCAGTGCCCCGCTCAGCGCATTCAGCGCATCGGCGACGGCGGCGACTTCTGCCGGACCTTCGGGCACGAGGCGGACGTCGCGTGCACCCGTCGACAGTCGCCTCGCGGCGCCAGCGGCGTGCTGCAAGGGCCTGGCCAACCGTCTCGCCAACAGGACGCCGGTCAGGGCAGCGACGACAAGACCGGCGATGAGCGCAATGAGCAGTCGCAACCCGACCTGGCTTCCGGCCGAACGTGCATCGGCGACCTTCTGAACAAGGACGACCCCGCCGCCTGAAGCTGCTCCGGTCGTGATCGCCCGGCCCTCGAGGTAGTACCGCCCGCCGCTCAGATGCCGAACCTCCGAGAAGCTCTTGCCCGCCTTGAGCTCAGCCACCTCGGCCGGCGTGAGAATTCCGGTCGTTGCGACGGCACCGCCGGGGCCGGTAACCAGACCATCCGGCTGAACCACGAGCAGCTGCACCTGCTGCGTGCGCAGCAACGCAATGATCTGCGCTCTGACGGCCACCCGACCGGCACGAGATACATCCGCGGCATCGACGGAAAGGCTGGCGTACTGCATCAACACCTTGCGGCCAGTGTCATCCGCCGCCCGGCTGATCACGCGAGCAAGCACGACGCCAGCGATGAGGACGGCGATCGCCGCGGCCAAGGTCGTGACTAGCGCGATGCGGGTCGCCAGGCCAGTACGGCGTTTAGACATCAGCACGTTTAGGCATCAGCGCTGTATCCCACCCCGCGCACCGTGCGGATCGGGCTCGCGTCGCCGAGCTTGGCGCGCAGCTGCGCGACGTGGACGTCGACGGTGCGGGTGCCGGCGGCCGCGGCATAACCCCAGACCTCCGACAACAGATGCTCACGCGGGAAGACGCGCCCAGGACGCCGGCACAGGAACTCCAGCAGCTCGAACTCTGTCGCGGTGAGATCAACGGATTGCCCATCCGCACTCACCCGCCGGCGGGCCGGATCGACGGTTACCCGGCCGACGACGTACACCCGCTGCTGCGAGCCGGCGTCGGTGCTGCTGCGGCGAAGTACGGCCTTCACTCGCGCCACCAGTTCGCGCGGACTGAAAGGCTTGGTGAGGTAGTCATCCGCGCCGAGCTCGAGACCGAGGATCCGGTCGATCTCGTCGTCGCGGGCGGTGACGAACAGGATCGGGGTCCAGTCACCGTCGGCGCGCAAGATGCGGCAGACCTCCGTGCCGTCGATCGTCGGGATGCCGACGTCGAGCACGATCGCCACCGGATGCAGATTGCGTGCAGCGGCCAGGCCCGCCCTGCCGTCAGACTCGACGTGCACGCCGAAGCCTTCGCGAGTCAGGTACATCCGCTCGAGGTCGGCGATCGCCCGCTCGTCCTCGATGACCAGGACAAGGCCCTTCGCGGAGCCGTCGCCTGAGGGCGCGGTGAACTCCGTCATGGTGAGCCTCCTGATCCGGACGCTAGATCAGCATCGCCGTCCATATCGTCGGCAGCGGCTCGCAACGCCGTGTTCGAGAATTGTTCGAGCCATGTATGGCGGCCCTTGAGGCGCTCTAGGCGGTCGGGTCGTCTCCTTCGTCGAGGCGGTCCCAGATCGAAGTCTCGGTGACAGGCCCGCGCTTGGCGGCACCTACCGACTCGTATCGCCTGCCCATCGCCGGCCAGGCGGCACTCGCCGCCGCCGCGAACACGCCCGTGGCCAGTGCGACGAGGCCGGCAACGAGCGCGATCCATGGCCACGCCGTCGCCCGACCCTCGGTGTAGGTACTCGCTTGCGAGACGTCTAGCTGGTCGGTGGTGAAGGCGATCGTCAGCACTGCCAGGTAACCGATGCCGATGCCAGCGAGCGCGATCAGCACGCCAGCAATGCGGCGGCCAAGACCGCGAGTCGCAGGCAAGACGACGACCCCAGCGAGGACGACGAGGGCCAGCGTGCTGGCGGCACCCGCGGTTGTGTGACCGGTTGCGGTCGCCCGCAGATCTGCGAGGCCCGGTGCGTGGCACGGTGTAGTGCAACCAAACCCGGCCAACGGCGAACAGCGCAACCGCGCCACTGAGCACGCAGCCCGTCACCGCAATGCCCAGGCCTCGACGTCCAGGCTGCGTCGCCGCCGACGCAGGAACGGACTCGGTCGTCGACGTCACGGCGCGCGCAGTGCCTGCGCGATGGCGACAGCCGACAGCACGGTATTCGCCTTGTGCCGGCACTCGGCGTCCTCGGTGGCCGGGTCGGAGTCAGCGACCAACCCGGCACCGGCCTGGACGTACACCGTGCCGTCTCGGACCACCGCAGTGCGGATCGCGATCGCGGTGTCGAGGTCGCCGGCGAAGTCGACGTAGCCGACCACCCCGCCGTACAACCCTCTGCGGGTCGGTTCGAGCTCCTCGATGATCTCCATCGCGCGGACCTTCGGCGCACCCGAAAGCGTGCCGGCAGGGAAGGTCGCGGTGAGCACGTCGAGGGCATCGTGCGAAGGATCAACCTGACCGACCACGGTCGAGACGATGTGCATGATGTGGCTGTAGCGCTCGACCGTCATGAAGTCGACGACCTCGACCGTGCCGGGCGTACTGATGCGACCGAGGTCGTTGCGGGCTAAGTCGACGAGCATGACGTGTTCAGCACGTTCCTTGGGATCCGCGAGCATTTCCGCCGCGAGAGCGTTGTCGTCCTCGGGCGTTGCACCGCGAGGCCGGCTGCCCGCGATCGGATGCATCGTCGCCCGGCCGTCCATCACAGTCACGTGTGCTTCTGGACTCGAACCCACGACGTCGAAGCCGTCGAACCGCAAGAGGAACAGGTAGGGACTCGGATTGCGTGCGCGCAGCACCCGGTAGATGTCGAGGGCGCTGACCGTCGTCGGGGTCTCGAACCGCTGACTTGGCACGACCTGGAAAATGTCACCGGCCCGGATGTATTCACGCGCCCGCTCGACCCACGACATGTACTGCTCGCTCGATGTACGGCGCACCGGCGGCGGCGTGACCGCGTCGCTCATGATCGCGATGGTCGACGGTGCCGGGCTCTGCAGCGCCACGGTCATCTCGTCGAGCCGCTTCTCCGCGTTCTCGGCCGAATCGCCGGGCAGCACGTTGGCGATGAGCAGCACGCTGCCGTCGTGGTGATCGAGCACCGCGAGGTCCGTGACCAGGAACATCACCAGCTCAGGCAGGTGCAGATCGTCGATGGTGTCGTCGGGCAACTTCTCGAGGCGGCGTACCGCGTCGTAGGTCACGAAGCCGACCATGCCTCCGACGAGCGGCGGCAATGACGGTTCTCGAGGGCCGCGCAACGCGGCGACGGTGCCGGCGAGAACCTCAAGCGGAGAGCCAACAGTCGGGACGCCGGGGGGCGGGTCGCCGATCCAATGCGCACGTCCGTCCTGCTCGGTCAGCGTCGCCGCAGCTCGGACGCCGATGAACGAATACCGCGACCACGATCGCCCGTTCTCGGCGGACTCCAGCAAGAACGTGCCCGGCCGGTCCTGGGCAAGTTTGCGGTAGAGACCGACGGCGGTCTCGCCGTCAGCGAGGAGTTTGCGGGTGACCCGACTAACTGGTCCGGCGTCGACGGCGTCGCTGGGCGCGGCGGTCATGAGACGGCCACGCCGACGATCGCGGGCAGCACGCCGGCATCGAAACAGGTGCGATCGCCGGTGTGACAGGCCGCGCCGATCTGATCGACCTTCACCAGTACCGTGTCGCCGTCGCAGTCGAGTGCGACGGATTTGACCCATTGCTGGTGGCCCGACGTCTCGCCCTTGACCCAGTACTCCTTGCGGCTTCGACTCCAGTAGGTGCACCGACCGGTGGTCAACGTGCGGCGCAATGCCTCGTCGTCCATCCAGCCCACCATCAGCACCTCGCCGGTGTCGTACTGCTGGGCGACCGCGGCGAACAGGCCGTGGTCGTCACGCTTGAGGCGCGCGGCGATTTCCGGGGCCAGAGTCACAGAACTCGACGAATGCGCGGCGACATTCGTGTTCGACGGAGCCGAATCCTGGGAATCTGAACTGGTGTTGACGGGTGGCATGAAGCCATTGTGCCGGGGTGAGGTGTCTGACGTCGCACGAGATACAGCCGTTCGGCGGAGTAGGTGAGGCCGAATGGATCATGCGCCAAGGGGTGACGCGAGATGACACTGAGGATGCAGTCCACTCTTGAGGCGCGGTTGCGCCTCCGAAGCCTGATCGAATCCGAAAGGAACGGCGTGAACCCCGCGATTCCCGTATCCCCGGTACGGACGACTCGCAAGGAGATCCGCCGCCGCGTCCGCCGCCAGGTAATGCTCCGCCGGCTCTCGCGCGAGCTCGCAACCGGCAACGAACTCGACACCGTGCTGCGCCGCCCGCACGCCTCTTGACGGTTGGTCTGACCTGCCCCTACCGCGACCTGAGCCAGCGTTCGGCTTGGGACGGGATGACTGGTGCCTGAATAGCGCGATCGTACGAGCGCTTTGACCACGCGCGGAATTCGCGGACCAGGAACCGCACGAACACCATCGCCCAACGGTAGCGGCACTTGCCGCCTCAGCGGACGGGCTGACCGGCCTCGCGTAGTGCGGCCTTGACGTCCCCGATACGCAGGGCGCCGAAGTGAAAGACACTCGCCGCAAGTACCGCGTCGGCACCCGCGTCGACCGCCGGTGCGAAGTCCGACGCCTTCCCTGCACCCCCGCTAGCGATGATCGGGACCGAGGCGACGGCGCGGACCGCTGCGATCAACTCGAGGTCGAATCCGGCGAGTGTTCCGTCGGCGTCCATCGAGTTCAGCAAGATCTCACCGGCACCCAATTCGGTCGCTTCGGCCGCCCACGCGACTGCGTCGATCCCGGTCCCCTGGCGTCCTCCGTGGGTAGTGACCTCGAAACCGGACGGCGTCGCCGCACGTCTGGCGTCGATCGACAGCACGACGCACTGTGCCCCGAACCTGTCGGCGGCTTCTGCAAGTAAGGCCGGTCGCATCACTGCCGCAGTGTTGACCCCTACCTTGTCGGCACCGGCGCGCAGCAGGCGGTTGAAGTCGTCAACCTCGCGGACTCCCCCACCAACCGTCAGTGGGATGAAGACCTGCTCGGCGGTTCGTCGCACCACGTCGTAGGTGGTTTCCCGATCGCCACTGCTCGCTGTGATGTCGAGGAACACCAGCTCATCGGCGCCCTCGGCGTCGTAGACCCGCGCCATCTCGACCGGGTCGCCCGCATCACGCAGGTCGACGAAGTTCACGCCCTTCACGACTCTGCCTGCGTCGACATCGAGGCAAGGAATGACGCGGACGGCGAGCAGTGCGTCGGTTGTCGTCACGACTGCGGGCCGCGATACGCCGTCGCTTCGATCTCAACCAGGATCGACGGATCGATCAGAGCCGAGACCTCGACCATCGTGGTGACGGGGCGGATGTCGGCAAACACCTCGCCGTGGGCTCGACCGACTTCTTCCCACTGGCTGATGTCCGTGACGAAGACCCTGGTACGGATGACGTCGGCGAACGTGACACCTGCTTCTGCGAGCGCTGCTCCGATGATCTCCAGCGCGCCCTTCGCCTGTGCGTACGGCGTATCGCCGGCGAGCGGTGCGGTGGTACCTGCGACCTCGACGTACTGACCCGCCACTACGGCACGGCTATACCCGACGATCGGTTCGTACTTCGATCCCGACGAGATTCTCTGGATCACCGCGACACCTCCGCGAGCGCCTGCTCAAGGGTGAATTCGCCTGCGTACAAGGCCTTTCCGACGATCGCACCCTCGACTCCGAGGGGCACCAACTCTGCGAGCGCTCGCAAGTCCGCCAATGACGACACTCCCCCGCTCGCGACGACCGGCCGGTCAGTGGCTGCACACACCGACCTGAGCAGCTCGAGGTTGGGTCCGGTGAGCGTGCCGTCGCGTCGCACATCCGTCACGACGTAACGCGCGCACCCGTCGGCGTCGAGACGGGAAAGGACGTCGAAGAGCTCGCCGCCGTCCTGTGTCCAGCCACGGGCGGAAAGCGTCGTACCGCGAACATCGAGCCCGACCGCAATCCGGTCACCGTGTTTCGCGATGGCCTCGCGCACCCACGCAGGATTCTCCAGAGCAGCGGTGCCAACGTTGACCCGCCGGCACCCGGTCGCGAGAGCCGCCGCCAGCGTCTCGTCGTCGCGGATGCCGCCCGACATCTCCACGGCGACGTCGAGCTGGCCGACGACCGATGCAAGCAGTTCGCGGTTCGAGCCACGACCGAACGCGGCGTCGAGGTCGACAAGATGAATCCACTGTGCGCCCGCCTGCTGCCATGCAAGTGCAGCAGCTAGGGGCTCGCCGTAATGCGTTTCCGAGCCGGCCTCGCCTTGCACGAGCCGCACGGCCTGGCCGCCCGCGACATCGACCGCGGGCAGCAATTCCAAGGACGTCACGACAGTGTCTCCAGCCAGTTCGCCAGCAGTTGGGCGCCCGCGTCACCGGACTTCTCAGGGTGGAACTGGGTGCCCGACACCAGGCCGTCTTCGACGGCGGCCACGAACTGCTCGCCGTGTTCTGCGGTGGTCACCAGGCCAGGTGCAGACCGCGGCGCGTAGGAGTGCACGAAGTAGAACCGTTGGTCAGCGACACCAGCGAACAGCGCCGAGCCGGCCGGCGGCGCCACCACGTTCCAGCCCATGTGCGGCAGCACCGGCGCCTCGAGCTTCGTGACTCCTCCGGGCCAGCGGCCGATGCCTTCGGTTCGTTCGCCGTGCTCCTCGCCATAGGCGAACAGCACCTGGAATCCGACACAGATGCCAAGCACCGGAGCGCCCGCAGCGAGCCGCTTGCGCACGATCTGCGCACCATCGATCGCGTCGATGCCGCGCATGCACGCGGCGAATGCACCCACTCCTGGAACCACCAAACCGTCAGCGGCCAGTGCGGCCGCAGCGTCGGAAGTCACCTCGACCTGCGCGCCGAGTCGGCGTAACGCGCGCTCGGCGGAGCGCAGATTTCCCGACCCGTAGTCGAGAACGACGAGCGTGCGGGCCATCGCCTAGAGCACGCCCTTGGTGCTGGGGATGCCGGCCACACCGTCGAGCCGCACGGCATCACGCAGCGCACGGGCCACCGCCTTGAATTGGGCCTCGTTCACGTGGTGCGCGTTGCGGCCCTCGAGAACCCTGACGTGCAGGCAAATTCTCGCCTCAGCGACGAAGGACTCCCACACGTGCTTGGTGAGTGTCGTTTCGTAGCTGCCGATGAGCTCGACGATCTCGGGCTCGGTGTGTACGAGATAGGGCCGCCCGGACAGGTCGACCGCAACCTGGCAAAGGGTCTCGTCGAGGGGCACCAAGGCGTCGCCGAACCGACGGATGCCGGCCTTGTCGCCGAGTGCTTCCCGCAGCGCCTGGCCCAGCGCAAGGGCGGTGTCTTCGACAGTGTGGTGGGCGTCGACCTCGATGTCGCCTGCGGTTCGCACGTGCAGGTCGAAACCCGCGTGCTTGCCGAGTTGCGCCAACATGTGGTCGAAGAACGGCACTCCGGTCGCGACGTCGACACTGCCCGTGCCATCGAGCTCGAGCTCGACGAGGACGTCGGATTCCTTCGTGGTGCGCTGCACTCGCGCGCTTCGGCTCACGCCTCCTCGCACCCCTTGCCTGTTCGGCTCACGCCTCGCACCCCTTGCCTGTTCGGCTCACGCCTCAACCTTCCCGTATGGCAGTGCCCGCTCTCCGGCCGCGGTCGCGGCCACCTCGAGCAATGCCTGCTTGAACGTCGCCATCTCAGCCGGCGTTCCGATACTCACCCGAAGCCAAGGTGCCGGCCCCGACTCGCGAATGAGCACACCGCGGTCGAGCAGACCCTGCCAGACGGCGTGCCGATCGGCGAACTCGCCGAAGAGCACGAAGTTCGCATCCGAGTCGGAGACGGAGAACCTCTCCGCCCGCAACCAGTCGACGGTGGCGTCGCGCTCCGCGCGCAGGGTCTCGACCTGGGCAAGCAACTCGTCGGCGTGTGCGAGCGCCGCACTCGCGACGGTCTGTGTCACCGTCGACAGGTGATACGGCAACCGCACGATGCGCACTGCATCGACAATCGGCTCACTGGCGACCATGTAGCCGACCCGCGCGCCTGCGTAAGCAAATGCCTTGCTCATCGTGCGAGTCACCACCAAGTTGGGGTACTGGTCGAGCAACTCCAACGCGGTGGCGGTACCCGGACGACGGAACTCGGCGTAGGCCTCGTCAACAACCACGACGCCGCCGTGTTCGGCAGCGGCGTCGAGTACGGCGCGGGCAGTGTCGGGTGGCAGCGCCGTGCCGGTCGGATTGTTCGGTGACGTCAGCAAGGTGATAACCGGCTGGCGGGCGCGCACAGCTGCCGTTGCCACTTGGGGGTCGAGACTGAAGTCGGGCGCGCGATCGATGGTTTGGTAGTGCGTAAACGTGTCTCTGCAGTACTGCGGGTACATCGAGTAGGTCGGCGCAAACCCGAGAACGCTTCGGCCGGGGCCGCCGAAAGCCAGCATCAGCTGGTGCATGACCTCGTTCGAACCGTTCGCTGCCCACACGCGTGCCCGGTCGACGTCCACCTTCTCGTTGGCTTTCAGGTACGCGGCGAGATCGGCTCGCAACTGCCACGCCTCGCGATCGGGGTAGCGATTCAACCCGCCCGCCGACGCACCGACCGCCGCCGCAATGTCAGCGATCAAGCTGGGGGACGGCGGGTACGGATTCTCATTCACATTCAGCCGCACCGGGACGTCGAGTTGCGGGGCGCCGTACGGGACCTCGCCGCGCAGGTCGTCGCGCAGCGGCACTGAATCGAGCGTGCTCATTGCGAGCCCTGTTGCGGCACTCTGATCCGGACCGCGGCCACGTGTGCAGCCAGGTCCTCGGCACCGCCGAGAGCATCGATGAGGGGCGCAACCTCGGCAAGCGCGTCGCGGTCGTAATCGATGACGTGGATCATGCGCTGAAAGGCCTGCACCGACAGGCCACCCGTGAATCGCGCCGTGCCACCGGTCGGCAGCACGTGGTTCGAGCCTGCGAGGTAGTCGCCAAGGCTGACCGGCGACCACGTGCCGACGAAGATCGCGCCTGCATTGCGCACCCGGTCGGCAATCTTCTGCGCCTCTCGGGTCACCACTTCAAGGTGCTCCGCAGCCCAGGCATCGACTACCTGCAAACCCGCTTCGATGTCATCGACGAGCACGTAAGCCGATTGGCCGGCCAGTGCGGCTCGCACCCGCTCGACGTGGCGAGTTGCCGGCACCTGCACGTCGAGCTCGGCGTCGACATGGTCCAGCAGTTCGGCAGAATCGGTGACCAGCAAGCAACTCGCGAGTTCGTCGTGTTCGGCCTGGGCGATGAGGTCAGCCGCAAGGTAACCCGGGTTCGCCGAATCATCAGCCAGGATGCCAATCTCGGTCGGGCCGGCCTCGGAGTCGATGCCAACGATTCCCTTGACCAACCGCTTGGCTGCAGCGACGTAGACGTTGCCAGGACCTGTCACGACATCGACCGGCTCGATGGCTTCACCGTTTTCGTGCGTGCTGCCGTAGGCGAAAAGGGCGATCGCTTGTGCTCCCCCGACCGCGTAAACCTCGTCAACGCCAAGCAGCGCACAAGCCGCGAGCACCGCCGGGTGCGGTAAACCGCCGAACGCCTTCTGCGGCGGCGACGCCACCGCGAGCGACTCGACGCCCGCCACCTGCGCGGGCACGACATTCATCACGACGCTGCTCGGGTAGGCCACCAAACCGCCCGGCACATACAGGCCGACGCGCCGTACCGGTACCCACCGCTCGCGAACGCGGCCACCCGGCGCGACCAGGATATCGACGTCCGCGTGCAGTTGGGCCTCGTGCACCAACCGCGCCCGCCTCGCCGCTTCGACGAGAGCGGCCCGCACGGAGCCATCGAGATCGGCGAGGGCAGCCGCGAGCGCGTCGGCCGGCACCCGCAGCGTCGCGAGGTCGACATCGTCGAATCGCTTGGTGATCTCCCGAACCGCGAGTGCACCGCGGGCTCGCACGTCATCGCAAATCGGCCCTACTGAGGCGAGCGCCGACTCGACCTGGACAGGTGCCCGAGGTAGCAGGCCACGAATCTCGATCGTGCCCGGCGTTCGACCGCGAAGGTCGATCCGACGCAACATCCGTGACTCCGCAGCCTCAGGACGTCAGGCGACGTCGTCTTTTCGGATGGCGCCCAGCCTATCGGCGGGGCGCCAGCGATTAACGCGCCCGAGAGCGGTTACGCGCTCCGACGGCGGCGGCCGGGCCCCTGGAAGGGCGCGGTCCGCACCGATGGCGCTCCACTGCGACGGCTGGTCGAGTGGCCGGCCGGGCGACTCGTGGTGGTCTGCGTCTCGCGACGCGGGATGACGCGGACGACGACGGGCTCACCCGAGGCCGCCAGCTCGCGCACGGCTTGGTGGCCGGGATGCACGTCTTGTGCGACCGGCGTGACGCCGGCGCCCTTGTGCAATGCGGCAACATCGCGGACCTCGCCTGGCTGCACGAGTGACAACGCGGTGCCACTCGCACCCGCGCGGGCGGTACGGCCCGACCTGTGCAAGTAGTCCTTGGAGTCGTTCGGCGGATCGAAGTGCACGACGAGGTCGACGTCATCGACGTGAATGCCGCGCGCAGCGACATCGGTCGCGACGAGCACCCTCGGCTGGCCGGCCGCAAACCCGTCAAGCGCTCGCTGCCGAGCGTTCTGCTTTAGGTTTCCGTGGATCGCTGCGGCATGCACGCCGCCGCGAGCCAACTGCATCGCCAGCCGGTCGGCGCCGTGCTTGGTCCGAACGAAGATCAACGTACGAGCAGGTCGGGCGGCGAGCTCAGTGATAACCGCGACCTTGTCCTCGGAACGAAGCGTGAACACCCGGTGCTCCATCGCGTCGATGTGCGACGACGATGTCGCGACCGCGTGCAACGCAGGGTCCTTGAGGTAGGCCCGCACGAGCTTGTCAACGCCGCGGTCGAGCGTCGCGGAGAAGAGCATCCGCTGCCCGTCGGGCGCGGTCTGGTCGAGGATCGTTGTGACAGCAGGCAGGAAGCCGAGGTCGGCCATGTGGTCGGCCTCGTCGATTACCGAGACCTCGACACCGGAGAGCACCAGGCAACGTCGCTCGAGCAGGTCGATGAGTCGGCCTGGCGTGGCGACGACAAGGTCGACGCCACGGTTCAGCGCGTCGATCTGCTTGCCGTACGGCGCACCGCCGAACACGCAGCACAGCTTCAGTCCGAGCGCCTCACCGAGAGGTCGCAATGCGTCGGCAACCTGCATCGCGAGTTCACGAGTAGGAACCAGCACGAGGGCCCGCGGCGCCTTCGACATGCGCATCGAGCCAGACGTCGCGAGGCGAGCCAGCATCGGCAAGCCGAACGCCATGGTCTTGCCGCCGCCGGTCTGTGCCCGGCCGAGAACGTCGCGGCCGGCCAGAGCGTCGGGGATCGCGTGGGACTGGATCGCGAAGGGCTTCTCGATGCCGCGCTTGCTCAGCGCCATCACGAGGGCCTTCGGCAGACCAAGTTCGGCAAACGTGCGATCGGTCGCCGGCTCCGCCATCGCGAGGTCGAGCAACCGCTCGAGCTCGGAGACAGCTGAGGCCTTCGGGGCGCGCGACTGGGTGGATTTGCTAGCGCCACGGTTCGGACGGCGGGCAGGCGCGCCGTTGCGCGCGGGTTGGCCGCCGCGACTGGGCGCGGACGTGCGGGAGGACCCACCCGAGGAACGAGTGGGCGTGGACGAGTAGTAAGGGGCAGACATAAAAGGTGACGCTCCGTCGGTATTGCGGAGGCATCGTCATCATCGTCAGGTTCGACGTGGAGCGCGGGTTGGCGCGCCAAAGGATCAAAGTTCGATCCTGGGAGGGACGTAGCCTCGCGGGCGGCTCGCCCGCGGGAGGGACGGCTGTTTGGCCGTCATCTCGACCATCGTAGCAGTGTGGCCCGGCATCGACTCGGCAACGGGCCGCCGATGCCGACTCGATGCACTGCGCTGGCGATTCACTGCGCCGCCGGCGACCGGCGCGCCGACGGATCTTGCCGCCGGGAGTATCTAGACTTTTGAGCGTGAATGGCAGGGGGACCCCGGCGCTCCTCATGCTCGCCAATGCGGGCGTGGCGTACACGGTTCACCCGTACGAGCACAATCCGGCGAGCCGATCGTTCGGCGAAGAGGCGGCCGCGGCCCTCGCGGTGCCTGCGGATCGGGTCTTCAAGACCCTCCTTGTCGATGTTGACGGGCAACTTGTCGTGGCGGTCGTTCCGGTCTCTGGGTCGTTGGACCTCAAGGCTCTCGCGGAAGCCGTTGGCGGCAAGCGGGCTGCGATGGCCGACGTCGCGGTCGCCGAACGCGCGACCGGGTATGTCGCTGGTGGCATCAGTCCGCTGGGCCAGCGCCGGCGGCTGGCCACTGTGATCGACTCGTCCGCCCTCGATCACCCCACGGTCTACGTCTCGGCCGGACGACGCGGCCTTGACATCGAGCTCGCCGCACAGGATCTGGTCACGATGACGAAGGCGACGACAGCAGTCATCGCCAGGGACTGACGGGCCTAGCTCGGCTAGGTGTTGGTGGGCTCGCGTTGGTCGGCTGGCTGTTGGTCGGCTGGCTGTTGGTCGGCTGGGCGTTCGGTGCCGACTCGGCCGGCGCCGGCTCTGTCGGCTCGATCTCGACCGGCCGATCAGGGGTGAACAGAGCGACCACGAAGACGACGAGCAAGGCAGCGATCGGCCATCCGACCAGGAACCGTCTGGTCGTCAACTCGATGAAGTAGCGGTGCTGGCCGACGCTCGCCCGCGCCAACCAGTAGTCCTGCGGTCCACCGCTGAGCGCCCGCCCGATGAAGGCGGCCAGCAGCGATGCGAGCGTGCCGCCCACCGCCATTGCGATGCTCACCGCGACACCTCGCCGGCGGGCCAGGATCGTCGCGACAAGACCGCACAAGAGGCCGGCCCCCACCCCGATGAACAGGAACGTCACGTCGGCCGAGGCGAACACCTTGTTCGCAGAATCGAACTGAATGCTCTTCCCGCCGCTGGCCGAGACGACTCCGCGCGGTCGCGGCGCAATCCACAACCACAAGAAGCCGGCCAGCACGCCAACGATGACCACGGCGACGGTGCCGAGCAAAGCGGTCCAGACGTCTGCGAGTCCGATCGGCGATCGGCTCCCCACCGGCGCATCTGCACCGGGGGGCGCGCTTATGGCATAGGGAGAGGACCCGTACGGCATGGGCCGGGGTTGCGAATACGCGAGCGTCGGTTCCGGCTGGTCGGCCGGCCCCTGGGCCGCGTCGTCACTCACCTCCTCACCGTAACGGGGGCAGTGTCAACGCGATCTGACGGCCCGCCGAAATGCCCAGGTCGACGCCGCGAGCGCAAGCACGCACACGCCGACGCAGATCGCGAGATCGCCACCAATCGTCGTCCAACTCGGTGAGTGCTTGAACGATTCGGCGAACGCGTCGACGGCATACGTCGACGGGACGGCGGCCCGTACGGCTTGGATGACGCCGGGCAACCGATGAGCCGGCACGATCCCGAGAAACATCACCAGCGACATGCCTAGCTGCCCAGCGACCGTCGCGATCTCGGGCCGCGAGGCGGCGAGTCCAAGCAGCGCGCCAAGGCCGGCGAGAGAGATGCCGGCGGCCACCACGACTGGCCCGATGACCCAGACGTGAGAGAGGGGTAACCGGTAGAACGCGGCTCCCCCGACGGCGACCAGGATCGATCCAGGGACGGTGAAGCTGGCCCATGCAGCTGCCGTCGCCGTCACGACTGCCGCCGGGTTGATGGGCAGGGCACCGAAATAGTCCAGTGCGCCGGAAGCTTTCAGTGCGCCGAACCGCTGTGCCAGCAGGTTCAGTGCGACGAACGACACGACGGTGACCGATGAACCGGCGACGACCGATTGCTGAGTGACGTGGCTGCTTGTGTCGACGAGCCCTTTCAGCAAGACGACGAGCCCGACCGACTGCAGCGTGGCGGCCAGAAAGATCGGAATCGCGGCTGTCTTCGCTCGTGACAGCTGACCCTTGAAGATGGCAGCGAACGTGGCGGCGAACGTTGGCCGCGGCGCCGGTTCGGGGTTCTCGATCACGCGCGTTCCAAGTCGCGCGCGGCGCCGCCCAAAGTGAGGTAGACGTCTTCAAGCGACGGCGTCGACAGGGTGAAGTCGTCGAGTGCAGCGAACAACGGGCCGTTCGTCAGCTCGGCAAGAGCCGCCCGGGCGTCGTCGGCGGGCAACCTGACACTCCACCGCCGACCGTGCTCGATCGCCCGCGCCCGGAGCGAGGACGCCAGCGGGTCGTCATCCGGCGGGTCGTGCCGCCAGACGAGCTCGAGCCGCACCTCGCGATCGACCAGCGCCTTCAGCCGGCCCGGTGTATCGCTGGCAATGACGCGCCCGCAGTCCAAGATCGCGACCCGGTCGAGGACGGTCTCGGCCTCGAGCACGTTGTGAGTGACGAGCACGACGGTGGTCGCCTGCTCGGAGCGACGGCGTTCGATCGCGCCCCACACTGCGCGCCGTGCAGTTGGGTCAAGGCCGGTCGTCGGCTCGTCGAGCACCAGCACTGGCCGGTCGCCGACGAGCGCCGCGCCGACGCCAGCCAGCCTGCGCTGACCTCCCGAGAGCTTGGCAATAGGCCGATTCGCGAAGGCGCCGACCCCGAGCTCATCGATCACGTCGTCGCGAGCCGCAGTCGCGTCGCGGCGCGAGAGACCGCGCAACCGCGCGGTCGTCTCCAGCGCATCAGCAGGAGTTTGATCAGCGAGCGCGGCGTCGTCCTGCGGCAGGTAGGCAACGAAATCGGGGACGACGCGGGGCTGGGCCACGATGTCGCGCCCGAAGAGTTCGATGCGCCCGGCGTCCGGCCGGAGCAGCCCGATGAGCTGCCTGACCACGCTCGTCTTGCCCGCGCCATTGGGGCCGAGCAGCCCGAAGACCTCGCCTCGACGGACTTCGAGGGCGACGTCGTCAGTTGCGGTGACATCGCCTGACTTTGTCCGGTAGACCTTCGAAAGACCGCTGACGACGTAGGCAATTCCCGGCTCGGCGCCCTCGCTCCTGCTGGCCGTCATGTCGCGAGCAGCCTAACCGGCGGGGAAGGCGCCCGATCAGTGGGCGCGTCGGAGCGTGACAGGCAAGCCGGTGTCGTCCCAGACGTCGTTGACGTCAGTCAAAGTCACGGCGTACTTCGCAAAGATTGCGCAATTAGCAATGCTCGTATTGCGGCCGAACCTGTTGTTGTCGATCTGAATCCCCGTCATCGACGGCTTGGGCAGGTTCACCAGGTTCACCGTGCAGTTGCCCCCTTCGGCGTAGTTGCCGGTGAAGTGCAGGTCCGTGACGGTCCCGAGATTCTGCTTAACCTGCATGGCCGAGTTGTTGTAGCTCGTCATGTCGAACGCGTTGTTGGTGATGTACAGGTTCTTGCCGACGAAGATCTCGACGCCGTCGTTGTGCGCCGGATTCCCACCCTGGTCGGGATCGTGGGGGAAGAAGGGAAGGTCATGGATGTAGGAGTCGGTGATGGTGACGTTATCGCCGGTGATCTTCGAAGCATCGTTTGTACCGTGGATGTTGAGGCGCAGGGCCGTGTAGTTGGCCCCGCGAATCCCGTCGATCTGCACCGATGTGTATTGGGGGACCAGCTCACTGTCTTCCACCAACACGTTCGTGCCGGACACGACTTTGACCAGCGCGGTATCGCCGTGCGAGACGCCGCCACGCACTATCGAATCCTCGATGGTCACGTTCGACGCCTGGACGACGACGAACCCATGGATGTCAAGGTCCTTCAGGACCGTCCCGGCTTTGGTGATCGTGATGTTGCCGTTGTGTTGGGTCAACGTCGTACCGGGCGGAACGCCGGTATTGGCTGCGGACGGTCGCGCCGCCGGCTTGGTCGCCGCGTGCGCCTCGTCGTGAGCAAAGGACACGCCACTGGCTGCCACTACGACGCTAGTGCCCGCAGCAAGCACTACCCGCCCTGGATTCCACGCCATCGAGCTTCCCCCTCGGCGACTTAAGTCTGGATCACCGGCTGGTGGGGATTATGCACCTAGCGGCGCGACTTGTCGCCAAACCTCAGCCGCAGCAGCAGCATGAAGGGCGAGCAGATGCCTAGAAGCCGCGTCGTCGACGGCGCAGGAAGCGAGCGATCGCGAGGGTGAGTGAGGCGAAGATCGAACGGCGGCCAACGGTTGACATGTGACCATCATGCATTGCCGGGGACTGCTAGACGAGGCAGGACGGGCCGAGCAAGGCCTTGAGATCGCCCATCAGCGCAGGCGTTGCGTCAACGCGCAGGTTCTCATCGAGCCGCAGCACCGTCGTCCGGGCGCCGTTCCGTAGCTGGAGCTGCACCTCGGTAACTCCGGGATGCGTCGCCAACACCTCGCGCAAGCGCTCCACAACAGGTGGTGTGCAGCGTGCCGCTGGCAACTGCAAGACGACCGGGCCGCGCTGGGCGGCTTCGCCGACGTCCGGTAGGAACAGCTCGATCGCCTGCAAGTTCAGCCCGTCGTCTCGATGGGTCAATCGGCCCTTCACGCAGATGACGGCATCTTCGGACAGCGACATCGCGTACTGCTGATAGGTCTGGGGGAAGAACAGCACTTCGATCGAGCCTTCGAGATCCTCGACCGTCGCGATCGCCCACGGATTGCCCTGCTTGGTCATCTTGCGTTGCAAGCCGGAAACGATGCCGCCAATCGTGATGATGCCGCCGTCGGGATGTTCGTCGGCGCTCAACGAGCTGATCGAGCAGTCGACGAGCCGGGAGAGAACGTGCTCGATCCCAAAGAGCGGATGGTCGGAGACGTAGAGCCCAAGCATGTCGCGCTCGGCAGCGAGCAACGCGGTCTTGTCCCACTCCGTCGAGGGGATCGCAATCTCGAAAGCGAGACCCAATCCGGCTGGGCCGTCGGCTTCTTCGGCCGAACCGAACAGGTCGAACTGGCCGACGGCTTCGGCCCGTTTCGTGCCCATCGCCGCGTCGATGATTTCCGCGTGCACAGCGACCAAGCCGCGGCGGGTGTGCCCGAGTGAGTCGAAGGAACCGGCCTTGATGAGCGACTCGACGACTTTCTTGTTGCAGACAACCGGTTCGACCTTGGCAAGGAAGTCGGTGAAGTCCTTGTACCGGCCCTTGGTGCGGCGCGTCTCGATGATCGACCCAACCACGTTCTCGCCGACATTGCGGATCGCCGACAGGCCGAACCTGATATCGGTGCCACGTGGTGTGAAGTTGGAATCCGATTCGTTGACGTCAGGCGGCAGGACTTTGATGCCCATGCGCCGGCATTCGTGCAGGTATAGCGCTGACTTGTCTTTGTCGTCCTTGACGCTTGTCAGCAATGCGGCCATGTACTCGGCGGGGAAGTTCGCCTTGAGGTAGGCGGTCCAGTACGACACGACGCCGTACCCCGCGCTGTGTGCCTTGTTGAATCCGTAGTCGGAGAACGGTACGAGGGTGTCCCATAGCGCCTTGATGGCACCCGGACTGTAACCACGCTCGCGCATGCCTGCGCTGAAGAAGTCGTACTCCTTGTCGAGGATCTCCTTCTTCTTCTTGCCCATGGCCTTACGCAACAAGTCGGCCTGGCCCAGTGAGTAGCCGGCGACCTTCTGCGCGATGGCCAGCACCTGCTCTTGGTACACGAGCAGACCGTGCGTTTCGCCGAGAATCTCATCGAGCGGCTCAGCGAGTTCGGGGTGGATCGCGACGACGGGCTTGCGGCCGTTCTTGCGGTCGGCGTAGTCGTTGTGCGCGTTGGCGCCCATGGGTCCTGGCCTGTACAGCGAGCCCACCGCGGAGATGTCAGCAAACGAGGTCGGGCGCATCGATCGCAGGAGCGCGCGCATGCCCCCGCCCTCGAGTTGAAAGATCCCGAGGGTGTCGCCACGGCCGAGCAAGTCATAAGTGTTCTGGTCGGCGTCGAGGTCAAGCGTCTCGAGCACGACTTCTTCACCGCGATTGTTCTTGATGCCCGCAAGGCAGTCGTCGAGGATCGTGAGGTTGCGCAGGCCGAGAAAGTCCATCTTCAGCAGGCCGAGTGCCTCGCAGGCGCCCATGTCGAACTGCGTGATGATCGCGCCGTCTTGGTCACGGCGATGAATCGGAATGACATCGAGCAAGGGCTCGCGCGACAAGATGACCCCGGCCGCGTGAACGCCCCACTGGCGTTTGAGGCCTTCGAGGTCGCGCGCAGTATCGACGACCTTCTTCACGTCGGGGTTCGCCTCATACAGTGCGCGGAACTCCCCCGCCTCGCTGTACCGCGGATGGTCGGGATCGAAGATGCCGGCGAGTGGGATGTCCTTGCCCATCACCGGCGGCGGCATGACCTTGGTGATCTGGTCGGATGTCGCGAAGGGGAACCCCAGCACGCGCGCGGAGTCTTTCACCGCCTGCTTGGCCTTGATCGTGCCGTAGGTGATGATCTGCGCGACCCGCTCCTCGCCGTACTTCTCCGTCGCGTAGCGGATCATGTCGCCGCGACGACGCTCGTCGAAGTCCATGTCGATGTCGGGCATCGAGATGCGTTCGGGGTTGAGGAACCGTTCGAACAACAGCTTGTGATGGATCGGATCGAGCTGCGTAATGCCAAGGGCGTACGAAACCATCGAACCGACGGCACTGCCTCGGCCTGGTCCGACCCGAATGCCACTGCTCTGCGCGTAACGCACAAGGTCTGCGACGACGAGGAAGTACCCGGGAAAACCCATCTGGCCGATGACGCCGAGTTCGTAGTTTGCTTGCTGGCGATGTGCGTCGGGAATACCGAGCGGAAAGCGTTTGTGCAGCCCGAGTTCGACTTCCTTTACCAGCCAGGATTCTTCACTTTCACCCGCCGGAACGGGGAAGTTGGGCATGAGGTTGGCACCCTCATTGAACTCAATGTGAATCCGTTCGGCGATCGCCAGTGTGTTGTCACATGCTTCCGGCAATTCGCGCCAGATCTCGCGCATTTCTTGTGGCGTCTTGAGGTACAGCTGGCCCTCGCCCATCGTGAGGCGGTTCGGATCGGCCATCGTCTTTCCGGTCTGCACGCAGAGCAGGACTTCGTGCGCCTCCCAGTCCTTTGCGTACGTGTAGTGCAGGTCATTAGTCGCGAGCAAAGGAAGCTGGAGTTCGCGGGCCAACCGCAGCAGGTCGTCACGGTGCCGCAGCTCAATGTCGATGCCGTGGTCCATGAGTTCGCAGTAGAAGTTCTCGGGGCCGAAGATGTCGCGGTAGTCAGAAGCCGCCTTCTTCGCCAACTCGTACTGGCCCTGCTGGAGCAGCCGGTTCACCTCACCACTCGGGCAACCAGTGGTGGCGATAACGCCCTTCGCGTAGGTCTGCAGGAGTTCACGGTCCATGCGGGGCTTGTAGTAGTAACCCTCGAGGCTCGCGAGACTGCTCAACTTGAACAAGTTGTGCATGCCGGCCGTGTTCTCCGCGAGCAGCGTCATGTGCGTGTACATCTCACCGGGGTTGCCGTCGGTGGACGCACCGGTCAGTGCTGCCCGCTTGCGCTCAAAGCGGCTGCCTGGGGCTAGGTAGCCCTCCATGCCGATGATGGGCGTGACGCCAGCGGCGTTTGCCTGCTTGTAGAAGTCGTAGGCGCCGAAGACGTTGCCGTGGTCGGTCATCGCGAGCGCCGGCATGCCCATCGCGACGGACTCTTTGAAGAGGTCAGTCAGCCGAGCGGCGCCGTCGAGCATCGAATACTCGGTGTGCACGTGAAGGTGGACGAAGGAGTCGCTGCTCGCTGCCACAGCTGCGCGACCTCCCGTCGTCCGCGCCCGGTATCTGGACGCCGTAATGCCGTGGTGCTCGGGACGTCGACCGGGGGAAGGCGGCCTTGCCGTTGCCACTGCTTTTCCGTCACTGCTACTCACTGTTCAAGCCCTGACCGAGCCCGACCGCATGACTCTAAACCCAGCCGCCGACAGCCCTCCGGCGCGACACGACGGCCAACAGGCCCGTCCCTGAAATCAGCCTGGGATGAAGGTCAGCCGCACCGTTCGTCGCGGATTGTCGACATTGCTGTCGATCAAGACAATGCTCTGCCAGGTGCCGAGCGCGGGCGCGCCATCGATGACCGGCACCATGATCGAGGGCGAGACGAAGGCGGGCAGCACGTGATCGCGGCCATGCCCTGGCGAGCCGTGCGAATGCGCATAGCGGACGTCGAGCGGCCAGAGTCGATTGATCGCGGCGGCGAGATCCCACTCGGTGCCAGAGCCAGTCTCGATCAACGCGACGCCTGCGGTCGCATGCGGCACGAAGACGTTTACGAGACCGTCGCCGAGACCGCTGCAAAAGGTGGTCACCGCGTCGGTCAGATCAGTCACAAGCTCCGAGCCGCTGGTGATCTGTAGCTCACGAGTGAGCACGGCGTTCGCCTTCGACGCCGGCCCGGACGATCTGAAGCGCGTGCTCGAGGTCGGGCGGATACGTGCTGGTGAACTCGATCCAGTGACCGTCGCCAGGATGGGCGAATGCAAGCCGCACCGCGTGCAGCCACTGACGTGTCAGGCCGAGCTTCACGGCAAGGGTGGGGTCGGCACCATAAGCAAGATCGCCGACACACGGGTGGCGTAGCGCCGCCATATGCACCCGGATCTGATGCGTGCGTCCGGTCTCGAGCTTCACCTCGAGCAAGCTCGCCATCGCGTGACCTTCGAGCGTCTCGTAATGCGTGATGCTCGGCTTGCCGTCGGCGACCACGGCGAACTTGTAGTCGTTGACGGGGTGGCGATCGATCGGGCCGTCAATGGTGCCGCGGGCCGGATCCGGATGACCTTGGACAAGGGCGTGGTAGGTCTTGTCGACCGTGCGATCCCGGAAGGCCTGCTTCAGCATTGTGTAGGCGTGCTCGCTCTTCGCGACCACCATCAGCCCGCTGGTGCCGACGTCGAGTCGGTGCACAACGCCCTGCCGCTCTTCGGCGCCGGAGGTCGACACCCGGTAGCCGGCCGCGACAAGCGCTCCGACGACCGTCGGGCCATCCCAGCCTGGGCTCGGATGGGCCGCAACGCCCACCGGCTTGTCGACGACCACGATGTCGGTGTCGTCGTAGACGATCAGCAGGTTCGCGACCGGCGTCGCGACGATCGCCGGCCCGACTGTGGCCACGTCGGGTAGTTCGACCTGCAGCCAGGAACCCGCCGTTACCCGGTCAGACTTGATGGGTGCGGAGCCGTCTAGCTGCACGCGGCCCTGACCGATCAACTCCGCAGCGCGGGTGCGGGAGAAACCGAAGAGGCGGGCGAGTGCGGCGTCGAGACGCTCGCCTTCGAGGCCTTCAGGCACCTCCAACGAGCGAACCGTGCCAGGCTCGAACGCCGCCGTACTCACGAGTCGGGCTCGTCGTCCGGGTTCGGCGCGGCGCCCGCCGCTGTGCCCGCCGCCGCCGTCCCGTTCATCTCGTGCCTGCCCCGCGCGCGCCCAGACGGTGCCCGCTGCGAGCGGGCCACGGAACCATCGAGCTGGCGTCCCATCAAGGCGAGCAGGACGGCGAGCACACCGCCGATGCTGATCGCCGAGTCAGCAAGGTTGAACACCGCAAAATGCGGCAGCTGAATCCAGTCGACCACATAGCCCCGCAGCACACCGGGTGAGCGAAGGAGCCGGTCGATCAGGTTGCCGGTCGCTCCCCCGAGCAATAACCCGAGCACGACTGCCCACGGTCGGCTGAACAGCCGCCGCGAGGTGCGCAGGATGACCACGATCACGGCGATGGCGACAATCCCGAAGAGGTAGGTCGCGCCGGTTCCGATGCTGAACGCTGCACCCGCGTTGCGGGTGTAGTCCAAGGTCAGCAAGCCGTCCAACAGGCGTACGGGCGGGCGACCCGACAGTTTGGCCACCACGATGATCTTGGAAATGACGTCGGCTGCGATGACGAAGGCAGCTACCGCAAACAGCACGCCCACGTGGCGTCGCCGACCCGCCATGACGGTCGAATCTGGCTCGGTGCTGGCTTCTGGTCCGTTTAGCGACGTTCCTCGCGTTGTTTGCATGACACACACAGGGTCGCACGAGGGTTGGCCTGAAGTCGAAGCTTGCCAATCGGGTTCCCGCAGTTCTCACAGCGGCCGTAGGTGCCGTCTTCGATCCGGCCAAGCGCGTGCTCGGTCTGAACGAGCAGGTCACGAGCGTTGTTAGCCAGCGACATCTCGTGCTCGCGTTCGAAGGTCTTGGTACCCGCGTCGGCCTGATCATCGCCCGCGCCATCGCCGCCGTCGCGAAGCCGATCGGCAAGCTCGGATTCAGCAATCTCGATCTCTCCACGCAGCCGCTGCGCCTCAGCTTCGAGTTCGATGCGGATCGCGGTCAGTTCCTTCTTCGTCCACGGCTCGTCAGGGATTGCCGGCGGCGGCGGGGGCAGCTTGGGCTTGACGGGCTGAGCGGGAGCAACCCGAGCGACAGGTGGCGTGGCGGTGGCGACCGAACCTGTCGCGACGTCGGACGCCGGGGGGGCGGGGGCCACCGAGCCAGATCCGGTTGTCGAACCGACGGACTCTGCCTCCGGCGCGGTGGCGACTGCGGGGGACGTGGGCGAAACCGCGGGCAACGCGGCGGCAGTCGGTGCCGCCTTCGCCGGTGCCGCCTTGACCGCTGCCGTCTTGACCGCTGCAGCCTTGCCCGCTGCCTCCTTCACCGGTGCCGGCGTCGCGACGACGTTGTTCGCCGCAGCGGCGGCCTTGGCAGGTGCCTTCGCGGGCGCCTTCGTGGGTGCCGCAGCGGCCTTCACCGGCGCGGCCTTTTGGGCTGGTGCTGCCACCTTCACCGGCGCAACCTTGGCAGGCGCGGCCTTCTTGGCGGGTGCGGCCTTGGCGGGTGCTGTGGCCTTGGCCGGAGCAGCCTTCTTCAGCGGCGCGGCCTTAGTCGCGACAGCCTTCTTGACCGGCGCAGCCTTCGCAGGCGCAGCCTTCTTGGCGGCGCGCGGCCTTCTTGACCGGCGCAGCCTTCTTGACCGGCGCGGCCTTCTTGACCGGCGCGGCCTTCTTGACCGGCGCGGCCTTCTTGCACGGCGCAGCCTTCTTGGCGGCCGCGGCCTTCTTGACCGGCGCGGCCTTCGCCACGACGGCCTTTTTGACCGGTGCCGCCTTCTTGGCGGGAGCGGCCTTCTTAGCGGGTGCTGCTTTCTTCACGAGTACTGCCTTCTTCGCTGGTATTGCCTTCTTCGCTGGTATTGCCTTCTTCGCAGGTGCTGCCTTCTTCAGCGGCGCTGCCTTCTTAGCCGGCGCGACCTTCCTGGCCGGCGCGACCTTCCTGGCCGGTGCCACCTTCTTGGCCGGTGCCACCTTCCTGGCCGGTGCCACCTTCTTCGCTGGCGCGACCTTCCGCGCGGGCGCTGCTTTCTTCGCCGGCGAAACCTTTCGTACTGGCGCAGCCTTGCGGACTGGAGCTTTGCGAGCCGACGCAGCCGGGCGGGCCGGCGTCCTGCCCGCGGTCGTTGAAGTAGACCGCGGGGCGGCCGAACGCGCGGCGCGCTGTGCTGCCATCTCAGAGGCCTTTCGATTGCTCGCGATCATGATCGCCGACAAGTCAGGCGAAGGATAAGGGCGGTTGCTGCCAGCGGCAATGTGACGCGCCGCCCGTTTCGTACCGGTCCTGCTGGATCTGGTGGATACCGTCTCGCACTGGGCCACCCAACCGGCGTCCGCTGGCGACTGCCTTAGGGTTTGCGCGTGACGCCAGAGGCGGAAACGTCAGACACACTGCACCGACCTGACACAGGCGAGTCGATCACGACCGCGGTATTCGATCTTGGTGCGGTCCTGATCGACTGGAATCCACGGTACGTGTTCCGCTCGATGTTTGCCGACGAGGCTGCGATGGAGCACTTCCTGGCCACGGTGACCACTCCGGAGTGGAACGCCGAGCAGGATCGCGGCCGCACCTTGGCCGAGGCCACGGCGATCTTGGTCGCCGAGCACCCGCAGCACACCGAGCTCATCGAGGCCTACTACGGCCGATGGGACGAGATGGTGGGCGAGCCCATCGCCGGCACCGTCGAACTCGTGAAGCAGCTGAAGGCGGGCGGTGTCCGGCTGGTCGCCTTGACGAACTGGTCGGCCGAGACCTTCCCACGGGTACGGCACCGGCTTGGCTTCCTCGACTACTTCGAGGCGGTCCTGGTATCGGGCACCGTCGGCATGATCAAGCCCGACCCGGCGATCTACCTGTTGCTCATCGAGAGGCACGCCGTCGACGTCCGGCATTCGATGTTTATCGACGACTCGACGCGCAACGTCGAGGCAGCGGCGGAGCTCGGGTTCGACGCGATTCATTTCGAGTCGTCCGAACAGCTCGCGGAAGAACTACGTCGGCGCGGGTTGATCATTCCCGTAGACTCGGTGGCCGCGGAAGGCGTCGAAGGGGACGAGTAGTCGCGAACGCAAGGCATGAGCGATCCGGGGACGGTGCGAGCCCGGAGCTGAGCCCGCGACGAACATCACTCCTGAGCTGCTGACAGAACGGCCCGGCCATCGGTCGTGCTCACTAGAGTCAGCGCCGCGACACGAGAGTGGGACCTGAAGGTGGATCGCTTCGATGAGGATCCGTCCCCGGTCCAAGGAGGGTGGTACCGCGGGATCGCGGCCGGCAAGTAGCGGCGCGGCCTCGTCCCTTCGCCGAAGACTGCACCGACCGGTGCGCCGACGACGGAGGTCTGATGTTCACCCCGATGCCCAACCAGGTCGACTTGCCTGCACTCGAACACGAGGTATTGCGGCGCTGGCGGGAGTCGAACGTCTTCGAGCGCTCGCTGGCCGCCACGCAAGGTCGGCCGCAGTGGACGTTCTACGAAGGACCGCCGACCGCCAACGGCATGCCCGGCACCCACCACGTCGAGGCCAGGGTCTTCAAGGATCTGTTCCCCCGGTTCAAGACCATGAAGGGCTTCCACGTCCCCCGCAAAGCAGGCTGGGACTGCCACGGCCTGCCTGTCGAGCTTCAGGTTGAGCGAGAACTCGGGCTGAACGGCAAGAAGGACATCGAGGCGTACGGCATCGCCGAGTTCAACGCCAAGTGTCGGGCCTCGGTTGAACGGCATGTCGACGAGTTCGAAAAGCTCACCGAACGCATGGGCTACTGGGTCGACATGTCCAAGGCGTACCGCACGATGGACGCGACTTACATCGAGAGCGTCTGGTGGTCGCTCAAGACAGTGTTCGACAAGGGGCTCCTTGTCTCGGACTACCGGGTCGCCCCCTACTGCCCGCGCTGTGGCACGGCGCTGTCGGATCACGAGGTCGCGCAGGGCTACCTGAACGTCACGGACCCAAGCGTCTACGTGCGCTTCCCCGTGACCTCCGGCCCGTTCGCCGGACAGGCCGATCTGCTGGTCTGGACGACGACCCCGTGGACGCTCGTAAGTAACACTGCGGTCGCCGTTCATCCCGACGTCGAGTACGACATCGTCAGCCTGTCGGCCACTGATGACGCACCCGCCGAGAGATTGGTGATCGCGAAGCCCTTGGTGAGCAAGGTCGTCGGCGATCGCCCGCACGAGGTTTTGCGCAGTTTCACGGGACGCGAACTCGAGCACTGGTCGTACCAGCGACCCTTCGAACTCGTCGACTTCGACGGTGAACGCGCGCACTACGTCGTGCTGGCCGACTACGTCACGACCGAGGACGGCACCGGTCTCGTGCACCAGGCGCCGGCCTTCGGCGCCGACGACCTGGCAGTCAGTCGCGCGTACAACTTGCCGGTCGTAAATCCCGTACGACCCGACGGTACGTTCGATGAGTCGTTGCCACTGGTGGGCGGCATGTTCTTCAAGTCGGCCGACAAACCCCTCGTGGCCGACCTGCGCGATCGAGGCCTGCTCTACCGGCTCGCGCCCTACGAGCACAGCTATCCGCACTGCTGGCGGTGTGACACCGCGTTGCTCTACTACGCGTTGCCGAGCTGGTACATCCGCACGACGGCGATCAAGGATGACCTGCTGCGCGAAAACGAGCGGACGTCGTGGCATCCAGACACGATCAAGCACGGTCGGTACGGCGATTGGCTGCGCAACAACATCGATTGGGCGTTGTCGCGAAATCGCTACTGGGGGACTCCCCTGCCACTGTGGCGTTGCGAAAACGGCCACCTGACCTGCGTCGCTTCGCGCGCCGAACTCGGTGAGCTCGTTGGTCGCGACCTGTCAGACCTCGAGCCCCATCGGCCCTACGTCGACGAGATCACGTTTCCCTGTGATGAATGCGGAACGCTCAAGACGCGGGTGCCCGAGGTCATCGACGGTTGGTACGACTCGGGCGCGATGCCGTTCGCGCAGTTCGGCTATCCGCAGCTGGGCGGCGAGGAGTTCGCGAAGTCGTACCCGGCTGACTTCATCGCCGAGGCGATCGACCAAACGCGCGGCTGGTTCTACACATTGATGGCGGTCGGCACGCTCGTCTTTGATCAGTCGAGCTACCGCACGGTGTTGTGTCTTGGTCACATCCTTGCCGAAGACGGCCGCAAGATGAGCAAGCACCTCGGCAACATCCTCGAGCCCATCGCACTCATGGACAAGCACAGTGCCGACGCGTTGCGCTGGTACATGCTTGCGGGCGGTTCGCCATGGGCGGCTCGCCGCATCGGCGACGAAGTGCTTGAAGACGTCGTGCGCAAGGTGTTATTGACGTACTGGAACACCACAGCGTTCTTCGTGCTGTATGCCAATGCGAGTGCGTGGCTGCCAGGCACCGCACCGGTGCCGAATGTCTCAGGCCGTCCACTGCTGGATCGATGGGCGATCTCCGAACTGCACGCCACGGCCCTCGAGGTGGACGCTGCTCTCGAGGACTTCGATTCGGCGCGCGCAGGTCGACGGCTCGCGCGATTCATCGACGACCTGTCGAACTGGTACGTCAGGCGATCGCGTCGCCGATTCTGGGATGGCGACGTGTCGGCTCTCGCGACATTGCACGAATGCCTCGAGGTACTCACCCGCTTGATGGCGCCGTTTACTCCATTCATCACAGAGGACATCCACCAGCGACTGGTGGTTGACGTGTCGAGCGGCATGCCGGACTCGGTTCACCTGCGCGACTGGCCGCAGGTCGACGCTGAGTTGATCGACGGGGCACTCAGCGAGCAGATGTCGCTGGTGCGCCGCCTTGTCGAACTCGGACGCTCGGCACGCGCCGAATCGAAGGTGCGCACCCGGCAGCCGCTGGCGCGGGCACTCGTACACGCACCGGGCTGGAATGCGCTGCCGGGCGAGCTCAAGCACCAGGTCATCGACGAACTCAACGTGCGGGCCGTCGTCGCCGACGACGGCAGCGGGGACCTGCTGGTGGTCGACACCGTGGTCAAAGCTAACTTCCGTGCGCTCGGAAAGCGGTTCGGCAATCGGACCCAGGTCGTCGCCGCCGCCGTGGCAGCAGCCGACCCCGCAGAGTTAGCTCTCACGCTCGCGGACACCGGCTCGGTGTCGATCGTGGTCGAGGGCGAGCAAGTCGTGCTGTCGGCCGAGGAGCTGGTGGTCACCGAGACACCGACGCTTGGTTGGGCGGTGGCGAGCGACGGCGGTCTGTCCGTCGCCCTCGACCTCGAACTCAGCGAGGAGCTCCGGCGGGCCGGCATGGCGCGGGAGGCGATCCGGTTCGCGCAGGAAACCCGGAAGACCAGTGGTCTGGAGATCAGCGACCGCATCGAGTTCTGGTGGCAGGCGGCAGACGACCGCCTTGCATCGGCGCTGCGCGAGCACGAGGCGGCAATCGGTGCCGAGATCCTTGCAGTCACCCTCACCGAGGGTCGACCGAGCGCGGATATCACCCCACATGTCGACGCCGAGCTCGGCCTGACCATCTGGATGCGGGTCGCAGGGGGCTGACCGGGATCGGCAAACGGGTGATATCGCGGCGTCGGTGGCGTGCGCTACGCGGGCGAACGCGCAAACACCCGATCAGCCCAGTTAAGGTCCCGGGGTCATTGAGCCGATCCACACATCACCGCGGCATAAGAAGTCGGCCGTAAAGGGCCGGCAGGGGTGTTCGTACACCCGTCGGCGCCGCGACGGCTCGACCGTGACATGGAGGGGCGAGATGGCGGCGGCACCATACTTCGGTCAACCAATGACCGCCGTGGCATTGCGACCCGGTGCTGTGGCAGTGCCAGCTCTTGCGAGCCAAGTGCGGCCGGCGTTGGTACTACCGGAACGCGAGACCCGCGAGCTGATCGCTCAGGCCCGCGCCTACGACGTCGGACAGGGCGGAAACTTCGCCGCCGGCCCCGCAGGCATCCAGATCTGGAGTGGCGCCTTCGACGGCCCCGGCGGCAGCCGCGGACACGCTCTGCACCTTGGGTCGGTCGACTGGAGCTACAACACCCCCGTCAAGCACTACGCGACGATCTACCGCGCCATGGTGACGGCCGAGGGTGTCGCCGCGGGCGAAACGACTGCTTCGATCCTGGCCCGCGTGCTGGCGCTGACCGGCCTGTCGCTGGACGGCACCCGACTGACGCTGGCCACCCCGCCGGCGCGCGACCCGTTCAGGCGCGCGACCGTCTGAGACCCCGAGGTCACGAGTAGCCCGAAGGCCTCCGGCGCCAGCGAATCGAGCTGAGGATCACCGCGAGCAATGCGGCACCGGCTAGCCCGATGGCGATGTCGTAGAACAGGATCCGGCTGGTCAAGACGCCGACGCCTACCAATACGGCGGCGGCGAAGACCGCAGCCCCGCTGAGCTTGATGACTAGCACGGGTTGATCACCAGCGAGCCGTGATCACCAACGCTTGCCGGCCGCGACGGCCAGCGGAGCGGCATCACCCATTGGACGGCGGGACCTCGGGACCTTCATCGACCTCGAACCCGCCGCTGGTCGCTTGCCTCGGGGGGCCGCTAGGCCCGCCAGGCTGGAGCGAACCGCTGGGGGCACCTGACTGCGGTGACGATCCGGCCGGAGGCGACATCGGCGAGAACGGGCTCGGCGGCCGCGGCGGCTGGGCGACTCCGGGCGCCGAACCAGGGGCGGAAGCAGACGACGGCTGCGACTGCTGAGCCGGAGCGAACGCCGGTGGCACTGTCACGCTCACGGGCGGAGCCGCAGGCACCGAAGCGCTCGCGCTGGTGGGACTACCAGGGGCGCCGGCACCGACCGGAACGGGAGTCGGCCGGGGTGCGGTTGGCTGAATGCCGTCGGCACGCCCGTCGAGGTCACGCAGCTGCCCCTCGAGGTAGGACTTGAGGCGGGCGCGGTACTCCCGCTCGAAGGAACGCAACTCCTCGATCTTGCGCTCGAGTCGCTCCCGCTCGCTGTCGAGATTGCCCACGACGTTGCGGTGCCGCTCCTGCGTCTCCCTTTCCAGCTGGTCAGCGTGCAGCTGGGCCTCACCGAGCACCTTGGCGGCCTCGCGCTTCGCGTCGGCCACCGTGTCTTCGGCAGTCTTCTGGGCCATGGCCAGCATGCGCAGCGCGGCCTCCTGACTGCCGTCGCTGCCTGCAGTGGCTGCGATAGGAGGAAGCGGGGCGGATGGCGCGACCGCTGCCGGGGTCGGAGGCGGAGCCATCGCCTGCGGCGGCGGCGGCAACGGCGTCGCAGCGGGCGGCGGGACGCTGAAGCCGCCCGGGGCGGGCGGGGTTGGTTGCGCCGAGGCCGGGGGCTGCTGGCGTGCAGCCTGCTCTGCCACCTGCAGGCGAGCCCGCAGGTCGGTGTTCTCCCGCACGAGCCGCGTGAGCTCGGCTTCTACCTCGTCGAGGAAGTCATCGACTTCCTTCTCGTCGTAGCCGCCCTTGAAGCGGGTAGGCGTGAACTGCTTGTTCTTCACGTCCTCAGCGGTCAGCGGCATCGGGTCACCTCGGGGAATCGTTGGGTACGCGCCGGACAAACTATAGGGAACCCACTACTGATAACAGAACGTAGGCGGTGCCGATGACGGCGATCCAGGCCACAGTCCAGTCTGCACTGAATGCGCCTACCCGCAGTGGGGGCAGTAAGCGATGCACAAATTTCGAGTGGTGGATCGGTAAGCGAATAACACGTTTCCAAAGCAATGAGCACGACGCCGCGGGGACGCCATTCTCGTGCGAAAAGCTGTACGTAGTCGAAAACCAGCCTGATGAACATGACGACAATAAATGCGACGATCACGTCGGCCAGGACCCGCCACACAGTGCCCACGTCGTGCCGGCCGCCTAGCTCTGATTGAAGAATCCGCCTTCGGCGATCCGCTGCTTGTCCTCCGCCGTCACCTCAACGTCCTGCGGCGACAACAAGAAGACCTTCGCGGTCACACGCTCGATACTGCCACGCAGACCGAAGATCAGCCCAGCCGCGAAGTCGACGAGCCTTTTTGCGTCGGCGTCATCCATCTCAGTGAGATTCATGATCACCGGCGTGCCCTCGCGGAAATGCTCACCAATGGCGCGTGCCTCGTTATACGTCCGCGGATGCAATGTCGTTACGCGGATCGGGCCAGCGGCCGCGTCGGCCCAGCCCATCGGCGCAACTGCCATCGCGGTTGCTCCCCCGCCAGACCGGCCCGCATAGGCCGGCACGCGCTCACGCAGGTCGGGCGCTGGCGCGGCGTGCGTACTCGACGTCGGCCGCGCGGTCGACCTGCATGCCGGCACGCCGACCCGCTGGGACCGGCGCTGGAGCCTCGTACTCGTCATATTCGTCGTAGTTCTCGGCGTCGTCCTCGACGAGGCCGAGGTAGACCATCGCCTTGCGCATGACGGCCATCCGTGTCTCCCTCTGGTCCTCTCAGACGTCGGTTTCGTCCGGACCTTACCGGACAGGATGCCGTCGAGCGCCCAACAACGCCGAGCCGACACGCAGGTGAGTCGCGCCGTTCGCGACGGCTTGCTCGAGATCCCCGCTCATCCCTGCCGAAATTATGCGCGCCGCCGGGTGGCGCTGACGGACTGCATCGGCAAATTCTGCGAGCTTTCGAAATGCCGCATCGGGGTCTGCACCCAGTGGCGCCACGGCCATCACCCCCGCAAGGTCGAGCTGCGAGTCGGCGGCGATGGCGTCGGCGATCGCACGGAGCTCCTCTGGCCGCGCGCCGCCACGACCCGGACGGCTTGTCTCGTCGAGGTCGACCTGGACAAGACAGCTGACCGCCTTTTCTTGCGCAGCGCGCCTGAGTGCGTCGACGAGACGCAACCGATCCACTGAGTGAATAAGGCTCGCATACCGGACGACGGAGGCGCACTTGTTTGTCTGCAACGCGCCGACGAAGTGCCACCGCAATCCGCCTGCAGCCGCGTACATCGCAGCTACCTCGCCGACCTTGCCGGCGGCTTCCTGATCGCGGTTTTCGCCCACATCAGTCACACCGAGCTCGGCGAGCAGCACGACGTCTGAGGCGGGAAAAGTCTTCGTGATTGCGACGAGCGCCACCTCGTCGACGGCGCGGCTAGCAGCGAGGCAGGCTGCCGCGATGCGGCGTCGAAGGTATTGAAGGTTCTCCCCCAGCTCGGCACGCCTCGCATCGCGCGATTCGATCGTCGACGTCACGTCGCCCGCCAGATCAAGGCGCCCATCCGACCGGTGACCTTGTCGCGGCGGTAGGAGAAGGTCGTCGGATCCTCGCGTGTGCAGCCTCCAACAAGGCGCACGACCCGCACCCCGGCGCGCTGCAACTGGTCGATGACGCCCGCGCGCACGTCGAGGCCCGAACCACCGGTGCTCGCACGTGAGAATGCGGCGGGAACAACCGTCACGACTGCCGCCGCCATCTCCGCTGGTACCTCGTAGCAACTACCGCACACGGTGGGGCCAACGGCCGCGCGCAGCTGCTGCGCGCCGTTGTCGCGCATCGCGCTGACCATCTCGTCAACCGCGCCGGCCAACAGGCCAGGGCGACCGCAGTGCAACGTGCCCACCAGTCCAACGGTGGGGTCCGCAAGCACGACGAGTGCGCAGTCGGCCGACAAAGCGCCGAGGGCGAGGTCGGTCGCCGCCGTCACCAGCCCGTCGGCCTCGAAACCGGTCTCGGGTCCGGGCTCGTCAACGAGGACTTCGACGCGGGCACCGTGCTGCGCTTGCAGCCAGGCGGCACGCGAGACACCGAGCCGCTCGAGAACATCGCCCCGATTGCGCCGAACGAGCGCCGGGTCATCCCCAACGCTAAAGCTCAGGTTGAGGGTGTCGTACGGGGCCGCACTAAACCCGCCAAGCCGGCTGGTGAAGGCGAACCGCACACCACCGCCGAGACTCCCGAGCCAGAGCACCTACTTCAAGAAGTCTGGGACGTCGAGTTCTTCTTCGACCTCGTCCTCGAAGACGATCGTGCGACGCGGGGCGGCGGGGTCGCGGCGAGGCAGCTCACCCGCGTCGGGCAGCGACACTCGCTCGGGCTCGCGCGGCTCGACCCGGCTGGCCTCTACGCGACCAAGAGCGGGCGGGGCGGTAGTGACGTTGATGGCATCGTCGATCGCATCCGTTGGGCGTGGTGCCTCGACCACGCGACGCACCGGCTGGCGAGCTGGTCGCGGCGAGCCACCATCGAATCCGGCAGCAATCACAGTGACGCGGACCTCGTCGCCGAGCGCATCGTCGATAACCGCGCCGAAGATGATGTTGGCATCGGGGTGTGCGGCCTCTGCGACGAGCTGAGCGGCCTCATTGATCTCGAACAGTCCGAGGTCGGAGCCACCGGCGACCGACAACAACACACCATGTGCGCCCTCGATCGACGCTTCGAGCAACGGACTCGAGATTGCCATCTCTGCAGCTGCCACTGCGCGGTCTTCGCCGCGCGCTGAACCGATACCCATCAACGCCGAGCCGGCGCCGGACATGACCGACTTCACGTCGGCAAAGTCGAGGTTGATCAGGCCAGGCGTCGTGATCAGATCCGTGATGCCAGAGACCCCTTGCAGCAAAACCTGGTCGGCCGACTTGAATGCGTCGAGCACGCTGATCTTGCGATCGCTGATCGACAGCAAGCGGTCGTTGGGAATGACGATGAGAGTATCGACCTCGTCGCGGAGTTCTTCGATGCCGACGTCGGCTTGCTCGCCGCGACGACGTCCTTCGAAGCCGAACGGACGCGTGACAACGCCGATGGTCAGTGCACCAAGCGCACGCGAAAGTCGCGCAACGACGGGTGCGCCACCGGTCCCGGTGCCGCCACCTTCGCCGGCAGTCACGAACACCATGTCGGCGCCCTTGAGCACCTCTTCGATTTCCTCGGTGTGATCCTCGGCGGCCTGTCGGCCGACCTCAGGATCAGCGCCTGCACCCAAGCCACGAGTGAGCTCGCGACCGATGTCGAGCTTCACATCGGCGTCGCTCATGAGCAGTGCCTGCGCGTCGGTGTTGATCGCGATGAACTCGACGCCCTTCAGACCGACTTCGATCATCCGGTTGACGGCGTTCACGCCCCCGCCGCCGATGCCTACGACCTTGATGACCGCGAGGTAATTCTGCGGTGCTGCCACGGGCTTTCGCCTTGCCTTCCCTCGTCGGTCAATCGTCAGTCACGCGAACTTCCAGCCACACGAAAACAGCTAACCCGGCGCGCCTGAGTACGAGCTTTGCGGGCGGTGGTGCGGGGAAGCCACCACCGACGGCGAGATCGCAGACCGGTTACGCACGACCCTCATCCTCAAGTAGACCGTTATAGTTATGTCAACCTGAGAACGTGA
Organism: uncultured Actinomycetes bacterium; assembly: GCA_963737705.1. Classification (GTDB taxonomy): domain Bacteria; phylum Actinomycetota; class Actinomycetes; order Acidothermales; family Acidothermaceae; genus PALSA-607. The sequence continues at coordinate 282,736 of CAVTTP010000007.1, forward strand.
CGAAGATTAGAGCCATCGGCCGCAAAGGGTCAACGCGGGTAGCGGCGTGTCGTCATGCGAGCTTGCGAACTTGATGTCGCGCGAGCGTGCAAGCGTGATGTCGCGCGAGGTTGCGAGCCGGAGGGCGCGCGTCGGATTACGTCAACGCGCTCGGCGTTTGCGCACGTTGCCGCAATGCCTCTAGTACTTCGGGGCCGAGCATCGCGACATCTCCCCCAGCGCCCATCGTCAAGACGAGATCGCCGGGTCGTGCACGTTCGGCAAGTTGCGCTGGCACTGCGGACCATGACGGTTCGAAGACGACGTGTTCTGGCGGCAATGTCACGGCCGCCGCAAGTGCGGTTCCGGTGCCGCCGGGCAGCATCGTCTCGCCTGGCGCATAGACCTCCATCACGACAACGTCGTCGGCCAGCCCGAGGGCCTGGCCAAACTCGGCGCAAAAGTCTGCAGTGCGGTAGTAGTGGTGCGCCTGAAAGGCGACGACCAATCGTCCATTCCCGACGACCTCACGCGCCGCCAAGAGGATTGCCGCGATCTCGGTCGGATGGTGCGCGTAGTCGTCGTAGACCCGCACGCCATTCACCACCCCTTTGGGCTCGAAGCGCCGCCGTGCCCCGGTGAATACCGTGAGGCCTGCGGCGAACTCGGCGAACGGGAGATCAAGACCGAGGCCAACGGTCGTGGCAGCAGCCGCGTTCAGCGCGTTGTGCCGACCTGGCACCCGCAAAGTGACCTCACCCAATCGACGTCCGCCCGCGACTATCTGGAACGACGAGCCGGTACCTGCTAACTCAAGCTTCGCGATTCGCACATCGGCGTCAGCCGCTTGGCCATAGGTCCGGACGTCGATCCCCTCGCGTCGTGCGAAACGTGCGAGTTGCATCGCGCCAGCATCGTCTGCACACAGGGCAAGAAAGCCGTCGGGTGCAATCCGTTGAGCAAAGCGCTCGAACGCTTGATGGATCTCCGCGAGGCCGGCGTAGTGATTGAGGTGGTCTGCCTCGATGTTGGTCACGATCGCGGCGAACGGAGACAGCAGCAGGAAGCTCTCGTCACTCTCGTCCGCCTCAGCGACGAAGAGGTCGCCCGCACCGTCGTGTGCGTTGGAACCTGGCTCGTTGAGATCGGCACCGATGGCGAACGACGGATCCTCGCCACAGTGCTGCAACGCGCGTGCAAGCATCGAGGTCGTCGTGGTCTTCCCGTGGGTGCCGGCAACCGCGATGCCGCGACGACCAGCCATCACCGAAGCCAGCGCCGCAGCACGAGGCAGTATCCGCAAGCCGCGGGTGCGCGCTTCGATGAGCTCGGGATTGGATTCCTGGATCGCGGTCGAAACGACGACAGTGTCGGCGGCGCCGAGGTTCGCCGCGTCGTGGCCGACGAACACCTTGGCGCCGAGCACCCGCAGCGCCGCAAGCACCCGGGCCTCTTTGGCGTCGCTACCGGTCACTGTCGCACCGCGGGTGAGCATGATGCGGGCGATGCCGGACATGCCGCCGCCGCCAATGCCAATGAAATGCACGACACCGAGCTCACCGACCGACAACGCCTGCGACCGGGGAGTCGCGTTCATCTGCCGCGCCCGCCGCGCGGCCGCCCCGCTCGTTCGGCATGGTCGCCTGCCGCTTCGAGGATCATGTCGACCATTTTCTCGTCTGCATCACGCCGGCCCAAATCGGCGGCCCGAACCGACATGGTCTGCAGCCTGCGGGGGTTCGTCAGCAACGGGATGAGTTGGTCACGGATCCAGGCTGGGCGCAACTCGGCGTCCGACACTAAAAGGCCGCCGCCGGAGTCGACGATGGGCTGGGCGTTGAAGCGCTGCTCGCCATTGCCATGCGGCAGCGGGACGTAAATCCCAGGCAAGCCCACTGCGGTGAGTTCGGCGCACGTCATGGCGCCAGCACGGCACAGCATCAGATCGGCCGCGGCGTAAGCCAGTTCCATGTGGTCGACGTAGGCCACCAGCACGTAGGGCGGCTGTCCGGGAATCGGCTCCGGCTTTGCCGCGTCGACGTCGCCGAGTTGGGTCGGACCCGCGATGTGCAGCACCTGAATGCCGGCAGCCAACAGCTCTGGGACTGCGCCGACGACTGCCCGGTTAAGTGATCGCGCTCCCTGGGATCCGCCTGAAACCAGCAAGGTGGGAGCGCCGTCAAGCAGACCGAGTTCGGCACGCGCGCGACCGCGCATTGCGGCGCGGTCGAGGGTACTGATCGCCCGTCGAAGCGGGACGCCGATCACCCGCGCGTGCGGCAGTTTCGGGTCGGGTGTGCTCGCTGCGACATAGGGCGTAAAGCGAGCGCCCCATCTGTTGGCCAGACCCGGCTTCGCGTTGGCCTCATGCACCACGAACGGCAGCTTTGCGCCCCTGGCGGCAAGATACGCGGGCAGCGCCACGTAGCCACCAAAGCCGACGACAACGTCGGCGCCCACGTTGCCAAATATCGCGGTCGCTTCACGAACTGCTGTCCGCATACGGGTCGGCACGGTCAGGAAGGACGGCGTGAGCGAGCGCGGTAACGGCACCGGCGGTATGAGCGCGAGGTCATAGCCCCGCGCCGGCACCAACCTGGTCTCGAGTCCGCGCGCTGTGCCAAGCATGGTGATACCGACGTCGGGGTCGCGACGGCGCAACGCATCGGCGACGGCTAGGGCGGGCTCGACATGGCCGGCGGTACCCCCGCCGGCGAGCACCACGTGCACCCGAGGTCACCGACCGCCACGGGACAGATGCAACACGACCGCTGTCTTGTGCAAACCTCGTCGAAGCACATTAGGCCCGCGCGCAGCGATAGCAGCCGCAGCGCTTGGCTCCTTGCGAGCAAGCGACATCAGCATGCCCAACGCGAACATGGTGGGTATGAGCGATGAGCCGCCCGCCGATATCAGGGGTAACGGAATGCCTGTGATCGGCAGCAACCCGATCACCGCGCCGACGTTGACGAGGGCCTGGACGAGCAGCCAGGCGACGATGGCCGATGCCGCGAGACGGGAGAACATGTCGCGGCTGCGCTGCGCGACCCGGATACCCGAATAAGCCAGCACCGCAAACAGAATCAGGACGGCGATCGTGCCAACGAGCCCCAACTCCTCGCCGATGATGGCGAAGATGAAGTCGGTGTGCGCCTCTGGCAGATAACCCCACTTTTGGCGGCTGCTGCCAAGTCCGACACCCCACCAACCGCCCGCGCCGAGACCGTAAATGCCCTGGCAGGACTGCCATCCGGTGTTGAGGCAGTCCTTGAACGGATGGCTGAAACTCAAGAGCCGCTGCAGCCGGTACGGCTCGCTGATCGCGAGGTAGCTCACGCCACAGACGACGGCGAGCGTCGTGACCACGAACAGTCGCAGTGGCGCGCCGACGACCCACAACAGCGACATCACGATGGTGAGAACTACCAACATGGTGCCGAGGTCGTGTTCCTTCTCGATCAACAGCAGCACGAAGAGCGAGACCGGTAACAGCGGCACCAGAATCCGCCGGTAACTGTCGAGCGTGCCCAGCTTGTGCTTGCGCGCGAGTAGGTCGGCGCCCCACAACACCAAGCCCAGCTTGGCGAACTCCGAAGGCTGAATCGTGAACGGACCACCGAGCGCGACCCACCGCGTTGCGCCGTTGGCCGAGACCCCGAGGCCGGGGACGAGTACCGCGACCAGCAGTCCGCACGACACAAACAATGCGGGGTAAGCAAGGAAACGGAACACCTTCAGCGGCAGCCGGCTCGCCACAAGAAGCAGCGGGATGCCGATCGACAGCCACAGCAGTTGCTTCTCGACAACGGCGAACGAGACCTGGTCGGATTCGACGTAGGACGACGACCACACCATGACGACACCGAAGCCGACGAGCAGTGCCGTGCTTGCGAGCAGCAAGTAGTACGACGCCAGCGGCCGCCAGAGCACCGGCGGATTCTCGATCTTCGACCACAGCGCAGTGACGGTGCCCTCTGCACCGGTGGTCGGTGATGAGGTCGTCGGTGATGAGGTCGTCGGTGATGACGTCGCCGGGGCTGGCCTCGTTCCGGTTGTCGTGGTCATCGGCTGCGGCCCTGCAGCCTGCGCACGGCGGCGGCGAACACGTCACCACGGTGGCCGTAGTCGCGGAACATGTCCATCGACGCGGCAGCAGGTGCGAGCAGAACAGTGTCGCCGGCGGTCGCCAATTCCAGTGCCTGCGCGACTACGCGATCCATGACGACATCCACCTGGTTAGTCTCGGGCGTAGCGACCTCGACCACGCGGACATCTGGTGCGTGTCGGGCAAGTGCATCGGCAATTTCCGCTCTACACGCGCCGATAAGCACGACGGCCCGCAATCGAGGCGCCGCCAGTCGAACGACATCGTCGAATGCGATGCCCTTCCCTAGACCGCCCGCGATCCACACGATGGAGTCAAACGACGTCAGCCCGGCCGCCGCCGCGTGCGGGCTGGTGGCCTTCGAGTCGTCGACGAAGCGAACGGCGTCAATCACCGCGACTTCGGCAATCCGATGTGGCGCGGGCGTAAATGTCCTTAGTCCCGCAGCGACTGCACCAGGGTCGACGCCGTAAGCTCGCGCGAGCGCTGCCGCGGCAAGTGCGTTGGCAACGTTGTGCAGGCCCGGAACGACGATGTCGGTCAAGGTGGCAAGTTCGACAGCCTCATTGTCAGCGTCGTCAACGAAGGCTCGGTCGACCAGGAGGTCTTCCACCACTCCAAGCTGGTGCGGGCGCGGGCTGTTCAAAGTGAACGCAACCCGGCGCCCCGGCGCACGGGCCAGCAAGCGCGTACTGACTGGATCGTCGGCGTTGCCGATGGCGCAGGTCTCCTCGTGCGCAAACGCGAGGCCTTTGGCTGCGACGTAATCGTCGAAAGAATCGCCCCACCAATCGAGGTGGTCGGGCGCGACGTTAAGGATCGCGGCGGCCGTGGGCACGACCGACCGCGACCAGTGCAACTGAAAGCTGCCGAGTTCGACAGCCAGCGCGTCATACGGACCGTTGACCACGTCGACAAGTGCAGTACCGATGTTGCCTGCTGCTGCGGTTCGCTGTCCGGCCGCGCGCAGTATCGACGCGAGCATGAGAGTCGCCGTTGTCTTTCCGTCGGTGCCAGTTACGACTAGCCACGTCGGTGCACCTGGCCTGCGCAACCGCCATGCCAGTTCCGGCTCGCCCCACACCTGTACATCCGACGCGGCCGCTGCGACGAACAACGGTGATTCCCGGCGCCAGCCAGGCGAGGTCACGACGAGTTGAGCTCCAACTGGCAGCGTGTCGCCGTCACCGAGCCGGACTTCGACACCGAGTGCTCGCAGATCGACGGCAGCCTGCTGCTCCCTGTCGCTCGCACCGGCGTCAACCGCGATCACGTCGGCGCCCAGCTCGCGCAGAACACGCGCGCACGCAGCACCCGAAACACCGACGCCGGCAACGCACACCGTCAACTCATGCCAGGGCGCATCATGGGCCGCTGCAGGCAACCATGACGGAATCACGACTGCCATGTGATCCACTCGGCGTAGAAGATCCCAAGGCCGAGGGCGACGGCCAGGCCGGCGATGATCCAGAACCGGATCACGATCGTCACCTCGGCCCAACCCTTGAGCTCGAAATGGTGCTGCAGCGGTGCCATTTTGAACACGCGGCGATGCGTCATCTTGAAATAGCCGATCTGGATGAGGCTCGACATCGTGATGACGACGAAGAGTCCTCCGAGCACGGCGAGCAGCAACTCCGTGTGAGTCATGATGGCCATGCCAGCAAGTGCGCCACCGAGCGCAAGTGAGCCTGTGTCGCCCATGAAGATGCGGGCCGGAGCAGCGTTCCACCACAGAAAGCCTGCGCATGCACCGGCAAAGCCGGCGGCGAGTATGGCGAGATCGAACGGATCGCGCACCGGATAGCAGCCCGCCGAGGCTTTGCTTAGGCAGTCATTGCGGCCTTGCCAAAACGTGATGATGACGAACGCCGCGAAAATCATCGTCGACGCTCCGGTGGCGAGACCGTCGAGGCCGTCGGTGAGATTCACCCCGTTCGATGTCGACGAGACCATCACCAGCGCCCACACGACGAACCCAACCGCGCCAAGCGCGACCGTGGTGTCGCGCACGAACGAGATGTGGGTCGACGCAGGATGAATGCCGGTGCTGTCAGGGAACTGCAACACGAGAACACCGAAGATGACCGCAACGAGTGTTTGTCCGAGGAGTTTCGTCCGTGCCCGGAGACCGAGGTTACGCTGCATCCGAACCTTGATGAAGTCGTCGAGAAACCCCACCAGACCGAGGCCGGTCGCGAGTCCCAGCACGAGCAAGCCCGACGCAGTCGGGCCGCTTGCACTCAGCATGTTGCCGCCCGCATAGCCCAGAATCGCGGCAATCAGGATGACGGTGCCACCCATCGTCGGTGTGCCGCGCTTCGTGTGATGCGTCGTAGGTCCGTCGTCGCGGATCAATTGCCCATAGCCGCGTTGGCGCAAGAACCTGATCGCGAACGGCGTACCGAACAGCGACACGATCAGCGAGATCGTGCCCGCGGCCAGGATCCCTTTCACGTGGCCGCTCCGGTCCGGCCAACAGGCTCGGCGAGCAAGGCTTCAGCAACCCGCTGCAAGTCGGCGGAGCGTGATGCTTTCACGAGCACGATGTCGCCGTGACCAAGGTCGTTCTCGAGACGGGACACCGCGCCAGCGACTCCATCGACGACGGCCACACGAGACGGTTCGAGCCCTGCCTCGATTGCACCGTCGGCAATGCCCTGTGCTGCTGCACCCACAACGACAAGTTGATGGACGCCGATCAGTGCCGCCGCAGCGCCTACCTCGCGGTGCGCGGTCGCTGCGGTTGAACCGAGTTCGGCCATGACACCGAGGACCGCGTGCGTGCGGCGTGGCCGGCGTGCAGCATCTCCCCCGGCGCCCATTGCGGCCAGCGCCGCCAAGGCAGCTTTCACGGATTCCGGATTCGCGTTGTACGCGTCATTGATGACGACGACGCCGTCGGCACGTTCCGACACCTGCATGCGCCATCGGCTGACTGCTTCGACTCTGGCCAACCCGGCAGCAACTGCTTTGAGGTCGAGGCCGAGCTCAAGGGCTACTGCAGCGGCGGCAAGTGCGTTCGAAACGTGGTGAGCGCCATGCAACGACAGCGACACTTCGGTCTCGCCGTGAGCAGTGAGCATGCGAAACGTCGGGCGAGCCAGCTCATCGAGTACGACGTCGACCGCCCGAACGTCTGCCCCGGTACCGAGGCCGAACGTGACGACCCGCGCGCCTGTCCGCGAAGCCATCGCAACCACGGCATCGTCATCGGCGTTGAGCACCGCGAGACCGTCGTCCGGAAGAGCCTCGACGAGCTCGCCCTTGGCCTGCGCCACCGCGCTTCGACTGCCGAACTCGCCCAGATGCGCAACGCCGACGTTGAGCACGACGCCAATCTGCGGCCGCGCGATCCCGCACAGGTAGGCAATGTGGTCGAGTCCGCGTGCGCTGTATTCGAGAACCAAGTACTTGGTGTGTTCGTCAGCGCGCAGCACGGTGAGTGGCAGTCCGACCTCCGTGTTGAACGACCCCTCGGGCGCAACAGTCGGGCCTAACGCCGTCAGGAGCTGGCCGACGATGTCCTTCGTGCTCGTCTTGCCACTCGACCCAGTAATACCGACCACCACGGGGTTCGCCAGTCGGTGGAGGTAGCCCCGCGCCAGGTCACCGAGAGCGCGCACGGTGTCGCCGACGACGACCGCGGGAACCGCGACGGCCTTGCTCGCCAGGACCACCGGTGCCCCGTCGGCTACGGCCTGCGTTGCAAAATCGTGCCCATCGACGCGCGCTCCCGCTACCGCGACGAAGAGCGACCCGCCTGTGACACGACGCGAGTCGACAACGACAGGACCCGTGACGAGGCTTGCCGGGTCGGCAAGGTCCGACACCACGCCATGACTTAGTTGTGCGATCTCGCCGACCGTCAACGTCATCATGACGCGCCGGCGCCGTTAGTCAACGCTGCGAGTTCGGCACGCAGGACGGTGCGGTCGTCGAATGGGTGCACCACGCCGCCGACCTCCTGCCCTTGTTCATGACCCTTACCGGCAACGACAACGACGTCACCTGCCCGAGCCCGACTGGCAGCGAGCTGGATCGCCGTCCTCCTGTCGAGTTCGACGATCACCTCACCGCGCTGCTCCGGGGCGACTTCCATCGCACCGTCGAGCATCGCGGCAAGTATTTGCTCCGGTTTTTCGCTGCGCGGATTGTCGCTGGTCAGCACCGCGACATCGGCGAGGCGCGCGGCGGCCGCACCCATCAGTGGCCGTTTCGCTCGGTCGCGATCACCGCCGCAGCCCAGGACGATGATGACTCGGCCGCTTGTCGTCGTCCGCAATGTGGTCAGCAGCGTCACAACGGCGTCGGGAGTGTGTGCGTAATCGACAAGAGCCGTAAACGGCTGCGACGCCGAGACGGCCTCCATCCGACCCGGCACGACACGCAGGTCGGCGATGCCGCGGGCGGCCGCGAGTGGATCGGTGCCAGCGACCACGAGTGAGACGAATGCGAGCAGTGCGTTGGCGACGTTGAACGACCCAGGAAGGCGGATCGAGACAGGCATGACGACATCGGGACCGTGCACGACGAACCCGGTGCCGTTGTCCGGCCCCGCCGACACATCGCTTAGCCACCACTGGGCATCGCGGGCCGTTGCCGACACCGTGGTCAGCGAGATCCCTGTCGGACCTGCGATGCCAAGCAATCGGCGTCCGTGCTCGTCGTCGACGTTGACTACTCCCTTACGCGCGAAGTGTGGGGTGAAGAGTCGTGCCTTCGCATTGAAGTAGTCGTCAAGGTCCGCGTGGAAATCCAAATGGTCCTGCGACAGGTTGCTGAACGCGACCACCTCAAACGCCGTGCCGTCGACACGATGCAATGCGAGGGCGTGACTGGACACCTCCATCGAGACCGAGGTGACGCCACGCTCGACCATCACGGCCAGCAGGGCCTGTAGGTCCGGAGCCTCCGGCGTCGTGCGTGCACTGGGTGCGACCCACTCGCCGATCCTGGTCTCGATCGTGCCGACCAGGCCGGTATTTTCTCCGGCTGCACGCAACCCTGCGTCGAGCAGGTAGGACGTCGTCGTCTTGCCGTTCGTGCCGGTAACACCGAGCACCCGCAACTGCTTTGAAGGTTCGCCGTAGATCCATGAAGCGACGCCGCCGAGTTGGCCGCGCGGATCATCAACCACGAGCACGGGCGCGGCAAAGCTACCGGCGGCCTCGACGATCGACCGCCCTGCTTCATCAGTCAGTACACCGACCGCCCCAGCCCCGACGGCACGATCGGCGAATCGGGCGCCATGCGTATGAGTGCCAGGCAGGGCTGCATAAAGGTCGCCGGGCAACACCGCTGCCGAGTCGTGGGTGACCCCGGTGACCGCCGCATCACGAACGTCGAGGGCAGCGGCACCGAGGCGATCAGCGAGGTCGACCAGCCGCCGCGCCGGTGTCGCCACCGGTCGTAAAGGGGTCGAACGCTGCTCTTGGCCGGGCACGGCGCTCCACCCTACCCGTCAGGGAAGGCTGAGCTTGACGACCGGCGGGGTGGTCCCCGTCGGCGGAATCTTCTCCGACTCGAGCGCGAACGACATGACGTCCTTGAAGACCGGTGCAGCGATCGAACCGCCGTAGTGACCGTTGGTCGGATTGTCGAGCACCACAAGGACGACGAGTTGCGGATTGTCCGCCGGTGCAAATCCAACGAACGAGGCCGTGTAGCCGCGGTAGCACCCACAGGTGGGGTCGACGCGTTGCGCCGTCCCAGTCTTGCCGGCGACCCGGTAGCCGGGGATCCGAGCCTCGGGCGCTGTGCCCTGGTCAGTGGTAACAGCTTCGAGCATGCTCTCGACCTGAGTGGCCGTTGAGGCGCTCACAACCCGAGTCTGGGTCGGAGCATTCGCGGGCTTTACCGATCCGTCAGGCTGCAGGAATCCCTTGACCAGGCTGGGCTCCACGCGCACGCCGCCGTTTGCGATTGTCGAGTAGACGGTGGCGACCTGTAGCGCGTTCACCGCGAGTCCTTGACCGAACGGAACCGTGTACTGCTGAGTCGCGGACCAGTTGCGCAATGGGTCGAGGATGCCGGGGCTCTCACCCGGGAAGTTGAGACCCGACGCCTGGCCGAGGCCGAAAGCCTGCAGGTATGCATACAGCCGGTCGACGCCGACTTTCTCCGACGCGAGGATCGTGCCGATGTTGCTCGACTCTGCGAGAACACCGGCAAGCGTCAAGTGCAGAAGCCCGTGTGACTCCGCATCGTGGAAGACCTTACCCGCGCGAACGAGCGTCGGCGGAACATCGATGGGCGACATCGGCGTGAGTACACCGGAGTCAATTGCTGCCGACATCGTGATGACCTTGTTGGTGCTACCCGGCTCGAAAACATCAGACAGAGCTGAGTTTCCACGGTCTTCCGCAGGCGCGGCACCCGGATCGGCGGGATCGAATGTCGGCGTAGTCGCCATCGCGAGAATCTGCCCGGTGCGCGGTTGCATCACGATGACGGAACCGCCATCGGCGCCGGTCGTCTTCACCGAGGCGGCAATCGCCTGCTGCGCTTTCCACTGAATGTCACGGTCGATCGTGAGTTGAATGCCTTGACCCGGCACGGCTGGCTGACCGCCACCGACGCCGTCCGGTATGACTTGGCCGTCGTGACCAACCTGCACGGTGAGTTGGCCCGGCTTGCCAGCCAACAGGTTCTGGTATTGGTACTCAAGTCCGCCCAGACCCTTGCCGTCTGAGCCGACGAATCCGACGACATTCGCTGCAACGTTGCCGGCTGGGTACACCCGCTTGTTCGTGGCCTCCGTCGTCACACCCGGGAGGTCGAGCGCGAGCACCTGCTTCGCAACCTGCGGCGTAACCGCGTGGGCCAGGTAGACGAATTGACTCTTGCCGGTGAGGTCGCTCACCAACGTGAAGCGGTTGACGCCGAGGATCGGTGAGAGTGTTCCCGCCATCGTCCACGGGCTCGTGGTTTTCGAGTTGGTCGCAACGAGCGGGTCCCCGATGATGTCGCTCGCGTTCACCGTGTCAGCCAGCGTCGCGCCGTTGCGATCGACAATCGAGCCGCGTTGCGCCGGCAGCGTCACCTTGTGCAAGTACTGGGCATTCGCATCTGCGGCATACACGGTTGAGTCGACGCCCTGCAGTTGCAGCAAGCGGCCGACGAACACGATCATGACGAACCCGATCACCAGCAAGCCGCCGTGCAATCGGCGGGCCGGAAAGCCGAGCCGGCCAATCGTGCGGCGGGGCGGTCGTGGTGGACGGCGGGTGGGCGGACGTCGGCCAGCGGGCGGCCTGGGTCCGCGTGGCTGCTGGCGTGGCGGACCGGCCTGTGCGGATCGCGCGGCCTGCCGCAGTTGCCGGACTTCGCTCGGCGAGCGCTCGCTACGCAACCCCCCTGACAGCGGGCGATTGGCGGGCCGAGGTGAGGTGCCGCGGGGTGCAGCTGCGCGGGGCGCCGCTGTGCGGGGTGCCGCTGTGCGGGGTGCCGATGCGCGCGGTGTTCCGGGGCGCTGATGCGTGCTGCCAGGAGGTGCGATCCGGTTCACGGCGTCGCCTTCGCCGTGGGCTTAGCCGTGGGCTTCGCGGTTGGTCCAGGGGTGGGTGAAGGCTTCGTTGTCGGCTTGCTTGTGGGACTCGTGCTGGGCTTGGCACTCGTGCTGGGCTTGGCACTCGTGGTGGGCTTGGCACTTGTGCTCGGCTTGCTAGACGGCGACGGACTGACCTTCGCTGATGGCGACGCGTCCGGTGATGTCGATGCCTTCGCCGATGTTGAAGCGCTCGGCGAGACCGATGCCGAGGGCGAGACCGATGCCGAGACCGATGCCGAGGGCGAGACTGACGCCGAGGGACTTGGGCTGACCGAAGCAGACGCCTGCGGTGTGGGAGACGGCTTGGGAGCAGGTGGCGGCGGCGGACGCAAAGCCTTCGTCGCAGCGCCAAGCACCGCGCCGTCCGACGTCCGCTTGAAGACCGGGTTTGGCGCCGCCACCATGCCAAGCGCGACCGCCCGAGCTGCCAACGCCTGCGGCGCACCCTGGTCAGCCACCAACTGGCTGAGCGCCTGCACCTCATCGGCGTTCGTCGACTGCTGGCGCTGGAGCTGGTCAACGGTGAATGAGCCCTGCGCAAGCTTCGTATTGATCATCAGCACCCCGACCAGGCCAGCCGCAAGCAACGCGGAGACCAACAACACGAACGGGGCGCGCGGACGCGCATTTCGCGGCCGCACAACGCGCAGTGCCGGAGGGCGGCTTGCGGGCGCGGCAGCGGGAGGCGTGCGGCCCGGCGCAGTCGCGCGAGAGGTGCGGACGGGCACCGTCGTCGCGGGTGCAATGAGCACACCATCAATGGCGACATCTGCTGTCGCCGCTTCGGGCACCGTTATTTCCGTGAATGGGAGCGCGCTCACGCGGCCTGCCTGATGCGCTCGATCGCGCGCAGCCGCACGGATGCGGCTCGCGGATTGGTCGCGACTTCCGCAGGGCTCGCCTGGTCAGCTCCGCGGGTGAGCAGCCGCAGTCTGGGCGCGTGGTCGGGCAGTTCGACAGGCAGTTCGGACGGCGATGTGCTCGCGGCGCCAGCGGCGAACACCTGCTTCACCAGACGGTCTTCGAGCGACTGGTACGACAGCACCACGACCCGCCCGCCAACGCGAACGGCGGCGACCGCTGCAGGAACCGCGCGTTCGAGCGCGGCAAGCTCGGCGTTCACCTCGATGCGCAGGGCCTGGAAGGTGCGCTTGGCCGGGTGGCCGCCGGTGCGCCTGGTCGCGGCGGGAATCGAGTCACGTACCAACTCCGCCAAGCGGGACGCCGACACCAGTGGCTGGCGACTGCGCTCCTGGACGATCGCATTCGCGATACGCGACGCGAAACGTTCCTCGCCATAGACGCGCAGCACGTGGGCGATCTCGGCGGCGGAGTAGGTGTTGACGACGTCCGCCGCGGTCTTCCCGGTCGTGCGGTCCATCCGCATGTCGAGCGGCGCGTCATGTGCGTAGGAGAACCCCCGCTCGGTCTCGTCGAGCTGGAGCGACGAGACACCGAGGTCGAACAAGATCCCGTCGACCGCCTCGAGCCCGAGTTCGGCGAGCACCACCGGGAGCTGGTCGTAGACCGCGTGCACGAGCGTGATCCGGGTTTCGAAGGGGGCGAGGCGGGCGGTCGCCAGGGCGAGTGCGTCGGTGTCGCGGTCGATACCGATCAAGCGGGCCTGCGGGTGCGCGATCAGGAGCGCTTCGGCGTGGCCACCCATGCCGAGCGTCGCATCGACGACCACCGCGCCCGGAGCCGTCAACGCGGGCGCCAGCAGCTCGAGCACCCGACTGAGAAGTACCGGCACGTGCCGGTACTTCTCTTGCGGCAGGTGCGCGTCTTCGGCGCGGCCGTCGTCCATGTGGCTGTTCTCGACCCTTCGATGTGACTGCTCACGCCTTGTGATGGGAATGGGGCGAACTGGGAATGGGGCGGATAGAGCGGGGTGTCGGATAGAGCGGGGTGTGGGGCGGTGGTGCGAAGTGGAGCGCCTCGTGCGTCGGGGTTCCCAGCCGCTCACCGGAGGTTCCGGTTCGCCTGGCGCCGGGGAAGGTGTGCCAGGAGAGCGAGCGGCCGGAGGCCTCGCAGCGCGAGGCGCTCACTGTCGAGCGCCGGGGCGCTCAATGGGGTCAGAGAACGCCGGGCAACACCTCCTCGCCTAGTTCGGAGAAGACCGGTTCCTGGGCAGCGAGGTAGGTCTCCCAGGCCGCGGCATCCCAGATCTCGACCCGTGTGTTTGCGCCGATGACCGCGCAGTCACGGCTGAGGCCTGCGTATTCGCGCAGCGCGGGCGGAATCGTGATGCGGCCTTGCTTGTCGGGGATGTCGTCGGATGCGCTCGCAAAAAAGACCCGCGAGTAGTCCCGGACGCCTTTGTGTGTCACCGGTGAGGTCCGAAGGGCTTCAGTGAGCCGACCGAATTCCACGGCGGGAAAGACATAGAGGCATCGCTCCTGGCCCTTGGTGATCACCAAACCGGCCGCAAGCTCGTCGCGGAACTTCGCCGGCAGGAAGAGCCGGCCTTTCTCATCGAGTCGAGGGGCGTGGGTTCCGAGAAACACCCGCCACCTCCGCTCGCCCCACGCTGGCCGCCCGCCGACCCGTACCCTTGCTCTCCATTTCGCGCCACCATACTCCACACTCCCCCACTTTCAAGCACCCCGGAGCCATCGATAGGTGGCAATCACTCCCTTTTTGCGCGCAATCACGAGTGCCGAGGCGGCGAACCGATCTGGCCTCTCACGCGTTCGTGTACGGGGATCACTCGTTTGCACGCTCTTGACCTGAGAGACTCAGTGACATTGCGAGCAAGCTCGGTGAGAGTTTTCCGAGCAAAGCTCGACATGCCAGACCACGGATCACGAGCAAGGAGGACGGGTGGCAGCGTTCCCGGGGACAGAGGGGGGCGACCTCAAAGAGGTCGCAGAAACCGGTCGGCGTATCTGCGCTGCCGTCGAGCAAGTGATCGAAGGCAAGCCGGACGTCGTGCAGCTCGCCGTCACCGTGCTGTTCGCCGAAGGCCACCTCCTCATCGAGGACGTGCCCGGTGTCGGCAAGACGATGCTGGCCAAGGCATTGGCCAAGGCCATCGACTGTTCGGTGAAACGGATCCAGTTCACTCCCGACCTGCTGCCCAGCGACATCACGGGTGTGTCGGTCTTCAGCCAGGACACTCGCGAGTTCGAGTTCAAGCCCGGGCCGGTGTTCGCCAACATCGTCGTCGGTGACGAGATCAACCGCGCGTCGCCAAAGACGCAGTCGGCGCTCCTCGAAAGCATGGAGGAACGGCAGGCAACCGTCGACGGAACGACCTACCGTCTTGCCGCGCCGTTCATGGTGGTGGCCACCCAGAACCCGATCGAGATGGAGGGCACCTACCCGCTGCCCGAAGCCCAGCGCGATCGATTCACTGCGCGCCTATCGATGGGCTACCCGTCCGCCACAGCCGAACTGGAGATGCTCGATTCCCACGGCAGCCACGATCCGCTCGACGACCTGCGTCCGGTCGCCGACGCCGTCGAAGTCGCCAATGCCATCGAGCTCATTCGCACCGTGTATGTGGCGCCCGACGTTCGCCGCTACACCGTCGACCTCGTAGCCGCCACGCGTGCCTCGCTCGAGCTGCGACTCGGGGCCTCGCCGCGAGCAACGTTGCAACTGCTGCGGGCTGCGCGCGCCGCGGCCGCACTCGACGACCGCGACTACGTCCTTCCAGACGACGTCCGCATGCTCACGCAGCCCGTGTTGACGCACCGGCTGCTCATCACGGCGGAGGCGCAGATCTCACGCCGCACGGCGGCCGACATCTTGTCCGACATCGTCGCAAGAGTCGCGGTTCCGTCGTCCGCCCAGCGTTCCCGAGCAACACCGCACTAATGCGGGCGGCGCTTTCCGGACTCACCACCCGCGGCAGGAGTTTCCTCGCCGCCGGGATCGCTGCATGCCTGTGCGGCCTTGTCCTGCGCGAGATGGATCTCTTGCGCGTCGGCATCTTCTTGTGTGCGTTGCCGATCGCGACCGCAGTGGTCGTAGCGCGCACGCGCTACAGACTCTCGTGCGTTCGCCGCATCGAGCCACAACGCGTACCCGTCGGTGAGACGGCCCAGGTTGTGTTGCGCGTCGAGAACCTGTCACGAGTGGCAACCGGCATCCTGCTCCTTGAGGATCGGTTGCCGTACAGCCTCGGTGGCCGTCCCCGGTTCGTGGTGAACAGGATCGAATCCCTCGGCGTGCGCGAGGTTTCCTATCCGGTGCGCAGTGATGTGCGAGGCCGCTTCGTGGTTGGTCCGCTGTCGCTGCGGTTCGCCGATCTCTTCGGACTCGTTGAGTTGACCCGATCGTTCACGACGACCGACGCACTCGTCGTAACGCCCGCTGTCGTACCGCTGCCGGCGATCCGATTGGGCGGCGACTGGGCGGGCGGCGGCGACAGCAGGGCGCGTTCGATCTCGACGATGGGCGAGGACGACGTCACCACCCGCGAGTATCGACACGGCGACGACCTGCGCCGCGTGCACTGGCGATCGACCGCGCGATACGGCGAACTCATGGTGCGCCGCGAAGAACAACCGTGGCAGAACCGCGGCGTGCTGCTGCTCGACAGCCGGGTGACGGCCCACCGAGGTGAAGGTCCTGGCTCGTCGTTTGAGTGGGCAGTCAGCGCGATCGCATCGATCGGCTCACATCTGGCTCGCGACGGATTTGGGCTGCGCTTCACCACTGAATCTGGCAGCGAGGTCTCCGGCTACTCGGCCGACGCGATGGCCGGCACGCCCTTCGAGGCCGTTCTCCTCGACACTCTCGCGCTGGTGTCCATGTCGGGCGCTCATTCACTGACCGCCGGCCTGGCAGGCATCCGGCGTGGTGGTGGCGCTGGACTCGTGATCGCGGCGCTCGGCAATCTGACCGACGCCGACCTTGACGCGCTTGCCCGATTCAGGCATCACGCGTCTGCGTGCGTTGCGATCATGCTTGACACGACCAGCTGGGCGCAGGCCTCCGTGCCGGGCCAGCCGACCGTGCGCCAGCGCGACCACGCGCAGTCGTGCGCACTCCTCGCGGCTGCGGGTTGGCGCGTCGTCTCGGTCAACGCGCGTACCGACATGCGCACGATGTGGGGCAATGCCGCGAGCAACTCCCAAGCGTTGGTGAGCCGATGAATCCTCGACTTCGAGTCACTGTTTTTGCTGCGCTGGCGACCATCCTTGGGTCGCTCAGCCTGCTGCCTGTCTTCGCGTCGATGGGCTGGGTTCCCCGCGTCGTCTTGATAGTGGTCGCGATCGCCGCGACGTCGGCAGCGTTGCAACGCATCCGCGTGGTCACCGCAGTGATCCCCCTCGCCATGATTGCCGTCTGGGCCTTCCTGGTCACCGCGCTGTATGCGCACTCGGTCGCCCCGCTCGGGTTCATCCCAGGTCCGGCCGCCTTGCGGCTCCTGCACACCACGATGTCGTCCGGTTTCACCGACACAGTTCAACTCGCGGCACCCGTCGACGTGACCCGCGGGCTGAGCCTCCTGACGACTGCGGGCGTTGGACTTGTCGCTGTCGTCGTCGAAACGCTCGCGAGCGGACTCCGCCGCCCCGCGGTCGCCGGACTCCCACTGCTGGCGATATTCACGGTCTCGGCTGCAACGCTTTCGGGCGGCGTCGGGTGGCGGCCGTTCGTATTTGCTGCTGCTGGTTACCTTGCGCTCCTTCTTGCCGAAGGGCGCGACCGAGTCGGCCGCTGGGGCCGCCCTGTGCGCGCGATTCGCGGTTCGGTGGTTCGAGGGCAAGCCGCGACGAGCCAGTTGACACAGGTCGGACGGCGCGTGGGTTTCGCGGCGATCAGCATCGCCGTCGTGTTGCCGGTGATCATTCCAGGACTGCACTCCGGTTGGTTCGGCACGCACCACACGAACGGCGTGGGTGGTTTCTCAGCCGACAAGAACGGCGGGTCGGCCACCATCAGCCCCATCGTCAGCATCCGCCAGGAGCTCAACGAGCCGACACCTACGTCGTTATTCACGTACACGACAACCGGAACGCCGACCTACTTGCGGCTGCTGACCCTCGACAACTTCGACGGCACGGTGTGGTCGGTCTCATCGGTCACGTCGCCCGACGACACGAAAATCTCCGACGGCATCCCGCCGCCCGCCGGGGTAACGCTGCACCCAACCGGTGCTGCGACAACGAACGTCGTGATCACCGGACTGCGGCAGGCATACTTGCCGGCCCCCTCGACGGTGACGGCAGTGAGTGCGCACGGTGACTGGCGATACAACCCGGTGAATCCCGCCATCTACGGAATCAACACAGCGACGCCGCACCAGAGTTACAGCGTCACGAGTGCGGTCTATCAACCGACGGCCGCACTGCTCAACTCGCTGCCGGCAGTCGACGCTGACGCCAGCCTCGCGGCTGATCTCGAAATGCCGACGAACTTACCTACTCAGGTTCGTACGGTCGCCGACCAGATCATCGCGGCGGCCCACGCGGTGACGCCTTATCAGAAGGCACTCGCCTTACAGGCATGGTTCCAAGCCGGCACTTACGACATCACGATCAAGACCGGCACCGACGAGAACGCACTGATCACATTCCTGAACGACCGTCGCGGCTACTGCGAGCAGTTCGCTGCCACGATGGCACTGATGGCTCGCCTCGAGGGGATACCCGCCAGGGTCGATGTCGGCTTCACGCCGGGCGCGCCAGTCGCAAACACGAGCACCTATCTCGTCACGACGGCCGACGCCCATGCGTGGCCCGAGTTGTACTTCCCGGACGCCGGGTGGCTGCGGTTCGAGCCGACCCCGCGGTCCGACGGACAAACGACGACCCCCGGCTACGCCCCGTTGAGCACGGGCCCACAGGCCGCAACGTCGGTCTCCCCCGGAGCAACCGGCGCACATGCCCCGCTCGACATCCAGGGACTCGCAAAGCCGTCGGTCGGGACGATCCACAAGAACGCTAAGTCGTTGCCGGTATTGAAGAGGTTGCCGGTGGGCTGGCTGGCCCTTCTGCTCATCGTGGTCCTCGGAATCGTGATCGCCCCTGGCGCACGATGGATCACCCGACGGCGTCGATGGACATCTGCCGACACTGAAGCTGCGCGGGCGCACGCGGCGTGGGCGGAGCTCGGCGACGACATGCGCGACCTCGGCTTGGACTGGCGCGGTCAGACCGATACGCCGCGAAGAGCCGCGGCCACCCTTGTCGCCACCCGAAGGCTGGCGACTGACGTCGCCGCAGAACAGGCTCTCTCGCGACTGACTCGAGCCGAAGAACTGGCTCGATACGCAGCGCGCCCGGACGAGTTGCGGTGGGTCGATCAGGATCCGCGCGCCGACGAAACCACAGTTCGCAAGGCGCTGTTCGGCTCAGTGTCACGCGGCCGCCGGCTGCGCGCGCGGTTGGCTCCGTCATCGTCGAGCCGGATCGCCGTCTCGGCGACGGCCTGGGCGTCCGACTCCTGGCGCGGCTTCACACTCGGCATTCGGCGCTGGGTCAGTCAACGACTCCCTGGCGGCGAGCGCGACCACCTGCAAGATTAGCGGCGTCCAACGATCCCGCCGTGCGTCGCGCACCTGCCCGCGTTGCGATCAGTTCTGGACTAGCGGTCGTCGTCCTGTCCGGCAGGGCCGCCGCCAAGACCGTCGCGTCGCTTGTCCCATCGATCCTCGAAGCGCTTCACGATGCCCCGCTTAGGAGCGGGCGGAGTGCTCAGTTTCTTGCCGCGCCCGCGCCGGGCGGTCGGTAGATCGGTGGCTCGCCCCGCGCCAGGCACGCTGACCTCAGTTGCCTCGCGACGCTGACGCCAAGTCGATGCGCCATACAGGAACGCGAGCAGCATCAGGACAAATCCTGCGACGCTCAGCTCGAGCTGCTCCACCGCAATGCCAACAGGGAGTAAGACGACACCGATGATGGCGCCAAGGGCCGCCCGCAGGTAACGGCGTCGGTGCAACGTCCGCGGGTCGATGCCGCGGACAGTGGCGGCGAACTTCGGGTCGTCGGCGTAGAGGGCTCGCTCGATCTGCTCGAGCACTCGCTGCTCGTGCTCAGAGAGCGGCACGCTGCCCTCCCAACGACATCCCCACCATGCCCCCGACCAACCTTGCATCCGACTCGTACTCGACCACTGTTGCCTAACAGTGTGCAACATGATCGAAGTTGAACCGGCTAGCCGAGCGACGACCGGGCCGGTCGTCGCGCTTTCAGGATACGAGCCTGCCGGGAGCGGCGAAAGCCGGTTGGGCAAGCGATGACAAAGAGACTGCATGAACCGGGTCCGTTTGGGGCCTAGCACGGCATTACCCAGATTCGGCACCGCACCAAACCCGGGACCCTCAGGACCTCTTAGTGTGAGTATCGGGCGGCCAGGACCGTATCTGGAGAGTCGTTAGCTCCGTCGTCCGACGACGTGCAATTGCGTCGCGATGTCCCGGAAGGCCGGCAGCTCGGACGCCTCGAATTCCAAGGCGATCAACGCGTCAACGGCGGCGGGGTCAGCGTCGAGTGATCCACCTGGCACCAGATCTGCGAAGACCCTCGAGCCGTGGGTAGCGATCACCGTCAACCCCGCGGCCCCAAGCAGTGCCTCGAGGTCGTCCAGCGCAAACCTCCGAGGAGCCGGGTCAGTAGCCGAATATCGCCCGAGCGGGTCGCGCAGGGCGTGCAGCGCCTCATCGAAACGCCCGGCCGCCGCCCGATGCAGCACCGCAGCGATTCGGTTTGCCGCCACGACACTCACGATGCCGCGTTGCCGCAAGACGCCGGCGACTGCAGCGAGGGCCGCCGCAGGGTCGTCGACGATCTCGAGCACGCTGTGCAGAACAACGAGGTCGAAAGACGCTGGCGCTACGACGTCGAGGAGGCTAGCCGCGTCGCCCTGCACACTGTGGATCCGATCCGTCACGCCCGCATCGGCGGCGCGCCGGACCAGCGCGGCGAGTGAGTCCGGGCTGGCGTCAACCACCGTTACCCGGTGGCCTAGTTCAGCCAACGGCACCGCGAAACCGCCGGTACCGCCGCCTGCGTCGAGGACGTCGAGCTGTTCGCGGCCGGTCGTGTCGACGAGATCGACGAGCAGCGCACGAACGCTGCGCCAGACGACAGCCGTTCGCACCGAGCCGCGGGTTCGCAGTCGGTCGGCAGCCATGGGCCGCACCTTACCGGCCGCGCCCCGTTCGCAGGCCTGAGCCGCCTCGACGCCGGCCGCGCTCGGTTAGCTGGCTCGGCGCCGCCTCGACCGGTAGCGCTGGTTGATGCGTGACGCCGATCGTGGTTTCGGCCAGCGCGAGGAAGGTCGCACTGTCGCGCAGTAGATCGTCGGCCTCGCGGGCACTCACTGATCCGTCAAGGCCGGCTTCGGCCGCGGCGCGCTTGGTCGCGCCGGCCGCGAAGAACGCGGCCCACTCGGCAAGCTCGGGTGCGACCTGCGTGAGCAGGACCCAGGCGTTGCGGGAGCGACGGACGCGCCGAACTCCGGGAATCTCGGGTCGGGCGCGCGCGGCAAGCACCGCGGCGGCGCAGCGAAGCGCAGCAAGATGCGCACTCGCGTAGCGCTGCGCAGGTCGCGAACTGGTGGCAGCTTCGTCGAGTCCGTGACGCGCGGCGGCGAGCAGACCCAGTGCGGCGGGCAGCGGCTTGTTCTGCAGCGGCTTGTTCTGCAGCGGCTTGTTCTGCAGCGTCGTCGTCACCATGACGTCACCCTCCTCGTGTTGCCCAGGCTCTTCAGCTACCGAGCGCCAGCTACCGAGCGCCACCGGCGCCCGGGCCGACGGCGGGTCGAGGACCGTGGCCCGGGCAATGGCAGCGCCCCCAGCGAGCTTTGCGGGACCCCACCCGCCTCGCCCGACTGACTTGTTCGAACATACGTTCGAACAAGTCCCACAGTAAGCGCGACCCACAAGATTCGTCAAGCCCATTCAGCGAAAGTCGCGTGACGTCCTACGGACCGCCAGCGGCAGTCGCTCGAAACGCTCAGCGACCACGTTGACGACGCCCTGCTCCCGCTCGAGACGACCTCGCACCAAGAGAGCAGCCGCTGTGCGCGCCACCCTCCGGTAGTGGATCCAGACGCCGCGCGAACAAATCACGTTCACCATGCCGGTCTCGTCCTCGAGGTTGAGGAAGGTGGTTCCGCCCGCGGTCGCCGGCCGTTGCCAGTGGG
This sequence comes from uncultured Actinomycetes bacterium, assembly GCA_963737705.1. Classification (GTDB taxonomy): domain Bacteria; phylum Actinomycetota; class Actinomycetes; order Acidothermales; family Acidothermaceae; genus PALSA-607. Next base: position 304,476 of record CAVTTP010000007.1, read on the forward strand.
TCACGACTCCACCGACCAGGACGCGGCGGCCGGCCTCTGCAGTACGCAGCGCGCTGGCCGTAAGAACACCGAGTTCGTCGAGCCGATCGCGAACGTGTCGGGTCGGATAACCGTCGGTCGTGATTGCGGTCGCCCATAGGTCGGCCACCGTAACCTCGACATCGCTCATCACGGGCAGAGTGGGAGCGCGCGTTCCAAGCACTGCGCCGGCAAGCCGGTCAGGCGACCCTTCGGCTGCTGCGCCAGCAGCCCACAACGCCACCCGCCGACTCATCCCGAAACAGTCGAAGGCCCCGGCCGTCGCCAGCGCCTCGACCTGAGCAGCCGAGAGCCCGATCCGATGCACCAGGTCGGTCATGTCGGCGTAGGGCCGACCCGCCGCGATGCGCTCGCCAAGAGGATCGGTGATGCCGCGCACGGAAGTCAGCCCGAGCCGAACCGCCCGCACACCACTGCCTCCATCGACACTGCCTCCATCGACACTGCCTCCATCGACACTGCCTCCATCGACACTGCCTCCATCGACACTGCCTCCATCGACACTGCCTCCATCGACTGGTTCGAGAGTGGTCAAGGCTGCACTCGCATTGATGTCTGGCCGCCGCACTTCGACGCCATGTCGACGCGCGTCAGCGACCAACGACTGAGGCGAGTAGAAGCCCATCGGCTGCGCATTGAGCAGTGCGGCACAAAAAGCCGCCGGGTAGTGCAACTTCAACCACGAACTGGCGTACACGAGATAGGCGAAGCTGATGGAGTGACTCTCGGGGAAACCGAAATGCGCGAATGCGGTGAGCTTTTCATAGATCTCGTCGGCGACTGCGCCGGTAATGCCACGCTCTGCCATCCCGCTGTAGAGCTTGCCGCGCAGTCGTTCCATGCGGGCCGTCGATCGCTTCGAACTCATCGCCTGCCGCAACTCATCTGACTGCGCCGCCGTGAAGCCGGCGACATCGATCGCCATCTGCATCACTTGTTCTTGAAAGAGCGGAACACCGTAAGTGCGTTCAAGCGAGTTCTTCAGCAACGGATGGGCATAGGTGGCCTTTTCGAGCCCGTTGCGCCGACGGATGAAGGGATGCACAGAACCGCCCTGAATGGGTCCTGGTCTGATGATGGCGACCTCAGTGACGAGGTCGTAGAACTTCCGCGGTTTCAAACGGGGCAGGGTCGCCATCTGCGCACGGCTCTCGACCTGGAACACCCCGACCGAGTCGGCGGCGCACAACATGTCGTAGACCAATGGATCTTCGGTTGGCACCGTGTCGAGTTGCAGGTCGAGGTCGTAGTGCTCGCGCAGGAGGTCGAATGCACCGTGCAACGCCGACAACATGCCGAGCCCCAACAGGTCGAACTTCACCAGCCCGGTGCGCGCGCAATCATCTTTGTCCCACTGCAAAACCGTGCGGTTCTCCATGCGGCCCCACTCGACAGGACACACTTCGGTGACAGGACGATCGCAGATGACCATGCCACCTGAATGAATGCCGAGATGCCGTGGAAAGCGCAGGATCTGCTCAGCTAGTTCGATCACATCGTGGGGAATGTCATAGTCGGTACCGGCACCGGTGCCGCTCGCATCCGAGGTGACGGATCCCCAGCTGTCGATCTGTTTCGACCACGCATCTTGTTGGCCGGTGGAGTATCCGAGCGCCTTTGCCATGTCGCGGACGGCCGACTTCGGGCGGTAGCTGATCACGTTGGCCACCTGGGCGGTATTCGTTCGCCCATAGCGGGTGTAGACGTGCTGGATGACTTCTTCGCGACGTCCGCTCTCGATGTCGAGATCGATGTCGGGCGGCCCGTCTCGCTCGGGTGAGAGGAACCGTTCGAACAGCAGATGGAAGGCGACCGGATCGGCCTTGGCAATACCGATCGCGAAACACACTGCGGAGTTCGCTGCTGACCCTCGGCCTTGGCACAAGATGTCGTTGGCGCGACAGAACTCCACGATCTCCCAGACGATCAGGAAGTAGCCGGGGAAGTTCAGTTGCTCGATCACCTCGAGTTCATGTTCGAGTTGCCGGTAAGCACCAGGCTGGCGTTCAGCGTCAGGCGGCCCGTACTTCTTCAGCGCACCCTGCATGGCAAGCGCGCGGAGGTAACTCATCTCGGAATGCCCCGCAGGCACCGGGAAATCCGGCAAACGCGGAGCAACGAGCCGGAGGTCGAACGCGCAATTACGACCGATCTCAGCGGCTAGGTCGACGGCACCGGGATAGCGCGCGAACCGCGCCGCCATCTCAAAACCCGAACGCAGGTGCGCAGTGCCGGCGGCAGGTAGCCAACCATCCATGTCGTCAAGACCACGACGACCGCGGACGGCGGCCAGTGCCGCAGCGAGCCGACCACCGCCAGGAGTCGCGTAATGCGCGTTGGTGGTGGCAACCACGCCCAGCTTTCGACGTCCGGCTAAATCGAAGAGCGCCTCGTTGCGAGTGGAATCGAGCGGGTTGCCGTGATCAGTCAACTCCACGAATACGTTGTCGCGGCCGAACAACGCGACGAGCCTGTCCAGCTCAGCCGCTGCAGCAGGAAACCCTTCTGCGGCAAGGGCTTTCGGGACGCTGCCTTTGCGACACCCGGTGAGAACGACCCAATGACCGTCGTGCGACTCCGCCAGTTCTTCGAGATCGTAGGTGGGTCGGCCTTTCTCCTTGCCGGCCAGTTGCGCCGAGCTGATTGCCATCGAGAGCCGGCGGTACCCTTCCGGGTCACGCGCGAGGACGAGCAGATGGTCACCTTCAGGATCGGCGATGCCGTTTTGCGGTGTGCGTAGACCAAGACTGAGTTCGGCACCGAACACCGTGCGAACACCGAGTTCACCGGCTGCCTCGGCAAAGCGCACGACGCCGTAGAACCCGTCGTGGTCGGTGATGGCGAGGGTTTCGATCCCGAGTCGTGCCGCCTCTTCGGCAAGTTCTTCGGGTTCGCTCGCGCCGTCAAGAAAACTGAAGTTGGAATGACAGTGCAGTTCGGCGTATGGCACTACCGGCTGCGTCGATGCAGCGGTTGCGGGTGGCAGCTCCGCGCGCTGGTAACGCTCACGTTTGCGCGACCAGGCCGGACTGTCGCCGCCATCACCGTCGACCGGCTTGTACCCCGGATTGGGTGCCGGCTTGGGCCTGCCCGACAGCTGGCGTTCGAGTTCACGCCACGGGATGTCGGGATTATTGAAGCCCACAGCGACCCCTAGTCATGTCGCGACGGCGGCGCGCGTTAGTCATAGATGGCCTCGACCGACCAGCGGCCGTTCTCGCACACCATCAGCAGACCGGCGCCATCGATGGTCGCGATCTGGAAACGTGCACGGCGCCGTGCAGTTAGGCGGTCCCACCAGCGGACGTCGAGGGGCCAGGGTCCGGCCCACCCGGCGATCGCCACTGGTGGTTGCTGCCCGATACGCAACCAACCCGGGGCTGCGGAGACGACACACCGGCCGCTCACCACCACGGGATTGCCACCTACGTCAGTGACCGTGGCTGGCTGTGCTGACTTGAGCACCGTGGCAGGCGATGGTGCGGGCAACCGGCCCGGCCACGGCCACGCATCGGCGGGCAGTACGTCGCGAGGTTCACCCCACGACACCAGCCTGATCTGTTCGGCCACATCACGGCCGGCGCCGACGACCGCTGTGACCACCGCGTCAGGCCCGAGCATGCCCTGAACGCGAGCGAGCGCACGGTCGATCTGCTCGAGGTCGCCGCCGGGGCCGCTCGAACCGCCAGCTTCAGCGCCCCACAGAGAAAGCTGGCGGCCGTCGTCATGAATGACTTCGTCGGGCACCAATCGCAAGAACACCAACCCGCTCGACGGCTGCCCGTCGTCGGATCGGATGGTGCCGGACAACCAGCCGTCGAGTTGCCAGCGGGTGCGATCGGCAATGGCATTGGCGGTGAAGCCGGTGGTCGACACACTGCCGTGCCGCCAACTGCGCGACAGTTGTTCACCGTTTTCAGTGCACGCTTCGATGCTGATGCGGATACAAGCAAGACCCCGAGCTGCCAGCCGCTCATGCAACTGCTCGGCCAGCGTCTTGGCAACGAAAGTAGCGGTGTCGACGCGGTCGATCGGAGGGTCGAGCGTCATCTCGACATCAAGATCGGGCGGCGCAACGCGAGCTGACGGTGGTCGTATCTCGATACCGCGAGCGAGATCATGGACATAGGCGCCGTCAGGCCCGAACCTGGCAAGCACATCACTACGAGGTAAGCCGGCGAAATCACCGAGCGTATGGATGCCGAGTCTGATCAGTAGATCGGCGAGTTCGGGTCGGTCGAGAACCCGAATCGGCAGCGGCGCAAGGAAAATTGCCGCTTCACCGGCAGGCACGATGGACGCGGCATAGGCAGCTTGGGTAGCAGCGAAGATGCCGTCAGCAATACCGACTTGGACGTCGTACCTGGTCGCATCGCAAACAGCCCGCGCAATGGTGGCGAGCAACGGCAATTCCCCTTGGTAGTAACGGGCCGCACCCCGCGCGGCCACAACCAGCAATCCGGGCCGGATGATCTCGATGCCGGGGACGATCGCTTCGACCGCAACTGCCACCGACTCGAAAAGTCGGGCGTCACGAGCAGGGTCATGGTTGTAGACCGTGAGCTCAGGACACTTCGACTGCGCATCGCGACGTCGCTGGCCGCGACGCACCCCGTCGAGACGGGCAGCGGCCGAGCAAGCGATGACGCGATTCGCGTGCATGACGGCACCCGGCAATTCGGCGCCGCCGCCGGCGGCGATCACCGGCCAGTCAGGACACCACACAGCAAGAGCGCGGACCGCTGTCATAAGGCCTGCGGCAACTGTCCTGAGGCCTTCTGTTCTGAAGCCTGCGGCAACTGTTCTGAAGCCTGCGGCAACCAGACCGTGGCGCGCCGCGGCCGGACCGCCGCCCCACGACCAAGCGACTGCACCTCAAGTTCGTGGGCCTGCAGGTACCCGTGGCCTGCCCCGAGCCCGTGCCAGCGCTGCTCGATGACCGTGAGACCAATCTGACTGCCTTCCCACTTGGCTGTTGTCAGCAGCACCGCCGACCGTTCGCGGGCCCTGGCGCTCAACCGGCGCATATCCGCTTCGCGGGCGCGCAGCGGCGGGTGGATGACCACGATGTCGAATGCCTCGAGCAGGCTGGCGACCACTGAGGGCCACTGCTCCCCTGGCTCGGCTACCCGGACGAACCTTTCAAGATCGACGCCGGCCTCCGCCGCTGCGGCACTGCCGAGCAACGGCGACCCGACCTCTGCACACCAGCCCTGGTGCTGGGAGACCTCCGCCAGCAACGCCAGCACTAGGGACGACGAGCCGCTCACGGTGACGGTCGAACCGCGCCGCACTCCCCTTTCGGGAAAAAGCTCGGCCAACGCCTGCGGCACCGGCAAAAGCTCCTTGCCACCGGCCCCGCGAAGCTGCTCGAGGAGGTCTGGTGACAGGCCTTCGAGTGACGATGCGGCGGAGCGGAGCATCCCTTGAGTATCGAACATATGTTCGAACGCCGTCAATGCAGGGTCGCCCACGGGATCTCTAGGATCGGCGGGTGGCGATCAACGAAACGGCCAGCGACGTCGTCCTGCGTGTCGTGCCGTGGGACAACCCCCATGCCGAGGAGCTGCGCGCTGCTCAGCGCGCCGACATCGTGGCCCGCTATGGCGGCGATTTCGAACCTGGGCATCGTCCGACGGCGGCCGACATTGCAGTGTTTGTGGTCGCGTATGACGGCGAAACACCAATCGCGTGCGGGGCCTTCCGCGACCTAGCGGGCGACGAGCAGCCGACCGTCGAGGTCAAGCGGATGTATGTGCGGCCGGAGTACCGGGGTCGCAAGATCGGCCAGCTCATCCTGCGCGACCTCGAAACTCGTGCCCGGCAGCGAGGGGCGACGCGCGTGCGACTTGAGACCGGTACCCGACAGCCCGAAGCTGTGCGGCTCTATGAAAGCGCCGGCTACCGGCAGATCCCGAACTTCGGCGACTACGTCGACGCCCCTGCCAGCCTCTGCTTCGAACGCATCCTGGAGGCAATCGAATGAGTGAGCTGCACCCCAATGCCGTGCGCGTTCAAGACGCACTAATTGCAGCGGGCGCAAAGGGCAGCGTGCGAATGCTCGACGAATCGGCCCGCACGGCCGCTGAAGCTGCCGCCGCGTTGGGCGTCGAAGTCGGGCAGATCACCAACAGCCTGATCTTTGTAGCGGACGGCGAACCGTTGCTCGTCCTGACCAGCGGCCGTCATCGGGTCGACACCTCGAAGGTGGCTGAGCTGGTGGGTGTGACCAAGGTCAGCCGAGCTGACGCGGACTTCGTCCGCGAGCACGCTGGCGTGGCGATCGGCGGCGTCTCCCCCATCGGTCACCCCCGGCCCCTACGCACCCTCGTCGATGTCGCTTTGAATGACTACGACGTGGTGTGGGCTGCGGCCGGGCATACGCACGCAGTGTTTCCGACAACCTTCGATGAGCTGCTCACCCTCACCGGCGGCACGCCCGCCGATGTCGGCGCGTAAGGCAGAATGGGCTTATGGCTACTGCAGACTCCGACCAATCGCCGTCCGCTGACGAAAGCGAACCACCGAAGGCGACCGCATCGGCCGACGAAGAATTGCGCATCCGCTATCGCGAAGCGCTCGAACGCAAGCGCGCGGGCGGGTCAGCCGCGGCGACCGGTCACGGAGCCGACCGGCCGAACGCACCCACGAGCAACGACAAGGTCAAGCGCACCTTTCGGCGTCGCGCTGGCGGCTGAGCCGCGATTCCGTCATGACGGCGGTCCCTGCTGTGGTTTCGTCAGGTAGCTGACCGCCGCGACAACGAGCAGTCCGATGACAAGCAAGATGCCCGTCACCCGTAGACCCGGGACCACACCCGCATGCCAGTCGATAAAACTAGGGCACTTTTCGACGTCGGGCCGACATCCCTTGCTTTCGTCGAAGACGCCGGCAGCGAGTGTGGAGACGAGCACGCCCATCGTCAGACTGACAGCCGCGACCGCGACAATCGCTAGCACGTGAGCGCGGCGCCGGCTCATCGCGAATGTCAGCCTCCGATCACCTTGGTACTAGGCGAAACCGTAGCGCTCAGTTCAAGGCCCACGTCACTGCGACGTTGACGGTGACGTCCTGCGAGCCGGCCTGGATTGGAACAGACGCCCCAGCCGCCGGCGCTGCTGACACCATTGCGTAGTTGAAGGTCTCCGGCTGAGAGTCAGTCGACTCCGAGATGCTCGTCACCGCACCCAATGTGCGGCCCGCGGCATCCGCGTACGTCTTCGCCTTGGCCAGTGCGTCGGCGAATGCTGCCTGCCGCGCTTGCACTATCAGCGCGTTGTCCTGGTCGATGTCGAGACTTGCCTGGCCGATTTGCAGTGCGTCACCGCCGACGCGTGCCGCGTCGGAAATGATCGAACCGGCAGTACTCAGGTTGCGCAAGACGACCGACAGGTTTTCGCTCACCTGGTAGCCGGTGATACGCGGGCTGTTGTTGTTATAGGTGTAGTTCGGCTGCACGGAGAGCCCGGACGTTTGTAGATCGGCTGCGGCAACGCCGTCGGATTTCAACGTTTGCTGGACGGCGGCCATGGCCGTATTTGCGTCCTGCATCGCCGCGGTGACGGTCGGCCTAGTGACGTTGATGGAGCTGTCGAGCCGCAACAGGTTCGGCGTCCCGGTCACTTGTCCTGTACCGCTCACGCTTATGCCCGCATCGCCTGGCACGCCCGACGGCGCGGGACTGGCCGGCGTCGCCGTGAGGATCGCGGGCACGTTCGTCGCGGCAGGTCCGGTGACAACGGGAGCAGCCGACGCCTTGCTTCCGTGGCCCCATGCGTACGCACCCACCACGATGAGGGCGGCGGCGACTCCGACAGACACCGAGCGCACAGCGGGGTTCAGCGACATGACGACCTCCGGCACAGATGGAAGCGGGGTGAAACGTGCCGGTTGGACGTCGTAAGTTGCTGCCCGGTTCCGCGCGCTCGCCTACAGGTCGGGCAGGCCGAGGTTCTGGTAGATCTCGCGAGTCGCCGTCGACTTGTTGAGCGTGATGAAGTGCAGGCCAGGTACTCCCTCGGCCAGTAATCGCTGGCACATCTCGCTGGCTACCTCAAGACCGATAGCTCTGACCGTCTCGGGATTGTCAGCGACAGCAAGCAATCGCTCGGCAATCTCCGGCGGGAAGTCATCGCCGGACAGGAGGGAGAACCGTTCGATCTGACCGATCGACGTGAGCGGCATGATGCCGGGAATGATCGGCACGTCGCAGCCAGCAGCCGCAATCCGGTCGCGCAGAACGAGATAGTCGTCGACCGAGAAGAACATCTGCGTAATCGCGAAGTCTGCACCCGCCGCACACTTGCGCACGAAGTTTGCGGTGTCGTCTTCGACGGTTGGCGACCGCGGATGCTTGCGAGTAAACGCTGCGACACCGACGCAGAACTGGCCGGAATTCTTGACCAGCGCGACAAGTTGTTCTGCGTACTCAAACCCCTCGGGATGCGCGACCCATTCAGCCTGCGGGTTGCCGGGAGGATCGCCACGCAGTACCAGAACGTTGCGCACGCCCGCGTCTGCATATTGACCGACGATGCGTCGCAGTTCTGCGACCGAGTGATTCACGGCGGTGAGATGACCAACCGGCGTGAGAGTGGTCTCAGTGGCGATCCGCTCGGTCATGCGCACTGTCGTGTCGCGCGTCGAGCCACCTGCCCCGTACGTCATCGACACGAACGTCGGCCGTAGTTGCTCGAGTTCGCGGATCGTTTGGAACAACGACCGCTCGCCCTGCTCGGTCTTTGGGGGAAAGAACTCGAAGGAGAACGAGTGACCGCCTTGCGCAAGGAGCTCTTTGATCGTGCGGGTGCGCTCACTCAGCACGGACGGGCGCCCCAGCGACATGTGCTAAGGGTACCGGCTGAGCCGCCCGCAGACGCGCGGCGAACTCCGCAGCCGCGGCGCCGGGGTCGGTCGCCTCAGTGATGGCACGCACCACGACCACGCGACGGGCACCCGCATCAAGGACCTGGTCGAGATTGCCGAGCTCGATCCCACCGATGGCGAACCACGGCCGGGTCGTAGTCAAACTGCTGGCGTATGTGACCAGTGCAAGACCCGGAGCTGGCCGGCCGGGCTTCGTCGGCGTCGGCCAGCACGGCCCCACACAGAAGTAGTCGACGCCCTCTTCGACCGCGGCGGCCGCCGCCTCGCTCTCGGTGTGGGACGACCGCCCGATCAGCACCTCTTCTGCAACGAGCGCGCGGGCGACCGACACCGGCAGGTCGTCCTGCCCGAGGTGCAGGATCGGCGCGCCCGACGCCCACGCGACATCGGCGCGATCGTTGACCGCCAGCAGCGCGCCGTGTCGCTTACACGCATCGGCGAACACTTCGAGCGCCGCTAGTTCTTGCTTGGCCTCGATGCCCTTCTGCCGCAACTGCACGATGTCGACGCCACGACTGAGCACGACGTCGAGAAACTCGGCCAGGTCACCCTCACGCTCGCGCGCGTCGACGCACAGGTAGAGGCGTGCGTCAGAAAGCGAGTGCCTGGGCACGCCGCTTCACCTCCGTGCCTCGGTTCTCTGCGAGCGCTTGGACTGGTGATCCCGGCAATGCGTCATCGGTGAACAACCAGCGCAGCGCCTCGTCGTCGTTGAAGCCGGAGTCCGCGAGCAGGCTCAATGTGCCGGGCAGGCCTTTGAGGATCGCACCGTCACCAACGAAGATCGCCGGCACCCACAAGACGCCATCGCGTCGGACGCCGAGAAGTTTCCGCTCTCGTAACAATTGGCGAACTTTCGTGACATCAACGTGCAACCGTTCCGCAACATCGGGAACGGTGAGCCACTCGGTAATGAGATCTTCGATGCCAGGCACCCCGATAGCGTGCCACGTGTCGATCGCCGCGTGGCGCCACGGGGTGTTCCGGAGGGATCGCCGTGTGGCCGCAGTGAGACCGCAGTGTGGCCGCAGCCTGGCTGTGGCGTAGCTGTGAGGTGGCCGCAAATGATTCGAAACGGCCGGCCCGCGACCCGTACCATCGGTCAAGACTGTCCGAGCGCCCGCCTAGACTGGGCGCCACACCAATACGACTAAGGCCAATACAACTGAGGCGCGTGGGCTGCCGACCTGCATCGCAGGCTGGGCGGCATCGCGGTGACGGGAGAAATCACCCATGAAGACGCTTGCCAATTTTGCGGTCAAACACCGGTGGTGGGTTGTCGCCGCTTGGATCGGCTTCATCTTCGTCGCACAGGGCATCTCGGGTGCGCTCGGCGGGCCGAACTACAAAGACACCTTCAGCCTGCCGCACACCGAAACGGCCTCCGTCACCAAGGTTCTGAAGAGCGCGGATCTCGCGAACCAGAGCGGCGCGACCGGCACCGTCGTGTTGAAGGCGAAGACCGGAACGCTGGCGTCAGCGCCCGCAGCGCTCGCACCTGCATTGGTCAAGTTGTGTTCAGCGGGTCACGACGTCGCCGGCATCACCACGCCCTGGCAGACGATCGACTGCACGAAGAACGCCGCCGTCACAGCTGGGGATCCCAAGCTGCTCAACACTGCCAACGGGTCGACCACCGGCTTGGTCGACATCACCTGGATCAATAACCACTACGACCTGAAGCTCTTCACTGGCGTCTACAACGACCTCAAGCCCTTGCGGTCATCGGCCCTCCAGGTTGAGTTCACCGGAAATGCGTTCCAAGGCGTCGGTCAAGCGCAAGGGGTGCCGCCGTTCCTCTTTGGCTTCCTCGCCGCACTGGTCATCTTGGTCTTCGTCTTCCGCACGGTCGCCGCGACCGTCTTGCCATTGGCCAGCGCAATTGGCGCACTGGGCGCCGGCCTTGGCCTGATCGGCATCCTCACCCACGCGATGAACGTCTCGAACATCACTCCTGAGCTCACGGAGTTGATGGTGCTGGGCGTCGGCGTCGACTATGCGCTCTTCATCGTCACCCGCCACAGGCGAAATCTCCGGCGCGGCATCGGCCTGCACGAATCCATCGTCACATCGATGGACACGTCAGGCCGCGCGGTGCTTTTCGCTGCGACCACGGTGTGCATCGCGCTGCTCGGGCTGCTGGCGCTCGGGGTGAGCTTCTTCAACGGCATGGCGATCGGCGCGGCCGTGGCCGTCAGCCTGACGGCGGCTGCATCACTGACGTTGCTGCCTGCGCTGTTGTCGGTGTTCGGCCTAACGGTGCTCCCCCGCACACAACGACGCGCAGTGCGGGCCGGCGAGTTCATCGAGCCGCACGCGACCGGCTTCTGGGCTCGCTGGTCGGTGATCGTTGCGCGTCGCAAGACCCTGCTCAGCCTCGGCGCAGCCGCAGTCATCGTCATACTCGCGGCCCCGTTCTTCTCGATGCGCCTCGGCGCGGGCGACCAGGGCAACGACCCGAAGGGGTCGACCACTCGCAGCGGCTACGACCTGATCGCCACGGGTTTCGGCGTTGGCTACAACTCCACCCTCGAGGCTGTCGTCGACGGCCCGGGCGCGACCGATCCTGCGTACTTGCAGAAGGTGTCCACCGCACTGCAGGGCACCAGCGGCGTCGACCCGACGAGCGTGCATGCGATCCCGCTGAACCGCACGGTCGCGTTTGTGTCCTTCAAGTCGACGACCTCCCCGCAGGACGCGAAAACCTACGCACTGGTGAAGGATCTGCGCGCCCATACGTTGCCGCCGATCTATAGCGGCACGGCTAACCACGTGTATGTCTACGGCGACACAGCGATTCAGGTCGACTTCGCGAAGGTGCTCGCGGCGAAACTGCCGATCTTCATCGCGGCCGTCGTGGGCTTGTCGTTCCTGTTGTTGCTGGTCGCGTTCCGCAGTTTGGTGATCCCGCTGACGGCCGCAGTCATGAACCTGCTCGCCGCTGGCGCATCATTCGGCGTCGTCGTGGCCATCTTCCAGTTCGGCTGGGGCGCTGATGCCCTAGGCCTCGGCAAGGGCGGCCCGATCGATGCGTGGGCACCAGTGATGTTCTTCGCGATCCTGTTCGGATTGTCGATGGACTATCAGGTGTTCCTGGTCAGCCGCATGTACGAGGAGTGGCTGCACACCCACGACAACAAGCGTGCCGTCATCGTCGGCCAAGCCGAGACAGGCAGCATCATCACAGCTGCTGCACTGATCATGATTGCCGTCTTCGGCGGCTTCGTGCTCGGCGACGAGCGAGCGATCAAGATCTTCGGTATCGGTCTGGCAACGGCCGTCTTCCTCGACGCGTTCTTGCTTCGGACAATTCTGGTGCCCTCGTTGATGCATGTGCTCGGCGATCGCAACTGGTACCTGCCGAAGTGGCTCGACCGCCTCACCCCGAAGGTGTCATTCGAGCCGCCTGACGAGCCAATCGCCGAGGAAGACAGCGTGCTGGTCGGCAACAGCTAGCGCCCTTCGCCGGGTTACACTTGCAGGCACACGGGAGCCCGGTCGGACTGGGCTGAGAGGGTGGCTGATGGCCGCCGACCGTCGAACCTGCTCCGGGTAATGCCGGCGAAGGGAGTCAACGCCATGGTCGGCCACGATAGTGACGTCGTCGTTGTCGGCGGTGGAGTCATCGGCTTGGCGATCGCGTGGCGCGCCGCCTTGCGTGGGCTCGCGGTCACCGTACTTGACCCCGCGCCGGGCATGGGCGCTTCGCATCACGGTGCGGGCATGCTCGCACCTGTCACTGAGGTGCACTACGGCGAAGAGGATCTCCTTCGCCTGAATCTGGCCTCGGCCGTGCGATATCCGAGCTTCGTCGAAGAACTCGAAGAATCAAGCGGGACGACGGTGGGTTACCGCGCGACGGGCACACTCGCGGTCGCTTTCGACGCCGACGACAAGGCCGCACTCGACGACTTGCACACGTATCAGGAGTCGCTTGGCCTGAGCTCGCAACCGCTCGCCGCGCGCGAGTGCCGTGAGCTCGAGCCGTACCTGTCGACCGCCGTTCGCGGCGGTCTGCTGGTCGACGGCGACCACCAGATCGATCCTCGTCGCCTCGTCGCCGCATTACTGGTGGCGGCCGCGCGTGCGGGTGTCGATGTCCGACACGTGTCAGCTCGCCAGCTACGTGTCGAGGGCGATCGCATTGTCGGCGTCGACGAACTCGACGCAGGATCCGTCGTACTCGCTGCGGGGTGCTGGTCGGCGGGGTTAGGCGGACTCCCGCCCGACGTCCTTCCCCCCGTACGGCCGGTGAAAGGGCAAATCCTGCGCCTGCGCGACGACGACGAGCACCCGATGCTTCGACGCAACGTACGGGCACTCGTGCGCGGACGGCCGATCTACCTCGTGCCACGCGCCGACGGCGAAATCGTGCTCGGCGCGACCAGTGAGGAAAAGGGGTTCGACACCCGGCTCACTGTCGAGGGCACCGGCGACCTGCTGGCCGACGCCCGCGAACTGCTGCCGCGGGTGAGCGAGATCGAGCTGGTCGAGGCGTCGGTGGGCCTGCGCCCAGGATCCCCCGACAACGCCCCGATGATCGGCACTGGCGCCTTGCCGGGGCTCGTGGTGGCGACCGGCCACTACCGCAACGGCATCCTGCTCGCGCCGATCACCGCAGACGCGGTGGCCGACTTGCTGACGACCGGCAGCTTGCCTCCTGGGTTTGATCGATTCGACCCTTGCCGGTTCACCCGCGCCCGTTTCCCCCGAGCGCCGGTGCCCGCATGACCATCGTGGTGAACGGCCAGCATCAGGACCTGCCTGACCACGCGACGCTGACGGACGTCGTCGCCCGGCTGACGACAGCCGCGCGAGGCGTCGCGGTTGCGCTGAACGGCAGCGTCGTGCCGCGCGGCGAATGGCCTTCAACCGCTTTGGCCGAGGCCGACCAGGTCGAGATTCTGACTGCTGTGCAAGGAGGTTGAGCCGTGGACGACCCGTTCGTGCTCGCAGGTGAAACGTTCACCTCGCGCCTCATCATGGGCACTGGCGGCGTGCCGAGCCTCGACATCCTCGAGGCCGCGCTCGAGGCGTCCGGGACCGAGATCACAACCGTCGCGATGCGGCGCGTCGACCCGGCGGCGCACGGTTCCATCCTCGACGTGCTCGCCCGGCGCGGTGTGCGCGTGCTGCCGAACACGGCCGGGTGCTACACCGCAGCCGACGCTGTTCTCACGGCGCGCCTCGGGCGCGAAGCACTCGGAACGAACTGGGTGAAGCTTGAGGTGATCGCCGACGAGCACACGCTGCTACCCGACCCGATCGAGCTGCTCAACGCCGCAGAAACCCTTGTAGCCGAAGGCTTTTTGGTGCTGCCTTACACGAACGACGATCCGGTACTCGCCCGCCGCCTCGAACAGGTCGGCTGCGTAGCAGTGATGCCACTCGGCTCCCCGATTGGCTCTGGGCTTGGCATCCGCAACCCGCACAACATCGAGCTCATCGTCGAACGGGCCGGTGTGCCCGTCGTGCTCGATGCCGGCATCGGTACAGCAAGCGATGCCACGCTAGCCATGGAATTGGGCTGCGACGCCGTGTTGCTCGCGTCAGCGGTCACTCGTGCGCAGCGGCCCACCCTCATGGCCGATGCGATGCGCAAGGCTGTCGAGGCGGGCAGGCTTGCGCGGCTTGCCGGGCGCATCCCGGTTCGCCGTTACGCGAAGGCGTCGTCGCCACCAGTCGCCTGATACGCCGTCCACCTTCCGCGACGATCATGCGCGAAGTAGCTAGTCGAAGACGCCGGGCTACCTACTTTGTGCGTGCTGATCATGGGTGAGGCCGAGCAGCGCGGCTAGCTCGTCGACGTCCGCTGCCAGGGCGTCGGCATCCGCAAGCTCCTCACGCGACCCATAGCCCCACAGCGCACCGATGCATGCGATGCCGTTCTCGTGCGCACCAACGACGTCGTGCGACCGATCGCCGACAAGGACCACGTCGCCGAGATCGGGGCGCACGAAGTCAGGCCGCAGTGAGTCAGGCCGCAGTGAGTCAGGGTGCAGTGACCCGAGCGCCTGCGCGACGACATCGCCCTTCTCGGTACCGTCGCCGTCAATCGCCGGCCCGAACACCCCCTCGAAGTACCCGGCCAGCTCGAAGTGCTCGATGATCGGCACCGCGTACGGCAACGGCTTCGACGTGGCGACGGCCAATCGGCGTCCGGTATCGACAAGCTCGTGCAGTAGGCCCGGGATGCCCGGGTACACGGAGTTCTCGAACATCCCGTATTCGACGAAGTAGCCGCGGTAGACGGCCATCGCCTCCAGGGCGGTGACCTCGTCGAGGCCGGCGATGTCGAGGAACGAGTCAAGAAGCGGCGGGCCGATGAAGCGCCCGAGCGCAGTCTCGTCAAGAGGAGGCAAGCCGAGCGCTTTCAGGGCGGCCGCCACGGAGCGCGTGATGCCAGGACCCGATGCGGTCAACGTGCCGTCAAGATCGAAGAGCACGACCCCGGGCTGCACGACGCCCATTCTGTCGTACGTGGCGACGACGACGGTTGCGCAGGGCGCGACTACACGGGTCGCCCGCGACGGTGACACGGGTCGCCCGCGACGGTGACACGGGTCGCCCGCGACGGAGGGCGCGTCCGCGTCGCGCCTGCCCGGCCCGGCCAACTGCCGCACGTATGCTCGACGCCGTGGATACGACGATGTCGGATGCCTTGGTCGGTCGCGTCCTTGACGGCCGTTACCGGGTCGAGGCGCGCATCGCCCGCGGCGGCATGGCGACGGTCTACCGCGCGCTGGACACCCGGTTGGACCGAGTCGTCGCGCTGAAGGTCATGCACCAGCTGTTCGCCGAGAACGACCAGTTCGTCGCCCGGTTCAACCGCGAGGCCAAGTCGGCGGCCCGCCTCTCGCACCCGAATGTCGTCGCGGTTTACGACCAGGGCGAGGACGACGGCTATGTCTTCCTTGCCATGGAGTACGTGCAGGGCCGAACGCTGCGCGACCTCTTGCGGGAGCGCACCCGGCTCACCCCTGCCGAGGCGTTGTCGGTGCTCGAGCCGGTGCTCGCCGCGCTCTCTGCCGCGCACGCCGCCGGTCTGGTGCACCGCGACGTGAAACCCGAGAACGTCTTGCTCGCCGACGACGGCCGGGTGAAGGTCGCCGATTTCGGGCTTGCCCGGGCCGCCGCCAACCTCGAGGCGACGAGCGCGACTTCGCTGATCGGCACCGTCGCCTACCTCTCGCCTGAGCAAGTTATCCGCGGCATCGCCGACGAACGAAGCGACGTCTACTCAGCCGGCGTCATGTTGTTCGAGATGCTGACGGGGCGGCCGCCGTATGACGGCGAGACCGCGGTGTCTGTCGCGCTGAAGCATGCGCACGAGGATGTGCCGCCGCCGTCCAGCCTTGTGTCAGGCATCCCCACGTCCGTCGACCTGCTCGTCGCCAGATCGACCGCACGCGACCCCGATCGTCGCCCGCATGACGCCGGTGCGTTCTTGGCCGAGGTCGTGCGTGTCCGTGGCGGCTTGGTCATGTCCGATGCGGACGACGGGAACCTGACGACACTGATCAACCGCACGCTTGTCGTCGAGCTGCCAGATACCAGGACCGTCGGACCGAATCCGCCCTGGCAGTCCGGGCAACCCGCCCCGCAGCCGGCCTTCACCGGGCAGCCGGTCTACGCCGGGCAGCCGGTCTACTCCCCGCAGCCGGGTCAGCCCGGGCCGCCGCCGCGGATCGCGGAGCCACCCGAGCCGCCCGAGGAGGAGTACCGCCGGCCGCATCCGCACCGCAAAGGCTGGATCGCGTTCTTCATCATCTTGCTGCTCGCCGCCGCTGCTGCCGTGGCGGGCTGGTGGTTCGCCGAGGGCCGGTGGACCCACACACCGAACCTGACGAAGCTGTCGTCGTCCGCGGCGATCGAAAAGGCCAAGTCGGCCCACGTGACAGTGCAGGTTGGCGCGCCTGAATTCTCGTCGACTGTCCCCAAAGACGCCGTCGTGGAGCAGACACCGACAGCTGAACAGAAGGTGCTGCGTGGCGACACGGTCACGATCCGGCTGTCGCAGGGACCGCAACTCTTTCAGGTGCCGAAGTATGACCCGGCCGGTGGCACGTCACTTGTCGACTACCAGACAGAACTCATCGCCGCACACCTAAACAGCGCTGATCCCCCGAAAACTCAATACAGCCCGACCGTTATTGCCGGCAACGTCATCTCGGTCGATCCGGCGGTCGGTCAGAACGAGAAGGCCGGCACGACCGTGACCGTCACAGTCAGCCTCGGTCCGGAGCCGATCCCGATCGTCGACTACACGGGCCAACCGGGCGACCAGGCCACGAGCGCGTTGACGCTTGTCGGATTCAATGTCACGACGACGCAGGACTACAGCACGACTGTGAAGGCCGGGCTCGTCATATCTCAAACGCCCCCTGGCGGTTCGGGGAAGCTCGGCGACCCCGTCACGCTCGACATCTCTAAGGGTCCCCAGCTGTTCAAGGTGCCGGACGTGACGAGCCAACTCAGTGGAGACCCGAAGAACTGGGTGAGCATTCAGCAAGCAACGAAGGCCTTGACCGACGCAGGCTTCAAGGTCAGAGTCGGCTCGAGTGGCCGCTTCGGCGTCGTGACAAGCCAAAGCCCCAAGGGCGGGTCTATGCAGCCAGCGGGCACCGTCATCACCATCTACGCCCAATAGGTTGGACTGCCGCGGTCTGACATCCTTGAACGATGCCTCCTCGCAAGCCGTCGCCGGTCGGAGTTCACGTCCCCGTCGCAGGTGGGCTGTCTAGCGGTGGCCTCGCGTACGCACGCGACGTAGGCGCCGAAGCAATCCAAGTTTTTCTGTCCAACCCGCGCGGTTGGGCGCGACCTGCTGGTGATGCTCGACAGGACGATGAGTTTCGCTCGTCGTGCGCATCGTCGAAGATCCCGACGTTCGTTCATGCTGCGTATCTCGTCAACCTCGGTTCGCCGACGCCATCGACGTTGGAGAACTCCGTCTTGTCACTGCGTCATGCGTTGCTGCGTGCAGGCTCGATCGGAGCGCGCGGTGTCGTCGTCCACGCAGGTTCCGCTGTGACTGCCGCCAGCAAAGACGACGCAATGAAGCAAGTGCGCGAAAATGTGCTGCCATTGCTGGACGAAATCCCTGAGGCAGGCCCTGACGTCCTCATTGAAGCGACGGCCGGTGCGGGCCAATCGCTCGCGTCGACGGTCGATGATCTCGGCTGGTACCTCGCATCGCTCGACAATCATCCGAAGCTTGGCATCTGCCTCGACACCTGCCACGCATTCGCCGCAGGCCACGACCTTGCCGAGCCAGGCGGCGTCCGGTCGACATTGAACGCACTGGTACGAGCCGTCGGCAGAGGCAGGTTGAAGTTGCTCCACGCCAACGACTCCAAGGACCCGTGCGGATCGAATCGCGACAACCATGAACGCATTGGTAAGGGACGCATCGGGGTCGAACCGTTTGCCGAACTGTTCCGGCATCCGGCAACCCGCGGCGTTCCGCTGGTGCTCGAGACTCCGGGCAAAGCGCCGGAGCAACGCGAAGACCTGGCCCTCATGAGGACGTTGCGCGATCGCTAATTCTGAGCAACGCAATTGCGCAGTGACCGCGCGGTCGGCTTGCATCTCGCAGGGCCGTCAAGGATCTTGGGTCAGGTGACGCAACCGCCGTACCAGCCACCGAACGCCCCGGGGCCTCCGCAGGTCCCTCCCTACGGCAACCCGCAAACGCCTCCGTACGGTTACCCGCAGTCGCCGCCCCCTGGTTACCCGCAGTCGCCGCCTCCGGGTTACCCGCCGGCGTACGGCCCCGCCTACGGCTACCCGCCCGCCTATTCACCGACGGGTACCCAACCGCCTCGGCCGCCTCGACGCCGCCGATTGCTCTGGACGTGGATCGGGTTCGTCGGCGCCGCCGTGATCGCCTTCGCGCTGTTCGCCACGTTCGCCGTGCAATGGGCAATGGCCGCCGAGCGGATCGGCAACCCCGACAACACGTCCGCGACCTACGGCACCGTCACCGCGGTACAGGGATCTCAACTGCACGTGCACGTGTCGGCCGGGACGCCCATGGTGACGCGGACTGAAACACATGTCTTCAATCAGACGAACACGAAGGCTTCGGTTACCCACGCGGACTCCGACTTCGACGCGGTGGTCAGCGGCGCGCCCGCGGTCTCAGTCGGCAATCTGGTGTCCTACAGCTTCACCATTGACGCGACGCAGGGCACCTACCTGCCCGTCGCACCCTCGAAGATCAAGACCGCTGGTTCGCTGCCGGTCGGTCTGGTCGTGGCACTCGTCATCGGACTCGTGCTGGGCCTTGTGGGAGTGATCCTGTTCATCGTGTGGCTTGTGTCGTGGCGTCGAAACCGGCAACCCCCAGCGCCGATGTATTCGCCACCGCCGAGCTACTGGCCTCCCAACCAACAGCACTAGCCAATCGAGCCGGTCACGGGCGCTTGTGGCCTACTCGCCAGTAGCCGAACAGGACAACCACGCCGGCAACTGCTGCCCCAACGAATGGGGCATAGAGCGACGCCATCCCCGCGACCATCGCGATTCCGGCTACCACGAGGCCCGCTCCGAGCGCGGGCGCGACCCATGGTCGAACTGGACCGAAGGCGTCGCGCTTCTCAGGCATGGCGCCACGCTATCGGCCGTGGCGTCAACTGCCGAACGCCGCGGTGAGTTGGCCCACGATGCTTGTGCCGAGCACGGCCGTACCGCCGTAGACATAGACGTTGGTCAAGACGCTGTGATCCGCGTTGAGATAGCTGCTGGTACTCGTCGGCAGGCTCGCCTGGCCCGAGAGCAACAGCGGGGCGCCCATCAATGCCAGCTGGGCACCACCAGCCAAGGCGTCGGGGAACCCAGCACCAGTCGCCACACCGACCACCGTCGACGACGGGAAGAATTTCGTCGCCACGGCTGCCGCGGTCGCGTAGCGATCACTGCCCAGCACCGCCGTTGCAGACGGCGCCGCGGCTGCGGCCGGACCCCCGATGGCATACGTCGTATGCGCGCCCGCCAGGTAAGTCGCGGTCTCCGTTGGCAGCGTCGAGCCGTCGGTCAACAGAATCGCACCGTGCGCATGCGCTGCTGCAGGACCCGCCGCCAGAGCGTCAGGGAAGTTCGTACCCGTCGCGAGCAGAACTGTCGTCGGACTGCCGAGACCCTTAGCAACCGCGACGGCAGTCGCGTACCTGTCGGCACCGGAGTAGCGCACCACGCTGTAGCCGAAGGCACTCAGTTGGTTCGCGACCGTAGCGGGTACGGCTGACGTACCGCCGAGAACGTAGACGGTTCCGCCCGCGGGAAGCACCCGCTTGAGTTCGGTCGCCGTTGCTGCTGGCAGCGTCGAGCCTTCGGTCAGCAGCAGTGGTGCGTTCTTTGCGGCCGCGAGCGGACCACCCACCAACGCGTCGGGGTAGTCATCGCCGCGGGCCAACACAACCGCGCCCGCGTTGCCTGCGGGGAACGAGTTCTGCGATACAGCAACAGCTGTTGCGATCCGATCAGGCCCAGAGACCCGCCCGACGCTTGCAGCCTCGACGTCCCACGTACTTGCATGTGAACTGAGGATCACGATGGTTGTGACTGCGCCGCTCGTGGTCTGCGAAGCTACGCACGGGTCGGGGGTTGCTCCAACGCCGGTGCATGCGCCAACAGCGACACCGTCACGGAATACCGTGAGGTCGGCCGGCGCAGAACCGACAGGAAGCTTCTTGTCGAAGACCTGGAACGTCAAAACCAACGGATCCCCCGTCGTCGCAGGCGGTGCGGTGATCGTGGCGCCGACACCAAGCGCTGTGTAGTGCGCCACCGACGTGTTGGGCGGCGTCTTGTCGATCGTGACCGTGCCAGCGGTCGGGCTCGTGACGCCGACAACAAGTGGGTTGGACGCGTCCGCAGTTGCACCAGGAGGATCGGAAGACACGGATCCGTCCGCAGCCACCGTTGCGGTCACAGGTGCAGCTGGCGCGCTACCGCCGCTACCCCCTCCCGCAGGAGCCGGTGCGACGGTGAAGTTCGATTCAGAGCTCTCGCTCCAAGCCACGCCTCCGTCACCGGCGTAACTGGCGACGATGCTGTGGTCGCCGACGCCGATCGAGGGCACCACAAGGGTTGCGACGCCCTGTGCATCGAGGGGCACCTGAGCGGAGATGTTGCCAGGGTCTCCGAAGTTGGAGTCCAGATCACTGAAGTAGACAACTCCGGACGGCACATGTGAGCCGCTCGCGGGTGTCACCGTTGCTGTGAACGTGACGGACTGGCCTGCAGTGTAAGGACCAGCCGAGGTGTCGAGCGTCGTGGTCGATGACACAAACGGAGGGATGACGACTGTGTCGGTAAGGCTCTGCAGCACGCCGGGTGTGGGCGTGACGACAGTCGGCGTGCCGTCGAGTCCCTGACCTTTGTAGAAGTCGACACCATCGCGGCACATCGTCCCACCGGTAGGGCAGTACATGTACTCGATGGTGTAACCAACCGGCATCAGGTTGAGGAAGCGATAGACGCCGTTGACCGCCGAACCCTCAACGTTGTTGTCGACCTCCAGAGTGCTTGCGGGACGATCGACCGGAATGATTTCAGGAATGATCTCGTCGGGCGTGACGCCTGCCGGAGGCGTGAAAGTGAGGTCAATCTCGCCCGCATCAGAGAGAGTCTGCGGGGCTATCGCAGTCGTTGCCCCGGCTGTTACGACCACGGGGGTCGCTGATGATTCGTCCTGCGTGCTGCCGTAGTACTGCGGCTGAATATTCTCGGTCGGCGGCACTTGGATTCCGCCGCACCCGTCGAACCTGACGATGTACGTACCCGGCGTAACCCCGGTCATCGTGAACGTTCCGTCGGCCGCGGACTGCGTAAAAGAACTGACGAGATGGTCGGCGGTATCCGCTCCCACACACACGTTCAAGATCGGACTTCCGTGCGAGTTGGCAACGGATCCACTGATGGATCCCCCCAACACGAGTTGGACATCGGCGGTGACCGTCGCGGCAGTCGTCATAGGCACTGATGTGAGAAACGGCTCGTAGTTCTTCGCTTGGGGGTCAGAACTGCAGGACGGGTCGACCTGGACGACGTATTCCGCGTTGCTGTCAACCGTTAGGCCCGTGAATGAGTAGCCGCCCGATGCACTGGTGTGCACGGTCGGCAACTGGAGGCCGCCCCCCAAAATCGACACGCACGCACCCACGTAAGGCGATCCGAGTGCGGTGACGGTTCCGGTGATCGTGCCCGTCGATGGCTGGACGGCGGGACTGGATGCAGCAGCACTGGCTCCCAGAGGTGCAACGATGGCGAGCGCAACACTCGCAAGAACCATGCCAGGACGAACAAGCTTCATGAACTTCCCCCGTGTCGGCGTACGTGGGCTGATTACCTCGCCGCGCTCATTGAACCTGAAGTCGAAGTCCGGCGCACCAACCGATCGGCTGACGCCCAGTGCGGCTGAATGCCCTAATGCGGCCGGGACATCGAACTAGCTGCGGTCGCGACGGCCGTCTTGAAGCATCGATGCGACCAGGAACGCGAGCTCAAGCGACTGGCCAACATTCAGCCGTGGGTCAAGCGCAGTCTCGTAGCGACCGGACAGATCTGCGTCAACGATGTCGTCGCCACCACCCAGACACTCGGTGACGTCCTCACCGGTCAGCTCTACGTGCAGACCTCCGGGCACTGTGCCAAGGCCGTGGTGAACTTCGAAGAAGCCGGTGACCTCCTCGACGATGTCGTCGAAGTGCCGGGTCTTGTAACCGCTCGCCGACTCGATCGTGTTGCCATGCATGGGGTCGCAACTCCACACGACCTCAGCACCAGACGCCGTGACCTTCTCGACGATCGGCGGAAGCACGTCGCGCACCCGTTCTGCCCCCATGCGAGTCACGAACATCAAGCGACCCGGACGGCGGTCAGGGTCGAGCTTGTCGACGAGCGCCACGGCAGCGTCGGGTGTTGTTGTCGGCCCGAGCTTGACGCCGATTGGATTCGCAATCTGGCGCGCGAATTCCACGTGGGCGCCGTCGAGCGCGCGGGTTCGCTCCCCCACCCATACCAGGTGCGCCGACTGGTCGTAGTACGCCGACCGGTCCTCGTCCCATCTCGTCAAGGCGGCCTCGTAGTCAAGCAGCAGCGCCTCGTGACTCGAGAACAACTCGACCTGGTGCGCGACGTCCGCCCGGTCGAGATCGAATCCACATGCCTGCATGAACGACAGCGCGCGATCGATGTCCATGGCTATCGACTCGTACCGCTGCCCGGCCGGGCTGCGACCGACGAAGTCGGAGTTCCACGAATGCACTTTTCGCAGGTCGGCGAATCCGCCGGTCGCGTGGGCGCGGATCAGGTTCAGGGTGGCGGCCGCGCGGTGGTACGCCTCGAGCAACCGGGCCGGATCGGGGACCCGGGCCGCCGGCGTCCGCTCGATCGAGTTCACTGCGTCGCCGCGGTAGCTGTCGAGCTCAACCCCGTCAATGAACTCGGTGTTCTTGGATCGCGGCTTCGCGTACTGCCCCGCCATGCGACCGACCTTCACGATCGGCACGCTTGCGCCGTAGGTCAGCACGACCGCCATCTGCAGCAGGATCTTGATCTTGTCGCGGACCTTGGCGACCGTGGCATCGGCGAAGGTCTCGGCACAGTCGCCGCCCTGCAACAGGAAAGCCTTGCCCTTGGCGACGTCGGCGAGCCGCGACCGGAGGCGGTCACATTCTTCCGGGACGACGAGGGGCGGCAGCTGCTCCAACTGCTCCACGACGCCGCGCAGCGCCTGCTGGTCAGGCCAGACCGGCACCTGAGCAACATGGAGGGCACGCCATGAGTCGATTTCCTGCACCTGCGGAGTCTACCGGGGCGGCGAATGCGCCCTAACCGAATAGAACCCCTAACCGAATAGCACCTGAGCCTCGGCGTAGCGCTCGGCCGGCACGGTCTTCAGCTCACCGGTCGCCTCGGCCAGCCTCGCCAGCACGATGTCGGTGCCGCGAAGGGCAACCATCATGCCGAAGTTGCCGTCGTGGACCGCGTCGATCGCGTGCAGCCCGAAGCGGGTAGCGAGCACCCGGTCGAACGCGGTCGGCGTGCCGCCGCGCTGAATGTGGCCGAGCACCGTCGTCCGAGCCTCTTTGCCGGTGCGCTTCTCAATTTCGTCTGCGAGGCGCTGACCGATGCCGCCAAGCCGCACGTGACCGAAGGCGTCAAGGTCGCCAGTCGCGACCTCCATTGTTCCTTCGGCGGGCGTCGCACCCTCGGCGACGACGACGATTGGCGCGTAGTGGCTCTGGAAGCGGTGCTCGATGTAGGCGCAAACCTGCTCGATGTCGAACGGGATCTCCGGGATCAAGATGACGTTCGCGCCGCCCGCCATGCCGGCGTGCAGCGCGATCCAGCCTGCGTGGCGACCCATGACCTCGACGATCAATGCCCTGTGGTGCGATTCCGCCGTCGTGTGCAAGCGGTCGATGGCTTCGGTCGCGATGTTGACGGCGGTGTCGAAGCCGAAGGTGTAGTCGGTGGCGGACAGGTCGTTGTCGATGGTCTTCGGGACGCCGACCACTTTCAGGCCCCGAGCGTCGAGTTGGGTCGCGACGCCTAGCGTGTCTTCGCCGCCGATCGCGACCAGCGCGTCGATGCCGAGCTTCTCGAAGTTGGCGGCGATCGTCTCGAAGCCGCCATCGATCTTCGCCGGGTTGGTGCGCGACGATCCGAGAATCGTGCCGCCCCGCGGCAGGATGCCGCGAACCTGCGGGATGCCAAGCGGGACGGTGTCGGCGTTGATCGGACCGCGCCACCCGTCGCGGAATCCGACGAACTCGTAGCCGTAGTCCTCGATGCCCTTGCGAACGACGGCCCGAATGACAGCGTTAAGGCCGGGGCAGTCGCCGCCGCCGGTGAGAACTCCGACTCGCATGGCTCGATTCCTCCAACAGATCACGGGAAGCCGTCGCCGACAGCGACAGCGGCGGTCAGCCTACCGGCCCGAGGTTTACGAGATCTGTGCGAGTCAGGCCGAGTCGCGAGTCAGGCCGAGCGGGCGATCTGCGGCGCGTCGCCGTCCTGATGATCAGCAGCCTGCTTGCCGCGCTTCAGCTCCTCTTTCGCCTTGGTCGCGTAAATGTCGACGTACTGCTGGCCAGACAGGCGCATGAGCTCGTACATGATCTCGTCGGTGATCGCGCGCAACACCAGTCGATCCGACTCCATGCCCTTGTAGCGCGAGAAGTCGAGCGGCTTGCCGAATCGCACCTCGGGGCGGATCACCTTCGGGACGAGGTGGCCGGGTGGCTGCAACCTGTCGGTGTTGACCATCGCGCAAGGGATCACCGGCACGCCCGCCTCCAACACCATGCGCGCTACTCCGGTGCGGCCCCGGTACAGCCGGCCGTCTGGTGAGCGAGTGCCTTCGGGATAGATGCCGAGCAACTCCCCTGCCTGGAGAACGCCAAGCCCGGTGCTCAATCCCGAGGCGCTCGCCTTTCCACCCGATCGGTCGACCGACAATTGCCCGATGCCGCTGAAAAACCAGCGGCTCAAGGTGCCTTTGATCCCGCGACGATTGAAGTATTCGGCCTTCGCCATGAACGTGACCTTGCGGCCCGGAATCACCAGTGGGGCAAAGAACGAGTCGGAGAACGAGAGGTGGTTGCTCGCGATGATGGCGGCGCCATGCGTGGGGACGTTCTCGACGCCGACCACCTTGGGCCTAAAGATCAGCCGCAGGCTCGCCCCCAGCGTCCACTTGAGGAACCAATAGAACACCTACAACACCGGGTCCCTTCGCGTGACGAGCCACACCTGCCTCACGTGACACGTCTTTGGCGCACCATACCGCTGCCCGGCCTCTGCGCCGATAGTGCGCGAGGAGTACCGTTCCACCGCCGGATCCACCAGCGCCCTGGACGCTCTACGCATCGGGATACTTGGGATAAGTCCGGCGTGTCAGAGCAGCCGCTCCGTTTCTCATGCAGGATTGACGTATGCCAGGTCGCGACAACGGGTTCGTCGCTCGTCATTACGTTCCGCTTGCCGATCTTGACCCGCGGCTTGCCGACGCAATGCTCGAAGCGCTGCGCGCCGAGGGAATCGCGGCCTATGTGGTTCCGAGCACCGGCCAGCTGGGCGGCTACCTCGAGGTACATCTCCCCGAACGGCCGCGCGACCGGCTGTGGGTCGACCGCCGTCACCACGATCGCGCGACAACACTCCTGAACGTGCACGGAGACCGACCCGACCTGATCGCCGCAACGCCGGACCAACTCGACCCCGGATCAGACGCCGGACTAGACGGAGGCGCAAACGGGGCGCAGGTGGACGGCGAGGGGTTGCCCGACGGCGGTTCCGACAAGCACGTCGACGGCGCGCCTACGAGCGACGACTCGACGGATGACGTGTGGGCTCAAATCGTGGCGGGGTTCGACCTGCCGGCAACTGTGGGGGCGGGGCCTTGGCCGCTTGCCGAGGATTTGCCGCCAGACACCGACCAACACGCCGCCGCTTCGGGCGACGGCTCTGACCGCCGCCGACCGTCGTCCATCGAAAGCTTCTACACCGCGACTCAGGACCCGACCGACCAGTCACCTGTGCCGCGTCGCATTGTGCGGCCGGTCGACCCAAGCGTCGATGCCGGGACGTCGAGCAGCACGGCGGCCACGCCCAGCGGCGAGTACGACCCCTTGTCGATCCTCGACGAACACTTCGTGCCGGGGCCGCCGCCGCCGCTGCCAAGACTTCGACGCGGTACGCGGTGGGCACTCGCCGCGATCCTGCTCGGCGTGGTGCTGATCGTGGGCCGCGCGTTTTGGGACAGCGTGCCGGACGCCGTCTTCCTCGGCGTCCTGTTCGTCGTCGGTGGATTCATCGGGCTGGTCGCAATGATGCGCGAAGACCGACCAAGTGACTCCGACCCCGACGACGGCGCAGTTGTCTAACTGTCCCGAACGACCGGCCGCAACGTGACTCCAACAGTCGGTCTTTAGGGGTCGAGTTCTCGTACGCGGTATCGGCTGTGTAGTCGGGGTCGCTGCCCGGGATCGAGCCACGTTGACGGGATAAACCACGGTCGGCCGTCGATCATTTTGATGGTCCAGCCGTCGCAATGCACGCGGTCATGATGGTGCCCGCACAACAACACGAGATTGCACAGCGATGTGCAGCCGCCATCGGCCCAGTGGTCAATGTGGTGCGCGTCGCACCACGACGGTGGGCGGTCGCAGCCGGGGAAGGCGCAGCCTTCGTCGCGCAGAATCAGCGCGCGGCGCAACCCTTGGGGCACGATACGGGTGGTGCGGCCGATGTCGAGGGGTTGGCCAGCGCTGCCCAAAACGACGGGGATGATGTTGGCGTCACACGCGACGCGGCGCGCCACGCTCTTGCTGATGAGATGGCCGCCTTCCAGGCTGCCCGGCACGCTGCCGATCTTGCGTTGCAGCGACTCCAGCGTGGTGGTCACAAACATGTGCGGCCGTTCGCCGCGAACCTCTGGCAGGGCCGGCGTCGCGAGTTGGCACAGCTGCATGAACGCGTCGGCGTAGCGGCGTTCGGGCACGCGAGTGTCAGGGACGCCGTCGACGGTCGGCCACGGTGCGGACAGCGGGTCAAGGACCGCCAGCGCCAGGGCGGCGGACTCTTTGTCTAGACAGCCGCGCATCTTCACGCTGCCATCGTGCTGGCGAATCAGCTGAAGCCAGCGCCGGCTACGGACGTCAGATTCCTGCCGCTCGAAGCCGTCAGGGTCAAACCGCTCGGCGATCTCCATCGACCGCTGCACGACGGCCTTAGTGCCTTCGTCGCGTGCGATGTCGACGAGCAATACCTCGATCTCCGTGTTCATCGACATAGGAACCCCAGCTGGCAGCGCATCGATGGACGAGCACACCACGGTCGCCGCCTCTAACCCGATGTCGCCCGCGCTAAACGCAGCATCGACGACAGGGCGAATAGCCAACGCCTGGTGCAAGGCAAGCCGAGCCCTACCGACACCAACGGGCAGGTCGGCGACGTTGTGCAACCACACCGCCGTCGAGGAGGAGCCAGTCTGGTCAGCGATCCCAGACCGATCTGCCTGCGCCAGCGCAGCGACTTGGGCGGCGGACGTGCGCCGGCCGATGCGCTCCATCGCGACAACAAGCTGCCCAACATCGGCAGTCGACATCGACCACAACGACGAATCAGCGAACGCGTCTAACCCAGCCTCGATCATCGCAACAGCCGCAGCGGCTGGATGCTGATAATCGGAGGTGACCGCGCTCATGAAACAAACCTAGCGACACCCACCGACAGAAAACCGACACCGAAAACATCTGTGGATTAAGGAAAAATCAAGCACCGAAGCCTCGTTGTACACAGATGCCGCGCCGCCTCTTGACGATTAATGCGCCAAGGAGTATGCCCAACAAGAAGCGCTGTGACGCACGCTCGTTCGATGTACCCGACCCTCAGGGCAGTTCGACGACGGCCAGCACCGGCCGGTGGTCACTCGCCCGCTCGATGCCAGGCACATCAGGCACGCCACAACTGTGTACTGTGATCGCGGAATCGACAAAGATGCCGTCAATCCTCTTCACCGGCTCGATCGCGCTGTACGTGTTCTCGCCACCACTGGGCGCCAGTGCAAACGCGTCGGGGTAGGTGCTGGCAAGTGCGCGCCACGCAGCGCCGTCGGGCTCTTCGTTGATGTCGCCGGCAAGGATGACTGGCGCACCACACTTCGACGTGCGCGCAACGATCTCGTCGACGTGCCTGCGGCGTTCATCAGCGTCGAGATCGAGGTGGATACTGCCGATCGAGAACTCGGCGCCACCTAGCTCGAGTGTCGCGAGTGCGACACCGCGTTGATGTAACCCGCGTTTGCGTGTCAGCAGCACGTCGTGGGCCTCGAGCACCCTCACCTGCAACGCGGCTAGCAGCAACATGGCGCCTGCTGGCCGACCGCCGGTCACCACTACGAGGCCAGATTCCCTTGCTAGGGCGGCACATTTCGAGCGCCAACGAAGAAAACGTGGTGCTTCCTGGATGCACACGACGTCGGGGTTACATGACCGAATCACTGTTGACACCGCTTGGGCGTCGTCGCGCAACGACCGCACGTTGTAGCTGAGCACACGCAACTCGGTCGGC
The DNA here is from genome assembly GCA_963737705.1 of uncultured Actinomycetes bacterium. Taxonomy (GTDB): domain Bacteria; phylum Actinomycetota; class Actinomycetes; order Acidothermales; family Acidothermaceae; genus PALSA-607. Next base: position 333,486 of record CAVTTP010000007.1, read on the forward strand.
AATGCGGGCCCTCTTACTCGTCGGGTGGAGTTACTGCACCAAGTGTGGGGCCGAAGGCGGCGGCTCGGCCATCGGGTGATCGGTAGCGACGGTCGGAATCCGACCGAACCCGGCGGCGTCCGGATCCGAAAACGCTGTTGCCGTCGTTGCGATCACCGACTGCGCGCCGTTCTCGTCATGAACGGCACATGTCGACACGACTGGCATGCAGTCACCCGAAGCCGTGGCCCAAGTCGTGTGACCGTCAAGTGCGTACACACTGCCCGTGATGTCGAAATCGTCCCCGAGAGTGAACGGCAAGCGCGGCTGCACGGGCGCGGTCGGATCGACTTGGTCGAACACGATTGCAACGCCAGGGATCGGCGTGTCAATCGGTAACGGTTGACCGGCCGGCGGAGCGAGACTCGGCAAACTCGCGATGAGCGGGGATCGTTCGTTACCGCCGCCCGGGAGAAGGATGCCGATGTGGCCTTGGACCGTGAGTGTCGAGGTGCCGTAGAAGACCAACGTCACGCCCGTACCGGCAGGCGGCTCACCCGGAGTCCCGTCTGACAAGAAGCTGCCGATGCTGGCCGTGGCCGGGACGACAAGGTTCGTGTTCTCGAACACGTACAGGCCGGGCTTGAGGGTGCAGCTGAAGTTGGCGGCGATCGTCACGCCGTCCGGATAGTTGTCAGGTGAAAAAAGTCCGGGGGTCGGCGGGCATCCGGACTGGTCCGTCGAATCGGGGACGTCGGCGGGCGGCACCGTAGCGGGATCGGGAAGATCTGATCGCGTCGGATACCCGGTCGGCGCAGGTTGCGCCTGCGGTTGACCGGTGCTCTCGTCGAGGGCCGGATCGCACGGACCACACGTCGGCGGCAGCGGCTGGCCCGACAATGCTTGGGCAACGGGCGATATGCCAATCGAACTCACGCCGAAGAGTCCGCCGAAGCTCGCTGCCACGTGCTGCGTGGGCAACTTGACCCGGACTTGAAACGACGTCACACCGGGGTCCGGTGACGTCTGCGTCGAGATGCAGGCGTTGGTGGGATCCACCGGGTCCGGGGCGATCGTAAGTGGCGCCGGATCTTTGCAGCCAGCCCAGTCCGTGATCCCCATGTTCTCCTGGACGTACTCCCTAACCGCAGTCACCGCGTCGGCGACTGTGCCGCCCTGGCTGGCAAGCGCCCTGACACCGGCCAGTGACGCCGCGTCGACGGTGCTCTGACCCTGCGAACGCACCACTTGTGCATGACCGATGTCGATGACAAGTGCACCAAATCCGAACAGCACGACGGACAGCAACGCCACCAGGATCGCGACGACACCCTCATCGTCTCGACGGGTGCGACGGATGCGGCGGATCACGTACACCAGTCCCAACCGCCAGGCGGAGTGTCTTCCTCGCCACCCGGATCGGCCTGCTGCTGGGTCGTCACCGTCTCGAGCTGCGTGACGACCTTGGTGCGAATCGCGACCTGGCCGTCATGGCGTGGCAGCGGCACATACCCGGTCAGGCCCTGGACGTCGATGACCTCGCACACAATGAGCTGCTGGCCCGGGTACCAACCGGCCGGATTCGTCCCGTTAGGCGGGTCAGCCGGGAACACGACCTTGACGTACGACGTCCCGGTGATGGAGCCGGTGTTGTTCTTCACCATGCACATCAGATCGAGGACCTGCGTCGACGCCGACCCTGCGTCGGTCGGGGGCGTGGTGCACGGCGTGAGATTGCCGACGATGGCCTGCCGGGCCGCGGTCTGGACGCCCGATTGGGCATCGAGGGTGTTGCTGAAGTACAGGCCGTAATCGATGATCCCGAAGAGGATCAGAACAAGGACCGGAAGCACCAACGCGAACTCGAGTGCCGCAGCGCCGGCGTCGCGGCGCGGATCATCAAGGCGCGCGCGGGGGGACAATCGCCGCCCAACCAGTCGCCGCATAACGGTTAAGGCTAGCGACGGGAAGGCTTCAGCGGCTGCGCGCGAGATCCGCGGCGCCCACAAGCCCGGCGGAACTGCCGAGGGCAGCGGCCAGGATCTGCGCGTGCGGCCGATACGCGCCACCGCTCAGCGCTGCGTCGAATGACTCCCGAGTCGGATCGATGAGCAACGCGCCAGCATCTGCGGGACCGCCGCCGACCACGAAGCACACGGGGTCAAGGATCGTGGCCAGATCAGCGAGCCCTTGGCCGACCCATCGGCCGATCGTGTCGAAGCACTCTCGTGCACCCGAGTCGCCAGCGTTGGCCGCCTGGGTCACCAAAGGACCGGTAATCGCGTCGACCTGCCCGACGACGGCCTTCATCAAGAACGGCATGCTGGACGGCGCCGAGCGGGCAGTCTCTCGAGCGGCCCTGACGAGTGCGTTGCCACTGGCGTACTGCTCCCAGCAACCGCGATTGCCACAACCGCACGGGCGGCCGTCGGGCACCACCCGGATGTGGCCAGGCTCACCCGCGATGCCGAACCCGCCGCGGAACATGCGGCCCTCGAGAATGATGCCGCCGCCGATGCCGGTGCCGAGGATGACGGCGACGACGGTGTCGCGTCCGCGGGCGGCACCGAACTTGTGCTCGGCCCACGCGTGACAGTTCGCATCGTTCTCGACGACGATCGGCAAATCGATCAGCTTCGAGACGCGCAGTTTCAGGGGCTCGTTGCGCCAAACGAGGTTCGGCGCGAACAGGACGTTCGCCCGGTCGAGATCGATCCAGCCCGCAGCGCCGATGCCGACCGCTTCGACCTCGTGGCGGCTGCGCAGTGAAGCAACGAGGCCGGCGATGACCTCGGCAATCGCTTCACCGTCGGTCTTTGGCGTGCTTTGCCGATCCTGCTCGAGGATCTGACCGTCTTCGTCGACTACGCCAGCCAGCACCTTGGTACCGCCGACGTCGACGCCAATCGTCAGGCCCATGGCGTCATGCTTCCACGCGGACCTTCAAAGCGCGCAAGGCGGTGTCGATCAAGACCTGCTCGGCCTTGCGCTTGAAAACCCCCAGAAGCGGCATGTCGATGTCGATCGACAGCGCGTAGTCGACCTCCGTGCCACCCTCCACAGGGTGGAGCCGGTAGCTGCCGTCCATCGCCTTGATCGACGTCGCACGGACCAATCGCCAGCTAACCTCGTCGTCCGCCCATGTGTATGCGAGCGCGTACTCGTCGACGACGACGCCGGCGTCGAGCACAAAGCGGACCACGGTCGCGCGTCCTGTCTCGTCAGAGTCGAGGACCTCGACTGCCTGAATGAATGTGATCCACTGCGGATACGACGGGAAGTCTGCGATGACCTTCATCACGGCGGCCGGGTCGGCGTTGATGACGATGCTGGACCGGCTGAGTTCAGTCACCGCGCACACCCTACTGGTCGAGGACGTCCTGATAACGGACGCGCGGCGGTCAGACAAGCATGCCGATGATGTAAAGCGCAGCGGTGATAATCGCGATGATCGCTACCGCTCCGCCGCCAATGATGAGGGTCTGCGTACTGACGGGCAGGCCCCCAGGCCCGATGCGATCCAGCAAGTCTGGTTCGCCGCGCGCGCCGTCCAAAAATCGCGTTCCGCACGACGGGCAGGCATCCTCGTCGAACGACACGATCTCCCCGCACCCGGTACACGGCCAACCGACCGGCGCAGCCTCTGGCTCGGGTTCCGTGCCTGGCGTGGCCTGCCGCGCGAGCGCCTGGGCCGCGGCTTCGAGTGCAGACACCGGGTCGCCGGGCGTCGCGCCCCCGGCGTAGCTGGGCTCGCGAGTGCCGACGGCGACCGGCTCGGGTTCGGGTTGCTCCTGCTTGGGCCGAAGATCGGCATAGCACAAGGTGCACCACTGCGCGCCTGAGCGCAGCAGCGCGCCGCAATGCGGGCAACGAACATCGGCCTGGTCGCTCACGACGTTGTCGTCGGCAGTCCGGGCGGGTGCCTTGACCTTCGTGCGGCACATGGCCTAATCAGATACGTTCCGTCGCGGAGCCTTCGAGCGCCTCGGCGCGAACGCTCCGCTGTCTGGAGGTTCGGTTGCGCGAGTTCACCTCGCCGGCGGTGGTCACCATCGCCGACGACGCGACCTTGACCGACATCGTCGTCACGCACGCGCGCACGAGGCCGGACACCGTCATGTTCCGCCGCCGCCCCGAGCCAGCTGAGCCCGGAACAGCTACAAGCTCTGCATGGACGCCGGTCAGCGCAGCGGAGTTCTTCGCGCAGGTCAAATCCCTCGCCGCTGGGTTCCTCGCCGCGGGATTCACCCCCGGCCAGCGGGTCGGGCTGCTGTCAAGAACGCGCTACGAATGGACCCTGACCGACTACGCGCTGTGGCACGCCGGCCTGGTGACCGTTCCGATCTACGAGACATCGGCGCCCGACCAGATCTGTTGGATCCTCGGCGATTCGCAGGCCGTCGGTGTCGTCGTCGAGACCGACGCGCACGCCTCGAGCGTCGCCGACATCCACGACCAGATTCCCGACCTCCGCAAGATCTGGGTGATCGAGCATCGCGATCTCGATGGATTGGCGAGCGAGGGTGACGCAGCCGACCCGGCCGTTCTCACGGCGGCGCGCGAGTCGGTCAACGCGGCGTCACTTGCGTCGATCATCTACACGTCGGGCACCACGGGCCGACCCAAAGGATGCGCACTCACCCACCGCAACCTCTTGTTCGGCGCGACCAGCGCCGTCGGCAGCCTGCCGGCACTTTTCACCGGTGAGACCAGTGCGCTGCTCTTCCTCCCGCTGGCACACGTCTTTGCGCGCGACATCCAGGTCGCCCTGGTGCATGCGGCCGTCCCGATCGGCCATTGCCCCAACACGCGCTCGTTGCAGGAAGACCTCGCCGCGTTCAAGCCGACGCTGCTGCTCGCCGTCCCCTTCGTGTTCGAAAAGCTCTATGCCGGCGCGCAGCAAAAGGCCGTCGACGCGAACAAGGGCAAGATCTTCGCGCTTGCGTCGGCCACGGCGATCCATGCCAGCGAGGCGATCGAGCACGGCAGGGTGCCCCTGAGCCTGCGGCTGAAGCGTGCCGCGCTCGACGTCCTGGTCTTTCGGAAGCTGCGGGCGGCCCTAGGCGGCGATGTGCAATGGGTGATTTCCGGCGGGGCACCGCTCGGCGTGCGTCTCGGCCATTTCTTTCGGGGTGCCGGAATCCCGGTGCTCGAAGGATGGGGACTCACCGAGACGACCGCGGCCGCGGCGGTCAACCGTCCCGATGCCGTCAAGATCGGCACCGTCGGCCCACCGCTCGCTGGTACGACGGTGCGAGTCGCCGACGACGGTGAGCTCCTGGTGCGCGGACAGCATGTCTTCGATCGCTACTGGGCCGATCCCGAAGCCACCGCGGCCGCGCGCGACGCCGATGGCTTCCTGCGAACCGGCGATCTCGGCGCCATCGACAACGACGGCTTCATCACCATCACTGGTCGCAAGAAGGAAATCCTGGTCACGGCAGGCGGCAAGAATGTCTCACCCGCCCAACTCGAGGACCGACTGCGAAGCCACCCCTTGATTGCACAAGCGATGGTGCTCGGCGACCGGCGGCCCTACATCGCCGCGTTGATCACGATCGATGAAGAGGCACTGGCAACCTGGAAGACGAAGGTCGGCAAGGACCCGTCGCTGACTTTGGCCGACCTGCGCGAAGACCCCGACCTGCTGGCAGAGATCGAGGCAGCCGTCGCCGACGCGAACCGGGTGGTGTCGCGGGCGGAGTCGATCCGACGCTTCCGGATCCTTGATCGCGACTTCACCGAAGCCGGCGGCCAGCTCACGCCGACGCTCAAGCTGCGGCGGAGCGTGGTCATGACTGAGTTCGCCGCGGACATCGAAGGTTTGTATTCGCCCACGGGACCAACCGCCCAAATGGCACCCTGAGCTTCAAAGGCGGGAGCTCCAGAGGCAGGGCTTTCAGGGGGACGCCCTTCAGCGGGGCGTACGGACGGTCGAGCACACAAGCGAGATCGCGTGGCAGCCGGAGGTGAGCAGTGGTCGCCCACCCGCCCGCCCACGTCGAAACGATCGGCCTGCGCGTCGCGTTCGGGCCCGTCGTCGCTGTCCACTCCCTCGACCTGACTGTGCAACCAGCGTCGGCGGTCGCCCTCGTGGGCCGCAATGGCGCCGGTAAATCGACGACATTGCGGGTGCTGGCCGGCGTCCTGCCTGCAACCAGCGGCCAGGTCACAGTCGCAGGTGTCGACGTCACGCGTGATCCCGCGACGGCCAAGGCGCACGTCGGCTACTGCCCCGACGTCGGCGGGCTGATTCCCCGCGCCACACCGTGGGAGCACCTCGCACTGGCAGCCAAGTTGCGCGGGCTAGGACCTGACTGGAAGGACCGCGCGACCGAGCTACTTGATCTCTTCGATCTCGTGGGCGCGGCGGATCGGATCACCGCGGGGTTCTCCCACGGAATGGGACGCCGGCTTTCGGTCGTGCTCGCCGTGCTGCACGAGCCTTCTGTGCTGCTGCTCGACGAGCCATTCGACGGCGTCGACCCGCTCGGTGTCGACGCCACGCTCCAAGTGATCGGAGAGGCGCGCGACAACGGGTCGGCTGTGGTCGTGTCGACGCACCTGCTCGAGCTTGCGGCCGCGGCGTGCGACGAGGTTGTCGTGCTGCGGGCCGGACGGATCGTCGCAGCCGGCCCGTCGATCGAACTGCGCGGCGAGGCCGGCGAGTTGCGCTACCGGACCCTCCTCTCATGACGGCGGCTTTCATGATGGCGGCTTTCATGACGCGGCTTTCGTGACGGCGGGGACGTCGTGACAGGGGCGCAGCTTCCTGCCCTCGTCCGGTTGCGCTGGCGGATGGTCAGGGCAGAACGCGTCCGCGTCGGACTGCTGGTGCTGGCCGCGTGCGTGCCCGGCCTGCTGACCGCCGCAGTCATCGCGGGCCAGCTTGCGCCGCGCTCCCGGTCGTTCGACGTGACCGTCCTTGGACCGACCGCGTTCCTCGGCTTCGCGGTGCTTTCGCTCGTCGCTCCGCTCGCAGCGGGCGGGGGCAACGAGTTGTTCCCTCCCGAACAACTGGTCGCCTACCCGATTCGACCGGCGACGCACTTCTTCGAGTCGTTGCTCGTCGCGCCGCTCAACCTGGCATGGATGAGCCAGTTCGTCCTGCTGTTCGGCATGACGTCGTTCGTGACCGGCGCGCGCCCCGGCCTTGGCCTCGCCCTGGTCACGACGTTGGTCTACGTCGCCATGGTCACCGTCGCCGGCCAGATGGTCGCGTGGGTCTTGATCGGCGCCCGCCAAAGCCTGCTCGGGCGGCGCGCGGTGTGGGCGTTGACGGCGATCATCGTGGTGATCACGCTGATCGTGCTGCAAGCACATCTTGGCTACCGCGTCCTCGACAACGCACCGACGAAGCCGGCGGTGTCCGCCGTCCTGGCAGGAGGCGCCCACCGATACGCCACCTGGGCATCGGGAACCGTCGCGCTCGCGGTCATCTTGTTGGGGTGTCTTTGGGCCGGACCGCGGATCTGCGCGTGGGCACTTCGGCGCCCCGGCGATCGCACCAGATTTCGGGAGTCGCGCGTTGAGCGCCGCCGCCCGATGCCACCGAGCCCGCTCGCCACTCTCGTGCGCGTCGATCGCGCCAACGTCTGGCGAGCCGCACCACTGCGCCGCGGCCTGCTCGTGCTGGCGGTACTACCGGGGGTCGTCGCGGCTACAGCAGCGTTGCGGTGGGACTCGCTGGTACTCCTTCCCGCGCTCGTCGCCGCAGGCGCAGGACTCCTGTACGGGGTCAACATGTTCTGCCTCGACGCCGGCGGTGCGACCTGGCTGGCGACCCTCCCGCACCCGCCACGGCTCGCAGTGACCGCCAAGACCATCGTTCTCGGGGAGACCATTGGCGGCAGCTGCCTGGTCGCCGCTATCGCCGGCAGCGTGCGAGCGGCGGGACCGATCACGGTCTCCGACGTAGTGGCCATGGCCTGCTGCCTGGCGTCGTGCACCGCTGTCGTGCTGGCTACCTGCCTGCGACTATCCATCCGAACGCCGCACCGAGCCGACCTTCGGGGTCACCGCGACACCCCGGCACCGCCCGCGGCTATGGCTGTCTATTCGGTGCGGCTGGCGACGGTCACCACCCTCATCGGCCTGCTGTTTGCCCTGTCCGCCCATGAGCAGTCGCTGTACGCCTGCCTCGTGCTGGCATCAGGTTTGGTCTCGCTCAGCGGCCTGTCGATCGCCCAGAGCTTCCGCCGATGGGACGACCCGTCGGTGCGGTCGAGGGTCGTCGCGGCCGTATCGAACGGCTGAACCCACCGCGCGCAAGATGACCGAAGTCCCGCCGCCCCCGTAGGCTTGCGGAACTAAGTCAACGCATCCTGCGTGGTCAGGCCTGCCCAGCCGCCCGCGGAGGTGCGAGTATGCGCGTCAAGTGTGACCTGGGTCGGTCGCACCTGCACCGCACACGCGAAGGGAGTGGTGACGCCGAATGGGACGCCGCACGGTCCTGCTCGTCGCCGCCGTCCTGATCGCCGCCCTCGGAGCCGGCCTGGTCCTGATCTACGTCCACGACGTGAACCAGAAGGTCAAGGCGCGTGAGGCGCCCGAGCAGATCCTGATCGCCAAAAAGATCATTCCAGCCGGGACGACGGGGGCTGCCGCGTCTGCCGAAGGCGACCTCCAGTTCAGCAAGGTCGCGCGCGAGGCCGTTGCTGCGGGAGCGCTCGCGACGATCGACCCGGTCGCCAACCTGGTCACCCTGGCACCCATCTACCCAGGTGAGCAGATCCTGTTCACGAAGTTCGGCAAGCAGGGGGCCTCGAGCGCGCTGACGATCCCAACGGCGGGCACGATGGCGTTGAGTGTCGCCCTTCCGGGCCCGGCGGGCGTCAATGGCTTCATCGCCCCGGGATCGCAGGTGGCCGTCTTCCTGACTGCGGGCGGCTCGACCAAGCTGATCCTCCCGCGCGTCTCCGTCATCGCGGTCGGTAGCCGCACGCTCGTGCCCTCGTCGGGCCAAGCAACCGGCACGACCCAGCAATCCGACGTCGTGACCTTCGGCGTCACTGCCGCCCAAGCCCAGACGCTGATATACGCGCAGTCGGCGGGCGCCCTCTACCTCACGCTGCTGACCGCGAACTCCTCGGTCCCGTCGCTCCCGCCGACGAACGCCACGAACGTCACGAACGCCGCCCAGTCATGAGCGTCATCGTCGAAGCCGATCCGACCCGAGCGGAAACCTTGCGGTCGGCGCTTGGTCCTGGCGTTCTCGTCCTGAAGACGCTCGACGACCTTCGCCGCCACCTCGAGGCACACCCTGGTGAGGACGCCGTCGTCCTCGGGCCGTCCGTTGACCAGGACGCCGCCTTCCACCTGAGCGACAGCATGCGGATCACCCGCACCAGCCTCGGAGTAGTCCTCGTGCGGCGACGCATCGACACTCCCCTACTTGTCGACGCATTGCGCAACGGCATTCGCGAAGTCGTCGAGGAACGCAACCTCGCGGGGGTCAACGACGCCGTACGGCGGGTTCGTGATGTCGCGGCAGCAATGCGTCAACGCGCCTCGCACGGCGAGGGCGAAGACGGTCGCCGTGGCGTCGTCGTGACCGTCTTCTCGGCCAAGGGCGGCTGCGGAAAGACCACGCTGGCAAGCAATCTCGCGGCATCACTGGCCGATGGCGGGCGACGTGAGGTGTGCCTTGTCGATCTCGACTTGAACTTCGGCGACGTCGCGATCGTGCTGCAATTGTTTCCTGCGCACACACTGGCCGACGCGGTACCGCTACTCGAGACGCTCGACCTGCCCGCAGTCACCGCGTTGTTGACGCCGCACTCGCCCGGCCTGTCGGCATTGGTCGCGCCCGTCGAGCCGGGCTCTGCCGAGACGGTGCCGGCGTCGCTCATCACGACGATCTTGCAGTTGCTGCGGGAGGAATTCGCGTTCGTCGTCGTCGACACACCGCCGGCATTCACCGACCACGTGTTGGCAGCGTTCGACCAGTCCGACGTCATCGCGCTGCTGGCCACTCTCGACATCCCCGCGTTGAAGAATCTCAAGCTCACACTCGAAACGCTCGACCTGCTCAATTACCCGCGTGAGCGGTTACGTGTCGTGCTCAACCGAGCCGACTCGAAGGTCGGGCTTGCACTGTCGGAGGTGGAGAAAACCTTGCGGGTGCCCATCGCGTTGCACATCCCGTCGTCGCGCGCCGTGCCGGCCTCCATTAACCGTGGGGTGCCGATCATGCTCGACGACCCGAGTCATCCGGTGAGCATGGCCATCCGGCAGTTCGGCGACGACTACGTGCTGCCGCTGGCACGCGCGGCCGACCCGATCGCCGCGAACTTGCGCACCGATCGTCGCGGGCTATTGCGGAGAAAGTCGAAGACGTCATGAGTCTCGCGGATCGGCTTGCCCAAGCCCGCCGGTCGCGCGACGCGGGCGCCGACTCAACAGCACAAGCGCTCGAGGCGCAGGCCTCGGCTGCGCGCCGCACCGCCGATCCATTCGTCGATCTGAAGCGCACCGTGCACGCGACTCTGCTCGACAACCTGGGCCCACAGCTCTACGACACGAGGTTCACCCAAGCCGACCTCGAGCAGAAGGTGCGGCACACCCTGCAGGGAGTGCTTGCCCAAGATGAGACACCACTTTCGGTCGCCGACCGCACGCGTATCGCGCAAGAGATCGCCGACGACATCCTCGGGTACGGCCCGCTCGAGCCGTTTCTGCGCGACTCTGATGTCAGCGAGATCATGGTCAACGGCCCGAGCCAGATCTACGTCGAGCGGGCCGGTCGGCTACACGCCGTCGCCGCGTCGTTTGTCGACGAAGCACACCTGCGCCGCACGATCGACAAGATCGTCGCTCAGGTAGGACGTCGAGTCGACGAAACGAGCCCGATGGTCGACGCCCGACTTGCTGACGGCAGCCGTATCAACGCAGTCGTACCGCCGATCGCAGTCGACGGGTCGCTGCTGACCATCCGCAAGTTCGCGACCGATCCTTATGAAGCTGACGACCTCATCGGCTTCGGCACGATGACGCCGGAGCTCGCCGAGTTCTTGCGCGCGTGCGTGAAGGCCCGGCTCAACATATTGGTCTCCGGCGGCACTGGTGCGGGCAAGACCACAACCCTCAACGTGTTGTCGTCGTTCATCCCCTCCGACGAGCGCATCATCACCGTCGAGGATGCCGCCGAGTTGCAGTTGCACCAAGAACACGTACTGCGACTCGAGGCCCGGCCGCCCAATATCGAGGGCCGTGGCGAGATCAGGATCCGCGACCTTGTCCGCAATGCGCTCCGCATGCGCCCCGATCGGATCGTGGTTGGCGAGGTCCGCGACGCGGCTGCGCTCGACATGCTGCAGGCCATGAACACCGGCCATGACGGATCGATCAGCACAGTGCACGCGAACTCGCCAAAGGACGTCCTCGCCCGCATCGAAACGATGGCGATGATGGCGGGCATGGAACTGCCGGTGCGCGCGATCCGCGAGCAGATGGCGAGTGCGTTCGACGTGATCGTGCACCAGGCGAGGTTCAAGGACGGCAGCCGGCTGATTACCTGCGTGACCGAGGTTGTGGGCATCGCGCCCGAAGGCGACAGTGTCGAGTTGCACGATCTGTACTTGTTCGACCACACCCCTGGATATGACGACATCGGGCGCCCGCTCGGATCACTGCTGCCAACCAGCGCGCTCTCGAGCTTCGTTGCCAAACTTGCTGCTGCAGGTATTCGCGTCGACCCGGTATCCATCGGGGTGGCCGCGGTCGCGCTCCCCGATACGGCGGACTCCCCGTCATGAAGCGCGCCGGCGCGTGGGCGACCGGACTCACCGGCATCGCGGCGCTGGCGCTGAGTGTGGGGCCAGTCGCACTCGCGATTTCGCCGGCGATTGCGGCAACACCTACGCCGACGGCAAGTGCAGCCACTCCGTCCGTACCACCCACCGGGCGGATTGAGAGCCAGTCGAGCAAACCCGGCCAACTCGACGTCACGTTCAGTGCCATCGGGCTGCCGGCGGGTGAGTCGGTCGACCTGACGTCGGTGCGCGTCTTCCTTAACGGCACGCCCGTCGACAGCAAAGCGATGGCGGTCGGCAGCACGGCTGCGAGCGCCGTCCCCGAAGCGAGCCGTACTGCCGTACTCGTTGTCGACACGAGCAGCAGCATGAAGGGCGCCAGTCTCGCCGGCGCCCAATCTGCAGCGCTGGCGTTTCTCAAGGCCGTCCCTGCAGATGCGAAGGTCGGCCTTGTAACGGTCTCGACAACCGCCACTCTCGTCGCAGCGCCGACCATCGATCGCGCGGCGCTCACCGCAGACATCAATGGCCTCGCCGCCAGCGGCGGGACAGCTCTGTACGACGCAACGCTTGTTGCCGAGCGGGCAGTCGGGACAACGGGCTCGCGCACCATCGTCTTGCTTACCGGTAGTCAGGACGACTCGAGCAAGGCGTCGGTGGCCCAAGCCGTCTCTGCTGCGCAGCTGTCTGGTGCTGTCATCGACGCGATCTCGCTCGGTACGACTGCGACGCAGGTCGCACCGCTGCAACAGCTGACGGCCGCGTCTGGCGGCCGGCTGTTCGCGACTCAGCAGGCCGCGGAGTTCGCACCCGCGTTTCGCAGTGCGGCACAGGACATCTCCACCGAGATCCTGATCACCGCACAGGTGCCGGCGCAGTTCGCCGGTCTGGGTGTCACAGTGGCCGTGACCGCACGCGCCGGCAACACGACCGTCACCGACTCGGCCGCCTACCAGCTCTCGAGCACCACAGTGGCCGCCGGCACCGCATCGAAAGCAGCTGCAGCAGCAAGTCCGCGACCGGAGAAGGTGACGATCGCTCCGCTTGGCAGCCACACGTATCTGGTCATCGGCATTGCCGCCGTCTTCGTCGGGCTACTGGCAATTTTCGTGCTGCTGGCGTTCAACGCGAGGCTGCTCGACACCCGCGACACGAGAATGCGGCGCCGCCTGTCCTTCTACACGCTGACCGGCAGAACTACGCGCACCGAGGCGCAACCCACGGCACTGGGCGACAGCTCAGTGACGCGCTCGGCAGTGCAACTCGCGGGTCGATTGGTCGTCTCCCCTGACTTCGATGCCCGCCTGGGTAGGCGCCTTGAAGCTGCGGGGGTACCGCTGAAGCCGGCGGAATGGATCGTCGTGCAGGTGGGATCCGCCTGCGGGCTCGGCCTGCTCTTTCTGCTCCTGGGCGGCGGCTCCGTCGTCGCGGCGATTCTTGGCATCCTGATCGGCATTGGCGGCCCAATCGCCTACCTCGTCATGAGGGAGAGTCGTCGCTCGACCGCGTTCCTCGAACAACTGCCTGACACCCTGCAGCTCATCGCCGGCAGCATCTCGGTCGGTCACTCCCTCGCGCAGGCCATGGACGCCGTCGTCCGCGAGGATGTTCAACCGATGTCGATCGAGTTCAACCGCGCACTGGTCGAAACCCGCCTGGGCATGCCCGTCGAGGATGCCCTCGAGGGAATCTCCACCCGGATGGTCAGCCAGGACTTTGCCTGGATCGTCATGGCTATCCGGATCCACCGCGAGGTCGGCGGGAACCTCGCCGAGATCCTGACGACCGTGGCGGCGACCATCCGGGAACGCGAGCGACTGCGCAGGCAGGTCCGCGGCCTGTCGGCCGAAGGCAGGCTGTCGGCATGGATCCTCGGCGCGTTACCGCCGATCTTCGCCACCTACCTGATCCTCGTGCGCCCGACGTACATCAAGCCGCTGTTCACTGATCCGCTTGGCGTCACGCTGCTCGGCGTCATGATCGTCTTGATGATTACGGGCATCTTCTGGTTGCGCCGCGTCGTGAAGGTCGAGGTCTGACGTGACGGAACAACTGCTGCTTGTGGGCGGAGTCATCGCCATCTTTGCCAGCATCGTCGGACTCGTGATGGCGCTCGGCGCGACTGCATCTGATCGCCAGCAGGTCAACCGATCGCTCGCCGCACTTGACGCGCTCAGCCCGCGCCGCGACGAGGTGCGGCGTGAACTCGACCGGCCGTTCGTCGAGCGGGCGCTTAGCCCTGTCCTGCGTCGCCTCAGCCGGTTCGGCGGCCAGCTCAGCCCGCGCGACGAGGCGTCGAAGCTGCGCCACCGCATCGACCTGGCCGGAAACCCGACGGGCTGGGATGTCGAACGCATCCTGGCGTTCAAGGTCATCGGTCTGGTCTGCGGAGTTGCGATCGGGATCGCGCTGCCACTGGCACTCGACGGCGGCCTTGCGGTGACTGCGGGCGTGACCGTGCTGTTAGGCCCGCTCGGCTACTTCGCGCCCGACCTCGTGCTCTATCAAACGGCGTACAACCGCAATGAGCGGATCCGTCGCGATCTGCCGGACTCGATGGACCTCCTGACGATTTCGGTGGAGGCCGGCCTGCCCTTCGACGCCGCGCTATCGCAGGTTGCCCGCAACACCCGAGGTCCGTTGGCCGAGGAGCTGTTTCGGGTGCTGCAGGAGATGCAGATCGGGTTGGCCCGAATCGATGCCTTGCGCGCTGTCGCCGAGCGGACGAACGTGGCGGAGTTACGCGGCTTCGTCACAGCGATGGTGCAGGCCGATACCTTCGGTATCCCGGTCGCGAACGTCTTACGCGTACAGGCCAGGGATTTGCGGGTGAAGCGCAGCCAGCGCGCAGAAGAAATGGCGCAGAAGGTGCCGGTGAAGATTCTGTTCCCGCTCATCTTCTGCATCCTGCCGGCGCTCTTCATCGTGGTCATGGGACCAGCGGCAATCTCGGCTTATCACTCACTTTTCAACCACTAGCACCGTTCAACCCACTACCACCGTTCAACGACTAGGGCGCCAACGATGAAATCGGGACGACGATGGGCGAGGCTCGCTGAGCCACGCGCGCTCGCGTTCGCCGTCCGACTCGGACTGCTGGGGTTCTGTTTCGTCGTCGCCGCGCTCGATGCGCACCCGCGCCGAACCGTGGCGGGTGCGTTGGTTCTTGTCGTTGCCGCAGGGGTCGCCTACCTACCGAGCAACAACGTCGTGGTTCGGCGGCTGCTGCCGACGCTCGAGGCATGCATCGCCGCTGGTGCCGTCGTCGCACCGCCGTCCGATCGAACTGGCTTGCTTCCGTACCTGCTGGCTCCAGCTTTTGCGGCCGGCTTGATCTACGGCCTCGTGCCCGCCATCACCGCCACCGGTATGGCCGCATTCGTGTTGCTGACTGGCCACCTGGTCGCGAAGAACCCCACCGCGCTGCACACCTTTGCGGCGAACTCCAGCCAATGGGTGCTGCTGGCTCTGGCGGTCGGCTTGCTGGCGGCCTGGATTCGGCGGCTGGCCGCCGCGTCGGCCGGGTCCGACCAGAACCGCTCGTATGAAGACGCCTACGAACTGCTCAGCCAGCTACGAACGGTGAGCCGTCAACTCGTCGGAGGCCTCGACCCAGTCAGCCTGGCGCAGGGCCTCCTGCAGACACTGCGCGCGCAGTTGCCGTACGAACGTGGAGCGGTATTCGTCCGCGCCGAAGGTGGCCGCCTGCTCCCACTCGCACTTGAGGGCGCGAGCTTCGTCGACTGGGACACCTCCCTGGCCGACGACACACCGCTCGGCAAAGCGTGGCTTGCGCCAGGGCCGACGCTTGCGAGCGAGCCCCTCGGCGACAGCCCCACGGCGTCCGACCCGACCCGTTTCGGGCATACCGTGCTGCCGCTGCGGATGGGTTCACGAACCTTCGGGCTGGTCGCACTCGAAACCCATCAGCGGCCGCCGACCTATCGAACCGGACCGGCCAGCTCTGAGATACGGCTGGTCGAGCCGGCCATGCGCTTGGTAGACGAAACTGCGCTGCGGCTGGAGACCGCGCTGCTCTTCGGCGAGGTGCGCTCCATCGCGACGTCGGAGGAACGCCGTCGCCTGGCGCGAGAGATCCACGATGGGATCGCGCAAGAACTGGCATCACTGGGCTACGCCGTCGACGATCTGGTCGCGGAGGCGTCACAGGAGACCCAGGAGCATGCGCGCGCAGGCAACCCGCCGATGGCCGACGTGCTGCGCAAACTGCGCGGCGAGATCACCCGGATGGTCGGAGAGCTGCGGCTGTCGATCTTCGACCTGCGCAGCGAGGTGCAGGCTCAGGTTGCTCTCGGGACCGCGCTCTCGGACTACGTCCGTGCCGTGAGCGCCGGCACCACGTTCTCTGTGCACTTGGTCTTGGACGAGTCACCCGATCGGCTCCCGATCGCAGCCGAGACGGAACTGCTGCGCATCGCCCAGGAGGCCATCACGAATGCCCGTAAGCACGCAGCAGCCGAGCATTTGTGGGTGACACTGCGCGTCGACCCTCCAACCGCCCACCTGCGGATCGAAGACGACGGCCGAGGCATGGGCACCGGGCGCCACGACAGCTTCGGCCTCGAGGTGATGCGCGAGCGGGCCGCCCGGCTCGGAGCAGACCTCTCCATCGGCACCCGCGAACCCCACGGCACGTTTGTCGACGTCCGAGTGGGTGAGTTTTCCGCCAGCGAACCGGGGAACGAGAATCTTGACGACCTGGACGACGTCCCGGTGCGGCCGGATTCGCGCTCGGCACGATAACGTCGGCGGCAAGTGAGAAGAAAGGAACTGCGATGGTCGCGACCGTGCTGCTTGTCGACGACCATGAGCTGATCCGACAGGGGTTGCGCCGGGCGTTCGAGCGGGCCGAGGACTTTTCGGTGGTTGCTGAGGCCGGGTCGGTTGCCGAAGCCGTGGCGCTGGCCAAGCAGCACCAGCCCGACGTGGTCGTCGTTGACGTGCGGCTGCCGGACGGAAACGGCCTCGACCTCGCCCGCGCGCTGCGCGACCAAAATGACGAGATCGGCATCGTCGTGCTCACTATGTACGCAGGCGACGAGCAGCTGTTCGGCGCTCTCGAGGCCGGCGCCTCGGCGTTTGTGGCGAAGGATGCCCCTGCCGAGGACGTCGTCTCGGCGGCTCGCCACGCGGTCGTCTCACCGAGGTCGTTCTCGGCCAGCGACCTCGCCGAGGCGATGCGCCGCCGACTCACGCCGTCCGGACCGCAACTAAGTCCGCGCGAACGCGAAGTGCTGCAACTTCTTGCCGACGGCCTGGGTGTTGCCGCGATCGCGCGCCAGCTCTACATCAGCGAGTCCACGACGAAGACGCACATCTCAAAGCTTTACGAGAAGCTCGGCGCTGCCAACCGCGCCCAGGCGCTGATGTCAGCCATGCGACTGCGGCTGATCAAGTCGCCCGAGCAGTAAGCGGCGCGCACCAGCTCGAACTCGGCGCGCACACCAGTTCCAGCGCGGCGCGCACAATAGTCCGGAATCGCGCCGCCTGCTATCCCCCATCGGTACGCGGTTTTCGACCGGGCGTCCGATAGCGAGTGGCAGTTGGAAGGCGCAGGCTCAAGACGCTGGGTGGGTTACGCCTGGCAGTTGACCTGGAGACCCGGGTCGGCGCCGATCGCCTCGAAGGGTTCGTCCATGATCGCCTACATGGTGGCAGTGCGCCGCCACGTGAAGGACGACAAAGGCGCGTCCGCCGTCGAATACGGCCTGCTCATTGCAGCCATCGCGGCCGTCATCGTGGTCATCGTGTTTGCCTTGGGCAGCGTCGTCAAGTCCAAGTTCCAGAAGACCTGCAACCTGGTCCAGGGTGGGACTTCGGTGCAGTCGACGACCTGCACTCCCTAGCGGGCTAGTGCACGTAGCTGACGACGTCGAGCTCGGTCGCGCATCTGTTCGCCCAGTTTGGTTCGAAGCATTCGTTGTCGGCGTCATTGCGTTCGCTGTTTTCGCGGCGACCGCGCAGTATCACGATCCCCTGAACAACGATGCACACGCTACGGCCGTCGCTGCATGGCAACTGGCACATCACGGCAACGCAACTCTGACGGCCTTTCACGGTCAGTTCCCGTGGCTGTACGCCGCCGATGGCCGATACGTGACGAACCGACTGCCTGGCACCATCTTCTGGGCAGCGCCGTTCTATGCACTGATCGGGCCGACCAGCTATCCCCCGATCTATCCCAGTGCTCTCGCGGCGGTGGTCGCCTCGGCCATCGCCATCGGGCTCGCGTACGCGTTGTGCTGTCGCGTTGCCTCGCGTCGACAAGCCGCCGCCGCCGCCCTTGCGTTGGCCTTCGCCACCGGCACCTGGACCGTGTCTGCCAAGGAGTTGTGGACGCACGGGCCGGCGCAGGCGGCGGTGCTGCTCACGGTGTTGTGCTATTCGCATCGACGGTGGTTGTTGGCCGGAATACCTGCAGGTTTTGCGATCCTTATCCGCCCGCACCTCGGCGTGGTGGCCGTCGTCCTCGGCGTCGCCGCGGCAATTCGTGAGCGGAGCCTTCGACCGCTGCTCATCAGCGCCGGATCGGCTATCGGTCTGTGGATTCTGCTGCTGTACAACCACGCGGTGTGGGGTCGGTGGACGGTACTTGGCGGCTACGCAGACTCAGCACCGGCATCCGGGCACGCCGTCGTGGAGTTCGGGGTAGGCATCCTCGGCACGTTCGTCTCACCTGAGCGCGGGGTTCTGGTGATGACTCCCGCGCTGCTGTTGCTATTGCCGGGCTGCCGCGCAGCGTGGCGAGTCGCGCCGTGGTGGGTGCGGTCAGCGGCAGTGTCGGGCATCGGCTACGTCGTCGTTCAGATCTGGGCGAGTCGATTCTCAGGCGGGGACGGCTTTTACTCCTACCGCACACCGCTGGAGGGACTCACGTTGTGCGTCCCGCTGTTCACCATTGCGTGGCGCGAGTGGACTTCGACAACCCGAATCCGTCGCACGGCGTTCGCCGGGCTCATGGCCGTAAGCGTCGCGTTGCACGCGTTCGGATCGATCGTCAACTGGGTGCCGACCGGAGCGGGCCACTCGCCGTGGAAGACCTACCTGCCGTTCGATCTGGCCAAGCACGTCGGCGGTCTCCAAACCACCGGTTGGTTGTGCGCCGCTGTCATTGCGGTTGCTGGGACGGTCATCTTTACGTGGAGAGATCGCGGCCGAACAATCGCGACCGGCGACCAACACACCGCATCGGGCGTCATGACGGCCTGAGCTAGCGCGCGGCCAACATGCCTGCGAGGCGGGCGGCCGATGCGTCCCAGGTCCAGTCCTGCTCGACCCATGCGCGCCCCGCTCGCCCCATCGCGGCCGCAGAATCGGGATCGCGCAGCAGCGACACGATCGACCCGGCCACTGCAGCAACGTCACGGCCATCAACCAGCTGTCCGGTCTCCCCGAGGATCACCGCGTCCGGCGCACCGCCGGAGCGACCAGCGACAACTGGCAGACCCGTTGCGGAGGCCTCGAGATAAACGATGCCCAGCCCTTCGACGTCCAGACCTCTGCGTCTTGTGCGGCAAGGCATCGCGAAGACTTGGCCCGCGTCGTAGTGGGCGGGCAGTTCAGCCCACGGGACAGGTCCGCTGAAACGGACGGCGGCCCGGAGCCCTTCGCGATCGGTGATCGCCTCCAACCGCTTCCGGTCAGGGCCGTCGCCGACGATCAAGAGCGCCGCATCGGGCACCGATCGCAGCACCGCAGGCAGCGCGCGCAGAAGGACGTCCTGGCCCTTGCGAGGTACGAGGCGCGACACGCACACGATCACCTGTCGATCGCTGAGTCCGAGATCGTGGCGCACAACGTCGCCGCCCGCCCCGGGCTTGAAGAACGACGTGTCGACACCTGGCGCCAGCCGTTCAAGCCGTCGTCGGGCGGACGTCGACAACGCGCGCTCGAGGCGGCCGCGAGTGTATTCACCGAGGTAGGTCAAAACGTCGACGCCGTCGCCGATGCGACGCAAGGTCTGTCGGGCCAAGGGAAGTTGTGCCCAGCCCGCTTCGTGGCCGTGGGTCGTCGCCACGATCCGGGCAGCGCCGGCTCGTCGAAGCGCCGGCGCGAGTAAGCCCAAGGGCGCAGCTGCTCCGAACCAAACCGCGTCGCAGTGGTTGGCCTTCAGCAGCGCCGCGGCGCGCCTCGACACGGCGCGCGTCGGAAGCATGAGGGACGACGGGTGCCTCACGACCTCGAATCCGTGCGCGGCGTCGAACGCTGCCGCGCCGTCCCAGGCGGGCGCGTACACGACGACGTCGTCAAGCCGCGCGACCAGCTCGTGGACGAAAGACTGAATCCCGCCGGCGCGCGGTGGGAAGTCGTTGGTCACGACGAGCGTGCGCGTCACGCCGTCATCGTAGGGCGGCAGATCATGAAGCAGGCCGACGCCGATCCCTCAGGGGGCCGTTATGGCCGCGATGCGCCCGCGTAGTCGTGGCGAGCGCTGAGGTTGGAAATCCGGACGTCGGCACCGGTGTAGGGCGCCTCGATGAATTTGCCCCCACCGATGTAGATGCCCACGTGGTGGATCGGACGGCCGAAGTACACGAGGTCACCTGGCTGCAGGGCGCTCTTCGCTACGTGCTTGGTCGAGTAATACTGCGCGGCGGCGTTGTGACTGATTGCCACGCCAGCTGCTGCCCATGCGCGCATCGTCAGCCCCGAGCAGTCGAAGGTCCGAGCACCTGCGGCGCCGTAACGGTAGGGCTTGCCAAGCTGGGCGTAGGCGTACTTCAACACGGCGGCGGCCTTGCTGCTCGCGACCGCTGGGACGGCGGGAGCCGCGGCCTTGGCGACAGGCGCTGCAACCTTGGCCACTGGCGCTGCAACCTTCGCAACCGGTGCCACGACCTTGGCCACAGGTGCCGCAGCCTTGGCTTTCGCGGCCGGCAAAGCGGTCCTCGTCTGACTACGGCTGACCTGGGTCGCTGCGGCGACTTGGGCGGCCGCCTGGGCAGCTGCTTGTGCCTGCGTCGCGTCGAGTGCTGCCTGCTGCTTGCCGATCAAAGCGTTGATGGTCTTCTGCTCGGCCTGAAGCGACGCCTGAAGCTTCTGGATGCTCGCGAACTCCTGATTCGCCGACGCCTGCGCCTGCACGAGCGCGTTCCGGGCGTTGGTCGCCTGCGCGAGGTCACGGTCGCGGTTGTCCGCGACGCGCTCCAAGTAGTCGGCGCCACGGAGAGCGGCCTGCGGGTCTTGGGAGAGCAGCACGCTGGCGGCGCCGCCGAGTGCGCCCGACTCGTAGGCGTCTCGGGCGATTGCGTCGACGAGCACCTGGGTGGAGTCGACGGTCGTTTGCGCTGCGGTGATCGCGGCCTGGTCGGTCGCGAGCTGGATCTGCGCGGCAGCCAGCGCGTCCTGCGAGGCGTCGTACTGCTCGACGACGATCTCAGCCTTGTCGGCCAGCGCCTGGACTTGGGCCTGGCCGGCTGCGGTGTCGACACTCGTGGCCTGGTCAGCCAACGCGGAGCCGGTGGGCAGCAAGGTCAGGGCCAGCGTCGCCGTGAATCCGGCAAGCAGGGCAGCCCGGCGAGGGCTAAGGCGCTTGGTGCGCCGCGAAATGTGCGGCGCGAAGACGATCTGAGGGGACGCCACGTGGGCGATCTCCTTCTTCCTCGGCGCCGACCAAGTTAGCTGACGGGTTCGGGCTGGAAGCGGCCCTACAAGCGTGCGAACCGGTCCTTGGACCAGTCCACGTGCTCGATTCACCCCAACGGAGATTGGGTCCCCGGCTTCGCCGTTGCAGGCCTCCCGCCCACCTGAATTAGCGTGAAAGGGACGAGCGGACCGCATCGAACGAATTAGGCGCAGGCACCGCCGCCGTACAGTTCACGGCTGGGAAACGGTTGCCCGCGGGCAGGTTAGCAGCGATCCAACAAGATCGCTCCCTCGTCACCCGAACGGACTACGGCACCTCAGGATGCTGCGGACCTCTTCCGTCCCACCTGTCCCACAGGCCTCTCCTGGCCCTCTTGCAGCGCAAGATTTGCAGCCGTTTCGGGGGTGAGGGCAGCCACCAGCCGAAGCGGCGGCACCAAGCCCTGATCGGCGAGGGCACTGATCGCTGCCTGCTCGGCATCGTCGAGTTCGACGCCTGCTGGTGATGTACCGAGTAACACCGTGACCACGCAATCGCCGCAGGCAAGCCCACGGACAGCGCAGCTGTCGCAGTCGATCAGCACGAGAACTCCTCCACCTTCGTCACGGACGGCTCGGGGTTAGCCGCCCGGCAATCACCACGACAGTAGAAACGGCCAGTGACACTTTTCACAGCGGCGAAAATATGCTTGCCGACTTCTCGCCCGCGCGGGTCTGGCGCCGCGTGGCGCCGCCGAACTGTCGGCTGGCCGCCCTACCGTCCGGGGTGTGAGCGTGATCGCGGTCCAGGGCACCTTCGACGAACTCGGCGTTCCACTGCGCGAGGTCACCTTCGTCGTCGTCGACCTCGAGACCACCGGGGGCGCGCCTGCGACTTGTGGCATCACCGAGATCGGCGCCGTCAAGGTGCGTGGCGGTGAAGTGCTCGGCGAGTTGCAGACCCTGGTCAACCCTGGCGAGCCGATTCCCTCGTTCATTGCCGTGCTCACCGGCATCACCAACGGCATGGTCGCGACCGCACCTCAGATCGACGCGGTCCTGCCCGCATTTCTGGAGTTCGCGCGCGACTGCGTGCTCGTCGCGCACAACGCACCCTTCGACCTCGGATTCCTCAAGGCCGCCTGCAACGGGCTCGGTGTCAACTGGCCCGGCTTCGACTCAATCGACACCGCTCGGCTGGCGCGGCGCGTACTGACGAGCGACGAAGCGCCGAACTGCAAGCTGGCGACGCTGGCCCGCGTGCTGCATGCAAGCGTGCAGCCAACGCACCGTGCACTCGACGACGCTCGCGCCACCGTCGACGTCCTGCATGTGTTGTTCGAACGGCTCGGCGGGCTCGGTGTGCACTCGCTCGAGGAGTTGCGCACATTTACCGGGCAAGTCACTGCTCAGCAGCGCAGCAAGCGTCATCTCGCCGAGGTGATGCCGCACTCCCCCGGCGTCTACGTATTTCGAGACGAACGAGGGCGTGTTCTCTATGTCGGCAAGGCAAAAGACCTACGCACCAGGGTGCGCACGTACTTCACGTCGTCGGAGATGCGGCAGCGCATCATCGAGATGGTGGCGATCGCACACGACGTCACCCCGATCGTTTGCAGTACCGACCTCGAGGCGCAAGTGCGCGAGCTCCGGCTCATTGCGCAACACAAACCGCCGTACAACCGTCGCTCGAAATTTCCCGAGCGCTCGGTGTGGGTCAAGCTCACCGTCGAGCCGTTCCCGCGGCTGTCGATCGTGCGCGGAGTGAAGGCCGACAACGGCAGTTATCTTGGGCCGTTCTCGTCAACCCGCTCAGCCGAACTCGCTGTTGCAGCAGTCCACGAAGCTGTCCCCATTCGGCAATGTCGCGCGCGACTGCATCCACGGCGTCCGATCTCGGCCTGTGTTCTTGCGGAGATGGGCAAATGCGGCGCGCCGTGTGACGGTAGCGAGAGCATCGACGAGTACGCCGCCCACGTCATTGCCGTCCGCGATGCCATCGAGAGCGATGCGCGGAGTGTCGTGAAGACGTTGCTGCGGCGCATCGAAACGCTGGCCGCGATGTTGCGATACGAAGATGCGGCCGCTCAGCGCGATCGGCTCGCCGCGTTCATCCGAGCGGCGGCCCGCGGACAACGATTGTCGGCCCTCGCCGGGTGTGCCCAGCTGGTGGCTGCAAGGCCAACGCCCGACCACGGCTACGAGGTGGTCGTCGTGCGGCACGGGCGGCTTGCAGCGACCGGCACCATTCCTCCGGGCGCGGCCCCGCGACCCTACGTCGACGCGCTGATAGCGACAGCGGAGACGGTCGTGCTCGACGACACGGCTGCCGGGGCTACCGCAGCGGCCAGCGCAGAAGAAATCGAGTGCGTGCTGCGATGGCTCGATTCGCCGGGCGTGAGGCTCGTCGAGGTAGACGGTTCATGGTCATGCCCGGCCCATGGCGCAGGCGGCCAGCGGGTTCTCCTCGACCTCGCAATCGAGCTCGAATCTGATCCCGACCCGTTCGCTGACCGGCGTGGCCTACGGCCGGTGCATCGCCCGGCTCGTGCAAGCTAGTCTTCCGCGGTTAGTGTTCGGGGCGTGATCACCGCCATCGTGCTCGTGAAGACCGCCGTCGACCGCGTACCCGACGTCGCACAGGCGATCGCCGAGTTGCCCGCCGTCACCGAGGTCTACTCCGTCACCGGCGAGTTCGACCTCGTTGCCATGGTCAGGGTGCGCCAGCACGAAGAGCTCGCCGAGGTCATTCCGGGAGGCCTCAACAAGGTCGATGGCGTGCTCTCGACCGAAACGCACGTGGCCTTTCGCACCTACTCGCGGCACGACCTCGAGTCGGCGTTCTCGCTCGGCCTCGGCGACAGCTAGCCAGCCGCACTGCCCTCAACTAGCGGCACGGGCGGCCGTCAACTAGCCGCCCTGGCGGCCAGGCTCGCCGCGACCCAGACATCGAGCTTGCGGGCACCTGAGCCGTCGTCTAACGCCATCTCACACGTGGCCATGGCCGCCTCGAGCTGCTCGACCAATCGGGTCGCATCGGGGCCCGCGTAGGCCACCAGTCCCGCAGCTGCGTTGAGCACGACCGCGTCGCGCACCGCGCCCTTCTCCCCGGACAGCAGGCGACGCACGACGTCGGCGTTATGCGCAGCGTCGGCACCGCGCAGCTCATCTGGCTGCGCGGGCTTCAACCCGAGCGCGACCGGATCGAGCACGGTGGCGGTGACCGAGCCGTCGTTCACCACCCACACCTGCGATGTCGTGGTCGTGGTCAGCTCGTCGAGGCCGTCATCGCCCCGAAAGATCAGCGCTCGGTTGCCGCGCTTGGCCAGCACCCCGGCCATCACGGCCGCCATTCGCGAATCCGCGACGCCGACCGCATTCGCCGTTGGACGTGCCGGATTCGTGAGCGGGCCGAGGAAGTTGAACACGGTCGGGACGCCGAGTTCACGACGCGGGACGGCGGTGTAGCGAAACGCAGGATGGAACACCGGCGCGAAACAAAAACCAATGCCCGCCTCGGCGACGCAGGATGCAACGCCAGCGCCCGGCAGGTCGATCGCGATGCCGAGCGCTTCGAGGACATCGGCGGAACCGCATGACGACGACGCGGCGCGGTTGCCATGCTTGGCAACCGGCACACCGGCCGCCGCGGCCACGATCGCGGCCATCGTCGAGATGTTCACGGTGTGACTGCGGTCGCCGCCGGTGCCGACGATGTCGAGTGCCGCGCCAACGTCAGGAACGGGCGCCGCGAACTCGATCATCGTCGCGGCAAGGCCGCTGACCTCGTCGGCAGTCTCTCCCTTGGCGCGCAGCGCGATCGCGAAGCCAGCGACCTGTGACGGTGTGGCTTCACCGCTCATGATTTGTGCCATTGCCCAAGCCGTCTGCGCGCTGGTCAGGTCGCCGCCTTGCAGGAGCGAGGTGAGCAGGCCGGGCCAGGTTGGTTCAGCGCGCTCGCCGGATTCGGCCGGCGGGTGTCCGCCCGATGCCGAGGTGGTCATCGAAGGCGGCGTCAGCGAACCGGCGCGTGAGCGAGCCGCTGCCGCATCAACTCGGCCACCGCGGGCGCCAGCGTGATGCCGTTGATCGGGTGCGGCACCGCGGCGTCCGCGCGCGACCACGAGGCCAGCCACGCGTCGTCCCGTCGACCGGTGATGACCAGAATCGGCGGGCAGTTGTAGATCTCGTCCTTCAGTTGGCGGCAGATGCCCATGCCGCCGCTCGGCACCGCCTCGCCGTCGAGGATCAGGACGTCGATGCCACCGGCGTCGACGGTCTTGATCACCGCGCGATGGGTTGCGCACTCGATGTAGTCGATGCTGGGCAGATCGGCGACCGGGCGCGCGCCGACTGCCAAGAGCACGCGCTCGCGAGTCGTGACGTCGTCGCTGTAAACCAGCACGGTCATGACGGCTGGTGGCGACTCGACACTGCTCATCGCGGCGGCGCTCCTCAGAGGTGGGCGGGCGGGAGACAGAACAGCTGGGCGGGCGGAACACGAACAGGCGGCAGGCGGGCAAACCGTACAGGCCGCGATGCTATCGCCGCAGGGCATCAAGCGACCCTCGTGACCCCCGACTCGCCCGGGTTAGGGGGTCGCGGTGTGAACGTGGAGGGGGCTCGCAATAATGGCCATCGTGGCCACTGCGACGACCCTCGGCAAGAACCCGGCGCATGGTTCACTGACGCGGCCGAGCCTGGTAAGCGTCGGCACGATCGTGTGGCTGTCTTCAGAGCTGATGTTCTTCGCCGCACTCTTCGCCATCTACTTCACGATCCGCTCGGTGAGCACGCAGTGGCCGCCGAAGGGTGACGTCCTCGATACCAAATTCGACGGCGTCATCACCGTCGTACTTGTGCTCTCGAGTGTCACCTGCCAGTTCGGTGTGTTCGCCGCTGAAGAGCGTCGTTTGCATCGCTCCGGACCAATCTTCAAGTTCTGGCTCTGGGGTCTGCGCGAGTGGTTCATCCTGACGTTCTTCATGGGTGCCGTGTTCGTCGGCGGTCAGATCTTCGAGTACACGAACTACGTGAAGGACCACTTCGCGGGCCACGGTGGCATGACGATCTCGTCGTCCGCTTATGGCTCGATTTTCTTTCTGGCAACGGGTTTTCACGCCATGCACGTGACCGGCGGGCTCGTCGCGTTCGTGTTCTTGCTCGCTCGGTTGTCGCGTGGTCGGTTCACGCCGGAGAAGGTCACCAGCACCATCGTCGTGTCGTATTACTGGCACTTCGTCGACGTCGTTTGGATTGGTCTCTTCTCGATGATTTTCCTGATTAGGTGATCCGCTGATGTCGACAACACCCGAGCCTCGAGCACGCCGCCGACGTCGGCGGTTGGCTGGCTACGCCGTGATCGTAGGAGCGCTGCTCGGAGTCGGGACTGCCTACGGATTCATCACCGAGCGACCTGGCGTCGCGGAGGCGGGAAACCCGAGCCAAGAGGTCCTGCAGGGCAAGTCGCTCTATCTCCAGGGTTGCTCGAGTTGCCACGGACTCGCGGCCGAGGGCGGCGCCGACGCACCTTCGCTCATCGGAGTCGGAGCAGCCGCGGTCGACTTCCAGGTCAGCACTGGCCGGATGCCGTTGCAGCAACAGGAAGCGGAAGCTCGGCGCAAGCCGCCGCGCTACACCGCCGCGGAGACGGCCGAGATCGCTGCCTTCGTCGCCGCGCTGGCGCCTGGCCCTTCGGTGCCCACAAAGGACCAATACACGCCGACGGACGCCGATATGGCGCTCGGCGGGACGTTGTTCCGCACCAACTGCTCTTCCTGCCACAACTTCACCGGCGAAGGTGGCGCGTTGGCCTACGGGAGGAGCGCGCCCTCGCTGAAAAACGCCACCGACGTACAGATCTACGAGGCGATGCTGACCGGTCCTGGCACGATGCCCGTGTTCGGTGACCGGCAACTGACGACCGCCCAGAAGCAGGACATCATCGCCTACGTCCAGGGCATGAAGGCCGAACCCGACCCAGGCGGCTTCAACCTCGGTCGGTCCGGGGCCATCGCTGAAGGCCTGGTCGCCTGGCTGGCCGGCATCGGCGTTCTCGCAGGCGTAGCAATGTGGATCGGCGCACGAGCAAGGCGGGCACGATGAGCGATCAGGTCGAGTTACACGATGAGGGCTCAGTACGCCCGCCCATCATCGAGCGCGTCATTAGGCCGCAGGATGCCGACCCGAAGAAGGCCGACTGGGCAGAGCGCAAGATCGCGTTCATGTTCTTGTTGTCTGCGGTCGGCACCGTCGGCTTCATCGTGGCGTACCTCGCGATTCCCAGCCTCTCGACGACCAAAGATGCTCGATGGTCGAACTTCTGGCTTGGAATCTCGCTCACCGTTTCGCTCGGCGGTATCGCGGCCGGCATCATCGCGTGGGTGCGCTGGATCATGCCGGCACACGAAGTGGTTCAGGAGCGCCACCCGCTGGCGGCCTCTGACGCAGACCTCGAAATCGCGTCGCAGATCATCGTGGTCGGCGTCGAAGAAACAGGCATCGCACGCCGGTCGCTGATCAAGCGCTCACTGGGGCTCGCTCTCGGGCTGTTCGCGTTGCCTGGCGTTCTGCTGCTGCGAGACCTCGGCCCGCTGCCCCGTAAGACGCTCGACACCACGCTCTGGAAGGCGAACTCGCCGCTGCTGTACGAAGACGGCACTCCGGTGAAACTCGGAGACCTTGAGGTCGGCTCCTTCACGACGGTCTTGCCGGCGAAGGTCGAGGACATGTCCGAAGAGGATTACTCCAAGACCCCCGTGCTACTCATCAGGCTTGAGCCGGGAATCAACAAGCCTGCCCCGGGCCGCGAGAACTGGGCGTACCAAGACCACGTCGCGTACTCGAAGATCTGCACACACGTCGGCTGCCCGATCGGGCTGTACCAAAAGCAGAGCCACAAGCTGTTGTGCCCGTGTCATCAATCGACGTTCGATGTGCCCAGGGCCTGCAAAGTCGTCTTCGGCCCCGCGGCGCGTTCGCTGCCACAGCTACCGATATCCGTGAACGCCAATGGCGAGTTCATCGCGACGGCAGCATTCGACCAGCCGGTTGGCCCGAGCTTCTTCGAGCGGTCATGACCACGATGAAGCCGGGCGGCGCCCGGAAGCCCGCGACACCGAACCCCGCCGGTCCCAAGCCCGCGCCGAAGATCTTGAAGAAGGGGCTCGGTGAGGTCGACGAGAGGTTCGGCACCGCCGGCTTCCTGAAGCGAAATCTGAACAAGGTATTTCCCGACCACTGGTCATTCATGCTCGGCGAGATCGCGCTCTACTCGTTCGTCATCCTGCTGCTCTCGGGCACGTTTCTGACCTTCTTCTTCAGGCCCGGCACCAACGAGGTCATCTACAACGGCAGCTACAAGCCACTGCGCGGTTTGCAGATGACCGAGGCATTTCAGAGCACGCTGCGCATCTCGTTCGACGTTCGCGGCGGCCTGCTGATTCGGCAGATCCACCACTGGGCGGCCCTGCTCTTCATGGCCGCGATCGTCGCGCACTGCTGCCGCATCTTCTTCACCGGCGCATTCCGTAAGCCGCGCGAGACGAACTGGCTGATCGGCGTCGGGCTTGTGTCACTGGGTCTGCTCGAGGGTTTCGCCGGGTACTCGTTGCCCGACGACCTGCTGTCGGGCACCGGGCTGCGGATTGCCTACGGCATCATCGAATCGATCCCGATCGTCGGCACTTACCTCGGCTCGTTCGTGTTCGGCGGGCAGTTCCCCGGACCCGACTTCATCCCACGACTATTCACGATCCACATCCTGCTGGTGCCAGGCATCCTGCTGTCGCTGATTACCGCGCACATGATCATCATGTGGCACCAAAAGCACACTCAGTGGCCCGGCGAACACCGCACGAACGACAACGTCGTCGGCGCCCCGTTCTACCCCGCATTCATGGCCAAGACCGGCGGCTTCTTCTTCGCGACGTTCGCTGTCACGGCCGGCTTGTCCGCCTTGGTGCAGATCAACCCGGTGTGGTTGTACGGGCCATACAACCCGGCGCAGGTCGGCGCCGGTTCACAACCCGACTTCTACATCGGCTGGCTCGAGGGCACGCTACGCATGATGCCCAACCTGGAAACGCACGTCGATGGCCACACGATCAGCTGGAACGTGTTGATTCCGGCTGTCGTGATCCCCGGGGTGCTGTTCACCGCGATGGCGATCTACCCGTTCCTCGAAGCTTGGGTGACCCGCGACTACGCCATTCACAACATCTGCGACCGGCCGCGCAACCGGCCCGGCCGCACTGCACTCGGTGTCGCTGTGCTCACGGAGCTCGGCGTCTGCTTGCTCGCAGGCGGCAACGACGTCATCGCAGAGAAGTACGACATCAGCCTCTACGCGACGACGTGGACGTTCCGCGCGGCCTTCTTCGTCCTGCCTCCGCTCGCGTTCATGGCAACGCGGCGCATCTGCTTGGGCCTGCAGTACCGCGACGCCCACAGTGCTCAGCACGGATATGAGACCGGCCGCATCGTGATGCTCGCGAACGGCGAGTTCATCGAGGTCGAGGCCGCACTTCCCGAGGACGTCGTCGCGCGCATGGGACTTGAGTACCGGCAAGGACCACCGCCAGCCCTTGAGCCGCCCGTCGACGAACATGGCGTGCGCTCGAAGTCACGGCACAATCCGCTGGAGAAGGTCCGCGGTCGCATTGGTGCGTTCCTCTACGAGCCGGACGTCGAACCTGTCACCAACGGACACGGCAACGGCCACGCAAGCAACGGCCACGCTCCCGCCGAGCTGCCGCCCGCCGAGCAGACCGAGCTCACCTCCGGCCAAGGTCACACCGACTAGCTAGCGCCGTCTACTCGATGATCATGGGGAAATGGGGCACTGCGAGCGTGCAGAGTGCCCCATTTCCCCATGATCACGCACGGGTGCGGGTGTGCGGTGCGGGGTGCGGTGCGCGGTGCGGTAGTTGGCGACGCACGATCGAGCCCGCTCGCTGGTGCTACTGCTGGATGTGAATCCCGCGGTAGTACTCGAGCACGAAACCGAACGCCGTCAAGATGACGAACATCATGCCGAGGATTGCCAGCCACCAGGCGAACACAACTCCCAACGCGACGACGGCGACCGAGGCGGCGGTGAAGAGCGGCCACCAGCTATGTGGGCTGAAGAAGCCGAATTCGCCTGCGGATTCAGAGATCTCGGCGTCACGTCGGTCTTCAGGGCGCATCCCTGTACGCCGACCCGTGACGAAGAGATAGAAGCCCACGAGGAACGCGAGGCCGACCGCAAGCGCCAACGCGGTCGTGCCTGTCGGGTCATGCGACAGGGTCCAGTAGACGATGTCAACGATCGCGAAGAAGATCGCGCAACCCGCAAAGAGCAGACCTTCGGTCTTCATCAGGCGCTGCCTCCTTCAACCGCGGTGCCTGCTGCTACAGGTGTGCGCGGCCGACCCGTCAGTTCGGGGTGGTGCAGGTCGAACGCCGGCCGCTCCGACCGGATGCGCGGCATACGAACGAAGTTGTGCCGTGGCGGCGGGCACGAGGTCGCCCATTCAAGCGACGCCCCCCAGCCCCATGGATCGTCGACGCCGACCAGCGGCGCATGCCGCCAGGTTTTCCAGACGTTGAAGAAGAACGGGAACATGGAGAGCCCGAGAATGAAGGCACCGATCGTCGACACCGTGTTCAGTGTGGTGAAGCCGTCGCTTGGCAGATAGTCGGGGATTCGGCGCGGCATACCGATGACACCGAGCCAGTGCTGCACCAGGAACGTGGTGTGAAAGCCGATGAATAGCGTCCAGAAGTGCACCTTGCCCAGACGCTCGTCAAGCATCTTGCCGGTCATCTTCGGCCACCAGAAGTAGAACCCGCCGAACATCGCGAACACCACCGTGCCGAACAGCACGTAATGGAAGTGCGCAACGACGAAGTAAGTGTCGGTAACGTGCCAGTCGAGTGGTGGGGACGCAAGGATGATGCCGGTCAGCCCACCGAACAGGAACGTCACAAGGAATCCGAGCGCCCAGAGCAACGGGGTGTCAAAGCTCAGTTGGCCGCGCCACAGCGTGCCGATCCAGTTGAAAAACTTCACGCCAGTCGGGACGGCGATCAGGAACGTCATGAACGAGAAGAACGGCAGCAGCACCGCGCCTGTCGAGAACATGTGGTGCGCCCACACCGTCATCGACAGGCCCGAGATCGAGATCGTCGCGAACACGAGGCCCTTGTAGCCGAACACCGGCTTGCGGGCGAACACCGGCAGGATCTCGGTGATGATCCCGAAGAACGGGATCGCGACGATGTAGACCTCGGGATGCCCGAAGAACCAGAACAGGTGCTGCCACAGGATCGGGCCACCGTTGGCGGTGGTAAAGATTTGCGCCCCGAGCTTGCGCTCGGCCTCTAGACACAACAGCGCAGCCGCGAGCACCGGGAACGCGAGCAACACCAGCATGGACGTGAGCAGGATGTTCCAGGTGAAGACCGGCATCCGGAACATCGTCATACCGGGGGCCCGCATCACCATGATGGTCGTGACGAAGTTGACGCCACCAAGGATCGTGCCGAGCCCGGAGACGACAAGACCCATAATCCACATGTCGCCGCCGACACCGGGCGAGTGGGCCGCGTTCGTCAGCGGCGTGTAGGCGTACCAGCCGAAGTCGGCGGCACCACCAGGGGTAAGGAACCCGCCGATGGTGATGAGACCGCCGAACAAAAACAGGTAGAAGCTGAAAATGTTCAGCCGCGGGAACGCAACGTCGGGTGCACCGATCTGCAACGGCACGATCACATTGGCAAATCCGATGAACAGTGGCGTCGCGAAGAGCAGCAACATGATCGTGCCGTGCATCGTAAACAGCTGGTTGTACTGCTCGTTGGTGAGGAACTGAAGCCCGGGCCGAGCAAGCTCGGCGCGCATGAGCAGCGCCATGACGCCGGCCAACAGGAAGAACAGGAACGACGTCGCGAGGTACAGCTGCCCGATGAGCTTGTGGTCAGTGGTGGTCATCCAGTTGACGAGCGACGAGCCGCGCTTCTTGTACGGACGAGTGATCGGCTGAGCGATGCCTGCAGCGGTCATGTGCTACTCCCCGACTTGAAGGCGTCTTTCATCTTCGCCAGATCCGCGTCGTACGTGGCCGGAGTGACAATCTTCACGTGGAAAAGCATCTGGTCGTGATTGAGGCCACAGAACTCGGTGCATCGGCCGTCGTAGGTGTTACCGGCCTTGTCGGCATCGATGTGGACCTCGAACTCGTTCGTGCGGCCGGGAATGACGTCACGCTTGAACAAGAAGGCGGGTATCCAGAAAGCGTGGATCACGTCGGGTGAGACCAGCTTGAAACGCACGGACTCACCCGCCGGCAATTCGAGCGTCGCCGGGGAACCGTGGGCGTTGTCGCCCGTGACGCTTGCCACTGTCACGGCTGTCGCGTCGTCGGCACTGCTCAAGTAGTTGAACTGCCAGTCCCACTGGAATCCGACGACTTCGACCGTGACCTGCGGGTTCGGGGAAAGCTTGTCGATCGCGTTCTCGTCACGTGCCGTGAAGTAGAACAGAACGCCGACGAAGATGACCGGCACGATCGTGTACAGGATCTCGATCGGCAGGTTGAAGGCGAGTTGCGGCGCCGCGTTCTCGCCTCGCTTGCGGTAGGCGATCACGCACCAGATGATCAGCCCCCACACGAGGCAGCCAACGAACAGAGCCGCGATCCAACTGCCTTGCCACAACGACAGAACGCGCTGGCCCTCCGCGGTGATCGGGGTCGGCATCGCGAATCGCGGAACGTCGTCCTTCGAGCAGCCCGTCACGAGCAAGAGCGTCGCGACCGTCATCGACGAGCGGAGGATCAGACCGGACCGACCAGGCTTGCGGCGGGATTGCCGCGGTGATCCGTCGGTGCTCGGACTCACGTGTCGCCTTCCGTGACAGGCCGGACGGGCCATGGACCGATGGAGCCGGGCATGTGCACCCGCCGGTGCGGGAACGGCAAAACCCTACTCCAGGCGGGTTCCCCAACTGCCCACAGGGCCACCCGAAATCCGGCGCGGCGAACCGTCGAACTAGGAGCTCAAACCGGCGTCGACCAGGTGGCCGATCTCGGACGCCGCGTCGTCGCCGAAGGTCTCTGCAAAGCGGTCGTAAAACGCACTCGGCTTCACCTCGTACTCCTGTGGCCCGACCGTCTCCAGCACGTAGGTCGCGAGCAGCGAACCGATCTGTGCACAACGCTCGAGACCAAGACCCCAGGCGAGCCCGGCGAAGAATCCCGCTCGGAATCCGTCACCGACGCCGGTCGGGTCGGCAAGGCCGCGCTCCGGCACCGCTGCCACTGTGATGGGCGGCTCGCCAGTTCGCTCGATGATGGCCCCACGCGGACCGAGCGTCGTGACCCTGACACCCACCCGCGCCAGCACCTCGGCGTCCGACCAACCGGTCTTGGTCTCCGTCATCGACTTCTCGTACTCGTTGGTGAACAAGAAGGCGGCGCCTTCGATGAGCCTGCGAATCTCGGGTCCGTCCATCCGAGTCAGCTGCTGCGAGGGATCGGCCACGAAGCGGTAGCCGCGGGCACGACACTCGTCGGTGTGCCGCAGCATCGCCTCTGGATCGTTGGGGCTGATGACAACGAGGTCGAGGCCGCCTACGCGCGCCGCCACGGGCCGCAGCTCGATGAACCTGGCGTCGCTCATGGCGCCCGCGTAGAACGACGCGATCTGATTCTGGTCGGTGTCGGTCGTACAGACGAACCGCGCGGTGTGGTGCAGATCGGAGATGTGCACAGACGCTGTGTCGACGCCGTGCCGGTCGAGCCATGACCGGTAATCGTCGAAGTCTGCGCCGACTGCACCGACGAGGATCGGCCGCAGCCCAAATGCCGCGATGCCAAAGCAAATGTTGGCAGCGATGCCGCCGCGGCGGATCTCGAGGCGATCGACGAGAAAGGACAAAGAGACGTTGTGCAGCTGATCAGGCATTAACTGGTCGGCGAACCGCCCAGGGAAGGACATCAGGTGATCGGTCGCGATCGACCCCGTCACAGCGATGCGCATCTGCTCAGACATCAGTTCGGTCAACTCCCGGCTCTCGAACGGCACAGCATGTCGACTGGCACGGCATCTCGAACGGCATAGCATCGTGCAGGGTGCAGCATCATCGCAGGCATGCCAAAGGCCCTGCCGACGGCAGGGCCTTTAGGGTCACCAGAACTAGTGGAACGAGTCCCCGCAGGCGCATGAGCCGCCGGCGTTCGGGTTGTCGATCGTGAAGCCCTGCTTCTCGATGGTGTCGACGAAGTCGACCGACGCGCCGGAGAGGTAGGGCTGGCTCATCTTGTCGACGACGACGTTCACGCCGCCGAAGTCTTGGACCTGGTCGCCGTCGACCGAGCGGTCATCGAAGTAGAGCTGGTAGCGCAAACCGGAGCAGCCACCGGGCTGGACGGCGACCCGCAGCGCGAGGTCGGTACGACCCTCTTGCTCGAGCAGCGCCTTTACCTTGGCGGCGGCGTGATCGGTAAGCACGATCCCAGGACGCAGTCGGTGCAGTGACGCCAGTTTCGGTGTCAGGTCGTGTTGTGGTGGTGTCGCCTTGAGCGGTCATCGATGTGCTCCCTGATGTTCGTCCTGGTCCCATCGTCTCACGAGCAACACCGGTTGGGGCGCCGGTCATCCCGAATGTGGCCTAGAGTCTGGCGGCCTTCAGCGGCGCCACTCCGTGGCCCTCAGCTGCGCCACTCCGTGGCTACGGTGCCCGCCAACGCGCGAAGCCCAGGCGCGCCGAGCGCAATCGCCGCCTCAAGCGAGCCGGCGTAGCTCTCGATCGAATACTCGCCGGCGAATCCGGCGGCAGCTGCCTGCCTGCGCCCCAGCAACACTCGCCCGGCGATCGCGACGCACGGAACCCCCACGTCGAGGCAGCGAGCAGCCACCCTGACCGGGAGCTTGCCCGCCAGGGACTGGCCATCGAGGGATCCCTCCCCCGTCACGACCAGGTCGGACGTGGCGATCAGCCCGGCGACGTCCAGCTCTCGCAGCACCAGGTCGGCGCCGCTCTCGCGGTGGCCACCCAGTGCGAACAGTGCGAACCCGAGCCCGCCGGCTGCACCGGCACCGGGAAGCTGCGCCAGCTCGGGCCCGATGAGGTCGGCGAACCTCGCCAGCCGCTCCTCGAGGACCTGCATCATCTCCGGTGTCGCGCCCTTCTGCGCCGAGAAGACCGCGGTCGCGCCGAGCGGCCCGAGCAGCGGGTTGTCGACGTCGGTGGCGACAACGAGGTCGACGGTGCGCAGGCGGTCGGCATCGGCGCCCAGCCTTTCGATCATGCCCGAGCCGCCATCGTTGGTACCCGAACCGCCAAGGCCAACCACGATGCGGTCAGCTCCCGCGATGAGCGCCGCCTGGAGCAACGCCGCGACGCCAGCAGTCGTCGTCCGACTTGGATCTCGCTCGGACGGTTGGAGCAGGTGTAACCCGCACGCTTGCGCCGACTCGACGTAGGCCGTGCGTCGTCCGCCCGAATCGACGACCAGCACCGACCCGTGAACGGGCCGGCCGAGCGGGTCGTCGACCTTGGTCTCAACGAGTTCGCCATGCAGCCCCGCATGAAGGACGTCGACGAAGCCAGGGCCGCCGTCCGACAGCGGCAACGTCGTCACAATGTCCGTGGCAGCTTCGTCGTGCCAGCCCGCGGCGATCGCAGTGGCGGCTTCATTGGCTGACATCGAACCGCCGAATGAGTCGGGCGCGACGAGCACCCGCCGCCGAGGAGCCAGCCCGTCGTTCACAAGCCCGGCGCGCCCCAGACAGGGAACCAACGATTGAGTTCCGGCTCGATCTTCATGTCGTTGACGAGCGTGCCCTGGACTTCGATCTCCAGCGCATTGTCGCGCTTCTGGTCGCCGCCCAGCGGTGCAAACGGATAGAACGTGCCGCGCTTGTAGAGGTAGACCAACGCCAACCGGCGCCCGTCAGCATGCGCAAAGGAAATCAACGAACACAGCAGTTGTGGCCCGAACCCGGCGTCTTGCAACCCACTGTTGACTGCGTGCAGGTCGGTGACGAGACCGGGCACGTCGGCGGGGTCGTGGCGAACCAGCAACCACGTGTAGCCGAAGCTGTCTTTGCTGAGTTCGACCTTCGGCGCGCTGCCCGCTGACGAAGAGTCGAGCAGTTCTTGAACATCGGTCTGCGTGCGCGCGAATGCGGCGCCCTCAGCCGCTTTGAAGCAGACGGATCCGAGCCCGGTGGGCGCGAAATCCAACCCTGCTTGAAGAGTCAGTGCCGCCGATGGCAAGGCGAACAGATCGTCGAGGTCGGCCTTTACGGGTTTCGTTCGGCCGAGCACCGTGTCGAAGAAACCCATTTCTTACCTGCCCTGGCCGAGTTCGCGGGAGATCTCAGCAAGCTGCTGAAGTCGCTTCTCAAGCGACGGGTGGGTCGAGAAGAGCGACGACAGGGTGAAGCCTGGCGCAAGCGCCGGGGTGAAGAAGAACGCGTTGAAGCTCTCGGCCGAGCGCAGGTCGCGAGTGGGAATCTGACCCATCGCGCCAGTCACCTTCTGCAACGCGCTCGCCAAGGCCGACGGACGTCCGGTCAGCAGCGCGCCCGACCTGTCTGCGGACAGTTCGCGGTAGCGCGACAGCGCCCTGATGAGGAAGAAGCTGATGGCGTAGACAATCGCCGACGCCAGCAGGACCACAAGTTCGACAAGCGCTGCACTGTCTTGATTGTTGTTGCGCCCGCGGTTGTTTCCGCCGCCGCCGAACAACGTTGCGTAGAAGGCAAAACGCGTGATCAGACCAGCGAGCACCCCGAGGAACGACGCGATCGTCATCACGACGACGTCATGGTGCGCGACGTGCGACATCTCGTGCGCCAGAACACCCTCGAGCTCTTCATTGTCGAGCCGGCGCATAATGCCCGTGGTTGCGCATACGACTGCGCGCTTTTGGCTACGCCCGGTCGCGAATGCGTTGGGGATGTCGCTGTCGGCAATCGCGACCTTCGGCTTCGGCGTGTTCGACATGGCACAGAGCCTGTCGACGATGGCATGCAGTTCGGGCGCCTCTTCAGGCGTCACGATCCTGCCGTGCATCGCGTACAACGCGATCCGGTCGGAGCCGAAGAATTGGAACAGGAAAAAGCCGCCCGCGATCACGACGATGAGAATGGGCGACAAGTGGATCGCGATGAGCACGCCGATGAATACGACGTACAGCAGCCCGAGTAAGAACATGACGAACACCATGCGGGCCGACAGACCGCGGTCTGCGGCAAAACGAGTTCGGGCCATAAGACGGACGCCGATCAGCCAGGGATGAGTCCCTCATCGCCGAGCAGCGCACGCACCTCCTCCAGGGTTGAATCAGCGCCGGGCAAGACCAACTCGGACGGGCCGAGGTGGTCGTCGGGCACCGGTTCCCCGACTTCGCGGACAAGGGCGAGCAGCGCCGCGAGGGTGCTCGCAAACGCGGTTTCGTCGCCGCTCTCGACCGCAGCAAGCAATTCGTTGTCGAGGCCGTTCAGCGCCTCGACCGTGTGGTCGGCAATCTCGAACTGGCCTTCGCCCAGGATGCGCAGGATCATGCCGACTCCTCCGGCTGGGCTGCCGGCTGCTCGGCGGGCGCCGTAGCGGCCGGCGCAGCTGGTGTCGCTGTCGCGGCTGCGCCCTCGATGGCCGGAGTTGCCGGCGCGCCAGCAAGTTGACCCTTCATGGCGGCCAACTGCGACTCGACGTCGTTGGTGCTCGACATGCGGTCGAGCTCGAGCTGGATGTCGTCGGTACTCGTCCCGGTCGGGTCGTTCAGGGCACCTGAGGCAAGCAGCTCGTCGATCGCACCAGCCCTGGCCTGCATGCTCTGCGTCTTGTCTTCGGCCCGCTGGACCGCCAGACCGACATCGCCCATCTCCTCGGAGATGCCCGAGAAGGCCTCGCCGATTTTCGTCTGCGCTTCGGCGGCCGTGTAGGTGGCCTTGATGGTCTCTTTCTTGGTCCGGAAGGCGTCGACCTTGGCCTGCAGGCGTTGCGACGCCAGCGTCAGCTTCTCCTCCTCGGCCAGCAGCTGCGCGTGCTGCGTCTGGAGGTCGCTGATCTGCTGCGTGAGCGCCGACTTTCGGGTCAGCGCTTCGCGGGCGAGGTCTTCGCGGCCCGCGGCCAACGACGCGCGGGCTTGTCCGTCGTATTTGTCGGCCTGCTGCTGCAGCTGGGTCGCCTGGAGTTCGAGCCGCTTGCGGGACGTCGCCACATCGGCAACGCCACGCCGCACCTTCTGCAGCAACTCGAGCTGCTTGGTGTAGCTGTAGTCAAGCGTCTCGCGCGGGTCTTCAGCGCGGTCAAGGACCTTGTTGGCCTTGGCATTGAAGATGAGCGACATGCGCTTCATCACACCCATAGGTGCCGGCTCCTTCATTGGCGGTCTCGACGAGCGTCTCCACCCTATGTGTCGACGGACCGCATCGGCAGAGGGTTCCCGGGCAGTAGCCTGTGCACCGTGTTCGGACGTGGAACGAGAGACGCCGCCGGGGTGGGCAACCCAGGGGATCCCCTTGGCACGACCGTTGCCCCGCCCACCAAGGGCAAGGCGACTCCGAAACGCCGCGAGGCCGAGGCGGCCCGGAAGGTCTCGGCCATCGGGGCGAGCGGGCGAGCCGCACGGGGCACGGGCAAGGGTGGCCGGCTAACCCCTGAGCAAGCCCGGGTGCGACGCGAGGCGATGCGCCGTGGCGACGACAGCGCACTGCCCCTGCGTGATCGAGGCCCGGCCCGCAGGTACGCCCGCGACTACGTCGACTCGCGGCGCAACGTGCTCGGCCTCTTTGTGCCCGTCGCGGTGCCGGTCATCCTGCTCGGATTCGTGTTTCCGCACGTCAAGGTCGTCGTTCTCATCACCACGTTCGCGCTGTACGCCTACATCCTCGGCTCGGTCTTCGACTCGATCCTGATGGCGCGAGCGATCCGCCAGCAGATCGCGGTTCGCTTTCCCAACGAGCCGACCAGGGGCATCGGTCTGTACGCGGCGATGCGCGCACTGCAGTTTCGACGAATGCGGATGCCAGGCGCGCGGGTCGCGCGCGGAGCGAAGATCTAGCGAACCGCGTCGCCCGACCGGCCGCCGCACCGTCGGCGGTGGCGGCATAGGGTCGAATTCATGGAATTCAGACACCTGGGCAAGAGCGGCCTCATCGTCAGCGAGATCGCGTACGGAAACTGGATCACTCACGGCTCGCAGGTTGAGGCGGACGCCGCCAAAGCGTGCGTCGCGGCCGCGCTCGACGTCGGCATCACGACCTTCGACACCGCTGATGTCTACGCCGGTACTCGGGCCGAGTCCGTTCTCGGCGACGCGCTCGCCGGGATCCGACGTGAGTCCTACGAGCTGTGCACGAAGGTTTTCTTCCCAACCGGTCCTGGCCGCAACGACCGTGGGCTCTCGCGCAAGCACATCATCGAGAGCTGCCACGCCTCACTTCGACGCCTGCAGACCGATCACATCGACCTTTACCAAGCGCACCGGTTCGACATCGAAACCCCACTCGAAGAGACGCTGCGAGCCTTCGACGACCTCGTGCGGCAA
Organism: uncultured Actinomycetes bacterium; assembly: GCA_963737705.1. Classification (GTDB taxonomy): domain Bacteria; phylum Actinomycetota; class Actinomycetes; order Acidothermales; family Acidothermaceae; genus PALSA-607. The sequence goes on from CAVTTP010000007.1 coordinate 373,348, forward strand.
GGCAAGGTCAACTACATAGGCGTAAGCGAGTGGACGGCGGACCAGCTCGCGTCGGCGTTGCGCATCGCCGACGACATGGGTCTCGACCGGATCGTGTCGAACCAGCCGCAATACAACATGCTCTGGCGCGTCATTGAGGCCGAAGTGGTGCCGCTGTCGGAACGTGAGGGCATCGGCCAGATCGTGTTCTCGCCGCTGGCGCAGGGTGTGCTCACCGGCAAGTACAAGCCGGGCGCCGCACCGCCGGAGGGATCGCGGGCCACCGACACCAAGGGCGGCGCGAGATTCGTCTCGGGCCTGTTGGAAGACGACGTCTTGTCGCGCGTGCAGCGTCTGCAGCCACTCGCCGCGCAGGCCGGACTCCCGATGGCGCAGCTTGCCCTCGCGTGGGTATTGCACAACCCGAACGTGTCGAGCGCGATCATCGGCGCCACCAAGCCCGAGCAGATCACCGAGAATGTCGCAGCGTCTGGAGTCAAGCTGGACGCCGACCTCATCGGCCAGATCGACGAAGCTCTCGGTCCGATCATCGAGCGCGATCCCGGCAAGACGGAGCGGCTGGCGAGGCGACCCTAGTTCGGAGGGATTCAGGTCGCGGGGTCGAGGCTCATCGGCCCGTAAACGACCCGATCGCCTTCGAGCAAGCTCACCCTGGCGACCCCTGCCGCCAGCAGCGGCCGCCACTCCTCGCCGAGCCACGACTCGGCGTCGGACTGAGTCGGGAAGGTTTCCGCGGGCGGCAGGTCGGCGGGCGCCACGGGTTCACCGTCTGCACTCTCGTATCGCCACGACCAGCCGACCATCGCACTCCCCGATCAACTGACGTCATCGAACAGATGGGCGTCCCTCATCCAACCGCACCGCAGGCTAGCGCGTCGCATTCCTTTTGACCGCGTCCTTCTGGACGCATCCTTTGACGGCACGCCCCGCACCGTGGTTTGCTCGCGGCCACAACGTTTCATGATGTCGCTCCACTACAACTGAAAACGCATCCGCGTACAGGGGAAGCCGGTCTAATGCCGGCGCTGACCCGCAACCGTAGGCCGCACCGGTTCTTTCCGGGACGGCGAGCCGGATTACCTGCCGGATGCGAATCGGCTCCATTTGTCCGTCGAGGTTCGCGGGGCGGAGCCCGGGTCGCACCGACCCGTCAACGCCCCCACGCTGCGCCGTAAGCGCTCGTGGGGTTCGTGTTGTCAGGGGCGTTTGAGGGCCGGGAGCTACCACGTGGACCACGCGGCCCGTCCCGAGAGGAACACGATGTCGCACGGATCCACGCATCTCCCGGAGCCACCGCATCTCCCGCATGCACGCCGCCGCAGGGCCGGGTCTGCCCTCCGGTCACTCACCGCACTCATTGCACTCGGCGCCACTGCCAGCCTCACCGCGACCACGCTCCTCGCGTCAGCAGCGGCGGCCGCAACACCCGTGCCGGTAGCAACGCCGATCGCGATCGTCGCGCCAACCAACGCCGGTCTGTTCGGCGCCCAAGATCCGACTTACGACGGTGTCTACCGGCAGAGCCTCGCGATCCTCGGCCTCGTGGCGACCGGGCATACGCCCAATGCGCCTGCCGTCGCATGGCTGCTCGCGCAGCAATGTTCCGATGGCGCATTCACCGCATACCGGGCCAACACCTCAACGGCATGCACGCCCGCGACCGAGGACGAGAACGCGACTGCGGCGGCGATTCAGGCGTTGGTTGCCTTAGGGAAGCCAACGACGACAGCGGTCGCGGCACTGAAGCACTTCCAGTTGGCGGATGGCGGGTTCTACGACAACACCGCTTTTGGTCCCGCAGCTTCTGACGTCAACTCCACCGGCCTCGCGCTCAGCGCACTTGCCGCGGCCGGCGTCGCCCCGGCGACGGTCACCTCAACGGCTGGCAAGACTGGCGACGACTATCTGCGATCGCTGCAGATCGCGTGCACGGCGACGACCGGCGCCGGCGCGTATGACTTCCAGGGCGAGGCCACTCTGCACGCCAACGACTACGCGACCGTGCAGGGATTGCTTGGCGAACTCGGCAAGGCTTTCCCGGTTAGCCCGGCGACGGCGACTGGGTCGACGCCGGGCTGCCCGGCAACTGTCTCCGATGCGGCAACGTCGGCGGCGGCAGCGACCAGCTATCTCGCCGCGCGGTTGGTCGCGACTAAGGGCGCAATCCCCTCTGCTTTCGGAAGCGGCACCGATTGGACGTCGACGGCGAACGCGGTGCTCGACCTCGAGGCCGCGGGAGCTGGCACAAGCGCGGTCGCACCCGCACTCACGGCTCTGGAAGCCGGGGCGAAGACCTATGTGCAAACCGCGGGCGCATACGCACCGGGACCACTAGCAACCCTGCTGATGGTCGCCCACGCGAGTGGCATCGATCCGGGCGCGTTCGGCGGCGTCGACCTGACGACCACGCTGGCGTCGACCGAGCGGGTGGCTGCCCCAGCGCCGCCTGTTGCCACGCTGACACCGTCGCCGGTCGCAACCCCGGTCGCCACCCCAGTCGCGACCCTGCCGGCAACCGGCACCAGCGACGCGATCCCCCTCGGTGCACTGGGTGCATTGCTGGTCGGGCTGGGGATTGCCGCAGTGCTTGTGAGCCGTCTCGGCAGTCGCCGGCGGGTGGGCCAGCACGGGTGCTGACCAGATGACGCTGACCAGGGCGGCCTCTCTTGGGCTGGCCGCCCTGGCGACGGTCGCCGCCGTCGTCATCACGTTTCCCGGGCACGCGAGCGCAGCAACTGCCTACCGTTACTGGGCTTACTACGTCACAAGCCCGAACGGCACAAGCTGGCAATACTCGACGCGGGGTCCGGCAAGTGAGTACCCGGTCGATGGCGAAGTTCAGGGCTGGCGATTCGCTGTGCAGGCTGACGCAGCCAATGGGCTGCTGCCGCGAGCCGCGCCGGACTTCGCGACGCTGTGCGAGTCGACCCCGGCCAAGCCTGGTGAGTTGCGGGTAGGCGTCGTCATCGACTTCGGGCTCGCGACCGACGCGCCCGCCCACGAGAAGCCGCCGGCCGGCGTGGTGCCCGGGTGCGTGTACGTGCACGACGGGGAGTCCGGCACAAACGTCTTGGAGGCTGCGGCCGCCATCAGAATCGGTACCGGGTCGGACGCCGGACTCGTCTGCGGCATCGACGGGTACCCAAAAACGGAGTGCGCAGTGGCCGTCGCCACGAATCCGACACCACCTGTGGTGACGCCTTCACCGGCACCATCGCGCGTGACTCCACGAGCGACAGCGAGCAGTCACGCCGCGACGGCGACACCAGCGACGGCGCCGCCGGCCACGGCGGCACCTGGAACCTCGGCTGTGGCGATGTCGCCGGTATCCCCTAGTTCGGCAGCGTCACCGGCTCCGCTGTCACAACTGGCATCGACGCCTGTCATGGCGCAGTCGCCTGTCGGACCGCCGTCCCGCGTACCCGCGACGGCGAGCGCGTCGGCGGTATCGCTTGCAGCGTTGAGATCGAGCACACGGCATGGCCACGGCGTGCAGGCGACGACGATCGGTGGTGTCGCACTCATCGTGATCCTCGGCGGCGCAGCGATCTGGCGGACGAGAGCGCGCGGCCGATGAGCGCATCGCACGTCAGTCGACCCGCGCGCGCATTGCACCCAGGTGCATGGTGGGCGTGGTCCCTGGCTCTCGCCACTGCAGCGACCCGGACGACGAACCCGATCGTCCTGCTGCTGCTCGTTGCCGTCGCGGCCTTCACCGTGTCAGCGCGCCGGTCACCGCACAGCTCCCGATCTTTTGCACTGTTCCTGCGGCTCGGCGTGCTGGTGCTCGTCATCCGCGTCGTGTTCGACATCGTGTTCGGCGCCGAGCCAACAGGTGACGTGCTCGTGCGGGTACCGACGGTTCCCTTGCCCGACTGGGCCGCTGGCCTGCATCTCGGTGGAAACATCACGGTGCAGGGCTTGCTCACGGCCGTTTACGGCGGCTTGCAGTTGGCGACGCTGTTGGTCTGCGTCGGCTCTGCGAACGCGTTGGCCAGCCCGCGCCGGCTCTTGAGAGCGATGCCGGGTGCGCTGTACGAAGCGGGCGTCGCAATCACGGTCGCCATGTCGTTCGCGCCCCAACTGGGTGCCGCGGCGGTGCGCGTTCGGCGAGCTCGGCGATTACGCGGACGCCCGTCGTCCGGCGTCCGCTCGTGGCTCGGTATCGCGCTGCCTGTCCTCGAGGACGCTTTGGAGCGGTCGATCGAACTTGCTGCCGCGATGGATTCGCGCGGCTTCGGCAGGCGCGGGGCCGTATCGGCGGCGCGACGCCGGCTGGTCTCGTCCGCCGTCGTCGCCGGACTCGTCGCGGTTGCTATAGCGGTCTACGAGTTGCTCGACGCAACATCGCCGACGTTGAGCGGGCTGCCGTTGCTTGTACTTGGGACCGCGGTCGCCTGCGGTGCCGTCTTGTTCGGCGGGCGCCAGCCAACCCGGACGAAGTACCGGCCCGATTCATGGCACGCGTCGGAGTGGATCGTTGTCGCGTCGGGCATCGCGGCACTTGCTGGCATGCTCGTTGCGGGCCGCTTGTACCCAGGATCACTCCACACGACGACGTATCCACTCGTCGTCCCGCAGCTGCCATGGCCTGCACTGGTCGGTCTCGTACTCGCGCTGATTCCGGCATGGGCGACGTCACCGCAAATCCCCGCCTCGCAAGGGATTCCTGCGCCCCATCAGTCGAGTCCACGACTTCCCTGAACCAGCTGGAGTCGGCCGATGATTCTCTTCGAAACGGTCACCGTCACATATCCGGACGCGACGGCTCCCGCTCTTCGCGATGTCGAGCTGTCGATCCCCGACGGCGAACTCGCCCTGGTCATTGGCCGCACCGGCGCAGGCAAGTCGACGTTGCTGAAAGCCATCAACGGGCTGGTGCCCCACTTCACCGGCGGCACTCTCGCGGGCCGTGTCACGGTCGACGGGCGCGACACCCGCAGCTATCCCCCACGCGAACTCGCGGACGTCGTTGGATACGTCGGTCAGGATCCGCTTGCTGGCTTCGTCACCGACAGCGTCGAAGAAGAACTCGCCTATGCGATGGAGTCATTGGGCGTCTCGCCGACGGTGATGAGGCGTCGGGTAGAGGACATCCTCGACTCACTGGGATTGACCGGTTTGCGCCAGCGACCGCTACGCACCCTGTCGTCTGGCGAGCAGCAGCGGGTCGCCATCGGCTCGGTGCTGACCGCCGGTGCGCGCGTTCTGGTGCTCGACGAACCGACGTCCGCACTCGACCCTCCAGCGGCCGATGACGTGCTTGCGGCACTCACTCGGCTCGTGCACGATCTCGGGATCACGGTCGTTGCCGCCGAGCACCGCCTCGAGCGAGTCATCCAATACGCGGACCGGGTTGTGCACGTCGATGACGACGGTCGCGTGCATGACACGACACCGGCACTGGCAATGGAGCGCAGCGTTGTCGCGCCGCCGGTCGTCGAGCTCGGTCGGTTGGTGCACTGGGCGCCGTTGCCCCTGTCGGTACGCGATGCGCGTCGTGCAGCCGATGCGTTGCGCGCACAGTTGGCCACCATGCCCGACACCGCACGAGCAGCAGCGCGCCGTTGGCGAGCCAGTTGTCTCGGTCCGCAAACTGCACGCGAACTACGACGATCTCATCGCACTGCGTGGCATTGACCTGCTCGTGCGGGCCGGAGAGATCGTCGCACTGATGGGCCGCAACGGTGCTGGCAAGTCGACGCTGCTGGCACAGTTGATAGGGCTGCAGCGTCCGATGTCGGGTGAGGTGATCGTCGCGGGTCGTGACCCCTACCGCAGCAGCGGTTCGGACCTGGTTCGCGACATCGGCCTTGTCCCCCAAGAGCCGGCGGATCTGTTCTTGGCTGACACGGTCGACGACGAGTGCGCGGGCGCCGGCCCCGACGCCCGTGCGCTGCTCGACCGGCTCGCGCCCGGCATTTCGGGGCGCACCCATCCGCGAGATCTGTCCGAAGGACAGCGGCTCGCCCTTGCGCTCGCGCTGGTTGTCGCCGGCAAGCCGACCGTCCTGTTGCTCGATGAACCAACCCGCGGCCTCGACTACCCAGGCAAGGCACGCCTTGTGCACGTGCTGCGCGAACTCGCCGCCTCCGGAACTGCGGTGATCCTCGCTACCCATGACGTCGAACTCGCGGCAGAGGTGAGCCACCGAACCGTCGTGCTCGCGGACGGCGAGATCGTTGCGGACGGCCCGACCGGCGAGGTTGTCACGGCCTCGCCGGCGTTCGCGCCGCAAATCGCGAAGATCCTCGCGCCGCTTCCATGGCTGACGGTCGCCCAGGTGCGGGCGACGCTCGCGGTCACGCCATGACAACGGCGATGGCGACACCGACGGCTGCCCGCACCCCTCGACGTCCGGCCGCTGTCGGCTTGCACCTGCGGTCGACGTTCGCATTAGCGGTCGCTAGCGGGTTCGGCGTGCTCGCTTTCGGCTGGCCTTTTCTCTTGCGCAGCAACGCGCAGAACGTCAACACAGCGCACACCGCAGACGCGCCATGGATATTTGCCATCGTGTTGCCGCTGCTTCTCGTGGTGGTACTCGCCGAGGTCGCCGACGGAGGGATGGACGCAAAGGCCATCGCGCTGCTCGGCGTGCTCACGGCATGTGGTGCGGCACTTCGACCCCTGGGCATCGATGCCACCGGCGCATCACCGGTCTTCTTCCTGCTGATCCCGGCAGGTCGCGTTCTCGGGCGCGGTTTCGGATTCGTCCTCGGAACACTGACGCTCTTCGCGAGCGCACTGCTAACCGGCGGGGTCGGACCTTGGCTGCCGTTTCAGATGCTGGCGGCCGGATGGGTCGGCCTGTTCGCCGGCTGCCTCCCGCCCTTGCGCGGCAAGCTGGAGATCGCGATGCTCGCGGCCTACGGCGCGGCCGCCGGCATGCTGTACGGCGCGATCACCAACCTGTGGTTCTGGCCCTTTGAAACCAGTGGGCTCTCGCCGCAAATCTCTTATGTACCAGGGGCTAGCTGGGGTACGGAGGTCCATCACTACATATCGTTTTACGTTGCGACTTCGGTCGGTTGGGATCTCACTCGAGCATTGGGCAACGCCGTTCTGGTGCTCGTCGCCGGTCGTGCCGTCTTGCTTGCACTGCGGCGGGCAGCTCGTCGCGCGGCCTTCGCCGCGCCTGTTGCATTCGCGCCACCAGTGCCGGCGCTGACGAGCGAGCACCGCAGCTGATGGACGTCACCCTGCTGGGCACCGGTGACGCACCCGGCTGGCCGCACCCCTTTTGCAATTGCGCGTCGTGCGTTGCGGCGTACGCCGAGGATGAGATTCGCGCGCATAGCGCCGCGCTGATCGACGATGCGTTGCTCATCGATTGCGGTCAGGACGTTCCGCGCTCCGCCGTGCGCCTCGGCGTCCGTCTCGACCGTGTTCGCTACCTACTCGTGACGCACGACCACTACGACCATGCGAACGGAGCCATGCTGCTCACCCGCCGGTGGGCAGACGCTGGGACCGCTCACAGTCGTCGGACCTCCCGCAGCGTTGGCCGCACTCGCTGCGTGGCTGCCACCTGCTGATCCAGGGGTGGAGTTCCGGCCGGTAAGCCCAGGAGACGTAGTGACTCTGGGCAGCTACACCGTGCGGGCGCTCGCCGCCGACCACGACAGCGACGGCGCCGTCATCTATGACGTGGCGAGTGCGAGTCATCGGATGCTCTACGCAACGGACACGGGTCCGGATTTCAACACACCTGCAGGCGTGCGTTACGACCTGGTCCTGCTCGAAGACAGCTGGGGCGATCGGCCCGTCGCAGATGCCACCGGCCACCACGGGCTCGCGTCCTTCGCCACGACGCTGGCCCGGTTGCGGCGTGAGAACGCGATCGACGGCGACAGCCGCGTCGTCGCGATCCACCTCGGGCATGGGAATCCGGCGCCATCGATCCTGCGGGCGCGTCTCGCTGCGATAGGCAGCGAGCTGTTGCCTGATGGCGCGGTGATTCGACTCGACAAGGCGTCGGCTCTTGCAACGGAAGGCACGACCCCGCCGCGGCGAACTCTGGTGCTCGGCGGTGCACGGTCCGGAAAGTCGCTCGCCGCCGAACGCCTGCTGGCCTCGGCGCCTGCAGTTACTTACGTCGCGACCTCAACTGCTGACGCCGACGCAATGGATGCCGAGTGGCGCGAGCGGATCGCGATGCACCGAACGCGTCGACCTGCGCACTGGACGACGGTCGAGACGATCGCGCTGACGAAACTCTTGGCGGTGACGAGTGCCGACGATCCACCCCTGCTCATCGACTGCCTGACTGTGTGGCTCGCAACGATGATGGAGAACGCGGGCCTCTGGTCAGACGAAGGCCCAGCCGCATCGCGCATCGCCGACGCAGAGTTGGCAGCGGCGATCGACGGCTTGGTACACGCATGGCGGACGACGGCGGCGCGTGTCGTCGCGGTCAGCAACGAGGTCGGGTCGGGTGTCGTGCCGCCGTACCCAAGTGGACGCCGCTTTCGCGACGAGCTCGGCAGCCTCAACGCCCGGCTCGCTGCAGAGTCCGACGAGGTGCTGGTCGTCGAAGCCGGCATCAGCCGCTCGCTGCTGCACGCACCCGCCGTCCCGCACGCTGTCCTGCATGCACCCGCCGTCCCGCACGCTGTCCTGCATGCACCCGCCGTCCCGCTAGGTGACCAGGAGTCAACGTGACCGAAAGCCTCGACACCGTCAGCTTCGACGCGGTTCCCGAGCCCGACAATGACGCCCGCGAGCAGGCGATCGCTCGCCAGGCGATCCTCACGAAGCCGACCGGTGCGCTGGGCAGGCTCGAGGACGTCTCGGTGTGGCTTGCCGGCGTCCAGGGCCGCTGCCCGCCGGAGGCACCCAAGCGCGTCCGGGTGGTGATCTTCGCGGGTGACCACGGCGTCGCTGCTGCCGGCGTCTCCGCGTATCCCAGCGAAGTCACCGCGCAGATGGTCGCCAACTTCGTGACAGGCGGCGCGGCCGTGAACGTGCTGGCGCGCGGCGTCGGCGCAGGTGTGCGGGTAGTCGACATGGCGGTGGGCAGCGACCTACCGGGTCTCGTATTGCCCACCGAGGTCACGAGGTGGAAGGTGCGGCGAAGCTCCGGCCGCCTCGACATCGAGGACGCGCTCACCCGACAGGAAACCGTCCAGGCGGTCAACGCGGGGAAGGCGATTGCCGACGAGGAAGTCGATGCCGGGGCCGACCTGCTGATTCCCGGCGACATGGGAATCGGGAACACCACGCCGGCCGCGGTTCTCATCGGGGTGCTGACCGGTCATGACGCCGAACTGGTGACCGGCCGCGGCACCGGCATCGATGACGACGGGCTCGCTCGCAAGCGGGAGGTGGTGGCGGCTGGGATCCAGCGGGTCACGGGAGTGCAGGATCCACTTGCTCTAATGCAAGCCGTGGGCGGCGCCGATATCGCCGCTATGGCTGGTTTCCTCGCTCAGGCCGCGGTCCGCCGCACGCCGGTCCTTCTGGACGGGCTGATCAGCGGAGCTGCTGCACTGCTCGCGCAACGGCTCGCGCCGGGCGCAGTGGCATGGTGGGCGGCCGGCCACCGGTCGGTCGAGCCAGCCCATACCCTCGCGCTTGACAGCCTCGGGCTCGCCGCCGTTGGTCGACCTCGGTTTGCGTCTAGGCGAGGGCAGTGGCGCGCTGGTTGCTGTACCGATCGTGGCTGCGGCCGCCGATATTCTCGGCGGAATGGCGACCTTCGGCGAGGCGAACGTCACCAACCGTGGCTGACTTTGACGGCCTACGTCTCGCCCTGACGACGTTCACCGTCGCACCGGTGAAAACCAGCCGGATCGACCGTCGGATCGCAGGATCGTCGATGGCGTGGAGCCCACTCATCGGTGCTGCGCTTGCGATGATCGCGTCGGGCGTGATCATCGTGGCGCGGATCGTCTACCCCGGTCCGACGCTCTATATCCGGCACGCCAACCCGGTCTTCGAGGGTCCGCTCATCGCCTCGGCGCTCGCAATTCTCACGCTGGCATTGCTGACCCGCGGGCTGCACCTCGACGGACTCGCCGACACGGTCGACGGGCTGGCCTCGGGCAAGCCGGCCGACGAAGCTCTCGCGATCATGCGCGACGGGAGGGTGGGTGCGCTCGGGGCCGCCGCTCTCATCGGCGTGTTGGGAATCGACGTCCTCGCATTGACGAGCAACGTGCTCGTGCACCGCGGCACGCAGGCGCTGGTACTCGGCGTCGTGGTCGGCCGAGTGGCCATGCTGTGGGCGTGTACGCCTGGTATCCGGGCTGCCCGAACCGAGGGCATGGGTGCGCTCGTAGCTGGCTCGGTGCCGAGATTCGTCGCGATCCTTTGGACTCTCGTGCTCTGCGCGGGAGCGACCTTCTACGGGCCTGTCTACGCCAATATCGAGGGCGTCAACAGCGCAATTCAGCGGCTGGCCGCGGTGCTCGCCGCACTCGCGGTGGCCCGACTTGTCGGCCGGCACGCGATACGCAGGTTCGGCGGCGTTACCGGAGACGTGATCGGCGCGTGCGGCGAGGTCGCCACAGTGACGTGCTTCCTGATCACCGCGATGGGCCACTAGACCGCCTCGCGTCTCTAGTCCGGCGCAGCTCGGAAAGCGTCGAGGATCCGCTGCGCATCGGCACCCGGCGTCGTCTCGTCGACATCGAGGATGAGGTCGGCCATCTTCTCGTACAGCGGCTCGCGGCCGACGTACAGCGTGCGCAGCGTCGCTTCGGGATCGTCGCCCAGCCACGGCCGGTAGGTGCCCTCGACACGCTTGGCGAGCGTCTCGATCCGCGCCTTCAGGAAGACGACGAAGGCGCCGTCATGAACCTGGGCGCTCACCTCGGGATCGAGCACAATGCCCGCGGCCACCCCGGCAATGAGTGGCGGCGGCATCGTCAGAACCTCAATAGCCGCAGCGGATTCAGCCGTGCGCATCGCCTCGACGCCGCGTTGCTGCAGCAGGTCACGTGTGGGCATGCCGACCATCTGCTCGACGACTTGGTCGTTGTCGATGTAACGCCATCCGGTGAGCTTTGAAAGGCTCGCACCGATAGTCGATTTGCCCGCGCCCATCATGCCGACGAGGACGATGCGTTCGGGCTGGCTCATACCGCACGACTCCCTTCAATGAAGGGGGGTTTCACCACGCGCATCGCAGATGGCCTCCCACGTACATCGACCTCGACCTCGTCACCTTCCACGACATCGGGTCGCAGCAACGCGAGCCCGATGCCGACCCGTCGGGTAGGCGAGAACGTGCCGCTTGTCACCTCACCGACGACCTCGCCGTCGCGCGTCACAACCATGTGCGGTCGCGGGATGCCGCGGTCGAGGGACTCAAGACCACGCAAGATCCGGCTGGGGCCCGCGGCCCGCTCGGCAAGTAGCACCTCACGTCCCCAAAATGCCGGCTTCTTCCAGCCGACCGCCCACCCGACGCGCGCCTGATTCGGGGTGATGTCGAGCGACAGGTCCTGCCCGTGCAGCGGATATCCCATTTCGGTGCGCAATGTGTCACGAGCTCCAAGCCCACAAGCGCGGACGTCGAGGGGCGCGCCAGCTGCAAACAGCTGGTCCCACACCGCGCCTGCGTCGGCGCTGGGAACCACCAGTTCATACCCACGTTCGCCGGTGTAGCCGGACCGACAGACCGTGACGGCCGTGCTGACGCCTGCATTCGACGTCCACTCGGTGTCGATGAACGACATGTACGGATGCTCCGACGGCAACCCGATCGCATCCAGGAGTTCGGGTGAGCGCGGCCCCTGTACCGCGAGCACTGCGAAATCGCGGTGCAGGTTGCGCACCTCGACGTCGCTCGGGGCCGCTGCTGCGAGCCGGCGCACAACCTCGGCGGTATTCGCGGCATTCGGTACGAGGAAGACGTCGTCGTCGCCGCGCAGGTAGACGATGAGGTCGTCGACGACACCACCGGAGGCATCGTCGGCGCAGAGCGTGTACTGCGCACCTCGTGCGCCGTTCGTGTACTCCGCGGAACTGATCCGCGACAGATCGTTGGTCAACGTGGCGTCGATGAAAGCGACGGCACCTGGGCCGCGCACCGATGCCTTGCCCAGGTGTGAAACATCGAAGACGCCGACGTTCTCTCTGACGGCGTTGTGCTCGGCAATGACCCCGCCGCCGGCGTACTCCAGCGGCATCGTCCAACCGCCGAACTCGCCCATCTTTGCTCCGAGCGCGAGATGTCGGTCGTGCAGCGGCGAGCGGAAAAGGTCGCCGGCACTGGCAGCCTCGTGGGCATCAGTCATGCGCGGACGTTACCGCTTCCGTCCGCACAGACACCCTCCTCGCGGAAATGTCTCAGGTCCTTCGTAGGTTGGGGCCTACAGTCGAACAAGTCGGCCAGACGTCCGCCCGCCGTAAATGCCGCATCTCAGGGGTACCGATGAGTCAGAACACGACCAGTACGTCTTCGCCTGCTCCGGCGGCGCACGAGTCAGCCACCCACGCACATATCCCCTCATGGGCTGTGCTAGCCATTGCCTGCGCGGCGCAATTCATGGTGGTGCTCGACATCTCGATCGTGAACGTGGCGCTGCCCAAGATCGGGCAATCGCTGAGCATGAACCAGAACGAACTGCAATGGGTGGTGAACGCGTACGCCCTGACGTTCGCGGGCTTCCTCCTCCTGGGCGGCCGCTTGGGCGACTTGTTCGGCCGAAAGAAGATCTTCCTGCTCGGGCTCACGATCTTCGTCGGCGCGAGCCTCTTGGGTGGGTTCGCCCAGAACGGGACGATGCTCGAAGTCGCGCGTGCGGTGCAGGGCCTCGGCGGTGCCATCCTCGCCCCGTCGACGCTGAGCCTGCTCACGACCAGCTATACAGAGCAGCGAGAGCGCGCTCGCGCGCTCGGCCTCTGGAGTGCAACCGCCGGTAGCGGTGGCGCCTTCGGCGTCATGGCCGGAGGGATCCTGACCGACGAACTGAGCTGGCGCTGGATCCTGTTCGTGAATGTGCCGATCGGTGCCGTGCTCTTCGCCGCAGCGTGGGTCTGCCTGAAAGAGTCGCGTGGTCAGCTCCGCTCGATCCGCGCACTCGATCTCCCCGGCACGATCACGGTGACGGGCGGCCTCGCCGTGCTGGTCTACGGGATTGTCAGCACCGACAAATATGCGTGGGGGTCTGGGCGCACACTGCTCACGCTTGCGATCGCCGTGGTGCTGCTCGGCACGTTCGTCGCCATCGAGCGCTCCACAGCCCAACCGCTGGTTCCGCTACGGATTTTCAAGATGCGCGCGCTGTCCTCTGCCAACGGAATCGCGGTCGCCGTAGGCGCGCTGATGTTCTCGTTGTTCTTCTTCCTCTCGCTGTACATGCAGGACGTTCTGCACTTCAGCGCGCTGAAAACCGGCTTCGCATTCGTGCCCGGGGCGATAGCAATCATCATCGGCGCCCAGACGGCCTCGCGTCTCGTCAGCAAGGTCGGCCCGCGCCGTCTCATCGTTTCCGGTGCCGTACTAGCAGCCATTGGCGAGTGGTGGCTGTACCACCTGCCCGCTGCCGGCAACTACTACGCCCACGTCTTGCCACCATTGATTCTGGTCAGTCTGGGCCTCGGGCTGTGCATCGTGCCGGTGACCGTAGCTGCAACGTTGGGCGTTGACCGGCGTGAAGCGGGCCTCGCGTCGGGCCTGGTCAACACCACCCGACAGGTCGGCGGCGCGCTGGGCCTGGCGGCGCTCGCCACCATCGCCAGCGACCGCTCGAAGGGTCTGCGTACCCCGGCCGCATTGAGCGCGGGTTTCGACCGCGCCTTCTTGGTAGCTGGCTTTATCGCGGTAGTCGGAGCCCTGCTCGCACTCACGCTGCCGAGTCGAAACAGCCACGTGGCGGCCGTCGAACAAAGTGCCCGCGACCACAGCGGTCCACCGCAGCCGGCGGTCGCTGAGCACTGACGGTCCTGCGACCACCGGCACTCCTACGACCACTGGCGGGATACGATCAGCGGCCGTGACTGCCATCGCGCTTGCCGCCGAATCCGCCGACCAGATCAAGGCGGATGCCGTCGTTGTCGGCGTTGCCGCAGGCCCGGACGGGCGACCCGTGCTCGTCCCGGGCTCCGACTCCATCAACGCCGCGCTGCACCGGCGACTCGTAGCCACGCTGATCAACCTCGGCGCGACCGGTCAGGCCGGCGAATGCCACCGGATCGCCACCCTGGGCGCAACCACGGCACCGGTGGTGGTTGTCGTCGGCCTCGGCACGCCTGTGCGCCGCGGGCAGCAGTTCGCGCCCGAGGTGCTCCGCCGAGCCACTGGGGTCGCCCTTCGCTCGCTCGCGGGTGCGGGGAAGGTCGCAATCTCCCTGGGCGCAGACGCCGATGGCACGATCACCGACGAATCCGTCACGGCTGTCGCCGACGGTGCGTTGCTGGGTGCGTATTCATACCGGCGCTACCGCAACGCAACGCTGCACGGATACCTCCCGCCGGTCAGGTCAGTCGTGGTCCTCGTCGCCGACCCGATACAGCGATCGACAAAGCAAGCCATCGCGCGAGCCAAGATCGTGTGTGACGCGGTCTGCACGGTGCGCGACCTCGTCAACACCCCGCCGTCCGATCTGCATCCGCGCGAGTTCGTCGAGATCGCCACAGCGGAGGCAAGTCGGGTCGGCCTTGCGATCGAGGTGCTTGACGAGAAAGCCCTGAAGAAGGGCGGCTACGGCGGCATCGTCGGTGTCGGGCAGGGCTCAGTGAATCCCCCGCGACTCATGCGGTTGGCCTACCGTCACCCGAAAGCGACGAAGACAATCGCGCTGGTCGGCAAGGGCATCACCTTCGACTCCGGTGGTCTTTCGCTCAAGCCGGCCGCTCCGATGGAGTGGATGAAGTCCGACATGGGCGGGGCAGCCGCCGTGGTCATGGCGATGGTCGCGATCGCCCAACTGAAGCTCCCGGTGAACGTCACCGGCTGGGCCCCGCTGGCTGAAAACATGCCGTCGGGCTCGGCGCAAAGGCCGTCTGACGTCATCACCATCTACGGCGGGAAGACGGTCGAGGTGCTCAACACCGACGCCGAGGGCAGGCTCGTCCTGGCCGATGCCCTGGTGCGCGCCAGTGAAGAACTGCCCGACCTGATCGTCGATGCCGCCACGCTGACCGGCGCACAGCTGGTCGCGCTCGGCACTCGCATGTCGGGTGTGATGGCCAATGACGACGATTTCCGCAATGCGGTCGTCGACGCCGCAACCCGAGCGGGCGAGCAGATGTGGCCGATGCCGATTCCGCCGGAGCTTCGCAAGTCGCTCGACTCGTCTGTGGCCGACATCGCGAACATGGGCGAGTCGTTCGGCGGCATGCTGGTCGCGGCGAGCTTCCTATCTGAGTTCGTCGGAAAGCGCGACGGCGAGCCGATCACGTGGGCGCACCTGGACATCGCCGGCCCGGCCTTCAACCAGGGCGACCCCTACGGGTACACCCCGAAGGGCGGCACCGGTGCAGCGGTTCGTACGTTCGTGCAGCTCGCCGACGACGTGGCGGCCGGTCGGCTCTAATGCCCTCTGATGCCGCCGGGGTCATGGCATCACACTCACGGCATCACATGCGCGGTCCCGGCGTTGTACGTCGCGTGGGAGAATGATGTTGGACGCCGCGGCGATCCCGCAGGCGCTGCACCGTCGGTGCGTAACCACTCGCGTAAGGAGTGCTCGTGGCAGACGAGAACGGCACGTTTGACCTGGTCATCCTCGGTGGCGGGAGTGGCGGCTATGCGGCCGCCTTCCGAGCGACCGAACTCGGGCTCTCGGTCGCCCTGATCGAAAAGGACAAGGTCGGCGGTACCTGTCTGCATCGCGGCTGCATTCCGACGAAGGCGCTCCTGCACGCGGCCGAGATCGCCGATGGCGCGCGCGACGGCGCAGCGGTCGGCGTCAAATCAACCTTCGATGGCATCGACGTTCCTGCTGTGCATGCCTACAAGGACGGCGTCGTCAACCGCCTCTACAAGGGTCTGCAAGGCCTGGTGAAGGCGAACAAGGTCACCTACGTCGAGGGCGAGGGTCGCCTAGTCTCCCCGACAGCGGTCGAGGTTGCCGGGCAGCGGTACGAGGGCAGGCACGTCCTGCTGGCGACCGGCTCCGCGCCGAGGTCGTTGCCTGGTCTTGAGATCGACGGCGACCGCGTCATCACCAGCGAGCACGCGCTTGCACTCGATCGAGTGCCTGCTTCCGTCGTCGTCCTTGGCGGCGGCGTGATCGGCGTCGAGTTCGCTAGCGTCTGGCGCTCCTTCGGCGCAGAGGTCACCATCGTCGAGGCGCTCCCCCACCTGCTGCCGCTGGAAGACGAAGCAAACTCCAAACTCCTCGAGCGTGCGTACCGCCGCCGCGGCATCAACTTCGAGCTTGGTGTGCGCTTCGAAGGCGTCAAGACGACCGACGCGGGCGTCGTCGTGACGCTCGAAGGTGGCAAGACCCTCGAGGCCGAATACCTCTTGGTAGCTGTCGGCCGTGGCCCAGTGTCGGCCGGCCTTGGCTATGAAGAGAACGGCGTCGCGACCGAGCGCGGATTCGTGCTTGTCGACGAGTATTGCCAGACCAACGTGCCCACCATTTCCGCGGTCGGCGACCTCATTCCGACGCTGCAACTCGCGCACGTCGGCTTCGCCGAAGGCATCCTGGTCGCCGAGCGTCTTGGTGGTCTGTCACCGGTACCGATCGACTACGACGGTGTGCCGCGCATCACCTACTCCGAGCCTGAGGTCGCTTCAGTCGGGCTCACCGAGGTGAAGGCGAAGGAGAAGTACGGCGACAACCTGAAGACCTTCACCTACGACCTCGCCGGCAACGGTCGCAGCCAGATCCTAAAGACTTCAGGCGCCGTCAAGGTGATCGCGGTTAACGACGGCCCGGTGGTGGGCATCCACATCGTCGGTGCTCGCGTGAGCGAACTGATCGCCGAAGCGCAGCTCATCTACAACTGGGAGGCGCTGCCGAGTGAGGTTGCTCAACTGATCCACCCGCACCCGACCCAGACCGAAGCGATTGGCGAGGCCCTCATGGCCCTTGCCGGCAAGCCGCTCCACGTGCACAGCTAGACCCCGCCACTCCGCCTCCTAACCAGGGAGTCATAGCTCTCATGTCGTTCTCCGTCACGATGCCCCGCCTCGGCGAGAGCGTCACCGAGGGCACCGTCACCCGCTGGTTGAAGAAGGAAGGCGACCAGGTCGCCGTCGACGAGCCGCTGCTCGAGGTCTCGACCGACAAGGTCGACACCGAGATCCCCTCACCCGTCGCCGGCGTCCTGTCGAAGATCACCGTTGCAGAGGACGAGACCGTCGAGGTCGGCTCCGAACTCGCCGTCATCGATGACGGATCCGCCGGTGGCGCGGCGGCGGCGGCGGTACCGGCCGCGACCGAGGCACCCGCGACCGAGGCACCCGCTGCGGGGGCTGCGCCGGCAGCGGAGCAACAAGCGGCAGAGCCAGAGGCGCAGGCGGCAGAGCCAGAGGCGCAGGCGGCAGAGCCAGAGGCGCAGGCGGCAGAGTCAGCTTCTGCACCGGACGCCGAGCAGCCCGCGCCGCAACCCGAGGCGAGCGACCAAGCGGCTCAGGTAGACCCAGTGCCCGCCGCACCCGAAGCCGCGCCCGCCTCTGCGCCCGAGCCACCGGCGCAGGCTGCACCGGTCCCCGCGCCGCGGGTGGCCGAAGCCGCGAGTGACGGCGCCGGCGACGGCGACCCGTCCTATGTCACGCCGCTGGTGCGAAAGCTGGCCAACGAGCACGACGTTGACTTGAGCAGTCTCACGGGCACGGGCGTCGGTGGCCGGATCCGGAAGCAAGATGTACTTGCCGCGGCCGAGGCCGCGCGTGCAGCAAAGACGGCCGCCTCGACACCGAGCGCACCGGCGGCCGCGGCCGCGCAGCCGAGCCCGGCGGCCGCCGCACTGCGCGGGCGCACCGAGAAGATGTCGCGGCTGCGCGGCGTCCTCGCTTCTCGTCTGGTCGAATCACTGCAAACAGCGGCGCAACTGACAACGGTCGTCGAGGTCGACGTGACCCGCGTCTCGCGGCTGCGCGACGGCGCGAAGGCTGACTTCGAAGCGCGCGAGGGCGTCAAGCTTTCATTCCTGCCGTTCTTCGCGTTGGCGACTGTTGAGGCTTTGAAGCAGCACCCCATCGTCAACGCGAGCATCGACACGGCGGCAGGCACGATCACGTACCACGACGCGGAGCACCTCGGCATCGCTGTCGACACTCCGCGTGGCCTGCTCGTGCCGGTCGTGCGCGACGCCGGCGACCTCAACCTCGGTGGTCTCGCCAGGAAGATTGCCGACGTTGCGAACCGCACGCGTAACAACCAGGTCAACCCCGACGAGTTGTCAGGTGGCACGTTCACGTTGACGAACACCGGCAGCAGGGGCGCGTTGTTCGACACTCCGATCTTGCTGCCCCCGCAGGTAGGCATTCTGGGCACCGGCGCGGTGGTCAAGCGTCCGGTCGTCGTCGACGACGGCGACCTCGGCGAGACGATCGCGATCCGGTCGATGGTCTACCTCGCGCTGACCTATGACCACCGGCTCGTCGACGGTGCCGACGCCGCCCGATTCCTGAGCACAATCAAGGCACGACTCGAGGAAGGGCGCTTCGAGGCCGACCTCGGGTTGTAACCCAACCCTCGCAGCCCGCCCATTCCGAAGCGAGGAGCACCGGTCATGAAGATCGTCGTTACCGGATCTTCCGGCCTGATCGGCTCTGCGCTCGTGCGCGTTCTGAACAGCGAAGGCGAGGGACACGCGCACGAGGTGCTGCGCCTCGTGCGCCGCGAGGCGGCCGCGCCCGACGAAGTCAGCTGGGATCCGGCCGCTGATCGCGGTCCCGATGTGGAGCGCCTTCGAGGCGTCGACGTGGCCATTAACCTTGCTGGCGCAGGTCTGGGCGACCATCGGTGGTCCGACGGCTACAAGAAGGAAATCCTCGATAGCCGCATCTCATCGACGCGGCTCCTCGCCGAAGCTCTGGCCAGACTCGAACCCAAGCCAGCCGTCTTGCTGTCCGGCTCCGCGATCGGTTTCTACGGCGACACCGGCGATCGCTTCGTCGACGAGCAAGCGCCTGGTGCCACAGATTTCGCGGCTACCGTCGCGCGCGAATGGGAAGAAGCCGCCGCTGCAGCGAGTGACGCAGGTATCCGCACGGTGTTCTTGCGGACCGGGATCGTTTTGAGCACAAAGGGGGGCGCGCTCGGAAAGGTACTGCCGCTCTTCAAGGCCGGAGTCGGTGGTCGGCTCGGCTCGGGACGGCAGTACATCAGCTGGATAGCGCGCCCTGACCACATCGCGGCCATGCGCTTTCTCCTGGACGCAGACGAGATCAACGGACCAGTCAACCTCACCGCACCCAATCCGGTCACGAACCGTGAATACACGAAGGCCATCGCGACGGCGATTCACCGGCCTGCGTTGTTCCCAGCGCCGTCGATCGCCTTGAAGGCCGTGCTCGGCGAGTTTGCAGACAACGTCGTCGGCGGCCAACGGGTGCTACCCAAACGGCTGCTTGATGCCGGCTTTGAGTTCGGCTACCCCGACATCGAACCCGCACTGCGCGCGCTCGTCGAAGCAAACGCCTGAAAAGCGAGTGGTCAGGTTGGCAGCCAAGAAACCTTGTGTGCCAAGTAGATGTAGCCGATGAACGTCGTCGCATCCATAAGCGTGTGCGCAATGATCAGAGGCAATGTGCGGCCGGTCCGCTGATACACGCGGCCGAAGATCAGGCCCATGACGGCGTTGCCAAGGCCGCCGCCGAAGCCCTGGTACAAGTGGTACGAACCGCGAATCAGCGCGCTGGTAGCAAGCGACTTGTTGTCTCCCCAGCCGAATTGCCGCAGTCGGTGCAGGAGATAACCGCTGACGATGACCTCTTCGTAGATCCCGTTCTGCGCGGCCGAGAGCAGCAGCACCGGAATCCGCCACCAATGCGGACCGAGCGTGGTCGGAACTACGACAACATTCGCCCCGGCCGCGTGCGCGCCGATGTAGAGCGCGAGGCCTGCGCCGCCGACACATGCCGCAAGCAATGCGCCAACACCGAGATCGCGCGCGGGGCGTGTCCGGTCGACACCGATCGTGCCGAGCGACTCCCGCGACCGGTGCAGCAGGTATATGACCAACGCGACTGGAACCAGGCCGGTGGCGATGCCGAACAGCTGAAACGCTAGATCCAGCCATGGCCGGTCTGGTGTGACGGATCCGTTCAGCGTGGTGCTTTGCGAGGAGAGCGCGACATGCTTCTTCGTGAGGTCATCGATCAGATCAAGAAGTGCCCCGACACCGCTCGCGCCCAGGCTGATCGCGAAAACGATCCAGACTTCGGCCACGAGCATGCGATGCCAGCGGGACGCCGACCAGGTGGCGCCGTCGGTTGACGACGCCTGCTGATCAGGCGGCGCAGGAGGCAACGACGGCACTGCGCCGCCGACCGCCCTGACGCTGAAGTTCACCCCGCCATGATGACAACGATTCCTGAAGTTACGTTAAAAAGCGCCGCCAACGCTTCCCAGCTCCCTGACGCGCAGCGTTCACATTGACGAAACACTCCCGGTGCGAAGGACGCCTAGTGTCGCCGCGTCGGGTCTCGTAGCCGGAACGCAAGCGCGTCGTACGAAGGGTGTCCCTTATGAGCGGCAATAACGTTCGACTCCAAGCCATTCAAGACGTCGAGGCCTACGTACCTCCGGCGGTGAGCTTCCTGGCGACGGAGGCACCCGGGGAGATCTTCGGCGAGAACGTCTTCAGCAAGGTCGTCATGCAACAGCGGCTGCCGAAGTCAGTCTTCAAGTCGGTCATGGCGACGATCGAGCACTCCGCGCCGCTCGACCCGCTCGTCGCTGATGCGGTTGCCGCCGCCATGAAGGACTGGGCGATGGAGAAGGGCGCGACGCACTACGCGCACGTCTTTTACCCCCTAACCGGCCTAACCGCTGAGAAGCACGACAGTTTCCTTGAGCCGGCAGGCGACGGCTCTGCGTTGGCCGAGTTCGCCGGCAAGACACTCACCCAGGGCGAGCCCGACGCCTCGAGCTTCCCCAGCGGTGGGCTGCGCAACACATTCGAGGCCCGCGGTTACACCGGGTGGGACGTCACGAGTCCGGCCTACGTACTTGAGAACCCGAACGGCAACACGCTGTGCATTCCGACGATCTTCGTGTCGATGACCGGCGATGCGCTCGACCACAAGACGCCGCTGTTGCGCTCACAGCAGTCGATGGCGGTCCACGCTGAACGCATCCTCAAGCTGTTCGGTCACGCGAACCCCGACCACGTCGTGTCGTTTTGCGGTGCCGAGCAGGAGTACTTCCTGATCGACCGGCACTTCTTCCTCGCGCGCCCCGACCTGCTGAACGCCGGCCGCACACTCTTTGGGTCCAAGCCGCCGAAAGGCCAGGAGTTCGACGACCATTACTTTGGCGCGATTCCCGAGCGAGTGCTCGGCTTCATGATGGACACGGAGCGTGAGCTGTTCAAGCTCGGCATTCCTGCGAAGACTCGCCATAACGAGGTGGCGCCAGGACAATTCGAGATCGCGCCGATGTTCGAGCGCGCGAATGTGGCCGCCGACCACCAACAGCTGTTGATGTCGACCTACAAGCGTCTTGCACAGCGACACGGCATGGAGTGCCTCTTCCACGAGAAGCCGTTCGAAGGCATCAACGGCTCGGGCAAGCACGTCAACTTCTCACTCGGCAACTCAACCGAGGGCAACCTTTTGCTCCCTGGTGACACTCCCCACGAGAACGCGCAGTTCCTCGTGTTCTGCGCTGCCGTGATCCGCGCAGTTCATAAATACGGCGGGTTGCTCCGTGCGTCGGTCGCATCGGCGTCGAACGACCACCGGCTCGGTGCCAACGAAGCGCCCCCGGCAATCATCTCGATCTTCCTCGGTGACCAGTTGACCGACGTCTTCGACCAGATCGCAAAGGGCGGCGCGACCTCGTCGAAGGAAAAGGGCACGCTCACGATCGGCGTCGACACGCTGCCCAATCTCCCGACCGATCCCGGAGACCGCAACCGAACCAGCCCGTTCGCCTTCACGGGCAACCGTTTCGAGTTCCGCGCGCCGGGGTCGGGCCAATCGGTGGCAGGCCCGATGGTGACGATCAACACGATCATGGCCGAGGCGCTCGACTACATCGCCACCGATCTCGAGAAGTCGGTCGCCGATGGCGTCGACTTCAATGTCGCCGTCCAGAAAATTCTTGAAGAGATGATTACCGTGCACGGCGCATCGGTCTTCAACGGCGACGGATACTCCGAGCAGTGGCAGGTCGAAGCTGCGCAGCGTGGTTTGCCAAATCTGCGCACCACGCTCGACGCATTGCCGCAGCTGATCACGGAAGAGTCGATGGAGCTGTTCAGCAAGTACGGCGTCTTCACCCACCGGGAGATGCACAGCCGCTACGAGATCGGGCTGGAGCAGTACACGTTGAGCGTCGGCGTCGAAGCGCGGCTCACCCTAGAAATCGGGACGACGTCGGTGTTGCCGGCAGCGGTGCGCTACCAGACTGAAGTCGCTCTGAACCTCGGGGCACTGAAGGCCGCAGGCATATCGCCCGAGACGGCTCCGCTGGAGGATCTGTCGGGCCTCATCACGTCGCTTCGCTCAAGCCTTGCTGACTTGAAGGCTGCACTCGCGCATGACGGCGGATCAACAGCGCTCGAGGAGGCACAGCACGCACAATCGGCGCTGCTGCCCGCGATGGCCGCGGTCCGTTCGGCGGCCGACAAGCTCGAGGGGATCGTGGCCGACGACTTGTGGCCGCTACCCACCTACCAGGAGATGCTCTTCATCCTCTAGTAAGCGCCAGCCGCCAATCGGCGTCCGGCCTGTCGAACTCGGCAGGTCGGACGCCGATTGCTTGACGCATGTCCTAAATGGATGCTTGGTAACTCCGGAATGCGCGAGTGGCCAGCCACGCCATCGTGGCCGCCAGCGCCGCGAGGAAGCCGAGCCGGGGCCACACTGCACCCCAATCCGTACCTGCCGAAAGCGTCTGACGCGACGCGACCACCGCCCAGTCAACCGGGTTGTACCGAGCCACATGTTGCACCCAGTGCGGCGACAAGCGCGTGTCCATGATCGCGGACGACAGGAACTGCAAGGGCAACACGATGAACTGGCTGACGCCGATCAGAGCCTCCTGCTGGCGCAGCAATAACGCCAGCGCGTTGGAGAACGACGCCATGATGATCGAGATCAACGCGGCAGCCGCAATGGTGACAACGATGCCCACGACGCCGCCGCGAAAGCGCGCTCCGCTGATGTAAGCGACGCCGAACACGATCACCGTCTGCACGACAGTCGTGACCGCCTGATACGCCAAGGTTCCGATCATCATCGCGCCACGGCGCACAGGCGATGCAAGCAAGCGGTCCATCACACCGCGGTTCATGTCATCGATGTAGACCGTGCCGGCCCAGCCGCTCGAGAACAACGCCGTCATGACGACCACACCGGGCGTGATGAACTCGAGGTAGGAGCCGGATCCAGTGGAAAACCCAGGGATATGCACGACGGATCGGAAGAGCTGACCAAAAAGCAGCAACCAGATGATCGGCGCGATCAACGTCATCGCGGCGAACGTCGGCTGTCGCCAAAGGGTGCGGAGCGAACGAGCGGTCAGGTACACCGAATGCTGCAGTAGCCGCCCGCGCTCATTTCGCCCCTGAAGCGAACCTGGCGTCGACGTCGTGAGATCGACGAGTGCGCTACTCATGCTGCCACCTCGAAAGTGCGACCGACGTGGTGCAGGTACACGTCGTCCAATGAAGGACGCGCGACTGTCACTGACGACACCGCGATGTCAGCGTCTTCAAGTGCGGAGAGCACCGCCGGCACCGCCCGAGCGCCACTCAATGCACGGGCTCGAAGGTTCGCGCCGATGGAAGCGACGTCGCGAACACCGGCAATGCGCGACAAGAGCGCCAGCGCCCCGGGAATCGCCTCGACTGTCGCGAGCTCGACCTGCACGGTGTCGCCGTTCAACTCGGCCTTCAGTTGCTCGGGGGTTCCCTCGACCACCACCCGACCGTGGTCGACGATCGCGAGCTGGTCTGCGAGTTGATCGGCTTCGTCCAGATAGTGCGTGGTGAGGAGCACGGCGACGTCCTCGTGGACCGACAGCCGTTCGATCTCCGCCCACAGTTCGGTGCGTGCCTGCGGATCAAGCCCGGTGGTGGGCTCGTCGAGGAACAGCACCTGCGGGCGATGCATCAGCCCAATGGCGACATCGAGCTTTCGGGCCATCCCGCCCGAGAAGGTCTTCGCCAACCGGTCTGCCGCGTCGTCAAGTGCGAACCGCGACAACAGCTCGACGGCGCGAGCACGCGCTGACGAGCTCGACATCCCCTGAATACGCCCGGCGAGTACCAAGTTTTCGCGCGCCGTCGCCATCGGGTCGCTCGACGCCTTTTGTGAGACGAGGCCGATGATGTGGCGCACCGCGTTGGGGTCACGAAGGACGTCGATGCCCGCGACAATGGCGTGCCCTGAATCGGGACGCGACAGCGTGGCGAGAATCTTGACCGCCGTGGACTTGCCGGCACCGTTGGGACCGAGCAACGCGAGCACACTGCCTGCCTGCACGTTGATTGACAGCCCGTCGAGCGCACGCACCCGTGGCTTGCCGCGTGCGCCTGGATAGGTCTTGACGAGATCGACGGCAGCTAGTGCCGGCAACGATGAGTCGGACATCGAAACTCCCTCTTCGCTGGTGCTTGCGCCAACGCAAACACCGGGTGGGGAGTTGAGACCGCAGCGCCTATCGTGTGAGTGCGCCTCGGGAAGGGCCGCCTGCGGTCTCAACTCGGGTGTATGGCCCCTGGCCGGTGTTCACGCACCGGTCAGGGGTTCAACTCTTTTGCTGGATGGACTGTTTTCAGGTCGACTGTGGTTCAGGTCGACTGTGGTTCAGGTCGACTGTGGTTCAGGTCGACTGTGGCTGGTTGAACCAGCGCGCCGCCTCCTCCCCCAAGTGCCCGACGGGATCTTGCGCGAGTTCTTCGAAGCCGATACCGACGGCCCGCAGTTCGTGAATGCGCCGCCACCAATCGGTGCCTTGGAATGCACCCGATCGGATGTCTCGCGCGAGTTTGGTGACGAATTCCAACTCTGCGGTGAGCATCGTGTGGCGATAGACGCTCTCGACCAGGAAGAGATCGGGCAGTTGCATGCTGGCCGCTTCGGCATGAGCGGCGTCGATGCCTCGTTGTTCGATGCGTAGTCGCTCGGCGCGCTCGTCCAGGAGCCGGGCGGCCTCGTTTGGTTCGAGCAGGGGCAGCAGAGACAGCCCGGCTTCTAGCGAAGTGAACTCACGGACCGGTACCGAGATCAGCTCCGCAAGCCAGTCTTCGCACTCGATAGCGCCCGCGTCTGTGATCTCGTACACCGTGCGCTCCGGCCGGCGTCCCTCTCGGGTGGTTTCGCGGGCACGGATGAGGCCGTGCTTCTCGAGCGATTCGACGACGGAGTACAGCGAGCCGTAGTTGAGCTTGATGCTCAGTTCCTTGCCGCGGCTGCGCAGGGTCGTCGAGATCTCGTACGGGTGCATCGGCCGTTCGATAAGGCAGGCCAGCACGGCGAGAGCGAGCGGATTGGACCTCTGGCGGCGCGCCAACGCGAACTCCTCTGATTCGACTACTCTAATCAGAGTATTCGTTTCAGTGCAGCCGATGTCAAGTATCGCCCGGCGAGCCTCAGGCGGCGGCGACCGAAGCGATCTGCCATGTCACGGCGGCCTCGGACCCAGTCGGGCTGGCAGCGGCCGGGCCGCCCGCGGACCCGGCGGACTCTGTGGACTCGATTAGCGCCTGGGCGCGCAGCACGACGGTCCAGTTCCGAATCCCCCGCCCCGGCACCCGCGTCGCGACTCCCGCAGCGTCGACCACGTCGTAGCTGGCCAGGGTGTCGGCGACCGCGAGCGTGACCTCGCCGGGCGACCGGGCGACGACCCGCACTGACTGAAGCACGAACTGCAACCCGCGCACTCGCTGGCCAGCGCCGACAAGGTGACCCAACGTCGCGCGGTCCGTTGCCAATGCGTCGGAGCCCGCCACATAGATCGCGTCGAGCTCGTTCGCGTCGGCGTCTGCGAACGCGCCATCGCGGCTGCGATCGAGGGCGGCGAAGACAGCGAGCCAATCCGTAGGGTCAGCCGCAGACGGTGTCGCGGCCAAAGCCTCGGTTGCTGGCGGCGTCGCGGGTGGCATCGCCGCGACCAAGCCGGAAGCGGACGGCGGCGCCGACGCGAGCGCGGACGCCGGGATGGCTTGCGGTGTGATCGGGACGCTCGCGGACGCGCGATGACCGTGATCGGCCCATCCCCAGGCGATCCCGATCGCGACGGCCGCGCCGAGCAACGTGACAACGCAGGCGACTGCGACTGCGCGCCGCACCACGACGCGGCGGTTCACCGACCAACGATGCCGACCCACCGGGCCGGCGCGACGAAAGCGCGCTGGCGAAGGACCAGTTGCCTCCGGGGACTGTTCGTGGGCGCGAACGGACCCCGGCACGACATGGGTGCTCGCTGCGGCGGTTCCGGCCACGCGCTGGCTGCCGCGGACGAGCCGGACCGCGACGGGAGAGCACGAGGCGAACAAGCTGCGGCCAAAGGCCGCAGCATCGGGACGCGCATCCGGAGAGCGATCGAGCGCTACCTCGATCGCGGCGACCAAGGCGGCGGGAGCGTCGGGTGCGAGCGGGCCGAGCGGTCGAGCGACCATCGGCTCGGTGGCGCTGTAGGGCGAAACCCCAGCGAGCGCGGCGAAGCAGACTGCGGCCAGGCCGTGGACGTCACTCGCAGGGCTGGAAACCTCGGCGGCGGTCGGGGCAGGGTCGGCGTAGCCCGGCGTCCGCCCAGTCGGTCGCGCTTGGTCGCCGATGAGACTCGCGACGCCGAGGTCGGCCAGCAGCGGTTTGCCCAACCCGTCGAACACGATGTTGCCCGGCGTGACGTCGCCGTGGATCAGACCTCGCGAGTGGATGTCAGACAGCGCCTGAGCCAGCGGCGCACCGATCGTGACGACCTCACCTGCCGACAGCCGGCCGCGGGCGCCTAGCACCGCCGCGAGACTGCCGCCCTCGGCGTAGTCGAGCACCAGGACGAGACCCTCGCTGGTCGCCACGACGGATCGCAGCGCGACGATGTGGTCGTGGCGGACGGTCGCGAGTAGGGCTGCCTCCCGCTGCAACTGCTCGGTCGATAGCGCGGTCGAGCTGTCGCGACGCAGCCGCTTGAGCGCGACCACCTCGCCGTTCGACGAGTCACGTGCTCGCCACACCTCGCCCGACCCACCGAACCCGACGAGTTCTTCGACGTTGTAGCCAGGAAGCGTGAAGTCGTCCACGTCGCCATTGCAGCGCACAAAGCCGTTTGCCTGCTGCGGTTGTCCACAGCCCGCAGCGCTCACCAGCGCGACGCCGACCCCGTATCGTGGACGTTGTGATCGCGTTCAAGCACCTCGGCGTCGTCCCTTACGAGCAGGCGTGGGACATGCAGCGCGATGTGCATGCCGCCCGGGTGGCCGACGAGATCCCCGACACCTGCCTGATGTTGCAGCACCCGCCCGTCTTCACTGCGGGTCGTCGCACGCAGGATTTCGAGCGGCCCGTCGACGGCACGCCGGTGATCGATGTCGATCGTGGCGGCCGGATGACGTGGCACGGTCCTGGGCAACTCGTCGGGTATCCGATCGTGCGGTTGCCGATGCCCGTCGATGCGGTCGGGCATGTGCGGCGGCTCGAGCAGGCCCTGATCGCCGTCTGCGCCGACTTCGGGGTGTCCGCGATCCAGATCCCCGGCCGTTCTGGGGTGTGGGTGCCGGGTAACGGCGGGGCAGCGGCGCGCAAGATCGCAGCAATCGGCGTCCGCATATCTCGTTGCACGACGATGCACGGTTTCGCGTTGAACTGCGACCCGGATCTGAGCTGGTTCGGCCGGATCGTGCCCTGCGGTATCGACGACGCCGACGTGACGTCGCTGTCGCGTGAGCTCGGCCGCGACGTCACCGTTGACGAGGTCCTCCCGTTCGTCGAACTCCACTTGGCAAATGCGCTGAACGCTGCGGGACCGGTCAAGGTGTCGGCATGAGCACGGTGTTTGCATGAGCACGGTGTTTGCATGAGCACGGTCGCGCCCGAGGGTCGCAAACTGCTGCGGGTCGAGGCTCGCAACGCGGCGGTGCCGATCGAGAAGAAGCCGGGGTGGATCAAGACCCGCGCCAAGATGGGCCCTGAGTACACGGCGCTGAAGGAACTGGTGCGTAGCGAGGGCTTGCACACGGTCTGCGAAGAGGCCGGCTGCCCGAACATCTTCGAGTGCTGGGAAGACCGCGAAGCGACGTTTCTGATCGGCGGCGCGACGTGCTCGCGCAACTGCTCGTTCTGCCAGATCGACAGTGGGCGGCCCGAACCCCTCGACCGCGACGAGCCGCGCCGCGTCGCCGAGTCCGTGAAAACGATGGGGCTTCGCTACGCCACCGTGACCGGTGTCGCGCGCGATGACCTCGATGACGAAGGTGCGTGGCTGTACGCGCAGACGGTTCGCGAGATCCACGCCACGGTGCCGGGCTGCGGCGTCGAGCTACTGACGCCCGATTTCCACGCCAGGCCCGAACTGCTGGCCCAGGTCTTCGATGCGCAGCCCGAAGTGTTCGCGCACAACCTGGAGACCGTGCCGCGCATCTTCAAGTCGATCCGCACTGGGTTCCGCTACGAGCGTTCTCTTGAGGTCATCGACATGGCCCGTACCCGCGGGCTGGTCACGAAGTCGAACTTGATCCTGGGTCTGGGCGAAGAGCGCGGCGAGGTCAGCTCGACACTGGTCGACTTGCGCGACGCCGGCTGCGACTTGATCACCATCACCCAGTACCTGCGCCCCTCACTTCGCCACCACCCGGTCGAGCGCTGGGTCGAACCGGCCGAGTTTGCCGAACTTGAGACCGAGGCCCGCGAGCTGGGCTTCGCCGGTGTCATGTCCGGGCCGCTCGTCCGTTCGTCCTATCGGGCGGGCCGGCTCTACCGCGACGCACTCGCCCAGCGCGTAAGCGCCCGTATCCCGCCCGTATCCTGACTCGCACTATGCCGAAACCCGAAAAGAACGTGGCGCCGCTCAAAGGTCGCGCCGCCCGCAGGGCGCGCAAGGCCGCCCGAGCAGGTCAGCCGAAACGATCCACGCAGATCCGCGAAGCCTTCGTCGTCACGCGGGGTCGCGACAAGCGGCTGATCCCTTACCTCGCGCTCGCGTTCGTCGTCACCGTGGCCGTCTTCGAGGTCGCCGGAATCCTGCTCAACAGCCCCATCGTGTTCAGCATCTTCGCCGTTGTAAGCGGAGTCCTAGTCGCATTCATCGTGTTCGGCCAGCGCGCCCAGCGTGCCGCGCTCGGTGAGATCGAAGGACAGCCGGGCGCCGCGGCCGCAATCATCGACAGCATGCGCGGCGACTGGCGGCTGACTCCTAACGTCGCCGCGACCCGATCGATGGACGTCGTGCATCGCGTCGTCGGAAAGCCAGGCGTCATCTTGATCGGCGAGGGTTCGACCGAGCGGCTCCAGCCGTTGCTCGCCGACCAGCGCAAGCGCGTCCAGCGGGTCGCGTCCGGCACGCCGATCGAGGTCTTGATCGTCGGCGTCGAGCCGGGTCAGATCCCGTTGCGCAAGTTGCAGAAGAAGATGACTCGCCTACCGCGAACGTTCAAGGGCGCGACGGTCGACGAGATCGAGGGCCGGATGCGGGCGCTGGGCACCCTGCCGATCCCGATCCCCAAGGGCCCGATGCCCAAGGGCGCCAGGATGCCCAAGGGCGTCAAGCTTCCCCCGCGCTAGAACACAAGGCTCACGCGCACAAGACTTAGAGCCGGACGACGATGCTGCCGGCGGCTTTGTCGTGCAACCCGCGACGGTCGCGGTCGTAGATCACGGCGGGGACGACGAGCACCAGCAACGCGGTGCGGACGACGACCCACGGAAAGCTCAGCCGACGACCGTCGAGCCGCATGATCCCGATTCCGCACAGTCGCATACCGATCGTGCAACCGATCAAGCTGACCAACACGATGTACTCAGCCGCGAACACTGCCAGCACCCAGGGTGAGTTACTGCCGGGGGTGAACGGCCGGTGACCGGTGAAGAGGCTGGTGATCACCACGGCAATCAACCAGTCAATGCACAGGGCGCCGAGTCGGGCGCCCAAACCCGCGACCGACCGCGCACCGTGCGGGGGCAGGCCAAGCCGCTCGCCGACGTAGCTGCCGGCGTCCGCGGGCGAAGCTCCACCACCCGGACCATCGAGCCAAGACCCACTAACCCTCGCCACGTCGGCCACGATAGCCTGCGGCCGAATGCTCATTTCCACGACGGCCGACCGGCGACGTTACGCACGCGAAACATGCGAGACACGCACGGGAAATCGCATTCCCCTACCCTGCGAACGTTCCTGCCCCGCCCTAGGAGGAGATTCATGTTCACCAGCGCCGACGAGGTTCTGGGGTACATCCGCGAGAACGACGTCAAATCTGTCGACGTGCGCTTCTGCGATCTGCCCGGCATCATGCAGCACTTCACAGTGCCCGTTGAGTCTTTCGATGAGAAGACCTTCACCGACGGTCTCGGCTTCGACGGTTCGTCGATCCGCGGGTTCCAGGCCATTCATGAATCGGACATGTTGCTGCTGCCCGATCCGTCGTCCGCCGTCCTTGACCCGTTCCGCACGGAGAAGACGCTGAACCTGACCTTCTTCATCCACGATCCGCTGACCGGCGAGGCCTACAGCCGTGACCCGCGCAATGTCGCGAAGAAGGCCGAGACCTACTTGGCGAGCAGTGGCATTGCCGACACGGTCTACTTCGGCCCCGAGGCTGAGTTCTACATCTTCGACAACGTGCGTTACGAGACCAACCAGCACTCGAGCTACTACTACATCGACGCCGAGGCGGGCGTCTGGAACACCGGTCGCGCCGAAGAGGGCGGCAACCGCGGCTACAAGGTCCGCAACAAGGGTGGCTACTTTCCCGTTCCGCCGGCCGACCACTACGCCGACCTGCGCGCCGAGATGAGCCGCGAACTCATCAACTCCGGCCTGACTGTCGAGCGCCAGCACCACGAGGTAGGCAGCGCCGGCCAAGCCGAGATCAACTACAAGTTCGCACCGCTACTGAAGGCTGCCGACGACCTGCTGTTGTTCAAATACATCATCAAGAACGTCGCGTGGCGCAATGGCAAGACGGTTACGTTCATGCCCAAGCCGGTCTTTGGCGACAACGGCTCAGGCATGCACTGCCACCAGAGCTTGTGGAAGGACGGCGCACCGCTGTTCTACGACGAGCTCGGCTACGCGGGCCTCTCCGACATGGCGCGGCACTACATCGGCGGCCTACTCAAGCACGCGCCGTCGCTGCTCGCCTTCACCAACCCGACCGTCAACAGCTACCACCGACTGGTGCCGGGCTTCGAGGCGCCGGTCAACCTCGTCTACAGCCAGCGCAACCGGTCGGCCTGTATCCGGATCCCCATCACCGGCAGCAACCCGAAGGCCAAGCGGCTCGAGTTCCGGGTGCCCGACCCGTCGTGCAACCCCTACCTCGCGTTCTCGGCGATGATGATGGCCGGCCTCGACGGCATCAAGAACAAGATCGAGCCACTCGACCCGGTCGACAAAGACCTCTACGAGTTGCCGCCCGAGGAGCACGCAAGTGTTCCCCAGGTTCCGGGCTCGCTGCCCGAGGTACTCCTGGCGCTCGAAGCAGACCAGGACTACCTGCTTGCCGGTGGGGTGTTCACCCAGGACCTCATTGACACCTGGATCGAGTACAAGCGGAAGAACGAGATCGACGCCATGCGGTTGCGCCCGCACCCGCACGAGTTCGAGCTCTACTTCGACATTTAGACCGTCGCCGGGGCGTACCGGCTTCTCTGTAACTGCACGGCTGCTGCCCCTACAAGCCGAACGCAGGCTCCCCGACGGGAGCCTGCGTTCGGCTTGTAGGGGCGGATAAGTACCGCGGGGTCTGGGTACCTTACGACCAGCCCGGAGGCGCCCTCCGGTGTCAATCGGGAGGGCTCGTGGGCATCGAGGGAATGAGCGACTACGACCGCTCAGCCTGGGCAGAGATCGAGGCATGGCGCGACAAGCGGTTGAATGGTGTGCAACGACACATGCTGCCGAACGTCGCCCGCCAGCAACTGGCGAGGGTCGGGACAGCAGCGCACGAACGACTGAACGTAATGCCGGGCGCCGACGCCTTCCAGGGTCTGTTCTTCAGAGCCGTTGACGGTCTTGTCGGCATGGTCAACCGGATGACGATCGCAAGCGTCCGCCGCCAGGCGGTCGTGGCTGCGTACGCCAAGCGCGGCCACGCGATCGCCGAGATATCGGACATCCGCGAATTGGAATTGCGAGACATCGACAAGGTCAAGCCGCGCCTCGAGCTTCACTACACCGTCGCCAGCACCGTCGAAGGCGCTGGAGCTGGCCTTGCAGTGTCCGGCGGTGAGTTCTTCGCCGCTGGAGAAACGGCAGTCACGGCCGGCGTAGGCGCGGCACCTGGTGCCGGAACCGTGATCGGCATCATGGCCGCCGACGCGGTCGCCGTGCTGGTCGCCGCGACTCGGGCAGTCGCGCACACTGCCGCCTACTACGGCTATGACACGGAGCTTGCGGACGAGCGGCTCTATGCACTCGGCGTGCTGAACTTCGGTCTGGCGGAACAGGCCGGCAAGACAGCCGCCTATGTCGAGCTGAGCAAGATCGTCCATGACCTCGCCAGGAGAGCTAGCTGGGACCAGCTCGACAAGAACGTCGTCACCCAGATCGTCAAGACCGTCTATGCGAGATTGGGCGAGAAGATCACCAAGGAGAAGCTCGCACAGGCGCTGCCCGTCGTGGGCATCGTCATCGGCGCCGGGCTGAACGCACGCATCCTGGCGAGGGTCACGTCCGATGCGGAGCACCTGTACCGCGAGCGGTTCCTGCGCGAGAAGCACGGCCCCCTCACCACATCTCCCACCGCCCTCCCCCCGGGTTCGGCGGCCGGCTCGGACAGCATTCCGATCGTCGACATCGTCGATGCCGAACTCGTGGCAGAGACCAGGGGCGATGGGGGCCGCGACACGCCGCCCGCCTGATTCGAGCGGTCCAGCGAAGCGGGAAGCGTCCCCGCCATCTGACAAGATGGCGAGCGTGGGGACGACTGAGACGACCGACGCGCTGCACGACTCGGACGCGCCATCGCCCCGTCGTCCGGGCCGGATCTTGCCCCTCCTGCCCGCGCGCATGCGGCGCCAGTTGCGCCCGAAGCTCTGGCAAGAGGTCGCGTTCATCGCCGTGAGCTACATCGTCTACTCGCAGATCCGCGACGCCGTGCCGACGCACGAGCGGATCGCGTTGTTGCACGGCCGGCAGATTCTCTACACCGAGGACCATCTCGGGCTGAACTTCGAACTCAGCGTGAACCGCTGGTTCGACCACGTCGCCTGGGGCGGCTGGCACTACCTCGCGAACATCGCCGACTACTACTACGCGCTGATGCATTTCGTGATCGTGCTCAGCGTGCTCGTGTGGGTCTACGTCAAGCGGCCGATGAACTACCGCTCGGCCCGCACTGTGCTCTATGCGACGAATGGACTGGCCGCGCTCGGCTTCTGGTTCTATCCGCTCGCGCCTCCGCGCTTACTGCCGGGCCACGGTTTCATCGACACCGTCGTGAAATACCACACGTGGGGTTCGTGGGGATCCAACAGCGTGTCCAAGGTCTCCAACCAGTTTGCAGCGATGCCGTCGCTGCACATCGGTTGGTCCCTGTGGGCCGGCATTACGTTGTTCATGTTGAGCGGGCGGTGGTGGATTCGTGCGCTCGGTTTGCTGTATCCCGTAGTGACCTTCTTCGTGATCATCGGGACGGCGAATCACTACACCCTCGACGCGGTCGGCGGCGTCGTCGCACTGCTGGGTGGATACCTGATCCAGTGGCTGCTCACCGGACGCCACGTCTACGGCCCCGGCGCCGAAGACATCCCCGATCACATCCACCGGCACCCAAGGACACCCGCGCCTAACTAACGCTGCGCTCCATCGGTCAGCTAACGCTGTGCTGAGCGGCCTCAAGCTTGTCCCACGCCACCTCAATGTCCTCATACGGCCAGCTGAAGCGCACCAAGGACATGATCAGCAGGCCGGCCACACCGGCCCAAGCGACCCCGGCGGCAGCCCCGCGCCACTGCCCGACGGCACCCCAGATCAGAAATCCGAGCCCCTGACTTACCGCGATAGTGGCGCTCGCGATGCCGTTCGCCCGGCCGCGCAGCGTCCGCTCTGTCCCGACGTTGTAAGCCGCGATCGTGGTCACCAGGAAGCACTGCATCACTCCCGCCAGGCCCCAGATCACACATGCCAACCAGATGGGCGGAACCAGCGCGGTGAGAGTGAGGACCGCGGCGCCGGTGCCGGCCAGGGGCAACAGCAACTGACCCTGCCGTCGCGCCGGCACGTATTTGATGAACAGCCAGGCTCCGACCGCAATTCCCAACGGTTGTGACGCCGTCAGTAAGCCAGCAGCGACGGCCCCGTGGCCGTGTTCTCGTGCGTAGGCGACGGCAAGCCCCTCCGGCGCGATGAGGAACAGCAGCGCCGCTCCGGACAACAGCAACATCGCGCGGCGGGTTCTGCTCTTCAGCACCAACTTGATGTTGGGCACGATGTCGACGACGAGCGACCGCAGATTCGCTCGCCCGTCGACCAGCACGGCGGGCCGTTCTCGTACCAGCCCAAGCGTGACCAGGCACGACACGGCAAATGTGCCCGAGTCGATCGCCAGTGCCCCAGAGGGCGACACCGCGGCCACGATGAGGCCACCCAACGCGAAGCCGAACACCGAGTCGATCTGTTGCAGGATCCGGCTGATCGCGACCGCGCCGACGTAACCGGGGCCGATCTCGAAGATGTCCGGCAAGATCGCCGCGCGGGCCGCCGAATACGGCGCCGAGAAGCAACTGGAGACCAGGACCAGCGCGATCAGTACCGCGATCGGCAGGTGATGCACCTTGGTCGCTAAGGCCAGCAACCCGATGGTGACTGCCCGGCCGAGATCGCAGACCACCATGACGGCCCGCCGAGCAAGCCGGTCGACCAGCGGCGCCAGCAAGATGCTGCCGAATACCCACGGCACATAAGTGACGGCGTAGGTCGACGCCGCGAGGAAAGGGCTGTTCGACCGGGTGTAGACGAGATACGAGAGCGCGATCGCGGCAATCTGATCGCCGCACTCGCTGGTGACCTGCGCAACCGCGATGCCGCGGAACTCGCGGTTCGCCATAGCGAGCGCAGTCGGAGACGAAACGGACCCCCGACTTCGGTCCCCTACAACATTTGTCACGCGTAGAACACCTTGTCGACGACGGCCCGGGATCGCCGGGTCACACGACGGTACACATCCAAGAAGTCACCGGATTGGGACGGAGAGTAGCCAACCATACGGGCGATCCGGACGACATCCCTGACGTCGGTAGGTATCGAGTCGGCTGGCTTGCCCCGAGCGAGTACGAGCGCGTTGCGCACCCGCGTCGCGAGCCGCCATGCCGACGCGAGCGTTTCGGCGTCCAGCTCATCGACGAGCCCGCCCTCGAGGGCGGCGTCCAGCGCGAGCAGTGTCGACGTGGTCCGGAGCCCTTCCAGCTCACCCGCGAACCGCAATTGGAGCAACTGGACGGTCCATTCCACGTCACTCAGCCCACCCCGGCCGAGCTTGGTGTTCAGGGTCGGGTCGGCCCCGCGCGGCAGGCGTTCCTTCTCCACGCGGGCCTTGATCCGCCGGACTTCACGCACGTCAGCAGGCGCCAACCCGTCGGGCGGCCAGCGAATTGGGTTGATCGCCTCGATGAAGCGGGCACCGAGGTCGACATCGCCCGCGACCGGTGCCGCCCGCAGCAGCGCCTGGCTCTCCCAGACTTTCGACCAGCGGGCGTAGTACGCGACGTAGGACCCCAGGCTGCGCGTCAATGGCCCCTGCCGGCCCTCCGGACGCAGATCGGCATCGACGTCGACGGGTGGTTCAGGGGCCGGGACGGCGAGCAGCCGGCGTAGTTCATTCGCGACGACGTGGGCGACGGCGGCAGCCTGCGCCTCGTCGGCACCCGGCAAAGGTTCGTGCACGAACAACACATCGGCGTCGCTGCCGTAACCCTGCTCGCCCCCGCCAAGGCGGCCCATGCCGATGATGGCGATTCTCATGGGGAGCGGACCGAGCTCGCCTCGCGTCACGCGATCGGACCGCACCTGTCGCAGCACCGCCTCGAGGACCGCGTCCAGCGTGGCGGACGTGACGTCGGAAAGTGCTTGCCCCACCTCGGTCGTGTCGAGCAGGCCGAGCAGGTCGGCACAAGCGACTCGCAACAGTTCGCGCCGCCGCAACCCGCGTGCCGTCGACGCCGCCTCGCCCGCGTCGTCATAGCGACGCACCGCCGCCATCAGTTCCGCACGTAAGTCAGCCGCTGCGCGAGGCCGTAACTGATGAGGCCCGTCGCCGGCGTCGGCCATCATTGCCACCGATTCGGGCGCGCGCATGAACAGGTCGGCCGCGTAGCGGCTGCTCGCCAAGATCAGCGCAAGATGCTGCGCAGCGGCGCCCTCGTCGCGCAGCAGTCGCAGATACCAATGCGTGTCGCCGAGCGAATCCGATACCTGACGAAACGCCAGCAACCCGCCGTCCGGATCTGGGGCATCGGCGAACCAGCTGAGCATGACGGGCAGCAACGTTCGCTGGATCGCTGCCCGACGACTGACGCCACTCGTCAACGCTTCGAGGTGATGCAACGCGTTCTCGGGATCGGTGTATCCGAGTGCCTCGAGCCGCGCGGCCGCAGCGTCGAGTGAAAGATGCGACTCTTCACCTGGAAGGCGCGCAACTGCGGCGAGAAGCGGCCGGTAGAAGAGCTTTTCGTGCAGCCGCCGCACTTCGCGGGCGTGCCGAGCGTGCTCGGCGTGTAGCTCGCCGGCCGGATCTTGCCGAAATCCCATGCTGCGACCGAGCCGGCGAACATCCGCGGCCGCCAACGGCAACATATGGGTGCGACGAAGGCGGTGCAGCTGAAGTCGGTTTTCCAGAATGCGCAAGAACCGATATGCCTCGGCCAGCAAGGCAGCGTCCTGGCGGCCGACGTATCCCCCGGCGGCAAGGTCGGCGAGTGCGTTCAGTGTGGTCACACTACGCAGCTGATCGTCGGCCCGGCCGTGCACGAGTTGCAACAACTGCACCGCAAACTCGACGTCGCGCAACCCTCCCGGGCCGAGCTTGATCTCGCGTTCCGCTTCCGCCGCCGGCAGGCTCGCCTCGACCCGCCGGCGCATCGCCTGAACATCCTCGACGAAGTGTTCGCGACCTGCTGCACTCCAGACCATCGGCCTTACTGCCTCGATGTAGGCCTGACCCAACTCCATGTCACCGGCGACCGGGCGCGCCTTCAGCAGTGCCTGGAATTCCCAGGTCTTCGCCCAGCGCTGGTAGTAAGCGACATGGCTGGCCAACGTCCGGACGAGCGGCCCCATCTTGCCCTCGGGACGCAGCGCCGCATCGACCTCCCAGATCGATGCGCAGACCCGGATGACTCCGGAGGCGAGGTGGGTAGCCGTGCGCAGAGCGGCCACTTCATCGACGTCCGCCCCTTCGACTATCGCGGGTTCGGCGACGAACACGACGTCGACGTCGCTGATGTAGTTGAGTTCGCGACCTCCGCACTTGCCCATGCCGATCACCGCAAGCCGGCACGGCACCGCATCTGGCGGCAATTCGGCTTGGGCCACGACGAGCGCGGCATCAAGGGTGGCAGCGGCGAGGTCGGCGAGCTCCGCGGCAACGTCGTCGACGGTCGCATTGCCGCCGAGGTCTCGCGCGGCGAGGCGCAGCAGCAGCCGGCGGTACGTCGATCGCAAGGCGGCCTCGGCGATCGGCCCGCTCTTGCCTGCGACCGCCGCGGTCAGTGTGGAGCGAAGGCCGAGCCAGCTCGGTCGGCTGTCATCGACACCGGGGTCGGCCAGCTCGATCCAGTCGACCGGATGGGTCGCCAAGTGGTCGCCAAGAGCGGCACTTGATCCGAGCACGGCGAACAACCGGTGCCGGAAGTCGACATCGATCTGCAACGCGTTGTGCAACGCGAGGGCATTGTGTTGCGCGTCGAGCGCGCCGGACGTCTGGGTGGCCTCGACGAGATGGACGACGGATTCCAAAGCGAGGTCGGGATCCGCACTGGCTGCGAGTTCGGTCAGCAGTCCGAACCCGAGTTCGGCTCTCGTTGCGAGCAGTTCGGCGCGCGCCGCATCGGTGAAGCCAAGTCGTGCAAGCCGGGCCCTGCGGCTGGCGTGCCGATCCTGGTCGCCGCTGGTCACACCATGACGCTATCGGTCACTCGACGCGCGCTAGCCCTTGACGCCGCCACTGAGCTGCGACCCGACAAATCGGCGCTGAAAGACGAAGAACACGATCGCGACGGGGATCGTGGTGAGCATCGCGGCGCCGAGACTGAGTGGAAACTGGTTGCCGGTGCCAAGACTGCCTTGGAAGAGCGCGAGCCCCTTCGTCAGTGTGTACAGCCGCGGCGAGTCCCCTGCGACGAGGAACGCCGCGAACTCGTTCCAGGAACTCTGGAAGGACAAGATCGTGAGCGTCAACACCCCCGCCTTCGCGATCGGCAACGACACGTACCAGTAGGTGCGCCAGATGCCGGCTCCGTCGATACGGGCTGCCTCCTCGACCGACGCCGGGATTTGGAGGAAGAACTGCCGCATCAAGAAGATGCCCATCGCGTCCATAGCGATCGGCAGAATCATGCCAGCGTAGGTGTTGTAGAGACCGAGTTCTTTGATGACGAGGAATCGCGGGATCAGCAACACCACACCAGGTACCGACATGGTGGCGAGAACCAATCCGAATACAGCGCTGCGGCCTGGAAACCGCAGTCTGGCAAGCGCGTAACCGGCGAGGCTGTCGAGAAAGACTCGCGTCAGGGTGATGCAGGTCGAGACGATGATGCTGTTCAGCAGCCACAGCGGAAAGTCCACTGAGCTGTCGTTGGTGAAGCCGAAGATGCGCTTCCACGACGCCAACGTGGGCGGGTGCGGAATCAACGACAGAGAATGCGCAGTGGCGTCCGGGTCGGTCTTGAACGAGGTCGCGATTTGAATGGCGAACGGCGCCAGGTAGACGAGCGCAAAAAAAGTCAGCAGCACATAGAAGATCGTGCGGCGTCGCGGCGAACCCGCGGCCCTGGCGCTCACGTCTCTGCGTCCTTGTCGCGCAGGATGAAACGTTGTGCGGTGCTGAGAACCGTTATCAGGGCGAACAGCAGGAAAGCGATCGCTGCCCCAGATCCGAACGCGGAGTTCTCGAAGCTCGTGGTGTAGGAGAGGTATGCCGGCGTCGTCGTGCCCTGGTTGTTGCCGGTCAGGAAGATCTGGTCGAACACCTGCCAGGTGCTGATCAAACCGAGCGTAAGTACCAACAGCAACGTTGGCCGCAGCATAGGCACCGTCACTCGCCAGAACCGCTGAACTGCGTTGGCGCCGTCGATCTCACTGGCCTCGTCGATCTCCTCGGAGATGTTCTGCAACGCGGCGAGAAACATCAACATGAAGGTGCCAGACGTCGTCCAGATGACCAAGATAATGATGGCGCACATGGCCATCGACGGCCCTGCGGTCCAGTCCCAGATGCTGCGCGTGAATATGACGTGCTTGGCCCAGCCGGGAGGAGCGTGGACACCAAAGACTCCGAGCAGGTTGTGAATGAGTCCGTTGCTGTCCGCGAACCAGTTGGGGCCATGGATGCCGACGAAACTCAGCACCCGATTGACCGCGCCGGACCCCTGGAACAAGAAGATGAAGACCAGTGTGATCGCCACGCTGCTTGTGACTGACGGGAAGTAGAAGGCGGTGCGAAAGAAACTCTTGCCCTTGAGGAATTTGCCGTTGACAAGGACCGCTAGGACGAGCGCGAGAATCGTCTGTATCGGCACCACGAACAAGACGAAGTAAAAGTTGTTCTCGATCGAGCGGGCGAAGTTCTGCTGGGTAAGACTTCCCCCCGATAGCAGATTCTTGTAGTTGCGTAACCCGATCCACTTGGCGCCCGACGAGAACGGGCTGGTGGTCCCGCTCCACTTGGTGAAGCTGATGTAGAGCGCGAGCACGATCGGCAACACAACGAACAGGAGGAGGCCGATGAGGGCTGGCGATACGAACAGCCAGCCGCCGACACCCTCGTTGCCGCGGATGTGTGACCTGCCTTTTCGTCGCACAGGTGCTACAACCGTTGGCGGCGCTGCGCCAGAAGTCACAGTCATCGAAGACGAGTCCCTCCGGCGGTGTCAGCGGCGTCCCTGCCGCTGACACCGCAGTCCGTGGCTAGTTTCCGTTCATTGCGTCTGTAGCGTTCTTTTGCAGCGCGGCCAACATCGCCTTCGGATCCGAGCTGCCGTTGGATAGGCCAATGACCTGTGCATCGAAGGCGGTCTGTGCCGCCGCGAAGCCAGTCACGCCGACGGGGCCAAAGGCATAACTGGCGCCGTCAATGAACGCCTTCTGGTCAGGGAAAGCAGCGGCGAATGCCGCCTGGTCAGTCGGCCGCGACGGCATGACGCCGAAGTCCTTCGCGAAGGTCATCTGCTGCGCGTCACTCGTCAGGAAGTTGATGAAATTGATCGCGGCAGCCTGATTCTTGCTCTTCGCCGCAACGCCCCAACAGTTAGTGAACGACAGTGTGGCCTTGATGCCCGTCGGACCAGCAGGCAGCGGAACGACCATGTACTTCAAGTTCGGCCAGCTGGCCTTGACCCCGCCGACGAACCAGTTTCCCTCGATGGCCATCGCAGCCTTGTTCGTGCCCATCGCCTCGCCACCCCAGCCGACACCAATCTGCTTGGGGAACTTCAGCACGCCCTCCTTGGCGAGCTTCTGCACGAACTGCAGTCCCTGGAGATTCTGCGGGGTGTC
The DNA here is from genome assembly GCA_963737705.1 of uncultured Actinomycetes bacterium. Classification (GTDB taxonomy): domain Bacteria; phylum Actinomycetota; class Actinomycetes; order Acidothermales; family Acidothermaceae; genus PALSA-607. The sequence continues at coordinate 414,300 of CAVTTP010000007.1, forward strand.
AATGGTGAAGGCCGTGTTGTCGGCGTTCATCATCGTGCCGCCGGCCTGCCGCATGAACGCGTCTACCCGGTCGAGAGTGTCGTTGAACACAAGTCCAGTGACGCCGCCCTTCGTGAGCTTCTTGGCGACGGTCTCGAGTTGATCCCACGTCGTGGGGATGTCGGCATCCGTCAGCCCAGCGGCCTTCCACATGTCGGTGTTGATTTCCAACGCCAGCGTCGAGAAGTCCTTTGGCGCACACATCAGGTTGCCTTTGTATGTGAAGGACTGCACCAACGAGGGATAGAAGTCGGTGGGGTTCGCGACCTTGTCGCCTGTCTGCGCAAGGTTGTTGTTGTCAGCAAGTGTCGACAACTGCTGCGACCCGACGTAGAACACGTCGGGGGGCGAGCCTCCGGCAAGAGACTGGGTGAGCTGCTGCGAGAAGTTCTGGGCCGGGATCACGGTCACCTTGTTACCGGTCTGCTTCGACCACGCCGCGGCGGCGGCATTGACAGCGTTCGTCTCCGCGTCACCGGAAGACCCGAACATCAGCTGCAAAGTTACCGGGTTCGCATTTGTCGTTGTCCCAGCGGATCCCGCGCCGCCCGCAGGGGTCGAGGCGCTGCCCGCAGGGGCCGGGGCGCTGCCCGCGGGGGTCGACGCGCCACTAGCAGCACCGGCGGGCGCGCTTGGCGAGCCACTCGCGGCACCCGTACTGGTGGACTTACTGCTGCTGCACGCTGTCGCAAGCACCGCCAGCACGACGGTGCCCACAGCGAGCATCCTGATCCTTCTGGTGTCCTTCGCCATTGAAGTCGCTTCCTTTGGTTTACGGCCCTACCGGGTGGAAGGCACTGCTCTCACGCACGACAAGCGTCGGCGTGAGCAGAACATGGGGAACTAGGGGTTTGTCGCCCGCGAGGACGGCGGTGAGCAGTCGGACGATCTCGGAACCAACGTGTTCGAGGGGTTGCCGAACGCTCGACAAGCTCGGCTGAAGAAGCACGGCCACCTGGCTGTCGTCGAACCCGACGAGTGCGAGGTCACGACCGACTTGGAGTCCGGTCGCTGCTGCTTGGTGCAGGCAGCCAGCGGCGAGCGTGTCACTGGCGCACACAAAAGCGGTGGGAGGATCCGCGACGTCGAGCAGTTTTGCCGTCGCCCGTGCACCCGTCTCAAGGGAGTCCACGCCGCGTATTGAGGCACTACGCGTCGACAGAGCATGGCGTCGCATCGCGGTCTGCCAGCCGCGCAGTCGGTCATCTCCTACCGCCTTGTCGGCGGGTGAGCCAACGAACGCAATTCGGCGGTGGCCCGCTTCGACAAGATGGTCGACAGCCTGGGAGGTACCAGCTGCACCGTCGACGTCTACCCACAGGCTGCCGTCCTCGACCCCCCAGGGCCGGCCAAATGCAACAGAAGGTGCACCGCGGTCGGTGAGCCAGCGAGGGCGGGCGTCGCCGTAATGCAACCCCGAGAGCACGAACGCGTCGACAGCATTGGTACGGATCAGGTCGTCGTAGGTCTCGAGTTCGGTGGTTTCGTCGTCCGTCGTGAACAGCACGAGGTGATAGCCAGCGCCACGCGCCGTCGATGCAAGGGCGTGCACAAAGCGGTCGAGGACTGGACTCGACACTCCGTCGCGACCAGGCTCGATGCGGTAGCCCAGCATCCGAGTTGTCCGCGTCCGAAGTGACCGCGCCACTCGGTTGGGCCGATAGCCCAGCTCATCGATAGCAGCCAGCACCAGCGTGAGCGTTTCGGGGCGCAGCCGACCCGGCGCGTTGATCGCATTCGACACCGTCTGACGCGACATGCCGACATGTCGGGCGACGGACTCGACAGTCGCGGGCACACCAGACACTCGTGCGCCGGCATCGGCCCGTGCCATGCACCGCTCCTGTCGTCATTTGATCGATCAAAATATTCGGCCCGCCGTGTTTTTTGAACGTTCATATCGGGAGTAGCGTCAGCCTTGACCTCGCCTACTGTCGCTGTCAAGAGGGCGGAGAGATGTGACGGTGAAAGCGTTATGGTCCGAAACGACCAGCCCTATTTGCACGACCTCGTCTCGTGCGTTTGCGCGCCGACAGTCGCGCTGGCTGCAGCCGATGGCCAGATCAGACCGGGCAGTGCAGCCGGCGTTTATTACTCTGACCGCAGGCTGGTAGACGAACTCCTGCTTTTGGTCGGGGGTGCACCGCCGACCCCGGTCGCTAGCGCCCCGACCGGCGTGCACGCGGCTTGGTTCGTCGGTGTCGCGCGCAATCTTGGCGACCCGATACCTGATCCCACCGTCATCGTTGAGCGCCGTCGCGAGGCAGTAAGCGACGGGCTGCGCGAAGTTTTGTCCGTCCACAACCACAGCACGAGCGTGGTCTCCACGACGGTTGCGCTGCACTGCGGAGGCGACCTGGCGGCGATGTCGAGCGTCAAGGCTGGCCACGCGAGCGGCCGCTCACCTATCGACGTGACTGCGACGGGGTTGCGATGGTCCGACACCGAGACTGCCGTGGCCGTCGACTCCAGACCAATAGCCGACGAGCGGGACGCCCAAGGCGTCCTACGCTGGCGAATCGAAGTGCCGGCGGGCGCAACCTGGAACGTTGTCGTGTCAATCACGTGCACTCAGGCGCGGCCCGTGCTTTTCGGCTCGCCCGACCACGCGCGTCCGGCTTGGTCGTCACTCACCGTCCGGGCTGGCGACCACCGATTAGGGCGGCTGGTCGAGCGCGGGCTCGCCGACCTCGAGGGCCTGCTACTTGTTGACCCTCTTGCGCCAGAGGACTGCTTCGTCGGCGCCGGGAGTCCCTGGTACCTCACGTTGTTCGGTCGCGACTCGCTGTGGACCGCGCGCTTCCTGCTGCCGCTCGGTACCGAACTCGCAGCGTCGACCCTGCGCACCCTGGCGCGCCGTCAGGGCACGATCATCAATACGGAGCGCAGCGAGGAGCCCGGAAAGATCCTGCATGAGGTCCGGCGCGCCGACCTGGCAGGAGACCTCGAGTTGCCTCCGGTGTACTTCGGCACCGTCGACGCAACGCCACTTTGGATTTGCCTGCTCTGCGACGCGTGGCGATGGGGGCTGCCCGCAGCCCAGGTGACTGAGCTGCTGCCGCACCTCGTACGCGCGCTCGCGTGGATGCGCGATCACGTCGGCACCGAGGGCGGTGGCTTCCTTGAGTATCGGCCGCCTTCCGCCCAGGCCCAGGGATTGTCGAACCAGGGGTGGAAGGACTCCCACGATTCCGTGCAGTGGCTCGACGGCCGTCTCGCGCAGTCACCGATCGCGCTCTGCGAAGTGCAGGGATACGCGTACGAGGCCGCGGTCAAAGCAGCAGATCTACTCGACGCCTTCGACCGTGACGGAGGCGACGAGTGGCGGGCCTGGGCGCAACGACTCCGGCTTCGGTTCAGAGATGCGTTCTGGGTTGGGACTGGGGAAGACAGGTATCCCGCCATTGCGCTCGACCGTGACAAGGGTCGGGTTGACACCGTTTCGTCCAACATCGGTCACTTGCTTGGCAGCGGCATGCTCGATGAAGAGGAGTGCGGGCTCGTAGCGCGCCGGCTGGCAAGGTCCGACATGAACTCAGGCTCTGGTCTGCGGACCATGACCGCCGACTCGCCGCGCTACAACCCGTTGAGCTATCACGCCGGATCTGTGTGGCCGCACGACACTGCCATCACGATCCTCGGCCTCGCCGCCACAGGGCATGACGAGACTGCGGCGAGTCTGGCGCAAGGCATCGTCGACGCGTCGGAGCAGTTCGGATTCCGGCTCCCCGAGCTCTACAGCGGGCACCCGACCCCGGTCCCGTATCCGGCTGCTTGCAGACCGCAAGCGTGGGCCGCGGCCAGCGCTGTGGCGATCGTGTCTGCGCTGCTCGGTGTGCGCCCCGATGTGCCAGCGGGTCGGGTCGAGATTGCTCCGCTTCGGGGCGCCCCTTTCGGGGCCTTGGATGTAGACGGCATGGTGATCGCCGGCCGCCGCGTGCGCGTAGTGCATGACGCGTCAGGCAGGTCCGCGACCGAGATCGTCGGGCTCCCGGCTGACTTGGAGCTGAGCACGGCGACCCCGGCAGGCAGTCCATCGCCTAGAGAAATCGCCTAGAGAATAGGGAGGTAGCGATCCCGCTCGTAGGCGGTGACCTGGCGCTGGTAGTCGGCCCACTCCTCGCGCTTGTTGCGCAGGAAGAAGTCGAACACGTGCTCACCGAGGACGTTCGCTACCAACTCCGACGTCTCCATCACGGCGATGGCTTCGGCGAGCGATGCCGGGAGCGGCTTGATACCCATGGCACGGCGTTCTGCCTCCGTGAGCGCCCACACGTCGTCCTCGGCGCCTTCGGGAAGGTCGTAACCCTCCTCGATTCCCTTCAGCCCTGCACCAAGGAGCAGCGCGAACGCGAGATAGGGGTTGCACGCCGGATCCGGTGACCGGATCTCAACGCGCGTCGAGTTGCCTTTCAGCGGCTTGTACATCGGCACCCGGACCAGCGCTGACCGGTTGTTGTGACCCCAGCACACGTACGAAGGCGCCTCGCCACCTGCGCCCGCCGACAGGGACGTCGCGCCCCACAGCCTCTTGTAGCTGTTGACGAACTGATTGGTTACGGCGGTGATTTCCGACGCGTGCGCCAAGATGCCCGCAATGAACGCACGTGCCGTCTTGGACAGTTGGTATTGCGCGCCGGCCTCGAAGAATGCGTTGCGGTCACCCTCGAACAGCGAGAGGTGGGTGTGCATGCCCGAGCCGGGAAACTCCGTAAACGGCTTGGGCATGAAAGATGCGTAGACGTCCTGCTCGAGCGCGACCTGCTTCATGACCTGCCGAAACGTCATGATGTTGTCGGCTGTGGTGAGCGCGTCGGCGTAGCGCAGATCGATCTCCTGCTGCCCAGGTGCGCCTTCGTGGTGGCTGAACTCGACCGAGATGCCCATCGATTCGAGCATCGTGATCGCCTGCCGGCGAAAGTCGTGTCCGACGCCGTGCGGCGTGTGGTCGAAGTACCCGCTCGAGTCGGCCGGCACCGGCGCTTCGCCGGGCTTCGGCGCGCGCTCGAAGAGGAAGAACTCGATCTCGGGGTGGGTGTAAAAGGTGAATCCGAGCTCGGATGCGCGGGCAAGCGCGCGCTTCAGTACGTAGCGGGAGTCGGCCCAACTCGGCGATCCGTCGGGCATCAAGATGTCGCAGAACATGCGGGCAGTTCCGGGCGACTCCGATCGCCACGGCAGGATCTGGAAGGTCGCGGGGTCTGGTTTGGCGAGCATGTCCGCCTCGTACACCCGGGCGAATCCCTCGATGGCGGAACCGTCGAACCCGATGCCTTCGGCAAACGCGCCCTCGAGCTCAGCCGGTGCAACGGCCACCGACTTCAGAAAGCCGAGCACATCCGTGAACCACAACCGCACGAAGCGGATGTCGCGCTCCTCTAGGGTGCGCAGCACGAACTCGGTCTGTTTATCCATGGTCTGATCCTCTCGATATCACGTTACTTCGGTATTACGCCGCGCCGAACGACGGGTGCCTGAACGCCCAACTACGCTGGTGATGTGGCCCAGCTCAGACTCGCCCTCGCACAGGTCGACCCCGTCGTCGGCGACCTTGCGGGTAACGCGGAACTTGTCGTTTCCTGGTCGAAGCATGCGGCTGCCCGCGGCGCCCATATCGTCGCGTTCCCGGAGCTGATGCTGACTGGTTACCCGCCCGAAGACCTGGTGTTGCGCGAGTCGTTCATCGAGGCCTCCGCCACTCTGATCCAGACTCTGGCGACTCAACTTGCCGCAGTCGGTCTTGGCGAACTCGGGGTCATCGTTGGCTACCTCGAACGGCCACACCGAATCGCGAGCGTTTCGGTTTCCAGATCGGACAACGCTGCGCACCAGCTACCGTGCGACGCCGCCGCTTTCCTGCTCGGCGGTCAGGTCGTCGCACGCTATGCCAAGCACCACCTGCCGAACTACGGCGTCTTCGACGAACTCCGCTATTTCAGCCGCGGCGACCAACTGCCGATCGTGCGCCACCTCGGCGTCGACATCGCCATGACGGTGTGTGAAGACCTGTGGCAGGACGGCGGCCCGCTGACCGCAGCCGGCCACGCAACGGCCGGACTCGTCGTGAACATCAACGCCTCGCCGTACGAGCGCGGCAAGGGGGACGTCCGTCTCCGGCTCGCCCAACGCCGGGCCGCCGAGGCAAACGCGACGCTTGCCTACGTCAACATGGTCGGCGGCCAAGACGAGCTCGTGTTTGACGGCGACTCGTTCGTCATTACCCCCGAAGGCCAGCCGCTGGCGCGCGCACCGCGGTTCGAGGAAGGCCTGGTTGTCGTCGATCTCGCGTTACGTGCGGCAAGCGACGATCGAATCGGCAGTGTCGACGTCCGCGATGGCACGTTGATGCACATCAACCGCATCGACCTGCGCACTGCGCCAGTGCCTCGCTACGACGCGTTGCCGGGCGGCCTTGCTCCCGCATTAGGTGCTGAAGCCGAGGTGTACGGCGCACTGGTAACGGCGACCCGCGACTACGTTTCCAAGAACGGCTTCGCCTCCGTCGTCCTCGGACTCTCCGGTGGCATCGACTCGGCCCTCGTCGCAACGATTGCGGTCGACGCACTCGGCGCCGCGGCCGTGCATACGGTCGCGATGCCAAGCCGGTGGTCCAGCGAGCACTCGTTGGCCGACGCGGCGGAACTCGCGCGACGACAAGGCACCACGCACACGGTGGTACCGATCGCCGACATCGTCACGGCATTCGAGAAGGACGTCGAACTGCACGGGCTGGCTGCTGAGAATCTCCAGGCTCGGGTGCGGGGCACGATTCTCATGGGGCTGTCGAACGAGCACGGCCACCTCGTGCTCACGACCGGCAACAAGAGCGAGTTGGCGACCGGCTACTCGACCCTGTACGGCGATTCGGCAGGCGGCTTCGCCCCGATCAAGGACGTGCCGAAGTCGCTGATCTGGCGGCTCGCCCGATGGCGGAACGCGCAAGTAACCACCGGCGACGAACAGCCGATCCCACAGAACTCGATCGAGAAGCCGCCTTCGGCCGAACTGCGCCCCGACCAACTCGACAGCGATTCGCTTCCCGACTACCAGGTGCTCGACCGCGTCCTGGAGGGCTACATCGAGCACGACCTCGGCCGCGATGCGCTGGTTGCGGCGGGCCATGACCCTGCCATTGTCGATCGGGTGATCCGGCTCGTCGACGGCTCGGAGTACAAGCGCCGCCAGTACCCACCAGGACCGAAAATCAGCGGTCGCAACTTTGGCCGCGACCGCCGGCTGCCGATCACGAATCGCTGGCGCGAACCGTCCGCCGAACCTGGTAACCGCGTGCGAGAATGAGGATGCCCGGGTACGCCGAACGGCGACTCGAGGCCTGAAAGGTTGGGTTCATACCCATGACTGCTGTTCCGACTCGCGCCCAGAATTCCCGACTGGGCGTGCTCGAGCTCCAAAAGCGCAAGGACGCGGGCCAGAGATGGGCGATGCTCACCTCCTACGACCAGCTCACCGCCGGCATCTTCGAGGCGGCCGGCATCGACGTGCTCCTCGTCGGCGACTCGGCGGCGAACAATGTTCTCGGCTACCCCGACACCGTGTCGGTGACCGTCGACGAACTGTTGCCGCTGGTCCGCGCCGTGGTGCGCGGCACCCAGACCGCCCTCGTGGTCGCCGACCTGCCGTTCGGCTCCTACCAGCTGTCGCCCCAGCAAGCCCTCGAGACATCGGTGCGGTTCATGAAGGAGGCCGGCGCGCACGCGGTGAAGTTCGAGGGCGGCGCACGGGTCGCCGAGCACGCACGCACAGTGGTCGACGCCGGGATTCCCGTCATGGGTCACATCGGCTTCACACCGCAGAGCGTCTATGGCCTCGGCGGCTATCGGGTACAGGGTCGCGGCACCGACGCCGAGCGCATCATCGATGACGCGCTTGCGTTGCAGGCCGCTGGTGTTTTCGCCGTCGTTCTCGAAATGGTGCCCAGCGATCTCGCGAAGCGCGTTACCGCCGAGCTGACCGTGCCGACGATCGGCATCGGAGCCGGCCCCGAGTGTGACGCCCAGGTGCTCGTCTGGACAGACATGGCCGGCATGAGAACCGCCGCTTCCGGTTCTGTCCCGAAGTTCGTGAAACCGTACGCCGACGTGCGCGGAGTGCTGCTTGATGCGGCAAAGCGATTCGCGGACGACGTGAAGTCGCGCGATTACCCCGACGCTGAGCACTCTTACAGCTGAGGCGCACTCCTAGAGCTGAGGCCGGACGGCAAGTGGCTTTGCGAACCGTGAAGTCAGCATCGTCAGACGTCGGTCAACCTGATTCCGGCGTGCGCACGATAACGACGATTAACCGAAATCAGGTTCGCTGTTAACGCTTCGATTTGATGCGCGTTTCGCAACCGACCCGCGTAGATACCGCGGGCACCAGGAATGCGCGCAGCCAATTGCACGACAGTGTCGGTCGCAGCGCGATCCTCTCCGAGGACCATGATGTCGCATTCAATGGCATCGACCGCCCGATCGTTCAGCAGGACGGCAGAGACATGGTGAAACGCGGCCACCACCCGACTGTCCGCGAGGATCGCCGCGGTCTGCTGCGCCGCACTCCCCTCGGCGACATCAAGGGGGTAAGCGCCCTTGTCGTCAAAGCCGATCGGATTCACACAGTCGACCACAATCTTGCCGACCACGAACGCGGCAACAGATTTCAGCAACTCTGCGTGACCATCCCACGGCACCGCAACCACCACGATGTCGGCAGTCGCAGCGACCTCAGCATTCGCATCTCCGCGCACACCGAAACCGATCTCGTCGGCTGCTGCCTTTGCTCGCCGTGCGTCTCGAGAGCCGATGATGACGTCGAGACCAGCCGCGGCCCACCGATAAGCGAGTCCACGACCTTGGTCGCCGGTACCACCGAGAATCGCGATCGTCCCTAGCTCCGCATCACTCATGACGGCCATCCTCGCAGCCGCGCCGCCATACTGAGACAGCTGCCGTCGTTCGCTGGAGGTGTTGATGGACCGCGCGCGCATCGCGCTCATGCGCGACCTGCTGGCGGGCACCGGATGGGTCGAACGCACCCGGTCATTCGGTCACGCATTGCGCCGCGCACCTCACGACGTCGGCGGGCTTCTGCTGGTGGGCACTCCGACAGAGGAACCGTGGCACTTCGCCGCGCATCTGGACGACGAAGCCCGCTGGTCGGATCTCCCTGGGCTCGCGCCAGTGTTGGTGCGCTGGTCTCCCCCACCGAACGCACCCGCACACCTCGCAGTCGGGCTGCAGCGACTTGAGCAAATCGCTCGAGGTGAGACTGTTTTCGTGGTCGCGCCTGACGCTGCTCCAGAACAGCTGCTCGAACGAGTGGCGGATGCGCGCCGTATCGGCGCCACCGTGTTCGCGCTGGACGCCGGCAACACCGAGCTCGAGGGGCTGGCTCACGAGAGTTTGTGGGTGCCAGGCGCCTCAAATGAGGGAATCGTGGTTCCTGAGTTCGACGTGGTCTCTCATCTGGTGAGTGCGGCCGCAGGTGAGTCGGCAACCGCCGCCAAAAGCCGTCTCGGCGGGTTCAGGCGTCGATTGGGACGCGTTCTTGATGCCGTTAGTGACTCTGACGACGCCGACGCAGAAACCAAACGACCCCGATAACGATGACGAGGCCGAGCACGGACCAGCCGACGATGCTGATGTCGGATGCGACCCGGTGCCACGACTTGCCCGCAAGATAACCCGCAACGACGACCGCGGCCGCCCACAGTGTTCCACCGGCGAAGTTCCAGATCAGAAACGTTCGGTAGTGCATCTTCGAGACGCCCGCAAAGCCTGGTACGAGAGCGCGCAACGCGGCCGTGAAGCGGCCCACAAAGACCGCGCGACCGCCCAGTCGCACGATGAGTTCTTTGGTGCGGACCACGTGTTCCGGCTTGATGATGCGCTCCGGAACCTTGTTCAGCAGCGCGTCGCCGTACTTGTAACCGACCGCGAAACCGACGCTGTCGCCAATCACGGCACCTGCGACTGCAACGACGATGACTACTGCAAGTGACACCTTGCTCTCGGATGCGAGCACGCCGCCGAGTAGACATGCGATCTCGCCCGGAAAGATAAAACCGAGGAAAGTCGACGCTTCAAGTGCGGGCATCGCGAACACAACGAGCAATGCGATCCAACTTGGTAACCGCAAAATATGTTCAACAAGGCCCGTCATGGGGCACATCTTCACGTATCACGCGTCACACCGTCACCACTCAGCACCAAAAATGCGCTACAAAATGTCTGAGAAGAACGCGGCATGGTTCCTGGCATCACGTTGATGTCAGTGTCATCGTTGTGTTCGACGTCCCGGTCGCAGACCGGAACCATCTGCCGAGGAGGCATGAGTGCCGGCGAAGGTTGTATTGCGAAAAGGCCGGACCGGCAAGTTCACGTTCACTCTCGAAGGCCCCACCGGTCAGATTCTGGCTACGTCAGCAGACCATCCCAACCTACGAGCTGCAAAGGCGGCGATTGCATCCGTGCAAAAGAACCTGTCAGGCGCCAGCGTCGACGATCGCAGTGCATCGTCGACAGTCGCCAAGAAGACCACCACACGCAAGGCTGCGGCCCCGCGTAAGGCGGCCGCGAAGAAGACGACCGCTGCACGCAAGACGGCAGCAAAGAAGACCACGGTCCGCAAGACCGCGGCGAAGAAGACGACCGCTCGCAAGGCCGCTCCTCGCAAGGCAGCAGCCAAGAAGACGACCGTCCGCAAGACTGCGGCCCGCAAGACGACCGCAGCCAAGAAGACTGCCGCGAAGAAGACCACGGTCCGCAAGACCGCGGCGAAGAAGACCACGGCAAGGAAGACTGCGGCCAAGAAGACCACTGCCCGTAAGGCAGCTCCTCGCAAGGCAGCAGCGAAGAAGACGACCGCGCGCAAGACCACCGCTCGCAAGACTGCGGCCAAGAAGACCACTGCGCGCAAGACCACCGCTCGCAAGGCTGCTCCTCGCAAGGCAGCAGCGAAGAAGACGACCGCCCGCAAGACTGCGGCCAAGAAGACGACCGCAGCCCGCAAGACGGCCGCCCGCAAGACCACGGTCCGCAAGACCGCAGCTCGCAAGACTGCGGCCAAGAAGACCACGGCACGCAAGACGACTGCACGCAAGACGACAGCTCGCAAGGCTGCTCCTCGCAAGGCAGCGGTCAAGCGGACGACCGTCCGTAAGGCCGCTCCGCGCAAGGCAGCAGCCCGCAAGACGACAGCTCGCAAGGCAGCTCCTCGCAAGCGCGTTACCGCGAGCTAGCCCTGCGGTTGACCTAGCGCAGTTGACCTAGCACTACTGCTCGACGAATGGCAGACGGCACGACGTCACGACGAGGCGGCGAGCTCCCAGCACAATCGGGAGCCGCCGCCTCGCCAATTGCGCCGCGGGCAGCGACGGGCGACTCGTAGACGGCCCGACTCGTAGACCCCCGACTCGTAGACTGATGGGTATGCAACCGTTACACGCAGTGATCGAGGCCGCGTGTTGAGTCCAGGGCTTCAAACGCCACGTCGCAATGTCCCGCCGACGATTGCCCGGCCCTACTACGTCGACGAGTCACGTTGGCAACAGCGCAGTGAAGTCGAGGTCAAGGACGCCGACACCATCGCCGCGATGCGCATTGCTGGCCGGCTCGCGGCCCAGGCGCTCGCCGAAGTCGGGCGTCACATCGTCCCCGGCGTGACCACCGACGAACTCGACCGCATCGGTCACGAGTTCCTGTGTGACCACGGTGCGTACCCGTCGACACTGGGCTACCGCGGCTTTCCGAAATCGCTCTGCACGTCGCTCAACGAAGTCATCTGTCACGGCATCCCCGACTCGACCGAGGCGGCCGAGGGCGACATCCTCAACATCGACATCACCGCTTTCATCGGGGGCGTCCACGGCGATACGAATGCCACGTTCCTTGTCGGGGAGGTCGATGACGAGTCGCGGTTACTCGTCGAGCGCACCCGAGAAGCACTCGACCGAGCCATCCGCGCTGTCGCTCCCGGCCGGTCATTCAACGTCATCGGCCGAGTTATCGAGAGCTATGCCAAACGTTTTGGATATGGCGTCGTCCGTGACTTCACCGGCCACGGCATCGGCACGCTGTTCCACTCCGGGCTCATCGTTCCGCACTACGACCTGCCCGAATACGACCTGCCCATGCTGGTCGGCATGACCTTCACGATCGAGCCGATGCTCACGTTGGGCACCGTCGACTACGACGTGTGGCCAGATGGCTGGACCGTCGTGACCAAGGATCGCGCCCGTACCGCCCAGTTCGAACACACTGTCCTGGTGACCGAGGCCGGCGCCGAAGTCCTCACGCGTCCCTGAATGGCGCCTAAGAAACCGACTGCGGGTCTCCGGACCAATCCGGGGACGGCCAACCGAACGAACATTCGGCCGTGAACGCATTCGACTGGACGACGATGGGTTGGGCCTCGTTGGCCTCGCTCGGCGGCATCATCGTGGTGGTCTCGCTCACGTTCCTGACAGCACTGCGGGTGGGTCGGCACAACGTCATCGACACTGCGTGGGGGCTGGGGTTCCTCGTGGCGCTGTTGGCTGCAGACGCCGTGGCGATTGGCTCCGCGCACCCGCTCAGTTCGCCGCAGCATGGCGGCGCGGACCGGCGCGTGCTCATCACGGTGCTGACCGCAATCTGGGCATTGCGGCTGGCGATCCACATGGGGCTTCGCAGCCGCGGCGAAGGCGAGGATCCGCGGTATGTCGCGATGCTCGCCGATGCGCCTGGCAGCCGCACGCTCTACGCCTTGCGCAAGGTGTATCTGACCCAGGCGCTGGCGATGTGGTTCGTCTCGCTGCCGCTGCAAGTGACCGCCGTCCGCGGTGGATCGATCGGTCTCCTGGGGTGGCTCGGCGTCGCTGTGTGGCTTGTCGGCTTCGTCTTCGAGGCCGGCGGCGACTGGCAGCTGAACACGTTCAGGAATGACCCCGCGAACAAGGGCAAGGTCATGGACCGCGGCCTGTGGCGCTACACCCGGCACCCGAACTACTTCGGTGACGCAGCCCAGTGGTGGGGATTCGCGCTGATCGCCTTCGCGCACTGGCCGGGCATCCTCACGATCGCCTCCCCCGCCCTCATGACGTGGTTCTTGGCTCGCAAGACCGGCAAGCCGTTGCTCGAATCGCACCTCACGGCGTCCAGACCCGGCTACCGCACGTACGTCGAGGTGACAAGCGGCTTCTTCCCGCTTCCCCGACGTGCCCGGACCAGCTCGTCGGTCGCGTCATGAGCGCGACGCCGAGGCGTTCGGTCGCGGTGATCGGTGCAGGAGTATCCGGACTGACAGCCGCATGGATCCTGCAACGCGACGCCGAGGTCACGCTCTACGAAGCACTGCCCAGGCTGGGTGGACACGCCCACACGCACGACGTTGCAGTTGGCGACCGCTACGTGCCCGTCGACAGCGGGTTCATCGTGCACAACCAGCGGACCTACCCGAACTTGCTTCGCCTCTTCGGCGAGCTTGGTATCGAGACGCGCGAGACTCAGATGAGCATGTCGGTCCGCTGCGACGGCTGCGGCCTTGAGTACGCCGGCTCCAAGGGCTTTGGCGGTGTTTTCGCACACGCAAGCTCACTTCGCAATCCGTCGTACTTGCGAATGCTGGCAGAGGTGAAGCGGTTCCACCTCGCCGCGCGCCGTCTGCTACGCCAGCAGGAGGACACGCCGCGCACGCTCGACGCTTTCCTCCGGGAAGGCCATTACTCGCGATACTTCATCCAGCACTTCATGGTGCCCGTCGTCTCGTGTGTGTGGTCGTGCTCGCCAGGCACCGCGCTGATGTACCCGGCGCGCTACCTCTTCCAGTTTCTCGATCACCACGGCCTGTTGTCAGTCTCGGGCTCGCCGACGTGGCGCACCGTCGTCGGCGGCTCGCGGACGTACGTCGATCGGGCAACTAAAGAGCTTACCGCCGTTCGCACGGCGACTCCGGTCCGCGCGGTCATCCGCAGTGGCAATGGCATAGAAATCCGCGACGCCGACGGGCGGGCGCATCGCCACGACCAGGTCGTCGTCGCCACGCATGCCGACGAGGCGCTCGCGATGCTCACTGACCTCACGCCCGCACAGCAGCGGGTACTCAGTGCGTTCACCTACTCGGTGAACCACACCGCTCTGCACACAGATGCTTCGTTGCTACCGACGTCGCAACGAGTCCGTGCGTCGTGGAACTACCGGCTCGACGCCTGCCAGACGACGGCGGATCGGGTACGTGTCAGCTACGACATGAACCGCCTTCAGGGTCTGAACGAGACGACGAACTACGTCGTGACCCTCAACGCAGACAACAGGATCGACGCCGAGAAGGTCATCGCGACAATGGACTACACGCACCCGATCTACACGACGGAGTCGCTGGCGGCGCAATCCGAGCTGCCTCTGCTGTCTGACGGCGTTGTGGCGCTAGCCGGGGCATATCACGGCTGGGGATTTCACGAAGATGGCTGCGCGTCCGGAGTGCGGGCCGCGGAGAGCCTCGGCGTCACGTGGTGATCACACCCGCGCTGTACAGCACTGAGATCGGGCACACTCGGCGCCGACCTTGGCACCACAGCTTTCGCTACCGACACCCGATGTGGCTCGTCGACCTCGCGAGCATGCCGCGCGGCGCCTTGCTCGGCCGGTTGTTACGGTTCGATGCGCGCGACCACGTGGGCGATCCGACACGCACGATTCGCGAGAACGTCGTCGAGTGGGTCGGCGGGCAGGGCGTTGACGTGTCGGGCGACCGGATTGTGATGCTCGCCAACCCGCGCATGCTGGGCTATGTATTCAACCCGATCACTGTCTACTGGTGCTTGCGTGGCGACACTGTGCACTGTGTGGTCACCGAGGTGCACAACACGTACGGCGGCCGCCACTGCTACCTGTTGACGCCGGATGCGACGGGCCGGGCGAGCGTCGACAAAGCGCTCTACGTCTCCCCTTTCAACCCGGTCGACGGCAGCTACGACATGCGCTTCACGTTGCCGGCCGACCTCGTGCACGTTGGCATAATCCTGCGGCGCGATGGGCAGGTTGCGTTCAACGCAACGCTCAACGGGTACCGCTCACCGGTCACCACCTCGACGACCCTGCGGACCTTGCTGCAGTACCCGTTGGGGGCCTTGCGAGTGACGGCGCTGATTCGCTATCAAGGCATCAGGCTCTTCCTGCGCGGTCTGCCTGTCGTTCATCGGCCCGCCGCACCTGACCGCACGACTCCGGAGGAATCCCAGCTCCTAACCCGCTCCAGATCCTGAACCGCTCCCAGACCCCGAGAGGCCAGGCGTGACTACGTACGAGCTCCAACCGCGACAGGCGAACAGTTGCATCCAGGCCCCCGCCGGCCCATGGACGCAGCTGCCCGGGGTCCCGCATGCTCCGATCCACGCCGCGATCGCTCGGCGGATCTTCACGAGAGCCGCGGCTCGGCTCGGCGTGGCGGTCGAACTACCCGACGGACGCCTGCTCGTGAACCCTCGCGTGACTGCCCAGGACGCAACTGCGACGCCGGTCATGCGCCTGCACCGGCCTGCACAGTTCTTCCGCAGGCTTGGCCATGACGGCCTCATCGGCTTCGGCGAGAGCTATATGGCGGGCGACTGGGACGCGGACGACGTCGCATCGGTCCTCACCCCCTTCGCGCGGCGAATGGCCGGGCTGGTGCCTGGCGTGCTGCAGCGCGCCCGCCGCTGGTACGACGCCCGCCAACCGGCGTCCGAGCACAATGACCTGTCTGGGTCGAAGTCGAACATCTCCCGGCACTATGACCTCTCGAACGAGCTGTTCGCGTTGTTTCTGGACCGGACGATGACCTACTCGAGCGCGATCTGGGACGACTCAGCCGCCGCCAAGACTGACTCACAGCAGGACGGCGAGGCGCTGGCCACCGCACAGATCCGCAAGATCGATCGGTTGCTGGATCTCGCGGGTGTGAAGGCCGGCACGAGACTCCTCGAGATCGGCACGGGCTGGGGTGAACTCGCGATCCGCGCGGCGAGTCGGGGCGCCAAGGTCACCACACTGACGCTGTCGCGCGAACAGCAGGCATGGGCGCTTAGCCGCGCCGAGCTGGCTGGCGTGCGCGACCTCGTCGACGTCCAACTGCGCGACTACCGCGAAGTCACCGGCACCTACGACGCGGTAGTGAGCGTCGAGATGATCGAGGCGGTCGGTCTTGAGTACTGGCCAGACTATTTCGCGACCATCGACCGCGTTCTCGCCCCCGGCGGCCGCGTCGCGCTGCAGTCGATCACCATCGAGCACCAGCGCCTGCTCGCGACGAAAGGCACGTACACCTGGATCCACAAGTATGTGTTCCCCGGTGGGATCATCCCGTCACTGCACGCCGTCCGAGATGTCGTCGCGCACAACACGAGGCTGCGAGTGAGTTCCGCGACCGCATACGGACACGACTACGCGCGCACGCTGCACTCGTGGCTGGAGCGATTCCACGCCAACACCGAGGCAGTTCAGGCACTTGGGTTCGATGAGCGGTTCACCCGGATGTGGCGGTTCTACCTCGCCTACTGCGAGGCGGGGTTCGCGAGCGGCTACCTCAACGTGCACCAACTCGTACTCGAACGCTAGATCACCGAGTCGCCGGTCTCGATGGCTTCGGCGAGGCGAGCGCCAGGCAACACGCCGAGTCCAGCCAGCAGGACGAAGTCCGCGGTCAGGTCGTCCCAGATCTTGATTCGGCGGAGCATGCCGTGACCACTGCCACGCAGGTGCACGAAGGTCGCGTCCCCGGCTCCGGCTCCGGGGGCTGATTGCGCGCGGACGGCGTCGACGAGCGCCTTGGAGTTTTTCGCCGATGTCGTGTGGTCTCGCGTTCCGTGGACGACCAGCAGTCGTCGTCCGACTACTTGTTTGTAGGGCTCGGTAGGCGTCACCCACGGTGCGAGGCCCACGAGACCGACCACGCCGGGCTCGTCGGCGGCCCGGAGCGCGGCCCGGCCGCCCATCGAATGTCCGACCAGCACGATGGGTACGTCGCCGTGTTGCTCGCGAAGCTGCTGCACCGCCCAGCGGACGTCGGCAACGGGATGCGCGTCCTCGGCGCCTCCAGCGCGGGTGTTCCAGCCGCGGTACCGGAAGCGCAGTCGCCACACACCGAGCCCGTCTGTCTCGCCGGCCGCCGCCAGCTGCCGGGCGATCGGCACCATTCGCAACACGGCCAGCTGGCGAGCCGACACCGGCTCGGAGCTGACCTCTCGGCCCCCGTGCAGCACCAGCGCCGCTGCGCGCACGGTCGTGGCACCAGGCGCCCGGATCAGGACCGGCTGCGGCGCCCTCGCATAGGCGGCATCGACGTTCTCCACCCTCGCGCTCAAGCGCCTGTTCCTTCCTGGAGGTGCCGCCACTGTCGCGTCGATTGTCTCGCGGGTTCGTCGCCCGTGACGTTGCCGGTTCAGACCCGGCATGATGCGGTGATGGAAACCACTGCGTCCACCCCGGTCAGCCACGCCGATCTACGCAAGCGCATCGCGCCGTTTCGGGTCAAACCACGCGCCGTTGTGAAGCTCGGCGACGATTCCAAGGATTTCGATCCAGGGTTCCGGGATCAGTTCGTGACCAGGGCGGACGCCGGGGTGGCACTGGCCGAGGGTGTGCGGCAGCTCGGCGAATATCAGGCAAGGCTGGCGGCGCAGAGTACGTACGCGGTGCTGGTGATCCTCCAGGCGATGGATGCCGCCGGCAAGGACGGCACCATCAAACACGTGCTCAGTGGTGTGAATCCGCAGGGAGTTAGCGTCCACCCGTTCAAGGTGCCGTCGCTCATCGAACTGCAACACGACTACTTGTGGCGCTACCAGTTGCAGTTGCCGCCACGCGGGTCGATAGGCATCTTCAACCGCTCGCACTACGAGGAGGTGCTGGTCGTTCGCGTGCACCCGGAACTCCTTGGTAACGAGCACATCCCTGGTGCCAAGACCGACATCTGGAAGCGTCGCTTCCGCGAAATCAACGACTGGGAAAGGTACCTCGCCGATAACGGCGTGCGGATCGTGAAGCTGTTCTTGAATCTCTCGAAGGAGGAACAGCGACGCCGGTTCCTCGATCGGATCGATGAGCCCGACAAGAACTGGAAGTTCGACGTCGGAGATGCGTTGGAGCGTCAACGTTGGGACGACTACCAGCACGCCTACGAAGAGATGCTGAGCGCCACGAGCACCTCGTATGCGCCTTGGCATGTCATACCGGCCGACCACAAGTGGTTCGCACGGCTCGCTGCGTCCTGGACCATCCTCGAAGCGCTTATGGACATCGATCCGAAGTACCCGAAGGTCGATCCGCAGACCCACGCGAAGATGCTCGAGATCAAGAAACAACTCTTGGCCGAAGGGCCGAGCCGATGAGTGATCAACAGCGCGCAGGGTAACCCAGTCTCATGATGTTTCGCCGTTGGGTAGATGCGGCCGAGCGGGTCGATGACTTGGTGTCGCCTGCGCCGGAACTCGGCAACGAAGTGCTTGTCGACGACCACTGGCTCATTCGGATCGCTGGCCCATTATTTGCGCTGCTGTCGCTGTTGCTGATTCCGTGGATCGCGTTCCTGGCAACGGTGCTGCCGTCCCGGCAACTCTCGCGGCACTACGACTTCGCGTGGGCCGGGTTCGACGTCATGTTGCTCATCGCGCTGGCCGCGACCGCGTATTTCGCCCTGCGGCGATCGCGCAACCTGTCGGTCGCCGCGACAGCTGCCGGCACGTTGTTGATCGTCGACGCGTGGTTCGACGTGCTGACCGCACGCCGTCGTGACCTCCCCGTTTCAATCGCCTTCGCAGTCTTCATCGAGTTGCCGCTGGCAGCTTTGTGTTGGTGGCTGAGCATGCAGACACAGGCCATTGCCGAGAAGCGCATCGCCCTGCTGTTGCCACGCGCGAAAGGTCGCCTACGGCGTGACGCGGACCGCGCCGAAGCCCTCGACACCGGGCGGCCGCCACGGCGCATCCGGTTCCGTCGAGATGCGTCCTAGCGCTGGTAGGTCGGGCGGAGCGCACCTCGGGCAAGCGTGTGAAACGCCAGGTTGAAGCCGACAATCGCTGCACTCACCGAGTCACTCACGTCCAGCTTCTCGACATCGAGCGCGTGGACCGCGAACACGTAGCGGTGAGGGCGATCGCCGGGCGGCGGTGCCGCGCCGGCGTAGGCCTTGGTGCCCATGTCACCAGCCACGTGGAACGCACCGGGCGGCAGTTCGCCTGGGCCGCCCGCGCCGCGCGGGAGTTCAGTCACGTCGGCAGGGATATTGACCAGCACCCAGTGCCAGAACCCACTCTGCGTGGGCGCGTCCGGGTCGTAGCAGGTGACCGCGAACGACTTGGTTTCCGCGGGGAAGTCGGCCCAGCGCAACTGAGGGCTGAGGTTCTCCCCGTCCGCGCTGTCGTGCACAAACGTCAGCGCCAGCGGCGCGCCGTCGGTGATGTCGTCGCTTTCCAATCGGAACCAAGGCTTCGCGGGCAGGACGTCGAAGGGATCTGGTGGCGTACCGCGCTCAAGTGACATGCCTGCATTCTCCGTCGGCATCCCGTCGTCCGCAACGCGGGCTACCCGCGACCGAGCACGGCCCACGCCGACGCGGAGACCTCGAAAGGCCCAGTCGGCGGGAACAGCTGTGCGCAGCGAGCCTTCAGCCGCTCACGCCCGTCATCATCGAGACGGGCGACATAGTCGCCGGCCGGGCCGACTCCGAGTGTGAAGGGGTCCCACCAATCGCTGAAGTCCGCAAGGGTGAGGTGAACCGTCAGGGTCGTCGACTCCACATCGCGCAAGCCGGCGGCTTCGAACAGTTGGCTCAGGTGACCCTCGCGGACGCCGGCCAGCCCCGACTCGTCGTGAGCGTCAGGGTCGATGTCTCGCACCGCACGCCAAAATGGCGATAGCGGACCGCCGTTCCCGGCGTGGTCCCACACGGTCGCGCCAACCAAGCCGTCGGGGCGAACGACTCTGCCCATCTCAGCAAGACCGGCTACGGGATCGCTCATGAAGCTCACGACCAATGAAGCGAGCGCGCCGTCGAAGCTGCGGTCCGGGTATGGCAGTTGCTCCGCCGCGGTGTGCCTGACATCGACGTCGGGAAACCGCGACCGCGTGGCCGCGACGAACGGCTCCGAGGGATCGACTGCCGATACGGCCCCAGCGCCCAGCAGTGTCACGAGTTCTGCAGTGAGAGCGCCGGTGCCACAGCCGACGTCCAACGCCGAAGCGCCGGGCTCAAGCCCGGAGAGCTGCACAAACGCGGCTGCCAAGGGGTTGGAGAAGCGGCCCATGAACCGGCCGTACGCGTCAGCGCCGACATCGAAGGTCATCCGGCGACCCTAGGGCGCATGAACAACGTCGACCAAACATTGGTCGGACGCGAAACGTCGAATTCGGCTGACCGGGCTCGTCGGGAGACGATGGACCAACCTGCCAACGAGGAGTACACGCCATGCAATTCCTGATGCTCGTATGCAACGACACTGCCCCAGTCACGCCGCCGTCTGGCCCCGAAGGCGATGTCGAGGAGTGGGTCGACACGATGGGGGCGCGCGGACTGCGAGTGGCCGGCGACCGGCTCGCTCCCGAAGGCCTCGCAGCCGCTGTGCGGGTGCGCGGCGGCAAGGTGCTCGTTACCGACGGCCCATTCCTGGAGACGAAGGAGATCCTCGGCGGCTTCGACCTGCTCGAATGCCGCGACATGGCCGAAGCCATCGAAGTGGCAGCAGCCCACCCGTTCGCGACCCGGGGCGTGATGGAACTGCGGCCGGTCTGGACGGGCTGAAGTCTTAGTGACCGCTGCCGCGGCCCGTCAATGACCGCTGCCGCGGCCCGTCAATGACCGCTGCCGCGGCCCGTCAATGACCGCTGCCGCGGCCGAGATTCCAGTAGCCCTTCGCCGAGATCTCGTGCGGCTGCAGGCCGCGGGTGCCAAGGTCGTCTCTGAGTCGTCGCACGACCCGACTCTCGCCGAACAGGTACGCGTGCCGGTCGACGTCCGGTAACTCGATCGATGCAACCGCCCGATCGAGCAGCGCCGACTCCCCTGCCGGGGTTTCGAGCCGATGCAGCCACCGGACGTCGACCTGCCCCGCCGCGGAGATGGGCTGCTCGTCTTCGACGTCCGTGACTTCGATGACGGCAACCGCCGTCGTCCCGGCTGGAAGCGCGCTGATCATCTCGGCGATTGCGGGTATCGCGGATTCGTCGCCGACGAATAGTTGCCACCGCGCGTCAGCCAGCAGCACCTTGCCGCGCGGGCCGAAGACCTCGACGTCGTCGCCCGTCGCGACCGACGCAGCCCACGCGGCACCAGGACCATGACCATGCATCACGACGTCGAGGTCGAGCCGTCGCGCGTCGGTATCGAGATTGCGGATCGTGTACCGACGGCTGACCCCACCTCCGTGACCGTCGCTGACGTGTACAACGAGGTCTTGGCCGGGCAGCGCGACGAAGCTCGCCAGCGCATCACCCGTGACGCTGATGCGGCGCATCCGTGGACTGACGTCAACCACAGCGGCAATGGAGAGCAGGTGCGTACTTGCGGTCGGAAGCTCAGTCACACACTCGATCCTGCCAGGGGACGTCAGCGAGCAAGGATTCAGCCGAGCCCGGACAGCACCGCACTCACCGTGGCGGGCGGGACAGCAGCCGTCTGACCGACGGTGACCAGCGTCTTGACCGTGCTCGATGCCGCGTGCAGATAGCTGGCCTGGTCGGCGTCGAGCGTTGTCGAACCAGGGGCGACCAGCACCATCGCCCAGCCGAAATGCGCGGCGTAAGCGGCACCAGCGAGCCCATCGGGGAAGTTGGCGCCGGTCGCGATCACGACACCAGCTGGGGCAGGTAAGACGCTCGCCGCGACCTTCGCCGCCGTTGCGTAGCGATCCGACCCGACGAACGGCGTCGCTGACGGATCGGCAGCCGCGGCAGATCCTCCGATCGCAGCAACCGTCGCACTTGGGTGCGAGCTTTCCCATTGCGCTGTCTCCGCCGCCACCGCCGTGCCGTCAGTGAGGAGCACCACGCCGTTGGTCACCGCCGCCGCATCAGCCGCCGACTCGGCATCCGGGAAATTCAGACCGGTTGCTAAGTAAATGTGGGTGACGCTGTGGGTGGCCGCGATCTGATCTGCGATGAGGCCGGCCGTCGCGTAGCGATCTGTACCGCCAAGGCGCACGATGGTGTAGCCGAGTCCGGCCAAAGTCGTCGCGGTCGACGCGCTAATCGCATTCGTTCCACCAAGCAGGTAGATCTTGCCGCCAACCGCGAGCGAATGGGTGATCGCCGATCGCGCATCGGCAGACAGAACCGCAGGATTGGTCAAAAGCAGCGGACCACCTACCGCACTGGCTAGCGGCGACCCGGTCAGCCCATCGGCGTAGACATCGTCACGCGCCAGCACGACGGCCTTCGCCGATCCCGCAGTCGGAAACGCTGCGAGGGCAACTGCCGCGGCGGTCGCGTCGCGGTTGGCTCCGCCGAGTCGCGACACCGCGATGTCGGTCGGGATGACAAGCAGGGTGATGCTGTTGGCGGGATAGGTGTGCGAGACGGAGCCCGCCGAGAACTGAGCATCGGTACCTTGCACGATGGCGTTCAAATTTGCTGGGCTGTAGGTAAATACCTGCGCCGCGGACGTCGACGCATTGTGCACGGCGAGCGTGCTCGTCAGGTCGCTGCCGGTCTTGTTGATGACCTGCACCGTCAGCGCGCCGTCGGTCGAGCGCTGCGCGGCATAGACGGAGAGCTGACCCTGGTCTGCACTCGAAGCAGCGACACTCTCGTCACCGAATCGCGAACCGTGGCCGTCGTAGTTGCGGTACATGCGAAACGCAAAGGCGCCTGGCTCCGACGACGTCGGCGGCGACCACAGCTGCGCACGGTCGACGCCCTGGGCACCGAAAATCCCCAGCACGTCAGCTTCGGCGAGCGCGCCGTTCATCGACTCGAGGCCGCCCCAGTTGTATTCACTGATCGCGATCTTCGTGCCGGGGTAGTACTGGGCGACCCACTGTTTCATCCGCGGGATCAGCTCGACCGGGCCAAGGCCAAGATCCGCAGTCCACGATTCATCGGTGTAGGTCGGATCCCACAGAGCACGGGTCGAACGCAACCGCAGGGCCTGCGTCGCGGCACTGCCGGCCGTCGACAATGAGACTCCGGACTCCTGCGGATAGAAGTGCTCGTCGAAATAGTCGAGTAGCCGCTGACCGTGCGCCTTGTCGTAGGCAGCGAACTGCTGCAAGTACCACGCGGCGAGTGGCAGGTTGCCGTGTGCCTGCTTGTCTGGGCCGGGTCCGCAGCCACCCGGATCATCCGGCGCGTAGAAGTACGCGCACCAGCCCCAGTCGCCAGGACCATCGACAGTCGCCGTCGGGTCTCCGGCTTTGATTCCCTGAGCAGCCGCGAGCGACTTGGTCCACAACTCGTTGTAGCTCAGGGGCGCGGGATGCACATCGACGTGCGTGCTACTCCACAGCGATGGCTCATTGTCGATCTCGTAGCTCTTGACGCCTCCTGCAGCTGCGGTACCAAACTCCGACACGAGGTGCGCCACCATCGCCTGATCGAACGCGCCGTTTTCAGGTACCGACGTATCGGAGGCCGCGTTGCCGGTGATCTGCGTTCCGTTTGCGTGCTTGCCATTGCCGCAGTTCGTGTCATACGGATCGGTCGACTGTTGCGCGCCGTAGACCGAAACCTTGAAACCACAATCGAAGGGATGCGATGCGGGCGAGGTCTTCGACACCCATCCCATCGCCGGCACCGTGACTACAGGGTTGTCGCCGTGCGCGAGGTCGGCACCCACGAACGAGTCGAGTGACGTCGAGTCAACGATGTTCTCGAAGTAGTAGTCGCTGCCCGTGTTGTGGGTGTTGTTCGTGTAGTTGTAGCGGCTGGTGCTGTTGCCGCCCCACCTATCGGCGGTCAGGCCTAGCTCGGTCGCCAGCGCGGCGTCGCTGAAGTTCATGCCATAGACGTCGCTGCTGATCGCGTGCCGGCCCGCCGCGGCGTCGACTGTCAGCGCTGGTCCGGCGCTCGCTGCAGCCGCGGAGGTCAGCGCACCTGCGGGCACAGCGGCAACGGCCGCAAGAACGGCGACCACGACCGTGGCCCGCGAGACCCTCCGCAACATGCGCACGAGCCTAGAGCCACGACGTCCCGGATTGGGTGCCTTCCGACCGATTTCCCCCCATCGGCCCAAAGTCTCGCCCGCATCGGCAACAATGCGGGCATGAGCCGACGGCGGGTAAACCCCGCGTGAAGGTCGCCATGCTGGCTCCGATTGCTTGGCGGACGCCGCCGGTCCATTACGGCCCGTGGGAACTCGTGACGAGCCTGCTCACCGAGGGCCTTGTGTCCCGAGGCGTCGACGTGACGTTGTTCGCGACATTGGATTCGCAGACCAGTGCGCAACTGCGCGGCGTCAGCCCGCACGGCTATGCCGAAGATCCGTCGATGGATGGCCGGATCTGGGAAGCGATGCACGTCGCCAATGCGCTCCGCGAATCGAAGAATTTCGATCTCGTGCACAACCAGCTCGATTGGCTACCACTCGCATTCGCAGCCCAATGCGCGGCCCCGATGGTCACCACGATCCACGGATTTTCCGGCACCGGCATACTGCCCGCGTACAAGCAGGCGCGCTCGCACTACGTCGCGATCTCAAACGCGGACCGCTCCCCCGATCTCGACTACATCGCGACGATCTATCACGGCATCGACCTCGCGCGGTTACCGCTCAGTACCGCGCCAAGCGATGACCTCGTGGTGTTCGGCCGCATCCACCCCGACAAAGGAACCGCCGACGCGATCACGATCGCCAAGCTCGCGGGGCGACGACTGGTGATCTGCGGCATCGTGCAAGACGACCGCTACTTCGCCGAACAAATCAAGCCACAGGTGGACGGCGACCAGATCCGTTATCTCGGATCGATCGGTCCGGAGCAGCGCGCTGCCGTACTCGGGTCAGCGGCCGTGTTGCTGCATCCCATCGCCTTCGACGAGCCGTTCGGCCTCTCGGTCGTCGAGGCAATGGCGTGCGGTACTCCGGTGGTCGCTTACCGACGAGGGTCGATGCCCGAGGTCGTCGATGAGGGCGTGACCGGCTTCCTTGTGCATGACGCCGACACCGCGGTCGTGGCAATCGAGAAAGCGATCGCTCTCGATCGCGGCGCCGTCAGTGCGCGTGCAGCATTCCGCTTTGGCGTCGACCGGATGGTCGACGACTACCTGCGCGTCTACGAGCAGATACTCACGAGCGGGTAGGCGTCATCTCGTCGAGCAACTCGTTGACCGAGGCCCAGACGACACCGATGCGCGAGTCGCCAATGCCGTAGGGCAGCCACAGCAGCCCGTCATGAATCAGACCGCCGCACGAGTACACGACGTTCGGCACGTACCCGTTTTGTTCGTCCAATGTCGGCTGCAGGAACGGACGATCAAGCCGGGCGATGACCTGCGTCGGATCCTCGAGATCGAGCAGCATCGCACCGATCGAGTAGATCCGCATGGGACCTACGCCGTGCGTCAACACCAGCCACCCGCGATCAGTTTCGATGGGTGGCCCACAGTTGCCGACCTGCAGAACCTCCCATGACGCCTCGGGTGCCTGGATTACTTCCGGTGCGCTCCAGACGAACCCGTTGACCGAGGTCGCGACGCTGGTGCTCTCGCCGTCGGAACGGCATAAGGATCGGTAGCGACCACCGACCATGCGCGGGAACAGCGCCATCCCCTTGTTGCGTGCGGCCGGTCCGGCGAGCCGGTGTGCCTGAAATGTGCGCAGGTCTGGGCTGATGAGCAGCCGAGGTGCGATCTTGCGACCATCAAATGCGGTGTAAGTCGCGCGGTATTCGATTGAGCCGTCATCCGCAGTGAATCGGACGAAACGAGCGTCTTCCATGCCATTGCTCTCGTCAGGTGCCGATGGAAGCAGCACCTGCTGGCTCAGTGCGAGATCCGAGGGGAACCCAACCGCGTACGCAGAGGCAACGATGCGGCGGAGCAGCTCGACGGTCGCTTGGCCACCGGGCATCGTCAGGAGGTCCTGCCGCTCGCCGGCCAATGCATGCTCGAGATCGACGCCGGTGAAGACTGCAGGTAAGTGAGCGAGCACGCTACGAGCGAGCCCATCGATGCGACCTTCGTCGCCCAACACCGCTCGCAAGTGCGTCTTTTGCCAATAAGCGGGCGCACTGCTCCCCGCGATGATCGGCAGTGACCGAGGCTCGAACGTCCACGACGGACCAGGGCCGACGACTGCACTGGCGAAACCCACCGACGAGATGTGACCCTCGCCGATACCGCGCAGGCTGACGGCGATTCGCGCCCGACCGTCGCCGAGACCGGACTGGTCAGGGTGCAACACCGCACTGGGGTTACACAGTGCAGCGCCCTCGACTGCGTACTCCGCAGTAAAACTCGCGCCTAGCACGAGCAGGCGGGCTTCTGACATCGCTGGTGCCGACTGCATCTGCGATCGCATCATCGACGCCCGATCGGTGAGCATCTCAACGTAGTCGCGATGCCGCTGCGAGAAATCAACGAGCAAGTCGGCTGCGACTCGCTCGACTTCGTCCTCCGGCAACGCCAGCACTCGCTCGATCACGGCACCTGTCCGTGAACGTCCGAGCGGCAATTCTTCCCCGGGTAAGAACAGTTTGGCGACGACGCGCGCCGGGTCAGGCTCCAGCTGCGCTTCGACCCGGCGAGCAAGGGACGTGGTGACTGTCACCGCAGCAGCGCGAGCCGTTGAGCATGTTGCGCAGTCGACAACAGCGCGAGCGTGGACTCGGCGCCCTGGTTGAGGTTGCGACCATCGGACAACAAACCGTCGAAGCCTGCGCCCGTGTCGGGATCGAACATTCGTGTCGCGCTGTCGTTGTCGCCGTTGAACCATGCCCATGCCATGCGAACGCCGCGCAACCAGCGACGATCCTGCGTGAGCTCGTATGCGCGGACGCACGCGTCGGCTATCGCAGCAACCTCGATCGGCTGCTGGTCAAACCCAGGGCGGGGGTCATCTGGACCCCGACCCCCGACTGGCGTCACAGACAGGTGACCATCACGTGTCTCGAGTTCGAGCAGGAAGTCGAGCAGCTGCAGGCCGCGTTCCTGTGTCGCCGCATCGGGCAACGCTGCTCCGGCAAGGAGCAACGCCTCGACGATCGAACCGTTGCCGTAAGTCAATCGCGGCTGCGGCCACGGCCACGCCGGGTCGGCACCCGACGGACCTATCGCCTGAACCGCATCACTCAACAGCCGCTCTGCAGAGGGTTCGCCGCCCCGATTCAACAGCAACTCTCCCGCGCCCAGTGCAGCAAACGACATCGCTCGTGGATGCGGCGAGCGAGCGCGAGCCGCGAGCCGGAAGCCGAGCAGTGCACGCGCGCGCATTGCTTGTGTCGGCGAATGTGCGGCCGCAACGCCGAGCCCCCACAGAGCGCGACCCCACCAGTCTTCAACTGCAGGATCATCACTCCACGAACCATCGATGCTCATCCTGTTGTGGCATGCGCCGTCGGCCTCGATCGCCGAGAGCGTGAAGTCGAGGTAATGGCGACCGAGTGCCTGCAGGGCCGGGCTCGGACGCGGCTCACGGCAGATCACGACCAGCGCACGCGCTACATCATCGAGGCAGTAGCCATGCTCGGGCCGCGGGTTGCCGTACTGCGCATGCTCGAAGAGTCCCCGACCGTCCGTGAGCCGGTGCAGGTGATCGAACACCGGCCTCGCGAGCGCTGGGGCGGTATTCACGCGGCCACGCGCGCGCTGATCAGATCGCCTGCCAGGTCGAGATAGCGCTGCGCGACAGCTGCCCACATCAACTCTGACCCGGCAGCTCCAGCCGCCTTCGTCATGCCAGCCGCCAGTTCGCGATCAGTAAGCAAGGTACGCAACGCTGCGGCGATCGCTGCTGGGCTCTTTTGCGGCACGAGCAGACCTGCACCATCACCCAGCAACTCGACGGCATGCGGAAAGCGCGTCGCGATGACCGGCTTCAGCGCGCCAACAGCCTCGATGAGAACACCCGAGGTGACCTGGTCGGTCGAGTCATATGGCAACAACACGACGTCCGCTGAATCGACCAGTTCACCGAGGGACACGTTGTCACGGTAGCGGCTGTCGAAGCTCACACTCTCGCCGAGCGCAAGCGCGGCGACCTGCGCCTTGAGTCGATCGCGATAGGCCTCACCGTCACGCAGCAAAACCTTGGGGTGCGTCTGCCCGGCGATCACGTATCGCGGAGCCGGGTACAAGTCAGCAAGGGAGGCCATCGCCTCGATGCCCCACTCGATGCCCTTGCCCGGACCAATCAGACCCCACGTCAATACGGTGGGCCGATCGGTGCGGACCGAGAGCGACTGGCTGCGAACAGCCGGTGCGCCGTGGGGAATGACGTTGACCTTACGCATGTCGACGGCGTAGCCGGTCGCAAGGCGATTGTGTGCGGTCGCGGTCATCGTCACAACCGCGTCGGCCGACGCGACGACGGCCTCGAGAACGGATTTCTGATGCGCCGTCGGTGCACTGAGGACGGTGTGGAGTACGACCACTGACGGCACAGTGAGAGCGCGCAAGAGGAGCAGGATCTCGTCGCCGTCCGGTCCGCCGTACACGCCGTACTCGTGCTGCACGATGGCGACGTCACCGTCGTTCAACAACTCGGCGCCACGATAGGCACTGCGCGGGTCACCGGCAACCATTTGGCCGACGACTTCGGGGCCGGCCTGCGGTTGCGGCGTCTCCACGAGGCGAATAACGCGGCCCTCGTTGCCAGCCGATGTCACAAGCTCGTTGTAGAGCGACGATGTAAAGGTGGCAAGCCCACAGATAGTCGGTGAGTACGTACTGACGAATCCGAATCGAGTTGTCATGGTCGCAGCCTTCCGGTTGCACAGTGCGGCAGCTGATCGGCGATCAAGCCCCCACCCGTAACGGGCGAACAGGGCGATCATGGTGCTCCGCGAAGCGAAGCGATCGCCTACAGACTACCGTGCCCCGAGCGCTCTCGCCCCAATCGACGTCGCTTGGAAATTGCTGGGAACGTTTCTCATCGAGTGGATCTTCAAGCTGCCGAACAGCATTTGAGACCAAGTTTTTGCAATGTCGAGCTGATGCCGACAGCACTTCGAAAGAGTTCTTACGAACCTATGACAGCACTTTCTTACAGACTGCTGACGCCGGGCTATTTTGCGATCGAGAGTGCAGACGCAGTCAAAAACCGCTGCTACAAAGGCGGTTGTGACCCCGAGGCCACGAGTCCGACGGAACAACCGTCATGTCAGCGATAGGAATTCACATGGCATCAACGATCCGCAGAATCGGCGCACGACACCTCACTCGGCGTCTCCCCGTCGTCGTCGCGACCGGAGCAATTAGCGCCGCACTTGGCACATTCGCACTGGCCCCAGCAGCCTCAGCAAGTGAGCCGAATCACACCGGCCCGCAGAGCACCGATCATGCCGTTTTCGTCCAAACCAACAATTCCGCCGGCAATGCGGTCATCGCCTACGGTCGCGCGAGCGACGGGAGCTTGCACTGGGCGGGTCAGTACGCCACCGGTGGCCTGGGCGGCTCAGAATCCGGCGCTGTCGTCGACCCGCTTGCCTCGCAGGGTTCGCTGACCTACGACGCCCGTGATCACCTGCTGTTCGTCGTCAACGCAGGCAGCGACACGTTCACAGTCTTCGACGTTAACGGCACGCACTTACATCGCCAGCAGACCCTCAGTAGCGGTGGCCACCTCCCCACGTCCATCAGCGTTGTCGGCAGTCATGCATACGTACTCGATGCGGGCTACGACGGTGCGATCAGCGGATTCTGGATCGACGGCGCGAAGCACGTGCGCGCGATCGGCGGCTCGACGCGCTCGCTCGGTCTTGGCAACCCGGCCGACCCGAATTTCTTGGCGTCCCCGTCGCAGGTTGCGATCACACCTGATGCCCGCGACGTCATCGTGGCGACCAAGACACACGGCGTCCTTGATGTGTTTACCCTCGACCACCTCGCCGTTCCGTCTGCAGCCCCAGTCGTCACAACGTCGGCCGGTGGCGTGCCTTTCGGCCTCAGCTACGACGCGTTCGGTCGACTGATCGTGGCCGAGGCTAGTGGTGGCGCGTCGTCGTACCTGGTGCACCCCAGCGGTGTGCTGACGACTATTTCCTCTCACGTCGCGAACGCACAAGCAGCGACGTGCTGGTCGGTGATCGCCAGGGGCTTCGTCTACACGGCCAACGCTGGCTCCAACACGATCACCGGTTACGCCGAGAACTGGCACGGGCAGCTCAGCCTGCTGAACACGAACGGCGTGACCGCAACGACGGACGCCGGCCCGGTCGACCTCGCAGTAAGCAGCGACGGTCGATACATCTACCAGGAAGCAACAGGCGCTGGTGTCATTGACGAGTTCAGGGTTAACAACAACGGCTCGCTGACCCAGACCGGCACTGTCACCGGGTTTGCGCCGGACAACGGCACCGGGTTCGAAGGTATCGCCGCCTCGTAAGACGCTCCAGGCTGCGCTGCACAAATCCGTGACGCTTCTTCACCTCCTGGGTGGAGAAGCGTCACGGATTTCAGCTACTTGCGGTCGAGGTCACGAGTTCGGGCAATTCCAACGTGGGCCGTCCGAACCGCGGCGGTTGTCCGGTCGCCTCCAGCACGGACATCCACAAATCGCCGTCCGGGTCGACCTGATTTCGGCTCGCAGTGGCGAGCGTGATCGGAAGGTGCACGAACCGGCCGTGCCAGCGCCCGACGACCATCGCCGTACGGCCAGCCATCGCCGCGTGCACGGCCGCCTGCGCGAGCCGAATGCAAAAGACCGCATCGTAGGCATTCGCCGGCACGCTGCGAATGGCGTAGCCCGGGTCGACGTAGCGCAGACTGAGCTCAGAATCCGCGTCGGCGAAGCATGCAGCGATACGGTCGCGCATGAGCTGGCCGATGTCAGCGAGTCGGGTATTGCCCGATGCGTCACGAGAACCGTCGACTGGCAAGAGGTGCTGGCCAGCGCCCTCGGCCACCACGACCACAGCGTGGCCCTGCTTGCGAACACGTCGTTGTAAATGGTGCAAGAACCCATCGTCACCGTCGAGCTCGAAGGGCACTTCGGGCACGAGTACGAAGTCGACGTCGTGGTTTGCCAGCGCGGCGTAGCACGCGATGAACCCGGAGTGGCGGCCCATCAGCTTCACCAACCCCACGCCGTGCGTGGTCGAGCTGGCCTCGATGTGCGCGGCGCGAATCGACTCAGCAGCTCGCGCGAAAGCGGTCTGGAATCCGAAGCTGTGGTCGAGGTAGGGGATGTCGTTGTCGATGGTCTTCGGCACGCCCACCACCGAGAGCTCGTACCCGCGCGCAGCGGCCGCATCAGCAATCTTCTGTGCGCCTCGCAAGCTTCCGTCGCCGCCCACCACGAACAGCACTGAAATATCAAGCCTCACGAGTGTGGCGACCATCTCGTGCGCGTCTTGGTCGCCGCGAGAGGTTCCGAGGATCGTGCCGCCGCGATTGTGAATGTCGTGCACGACCTCGGGCGTGAGCGGCATCGGCGGGTCGGAGCTCACGAGGCCGCGGTAGCCATTGCGGAAGCCGACGATGTCGATGACGCCGTAGTTCTGGGACAGCTCGAGCACCAAGCCGCGGATCACGTTGTTCAGCCCAGGGCACAGGCCGCCGCAGGTGACAACGCCAGCGCGGGTCGTCCCTGGTTCGAAGTACAACCGGGCGCGGGGCCCGCCAGGCTCGAATGACGGCAACTGCGCGGCAGGCACGTTGCGAGCGACGGCCATTTCGATGGTGTCGTCGAGCAGGACCCGGTCGCCCTCGTGGACGTAGTGCACGGAACTCGCCCGATCGCGCAGCAACTGCGTCATAGGCGAGGGCACCGTCGTCTCACCCAGGCGCCTGACCATCAGGTCGGCCGGCGTGATCGCCAGCTGATCGGCCGTGCTCACCATGGCACGAGCATCCCGCGCCAACGTTTCCGGCGTGTGTCCGAGGCGTTAGTGCGCGACGCCCCGCGACACCTCCCACGCGGCGATCTGGGTGCGCGACGTCATCGACAGCTTGGCGAGGATGTTCGACACGTGCACGGACGCGGTCTTCGTCGAGATGAACAGCTTGCGGCCGATCTCTGAGTTGCTCAGACCCTCCGCCACGAGTGCTGCAACCTCAAGCTCACGTGCGGTCAACTGACCGGATACCGCCCGGGCTCCGCCGGAGGCAAGGCGATGCTGCAACGCCGCGAGTTCATCGCAACGCCAGCCTGCCCACCGAGCAAGGAACGCCCCGGCTTCGTCGGCAGCAACTTGGGCCTCGTCGATCTTCCCTAGCACCAGCAGGCTGCGCGCCAACCCGATGCGGACGTCAGCATCGACAATTGCGCCAGGACGCCGGCGCGGCTCGGCGAGTGTTGCCCGATACAGATCTACCGCGGCGGGGTGATCACCAGATGCAGCTGCGAGTGCGGCTTGCACGTGCAGGCTCCAACCGACATCAACGTCGCGGACCGATCGGTTCGGGCTCACGAAGAGCAACTCGAGCACGTGGGTGATGTCAGCAGGCGGAAGCCCAGCACGAACTGCGGCGAGCAGCCCAACACCCCACGTCCATGACGACAAGTCGCAGACACCCGATGGTGCGGCTTCCGCTCGTCGTCCAAGCTCGGCAAGTCGGGTTGCGACAGCAGCCACATCGCCAACGCGCGCTGCCGTCTCCATGCTCAGCGTCTCGAGCCAGTGATCGTGCGACTTGCTTGTACCGCCTGCGACGACAGGGCCGAGCGCATACATCGCACTCGCTGACGTCAAAACTTCGTCCTCGCCGAGTTCACCGGCAAGCCACGCACGTTCGGCCAGCAGCCAACCGCGCTTGCTACCGGCGTCGGCCGTCGAGTCGACAAGAGCGTCATCGAGCACGGTGCGTGCGGCGGCCGCATCACCGAGCGCGTTCGAGTGATAGGCGGCGGTGATACCCGCCAGGCTCGACACCCAGTCATGCCGGCCGAAAGTGAAGACCAGCTCGCTCATTCGCGCAATGTGTAACCACACCTGGTCTGGAGGCCACCGCACAAGGACGCCCTGCAACAGATTGTTCAAGCCGCGCAGCGCGCTGAAGACATCGCCTTCCTCGACCGCTGTATCAATAGCGGTGACGAGCAACGCGGCGCCCTCATCGAATCGGCCGGGGATGTCGAAAACGGCGGAACCCTTATTCACCATCGCTGCGGCCCGCATGTCGTCGTCGTCCGCCATCAACGCAAGCGCACGGTCGGCCCACTCAACCGCCTCGGCGGATTGGCCCGCGAGCATGCGCACTTCGGCGACATAGCTGTACACAGCCGCGAGGTCGTGGCCATCAGGCAGTTGATCGGCGACGATCAGCAGCCGGGCCACAAGAGCAGCGTGTTGATCGGTGTCGCCGACCTCCCAGTTCAGCCGCGCGAGTGCACGCAATGCACGGCTCAACTCACCATCACTAGCTGCGGCTTCGGCGAGCACCGCCCATTGGCTCGCGTAGTTCGCTGCCTGCACCATGAGACCGCACGCCCACGCCGCTCGCATCGCGAGCTCGAGCAGGACAGCGTCGGCGTCGACCTCCTGCAAACCGAGCTCAGCTAGCCGCAGCGCCTCGTACGTGGATCCGGTACGAAGATGCACCGCTGCGCCGCGCCGGGCGGCATCGACCACGTCGTCCCACAGGTGCGCACCCGCGGCGTGGTACGCGAGGGCTCCCCAGTCGTCGCTGCCCATTTCCAGCAGAGCGGCATGTGCCTTTTCGTGGAGCCGGCGGCGTTGGCGTCCGAGCAGCCGGCTCGCCACCGCTTCACGGGTCAGTGCGTGCCTGAAGCTGAAGACGTCGGGCTCGATCTCCGTGACCAGGCCGCGCTCGACAAGTCCGCGCATCGTCGCAATGAGGTCATCCTCACCGGCGCCGGAGACCACCGCGAGCAGGTCAAACGGGATCCGACGGCCGAGCACGGCAGCTGAGTCGACGATTCGCCGCTGGATGTCGGGCAGCCCGTCGAGATGGCGCAGCACGGCCTCGCTCACGCTGATCGGGAGCGGCAACGCGCACAACGCCTCCAGTTCGACCCCGGGCGCCGAACTGACCAACTCTTCGAGGAAGAAGGGGTTGCCGGAGGTGCGCCGCGCAAGATCGGTCGCGACCCGCCACGGAACTCGACTCTGGTAGACCGCCGCCAGCCACTCGGCCACCTGCGTCTCGGTCAGAGGCGCGAGCTCGACGTGTTCAACCAGCCGCTGCCGCGCGACCCTGTCGATCATGTCGGCGAGCAGCCGACCCTCGGCCACTCCGGGCCGAAACGTCCCGACGATCAGTAGTGGCAGATCCGCCGTCGTCGCCAAGCGACCGATCAGACGCAAGCTTTCGGCGTCCGCCCAATGCAGGTCTTCGGCGACGAACACACCGGGACGACCGTCGAGGAGGTAGCGCACGAGATCGACGGCAGCGCGCAGGCTCTGCTCACCGCCAACCGTGACGTCGGTGCGGGGGTCGGTACCCAGATTCGAGGCGACAGGACCAAGCAACACCCGCAACGCTTCCTGCGAATTGGCGAGTTCGGGCGGGATCGAGGTCCAGGACCCGACGCGCCGTTCGATCGCCTCGTGCAGCAAGTGGAAGGGTCGGCCGAGCGGCCCAGGCTCGGCGTGGGCGGCGAGTACTTGGTGGTCGGGCAGGGTGGCGACGAACTCGCGGACAAGGCGGCTCTTACCGACGCCGGCTTCGCCGTGAAGCAGGACGACGCGTGGCTCGGTCATCCCGTCGGCCATGGTCTGCAGGCGGCGCAGCTCGCCGGCCCGGCCAACCATGACCAGGCTGAGGCCGCTGCGGACCACCGTCACGTGCTCCAAGGTATCGCTCAGCTACCGCAAACCGCCGTGGCTTGGAGGCCTGAGGCCGAGGGTGAAGCGTGGGCGGGTGAAGCGTGCCCGACAGCGTTCGTCTTGCTGCCGCGTCCAGCCGCCTTGGCCGACCGGCGTCCGGCCCGTAGTGCCTGCCGGGCGACCCGCGAGGCGCGTGCCTCACGCTGGAGCGAGGCACGGTGTGCGTTCACTGATGCTGCAAAGAATTCCTGGTTCGACATGATCTTGCTCCTCTGGCGCTATGCCGGACGACGCCTGCTGGCCTCGCCTTTTCCCGGCACATTCAGAGTCGCTTCCTAAGGTGGGGCGCCACATTGGGCAAATGCCTAGTCCTTTCGCCCGGCCGCTCCACGCGCCGCCTA
The DNA here is from genome assembly GCA_963737705.1 of uncultured Actinomycetes bacterium. GTDB lineage: Bacteria > Actinomycetota > Actinomycetes > Acidothermales > Acidothermaceae > PALSA-607. The sequence goes on from CAVTTP010000007.1 coordinate 449,568, forward strand.
AGGTAGCCGCGAGCCGCACGTCGAACGGCGTTACAGCCACACCAGATCTACGCCGATTGTTCAGATGTGCTTCAGCAGGATGTTGTCGGGCCCGCCGACACTCAGAGCGTGGATACAGGACGCGGCCGATCGCATCTGATCGCCGTTGTGCTGTCCATCCTCGTGGGCGTCGTCGCGATCTGGCGCGTGGCACCAGGCCTTCGCAGCGCCAGCCACCAGCTGTCAAACCTGCCCGCGCCGTCATGGCCGTGGGTCGGGGTCGTCGCGGCGGCAATCGGTGTCAGCTATTTGTTCGCCGCGCTGGCCCTGCAGGCGGCCGCAGGTACCCGACTACCCCTGCCGCGCACGGTGCTGGTTCAGCTGGCGGCAGCAGCGGCTAACCGGATTACGCCCGCAGGGCTCGGCGGAGCAGCGGTCAACGCGCGCTATTTGACCCGTCGGGGCGTCACCGCCGGCCGAGCAGCTGCAGCGGTCGGGGTCTGCGGGCTCGCCCACATCGTCGTGGCCGCGATCGGCATCGCGGTCTTCGGTCCCGGTGTAGCTGTGCGGGCCGCCGGGTGGTTCTTCAGTGGACTGAGCGATGTCGACATGCTCTGGGTGGTCGCGGCGCTCCTCGTCGCCTTCATCGCGCGGGCCGTCAACGTCCGATCCAGCCGCTCGGCGTCCAGACTCGGCAAGAGCTGGGTCGGACGCACGGCCGCCGAGGCCCGAATCGCGGCCGGCGACCTGTTCGCTCATCCGGCAAGGCTCGCGACGCTGATCGCCTGCACCGCCGCGGCTAAGGCTTCGAATCTGCTCGCCTTGTATGCGGCACTGTGGGCGTTCGACGGAGACGTCAACACGTGGCGCGTTGCCGTGGTCTACCTCGTCGGCGCAACGGCAGCCGAGATCGTGCCCACGCCCGCCGGACTCGGGACGGTCGACGCCGCGCTGATCGCCGGTCTTGTGACCACCGGAGTAGGCGGCGGAGCGACGCTCGCTGCGGTCATCGTCTACCGGCTGCTCTCCTTCTGGGCGCCGATCGTCCCGGGCTTGATCGCATCGGCAATGCTGCGGCGACGCCTCGCACTGTGATCTCAGTCGATCCTCTGTACAGCGAGTCGCGCGGCGCCTGCGGAGCGTAGGGGTCGCTACCCTGTGTGCCATGGCGGTCACCCTGGAGCCAATGTCGCCCAGCGACATCGGCGCGTGGCTCGAACAGAGCAAGGCCGACCACATCGCCGATCGGGTCGATACCGGCGAGGACCCCGACGCTGCCCGGCGCATCACCGAAGCGCTGAGCGAGAACCTTTTCCCCAGTGGCGTGCCGGCGCCCGGGCAGTACGTGTTTGTCGTCGCCGAGGACGCGGTTCCGGTTGGCAGCCTGTGGATCGGCACCGGAGTCGACGGTCCTCCGAACGTTTGGTGCGTGTGGGCAATCGAGATCGATGCGGCAGCGCGCGGCCACGGTCTGGGCCGGCGCACTCTTAAGCTCGCCGAGGAGTTCGCGCGCAGCGCCGGCGCAACCAAGCTCGACCTGAACGTCTTCGGCAACAACACGGTGGCCCGCGGTTTATACGAGTCGCTCGGCTACCGCATCTCGACGATCCAGATGTCGAAGCTTCTGTAACTACGGCTGGCTCACGCCGACGATCCCGTGTTCATAGGCGAACACGACGGCCTGAACCCGGTCCCTCAGGTCCAACTTCGCCAGCAGGCTGGCCACATGTGACTTCACCGTCGACGGCTCAACGAACAGCTGCCGCCCGATCTCCGCATTCGTTAACCCGCGAGCCAAAAGCTGGAGCACTTCGCGCTCACGGCTCGTCAATGTCGCGAGCACCGCGGACTGCCGCGCCGGTCGCACCGACTGTTCAAGCAGCCGCCGGGTACTGGCCGGAGCCAGCAAGGCGTCGCCGATGTGGACCGTGCGGATTGCCGCTACCAGCTGCGGTGGCGGCGCGGTCTTGAGGATGAACCCCGAGGCGCCGGCCCGGAACGCATCGACAACGTAATCGTCGAGATCGAAAGTAGTCAGCATGACAACCCTCGTGCTTGGCAGCGCAGAGATCAGCCGCCTCGTCGCCTCGATCCCGTCTAGTACTGGCATGCGAATGTCCATCAACACAAGGTCGGGAGCGGTCTCGAGCGCAAGCTCGACAGCGGCCTCGCCATCGGCCGCCTCGCCGACGACGTCGATGTCGGACTCTGCGTCGAGAATGAGCCGCAAGCCACCGCGTACAAGCGCCTGATCGTCGGCGAGCAATACGCGAATCATGTGGACGTCGAGGGGCTGAGCGGCAGCCGCGCGTGCACGCGGAAACCACGTCCGTCAGAGCAGCGGGCGGCTTCGAGTTCGCCGCCGAACATCGTGGCCCGTTCGCGCATGCCGACGAGGCCGTGGCCCTGAGCGTTGTCTTGACCCTTGTTGGCTGACGTGGGCACCCCGTTGTCGACGATTTCGAGCTCGACCGATTCATCGGAATAACGCACGACAACCTCTGCCTGCGCGGGCCCTGCGTGCTTGAGTGCGTTGGTCAAACCCTCTTGCACAATTCGAAACGCCGAGAGGTCCAGAGTCTGCGGGAGCACGCACGGTTTCCCCTCGATCCGCAGGGTGACTGGCAAGCCCGCCTCCCGCACACTTGCCGTCAGCCGATCGAGATCCGCCAGCCCCGGCTGCGGCGTACGTCCCTCCCGTCCTTCGTCCGTCCGCAGAACACCCAGAAATGTGCGCATCTCGTCGACCGTCTGGCGGCCGGTCGCGGCGATCACATCCAGTGACTCGCGCACCTGCACCTGCTCGCCGTCCAAGACCCGGGCTGCCGCACCCGCTTGTACAACCATCATCGAGACGTTATGAGCGATGACGTCGTGCAACTCGCGCGCGATCCGACCGCGCTCGACCGTAACGGCCGCTTGGGCGAGCACCTCACGTTGCTCGGCGAGTTCACGGTTGGCAACCTCCAGCGCCGCAGTCTTGAGCCGCCAGCTGCGCACCGTGCGGCCGACAACCCATGCCGCAATCAGCCATACGTAAGACGGCAACGCGTTACCGGCTTGCTGCCCGTGCGCCACGGCCGCCACGAAAATCGGAATGGCGCCGATCGCGAGCGCCGGTGGCACCCACAACGCGCGTCGACCCTCCGCGCGACTCCCGACCGAATACGCGACGAGCACCAACGCGACGAACGGTTGGAACGCGGCCTGAAGCGGCGCCGCGGCGTAGATGCAGGCACCGTTGGCAACGAGCACGATGCCTGCCATGAGCAGCGGGCGCCGCGAGCGCCACGCAACGGGCACGGTAGAAGCAAGCCCGAGCGCGACGCCGAGCAACTTGGGTCTGCCCCAAGACAGATCGCCGCCGAGAACCGGAATCACCGAGGTCACCGCAAGAAGCAGCGCGAGTAGCGCGTCGCCCAGACGCTGCCACCGCGGAGTTCGGATGAACCCGGAGATTCGGCGTTTCACGCGACGAAGGTATAGCCGGACGGCGTCGCTGCACATCCGTCGTGCGGCGGAGGAGAACTTCCTCCCACGGGCGGCCCGGATTCGTCATCACGGGCGGAGACTCGGCCGGTCACTGGTTTCTACGGTCGTCGACGTCAAGGACACCCGTCACGACACCACGGAGGAATCACCATGGACATACCCCTGCTCCCCCGGCTCGGCGCTACATGCGGCGCCCTCTTCGCGATCGTGCTGTTCGTCGCGAACGGCAACGGCAATCAGCCTTTCAATGGCGCACGGGCCACTGCCGGGGTGGCCGCGCTCACCCTCGTCATTCCGTTCCTGTGCTACGTGTGTGGACTCTTGCGCAACGCGGCGCAGTCAACCGCGTGGCTCGCGAACTCGGCACTCGCGGCCGGTCTCGCGTGGATCACCCTCAAGATCAGCAGCGGGGTCCCGCTGCTGGCAATCCAGCGTGGACACGTCGCCGACGGCACCACACTTCACGCCGCACTCAATGATTTGGCCGATGCGGCAACATTGCTCAGCCTCTATCCGCTCGCCATCTTTTGCGCGGCCACGGCAGTCGTCGCACTGCGCACGCGCGCACTTCCGCGTTGGCTCGGTGTCGGCGCCGCGATCACCGCAGCCGCACTAGCGGTGAATGCCGGCTTCCTCGAGACGAGTTCGGTGCCCGCGATGCTGCTCTTCGTCCTCTGGACATTGCTGACCAGCATCCATCTGTTCCGCATCACTTGGCGCCGGCCAACCGTCTCACCCGCACCTCTGAGCGCCGGCTGACGCGCGACCGAGCAGTCCTTCCACTGGCGGGCACGACACACGGGTCGTGGGTTCCTCACCATTGCATCGGCGCCGCGTGGAGTGCCCGCTGCGGATTGGTCGTCGTCATCAGAACTGCCTGCTCGCTGCTGATCACCTTCCGACTGAGCAAGAACGGGAGGAAAGAGGTGAGGAGACAGTCGTATCCGGCACCGCCATTGGTCCACAGGAACGGTTGTTCGCATATGTCCTGAGAGAGCAAGACTTGGTGCGCGTGTCCCGCAGCGGCAAGCGTCTCGATAGCGGCGGCACGTTTGGCGAACTCCCACTCGTTCACGATGCGGATCGTGTCGAATTGAACCCACGCGCCGCGCCTCGCAAGTTCGAGATGGTAGTCCGCATTCCAGTAGGTGTCGCAGTGCCCAATGATTACCCGGCCAGGCTCCACGCCTTCCTCGGTGAGCAGGGCAAGCTGGGCGAGGCCAACATCGCTCCCGTACGCGTGCGTCGTTAGGGTGAGGTTGGTCGCGAGGTGCGCCCGTGCTGCAGCCCTGAAGCCGCGTTCCTCCACGGCTGAGATCCAGGCATTCTCAGTGCCCAACTCGCCAATAATTCCAGGACGAATGCCATCGAGGCCGTGCGTGATCTCGTTGATAAGTACAGCCGCACACTCCGCCGATGACATCCTTAACGTGTCGGCCTCGTACCACCGTTCGCGGTACCACCCAGTCCCCATCACAATGTGCAAGTCGTTTGCTCCCGACAACTCTAAGAGCCCCGCGGGGTTTCGACCGACGTTGCGTGGCGTCACCTCGACGATGCAGCCGCCGCCGGCATCTTTGAATCGGGCCAGCTCGACACGCATCTGGTCGAGGTCCGTGAACCGGGCGTGCCGGTTGCCGTTGACAGGAAACATGTCGAGTAGCAGGTGCTCGTGTGGAAGTGTGACACCGAGGTCATCAACATCGACGGCTCCTCGCACTGTCGTCACTTGCGCGCTAGCCATGAACCACTCCCGGTGCGTCGTGTGTGGAGATGTCTGCGTCGTTACACAACGAACAGCGTTACACGGCCAAGCGCGCGAGCAAGCCGCCGTCGACGGTCACCACAGCCGCAGTGACGAACCGCGCTTCATCGCTGAGCAGAAACAAGACAACCGATGCGACATCGGAAGGCTGCCCGAGATACCCGATCGGATGACTCCTTCCCCACGTCCTCATCGTCTCGTCTGCATCGCCAGTACCGAAGAGTTCTGCGCCATAGCGCAACATCGGTGTCTCGATACTGCCGGGACACACGACGTTCACCGTGATGTGCTCGGGAGCGTGATCGAGCGCGATGGTCTTGCTGAACGCCACCAACCCGCCCTTGGACGCTGCATACGCGGCCACGAGCGGCTGACTCGCAAATGCCTGTACGGAAGCGATGTTCACGATTGCGCCGCCACCCCTCGCCTGCATGTGAGGGATGACGTTCCTGCACATCAGGAACGCCCCTGTGAGATTGGTGCCGATCTGCAAGTCCCAGTCATCGATACTGAGATCGATGATCGTGCCGTAGCGCACGACACCCGCGCAGTTGGCCAGTATCGAGATCTGTTCGACCTCGCGGGCAGCGCGCTCGACTGCTTCGGCGACAGCAGCAGGTGATCGCACATCGAGCGCAATTGGGTGCGCGACCCCACCAGACTCACGAATCTCGCTCGCGACGATCTCGACGTCACCGCCGTCGACGTCGAGCAAAACGACCGAGGCTCCCTCGGCCGCTAGCCGTCGAGAAACCTCGGCACCGATTCCGTGCGCCGCGCCCGTGACGATCGCCCCACGATTCTCAAAGCGACGAACGGTCGGTCGCGTCGGTGGCACCTCAGTAGTCATCTGCAACCCTCTCCTGTCTTCATGCGATTAGCCGATCCGCCAAAGCCGTCAGACCAGCGTCGAAGATCTCCACGATCCGGTCGACCTCGACAGGCTCGATGATCAACGGGGGCGCGAGCAGGAAGACGGTGCCTGGGTGCACGGTCAAGGTCACCAGACCGGCATCGCGCAACCAGCGGCGAAGCCACGCGCAGGCTGCGGCGGCGGTGGCAAACTCACCCGTTGATTGCCCTTCGTGGAATAGCTCGATTCCGGTGAGCATTCCGACACCACGGGCATCGACGTAATGCTCGTGCGTCGCGAGCCCACGCAAGCCCGCCCGCAGTCGGTCGCCCATCGCGGCGCCGCGCTGGGCGAGCTCCTCGCGCCGCAGAATCCGGATGTTTTCCAGTGCCACCGCGCACGCGACAGGGTGGCCGCCGTACGTGTGCCCATGTGCAAACACCCGGTCGGCTGGCTGCGCCGCGGCGATCTCGTCGACTACCCGCGCATTGGCCAGGCACGCCCCGATAGGCAGGTAGCCGGAGGAGAGCGCTTTCGACAACGTCATGAGGTCGGGCAGCACTCCGGCATGCTCGGAGGCGAACACTCGTCCAGTGCGGCAGAAGCCGGTGATGACCTCATCGACGATCAGCAGGATGCCTTCGCGGTCGCAGAGCCGACGTAAGGCGGTGAGATCCTCCGGCGGCGCGGCGGCTACACCCGACGCTGTAGCACAGGGATCGACAATCACGGCCGCCACCCGCTCGGCGCCGACCGCGGCGATCGTCGCGGCGAACTCAGGCGCACCGGCAGCATGCCGTGCGCCGAGTCCCCAACCCGGGCCTGTCGCGGGACCTTCCGCAACAACTCCGAACCTGTGCTCGCCCAGATAGATGTCGTTGCGGGTCGCGTAGTACCGGCCGTCACAGTTCATCGCGCCGAAGGTGACGCCGTGATACGCGCCGTATCTGGTCACCACCAGCCGCCGATCGCGCTGGCCACGCACCCAGTGCCACTGCAGGGCGAGCTTCAACGCGGTCTCCACCGCCTCGCTACCACCAGGCGTGAAGTGAACTTTGCTCATTCCCGGCATCGCCGCAATCAGCGTGTCTGCTAGTTCAATCGCCGGGAGCGACGAATAGCGAAAGACGTCAAGGAAGGCCAGCTCGCCCATCTGTCGCGCCGCGGCGTCGACAAGCTCCGTGCGACCGTGACCGACTGCCATGGCCTCCAACGCACCAACCCCGTCGAGGTACCGACGTCCTCGGTTGTCGGTAAGCCATACGCCTTCACCGCGGACCAAGACCGGCACGCCGTCCGGATCCAATTCATCGGTCGGCGGACTGAACGGCGGCCATGACTTGCCAGGACCTCGGACGTCGGCGTCGGCAAGCGAGCGTGAGGTCATGTCGTCTCCTTCAAGCACGCTTGGTCAGAACCCGGACAGTGTGTCCCAGCCACCGTCGACGAGCACGTTGGCTCCAGTCACTCGGCGGAAATCTGCGCCACACAGGGCACTGACGGCATCAGCGATGTCGGCCGCCTCGAGCAGTGCGCGTTGAGCCGTGTGGTCGAGTAGTCGCGCCTCGTCAGTGAGGCCAGAGCGAAATGACTCCTCGAGCATTGCGGTGCGGGTGAATCCCGGACTCACACAAACCGCGCGAATGCCATACTCGGCCCATTCGTTGGCCAGGCATTTGGTGAGTGCGATCACGGCTGATTTCGAGGCGCAGTACGCGGCGCGATAGCGGAACGAGTTCACCCCCGCGACAGACCCGATCGTCACGAGCGTTCCCGACCCACTGCGCAGCGCATTGAAACATGCCGTCGCCGTAAGTGCGGTGCCTTCCACATTGATCGAAAACGTCTTGCGCCAATGGTCAGGACCGAGATCGAGCACCGGCCCTCGCATGCCGATGCCCGCGCACGTAACTACAGCAAACAGAGGAGGGAGATCCACGGCCGCTGACTGGATTTGTTTCCAATCCGCAACATCGACCTCGTGCCATTCGACCGATGGAACGTCCTGGGCAACCTTGCGATCCCACGCGATGACACGACGACCCTCGGACAGGAAACGATCCACGACGGCACGGCCTATGCCGCTCCCGCCACCAGTCACCAGGACGGCGCCCTCTGATGCGGTCGAGTCACTCACGCAATGGCCCCATTCTGAAAGATCGGATAGTTCAGCGCCGCGCCGATGAGACCGCACTCGACCTCAACAAGATGGCGACCTGCGAGATTGGCAGTCACCAAGCGGTTGAGATCGGGGCCGAAGAACGCCACATTTGTCGGGGCAGACAAGGTGAGACCGGTGCGGTCGTTGACGAGAGTCCCGAGCGATTCGCCGTCCCAGAGAAAGATGGCATCGGGTCTGTAACACGAAATCAACAGTGTTCCGTCGGCCGCGAACGCTAGTCCGTCCGGCACAGTTTCCGGCATGTCGACGACCGTCTCGCGCGGTCCGAGCGCACCATCGCCGAGTAGGGCGAAGCGGCTGATCCTTGGAATGGAGGTCTCGACTACGTAGAGATGGCTGCCGTCGGGGTTAATCGCCAATCCATTGGCGTAACCGCCCGCGTCCCTCGTTGCAATTGACACCTGCCCGGCCGGAGTTCGCACGAATATCAGACCGTCTCGAGCGGCCCAGTCCCCGGAGTCTGAAAAGAAAAGGTATCCGTCCTCGGAGAAGACGGGGTAGTTAGGAACTCTGACCGGGGTGTCGCCGTACCCCGTGGTGATGTCGTCGACCGCACCGGTACGTGGGTCGACACGAACAACAGCGTGGCGGCCCATATCGCACACGTAAAGGAGATCGGCGGCGTCGAACGCCATGCCGAGTGCGAAGCCGCCCGTGTCCGCGATCTGTGCCGCATCACCGGCGTTTGGATCGATACGATAGATCTGTCCAGCCTCTCCGCCGGCTGCGATCCAACCGTTAGGCGACCAGGCAACTCCTTCTGGGTGATCCAGGTCGCTGGCCAGTATCGATAATTCGACCATCACACGTGCCTCCTCACAGCGGTACCGACATCAGGGCTTGGGAGCATTGAACTCAGCCATGAGCTGCGGATCTGGCTCGTAGCGGTAACACCTCGCCGTTGCGGCTCCATCGACAGCGATTGACTGACCAGACAAGAATGAGCTCTCGTCCGATAGCAGAAAGGCAGCAACTGCAGCGATTTCGGCCGGTTCGCCCAATCGATTCATCGGATGCATCTCTGACATCGCTCGCTCTTCGCTGATCGGGTCGCGTGAGTTCGCGATGACGTCGCGCACCATCTCCGTGCGGATGGCTCCGGGCGCGATCGCATTGGCGCGAATACCCACCGGACCATATTCGACTGCGATATAGCGGGTCAGTGCCTCGATACCGCCCTTGGCCGTGTCGTACGCCGCCCAGCCGTTGAAAGCCGCCCTGCCATGGATCGAGGAGATGTTGACGATCGCACCAGCAAGTCGCTGCGCGATGAACGTCTCGACGGCGACTCGTGATCCCCAGAAATGACTCATGAGGTTGATCTGTACGACTTTTGCTACGTCTTCGGGATCCGCGTGGTGCAGTGTCCCTCCCAATGCGACGCCCACGTTGTTCACCCAGCCGTACATGGGCGCGTGACCCGATGCGACGTTGGCAGCTCGCTCGAGGACCGACCGGTCTCGGACGTCCGCGGCAAGAACTGAGCCGCCCGCGCCCACATGGTCTGCGACCGCCGCAGCCTTCTCTGCATCAAGTTCCACGCCCACGACGAAATAGCCGTCGGCGGCCAAGCGCTCGATGATCGCCCGGCCGATCCCGGATCCGCAGCCCGTAACGACAGCACTCTTTAAGACCTCAGCTGACACTTCCTTCGCCACCCTTCAGCCCGATGCGGGCGAAATCCTCAGGGCGTGCGACGCCCGGAGTCTTGTAGATGAACCATGAGGTCGACAACGGGCTCTCGGGGGCGTCATCGTAGAGAACCGGCCTTAACGGATAGCCATAGTCCTCTGCCGGCCAATGCTCCAAATAGAGGCTGCAGTGAGTGCAGTACCAGGGAACTCCGGTCTTCCCCCAAGTCCAGGGCTTAGGCGTTCTACTGACACCAGTCGTCGGCCACGGTCCCTCACCTGTCTCCGTATCGCCATACCGGAGCACTCCGCCCGTGCCACACACCGCGAATTCCAAGCGGAAGCGATCGCCGTCGTCGTAGACCTCGAAGGCACCAGTCCGACCCGGGCCACCGAAATGCGTACGCATTCCCTCGCACGTCAGCTGTAGCTTTTCGTCTGGCGTCAACTGATCCCATCCGGCATACCGACGTCGCCAAATCGTCTCGTAGGGTCCGCGCATTGCCAGAATGGGCGCGTCTTCTCCCCAGCGCTCGTCAAGCACGGTCAGCAGATCTTGAATGAACCGAACTGTTTCATCGTTGATCGTCTTGAAGGTCCGCCGTGTGTGGTCGAGCAGCACCCGAGCGCCAGCGATGTCCCCTACCTTCATGGCGGCGATCGCGTCCGTTTGAAATCGCTTGCCTACCTCGAAGAATGCCGTCCACAAGTGACTTCCCGGAACTCGCATGAGTGTGTCAAGGCCATCGGTCTGAAGTCGCTCAAGCGCGTGGTCAATCAACTGTCGCAGCCAGCCATTCAGCACACTGTCGAAGAGGATCGCGAACTCTTCGACCATGTACTCGGCGAGGTGGACAGCGGTCTCAGTTTCACCTCGCTCGAGCGCGGCCATCACGAGGTCCTGCGTGGGTACCCCAAGCTGGCCGAACGGATCTTGGCGAAGGCGTCGTCCGAAAGTTGCCGACATACGAAGGACATCAATTCGCAGCGGCGTCGACGTATCCGTGTCGGTCATCACGTGCTCCTATCGGGAGATATCGAGATTCGCTTGGTCCTACGTGGCGCCGCCGTCGACTCTCGCAGGATCAGTTGCATTGGGCCGCCGAACACCTCGGTTATGTCGGCCTCCGCTGGTCTGTCAGCCAATAGTCGAAGGCCGCGCGCACCCAGCTCAGCAAGCGGCATGCGCACCGTCGTCAACGGCGGTGAGAGGTATGCCGCCAACGGAAGGTCATGGACTGCTACAACCGAAACCTGATCAGGTACCGCGACACCGCGAGAAACTGCGGCACGCAGTGCGCCGATTGCGGACGCGATGCTGGCGACGAATACTGCGGTGGGCGGCTCCGGCAGTGACAGCAGTCGTTGCATCGCGTGCATTCCGGCAGCCGGGGTGTAGTCGGCACTGGCGATGTAGTCCTTGGCAATCTTTAGGCCAGCGGATTGCATCGCCTGCGAGTACCCAGTGAGCCGCCGCTGCCCAGTGTCTGCTCGGTTTGGCCCAGCGATGTGCGCGATCCTGGAGTGCCCGAGCCCGGTCAAGTGCGAGACCGCGAGCGCCGCAGCTCCCTCGTCATCAAGCACAAGGTATCGATCGACCCCTGGTGCTCGACGGTTCAACATGAGGAACGGAACTCGAGAGAGTGAGCTCGACTCATCAAGCGAACTGGTGCCCTCGGTGCCCGCGAGAAGCAAACCGTCAACACGGCCGTTGCCGAGCCGCTCGATGTATTGAGCGGCTGACATGCCCGAACCAACCGCACTGCCGGTCAGCAGCACGCATCCCATAGCAACTGCGGCCGATTCAGCGCCTTCGATGATCTTTGCGTAGACCGGGTTATCGAAGTCGGGGATGATGAGGCCGAACGCATCGCTTCTGGACCTGCTCAGGCTCCGTGCGGCCGCGTTTGGCCGATAGCCGAGATCATCAATAGCTGCGAGAACCCTTGCGCGGGTCTCCGGCCGGATCGACAGGTTGGGATTGTTGTTGATCAGCCGTGATACCACGGCCGATGTGACGCCGGCCCGAGTCGCAACGTCGGCAATGGTCACGCGGCCAGCGGGACGAGTTCCGTCTGTCATAGCGACGTCTGACGCAGACCCGACTCAGCGGCAGCGTGCCAGGTTTCGAGCGCAGCAGCGATCGTGACTTTGGGCTCCCCCACGTACGCCTCAGGAAGTAGCTCGTTCGCGAGTTCCGCCTGAACACGGTCAGGGCTCAGTTGACGCAAGACGTCAATCAGCGGGCGACCGCTTTCACGCGTCAACCGGGCCGCTTCGTAAACAAGCTCGTGCGCTTCTTCTCGACCGATCACCGGTGCGAGGCGCATCATGTACGCCTCCGCCATGACGAGGCCGCCGTCCAGTCGCAGATTCTCCCTCATACGGTCCGGGAATATCCGCAGCCCGCCGGCGATGGTCCCGGCCGTAAGAACAGCGGAACTACAAAGGCAGACAAGTTGTGGCAACACCTGCCACTCGATCTGCCACTCACCGGCCGCGCGCTCGTGTCCCGCCTCCATGGCCCGGAGCATCGCGACGCTCAAAGCTTCGGCTGAGGCAGCGACGCCGATGATGCCCTCGGACTCGATGGGGTTGCTCTTCTGCGGCATCGTCGACGACGCCCCGCGCAGGTAGCCGCCGGCTTCTGCCATCTCGCCGATCTCTGTTCTCGACAGGTCAATTACCTCGCGCGCAAAGCGGGCAGCCGTTGCCGCCATCGCCACTTCTGCGGATGCAAATGCCGCAAGGCAGTCACGCGCGACGTGCCAAGGGACATCCACGGATCGGAGACCGAGCCGATCCGCGACGCTCCGCCGCAGCACGTGCGCGCGATCCCCGTACGCCGCCGATGTACCGCCGGCGCCGAAGAGGGACACGACACTCACATCCTGAGCAACCGATGCGAGCCGCACACGGTGCCGGGCTACTTCGGCGAGATATACAGCGAACTTCGCACCAAGCACGGTCGGCACTGCTTGCTGAGCATGCGTACGCGCCGCCGTCAGCGTGGTCTCATGAGTAGCAGCAAGGTTTGCTAGGCAGTCGCCGAAGGTCTCCAGGAGTTCATCCATACGGATGGCGGCGGCCCGTAACTGCAAGGCGAGGCCAGTGTCCATCACGTCTTGCGTAGTCGCGCCGAAATGGAGCCATCCTTGATGCTCGGGAAGTAGTGCAGCGTCGATCTGGCGAACGAGCGGAAGTATCGGATATCCCACCGTTCGTGCGTCCGACCACATCTCCGCCAAGTCGATGTTTTCGAGCCTGGCGGTCGTCGCTATCGACTCGGCCGCGGCCTCGTTGACGAGCCCGAGTTCCGCCTGTGACAGGGCGAGCGCGATCTCGACGTCCAACCATGACTGAACGAGCCGGCGCTCGGAGAATATCTCCGTAGTGTGGTCGTCTCCGTATAGACGCAGGAGCATCTCGAACCGCGGGGCGCTCACCTTCCACTCCCCCGATGAGCGAGGTCTCGAACCGCTGCCTCGATCGTTGACGCGTCGGGAACCAGTGCACCGACCAATGAGGGCGCCGCAGGTATGCGAGCGTCGGGGGTGGCAATCCGGATCGGGGGCGCGTGGAGCACGAGACCGGACTCCGCCACACGGGATAGCACTTCGCTCGCGAAGCCTCCGGTGCGGTTGGCCTCGTGAGCGATCGCTAGGCGACCCGTCCGCGCAACGGAAGCGAGGACTGCATCGGTGTCGAAGGGATTAATCCAGCGAGCATCGATTACCTCAACGCCAATGTCGTCACCAGCCAGGGCGTCCGCGGCCGACAGTGCAGAATGCACCATCGCTCCCCAGCTAAGGAGCGTGACGTCGTCGCCGGTGCGGCGGGTGACCGAGCCGCCTATGGGCTGCACTTCACCTCCCAGCCAGATCTCCTCCTTGGCCCGGAAGTACAGATTCCGATTTTCGACGACGACCGTCGGGTCATCACACCAAATCGCCGATAGCAGAAGGTCATACGCATCTTGCGCGGTTGCAGGCATGCACACCCTGAGGCCGGGGATATGAGCGAGCAACGCCTCCAAACTCTGGGAGTGCTGGGCACACGCACCGGGCTGGGAGCCTTGTTGGGTCCGCACAGTCATCGGCGCCTGCAGCCGACCGCGAGACACATAGCGCACGTTCGCTGCTTGGTTCACAAGTTGGTCAAAGGCGACCAGGCTGAAGTCCATCCACATGATCTCGACGATGGGCCGACGGCCCGTCATCGCAGCACCGATTGCCATGCCCAGCATGGCCGTCTCAGAGATTGGCGTATCGAACACTCGATCGCCGAACTCCTCATGCAGGCCCTTCGACACGCCGAACACTCCGCCGGGCAGCGCAACGTCCTCACCGAAAAATAGGGTCTCCGGCCGTTCCGCCAACGCACGCCGCAGCGCAGCGTTCGCAGCGCCCGCGTAGGACAACTTGGTCTGCTCAGTCGGCATAAATGAACTCCAACGCAGTTGCGGGGTCAGCGGTCGGCGAGGCGAGTGCCGCGTCGGCGGCGGAAAGGACGGCGTGGCGTTCTTCACCCTCGATGTCGGCAAGAAACTCTTGCGTATAGCCAAGCTCGATAAGGCGCGCTGCACATACCGTCAGCGGCTCGCGGGTCCAGGCCGACTCGACCTCCCCGCTCGGACGGTATTGCTCGGCGTCCCCTATGTAGTGGCCGACCAGTCTCTCGGTCATGGCTTCAATCAGGGTGGCCCCGAGACCGTTGGTCGCACGCTCGCGAGCCTCGGCGACGGCAACCGCTACCGCAGCCGGATCGTTACCGTCGATCCGCGTACCTTCGATGCCGTAAGCAGCGGCGCGCTCCGCTAATTGCGGATTGGCGACCATGGCTGAGATCGGCGTCAACTCGGAGTACAAGTTGTTCTCCAGCATGAAGATGACGGGCAACCGAAAGGCTCCCGCCATGTTCATGGATTCGTGTACGGCGCCCTGATTCATCGCCCCGTCACCAAAAGACGCCAGCGCGACCCTGCCCGACCCGTCGAACCGGCCGGCGAGCGCGGCCCCCACGGCATGCGGCAAGCCACCCCCGACGATGGAGTTCTCGCCGTAGAAGCCGTGGTCCGGATCAGAGAGGTACGCGGATCCACCGCGGCCTCCATTCACACCCGTCGACCGACCGAGTAGTTCTGAGAACAGCTGGCTCAGTTCGCTGCCGCAAGAAATCGCCCACCCGTGTCCGCGATAGGTGGAGAAGACAACGTCGACCGTCCGATCTAGTGCTGCAACCGCGCCGACAGGGATGGCCTCTTGCCCGATGCAGAGGTGTACAGATCCGGAGATGTCCCCAGCCACGCGAAGGTCGCGCACCTTCTCCTCGAAGAGCCGAATCCGCAACATCAACCGAAAATGCTCGAGCAAGCTGTCACCCATGTGAATCCATCCCTCGTGCTCCTACGTCAGCTGGGTTCGTCATCGCGGACTATCGGCGACGGAGAGGAACTCGACGGCACCGCCGGGTTTAACCCCAACGACTCGCCGATCATCGTGGAACAGGGTGACTTCGATCTCGACTTCGCGCTCCTCATCCGGCGCCAGCGTCATCGGACTTCCACCCTTGGCCTTGAGGTTGGCTATCCCCTGCCCAGGCGCTGACGTGGCGGGCTCGATCGCAAGCGAGTAGTGACGCCCGAACCAAGGAAAACCCTTACTCCCGCCGGCCTCGAGCCAATACCAGGCACAAGGGAAGACGTCGGTTGGCCATCGAAAGGCCACGCCGAGTCGGAGGGAGGGATTGGTGATAGCGAAGAAGCCCGAGTCAAACTCGGACAGGTAGGCAAGGTGAGCAACGCCCGAGCCCGCTGCGGGAACTTCATCAAGACGAACCGTTGCGCCGTCGCTGCCTTGCGGTGACGGCCACGCATGAGTAGCGCCGGCAGCCAGTGCTGTGCCGGGCGTCTCATCGTCCGCAGTGACCGTGCGAGCTCCGGTGGAGACGATGCAGTCACCGTCAAGGAACGGTGCGCCGAAGGCGGGGTGGTGCGTCCACATCACATCGATCGGACTTGTACCTTCGTTGGCTACCGTCTCGCGCAAGGTCAGGGTATTGCCGTGGACATCTAGGCGCCGTCGAACGAACAGGGGTGCTCGCAACAGCCTGACGGACGCAGTCATAGACCCAGCCGACAGTTCCTCGACGTTCCATCCCAGGACGCATGCTTCTCCGTGGAAACCCCACTCCGCCCCGTCGATCTGCGCGGGCGCGCCACCGTTCGGCAGAACGAGCTGCCAGCCACCGAGGTATTGCGAGAGCCATGCCTCTGTCGAGCTACTCGCGTATGCAACCGGCTGCAGATCAGACAGTCCTAGCCTGGTTTTTGCCAACAGATCGATGCCCGACGCGACGTCGCGCAGCGAGTAAATATCGCAGCCCTTGTCGGGAAGTACGGCGACATGGAGCAGCTCCGTCTCGAGCGACACGATACGAGGCGTCTGCCGGTGCGGGTCGACGCCGCGGGAGGCATTCACTGACATGTGGTGCTCCTCCTTTGGGTCATGGCGACGGCTTACCTCATGCACTTTCTACTGAGCCGGACGTACGGCCTTCCGGCGCTCAAATGACCGCGCAGTCTGGTCGAGGAGAACGGCGACGATCAACGCAATACCCAGTGCCATCGTCTGCACGAATGCGGAGAGTTGCAGAAGCGCAAATCCGTTCTGCAGTACGCCGAGGATGAGCACGGCGATCAGTGTCCCGCGAGCACTACCACGTCCGCCGGCAAGACTCGCCCCGCCGAGAATCACTGCCGTGACAACCGAAAGGTTGTAGTTCGCGCCGACCTGGGGTGATGAGGCTGCCAGTTGGGCCGTGATGAGGACGCCAGCTATACCTGCCGAAATCCCCGATATGACGTACAGGGAGAAGGATGTGGATTGGACCCGTAGTCCAGCCAGGCGTGCGGCCTCGAGTGAGCCACCGATCGCGTAATACGTGCGTCCGAAGCGCGTTAGTCGCTCGACCACCATCGCTATAACGAAGACGACAAGGAACAACACCAATGCGAACGGTAGGCGCAGAATGTGGCCGGTGCCCACGAACGCGAATGATTTGTTGTCCAAAACGAGCGTCTGCCCGCTTGTCATGATGTAGGCAAGGCCAGAGAAGATCGACAACGTTCCGAGTGTTGTGATGAGTGCATTGACGTGCAACTTGACAACGATGAATCCGTTGAGCGCACCCACGAGGCCGCCCACCAAAATGGCCACGACCGCCGCGACCCAGATGTTCCAGCCATGCTCATTGAGAATGCCAAGTGTGACGCCCGACAGAGCGAGCACGCTTCCGACTGAGACGTCAAAGCCGCCCGAGATGATCAAGGCCGTCTGAGCCATTGCCATAATGCCAAGCGCACCCGCTTGGCCACCAACGACGAGCAGATTGCTCGTCGTCATGAAGTAAGGGCTGCGCAGCCACATGTAGGCAAATAGTGCTGCGAGGATGATAAGCAGCCCTTGGCTCTGCAGTGCTACGAGCACGCTGACGACACGATCGACCCCGGACGACTGGCGGCTTTCAGCCTCAGTGCTGATTGCGGTGCCTGCCGCGTCCTGGCGCGCCGGCTGTTCTGGTACCGGCACGTTCTGCTCCTTCAACCTAGGCATCGGCTACAGCTCCTACTGCTGCGGTCAGGACCTGCTCCTGGGTCGCGCGCCCCATCCGTCTGCTGACAACGCCATCACGCAGCACAATCACGCGATCCGCGACTCGCGCCACTTCTTCGATATCCGAAGAGATGACGAGCACTGCGACGCCTCGGGCCGCAGCCTCCCACAGCATCGAATAGATGTCGGCCTTCGTCGCAACATCGACGCCGCGAGTCGGCTCGTCGAGAATCAGAATCGGCTGCTCCCTGAGGATCCACCGTGCGAGCAACACTTTCTGCTGGCTCCCACCGCTGAGATTGCCGACTGTGGTCTCAGTCGTCTGTGAGGAAAGGTGCAGCCGCTTCATCCAATCGTCTGTGATCTCCACCTCGGCATGACGCCTCATGAAACCGCGGCTGGAAAACTGATCCATACTGGCGAGCACGAGATTCTCCCGGATCGATGCCCCAAGGATGAGTCCTTGGCTCCGTCGTTCCGCAGGCACGTAGCCGATTCCTGCGGCGATGCTGGCCCGTGGTCGCCCCCGCTTTATCGGAACGCCGTTCACGAGGACGACGCCCGACACGTATGGGATCGATCCGAAAATCAGTTGGCCAAGTTGATCCCGACCCGAGCCGGCACTGCCGTAAACCGCGACCACCTCGCCGGCCCGAACGTCGAGGGACAGGTCGACAAGGTCGCCGCCGCTCAGGTCACGCAACGAAAGCGCCGCAGTTCCGGTGTCTTCAGCGCCGACCTCGTGCCGGCTGTCCTCACCCATCTCACGAGCGCCGAGCATTGCGGCCACGAGCTCCTCACGGGTGACTTCGGAAACGCTTCGCTCGGCCACCTTCCGGCCGTCGCGAAGAACGACGACTTCGTGGCCGAGTCGGAATACCTCGTCAAGGCGGTGGGACACGAATACGACAGCAACGCCCTGCGCGGTGATCGACGCAAGGAGATTGAGTAGTCGATTCGCCTCGGCCGCACCCATCGGCGCAGTCGGCTCATCTGTGATGAGCACCCGGGCGCCTGGAGTCATGGCCCGGGCGATCTGGACAAACGCTTGATCGACAACCGGTAGTAACCGAACGGGAGCGTCGAGGTCGAGATGATGGAGGCCAAGTTCGGACAATCGCCGCTGCGCTTCGGCACGCATTCCACGTCGGCTGACCACCTTCCGCCGCCGCGGCCAATGACCCAAGCACACGTTCTCCGCCACCGACAAATCCTGGCAAAGCGTGAGTTCCTGTGGGACGAGCCGGATGCCCAAGTCGTGGGCGTGCGCGGGACTTGCAATCTCGACGGCCTCGCCGTCGATCTCGACGAGCCCTGAGTCGGGCACGATCACTCCAGCGACGACTCGCGCGAGCGTCGACTTGCCGGCTCCATTCTCGCCGAGGAGGCAGAGAACGGAGCCGGCACGAAGCGTGAGATCGACGTCTTGCAGTGCCGCAGCTCCACCAAAGGTCTTCGTGATGCCGGTGAGCTTCACTACTACCTCGCGGGTTGCGGTCACTTGAGTGTCTCCTCGTCGACGGTGCTAGCAGGCGGCATCTGGGTAGAACTGCTTCATGTTGGCCGCGTTCAACACCTGGGTCGGCAACACGATGCGATCGGGAAGGCTAGCCCCGTTGATGATGCCAATGAGCGCCGGTAGAAGGAACTGGAAGTACTTGTCTGGGAAGAACCCAACCGTGCCGAAGTACGCCGGCTGGTTCGCGCAGATGAAGCCACGCCCGCTCGGGTCGCCGCCCATGCCCATGCCGACAGCAGTCCCATCGCGGTGAGCTGCCTTGATGGCCTGAAGCATCGCGTACGTGTTCAGGTCATTGATGCCAGAGAAAATGATGTGGGCATCCGCTGGCAGTCGCTGCAGGACGTTTGCTGTGCCAGTGTTCGCCTGGGCAGGGTCAGCCTTGGTGTCGACCATCAAGATGTGGTCAGCAGGGATGCCACTGATGACCTGCTGCACGCCCTTCACGACGCCATTCATGCGGTCGAGCGAAACTTGACCGCCTTCTGGGAAGGCACCGATCACGATGTACGGCAGCGTGTTCGGGTAGCGCTTCGCGAATTCCTGCCCAACCGCCACGCCACCACTCAGCCCCGCAGCGGCGTTGTCGACATCAATGAATGGAGCACCTGGCGCTGCAACATACGCTGCCACGACGGGGATCTTGGCCGTGTTCAGCGTGCGCACAACACCGGGCTGGGCGGCTGCAACGACCTGTGCGAGCACAACCCCATCGACGTGCTGCTGTACGAATGCGTTCATGTTCTGGGTGACAGTCGCCGGGTCGGCATTGTCAACGAGAACGACCGGCGTGACACAGCCGAGCTGGGCTGCGAGGGCCTTGAAGTTCTTGGTGTTCTCGACCGCAAAGCCTTCGGTGGCTGAATAGACGTCGAACCCGATCGTGTACTTCTTGCCTACGCAGATGCTCGGGTCGGGATCACCGACCTTGAGGGCTGCTGGCACACCAGGGATCGCTGAACCGGACGCCGCCGCAGCCGAGGCTGGTGCCGACGCGCTTGCTGCCGCGCTGGCCGGAGCTGCCGCACTTGTCGTTGCTGCGGGCGCCGCCGGAGTCGAGCCACTTGCCGCTGGCGTGGAGGTCGCGGCCTTCTTACTGCTGCTGCAGCCGACAACGAGGATGCAAAGTGCGACGGCGGTGGCCGTGATGGCCATCCGTCGGTTCGAGCGATGACCGAGAGCCATCGAATCCTCCTGGGACCAGGTTGGGGAGCGCCGTGGGCATTAGTCAAGCGCTTGAGTGGTTGTATACCCGTCGCGGTGGGCAGGTCAAGAGTGTGTTACCGGACTGTTACGCGCCGATGTGCTCGGCCTATTCTTGCCCGGCGCGCAACGAGCGCTATGCCAGATTCCCGCTATTTAAGGGAAAACTTGCGAATGTCGGCGCACTGGGATGGGTAGGCGCCTGGTCACGCTTGCGACCGCGTCCCCCGCCGGCGAGCGTCGCGACACCGGCTGGCGCGACATCGGGCAGGCAATCTAGACAATCGTGTGTCTGCCACGTATCTTGACCCCAGGTGCGGCGGAAGTCTGCGCTCGGCCGCTGAGCGGGGGTGCCAAGGTGGCCCGGGATGAAGGCAGCGGGCTGCCGCGACTCAGCGACGTCGCTGCCCTCGCGGGAGTCGACCGTTCCGTTGTCTCCCGAGTCGTAAACGGAGACCCGTCGCTGAAGATCCGACCGGAAACTCGTGAGCGAATCGTTGCCGCCATCCGCACGATCGGGTACCGACCAAACGCCGCGGCGCGAAGCCTCAGAACGTCCCAGTCCCGCACGATCGGATTGGTGATTCCGGACTATGGGAATCCGGTCTACGCCGAGATCATCAGCGGTGCAGAGACGGCGGCGCGGGGTGCTGGTCACGTGCTGCTCACCGGCAGCATCGGACGAGATAGCAGTGCCATCCAAGAATTTATGGAGTTGATCGGCCATGGTCGTGTCGATCGACTAATCATTGCTGGCGTACATCTGAGCCGACCTGCGATTTCGGAATTGGAGAAACTCGGCACGCCGTGGTTGTTGGTTAACAGCCAGCAGGCCGGCGTTCCTTGGACTCTGTCTCTGGACGACCGTCGTGCAGCTTCGGTCGCAGTCCAGCATCTGCTCGAACTCGGGCACCGTCGGATCGCCTACCTGCACGGGCCAGCACGATCAGACACCGCCCGACGCCGATACGACGGATATAAGCAGGCGCTGGAGAAAAGAGGCGTTGCGATCGATCCCGCACTGGTCGCGCGGGGCGATTACACGGCGCCGGGTGGACGCCTCGCGATGCAAGAGCTCCTCGAGGCTGGTACGGATTTCACCGCCATTCTGGCCGCGAACGTCGCCTCTGCCTTCGGCGCGGTCCATGAGGCAAGCCGGCGCAACATTCGCGTGCCAGCGGACATCTCGATCATCGCGGTGCACAACCTCGACCTCGCGGACTATTTGCTCCCGTCGCTGACCACCGTTCGGATGCCGCTGTTCGAACTGGGACGGCAGGCCGTCGACTTGGTGCTGACCCGCGACGGCGAGTCCCGAGTCAGCGAGGTAATTCGTGAGCCACTCGAGCTGATGTCGCGTGGTTCTACTGGGCCGGTTCGAGTAGACCGCGAAACGTTAGCCAACCTTGCCGGCCCCTCGAAGGGACTGAAAGCCAATGCTTGACTCCAAGCCCGTCGCCGTTGTCACTGGTGGTGCTCGTGGGATAGGGCTCGCGACGTCGCGCCTCCTCGCCGAACGCGGGTACGACACAGTGCTCGCGGATTTCAACGAAGAATCGGCGCGCAGTGCCGTTGCTGAGCTTCGATCGACGGGATTGTCGGCTGAATCCGTGAAAGTGGACGTCACCAATCGACAGAGCGTTGACGAACTGTTCGCTCGCGTGACCGCAAGGTTCGGAAGACTCGACACCCTCGTTACGTGCGCCGGTATCACTGATCAGGGCGATTCGGCGACGATGACCGACGAGTCTTGGGCACGGATGCTAGGTACACACCTTGACGGCACGTTCCGGTGCTGCAGAGCTGCGTACGAGACACTCAAGCGGTCGCCGATCGCAAGCATCGTTACCGTGTCGTCTGTCGTTGCGCAGCTCGGCTTGCCCAAGCGGCTTTCGTACGCGGTCGCAAAGAATGGTGTTGAGGGCCTAACCCGAACGCTTGCTGTGGAGTGGGCGCCCGACGGCATCAGGGTCAATTCCATCGCGCCTGGATGGACGCGAACCTTACAGTTCGACGCAGCGGTCAGCTCTGGGGTTGTGGATGAGGGACGACTTGTGGCGCGGATACCGATGGGACGGCTCGCGCAGCCTGAGGAGATTGCCCGGGCAATCGGCTTTCTCTGCTCAAGCGAAGCCTCATATATCAGCGGACAAGTCCTGGTTGCCGACGGCTGCGCCTCCATAGGCTTCTCGACGTGACCTGGCCCATTGCCGTCGATGCGCTGCGCAGCTGGTTGGTCGGTTGGCCCGATCCTCCCTGGCTGATGAGTGGACGGACAGTGACTGTGTGGTTCGAACCTCCGGCAGCATTGTCCCAGCACCTGCTCGGCACCGACTTCGCCTCGAATGAGGAGCCAAGGCGGCCAGCGCGACTGCGCTTCTACGACGTCTCGTTCACCGGCTCAAGCGCCGATTCATGGCAACGCGAATACAGCACAGGACATTTTCGCGAGGCAGTCTTCGCGGTTCCCGCATCCGTAAAGGGCATCGAGGGCGAAGTCTCCACCCACATGTGGACTGATGACGACACCTATCTGCAGTGGGGGCGCGAGGTCTTCGGCTGGCCCCTTCAGCGCGGTGAGATCACGTTGACCGGGCCGTTGTGGAGTGATGGCGGCAACCAGGGCGCAGCGGAACTCAGGACCGTGGCCGGAACCGCATCGATTGAGGTGTCCGGACCTGACACGGGTCCGAATACCGGCCAGGGCTCAAGGGGGCCATGGCTCACCCCGCGTCGCGTGCTCCCAACCGGATCGCTTGGTCGCGGCGTGCTAGAGATGACCGCGGTCGAACCGTTGATCGTTGTCCCTGGGAGGCGGGAGCTTGTTCACGCGACCGCCGAGGTGTCGTTTACGGTCGGTCATCCCCTGCACGGTCTCGAGATCGCACCGTCACGGGCGGAAATTCACGAAGGCTTTGAACTGCTCGTCGGCTCCTCCGTTTCGGTGGTGACGTCATGGGTCGTGTGATGACCGTGACGGGGCCGATCGAGGGCGGGTCGCTCGGGAGAACGTTGCCTCATGAACACCTCGTCGTCGACCTCACATTGCAGGTGCCGTTCGGTGGTCTCCTGATCGAACCCGAGCTGGCCATCACCGAGCTTCAGGCGTTTATCGACCAGGGCGGCGCAACGGTGGTCGACTGCGGGAGCGCCCCAATCGGCAGAGACCCGAGCATGCTGAAGGAGATATCTCTGCGCACGGGGCTCAATGTCGTAATGGGCAGCGGGTGGTACCGCGAGCCGTTCCTGGATCGCGCGTCGGTCGACCGACGCAGCGTCGACGAGCTCGCCGCGCAGCTCATCGCGGAGATCGAGCACGGTGTCGGCGACACCGGCATCCGGCCGGGAGTCATCGGCGAGATTGGCTCCGAGCATTTCATCACCAGCGCCGAGGAACGCGTCATGCGGGCAGCGGGAGCGGCTGCTCGCGAGACAGGACTCACCGTCACGACACATGCCGCGCGCTGGCCGAATGGGCTCCGTCAGATTGCGCTGCTTACGGGTGAGGGTGTCGATCCTCGGCGGGTCATCATCGGGCACTGCGACACGATCCCGGACTCGGAGTATCACCAGGCGATCGCCGCTACCGGAGCCTATGTGCAGTTCGACACCGTGCGCGGAGACTCGGCGTTCGAGACGCGGAGGCGCGTGAGCTTCGTGCTGGCGATGCATGAGGCAGGGATGTTGGAGCACGTCCTGTTGTCACACGACGTGTGCATGCGTGATCACCTCTCCGCAAGAGGCGGATGCGGGTACGGCTTTGTTCAAGGTGGATTCGTGGACCACCTCCGGGATGCCGGACTCGACGCCGATTCCCTAGAGTTGTTGTTCGTCGAGAATCCGCGTCGAGCACTCACCGGCGAGTGAGTAATGCTCTCTCGTTCAAACCATCTGCTGGCTAAGAGGCGGGGTAGCCGATCGTGATGCTTCCGTCGCCTGATTCAGCCGTTATCGATGGGCTGGCGGTCGGGTTGGTCGCGATACTGACATGAGTGCTTCCATCGCCCGTGTGCGTCGATGTTCGATAGGGCCCGCTGTCTTGCGGCACCACGAGATGAATACCGCCGTCGCCGGTCGTGGCAGCGACCGTCGTCGGCGTCACCGACCAGGTGACATGGATGCTACCGTCGCCCGTCGTCGCCTGGAGATTCTGCGAACTCACCTGCGTACCACTAATGTCACCATCGCCACTGTGCGCCACGACATCGCCGCTCACGTTGTCGAACTCGATGCCACCGTCGCCGGTATTAAGGGACAGCGCAGCGGTGCTCCCGCTCACGTGAATGTCTCCGTCACCACTGTGCAGGTCCAGCGCGGCGGCGGCCGGAACGGTGAGCACGTAGTTGATCGCGCAGCTGTTGCCGAAGACAACAACTGCGCCCGGACAGCTGGCCGTCAGTTGCACGCCGCCACCCGTCGTCGCTGAGGTCACGGTCGGCTTCTTCAATTGGTAGTGCTCGGTGTAGGTGACGCCGACCTGCGAGCCAGTGCCGACCTGGACCGTGACATCTCCATCTGTATGCAGCGTGATTGCACCACCGCTCCACGGATAGCTGACGACATGGCGCTCGCTCGTCTGCGCAAAGCCGCCGACGACGCCGAGAGCGCCGACGACAGCAGCGCCTATGACGAAAGGCAATCCCACCGCTAACGCGGCCAGCCGGCCACCGGTCACGTCCATGCGTGTCCTCAGCTCTCCAGATAACGAAGGACGGCCAGCACTCGGCGATGGTCGGTATCGGCCGGTAGCAAATCGAGTTTGGTGAAGATGCTGCTCACGTGCTTCTCCACCGCGCCGTCGCCCACAACGAGCGCCGCAGCGATCGCGCCATTCGAACGACCCTCGGCCATCAGGCCGAGAACCTCTCGCTCTCGCAGAGTCAGCTTGTCGAGCGGGTGTGTCCGCCGACTTCGTGCAAGCAGCTGGGCGACCACCTCAGGGTCAAGAACCGTGCCGCCACCAGCGACGCGGCGCAATGCGTCGATGAACTCGACGACGTCGGCGACCCTGTCCTTCAGTAAGTAACCGACTCCGCGGGTCTCCCCCGCCAATAGTTCGGTCGCGTAACGCTCCTCGACGTATTGCGAAAACACCAGCACCGCGACGTCCGGCCATTGACGACGGATCACCAATGCGGCCCGCAGGCCCTCGTCGGTATGCGTTGGCGGCATCCGAACGTCAAGCACCGCGACGTCGGGCCGGTGATCGTCGACAGCACGCAATGCCGACTCGCCGTCGGCGACGGCGGCGACGACGTCCATGCCCGACTCGGTGAGCAGTCGCGAGAGACCTTCGCGGAGCAGCACCGAATCCTCGGCGATCACGACTCGCATGGCAACTCCACGGTCAGGTCGGTCGGACCGCCGACCGGACTTTCGATACGAAGGGTTCCGTCGACGCCGCCGACACGATCGCTCAAGCCGGCGAGCCCGCTGCCCGAATGCGCAGCAGCACCGCCGACGCCGTCGTCATGGATCGTCAATCGCAATCGGTCGCCGACGCGCCGCGCCACAATGTCGGCTCGACTCGCGCCGGAGTGCTTGGCGATGTTTGCGAGCGCTTCGCTCACCACGAAGTACGCAATCGCTTCGATGGTGGGGTTACAGCGGGGTTCGACCGCAACGTCAAGGGTCACCGGCACCGGCGAGCGGCCTGCGAGTCCAGACAGAGCAGCGTCAAGGCCGCGGTCGGTGAGAACAGCGGGATGCAGGCCACGCGCCAGGTCGCGCAGCTCGACCAGTGCATGCTTGGCATCGGCGTGTGCCTCGTCGAGCAACACTCGTGCGGCTTCGGGATCGTCGTCGTAGCGCGCTCGAGCTCTGCCCAGATTCATCGCGAGCGATACAAGGCGCTGTTGGGCGCCATCATGTAGATCGCGTTCGATTCGGCGGCGTTCAGCTTCGGCAGCGTCGACGACGCGCGCCCGACTGCCCTCGAGCGCGTCGACGCGCTTCGCGAGTTGCGCAGCGCTGACGCCGAGCAGTGCCTTCGCTAGCGCGCCCTCGGCAGTCGTGAGTCCGTACGTGATTCCGGCGCCGATGACGCCGATGACGACGCCGACCGCTGCCATCAACCAAGCGGTGCGGTGGTCTCCGACCGTCAGTACGCCGAGGTCGGCATGACGTGACGGAACATGGCGGAGCCACTCCGGCATCGAGATCAACGCGAGTGAGGTGCTAAGCCCCACGACGGTCGACGTGAAGGTCGCGATCGCCAGCGGGAAGTGCAGCACGGGGTAGAGGATCGCGCGCCATGTCGGCCCGTCGGTCAGCGAAGCCTTGAAGCCTCGTGGCCGGCCCGGCAGCCGGGGTATGTCGATGTCCAGGAAGAGCCGAATCCGGGCGCGTTCGAAGTTCGCCAGCGCGCGGGCAACCATGCCAGTGACGATCAGCAGCGGGATGCCGACCAGGAAGGCCGCGATCAGTCCGACGGACGTGCTGACAAGCGTCACCATCACCACGAACGTGAAGGTTGCGACCGGCAGATCGGTAAGAGCCATGACCATCCGGAGCGCGAGCTGCAGGACTGCCTGGCGGACGACGCCCTGACGCCCCGCCTCGGTCGGCTGCAGCGCTGATGAGTGGCTCACGTGATCCAAAGTAGCGGCGCGGACGCCGCTGACCCCATCCCGTCACCTCCCGGCTCTAACCGGGGGTTGTCCCTACCCCGGGGGCTGTCCCTACCCCTAAGAGGGTCGCCTGCCCAACCGACAGCACCTACCGCCGTCCAGCACTGTCAGTACTCGACAACAGTCGACCTATGACAGAGGAGAAAACCGTGAACGTCGCGGCACGCATGGGCGCCTGGAGCGCCGGCCACCGCAAGACGGCCATCGTCGGATGGCTGGTCTTCGTCATCGCGGCCCTGGTCATCGGCTCGTCAGGGACGAAGCAGATCACCAATGCCGAAGGATCCAACGGGCAGTCTGCGAAGGCCGAGCGAATCTTGAGCTCGTCGGGTTTTCCGGACGCAGCCTCAGAAAACGTACTTGTTCAAACAAGAAGCGGCCAGCCGGACGACGCCGGCTTGCGCACGGCCGTCGCACAGGTCGTCAGCGCTGTCAGCGCGACGAAGCTCATCGACAACCTGCACTCACCGCTGGACGCTGACGGGCAGTCGTTCGTGTCGCGCGATGGGCACTCGATGCTCGTGACGTTCGACATGACAGGCGACGCCGACACCGCTGAGTCGCGCGTGCAACCGGTTCTCGACGCGGTCGCGGCTGTGCAGAAGACGAACCCGTCGCTACGCGTCGAAGAGGTCGGCGACGCGAGCGGCGAGAAGGCACTCGACAAGACACTTGGCAAGGACTTCAAGCGCGCGGAGATGCTGTCGATCCCTTTGACCCTCGGGATTTTGCTCGCCGTCTTCGGCTCGCTCGTCGCGGCGGTCGTGCCGGTCGGGCTTGCACTCACCGCCTTCATGGCGGCCGGTGGACTGCTCGCGCTGACCAGCCGGGCCGTGCACATCGATGGCACCGCGACCTCGGTGATGCTCCTGGTCGGACTCGCCGTGGGCGTCGACTACACGCTCTTCTATCTCAAGCGCGAGCGCGAAGAGCGAGCCCGCGGAAACAGCCCTGGCCAGGCGCTCCAAATCGCCGCTGCGACATCGGGTCGTTCGATCCTGGTGTCGGGACTCACCGTGGTCGCTGCAGTCGGCGGGCTGTTCCTCACTGGCGACGCCACCTTCAAGGGTGTCGGCGAGGCGACGGTGCTCGTGGTTGCGATCGCGGTACTTGGCTCGGTCACCGTGCTGCCCGCATTGATGTCATTGCTCGGCGACCGGATCGAAAAAGGCCGGGTGCCTTTCGTGCACAAGATGCGTCGGGCGAACGGCGAGAGTCGGGCGTGGCGCGCTGTGCTTCGGGTCGTACTACGTCGGCCAGCGCGTTCTGCCGTCATCGCGGGTGGAACGTTGGTACTGCTCGCACTACCGCTCGTAGGCATGAAGACCGCGTTGCCCGGCAACTCTGACCTGCCGAAGAGCCTGCCGATCGTCCAAACGTTGGACCAGTTGTCGACGGCCTTCCCCGGCGGTCCGCAACCGGCCGACGTCGTGGTGCAAGCCGCCAACGTCAATACGCCAGCCGTGCAGGCAGGTCTAAAGGCGATGTCCGCGCAGGCGGCAGCGAGCGGTCAGATGTCGGCGGCGTTGACGACACGCGTCAATGCGGCAGGGACTGTTGCCGAGGTCTCGATTCCGTTGAACGGTGACGGCAGCAACTCGACGTCCGTGCATGCATTGAAGGCACTACGTGGCACCGTGATTCCAGAGACGATCGGGAAAGTGCCGGGCGTGCATGTCTATGTCACTGGCGAGACGGCGGGATCGGTCGACTTCGGTAGGCAGCTGACTACGCACGCGCCGTTCGTGTTCTTCTTCGTGCTCGGGCTCGCGTTCCTGCTGCTGTTGAGTGCGTTCCGATCACTGACGGTCGCATTGACCGCGATCGTGTTGAACCTGCTGTCGATCGGGGCGTCGTACGGCGTCATGGTTCTGGTGTTCCAGCACCACTGGTTCGACTCGATACTCGGCTACACCTCGACAGGAACGATAGCGACGTGGATACCGCTGTTCATGTTCGCGATCCTGTTCGGTCTCTCGATGGACTACCACGTGTTCATCCTTAGCCGAGTCGTCGAGAATCGCCGGCTAGGTATGAGTACGCGGGACGCCGTTGAGCGGGGCATCGCTTCGACAGCAGGCGTGATCACGAGTGCCGCCATCATCATGGTCGCGGTGTTCTCGGTATTCGGCACCTTGTCGCAGGTCTCGATGAAGCAGATTGGCGTCGGGCTCGCGGTGGCTGTACTGCTCGACGCGACGATCGTGCGCGCCGTGCTGCTGCCGTCAGTGATGGCGATGCTCGGCGAGCGCAACTGGTACCTGCCGCGTTGGATGCAGCGGCTGCCCGTTGGGCGGTCGCTGGAGGCGGAGCCGGTTGGGCAAGTCGAGGTGCTACAAGAGGCCTAATCTCAGCGCTCCGAGGCGATTCGAACGCCGAACCCGATCAGCACAAGACCGGTCGCGCGATCCAGCCGGCGTCGTACTCGCGGCTCGCTCATCCACTTGGTGACGCGAGCCGCGAGTACGAGCAGCAACGCGAAGTACATCGCCGTCTCTACAACGAAGATGGCGCCAAAAAGCAACGAGGTCGGGCCAACGGCGTGCCCCGCCGGCACGAATCCTGGCAAGAAGCTCACGAAGAAGACGCCGACCTTCGGGTTGAGCAGGTCGGTTGCCAGCCCGGCGCGGTACCCGGTACCGACGAGCCGTCGCGTCGCATCCGGAAACTGCACCTCGGCGGCCGTGTTCGTGGCGGAGTTGCGTGTCGCGGCGCGAGTCCGAAGCGAATTCACGCCCAGCCAAATCAGGTAAACCGCGCCGACCAGGCGCAGCGCGGTGTAGCCGTCGCGGCTTGCCCTTAGCAATGCGGCCAGCCCGAGCGCTGCTGCCGTGACCCAGACCGCCAAGCCCGACAGCACACCAATAACGGTGAGTGCGGCTGATCGCCGTCCGCCTCGAATCAAGTTACGAACGACAACGAGCGTGTCAGGCCCGGGCAACAACACGATGAGTGCCGCCGCACACGCGAACGTCACCAACGCCGTCAGCATGGTCGAATCATGGCACGACGCCCGGCGATGCCGCCGAGATTAGCTAGCGAGAGGCTCAAGCACCCCAGCCGGCAGCCTCTCCTCCGGCGCGTTCCGCGATGATGCGCTGCGCATAGCCCGACGCCGCGTAGGCTGCGATCGGATCGACGTCGCGGCCCATGTCTTCGCGGAGCTCCCTAAGCAGCGGCCGCACGTCGGTGTTGTACGCATCCATCAGGATCGCGTTCGCACCGAGCACGTCACCCGCCGCCTGCGCCGCCGTCAAGGCATCATCGTCAACGAGCAACGCTTTCGCGGTGGCTTCTTGAACGTTCATCACCGAGCGGATCTGGCCCGGGATTTTCGGTTCGATGTTGTGACACTGGTCCAACATGAACGCCACCCCCGCAGCGGGGTCAAGACCACCGCCCCGACGCACCTCCCACATGATGCGAAAGAGCTGGAACGGGTCGGCCGCCCCGACCATCAGGTCGTCGTCAGCGTAGAACCTAGAGTTGAAGTCAAACCCGCCGAGCTTGCCTGCGGCTAGCAGCATCGCAACGATGAACTCGATGTTGGTGCCTGGCGCGTGGTGGCCCGTGTCCACCACCACTTGCGCATTAGGCCCGAGCCTCATGCAGTGCGCGTAGGCGGTACCCCAGTCCGGCACGTCCATGGTGTAGAACGCCGGCTCAAACAACTTGTACTCGAGAAGCATCCGCTGACCCGCACCGAGCCGAGAGTAAACCTCCTGGAGCGCGTCAGCGAGCCTGCGTTGGCGGGTCGCGATGTCATCCTGGCCTGGATAATTCGTTCCATCGGAGAACCACAACTTCAGATCCCGGCTGCCGGTCGCGTCCATAACATCAATACACGCCAGCAGATGATCCGTGGCTTTACGACGTATCCGCGCACTCGGATTGGTCACCGACCCGAGCATGTAGTCGGGGTCCTGGAACACATTCGAGTTGATCGTGCCAATCATCACCCCCAGATCGGTAGCGTGCCGAGCCAGCTTGGCGTAATCGTCGACGGCATCCCATGGGATGTGCAGGGCCACCGACGGCGCCACTCCCGTGAATCGGTGCACCTGCGCCGCATCTGCGATCTTCTCCCACGGATCGCGCGGTACGCCCTGCTGCGTGAACACCTTGAAGCGAGTACCAGAGTTCCCAAAGGCCCACGAGGGAAGCTCAATTGCTTGCGCTCGAAGCGCGACAAGCGGCTCCCTCATATCTGTTCTCAACATGCGATCTCCAGACTCACGTCGATACTCACGCGGTGCCCGACCTCGGAGTGAGCCGTGGACCAACCTCGCGTGGTATTGGCTCCAAATGCATGTTCAGCTGAGGCGGTATCGGCGGATCGTCCGCGGCGGCGCGGAACTCGCACGAGAATGTGTGCGTGCCGCTCGCGACCTCGATCGTCTCGGACGACGAGTCGGGCAACTGCACGGACGCCGTGGTACCAGGTGGCACCGTCACGACGACGTTGAATCGCCGCCCACTACGGGTCCATGCAACCGAAGCCTCGCCGTAGGGGGTGAGGTGGGTCGCACTCGCGTGGGTAAGGCCCCCGCCGGGTTGCGGACTGACGAGAATGCGCTCGTATCCAGGAGCTGCCGGTGCGAGCCCAGCGACGACTCGGTGCAGCCAGTCCGCTACGGCACCGAGTGCGTAGTGGTTGAACGAGGTCATGCCGCCGGGGTTCACGGTGCCATCGGGAAGCAGACTGTCCCAACGCTCCCAGATCGTGGTAGCTCCCATGGTGACCGGGTACAACCATGACGGGCACTCGCGCTGGTTGAGCAAGTGGTAAGCGGTATCGACTGCTCCGACAGCACTAAGCGCATCGCAAATCAACGGCGTGCCAACAAACCCGGTGGCGATCCGGTAACCCTCTTCGGCTACGAGTCTGGCGAGTCGCTCGCCCCCATGGCGCCGTTGGGCAGCGGTGGGGAGCAGGTCGAACGCCAAGGCAAGTGCATATGCGGTCTGTGAGTCACTCGAGATCCGGCCGCTAGGCGCGACGTACTCATCGGCAAAAGCTGTGCGGACGGCGCGTGCGAGCGCAGCGTAGCGTTGCTGATCGTCGTTGTACCCGAGGACGTCGGCGACGTCGGCGAGAACCTGCGCGGTTCGCGCGTGGTAGGCCGTGGCAACCAGATAGCGGTCAGTGCGTGCGTCGTCGGGTCGATCCGGCGGCGCGGTGGGATCGAGCCAGTCACCGAACTGGAAGCCGCTATCCCACAGGTGTTTCTCGCCAGCAAGGCCAGCCACCTGGTCGACCCATGCGGCCATGCTCGGATACTGCAGACGAAGTACGGCGATGTCGCCGGACCGCTGGTAGAGGGCCCACGGGACCAGAACAGCCGCGTCGCCCCACGCCGCCGCAGGCGCTAGGTCGAAGGTGAGCGGAACCCACGGCACGTAGTGGGGCACAGTCCCAAAGGCCGTCTGTTCGGCTGCGAGATCAGCCAGCCACGATGTCAGGAACCCGGTGCAGTCGTACAAGAAGGACGCGGTCGGCGCAAAGACTTGGATGTCACCCGTCCAGCCCAGCCGTTCGTCGCGTTGGGGGCAATCCGTGGGCACGTCCACGAAGTTGCCGCGCATGCTCCACACCACGTTGTCGTGCAACTGATTCAGCGCCGAGTCAGAGCAACTGAACCAGCCCGTGCGTCGCATGTCGGTGTGACACACGAGTGCCTCGATGTCACCGGCACCCATCTCACCAGGCCAACCGGTTACTTCGGCGTAGCGAAAGCCGTGAGTCGTAAAGCGCGGTTCCCAGACCTCCACATCGTTTCCGGCCAAGGTGTACTCGTCCAACGCATCCGCGTGGCGCAGTGGACGCAACGCGAGCTGGCCGGCGTCCAGCACTTCGGCGTGGCGCAGTTGGATCGTCTGACCCGCGGTGCCTTGCGTTCGGATCCGAAGCCGGCCGCTGATGTTTTGCCCGAAATCAAGCATGATCGTGCCGGCCGCGGTGCGGTGCATGGACACCGGAAGTAGCGTCTCAACACGCCGTACTGGCGGGCCCGATGGCGCTGTGAAGGCCGTCGGGTTGTAGGGGACCGTGTCGACCGCGAGCCAACCAGAATCGTCAAGACCGGGCCGCGACCAGCCATGCTGCTCGAGCCGCGCGTCATACCGTTCGCCCTCGTAGAGACCTGTTGACGTGATCGGTCCTCGCGCACAGCGCCAAGATTCATCGGTGGCGATGATTTCGACGCGACCGTCGGCGTACCTAAGCTCTAGTTGAGCGATGAACGCCAGGCGATCACCGTAAAGATTCGTAACGCCGCCATGCCATCCGAGGTGGCCGCGGTACCAACCGTCAGCGACCATCGCACCGATCGCATTCACGCCTTCACCAATCAGCTCCGTAACGTCGTAGGTCTGGTAACGAAGACGATGCGAGTAACTCGTCCAGCCAGGCGCGAGCACGTCGTCGCCAACGCGGGTTCCGTTGATCTCGACTTCGTACACGCCGTGTGCCGTTGCGTACAGGCGTGCCCGCGCTACCGGCCCGCGGGCAACGAATTCACGGCGCAGCAAGGGGGCTGGGGCCGGCGGCTCCCGATAAAGGTCGAGCGACGGAGAAACAGCGTGGGCTGTCCAGTCGGCAGGCTCCAGCAAACCTGCTTCGACCCACGCCCACTCACTCCAATCACTCGAGCGAGCACTCCACGAGCCCCACACCCGTACTCGCGCATAACGACGTTGACCCGAGGTTAAGGCGGGTACCTGGATGGGCCAGGGCACGAGGACCGAGTTTGCCGACTCGACTCGGGTCGCCAACCCAGGCTCGTCTGCGCGGGACGAGATCTCGATCTCGTAAGCAGCTTGCAGCCAGGACTCGTCGTCGCAGTGGGTCGTCCAGCTCAGCCGCGGGCGCGACTCACCGACTCCAAGAGGCACCCGGTGATGCTCAAAACGAAGCTCGCCGACGGTGGCTTGAAGGGCCATCCTGTCGTCGTGCTCATGCGACTCAACCGACGTGTGCATTGCAGATCCTCATCCTTTGACCGCACCGCCCGTCAGGCCCTTCATGACCTTCTGGTTAAGCACGAGATAGATGGCGAGAGTCGGGAACACCGTGATGCAAATGGCAGCGAAAGTCGGGCCCCACGACGTTTGCCCGTACTGCCCCACAAAGTTCAGCAGCCCGGTCTGCACGGTCCGCAGCTTGTTGCTGCTGATGAAGGTCAGCGAGAACAGCAGGTCGTTCCAAAGGAAGAAGAACTGCACAAGGGCGATCGTGAGGATGGCATTGCGGATCATCGGCAGGCTGATCTGCCAGAAGGTGCGATAGATGCTCGCGCCGTCGATCGCTGCCGCCTCGAGCATCTCTCGCGGCACCGCCTTGTAAAAGCCTGCCATCAAAAACACGCTGAGTGGGAGGCCGTAGGCGGTGTAGGTGATGATCAGCGACAGCAGGTTGTTGAGAAGGTGTGCCTTGTAGTAGATCGTGAAGAGCGGCAAGAGGATCATCTGCGCCGGAATCATGAATCCGGACAGGAATATCAGCAGGACGAAACTCCGGCCGCGCCACCGCATGACCTCAAGGGCAAAGCCGGCCGCCACGGACAAGATGATGATCAGCGCCAGCGATGGAAACACTGCGATGACGCTGTTGCGCAGGTACGTACCGAGCTGGCCGGTGGTCCACGCCGCGGTGTAGTTCTGCCAGTGGAAGCTCTCAGGCAGCGCCCACACCGAACGTGAGGAGAACTCGACCTCCTTCTTCAGCGAGGACGACAGCAGCCAGAGCAGCGGAATAACCTCGACGAGTACGAGGACCACCACAAGGAATCGCAAGACCAGCTTACGCAACCACCGGCGGCGGAACCTCCGATTGGCAGCCGATCGCGGAAGCTCGTCGCGCACCACCCGACCGCCGGAAGTGACCACGGCCGGTGCGCCAGCGTCGGCGGTCATGCCCGCACGTCCTTTCGAGCGCCACGGAATATCGCGACGGTGACCACGAGGCAGAGGATGGTCAGTGCCATCGCAATGGTGCTGCCGTACCCGTAGTCGCCGTACGTGAAGGACGTGTTGTACATGTAAAGGGTGAGCGGCGTAGTGGTGCTGCCAGGGCCGCCGTTGGTCAAGGCCAGCACGGAGTCGAAGACCTTGAGCGTGCCGTTGATGCTGAAGATGGCAGCGGAGATGATGATCGGCGTCATCAGCGGCAGCACGATGCGCCTGCTCAGCTTCCAGCCGGTTGCGCCGTCGAGTCGCGCAGACTCGAGGATCTCTTCCGGAATGTCGATCAGGCCGGCATAGAGCAGGACGGCGTAGAAACCCATCGCCCGCCAGATGTCCATGATCACGAGGATCACGAGCGCAGCGTTCGGCTGTGACAACCAGTCGCGCGTGGAGCTGCCCATGCCAATGCCTTGCAGCAACGCATTGACGAGCCCGTTCTGCGGCGCGATCTGAAAGATCTTCACGAACAGCTGCGCGACGGCGACGGTCGGCATCACCACAGGGAAGAACACGAGGGTGCGGATTAATGCCGACGACTTCCTGAGATGGAACACGTAGAGCATCGCGAGGAGCAGCCCCATCACTACCTGGCCCACGGTGACCAACACGGCGTACTTGACGGTGATCGAGGTCGCATGCCAGAAAGCGGCGTCGTGCACCAGCTTGGTGTAGTTGGAGAAGCCTGCTGGCTTGAAGCCGCCAAGAATGCTGCCGTGAAAGAACGAGTAGGCGACCGACCAACCGATCGGTACGAGCAGAACGAGCGAGTAGATCAGTAGGGCTGGAGCGACGAACAGCAATATCGCGCGGCGGTCACCGAGGACTCTGTCCATTGACTCCTCCTGTTGGTCGTGACCGTTGCATTAATCGAGCCCGTGCCATTCTCACGTCGGAGCGGCGATGAAGGTCGGAGCCGTGCACCGACCTCCATCGCCGCCGTCCCGGCCTGAAGGCTACGAGCCCGGCACCGCCGCCTGCACGGTCGCCATGAAGTTCTGTGGCGACAGGCTGCCCGTTACTAAGCGCGCTGCGTTGGTTTGCGACACGTTCGTCGCCTTGGCGTTGAACAGAGTCTCGAACCAGCCGACCGGTGTTTGGGTAGCGGCGAGTTCGGCGATCGCCAGTTTCGTCGTATTCGGCAAGGTGGCTGGTGTCTGGGCAATCGCGAAGCCGCTCAAGTCACCCAGCGCGATGGCCGCAGAACCGTAGTTCTGCAGAACGAACTTCAACCAATCAGCCATCGCCGGGTTGGCGTTGTAACTCTTCGCCGAAATCATTACTGGTTGGCCTGCGTTCTCGGGGGTCTGGTCAATCGACCCCGAGCCGCCAGCGACTGCAGGGAACGGGAAGAACCCGATGTTGCTGTCACCGATCTGGTTGAGGCTGGCGGTGTTGAAGTCCGACAGCACCCAACTGCCCATGTAGAACATCGCGGCCTTGCCCGTCAGGAACTCAGCTTCCGCAGGGCTGTAGTCAAGCGATGCGACACCCTTTCCGAAGTAGTTCTTGCTGCCCAGGGCGGCAACAGCAGCCGCAGCCTTGACGTACTCCGGGTCGGTCAACTTCGCAGTGCCGTCAGCGATCTTCTGCATCGCGTCGGGGCCTTGGTCGCGGAAGATATAACCGCTGACCAGGCGCGTGAGCGGCCATCCCTGCAGGCCCGACGCAGCAAACGGCTGGATACCCTTCCCGCTCAGTGCTGCCGCGTCGCTCACCAATGCGTCCCAGGTAGCAGGAGGTGTGAGCCCGTTGGCGCTAAAGATCTTGGTGTTGTACCAGAAACCTTCCATATTGAGCTCGAACGGGATGGCGCATAGCTTGCCGCCCTGCTGATTCTCGATGACCTTCACAGCTGCAGGGTTGAATGCGGCGGTCACGCCAAGCTTGTCGGCGGCGTCCCCGACGTTGAGAGAAAGCCCTTGGTCGCACATCTGCTTTTGAGCCGCCGGCGTGCCGGGTCCGAAGAACATATCCGGCAACGCGTTTTGGGCACCCTCCAGCTGCAACTTCTGATCCGTTTGGTTCTGTGGAACGTCGTTGATCGTCAGCGTGCTACCCGGATGTGTCTGCGCAAACTGGGCCATCAACTGCTTGAGCACCGTAGCTTCGGCCCCAGTGTCAGGAGGAATGTTCTGAAACGTGACATGTACCGCCGCCCCAGTCGCGGCGCTGCTCGCTGCGACCGGTGCACTGGTGCTCGGCGCAGGTGCCGTACTAGTCGCAGCCGTGACGGCGGCGGGGCTGCTGCTCGCGGCCGAAGTGGACGACGGGCTCGCGGTCTTGGAACTCGAAGAACATGCAGTGGCGGTGGCTAAAGCGGCTGCCGCCGCTATGACCACGAAATAGCGAGATCGCACGTGTTCCTCCTTGGTGGGTATCCGCCCGACCAGCGTTGGGCAGACAAAAATGAGCGTTCATGCCGTTCACCACCGAGACTCGCCGTGCATTGTGCGACTCACGGTGCAAATGTCTTCGCCACCACAGGTCCAGTTGCCAACCGCGTCGTCCGCGTCATGCAAGAGGCGCCTGTTGAACGTTCTGTGTAGAACGTTCTATTCGGGGACCGTAGCTCCGCCGGATGCGACCGTCAAGGATCCGCCGCGTCACGTGGACGTAACGGTTGCGTAACGGCCTGCTGGCGCCCGGCGGCTGAGACAGCCGCCAGATCGGGCGGTATCTTGATCTGCGTCCCAGGCGTCGTGATCCCCCGCCGGGGATCGCCAGTGCTCTGCGGGAGTCGGTCAAGGGAGCCCAACGTTGGGAGGCACAGCGGCTGGCCCCCGGGTCACGATTGCGGACGTGGCCAAGCACGCAGGCGTCTCTACCGCCGCGGTCTCCAAGGTTCTGCGCAAC
Organism: uncultured Actinomycetes bacterium; assembly: GCA_963737705.1. GTDB lineage: Bacteria > Actinomycetota > Actinomycetes > Acidothermales > Acidothermaceae > PALSA-607. The sequence goes on from CAVTTP010000007.1 coordinate 487,252, forward strand.
GCCTACGGCGTCAGTCCGGCAATGGACGCACGAGTACGGGCCTCCATCGCCGCGCTGAGTTACCGACCACACGCGGGTGCGCGCGCGATGCGAGGGCGCAGTTACACGCTTGGGGTGCTCCTCGACAACATCCGCAACCCGTTCTACGGCGACATCCTCGACGGCGTCACCGATGCGCTCACGAAGTCCGATTACCAAGTACTCGTCGGCTCGGGCGGTTTCAACTCCGATACCCAGATGCACATGGGCGAGGCCATGGTCGATCGGGGTATGGACGGGCTCATCCTGGTCGCCCCCGCGATGTCTCGCGACCAGGTACGCGCCGTCGCAACAACGGTGCCTGTGGTCGTGGTCGGACACCACGACGGATCCGACGCGTATGACACAGTCGTCGGCGACGATGCCGCGGGCGCGAGCTTGGTCGTCGACCACCTGACGTCCTTGGGGCATCGGCGGATTGCGCACACTTCAGTGGCCGCCACGAAAGGAACCCAATGGCGCAGACGACTGGAACAGGTCCGGAGCACCGGCTACAGCGAAGCAATGCAACGCCACAACCTCGATAGGTTTATCAAGATTGTTGCTACGAGCTACTACTCCGAGGAGGGTGGCTACAGCGCCGCCCTCGAGTTGCTCGGTGGCCGCGACCGGCCAACCGCGATCTTTGCAGGTGCCGACATCGCTGCATTCGGTGTCATCCGCGCTGCCGCCGAGCTCGGCCTGCGCATTCCAGAAGACCTCTCTCTCGTCGGTTACGACAACACCAACGTCGCCTCGCTAGAGCCGATTCAGCTGACGAGCGTCGATCAAGGCGGCAGTCACATCGGTCAGACCGCCGTGCAACTTCTGCTTGAACGCATCGGCGGGCGCGTGCGATCAGTGCGGACCTCGACGGCGCCGAGCCTTATCGTCCGCAAAACAACGGGCGCACCACCCCGCAAGTAAGACGGCCGAACAAATTGGCCCTTGACCACCGCTGACAGCGGGGTTAGGTTCCGTCTTTGTAGAACGTCCTACACATCGAACACCGCGCGCTTGCTGATACAGCCTGCCACGTGCTTGCAGGTTGCGTCGCACAACTTTCGACTCTCCTGAAAGCAGGATGCCCCATGCGCTTTCCAGACAGTGTTTCGGCGCGACGACGCACCGCGCGATGGTTGGTTCTACCGACGGCGGTGGCGCTGGCGGTGCCATCGATAAGCGCCTTCACGTCCTCGGCTGCCGCCCAGGCTGCATCGGCGACCGCATGCCCCTGGATGAACACACACAAGACCGCCGACCAACGTGCGCAGTTGCTGCTCAACGCAAGCACATTGGATCAGAAACTGCGCTGGCTAATGGAAAAGTCGGCGAACTCGCCTACCCAAACGACGTTCAGCGGGGTGACGTACCCAGTACAAGTCGCTTGCACGCCGACAGTTGTGTATACGGACGGCCCTGACTATGTGCGCGGCGCATCCGGGACAACTGTGTTTCCGGCGCAGATCGCGTTGGCCGCTGCATGGAACGGCGATCTTGCCTACTCGAAAGGAAAGGCTGAAGCAGACGAGGCCTTCCGATCCGGACTGAATGTCATTCTCGGCCCAGGCGTGTCGTCGTCGCGAGAACCGCTCGCGGGCCGCACCCCGGAGTTTCTCGGTGAGGATTCTCTGCTCAGCGGCAACCTGGCAGCGGCGCAAGTGAACGGCATCCAGACTGGGAATCCAACCGAGCCAGTGATGGCGGTTGTTAAGCACTACATCGCCAACGAGCAGGAACTCGACCGAACGGTGAGCTCGTCCAACATTGACGGTCGGACGCTGCAAGAGGTCTACAACATGCCGTTCAGAATCCTGCTCGACAAGTCCGATCCTGGCGGTGTCATGTGCTCGCTCAACGAAGTGAACGGCCTCTACTCGTGCGAAAACCCCGAGCTGAACAACGTCCTCAGGGGAGAGGACGGATTTAAGGGCTACGTCGTGTCCGACTTCTTCTCCGACCACTCCACGGGTCCTTCGATGAACGCCGGCATGGACCAAGAGCTTGTCGCACCCCGGTTCTACTCGCCAGCCAACATCGACGCCGCGATAGACACGGGGCAGGTAACCGTGAGTGAGATCAACGCCGCGGCGCTCCGGGTTGTGCGCGCGTACATCCAGGCAGGTCTGTTTGACCACCCGTTGCCAGCGGTTCCGTCGACGACCAGCTCGAACGCGGCGAACCAAGCGGTTTCGGAGTCGATCGCAGAACAGGGGTCTGTCCTGCTGAAGAACGACGGAAATCTGTTGCCGATCGGTGGATCGTCCAAGACCGTCGCAATCATCGGCCCGACCGCGTCGAATACGCCGACCAACGGAGTCAGCGCCGGCACCGTTTGTGCAGAGGGGGGCGTCTTCCAACAAGGCAACCCCTGCCCGAACCCAGTAGCGCCCCTCGACGCCATTACTGCTCGGGCATCGCAGGTCGGCGCAACTGTGACGTATAACAACGGATCAGACCTCACGTCCGCAGCTGCGACAGCAGCGTCCGCGAGTGTTGCCATCGTCTTCGGATATGCGAAACAGGGTGAGGGCGCCGACCGCACTACTCTCGCGCTCGACGGAAATGGCGACGCGTTGATATCGGCAGTCGCTGCCGCGAACCCAAACACCGTGGTCATCCTTGAGACGGGGACTGCGACGACGATGCCGTGGCTGTCCTCGGTCAAGGCAGTCGTCGAAGCCTGGTATCCAGGGGACCAACAAGGAACGGCACTCGCACGGCTGCTGTACGGTGACGCCAACTTCGTAGGCCGGCTGCCGATGACGTTCCCGAAGTCGCTTGCTGACACGCCTGAGCAGACACCGGCCCAATACCCGGGCATCTTTGCAAATGGCACAACTACCCGGTCACCGGGTGATACGACCAGTATTCGCCAGGTGAACTACACCGAAGGCCTCGCGGTCGGCTACAAGTGGTACGACAGCCAGAACATCACTCCGCTCTTCCCGTTTGGCTTCGGTCTCTCGTACACGAACTTCAGCTACAACGGCGGCGTGACCGCAACGCCAACGACGAACGGCGTGCATCCAATCAAGGTGAGCTTCTTCGTGACAAACTCCGGCGCTGTGACCGGAACCGAAACAAGCCAGGTGTACCTCACACTGCCCAGCACCACCGGAGAACCCGGCAAGCGGCTCGTCGGTTACACGCAGGTGACCCTGAAGCCAGGCAAGTCAAAGTCGGTGCAAGTCACGATCGACCCGAGATCAGCCGACCTTCCGCTGTCGTACTACGACACAACGGCGCACGCCTTTACGATCGCGCCAGGTGTCTACACAGTGCAGGTCGGATCATCGTCTCGGCAACTGCCGCTCAGCACCACGTTCCAGGTCACGCCATAGCAAAGCCGTTCCATCTGAAGTAGCAGCTACGACAGCGGGGCGAGCTCGGGACTCTCGCCCCGCTGTCGTGTGCACGGCGCACAGCGAGCGCGCATCCTGTCTGAACGAAGTCGGCGCCGCGCTCGTTCGTAGGGCACGTCCTGGTTCAGGAACGGCGAGGTGAGACGTGGCAGCACAATCAGACGAGGAGTTCCGCGTCTTCGTTGCGACCTTCGCGAATCCGCTGGCGCGGCTTGCGTTCCTGCTGACGGCCGGTACCGGGGTCAATACTGAGGCAGCCACAATTGACGCTCTTGCAAGGTTGCGCCGTAACTGGCACGACACGCGGACATCAGGGCTGCCCGAACTCCTTGCCCTCGACGCGCTGGTCACTGAACTTCCGCACCGAAATCGCCGACGACCCGACAGCGCACCTGTCGCTCGCAGCGCGCCGCCGCGACACGTTCCCAGCGAGAACCTGCACGATGGCGACGGCGAACCTGAGGACCTCGCGCGAATCCGGATGATCTTGTGGGAGCTGTGGCAGGGCCTGGCGCCGAGGGACCGACTGCCCCTCCTCTTCGACGACCCGTCAGTAGCTGCCCCGCGGCTCGCTGCTAACGAGACGCCGCTGGCTGCAGGATCCGCGCGCCGGCTTGCGTCGGTCGCGAGGCATGCGACCGACAAGATCACGACCGAGTTGCACACCTACCCCACAGCGCCGAGGCGCGCGACTCTGCTCGACGAACAGCGGGTGATGCAGCTGCTACGCGACGCATTGCGCGAGCGGGCGGCGGTAGCGCCCGACCTAGTTGACGTACTTGCGTCCGTCGCGCGCCGCGCGGGCGCGCTGCGCCGTCGTGGCTATGCGATTGCGGCTGCCGTCGTAGGCATCTTGGTCGCTGGGGCACTGACAGCAGTTCACGTGTCGAACCCGAAGTCCACGTCGTCCACGATTGGTGACAGCCCATCGACGTTCGCCGGAACTGCAGATCCATCGCTATTTCCGGCTGCGGAGGTCGACGCGGAAGCGTGGCTTCGGACCGGTGGCTTCACGAGTTCCACCATCGTGGTACCGCTCTGGGGCGGCACCGACGTCGCGAGCACGAGAGTGGTGGTCCTGGGTCTCGAAGCCGCCGGCCTGGCCCACGGATTTGCCGTCGACTGGTACCACGACCCAGGTCAAGCCGGCTCCATCGATCCAAACCTGTACTTCAGCGCGCATTACCTGGCGCCGCCAGGCGCGCCCGTACCTGTCGCGTTCCCCTACGCGACAGCGCGGATCGGTGTCTTTGCTCCAAGAGATGCCGCTAAGGCGGCCCTTGTAGTGAACGGACACGCCGAACCGCCGGTCGTGCTCGACACAAGTGGCTTCGCGAGTCTGGACGCGACGTTCACCACCAGCAGCGCGGCTCCAGACAACATCCGCGTTGCCCTTTACGACGCGGGCGGGCGGCTCGTACACACGCTTGAGGTAGCGACTCCGGCACCTGGATAGCCGCACAGGTACGTCGATGTCGTCATTTTGCAAGACCTGTTAGTCAAGTTTCATGATCTACATAACTGTTTGCGTCCGCACTCCAAACCACTTACTCTCCTGGCCGTGGACGTCTTGGTCGAGGCAGTCGGGCTGACTAAGCGCTACCCACCTCGCGACAAGCAGTCAGAGGGCTTCACGGCGGTCGACGGCATCGACCTCACGCTGCATCGCGGCGAACTATTCGGCTTCCTTGGACCCAACGGCGCTGGCAAGTCGTCGACCATGCGAATGCTGGCGTGTATCTCGCCGGTCACCGCAGGCACGCTGCGGGTGTTTGGCATGGATCCGGCGGTCGACGGCCGCAAGATCCGCTCACGGCTCGGCGTCGTTCCACAAGACGACGCTCTCGACTCCGAACTCAGCGTGGCAGAGAACCTGCAGATCTACGGTCGCTACTTCGGACTGTCGAAGCCAGCTATTGCGCAGCGGTCGGCGCAGCTACTGGAGTTCGCAGAACTCACGGACCGCGCCACGGATCGCGTCGACGCGTTGTCGGGGGGCATGAGACGCCGCCTCACCATCGCGCGGGCACTCATCAACTCCCCCGAACTACTGCTGCTCGACGAGCCGACGACCGGCCTCGATCCGCAAGCCCGGCATCTGTTGTGGGATCGGCTCTTTCAGCTGAAGCAACAAGGCGTCACGCTGATCCTGACGACCCACTACATGGACGAAGCCGAACAGCTCTGCGACCGGATCGTCGTCATCGACCGCGGCATCATCGTTGCCCACGGCTCACCACGTGAGTTGATCGAGCGCTACACCTCGCGCGAGGTACTCGAACTGCGATTCGACGCCGGAACCGAACTCGCGTCAGCAGAGAAGATTCGCGCCGCCGGCATCGGTGCCCGCACAGAGGTGCTCGCCGCACGGCTGCTCTGCTCAACCGACGACGGCGAGGCAGCGCTCGGCGCCGTCCATCGTCTCGGTATTAGTCCCATGCATGCGGTCGTTCGACGCTCAACGCTCGAGGACGTCTTCCTCTCCCTCACCGGCCGGACCCTGGTCGACTAAGACATGGCAGCCACGACCAGCACCCCCGACCTCTCGATCGATCCGGATCGAAGCGTGCGGCCTTTCCTAGGCCGATACGAGTTTGCCTACCGGCTACAGCGATATCGCCGCACCTGGCGTGGGACCGTCGTGATCAGCGTGGTCAACCCATTGCTGTTTCTCATCGCCATCGGCCTCGGCCTTGGTCACGTAGTCAGCCACCCGGCAGCACTGCATGGCGTCAGCTACCTGGCGTTCTTCGCTCCGGGCATGCTCGCGGCGTCCGCTATGCAGAACGGCATTGTCGAGTCGGGCTGGCCCGTCAGCCACGGTGTGAGTAAGGGTGGCAGTTATCGCGTTGCCATCACCACGCCGCTGGAATCCGGCGACATCATGTTCGGCCACATTCTGTTCATGGCGATGAAGATTGCCCTGAGCGCTGCGGGGTTCGTTGCGGTCATGGCCGCCTTCGGCGCGGCCAAGTCGTGGGATGTCCTGCTGACGGTGCCCGCGGCGACGCTGACCGGGCTCGCCTTCGCGACGCCGACCGCGGCCTTCGCCGCGACCGTGTCGAGTCCGAAGGTCGTCGGCAGCCTTTTCAAGTGGGTCGTGATGCCCTTGTACCTGTTCTCCGGCACCTTCTTCCCTGTTACCCAGCTGCCCCTCGCGCTTCGCGCGCTCGCCTACGCAACGCCGCTGTTGCATGGCGTAGATCTCTGCCGATCGCTCAGTCTCGGGACGGCGACTTGGGGCCGCTATGCGATGAACGTCGGCTACTTGAGCGCCGTGACAATCCTTGGGATTGTCGTCGCTCGCCGCACATACAGGCGGCGGTTATATGGCTGACCAGCTCGTGATGTCGTCGGCCCGGCTCATCGTCGTCCGGCATTGGTGGGTACTTCGGCGGGGCAATCCCTGGACCTTGCTGGTCAACGGGCTGTTCGAGCCGTTCCTCTATCTGATGTCGGTTGGCGTCGGCATCGGCACCCTCATCGGCGCGCCAGGGCGTGCGATTGCGGGCGGCTACAGCTACGCGTCTTTTGTGGCACCGGCGCTGCTCGCAACGTCGGCCATGAACACCGCGACCGCTGAGACGATCTGGGGTCTCTGGTTTCGCATGCGGTTCGAGAAGTTCTACGACTCGCTCATTACGACACCGCTTACTGCGTACGACATCGCCGTCGGCGAGACGACCGCGGCCACTCTTCGCGGACTCTTCGCGGGCGCCTGTTTCCTGGGTGTGCTCGCAGTGCTCGGCATGACGCATTCGCTGTGGGCGCTGCTCGCGCTACCCGCGGTGGCGCTCACAGCATTCTCGTTCGCTGCGGCGGGTCTTGCGGCCGCAACGCTGATGCGCGAACTGCACCACAACCAATACGTACAGCTCGTCATGCTGCCGATGTTCTTGTTCTCAGCAACCTTCTATCCGCTGTCGATCTACCCGACGGCGATTCACGACATCGTCGCCGCCCTACCGCTGTACCAGGCCACCAACCTGATCCGCGGACTGACCCTTGGCAACGTGGGCATTCCGCAGGTATTCGCGGCGGTGTATCTGGCTGTGTTCGGGCTGCTGAGCTTGTGGTTTGGCGCGCGCAGACTAGCGCGCCTAGTCGGCCACTGAGCTCGAACTACGACTGTGCCGGCAGCGCGTTGTCGGCCACCACTTGCTGGTAGAAGCGGCCACTGTCCTTGACGGTGCGCTGCTGGGTGTCGAAGTCAACACGGACGACGCCGAAACGCTTGTCGTAACCCCACGCCCACTCGAAGTTGTCCATCAACGACCACACGTAATAGCCGCGCAGGTCGACACCATCGGCAATCGCGTGGTGAGCAGCCTCAAGATGCCGGCGGATGTAAGAGACGCGGTCTGCATCGTGGATCTGACCGTCGTCCGACACGATGTCGTTGTAAGCGGCACCGTTCTCGGTGATCACAAGTGGGACACCGTAGGCGTTGTGCAGGCGTAGCAGCAGTTCTGTCAGTCCGGTCTCGTCGACGGGCCACCCCATGGCCGTGTGCTCCCCCGGCATCGGAACGAACTTCACGTCGCCGCAACCTGGCCATAACGGCGGGTCACCCTCACCTCGTGCGGCCGCCTCCGCGATTGCGGCGTCGTCTTTGCGGCCGACGAGTCCAGGATTGTAGAAGTTCACGCCGAGCACATCGATGGGCGCAGAAATGATCTCGAGGTCACCGTCCTGCACGAACGACCAGTCAGTGACACCCGAGGTGAACGCCTGGACGTCTGCGGGGTAGGCGCCGCGGAAGAGTGGGTCGGTCCACATCCTGGTTTGCAGGCCATAAACCTTGTCAGCGGCGGCGCGGTCTTCTGGGGTGTCTGCGATCGGTCGCGGCAGCCCCGGGTTAAGAGTGATGGACACGGTCGCGCCGACAGGCAGCGTCGAACGCAGTAGAGGGACGGCGAGGCCGTGCGCGAGTAGCAAATGGTGGGCCGCCGTAAGCGCTTCTGCCGCGTCCGTGTGTCCCGGCGCGTGCTCACCGAGACCGTAACCGAGGAACGCCGAGCACCATGGCTCGTTCAGAGTGATCCAGGTCGGCACCCGGTCACCGAGTTCACCCGCGACTGCCGCCGCGTAGTCAGCGAACCGGTACGCAGTGTCCCGGTTGAGCCAGCCACCGGCGTCGTCGAGCTCCGCCGGCAGGTCCCAGTGATACAGCGTCAACGTGGGCGCGATACCCGCGGCGAGAAGTTCGTCGACCAAGCGCGAGTAGAAATCGATGCCCTTCCGGTTGATCGCACCGGTGCCGCCGGGAATCACCCGTGGCCACGACACTGAGAAGCGGTAAGCGGCAATTCCGAGCTCAGACATCAACGCGACGTCGTCGCGGTAGCGGTGGTAGTGGTCGGCAGCGACGTCCCCAGTCTCGCCGTTCGCCACCTTGCCAGGCGTGTGCGAGAAGACATCCCAAATCGACGGTGTCCGACCATCTTCCGCCGCCGCGCCCTCGATTTGATAGGCGGCAGTCGCCGCTCCCCATACAAACGAGGGTGGGAAGACCAACGGGGCCACCGCGGATGGCCGTTCCGATGCGTCGACAGAGCTCATTGGATGGTTCTCCTTGGGCGCGGTTAGTCGAACCGGGAAGGCGAAAAGTGTGTGGAGTCCTGGCCCGGCCGGTGCAAAACACCGGCCGGGCCAGGCGACATTACTTACGGGGTTCTACAAGCCTCAGCTGTTCGGCGTGAGGTGCAGGATCACGTACTCGACGTTCGACGGGTTCGGCGACGGGTCAACATACTGGTTGTCCTTGTCGACCCAACCGCTGTAGTTCGTCGTGTTGTACTCGTACCAACCAGCGGCGTACATGATCGGCGCGTCAGGAACCTGGTCGGACATGATCTGAGAGAGCTTGTTGATCGCGTCCTGTGCCTCTTGCGCCGTACCGGCCTTGGCGTACGCCGCGAGCGCGGCGGTTGCGTCGGCATTCTCGAAGTCGCCGTAGTTACCATTTCGGCTAGGTCCCTTGGCGAGCGCGGGGTCGAGCCAGCTGTCGTACGTCGCATACGGCGACGGTCCGGTGGTGCTCCAGTGGATCGCCGTGTCGAACGTGCCGGCCGCGAGGTCGGCGTACCACTTGTTCGCGTCGACACCGTCAGGAGTCGCGTTGAAGCCAACCGCCTTTAACTCAGACGACATGATCTGCGACGCCTGGTAGTAGTCGGTGTACGCGGTCGGGTCTTCGATGCCGAAGGACACTTCCTGTCCGCCCTTCGCCCAAATCCCCTTGCTGTCCTTCGCATAGCCTGCGCCGGTCATCAACGAGTTGACGGTCGCAGCATCTGCGTCCGGCTTGATGTCGTTGGCCTGTGCGGCGGGCAGCACGCTGGCGAAGTTCGGCAGCAGCAACCCACTGGACGACGACGCCGGAGCTTCATAGCCCTGCTCCGCCTGACCTGCAACAGTCGCACGGCTGAAGCCAGCGCTGATCGCCTTACGCACCGCTGGGTCCTTTAGCGCCGCAGGGCCGGAGCTGACGTTGAACTCAAGGCTCACGACGTTGACGGCCGGGAACCAGTACTTGTTGTGCGTCGGGTCCTTCGCCACGAAGCTCTGCTGGATCTGCGAGACGAAGTTACCGGCGTAGTCGATCTTGCCAGCCGACAACTGCTGCAGCGCGACGTCGTTGCTGGTGTACGCCGGAACGTCGACCTCAGGCACTGTCGGCTTGCCGCCCCAGTAGTTCGGGTTGGCCTTGAACTGCAGACCCTGAGCGGTGAAGTTTGCCAGGGTGTATGGCCCCGTGCCGATCGGCTTGGGGTCGGCGAACTTGAACGGGTCGGGCGCCGCGCTGTATGCAGCCTTCTTCACGACAAATGTCTGGCCAGCGACGTTGTACAGGTTCTGGAACTGTGGTGCAGTGAAGTTGACCACGACCTGATTGCTGCCCTGCACCGCAGCGCTCGCGATCGGGAGGCCGTTGCGGTTGGTTGTCGGGACGTCCTTCATGACCTGGAAGGTGTACGCGACATCAGCCGGCGTCAGCGGCGTGCCGTCGCTGAACTTAACCCCATCACGGATCGTGAACGTGATCTGCGTGCCGTCGGCGTTCCAGGCGAAATCAGTCGCAAGCCAGGGATAGGCCGTGTTGGCCTTCAGGTTGTTGAACATGAGCAAGGGCTCATAGAACAAGCCCTCAACGTTCAGCTTGTAACCGAACTGGTTCCCGTCGAACGCGTTGAAGTCGTCCTCCAACGTGGGGATCGGGTTGTTTTCGACCGTGATCGCCTTGGTGCCTTGGGTGGTGCCCAGCGGCAAGCTCTGCGCCAACGTCACGCCACCGTGAGCGGAGCCGGTCGCGGCAGCCGAACCGCTCGATGCGGCCGGTGCAGACGCTGCCGGTGCCGACGACGCAGCGGTCGTTGGCGCAGGAGCAGCCGAGGTGGCAGCTGTCGACGCCGTGCCGCTTGTACTGGCTTTGGGTTTGCTCGAACTCGAGCATGCGACCGCACCGAGAGCAAGAACGCTCACGATAGCGACGCCCGTAAGGGATCTGCGAAGCATAGGGACCTCTCCCAACAGGTCGGCATCTCTTGCCGACGATCCAGTCGACCGATTCTTTTCGATCTTTTGCGCAGGGGACATCGATCGCGACCCCCGTGGTCCAGGGCAGAACTACCGCCCTAACTCGGCGAATCCGCGGTGGCGGAACGCCGAGTGCGGGCGAGCACTACGCGGTGCGGGCACATCCTTGGTGGAGGAC
>CAVTTP010000008.1:0-149068 GCA_963737705.1 uncultured Actinomycetes bacterium
TATCTATGACGCGTTTACCGAGGCGTTCGTCGCAAAGATGTCGTCGTTGCGGGTGGGCGACCCGATGGTGGCGGGTACCGATATCGGCCCACTAGCGACCGAGCAGGGCCGCGCCGACATTGAGGAGCAGGTGCGCGACGCGGTTGCCAAGGGTGCCTCGGTGCTGTGCGGCGGCGCCCGTCTCGACCAGCCCGGCTGGTGGTACCAGCCGACGGTGGTCGCGGATCTCACACCAGACATGAAGATGTACGCCGAAGAGGTCTTCGGGCCCGTCGCCGGTCTCTACCGAGTCGACTCACGCGAGGAGGCTCTCGAACTCGCCAATAGCACCGAGTTCGGCCTCGGCTCGAACGCCTGGACCAACGACGACGACGAGCAGGAGTACTTCATCAACGGTCTCGACGCCGGTGCCGCGTTCATCAACGGCATGACGACGTCATACGCGGAATTGCCGTTCGGAGGTGTCCGTAACTCCGGCTACGGTCGCGAATTATCGAGCCACGGCGTCAAGGAATTCTGCAATGCGAAGACGGTGTGGGTCGGCAGTACCGAACCCGGCACCGGCGCGCCGACTGCGGGCGACCACAGCGAGTAGGCGGTCAGCCTACGGCTGACGCCGGCTCGTGCCGCGGCGCGGGCCGCAGTTGCAGGTGTCCGAGCAGGTGCTCGGTGACTGCTGCGATCTCGGCAACCGCTTCGTCGAACGCTTCCTGGTTGGCGGCCGACGGCTTGCGCATGCCGGCGATCTTTCGCACATACTGCAGCGCAGCGGCGGTGACGTCCTCTGGGGTTGCCTCGTCAACGTACGGCGGGCGCAGGGTCTTGATGCTTCGGCACATGCGCTTAGCCTACGGCGCCTACATCGTGCAGGTGGCCCATGGCCAGCTGGTAGGAGCGGTACAGCGACGCCTCGGCATAGGGCAGGCCGTGGGCTTCGCAGAACTCCCGCACGATCGGCACCGCGCGACGTAGGTTCGGCCGCGGCATTGACGGGAACAGGTGGTGCTCGATCTGCCAGTTCAAGCCGCCGAGCAACATGCCGACCGGCACGCCACCGGTGACGTTGCGCGAGGTGAGGACCTGCCTGCGCAGGAAGTCCATCTCCTCGTCCTTGGTGAGCATCTTCATACCCTTGTGGTTCGGCGCGAACGAACAGCCGAGGTAGACGCCGAACAAGGCTTGGTGGACGCCGAAAAAGGCAAGTGCCTGCAGCGGCGACATCGCAAACAGCAACAACGTGATGTACCCGGCGACATGGATAAAGAGCAATGTCGCCTCGACACCGCGGTTGCGCGCGCCGGTCTTCGCCACCGCCTGGATGCTGGCAATCTTGAGGTTCAGCGCTTCGAGGGTGAGGATCGGGAAGAAGTACAGCGACTGCCAGCGGGCAGCGAACCTGCCGATGCGACCGCGCTTCGCGGCCTCCTCGCGGCTGAACGCGAAGACACCCGTACCGACGTCAGGATCGAGGTCGGCCTGGTTCGGGTTGCGGTGGTGCCGGTTGTGCTTGTCGACCCACCAGTCGTAGCTCAAGCCGATCATCAGGTTGCCGTGCAGGTAGCCTGCCAGCTCGTTTGCCTGGCGGCTGCGAAACATCTGTCGGTGACCGGCCTCGTGACCGGTAAAGGCGAGCTGCGTCGACACGATGGCGAAGTAGACGGCGACCAGCAGCACCCACCAGGTGTGGTTGGCCAGATAGAGCGCGAAGCCCGCGGCGGCCACCATCACGATGTTGAGGGCGATCCGCACCCAGTAGTAGAGCTTGCGGCGCTCGAGCAGCCCGGCGTCCTTCACGATCCTCGACAGCATCGCGTACTCGCTGCCTCGCCGGATGGGGACGTCAACGGACTGAGCGGTCACGGCGATTCCATTCCAGGCGCGTATGCCGAGGTATTCGCCACGGGGTCTTGATGGCGGGGTGTTGGGCAGGAGCCACTGCTCCGCAATCGCAGTGTCTCACGCTGGGGGCCGCTTTCGTCCAGAGGCGCCCGGCGCGAATTGGCCGGGACTCGAGCGGGTTTCGCGCTCGCTGCATAAGATGCTCGGCTCGTGGGCAGGAGGCCAGCGTGAAGAATTCGTAGCCTGTTCAACCTTCGACGCGACCTGGTCATTGCGATCGCGGTCCCGGTAGCCGGCAAGCTGATGTCAGTGGCTGCCCAGCAACTGCGGGAGCGTCGTGGGCCAAATCAGTTCGCCGACCGCCTTGACCAGGGCAGTCAGCTGATCCGCCGGGTCAGCCGACTGGTCTGAGCGGGCCTGACCAGGAGTGCGGGGCGCATGGTAGGGTCGCCCTAGGTTGCAGTTGCAGTACTCCTCGAACGTTCATGACGCCCGCGGATTCTCGCAGCGGGCGTCTTTTGTTTGAGTTGAGTCGGTAGCACCTCGCTTTGCGCGGATTGCCTCCAGTCACTACTCCAGCGACTGACGTGGCAGCCCGAGCCGCCGACGTGGCGTCTCGTAGCACACCTAACGAGGAGTACCCCAGATGGCGCAAGGCACCGTGAAGTGGTTCAACGCGGAAAAGGGCTTCGGTTTCATTAGTCCTGATGGCGGCGACGCCGACGTGTTCGTTCACCACTCGCAGATCCAGACGAACGGCTACCGCAGCCTCGACGAGAACCAGCGTGTCGAGTTTGAGGTCACGCAGGGCCCGAAGGGCCCCCAGGCTGAGCAGGTTCGCCCGGTCTAAGTCTTCGATCGACAGCAGCGGCTGTGCTCGGCGGAAACGCCGGGCGCAGCCGCTTTCTGTTGGACTCGTACAAATTGCTACTAGCTGTCAGGGCTAGATGTCGGGAACGCCGTGCGGGTGGCTGAAGAGCGCGGCGGATGACGATTCGCCGAACTCGTCGCGCGACACGCCCGCTTCGACCATTTCGCGACGAAGTCCTGGTGAGGGCGGCTCGAGGCGGCTATTCATCGTGACCGCGAGTTCCTGTGCTTCTTTCCACGAGGCAACCGTGCCGGTGTCGGCAGGGTTTCCGGTGTTCGCGTCCGGGCCGGAGCTATCGCCGATGTTCTCGCCGTCGATCTGCACGCTCCAGACGTCGCCACGTACCCCCGACCGGCGGTTCTCCAGGACATGCATAACGTGCGTGAGCTCAGGCATTGACGTCCCTCTCATCTCGCCTTAGGCGAGGATCACCCGGACGGTGCGTTCTACTCCCGTCCCGTATGAGTCACGCTAGCCCCCCGCGCAGTCGGATGCGAACCGCGCCGAAGATGGCAGGCTAATCACCATGGCTCAGACCGTCACGTATGGCTCGCGCGCGGGGCGATGGGTGCTGCTCGCCACCATCCTTGCCAGCGGCGTTGCACAACTCGACGCCACGGTCGTCAACGTCGCGTTGCCGCGGATCGGCAAGGATCTGCACATCGGGCTTACGAGCCTGCAATGGACCGTCAACGCGTATGCCTTAACACTGTCCGGCCTGCTGTTACTAGGCGGCTCGCTGGGGGATCGCTTCGGCCGCCGACGGATCTTCGTCATCGGCGTGATCTGGTTCACCGCCGCGTCACTCGGGTGCGCGGTTGCGCCCTCCGGTGCCTTTCTGATCGCGATGCGGGCGGTCCAGGGCGTCGGGGGCGCGATGTTGACTCCGGGATCGCTCGCAATCTTGCAGGCCGTGTTCGAACCCGATGATCGGGCGCCGGCCGTCGGGGCCTGGTCGGGCCTAACCGGTGTTGCTTCCGCGATGGGTCCCGTCGTCGGCGGGTTGCTTGTGGGGGTCGCGCCCTGGGGTTGGCGGCTGGTCTTTCTGATCAACCTGCCGCTTGCGGCCACTGTCGTCTACGCCTCACGACACATTCCCGAGACGCGTGACGACTCCGCTGAGGGGAAGATCGACCTCGTCGGCGCGGCACTGGCAGCGCTCGGCTTGGCAGGGGTTATCTACGGGCTCACTGAGGGCTCGACGTTTGGCTGGGGCACTCGACAAGTCGGGGCTACGGCCGGCGGCGTCGTGTTACTGGCCATCTTTGCGGTGGTCGAAGTTCGCGAGCGTACGCCGATGTTGCCGATGCGATTGTTCCGTTCGCAACAGTTCAGTGCGGCCAACGCGGTGACGATCGTGGTCTACGGCGCGCTCGGCGGCATCTTCTTCCTGCTGCCGGTTGAGTTGCAACAGGGCGCAGGCTTCTCTGCGGTAGCTGCGGGCGCTTCGCTGTTGCCGGTGACGGCCATGCTCTTGCTCCTGTCGTCACGGATGGGCAGGTACGCAGCTCGGCGCGGCCCCCGGTTGCAGATGACTGTCGGACCGATCGTGGCGGGTATCGGCGTCACCTTGCTCGCGAGGGTGCATCCGGGATCGAGCTACGTGTCGTCGGTGCTGCCCGGCATCCTGGTGTTCGGGTTGGGTATGGCGACCACAGTTGCGCCGCTGACCGCCACCGTGATGGCGGCCGCTCCGTCGAGGGACGTCGGGGTTGCATCGGCCGTGAACAACGACGTCGCCCGTACGGCAGCGCTGTTCGCGGTGGCGGTTCTGCCGGCGCTGTCGGGTATCACGGCCACTGCCTACAAGTCACCGACCGCACTTTCCAACGGGTTCCATCACGCGGTGTGGATCGCTGCCTCGCTGACCGCGCTCGGCGGCGTGCTCGCCGGGCTGCTCATCCGCAACGATGTACTGAAAACGGACGTACCGAAAACTGACGTGCCGAAAACTACGGCGCAGGCGCAGTAGCTGAGCCGGGGCTTGCAGTGCTGAAGAGCAAGTCGACCTTCTTGGTGAGTGGGTATGACGAGACGAGCCCGGGCTGGTTGACACCGTTGACGCTGACGGCGACCCCGAAGTTGCAGGTGAAGTCGAAAACCATCGAGCCGCCGGGCACTGCGAACGTGACACTGTCGGTGTGCGCCATGAACGGACAGGCGACGGGGATGGGTGCCTGCGTGGTGAGTGCGTTCAGCAGCATCGCAAGTTGATAAGCGTCGGCCCTTTGCACCTTGACGACGGCAGCTCCGTCGCCGACCCGGACCAAAACGGCGCCAGTCACTGCGAGTGGCACCGCTTCCGCTTGGCTGCGTACGGGCACGAAGGTCACCTGGGCCTCAACTTTGACCGCCACATACTCACCGGCAGCGGCGGCCTCGACGGTAACGCGTGACTCGGCAATGTCGGTGTCGGTGTCGGTGTCGGTGGTGGTGTCGGTGTCGCCGAAGAACGAGACTCCGGTGTACGGCATCCCGTCGGGACCGTCGCCTGACCAGTTTCCGGCGCTCTCCGGCGGAGATACTGGCGGATGCGCGCGCACATATCCGATGACGCCGTCGACCGTGCCAGGCACGATGAACCATCGCATCGAATCGGCGATCAGGTACGCGGGAACAGACGAGCCGTCGTCGCGCTGACTGACAGTCGCGACCGGAGCGGCCGACTCGATCTGCGCTCCGCCCGGAAGCCGCACCTTGTTGAGAAATCGCTTCGCGACACTTGCGGCGAACGCTCTGCGGGCGGTGTCCGTCGTCAGGGAAGCGGCGGTCGACAGCGTGGTGCTTGCTGGGCTGCTCACCGCTGGAAAGCTCACGGCTGACAAGCTGGCGGCCGAGCCGGCCGTCGCGCACGCTGCGAGCACGGGGAGCGTCAATGCCGCCGCCCACCATCGGCCATTTCGCATGACGCTTCGACGCTAGCGGCAGACGCGCCGTTCCATAACCAACAGCAGTTGCATGAAGAACAACAGGGCGGACGGCGGGCGGTGCGGCCGCAGATCAGGTCGGGGTCGCGTCGATGACGGGGTCGTCGGGCGCTGCATGGCCGGATGCTGCGCCGCCGGACGCTGCGCCATCGGATGCGGCGCCATCGGATGCGGCCGCACCTTGACCTTGCACCTGCGCCGCCGCGGCGTTGCGCTCGCTCGCTGCTTTCGCGTCGGCCTGTTGGGCCTGGATGCCGGACATCGTGCGTAGCGGCAACTCTTCGACGCGCAGCAAAAGCAAGAATCCGATGAGCATGACCGCTGCGGCGAGCAGGAAGATCACGTCCATCGAGTTGGAGAACCCGACGAAGAACGGGTGCGCGAGGTGCTTGTTGGCGTGTTTCAAGAAGGCCGTGTCGTTCAAGCTCCCTGACGAGAGCTTTTGGCCCTGCAGGATCGAGAGCAACGGCTTGTTTGCGGCTGCGCTGGTGACGCTCGGGTCTGTCGTGAGCGACTGGAACGACGCTGACTTCGCGGCGGTCTTGTAGGCGTGCGCGATGTTGCCGCCGGCCGTACTGAAGAGAACCGAAAGGAAGATGGCGACCCCGAGCGTGCCGCCCATCTGCCGGAAGAACGTGGCCGACGATGTCGCGACGCCGATGTCTCGTGCGGGCATCGCATTCTGGGTGGCAAGCGTGATCGGCTGCATGATGTTTCCGATGCCGACCCCGAAAAGGGCCCCGTACAGATCGGTCTGCCAAAGCGGGGTGTCGGCGCCGATGAATGACATCAGCACGAGCGCGATGACGCAGAGCAGCGAGCCGACGACGGGGAAGATCTTGTACTTGCCGGTACGCGAGATCATCTGCCCGGAAATGATCGCGCCGACCATCAGGCCAGCCGTCAACGGAATCAGCAGCAGGCCGGACTCGGTGGGCGAGACGCCCCGCACGATCTGCAGGTAGAGCGGCAGCACCGAGATGCCGCCGAACAGGCCCATGCCGACGAGCACTCCGACGATCGACGTGAGGCTGAACACCCGGTTCTTGAAAAAGCGCAGCGGGATAAGCGCGTCGTCGCCCATGCGATGCTCGGCAAGGATGAAAAGCGCGAGCCCAGCGATGCCCAGCGCGTAGCAAGCGAGCGACGTTCCTGAGCCCCAGCCCCACTTCTGGCCTTGCTCGGCGACGACGAGCAGTGGTACCAGACACACGAATAGCGACGTCACGCCGACCCAGTCGATGCGCGCAGGTCGATGTGTGTTGGGCAGGTTCAACGTGCGCCACACGACGTACAGCGCGACGACTCCGATCGGCACGTTGACCAGGAAGACCCAGCGCCAGCCGGTGATCGTCAGGATCGAGTTCGCACCGGCGAAGAAGCCGCCGAGTACTGGCCCGAGCACGCTTGCCGTGCCGAAGACTGCAAGGAAGTAACCCTGGTACTTGGCTCGGTCGCGTGGCGACACGATGTCGCCGATGATCGCGAGGGCGAGTGAGAACAGGCCACCGGCGCCCAGACCCTGGTACGCGCGGAACGCCGCCAGCATGTACATGGATGTCGCGAAAGCACACGCGGCTGAGCCGGTAATGAAGATGGTGATCGCGATCAGGAAGAACGGCTTGCGGCCGTAGAGGTCGGAGAGCTTCCCGTACAGGGGCGTCGACACGGTCGACGTAATCAGATAAGCGGTAGTCACCCAGGCCTGTACCGAGAGGCCGTGCAGGTCGTCACCGATGGTTCGGATGGCGGTCGCAACGATGTTCTGGTCGAGGGCGGCGAGGAACATTCCGAGCATCAGGCCGGTCAGGATCACCAGGACCTGCTTGTGCGTGAACCCACCCACACCTGGGGCCGATGCTGCCTCGCTTGGCACCGATGTGGACGTCGTTCCGCTCATCCGGTCTCCCTGTGGGTGCCGTCTGCCTCGCGATCGGAGGCAGCCTCCACAATTACGCTACTCGGCCGGGGAAGCGACTTGCGAGCCGGTTTGGCCTAAGTCGTCCGGGCAGTAACCGTGGGCCACGACGAACTGGCGCAGTGCGGGCTCGTAGCCGGCCACAGCCAAAGCGCTGGCCGGGTCAGTCGGATCGACGAGGTGGCCGAGTTGCCGCTGATGGTCGATGAAGCTCCACGCGCTCGCTGCGTTTCCGAGCGCGCATTCATCAGCGAGGTAGCCGGCCAGCGATCCGAGTTTTTCCGGTTGCGACGGGTCGTTGAACAGCGCGAGGTAGTTCTGCGCGTCGTCCGCCACAAGGTCAAGATGCTGCCTGGTCACGTCGGCCAACGCGGTCCCGTTCCAGGCGAACAGTTGGACCGGCGGCCCCGAGCCGGCAAACGATCCGAACTGATACGCGAACGCGTTATCGGCGCTCACGAGGAGCGGGCCACTTGCGGTCTGGCGAAACCACGGCGAGTAGTTGCCGAAGTCATGATCCACTGCGGGGCCGCCTACCGACGGAACGGCGCGAACGGTGAAGCAGCAATGCGCTCCGCCGGTGGTGAGCGCAAGCAGCGCAACTGGCGCGGCACCTTCGCTGAACCGGCCTAGACACAACGAACCCGCAGTGTCGACGTCCGCGCTTTCGGACTCTTGCGCTTGGGTCTCGATGATGAACAAGTCGACGCTGGGCGTGCTGGCGGGTGCGGTGACAGCGAGGGTGACGGCCAGGTGCCCGGCGCGAGTGATCGTAAGGACGCCGTCGTTTAGTGCGCTCGGCTCGACGCCGTCGCTAGCGCTCGTTCCGGTTAACACCGCGGTGGTGTCGCCGAGGGAGACTTGCTGGCGGACCTGGGCACCGACCCGCTGGCTGAAGATGTCCGAGGAGCTGCAGGCGTAGCCCGCAGGGGCAGCGGACGATGAGGCGGACGGCGGGGTGGCGCGCGGCGGCTGGGTCGCGACGGTTGCGGCCTGCGAGGCGCAGCCCGCGATCAAGGTCAGGACGGCCGCGAATGCGGGCAGCAAGAATCGAACGGGCGGCACGACTGATAGACGCGCTGAAGGGGTCGGCGGTTGCCTGCGGTGCACATTTCCAAAGCTAGGACCAGAGGCCGGTGATCTCCGACAGGTCAGCAAGCTGAAACGCGAGCCATTTCGCGACGTCGTTGGCCTGCACGATGTCCGCGGCGGCTTCGCGCAGTTCTCGACGACGGGCTGCGGGCATCATCAATGCCTCGTACAGGGCATCGGCCTGCTGCTGGATGTCGAACGGATAGAGCGTCACCGCAAACGCGCCCAGTTCTTCGTGGGCGCCGGTGTTCTCCGACAGCGCCAGCACCGCGTCGCGCCGCGAGACCGAGACCGCCTCCTTGGCAACCAGGTTCATGCCGTCGGCGATCGAGTTGACCATGACCACGTCGCAGATCGTGTAGGCAGCCACCGCGGTCGGGAAGTCTTCGTGCAGTCGCAGATCGATCGGCGCCTCGCCTTGCCTGGTGTACCTGGCATTGACGCGGGCGACGACCGAGCCGATGTCGGCGACGTACTGCGCGTACTCGGGCACGTCGAGTCGGCTCGGTTGCAGGAACGCCAGAAAGCGCACCTTGCCGACGAGTTCGGGGTGATCGTCGAGCAGCTTCTCGAAGGCCAGGAAGCCGCGAATGATGTTCTTCGACGGGTCGGTGCGATCGACCCGCACGATGAGCTTCGCGTCGTCGGTCACCAGCCACTGCTCGAGGTCGTCGAGGCGGTTTCGCACCGCCTTGCTCCCAGCGGTCTCGACCAGTGTGGCGACGTCAATCGAGATGGGATACGTCCGCGCTGTTACGGTGCGCGGCCCGACGTCCACTGTCATCTTGTTGAGATCGATCGTTAGTCCGAGCAACTCCTGCGCGCACAGCAGGAAGTTGCGGGCGAAGCGCTCGGTGTGAAACGCCACCACGTCGTTGCCGAGCAGGCCGTAGAGCAGCCGCTCGCGCATGTCGGGCGGCAACACCCGCCAGGCGTCGGGTCCTGGCCACGGAATGTGTACGAAATGTGAGAGGACGACGTCGGGGCAGCGTTGCCGGACCAAGTCCGCTACGAGATAGAAGTGGTAGTCGTGCAGCATCACCAGTGCTCGGCCGCCGCGCTGCTCGACTTCGCGGGCGACCGCATCGGCGAAGGTCCGGTTGACGCTGACGTAGCCGTCCTCGAACGCGTCGCGCTCGCGCTGGCCGATGTTAGGGGAGTAGCTGAGTTCGTACAGACCGTGCTGGATGAACCACAGGAGGGGGTTCGAGATCACGCCGTAGAAGTCCTCGTGCGCGAAGGGATCGGTCTCAACGAAGCGGATCTGCAGGCTGCCCTCGGCGTCGCCTTGCGTGATCTTCGGCTGCGCCGACATTGATACGTGCAGGCTCGCGTCCTTGTATTCGCGGGCGACCACGACATCTTCGTCGGTGCTCGCAGCACAAACCCATACGGCGTCGTTGAGTTGTCCGGCCAAGCCGACTAGGGCAGTGACCAGGCCGCCCGCGCCCCGCCGAGCCTTGCGAACGCCGCCCTCTTCGTAGAATGCGATCGGCGCGCGGTGTGACAAAACGACGACCGGTACCTCGAACTCTTTCGGATCAACTGGATGCCTCTGAGCGGGCCGGTCGGTGGGGACCTCGATCGGGCCTGTATCTGTCACAACTGTCTCCTACCCATGGCAAGCTCGCACCATGCCGCCTGCCGTTCCCGTCTACCTCGAGGCAGGCCCCACGCGGGTCTTCGCGTGCTCCGTCGACTGGCCAGGGTGGTGCCGCCGGGCGAAGACTGACGAGGAGGCACTGGACGCCCTTGCCACGTATGCACCTCGCTACGCGGTGGTCGCGAAGCGCGCCGGTCTGCGCTTTCCTGCCGCCGCCCATCTAACGTTCGACGTCGTCGAACAGATCCCCTGGCGCGGCGGCAAAGCTTTCTCATACGTCGACTTCGGCTCCCTCGGGTCAGCAGCGCAGCTCGACAGCGAGCCGCTCACGGCTGCGCAGTCGAAGCGGCTCGCAACGTTGGTCGAGGCCGCGTGGGCTGAGCTCGACGACGTCGTCGCTGGCGCCCCGGCGCAGCTGCGCAAAGGCCCGCGCGGCGGCGGTCGTGATCGCGACGCGGTCTTCGCCCACGTCGTCGCCGCAGAGATCGCCTACGCGCGCAAACTCGGCGTCCGGCATAAAACCCCGCAGGATCATGACGGGATTGCGGCGGAGCGAGCTGACCTCTTGAATGCCATCCGCGATGCGCGAGCCGGCGCGCCTGCAACCGCGAAGGGTTGGTTGCCGAGGTACGCAGCGCGGCGCATCGCCTGGCACGTCCTTGATCACGCGTGGGAGATCCAGGACCGGAGCTGAGGCCTGCTGGAGCTGAGGTCTGCTGGTTCCGAGGCCTGCTGGTTCTGACGCTGGCTGGTTAGGGTGGCGGGATGACGAATAGCACCCCCGATGTCACCCCCCATCTCAGTGAGGTGGCGGTCACCACCCAAAGCTTCGAGGCGTTCGCGTCCGCGGCGGTCGAGGACATCCTGGTCAGACAGCCGGTCATGGCGAGTTCGCTCGGCGATCACCGCTTCGACGATCGTCTCGACGATCTGCACCCAGCGGTGCTCGACGAGGAGCGCACGGCGATCGCGGCTCGCCTCGTCGAACTGCATCAGTGGGACGACGTGCAGTTGCCCATCGGGCACCGCGTCGACGCCGAAGTACTCAGCGTGCGACTGCGCGATCGGCTCTTCGATATCGAGGAAGACGGCGAGTACACCTGGAACCCGCTCGCGGCGAATCCGGGTACGGCGCTCTATCTGCTGCTCGCGCGCGACTACGCGCCACTGCACGATCGACTGCGTAGTGCGGGGTCGCGGTTGCGCCAGATTCCCGAGCAGCTCGAGGTCGCGCGCGAAACGCTGCACGACATGCCGCGGGTGCACGTCGAGACCGCGATCGGCCAGTTCGGCGGCACGCTGGGTTTGGTCGACGACATCGCTCGCGAGATCGCCGACGTGCCAGATCTCCGACGCGAGGTCGAGCCCGCAGTCGAGGCCGCCCGCGCTGCACTCAACACGCACATCGAGTGGCTGACTGCGGAGCTCGACAGCGCCGCCGGCGATCCGCGTCTTGGGCGCGAGACGTTTGCGCGCAAGCTCAGCCTGGTGCTCGACGTGGAGATGACACCTGAGCAGGTTCTGCAGGCTGCGATGGACGAACTGTTGGTGCTCGAGGACCGGATCGCGCAGGTGGCCTCACAGCTCGGCGGAACGCCGCGCGAGGTGCTTGACCGGCTGGCACTCGACGCGCCCACCAACGACACGATCGTGGCGGTCGCGGAGGAGGCGCTGGCCGAGGCGACTTCGTTTGTCGCTGAGCACGAGCTCATCACGATGTACGACGACCCGGTCGAGGTCATCGTGATGCCCGAGATCCACCGCGGGGTAGCAGTCGCCTACTGCGATCCCCCCGGGCCACTCGATCCGCCGGGCACGACGACCTTCTTCGCAATCTCGCCGACACCGACCGATTGGCCGGCCGAACGCGTTGCGTCGTTCTATCGCGAGGTCAACGTGCACAACCTTCGCAACCTGGTGATCCACGAGGCGATGCCTGGCCATGTCCTGCAACTGGCGCACAGCAGGCGGGGGCCGGTTCCGACGAGAGTGCATCAGACGTATTGGAGCGGACCCTTCGTCGAAGGTTGGGCGGTGTACGCCGAAGCCGAGATGGTGCGGCAGGGATTCGGTGGCCTGCCCGTCACGATGCAGCAGTTGAAGATGCGCCTGCGCGCGACGATCAACGCGGTGCTCGACGTTCGGGTGCACTGCGACGGTCTCACCGAGGCCGAGGCGATGGAGTTGATGACCGGGCGCGGTCACCAGGAAGAGGGCGAAGCCGCCGGCAAGTGGCGGCGGGCGTTGCTCACCAGTGCGCAGTTGTCGACCTACTACATCGGCGGGCGACAGGTGACCGACGTGGTCGAGCGGCTGCGGGCGGCGCACCCGCGCTGGTCGGACCGGCAGATCCACGACACGATTCTGGGCAACGGGAACCCGCCGCCCAGACACCTGCCCGCGCTTCTGGGGCTGGAGTAAGGCGCTCGGAATGATTGCGTGTGCAACCATGTTCAGCAGGGAGATGGCAGCCCGACTGGGCCGCTGAACGAGGAGGACCCGATGCCTGCCGTGACCGCCCCGAACCCGCTGGCGCTCCCGCGAGTGCCGCTGACCGACCCCCAGCTTGACCGCGACCGGCCGGTGCTGTCGGTCACTACCGCGCCGTCCGGCCTTGAAGGTGAAGGCTTTCCGGTGCGCCGCGCGTTCCACGGTGTCGACCTGCGTGCGCTCGACCCGTTCATTCACATGGACCAGATGGGTGAGGTCGAATACGCGCCGGGGGAGCCCAAGGGGACGCCGTGGCATCCGCATCGCGGCTTCGAGACCGTTACTTACATGATCGATGGGCTGTTCGAGCACCACGACTCCAACGGCGGCGGCGGCCTGATCACCAACGGCGACACGCAGTGGATGACTGCGGGCGCTGGGATTTTGCACATCGAGACCCCACCCGAGCACCTGGTCGCGAGCGGCGGTCTCTTCCACGGCTTTCAGTTGTGGGTCAACCTGCCGAAGGCGATGAAGTTTGCGGCGCCGCGCTACCAAGACATCCGTGCGAGCGAAGTGTCACTACTTGCTTCGCCGGACGGCGGGGTGTTGCTGCGAGTGATTGCCGGAAACGTCGCCGGTCACCCAGGCCCTGGCGTCACTCACACGCCGATCGCCTTGGTGCACGCGACGCTGTCGCCGGGAGCGTCACTGACGCTGCCGTGGCAGCCCGACTACAACGCGCTCGTCTATACCCTGGCCGGCCGGGGGTCGGTCGGCGCAGCCCGGCGTCCGATCTCGATGGGTCAGCTTGCGGTATTCGGCGATGGCGACACCGTCACCATCGCTGCGGATCAGACACAGGAAACCCGCAGCCCGACCATGGACGTCTTGATCCTGGGCGGCCAGCCGATCAAGGAGCCGGTTGCGATGTACGGCCCGTTCGTGATGAACACCAAGGCCGAGGTCATGCAGGCGTTCGAGGACTACCAAGCTGGTCGGCTCGGCAGCATTCCGGCAGCACACGCGGGAGTTCAAGGCTCAACAGACGACGACGCCTAGGACCTGACGCCTAGGACCTGACGCCTAGGACCTAGCGGGTCGACTCCTCTCGGGGACCCGACAGGTCGATGACGACACCGGGCTCGGCTGCGGCGACACGCACGCAGTCGCGGCCCGCTGCCTTCGCGACGTAGAGCGCAGTGTCGGCCGCGTCGAGGAGCCGGTGCAGATCGCCGCCCGTGACTGACAGTTCGCTGACGCCAACCGAGACGGTGACGCTGATCCACTCACCGCTGTCGGCGCGTACGCGGATGTCGCGAACCTGGGTGCGCAGCCGCTCGGCAGCACCTTCAGCGTCGAGCAGGTTGAGGCCAGACAGAACGGCGCCGAACTCCTCGCCACCCAGCCGGCCGACGAGGTCGCGTGGCCGCAGAGCCTGCGCGATCGTGCGGGCAACTGCGGCCAGCACTTCATCGCCGGCGAGGTGGCCGTACTTGTCGTTGACGGACTTGAAGTGGTCGACGTCGATCATCAAGATCGCGAGGTGGTCGTCGCTCGCCGCTGCTCGCTCGACTTCGCGGCCTGCAACTTCACGCCAGTACTGGGGATTCGCGACGTCGGTGAGAAGGTCGGTGCGGACAGCTTGGCGAAGTCCGCTGAATAGCTGGTGTTCGAGCAAGAGCACCGGCGGCAATAGCAGCACCGCGAGCATCGGTTCAGTGGCCCACAAGACGGCAGCCAATGTGCCAAGGCACGCCGCGACGGCGTCGACCACCAAGCCTTCGCGGTCTTGCAGGAACTTGCGTAGAGCCGCTGGACCGGCGGTCATGACGACCACGGCGGCGATCAGGACAGCGTTCACGACCCAGTAGGTGAGGACCGCGAGTGCCAACGAAACGGCTGCGATGCCGCCCCTGGTGAACTGGCTTGCTGTGACGTTGGTGTCCATCGTTGCGTGCAGCACGAGCCGGTGGACCAGCGAGGCGCCACCGTACGCGAGCCCCAGAGACGCAGTCGTGTACACGTGCTTCAAGAGCTGTGCGCGATAGACCCGGGCATAGACGTAGCTGCGCAAGACGACCACGGTGACCATCACGTACGCCGGCGGAAGCAGCAGCGCGATCGGCAGCAGCCAGACCGCCATGAGATCCCTGGCGACGCGGTCCTGCCGAGTTCGTGGCCAGGCGAACCGCATCGATATCTCGGCGCTCGCGATTGCCGCAAACGCGAAGGTGCCAGCGACGCTGAGTTGCTGGTAGGCGGGAGCGTGCAGCGCAGCGCCGGCGAGCAGTTGCACGACGGCAGCGGCAAGTGCGGTGAGATACCCGGCGACGCCGGCGAGCACGACGACTCGGGCCGCCAAGGGCAGTTGCCACACGCTCCACGCAGTCCAGGGCCTGGCGCCCCGGAGCGTATTGCGTGTCACTTCTGCGGGTCTCCCGCCCTTCTTCATGAACCGGTCACATCACGCCCAGCAGGCCCCAGGAAGCAGCGAATCGGGCGACCTGCGCTGCGGACTTTACGGGGTCTGGTCCGCCGTGTCACCGCTGTCCGGGTTAAGAATCCGGACAGAATGAGACTGATCGCTCACAAGTGATCTTGTTTGGCGGATCAAGGCTGATCAACGGCCGTAGGGGCCGATTCGGCCGGCAGGTCGACAAGTTCCTGCCGAGCACTCGCCCAGCACTTGCCCAGCACGTGCGAGGGAGGTGATCAACCATGCGCGATTGGTCTTGGGTCTAAGAGCTCGCAGCTAGTTAGAGAGCAACACTCGAGTAACGAACGACTGGAGAGTCTCGGGTGGCCGGATGCCTACGCCGGTCGTCCGGCCACCCGAGAGCTCAGTGCGCTGCGAGCGCGGCAGACTGTCCCCCATGACGCAGACCCGCGAACTGACGGTCGTCGCGGTTGGGCAGCCGCTCGAGCCAGCCCAGGTGGTTGCCGTCGCCCGCGACGGAACTCAGGTATCGGTGAGCGCTTCGGCGCTGGCGCGAGTCGCGGCGTCACGGGCGCACATCGAGGCACTCGCGGAGTCGGGCGAGCCCGTGTACGGCGTCTCCACCGGATTTGGCGCATTAGCGACGAGGCACATCGCGCCTGATCTGCGCGCGCAGCTGCAGCGCTCGCTGGTGCGCTCGCACGCGGCCGGGAGCGGCGCCGAAGTCGAGCGCGAAGTTGTCCGGGCGATGATGCTGCTGCGCCTCGCGACACTGGCGACCGGACGCACCGGGGTCCGCCCGTTGATCGTTGAGGGCTACGCCGCGATGTTGAACGCAGGGATTACGCCGGTGGTGCACGAGTTTGGGTCACTTGGGTGTTCCGGCGACTTGGCCCCACTCGCGCACTGCGCACTGGCACTGATGGGCGAGGGCTCGGTGCGCGATGTCTCCGGCACGTTGGTGCCCGCCTCCTCGGCTCTGTCGGCCGCCGGCATCGAGCCAGTCGTGCTGAGCGCGAAGGAAGGTCTCGCGCTCATCAATGGCACCGACGGAATGCTCGGCATGTTGCTGTTGGCATGTCACGACCTCTCGACATTGGCCAAGAGTGCTGACATCGCGGCCGCGATGAGCGTCGAGGCGATTCTCGGCACCGATGCGGTTTTCGCGGCCGACCTGCAGGCGTTGCGGCCGCATCCCGGCCAAGCCGCGTCGGCCGCGAACCTTCGTGCCTTGCTGGCAGGCTCGCCGATCGTCGAGTCCCATCGCATTGACTGCACGCTGGTTCAGGACGCCTATTCGCTTCGTTGTGCGCCGCAGGTCGCTGGCGCGTTCCGCGACACGCTCGCGCACGCACTTACCGTCGCAGGCCGTGAGCTGGCAAGTGCGATCGACAACCCCGTGGTGCTGCCCGACGGCCGGGTCGAGTCGAACGGAAACTTCCACGGCGCGCCGCTTGGCTACGTCCTGGACTTTCTTGCCATCGCGGCCGCCGACCTCGCGTCGATGTCTGAGCGGCGCAGCGATCGCCTGCTCGATGTCGCGCGCTCGCACGGGCTTCCCGCGTTCCTCGCGGTCGATCCCGGCGTCGACTCGGGGCACATGATCGCGCAATACACGCAGGCAGCGATCGTCAGCGAAATGAAGAGGCTCGCGGTACCGGCGAGCGTCGACTCGATCCCGTCGTCAGCGATGCAGGAGGATCACGTCTCGATGGGCTGGTCAGCCGCTCGCAAGCTGCTGCGGGCTGTCGACGGGTTGACTCGCGTTCTCGCGATCGAGATTCTCACTGCCGCACGGGCATTGGACTTGCGTGCGCCACTGCTGCCTGCACCCGGTACCGCCGCCGTGGTTGCGGCGTTGCGTACGCGAGTTGCAGGGCCGGACGTCGATCGGTGGCTGTCGCCGGAGATCGAAGCCGCAGTCGAGTTGACTCGTGCAGGAAGCTTCGTGGACGCCGCCGAGTCCGTGATCGGAGAGATGTTGTGAGCGGACCTCGCCCGGTGCGGGCCCCCCGCGGCACCACCTTGTCGTGTCTGGGTTGGCCGCAGGAAGCCGCGATGCGGATGCTGATGAACAATCTCGACCCGGCCGTCGCTGAACGCCCCGACGATCTCGTCGTCTACGGCGGTACCGGGAAGGCTGCTCGGGACTGGAATTCGTTCGACGCAATCGTGCGCACGCTCCAGACCTTGAAGGACGACGAGACGATGCTCGTGCAGTCGGGCCGACCTGTCGGCGTGATGCGCACGCACGAATGGGCGCCGCGAGTGCTGATCGCGAATTCCAACCTTGTTGGTGATTGGGCAACGTGGCCGGAGTTCCGGCGGCTCGAGCATCTTGGGCTCACGATGTACGGCCAGATGACAGCTGGTTCGTGGATCTACATCGGTACGCAAGGGATTTTGCAAGGCACCTACGAGACCTTTGCTGCGGTTGCTGCGAAAAGATTCGCGGGCACGCTCGCTCGCACGTTGACCTTGACTGGCGGCTGCGGCGGAATGGGCGGTGCGCAACCCCTCGCGGTCACGATGAACGGCGGTGCGGTGATCGTCGTCGACGTCGAGCCGGCGCGGCTGGAGCGGCGCGTTCAGCAGCGCTATCTCGACGAATGGACTGACGACATCGATGTGGCGCTCACGCGCGCATTGTCCGCGAAGGCTGATGGGCGCGCGCTGTCGGTCGGGCTCGTCGGCAACTGCGCCTCCGTTTTTCCTGAGTTGCTGCGGCGCGGGGTCCCGGTCGACATCGTGACCGATCAGACCTCGGCGCATGACCCGCTGTCGTACCTGCCCGACGGCGTCGACCTGGCCGATTGGCACGACTACGCGGAAGCCAAGCCGGAGGAGTTCACCGACCGCGCTCGTACATCGATGGCGAAGCAGGTCGAAGCGATGGTCGGCTTCATGGATGCCGGGGCGGAGGTCTTCGACTACGGCAACTCCATCCGCGGCGAGGCCCAGCTCGCCGGCTATGAACGCGCATTCGCATTTCCTGGATTCGTGCCGGCCTACATCCGCCCACTGTTTTGCGAAGGCAAAGGACCGTTTCGATGGGCTGCACTCTCGGGCGACCCAGCCGACATTGCGGTTACGGATCGGGCGGTCCTTGACCTGTTCCCCGATAACGAGCCGCTCGAGCGTTGGATTCGATCGGCTCAGGAGAAGGTCGCTTTCCAGGGTTTGCCCGCGCGCATCTGCTGGCTCGGTTACGGCGAACGCCATCTCGCCGGGCTGCGCTTCAACGAGCTGGTTTCCCGCGGAGACATCAGTGCGCCGATCGTGATCGGGCGCGACCACCTCGATGCGGGATCGGTCGCCTCGCCGTACCGCGAGACCGAAGCGATGGCAGACGGATCCGACGCGATCGCCGACTGGCCCCTGCTGAACGCGCTGGTAAACACCGCATCAGGCGCGTCATGGGTCTCGATCCACCACGGTGGTGGTGTCGGTATCGGCCGCTCCATTCATGCAGGGCAAGTCAGTGTTGCCGACGGCACGCCGTTGGCCGCTCAGAAACTCGAGCGAGTGCTGACGAACGACCCTGGGATGGGCGTCATCCGGCACGTCGATGCCGGCTACGACCTCGCGAGCGGAGTTGCGGTGCAACGCGGCGTCCGGATCCCTATGCACGAGGGGCTAACGCACGAATCCGCAGTCGAGTGAACGTCCCTATCTCAGGGGACCCGATTTCACGGGACGCGATCTCAGGGGATTCGGTCTCAGGGGATTCTTCTCTGTGGATGCGGCGGTAGCCGACATCGGGACCGGCTCTGGTCGGAGTTGTTGCCCATTGGTGTTTCGTCCGCTGGCGGCTATCGCAGGTTCGCCTGGAACGACGCCGATCTTCTGGCGCGGTCGTGGTTCGTCTCCGTGGCTCGGGCCCGCGATCTCGACGTACACACCGACCGCAACGGCAATCTGTGGGCGTGGTGGTTGCCGAGTGGCTGGTCAGCTGAGCCGCGCGAGGCATTCGTCAGCGGGTCGCACCTCGACTCGGTACCCGACGGCGGTGCGTTCGACGGTCCGCTCGGCGTCGTCGCAGCGTTGTGCGCGATCGACCTGCTTCGCAATCGCGGAGTGCAGCCATTGCGTCCGATTGCTGTTGTCGTGTTCGCCGACGAGGAGGGTGCGCGTTTCGGCGTCGCCTGCGCCGGGTCGCGGCTACTCACGGGTGCGCTGAAGCCGGAGGCCGCTCGTGCACTAACAGATGTCGACGGCGTGAGTCTCGATGACGCGATGCGTCGTGCTGGCATCGACACCGCACACCTTGGCCGTGACGACGACCTCCTTCGCAGGGTGGGTGTCTTCGTTGAGCTGCATATCGAGCAGGGCAGGGCACTGGTCGATCTCGACGCACCAGTGGGGATCGGCACCGGCATCTGGCCACACGGCCGCTGGCGTTTCGCTTTCGAAGGCGAGGCAAACCACGCGGGCACGACGCGAATGGTCGACAGGCGTGACCCGATGCTGCCGTTCGCGTCTGCAGTTCTTGCAGCCCGGAAGATCGCAAATGAGCAGGGTGGGGTCGCAACGTTCGGCCGCGTGAAGGTCGAGCCGAACGGCACGAACGCCGTCGCTTCGAAGGTCACCGCTTGGCTGGACGCGCGGGGACCCAAACAAGACATCGTCGATGAGATTGTTGCGGGAGTCTCGAAGGCTGCGAAAGTGCGGGCACATGATGAGCTCATGACGGTGAGCGTGACGGCCGAATCCGTGTCGGCACTCGTCACATTTTCTGCCGACGTGAACGAGCGACTACATCAGGTGCTCGACTCGGCGGCTGGCGTCGGCCCGGAGCCTGGCGTCGGTGTAATGCCCGATCTCGGCACGGGCGCCGGACACGACGCGGGGGTGCTGTCTTCAGTGGTCCCGACCGCGATGCTGTTCGTGCGTAACCCGACCGGCGTCTCACATTCGCCAGCGGAGTTCGCCGAGCGCGCCGACTGCCTTGCGGGCGTCGAAGCGCTCGCGGCCGTGATGGCCGATTGGGTCAGTACGCCGCCGGTCGAGGCGAGCTGACTATGCCGTCGTGGTGGTGTGAGAATGCATGGCTGCCGCCGGGGCGGGTGGTCTCGGGCGTGCTGGTCACTGTCGACGATGGTCGGATCACGGGGATCGAAGAGAGCGTCGATACTCCGTCAACCGCGCAACGGTTGACCGGCCTCGTGATTCCAGGCCTTGCGAACACGCACTCCCACGCATTCCATCGCGCGTTGCGTGGTCGTGCACAGTCCAGGCGAGGGGATTTCTGGACCTGGCGCGACCAGATGTATGCCGTGGCGGATCGACTTGATCCGGAGAACTACCTCGCGCTCGCGCAGGCCACTTACGCGGAGATGGCATTGGCTGGCGTCACCTGCGTCGGCGAGTTCCACTACGTGCACCATCAGGCTGGCGGCGTGTCCTACGCCGACCCAAACGTCATGGGTGTCGCGCTGATCGAAGCGGCAGCCCAAGTGGGCATCCGATTGACGTTGCTTGATGCCTGTTACTTAGCAGGCGGAATAGGCGAACCGGTGCAGCCGTCCCAGCAACGCTTCAGTGATGGCGACGCGGCCGCGTGGGCGGCGCGCGTCGGCGAGCTTCATGAGGCTGCACATGTGCGCGTGGGCGCGGCTATTCACTCGGTGCGCGCGGTGCCGCCGGATCAACTTGGCGCAGTTGCTGACTGGGCGCGCACCCGCGCCGTCCCGCTTCATTTTCATCTGTCTGAACAGCGCGCAGAAAACGATGCGTGTTTTGAACGCTACGGCGTTACTCCGACGCGACTGCTTGCCGACGCCGGCGCGTTGGGAGCGGCATCGGTCGCCGTGCACGCTACGCATCTGACCGCCGACGACATCGCGCTACTTGCGTCGACCGCGACGGGAGTCTGTCTATGCCCGACGACCGAACGCGATCTTGCTGACGGAATCGGCCCAGCGGGCGCTCTCGCGGCCGCCGGTGTCGCGCTCTCCGTTGGTTCTGATGGGCAGGCGGTGATCGACCTATTCGAGGAGGCTCGGGGAATCGAACTCGACGAGCGGTTGGCTACTGGCTCACGCGGTACTTTCGCTGCAGGCGATTTGCTCGATTCGATGACAGTTGCTGGGCATCGCGCATTGGGCTGGCCGGATGCCGGACAGCTGGCCGTCGGCAGGCGGGCGGATCTTGTGGCGGTCGACCTGGGGTCGCCTCGAACCGCCGGCGGCGGGGCAACGGCGGAGTCGATTGTGTTCGCTGCATCGACACCCGATGTCACCGACGTGGTCGTGGACGGAAACGTTGTGGTGAAGGACCGTCAGCACGTTCGTGTGGGTGACGTCGGTGCTGCGCTGCAGTCGGCGATCGCCGCGGTGGTC
Organism: uncultured Actinomycetes bacterium; assembly: GCA_963737705.1. Classification (GTDB taxonomy): domain Bacteria; phylum Actinomycetota; class Actinomycetes; order Acidothermales; family Acidothermaceae; genus PALSA-607. The sequence continues at coordinate 21,462 of CAVTTP010000008.1, forward strand.
CGATGACCACAACGCTCGTCGACAACATCGGATTGCTGGTTACCAACGATCCAAGTAATGGCGACGGGTCGGTGCTCGGGATCGTTCGTGATGCGGCCATGGTCATCGAGGCCGAGCGGGTGGCATGGGTTGGCCGCCGAGCACATGCCCCCTCTGCCGATACTCGCGTCGACCTCGATCGTCAGACGGTGGTGCCCGGCTTCGTCGACAGTCATAGCCATCTGATCTTTGCTTCTGACCGTGCCGATGAGTTCGCCTCGCGAATGGCCGGAACCCCTTACACGGCAGGCGGCATCGCGGCGACCCTGATTGCGACACGCGAGGCGAGCGACCAGACACTCCGCTCGAACGCTTCGCGGCTGCTCGCCGAGATGGTTGCGTCCGGCACGACGACCGTCGAGATCAAGAGCGGATACGGCCTCACGACGGACGACGAGGCGCGCGGTCTGGCGATCGCGCAATCGTTGACGGCCGAGTCGACATTCCTTGGTGCACACGTCGTGCCGATCGAGTACCAGGGCCGCCGGGACGACTACGTCTCGCTCGTTGCAGGTCCGATGCTCGATGCGTGCGCCCCTGGCACTCGATGGATCGACGTATTTTGCGATCGCGGAGCATTCTCCGTCGACGAGGCGCGGTTGATTCTGCAGGCAGGCATCGCTCGCGGCTTGTTGCCTCGCCTGCATGCACATCAGCTAGAGCGAACGGGTGCGGTGCAACTCGGCGTCGAGCTTGACGCGGCCTCGGTTGACCACTGCAATCACATGAGCAATGCGGACGTCGATGCGCTCGCCGGATCTGCCACTGTCGCCACCGTGCTGCCGGGCGCCGACTTCTCGACTCGCAACGTGTATGCGGATGCGCGACGAATGATCGATGCGGGTGTTGTCGTTGCGTTGGCGACGGATTGCAACCCTGGGTCTTCGTACACGACAAGCATGCCCTTCTGTATCGCTGTCGCTGTTCGTGACATGCACCTGACGCCAGCAGAGGCATTGTGGGCGGCGACTGCGGCCGGTGCACGTGCCTTGCGTCGTGATGACATCGGCGTTCTGTCCGTGGGTAAGCGGGCCGACTTTGCCGTAATTGCAGCGCCGTCCTACGTGCACCTCGCCTACCGACCAGGAGTAGCGCTCGTTACGGCGACGTGGAAGTCGACTACATAGCTCGAAGCGTGCGCGCAGATCGTTGGATTCATGTTGTGCACAGGCTTGCGAGTTCGTACACAGATTCCGGGGCTCGGTCGTGCGGGCGGAAAGTGTCAGTGGTCGTTTGTAGCTTCGTGGCATGTTGATCGCAGAGGTCGATGTCGATCTCGATGTTGATGCCCATGTTGATGCCGTTGGCCGCGCTGTCGCGTTGTCGTTGTTGTCCGATGCTGCGCCCGCCTGGTCTTTGCAGGATTTGCTTGACTTCGATCCAGGGCTTTTCGCGGTCAGCTGCTTATCGCACCTCGAGATTGACACCCTCGACGAACAATCAGCGTCGGTGGCGTTGGAGTTGGTTGAGCGCCAGCAGGCGTGGCTGGCCGAGTTGGGCGTGCGGCTGACCGCGCGGGTCGCGGGTCCGACGCCACCGCCCCTGACCCGACGAGATGGATCCGTTGGGCCGCGAGCAGCATCGACGGCGGGGTGAACCTTGTCGCGGCGACGTTGGGGATGACCAGCGGCGGCGCTCAGGCCCGGGTCGATACGGCCAGGGCGATCACCGAGACGCTGCCCAAGTGCCAACTGGCCATGGCCGCCGGGTTCATGGGGTATTGGCATGCACGTGTCGTCGCCCAAGCAGTGGCGGAGGCCGGCCTCGACCCGGCGGGCATCGCCGCAGTGGATGCGCGGGTCGCCTCCACGGTCAAGGGTCAAAGTTGGGCAGCGTTTCGGCGCACGCTACGTCGCGCCGTGCTGGCCGCGAACCCGGACCTTGTACTCGCCGAACACACGCAGGCGATGCGCGGGCGCCGAGTCGACAAGTTCGACCTGCTCGACGCGGTGATGACCGAACTCCTTGTGACGCTCTCGTCCGTCGACGCTCAAACCGTGTTGCTTGGCCTGGACGTGACCGCGACGCAGTTGAAGGCCGCCGCCCAAAAGGCCGGCCTACCCGACGAGGGCATCGACGCGTACCGGTCGGACGCTTTGGTGGTCTGGGCGAACAACGCGCTGGCCGATCCGAACGCACCCCGCAGGCACGGCCGCCGCCAACAAGTCCAGTTCATCACCGACCTGCCGTCCCTGCTCGGGCTGGCCGAAAATCCTGCCGAACTCCTCGGCTACGGCCCGATCCCCGCCGCCCTCGTGCGCGACCGGGCCGCGGAAGCGGACTGGCGGCGAATGATCGCCGAGCCGGTCACCGGGTTTCTGCTCGACTACGGCACCGCCATCTACCGGCCGCCCGCGGAACTTGCCGACTATGTGATGGCCCGCGACCGGCGCTGCCGCTTTCCCGGCTGCAACGCCCGAGCCACCGTATGCGACATCGACCACAACATTCCCGCCCCACGCGGCGACACCTCCGCAGCCAACTGCTGCTGCCTATGCCGAAGACACCACCGACTCAAAACCTTCAGCGGCTGGACAGTGCAACTCAAACCCGACGGGAGTTGCCTATGGACATCACCCGGTGGCCGCCAATTCGACTCTGACCCACCACCTCAACTCGACTGAAGTTGTCGGGACTAGTGCGTCGAATCCGAGAGCTCGAGCTGCCATTCACGCCAGCGTTCGACGGGTCGGAAACCGATGGCCTCGTTGATGCCAACCATGTGGTCATTGATGGCTGCGTTCCAAGTGTTGAGCGACCGGACGTGCGGTCGGCTGGTTCGCAAGTATGCAAGATTGGCAATCTTCACCAGCATGCCGAGCCGGTGTCCGCGATGCGATGGCAGCACGATCGTCGCCCACTGGTATGCGATGTCGGGCTGTGCCGAGGTCACGCCAATGTCGGTCAGCGCGACGATCTGACCCGACGCATCGTGACGCGCGACGGTGCACAGGCACACTTGCCCGTTGGCGATTACGCGCTGCTCGCGCTCGCGGTATCGCTGCGGGGTCCACTGTTCCGGTTCCCAGTCGAGGTCCTCCAGCGGCGCGTCGATCGTCATGCGCGAATGCAATACCGCGAGGTCGTCAAGGAACTCTGCGGGCGCTGGACCCTCCCACTGGACCAGCGAGTAGTCCGCCGAATGTGCAACGGCATCCTCGTTCAGGCCGGTCAGCTTGACGTCGTCGATGTCGCTGATTCGCAACAGTCGCCGTACTTCCGACGTCACGGGCCGGGCGCCGACCTGCGTAGCGAAAAGTACACCGGGCGGCGGTGCGGGGTGGGCGTCGCCAGATTCGTTGGATCGCATTGGTTCGCAGACTTCGCCGATCAACCGTGTGCGGGCATGTGCGCGCGCACGCGCGGTCAGGTGCTCCAGCATCGCGGTGCCGAAGCCTTGCCGGCGATACGTGGGACGAGTGGCCACGTGGACGACAGCGTTATCGGTGTTGTCGAGCAGTGGCAGGCGCATCTCACCCAGGACGACGGGTGTACTCGTGCTTCTAGGTTCTGTGACGAGGAAGCCGAGCCACAACTCATAGCGGTCGTCACTTCGAGCCGACTCGACCCGTTCATAGATCTCTTGCACCGGATCGGCCGGCATCTCGTAGTAATCGGCCTCGAAATGCTCCTGCGCGATCTCGTGCCATCGGTCCGCCGCTTCACGGCTGGTCACCTGCTCGATGACGAGTGTGCCCGCCATCGAGCTGGCGTCGTGCACTTCTCGCCCTCGGTCGTCGGCAACTCCAGTTCTCATGCATCGTCTCTAGCAGGCGCCGGGTGGCACGGGCGACTGGGTTTTCGTGGTGGGAACGGATCCGTTGGGAATCGCAGTGCCCGGAATGTCGGCGCGTTGGATACGTTGAAGGTGGCTAGTACGCACCATCGAGCGAGACGGGACATCCACAGATGCGGTATCGCAAGGTTGGGCGAGGCGTCGACACCTTCACGGTAAGCGCGATCGGCCTAGGTGAGATGCCACTGTCGGTTGCCGGACGACCTGACCGCACGCAGGCGATCAACACGATCCATGCCGCGCTCGACGCAGGTATGACCTTCATCGATACGGCTGACGCCTACTGCTTGACTGCGGCCGACCTCGGCCATGGCGAGCGACTGGTCGCCGCTGCGCTCGCGTCGTACGGGTCCGACACCACCGCAGTTCTGGTCGCGACCAAGGGCGGCCACACGCGTGGTCCCGACGGTTCGTGGAGTGTCGACGGGCGACCCGAATACCTCAAGCGGGCCGCCGAGCAATCATTGAAGACACTCGGCGTCCCGGCAATCGGCCTCTATCAATTCCACCGTCCAGATCCGCGGGTGCCTTACGCCGACAGCATCGGTGCGATCCGGGAGCTGCTCGACGAAGGCAAGATCCTGTTCGCCGGAATCTCCAACGCCAACGTCACTCAGATCGCGCTCGCGGACCGCATCCTTGATGAGCGTCTTGCGGTGGTGCAGAACCAGTTTGCGCCAAACTTCCGTTCGTCCGAGGGCGAGCTGAACTACTGCCGCGACAACGGAATTGCCTTCCTGCCATGGAGTCCGCTGGGTGGTATCGGCAATGCGAGCGGTATCGAGCGACGCTACCCGGCATTCGTCAAGGTCGCTGCGGCCCGCGGCATTACCGCGCAACAGGCCACGCTCGCGTGGATGCTGGCGAAAGGTCCCAACGTCATCCCGATCCCAGGTTCGAGCCGGCCCGAAACCGCAGTTGCATCGGCGGCCGCAGCCGACATCGATCTGACGGTGGAAGAAGTCGCGTTGCTGGACGCCGCATGAACGTGCGTGCGGCCCGATTGATCGAGCACGGCAAACCGCTCGAAGTGCAGCAGGTAGAGCTTCCGACACCGGCAGACGACGAGGTGTTGGTCGAGTTGGCCTACGCGGGCGTGAATCCCGTCGATGGCTACAACGCGGCGGGCAAGGTCGCTGCGGACGGGCCGCTGCCGCGCACGCTCGGTGCGGAGGCAGTAGGTCACGTCGACGGCAGGGCAGTTGTCGTGGCAGGAGGCGGTCTGGGCTCGATCCGCGACGGCGTCTTTGCCGAAGCGGCGGTCGTCCCCCGCACATCGGTCGTGGAGGTACCCGACGGGGTCGCACTGCGCGAGGCGGCGGCAGTCGGAATCGTCGGGCTCACGGCGTACCAGACGGTCGAGATCGCCGAGATCGGGCCTGGCGACCGGCTGCTCGTGCTGGCAGGCAGCGGCTCCGTCGGACTCGCCGCGATCTCCTACGCGGTCTCCAAAGGCGCGCAGGTCTGGGGCCAGACCGGTAGCGAGGCCAAAGCCGACGCCATTCTCTCGATGGGCGCGTCGCGCGCGGTCGTATCCGACGCGGGCGGACTGACGGCGCAGATCCAGGCCTTCGAGCCGACCGCCGTCATCGACTCCCTGGGCGGCGAGTTCACCCCCGCCGCATTGGCCGCGCTTGCCCCGCGCGGTCGATTGCTGATCTTCGGCGCTAGCTCGGGCGCGGAGGGCAAGGTCCAGCTCCTGCAGCTCTACCGCAAGCAGCAGCGGATCCTCTCCTACGGCGGACTGCTGGCGACCATCCCCGAGCGACGTGCGGGCATCGTCGGTGCGCTTGCTGCGATCGCTGGCGGGCAGTTGCGAATCCGCATCGGCGCAGAGCGCAGTCTCGACGAGGTGAACGAGGCCTTCGCGCTGATCACAGACCGCCAAGTCGCCGGCAAGGTGATCCTGAAACTCCGCTGACCGCACCGGTGCGCGATGATGTGCCGTGACCAATGAGGCGCTGACTTGGCAGGCAGCCGCGTTGATCGGCGCTGCATGTGTCGCCGTCGCGACCGTCACCGAACGCGTGGTGCCCAACCGCTCAGCTGGCCCTGGCTCTCCTGGTCGGGCCCGCTCTTCCAGGGTCCTCTTCAACATCGCGTCATTCGGCCGTGAGGTCGGCATCATCCTCGGCCTGTACGCGCTTTGGCAGCTTGCCGGCGGCTATTCGCTCGGCCATACCAACGAGGCCGTGCGGCGGGGCCATTGGGTGTGGAATCACGAGCGCTCGTGGCACTTTCCGAGTGAGGTCGCCTTACAGCGGCCGATTCTCGGACACCCGTTCATCGAACAGGTATGCAACATCTACTACGCGACCATGCACTTCGGGATGCTGCTTGCCGTCCTGCTATGGCTCTACATCCGCCATCGCGACGCATACCGTCGCACCCGCACGTTGATCGTGCTGACCACGACGGCATGCCTGCTGGTCGCGCTGGTTCCTGTGGCTCCGCCGCGCCTTATCGACGTCGGGATGGTTGACACGGCCACCGCCTATGGGCAATCGGTGTACGCGACCGGGCAACTCGGTGCGGATCAGTATTCGGCAATGCCGTCCGTGCATGTCGCTTGGGCGTTCTTGGTTGCGATCGCGGTGATCAGTGCGACTCGCAGTCGATGGCGGTGGTTGATTCTCCTGCACACCGCAGCCACCGTCTATGTCGTCGTCGTCACGGCCAACCACTTCTGGCTCGACGGGGTGGTAGCGGTCGGGCTGCTTGGAATTTCCCTTGCTATACAGGTGTTTTCGCGACGGCTAGTGCTGCGCTATCGCCAGCACCACCGACGTCCGATCGACAAACGGCCGGACGCCGAGTTGGAGCCGGTCGACGCGACCTGACCGCTAGTTGCCCGTCAAGGAGAAGTGCTGGTAGTCGGGATCGGCCCAGACGCCTCCCCACTTCCAGCCCACTGCGGCGAATGCATTGACTAGCTGCCCGCCAGGCACCGCCATGCCTGGGCGATACGGCGTGCGCTTTCCGTAGGCCGCTGCTTGCGGCGACGGCAACACCTGGCCGTTGAACACGTAGGGATTCTCGACGGTGTTCACATCGATTGCCTCGCCATATGCGTGGGCCGACCATTTCGGCGGGCCGTTCGCCACCGCGTAGCGGCAGTTGAAGGCAGCGGTGTTGTCTGCAGCCGTCGACGCCGAGTCGCTGGCGCCGAACGCCGAGACTGGGATCATCGTGCGGATCGGGAAGTGCTCTGCATACAGGGTCTTGAACACCTGCGTGATCGCTGGCACGACCGACGCCGCGATCACCAGCGTGCCCATGTGCGGCTTCGCATCGAAGCCCCAGTAAGTCATCGTGAGGTTGCGCAGCTGCGCAGGACCGACCGGGCAGGTCGGCGTCCCGGCATGCCAGCTCTTGCCCAGCTGCGCCGCGGTGACGGTCGTTGCATTAGCAACGAACACATCGGGGACGACGGCGGCTTGGCTCGTCGGCGACGGCGCGGGAACGGGGTGGCCGATCGCCGTTGGCGGCGAGGCTGTTGGGCGCCCGGACGGCGTTGGGCGCGTCGAGGGCGACGCGGTCTTGGTGGGACTAGTTGCGGTGGGGCTAGGTGCGGTGGGGCTGGGCGTCGGGGTCGCCGGTTTGGTCGGTGCAGGGCTCGAGATCGCCGCAGGTAGCTGGCTCGAGGCGGCCGCAGCTGGCCCAGATGACGCTGGCGTCGGTGACGAGGCCGCCGGTGACGAGGCCGCCGGTGACGCGGGCGCGGATGACGCGGGCGCGGCCGGGCTCGATGCTGCGCTGCCACCCTTGTGGTTGCTCGTGCAAGCGGTGGCTACGAGGCCCATGATCATGACTGCCCCGAGCAGCGCCGTCCGCCTTGATGGAGTTTCGCGCTGGATGGCTGCCACGCTTCAGGCTAACCGGGGAGTTTACGCAGCGGTGAGCAAAGTGCGACACAATCGATGGCGTGAACCATGAGCACGATCTCATCGACACGATCGAGATGTACCTGCGCACCATCTTCGAGCTCGAGGAAGAAGGCGCCGTCCCGCTGCGTGCGCGGATCGCTGAGCGGCTCTTGCAGAGTGTTCCGACGGTGTCGCAGACAGTGGCCCGCATGGAGCGCGACGGGCTCGTCACGATCGACGGCGACCGCCGTCTTGAGCTCACCCCCGCCGGTCGGGGGATCGCGACTCGGGTCATGCGCAAGCACCGCCTCGCGGAGTGCTTGCTCGTCGACGTCATCGGCCTCGAATGGGAGCTCGTGCACGAAGAGGCATGCCGGTGGGAGCACGTCATGAGTGAGGCAGTCGAGCGCCGGCTGCTCGACGTGCTTGGCCACCCGCAGGAGTCTCCCTATGGCAACCCGATTCCGGGTCTCGCCGAACTCGGCGAAGGTACCGACGACGTCGAGTTCCGCGAAGGGCTCGTTGCGTTGAGTGCAGTGCCGGAAAGTACGCACAACGTCATCGTGCGGCGTATCGGTGAGCCGTTGCAATCCGACACCGCGTTGTTGGTTCGGTTGCGTCGGGCGGGCATCCGGCCCAACATGCCCGTGCGAATCTCGCGCGTTGGCGGCGAACTATTCGTTGGTCGTGAGGGCGACGCTGTCGCGTTCGGTGATGCGGTCACGTCGCACGTATTCGTGTCGACGGCGCCGTCGGTGGCCACAGCTTCCTGAGTTATCGGAACGCAGAGCTACCCGAACGCAGTTATTCGAGTGGGCCGTTCCATGGGGTTGGCGGCAGTCCGTTGATCTGACGTAGGAACTCGTTGTTGTACCAGTGGCCGAACGCCACGATGCTCGGATCGCGCGGCAGCGTTAGCAATGTCTCGTTGCGACAGAAGTCGTCGGCGTCATCCATGAGTTGGGTCAGCATCGTCAGGTCGTCGGCCATGTTGGCCGGCACCTGATACGTCAGGTCGACCGTTTGGTCGCCCCGTTCGATCGCGGCGTCTCGTTCCATGTCTGCGCGCGACGTGCTTGCCCCGAACCGGCGGCCGAGGATGTCAACGAGTTCACGAAGCCGAGGCGGCAGGGCGACGCCGTTCGCGGGTGTGCCATTGGAGCGGATGGCCATCAGCGTGAATTCCCTGATCAACTCGTCGTGATGCTCCCGGGCTCGTAGGAAGAGCGCGATCGGCAAGCCGATCAGTCTGACCGTCAGCAACTGTGCATGGTCCGACTGATGCGTGTATCTGCCGAGGATTGGGCCGCCGGTCATCGGCGCGCGACTCGCATGGATCCCATTTCACCACCGTCTTCAGCGCGGCCGCGGCAGATTGGTGAACGACATGCGGGGAGGGCCAGCTCAGCTGACCCTCCCCGCATGTCGGATTCGGTTACTTGAAGACGTCCTTCACCTTTTCGCCCGCCTGCTTCAGGTTGCCGGCAGCCTTGTCCACCTTGCCTTCGGCTTCCAAGTCGCGATTGTTCGTTGCCCGCCCGGCAGCTTCCTTGACGTTGCCCTTTGCGGTCTGTGCGGTGTTCTTCACCTTGTCGGTGGTACCCATCGGTACTCCTCCTCTGGTGGGTCTCTTTCTTTGGCGTGGAGCCTCTTTCTTTGGCGTGGACCGTCGTACCCACGACGGGCCGCTCTATGCAGCGGTGGGCGACACGATCTTGGCCGGTCTGCTCCGCGTCCCCCCACCACCGCCGGGCTCGCGGCACGATCGGCGGAGCGGCCGCTCCGCTGCCCTGCGGCGGCCGTCTCCAGGCACCGTCAAAGGGCGGTGGCCGTGACGACGGGATCTTCATGAGCCTCGTGTCAGCCGACATCTCAGCCGATCTTCCTGCCGAAGTGCCTGCACAGGCGCATTCTGGTAGCAGGGAGGCCGCCATCGCCAAGATCGTCGTACTGGACACGTCGGCATTGATGTCAGACCCCGAGGGCATTTTCGAAGCCTTCCCGGGCGCTGACATGGTCATCCCGCTCACGGTCGTGCAGGAGCTTGACGGGCTGAAGAAGCGGCTCGACCCGGCAGGAGGAGCAGCCCGCGATGTCCTGCGTCGTATCGAAGGGCTGCGACTCGAGGCCGGTGGCGATCTGCGCAAGCCGCTCGAACGCCCCTTCGGTGGGACAGTGCGGATGCAGGTGAATGGCATCCAGACGTCCTTACTGCGCGAACACGGGCTCTCGACCGACACTCCCGACAACAAGATTGTTGGCACCGCGCTCGGGCTCGCGATGGCTTCGCCGGACGCCGGGCCGGTGCTCGTTGTATCCAACGACACCGCGTTGCGGCTGACGGCCGCCGCCGTCGGGCTTGCCGCCGTTGAACACAACCCGCTCGACCTCGCGCCGGCGCTCGCGCGCCCCGACGGGTGGATCGCTCTCGATGCCGAAGTCGCAGTTGTCGATGCGCTGTTCGACTCCCACCAGGTGTCTGTCGACAGCGTCGCCGGTGCGAGCGACCTTGCCGAGAACACGTTCGCGGTGTTGCGCTCGGGCACAAGTTCGGCGTTGGCGCGGGTGCGCGCTGGCGAGCTGCATCTGCTGGAGAGCCTTGCGCCCGTGTGGGGTCTGAAGGCTGCGAACAAAGAGCAACGCTTCGCTCTCGACTTGCTGTTGGACGACGACGTGAAAGTCATCGTGCTCGATGGTCCTGCGGGCACCGGCAAGACACTGTGTGCAGTCGCTGCGGCGTTGCACATGGTTGTCGAGCAGCACCGGTTCGAGCGGTTGTCGGTCTACCGGCCGGTGATCCCAGTCGGTCATGCCGACCTCGGCTACCTGCCTGGCACATTGGACGAAAAAATCGATCCGTGGATGGCCGCCATCACCGACGCCGTCGCTGCCTTGTCAGGAGACGGCGCGGCTGCTAGTCGTCGCCGCCAAGACGGTGGCCGCGGCAAGGTTGCGCAGGACTCGCTCGACTACATCAAGGCGCAAGGCCTGCTCACGATGGAGTCGGTGACCCACCTTCGTGGTCGCACGTTGCACTCGACGTTTGTGCTTGTCGACGAGGCGATGAACCTTTCGCCGCAGGTCGGCAAGACGCTGCTGACTCGCATCGGCGCCGACTCCAAGATCGTGCTGACTGGCGACACGTCGCAGATCGATGCACCGTTCCTCTCAGAGCAGACGAACGCGCTGACCGCCGTGGTGTCGGCATTTAGCGGACAGGCGTGCTTCGGCCACATCCGGTTGACCAGAGGCGAGCGCTCGCCCGTTGCGGAGTTGGCCGCCCGACTGATGTAGCACTTGCCCTTGAGTTGCTGGGCCAAATGGCCGAATCACCTAGTGCGGTGTGACGAGAGTTACCTCACGGTGCCTCGAGTGAAATTACAACCGTGTTATTCAGCGTGAACTCCGTTGTGCGCGCGAAATGTCGGTTGTTACGCCTGTTACTGGTGGGACTCAGAAAGCTATGGTCGCCCAGGAACGTGCAGCGCATTCGGCGTTAGCGCATCCGCCTTCTTGAGTCCTCGAGTTGTGGAGGTTAGGTGCCCCGCCTCCGCTTTCGAGCATCTCGCGCCGCGCGTCGCGCAGCCTTGGCGTTCACCACGCTCGCGATTGTTGTGGGCGCGATTGGCAGCACCGCGTTGCCGGCGTCTGCCGCGAAGAAGCCGGTGATTCCGAGCCAATCACAGATCGACCAGGCGAACGCAGCGGCCCAGTCAAAGGCATCGCAGATCGGCCAGACCGAAGCGCAACTTGCCGCGGCCAATGCAAGCCTGGACAAGCTCAACAACCAGGTCGAGTCGGTCGTCGAGGCATACGACGGCGCAACGGCGAAGGTCGACGCCGCGCAGCAACAACTTGCAACGGCGCAGAACAACCTTGCGACGGCAAACAAAGCACGCGCAGATGCGCAGATACAGATGAATCAATTCGCAGCTGCGAGCTATCGCGGCGCAGGTGGTCTCGATCGCCTCAGTGCACTCATGACATCTGATTCACCCGGCGCGTTCCTCACTCGCGCGTCGACGCTGTCGGCGTTGGCGCGTCACGAACAATCTGTGATCTCGTTGATGACATCGACTCAGGATGCGCAAGCCTCAGCCCAGGACGCAGCGAATGCAGCGCTTGCGGATCAGCAAGTGCAGTTGCAGGCCGCCGCGAAAGCCAAGGACGCCGCTATTGCTGCGGTCAACGCGCAAGCCGGCCAGATCGCCGCGATCAACGCCAACCAGTTGAACCTCAACGCGCAGCTCGCGGTTTTGCGCGGCACAGCGAAGGATCTCGCAACTGCCCGTGCGCAGGGGTTGAAGCTGCAGGCGGAGGAAGCTGCGGCAGCCGCGGCAGCCGCGAAGGCGGCGGCAGCACGGGCTGCGGCAGCTAGGGCCGCCGCAGCCGCTGCCGCGCTGGCCGCACAGAAACGGGCAGCGGCGCTGGCTCAGCAGCAAGCGGCAGCAGCCGCCGCACGCCAAAGCAGCGGCGCCGGCGTCACGGTTAGCAGTGGTGGCGGTGACGGTGGCAGTGGTGGTGGCAGTGGCAGTGGCGGTGGCGGTGGCTACACCAACAATGGGGGCGGCATCGTGCCCCCAGGCGGCAAATCGATTTCGACGTCAGCCCAGCGGCAGGAGGCCATCGCGTTCGCCGAGTCGCAGATTGGCGTCTGGTACCGCTGGGCTGGCGCCGGCGAAATCGGTCCGACCGTGACGTCAACCGGCGTTCAGAAGGTGCCCGGCTACGACTGCTCAGGGCTGACCATGCAGGCCTACGCGGCGGCCGGCATTTCCCTCGCCCACTACACCGGCGCGCAATGGGACGAGGGACTGCATGTGTCGCAAGCTCAACTGCAGCCCGGCGACCTCGTGTTCTTCGCGACCGACACCAATGACCCGAGCACGATTCACCATGTGGGCATCTACATCGGCAACGGTCAGATGGTCGACGCACCGGCGACTGGCGAGCAGATCGGCATCCACAATGCGTTTCGCCCCGACTACATCGGCGCAGTTCAGCTGTAGCAGTTCAGCTGTAGCAGTTCAGGTGTAGCACTTAGGGCTTAAGAACCGTCAGTGCTGAAGGTTCTTCCAACGGGCACGTGACGCGAGAATCTCGATCTCTGCTTCGGCCCGGTCGGCCCACGTTGCACCCTCGACCGATTTCCCTGGCTCGAGGTCTTTGTAGACCTCGAAGAAGTGTTGTATCTCCAGCCGGTCAAACGGCGGAACGTCGTTGATGTCGCGCAGGTGGCCATGTCGCGGGTCTGTCGCGGGTACACAGAGGACCTTGTCGTCGCCGCCCTTTTCATCCGTCATCCGGAACATGCCGATCGCACGGCACTTGATGAGGCAGCCGGGAAAGGTCGGCTCGTCGACGAGCACGAGTGCGTCGAGCGGATCACCGTCGTTGCCGAGTGTGTCGTCGATGAAGCCGTAGTCGGACGGATAGCGCGTCGCCGTGAACAACATGCGGTCGAGTCGAATGCGACCGGTCTCGTGGTCGAACTCGTACTTGTTGCGATGACCCTTGGGGATCTCGATCGTGACGTCGAACTCCATCGCGCTCCCCTGGTAACGGCGAGAATCGCCGGCGGCAACCTGTCGTTGGTTAGTGTCGCGCATATGACGGGCGGACGCAGGCACCCCATGCTGCGCATCGTGCTCGCGGTCGCCTTGGTCGTGGTGGCGGCTGCGGTTGGTGGCGTTGCCCTATACGCATCGACGTCCGAAGACTCAGGTGGGACGGCGGCGGCTGGCCCCTCGGCGACGCCCGCCGTCGTTACTTCGGATCCTTCGAAGACCCCCGCACCGAGCCCCGCCTCGGCCGCAGCTCCGGCCGCAGCTTCGCCTGCTGTGCCTGCGCTTTGGGAACGCGCACCTTCGCCGGCGCCTTCGGCGTTGCTGCCAGAATCGCTTTCGGCCGCGAACGATCCGTCCACCGCCGCGCTGACGGCGGCGCTCACTCCGCCCCTTGCCGACCGTGCGTTTGCTGGCGACGACGTCGCGATGCTGGTCACCGACGCTGCGAGTGGGCGGGTGCTGTTTGACCACGACAGCGCGGATTCCGTTCCGCCGGCCTCCACTGCGAAGCTCGCGGTTGCGGTGGCCGCGTTGCAGGTGCTCGGGCCAGACGCGCAGCTCACGACGCGGGTCGTGCAGACGGGGCGCAGCGCTGTCGTGCTCGTCGGTGGGGGGGATCCGACACTGTCCGGGCCTGCAGCCGTTGGGCCAGTGAGCCCCGGCTATCCGACGCCGGCGAGCCTTACCGTCCTCGCTGAACAAACAGCATCAGGGTTGCTCGCGCACGGGACGACCACGATCACCGTTGGTTACGACGCTTCTCTGTTCGCCGGGGCGACGCTGGCCCCGGGGTGGAAGCCGATTTACCAAACCGAGGGCGACGTCTCCCCAGTGTCAGCACTTGAAGTCGATGAGGGACATCCCAATCCGGCCGCGACGGCGACCGCCGCGGACCCGGCGGCAGTCGCCGCAGCGGAGTTTGCCGCGTTGGTGTCCAGCGACGGGGTCAAGGTCACAGGCGTGCCTGCGGCCGCTAGCGCCGCCTCCCCTCCGGGTGGCAACCCGAGACCAGTAGTTGCCAGCGTTGCGTCCCCACCGATTTCGGAACTCGTTCAGCGAATGCTGGAACGCAGCGACAACGACCTCGCCGAAGCGCTGTCCCGTCAGGTCGCGATTGCGGCGGGGCACCCCGCCACCTTCGCCGGTGGCGTCGCCGCGGTGAAGGCCGCGATCGCCAGTCTCGGTGTCGATCCGTCGGGGCTCGCGACCGTCGATGCCAGCGGGCTCTCGCCGCTCGACCGCGTCACGCCTGCGACGCTGGTGGCGTTGCTTCGGCTCGCGATCGTGCCGGGCCACGACCGGCTGGCGCCGATCCTTTCTGGGCTGCCGGTCGCGGGGTTCTCTGGAACCTTGAGTGGCCGGTTCGGCGGTCTCGCAGCTGCCGGTGCTGGGGTGATCAGGGCAAAGACCGGCACCTTGGATGGTGTCGTCGCACTCGCGGGTTACCTCCAAGACAGCAGCGGTGCGACGTTGGTGTTCGCGACGGTTGTGACCGGGGTGGCCACGACCGCGACTGTCGCCACCGAGGCTGCGGTCGACCGGCTGACGGCAAGTCTCGTACCGTAGGGCCATGACCGACACTCTGCGGCTCGTCGACTGGGATCTCGCCACTGCGACAGCTAGCAGGTTCGCGCCGCGAGGTCCGAGCGTCAGCAGGCCGGAGGCTTTCGAGGCGGTCCGACAGCTGCGGCTGCTCGCGGTCGAGGCGCAGGATCACGTGGCCGCGTTTACCGGGCTATCGGCGCCGTACCCGCATGAGCCCGCGTTTGTCGCGGACCGAACCGCCTGGATCGAAGGCAACGTCGGCGGGTTCCAGGTCGTCATGCAGCCGCTGCTCGACAAGATGGCCGCGAAGCAGGCAGGCAAGGTCGGCGCGCCGGTTGTCAGCGCGCTTGGATCCCGAGTGACAGGGATGCAGGTCGGTCTCTTGCTCGCTTACCTTTCGGGCAAGGTGCTCGGTCAGTACGAGTTGTTCCTGCCGCCCCAAGACGGCCAGGCGCGCGACGGACGGCTGACGCTGGTGGCGCCGAATATCGTCGCCGCGGAACGCCAACTCAACGTCGACCCTCGCGATTTCAGGCTGTGGGTTTGCGTGCATGAGGTGACGCACCAAACCCAGTTCACCGCGGTGCGGTGGCTGCGGGCGCATCTGCACGACGAGATCAGCGCGTTCCTGCTGGCCAGCGATCTCGATCCGTCCGCAATGCTGGCTCGGTTGCGTGACGTCGCCGAGGCAGTGCGCGACAACATGCGGCGGCACGGGACGCCGACCGGTGACGATGAGGCAGAGGGACTGAGCTTCCTCGAAGCGGTGCAAAACCCTGAGCAGCGCGCGATCCTCAACCGGCTGACCGCAGTGATGACGCTGCTCGAGGGGCACGGCGAGTACGTGATGAACGGCGTCGGCCCGTCGGTGATCCCGACTGTCGAGGAGATCGGCGCGAAGTTTGCCGAGCGCCGGCGCGGCCAGGGCCCGGCCGACCGTATCGTGCGCAAGTTGTTCGGCCTCGACATGAAAGCCAGGCAGTACGCCGACGGAGCAGCGTTCGTCCGAGCGGTTGTCGAACGGGCCGGGATGCCCGCGTTCAACCGGGTCTGGACGTCGCCAAACACGCTCCCGACCAAGGCGGAAATCGCCAAGCCGGAGTTGTGGATGTCGCGCGTGCTGCGGACCTCTGCTGAAGACGCCGGCGCGGGCGATACCTCTGTCGGGGACGCTGGCCAGGGTGACGGCGAGTAAGGCCGAACGCAGACCGGCAGGCCCGACTGTGGCGGTTGCCGCCGTCCGGTGCGCCGTCCGTGAAGCCCTTGCCGGGCTCGGCGCTGATTCGTTGGTGCTGGTCGCGTGTAGTGGCGGCGCAGACTCTGTCGCACTCGCCGCAGCGGCTGCCTTCGAGGGGCCGCGGCTTGGCCTGCGGGTGGGCGGCGTCACGGTCGACCACGGGATGCAGAAGGGCTCGGCCGGCCGGGCGGCAACTGTCGCCGCGGTGCTGCTCGGGCTCGGGCTCGAGCCGGTCGACGTGGTTGCGGTCGATGTCTCGCTGCATGCCGGCGGTCCTGAGGCAGCTGCGCGCGCGGCTCGTTATGGCGCACTCGACGCGGTGGCAGATCGGCTGCACGCCGCCGCTGTCCTCGTCGGTCACACCCTCGACGACCAGGCAGAGACCGTGCTGCTCGGTCTGGCTCGTGGCTCTGGGACGAGGTCGCTGGCCGGGATGGCGGCCGTCAGCGGCAGTCCTGTCGGAGCGCAGGCAGCCGGCGCCCGCTATCGGCGTCCCCTCTTAGGGGTTGGACGGGCCGTCACTCAGGCAGCCTGCGCCGACCTCGGGCTGCCGGTCTGGGACGACCCGCAAAACGGCGACCCTTCGTTTGCCAGGGTTCGGGTGCGGGCCGACGTGTTGCCGGTGCTCGAGGCGGCGCTTGGCCCCGGGGTGGCTGCCGCGCTTGCTCGCACCGCCGAACTCGCCCGCGACGACGCCGACGCGCTCGACCAATGGGCGGCGGCCAGCCACGCCGAAATGGTCGAAACGGCGGACGTCGACGGCTCGCTCGACGTTGCCGTCCTCGCGTCGCTCCCGCCTGCTGTGCGCAGGCGGGTGCTGCGGCTCGCAACGCTTCGAGCCGGGGTAACGGCGGGCAGCTTGGCCGCCGTCCATCTGCTGGCGATCGAGGCGCTGGTCACGGACTGGCACGGACAAGGCGCTGTCAGCCTGCCGGGCGGCCAAAGCGCCAGCCGGCGGTATGGGAAGCTCTACGTCGGTACAGACCTGCATTAGCGACTGCTCGTCGAGGGGCGCACCCGGGTGGATCAGTTTGACGTCAGCGACGACTTGTCCGGGATTTTGCTGAGCGAGAAGGAAATTCAGGCCAAGGTCGTCGAGATGGCGGCCGCCATCGACGCCGACTATGCGGGTAAAGAGCTGCTACTCGTGGGCGTCCTGAAGGGCGCGGTCATGGTGATGGCAGACCTCGCGAGAGCGATCCACCTGCCCATCACGGTCGACTTCATGGCGGTCTCGTCGTACGGCTCGGGCGGCTCGTCTTCTGGGGTCGTGCGGATTCTGAAGGACCTCGACCACGGCATCGACGGGCTGAACGTGCTGGTCGTCGAGGACATCGTCGACTCAGGGCTCACGCTCTCGTGGCTGGTGGCCAACCTGCGCTCGCGTGGCCCCGCCTCTGTCGAGGTGTGCGCGCTGATGCGCAAGCCAGATGCCGTCAAGCAGGACGTCGATGTGCGCTATCTCGGCTTCGACATTCCCCGTGATTTTGTTGTTGGGTACGGGCTCGACTATGCCGAGAAGTACCGCAACCTGCCGTTCGTCGCGACCCTCAAGCGTTCGGTCTACGACCCTCAATAGGGGTGCAGTGCTGCACTCACCAGGGGTGCCGTGGGAACGACCGAGGCCCGTTAGGGGTTATGCAGTCGGCGGCGAGTGTGCCCTGGGCATTCGGCTGTGGGTGAACGCATTGCCCGCGGTGTACCGTCGAGGGTGGTACGAGATGTCGGTAGCGCGTCGATTCGGTAGGAGGGACGGAGCTTTCGCTCCGCATCCATGAACGTGAAACGGTATGCCCGTGGCCCGTTGTTCTGGGTCCTTCTTATTGTCGTGTTCCTCGTTCTGCTGAACGGACTGTGGAGCAGCGGCAGTTCCTACCGGTCGGTGTCGACGTCTCAGGTCGTAGCCAACATCGCGTCCGGCAACGTGACCCAGGCGGTGTTCCACGACAAGGAACAGACCGTCCAACTAACGCTGAAGACGCCCATTGCGGGGAAGAACCCGACCACCAAGATCCAGGCTTCGATCGCGCCCGACCAGGAGCTCCAGCTCGAGAACCAACTCGACGCGGTTGCGGCCCAAAAGAAGCTCGACCCCACGAAGCTCTACACCGTCAAGGTCAGCCACACGAGCCTGCTGCTCGAGATCCTGCTCAACGCGTTGCCGATCCTGCTGCTCGTCGGCCTGATGATCTTCATGTTGACTCAGATGCAGGGTGGCGGCTCGCGGGTCATGAACTTCGGGAAGTCCAAGGCCAAGCTCATCAGCAAGGACACCCCGAAGACCACGTTCGCTGACGTTGCCGGTGCTGACGAGGCGATCGAAGAGTTGGTCGAGATCAAGGAGTTCCTGGAGAATCCGGCCAAGTTCCAGGCGATCGGCGCGAAGATCCCCAAGGGCGTGCTGCTGTACGGCCCTCCCGGCACCGGTAAGACGTTGCTGGCGCGTGCCGTCGCTGGCGAGGCCGGCGTCCCGTTCTACTCGATTTCTGGCTCCGACTTCGTCGAGATGTTCGTCGGTGTGGGTGCCTCGCGCGTGCGCGACCTGTTCACCCAGGCGAAGGAGAATGCCCCGGCGATCATCTTCATCGACGAGATCGACGCAGTTGGTCGACACCGCGGCGCAGGGCTCGGCGGTGGCCACGACGAGCGCGAGCAGACGCTGAACCAGCTGCTGGTCGAGATGGACGGCTTCGACGTCAAGGGCGGCGTGATTTTGATCGCCGCTACCAACCGACCCGACATCCTCGACCCGGCGCTGCTGCGTCCCGGTCGCTTCGACCGCCAGATCGTCGTCGACCGCCCCGACATGGAAGGCCGCAAGGGCATCCTGCGGGTACACGCCAAGGGCAAGCCGTTCGAGGGCGACGTCGACCTCGACGTCATCGCGCGCCGCACCCCGGGGTTCACCGGCGCTGACCTCGCGAACGTCATCAACGAGGCCGCACTGCTCACCGCACGCCACGACCGCAAGCAGATCGACATGCTCACCCTTGAAGAGGCCATCGATCGCGTCATGGCCGGCCCTGAGCGCAAGAGCCGCATCATGGGTGAGAAGGAAAAGAAGATCATCGCCTACCACGAGGGTGGTCACGCCCTCGTCGGTCACGCGCTGCCGAACGCCGACCCCGTGCACAAGGTGACCATCCTGCCGCGCGGTCGCGCGCTCGGTTACACGCTCTCGCTGCCGACCGAAGACAAGTTCCTGGTCACCCGCGCGGAGATGATGGACCAACTCGCAATGCTGCTTGGCGGTCGCACTGCCGAGGAGCTCGTCTTCCACGAGCCCACGACCGGTGCCGCGAACGACATCGAGAAGGCGACGTCGATCGCACGCAACATGATCACCCAGTACGGCATGAGCGAGAAGCTCGGCGCCCGCAAGTTCGGTCAGGAGAACGGGGAGGTCTTCCTCGGTCGCGACATGGGGCACCAGCGCGACTACTCCGAGGAGATCGCTTCCACGATCGACGACGAAGTGCGCCGGCTCATCGAGAGCTCGCACGATGAGGCCTGGGAAATCCTGGTCGAATACCGCGACGTGCTCGACGACCTTGTGCTCGAGTTGATGGAGAAGGAGACGCTGCAAAAGGACGAGGTGCTGCGGATTTTCGCCCGCGTCCAGAAGCGCCCGCACCGCGGCTCGTACACCGGCTACGGCAAGCGCCAGCCGTCGGACAAGGCGCCCGTGATGACGCCCCGCGAAGTCGCCGTCCTGGCATCCGGTGGCGCCGACCCCGGACACAGCAACGGCGTTTCTTCCAACGGCGGATCAGGTACTGCGATCCATTCCGACTCTGACCCGGTCGTCGACGGTTCCTCGTTTGACGGCCCGCCGCCGTCGACATTTGACGGCCCGCCTTCGGCGATTTGACCCGGGTGACTGACCAGCACGACAGCACCACGGTCAACTCCACAATCGACTCCACTGTCGATTTGCCGAGGATCGAGGCGGCTGTCCACGAGATTCTCATCGCCATCGGTGAGGATCCGACCCGCGACGGATTGGCAAAGACTCCGGCGCGGGTGGCCCGTGCGATGGCCGAGCAGTTCGCCGGGCTGGCGCAGCGTCCTTCGGACGTGCTCACGACGGTGTTCGATGCCGACCACGACGAGATGATCATCGTCAAGGACATCGAGGTCTACAGCACCTGCGAGCACCACCTCGTTCCGTTCCACGGGGTCGCCCACGTCGGCTACATCCCCAACGTCAAAGGCGAGATCACCGGGCTGTCGAAAATTGCCCGGGTGGTCGACCTCTTTGCGAAGCGCCCCCAGGTGCAAGAGCGGTTGACGTCGCAGATTGCCGATGCCATGCAGGAGATCCTCGATCCGCGAGGGGTCATCGTCGTGGTCGAGTGCGAACACCTGTGCATGTCCATGCGAGGGGTTCGCAAGCCCGGTGCCCGGACGGTCACCTCGGCTGTCCGTGGCGCATTTCGGGACTCAGACCGGACGAGGGCGGAAGCACTGCGCTTAATTGCGGGTCGCTGACACGGCAGCGTAATTACGGGTCGACGACCCGCCTGTGCAAGCCTCGCCCCGCCTACTCTTGAGTTGTGATCGGAGACCCGACCCCCGTGCGCGTGACGACCGCCGAGAAGCCGGCCGCGCCATCCTGGCGACCCGCGCATGCGGTAGGGGAGCGCCGGTCGCATCGGCGGTGGGTGCCGCTTGTCGCCGGTGTCTTGACGTTCTTGCTCGGCGTGCGCGACATCGCGATGGTCGTGCGGCCGCACCTGTGGGAACGGGTCAAAGTCATCAACCACGTGTTGCCGGGCAAGATCGACCAGGCCGTGGTGCACGGCGCTGTCGGGGCGACGCTGGTCGTCGCCGGTGCGTTGCTCATCTTGCTCTCGCACGCGCTTCGCCGACGCAAGCGCCGAGCATGGCGAGCCGTCGTCGCGATCCTTCTCGTCACCGCAACGTTGCACCTCGTGCACGGGCCGATCACCTGGCGCGAGACAGTCGGTTGGCTGCCGCTCGATGCTGTGTTCGTCATTGCGCTCGTGCTGTACCGCAAAGAGTTCTTTGCCGTCGGCGATCCCCGCACCCGCTGGTTGGCGCTGTGGGCATTCGTGGGGCTTGCCGCGGGCACCTTCGTGGTCGGCACTCTGCTGATCGAGGTGCGGCCGAACGAGGTTGTTGGATCAGCCGGTTTCCTCACGGTTGCGCAACACGTGCTCTATGGGATGGTCGGGATCTCTGGACACATCCAATTCCGTAATGACAGATCGTCTGACCTCATCACCTGGACGCTTGGCACTATGGGCGCCTTCACCGCGTTGACCACGGTGTATCTGTTGTTCCGGCCGGCCGAGCCGCGGGCGAGCTTGAGGGCCGACGACGAAGTGCAAATGCGCGACCTGCTGACGAAGAACGGTGAGCTCGACTCCCTGGGCTATTTCGCACTGCGCCGCGACAAGAGCGTCATCTGGTCGGCGACGCGAAAGTCATGCATTGCCTACCGGGTGCTGTCTGGAGTCATGCTCGCGACAGGCGATCCCTTGGGTGACCCCGAGGCATGGCCAGGTGCCATCAAGGAATTCATGGTCGAGGCCGAACGGCACGCGTGGGTGCCTGCCGTCCTGGCCTGCAGCGAGCTTGGTGGTGACGTGTGGACTCGCGAGACGGAGATGTCGGCGCTCGAGTTCGGCGACGAAGCCATTGTCGATGTCAGCGAGTTCAGCCTCGACGGTCGCACGATGCGCAACGTGCGACAGATGGTGAATCGCGTCGAGCGCGCCGGCTACACCGCCGAGATCTACCGGGTGCGAGATCTCACTCCTGAGATGTCGACGATGTTCCGGCGGCAGGCCGAGTCGTGGCGTGGTGCAGAGACCGAACGCGGCTACTCGATGGCGCTTGGTCGCCTCGGCGACCCCGCCGACGGCGATTGCGTGGCTGTCGCCGCCATGAAGGACGGTATGTTGCGCGCGTTTCTGTACTTCGTGCCGTGGGGCTCTGACGGGCTCTCACTGGATCTGATGCGACGCGACCGGGCCGCGGATCCGGGACTCAACGAGTACCTGATCACGGCGGCTTTGCGGGCTTGTCCTCGTCTTGGGGTGACCCGTATGTCGCTGAACTTCGCAGTGTTCCGGTCGGCACTCGAGCGCGGCGGCCGACTCGGGGCCGGGCCCGTCATCAGGGCATGGCGCGCGATCCTCGTGTTCGCTTCGCGCTGGTTCCAGATCGAGTCGCTGTACCGCTTCAACGCGAAGTTCCAGCCGGAGTGGCAGCCGCGCTACATCGTCTTCCCCGGCGCCAGTGATCTGCCGCGTATCGCCATCGCCGCACTCGAAGCAGAGGCGTTCATCGTGTGGCCGCACCCGCGTATTCGCCAGCTGCGCAAGCTGATGCGGCTTGGCCCTGCAGCGTGAGCCAGTTGGTGGGCTTTCCCGACTTGGGTCGCTGCCGGGTCATGGGCGTCGTGAACGTCACGCCCGACTCGTTTTCTGACGGCGGCCAGTGGTTCGACGCCGACGCTGCGATCGAGCACGGGCTCGAACTGGTGGCCGCTGGTGCCGACATCGTCGACGTCGGTGGCGAATCCACCCGGCCGGGCGCTGTGCGGGTCGATGCCGAGGAGGAGTTGCGTCGGGTCATTCCCGTCATCGACAAGCTTGCGGCGTCTGGAGCAACGGTAAGTGTCGACACCATGCACGCTGATGTCGCGCGTCAGGCAGTTGATGCTGGCGCGGTGCTGGTGAACGACGTCAGCGGCGGGCTCGCCGACCCAGCGATGGTGCCATTCATCGCGGCGTCCGGCTTACCGTTCGTCGTCATGCATTGGCGAGGGCACAGCGCGGACATGCAGAGGCGCGCGGCGTATGACGACGTCGTCGCTGACGTTCGGCGTGAACTCGAGGCGCGCGTCGCGGCTATCGTCGACGCCGGCGCGAGTGTTGAGCAACTTGTTCTCGATCCTGGCCTTGGCTTTGCCAAGAGTCCTGACGGTGACGACAACTGGGCGTTGCTCCGCAATCTCGACGCCTTGATGTCCCTCGACCGGCCGGTGTTGATTGGCGCTTCGCGCAAAGCATTCCTTGGCCGGCTACTTGCGCACGACGGCGTGCCCCGACCTCCAGCTGAGCGTGACCATGCCAGCTCTGCCGTCACTGCATTGGCGGCTGCTGCGGGCGCGTGGGCGGTGCGGGTGCATGACGTCGTCGCAGACGTTGATGCAGTGCGCGTCGCGGCGCGTTGGAGCACAGGTGAACGGAGCACAGGGCTGTGAGCGACCGCATCGAGCTGCGCGGCCTGCTTGTCCGCGGACACCACGGCGTGTTCGAGTCCGAACGAGCGGAAGGCCAGGACTTCGTCGTCGATGTCGCACTTGACGTCGACATCTCGGCTGCCGCTCGGTCGGACGACTTGGCCGACACCACCGACTACGGTGCGCTTGCACTCACCATTGCCGCCATCGTGTCTGGCGAGCCGGTGAATCTACTTGAGACACTTGCTGACCGCATCGCGACGGCCTGCTTGGCTGATCTGCGCGTGACATCGGTCGAGGTCAGCGTGCACAAGCCCGCGGCGCCGATTCCCCTGACATTCGATGACGTGGTCGTCACCATCGTGCGTGGCAGGGCGTCTCACGATAAGAACAGCGCATGAGGGCGGTGCTCGCGTTAGGCGCCAACCTTGGGGATCGGGCCGCAACGCTACAAGCTGCGCTCGACGGACTCGCTGCGCAAACGCAGGTGGTCGCAGTGTCGGCAATCTTTGAGACCGCGCCCGTGGGCGGTCCAGCTCAGCCCGACTTCTACAACGCGGTCGTGCTCGTCGACACACCATTGACCGCGTCGGATTTGCTGGCCGTCGCACATTCCCTTGAAGCCGCTGCGGGTCGGGTGCGGCTCGAGCATTGGGGCCCCCGAACGCTGGACGTCGATGTGCTGGCCTACGGCGATGAGCGAAGCGACGATCCAGATCTGACACTGCCGCACCCGCGTGCGCACGAGCGCGCCTTCGTCGTACTGCCGTGGTTGGAGGTCGAACCGGACGGCGCCATAGACGGCTACGGGACGCTCAAGGAGTTGGCCACGAAGCTTGGCACTGATGGGGTGCGCCGACTCGATGCGCCGGTACTTCGAACACCTCGACTTCCGTCTGCGGGTGTTGTCACGTGACCCCCACCCGCACGTCGATCCTTGCTGCGCTCGCGGTTGGCGTGGGCCTCGTAAGTTGGCTCCTCGTGCGCGCGTATTACAGTTCGCTACCCGCGTTGCCGATCGTCGGACCGATCTCGCTCGTTCTCCTCGCCGGCTTCGAGATGACGTACGGATTCTCCGTTCGCTCGCGACTGCGCAACCCCGGCAACCGGCCGCTCGAACCGCTGTTCGTGGCCAAGCTCGCCGTCCTTGCAAAGGCGAGCAGTCATGCGGCCGCGATCATCGCCGGGCTGTACGGCGGGTTCCTCGTCTACACGCTGACGAAACTCGGAAATCCACGAGTCAACGACGACAGCCGCGCGAGTGGGCTCAGTGTCGTCGCCTCGCTTGCCCTGGTCGGGGCGGCGCTCTTCCTTGAATACAGTTGCCGCGTCCCACGGGAGCCTGATGAGCGCAGCCGTTAACCCGATGCGTGCGGCGCTACTGTGAACGTCATGCAGGAAGCGTTCGCTTCGCCCGTCGAGAGTTGGGTGCGCGTCTCCACCAAGATGCGCACGATGCGCCGGGCCTTGCTTGTCGCGTTGGGCGTCGTGGTGGCGCTGGCGGCAGCCGTTATCTCCGTGGTTGCGGGGTCGGTTCTGGCTGCCGTCGTGGCGGTTGTCGTGGTGATCGCGATCTGCGCAGTCGTTTTTGTGGTCATCGGGCGCAACTACGACTCGTGGGGGTACGCAGAGCGTGGTGCTGACCTGCTGGTGACGCATGGCGTCATGTGGCGCCGGCTCGTCGTCGTCCCGTATGGCCGCATGCAACTGGTCGATGTCACGGCGGGTCCGATCGAACGCAAGTTCGGCATCTCAACGTTGCGGTTGCACACCGCGTCTGCCGGGACTGACGCGCGGATCCACGGACTCACCCCGGCCGAAGCCAACAGGTTGCGCGACCGCCTCGCCGCGCTCGGCGAATCGCAATCGGCCGGGCTGTGACCGCACCGGACAGTCAGGCCCTCTCTCGGGACGAAAGCGGGCACGCACGCGGTGGGCGCCTGCATCCCCTGACGCCGATTGTTCGAGCAGCAAGGGTGCTCGTGTCGTTGGCTGCGGTGGGCACCTACAACCTGGAAAAAGTCCGGCATGCCGGCTGGTGGTTACCGGTGATCGTGGTCGGCGTTCTGCTCGTCGGATTAGTCGCCAGCGCGCTCTCGTGGGCTTTCACCAGATTTTCCATCGACGGTGGCGAAGTACACATCGATTCCGGTGTGCTGTTCCGGCGGTCGCGCCAAGTACGCATCGACAGGCTGCAGGCGATCGACATCGTGCAGCCGTTGCTGGCGCGCGCACTCGGACTCGCCGAGTTAAAGCTCGACATGGCCGGCGGTTCGGAGGGTCGGGTGCGGTTGGGCTACTTGCGGCTCGACGAGGCACAGGCATTGCGGGCTGCGTTGCTCGCGATGGCCGCCGGTCTCGACCACCGCACCCCCGAAGCGCCGCAGCGGCCGTTGGTGCATTGCTCGGGCGGTCAGATCGTGGGTAGTGCACTTCTCTCGACGCCGGCGTTGATCGGCTTCATCTGGGTCGCCGCGTTTTTAGCGGGTGCGATCGCGTCGCGCCATCCGGGCGTCTTCACCGGCGCGCTGGCCGGTGTTGTCAGCGTATTCAGTGCAGTGTGGCAGACGATCCAGCGGCATTTCGGTTTCACCGTGGCCGATTCGCCCGACGGCTTACGCCTGCGGCATGGTCTTTTCGAGACGCGAGCGCAGACGGTCCCGCCAGGTCGGGTGCAGGCCGTTCGCATCGTGCAGCCGTTGATGTGGCGGGTCTTCGGTTGGGTGCGCGTCGACGCGAACATCGCCGGCTATGCAGGGCATCGCGCGGAGGACGGCCGCGAGCACAACTCGGTGCTGCTGCCAGTGGGTTCGCGCGAGCAGGCGTTGCTCGTCGTCAGTCGTGCGTTGCCAGGGGTCGACATCGACGCGGTTCCCATGACACGGGTGCCGGGCCGGGCGAAGTGGCGCTCGCCGTTGCTCTGGTGGACCTACCGCGCGGGCGCCGACGAGGCGATCGTCAGCGTACGCAGTGGGCTGCTAACCAAGGTGCACGCCGTCATGCGGCACGAGAAGATTCAGAGCGTGCGGTTGTCCGTCGGACCGTGGCAACGCGCGCTTCGACTCGCGACGGTGCACGTCGACTCGACGAAGGGTCCAGTCGATGTGGTGCTGCGTCATCGCGACCTCGGTGAGGGTCGCCGCATTGTCGATGCCGAAGTGGTGTGGGCCGAACGCGGCCGTGCGCTGCGCATGCCCGATCGGTGGATGACAACGAATTCGGGTCCTGCCACAACCGGGTAGGCTCGGCGGGGTCCGGTACCCACGGTGTGGTCTAAAACTGCCAAGGACTGGAACTACCGATTGTGAGTCAGTTCGCCCCGCACACCAGGCCCGGCCGCTTAGCCGTCGGCGTCATCTCCGCAGGCCGCGTCGGCGCGGTGCTCGGTGCCGCACTTGCCCGAGCAGGTCACCGGGTTGTCGCCGTGTCAGCTGTGTCATCGGCGTCGCGCCGTCGTGCCTCGTCGTTGCTGCCCGACGTCGCGCTCCGTACCCCCGACGAGATCGGGCCGGACGTCGACCTGTTGCTGCTTGCGGTACCCGACGACGCACTGCCAGCACTCGTCGAAGGTCTCGTCAACGCCGACGCGTTGCATGCCGGACAGTTCGTGATGCACACGTCTGGCCGCTACGGCATTGACGTGTTGTCGCCGGCGACCGCGATAGGCACCCTGCCCCTCGCGCTGCACCCGGTCATGACTTTCACTGGCACCAGCATCGACCTCGACCGACTCACCGGTGTGTGCTTCGGCGTGACATCCGTGCCTGTTCTTCGACCCGTCGCCGAAGCGCTCGTGCTCGAGATGGGTGGCGAGCCGGTCTGGATCGACGAGGCAGATCGGGTGCTTTACCACGCGGCGCTCGCGCACGGCGCGAACCATCTCGTGACCCTGGTCGCCTCATCGATGGACCTCCTTCGTGCAGCCGGTGTCGAGAATCCGCAGCGGCTGCTCGGGCCGTTGCTATCGGCGGCGCTCGACAACGCCTTGCGTCACGGTGACGCCGGGCTGACCGGGCCTGTCGTTCGCGGTGACGCCGGTACCGTCGCCGCGCATGTCGACGCGCTGATGCGGGTTAGTCCGGAAACCGCCGCTGCATACATCGCGATGGCGAGGCTAACCGCCGACCGCGCCCTTGCCGCCGGGCTGTTGCCCGCCGACGACGCGGCCGCCCTCCTCGGCGTCCTGTCTCGAAGGTCGAACTCGTGACTGCCGTCGCCCGCACTCGTGCCGAGCTCGCTGCCGCACGCGCGACGTTAGGCCCGACGATTGCTCTCGTGCCGACACTCGGCGCGTTGCACGAAGGGCATCGCTCGCTACTGCGACGGGCTCGCGAAATCGCCGACCAGACGGTCGTCAGCATCTTTGTCAATCCGCTGCAGTTCGCGGCTGATGAAGATCTCGATCGCTACCCGCGCCCGCTCGAGGCGGATCTCGCGATGTGCGCCGACGAAGGTGTTGCGTTGGCGTTCGTGCCGAGTCGCACCGAGATGTATCCGCGCGAGCCCGTGGTCCGAGTGGCTGCGGGCGCGATGGGTCAACGATTCGAGGGAGCGAGCCGCCCAGGGCACTTCGACGGGGTGCTGACTGTGGTGGCAAAGCTGTTCGGACTCGTGCGCCCTGACGTCGCGGTGTTTGGCCGCAAGGACGCCCAGCAACTCGCGCTCGTGCGGGCGATGGTCGCCGATCTTGACCTGCCGGTCCGCATCGACGCTGCACCGCTCATTCGGGACGTCGACGGGCTCGCGCTGTCGAGCCGCAACGCTTACCTGACGGCGCAGGATCGGGTCGCAGCGCTCGCGTTGTCGCGCGCACTGCAGGCCGGCGTTCAGGTCGCCAGGGGCGGTTC
This sequence comes from uncultured Actinomycetes bacterium, assembly GCA_963737705.1. Lineage (GTDB taxonomy): Bacteria > Actinomycetota > Actinomycetes > Acidothermales > Acidothermaceae > PALSA-607. The sequence continues at coordinate 49,575 of CAVTTP010000008.1, forward strand.
GGCGCCAGCCGCCATCGTGGCCGCCGCCCGCGAGGTGCTCGACCGCGAGGGCGGGCTGGAAACCGATTACGTCGCGCTCGTCGACCCCGATACGTTCGACGATCTCGACCCGAGCGCGAAAGCGGTTCGCCCGGCAGTGCTTGCGGTGGCCGCTCGCGTGGGGCGGACCAGGTTGATCGACAATGAGTCTGTGGAGGTGACCGGGTGAGCCTGATTCAGCGGCTGGCTGCCCCAGAACCGGGCTGGACAGCGCGCGCCGACATCGTGGTTGTCGGCAGCGGGATCGCCGGCCTGACCACTGCCCTGAAGGCTCGGCGCGCTGGCACTGTGCTGCTCGTCACGAAGACCGAACTCGACGCCGGCTCGACTCGCTGGGCGCAGGGTGGCATCGCCGCCGCACTCGGCCCAGGCGACAGCCCTGCCGACCACCTGACCGACACGCTCGTTGCGGGCGCCGGCCTGTGCGACGAGGAAGCAGTACGGGTGCTGGTCACCGAAGGGCCGGATCTCGTCCGCGAACTCGTCGAGCTCGGAACCCGCTTCGACCGCGACAACGCAGGCGACCTCGCACTGACTCGCGAGGGCGGTCACTTGCGACGCCGCATCGCGCATCGGGGCGACGCAACAGGGGCGGAGATCGAGCGCGCGCTGATCGCCGCGGTCAAGGCGACCGAAGGCATCGAGATCATCGAGCACGCGCTCGTGATCGACCTGCTGAAGACCGTCGACGGCCGGGCCTGCGGTGTGACCCTGCACGTGATTGGAGCGGGTCGTCGTGACGGCGTCGGAGCTGTTCTCGGCCGCGCTGTCGTACTCGCGACAGGTGGTCTCGGGCAGGTGTTCGCATCGACGACCAACCCGCCGGTGGCGACCGGCGACGGCGTCGCGCTCGCACTACGTGCGGGTGCCAGCGTGACCGACATGGAGTTCGTCCAGTTCCACCCGACCGTGTTGTGGCTCGGGCCTGGTGCGGCCGGACAGCAGCCGCTGATCTCCGAAGCATTGCGCGGTGAGGGTGCGGTGCTCATCGACGTGCTCGGCCGTCGCTTCATGGTCGGCCAGCACCCGCTGGCTGAGCTCGCGCCGCGCTATGTCGTTGCGCAGGCGATCGTGCGCCAACTTCGCGCGACCGGTGCAGATCATGTGCTGCTCGATGCTCGCGGAGTGCCCGATCTCGCTGAGCGCTTTCCGACCATTACCGCGTCGTGTCGCGCGAATGGTATCGATCCGGTGACGACACCGATCCCCGTCGTGCCCGGTGCTCATCACGCGAGCGGTGGAGTGCGCACCGATCTGTTCGGCCGCACCAACGTCCCTGGTTTGTACGCGTGCGGCGAGGTGGCGTGTACCGGAGTGCACGGCGCGAACCGGCTGGCCTCGAACAGCCTGCTCGAGGGGTTGGTGTTCGCGGCTCGGATCGCCGACGAGTTGGCACGGTCGTTGCCGCCGACAGGCGAACCTGCCATCGATAGGCGGCACGCCGGGTTGCTGCCGGCTTCAGCACTTGTGGGCGTCCAAGCCGCCATGACTGCCGGTGCTGGTGTGCTGCGCAACGCTGACAGCCTCGCTTCCGCTGCCGCGGCGCTGGACCGGATTGGCGCTGACGATTCGATTGTCGAGCCGTGCGTCGAGGCATGGGAGGCGACCAACTTGCACACGGTCGCGAACGCGCTCGTCGCTGGCGCTCAGCTGCGTGCTGAAACGCGCGGCTGTCACTGGCGCGAGGACTATCCCGAGACGTCGCCTGCTTGGCGCGGGCATCTGGTGACGTCACTCCTCGATGACGGCGTAACGGAAACGGTGTTCGAGGCTGCGCCCGTCGTCGTACTGACTCCATGAGCCTGCCTGCTGCGCTTGCCCGGGATCTCACCGAGGCTGGGCTTGATCCCGCTGCTGTTGAGACTTTGGTGGCCGGAGCGCTCGCGGAGGATTTGGCCGGCGGCGTTGACGTGACCAGCGTTGCGGTCATTGCGGCTGACGACGAAGCGGTCGCCGACTTCGTGTCTCGCGCGCACGGGGTGATCGCGGGTATACCGATCGCAGCGGCCGTGCTGTGGATTGCATCTGGCGGAGCCGTTGAGATCAACGAAGGCGTCGTCGACGGCATGCGCGTGGAACCAGGCACGCTCGTCTTGTCGGCAGCGGGCGCGACGCGCTCGCTGCTTACCGCCGAACGCACCGCGTTGAACCTGCTCGGGCATCTCTCCGGCATCGCGACCCTCACCCGCACGTGGGTCGACGCCATTGCGGGCAGTGGAGCCGCGATTCGCGACACCAGGAAGACGACACCGGGTTTGCGTGCGCTGGAGAAGTACGCGGTCCGGTGCGGGGGCGGAGTGAACCATCGAATGTCGTTGTCCGATGCAGCCTTGATCAAGGACAACCACGTGGTCGCTGCAGGTGGAGTTGCGGCGGCATTCCGTGCGGTGCGCGAAGCGTTTCCGCAACTTCCGGTCGAGGTCGAGTGTGACACCGTCGAGCAGGTAGGTGAGGCGCTCGAGGCGGGCGCTGATCTCATCCTGCTCGACAACATGTCGCTGGATTCGATGCGAGCCTCAGTCGCGTTGGTGCGCGAGCGCGGTAGCTCGTGCCGACTGGAAGCAAGCGGTGGGCTGACACTGGCGACTGCCGCAGCCGTTGCCGCGACCGGTGTCGACTACCTCTCTGTTGGTGCTCTGACACACTCTGCGCCGGTGCTCGACATCGGCGTCGACCTGCGGGCCGTGCACCTGCGATCAAGGAGTACCGATGCTGCTGACGATTGACGTCGGCAATACCCAGACCGTGCTAGGGCTCTTCGAGGGCGAGCGGATCGTTGAGCATTGGCGACTCGCCACAGATCCGCGACGCTCTGCTGATGAGCTGGGGCTGCTCGTCACCGGATTGCTGGGAGCTTCCGAGACGACTGATGGAACGGTTGACGGGATTGCATGCTGCTCGACCGTGCCGTCGGCATTGCGCGAGGTGCGGTCGATGTGCGAGCGCTGGTTTGGCGCGGTGCCGCTCGTTGTCGTTGAGCCAGGCATCCGTACTGGTGTGCCGGTGCTCTACGACAACCCGAAAGAGGTAGGTGCCGACCGCATCGTGAACACGCTCGCCGCGTACATGTTGCACGGTGGGCCGGCCATCGTGGTCGACTTCGGGACGTCGACCAACTTCGACGTGGTCTCTGCAAAGGGTGAGTTTCTCGGCGGTGTGCTTGCGCCGGGCATCGAGATCTCGGTCGACGCGTTGGCCTCGCGCGCCGCTCAACTGATGAAGGTGCAGCTAGTGCGGCCGCGGTCGGTGATCGGCAAGAACACCGTCGAATCCTTGCAGTCGGGGATCATCTACGGGTTCGCGTCGCAAGTCGACGGGATCACCGAACGGATCATCGCCGAACTCGGGACGCCGGCCACGGTGATTGCTACCGGCGGGCTCGCCACTGTCGTGCTCGACGAATGCCGGCTCATCGACGTCCACGAGCCGTGGCTGACCTTGATCGGCCTGAGGTTGATGTTCGAACGGAATATCCCATGACGTCGCGTGCTCGGCCGATAGCCTTCCGCCCGTGAGTGATGAGCTGCCCGAGCAGATGCAGGTGCGCCGCGAGAAGGTCGAGTGGTTGCGTGCGCAGGGCATCGAGCCGTATCCGGCCGGGTTCCCACGTACGGCGACCATCGCGCAGGTTCGTGCGGCGCACGTTGATCTGCCGCCCGATACCGCAACCGGTGCGCATGTCGGCGTCGTCGGTCGCGTTGTGCTCGCGCGCAATTCCGGCAAGCTCTGTTTTGCGACGATCCGCGACGGGTCGGGCGAGATCCAGGTGATGATCTCGCTTGACCGGCTCGGTGCCGAATCGCTCGCACTGTGGAAGTCAGCGATCGATCTCGGCGACCACGTCGGAGTCGAGGGTGAGGTCATCACGTCGCGCAGTGGCGAGCTTTCCGTGCTCGCGGATTCGTGGGCGTTGACCGCCAAGTGCTTGCGGCCGCTGCCGGACAAGCACCGGGGACTCACGGATCCCGAATCGCGGGTCAGGCAGCGCTATGTCGATCTGATCGCGAACTCCGACGCTCGCGAGATGGTCAGGATCAAGGCCGCTGTGCTCGGGTCGGTGCGGGCGACACTCGCCCGCCACGGCTACCTCGAGGTCGAAACCCCGACCCTTCAGCTCCTGCACGGCGGCGCCGCCGCCCGGCCGTTCCAGACGCACCTCAACGCGTTCGACATCCCTATGTATCTCCGCATCGCCCTCGAGCTGTATCTCAAGCGGGTCGTGGTCGGCGGGATCGAGCGGGTCTACGAGATCGGACGGATCTTTCGCAATGAGGGTGTCGACTCGACCCACAGCCCCGAGTTCACGATGCTCGAGGCCTATGAGGCCTACGGCGACTACAACACGATGGCAGCCCTGACTCACGACATCGTTCTCGACGCCGCGCTTGCCGTTGGCACCCCACTGGTGCCCGATGGTCGCGGCGGGTCGATCGACCTCGGCGCCCCTTGGCGAACCATGACGATCCACCAGGCGGTTTCGCAGGCGGTCGGTGCGGAAGTCACGATCGACACCGATGTAGAAAATCTACGTGCGATAGCTGCGCGGTACGACTTTGCGTTGCCGCCAGGGCCGACTGGCCACGATCACGGGGTCGTCATTCTCGAATTGTTCGAGAAGCTTGTCGAGCACACTCTGGTCGAGCCGACATTCATCCGGGATTACCCGGTATCAGTCCGGCCCCTCGCGCGACCGCACCGCGACGATCCGCGATTGGTCGAGGCGTGGGATCTTGTCGTGAATGGTGTCGAACTCGCTCCCGCATACTCGGAATTGGTCGACCCAATCGAGCAGCGCCGGAGATTGACAGAACAGTCGCTATTGGCTGCGGGTGGTGATCCCGAAGCCATGCAGCTTGACGAGGATTTCTTGCGTGCCCTCGAATATGGGGCACCGCCCATGGGCGGCCTCGGCCTCGGTATCGATCGGCTGGTCATGCTGCTAACTGGCGAGGGCATTCGCGAGACGATCCTTTTCCCATTGGTCAGGCCTGAGTAATGCCCGTACCACCCGCCGACATCGTCGTGCGTCGTGCCCGCACCGCCGATGTGAAGGCGATCAGAGGGTTCGTCGATGCCTACGCGCCTGAGCGCAAACTGTTGAATAAACCGACTGTCACCCTGTACGAAGACGTGCAGGAGTTCTGGGTTGCCGAGCAATCAGCGGGCGACGCCTCGCGTTCGGTCGTCGGCTGTGGCGCGCTGCACGTCATGTGGGAAGACCTGGCCGAGGTGCGGACACTCGCCGTTGACCCCGCAATGCGGGCCAGGGGTATCGGGCATCTGCTGTTAGATCAATTGCAGCGCACCGCGCGCGAGCTGGGCGTGCGTCGACTCTTTTGTTTGACGTTTGAAGTTAAGTTCTTCAGCGAACACGGATTTTCAGAACTTGAAGGCGAGCCTGTTGCACCTGGCGTGTTCGAGGAACTCCTGCGGTCATATGATGAGGGTATTGCCGAGTTCCTGGATCTCGAACGCGTCAAGCCGAACACGCTGGGTAACACACGCATGATCAAGTATCTGTAGCGACCGACGCTATATTCCAAAATCGATCTCTAGCTCCTGTGTTTGAAAGGACAATCCCGTGGCACAGAAAGTCCAGGTAACCCTTGTCGACGACCTCGACGGTAGCTCGGCTGATGAGACACTGACGTTCGGGCTGGACGGCGTTGCTTACGAGATCGATCTCAGTAGAAGCAATGCGAAGAAGTTTCGCGATTCGCTCAATCCCTATGTCGGCGCTGCTCGCCGGTCCGGAAGAGCCGCTCGCGCGGGTCGTCCGCGTGGCCGAGCCGGTCGCCGGCCCGCCGCCGGTAGTCAGGCACCGACGTCCGACATCCGGGCCTGGGCTCGGAGCAAGGGCATCAAGGTCAACGAGCGCGGCCGCATCTCAGCCGACATCGTCGCCAAGTACGAGGCCGCTCACTAGCTGTTCGCTTCGAGCGCAACGGGTCCGTGTGGCGCCGCGGAACACCGCTCGGCAGGTCACAGTTGAGATTCAGTGTGGGCACGAACGCCCTTTTGGGCATATTTGCCGTGTCCGAAGACGAAAATTTCGGCTAAGAACGCAAGTCTGGCCTGCATTTGGGCGAGAAGAGTGCGAGGACTGTCGATCAGCGTGGCAAGGGCTGTCCCCTGGCGCCGGGATAGCATGAAACGAAGGTAAGGCGCCGCCATTGAGGAGCGAGCGACATGTTCGAGAGATTTACCGACCGAGCCCGACGCGTTGTCGTGCTGGCGCAAGAAGAAGCCCGCATGCTCAACCACAACTACATCGGCACCGAGCACATCCTGCTCGGTCTCATCCACGAGGGCGAAGGCGTCGCCGCGAAGGCTCTTGAGAGCCTCGGTATTTCGCTTGAAGGCGTTCGCCAGCAGGTCGAAGAGATCATCGGGCAAGGCCAGCAGGCGCCGTCCGGCCACATCCCTTTCACGCCGCGCGCCAAGAAGGTTCTCGAGCTCTCGCTGCGTGAGGCACTGCAGCTAGGCCATAACTACATCGGCACCGAGCACATCCTGCTCGGCCTGATCCGTGAGGGCGAAGGCGTCGCTGCCCAGGTGCTGGTCAAGCTTGGCGCCGACCTCAACCGGGTGCGGCAGCAGGTTATCCAGCTGCTGTCCGGCTACCAGGGCAAGCAAGAGGCGACCGCTGGCGGTCCCGCCGAGGGCACCCAATCGACGTCCCTCGTCTTGGATCAGTTCGGCCGCAACCTGACGCAGGCTGCGCGCGAAGGCAAGCTCGACCCGGTCATCGGCCGTGAGAAGGAAATCGAGCGCGTCATGCAGGTGCTCTCGCGCCGCACCAAGAACAACCCGGTGCTCATTGGCGAGCCCGGCGTGGGCAAGACCGCGATCGTGGAGGGTCTGGCGCAGGCCATCGTCAAGGGTGAGGTGCCCGAGACGCTGAAGGACAAGCAGCTGTACACCCTCGACCTCGGCGCGCTCGTCGCCGGTAGCCGCTACCGCGGTGACTTCGAGGAACGGCTGAAGAAGGTCCTGAAGGAGATCCGCACTCGCGGCGACATCATCTTGTTCATCGACGAGTTGCACACGTTGGTCGGTGCTGGTGCGGCCGAGGGTGCCATTGACGCGGCCTCGATCTTGAAGCCGATGCTGGCTCGCGGTGAGCTGCAGACCATCGGTGCGACGACGCTCGATGAGTACCGCAAGCACTTGGAAAAGGACGCTGCGCTCGAACGGCGCTTCCAGCCGATCCAGGTTGCTGAGCCGTCGCTCGCCCACACCATCGAGATCCTCAAGGGTCTGCGCGACCGCTACGAGTCGCACCACCGCGTCTCTATTACGGACGGCGCATTGGTCGCGGCAGCTCAGCTCGCTGACCGCTACATCAGCGACCGGTTCCTGCCGGACAAGGCCATCGACCTCATCGACGAGGCCGGCTCGCGCATGCGCATTCGCCGCATGACCGCGCCCCCGGACCTTCGCGAGTTCGACGAGAAGATTGCCGGCGTCCGTCGCGAGAAGGAAAGCGCGATCGACGCGCAAGACTTCGAGAAGGCGGCGTCGCTTCGCGATCGCGAGAAGCAACTGCTCGCGGCGAAGTCGCAGCGCGAGCGGGAGTGGAAGGCCGGCGACATGGACGTCGTGGCCGAGGTCGACGAAGAGTTGATCGCCGAAGTGCTCGCGACCGCTACGGGTATTCCGGTGTTCAAGCTGACCGAGGAAGAGACCTCGCGGCTGCTGCGCATGGAAGACGAGCTGCACAAGCGCGTCATCGGTCAAGAGCCGGCGATCAAGGCGTTGTCGCAGACGATCCGTCGTACCCGTGCAGGGCTCAAGGACCCGAAGCGTCCCGGTGGGTCATTCATCTTCGCCGGCCCGTCAGGTGTCGGTAAGACCGAACTTTCCAAGACGCTCGCCGAGTTCCTCTTCGGTGACGAGGACTCCTTGATCCAACTCGACATGAGCGAGTTCATGGAGAAGCACACCGTGTCGCGGCTGTTCGGTTCACCTCCCGGCTACGTCGGCTACGACGAGGGCGGGCAGCTGACCGAGAAGGTGCGCCGCAAGCCGTTCTCCGTCGTGTTGTTCGACGAGGTCGAGAAGGCGCACCCCGACATCTTCAACTCCTTGTTGCAGATCCTCGAAGACGGTCGGTTGACCGACGCTCAGGGCCGGGTTGTCGACTTCAAGAACACCGTCATCATCATGACGACGAACCTCGGCACGCGTGACATCTCCAAGGGCTTCAACATGGGCTTCTCCAAGGAGCATGACGCGCAGGGCAACTACGAGCGGATGAAGGCGAAGGTCAACGAGGAGCTCAAGCAGCACTTCAGGCCCGAGTTCTTGAACCGCGTCGACGACACGATCGTGTTCCACCAGCTGACCGAAGAAGAGATCGTGACGATCGTCGACCTGATGATTGCCAAGGTCGACCTGCGGTTGCGCGACCGTGACATGGGCCTCGAACTGACGTCGGACGCCAAGAAGGTGCTTGCCAAGAAGGGTTACGACCCGGTGCTTGGTGCGCGGCCGCTTCGGCGCACGATCCAGCGCGAGATCGAGGATGTGCTGTCGGAGAAGATCCTGTTCGGCGAGCTCAAGGCCGGTCAGATCGTCGTGGTCGACGCCGAGGGCGTCGACACCCCCGAAGCTGCCTTTACGTTCCGCGGTGAGGCCAAGCCGGTGCTCGTGCCCGACCTGCCTCCGCTGGCCGAGGCGGCACCCGCTGCCGATCCGGCTGGCGCAGCAGGCGCGGCACCAGCAGCGGAGTAAGCCACAACGAGAGGGCCGGTCCCATAGGGCCGGCCCTCTCGCTATGTCTCAGGTAGGCAGTTGGAAGCGGTCGCGGGGGAGCGGTTCGACCAGGCCGTCGGCCACTAGGCCGTCGAGAGCTCGATCGAGTTGGACGACGTCGGGCCAGGCTGCGCGCAGCTGCGCGCGGCGGGCTGGTCCAGGCTGTGCCCGCAGGATCGCCAGTACGGCGCCGCGGGCCTGCCGGTCAGTGCCCTCGTAGCGTTGCCCGCGGCGCGGCGGCAAGGCTGATGGCGGGTACCCGGCCTGTCGCCACGCGCAGCGGTCAGCTACCGGGCACCGATCGCACTGCGGAGCGCGGGCCCGACAGATCAAGGCGCCGAGCTCCATCAACGCCACGCTGAACGTCGCCGCACGCTCCCCGTCGTCCGGTAAGAGTTCGCTCGCGACCCGACGTTCGGCGACCGTCGGGGCGCTCGACGGCTCCGCCATCCCAGAAACGGCCCGGGCGAGCACCCGGCGCACATTGGTGTCGAGGACCGCGTGCCGTTGCCGGAACGCGAACGCGGCGACCGCCGCCGCCGTGTAATCGCCGATGCCGGGCAGGGCACGCAGGTGGGCGTAGTCGGCGGGCACCTCCCCGCCGTGGCGCGCGACGATGGTGGTCGCCGCGGCATGCAGCCGTAGGGCGCGGCGCGGGTAGCCAAGCCGGTCCCACGCGCGGACCGCGTCGCCAGGCGCAGCAGCCGCGAGGGCGGCGGGGGTCGGCCACCGGGTGATCCATTGCTCGTAGGCCGGCAACACCCGCGCGACGGGCGTCTGCTGCAGCATGATCTCGCTGACCAGCACCGCCCACGGCGAGGCGGCCGGGTCGCGCCACGGAAGTTGCCGGGCAGCGCGGCCGTACCAGTCGAGGAGTTCCTCGACAATCGGTGCCTCGATGGCTCGGGCACTCCCAGGTTGTCTTAAGAAAGTCGCCACTTCAGACGACAGGTTAAGGAGTCATTGGGGAGGAGCCCGCGTCGGGCTTCCGGACCGAGGAGCGCCTAGGTGTCGGTTGCGCGCGAAGCGTCAACCTCGCCCAGCGCAGTCCCGGGCTCGGCCTCCCAACCAGACGCCCACGAGCAGTCCGCGGTCACCGTTGTCCTGGTCGAGGACTCCGTGATCGAGCGCCGGTTCCTTCGGGCGGCGATTACCGCCGATCCGGGCCTGTGTGTGGTCGGCGAGGCCCGCACCGGACGCGACGCCATCGCCTTGATCGAGCGGCTACGGCCATCGGCCGTCGTCCTCGACCTCGAGCTACCCGGCACCGCCGCCATCGAGATCATCGAACGGATCATGGCGAGCGTGCCGACCCCCATCCTCGTCTGCTCGACCGAGGTGGACGCCGCGCGAGCCGCCGCTGCCCTGGCCGCCGGCGCCATCGACGTTGTAGCAAGACCGACAGCACGCGACGCCGACCGGGCATCGTATGCGGAGGCGCTGCGCCGTGGCGTGCGAGTCGCGTCGAGAGTGCGCGTCATCACCCACCCCCGAGGGCGCCTGAAGACCCGTGCGCAATCCGCTTCAGGAGCGGCCGCGGTAGCTGGGGGACCTAGCGCAGAACCCACCGTCGACTTGGTGGCGATCGGCGCTTCGACCGGTGGACCGCAGGCACTTGCCCACCTGCTCGGCGCGTTGCCTGGCGACTTCACGCCAGCCGTTGTTGTCGTTCAACACATGGCCGACGGCTTTATCGAAGGTCTTGCGACCTGGCTCGACGGGCTCTGCGCGCTGCCCGTGGGGGTAGCCACATCCGGGATCCGCTTGCAGCCAGGCACCGTCACGATCGCGCCCAGTGCGCGCAACCTCGTCGTCAACGACCATCTGCGGATCAGCATCGAGCAACCCCCACCAACTCAGTTCAATGTGCCGGGCGTCGATGCGACGTTTGAGAGCGTTGCGCGCAGTGTGGGTCCACGCGCGATCGGTGTGCTGCTAACAGGGATGGGCCGCGACGGCGCTGTCGGGCTGAAGTCCATGCGAAACGCGGGCGCGATCACCATCGGTCAAGACGAAGAGTCCAGCGCCGTGTGGGGCATGCCGGCAGCTGCGGCCGCGTGCGGTGCAGTGCAGCGCCAACTCCCACTCATCGAGATCGCGGGCACGCTGGTCGCGATCATGCAAGGCCACTCGCTCGGCGGTGAGCGATGAAGTTCGCCCTGACTGACGAGGAGTTCGACAACCTGCGCAAGCTCTTGGAGAAGAGCGCCGGCTTGGTGCACGACGAGAGCCGCCGCGACTCGTTAACCTTTGCGGTCGCCGGTCGCATGGAGGCGATCGGCGCAACTTCGCCAGCCGAGTATCTCGCGATGCTCAGCGGTCCTGGCGGTGCGCCCGAGCGTCAGCAGCTCCTCGATGTGGTGACGATTCAAGAGACGCACTTCTTCCGCAACCCCCCGCAGATTCGCGCGCTTCGCCAGCATGTCCTGCCCGAACTGATTCGCCGGTCGACAGCACTGAACCGCCCACTGACGATCTGGAGTGCCGGCTGCTCGACGGGCGAAGAGCCTTACAGCTTGGCGATGTTGGTTCGCGAGCTGTTGCCGATGGCCACTCGCGAGCACGTCAGGATCGTCGGGTCGGACGTCTCCGCCACGGCGCTCGCGTTCGCGGACGCCGGTCGCTATGGCGCGCGGGCTGTGCAGATGGCAGAACCGATCGACGTAGGCCGTTGGTTCGACGTCGACCACGGCTCGTACTCCGTCAAGGACGATGTGCGCGAGTTGGTCGACCTGCGATTGCACAACCTCATTACCGAGGCCCCGCCGTTTGAGAGCGGTGAAGTCGATCTGTTGCTGTGCCGCAACGTGACGATCTACTTCAACCGGACCACGACCAAAGCGCTGATGTCGCGGTTCCACACCGCGCTTGGTGACGGCGGCTACCTGTTCCTTGGCCACTCCGAAACGCTGTGGCAGATGAGTGAGGCGTTCACGCTTGTGCCGTTGGGCGATGCCTTCGTGTATCGCCGCGACGACGGACCGCAAGGTCGCGCGACGTTGCCGGATCGCCGGACCGAGGCCGGTGACGCACCGATTCTGCTGCCGGAGCGGCGTGGTCGAACCGAGCGCCGACGCGACTTTCCGGAACCGCCGTCGCCCCGGGTCCAGACATCACCACCCATGCCGCCGCAACGCGGGCCGCGGCATCCCGAGCCGGCCAAAGAGGTCGCACGAAGCGGCTCCCATCGACCCGCGGACCGCCGCGCGGTACCGAGGTCTGCGGCTGCTGCAGCCTCTTCAGGCGCTAGTGCGCAGGAGTTGGTAGCCACGGCTCGTGAGGCGCTGGCGCAGGGGCGCTATCTGGACGCCGTCGGCGCTGCTGGCCGCGCTGCCAAAGCTGACCCCATGCTGGTTCACCCCCACCTGATCGGTGGCGAGGCGCTGGTAAATCTGGGTCGCGACGCTGACGCGATCAGGGAGTTGCGCCAGGCCGTCTATCTTCAGCCCGACTCGGCGTCGGCCCTGATCTTGCTTGCCGGCGCCCTCGATCGGCAGGGCGAACCAGCGGCCGCGGGCCGGGCCTATCGCGCTGCTGCTGCAACCGTGGGTGACTTGCCTGCGGAAGAGGTATCCGCGTTCTTCGGTGGCCGCAGTGCCGCCGAGCTGGTTGACCTTTGTCTGCGCCTCGCGACGCAGGCCGAGCGGACCGCAAAGGCCACCAAGTCGGCCAGGTTCAGGTCTCGGGAGGAGCCATGATCGGTTACATCACGTTTCGTCTCGGCGACCGGAACTTCGCGTGCCGGCTCGACGAGGTTCGCGAGGTTGTCCGGCTCGACGGGCTTGATGTGCTGCCTGGCATGGCGCCGCCGATCAGCGGCTTGCTGGAGTTGCGAGGCAATCCACTTCCGGTCGTCGACCTGCGACTGGGCAGCCCCCAGGGCGCGAGAGGTGACGTGCTGGTGATGGCCGAGGGAATCGATGCGATCGGCGCGATCGTCGATCAGGTCATTGCTGTTCACGACGAAGACGAGTTGGTCTCGTCAGGGGAGCGACCGTCGGGACTTCCGGACTATGTCGTCGATGTGCTGCGCCATGACGGTATTAGCACCGGACGTGGCGGCCCGGTTTTGCTCGTTCACCTGCAGGCGCTGCTTTCCGTCGCGGTCTGAACACCGCTCAGCGGTTAGACGTAGCGCGAGCAGTTAGACGTACCGCTCGAGGATCGACGATTCGGCGAGTCGCGACAGACCCTCACGCACGCTGCGCGCCCTGTTCTCGCCGACGCCTTCGACTGCCTGCAGATCGTCGATGCCCGCGGCAAGCAGCTTCTGCAACCCACCGAAGTGCTCAACCAGACGATCGACCACGAGGTTCGGCAAGCGCGGAACCTTCGCCAGCAGCCGGTAGCCGCGTGGACTCACCGGCGCGTCGAGTGCGTCTGCTCCGGCCGCATAGCCCATCACCCGGGCGATGGTGCTGAGGTCGAGTAGCTCAGATGCCGAGAGCATGTCGAAGTCGCGCAACACGTCGTCGGGCGTGCGCGACTTCTTGCTTCCTGAAGGCAGGTAGTCGCGTACGACGAGTTCGCGCTCGGGCTCGACGCCGGCAAGGAGCTCGTCGAGTTGCAGGCTAAGGAGGCGGCCGTCGGTGCCGAGCTCGACGACGTAGCCCTCAATCTCACTCGCGATCCGCCGAACCATCTCGAGCCGCTGCGCGACGGCGGCCGCGTCGCGAACGGTCACAAGGTCTTCGATTTCCAGCGCAGAAAGGGTTCCGCTCACTTCATCGAGGCGCAGCTTGTAGCGCTCAAGCGTCGCGAGCGCCTGGTTTGCGCGCGACAAGATCGCACCAGAATCGTCGAGCACATAGCGCCGGCCACCGACATAGAGAGCAATGATTCGCATCGACTGGCTCACCGAGATCACCGGATAGCCCGTTTGCTTCGCAGTGCGTTCTGCGCTGCGGTGCCGGGTACCCGACTCGCTCGTCGGGATCGACGGGTCCGGCTGCAAGTGCACGTTCGCTTTGAGGATCCGGGTGCCGGTGTTGTCGAGGACGATCGCGCCGTCCATCTTGCAGATCTCGCGCATCAGCGGCGCCGAGGTTTCGATGTCGAGATTGAAGCCGCCGGTGCACAGTGACTCGACGGTCTTGTCGTAGCCGAGCACGATCAGACCGCCGGTGTTGCCGCGCAGGATGCGCTCGAGTGCGTCGCGCAGGTCGGTGCCCGGCGCGATCGTCGCGAGAGTCGCCCGCAATTTCTCGTCGACGGTCCGGTCGAACCGATCGTTGGTTGGCACCGGGCTCCCCGTACTTGGCTGCGCTCAATGGCGCTGTTGGATGCTGAGGCGATTCTAGCTGTTGGTCGCGACCGCGCACTCGATCGCTTGTCGGACGTCGGCGACCTCGATCGACTGGACGCCGGGTGGCACCGGCCCGGAGTCCGGTGGCACCAGTGCGAAGGTGAAGCCGAGTCGTGCGGCTTCGGTGAGCCGACGGCCGACTCCTTCGACGCGGCGCACCTCGCCGGCCAGGCCCACCTCGCCGATCGCGATGAGACCCGGGCGCAGCGGCCTGTCTTTCTCAGCGCTCGCGACCGCGAGGGCGACAGCTAGGTCTCCGGCGGGTTCGGTCAGTTTCACCCCGCCGATGGTCGCGGTGAAGATGTCTGCGCCGCTGAGCACGATCTTTGCCCGCCGCTCTATTACCGCCAGCACCATGGACACCCGGCCGGCGTCGAGACCCGACGTCGTACGTCGCGGCATCGTCAAGTTCGACTTCGCCACCAGCGCCTGCACCTCAGCCACCAGTGGACGACGACCCTCAAGGGCCACTGTCACGCAGGTGCCCGACACGGGCTTGCCACGCCGCGAGAGGAAGAGGCCGCTCGGATCCGCAAGCCCGACAATGCCTTGCTCGGTCAGGTCGAAACAGCCGACCTCGTCGCATGCGCCGTAGCGATTCTTGATCGCCCGCACGAGCCGCAGTCGTGAATGCCGCTCACCCTCGAACTGCAGCACCACGTCGACGAGATGCTCGAGGACGCGAGGCCCGGCGATGGACCCGTCCTTGGTCACATGGCCTACCAGGACCGTGGCGATGCCGCGCTCTTTGGCAACGGCGATCAGGGCCGCCGCGACCTGGCGCACCTGAGTGACTCCACCTGCCGAGCCGTCGACGTCCGCTATGGCCATGGTCTGCACCGAGTCGACGATCAGCAGGCTCGGGTTGACCTCGTCGATGTGTTTCAAGACCGCGCCGATGTCGGTTTCGGCCGCCAGGAAGAGGTCGGGCGACAGTGCCTTGATGCGACCTGCGCGCAGCCGGACCTGGGCGGTCGATTCTTCGCCGGTGATGTAGAGCGTGCGGGTGCCCGGAGTGGCGAACTTTGAGGCGACATCGAGAACGAGGGTCGACTTGCCCACCCCCGGTTCGCCCGCGAGCAGCACGACGACGCCGGGAACGAGACCACCGCCGAGGACCCGGTCAAGCTCGTCGACGCCGGTCGGGATGCTGCGGGCGGATTCGGCGTCGATCTCACCGATGGGCCGTGCGGCCGTCGTGACTGACGTTGCCGCCACGCTGCGAAGGCGAAGTAGGGCGGGTTGCTCGATGGTGCCCCATGCCTGGCACTCACCGCAGCGGCCGACCCACTTCAGCGACTCCCACCCACACTCACCGCAGCGGAAGGCCTGCTTCGCAGCGCCGGGAGTGGTCTTGGGCATGGCAGCAGGCTAGTGCGGCGGCATGACATTTCGGGACGCCGCGGGGCGGGCTGTGACTACTACTTCGGCAGGATGTCGCCGTTCAAAATCGGACGCGGCTGAGGCGGCTGCGCCGGCGGTCCGTATTGGGCCGGCGGTCCGTATTGCGCGGGCGGTCCGTATTGGGCCGGCGGTCCGTATCCAGGGGGCCCGGCGTGCACCGGTTGGGTATAGGAGCCGCCGTACATCGGCGCTCTGGCCGCGGCGTTGCGCCCGATGCGTTCAGCGATCGCGAGCAGGATGACGCCGATCACCCAGCTAAGGAAGCACAGGACGCCCCAGACGATCGCCGGCCACCCGAACGGGGTCCGGCCATAGCGCTTCTGGAAGCGGTTCGCTTCTCCGTACCCGGCCACGCCGAACAGGAGGGCGAAGATCAGGACTCCAGCGTTCACGGACGACACCCTTGTTAGTCGGTGCAGTTGGCATCGACCTACGCCGCTCAGGCCTTGAGCAACCGCCTAGGTGGGTCTGACCGCTTACGTGGGATCAGCAGGATGCGGTGCGACCGGCGTCTTGGACGCGATTCGCCGCTCGCAATGCGCGACCAGCTCTGCATAGCCCTGGACGCCCATCAACTCGGTCAGCTCAGGACCATAAGAGACGTAGACCCGATCACGCGCGCCGTGTGCTTCGGGTGAGCTCGTGCACCACCAGGTGAGTTCGTGGCCGCCCGAGCCCCAGCCCCTGCGGTCGTACTCGCCGATCGTGACGATCAGCACCTTGGTCTCGTCAGGTCGATCGACCCAATCGAACGTGCGGCGGATCGGCAGCTGCCAGCACACGTCGGGCTTGGTCTCAAGTGGGTGCCGGTCGATCGTCAGCGCGAGGCTGTGCAACGAACACCCCGAGCCGCCTTCGAAACCCGGCCGGTTCAAGAAGATGCAGGCACCGTCGACTCTGCGGGTACGTCGCTTGCCGTCTTCGAGTTCGGTGAAGCCTTTCTGGCCCTTCTTGTAGTACTGCCACGTTTCCGGTGTGAGTTGCTCGGCAAACTTGCGGACCCGCTTCTCATCCGCCCGTCCGGAGTAGAACGCCCCGTGGCTGCAGCAGCCGTCGGCAGCACGACCCGGCACGATGCCGTGACAACCGTTGCCAAAGATGCATCCCCAACTCGATGTCAGCCACGTGAGGTCGCAGCGAAAGATCTGCTCTGCGTCAGCGGGATCGACGAACTCGACCCACTCGCGCGCGAAGTCGAGACCTGTTTCCGGCAGCGGCACGCGTTCACCGGCTGCCGTGCCGCGTGGCGTTGGGATCGTCGGGTGGGCGGCTTCTTCTTGACCCGGCGCGGACGCTTTGGACGCGGACCGCTGCGATGGCTTGCTTGGCATGCGCAAAGACTAGGCCCCAAGCGATGCGAGTTGGACGCCGATGTGCACAGGCCGGTGTGTCGGCGCGCGCCGACGTAGGCTCGTGGAGTGAGCACCACATCGGATGGGTCGGCACTGGAACGGGTGACAGCCAGCCCGACAGTGGCTCTGTCGACCTCGTCGGTGTGGCCTGAATCGACCGCGGTCGCGTTCGAGGTTGCCGCCCGACTCGGCTACGACGGTGTCGAGTTGATGGTGTCTGGTGATCCGGTCAGTCAAGACCTCGACACCGTGCGCCGGCTCATCGACTACCACCAGTTGCCCGTGGTGTCCGTGCACTCACCGTGCCTGCTCATCAGTCAGCGGGTGTGGGGCACAGAGCCGTGGGCGAAGTTGATGCGTTCGCAGATCGCTGCAGAAAGACTCGGCGCGAAGGTTGTGGTGACCCACCCGCCGTTTCGTTGGCAGCGCGCGTACGCCAAAGGATTCACGGACGGCATCCTGGCGATGCATGACGAAACCGACATCGTGTTCGCGGTCGAGAACATGTTTCCGCAACGAGGTCCGAGCGGCCTTGAGGTCGGCGTCTACTCGCCGTCCTGGTCATTGCTCGACGCCGATTACCCACACATCACGCTCGACGTCTCACACGCAGCCGTGGCACGCGCCGACCCGCTCGTGCTGCTCGAGGGTTTCGGCGACCGGCTCGCCCATTTCCACCTCTCTGACGGCACCGGCTCGCGAAACGACGAGCACCTTGTACCGGGTCGGGGCACGCAGTCTTGCGGTCAGTTGTTGCAGCGCTTAGCAGCCCAGCGGTACGGCGGGGTGGTCGTCCTTGAGGTGAACACGAGGAGGGCCGCGTCGCATGAGGAGAGAGTGGCCGACCTCGCGGAATCGCTCGCGTTCACCCGCAACGCCCTCGCCGCGACAGCGGCGTGACGACGACTGCAGCACCTCGATGAGTCGGTCGCGGTTCGACGCAGTCGCGCGGGTTTATGACGCCGGTCGCCCCGGTTATCCCGACGCCTTGTTCGACGCGATCGAGGAGATGTCGGGCAGTTTTCTTGCGGGAGCCCTGCTGGCCGATGTCGGCGCGGGCACCGGGATTTCTACTCGCAGCCTGCTCGAGCGTGGTGCTCGAGTCGTCGCGGTCGACCACGGAGCGGCGATGCTCGACACGTTGCGCAGCCGCACTCCCGGCACGCCGGTGGTGCTCGCTGACGCGAACCAGCTGCCTTTCGCGAACGGATCACTCGACCTCGTGACGTTCGCCCAGTCGTGGCACTGGGTCGATCTTGACCGCGCGCCTGGCGAAGTGCTGCGAGTCCTGCGCCCAGGCGGCGCGCTCGCGGTCTGGTGGAACACTCCCGACGAGAGCGGCGAACAGTGGCTGGCCGAGCATCGCGCGCGGCTGCGGGTCGCGGGCCAGCATGTCGTCGGAGCCCACTTCGCCGTAGCCTGGCGATCGATCCCGTCCGCGTTTGAGAACCTCGACGTCGAGACCGCGCATATCGGTTGGGACCGCACGGTGGCGATGGAGGTAATCCTCGATGAGGTGCGGTCGAAGTCCTACATCGAGGAACTCGGAGCCGAGGGCGCGGCGGCTTTCGTCGAGCGGGAGCGCGAACTACTTCCGGCTGGTCAGCTGCGCGAGCCCTTCGTGACTCAGCTCGCCGTCGTTCGGATGCCCGCCTGAGGCAGAAAACGCAGGGATTGTCCGAATATCTGGCCGCCCACCTGACCCGCGTGACCCTCAAGCCGCTTCTTGGGGTGTCGATAGCTGAGCTAGTTAGTGGCGTCGACATGGAGGCGTAGATGGCGTGGCTCGCGGTGTTGGCGTCGATTGCGCTGCTCGCTGCCCTGGCCGGGTGGGCCCGCACGATCGTCGATCGAAACCGAGCCCAGCAGGCCGTCGTCGCCGCATTCAGTGCCATCGCCAAGGGCGACCTTGCTCGCCCGGTGGTCATGCCGACGGGCCGCGCATGGCAGCCGCTGGGCGGCTCGATTGCTGAGGTGACCAGTGCGCTGTCCGTTGCACTTACCCGGATCGAGATCGCCAAGAGCGAGCTGAACGTCGGTTGGCATGACGTCGACAACATGGCGTGGAAGTCCCTGGACACCACTGAGACAACCGCAGCACAGGCAACCGCCGCCGCGCGCGCGGCCGAGGGAATCTCGCAAAGTCTTCAGCTGATCGCGGCCGCGACCGACGAGTTCGCTTCGACGATTCAAGAAGTTGCCCGACACGCATCTGAGGCATCGTCGGTGGCGTCGGCGGCAACCGATGAGGTCAACGCCGCGAACGCGACCGTGGCTGATCTCGCCGTTGCCTCACATCACATTGAGGAAGTGCTGCGGTTCATCGGAAACATCGCTACGCAGACTCACTTGCTGTCTCTCAACGCCACCATTGAAGCGGCGAGGGCTGGCGAGGCGGGCCGCGGGTTCGCCGTTGTCGCGGGGGAGGTCAAGCAACTTTCGCAACAGACCGGTGCGGCGACCGCAAATGTCGGTGCGTCCGTGAGTTCCATCCAGGAGGGTTCTGCGCAAGCCGCGGCCGCGATGGTGCGGGTCACCGACACGATGGTGCGGGTCAACGACAACCAGCACGGGATCGCTTCCGCTGTTGATCAGCAGACTGCGACGACGGCAGAGATCGGCCGCAATACTTCGAGCGCAGCAATGGGCTCAGCAGAACTTGCGGAGAACGTCGCGGCACTCGTCAACAACATCCGGCTAACAGCGTATGCCGGCGCGCATGCGCGCAGCGTTGCTGCGGAACTCGCCAGGATCGAAGACTCCTTGACGCAGGTGTTGGCCCCTTACCGCTTCACGCCGGTGCAGCTCGACGTCGAGGCGGAGGTTGACCTGCGTGGCACTGGGGTGAAGACGGTAGGCAACACCACGACCGTGTATCACTACGTATTCGGTTCGGGCGTCAATGAGATCGAATACTCATCGGATTGGCGGCACTCAAAGGCCAACCTCGAGAGCAGCGGAAGTGACTCTTATTGCGGAATGGAGAACGGCGTTGCCACCGTACGGTTCGTCGGCACCAGGGTCCGCTACTACGGCTTCGCGGAGTCAAACCACGGGATGATCGCGCTGTCAATCGATGACGGTCCGGAAACGATCGTCGACCAGTACGGGACTTCTCGAGAGAACCGCATGTTCTGGCAGTCGCCGGTGCTTCCGCGTGGCAATCATGTCCTGCGCGCCCGTGCGACCGCCGACCAAAATCCCGCGTCCCGCTATATCTGGGTGACCCTCGAGCGCATCGAGATCGACGGCTAGCTGACCGGCCGCGGGCTTAGCTGACGCAGCCGTTCCTGCACCGTGTGCTGAACCAGCACCGGAATGTATTGGGTGACGCGCGCGCCCTGGTACCGGCTCGCCTCGCGGAACACGGCGTCGTGAACCTCGACCTGGTCGGCGCGGTCTGCGAACTTCCTCGTCAACTGGTCAGCGACCCGGCCCAACTGCTGCTCGAGTACCTCACCACTCACTGCTTGCTCCACCGACATGCGACGCGCTCCTCTGGTTCGCCCGCTAATCCGGCTCGCCTCGATCGTTGCCTGCCTTACCGGCTGTGGGGAGAGTCGCTGCCTGGAATTCACCTGAACTTCACCGGAGCGCCCGATTGATAGTGATAAATCATGACTCCGATTCGCCACCGCAACCCCTCCCAGAACATTGACCACAGCGCCGACACCACCGACGACGCGGCGGCAGCACCCGTGACGGGCACCCCGAACGCGTAGCCTGGAGCCGCTGCTAGGACTCCGGTCCCGGCAAAACCGACGCGAAAATCGGAGGACGACGACGTGCTGCGCCGCCTATTGCTGTCGGCCGCCGCCAGCCCGCGCGTCAAGCGAGGGGTCGAAGTAGTCCCGCTGACCAAACACGTGGTCGATCGCTTTGTAGCGGGGGATGACGTCGGTGACGCGCTCGCCGCGAGCCGAAAGCTGGTCGCGGCCGGCCTGCTCGCCAGCATCGATCGGCTTGGCGAGGCGACCACGGATCCGACGCAGGCCGAGGCGACAGCCTCCGCTTATGTCTGGCTGTTGAAAGAGCTCGCCGACGCCGGGCTCGCCGACTTCTGTGAAGTCTCGCTGAAGCTGTCGTCGCTCGGGCAGGCGCTGGAGAAGGACGGCGAGCAGATCGCCCTGGAGAACGCCCGCACCGTGTGTGCCGCTGCCCGCGAGGCCGGCACCACCGTGACCGTGGACATGGAAGATCACACCACCACCGACGCGACGTTGTCGGCCGTACACGAACTGCGCAAGGACTTTCCAAGTGTCGCGGCAGTCCTGCAGGCGGCGCTGCTGCGGACGGAAGCGGACTGTGCGGACTTAGCCGGTGAAGGCAGCCGAGTTCGACTCTGCAAGGGCGCATACAACGAACCAGCGTCTGTCGCGCACAAGGACAGAAGCGCCGTCGACCTGTCGTACGTGCGGTGCTTGCGCATTCTCATGCGGGGCAAGGGTTATCCGATGGTCGCCACCCATGACCCACGCCTTGTTGCGGTCAGCGGCGTGATGGCCGTGCAGGCCGGACGCTCGAAAGGTGAGTACGAGTACCAGATGTTGTTCGGTGTCAGACCCGACGAACAGCGTCGACTCGCAGCACGTGGTGAGAAGATTCGCGTGTACTTGCCCTACGGCACGCAGTCATACCCGTACCTCATGCGCCGGCTGGCCGAACGGCCCGCGAATCTCGCGTTCTTCCTTCGAGCTGTTACGAGTAAAGGATGAGTGAGCAGATGATCGCGGTGATCGGTGCGGGCAAGATGGGGGAGGCATTGGTCTCCGGTCTGCTCAAGGCAGGTACGAGCCCCGACGACCTTCTCATCACCGAACGCTACGAGGAGCGGGCGCACGAGCTCTCGCAGCGCTACGGCGTCAAGTCAGTGAGCAACGCCGAGGCAGCCAATCAAGCCGAGACCATCGTGATCGCGGTCAAGCCCCAGGACATGGAAGCGCTGCTAGCCGAACTCGCACCTGTCGTGACCCCTGACCACCTGATCGTGACGATCGCAGCTGGCATTACGACCGCCGCGATCGAACGGCGCCTTGCCGCCGGCGTCCCGGTCGTGCGGGTCATGCCGAACACTCCGGCGCTGGTGGGCGAGGCCATGAGCGCAGTGGCTCCGGGCGCGCACGCGTCTGCCGAGCACCTTGACCGAGCCGAGGCGCTCTTTCGGCCGGTCGGCCGGGTGGTGCGCCTGCCCGAGTCTCAGCTCGACGCTGTTACCGCACTTTCGGGTAGCGGGCCGGCCTACGTCTTCTACCTCGTCGAGGCAATGACCGATGCGGGCATCCTGCTGGGGTTGCCACGGGCGGTCGCGCACGAGTTGATCGTGCAGACCGTTTACGGCGCCGCGGTAATGCTGCGCGAAACAGGCGAGCACCCCGTGGCGTTGCGAGAGGCCGTGACTTCACCGGCCGGCACCACCATCTCGGCGATCCGCGAGCTTGAGAACCATGGTGTTCGCGCCGCGTTTCTGGCCGCTCTCGAAGCAGCGCGCGACAGGTCGCGCGAACTCGCCGGCGAATAGTGCGTGCAGCCGGTTACTACTGTTGACCTCATGCACCCGCTGACTGTCGTCTGGTCCGATGAACTTGCGGCGTACGACTTCGGCCCGCATCATCCGCTCGCGCCGGTGCGCGTTGTGCTCACCATCGAGTTGGCGCGATCGTTGGGCGTTCTCGATGCGCCGAATGTCATAGTGATACCACCCGAGCCGTGCGACGACTCATTGCTTGAACTCGTCCACACCGGGGCATTTCTTGCAGCAGTCAAAGCCGAAGCCGGCAATGCCGCGTTCGGACTAGGTACACCAGATGTTCCTGTCTTCGACGGTATGCATGAAGCGTCAGCCCGAGTTGTCGGTGCGACGCTTGCAGCTACTCGCGCTGTCTACGAAGGGCGTGCAATGCACGCAGTCAATGTGGCGGGTGGTCTGCATCACGCGATGCCCGCTGCTGCGTCTGGGTTTTGCGTGTACAACGATCCTGCTGTCGCCATCGCGTGGCTGCTGGCGCAAGGTGTGCAACGCGTCGCATACGTCGACATCGATGTTCATCACGGCGACGGAGTGCAGGCAGCCTTCTACGACGATCCGCGCGTGCTCACGATCTCACTGCATCAAAGCGGCCGGACGTTGTTTCCTGGCACCGGCTTTCCTGATGAGACAGGTGGGCCGCAGGCTCGCGGTTACGCCGTGAACCTGGCATTGCCGCCCGGCACAAACGACGGAGGTTGGCTGCGTGCATTCCACGCCGTCGTCCCGCCCTTGTTGCGAAGCTTCCAACCCGAGATTCTCGTTAGCCAACATGGCTGCGACACCCACCGCATGGATCCGCTGGCCCAGCTTGCGCTGACTGTCGATGGGCAACGAGCTGCCCATGTGGCATTGCACGACCTTGCGCATGAGGTCGCGGGTGGTCGTTGGGTAGCGGTTGGCGGCGGCGGCTACGCGTTGGCGCAAGTCGTCCCGCGCACCTGGACCCACCTGTTGGCAATCGCGGCGGGTGCTCCTATCGATCCCGCCACCCCAACGCCCGCGGTTTGGCAGGCCGACGTGGCTGTGCGTACGGGCGAGTCTGCCCCGGAATCAATGACAGACGGCGGGTCAGGCGACTACCGAAGCTTCGATGCAGGCCACGATCCGGGCGACCCAGTAGACCGCGCGATCATGGCGACCATGAATGCAACTTTTCCAGCGCACGGGCTCTTTGTCGGTGGTCTGGGGTGATCGCCGTACCGGCTGCACCCTCTCGCACCGAGTTAGTTGAGTACCTGTCCGTGTCGAGGATCGCCGGCCCGGTGGCGACGCCGCGCGAGGCCAATCTGGCGAACTACCGGCTCATGGCCGCCCGCGATCCCGACTATCTGTTTGGGCTACAGCCACGCGGGGCCTGGACGTTCGACGACGTCCTCGCCCTGATGGCGCAGCGGTGTGGCGTCTCACCTGATGCGTTCTACGACTCCGGCGCCGACACGATCGATGCCTCCTTGACAGTCGACCGTCTCGAAGCGATGGCTGCGCACCTGCGCGCGGCCGCTGCGTCCAAAGCTCGAGTTCTGGTCGCTACTGGGCATCCGACCGGCGTCCTCGTCGTCCATCTCGAGATTGCTCGAGCACTCGCGTCCGCGGGTTGCACGCTGTTGGCGCCGCCGGCCGTGTGGGAGCACGTCGACTACGCGGGGCGGGTGCACGAGCGGCATGTTCGGGACATGCTCGGCGTCAGCGTTGCCAGCCAAGGCGCCAACCTGTTGCACACCCACTCGCCAACTCCCATGGAGTTGATGCTGCGCGCCCTTTCCGATCAGGGAGAGGGCGCACCAGATCTCGTCATGGCGGATCACGGGTTTGCCGGTGCGGCCGGTCGGGCGGGTGTCACCTGCGTCGGTTTCGCTGATTCCAACGATCCGGCGCTGTTCGTCGGCGAGGCCGAAGGTGAGGTAGCTGTCTGCGTCCCGTTGGACGACAACGTCATGCCGCACCTGTACGGGCCGATGACGAACTTCCTATTGGCGGCCGCGTTCGGGTAGCGCTTCGACCTCGAAGCTGCTGGCCTGTCAGAGGCTAACTCTCGACCACAGCCTGAGGTTTGGGGTTTCCGTCACCGAGCGTTGCCGAATATGTCACCGACGCTCCCCAGCTGGCCTGTGAGTCGCCTCGGGGGACCAGCCCTTCCCCACTGGCCCCAACATCGCTACCCTCGGTCACGCACGTGCGTGATCGTCTGCCGGTGGGGAAGCCGGCACCCGTCGCGTGCTGAGAGTTCGGTGCGTCATGGGTGCAGTTGAACGGCCGCGCGACAAGGCGTTGGCCGAAGTGCGGTTCCTCACGGTCGCGGAGGTCGCCGCGCTCATGCGCGTGTCGAAAATGACCGTGTATCGGCTCGTGCATTCGGGTGAGTTGCCAGCGGTTCGCGTCGGGCGGTCATTCCGGGTTCCGGAGCAGGCAGTCCACGATTACCTGCGCGACGCGTTCATCGAGGCTGGCTGACCGACCCCTGTTGCCACGACCGCGCCCTCGCCGGCGCCGTCGTGCGTGACCGGGCGGGCTAGGCTTCGCACAACGCGAGTGGTTGGTACGGCCAGGTGGTTGGTACGGGGCCGCCCCGGTTACGTCAGTCAAGCAACGTGGGCAAAGCCCTAGGGAAGTGGGTTCGTCGTGGGTTCCGTTATCAAGAAGCGCCGCAAGCGGATGGCGAAGAAGAAGCACCGCAAGCTGCTGAAGCGCACGCGCGTTCAGCGACGCAACAAGAAGTAGCGGTTAGTTCGGCAGCTGCGGTTAGTTCGGCAGCTGCGACAGGACTGTCGCGAAGTTCAGCATCCGACTGACCGGGTCACCGGTCGAGGCTGGGCTGGCCGACGCCGCAAGCTGTGACTGAAGGGCAGCCGCAGATGCGGCGGCGGTGGGTGCCGCAGCTGCTGGCGCTGTAACCGTGACGGTCGCGGCGGCTGCAACATGCTGTGTGACAGCTGCCGGCTTCACAGCTGCAGGCTTAACAGCGGCGGCCTTAACAGCGGTGGGCTTCACGACTGCCGGCTTCGTGGTGGCTGGCTTCGAGACTGTCTTCACCGGCGCTGGTGCCTTCGGGGCGACTGGCGCGGTCGTGACGGTCACCGGGCGACGGAAGTCGACGACGACCCAGAGCACTGGGCACCCGCACGACGGATAGATCGACGTCGCGGAGCCCACGCCCATCTGTGTGTAGCGCGCGTCAAGGATGTTGGCCTTGTGCTCGGGGCTGTGCATGAATGCGTTCTGCACGGTGGGGATGTCGCCGGCCATGCCGACGTTCTCTCCAAGAACGGTCCAGTTCGTGACCTGCGTACGGATGGCGGGGTTGTGCGAGAGCACCCCGGCGGCGGCGAGCTTGGTTGCCCAAGCCTGGGCAACGGCGTCGAGCTGGGCGTTCTCGGTGAGTGCAGGAAGTCCCGCAGAGACACGGGCGGTGTTCGTCGCGGTTGCCAGGTCGCCAGCGGGGCTGGAGCTGGCCAGAGCGGAACCGGCGAAAGCGGCTGAGCCCGCGAGTGCTGTCACTGTCAGTGACAGAGCTGCGACCCATCTAGCCGTACGACGAACACGGAGAGTGGTCATGGCTTATAGGTCGGCGACCCCCGCAAAACGCTTGAACGGCAAAGGGGACAAAACGGACATGCCCCGGCAACATCACCCTGACGGCCTACTGACAGAGGCGGCTTAACCTGAAAGGCGTGACCAATATCGATTCTTTGAGCGCGCCGCTGCCCGAATTACCGGCTCGAGTCGTGCTCTTCAGCCGGCCGGGCTGCCATTTGTGTGACGCGGCGCGGGCTGTCGTGGCGCGGGTCACGGTCGAGTTGGGCGAGCGTTACGTCGAGCGGGATATCACGCTGGATCCCGGCCACCTGAGCGCCTACGGCGATTCGATCCCGGTTGTCGAGGTCGACGGCGTCCAGGTCGACTTCTGGCGCATCTCTGAAGAGCGGCTCCGGGCGGCCCTAGGGGGCTGATCGGCGCTTTTGTGCACCCGTTCACAAACACGTACCCTGAGCAATGAGTGCGGAGAAGTCCCGAAGAAGTCCCCGAAGCAGTCGAGCCAGCCTGTCTGGAAGTGTCGTGTCTGCCGATCGTGAACCTGCAAGTAGCGCGCCTGGAACCAGCGCCGCTTCCCAGGTCCCCGTTTCCCAGGTTCGGGGCATCCCAGAAGCCTCGATAGCCCGGCTCCCTCTCTATCTGCGGGCGCTGCAGTCCATGGCCGACCGCGGCGTGACGACTGTCTCGTCCCAGCAGCTGGCCGTGGCGTCGGGCGTGAACTCGGCCAAGCTTCGCAAGGACCTATCGCACCTTGGTTCCTACGGCACCCGAGGTGTTGGCTACGAGGTCGTCTACCTCGTCTACCAAATCTCGCGTGAACTCGGGCTGACCCAGGACTGGGCCGTCGCCATCGTCGGGGTCGGCAACCTCGGCCGCGCTCTGGCGAACTACGGCGGCTTCGCGAGTCGCGGGTTCCGCGCCGCCTGCCTTGTCGATGCCGACCCGGCGCAGGTCGGGCAGCGCGTGGGCGGCTTGGTCGTGCATCACCTCGATGATCTGGAACGGCTTATCGCCGAGCACCGGATCGCGATCGGGGTCATCACCACGCCAGCGAGTGCTGCACAAGGAGTGGCTGACCGCTTGGTAGCTGCCGGCGTCCGCAGCGTTCTGAACTTTGCGCCGACCGTGTTGACCGTTCCGGCCGACGTCGAGCTGCGCAAGGTCGATCTGTCAACCGAGCTGCAGATCCTTGCGTTCCACGAACAACGTCGCGTGACATGCGCCGCCGACCAGGCGGTGTCGCTGTGAGCCTTCTCGTCGTCGGTCTTTCGCATCGCAGTGCACCGTTGCCGTTGCTCGAACGCACCTCGCTCTCGGTCGATGCGGCGGGCAAGTTGCTCGACGATGTCGTGGCCGCGCCGGCCGTCGATGAGGCGATGTTGTTGTCGACGTGCAACAGAGTCGAGCTGTATGCGTCCGTCGAGAAGTTCCACGCGGGTGTTGCGGCGCTCTCCGAATTGTTGGCCCGTCACACCGGCGTCGGATTCGACGAGCTGTCGCCGCATGTCTACGTGCATTACGAAGACCGCGCTGCGCAGCACCTGTTTGCGGTGACCTCGAGTCTTGATTCGATGCTCGTCGGAGAACACCAGATTCTTGGCCAGGTAAGAGCAGCATTTCGCACTGCTCGAGACCGCGGCGACGCGGGCAGTGCGTTGCACGACGTGATCGAGCGGGCGCTGCACGCGGCGAAGCGAGTACATGCGGAGACCGGCATCGACGCAGTCGGGACCACCTTGATCGAGGCAGGGCTGCGACTAGGCGTACCTGGCGGTCTCCAGGGGCAGCACGCCGTCGTCGTGGGGGCTGGCTCGATGGCATCGATCGCAGTGGCTGCGTTACGCACGGCCGGTGTCGGTGAGCTTGTCGTTGCCAGCCGCACGCTGCTGAGCGCGCAAATGCTGGCCACCCGAGCCGGCGGCCGGGCCGCCGCGATGGCCGATCTCGAGCAGGAGATCGCCGGCGCAGACGTGGTCATCACGTGCACGGGCTCAGACGGCCAGGTGCTGTCGGTCGACGTCGTCCAGCAGGCGATGGCCATGCGCCCCGACCGACCACTCTTCATCTTGGATGTCGCTGTTCCCCGCGACGTCGACCCACGCGTGGTCGAACTAGCTGGTGTTTCCTTGTTCGACATCGACGCGCTGGCACCGCTGGTCGACAACGCCGCGGCCGCCGATGATGTCCTCGAGGCACGCCGCATCGTCGATATGGAGCTCGCTGCGTACGTCAGTGCGCGCCGTGCGTCAGGTGTTGCGCCGACTGTGGTTGCGCTTCGCGACAAAGCCGCGCAGATGGTTGCCGCCGAACTGCACCGGCTCGACCGGCGACTGCCGAATCTCGACGACGCCGCGCGGGCCGAGATTGCCGCGACCATGCAACGCGTGGTCGACAAGGTTTTGCACGCCCCGACCGTGCGGGTTCAAGAACTCGCTGACACTGTCGGGCCGACGTCGTATCCCGAGGCGCTACGCCGGCTGTTCGACCTTGATCCGTCGGCTCCTGCCGCGCTCGTCGCCCCTGATCTGGCTGATGACGAGAACCCGCTGGGTGAGCAGCCAGGTGAGCAACGGTGAGCCCGATCTCGGCGCCAGCTGCGAGGCCGACGACGGTGCTTCGTCTCGGTACGCGACGCAGCGCCCTTGCGATGGCTCAGGCGACCCTTGTCGCTGAGGCATTGCGAGCCGGCGGGTCGACCATCGAACTCGTTGGCGTCACGACCGAAGGCGATCGCAGCACCGGTCCGCTGACTGAATCCGGCGGCACTGGCGTCTTCGTGACGCAACTACGCGACCGCCTGCTCGACGGCGCGGTCGACATCGTCGTGCACTCACTCAAAGACCTGCCAACCCAACCGGCTCCAGCTCTCGAGCTTGCGGCCGTGCCGCCGCGAGCAGATGCGCGCGACGCCCTGGTGGCCCGCGACGGCTTCACGCTGTCGACGTTGCCGCGCGGGGCATCTGTGGGTACTGGCTCGCCCCGACGTGCGGCTCAGCTGCGCGCCGTCCGCCCTGATCTCGTCGTCCAGCCGTTGCGGGGCAATGTCGATACCCGAATCGGCCGGGTCGGCCGCGAGGGTGCTGACGGGCTCGACGCGATCGTGGTCGCAGCCGCCGGGCTTGCCCGGCTTGGCCGCCTCGACGAGGCAACCGAGCTGCTCGACCCCGACGTCATGCTCCCAGCGCCCGGTCAGGGTGCGCTCGCCATCGAGTGTCGAGCAGCCGACCTCGAACCGGGTGGGCGGCTTCGCGATCTGCTCACTCCGCTTAATGACCTTTCGAGCCATGCGGCCGTCGTGGCAGAGCGCGCCGTGCTGGCGGGCCTCGAGGCGGGATGTACCGCCCCTGTCGGGGCATTTGCCGAGGTTGACGCGGCACTCAATTTGCATCTGGTCGCTGCGGTCGTCAGCGTGGACGGCGTAACTGCGATCCGAGGCTCTGCGCGGGGGGCGGCGACTGACGCGGAAGGGATTGGACGCCGGTTGGCTGCCGATCTTCTTGCGCGCGGCGCGGGCGCACTGATGGGAACGACTCTGCACTGATTTCGGAACAGCCCTGCACTGATTTCAGAACAGCCCTGCATTGATTTCAGAACAGCCCAATGAGTTCAAGTGAGTAATGACAGAACAGGACGACGATGAGTCCAACGCCCAAGAACACGGGCACCGCAGCAGCGCGCCAGACCAGCGCCCCTGCGCCGCAGCACGCGCGAGCTGCTGCTGCGGCGCGCAATCTCGGCACCGTTGCGTTTGTCGGTGCGGGCCCTGGCGACCCCGGTCTGCTGACCCTGCGCGCCGTCGAGTTACTCGCCCGCGCCAACGTGGTGATCGCCGACGAGCCGCTGTCTTCGGATTTGACCAAGCACTGTCGTGCCGACGTCACGGTCATCGATCTCTCGGCAGGTGATCGTTCACAGACTCTCGCGGACCGGACCAAGGCGATCGTCGATGCAACCAAGGGCGGCAAGAGCGTCGTGCGGTTGCTCATGGGCGATCCGCTCTTCGACGGTGATGGCGCCGAAGAGGCCGCCGCATGTGCGAAGGCCAAGCTCGGCGTCGAAGTCGTTCCCGGCGTACCCGTAGCAGCAGCGGTACCGACGTACGCCGGCATCGCGCTCGTCGACTCCAAGCACCGCGAGGTGCGGGTCATCGACGCACGCCCGTCGGCGTCCGGCCCTGATTGGGCGGCTGCCGCTATTGGTCACCCGACACTCGTCGTGTTGCGCGTCGAGTCGCCTGCAGTTGTGGCCGACGCGTTGATCAAGGGCGGCCGCGCGGCTGACACTGCAGTAGCGGCGACCCGAGCCGGCACGACAACCGACCAGCACACGGTGGTTTCGACGTTGGGCGCGCTTGCCGCCGACGTCAAGGCCGCGGGACTTGCGGGTCCGGTCGTGCTGGTGATCGGTGACGTCGTGAAGAGTCGAGGTGCGCTGTCGTGGTTTGAGACGAAGGCATTGTTCGGCTGGCGCGTCCTGGTCCCGCGTACCAAAGAGCAGGCGGGCGAATTGTCTGACCGGCTGCGGGTCTACGGCGCGGTGCCTGCGGAAGTGCCGACGATTGCGGTCGAGCCGCCCCGCACCCCGCAGCAAATGGAGCGTGCCGTTCGCGGTCTGGTGACGGGTCGCTACGAGTGGATTGCGTTCACGTCAGTAAACGCGGTGCGCGCGGTGCGCGAGAAGTTCGAGGAGTACGGCCTCGATGCGCGTGCGTTCTCCGGCATCAAGGTGGCCGCCGTGGGTGAGCAGACCGCCGAGGCGCTGCAAGCATTCGGCGTGAAGCCAGATCTCGTGCCGGTCGGTGAGCAGTCCGCCGCTGGCCTGCTCGAAGAGTTCCCGCCGTACGACGACGTGCTCGATCCGATCAATCGGGTATTCCTCCCTCGGGCCGATATTGCAACAGAGACACTCGTTGCCGGCCTCGTCGAACTCGGTTGGGAAGTCGACGATGTCACCGCCTACCGCACGGTGCGTGCCGCGCCGCCGCCGGCGGCTACTCGCGAGGCGATCAAGACCGGTGGGTTCGACGCGGTCGTCTTCACGTCGTCATCGACGGTTCGCAACCTCGTGGGTATCGCGGGCAAGCCGCACGCGACGACGGTCATCGCCTGCATCGGACCGCAGACGGCGAAGACGGCCGAAGAGCACGGCTTGCGAGTGGACGTTCTCGCTGAGAATCCTTCAGTGGAGTGTCTTGCCGACGCGCTCGCTGCGTACGGGCTGGCGCAGCGGTTGGCTGCGGAAGCCAGTGGTGAGTGGACGGGCAAGCCCGGACGCCCGCGCGCCAGTTCGCGACGCAAGGCTCGGTAGGTCTGTATGCCGGGTCTCGTGTCGAGGCCGCGCCGGTTGCGGCGCACCGCTGCGTTGCGCCGACTCGTCGCGCAGACGCGGCTGTCGTCGTCTGACCTTGTCTTGCCCTTGTTCGTCAAAGAAGGCATCAGCGAACCCGCGCCGATCGCGTCGATGCCTGGCGTTGTCCAGCACACGCGTGACTCGTTGCGGAAGGCTGCCGCAGAAGCAGTCGCCGACGGTGTGGGCGGGCTGATCCTGTTCGGCATTCCGGCGCACAAGGACGCGCGCGGTTCGGGTGCCGACGACCCGTCGGGCATCGTGCAGCTCGCGTTGGGCGATCTCGTCGCTGAGGTTGGCGATGCGACGGTACTGATGACCGATCTGTGTCTCGACGAATACACCGACCACGGGCACTGCGGCATCGTGGTCGAGTCAGCGTCGGGGGAGCACGCGATCGACAACGATGCGACGCTCGAGCGCTACGCATCGATCGCGGCCGCGCAAGCGACTGCGGGCGCGCATGTCGTTGCACCGAGCGGCATGATGGACGGCCAGGTTGCAGCGATCAGGGCGGGCCTCGACGTCGCGGGCTTCTCGGAGGTCGCGATCCTTGCGTACGCGGCGAAGTATGCGTCTGCCCTTTACGGGCCGTTCCGCGATGCAGCCGAATGCGCTCCTCGGTTCGGCGATCGCCGCACCTACCAGCAAGATTTCGCGAACAGCGATGAGGCGTTACGCGAGGTCGCGCTCGACATCGCCGAGGGCGCCGACATGGTGATGGTCAAGCCAGCGATGGCGTATCTCGACGTCGTTGCGCGGGTGCGCAGCATGGTCGATGTTCCAGTCGCGGCGTACCAGGTCAGCGGCGAGTACGCCATGGTCGAAGCAGCTGCCGCCAATGGCTGGCTCGATCGCGAGAGCGTGATCCTCGAGTCGTTGACGTCGATCCGTCGTGCTGGCGCCGACATCGTGCTGACGTACTGGGCCGCTGAGGTCGCCCGGCTGCTCCTCGACCCGAGATGAGTGCAGCTGCTCCGCGCGCGGTTTTGCTTGATGCCGGAGGGGTGCTTCTCCTTCCCAATCCTTGGGCAGTGTCGGCAGTGTTGCGTGCTTCGGGCGGCGCGATCGACCCGGACGACGTTGCGCGCGCGCACTACGCAGGCGTCGCCGCGATGGATGCACGCAAGACAACCGATTGGAGCTACTACCACCGAGTGTTCGTGCGATTCGCCGGAGTACCCAGTAATCGCATCGACGACGCGCTGGCGGGCATGGCCGCGCTGTTCCGTTCGCCAGTTCCCACGACCTGGAATGTCGTGCCGACGGGAGTCATCGAACACTTGCGCGACCTTGCAGCAACCGGCGTCGCGATCGCCGTGGTATCGAACGCGGACGGTTTGGTCGAGGCAACACTTCGGCGTTGCGAAATCCCGTTCGACGTCGTCATCGACTCGACGATCGTCGGTTATGCGAAGCCGCAGCCAGAGATCTTCGCTTTCGCGCTCGAGAAGCTGAATTTGGCTGCAAGCGATGCGGTGCATGTCGGGGACATGGCGTCGGCGGACGTCGACGGCGCGCATGCTGCCGGTATTCGCCCGTTGCACCTCGACCCGTTCGGAGATTGCCCGTATCCGGCCGAGCATCACGAGCACGTGCGAACACTCGGTGACGTCGTCGCCATCGCAGCGGGTTGACCGGCCGCCTTGGGTCAGGAAGCCGGGCCGAACATGGCAACGGCGTCCGAGCCTTAGGTTCCCCCCCAGGCTCGAACGCCGTCGATTAGGTGCTCCCGCGTCCGGTCGCCGCTATGGCTGGAGCGGCCCTGCGCTGAAGCTGCTGAACTTGACGGTGGTTGGTGCGTTGGTGGTACTGCCGGACAGGTAGGTCGTGAGGCCTACCGCGCCGGCCGCCTGAAGGCCGGCCGTGGTGTCGGTCTTGGTCAGCGTCCACGCCGATGGTTGCGCCGATGTCGACGGCCAGACCTTGACGTTCAGCGTGGTGGTGCCAGTTCCGCTGACCTGCAGCCGCACGTTGAGCTGCGTCCCAGGAGCGAATGTCACGCCGGGGAGTATGACCTCCGAGCCGATCGCGGTCACAGTCGCAGACGCCGCGTACTTCACGAGCTCGACCCCGACCGTGCCGGTGGAGGTCACCCGCACTCTTGCGTCGTACTCATTGTTGGTACCCACGCGGCGGCCCTCGACGTAGACGTAGATACCGCCAGTGCCGGTTGCTGCGTTGTTCGTCGTGAACGTCGTGTCGGTCTCCGTGGTGGTGTTCGAAACGCCGGCGAGGTACGCGCTGTCCTGCGTCGACGGTGTTGGCATCAGGAACGACGCAGCGCCTGGTGCTACCGACAGGTTCGCGGCGGCGCCACCGACCCTGGTCCACGCGCCACCGAGGTCGGCGGTGCCTAGGCCACTGGCCACGGTGCGGTTGAACGTGTCAGACGCGTAGAGCGTCACGACGCCGTTGCTGGGTGACACGTTCGCGTTCGCCGTGTTGGTGGCGGCCAGGTTGTCGGTGGCTGTCAGTTTCACGTTGTACGTGCCCGCACTGGCGTAGACGTGGGTGGGGCTCGGAGAGGTTGACGTGCCGCCGTCACCGAAGTCCCAGCTGTAGCCGGTGATCGTGCCACCAGTGTCAGTTGAGGTGTTGGTGAACGAGCACGACAGCGCGGCGCACACGGACGTGAACGACGCAACAGGCGTGCTCGACGCGCCCCCGGTGGGGGCAGCGCTGTGACTGACCGCGTTGGTGTCGGCCAGGTTGTCGGTCACCGTCAATGTCACGGTGTAAGTGCCGCCGGTGGCGTAGACGTGAGTCGGGCTCTTAGCGGTCGAGGCAGCAGTGCCGTCGCCGAAGTTCCAACTCCAGCCGGTGATGGTGCCACCGGTGTCAGTGGACGCATCGGTGAACGCGCACGACAGTCCCGTGCAGTTCGACGTGAACGCGGCCACCGGCGTGCTGGGCGGCGGCGCGCCCGTTGGCGCCACCGGTTGGCTCACAGAGTTGGTCGCGTTCGTAGTGTCGGTGACCGTCAATGTGACGATGTAGCCGCTGCCCGCCGAAACGTAGCCGTGGGTCGTGGTCGGGCTGATGGTGCTGTAAACGGGGCTGCCGTCACCCCAGTTCCAGCTGTATTTGTTGATGGTGCCGGCAGTGTCGGTGGAAGACCCCGCATTGAAACTGCAGTTCAGGCCCGTGCAGGTGAACGTGAACGCTGCCTGCAGGGGACCTGCCGGTACCGGGAACACAAAGCTGCTGTGCGTGGCGATCGACGACGTATTGTCGGTCACGGTAAGCGTCGGCTGGTAGAACGTCGACGTCGCGTACACGTGGGTTGTCGTCGCGCTGGCACCGGTCACGACCGGGGTCGCGTCACCGAAGTTCCAGCTGTAGGTGGTGATAGTGCCGCCGACGTCCGTCGACGTCGATCCGTCGAAGACACACGACAGGCCGGTGCAGTGTGAGGTGAAAGCAGCCACCGGAGCGCCGGTCCCGAAGTTCGCGGCGATGTTGTGGCTCACGACATCGGTCGAGTGCGTGTTGTCGGTAATCGTCAAGGTCACGGCGAAGCTCCCGGCGCCCGTGTAGACGTGGCTGGCCGTCGGGCTCGCCCCGGTCACGACCGCGCTGCCGTCACCGAAGTTCCAGCTGTACGTCGCGATGGTGCCCCCCGTGTCACTCGACGTCGAACCGTCGAAGGTGCACGACTCGGCGGAGCATGTCGACGTGAACTTCGCAATCGGTGATGATGCTCCGACCGCGCCGCCGTTGTAGTGCGACAACACCGTGGTGGCCGACAACGCGGTCGGGTACACCGCGACGTCCGCGATCGATCCCCCTAAGTAGCCGTTCGACGGTGCCGAGGGCCAGCCGGTGAGTGCGTCGCCGCCAACCCGCCAGTTGCCGTAGTACACGGAGGTGTCGACCATCGTCGGGTCGGACGCGACCTGGACGCCGTCAACGTAGAGGGTTGCGCCGCCCGCGCCGAGGGTGCCGACGACGTAGTGCCAGCTGCCGTCGTTGTAGGGCGTTGGGCTCACGACGGTCGAGTCGAGGCCGTTGTCCGTCGGACCGTTGTTGAAGGCACCGAAGCGCAGGTCGCCGTTCTTGTCGAAGTAGAGGACCCGGTTCTCTACCCAGCTGTCGCCTGTCTGCCAGAGGCCGTCACCGACGATCATGCCGCCCGTGGCCGACGTGGTCTTCACCCACGCCTCGATGCTGTACGTAGCCATCGGGGAGGCATTGGCAATGGTGCCCGATGTGCTGGTCGAGTTGATGGGGTTAGTAAGCGCACCGTTGACGAACTGCGACGGAATCGTCGGGTCTCCCTGGAAAGAGACCGCGCTGCTGCCGGCGTGTGGGCCAGCGACTCCGAAGGTGCCGTGCGCACCCATCGTGAGGTCCGCGCCGCCCGCGTGGTCGTACCCGAGGGTGCTCCCAGCCGGTTCCGACAGCGGCCAGAATGCGAGAGGAGCGCTCGCGAGCACGCTCGCGGTGTAAGGGTCGGTTGTCGCCGATCCAATCGTCACCGACGTCGCGGCGGAGAGCACGGTGTTGCCGAATGGGTCCGTGACGCGAACCTTGTAACTGTGGGTCGAGCCCGGTGTGAGGTTCTTGTCGGTGAAGGAGAGTGCCGGTCGGTTCCAGAACTCGGAGTTGACCGTCGTGGTGTAGATCGGCGTCGTGCTGGTGTCACGAGTGACCGCGTAGGTCAGCGTGCTGTTGTCCTGGTCCCACGCAGCCTGCCACGCGATGCGCGCGGTGCCGGACGACTGCGAGACGACAGTGGGCTTCAAGGTCGCGGTGCCTGTAGGGCCAACCTTGTTCGGTGCGGTCGAGCTGACCGCGAACCGCACAAGGCCCTGCTGCTTGGTGCCATTGACGGTCGGGAACTCGCCGCCGTAGGAGATGTACTTGGCGTTGCCGGAGACCGACCACGCAGCCTGGTCTTGGCCGGTGTAGGTACCCTCGGTGAACGTCGGGTACCAGTCGAGTTGGGTGCTGATCGGCTGGCCGCCGTAGTTCGGGTACACCGGGCCGAGGTCGGCCTGGAAGATCGCCGGGTGCTCGATGCCAGTGGCATACGTCGTCTCGGCTTCGCCGAAGTGGTGCACTGCAGCTTCCGGCGCCCCCGTTGTCTGGGAGAACGCGCCGATGTCGCTGCACTCGTGTTCGTGGCTGGCGCTGTACAGCACCTGACCCATCGGGAACGTCGCGTAGGTGTCGCCGTGGCAGCTGTTCATCCAGATGATCGTGCCGGTGTCGGGGTTCACCGCGAACCGGCCCTCGAAGTCACCGCCGTGCGTGTAGAAGAAGCCGCCGCCATAGACCTGCGTCGCGTCCGCGGTGAGGCTCGTCAGGTTCGAAGCCGAGCCATCGTCGGCGATCGGGTTGGTCACATCCCACGGCATGTCGGCGCCGGTGGTCGCGTTCACTGCGCCAAGACCTGTCCGCGCGTCGCCGTCGAGGTGGTCAAACTGGCCGGCCACCACAACGCGCGATTGGTCGGGCGCGATGACCATCGCGGTGACGATCGCGCTCGCAGTTGGGTTGAAAGAGCTCACCGTTGCGCTGGTCGATGGGTTCCACGATTGCAACGCACCGGCGGAGGAGAAGGCCGCCAAGTGCTGGTGTGCGACGCCGTTTGCCGTGGTGAATGAACCGCCGGCGTACACCGTGGTGTTGTTTGCGGTGACTGCTTTCGTGCTGCCGTTCAGGTTCCCCGTGAAGGTGGAGATCAGCGCGCCGGTCGCGGTCGAGAACGCGGCAATGTGGTTGTGGGTCGCGTTGTCGACCTTCGTGAAGTCACCGACGACGTAAATCGTCGAGCCGTTGGGGGACGCGGCGATCGCAAGGCCCTGGGCGTTGAGGGTGTGGTTGAACGTGGTGATCAGATTGCCGGTCGTGATGTCGTAGGCGAGCAGGTTGCTTCGGGTCACTGTGCCGGTGCCCCCAAGCGCGACGCCCGCGGGGCGCGCTTGCGAGAAGCTACCGGTCACGTAGACGGTGTTACCGACGGTGACCTGCGCCCACGCGACGCCGTTGATCTGCACGGTGGGTAGCGCGTCGGCGGTCACGGTCGCGGGCAGGCCGCCGACCGGGGCGCTGTCCGCGCTCGCGTTGCGCGAGACGGAAGCGGATGTCGTGGCAAGTGCGCCTAGCGCCAGTACGGCTGCCGCGGTGATCGCGACCCCACGAACCGAGACGCGCGAGAACAGCCGACCTGAAATGTGCTTCCCCACCGAAGATCCCCCTCGACCAGTTGAGCGGCCCTGCCTCCTTGGCACGGCGCTCTAAGCGGCTAGCGTGCGCCATTGGCGCGTTCGTTGTGTGCCGTTTGCAAAACATTGACCAACACACATGGCCCCCAAGCCATCGCCCGAAGGTGCCAAGCAGGCGCTTAGCGTGTCAACGGAAGTTGGCGCTGATCACCCGTTCGGCTCGCGGGTCCATCCGAATGGCTGTGGGAGTCAATTACACTCAGTAATCAAGCACGTTGGATGCGTAGCAGCCCACCACCTCGAGCCAGGGCGCACCTGGCCTGGGAGACTCGCCGGTGTGACCGCCATCGACTCCAACTCTCAAGCCCTGTTCGACCGCGCCCTGGCTGTGACGCCGGGCGGGGTGAACTCGCCGGTGCGGGCGTTTCGAGGCGTTGGGGGTACGCCGCGTTTCATGGCCAGCGGTCACGGCCCGTACCTGGTCGACGTCGACGGCGGGCAGTACGTCGACCTGGTGTGCTCCTGGGGCCCGCTGGTGCTCGGGCATGCGCACCGAAGTGTGATCGAGGCGATCGCTGCGGCTGCGAGCAAAGGGACAAGCTTCGGGACGCCGACAGCGGGCGAGGTCGAGCTCGCCGAAGAAATCGTGGCGCGGATACCTCCAGTCGAGCAGGTGCGGCTGGTCAGTTCGGGCACCGAGGCCACCATGAGTGCACTTCGATTGGCCCGCGGATTTACCGGCCGGCCGAAGGTCGTGAAGTTTGCCGGTTGCTATCACGGCCACGTCGACGCACTGCTGGCCGCTGCCGGCTCGGGTGTAGCGACCCTCGCGCTACCTGACTCCGCCGGCGTGACCGGAGCCTCTGCCGCCGACACGATCGTGTTGCCGTACAACGATCTCGCGGCCGTCGACGCGGCCTTCAACACTTATGGCGAGCAAGTTGCCTGCGTCATCACCGAGGCCGCGGCGGCGAACATGGGGGTTGTCGCGCCCGCGGCGGGCTTTAACGCCGGACTTCGCGAGATCGCACACAGGCACGGTGCGTTGCTCATCATCGACGAGGTCATGACCGGCTTTAGGGTCTCGGCGACCGGTTGGCATGGCATCGAGGGCGTCGACGCCGACCTGCTCACCTTCGGCAAGGTCATGGGCGGCGGTCTGCCAGCGGCCGCGTTCGGTGGCCGGGCGGACATCATGGCCAGGCTTGCCCCCGCTGGCCCGGTCTATCAAGCCGGCACGTTGTCGGGAAATCCCCTCGCCACCGCTGCCGGTCTTGCAACGCTGCGTGCGTGCACGCCGCAGGTCTACGCCCATATCGATACGACGGCTGCGACCGTCGGCGCGCTGGCATCCGCGGCACTGGCTGAGGCGGGGGTTGCACATCGCTTGCAGTACGCAGGCAACCTGTTCTCGTTGTTCTTCACCGACCGCGAGGTTGTGAACTTCGACGACGCGCGGGCCCAAGAGTCGTGGCGGTACGCCGCCTTCTTCCACGCTTTGCTCGATCGCGGCGTGTACGCCCCGCCGTCCGCCTTCGAAGCTTGGTTTGTATCCGCCGCCCACGATGACGCAGCCATCGAACGGATCGCCGACGCGCTGCCGTACGCCGCGCGAGCCGCGGCGAGTTCGCGACCGGAGGTGGGCGCATGAGCGAACGCACCGTCGTCCATCTTCTGCGTCACGGTGAGGTCGACAACCCGGACCACGTTCTCTACGGCTGCTTGCCTGGATTTCACCTGACTGAAGCTGGCCAGGCCATGGCGAAAAGAGCTGCGGCCGCGGTCGCAGATCGCGACATCGTGACGGTGGTCTCGTCGCCGTTGGAGCGCGCGATCGAGACTGCGACACCGGTGGCAGAACAGTTCGGCCTCGAGATCGGCATCGATGCGCGTCTCATCGAAGCCGCAAATGTCTTCCAGGGCTTGACGTTCGGCGTCGGCGACGGTTCTCTTCGCCGCCCAGCGCATTGGCGTTACCTGACCAATCCCTTTCGGCCGTCGTGGGGGGAGCCGTACCGCGAGATCGCGACGCGAGTGCTCGCAGCAGTCGCGAGTGCGCGTGACGCTGCGCGCGGTCATGAAGCGATCTGCGTCAGCCACCAGTTGCCGATCTGGACTGCGCGCCGCGAGGTGGCAGGTCAGCGCCTCTGGCACGACCCGCGGCGTCGGCAGTGCGCCCTCGGCAGCCTCACCAGCTTCACGTTCGATGGCAACACGATCGTCAGCGTTGATTACACCGAGCCGTCCGGCCATGCCGGTGCCGGACAGGTCGCGGGGGCCTGACGTGCGGACGTTTCGCGTCATCGCCGTGCCCATCGCGATTGCCATCGTGTTCGGTCTTAATGGGTGCTCGACTACGGCGTCGGCGACGAACGATCAGCAAACTAACTACGTCGCGCTCAATGGCGTCGGCGTCATGACGGTCTATTCGGACGGTCATCGCAAGCTGGCGCCGACTGTCTCGGGCACCGACCTCAATGGTCAGCCGCTGACGCTGTCGCAGTACGCGGGCAAGGTGATCGTGCTCAACTTCTGGGCGTCGTGGTGCCCGCCGTGTCGTAGTGAGGCGGCCGCACTCGAGCAGGTCTACACCGATACTCGCGCCTCGGGCGTGCAGTTTGTCGGGGTCGATATCAGGGAGAACGGCGTCTCCGATGGCGTTCATTTCGAGACGACTCATCACATCGACTATCCGAGTTTTTCCGACCAGGCATCGCGGATCGCACTCGACTTTCGCAGCACCGGTGTCGAAACGCCACCGACGACGATCATCATCGACAGGCAAGGCCGGATCGCAGCTCGAGGGCTCGGCGAGATGACCTACACACAGTTGCTGACCGTCGTGAAACAGGTCGCAGCGCAGGCGTCAACATGACCGTCGTCGCATCGGTTGGTAGCTCCTTTCAACACACGGTGTTGACTGGCCCGCTCCTGCTCGCGCTGCCTTTGGCGCTCATCGCAGGCGTCGTGTCATTCCTCTCACCGTGCGTTGTGCCGCTGGTGCCCGGCTACCTCTCCTACATCACCGGCCTGACAGGCGCCGACATCGACGACTCGCGAGGTGGCCAACGCGGCCGCGTACTGGCCGGCGCATTGTTGTTCGTCCTAGGGTTTTCCGTCGTATTCGTCATCTCCGGAGCGCTCTTCGGATATGCGGGAGCAAACATCCGCGCCCACACCGTGTTAATCGATCGCATCCTCGGCGTCGTCATCATCGTGCTCGGGCTCGTGTTCATGGGCCTGTTCCCCGGTCTGCAGCGCGAGGCTCGATTCCACCGGGTGCCAGCAGCCGGAATCGCAGGTGCTCCGATCTTGGGGTTCATGTTCGGAGTCGGCTGGACGCCATGCATCGGGCCGACGTTGGGTGCGGTTCAGAGTCTGGCGTTTCAAGGATCCAGTGCGACGCAAGGCGCGTTGCTCACGTTTGTGTACTGCCTCGGTCTCGGCTTGCCGTTCATCGCCACGGCACTCGCGTTTCGTCGCGCACTGGGCGTGCTCAGCGTCGTCAAGCGGCACTACGCGTTGGTCACCCGAATCGGCGGCGCGATGCTGATCATCGTCGGCGTGCTCCTGGTCACCGGCGCATGGCACACGCTCGTCGGCGACCTGCAATCAACAATCACCGGTTACGTGCCGGCGGTGTGACATGAGCGAAATTCCCACCGACGTCGATGATGTCGCGGTCGCTGCGAAACTTGACACGGCACCCGTCGACCGCGACGAACCGGTCGAGCAGGACGAGCTCGGCACCCGTCAGCGAGGCGGCCGTTCAACAGCCACGTCGGTACTCGGCTGGCTGCGATGGGCTTGGTACTCGCTGACGTCTATGCGTACGGCGCTGATCCTGCTGTTCCTGCTCGCGCTCGCAGCGGTCCCGGGAAGTGTGCTTCCACAACACGCGAGCAATCCGCTGCGGGTACGTCAGTATTACGTCGCACACCCAAGGCTGGCGCCGATCATCAACGCGATCGGTGGGTTCGACGTCTTCGGCTCGCCGTGGTTTGCCGCCGTGTACTTGTTGCTGTTCATTTCTCTGGCTGGTTGTGTCATCCCCCGCAGTCGCCGCCACATTCGTGCGATGCGCGCGCGACCACCCGGTGCGCCGCGCAACCTGGGCCGCTTGCCGTATTTCACGAGTTGGACGACGGAACTGCCGGCAGACGAGGTCGTTGCCGCCTCGTACGGCTTACTTCGGTCCAAGCGGTTTCGGACTGACGCCGCATCGACGAGCGTGGCCGCGGAGAAGGGGCACCTGCGGGAGACCGGCAACCTGGTGTTCCACCTGTCGCTGCTGGTGGTTTTGGTGGGCATCGCGGTGTCGTCGAACTTCGGCTTCACCGGCACTGTGCTGGTGACGGAGCACACCGGGTTCTCTGACACCGCTATTGCCTATGACGAGCTGAAGCTCGGCGACCTGGTGAACCGCACGAGCCTGCCACCGTTCTCGTTCACCCTGAACTCGTTCGACGCGACCTACGAGCGAACAGGAGCGACCCGCGGAGCGGCGAACAGCTTCGACGCACGCATCACCTGGCAGCCGAACCCAAATGCACCGCTGCGCAACGACGACATCACCGTGAACCACCCGCTGAGCACGGGCGGCGCGAACGTCTATCTCGTCGGCCACGGATACGCGCCGCACTTTCGGGTGACAGACGGATCAGGCCAGGTCTTTGACCAGGTGACGCCGTTCCTGCCGCAAGGCAGCACGTTTGAGTCGCAGGGCGTGGTGAAACTCCCCGACGCGGTGCCGCAGCAACTCGGCATCACCGGCTTCTTCCTGCCGTCGGCGGTCGATGACCCAACCGGTCGGCCTGTCTCCGTCTTTCCTGCGCCCGATAACCCCCTCGTCGTCATCGGGGTGTACTCCGGAAACCTCGGCCTCGACAGCGGCGTCCCGCAGTCGGTGTACACGCTCGACACGACGAACATGAAGTTGCTCGCAACCACCCAACTCGCGCCGGGCCAGACCCTGACGTTGCCGAATGGGCAGGGCAGCGTGACCTTCGTCGGCTTCGACCAGTGGGCGACCTTCCAGATCAGCCGCGACCCAGGCAAGGGCGTTGTTCTGGTGTCGGTGGGATTCATGGTCGCCGGATTGCTGCTGTCGTTGCGGGTGCGGCGCCGCCGGTTCTGGGTGAGGGCGGTGCCTCAAGATCACGAACACCCTGGGCGTACCTTGGTCGAGGTCGGTGGCTTGACCAGAACTGATGCAAGCGGTGGCTTCGAAGAGGAATTCGCCGACATGGTCGCGGCTCTCCAGCGGGCCTTACCTCCCGCTCCGGAAGAGCCCGTCGAACAGCTTCGGGAGGACTGAACCGTGGGTGTCGATGTCGGCCTTGCCAGGCTTTCGAACGAACTGATTGCCGGCGGCATCGCGGCTTACTCCCTTGGCTTCCTGGGCTACGCAATCGACTCCGCCTTCGGCAACCACGCACCGCTGTTGCCGGAGGAGAAAGCAGCACGCCTCGACGTCCGCGTACCTGCCCTTGTTGGTGGAGCCGTTGGCGGGGCGTCCCGGGCCGACGGCGCTTCGGCACCGACCTTGCCGCCTCCTCCGCCGCCGGCGCGCGCTTCGTTCATCTCCGCGCACGCTGGTCAGTTCGCCATCGCCGTCACCGTCGTCGGGTGGCTGTTGCATCTCGGCGCCATCGTCAGCCGCGGCCTATCGGTGCACCGGTTGCCCTGGGGCAACATGTACGAGTTCACGCTGGCGCTGACATTTACTGCGGTGACCGCGTTTTTGGTGATCATGATGCGGCAGCCGGCGCGTTACCTCGGCGTGTTCGTCATGACACCTGTGGTGCTGGCGTTGGGCATCGCGGTGTTGGTGCTGTATGTCGCGCCGGCACCGCTCGTGCCGGCGTTGCACTCCTATTGGCTGGCGATCCATGTGACCGCGGCCATCA
Source organism: uncultured Actinomycetes bacterium (assembly GCA_963737705.1). Lineage (GTDB taxonomy): Bacteria > Actinomycetota > Actinomycetes > Acidothermales > Acidothermaceae > PALSA-607. The sequence continues at coordinate 92,918 of CAVTTP010000008.1, forward strand.
TCGCGTCCGGAGTGTTCACCGTCGCGACGGCTGCAACGACGATGTTCCTGGTCGCCGATCACTACGAAACTGCGACGGCGGCTGGCCGGCCGGTGCGCTTCTCGGGCCTGGCCAGGATCATGCCGTCGTCGGCCGTTCTCGACCGCACGGCCTACCGTGCCTACGCTTTCGCGTTCCCGGTCTGGACATTCGCGGTCATCGCCGGCGCGATCTGGGCCGAGTACGCGTGGGGCCACTACTGGCAGTGGGACCCGAAGGAGACCTGGGCATTCATCACCTGGGTCATCTACGCCGGTTATCTGCATGCGCGAGCGACGGCCGGCTGGCGCGGGCGCAAGGCTGCCTACATCGCGATGCTCGGGTTCACGTCGATTCTGTTCAACTTCTTCATCGTGAACATCTTCATCAGCGGCATGCACTCGTACGCTGGCGTGTAGCTCTCTCCTGGGCAGCGTGAAACCGGCGTGGCCAGCTGCGCGTCTGATGCCCAACAGGGAGGTCGCGCATGGATCGCTCGCGCATGGCTATCGCCACGGTCGTCCTCGGCGTCGCGGGTCTCGTGGCTTGTGCCAGTACGCGGATCGCCACCTCGAACGGATCGCTTGCGTCTCCAACGCCATCGGGGACGGCGAGGGGTGGCACCTATTCGTCGCCGCTTCCAGGTCCTGCTTTCGCTGCCCCACCTGGCCAACATTTGAGGCTGACCGTCCTGCAGGGCTGCCCTGCGACGATGCCGTGGGCGGTCACCGATGTCCAGAACCCGAGCGATCCGGCCCTCACGAAGGCGCTCGCGCCCACCGGTGCGACAAGTGGGCTGATCTGCCGCTACGCAAGCGACAACGTCGTGTACTTCTCGCCGGGCGCAAACACTGACGTCGACACCCCACTGCCGATGCCGGTGCCTAACCTTCGCGCGTCGGTCGTGCTGACGTCGACGCAGGCCACGTCTCTGTCGGCGGCAGTTGCTGCCACGAGCATCGCTGCTCCGATCGGCTCGGTCGCCTGCCCCAGCGGCGATGCTGGGCACGTTGCGCTGCTCGTGCTCGGCTACCCGACCAGGACTGACGTCGATGTCTGGTACAGCGACACCGGATGTCAGGTTGCCGACAACGGCTACGTTTCTGCCTTCCTGCTCGGAGGCGGCGATCTCGGTGATGCGGTCGACGCGCTGGTTGCGAAGCCATCGTCAGGACCGGCCACGCCCTCGGCGTCCCCCTGACTGGCCTGAACGGCGGTGGCCCAGGCCGACCGGCGATACTTGATCTATGAGCTTCGCCGACCTGCCCGAGTTCCTCGAGCGCCTGGAGAAGGACGGCGACCTCGTGCGCGTCAAGGCGCAGGTCGACCCATATCTGGAGATCACCGAGATCGTCGACCGGGTCGTGCGCACTGGCGGCCCTGCGTTGCTCTTCGAGAACGTCAAGGGCTCCAAGCTGCCGCTGGCGATGAACGTGTTCGGCACGACCGCCCGCATGGCCAAGGCGTTGGGTGTCGACAACCTTGACGAGATCGGCGCCCGTATCGGCGACTTGCTCAAGCCCGAACTGCCGAAGGGCTTCGCAGGTCTGAAGGATGCGATGAGCAAGCTGGGCCAACTGCGCGACGTCCCGCCTAAGACCGTGCGCAAAGGCGACTGCCAGGACGTCGTCGTGAAGGGCGACAAGGTTGATCTGATGTCCTTGCCCGCGTTACACACGTGGCCCGACGACGGCGGCTCGTATTTCAACCTCGGCCTGACGCACACGAAGCATCCGGAGACGGGTCAGCGCAACCTTGGGCTCTACCGGTTGCAGCGGCACGATTCGCGCACTGTTGCAATGCATTGGCAGATCCACAAGGACTCCAATGCACATCACGCCGTTGCCGAGCGACGAGGCGAGCGATTGCCGGTGGCGATCGCCTTCGGCTGCGACCCGGTGGTGACGTACGCAGCTTCGGCGCCGCTGCCCAGCGACATCGACGAATACCTGTTCGCGGGCTTCTTGCGGCAGGAGCGGGTGGAGATGGTCGACTGCGTGACCGTGCCACTTCAAGTGCCGGCCGACGCCCAAGTCGTTCTTGAAGGTTGGCTCGAGCCGGGAGAGCGACGGCCAGAAGGACCATTCGGCGACCACACGGGTTTCTACACGCCTGTCGAGCCCTTTCCGGCCCTGACCATCGACTGCATGACGATGCAGAAGAAGCCGGTGTTTCAGAGCATTGTGGTTGGCCGGCCGCCCGCCGAGGACGGCCCGATGGGCAAGGCGACAGAGCGGATCTTCCTGCCGCTTGTGAAGCTGCTGATCCCCGACATCGTCGACATGGACATGCCGATCGAGGGCGTCTTCCACAACTGCGTAATTGTCAGCATCGACAAGCGATTCCCCAAGCACGCGCACAAGGTGATGCACGCGGTCTGGGGCGCTGGAATGCTCTCGCTCGCGAAGCTGATCGTCGTGGTCGACGCCGATTGCGACGTGCATGACTACTCGCAAGTGGCGTGGCGGGCATTGGGCAACGTCGACTACAGCCACGACATGGTGCAATCTGTGGGTCCGGTCGACCACCTCGATCACGCCAGCTACCAGCAGTTTTGGGGCGGCAAGGTGGGCATCGACGCGACGGGCAAGTTGGCGACCGAGGGCTACACCCGGGGTTGGCCGGAGATGATCACACAGGATCCCGCGGTGATCGAGCGCGTGACGGCGCGCTGGAAGGAGTTCGGGATCTCGTGAGCACGACCACTGCATCGCTGACCCCGGCTGCCCGCACGCCGGGCCGGGTGAAGGCGTTCCTCGACCTGGTGCGGTTCGAACATTCGGTCTTCGCATTGCCGTTCGCCTACATCGCCACATTGACGGCGATGGCGAGTGTCAATGATCACGTGCACTGGCGGCAGCTGGCACTCGTGACGATTGCCATGGTCGGCGCGCGGACCTTCGCCATGGCCGTCAACCGGATCGTCGACCGCCATATCGACGCACGCAATCCGCGCACACAGAGCCGCGAACTCGTGACGGGCGTCGTCAGCCTGCGGACGGCGTGGGCGGGCGCGATCGTCGCTCTGGTCGTCTTGATGGTCGCTGCGGGCGCCCTCAACCGGGTGTGTTTCTTTCTCGCGCCGGTCGCTGCGATCGTGCTGGCCGCCTACCCTTATGCCAAGAGGGTCACCTGGGCTCCACACGCGGTGCTCGGCCTCGCCCAGACGATCGGGCCCATCGGCGCGTGGCTGGCCGTCACTGGTCGGTGGTCGTGGACAGCAGTGGTGCTCGGACTCGCTGTCGGTTGTTGGATCGGTGGCTTCGACATCATCTACGCGCTGCAGGACTACCAGATCGACCGCGAGATCGGCGTCAAGTCGTTGCCCGCTCGGTTCGGGCCGCAGGTGGCCCTCGCTTTCTCACGTGTCGCCCATTACGCGACCGTGTTGCTGCTGTTGTGGTTCGGCGTCTTGGCCCATCTCGGTTGGACATGGACGACGGGCGTTGTCGCCGCAGCAGTAGCGCTCGCCTATGAGCAGCATCTGGTGAAGCCGAACGACCTCTCGAAGGTCAACCGTGCGTTCTTCACCGTGAACGGCTTCGTCGGCATCGGATTGTTCTGTTTCGCAGTTGCTGACCTCGTCTCGCGTGGCCTTAGGGGATGACCAGCGCGGGGATGAGTGAGCACGGGGACGACTACGCGGGTGCCCTGGGTCGTCGGCGTCAGTGGCGCTAGCGGAACCCCTTACGCGGCAGCCGTTCTGCGCGGTCTGCTGGATGCTGGGCAAAACATTGACCTCGTCGTCTCGCGGGCCGCACGGCTGACCCTGCTCGACGAAACAGGCGTTGCTTGGCACGACGATGCCGACAGTCTTTACGCGTGGCTGACGTCACGGCTCGACGCAGATCTGCCGCCGCTGCAGATGTCAGAGTTCGAAAGCGACCGCGTTCGCTTCTGGTCACCGGGCGACCTTGCGGCCGGCCCTTCGAGCGGCTCGTACGTCACGCGCGGCATGGTGGTCGTACCCGCGAGCACCGCCTCGGTTGCCGGAATCGCGATCGGGCTCTCGAAGGATCTGCTTCAGCGAGCCGCAGACGTCACGCTGAAGGAACGACGCCCGCTGATCGTCGTCCCGCGTGAAATGCCCTTGACCGGTGCGACTTTGCGGCACCTGGTCACCCTCGACGCGGCGGGCGCGGTGGTGTTGCCTGCAAGCCCGGCGTTCTACAGCAAACCCAAGAGCATGCAGCAGTTAGTCGACTTCGTCGCAGGAAAAATCCTCGACCTTATGGGCATCGAACACGATCTGTTCGCGCGCTGGGACGGACGGCTGGGCAGCTAAGCCCACCCGTTCCCGAACTTCAGGGCGCAGGCCTGAAGGTCAGCCCTCCGAGGCTTCTAATGCAAGCGAACCGATCGAGTCGAGATCGGAGTCGCCGCGCAAGAGAGCGCGAACTTCGGATTCCCGGAAACGTCGATGGCCACCGGGCGTGCGGATGCTGCCGATCCGGCCGGAAGCTGCCCAGCGTGTCACTGTCTTCGGGTCAACCCGAAACAAGCTGGCAACCTCTCCGGGTGTCAGGAGCCGGTCACGGTTCTCCACTGTGATGTGCCTTTCTGCGGGACGCGGTGGTGAGAGTTGCTTTCGCGGTACCCCTGACTGATGTGTACACGCGGAGGTGTCGTCTCGTCTGCGTTTGGCGCACGTTAGTTGTCTGGCGGACAAAAAAGTCGGGGTGGTCGTTACGAGACGGTCACCCTTAGTAGCGAAATTGGGGTACAAGGGACTCTATAGGGGCTAACAGTCGCCGCATGATCGCTGTCCGTAACGAAGGGTTAGGCGACCGCCATTCGCCCCGTACGCGTAGTTGCACGCCCCGAACGCGCGCGATCAAGGGTGGCCGTGCATGCTTGAAGCGTGGATACCGGACGCAAGCGCGAACTCGAAGAGAAGGTTCTCGCAGGGCAGCGACTGACCTACGACGACGGCGTCGCGCTGTACGCCAGCGACGATCTGGCGTGGCTCGGCGAGCTTGCCCACTACGTGCGCACCCAGAAGAACGGTGACCGTACGTACTTCAACGTGAACCGGCACCTGAACCTGACGAACGTCTGCGCGGCGTCGTGCGCCTACTGCAGTTTCCAGCGCAAGCCCGGCGAGACCGATGCCTACACGATGCGCATCGAACAGGCCGTCGAGCTCGCGAAGCAGATGGAGCCCGAGGGCATCACCGAACTGCACATCGTGAACGGCCTGCATCCCACGTTGCCATGGCGCTACTACCCGCGTTCCTTGAAAGCACTGAAGGAAGCGCTCCCGAACGTTGCTCTGAAGGCCTTCACCGCGACCGAGATCCACTGGTTCGAAGAGATCTCAGGGTTGTCTGCCGACGAGATCCTCGACGAACTGATCGACGCGGGGCTCGAGTCGCTGACCGGCGGCGGCGCGGAAATCTTCGACTGGGAGGTTCGGCAGAAGATCGTCGACCACAAGACCCATTGGGAGGACTGGTCGCGCATTCACCGGCTGGCCCACTCGAAGGGCCTGAAGACGCCCTGCACGATGCTCTACGGACACATCGAGGAGCCGCGGCATCGCGTCGACCACGTGCTGCGCCTGCGCGAGCTACAGGATGAGACCGGCGGCTTCGTGGTCTTCATTCCGCTGCGATTCCAGCACGACGCGAGCGGAGACCCACGCAACCGCCTCATGACGCAACCGATGGCAACCGGCGCTGAGGCACTGAAGACCTTCGCCGTGTCGCGGCTGCTGTTCGACAACGTGCCGCACGTCAAGGCGTTCTGGGTGATGCACGGGCTCACGACCTCGCAGCTCGCGCTGTCGCACGGTGCCGACGACCTCGACGGCTCGGTGGTCGAATACAAGATCACACATGACGCCGACCACTTCGGAACACCGCACACCATGCACCGCGACGACCTGCTCGACCTCATTCGCGACGCCGGATTCACGCCCGTCGAGCGCGACACGCGCTACAACGTGATCCGCGTTTTCGATGGTCCTGACACCGGCCGCCGCGACGTCCCGCAACCCATGCCGGTCTGACGTGCCGGACGTCAATACGAATGAGTCGGACGGCGATCAGCCGGCGGGCCGCCGTCCGAATGCGATCTTGCGGTACACCACCTTGCGAGTGGCACTCTTTGTCCTCGCACTCGTCGTGTTGTGGCTGGTGCGGATCAGGGACGGCGTGCTCCTGGTGGCGATCGCGCTCGTGCTGTCGGGTCTCGCAAGCTTCGTCTTGCTGACCAGCCAACGCGATGCGATGTCGGCGCAGCTCCACGAAGCGGCGCAGCGGCGCCGGGTCAAGGCGCAGTTGCGTGCCGCCCGCGAGGACGTGCCCGACGAAGCGGACGCATGACCATCCCCAGGCCCAAAGTCGGCCACATCCAGTTCCTGAACTGCTTGCCGTTGTACTGGGGCTTGGTGCACTCGGGCGCGTTGCTCGACGTCGACCTACGCCGTGACACCCCTGACCGCCTCAGCGACCGCCTCGTGGCGGGCGATCTCGACATCGCCCCGATCAGCGTGGTCGAGTACCTGCGGCATGCCGACGAGCTGACGGTCCTGCCGGACCTTGCAGTCGGTTCTGACGGTCCGGTGATGTCGTGCGTGCTGGTCAGCCAGCTTCCACTCGATCAGCTGGACGGCGAGTTGGTGACGCTGGGCTCGACCAGCCGCACCACCATCGAACTGGCGAAGATGCTGCTCGAGGAGCGGGTCGGCGTCCGCCCTCGTTACCTGACCTGCCCACCCGACCTGCCCGCGATGATGCTCGAAGGACCAGCAGCTGTGCTGATCGGCGATGCGGCGCTTCGGGCCACGCTGCACGACGGGCCTCGTCTGCATCTCGACGTGCATGACATGGGCGAAGCCTGGCGCGACTGGACCGGGTTGCCGATGGTTTTCGCGGTGTGGGCTGCCCGCCGGGACTTCGCGGCTAACCACCCGGGGCTGGTCAAGGACGTCCACGACGCGTTCGTTCGGTCGCGGGAGATCTCACTTGCTCGAGTCGATGAAGTGGCCCAGTCAGCGGCCCGCTGGGAAGACTTCGAAGCGCCCGCCCTGGTGCGCTACTTCCAGACACTCGACTTTTCGCTCGGCGAAAGGCAGCTCGCAGGCCTCGCGGAGTTCGCCCGCCGAGTGGGCCCACGCATCGGGCTAGCCCGGTTTGAGCAGCCGACGTTCGCTGACGTCTGACCCGTTCGACTACCGTCCGGGTAGTCAGATCGTCCTTAGTGATCAACCTGCGCGTTTCGTCGTTCGCCTCGGTCGGATTGCTGCCACCATCGGTCATATGGCTGTGCCCATCCCCGCTCCACGCGTCGAACAGGGCCTCGTATCGGCTGTCGCTCCACACGTCGATCCACACATGGATGCGTATCGCGTGATCGTGGCCGATGACGCGGACGGCATGCGCGAGCTGATGCACACGCTGTTGTCGCTCGAGCCCGACTTCGAGGTCGTTGGGCAGGCCCGCGACGGGTCCGAGGCCGTCGAGCTCGTGACCGAACTACAGCCCGATCTGCTGGTCATCGATATCTCGATGCCGGTGATGGATGGGCTCGAAGCCATCGAGCGAATCCGCGCGATCTCGCCAGGGACGCGCGTAGCGGTGCTGTCCGCTGAGCGCCGCCCGTCGCCGACTGGCGCGGATACCGACATTGAGAAGGGGACGCCGAACGAGGTGGTGGTCGCCACGCTGCGGGCCCTCTGCCAGCCGAGCCAGACGGCCCCGCAGGCAGGCGTCTGCTGATCAGCTAGCCCGACTAAGCTCATGGGCGTGGCTGACCTGCGCATGTTGCTCGATCGCGCTGCCGATGGCGGCCGCATATCGGCGTCCGAAGCTCTCGAGCTCTACACGGATGCCCCGCTGCACGCGCTCGGTCGCGCGGCCGATGCGGCCCGCCGCCGTCGCTTTGCTGACACCGCTGACATCGCGACCTACCTGATCGACCGCAACATCAACTACACCAACGCCTGCGTGACGGCCTGCAAGTTCTGCGCGTTCTATCGGGCGCCCAAGCACGCGGAGGCGTGGACGCACCCGCTCGAGGAGATCCTGCGCCGCTGCAGCGAGGCGGTCGAGCTTGGTGCTACGCAGATCATGTTGCAGGGTGGCCACAATCCCGACCTCGGGATCGAGTGGTACGAGGAGACGTTCTCGGCGGTGCGCGCCGCGTATCCGTCCCTGGCCTTGCACTCCCTAGGTGGCTCCGAGGTCGTGCACATCGCGCGGGTTTCTGGGCTCTCGTACGCGGAGGTCATCGCGAGGTTGCACGCGGCCGGCCTCGACTCGTTCGCTGGAGCCGGTGCGGAGATCTTGACCGAGCGGCCGCGGCACGAGATCGCTCCTTTGAAAGAGACCGGCGCGGTCTGGCTCGAGGTGATGGAGACCGCGCACGGGTTGGGGGTGCAGTCGACCGCGACGTTCATGATGGGTACTGGTGAGACCAACGCCGAGCGCATCGAGCACCTGCGGATGATCCGCGACGTGCAAGATCGAACGGGTGGCTTCCGGTCCTTCATCCCGTGGACCTACCAGCCGGAGAACAACCACCTGCGCGGGCGCACACTTGCGACGCCCCTGGAGTACCTGCGACTGCTGGCGGTGGCGCGGCTCTTCTTCGACAACATCGCCCACCTTCAGGTGTCTCAGCTCACCCTCGGTAAGGAGGTCGGCCAGCTCGGATTGCACTACGGGGCCGACGACCTCGGATCGGTGATGCTCGAGGAAAACGTGGTGTCGTCGGCCGGGGCCAAGCACCGCTGGAACCTGACCGAGTTGATCCACCTGATCCGCTCTGCCGACCGGGTGCCGGCGCAGCGCGACACCCTTTACAACCACCTGCGCGTGCACTGGACGCCGGCCGACGACCCCGAGCCCGACGAGCGGATCGCATCCCACTTCGCCTCGACTGCCCCCGGCGCCCAGCGCCCACCGGTGATGCTCCCGCTCGTCGCCAGCTAGCCCCAACCCCCCGCCGTCCCGCCGTCCGCCCGACTTGGAAGCCCGTGGGCGCTCAAGAACGCGTCGTCGCACTTCCAAGTCAGCCGAATACCTCGTGCGCCCGGCGGAGTTGTGCGAGAACGACGTCCTCGTCGAGTCGGATCGCGTAGCTCGAGAACCGCAAGATGCGGTCGCCACCCAGGACGAGTTCGTTCTGGCGCCGCGCGTCCGCCCAATAGTTCTGCGCACGCAGGTGGAAGCCGCCGTCGACCTCGACTGCGAAGGTGCCGAAGTCCGCGTCGAGATAGCGGCGCCGCCCGGACGAGTCGAACCGAATCGATTGCCGAATTGGCGGCGGCAAGCCGGCCTTGCGGGCGAGCTTGAAGAAGTCGATCTCGGAGAGCGAGTCCGCTCCACCCTCGATATCGCTGAGGATGGACAGCAGAATCCCGCAGTGGCGCACCTCGCCAGCCGCCGCAAGTTCGCGTCGAAGTGCAGCCGCAGGAACGACTCCTTGTTGCACTGATGCCGCCAGCAGCGCACACGCCACACGCGCCCTCGGCGTCCACGCCGCTGCGTCGATGATCGCTCTACTCCGACCTACCGTCGGCAGTCCGAAGCTGGGTGTGATGTCTCGCTCCGCGAACCGCCGCGAGATGTGCCAATGAACGCCGTCGATGGGCCGCGGTGAGCCGTCGCTGTGCGTGACTAGCGCGTCGACAGCGTCTGGTGCGAATCCGCGTAGGCCATAGCGCTTGGCCGCCGTCCGTGCGGTAAGTGCGACTAGACCGGGCGCGGTCAAGACGGCCGCCCATTGCAGCTGGTCCCCACTCGGGATTCCGCTGTGGAGGACGAACGCGTTCCCAAGCTGCTGCCACTGGCCCGACCTGACGCGTCGTCGAGCTGCATCGCTGTCGTATCCGGCGGTCGATAGCTGCGTCCGGCTCAACACCATCGACTGGGTCTCGGCGAGGTCGTGAAGGGCGAGGAGGTTCTGGCGCGCTGATTGCTTGGGCATTCACCCAGGCTTCGGCAGCACGACAGGACAGAACCCTCAACTTGGAAGGTTGTGGACGCGGTCTAGAGCGTCCACAGGCTTCCAAGTCGGGACGCTTAAGGCGGCCCTGCGAGGATGGGCGGCGTGGCGGACTATCCGAAGATCGAGCTGCACGTCCACCTTGAGGGGACGGTCCAGCCGCGCACGCTCCTCGATCTCGCGCACCGAAACGACCTGCCGCTTCCCGTCGACAGCGTCGAAGAGCTGGCCGCCCTCTACGAGTTCACCGACTTCGCGCATTTCATCGAGGTCTGGATCCTGACCACCAACGTGATGCGCACGGCTGACGACTTCCGGCAGATTGTGGTCGACTACGCGGCGCAGGCAGCTCAACACGGTGCCGTCTACCTCGAGGCCATCTTCTCCCCGATCGAGCGAGTGGTCCGGGGAGTGAGCTGGGACGACCTCTTCGAGGGTTACTGCGACGGTGCCCAGCAGGCGCAGGAGGAGCACGGTGTCGTCGTCCGCCTGACGCCTGATTCCTACCGAGGGGCCGACGTCGAGCTGACCGAAGAACTCGCCCGCCGCGCCGTCGCCTACCGTGATCGCGGCATTGTCGGGCTCGGCCTTGGTGGCCCGGAGGCGGGTTTTGCGCCGCAGCCCTACAAGCGTGCGTTCGAGATCGCCAAGGCGGGCGGGCTCGCCTCCGTTCCACACGCGGGCGAATCGGCCGGTGCCGAGTCGGTCAGGGAGACGCTCGAGACCCTCCACGCAGACCGCATCAGGCACGGGATTCGGGCGATCGACGACGCCGACCTGACGGCCGAGTTAGCCGCCCGCGAGATCGTGCTCGACGTCTGCCCGACGTCCAATCTGCGCACCCGCAGCGTCACCGATCTCGACGCCCACCCCCTCCCACGCCTCATTGCTGCCGGGGTTAGCTGCTCGCTTGGCACCGACGATCCGGCGATGTTTGGCACCGACCTCGGTCGCGAGCACCAGATCGCGCACCGGCTCGGCGTCGCGCCCTCAGCGCTGTTCACAGCAGGCCTGCAAGGCGTGATGTGCGACGACACGACGAAAGCCCTGGTACGGACGGCGGGTGCGGCGATCGACTGGGCGGCCGTCGACGCAGTAGCAAGTGCGGCCACGGACGGCACGCACAGTGAAGTCGCACACAGTGACATCGCACGCAAGGGACCGACCCCGTGACGCCGACCCGCGCTGACCTGGGCAAGCAGCCCGCCGAGGTCGCGGCCATGTTCGACGATGTGGCGCCGCGGTACGACCTCGTCAACGACGTGCTCTCGCTCGGCCAAGACCGCAGCTGGCGCAAGGTGGTCGCGCGTGCGGTCGGCGCGACCAAGGGAGAGCTGGTGCTCGACGTTGCCGCCGGCACCGGCACGTCGTCCGCGTCGTTCACGACCGCTGGCGCGAAATGCGTGGCCACCGACTTCTCCCTCGGCATGTTGCGCCAAGGCGCCCGGCAGCGAGGCGGCGCAGCGATCGGGGGAGTGCGGTTCGTGGCCGGAGACGCGCTCGCGCTGCCGTTCGCCGATGAGTCCTTCGATGCGGTCACGATCTCGTTCGGGCTGCGCAACGTCCACGACGTCGATGCGGCGCTGCGCGACCTCAAGCGGGTGACAAAGCCGGGCGGCCGGCTCGTCATCTGCGAGTTCAGCTCTCCGACCTGGACCCCCTTCCACCGGGCCTACGACGCGTACCTGGGCTTTATGCCGTCTGTCGTGAAGAAGGTCAGCTCGAATCCCGACTCCTACGTCTACCTCGCCGAGTCGATCAGGGCATGGCCCGCGCAGGCGGAGCTCGCCGAGCACATCCAGGCGGCGGGCTGGACCAGCGTCGCCTGGCGTAACCTCACTGGCGGAATCGTCGCCGTCCATCGGGCGAAGCGGTCGGCGGCGTAGCGTGCGCACCGACGGCATATGCTTCCCTAGCCGGTCTCGTGAACCCGTTCACAAGGGTCGGCGCGCGGCATACCCGCTTTCGGCCTAGGTGGTGAATCCGTGACAGGCAAGGCAGCCGATGGCGGCTCCGCGACGCCTAGCCCGGTAGCGGCAGCGTCGGCAATGGCGGCAGCGTCGGCAGTGCTGGCGGATTCCCTACCGGCCGGCACCCCGACCACAGAGGCCGACGTGATCGTGGTGGGTGCTGGTCCCGCCGGATCCGCGACCGCCGCCCACCTCGCGCAAGCAGGCCTGTCAGTAGCGCTCCTCGAGAAGTCCGCGTTCCCGCGGGAGAAGGTCTGCGGCGACGGCCTCACGCCCCGGGCGGTCAAGCAACTGGTGAAGCTCGGTATCGACACCAGCGCCGAAGCGGGTTGGCTACAGAACAAGGGACTCCGGATCCTCGCCGGCGGCATGCGCGTTGAGTTGCCGTGGCCCGAGCTCGGCAGCTTCCCCGACTACGGACTCGTCCGAACCCGGCTCGACTTCGATCAGATCCTCGCCCGGCGGGCGCAAAAGCTAGGCGTCGCGCTCCACGAACAGACCGCTGCAACGCAGCCGGTGATCGACAGCGGATCGGGTCGCGTGGTCGGTGTGATGGCCCGCCCCATCGGCGCTTCGCGCGACATCATGTTCAAGGCGCCGGTCATCGTCGCCGCTGACGGCAACTCCAGCCGTTTTTCCCTCGCGCTCGGGCTCCATCGCCGCGAGAACCGGCCTATGGGTGTCGCGTATCGCCGCTACTTCGAGTCGCCGCGCCACGACGACAACTGGCTCGAATCGTGGCTCGAACTCTGGGACCGCCATGAGGGCAAGGACCGGCTGCTTCCCGGCTACGGCTGGGTGTTCGGCATGGGCGACGGCACGAGCAACGTCGGGCTGGGCATTTTGAACACCTCTTCTTCCTTCCGCAACGTCGACTACCGCCAACTGCTGAAAAGGTGGACGGCGGGCATGCCCAAGGAGTGGGGATTCGACGAGGAGCATTCGCGGGGTCCGGTGCGGGGTGCGGCGTTGCCGATGGGCTTCAACCGCAAGCCGCATTACGACCGCGGAGTGCTCTTGGTCGGCGACGCCGGCGGCATGGTCAATCCGTGCAACGGCGAGGGCATCGCGTATGCGATGGAGTCGGGTGAGCTAGCGGCGGAGATCATTGCGCAGGCGCTGGCCAGGCCGGCCGGACTTCCGCGCGAGCGCGCCTTGCACGGCTATCCAAAGGCGCTCGATGACCGTTACGGCGGTTACTACACGGTCGGGCGGGTGTTCGTGAATCTCATCGGCAAGCCCGGCGTCATGCGACTGCTGACCCGTCACGGGATGTCGCATCCGACCATCATGCGGTTCACCTTGAAGATGCTCGCGAACCTCACGGATCCCAAGGGCGGCGACGCGATGGACCGCATCATCAACGGACTCACCCGGATCGCCCCTGCCGCCTGACCCCCGCGCAGGACGCGCTTCGCGCCCACCTAGACTGACACGGCCCTAGTCGGCAAGCGAGAGTGAGGAACCACGGTGAGCACCAACGCCAGTTACGTACCTCTCCTCGCACTGTTCCTGCTCGCTGCCGGGTTCGCAGTCTTCTCGATTCTCATGGGCAGCCTGAGTGGGCCGAAGCGCTACAACCGCGCGAAGTACGACGCGTACGAGTGCGGCATCGAGCCGACGCCGCAACCGATCGGCGGAGGCAAGTTCCCGGTGAAGTACTACCTCACCGCGATGCTGTTCATCGTCTTCGACATCGAAATCATCTTCTTGTATCCGTGGGCAGTTGCGTTCCAGCACCTCGGGGTTTTCGGCCTCGTCGAAATGGTGCTGTTCATCCTCACCGTGTTCGTCGCGTACGTGTACGTGTGGCGTCGCGGCGGACTGGAATGGGACTGAGAACCAGACATGGGTCTTGAAGAAAATCTGCCCAGCGGCTTCTTGCTGACCAGCGTCGAGAAGCTTGCCGGCACCGCACGCAAAAACTCGCTGTGGCCGGCGTCGTTCGGCTTGGCCTGCTGCGCGATCGAGATGATGGCGTCCGGCGCTGGTCGCTACGACCTCGCGCGGTTCGGCATGGAGGTCTTTCGCGCCTCGCCACGCCAGGCCGACCTGATGATCGTGGCTGGTCGCGTCAGCCAGAAGATGGCTCCCGTGTTGCGGCAGATCTACGACCAGATGGTCGAGCCCAAGTGGGTGCTGGCGATGGGTGTGTGTGCATCGTCGGGCGGCATGTTCAACAACTACGCGATCGTCCAGGGCGTCGACCACGTCGTCCCGGTCGACATGTACTTACCCGGCTGCCCGCCGCGGCCGGAGATGCTGATGCACGCCATCCTCGAGCTGCACGAGCGCATTCAGGTCATGAAGCTCGGCCCGAACGCGAAGAAGCAAGCACAAGAGCGCGAGATCGACGCGCTGGAGGCCGTGCCGACCCATGAGATGAAGGGTCTGCTTCGGTGAGCGATCAGCCGGCCGGCCAGCCGCCGACGGCGCCCGTCATGAGCGGTGCCGAATCCGAGGTTGGTGCTGTCCCTGCGCAGTCGACGGGGTCAGCGCCTTCGACCCCGCGCCCCTACGGCGGGTACTTCGACGAGGTCGCCGATGCGCTGGCGCAGGCCTACCCGGGCGTGGCGCAGGCGATCGAGCGCTCGATCGTCGACCGCGGCGAACTGACGCTGCATGTGCGCCGGGAGAAGCTCCGCGATCTCGCCCAGCCGTTGCGCGACGACCAGGATCTGCGCTTCGAGCTCCTCTCGTCACTCTCGGGTGTGCACTATCCGATGGACACCGGCCGCGAACTGCACGTCGTTTACGAGCTGACCTCCATGACGCACAACCGCCGCATCAGGCTCGAAGTCGCGGCGCCTGACGACGACCCGCATGTCCCATCAGTCGTTTCGGTCTGGCCGACGGCCGACTTCCAGGAGCGCGAGACCTGGGACATGTTCGGTGTCATCTTCGACGGGCATCCCGCGCTGACGCGCATCATGATGCCCGACGACTGGCCGGGGCATCCGCAGCGCAAGGACTACCCACTCGGCGGCATCCCGGTCGAGTACAAGGGCGCCACAATTCCGCCGCCCGATGAACGTAGGCAATACGCATGACGACGACCGATCCTTACGCGGGTGTGCGCGAGACCACTGAGGGCCGCGTCTACACAGTGACCGGTGGCGACTGGGACGACCTCGCAGCCGACGTGACGACCGAGCACGCGGAGCGCGTCGTTGTGAACATGGGTCCGCAGCATCCGTCGACGCACGGGGTGCTGCGGCTCATCCTCGAACTCGACGGCGAGACCATCACGCAGGCCAGACTCGCGATCGGCTACCTGCACACCGGCATCGAGAAGAACTGCGAGTACCGCAACTTCACTCAAGCCGTCACGTTCCTGACCCGCGCCGATTACCTCTCACCACTGTTCACCGAGACCGGCTACTCGATGGCGGTCGAGAAGTTGCTCGGCATCACCGACGAAGTCCCGGTGCGTGCCCAAGTGATCCGCGTGATGATGATGGAGCTCAACCGGATCTCCTCGCACCTCGTCTGGCTTGGCACGGGCGGTCTCGAGATCGGCGCCCTGTCGGCAATGCTCTATGCGTTTCGCGAGCGCGAACTCATCCTCGACATCTTCGAGATGGTCACCGGTCTGCGGATGAACCACGCATACATTCGTCCCGGCGGCGTGATTCAGGATCTGCCGCCCGGCGCTGTCGAGAAGATTCGCGAGTTCGTGCAACTCATGCCCGGAAAGGTCGACGAGTACAGCAATCTGCTGACCGGACAACCGATCTGGATCGCGCGGTTGCAAGGCATCGGCTATCTCGACGTCAACGCCTGCGTCGCCCTCGGAGTCACTGGTCCGCTACTGCGTGCGGCGGGCCTGCCGTGGGACTTGCGCAAGAGCCAGCCGTACTGCGGCTACGAGACCTACGAGTTCGACGTCCCGACGCAACAAGAAGGCGACTGCTTCGCACGCTTCCTGGTTCGGCTCGACGAGATTCGCGAGTCGGTCAAGATCATCGAACAGTGCCTTGACCGGCTTCGTCCGGGCCCGGTCATGGTCGAGGACAAGAAGATCGCGTGGCCTGCGCAACTTGCCCTCGGTGCCGACGGCATGGGCAACTCACTCGACCACATCCGGCACATCATGGCGACGTCGATGGAGTCGCTCATCCACCACTTCAAGCTGGTCACCGAGGGGTTCCACGTACCGCCCGGCCAGGTGTACGTACCGATCGAATCACCTCGCGGACAACTCGGCGTACACCTCGTGAGTGATGGCGGCACGAAGCCGTATCGCGTACACCTGCGCGAGCCATCGTTCGTGAACCTGCAGGCGGTCCCGGCGGTGTGCGAGGGCAGCCTCATCGCCGACGTCATCGCGTCGGTCGCGAGCCTCGATCCGGTGATGGGTGGGTGCGACCGTTGAGTCACAGCCACAGTGAGCCGAACGGCCTGCCGACCGTCACGCTCGACCCACGGCTCGGTCCTGGCGCGACGCTTGCCGATCCAATGTCGGACGACGCAAAGGCGCGCGTCCGCGAGCTCGGCGCGCAGGTCATCGCGCGCTACCCGCGGGCGCGATCGGCGATGATGCCGCTGCTCTACCTCGTGCAAGCCGAGCAGGGTTACGTGTCACCCGACGGCATCAAGCTGGTCGCCGAGCTTCTTGGGTTGACGACGGCCGAGGTCGCGGCGGTGAGCACGTTCTACACGATGTACAAGCGTCGCACCTGCGGTGACTATCACGTCGGCGTCTGCACAAACACCCTGTGCGCGATCCTTGGCGGCGACGCCATTTTTGCTGCGCTTAAAGAACATCTCGGTGTCGGCAACGCCGGTACGACGCCTGACAACAAGGTGACTCTCGAGCACATCGAGTGCAACGCGGCGTGCGACTACGCCCCGGTGGTCATGGTCAACTGGGAGTTCTTCGACAATCAGACCGTCGAGAGCGCGAAGGAACTCGTCGACAAGTTGCGCGCGGGCGACCTGCCCTTGCCGACGCGCGGCGCGCGGCTGATCACGCACGTGGAGACGTCACGGGTTCTTGCAGGTTTTCCCGACGCTTTGGTCGGTGAAGGCCCGTCTGCTGGTCCGCAATCGCTGGTCGGTCTCGAGTTGGCGAAAGAGCGCGGCGACACTGCTCCGGCCGTCGACAAGCAAGCGTCCGCAAAGAGCGCACCTGCGAACAGCGATGCTCCCCCGGCGGCCGGCACCACTGCGGGCGATTACGGCCGGCCTAAAGGCAAGGACGCGTCATGACCTTCGGGCTTACGCCGGTGCTGACGGCGAACTGGGGCACGTCACAGTCGTGGACGCTCGATTCATATCGGCGCACCGGTGGCTACGACTCGCTGCGCGCGGCACTGGCGATGGAACCCGACGCCCTTATTGCGATGGTCAAAGAGTCTGGGCTGCGCGGTCGGGGCGGTGCAGGCTTCCCCACTGGCATGAAGTGGGGTTTCATCCCGCAAGGTGACGGCAAGCCGCACTACCTGGTCGTCAACGCCGACGAGAGCGAACCCGGTACCTGCAAAGACATCCCGCTGATGATGGCAAGCCCGCACACGCTGCTCGAGGGCGTGCTGATTTCGGCGTACGCGATTCGCGCGAACGAAGCCTTCATCTACGTGCGCGGTGAGGTGCTGCACGTCGTGCGCCGGTTGCTCAATGCGGTCGAAGAGGCGAAGGCGGCCGGGTTCATCGGGCGTGACGTGCTCGGCTCCGGATTCGACGTCAACGTCGTCGTGCACATCGGCGCGGGTGCCTACATCTGCGGCGAAGAGACCGCACTACTCGAGTCGCTCGAAGGCTTCCGCGGCCAGCCGCGGCTGCGGCCGCCGTTCCCTGCGATCGAAGGCCTCTACGCCTGCCCGACGGTCATCAACAACGTCGAGACCATCGCGAGCGTCCCGGCGATCGTGCGCGGTGGTGCCGGCTGGTTCAAGAAGATGGGCACCGAGAAGTCGCCTGGATTCAAGATCTTCTCGCTCTCTGGTCATGTCGCGCAGCCCGGTCAGTACGAAGCGCCGCTTGGAATCACCCTGCGTGAGTTGCTCGACGCCACCGGCGGTATGCGCGAGGGTCACGAGCTCAAGTTCTGGACGCCGGGGGGCTCGTCTACTCCGTTGTTCACCGCCGCGCATCTCGACGTCCCGCTCGATTTCGAAGGGCCACCGGCGCATGGCTCGATGCTCGGGACGACTGCGTTGCAGCTCTTTGACGAAACCACGTGCGTTGTGCGCGCGGTTTTGCGGTGGAGTGAGTTCTACGCGCACGAGTCGTGTGGCAAGTGCACGCCGTGCCGCGAGGGAGTTTTCTGGTACGTGCAGATTCTCGAACGCCTCGAGCGGGGTGAGGGCGACGAGCAGGACATCGAAACGCTGCTCGACCTCTCGGAGAACATTCTCGGCCGCGCGTTCTGTGCTCTCGGCGACGGTGCGACCAGCCCGGTGACGTCGTCGATCCAGTACTTCCGCGACGAGTACATCGCGCACTTCGATGGCAAGGGTTGTCCTTTTGATCCGGTCGCGTCGACTGTGTTTGCCGGGGCGAGTGCCTGATGACTGTGACGACGAATCCGCCGGCGGGCGCGAACCAGCCCGCCCGCACGGATCTCATCAACCTCACCGTTGACGGGTTCGAGATTTCCGTGCCGAAGGGCACGCTGGTTATTCGCGCGGCTGAGTTTGTCGGCATCCAGGTGCCACGCTTCTGCGAGCACCCGCTGCTCGATCCGGTCGGTGCCTGCCGTCAGTGCCTGGTCGAGGTCGAGGGCCAGAAGAAGCCGATGGCGTCGTGCACGACCACGGTCACCGAAGGCATGGTCGTCAAGACGCAGTACACCTCGGCGGTGGCGGAGAAGGCGCAGAACGGCGTCATCGAGTTGCTGCTCGTCAACCACCCGCTCGACTGTCCGGTGTGCGACAAGGGCGGCGAGTGTCCGCTGCAGAACCAGACGATGACGAACGGTTACTCCGAATCGCGATTCCGCGACGTGAAGCGCACCTACCCCAAGCCGATTGCGATCTCGGCGCAGGTGCTTCTCGACCGCGAACGCTGCGTGCTGTGCACGCGCTGCACCAGGTTCGCGCAACAGATCGCCGGCGATCCGTTCATCGAGATGCTTGAGCGCTCTGCACTCGAGCAGGTCGCGGTCTACGAAGACCAGCCGTTCAACTCCTACTTCTCCGGCAACACCGTGCAGATCTGCCCGGTTGGCGCACTGACCGGTACGCAGTACCGGTTCAGGGCCAGGCCGTTCGACCTCGTGTCGTCGCCGAGCATCTGTGAGCACTGCGCGTCGGGCTGTCAGCAGCGCAACGACCACCGCAGGGGCAAGATGCTGCGACGCTTGGCTGGTGTCGATCCGCAGGTGAACGAGGAGTGGAACTGCGACAAGGGTCGGTGGGCTTTCAGCTACGCCACCGCAGACGACCGGCTCGACACTCCTCTCGTGCGCGACAGCGACGGCGAACTGGTTCCCACGTCATGGCCAGAGGCGTTGCGCGCTGCCGCAGCGGGTCTCGCCGCAGCACGTAACGGCGCCGGTGTCGGCGTGCTTGTCGGGGGTCGCATGACCGTCGAGGACGCATACGCCTACGCGAAGTTCGCGCGCGTCGCGCTCGGCACGAACGACATTGACTTCAGGGCACGTGTGCACTCCGACGAAGAGCT
This sequence comes from uncultured Actinomycetes bacterium, assembly GCA_963737705.1. Taxonomy (GTDB): domain Bacteria; phylum Actinomycetota; class Actinomycetes; order Acidothermales; family Acidothermaceae; genus PALSA-607. The sequence goes on from CAVTTP010000008.1 coordinate 112,483, forward strand.
CGCATTCTTGGGCTCGCACGTTGCCGGTCGCTTCCTCGACGTGACGTACGACGACCTCGAAGCGGCGTCGACGGTGCTGCTTGTTGGGCTCGAGCCCGAGGAAGAGTCGCCGATCATCTTCCTGCGGCTGCGCAAGGCCGCATTCAAGAAGCACGCCAAGATCGTGTCGATCGCACCCTTCGCGACCCGCGGTCTCGACAAGATGCGTGGCCGCTTGATCGCGACCGTGCCGGGTGGCGAAGCGACCATGCTGCAAGTGCTCGCATCAGGTGAGACCGTTGAGGTGCCGCCTGGTGTCGACGCGAACGGTTGGTCGGAGCTGCTTACCGAAGTGGCGGCGGGCCTCGCGCTTCCGTCGAGCGTCATCCTGGTCGGCGAGCGTCTTGCGGGTGTGGCGGGTGGACTCACTGCGGTCGTTGCGTTGGCCGAAGCAACTGGCGCCAAGCTGGCCTGGGTGCCGCGTCGTGCTGGCGAGCGGGGTGCAATCGAGGCGGGCGCACTCCCCAACCTGTTGCCCGGCGGTCGCGCCGTCACCGACAACGACGCGCGTGGTCAGGTGGGCGCGCACTGGGCGACCACCATCTCGGCCAAGCCGGGTCGTGACACCTCAGGCATTCTCGACGCCGCGTCGCGCGGTTCTTTGAGCGCACTCGTCGTTGGCGGTGTTGACCCCGACGACCTCCCCGATCCAGCTGCGGCTCGGGCGGCCATCGACGCCGCCGACTTCGTGGTGAGCCTTGAGTTGCGGCGTACCGATGTCACTGATGCAGCCGACGTCGTCTTCCCTGTCGCAGCGGCAGTCGAAAAGGCCGGCACCTTCCTCGACTGGGAGGGCCGCTCGCGTCCCTTCGAGGCCTCGCTTACAGACGGAGGACAGCTGCTCGATCTCGAAGTACTCGATGCACTGGCCGATGCACTCGACGTCCATCTTGGATTGCCTGATCTGCGCACCGCTCGGGCCGAGCTCGAAGCGCTCGGTACACGTCCTGGTGGGGTCGGGGCTCCGGCATCGAAGCCAGGGCCACCCGCAAAACTCAGTGCAGGTCGAGCAGTCCTTGCGACGTGGCACGAGTTGCTCGATGCAGGCAGCCTGCAAGATGCAACCCCATACCTGGCTGCCACCGCCAAGCCGTTGCGCGCCCGATTGTCACCCGCGAGCGCGCGGGCGCTTGGTGTCGCCGATGGCGCGCCAGTGACGATCCGTGCTGCGAAGGGTGGTCCGGCGATCACGCTTGACCTGCTCATCACTGCAATGCCGGACGGCGTGGTGTGGGTGCCCACCCGGTCAGTTGGCAGCGAGGTGCACCGTACCCTCGGTGTCGGCGCCGGCGCGGTCGTCAGTCTCGAAGGGGGCTCCCGGTGATGTCGCATGCAGTAGCGACCCAACTGGTTACGGCCGCGTTCGTCTCGCCTGACCACCGTGACTTGTGGTGGCTGATCATCCTCAAGACCGTCGTGGTGTTCGCATTCTTGATGGTCATGACGCTGTTCATGATCTGGGCCGAGCGTCGTGTGGTTGCGCGCATGCAGCAGCGCCTTGGCCCGAACCGGGTGGGCCCGTTCGGTCTCCTGCAAGGGCTCGCCGACGGCATCAAGCTTGCGCTCAAGGAAGACCTCATCCCCAGCGCGGCCGATCGGATCGTGTTCATCATCGCGCCGATCATCTCGGCGATCCCAGCCTTCATGGCGTTCGCCGTGATCCCGTTCGGCCCGACCGTTTCCATTTTTGGTCAGCACACGAACCTGCAGCTCACCGACCTGCCAGTTGCGGTGCTCTTCGTACTCGCGATGAGCTCGATGGGCATCTACGGCATCGTGCTCGCGGGTTGGTCGAGCGGCTCGACGTACCCGTTGCTTGGCGGTGTGCGCTCGGCAGCCCAGATGATCAGCTACGAAGTGGCGATGGGGCTGTCGTTCGTCGGCGTCTTCATCCAGTCCGGATCGTTGTCGACGTCTGAGATCGTCGCCGCACAACAGCAGCGGTGGTTCTGTCTCACCGCGTCGGTCTCTTTCCTGATCTACGCGGTCGCGATGGTCGGCGAAACCAACCGGGCGCCGTTCGACCTGCCCGAGGCCGAGGGCGAGCTCGTCGGCGGATTCCACACCGAGTACACCTCGCTGAAGTTCGCGCTCTTCTTCCTCGCCGAATACATCAACATGGTCACGGTCTCGGCACTCATGACCACCCTGTTCCTCGGCGGCTGGCGAGCACCGTGGGGTGTCGTCTCGGTGTGGCACGGCGCCAACACGGGTTGGTGGCCGATGCTCTGGTTCTTCATCAAGCTGTTCATCGTCTTGTTCTGTTTCATCTGGTTGCGCGGAACGCTGCCGCGGCTGCGCTACGACCAGTTCATGAAGCTCGGCTGGAAGGTGCTGATCCCGGCAAACCTGCTGTGGATCATGGCCGAAGCGTCGATCAAGGTGCTCGACCACAAGCAGCTCATCTGGGGCATCGTGATTCTGGCGATCCTCGTGATCGCGGGTTCCTTCGTCTACGACAGCACAGATCAGAAGAAGCGACGAGAGCGCGAGGCCGAAGAAGAGCTCGAGGCTGCGGCGCCGTTTGACCCGTACGCCGGTGGGTTCCCAGTGCCGCCGATGCCCGGCCAGCATCTACCGTCGCGGCGTCCGGTGCCGATCATGGCAGGCAGCGTGGGTGACGCTGGCCGTGGCGCGCCCGAGGCTCCCGACGACCACGATGATGATTCACCCGGTGCTGGCGATTCCGGCGAGGTCATCGATGGCTAGTTTCTTCGGCCCAGTCAAGGGTTTCGGTGTCACCTTCGCCACGATGTTCAAGCCGGTGAACACCGAGCTGTATCCAGAACAGAAGAAAGTCACCATGCCGCGCTTTCACGGGCGGCACGTGCTCAACAGGCATCCCGATGGTCTGGAGAAGTGTGTCGGTTGCGAGTTGTGCGCGTGGGCGTGTCCGGCCGACGCGATCTACGTGGAGGGTGCCGACAACACCGACGAGGAGCGTTTCTCTCCCGGTGAGCGTTACGGCCGCGTCTACCAGATCAACTACTTGCGGTGCATTTTGTGCGGCCTCTGCATCGAGGCGTGCCCAACGCGGGCGCTGACGATGAGCAACGAGTTCGAGATGGCCGACGACAACCGCGCTGACCTGATCTTCACGAAGGAGCAGCTGCTCGCGCCATTGGCTCCCGGCATGGAGTTGCCACCGCATCCGATGCGGTTGGCCGACGCCAAGGACTACTACCGCGGGACGCCGGCGGCGCACGTGATGATCGGTGATGGCGACACCGGGGGGGTGAAGGACTAGTGCCTGCGGTCATCCTCGCGGCGAACAGCATGCACAGTGGCGGCCCGGAGACGGCGGTCTTCTGGATCTTCGCGCCACTCGCGGTGCTGGCAGCCCTCGGCATGGTGTTTTCGCGTAATACCGTCCACGGCGCGCTGTTGCTCGGTGGCGTGATGTTGTCGCTGGCGGTTTTCTACGCGGCCGAAGACGCGCCGTTCCTCGCGTTCGTGCAGGTCATCGTCTACACCGGCGCGGTAATGATGCTGTTCTTGTTCGTCCTCATGTTGATCGGGGTCGACACCCGCGAGAGCTTGGTTGAGACGCTGCGCGGGCAACGGTTGGCAGCCGGTGTCGCCGGTCTCGGCTTCCTGCTGCTGCTGTTCGCCGGGATTCGCCAGGCTGCGATCACCAGCAGTGCCGGGTTGTCAGCAGCGAACAACCCGCCCGACGCCCAGGGCAATGCGGTCGCGGGTCAGGGCAACATCTTCGAGATCGCGAGCCTGCTCTTCACCCGCTACATCTTCGCTTTCGAGGTAACCAGCGCCCTGCTGATTACCGCCGCACTCGGCGCCATGGTGTTGGCGCACCGTGAACCACACGAGCCCAAGCGTGGCCAGCGCGAGCAGATGCGCGACCGGTTCAAGATCGGCACCCATCCAACGCCGCTACCTGGACCCGGTGTGTACGCACGGCACAACGCGGTCGACACTCCTGCGTTGCTGCCCGACGGGAGTCCATCGGAGCTGAGCGTGCCGCCCGCCGTCGAGGAGTTGCGTCTCGAGCGCGGCCGCAACCCGCAACCCGCCGAACTCGGCGGCCCGCCATCAGGGACGAGGCAGTCATGAGCCCGACCTATTACCTCTACCTGTCCGCGATCCTGTTCACGATCGGATCGCTCGGTGTGCTGCTTCGGCGCAACGCCATCGTGGTGTTCATGTGCGTCGAGCTCATGCTCAACGCGGGCAACCTCGCCCTTGTCACGTTCTCTCGCATCAACGGTGACCTGAACGGCCAGATCATGGCGTTCTTCGTCATGGTCGTAGCGGCGGCTGAAGTCGTCGTCGGACTTGCGATCATCGTGTCCGTGTACCGTACCCGCCGGTCGGCTTCGGTCGACGATGCCAGTCTCCTGAAATACTGATGAGGACTCCTTGAGCGTCGAGGCAACGCCTTTCACCGCTGCCAGCGGTGCCTTCTCAGGTACCTGGTTGCTCGTCGGCATCCCGCTTTTCAGCGCGCTCATCTTGCTTGTCGGCGGCCGTCGCACCAACAAATGGGGCCACTACTTGGGCGTTGCTGCCCCACTGGCTTCGTTCGTGCTTGCCGTCGTGTTCTTCTTCGACCTGATCGGAAAGAGCGGTGCTGATCGCCGGATCGACGATCATCTCTTCAGCTGGGTGCCGGTCGCGGGCTTTCAGGCAAACGCGAACTTCCTCATAGACCCGCTGTCGATCTGCTTCGTGTTGCTCATCACCGGCGTCGGCTCGCTGATTCACATCTACTCGATCGGCTACATGGCGAACGATCCCGAGCGCCGGCGATTTTTCGCCTATCTCAACTTCTTCGTCGCCGCGATGCTGTTGCTGGTACTCGGTGACAACTTCGTGGCTCTCTACGTCGGTTGGGAAGGCGTCGGCGTCGCGTCGTATCTGCTCATCGGCTTCTGGTCGTACAAGCCGTCGGCCGCGACCGCCGCAAAGAAGGCGTTCGTGGTGAACCGAATCGGCGACTTCGGTCTGTCGATCGCCATCATGGTGATGTTCACGACGTTCGGCAGCTTCAGTTTTGCCGACGTCGCCGCCGGGGCACCGCATGCGTCGAAGGCGACGATGACCGCCATCGGGCTGCTGCTCCTGCTCGGCGCATGCGGCAAGTCGGCCCAGGTCCCGCTGCAGTCGTGGCTCGGCGACGCGATGGAAGGTCCGACGCCGGTCTCCGCGCTGATCCACGCCGCGACCATGGTCACCGCTGGCGTCTACTTGATCGCGCGGTCGAACTTCATCTTCGACGTGTCGCCAAACGCCAGGCTAGCGGTGGCGATCGTCGGTACCGTGACGCTCGTTTTTGGTGCGATCGTTGGTTGCGCGAAGGACGACATCAAGAAGGCGCTCGCTGCGTCAACGATGAGCCAGATCGGCTACATGATGCTGGCCGTCGGTCTCGGCCCGGCTGGCTATGCGTTTGGCATCGCCCACCTGCTCACGCACGGCTTCTTCAAGGCGGGGCTGTTCCTTGGTGCCGGCTCGGTCATGCATGGCATGAACGACGAGGTCGATATGCGCCGCTACGGCGGCCTGCGCAAGTACATGCCCTTCACGTTCATCACGTTCGGGCTCGGCTACCTGGCGATCATCGGCTTCCCGGGACTCGCCGGCTGGTTCACCAAGGACGCGATCATCGAGGCGGCGTTCCACAAGGGGGGCACGTCAGGTGCGATCTTTGGGGCCTGCGCATTGGCAGCGGCTGGCTTGACCGCCTTCTACATGACGCGCGTGATGTTGATGACGTTCTTCGGTGAGAAGCGATGGGCCGACGATGCGCACCCGCATGAGTCGCCGGGTGTCATGGTCGTGCCGATGTGGATCCTCGCCATCGGTTCCGTCGGCGGCGGCTACGCACTGATTCTCAGCGGCCGGCTTGCGAAGTTCCTCGCCGTCGTCGTGCCGCGGCCCGCCGACATCGCGTTCAAGCCCATCGGAGTGATCGGCCTGGGTACTGCCGGGGTCGTCCTCCTCGGCGTTGTCGGAGCTTGGTATATGTACGGTCGGCGTCCCGTTCCTGTCGTGGCACCCGTCGGCAGTCCACTTACGGTCGCTGCCCGGCACGACTTGCTCGCTGATGCCTTCAACGAATCGGTCTTCATGCGGCCCGGTCAGTACTTGACCCGACTGCTGGTGTACTTCGACAACCGCGGCATCGACGGCTTCGTGAACGGCTTTGCCGCGTTCGTCGGCGGGACGTCGAGCCGGTTCCGTCGGTTCCAAACCGGGTTCGTACGGTCGTACGCGCTGTCGATGTTCGGCGGCGTCGTACTCGTACTCGCCACTCTCTTACTGGTCAGGGGCTGAGTCGCGATGAGTTTCCCCTGGCTCACAGTGATCGGCGTCATCCCGCTCGTCGGCGCGGGTGTCGTCGCGGCGATGCCGGCCACCAACGTGGCGCTGCTGAAGAAGGTCGCCCTCGGCGTGTCTCTGGTCACGCTGGCCATGACCATCGCGATGGCCACCCAGTATGCGCCGCACGGCGATCGCTTCCAGTTCAACCAGAGCACCAGCTGGATCCCGGCGTTTGGCATCCATTACGCGGTGGGCATCGACGGCATCGCGCTCGTGCTCATCTTGATGACTGCTGTGCTGTGGCCGGTCGTCATTCTCGCGTCGTGGCACGAATGCGAGACCACGAAGCGCAGTGTGAAGACCTACCTCGGGCTTCTCGTCTCAATGGAGACGCTTCTGATCGGCGTATTCGCCGCCACTGACGTCTTTTTGTTCTACGTGTTCTTCGAAGCAATGCTCATTCCGATGTACTTCATCATCGGCGCTGCCGGAACGCCGCGGTCCTCATACGCGGCACTCAAGTTCTTGCTGTACAGCCTGTTCGGCGGCCTCATGATGCTGGCTGCAGTGATCGGGCTCTACGTTCTCGGCGGGCACACGTTCCTGTATTCGTCGCTGCAGCACATGCATCTGGGCGTCAACGACGAGCGCTGGCTGTTCCTGGGCTTCTTCGTAGCGTTCGCCGTCAAGGCGCCGCTATGGCCGTTCCACACGTGGCTTCCTGACGCCGCCGCGGAGTCGCCGGTCGGTGGCACGGTGTTGCTGGTCGGCGTCCTCGACAAGGTTGGCACCTTCGGCTTCCTGCGCTACTGCCTCGACCTTTTCCCGAACGCTTCGCATTGGTTCACGCCGACGGTACTGACGCTCGCGGTGATCGGGGTCCTGTACGGCGCCTTACAAGCCATCGGTCAAAAAGACATCCTCCGACTCATGGCGTACGTGTCGGTTTCGCACTTCGGCCTGATCACCTTGGGGATCTTCGCGTTCACCAGTCAAGGGCAGACCGGTGCGACGTTGTACATGGTCAACCACGGGTTCTCGACCGGTGCGCTGTTGCTCGTCGTCGGCTTCATGATTTCGCGTCGCAAGTCACGCGGTATCAACGACTTCGGCGGCATGCAGAAGGTGACGCCTATCCTGGCCGGCACCTTCCTGGTCGCGTGCCTGTCTGGCCTTGCGCTGCCCGGCCTGAGTACTTTCGTCAGCGAATTCCTTGTGCTGGTCGGCACGTTCACGCGCTACAAGGTGGCTGCAACCTTCGGTACGGCGGGCATCGTGCTGGCCGCGCTTTACATGTTGATCCTCTACCAGCGCACGATGACGGGCCCGGTCTCGCCGGCCGTCGAGGGCAGCCACGATCTGTCACTTCGGGAGAAGTGGGTCATTGCTCCGGTGGTGGCGATCATCGTGGTGCTCGGGTTCTATCCGCGGCCGCTTCTTAACGTGATCACCCCGGCGGTCAGCGCGACGCTGCATCAGACCGGCAACACGGACCCAGTGCCTCCCGTGCCACTCGCCGCGGTCGCGGCGACACCGTCGAAGTCATCGGGAGGCTCTGGGTGAGCGCCGCCCTCTTGTCGCAGCTGGCGGTCTCGCACCTGACGTCTGGGCTCCAACCTGCCGCGTCGACCCCGGATCCGCTCGCTATCCACTCACCGAGCATCGAGTACAGAGCGCTCGCGCCGATGTTGATCGTGTTCGGTGCAGCCACCGTCGGCGTCCTCTTTGAGGCCTTCCTGCCACGGCGGCAGCGCGCTTTTGCCCAGACGACGTTGGCGCTGCTTGGCCTCGTGACCGCGTTCGTGTTCGTTGTCATGAACGCCGGTATCGGCCACCTGCGGCGGATCGTCGTCGAGGGTGCAGTGGCGATGGACGGCCCCGCGTTGTTCATCCAGGGCACCATCCTTGCTGTCTCAATCGGTGGGCTGCTGCTCATCGCCGATCGCTCGTTTGACGATGACGGCGACTTCGTGGCTCAGGCGGCCGACGTTCCTGGTTCGGCCGATGAGCGAGCCAGTGTGCGCGCGGGGTTCACCCACACCGAAGTCTTTCCGCTTGCGATGTTCGCGGTGGCGGGCATGTTGTTGTTCTCGTCGGCCGACGATCTCATCACGATGTTCGTCGCGCTCGAGGTTCTCTCGCTGCCGCTGTACCTGCTCGTCGGTATGGCCCGGCGGCGCCGGCTGCTTTCACAAGAGGCCGCCGTCAAGTACTTCTTGCTAGGCGCGTTCTCGTCGGCGTTCTTCGTTTACGGGCTGGCGATGGTCTACGGCTTCGCCGACACGGTTCAGTTCTCCGGCATTGCCGACGCGCTCACCTCCTCGAGCAGGGGAGACTCGCTGATCCTGCTCGGCGTGGCGCTGATCGGAATTGCCCTGCTGTTCAAGCTCTCCGGTGCGCCCTTCCACTGGTGGACTCCTGACGTCTATCAAGGCGCGCCAACGTCGATCACTGCGTTCATGGCAGCGGGCACAAAAATCGCCGCGTTCGGCGCGCTGCTGCGCGTCTTCTTCGTTGCCTTCGGCGGTCTCAGCTGGGACTGGCGCCCGGTCATGTGGGCAATCGCAATCATCACGATGTCGGTCGGTGCGATCGTTGGTGTTACCCAGACTGACGTGAAGCGTTTGCTTGCGTACTCGTCCATCGCCCACGCCGGGTTCATCCTGACGGCGGTTGCCGCTCTGGCGCCTGCTAGTGCGCGCGACAGCTTGTCAGGGGTGATGTTCTACCTGGTCGCGTATGGCTTCATGACCATCGGATCGTTCGCCATCGTGATGCTCGTGCGCGACGGTGATGGCGAGGCGAACCACCTGTCGCGATGGGTGGGCCTTGGCCGCAGATCCCCCCTGGTCGCCGGCATCTTCGCGTTCTTTTTGTTGGCCCTTGCCGGGTTGCCCGGTACCAGTGGCCTCTGGGCGAAGGTGGCCGTGTTCAAGGCCGCCGGCGAGGGCGGTGCCTGGCCGCTCGTGGTTGTCGGGGTCGTGGCGAGTGCCATCACGGCGTACTACTACGTCCGCATCATCGTGCTGATGTTCTTCCAGGAGCCGCTTCCAGACGGCCCGACCGTGGTCCTGCCGCAGTTCTTCACCTCGACTGCCATCGGCCTCGGGCTTGCGGTTACCGTGGTGCTTGGCGTAGTTCCGCAGCCACTGCTCAACCTCGCCGGCAAGGCTGGGCTGTTCATCAAGTGAGGTAGGAGGTCTTCGGTGTGAGCGAAGGCCCATTCGGTCTCGTCGTGCCCGACCCCGCCCTTGAGGCGGAGATCAGGGTCGGCATCGACGCGGTCGAGGCGTTGTTGCGCGACGCCGTCAAAAGTGACTACCCGTTCGTGACCGAAACGTCGAGGCACCTTGTCGTTGCCGGTGGCAAGCGGTTCAGACCGTTGCTGGTCTTGCTCGCCGCACAGTTTGGCGATCCAGCAGCACCTGGGGTCTTGCCAGCAGCGGTCGTCGTTGAACTGACCCACCTTGCGACGCTCTACCACGACGACGTGATGGACGAAGCCCTCGTTCGGCGCGGCACGATCAGCGCGAATGCCCGGTGGTCGAACACCATCGCGATCCTCACCGGCGACTTCCTGTTTTCCCGAGCATCCGACCTGCTCGCCGACCTTGGTCCCGAGGCCGTTCGCATCCAGGCCCGCACGTTCGAACGACTGGTGCAGGGTCAGATCCGTGAGACGACCGGTCCTAACGATGGAGCCGATCCACTCGAGTACTACCTCCAGGTCGTCGCCGACAAGACAGGCTCGCTGATCGCGACGTCCGCACGTTTTGGCGCGATGTTCTCTGGTGCTCCTGAGTCGGTCGTCGAGGTGATGATCCGCTACGGCGAGCGAATCGGCGTCGCGTTCCAGCTCTCCGACGATCTGCTCGACGTGACGAGCGACGCGACCGGATTCGGCAAGACACCCGGCACTGACCTGCGCGAAGGTGTCGTCACGTTGCCGGTGTTGCATGCCCGACGGTCGATCGACCCCGCCGACGCCCGGCTCCTCGAGTTGCTCGATGGTGATCTCACCGATGCGGGTCGGCACCGCGAGACGTTGGGTCTGCTCCGTTCGCACCCAGCGATCCAGGCCGCCCGCGCTGACCTCGACAAATGGGCGGGCGATGCGCGGTCGACGCTGGTGCCACTTCCCGACGGCCCGGCGAAGCAGGCGCTTGAGTCACTCTGCGATTTCGTGGTTGCCCGCACCCGCTAGGCCACCGCTCGCCTAGCTTGCCGTCGTCCGGCCCCTTGTGGCTTGAAATCTTCCCGACGCCCAGGGGATGACACCGCTTACAAACGGACTATCGTTCCGGGTGCACAACCCCCGTCGAGGAGAGGGTCACCCGGGTGGTCACTGACGGAGCTGCGCTGCTCGGCATCACGATCCGCGACGTCGCCCGTGAAGCAGGGGTGTCGACCGCGACCGTGTCGCGAGCGCTGCGCGGCTTGCCGAACGTCGATCCAGTGACGCGTGAACACGTCCGCCGGGTCGCCGATCGGCTCGACTATGTGATCTCACCCGCCGCGTCTCGACTGGCCAGCGGCCGGGCGGGCAGCATCGCGGTCATCACGCCGTTCCTCGGCCGGTGGTACTTCTCCAAGGTGCTGAGCGGGGTCGAGCGGGTGTTGCAGCGCTCCGACCTCGACTTGCTGCTCTACAGCACGGGCGACCCGAGCGAGGAGCATCGGGTGCCGCCGCATCGACGGCTGCGCCGCCGAGTCGACGGGGTCCTGGTGATCGGCCTGCCCGCCGACAGTCCTGATCTGCAGGAGCTGTTCGAGTTGGACATGCCAGTGACGCTCATCGGCGCGCACAGTGTCGGTGTATCCAGCGTGTCGATCGATGACGTCGAAGGTGGCCGGATGGCCAGCCAGCATCTGATCAACCTCGGGCACGAGCGCATCGGGCTGATATCCGGCCGCCCGCTGCCAACGCCGTTCTTCCCGGAGAACGACCGGCTGGCGGGCTACCGGCAGGCGCTCGAGGCGTCGGGATTGAGCGTCGAGGCGTCGCTCCAAGTGCCCGGATACTTCACGATCGAGGGCGGCGAGCACGCGATGACCGCGCAGCTTGCCCAACGGACGCCTCCCACGGCTGTCTTTGCGATGTCGGACGAAATGGCGTTTGGGGCGCTGCGAGCGTTGCGTCGCCACGGCATCCGCCCAGGTCACGACATCGCAATCGTCGGCTTCGACGGGCACGAGATGTGCGACATGCTGGACCTCACGACCGTCACTCAGCCGGCCGAAGAGTTGGGCTCCGCTGCAGCGCGCTGCCTCCTCGACCTGCTCGACGACCCGGCGCGCGAACCCGAGGTGCTGCGATTGCCCACGCAGCTGTGTGTGCGGGGTTCGACGACGCTGCACCGAACAGTGGCCTAGCTGCTCACGGGCTGCATATTCGCCAGCAAAGTGTTGTCGTTTCGAGATGATTCGTCATGGATGTGGTGATCGTCGCTGAGTAGGTTGAGGTCACTGCTCGATACGGGCCTGGCAGCGTTTTGTGGACTGCTCCCGTAGTCGTTTGGCACTGGTTGGTACGGGCTCGGCCATGCGAGTTGGCGCTTGATCGTGGGAACGATGCCAAACCGTAACCGTATACATGGCCTTTTGTGCCCGTCACGCCTTGATCTCGTGCGCCAGGAGGGCCACGATGTCACCGTTTGCAGCCACGCGGGTTTCTCCCGTGGGGCCCCTGTCGCAAGAGGAGAAACCATGAGTTTCAGCTTGCCAACCGGCAGGCGCCGTCGCCTTCTGGTCGTTGTCGCGCCGACGGTCGCCGCGGCGCTCCTGCTCGCTGCATGTTCGAGCAGCAAGAAGGCTGCCGCACCTGCAGCCAGCACTCCTGCTCCCGCAGCTACGACGTCGGCGGCGGCTCCGCCCGCGTCAGCCGCCTCTGGCTCCGCGGCTCCGGCATCCGCAGCCACCGGCAGTGGGGCAGCGCCTGCACCGCAGGCCAAGACCTGCGCCGACTACGCGCAGTACACAAGTGCCGCCACCAAGGGCAAGACGGTGACGATGTTCGGCTCGATCCTGCCGCCGGAGTCCGACTCGCTCAACAAGTCTTGGGCGCAGTTCGAGAGCTGCACCGGCATCAAGATCTCCTACGAAGGCTCCAACGACTTCGAGTCACAGCTGCCCGTGCGTGTTCAGGGTGGTACCGCACCTGACCTGGCGATCATCCCGCAGCCTGGTCTGTTGCAGCAGATGGTCGCGCTCGGTGCCGTCAAGGCTCCGCCGGCGGGCGTCGTTGCGAACGAAGACAAGTACTGGAACGCGGCCTGGAAGTCGTATGGCTCCGTTAACGGCACGTTCTACGCCGCACCCCAGAGCGCGAACATGAAGTCGCTCGTGTGGTACTCGCCGTCGGCCATGTCCAAGGCGGGCTACACGATCCCAACGACGTGGGACCAACTCGCAGCGCTTTCCGACAAGATCGCTGCCACCGGCACCAAGCCGTGGTGCGGCGGCATCGGATCAGGTACGGCGACCGGTTGGCCGGCCACCGACTGGCTCGAGGAGACCGTCCTTAGTTCAGACGGTGGTCAGGTCTACGACGACTGGGTGAGCCACAAGATCACCTTCGAAGACCCGAAGATCGAAGCTGCTATGACCGAGGTTGCCAACTGGATGCAGAACCCGAAGTGGGTCAACGGCGGATACGGCGACGTCAAGACGATCGCGACCACGACGTTCCAGGACGCCGGCAAGCCGATCCTCACCGGTCAGTGCTGGTTCTTGCAGCAGGCATCGTTCTACGAGGCACAGTGGCCGAAGGGCACCACGGTCTCCCCGACCGGTCAGGTGTGGGCCTTCTACCTGCCGCCGCGTAGCACGAGCGTTCCGACCCCGGTCGAAGGTGGCGGCGAGTTCACCGCTGCGTTCTCCTCCGACGCGGCGACCCAGGCAGTGCAGACGTACCTGTCTTCACCGCAGTGGGCCGACAGCCGGATTCAGGTTGCACCAGGTTGGGTTTCCGCGAACAGCGGAGTCGACCAGAGCCTGTACACCGACGGCATCGACAAGTTGTCCGCGCAGTACCTCACGAACGCGAACGCGACCTTCCGGTTCGACGCATCTGACTTGATGCCGTCGGCCGTTGGTTCGGGCGCTGAGTGGACGCAGATGACGGCATGGTTCGGCACCGGTGCGTCGATCGCCAGCGTGGCGAAGGCCATCGACGCCGCGTGGCCAGCCTCGTAAGAGATTGTCCCGCTGAGACGGGGACGCCGTGGCCCGGAAGGAGTAACCTCCGGGCCACGGCTTTCTCCGAGCCTTAGGTTTTCACGATTGCGTGCACGACGAATTACCTGCGTGACGAGTACAACCACTACCCGGCAGATGAATGGGAGTGAGCGTGTCGGCATCACATACGTTGCTCACGGCATCGACGTTTTCGGATTCTGTAGGCAAGCTCAGCCAGGTCGTCGCAGCGGTGGTCGTATTCTTCGCCGCGCTGCTCCTCATCTTCTTTCTTGCCGGCCGCGCTACCGGTCGGTTCCAGCGCCCGTTGACGATCGCGATCTTCGTCGGCCCAGCAATCGTGCTGCTGCTCATCGGCCTGGTCATTCCGTCGTTCCGGACCATGTATCTGAGCCTGCACGGCGCTCAGGCGTTACACGCGCCATACGTCGGCTTCAAGAACTACGGCTTCGCGTTTACCGACCCGGCGACACAGAGCGTCTTGCTCAACACGCTCCTGTGGATCATCGTCGCCCCCATCGTCGCAACCGGTCTCGGATTGACGATCGCGATTGTGGTCGACCGGATGAAGAATCAGTCGCTGGTGAAGTCACTGATCTTCATGCCGATGGCGATCTCGTTCGTCGGGGCCAGCATCATCTGGAAGTACGTCTACGACTACAAGGAAAGCTCGCAGCCGCAAGACGGGCTGCTGAGCCAGGTTGTCATCTTCCTTGGTTGGAAACATCCGCCGAACTGGCTACTGACTCATCCGCTGAACAACTTCCTACTGATGGTGATCCTGGTCTGGATCGAAGTTGGCTTCGCGATGGTTGTTCTCTCGGCCGCGATCAAAGCCGTGCCTGACGAGATCATCGAGGCCGCGCGGGTCGACGGCGCCCACGGCTTCGGGCTGTTCAGCAAGATCCAGATCCCGATGATCCGAGCCACGCTGGTCGTGGTTCTGACGACGATCATGATCGCCACGCTGAAGATCTTCGACATCGTGCAGACCACGACCGGAGGCAACTTCGGCACCAACGTGCTTGCAAATGCGATGTATCAGAACGCATTCGTTACGGACAACACAGGTCGTGGCGCCGCGCTGGCCCTGATCCTCTTCCTGGGTGTGCTTCCGCTGGTGGGTTACAACGTCATACAGCTCAAGAGAGAGCGGGCCAACCGATGAGCGCCGAAGTTGTCGAGGTAAAGCGCGTCCCGAGCACCGGCGCGGCCGCTGCGAAGGACATCCGCACAGCGTTCAGTAGCAAGTGGGCATCCATCTTCATCATCGCGTTCACCGTGGTGTGGACAGTGCCCACTGTCGGCCTGCTGGTGACGTCCCTGCGGCCCGCCAAATATGTCGCCAACTCGGGTTGGTGGACTGTCATCGAGCACCCGCACTTCACGTTGTCGAACTACAACACCGTGTTGTTTGGGAAGGACTCGACACCCGCGATCTTCCCCTACGTGATTAACTCCATCGCCATCACGATTCCGGCGACGCTCATCACGCTCGCGATCGCGACGATGGCGGCGTACGGCCTGGCCTGGGTGAAGTTCAAGGGCAGCGACACGGTGTTCTTCATCATCTTCGCCTTGCAGGTCGTGCCGCTGCAGATGTCGCTCATCCCGCTGCTGCGCTTCTACAATTTTGGCGCGCATATTGGGAAGGTGCCAATCTTTCCGGCCCTGCATCTCGGCGGGAAGTACTACCCGGTCTGGGTCTCGCACGCCATGTTCGGGCTGCCGCTCGCGGTCTTCCTCCTACATAACTTCATCAGCCAACTGCCCGAAGACATGATGGAAGCCGCCCGAGTCGACGGCGCGAACCACTTCCGCATCTTCCGACAGATCGTGTTGCCGCTCTCGACGCCGGCTATTGCGGCGTTCGCCATCTTCCAGTTCCTCTGGGTCTGGAACGACCTGCTCGTCGCACTGACCTTCGCCGGAGGCACCCCCAAGGTGCTGCCGCTCACGGGTCGGCTGGAACAACTGGTCGGGCAATACGGCGCCAACTGGCAGCTGCTCACCGCAGGTGCATTCATCGCGCTGATCATTCCGCTGATCGTGTTCTTCTCGTTGCAGCGCTACTTCGTACGCGGCCTGCTCGCAGGGTCGGTCAAGGGGTAGCGACCCGGATCTGGATACACCGCAACCGAGGGACGACCCACGCGGGTCGTCCCTCGGTTGATTTACGGAGCAGCTAATACGGCCGCGCGTGGTGCGCGACCCAGTTGCCGCAACTCCCCGATGCCGAGGATCGCGAGCGCAACCCACACCAGGGCGAATCCGGCGAGCTCCGAGCCCGGCAGTGCTTCATGTCGCAAGAAGATTCCGATCAGAAACTGCAGCACAGGAGTGATGTACTGCAGCATCCCCATCACGCTCAAGGGCACCCGACCTGCGGCGGCCGCGAAGAACAGCAGCGGGACGCCAGTCACGACGCCCGACGACATGAGCAGCAGGTCCATGCCAGCCGAGACATGACCGAACGCTCCGTATCCCTGTGCGTTCGCAAACAGGAGGTACGCAATCGCAGGCAATGCCATCACCGATGTCTCGACGGCCAGGCTTTCGAGCGCGGGAGTGCGTGCGATCTTCTTGACCAGGCCGTACCCTCCGAAACTCGCAGCCAGGGTGAGCGCGATCCACGGCACCTGCCCATACCCGACGGCGATGACCAGGACCGCCGCGGCACCGACAATGACGGCAATCCATTGCGTTCGTTGCAAGTGTTCCTTGAGGACGAGGACGCCGAGGCCGATGTTGACCAGCGGCGTGATGAAGTAACCCAGCGACGACTCCACAACGTGGCCGGCATTGACTGCCCAGATGTAGACGCCCCAGTTGACGCTGATCAGCAGCCCGGCGAGCACCAGCAATGCAACGCGCTTGAGGTCATGTCGGAGCTCACCGACAAATGACCATCGCCGGCGAGCCGCTAGGAGCGCACCGATGAATACCAAGGACCACAGCATGCGGTGGGCGAGAATCTGGATGGCAGGTGTCGGGTCAAGCAGCGGCCAGTACAACGGGAACAGGCCCCAGATCGTGTATGCGACGAGTCCGAAGAGAAATCCTCGTCGCGTATCTGGCATAAGGCCAACCGTAGCCGGAGCACCCGCCGCAGGCCCACCGAGATTCGGCTTAGTCCTGTACTCCGGTGTCGGGAGGCGACGACGGGGCGGACTGGAGAGGGCCGCCGCCGGTGCCCGCCTTGCCACGGCTGGCTTGCGCCAAGTGGGTCGCCGATTTCGCAGCCAGTGCTTCGGCCTCAGTCAACGCGAGCGATCGACTCAGGCCGTACACATAGATGCCAGAGAAATAATCGCCATCGAATTGATAGACGACTGCCTGCCACGGCAGATTTAGCTGACCTGTCGGGTCAGTGACGTGATAGCTCAAGATGATCTGCCGCGCGACAAGCTCGCTGTCTGCGCCCGCTCGCTGGACCTGATCGTTGACGTAGCCGTCGGTCGTTGACGATGGCGGGCACGTCGCGACGGCTTTCTGAAGTTCGGCCCACGCCCGGGCCGTGCCGCCCTTTTGGTACTGAACGAATTCGTTGCCCACCGGCAGCGTGTCATTGCCGGTGTACTCCACCTGCACTCGCGTCATCCGCAAGGCCTCGCTGGTGTAGTTGAAGTTGCACCAGTCGAGGGTCGCCTCCGTCGTGGTGTTACGGCCACCATCGATGAGAACCATCATCGAGCTCGCGCCGACCTCAGTAGGAGCAAGCAGGTACTGATCGAGCGGCCCCGCTGCGCTGTTCGGCGCGGTGCCACCGGCCGGTGCCGATGGTTGTCCGGTCGACGGTGCAGTGGAGGGCAACAACGATTGCGGGGACGACGGCGGTGCCGACGATGGTGATGATGACTGCGGGGATGACTGCGCGGACGGCGACGACTGCGGCGCCGACGACGCGGCCGATAGTGAGCTCGCTGCTGGCGCCGCCGCAGCAGACGGGCCCGAGTGATGGTGGGTATCGAGGACCAGCGCGCCGATGCCCGAAGCCGCCAGCACCACGATGACGACAACTGCAGAGACCCAGATCAGCGTCCGCGACTTTCGGGGCGCCGGCGGGTACCCCGGATCGGCGAACGGGCCGCCACCGGGAGACCCCGGAGCCGCCCACGGATTCGCCGGACCCCCATACGGACCGCCGTATTGCCCGGGACCGCCAGATTGGCCCCCGTACGGGCCTGCGTTGGGATCGCCGCCCTGACCAGCAGCACGGGACTCATCGTCGGTCATGGAGCGCCCCGTTGCCTCGTGTCAGTTCGCGGCAGGCGGCGCGGCGCTTGCTTCTGTGCTGGTCGTCTCGTCAGCCTGCGGTTGCGTAATTGTCCACGTGTCGCCGCCGGCCAGCAACGCCGCGAGATCACCCGCGCCGTTTTTCGCGACGGCCTGGTCGAGTTGTGCAGTCATGAGGTCGTCGTAGACCGGCCGCTGCACATCGCGGAATACGCCGATCGGTGTCATCGACAAGTTCGGTCGGGTGACACGCGACAACGCGAACGCAAGCGACGGGTCGTCGTCGTGCGAGTCATGGATCAGCACGTCGGGAGAGTTGCCGTCGCAGACCTCGAGCGAGCCGGACGCCGATCGGCGCAGGCCGCGCAGATCGGCCTCAGTGCCGAACGTGATCGGTTTGCCATGCTCGAGCCGGATCAGGTAGTCGTCACGAGTTTCCGGGGCCTTCAAAACCTCGAACGCGTCGTCATTGAAGATGTTGCAGTTCTGGTAAATCTCGACGAGCGATGTCCCGCGGTGCTCGGTCGCCGCGCGTAGCACCGCAGTCAGGTGCTTGCGGTCGGAGTCGATCGTGCGCGCGACGAAGGTCGCTTCGGCGCCCAATGCCAATGACACCGGATTGAACGGGAAGTCGAGTGAACCCATCGGCGTCGACTTGGTGATCTTTCCAACTTCAGACGTCGGTGAGTACTGGCCCTTGGTGAGGCCGTAGATCCGGTTGTTGAAGAGCAGGATCGTCAGGTTGATATTGCGTCGCAACGCGTGGATCAGGTGGTTGCCCCCGATCGACAACGCGTCGCCATCGCCGGTGACGACGAACACTGCGAGATCGGGACGCGAGACCGCGAGCCCGGTTGCGATCGCAGGCGCCCGGCCGTGGATCGAGTGCATGCCGTAGGTCTCGAGGTAGTAAGGGAATCGCGACGAGCAGCCGATGCCGGACACGAACACGACGTTCTCGCGCCGCAACCCGAGTTCTGGCAAAAACGCTTGTACTGCAGCCAAAATCGCGTAGTCACCGCAGCCTGGGCACCAGCGAACTTCCTGGTCAGACTTGTATTCCTTAGCGGTTTGGGGTCCATCGGCGACGGGCACCAGATCGAAACTGTGCCGATGCCCGTTAGTGAGATCCGTCGTCATTTGCCCACCACGCTTGTGGTCGCGGCGTCGCCGATCGTTGCAGCGATGACGTCGGCAAGTTCGACGGCTTTGAACGGCATGCCATTGACCTTGTCATACGAGACCGCGTCGATCAGGAACTTGGCGCGGATCAGCAGCGCGAGCTGACCGAGGTTCATCTCCGGGATCAGCACCCGGTCGTACGCCCGCAGCACCTCACCGGTGTTGGCCGGGAACGGATTGAGATGCCGTAGGTGCGCCTGTGCGATCTTGAGCCCGCGTGCGCGCACCTGCCGGCAGGCCGCACCGATCGGACCGTACGTCGAGCCCCAACCCAGAACCAAAACCTCGGCCTCACCCGAGGGGTCATCGACCGTCAGCGGCGCGATGTCGCGCGCAATGCCATCGACCTTGGCCTGGCGCAGCCGCACCATCAGATCGTGGTTGGCGGGGTCGTAGGAGATATCCCCTGAGCCATCGGCCTTTTCGAGACCACCCACCCGATGCTCAAGCCCCGGCGTGCCGGGAATTGCCCATGCCCGCGCGAGCGTCTCCTCATCACGCAGGTACGGCCAGAACTCCGGCTCACCCAACGCGTCGACGTGGTTCGGCTCGGTCGCGAACGTCACGCGCAGGTCGGGCAACAACTCGACGTCCGGCAATAGCCACGGCTCCGAACCGTTCGCCAGGTAACCGTCGGAAAGCAAGAACACCGGTGTCCGGTACTTGGTGGCGATGCGGGCGGCTTCCAGTGCGGTCGCGTAGCAGTCCGACGGAGTGCTCGGCGCGACGATCGGTACGGGTGCCTCCCCGTTGCGGCCGAACATCGCCTGCAGCAGGTCGGCCTGCTCGGTCTTGGTCGGCAACCCCGTCGACGGGCCGCCGCGTTGCACGTCGACGATGATCAGCGGCAGCTCGAGCATCACTCCGAGCCCGATCGCCTCGCTCTTCAGCGCCACGCCAGGACCAGACGTCGTGGTCACGCCGAGACTGCCACCGAACGCAGCACCTAGTGCCGCAGTAACGCCGGCGATCTCGTCTTCAGCCTGGAACGTCCGCACGCCGAACGCTTTGTGCTTGGACAGTTCATGCAAGATGTCGGACGCCGGGGTGATGGGGTAGGACCCAAGGAACAGCGACAGCCCAGTCGCCTTCGACGCAGCGACTAGCCCGTAAGACAACGCGAGATTGCCGGAGATGTTGCGGTAGGTACCCGCTTTCATCGGTGCTGGCTTGATCTCGTAGGAGACCGAGAATGTCTCTGTGGTCTCGCCGAAGTTGTAGCCGGCCTTGAACGCAGTGACGTTCGCCTTCGCAACCGACGGAGTCTTCGCGAACTTGCGCTCGAGAAACTCCAACGTCGATGCGGTCGGCCGGTTGTACATCCACGACAGCAGACCCAGCGCGAACATGTTCTTCGCGCGTTCGGCTTCCTTCTTCGAGATGTCGATTTCCTTGAGTGCCTCGACCGTCATCGACGTCAGGGGCACCGCGGAAACCCGGTATTCGCCAAGCGTGCCGTCTTCGAGTGGGTTGCCCGCGTAGCCAATGCGCTGGCACGCACGGAGTGTGAACTCGTCAGCATTCGCGATGATGTCGGCGCCTAGGGGCAGGTCGGCGATGTTCGCCTTCAATGCGGCCGGGTTCATCGCGACCAGCACATTCGGTGCGTCGCCCGGCGTCATGATGTCGTGGTCGGCGAAGTGCAGTTGGAAGGACGACACACCTGGCAGGGTGCCGGCTGGTGCGCGGATCTCGGCGGGGAAGTTGGGCAGCGTCGACAAGTCGTTGCCAAAGGCTGCGGTCTCCGAGGTGAATCGATCACCGGTCAGCTGCATACCGTCGCCAGAGTCTCCGGCGAGGCGGATGATCACCCGGTCGACTTGCTGAACCTGCTTGCGAGAGGCTGGCCGAGACGCTGAAGCGGACGCTGATCGTGCGGGTGACACCGGGTGTCGAACCTCCTCGAGAGCGTCGATTCGCTGTGGAACACTGCAGAAATACAGTGGGAACGCTTTCGACGCGCGGGTTACATGGTACGTCGCTTCGCCGCTGCCTTAATGGTCAGGTACCGCGGCGCGCGGGGCGATCTGGCCGACCGTGGCCGGCTCGGGATCGTCGTTGAGCGCCAGGAAGAGTGCGCTGGCTAGCGTCACGACAAAGCCAAGGGCCGAGGGGACGACGAAGCCGTCTCTCGTCGAGTCTCCGAGCGCGAGCAACCCGACGGCCGACGCTGCGAGCGTCTCGACGCCGAACAAGGCCGCTGTGGCGATGGTGACGGGCGTGCGCTGGAGGGCCGCTGCGAAGAACGCCATGCCGGCTACTCCGAAGATCGCCAACGCATAGGTCGCCGGCGCGATCAGAACTGCTCGCACCGAGTGCGCGTCGGAGAGCACCCGCGACGCCACCCCTGTCCCCGCGAAGCTGACCCCCGCGATCGCCGCGAGCATCCCGCCTGCGTGGGCGCTGCCGGACCCGCGCACTGCTCGCTGCAACGCGATCCCGCCGGCCACGACCACGGGGCCGGTAGCGATGACCAACCACCACTGCGCCGAACGCGTGAGCGCAGTCGCTTCTTCTGCCTTCGCTCCGGACGCAAGCAGGACGAGTCCGAATCCGAGCGTTGACAACGCCACCACACTGGGTCGTCCGAGAACGGTGCCCAGCACTCGACGTCCGACCAAAGCTGTCACGCCGACACTCGACGCGGCCGCACATTGGACGAGGAACAACGGCAGCCAGTGCAGTGCCACGACCGTGCATCCAAAGCCCAGGGCATCGAGGGCGATGCCTGAGAGGTAGAGCGGCGACAGCAAGAGCCGACTGACCGATTCCGTCGGCGACTCGCCCGATCCCGCAGAGGCGGCTCGCCGTGCCGCGAGCCCTTGGAGCACGGACGCGATGCCGGTCGTCAGCGCCGCACCAAGAGCCAGGAGCAGCCCGGCGATCACGGCGGTTCGATGATCATGGCAGTTCGATCATGATTCGCAGTTCGATCATGATTCGCAGGTCGATCATGATTGGGGGCGACGGGTGAACGTGATGCGGACGAAGGTGAAGCGCAGGCCAATGCGCTTCCAGTGCACGGGTCGCTCGGGGTGTTCGGGGGAGAACGAACCGTCGAGATCGAACCCTGCTTTGTCCGCGTGCTGGATGAGCTCCTCGATTTCTGCCGGGGAGAAGATGTGCACCGGCGCGCCGTAAGCGGTGTGACCGGTCGTGTCAGGCGGGGTCGCGTCGTAGTCGGTCGAGATCACCAGCACCCCACCCGGCCGCAGCAGCCGGGCCGCCTCTGCGAGGAACTCGGGAATCGGCACGCCATGCTCGATCACCGACAGGCAGGTGACGGCATCAAAGGTCCCGGCCTCGAATCGAGTGGCTGTCGCGTCGCCGGGCTCGAACGCCACGCAGCCGCCATGGCCATGATGAACGGGACGCCGAAACTCAAGATTGATCCCGACGAGATCGCGTAGCCCGTAGAGATAGAGCCAGATCAGCAGGGTCGAGTAGCGGGCCGCGCCGGCGTCAAGCACCCGACCCTTCGGCCCGACGCGCGAGAGCACGGTCGAGGCCGCGCCGACGGTGTCCCAGTTCTTCGGCAGGTCGCGATGCAAGGGCAGCCCGCGTTTGCGTGCTTCGTCGACGGCATCGCGCCAGTCGGCGTCGTCCTGCATGACCGCGGTCGGTGCGACCTTGGGCAGCGCGGAGGGCACGGCCGGCGTCGACAGCACTCGGGAGTTGCGCCGAACCGTCAAGGCGGCGCGGGTCCAGAGCACTTGTTCGAGGCCGAGCTTGGCAGCAACGCGGAGCGGAGCTGTGGCGCTCCGCAGTGCTGGGGTGACCTGCATCCGTCAGCGGTAGTTCGTGAATTGCAGCGCGACGTCGAGCGTTTTGCCCTTCAGCAGCGCGATGACCTCTTGGAGGTCGTCACGCTTCTTGCTGGTCACCCGCAACTGGTCGCCCTGGATCTGGGCCTGCACACCCTTGGGTCCCTCTTCGCGAATGATCTTGGAGATCTTCTTCGCGTCGTCCTGGGCGATGCCCTCTTTGATGGTTCCGGTGAGACGGAACTCCTTGCCTGACGCCTTGGGCTCGCCGGCTTCGAGCGACTTCAGCGAGATGCCGCGCTTGATCAGCTTCTCCTGAAAGACGTCGAGGACCGCCTTCGCGCGCTCCTCGCTGTTGGCCTTGATCTCGATGCCGTTCTCACCAGACCAGGCGATCGAGGCGCCGACGTCTTTGAAGTCGTAGCGCTGCCCGATCTCCTTAATGGACTGGTTGAGGGCGTTGTCGACCTCTTGCCTGTCGACCTTGCTCACGATGTCGAAGGACGAGTCGGCCATCAGTACCTCCTGGGCTATCCTGTGATCCGCCGTCCTGCCGGACGGTATAGCAAACAACGTCACGGCAGGTTGCCCGAGTGGCCAAAGGGAGCGGTCTGTAAAACCGCCGGCTCAGCCTACGATGGTTCGAACCCATCACCTGCCACACCACACCTCTTCGCATCCCGAGTGGTCGTCGTCCGCGCCGAATTGTCCGGTTCGGACGACCACCAGGGATGCGAAGTCAGTCCTGTAGAGTTTCGCCTCGCATCACCCGCTCCACAGCTTCAAAGGCTGGCTCTCCCAGCTGCCCCCTTAGCTCAGTCGGCAGAGCGTCTCCATGGTAAGGAGAAGGTCTACGGTTCGATTCCGTAAGGGGGCTCGACCCGGCGCCGGCCCGCAGTGGGCCGGTTAGCAGCGGGCCTGGTGATGGCGGAGTAGCTCAGCCTGGCAGAGCAAGCGGCTCATAATCGCTGTGTCACGGGTTCAAATCCCGTCTCCGCTACGCATTTCCCGGCGAGTTGCCCAGTCGGTTAAACTGAACAGTCGGTTATCCGAAATGGTCGACTGATCGACGAATCTGAAGCAGAAAGGCACCACCCCGTGGCCACCAAGAGCGACGTCCGCCCCAAGATCACTCTGGCCTGCCAGGAGTGCAAGAACCGCAACTACATCACCAAGAAGAACCGGCGTAACGACCCCGACCGGCTCGAGATGAAGAAGCACTGCCCGCACTGCAACCTGCACACGGTGCACCGCGAGACGCGCTAGTCGCCGAGCAAGCCGCCGATGCCCTTGGATCCGTCGTTCGTCGGCCGCAGCTACCCGCCGACCCCGCCGTACCAAGTCGGCCGCGAGAAGATCCGCGAGTTCGCCGCCGCGATCGGTGACGCCAACCCGGCCTACACCGATGTCGACGCGGCTCGCGCGCTCGGTCACCCTGACCTCGTAGCGCCCCCTACCTTCGCGATCGTGCTGTCGCTGGGCGCCTCACACCTGGTCGTCAAGGACCCCGCCCTAGGCCTCGACTACTCGCGAGTCGTCCACGGCGATCAGCGGTTCAGCTACAACCGCCCGATCGTCGCCGGCGATGAGCTGTCGGTCATCGTGACAGTCGAGAAGATCCGCTCCGTCGCGGGCAACGACATCATCACGACTCGAGGCGACATCGTGACCACCGACGGCGAGGCCGTGTGCAGCGCCTATTCGACGCTCGTCTCGCGGGCCCCCGACCAGGTGGCGATGTCCGAATGACCCTCGTGACCTTCGACCTCGTCGAAATCGGTGAGCAGCTGCCCAACCGCAGCTTCCCGATCACCCGAGCCGACCTCGTGCGATACGCGGGCGCGTCCGGAGACTTCAACCCAATCCACTGGAACGCGCGGTTCGCGGTCGGTGTCGGCCTGCCCGACATCATCGCCCACGGCATGCTCACGATGGCGACGGCTGCCAGGCTCGTGACCGACTGGATCGGCGACCCGGGCGCCGTCGTCGACTACTCCGTGCGCTTCACCAAGCCAGTCGTCGTGCCGGACGACGAAGGTGGCGCGATGTTGGACGTCGCGGGTGTCGTCGCGGAGAAACTCGAAGGCAACCTGGTCCGGATCGATCTGACGGCTCGATCGGGCGACGACAAGGTGCTGGGCATGGCGAGGGCAACGGTCCGCCTGTCGTAACCCGGCACCAGGGCAAGGACGGCGCGCTGTTACGCGCTGTCACCGCGGTGCCAGTGCCGTGCGGGTTCGCTGCCAGGGACCAGGTCGAGTCTTTGACCCATGACCTACGCCATTGAAGCAACCGCGCTCACCAAGCGCTTCGGAAAGACCCGGGCCCTGGCCGGCGTCGACCTCGCCGTCCGCGAGGGAACCGTCCTCGGCGTCCTTGGACCCAACGGTGCCGGCAAGACCACCGCCGTCCGCATCCTCGCCACCCTCTTGAAGGCCGACTCGGGCAGCGCCCGGATCGGCGGCTTCGACGTCGCTCACGACGCCGAGAAGGTCCGGCAGATGATCGGGCTCACCGGCCAGTACGCCTCGGTCGACGAAGACCTGACCGGCACCCAGAATCTGGTCCTCATCGGCCAGCTGCTCGACCTGCGGACTAGTGAGGCGAGGCGGCGCGCGGCCGAGCTGCTCGAGTGGTTCGATCTGTCTGCCGCAGCCGACCGCCGGGCGAAGACGTACTCCGGTGGCATGCGCCGACGCCTCGACCTCGCCGCCTCGCTCGTCGGGCGCCCCGCCGTGATCTTCCTCGATGAACCGACCACCGGGCTCGACCCGGCAAAACGTGAAGACATGTGGGACGTCGTCCGCAGCCTGGTCGCGGACGGCTCGACCGTGCTGCTCACGACGCAGTACCTCGACGAAGCAGACGCGCTCGCCGACGAGATCACTGTTATCGACCACGGCGCAGTGATCGCCCATGACACCCCCGAAGGCCTGAAGCGGGTGGTCGGCGGTCAGACGCTCTCAGTCCGGCCCTCCGACATTGGTCGGCTGGCCGAGGTGACCACGATCGTCGGTCAGGTCGCCGGATCGGTTCCCGAGGCCACGGCTCGCGGAGTGGTGAGCGCCGCAGTCAAGGGCGACGCGGCCATGACCGAGACGGTCGCCCGGCTCGCCGCGGCCGGGATCGCCGTGACCGAACTCTCCTTGCACTTGCCGAGCCTCGACGAGGTCTTCTTCTCGTTGACCGGCACCCGTACCGCCGAGACTGAGGAAGTCGCATGACCAACACCGTCGCACTCGATGCAACCCCGCGCGGCGCGCTGCCGTCGGGGTCACGATCACCCGGTACTGTCCCGCTGCCAGCAAGGTGGCGCACGCTACGGCACGCGCTCGCACTCGCCAAGCGGAGCCTGATCAAGACTGCCCGCACGCCTGAAGCGCTGATCGATGTCACGTTGCAGCCGGTTATCTTCTTGCTGCTCTTCACCTACGTCTTCGGCGGGGCGATCAGCGGCGGCTCGCAGCATTCCTACCTGCAGTACTTGTTGCCGGGCATGCTCGGTCAGACGATCGCTCTCGCCGGCGTCGCGTTGGGGCAAAACCTCAACGCCGATATCGAGAAGGGCGTCTTCGATCGGTTCAGATCGTTGCCGATCGCTAGGTCGGCACCGCTCGTCGGCGCGGTGATGGCCGACTTCATGCGCTACCTCATCGTGTGCGTAATGACGCTCGGCTTCGGCTACCTGATCGGCTTCAGGATCCAGACCAACGTGCTCGCGACGCTGGCCGCCATCGCGTTGTCGATCGCCTTCGCCTTGTGTTTCTGCTGGATCTCCGTCTTCGTCGGCATGATCGCCCGGACCTCAGGGTCGGTGCAGGGCATCATGTTCCTGCTCGTGTTGCCGCTGTCGTTCGGTAGCAGCGCATTCGTGAAGGCGTCTACGCTGCCCGGCTGGCTGCAGGCCTTCGTGAAGGTGAACCCGCTCACCCACCTAGTCGGTGCCGTCCGTGGCCTGCTTGTCGGCGGCCCTGTCACTGACCACTTGCTCTGGACGTTCGCCTGGATGGCCGGGCTGCTCGTGGTGTTCGTGCCGCTCGCGCTGCGGGCCTACAGAAGGCGGGCCTAGACATGGAGTCTCACGATGAAACCGGCGCAGGTTCGGTGGCTTCGACCCGGCCGGCCGGCACCTACGGCTCCCTGAAGGCAGCGTGGATACCCCTGGCCGCGCTGTGTCTGGCCTTCTTCGTCGAGATGGTCGACAACACCCTGCTGACCATCGCGTTGCCGACCATCGGCCGCGATCTCGGCGGCGGTACGACGTCGCTTCAGTGGGTCAGCGGGGCGTACGCGCTCACTTTTGGTGGCCTGCTTCTCACAGCAGGCTCGGCCGCGGACCGACTCGGCCGTCGCCGCGTCCTCCTCGTCGGCCTCGCGGCCTTCGGCCTCATCAGCCTCGGCGTACTCGCCGTCCACTCAACGGGCCAACTGATCGCGCTGCGTGCAGCGCTCGGCATCGCCGCCGCGATGATGGCCCCGATCACCAACTCGCTCGTGTTCCGGCTGTTCGACGACGACGCGCTAAGGATGCGCGCGATCACCGTCATGATGGTCGTCGGCATGAGCGGCTTCATCCTCGGCCCGCTCCTCGGCGGCACCGCCCTGGCCCATGTGCGCTGGCAATGGCTGCTCGCGGTCAACGCGCCGATCGCGCTCATCGCGTGGATCGGCGTTCGTCTCGGCGTCTCCGCGGATCGACCAGAGGGCCTGAGCGGCGATCGGCTCGACCTGCCTGGCGGCGTGCTGAGCATCGCCGCGATCGGGCTTGCCTGCTATACGGCGACCAGCGGTGTGCAACACGGCTGGCTATCGGTCGCCACGTGCGGCTCGGCGATCGGCGCACTACTGGCTGGCGCTGCCTTCGTGTGGCATGAGCGGCGAACATCGGAGCCGATGCTCGACCTTGGGCTGTTCTCGAACGGCACCGTCCGTGGCGCTGCGATTGCCCAGGGCGGCACCGCAATCGCGATGGCCGGCGTCATGTTTGGTCTGATCCTGCACTTCCAGTACGCCTACGGCTGGAGCCCGGTGCGCGCCGGCCTGGCGAACTTGCCGCTCATCCTCACCCTGCTGGGCGCGACTCCGGTCACCGAGTTCCTGGTGCGACGGTTCGGCCAGCGCGTCGCTTGCCTGGTGGGCGCGGTGCTGCTGGCTGGCGCCCTCGTGGGCCTCGCCTGGGGTGTCGAGCACGGCTACCTTGCGATCGCCGTCTTCATGGTCGTCTTTACCGTCGGGTTGCGGACCGTGATGATGACCTGCGCGGTCGCCCTCATCGGCGCGATGCCCAGCAACCGGACGTCGATCGGCGCGGCGCTCAACGACACGGCGCAGGAGGTCGGGACAAGCGTTGGTACCGCGATCGTCGGCACGCTCATCGCCACGCTGGTCACGCGGATTTTGCCGGACGGAAGGTGGAGCAGCCACCTGGTCGCGTCGTTCTTCCACGGCGAGCGGGTCACCTACCTGACTCTCGCGGTGATTGTCGGCATCGTCGCCAGCTGGGGCGCGTTGACGCTCACCGACTCGCGCTCCACCGAGGAACATCCGACACCCGAGTTGGTCACCGCTGACGCTACGTCCTAGTCAGACGGCCACTTCTTAGTTCGAACCGGGATCCAATGCTGCGCGGGCGGCTGCGATGTCGAGTTGGCGACCGCTTTGGAATGCCGCGTCGAACGCAGCGTCCCCGAGTTCTTCACGCAGCGTTGTGGTAAGGGATGCGATCGCAGGCTGCGTCGGGTCATCCGAGCCCCGGAGCCGCGCCGCCGCGCCCAGCGCCTTCGCGGCGTCAACGAAGCGCCCGATTGTCGCCAGGTAGAGCGCCAGGGCGACGCCGACAATGGCCAGGATCGGCATGTCTTTCGTTCCACACGCGAACCGATAGGCCTCGGTCAGCTGCTGCGCGGCGGTCTCTACGTCGCCATCATCAACACTGACCTTGGACGCGAATGCCAGCACGATCGCGGCGACGTGACCCTTGGCCGGGTGGATGGCAGGAAACTGCCCGAGTCGCGCGAGCGCCTTCGCGCTCAGGTCCCGCGCCGTGGCTGTGTCACCAGCGTTGCGCGCGAACTCACCCATGACCACCTGCACGAAAACGGCCTGATGACCCGCGGGTGCGGCGTCGGCAATCGACTGCATTTGCTCGAAGGCGTAGCGAGCGCCCGCGGCGTCGCCGGTGCGTATCCGCAGGTCGGCGAGCCGCATATTGAGCATCATCGCGTCGTCGTGTCCGGCCAGTTGTTCGGTCAGCGCCAGCGCTTCTTCGAGATCCGCGACAGCGCCGACCAGGTCCGAATCCATCATCTTGAGTTGGGCGAGTACGCCAAGTGAGCTCGCCATTCCCCAGCGCTCGCCGATCGCGCGGAACTCCGCAAGAGCGAGCTCGGCGTCGTCGCGCATGCCTGCGACGTTGCCGATGTTCTCCGCCATTGCAGCCCGAAACATCCGCACGCTCGCCGCGATCCACGGGTCACTGCTCTTCAGACCCGCTTCGATCAGGCGTACGACGCCCTCCTCGTCGTCGGCAAACATGGCGATGACCGGCCGGATAAGAATCAGCAGCGAATCCTCGGGTACCGCGACCTCGTCGAGCCGGCGTCCTAGCTCGCGCAGCGCCACGAAATTGGCCTCGATTTCGTCGGGCTCGTGGTTTCCATCCGCCGTCACCATGCTGATGGTGTGCAAGGCTTCGGCGCCGAGCCGGGAGATCGGGTCCGCGTCGCCACCCGCTTCGAGCGCGAACCCTGTCCAGCTGGCGACATCGGAAGTGCGGCCGGTGAACATCCAGTAGGTGCTCATCTCCAGCGCCACGTCGAGCGCCGCCTGCGCCTGGCCTGTATCGCAGAAGAACCGCAAACCAGCAAGGATGTTCTCGCGTTCGGCTTCCAATCGGTCCATCCACACAAGTTGGTCGGAGCTCCGCACGAACGGCGCCGCCTCACGCACCAACGCGGCGAATCTGGTCGCGTGCCGGCCGCGCATCGTCGCGACCTCGTCGCGGTCGGCCATCTTTTCCAGCCCGAACTCGCGGATCGTCTCAAGCATGCGGTAGCGGCGGCCGCCGTCGAGGGTGGCGATCTGCAGCAACGACTTGTCGACCAGGGACATGAGCAGTTCGTCAACTGTCTGTGCGGGCAGTGCGTCATCGCTGCACACCGCGATCGCTTCGACGGGGGAGATGTCGCCTGCGAACACGGCGAGTCGTTCGGCGAGCAATCGCTCCGGCGCCGCCAGCAGATCCCAGCTCCACTCGACGACAGCCCGCAACGTGCGGTGCCGTGGCATCGCCGTGCGACTTCCGCCGGTCAACAATCGGAACCGGTCGGACAGTCGAGTCGCGACTTCCTCGACAGGTAGCGAACGCAGCCGCGCGGCCGCTAGCTCGATGGCGAGCGGCAGCCCGTCGAGCCGGTGCACGATCTCAATGACCGGCCCGACCGTGCCACCGTCGACGACGAAGTTAGGCGCGACAGCGACCGCACGATCAGCGAAGAGGCGGACGGCGGGATGTGCGAGCGCCTGTTCGGGGCTTGCGCCCGTTGCGGGTTGCGGCAGCGGTGGGACGGCGACCAGTGACTCACCGACGATGCCAAGCGGCTCGCGGCTGGTTGTCACGATCCGCAGGTCAGGGCATTGCGCGAGCAGGTCGTCTGCGAGCCGGGCGGCGGCGTCGAGCACGTGCTCGCAGTTGTCGAGCACCAGCACGGTATTGCGCCCACTCAATACCTCGATGAGCCGGCTGGTGACGTCGCGCCGCGACGTCGAGCCAGTGGGCCGGTTGCGGTCGACGAGAGTTGCGTCTCGTAGGCCGAACGCATCGAGTACTGCAGAAGGGACGTCGGCCGGGTCGGTCACCGGCGCGAGCTCGGCCAGCCACACGCCGTCCGGCACCCGTTCGAGGATTGTGGTGACGGCGACGGTGGCGAGCCTCGTCTTGCCGGCGCCGCCCGGCCCGACCAGCGTCACGAGGCGCACCTCGTCGAGCAGCTTGCCGATGCGCGCGACCTCGTCATCGCGTCCGACGAAGCTGGTCAGGGCCGTCTTCACGTTGCTGCGGCGGATCGTCTCGTGCACACGCGTCGAATCGTCGGGCGGCGCAGCGGAGCCGAGTTCGCCCCGAAGGACGGCCAGCTGGATCGCCTGCAATTCCGGCGACGGGTCGACGCCAAGTTCGTCGGCGAGTTCGCTGCGCAGCCGCTCATATCGGGCCAGCGCTTCAGCCTGTCGACCAGCGGCGGCGAGCGCCCGCACGAGTTGCCCGGTGAAGCGCTCGCGCAGTGGAAACTGGCTGACTAGTGCTTCGAGTTCGCCGATGACGTCATCGTGGCGATGGAGGGCTATCTCGGCTTCCATCAGATCGGCGGTCGCGTCGAGGCGCTGCTCGGACAGGCGGGCCTGATGCGCGTTGGAATCGGGGGTATCGCCCCAACCCTCGGGTACGGGCCCGTGCCAGCTGTCGAGGGCCGCGCGTAATACGAAGGCGGCAGATTCGGCGTCGCCCGATCGCAACGCATCGCGACCGCGTCGTGCGGCATCAGCGAAGCGGTGCATGTCGACGTCGTCGCGGTCGACGCTGAGGCGATAACCACCGGGCATCTGGGCGACGATGTCGGCGTCGCCAAGACCCCGCCGCAACCGCGACACCAATGACTGCAGGGCGTTCGCCGGATCCAGCGGTGGTTCTTCGCCCCACAGCGCCTCGACCAAGGTGGCCTGCGAGACCGGGCGCGGCACATCGACCGCGAGGCGGATCAAAAGTCCGCGCAACCGCGCGCCGGATAGGTCGACGGAACGTTCGGCGCCGGGTTCACCGGCGCGGACGTCGAGGGGTCCGAGCAGCTCGATCCGCACCCGCTCACTATCGCAGCCGCCAACGACCTGCCCCGGCGAGTTGACAAGGTAGTGAGTGACCACTAACTTAGCTCGCATGACCCCGACCCAGACCCGAATGGACCCCGACGAGCGCCGCGACCAGGTGGTCGCGGCAGCGCTCGTTGAGTTCGCCGAAGGCGGCCTGGCGGGCACGTCGACGGAAGCAATCGCCGTCCGCGCGGGTATCTCTCAGCCCTACCTGTTCAAGATGTTCGGCACCAAGCGCGACCTGTTCATCGCAGCGTCGAAGCTCTGCTTCGACAACGTTTCGCGGACCTTCACCAACGCGGCGCAGGGGCTCGCCGGCGAGGAGGCGTTACACGCGATGGGTGCCGCTTACCTTGGATTGATTGCCGGCCGCGAGAACTTGATGGGTCAACTGCAGATGTACGCGGCATGCAACGATCCACAGGTTCGCGAGTGTGCCCGCGACGGCTTCCGAAGGCTCTATCAGCTGGTCGAGCAGATCTCCGGCGCTCCGGCCGAAGAGCTCACGACGTTCTTCGCGAGGGGCATGCTGTGCAACCTCTCGGCGGCCCTGTCGCTGACTGAGCTCGATGAGCCGTGGGCGCGGGCGCTTGCCGGTGACGAGAACGCTCCGATCTGAAAAATCGCTTTTTATTTGCCCACAAAGGTGAGTGACTACTCACTCACAGAAAACCGGAGGAATGACATGACTGGACGCGGAAGGCCACTGGCGACATTCATCGTCACCTCGGTCGCGCTCTTCATGAGCTCACTCGACAACCTCGTCGTCACGATGGCGTTGCCAGCAATCAAGACCCACCTGCACGCGTCGCTGTCGAGCTTGGAGTGGACGGTGAACGCCTACACCTTGACGTTCGCTGTGCTGCTGTTGCCCGGCGCGACCCTGGGCGACCGCTTCGGTCGCAAGAAGATTTTCATGGTCGGGTTGTCCATCTTCACGACCGCCTCGGCCCTCGCGGCGCTGTCGACGACTGCTGGCGAACTGGTCGCTGCACGGGCGCTGCAGGGCGTTGGTGGCGCGATCCTCACCCCGTTGACCTTGACGCTGCTCAGCGTCGCCGTTCCCCCCGCTCGACGGGGCCTCGCTCTAGGCGCGTGGGGAGCCATCGCCGGCCTGGCGATCGCAGTAGGCCCCGTCGTCGGTGGGGCCATCGTTGAAGGCGCCTCTTGGTCATGGATCTTCTGGTTGAACGTCCCGATCGGTATCGCGTTACTGCCAGTCGCGGGTCGCCTGTTGAAGGAGAGCCACGGCCCGGCCGCGAAGCTCGACGCCGTCGGTACTGGCCTTGCAACTGCGGGATTGTTCGCCGTCGTCCTTGGTCTGGTGAAGGCGAACGACTGGGGCTGGGGGAGCAGCTCGATCGTCGGCTTGTTCGTTGTCGGTGTCGTACTGCTCGCAGTGTTCGTCGGCTACGAGTTGCGCACGACTAACCCGGTGTTGCCGCTGCGGTTGTTCCGCAACCGCGGGTTCACCGCGAGCAACGTCGCGGCGTTGTTCATGTACTTCGGAATGTTCGGCGCCATCTTCCTGCTCGCCCAGTACCTGCAGGTCGCCCACCACTACTCGCCGCTTTCGGCGGGCGTGCGGACCTTGCCCTGGACGGCGATGCCGATCTTCATCGCTCCGATTGCGGGATTGCTGTCCGACCGGATCGGCGGTCGTCGGATCGTCGCCACCGGTCTGTTCCTCCAGGCCATCGGCTTGTTCTGGCTCGCGGAAGTCGCGACACCGACCGTGCCCTACCTGCACATGGTCCCAGGGCTCGCGATTAGCGGATTCGGTATGGCGTTGTTCTTCGCCCCCGTCGCAAACTTGGTGCTCTCGTCAGTGCGCCATGAGGAGCAGGGGATCGCGTCGGGCGCGCACAACGCGATCCGCGAGCTCGGCGGCGTGTTCGGTGTAGCCGTTCTCGCATCATTGTTCGCGCACTACGGCGGCTACCAGAACGCACAGGCATTCGTCGACGGCGTGGTGCCGGCGGTCAAGTTGGGCGCTCTGATCGTCGCGTTGGGCGGTGTCGCGGCGCTGCTCATCCCACGCCAGCCGGTCTCCGACCCGGAGCCCGAGTCGATCAGCCTCAGCGACCTGGAGCCGTCCGCGGCGTAAGCGACGAAGCGGCGGGTGGCCGGCCGTAGGGTTCGTGGGTGCTCGATTCCACGGATCCCGCGGCCAGCCACTCGTGGTTGTTGGCCGACCACACCACGATCCACCTCGGCGGCGCGGCCACGAATCTCGTGTGGGCCGACAGCGACGTCGATCTGATCGACGCGGTTGCGCAGGCCGACGCAGTCGGCACCCCGGTGCTCGTGCTCGGTGGCGGCAGCAATCTGGTGGTCGCTGACGCCGGCTTCGACGGTCTTGTCGTGCGCGTGGCGCATCGCGGCATACGGTTCGAGCAAGCGGGCGAGCACGTTGTCATGCGCATTGAAGCTGGTGAGGTCTGGGACGACGTCGTCACATCGTCACTTGCAGGCGGCCTTGCGGGTCTTGAGTGCCTGTCGGGAATTCCGGGCCTCGCCGGTGCCACGCCGATTCAAAACGTCGGCGCCTACGGTGCTGAGATTTCCAACCTGGTCACCGGCGTCCGTGTTTTCGACCGAACCGACCGACGGCAATTTTCCTTGCCTGTAAGCGATTGTGGATTCGGCTATCGAACGAGCACCCTCAAAGGTGGCCACCGCTACGTCGTCCTTGGCGTTGACGTCGCGTTGACACCGAGCCAGACATCGCAACCGGTGCGCTATCAGCAACTAGCCGATGCTCTCGGTGTCGAGCTTGGCGGACGCGCCCCGGCACTCGACGTCCGCGCTGCTGTTCTTGGTCTAAGGGCGGCGAAGGGAATGCTGATCGATCCGGGCGACCCTGACTCAGTCAGCGTGGGTTCGTTCTTCACCAATCCGATCCTGCCGGACGCCGAGGTGCCAGCCGGTGCGCCACGGTGGCCGACCGGTGACGGGCTGGTGAAGACGTCGGCGGCGTGGCTCATCGAACAGGCAGGGTTCACGCGCGGCTACGGTGACGGACGGATCGGGCTGTCGAACAAGCACACCTTGGCGCTGGTGAATCGAGGTGGCGCGACGACTGCGGAGCTAGTCGCGTTCGCCGCACAGATTCGCGACGGCGTTCGCAACCGATTCGGCGTGACCCTCGACGTCGAACCCGCACTCGTCGGCGTCACGCTCTAGCGTCTAACGCAAACGTCTAGCGCGCCTCTGACAACAACTTGCCCAGCCGGTTGACGCCCTCGACGAGGTCGTCGTCACCCAACGCGTAGGACAACCGGAAGTAGCCAGGCGTGCCGAAAGCTTCACCTGGGACGACGGCCACCTCGGCCTCGTCGAGCACGAGTTCGGCGAGCTCCGCGGACGTCGAGGGACGCTTGCCCCGCAACTCCAGACCGAGGATCGCTTTCACAGATGGGTAGGCATAAAACGCGCCCTCTGGTTCGACACAAGCGACACCCGGAATGTCGTTCAGCATCGACACGATCGTGGTGCGACGGCGGTCGAACGCCTCGCGCATCATCGCGACGGCCGACAGGTCGCCGGAGACGGCGGCGAGTGCTGCGCGTTGCGACACGTTGGCGACGTTGGAGCTCAGGTGCGACTGCAAGTTGGTCGCGGCCTTGATGACGTCGGGCGGCCCGATCATCCAGCCCACCCGCCAACCCGTCATGGCGTAGGTCTTCGCAACACCGTTCAAGACCACACAAGTACCAGCAAGTTCGGGGACGACGACGGGCATCGACGAGAACGTTGCGTCGCCATAGACGAGGTGCTCGTAGATCTCGTCGGTGATCACCCAGATGCCGTGCTCGACGGCCCAACGACCGATCTCGGCAACTTGCTCGGGGCGATAAACCGCGCCGGTCGGGTTGGACGGTGAGCAAAAGAGAAGGGCCTTCGTGCGCGGGGTGCGCGCGGATTCAAGCTGGCTCACTGTGGCGCGAAACCCGGTCGACTCGTCGGTGTCGACCTGCACGGTGATGCCGCCGGCGAGCGCGATCGCTTCGGGATAGGTGGTCCAGTACGGCGCCGGCAGCAGTACCTCGTCGCCCGGGTCGAGCAGGGTCGCAAAGGCCTGGTAGACGGCCTGCTTGCCACCGTTGGTGACGAGCACCTCGCTCGCCTTGACGGCGAACCCTGAGTCGCGGGCCGTCTTTACTGCGATCGCTTCGCGCAGCTCGGGCAGCCCGGCAGCGGGGGTATAGCGGTGGTTCTTAGGGTCGCGCGCGGCCTCGATTGCGGCCTCGACGATCGCGGGCGGCGTGGCAAAGTCTGGCTCGCCCGCGCCGAAGCCGATCACCGGATGGCCGGCGGCCTTCAGAGCCTTCGCTTTCGCATCGACGGCGAGGGTGGCGGACTCGGCAATTGAGCCGATCCGGCGGGAGACACGGCTGCGAGACGTAGTGCCAAGGTGTCGTCAGTCATGAGGCTCATCGTCCCATGACGGCTGCCGCCGACGCGCCCGGGTTTCCTGCGCAGACGCGCCCAAGTGTGCTGACGACAAGAGCGCGTTAGACCGTGCGTGGCCCTGCCACGTACACTGTCGAGGCTGGTCCTCAGCAGTAGTTTGTCGTGCGCGGGGCCACGAAGGGCAGTAGCTCAACTGGTCAGAGTTCCGGTCTCCAAAACCGGCGGTTGGGGGTTCGAGTCCCTCCTGCCCTGCACGCCGTACCGACCAGCTACTCAAACAGCGTTTCCCAGATGAATGCGTTTCCTAGATAACAGCGGGGAGTCCACGTGACCGACACGACGAGCGGTGCTGCTGCACCTCGGCGGGCGCCGCAGGCCGGCCGCGTCGAGCGCCGCAACGTGTTTTCGCGTCTCGGGCTGTGGTGGCGACAGATCATCGCCGAGCTGCGGAAGGTCATCTGGCCGACCCGCAAGGAACTGATCGCGTACACGACGGTCACCCTGGTGTTCGCGGTCTTCATGATCGCCCTGGTGGCCAGCCTCGACTTCGGGGCTAACTGGTTGGTCCTGCGGGTCTTCGGCTGACGCCGGCTTCCGCACCTGTTCGTTGC
>CAVTTP010000009.1:0-23165 GCA_963737705.1 uncultured Actinomycetes bacterium
ATGACGATGACGCCGACTTCGACGACGCGGACCAGAACTACGCGGAGACCGAGCAGCTCTAATCTGCGTGACTGGTTGCCCAGAACAGAAGTGCCCCCAGAAGTGAAGTGACCTAGGAAGGCCAGGAAATGCCCACGCCCACGAAGGGACCCCGCCTCGGCGGCGGCTCGTCGCACGAGCGGATCATTCTCGCGAACCTCGCGACCGCGTTGTTCGAGCACGGCCACATCACGACGACGCTGGCCAAGGCCAAGCGCCTGCGTCCGGTGGCCGAGCGCCTGGTCACCAAGGCTAAGCGGGGCGACCTGCACTCGCGTCGCCAGGTCATGACGGTCGTGCGCGACAAGACGGTCGTGCACGGCTTGTTCACCGACATCGGCCCGCGCTACTCCAACCGGCCCGGTGGCTACACCCGCATCGTGAAGCTCGGGCCGCGCAAGGGCGACAACGCACCGATGGCGGTCATCGAGCTGGTCGAGCCGCTGGCGGAGCAGGTCGTCGCCGAGGCAACCGGGGCAACCCGCCGCGGCGCCAAGGACCGTGCAACGAAGACCGCAGCTGCCGCGCCGGCAAGCAAGGTCGCTGAGCTCGAGGCTCTCGACGCCAAGGCTCAAGCGGCTGCCGAAGCCGCAGAGGACGCCGAGGCTGAGGGTGACGTCGAAGGCGCTTCACTCGCTGCCGCCGAGGCAGACGAGGCAGCGGCGCAGGCCGAGGAGTTGGCTGGGGAGATCGGCGACGACGAGTCGGCCGCGATCGCCGGCGACGCCATCGCGTTCGAAGAGATCGCGGACGAGGCTGCCGAATCTGCCAAGAAGGCTGCAGGGGTCGACGAGGTCGGCCCGG
This sequence comes from uncultured Actinomycetes bacterium, assembly GCA_963737705.1. Classification (GTDB taxonomy): domain Bacteria; phylum Actinomycetota; class Actinomycetes; order Acidothermales; family Acidothermaceae; genus PALSA-607. The sequence continues at coordinate 844 of CAVTTP010000009.1, forward strand.
CAAACGCCGAAGCCGCCGAGGACGACGCCTAAGCAGCAACGACGCTTCAGCAGCAACGAAACAATGCACGACATCGACGAGCCCGGCCATCCCGATCACGGGACGACCGGGCTCGTTCGGCTTGTGCGGCTAAGGGTCGACTTCGGCTACGACGGCACGGCCTTCTTCGGCTGGGCGCGTCAACCGGGCCTGCGCACCGTGCAGGGCGTACTTGAGCCGGCGTTCGCCACCGTGCTGCGGCTGCCGGCGCCACCCCTCGTCACGATCGCCGGCCGCACCGACGCCGGCGTGCACGCGCGAGCCCAAGTCGCCCACGTCGACGTCCCGGCCGATGCTGAACCGCTGCACGCGATGCTCGCCGGTGATGTCGGGCCCGACGCGGTCGCTCGACGGCTCAACGGCGTGCTTGGGCTCGACGTCCGCGTCCGAGCTGTGACCGTCGCACCCGAGGGGTTCCATGCGCGCTTCGCGGCGTTGAGCAGGCGTTACTCCTACCGCGTCGCCGATCACTGGTTCTTTCCGCCGCGTCGGCATGACACGCTCGCGCATCCGCACCCGCTCGACCTCGACGCTATGAACAAGGCAGCCGCGCTGCTGCTCGGCGAGCACGACTTCGCTGCGTTCTGCCGTCGCCGCGAAGGTGCGACGACTGTGCGTAGATTGCTGGTGCTCGAGTGGGTCCGCGACGACGTCGGAGTCGCCATCGCACGCGTCGAAGCCGATGCTTTCTGCCACTCGATGGTGCGCTCGTTGATCGGCACTCTGCTCGAAGTCGGAGACGGCAAGCGGGACGTCGAGTGGCCGGCCGCCGTTCTCGCTGGCAGGGACCGATCAGCGGCCGCGCGGGTAGCCGCCGCGCATGCGCTGACGCTTGAAGAAGTTCGCTATCCGCCGGACGCCGAGTTGTTCGCGCGCACCCTGGTGACCAGGCATCGGCGTGGTCAGCCTGACGAGTAGCCGGCGCTGATCAGTTCCGTCCTCAGTTCGTGGCTGCCGTCTGCGAGCGGGGCTTCGTAGTAGATCCGGTGGCAGCCCGCCGCCAGGGCGACGATGTCGAGGTACCTGGCGTTACTTACCGGACCGCCGCCCGTCGACGCCCACACATCGGGCTGCATCGTCGGTTCGGCGAGGCCGGTTCGTTCGGAGAAGTTCTCCGCCGCTGACGCCCGCCCGTCATAGGACGCGCGGCCGTCGACCAGTACCGCCGTGACGCGGGCGCCGCGCGCGTCCCACGTCCCTATGCGGGCGGCGAGAGCGATCGGGCCCCACGTCCATGTCAGGCCGTCCGGGCTCGTCGCGTACCGCGTGTACATGCGGTCTTCTTCGCCGGGCACATCGAGCGGGTGGCAGCAGATCCAGGCTCGCCACTGCGAGCCGGTTCGTTGGATCACCGGGTCCTTCACCCCGACGAGCTCGTCGCCGGGGAAGACCGTTCGCGGGTCGGCGGCCTGCAAGTCGGCCGGATCGTCGGCCTCGACCGCGTCGATGCGCCAGTGCTTGCTGCCTGGTGTGGCGCACGAGACGTACAAACGCCAGCTGCCGGTCTCAGTCCGCACCATCGCGGGGCGTTCGAGTGACTCGGCACCGAACTGCTGCTTGTCCAGGCGACAAACGGTGCTTAACCCCACGCCGTCCGCGCTTCGGGAGATGACCAGCTGCGACCCCCGCTGGTCAGCCGTCCTGACGCGGTAGGCGACCACGAAGCCGCCATCGTCGTCGAGTGCCGCGCTCGAAGCCCCGACCCAGTTGCCGGCGCCAGGTGCCGGGGCAGGCACGACGACGTCGAAATCGGTCGAGCCAGGGGCTGGGAACCTCGCCATGGTGGGCGATCTTGCCACTGCGGCCCGCCATGCTGTGGGCGAACGCGTGGCCGGGAAGCATCGTGGGCCTTCGTGAGTTGAGCCTAGGAGACTCAAGGAGGCGGCACATGCCGAACAGCGCTTCAAATTCTCAGGCCCACGAGGTCGTCGAACTCCCCGTGCTCTGGCTCGATGACGAGGTCATCCTGCCCGGCATGGTGGCCCCGATCGCCCTCGACGCAGGCACGCAGGCAGCCGTCGACGCCGCGAGGAACGCAGCCGATTCGCGACTGCTCATCGTCCCCCGCAATGAGGGGGCCTACGCAAGCCACGGCGTTCTGGCCGTCATCGAGCAGGTCGGCCGGCTGCCGCAGGGTGGCCAGGCTGTCGTCGTCCGAGGTGTGCAGCGCGCCCGCATCGGCGCGGGCGTTTCGGGCGCTGGGGCCGCACTGTGGGTGCAGGCGACGCTGGTCGAGGATTCGGACGCGACGCCGCGAACGTCGGAGCTCGCTGCCGACTATCGCGCGCTGGTGATCTCGATCCTTCAGCTGCGTGGCGCTTACCAGGTCATCGACACCGTTCAGCGGGTCAACGACGCCGCGACGCTGTCGGACCTCGCCGGCTACGCGTCCTATCTCGACACAGAGCAGAAGCTCTGGTTGCTCGAGACCGCTGATGTCGACGCCCGGCTCGAAAAGCTCGCTGAGTGGGCGCGGGCGCAGCTGGCTGAGCTCGAGGTGAGCGGCCGGATCCGCGACGAGGTTCGCGAAGGCATGGAGAAGACGCAGCGCGAGTTCTTGCTGCGCCAGCAGCTTGCCGCGATCCGCAAGGAGCTCGGCGAGGACGAGCCCGACGGTGCTGAGGACTACCGGGCACGGGTCGAGAAGGCCGAACTGCCAGACAAGGTTCGCGACGCCGCGATGCGTGAGGTCGGCAAGCTCGAACGTGGCAGCGACCAGAGCCCCGAGGCAGGCTGGATCCGCACGTGGCTCGACACCGTTCTCGAGCTGCCCTGGAACACCCACACGCAAGACAGCACCGACATCACTGCGGCCCGTGCGATCCTCGACGCCGACCACGAGGGTCTGGACGACGTGAAGGACCGCATCGTCGAGCACCTTGCGATCCGGACGCGCCGCGCCGAGCGCGGTCTCGAGCTCGTCGGAGGTCGGGGCAGCGGTGCCGTGTTGGCACTCGTGGGGCCTCCTGGCGTCGGCAAGACGTCGCTGGGTGAGTCCGTCGCGCGTGCGCTCGACCGCAAGTTCGTCAGGGTGTCACTGGGTGGCGTCCGCGACGAGGCCGAGATCCGCGGGCACCGTCGCACGTACGTCGGTGCGTTGCCCGGTCGCATCGTGCGCGCGATTCGTGAAGCCGGTTCGATGAACCCGGTGGTGCTGCTCGACGAGGTCGACAAGATCGGGTCGGACTACCGCGGTGACCCCGCGAGTGCCCTGCTCGAAGTGCTCGACCCCGCACAGAACCACACGTTCCGCGACCACTACCTCGAGCTCGAACTCGACCTGTCGGACGTGCTCTTCCTGGCGACCGCGAACGTGTTGGACACCATCCCCGACGCGTTGCTCGACCGCATGGAGGTCGTGCGGCTCGACGGTTACACCGAGGACGAGAAGGTCTCGATCGCGCGCAACCACCTGCTGCCACGGCAATTGTCGCGTGCGGCACTTGACGCGACTGAGGTCGACATCGACGACGACGCGTTGCGGCTGATTGCCGGTGAGCACACTCGTGAAGCCGGCGTGCGCCAGCTCGAGCGGGCGATCGCACGGGTGCTCCGCAAGGCGGCGACTCGAATTGCGTCAGCGCCGGAGAGCGTGCCGGTGCACGTCACCGCCTCGACGCTCACGGAGTTTCTCGGGCGGCCGCGGTTCACTCCGGAGAGTGCCGAACGCACTGCCGTCCCTGGCGTTGCGACCGGACTCGCAGTGACCGGTGCTGGTGGCGATGTGCTCTTCATCGAGGCCACCGCGATGGCGGGTGAGACAGGCCTTACGTTGACGGGTCAGCTCGGCGACGTGATGAAGGAGTCTGCACACATCGCGTTGTCGTATCTGCGCTCGCACGGTTCGTCACTTGGGATCGAGGCGTCGCGGTTCGAGCAGGCGATCCACCTGCACGTACCTGCAGGAGCAGTGCCCAAGGACGGTCCGTCGGCAGGCGTCACGATGGTCACGGCGCTTGCGTCGCTCGCTACCGGGCGTCCGGTGCGATCCGATGTCGGTATGACCGGTGAGGTGACGCTGAACGGCCGGGTCCTGCCGATCGGTGGCGTCAAGCAGAAGTTGTTGGCCGCGCATCGTGCGGGATTGAGGACCATCTTCTTGCCGCAGCGCAATGGTCCTGATTTGGACGACGTGCCAGCAGCGGTGCTTGCCGACCTCGACGTCCGATTGGTGGCTGATGTTGCCGACATCGTTCGCGAGGCTCTTGAGCCCGCGGCTTCGATAGGGGCGGCCGCGGCGGCGTAACCCGGATGCAGTCTGGGCCAGTGATGGCCCAGACTGCATTCACGTGGGTCACGTTGATGTTGTTTCGATCCGGCACACGCTGCCGAACGGCCGATTGCTGCTCGATGACGTGAGCTTTCGGGTGGGCGAGGGTGCGAAAGTCGCCCTCGTCGGCGCGAACGGCGCAGGCAAGACAACCCTGCTGCGGTTGGTCGCTGGCGACGAAGCACCGCAGGGCGGCACTATCGGTCGCAGTGGCGGGCTCGGCGTGATGCGCCAGTTCATCGGGTCTGTACAGGACGACACCACTGTGCGCGACTTGCTGCTTTCGGTGTCGCCACCGGGCGTACGTGTGGCAGGCGCCGAGGTTACTGCTGCAGAGCTCGCGATGATGGAAACCGACGACGAGCCGACCCAACTTCGCTACGCCCACGCCCTCGCGAACTGGGGTGACGCGGGCGGCTACGAAGCGGAAGTGGCATGGGACGTCTGCACGGTCGAGGCGCTGGGCTTGACTCTTGACCGTTGCGAGTACCGACGGGTCGCGACGCTGTCGGGCGGCGAGCAGAAGCGGCTCGTACTTGAAGCGTTACTGCGCGGGCCGGACGACGTGCTGCTGCTCGACGAACCTGACAACTACCTCGACGTTCCAGGCAAGCGATGGCTGGAACAACGCCTCGCGGAGTCTCCAAAGTCGGTGCTGCTGATCTCGCACGACCGCGAATTGCTCGACAGGGTCGCGAATCGCATCGTCACGATCGAGGGCGGGACCGCGTGGACGCACGGCGGCGGGTTTTCTTCCTACCACCAAGCCAGGCGTGACCGGCACGATCGCCTCGACGAACTACGGAAGCGCTGGGATGAAGAGCACAAGCGGCTCGTCGACCTGGTGCGCACGCTTCAACAGCAAGCGAAAATCTCTCCCGACATGGCGAGCAAGTACCACGCGATGCAGACGAGGCTCGCGAAATTCGAAGACGCCGGCCCACCGCCGTCCGCCCCTGCGCAACAGAAGGTCGCAATGCGATTGCGTGGCGGACGCACTGGGCTGCGAGCAGTCACTTGCGAACGGCTGGAACTGACCGAGCTGGTGGCACCGTTCGACTTGGAGATCTTCTACGGCGAGCGAGTTGCGGTGCTTGGCGCTAATGGGTCCGGCAAGTCGCACTTCTTGCGGTTGCTCGCGGGTGATGACGTCCGGCATACAGGAGTCGCGAAGCTCGGTGCTCGAGTCGTGCCCGGCTGGTTCGCGCAGACGCATGAGCACGCCGAACTGGCCGGTCGGCCTCTCGGGGACGTGTTGTGGGCCGACCATGCACACGACCGCGGCCGCGCGATGAACGTGCTGCGGCGCTACGAACTCGACGAGCAGGTTGATCAGCCGTTTGACACGTTGTCAGGTGGTCAGCAGGCCCGCTTTCAGATCCTGCTGCTCGAGATCTCCGGCGCCACGTTGTTGCTACTCGACGAGCCGACCGACAACCTCGACGTTGCCAGCGCTGAGGCGCTCGAGGATGCACTCGAGGCGTTCGACGGGACGGTGATCGCGGTGACTCACGACCGCTGGTTCGCTCGCTCCTTCGACAGGTTCGTCGTGTTCGGCTCCGACGGCACCGTCATCGATTCAGCGGCGCCAATCTGGGACAGCGTCAGGCCATCGCGCTGATCTGACTGTTGGGCCGGCATGTCGCCTCCGCGAATTGAGCGGCGACCGAACAGCACCACCATGGCGGCGAGCCCCACAGCGCAGGCGCCAACAGCAAAACCCGCGTGGGGGCTTGCATGGGTGATCGCGAAACCCGCCGCGGCTTCTCCGACGGCGGCACCCATCAACGCGCCACTGGTGATCCACGCAAATGACTCTGTGGCGGCACCGGGCAGTGCGATGCGTTGCACGACCTGATTGATGCACGAGAAGCAGGGCGCGTAGTTCAGCCCGCCAACAAACAGCAGGACGCCCAGCAGCACCAGATTCGTGACAGGGATCAATGCGGCGGTGAATACCGTGATCGCCCCGATGAAGAACACGATGCGCGTCGACATGCGTCCCGGCCAACTGCGCGACCCGAACGCCATGCCGCCGAGCAGGCTGCCGATGCCCCAGACCGCGATCAGGGTGCCGGCCGCCCCATTGCCAGCGACCTTGCGGGCGGCGGCGATCGTGGACACGTCGACAGCGGCAAACCCGATGACCATCGTGAAGGTGGCGCACACCAGAATCCGGACGCCGACCGAGCGCAGCGCCGCGTGAGAGGTCTCGGTCTTGCGGGTCCCGCGCATGGCCCGCGAGGCTCGACTCGACGCCAGGCCGAGCGCGCCAACCCCTGAGAGAATGCCTGAGGCCGCCACTGCCGCAGCCGAGCCGAACGCCGCGTTGATCGCCACAGCGAGGAGCGGTCCGACGATGAACACCAGCTCGGTCATGCTCGATTCGATGCTGTAGGTGGTCTCCAGGACGGCTGGATCCTTGACCACCTTCGGCCACAGCGTGCGCGCGCTGACCAGCGCGGGCGGTTGGCAAAGGCCCATGAGTGTCGAGGCGATGAGCAGCGGGCCGATGGCGCCGCGCGGGGGCAGGACGGCCAGAAAGATGCCGGAGGCCGCTACTGCGAGCGCTGTCGGAACCAGTACTACGACCTGGCCCTTGCGGTCGACCAGGCGAGACCAGACCGGCGCGCAGATGCCGACGCCGACGGCTCCAACAGCGCCGACCAGCCCGGCCCGGGCGTAGGTGCCGCCCGACTGGGTGATCCGCAGCACGATGGCCAGCGCGGTCATGCCGGCGGGCAGCTCCGCGATGAGCGCGAAGCCGAGCAGTCGGGGGACACCGCGGGTGCGAAACACCCTGCCCAGCCTCGACCGTGCCATGAGGCCGGAGAGATCCATTCCACCAGCCTGCCCGTCGGGCGCCCAGACCGCGAATCCATTACCGGGTCGCCACGGCGCCCCACCGCAAACGCTCCCAGACAGTGCCGCTGGCGTGCCACTGGCGACCACCTCGCACCCTCGCCGCTGCGCGCCACCCCGCACCCTCACGCTGCGCGCCACCCCGCCGTCCGGCCAGCTGGCCGCCGTCCGACCTCGATTCCTCACAGATGCACCTTTCGATGCCTGCGATAGGGCCAATTCCTCAAAGACGCAGGTTGTTGGGTACTCGGAGGCTGCTTCTTTGAGGAGTGCACCTGCAGCTGTGAGGAATCGATCGGCGGGACGGCGGGGCGGCGGGCCGCTTTGACCCTTCTACGGCGGGCCAGGTAGGCTACGAGGTCGTTGTGCGTATGTGCGGAGTCACTCCGCAGGCCCGCCCAACCAGAGCTAGCTGACCTCCCGTGCTACCGAACCCGAAGGCCATCCTGTGCGCACGTTTTCACCCAAGGCTGCCGACGTCCAGCGTCAATGGCACGTGATTGACGCCAACGACGTCGTCCTCGGGCGGCTTGCGGCCCAGATCGCCGTCCTGTTGCGTGGCAAGCACAAGCCCACGTTCGCGCCGCACGTCGACACCGGCGACTTCGTGATCGTGATCAACGCTGACAAGGTCGCGCTGACCGGCAAGAAGCGCGAGCAGAAGTTTGCTTACCGGCACTCGGGGTTCCCGGGCGGCCTGAGCGCCAAGCCGTACGGCGAACTGATGGTCGAGCGTCCCGACCGGGCGGTTGAGAAGGCCGTGCGTGGCATGCTTCCGCACACCACCCTCGGGCGCGCCATGCTGAAGAAGCTCAAGGTCTACTCAGGCCCGAACCACCCGCACGCGGCGCAGCAGCCGGTGCCGTTCGAGATCACCCAGGTCGCCCAGTAATCGTGGCGACACTTACGCAGACACCGGCCGGTACGCGCCTTTCGGCGCCTCGGCTCACCGAAAGAAGTTGAGGAGTTCCGTGGCAGACACCCTGGTCGCCGACGACGACGCCGAGATCATCGACGGCGCCGATGGCCTCGAGTCGGCCGAAACGCCGCTCACCTATTCGAGCGAGACGACGACGGTTCGCCGCCGCTCGGCCAGCGGCTCGGGCAACGCCACCGGGCGTCGCAAGGAAGCTGTCGCCCGCGTGCGCCTCGTCCCTGGCACCGGCCAGATCAAGGTCAACGGCCGCACCATTGAGAGCTACTTCCCGAACAAGGTGCACCAGCAGTTGGTGAAGAGCCCGCTGGCTGCACTCGACGGCGTCGAGCAGTTCGACATCGTCTGCCGTATCACCGGCGGCGGCATCAGCGGCCAGGCCGGCGCGCTTCGCCTCGGGATCGCGCGTGCACTCATCCTGATCGACCCCGAGAACCGCCCGACCCTGAAGAAGGCCGGCTACCTCACGCGTGACGCGCGTGTCATCGAGCGTAAGAAGTACGGTCTGAAGAAGGCCCGCAAGGCTCCGCAGTACTCCAAGCGGTAACCGCGTGCCCGACAACTCGGTGCGCGTCATGGATGCGGAGCAGACACGCTTCCGGCTGTTTGGCACCGACGGCGTTCGCGGTGTCGCGAACCAGGAGCTCACGGCCGAGCTCGCCCTTGAGCTCGCTGTCGCTGCAGCCCACGTGCTCGGCGAGGCCGGCGCGTTCGAGGGTCATCGGCCACTCGCGGTCGTCGGTCGCGACCCGCGCGCATCCGGGGAATTCCTCGAAGCCGCCGTCGTCGCCGGGTTGGCCAGTGCAGGCGTCGACGTATTGCGGCTGGGTGTTCTCCCGACGCCCGCTGTCGCCTATCTGACTGCTGACCTCAAGGCCGACCTCGGCGTCATGCTGTCGGCGAGCCACAATCCGATGCCCGACAACGGCATCAAGTTCTTCGCGCGCGGCGGCCACAAGCTTGCCGACGAACTCGAAGATGCGATCGAGGCCCGCCTGCTCGAGGAGTGGCAGCGTCCGATCGGCGCTGGCGTCGGCCGAGTGCACGACTACCCCGAGGCGACCGATCGCTACGTCGACTACGTCGTCTCCACGGTACCCAACCGGCTCGACGGCCTCAAAGTCGTCGTCGATTGCGCGAACGGCGCGGCTTCGTTCGCGGCCCCGGAGGCGTTGCGCCGGGCGGGCGCCACAGTCATTGCGATTGGTAGCGAGCCCGACGGCCTCAACATCAACGAAGCGTGTGGCTCCACCCACCTCGATCTGCTGTCGGCCGCGGTCGTTGCGAACGGTGCCGACGTCGGCGTCGCGCACGACGGCGACGCCGACCGTTGTCTTGCGGTGGCAGCAGACGGATCCGTTATCGACGGTGACCAGATTCTGGCCATCCTGTCGATTGCGATGAACGAGTCAGGGCGCCTCGCGCAGGGCACGGTTGTCGCAACCGTGATGTCGAACCTCGGGTTCCGGCTCGGCATGGAAGCCGCTGGCATCAAGGTCGTCGAAACGGCGGTCGGCGACCGCTACGTGCTTGAGGCGATGCGCGCCGACGGTTACACGGTCGGTGGCGAGCAAAGCGGCCACGTGATCCTGCTCGACTACGCGACGACCGGCGACGGCATCCTGACGGCCCTGCAGTTGCTCGCGCGCATCACGCAGACCAAGCAGTCGCTCATCGAACTTGCCGCCGTGATGCACCGGTTGCCTCAAGTGCTCATCAACGTCACCGACGTTGACCGCACGCGCGCTGAGACCGACGCCGAACTGCTCGCAGCAGTTGAGCGGGCGAGCATTGATCTCGGTGCATCCGGGCGGATTCTGCTTCGCCCGAGCGGCACGGAGCCAGTCGTGCGGGTGATGGTCGAGGCCGCCACGCGCGACAAGGCCGACGCTGTTGCAGGGGAGTTAGCCCGGGTCGTGCGCGAGCGGTTGGGTTAGACCGTGTGCGGCATCGTGGCCTACGTCGGACCACAGCCGGCTCGCGACGTCGTCCTCGCCGGTTTGCGGCGGCTCGAATACCGCGGGTATGACTCCGCAGGCATCGCCGTGCTGGACGCCGGTTTGGTGCACGTCCGGCGCAAAGCCGGACCGTTGTCGAACCTCGAGGTCGTGCTCGAGGCGGATCCGCTGCCCGCGGGTGGTACCGGCCTAGGGCACACCCGCTGGGCGACTCACGGTCGGCCAACCGATGAGAATGCGCACCCGCAGCTCGATTGCACCGGTGCTCTCGCACTTATTCATAACGGCGTCATCGAGAACCACGCCGACCTGCGGGCCCGACTGATCAAAGACGGTCACACGTTTCGATCGCAAACCGACACGGAGGTCGCAGCGCACCTGCTCGAAGAAGCCTTTGCCTCGTGCGGAGATCTCGCCGAGTCGTTGCGGCTGGTGTGTCGGAGCCTCGATGGCTCGTTCAGCTTTGTCGCCGTACATCGCGACGCACCGGGGCTCGTCGTAGGTGCACGGCGCAACTCGCCGTTGGTTGTTGGTGTCGGCGACGGCGAGATGTTCCTCGCGAGCGATGTTGCGGCGTTCATCGCGCACACGCGCGACGCGGTCGAACTCGGGCAAGACCAGGTCGTCGCCGTGTGGGCGGACAAGTTCGAGATCACCACGTTTTCGGGTGACGTCGTCGACGGTAGGCACTACCACGTCGACTGGGATCTGTCGGCCGCCGAAAAGGGTGGCTACGACTACTTCATGCTGAAGGAGATCGCCGAGCAGCCAGAAGCGGTTGCCGCCACGTTGCTTGGCCGGCTGACCCATGACGGCGCGCTCATGCTCGATGAGATGCGTCTCGATGAGGGTTTGTTGCGTGAGATCGACAAGATCGTGGTGGTCGCGTGCGGCACGGCGTATCACGCCGGTCTCATCGCCAAGTACGCCGTCGAACATTGGGCGAACCTGCCATGCGAGGTCGAGTTGGCGAGCGAGTTTCGCTACCGCGACCCCATCCTCGACGGTCGCACCCTTGTCATTGCGATCTCGCAGTCAGGCGAAACACTCGACACGCTGATGGCCGTTCAACACGCGCGCGAGATGGATGCGCGCGTGCTGGCGATCTGCAACACCGTGGGTTCGACGATTGCCCGCGAAGCTGACGCGGTTCTCTACACCCGTGCCGGGCCAGAGATCGGCGTCGCGGCGACGAAGAGCTTCCTGACCCAGCTGGTCGCGGTGTACCTGGTTGCGCTCTACCTCAGTCAGGTTCGTGGCACGCAGTACGGAGACGATGTAGCTGCCGTCGTCCACGAACTTGCCGACATGCCGAGCAATGTGGCGAAGGTGCTCACGACGATGGAACCTGTGCGCGAGATCGCACGGTCGCTGTCGTCGGTGTCGACGGTGCTGTTCCTGGGGCGGCATGTCGGATACCCCGTCGCGCTTGAGGGCGCACTGAAGTTGAAAGAGCTGGCCTACATGCATGCCGAAGGCTTTGCGGCCGGTGAGCTCAAGCATGGTCCGATTGCACTGATCGAGGAGGGCGTGCCGGTGGTAGCCGTCGTGCCGTCACCGCAAGGACGATCGGTGCTGCACGCGAAGATGGTGGCGAATATTCAAGAGGTGCAGGCTCGCGGCGCCCGGACGATTGTCATTGCTGAAGAGGGTGATGACGCAGTTGTGCCGTATGCCGACGAACTGATTCGGGTGCCGGTGGTTCCGACCTTGCTGCAGCCGCTGGTGTCGGTGATCCCGTTGCAGGTCTTCGCGTGTGAGCTTGCGGTCGCGCGTGGCAATAACGTTGACCGGCCGCGCAATCTCGCGAAGTCCGTAACGGTCGAGTAGCGATGCGGCAAGCGCACGATGTCGCGACGGTCCGGGCGGCCGAGGCTGCGCTGATGGCGTCGCTGCCGCCGGGCACATTGATGGAGAGAGCTGCCTTTGGGCTGGCGTCAACTTCCGCCCAACTGTTGCAGCGGGTTTACGGAAGCCGTGTCGTGCTGCTCGTCGGCTCGGGTGACAACGGTGGCGACGCGTTGTTCGCGGGTGCACTGCTCGCCCGCCGCGGCGCGGTTGTCTCCGCCGTCCTGCTCGGGTCGTCGGCGCACGTCGCGGGGCTTGCGGCGTTGCGTGCCGCGGGTGGCCGTGTCGAGGGGCCGGGTGCGGTGCTCGGCGCCGACCTGGTTCTCGATGGCATTGTCGGCATCGGCGGTGTCGGCGAACTGCGTGAGGCGGCGGCTGACGTCGTGAACTCGATCCCTTCGGAGTCGACAGTGCTTGCGGTCGACGTCCCGAGCGGTGTCGACGCCGACACGGGCGTGGTCGCCGGAGCAGCCGTGCATGCGCATGTCACGGTGACGTTCGGCACCTGGAAGCCGGGCCTGCTGATCGATCCGGGTGCGCAGTGCGCGGGCGTGGTGGAGTTGGTCGACATCGGCCTCGGGCCGTGGCTGCCGACGGCATCGATCACGGCGTTACAGGCGGCCGACGTCGAGCTGCCGGTACCGACAGCGGAGTCCGACAAGTACCGCCGCGGTGTCGTCGGCATCGTGGCTGGCAGTGTCGGCTACACCGGCGCCGCACTCCTCGCGACCGGCGGCGCGTTGCGAACGGGCGCCGGCATGGTGCGCTTCGTCTCGGTCGCGCATCCCGCCGAGCTGGTGCGAGCGCGCTGGCCCGAAGCGGTGGTGACCGTACTCAAAGATGGCCCGGACGTCGATGTGCTGGCCGCCGGTCGCGTGCAGGCGTGGGTTGTCGGGCCGGGGATCGGGACCGACGCGTTTGCCAAGCGGGTCGTTGCACAGGTGTTGTCGGCGTCGGTGCCGGTGGTGGTCGACGCCGATGCTCTGACGATCGTCGCGAGCGAGCCTTCATTGGTGTCTGCGCGCACAGCGCCCACGGTGCTGACACCGCACGCGGGCGAGCTCACTCGCTTGCTGGGACTCCAACCCGATGCGCGTGCTGACGTCGAGGCCCGGCGACTCGAACACGCCCGCACTGCGGCGAACGCATTGGGTGCCACCGTTTTGTTGAAAGGGTCGACGACGGTGATCTGTTCGCCCGACGGTTTGGTGCGGGTGAACTCGACGGGCACGTCTTGGCTCGCGACTGCCGGCAGTGGCGACGTTCTGTCGGGCATTACCGGTGCGCTGCTCGCCGGCGGAATGTCAGCCCTCGACGCCGCGTCATGCGGCGCCTACTTGCACGGAGCCGCCGGCCGCATCGCAGCGCAAGAGGCGCCGATCGTCGCCGAAGACATCATCGCCGGGCTGCCCGCTGCGATTCGATCGCTCCGCTAGCCCTCTTGCGAACCTGGTCCGTGCTCGTCATTCTGGGCGTGCCGGAAAAGGGGGATGACCGTGCTGCTCGACAGACCGCCCGCCAGTAAACCGCCGCTGATCGCAGTGCGCGGTCGACCGGTGCGGATCCGGCTCGGCCGGGCGTTTTGGGCTGTGGCGGCGGCGGTGTTCGCGGCTGTCGCGCTACTCGGTGTGTTCGTCGTCGAGCCCAGGACGGCTCCGGCTTTGCGCGCGGCCAATACTCAGGGCTGGATCTATCCCCAAGACGGCGACGTTGCGAGCGATACCTCGATCGGCGCTGTGTCGCTGACTGCTGTGCCGATTCGCCACGGGGAGATCCAGGGGATCGTCTTCGACGTTTTCAACCCCAGCCGCTATTCGCAGACCATCCTCGGTTTGGTACCGGACCTGGTGATGCCCGGCAGTCACCCCGGCGAAGCACGGGTGACCGTAGCGACAAGCAGCAACATCGCGCTGGACTCTGCGCAGTACCGCTACGTCGACCAAGCAGCTGTTCCACCGCACCAGTCACGCTTCGTCGAGGTCACCTGGCGATCAGATAACTGTGTGCCGGTCGGCGGCACTATGAGCATCGACGCTGTCCCCTTGCGCGTACGTGTCTTCGGAGTGACCCGAACCGAGAACGTGCGCCTGTTCTCCGAAGTCGGGGTGCGCGGGACGACGGCGTCTGACACCAACGACGGCGCGACGTGCTGAACCTGGCGCGACGTGAGACCGCCTGTACTCAAGCAGTCGCTGATGATGTCACCCGTGTTGTCACCACGGGGGTCGAAGCGGTCCTGGTTTGGCAATCGTGTGGAGAACGTGCGTGAACTGCGCGAAATCTGCTTTGGAGACTTGGCCGTGCCAGCTTTTGACAACATCGCTGGCGGCTCGTTCGGCTGCCTGAGTGCAGGCGTGACCGCGTTCGGTCAACACGAGCAACTGGGCGCGGCCGTCGCGCGGGTCTGGTTGCCGACGGATGTACCCGCGCTCGACGAGGGTGTCCACCAGTTGGCCGGCGCCCTGCTTCGTGATGCCGAGCGCGACCGCCAGCCCTGCCGTCGTCATGTCGGTTGACAGTGCAGCGAACACGTAGCCATGAGCGGGGCGGATGTCAGTGAAGCCGCGCGCGGCGAGTCCTTCTTGGATTCCGTCGACCAACTGCCCGGCGAGCCGCAGTGTCGCCGCCGCCGTCTGCCAGTCCGTCACCACACAGCCATCCTCGCATAGACAGACAAGGAAGTTGTCTATATGGTCAAGGTACTTGTCTAACTGTGGGAGCCTTCATGCCCGTCTTCAGCCACGCTGACTCGACCGACTACACCACCCACGGCAGTACTTTCGCCGCCTACGTGAATTCAGCTCGCGGCAGCAGTCAACTGTGCGCGTGGCGGCTCACCGTTCCACCGGGCACCACTGGAGTTGCGCATCGACCGAGCCGCGAGGAGGTGCTACTAGGCCTCGAAGGTGAGCTGCACATCACGATCGACGGCGAGAGCAACCGCCTCGGCGCCGGATCTGTTGCCCATGTGCCAGCCGGTTCGTTGCTCCGCATCGACAGCGGAGCGGACGGCGGGAGTGCGTGGGTCACCACGACACCTGGCCTCACTGCGGCAACCCAGGACGGTGGGGTCATCGTTCCTCCCTGGGCTCAATAGGGTCCCGATGGCGGACACGGGGATGCAGATCGATCACGTCGTTATCGGAGTTCGCGATCTCGACAGCGCGGAAGCGCAGTTCAAAGGTCGCTACGGTCTTACGACCGTAGACGGCGGGCGTCATCCAGGTTGGGGAACGGCGAATCGGCTGATCCCGCTGGGAGCCGCTTATCTCGAGCTCGTGACTGTCGTCGACCAGGCTGAGGCGTTGAACAGCGAGTTCGGACGATGGGTCTCCACGATGCTGGACGGCGATTCGAGATTTGGCTGGGCAGTGCGTACCGACGACCTGGATCGCACCGCATCGCGGTTGGGCCTCGAGGTCGCCGAAGGCTCCCGAGGCTCGCGAACCGGAGAGATGTTGCATTGGCGCGTCGCTGGGATCGCGCAAGCAGCTAAGGAGAACTCGCTTCCATTCTTCATTGAGTGGGGTGCCGGAACGCCGCTGCCGGGCCGCACGCCGGTCGTGCACCCCGCCGGCGTGGTTGCCCTCGGTGAGCTGGCGATTGACGGAGACGAGAGCCGGGTTCACCAATGGTTGGGAACGACGTCCCTGCCAATCCGCGTTACGTCAGGCACCACTCGGGGGGTCTGCAAGCTTCACCATGCTCACGTCAACGAACACCATCGTCATTTGTCCTGACGATTGGTAACGAGACGGTCGCGATCGCCGCTGACGATCAGGTTCGTCTCGCGGTCGCCGTCGGTGTGATCCAGATGGAAGCGTGTGCTGGTGCGACGGCTTGGTTGACCGCTTGACGCAGTTCCAGGTTGATCGTGTCGAGGTCGACCGCGTCGCGGAGCCGGATCGTGAACGCGGCGATGATCGAGTCAGCGTCGTACCGGGCGCGGTTGAAGCGTCTGTCGACGAGGTGTTGTACGCGGCGGCGCAACGGGGTGAACAGCGCTGCCGCGGCGAGCGTCGAGGCGGCGACTCCAACCGGGGAGGAGAACGGCAGGACGCTTGTGGTCAGCCCGATCAGGCCGAGGAAGACGCCGACCAGCAGGCCGGTGATCACCAGATAGGAAAGAGTGCGGCTGATGAGCCGGTCGATCTCGTAGAGCCGGTACTTCAGGATCCCGACCCCGATCGCGAGGGGGATTCCGGTCAGGCCGACGGCGGCGATGTCGGTGACCAGACGCCCGGCGCTACTCGTGTTGTTGGTCGAGACGAGGTAGATCGAGACGACCGACAAAGCGCCGCCGGTCATGAGCCACGTCAGTTGCTTACGCCGCTCCGCGGTGGCCCGCCGCCAGGTCGCCGCCTGCCGGATGACGAACGCCGTCAGGAGCACGAGGATGATCGGCGACGCGGCCCAGCCGATCCCAGCGATAGCTCCGGAGAAGCCCCCTTCGTCCCCGGTGTAGTTTCCGACCTCGTCGACGTCGAACCCGGTGCCAATGTGGATTGTCGCCAGCGACAGCGACCAGAAGCAGCAGAACCAGGCACCGGCAGCGACGTAGACAATCAGCGGGATTCTCCACCGCCGAGAAGCGATGCGGCCGTCGGGGAAGAGCGCTACCGCGAGCCCGAGCAGCACGAACCCAGGCACCCAGGCCGGCTCAGCGGCGAGCGCGACGCGACCAAGCGGCAGTCGGCCGCCGTGCCGGTGGTAGTCGAGGACGGCGTAGAGCACCGCGACGGCGTATCCGGCGAAGAACACGGACGCCACGAGCAGCATCCAACCGATCGGGTTCGCCGGCTGTCGACGGGCCACCACAAGGCCGACCGCGGCAACGGTCGCGATGATCAGAAGCAGCACACCGTCGAACGACGCGCGCAGGTCGTGCGAGACGACCGTCAGTACGCAACCGCCCGCGACGGTAACCGCTGTCAAGCCGCCTAGAGCAAGCGAAGCGCGTGACGCCGTCAGGCCGCTCGTGAACCCGTTGGCTCTCACGAGCCAAAATCTAGAGCAGGAACCGTTCCGGCAGCGTTACGAACTACGGCGGTTAGACCTCGACGGATTCGGTAGGCGCTAGGCGCTTGTACGTCGTGCCGTAGGTCGCGCCCACGGTTCCCACCAGGCGGTCGACGAGTGCGCCACCGGCTTCGCTGAGATACGCATCGTGGATCTGAAACGCGCGCGGCGCGCGAACCGAGGCGGTGAAGTCGATGACTTCGCTGACCTTTGACCACGGTGCGTGGATCGGGATCAGCAGCGTCTCGACGGGTACCGGCGGCACCGTGAACGAGTCGCCGGGGTGGTAGACCGAGCCTTCGACGAGGTAACCGACGTTGGCGACGGGCGCCGCTATGAGCGGATGAATCAGCGCGTGCAGACCACCGAACGTCCGAACACCGAAGCCGCCCGCGGAAAAGGATTCACCGGCGCCGACGGCAGTGACCCGATCTCCCAGTTCGCCCAACAACGGAGCGACCGCCGCCGGCGCCCACACCTGCAACGAGGTGTCGGCCTTCGCCGCAGCGAGCAGAGCCGGCGCGTCGAGATGGTCCGCGTGCTCGTGGGTGACCAGCACGGCGTGCACTCCGGCGAGGGCAAGCTGCGTCTCCGAGAACGTCCCTGGGTCGATCGCCAGAGCTCGGCTTCCGTCGTCCAGCCGGATACAGGAGTGAGTGTATTTGGTCAACCGCATGGTCCCATCCCATCACAGCCACGCTCAGCCCTGGCAGGATGTCGCCGTGACCTATCGCGATCCGACGGTCGCCTCGGCCGCCTTGCGCGCCGCGGCTCGCATCGACCTTGGCGCGATCTCGTCAAACGTCGCGCGAATCAAGGAGATCGTCGGCCCGGCTGAAGTGATGGCCGTCGTGAAGGCCGAGGGCTACGGACACGGCCTCGTGCAGAGTGCCATCGCGGCGGTCGAGGGCGGCGCGACCTGGTTAGGTGTTGCATTTCTGGAAGAAGCTCTTGCGTTGCGCGCGGCCGGCATCGGCGGTCGAATCCTGTGCTGGTTGGGCACTCCGGGCGAACCGGTTGCCGAGGCGATCACTGCAGAGATCGACGTATCTGCGTCCGCTCCGTGGGCCATCTCCGAGATCGCGAATGCGGCACTAGAAGTCGGTCGCGTTGCCCGCGTGCACCTGAAGGTCGACACCGGACTATCGCGCGGCGGCGCGGTCATGGACGAATGGCCGGAACTCGTTCAAGCGGCGGCGAAAGCGAGTGCCGAGGGGTATGTCGAGATCGTCGGCATGTGGTCGCATCTCGTACATGGCAGCAACCCGGCTCATCCGACGACGGCGCTGCAGATCCGCGCATTCAACGATGCACTGTCGTACGCAGCGAGAGTCGGCGTGACGCCGCAGCTGCGCCACCTCGCTAACTCGGGCGGATCGTTGTTGGTGCCGGGGTCGCGATTCGACCTCGTGCGACCTGGAATTGCGGTGTACGGCTTGTCGCCTGTTCCGGACCAACGAGACTCCGCCTCGTTCGGCTTGCGGCCGGCGATGACGCTCACCGCACGACTGGCTTTGACGAAGAAAGTCCCTGCGGGCACAGGGGTTTCGTACAGCCACCGCTACATCACGCAGGTGCCGACAACGCTCGGGCTCGTCCCGCTGGGGTACGCGGACGGGATCGCCAGAGCCGCGACAAACCGCGCAGAGGTGCTCGTGCGCAGCCGGTTGAGCACCATCCGTCGGACGATCTCGGGCACCGTCTGCATGGATCAGTTCGTCGTCGACCTCGGCCCGGGTGAAGATGATTTCGCGGCGGGCGACGAGGTCGTGCTCTTCGGCCCGGGCGACCGTGGCGAACCGACGGCGCAGGACTGGGCCGACGCGTGCGACACCATCTCCTACGAGATCGTGACTCGCATCGGCGTGCGGGTACCGAGGGTGTACGAGGGTGCCTGACGCAGGTGGGCCGGAGCTCGCGGTGCAGATGCGTTCGTGCGTCGCGTGCACTGAACTTGCTGCCACCCGCACACACGTCGTCGTTGGTACGACACCGGCCGCGGGCGCGGCCGTGCTACTTGTCGGCGAGGCACCGGGTGCCTCCGAAGATGAGACAGGCCTGCCGTTCGTCGGCCGGGCCGGAGCGTTGCTCGACCAGCTCTTGACCGAGGTCGGCCTGTCGCGCGCCAACGTCGCGGTCGCGAACGTCTTGAAGTGCCGGCCGCCTGGCAATCGCGCGCCATCGAAAGTCGAGGTCGCCAACTGCCGGCGGTTTCTCGCGGCCCAGATTGCGATCGTTGAGCCGCAGGTGATCTGCGCCCTCGGCGGGACGGCCGCACAGTGGTTCTTCGGAACCGGCGCAAAGATCGGCCAGCTACGAGGCCGTGTGCACGACATCGATGGCCGCCAAGTCGTCTCGACGTACCACCCGTCGGCGGCAATCAGATTCGGCCCGGCGGGCATGCCCCGAGCCGCGCTGCGTGAAGACCTGGCGTTCGTCGCGCAGCTTGTGGCGGCGTCGTGATTGTCGAGATCTCCACCGCGCAAGACATGCGTGCCCTAGGCACGCGTCTTGCCCAGATCCTGAAACCCGGCGACCTTGTCGTGCTCGACGGTCCGCTGGGTGCTGGCAAGACCACACTTGCCCAGGGCATCGGGGTCGGGCTCGGCGTGCGCGGCGATGTGACGTCGCCGACCTTCGTCATCGCCCGGGTGCACCCGTCGCTGGCCGACGGGCCGCCACTCGTGCATGCCGACGCCTATCGGGTCGACGGCTCGCTCGAAATCGACGACCTCGATCTGGATGCCTCGGTCGACGATTCGGTCACGATCGTCGAGTGGGGCAGAGGCCTCGTCGAAGGACTCGCCGCGGACCGGCTCGACATCGAGATCTCCCGAACGGTGGGCAGCGAGAGCGAGCTACGCCAGGTGCGCATTACCGCCCAGGGCCAGCGATGGGACGGCGTGGACCTCCGCGAACTGCTCGCAAACCGTTAGCGCGGCGGCCAGTTAGGCTCATGTACGTGCTGCTTCTCGCTTTCGACACGTCGACGCCCGCGGTGACTGTCGCGTTGCATGACGGTGCCCAGGTATTGGTCTCGCACACCGTCGTCGACGCGCGCCGACACGGTGAGTTGCTGGCGCCAGGCATCGCTCGTGTCCTCGCGGACGCCAGCCGTTCGGCGTCCGATCTGACTGGCATAGCGGTTGGGGTCGGCCCAGGTCCGTTCACCGGTCTGCGCATCGGCCTGATGACTGCGCGCGCCATGGGTGATGCGCTGAACATTCCGGTCACTGGCGTCTGCACCCTCGATGTGATTGCCGCGGCCATTGCGAGCGAGCAACCGTTTCTGGTCGCCACCGATGCGCGTCGCCGCGAGGTCTACTGGGCTACCTATGACGTGAGTGGCACGCGCGTCGACGGTCCGCTCGTCGAACGGCCGGCGGACGTCGAGTGGCGAGGGCCTACGTACGGTGCCGGCGCGTTGATGTATCCCGACGCGTTTGCCGATGCGCGCCAGCCCGAATATCCGGACGCCGGTGTGCTCGCGTCGATGGTCGCGACCGGTCACGCCGTGGTGCTGCCACCAGATCCGCTGTACCTGCGCCGGCCCGACGCTGTTGAGCCCGGCCCTCGTCGTCCGGTCGTCGCAGTATGAACGCGCGGAGACGCCCGTCGGAGAGCACCGTGTCGCTTGAGCCGATGCGTTGGTGGGACGTCGACGGTGTGATGGATCTCGAACGTGATCTGTTTGGCGACGAGTGTTGGACAGTCGCGATGTTCTGGTCAGAGCTCGCCGAACCGGAGACGAGGTTCTACCTCGTTGCACGTGACGGGCGCGAAATCGTCGGCTACGCAGGACTTTGTGCGTACCCCGAAGAGTCGTTCGTGCAGACCATTGCGGTGAAGCGCGATCGGCAGGGGACCGGTATCGGAACCAGACTCTTGACGGCATTGATCGACGAAGCACGTCGCCGCGACGAGCCCATGGTCGGCCTCGAGGTGCGGGCCGACAACCAGATCGCGCAGCGCATGTACCAGGGGTTCGGCTTCGAGCAGGTCGGCATTCGCAAGGGCTACTACCAACCGAGCGACACCGACGCGGTGCTGATGGTGCTCAACCTCGCCGGCGTCGATGTGTCGAAGTGGGCACCGACCGACGGATCCGGCACGTAATGGCGGTCGCAACCGAGGCGCTCGTGCTCGGCATCGAGACGTCGTGCGACGAGACAGGCGTCGGAATTGTGCGCGGCAACACGTTGCTCGCGAACGCCGTCGCATCGAGTGTCGAGGAGCACGCACGTTTCGGCGGCGTCGTTCCCGAAGTGGCAAGCCGCGCGCATCTCGACGCGATGGTGCCCGCGGTCCATCGCGCGTTGGCGGACGCCGGGATTTCGATGCGCGATGTCGATGCGATCGCGGTCACTTCAGGCCCCGGACTTGCCGGCGCGTTACTTGTCGGCGTTGCCGCCGCCAAGGCGTACGCGCTCGCTCTCGACAAGCCCCTGTACGGGGTCAACCATCTGTCGGCGCATGTCGCCGTCGACACACTCGAACACGGTCCGCTGCCCGAGCCGTGCGTGGCGTTACTCGTGTCGGGTGGGCATTCGTCGTTGCTGCTCGTTCCTGATCTCACGCGCGAAGTGCAGTCGCTCGGCTCAACGGTCGACGACGCGGCCGGCGAGGCGTTCGACAAGGTCGCCCGTGTCCTTGGGCTGCCGTTTCCCGGCGGGCCCCACATCGACCGGGTAGCGGTTGACGGCGACCGCGAGCTGGTCGCGTTCCCGCGGGGGAAATCCGACGACGGCAGCCTCGATTTCTCCTTCTCAGGGCTGAAGACGGCCGTCGCCCGCTGGGTCGAGGCGCGCGAGCGGGCGGGTGAAGCGGTGCCAATAGCCCATGTGGCCGCTTCGTTCCAGGAAGCCGTGGTCGATGTTTTGACCATGAAGGCGATCACTGCGTGCCAGGCGCACGGCGTCGACTACCTCGTCATTGGCGGGGGCGTGGCGGCTAACTCGAGGCTTCGGGCGGTCGCCGAACAACGCTGCGACGCGGCAGGTATCACGCTGCGCGTCCCACGGCCGGGCCTTTGCACTGACAACGGTGCAATGGTGGCAGCTCTGGGTACCCGACTAGTGGAGGCCGGCTTGCCGCCGTCCGATCTCGATTTTCCGGCCGATCCGTCGCTACCCATCACGGAGGTGAAGGTGTGATCGCACGCATGTGGGAGACCCGGATTCGCGAGGGTCAGCTCGATGAATTCTGCACATGGACGAAGACCACGGCATGGCCGCAATTTTTGGCAGCGCCAGGCTTCGCAGGTGGCGAGCTCTACCGCTCCGACGTGCAGGATCGCGCGGTCATCGTCACGCGATGGGCATCGACCGAGGCGCTAGCTGCCGGGAACGAATGGTTCGACCTCGGCGCAGAGCGCTTCGTTGCACGCGAACCT